>NZ_CP150188.1:390000-3790632 GCF_037965805.1 Aeribacillus sp. FSL K6-3256
TCCGAAGTATTCGGCCAGCACATTATTTTCATGAAGGCCTTGTTGTCGGAATAGGTGACGATGCCGCAGTTTACACACCGAATAAAGGTTTTCAGCAAATAGTCTGCACAGACACAATGGTCGAAGGGGTTCATTTTTTACGTAAAACAATGGAGCCTTTTGATATCGGCTTTAAATGTTTGGCAGTGAACATTAGTGATATTGCCGCAATGGGCGGGATTCCAAAGTATTTTTTAGTTTCCATTGCGATTCCCTCTCGATGGCACGAGAAAGACTTACAATCTATATACAAAGGAATGGCAGATGCCGCAGAAAAATATAAAGTGGATTTAATCGGTGGAGATACTGTTTCTATTGCTGATCACCTCGTCATCACCGTCACCTTGATTGGAGAAGTTGAACGCGGGAAAGCCCAATTGAGAAGCTCAGCAAGACCGGGGGATGTGGTTTTTGTTACGGGTACTCTGGGGGATTCAGCTGCTGGATTGCACCTTCTATTAAACGATGAGTTCAATTTGCCGGAGGACGATTATCAATATTTAGTATCTCGCCATAGACGTCCGAAGCCGCAAGTAAAAGCGGGCAGGATTATTTCTGAAGTGGATCGGGCGAGCCTTAATGATATTAGTGACGGTATTGCAAGCGAATTGAATGAGATAGCTGACATGAGCAACGTACAAATCGTCGTACATAAAGATCTTCTTCCATTAAGTGATTCAATACAATTATTGCCGTTAGAAAAGCAATTTGAGTGGGCTATCACTGGAGGAGAAGATTTTGAACTGGTAGGGACGACTTCTAAACATTCCTTTGAAGTGTTGAAAAAAAAATGCGAGCAAGAAGGAATACGCATAACGAAGATCGGAGAAGTATTTGAAGGCAGCCCATCGGTTTATTTGCAAGAAAAAAATATTCGCAAACGGCTACTAAGCAAAGGCTACAATCATTTTAAAAAAGGTGATTCATTTGGATCAATTTGAAATAAAAACGACAAATCCTGAAGAGACAGGGAATATGGCGATGAAGCTGGCTCAGCACTTACAAGCGGGCGATGTGATTACGCTTGAAGGAGATCTTGGAGCAGGCAAAACTACATTTGTGAAAGGACTGGCAAAAGGTTTGGGCATTGGCAGAACAGTGAACAGTCCTACTTTTACAATCATGAAGGAGTATACAGACGGCAGACTGCCGCTTTATCATATGGACGTTTATCGGATTGAAAATAGCGATGAGGATTTAGGGTTTGATGAGTTTTTTGATGGAGACGGTGTAACAGTTGTAGAGTGGGCGCAATATATAGAAGATCAACTGCCGGAGGAAAGACTGGATATATTCATCCGTTACATTCAGGACAATGCAAGATCTCTAATTTTTAGGCCGAAGGGAAAAAGATATATTAAGCTGTGTAAGGAGTTTTTCACTGATGACGGTATTAGCGATTGATACATCAAACGACTGTTTAGGCATTGCGTTAGTAGACGAAACTAAAATTATTGGCGAATATATGACGAACTTGAAAAAAAACCATTCTGTTCGTGCAATGCCGGCAGTTGATTATCTTTTGAAAGAGTGCCACGTTCAGCCCAGCGACTTAACAAAGATTGTGGTTGCCCAAGGTCCTGGCTCTTATACTGGTGTGCGAATCGGTGTAACAATTGCTAAGACGCTTGCATGGGCTAGAAACATTCCTTTAACGGGCGTTTCCAGTCTTGAAGTGCTTGCGCTGAACGGGCGTTTTTTTGACGGATTGATTTGCCCTTTATTTGATGCAAGAAGAGGACGAGTTTATACCGGGCTGTATGAATTTAAAGAAAACATACTTTGTGTGAAAGAAGACAGAAATATTCTGCTAGAAGATTGGTTGAATGAAATAAAACAGCTCAAAAAGCGGGTGCTCTTTTTAGGGAATGATGTTTCTCTTCATTTAGATCTGATCAAAGAAATAATGGGTGAGTTGGCAGTCATCGGGGATCCGTCATTGCACCAGCCGCGTCCGGGATTGCTAGGTTTGATGGGAATGACTAGAGAAGCAGTCAATGTTCATCAGTTTGTGCCAAATTATTTAAGGTTAGCAGAGGCGGAAGCGAAATGGATCGAGCAGCAAAAAACGTCAACATGATTAATAATCAAGTAAATGTTCGAAAAATGACAGTTGAAGATATACATCGTGTTTATGAAATCGAACAGCTGTCATTTTCGGTTCCTTGGACAAAGGAATCATTTTATCGGGAATTGGTCCATAATCATTTTGCTACTTATTTAGTAATAGAATATGAAGGAAAAGTTGTAGGGTATTGCGGTTTATGGGTGATTGTTGATGATGGGCAGATTACCAATATTGCTATTTCTCCAGCGTATCGGGGAAAAAAGCTGGGAGAGACCCTGCTTAGAAGCGTTTTAAACGTAGCAAAAGAAAAAGGAGCCAAAACCGTTACATTAGAAGTCCGAGTTTCGAATACGGTTGCGCAATCATTATATAAGAAATTGAATTTTGAACCAATCGGAATCCGGGAAAACTATTATACGGATAACCAAGAAGATGCGATATTAATGCAGGTGAATTTATAATGAAAGATCGATTAATTTTAGGAATTGAAACAAGCTGTGATGAAACAGCAGCTGCCATTGTGAAAAACGGAAAAGAAATTGTTGCACAAGTCGTTGCTTCCCAAATTGAAAGCCATAAACGTTTTGGCGGAGTCGTTCCAGAAATCGCTTCACGCCATCATGTCGAGCAAATTACTCTCGTATTAGAAGAAACGTTAAAACAGGCGAATCTTTCGTATCACGATTTGAACGCCATAGCCGTGACAGAAGGACCGGGGCTGGTTGGTGCATTATTGATTGGAGTCAATGCCGCAAAGGCTTTAGCTTTTGCGTATGATCTTCCACTAATCGGAGTACATCATATTGCAGGACACATTTATGCAAACCGTCTTGTGAAAGAATTTTCTTTCCCGCTGATTGCATTAGTTGTTTCCGGCGGCCATACAGAGCTTGTCTATATGAAGGAGCACGGTTGTTTTGAGGTGATTGGGGAAACACTTGATGATGCAGCAGGAGAGGCTTATGATAAAGTAGCGCGAACATTAAACCTGCCTTATCCGGGCGGGCCTCATATCGACAGGCTAGCACATGAAGGAACTGCTTCCATTGATTTGCCGCGAGCATGGCTTGAAGAAGGCTCGTTTCATTTTAGTTTCAGCGGGCTGAAGTCAGCGGTGATTAACACTCTTCATAACGCGGCGCAAAGAGGGATCACGATAGATCCGAAAGATATGGCTGCAAGTTTTCAGCAAAGTGTTGTAGAAGTTTTAGTGGAAAAAACTGTTCGTGCCAGTGAGAAGTATCAAGCTAAGCAAGTTCTTTTATCAGGCGGAGTAGCGGCGAATAAAGGATTAAGAACTGCTATGGAGGTAGCATTCAAAAAGAAAAAAGGGATCGACCTTGTCATTCCACCATTGTCCTTATGCACAGATAATGCGGCCATGATTGCAGCTTTCGCTGATGTACTTTATGAAAAAGGAATTTTCGGTGATTATCGTATGAATGCTCATCCTGGATTGGAATTAACGTCATATATATAAAGGCAAAATAGGGTCGAATGAACAGCGGCCCTATTTTTTTATTTTAACCACAGGTTATCCACAAAGAAAATCTTCATTTTGGATAAATAAGACGAAACGTTGAAATAGAAGAAGAAAAAATAAGGTGAAACATGTGGATAACTAAAGGGGTTTGTTGTGGATAATGTGAACAAATAAGAAAAATATTATAAGGTAAGGAACTAATGATGTGGATAACTGTTTGAGAGAAACATGCTGAAGGAAACAAAATAAATAAAAAACCGGCATGAGCCGGTTATTCAGAAAGAAGTGATTCCCATTCCTCTATCAGCTGATCTAGTTGTTCCGTTAACATGACATTTTGATCATGAAGTTTTTGAGCTTTTTCATGATCTTGGTATATATTTGGATCGCAAAGCATTTCATTGTTTTCAGCGATCGCTTCTTCAATTTCTGCTATTTTGTTTTCAAGTTCTTCAATGCGGCGCTGTCTTTGCCGTTCCTTTTTTTTCAATATTTTTTCTTGTTCATAAGATAATTTTCCTTGTTTTTGCTCTTTGGTTTCGATAGTTGGTTCTTTCAACTGTTCAAGCTCGATCATCTCCGCTTTTTTTGCAATGTAATAATCATAGTCCCCGATATATTCGGCAATGCCTTCTGTGGATAATTCAAAAATTTTGGTCGCGATTTTGTTGATAAAATAACGATCGTGCGAAACAAACAAGATTGTTCCAGGAAAATTTATCAGAGCGTTTTCCAATACTTCTTTGCTGTCGAGATCCAGATGATTCGTAGGTTCATCCATGATGAGAAAGTTAGCTTTTTTTAGCATTAATTTCGCTAAAGCGAGCCGAGCTTTTTCTCCTCCGCTTAAAGACGAGACGGTTTTCAGCACTTCATCTCCTGAAAAAAGGAAATTCCCTAAAACCGTTCGGATTTCTTTTTCTGTTTTTTCGGGATAGTCATCCCACAATTCATCTAAAACCCGTTTAGATGAAGACAAATCCGCTTGTTCCTGGTCATAATATCCGATTTGGACATTAGATCCAAACTGAATTTTTCCGCTCAGCGGCTTTAAGCGGTTGATGATCGTTTTTAATAAGGTAGATTTTCCAACTCCGTTTGGCCCTATTAAGGCAATTGAGTCCTTCCTGTTGATCGAAAAGTTAATATTTTTCACGATCGGAGTTTTTTGATCGTAGGAAAGGGACAAATCAATGGCTTTTAACACGTCATTGCCGCTTTGCTTTTCGATTTCGAAGGAAAAGCTGGCTGACTTCTCGTCCCCAGCGGGCCTGTCCAGTATTTCCATTTTCTCAAGCATTTTCCTTCTGCTTTGCGCACGTTTCGTTGTCGATGCTCTTGCTAAGTTTCGTTGAATAAAATCTTTCATCCGCGCGATTTCTTCTTGCTGTTTTTCAAATTGTTTTAATTCCCTTTCGTACGCTTCCGCTTTTTGTTTTAAATAAGCGCTGTAATTCCCAACATACTTCGTACAAACTGTTCGTGATATTTCATAAACAGTGTTGACAACGCGATCTAAAAAGTACCGGTCATGGGAAACAATTAGAACCGCTCCATTATAATGCTGTAAATATTGTTCGAGCCAGTTTAATGTTTCCATGTCGAGATGGTTTGTCGGCTCGTCGAGTATGAGCAGATCCGGTTTTTTCAACAGGAGCTTTCCGAGTGCTAACCGGGTTTTTTGTCCTCCGCTCAAAACCGAAATTTTAGTTGAATAGTCGTAATCAGCAAACCCTAATCCATGCAGCACAGAACGGATATCCGCCTCATATTGATATCCGCCATTTTCTTTATATAAATGTTGGAGTGAATCATATTCCTTCATTAAGCTTTGCAAAGCATGAGAATCTCCAGCTGAGGAGATAGCTGCCATTTTTTGTTCAATATTTCGCAGCTCAGCTTCGATGTTCCGCAGCTCTTCAAAAACGGTTAGCATTTCATCCCATATCGACTTAGTTGATTCTAATCCTGTGTTTTGTGCCAGATAGCCGATTGTTAAATCTTTTGGCTTCACAATTTCACCAGAATCAAAGGGCATTTCACCGGCAATGATTTTCAATAATGTTGATTTTCCGGCTCCATTGCGGCCTACAACGGCGATTTTATCTCCTGTTTGGATTTCCAGCTTAATATTCGATAAAATAAGGTCAGCACCATAATATTTTGTGATTTTGTTTAACTGCAATAAAATCATCCATAGTTCACCTCAATCTTTGCTAGAATAAGTGTAGCCTATATATTTGACTGCAGGCAACTGACCTGATGAACAAAAGGACAAGAAATTGTAACAATCGTTCAAAAGACACGAATAAAAAAATAGTGTATAGTTTTTATATAAGGAGAGTTTGGAGAAAAAACAAATAAAAAGAAATGTAGACGGAGAAGAAGATCAGGATGGAAGCGTTATCAGTCTGATATTGTTTCATACAGGCGAGCAGCCGCTTGCTAGAAAACATAGTTAAAAACAAAATTAGTCAGGTTGTTTTGGATTGCGAGGGATGAGCATTGAATCAAGATCAATCTAAGATACCGCAAGCAACTGCAAAAAGATTACCTCTATATTATCGGTTTTTGCAAAATTTACATGCCTCGGGAAAACAACGTGTTTCCTCTCAAGAACTGAGTGAAGCAGTAAAAGTAGATTCTGCGACAATTAGAAGGGACTTTTCATATTTCGGAGCGCTGGGCAAAAAAGGTTATGGATATAATGTCAATTATTTGTTATCATTTTTTAGAAAGACGCTTGACCAAGATGAGTTGACCAAAGTTGCCCTCATTGGAGTCGGAAATTTGGGAACAGCTTTTTTAAATTACAATTTTACAAAAAATAACAACACACAAATTGTTATTGCATTTGACATTAATAAACGAAAAGTAGGAATGAAAATTGGTGGAGTTCCAATTTATCATTTGGATCAGCTAGAAAGTGAATTGCCTGATGATGTGCCTGTTGCGATATTAACGGTCCCGGCAACTGCCGCTCAAGGAATAACGGATCGGTTAGTGGAAAAAGGCATAAAAGGCATTTTAAATTTTACGCCGGCTCGCTTAAATGTTCCGGATAAAATTCGGATTCATCATATCGATCTATCTGTTGAACTTCAGGCTCTTGCATATTTTTTAAAACATTATTCGAATGAAGATTGAAGGAGCGATATTAAATGCCAACAATTGGAATTGGAAGCTTGCTGTTGATTGTATTTGCAGCTCTGCTTGTTTTCGGGCCGAAAAAACTTCCTGAGCTTGGAAAAGCTATAGGAGAATCATTAAAGGAGTTTAAAAGTGCCACGAAGGGCTTAGCAGACGATGATGAAGAAAACAAGAAAAATGAATAGCAAGAAGAATGGATGAATAATGATGAGCGAAAAAAAAATGTCCGTGTTGGAGCATATAGCGGAGCTTAGAAAACGGCTGATTATTGTAGTCGTTTTCTTTTTCGTTGCTATGATTACTGGCTTTTTCATAGCGAAGCCAATTATTGTTTTTTTACAGCAAACTGATGAAGCAAAGCAATTCGCCTTAAATGCTTTTCGTCCTGCAGATCCATTGATCGTTTATATGCAGATTACATTTATTATTGCTTTAATTCTAACTTTCCCTGTTTTATTGTACCAGCTTTGGGCGTTTATCAGCCCAGGACTGTATGAAAAAGAAAGGCGGGTCACATTAAGCTATATACCGTTGTCGGTTGCTTTATTTCTTTTAGGAATAAGCTTCTCTTATTTTATTTTGTTTCCTTTTGTCATCGATTTTATGGGGCGGCTTTCCAATGATTTAAACATTCAACAAATGATAGGAATAAATGAATACTTTCGTTTCCTGCTGCAGTTAACATTGCCTTTCGGACTGTTGTTTCAGCTTCCCGTTGTCATTATGTTTTTAACAAGACTCGGGATCATCAATCCGGCGTTTTTGGCAAAGGTTAGAAAATATGCGTATTTTGTATTGCTTGTTATCGCAGCGATTATTACGCCGCCTGAAATTGTGTCGCATTTAATGGTCACGATTCCGCTATTCATTTTGTATGAAATAAGTATCATTGTTTCAAGATTTGCTTACAAAAAAGCACAGTCTTCTCAAATAAAAGAATCAGATCAAAAGTAAAACCGATGGGCTGTTATAAACATATCCCTCTTGTGAAGACAGTATAGGCTTTTTTCCTACTGTCTACACAAGAGGGATAATATCATTACACCTCATCGGTTGTTTTTTGCTTTCCGAATTTTATATGAGAAAGTGAACATGCGGATGGAAACAGCAAAATCAAACGTGGCTAAAATCATTAAAATCATATTTGTAGCTGTCCACATACCATTTTCAGCATGATGAATTGCTAAATATGTAAATAGAACTCCCATGATAAAATAGAAGAGTCCCATGGAAACGGGATGAAAATTCATAATCTTAGCTGCCTCCAATAATGATTTGTATTTGTTCCATTTGCTTCATCATGTTTTCAATCTCATCATGATAAATTGTTTGAATGATGACTACGATTGTATTCATCATTGTATGGGCAAAAATAGGGACTAATATGCGTTTTGTTTTATAATATAAAAAAGCGAACGTAAACCCCATTGCTGTATAACGCAATAAAAGTTCAGGTTCCCCATGCACGATGCCGAACAATAGCGAGCTGACAAGCGCGCCGATCCAAAAATTCGTTTTTTGATAAATCACCCCGAAAATAATTTTTCGGAAGATAATTTCTTCAATAATCGGTCCTATTATTGATGTGACAATAATCAAATAAGGCGTTGCTTCAATTAAATCCATAATAACTTGAGTATTTTCCGACATCGGATTAACTTTAAGTACATATATTTCAATATTGCCAACGATTGTTTGAATGAAAAAAGCTAAAAAAACTCCGAAAACAGCCCATATGGCAGATTCGCCGAAAGAAGCTTTTTCAATCCGGACATTATTTTTCCGTTCATGACGAAGGAGAAATAAAATAATGACGAACGCAGCAGTAAAACTTGTAATCGACCAATATGCTTGCGCTTGAAAAAGTCCTGCATTGAGATTTTCATCGTCGCCAACACCCAGTTCATAAAAAAGGGGAACTCCAATATAGGATGAGAGCTGCATAATGATGTACGTAATGATGATCCACCAATATTGCTTTTTCACGAATAGTTCTCCTTTATAAAAGATTCATATGACTATTTTAACACACAATGGTTTTAAGAAAGAAAAACAATTTTGACAAGGTAAGCACTTAATGGAGGATGTTAAAATTTTTTTAAAAGAGACTTGAAAAATAGAGGAGGTTTCTTTAATATAATAATTGGTGTTAGCACTCGATAGCAATGAGTGCTAATAATGAATAAGGAATAAATTTTGAAAATCTCAAAAGATATTTGAGGAGGTTGTTTCCCTTGTTAAAGCCATTAGGTGATCGCGTTGTAATTGAACTTGTTGAAACAGAAGAAAAAACAGCAAGCGGCATCGTATTGCCTGACACAGCTAAAGAAAAACCTCAAGAAGGTAAAGTAGTAGCAGTTGGTACTGGTCGTGTATTAGACAGCGGTGAACGTGTTGCAGTTGAAGTTGCTGTTGGCGATCGCATTATCTTCTCAAAATACGCCGGCACAGAAGTAAAATATGACGGCAAAGAATACTTAATTTTGCGTGAAAGCGACATTTTGGCTGTGATCGGCTAATAGAGACAGCCCAATATCATAGACAATTTAAATTTTGAGGAGGTTTTCGCAACATGGCAAAAGAAATTAAATTCAGTGAAGAAGCACGTCGTGCAATGCTGCGTGGTGTGGATAAATTAGCAGATGCGGTTAAAGTTACTTTAGGACCAAAAGGCCGTAACGTTGTTCTTGAGAAAAAATTCGGTTCTCCGTTAATTACAAACGATGGCGTTACGATTGCAAAAGAAATTGAATTAGAAGATCCATTTGAAAACATGGGTGCAAAATTAGTTGCAGAAGTTGCTAGCAAAACAAACGATGTTGCTGGGGACGGTACAACTACTGCAACAGTTTTAGCTCAAGCAATGATCCGCGAAGGACTTAAAAACGTAACAGCTGGCGCAAACCCAATGGGTGTACGTAAAGGTATTGAAAAAGCAGTTGCTACAGCTGTTGAAGAATTAAAAGCAATTTCTAAACCAATTGAAGGAAAAGAATCAATTGCTCAAGTTGCTGCTATTTCTGCTGCGGATGATGAAGTAGGTAAATTAATTGCTGAAGCAATGGAACGTGTTGGTAACGATGGCGTTATCACTATTGAAGAATCTAAAGGTTTCACTACTGAGCTTGACGTTGTAGAAGGAATGCAGTTTGACCGCGGATATGCTTCTCCATACATGGTAACAGATTCTGATAAAATGGAAGCTGTTCTTGAAAATCCATACATTTTAATTACTGACAAGAAAATCTCTAACATCCAAGAAATCTTGCCAGTTCTTGAGCAAGTTGTACAACAAGGCAAACCTTTATTAATCATTGCTGAAGATGTTGAAGGCGAAGCTTTAGCAACATTAGTTGTGAACAAACTTCGCGGTACATTTAATGCTGTAGCTGTAAAAGCTCCTGGATTCGGTGACCGCCGCAAAGCAATGTTAGAAGATATCGCCATTTTAACAGATGGTGAAGTTATTACAGAAGATTTAGGTTTAGATCTTAAGAGCGCTACTATTTCTCAATTAGGCCGCGCTGCAAAAGTTGTTGTAACGAAAGAAACAACTACAATTGTTGAAGGCGCAGGCGCAAGCGACAAAATTGCAGCTCGCGTAAATCAAATTAAAGCTCAATTGGAAGAAACAACTTCTGAATTTGATAAAGAAAAACTTCAAGAGCGCTTAGCAAAATTAGCTGGCGGCGTAGCAGTTATCAAAGTTGGTGCCGCTACTGAAACAGAATTGAAAGAACGTAAACTTCGCATCGAAGACGCTCTTAACTCCACGCGTGCAGCAGTGGAAGAAGGAATTGTCTCCGGTGGTGGTACAGCTCTAGTTAACGTTTACAAAAAAGTTGCTGAAATTGAAGCAGAAGGCGACGTGCAAACTGGTGTAAACATCGTTCTTCGCGCTTTAGAAGAGCCAGTTCGCCAAATCGCTCACAACGCTGGTTTAGAAGGCTCTGTTATCGTTGAACGCTTGAAAAAAGAAGAAGTTGGAATCGGCTTTAACGCTGCTACAGGCGAATGGGTGAACATGATCGAAGCTGGTATCGTTGACCCAACAAAAGTAACTCGTTCTGCTCTTCAAAACGCAGCATCCGTTGCCGCTATGTTCTTAACAACTGAAGCAGTTGTTGCTGACAAACCAGAAGAAAACAAAGGCAACGGCAACCCAGGCATGCCTGACATGGGCGGAATGATGTAATAATTGCTCAAAAATCTTGGAACACCAGGGTTTCCTGGTGTTCCTTATTTTTTTGACCACATTTTGACCACGAAAAAATCACAAATTTTTATAAAGCTTCTCATAAGTTTCACTGGGCTTTTGGGGAGCTTCTTTATTATTAATGGCGCAACATTATTTTCTTTTTAATAGAATAACGATGTAGAGAAATGATAATTAATAGGGACAATATTTACTGACTAGGTACCGTCAACAATTTTGTGTAATGTAAGATAGATAGGGGATCGCTGAAATGGATTTGGAATAGAGAGGGACTGTTTCCTCCACGGGGTTGTCCAAAAAATCAGTTACCCTGACTTTTTGGACAGCCTCTTTTATCGTGACTCCAAAAAGGCGCCCGATAACTGAATAACACGTGAGCTTTCATTAGTGGGTATAGCCTAAAAAGAACCTCTATCTCGTTCCTTTAAATGATTATCAAACGCCTCTTTAAACCTTATCCTTCTTGGGTGAAACAATTTTTCCCTTAACCTGCTTTAACGTCGCTACTATAAGAAAGCTAACAATCACTAATAAGAACCACGAACTTACCTTTCCTAGATGAACGAGGCTCCATGCATCGGTTTGGTTTGGATATTCCCAAGCTCCAAAGAACGTTGCGATATTTTCGGCTATCCATATAAAAAATCCGATGAGAACAAAAGAAAGTACGAGTGGCATACGGTAACGAGTTCCATCAACCTCGAATGCGACCCATGATTGCCAAAAAACGATCATTACAATTCCAGTTAACCACCAACGAACGTCAATCCAATAATGGTGGGTGAAAAAATTTAAATAAATCGAAGCTGCAAGAGGTACAACTACCAAAAATGGTGTCCAATTAACCAGTTCAACCTTAAGCCTCCTCCACGCCTGGCAAAGATAACTCGCTACACTTGCGTACATGAATCCACTATACAAAGGCACTCCAAAAATTTTGAAATATCCTTCCTCTGGATAAGACCAGGAGCCCATATGTACCTTGAAAAGTTCAAGAGCAAGTCCAATAAGATGGAACAATGTGATAACCTTTAGTTCATCCCGTGTTTCAAGCCCAGAACGCACCATCCACCACTGCATCAGAAGGCAGATGATGAGCAGCCAGTCATACCGTGGCAGGAAGGGAAGTGGCATGATTTTTGTGAAAGCCAAAGAGGCAAAAATAACGACAGGAAACAAACATGATAGAGCCTGCTCCCAACCAAAACGAACGAGTTGTTTTAGGGCTCTCATGATCTGTGCCTCCAAAGGTTTTTTCTGAATATATGTAAGCCCTGCTTAGTATAGTAGCTATATAGATTTAGGGTTATGTACATAGGTTCACCACCGAATAATTTCTTTTATTTTAAAAGGCTGTTTAAAGAAGATTTATATCATCTAATTCCTTTTTATTCCAAAACATTATGAATGGTTAAACTCATGAGTAACTCCCCTTATAAATTTGATTCATTTGATACTGGATATTATTACAGCAATGATAGAAACTCAGAATATCATGGTGGAATAGGAGATTGCCAACGAAAAAATGAAATGTTAACCCTCCTACTGCCACCATTTTTGAAAGAATTAGTACTTATAAAAAATGTCAACAATAACATCCTGTAAAATATCACCGCTTTATTATCCTTGGGTGTCTTCGTCACTTCTGTATTCTAAAATATCTCCAGGCTGACATTCTAAAGCCTTACAAATCGCATCTAAAGTTGATAATCGAATCGCTTTTGCCTTTCCATTTTTCAATATAGAAAGGTTAGCCATCGTTATTCCAACCCTCTCCGAAAGCTCTGTAACGCTCATTTTCCTTTTAGCCAGCATTACATCAATATTGATTATAATTGCCAAGTTATTCACCTCAGATCGTTAAATCATTTTCTGATTTTATATCAATGGCAGCTTTTAAAAGCTTTTGAAGAAGAGCTGCAAAGACTGCAATAATCGTTGAAGCAAAAATAACGCCCAATCCGATTAGCATGATACCTGGGGCGTCTTCTAACTTCGCAGCGATATAGAAGAATGGCAAACCTGGCACATACAATAAACTGATTGTGATTGCACAGTATTTTATATTCTTTAAAGCCTTTACAGATAATTCCGAGAAAGCTTTGTTCTTGTCAATATAACTTAAAAGTTTAAAAGCTTGATACAGAGCAAAGAAAAATGGTACCGCCGATACATACATAACTATTAATAAGCTATATAGTACATAAGCGAACTCCGAATCACTTTCTGCTGCTTCTTTAGCTAACATAGGCAACCCAAATATACATAAAGCAAGAACTGGAGTTCCGATAATAAAAACAGCTATTTTTAAAAACAATGTTGATCCTTGTTTCATAAAAACAACCTCACTTATTTATTGTTAATTTGATTTTAATACGCATTTTATCGTTTTACAATAAATTATTATTTAATTTTATTATATTTTTATTGTTTTATAGAAATATCCTTTTAATTTTAGACAAAAATAAAAAGCATTCCTCATTTCAAAGAAATACTCTATAACTTAAACTATTCAATTTACAACTTGTTCAACTAACCTGTAACGTTAATTTAAATACATGAAGCTGCACGGGATAGTTTAGTTATCGGAATTAAGTAAATTTATAAAAACTATATTTTTATAAAATAATGCTTAAAATAGGTGCACAATAACTTCTACATTAAAAATCTAGTATTATTAAGGCTTCAAAAGGTGTCAAAACATAGTGACATAAATCAAAGGAGAAAATAACATGAAATATAAAACATACAAAGCAACAAATTTAACATACCTTAAAACTGCTGGGGGCTCATACGTGTATAAGCATGAAGTTGCTTGCTGAACTGCAAAGAGGCGATACTTTGGTCGTGACAAAATATTTCTAAGTGGCTTATGATGCTAAAGGTCATCAGTTAAGCAACGTATCTATTCCCATTAATTAAATTTTGGTGTGTTTTGTTCAAATAGCAACGATGTTCTTTTTTCAAATGGGTGCGTTTCTGCAATAAACAGAAACGTGTTGAAAAGGGAATTTGACCCACAAGAGGATTAACAGTTGTAGTTAGCGACTTAACATACGTGAGAGTGAAAAAATGGCATTACATCTGTTTATTTGTCGATCTTTATAATCGAGAAATTATCGGCCATAGTGCAGGTCCCAACAAAGATGCCTAACTCGTCTATGAAGCATTGTCGACTGTGAAAGCTGATTTGCAGCAAATTCAATTATTCCACACAGACAGAGGCAACGAATTCAAAAACAAGACCATTGATGAAGCTCTAGATACTTTTCAGATTAATCGGTCGTTAAGCATGAAAGGCTGCCCCTATGACAACGCAGTAGCTGAAGCAACCTTTAAAATCATGAAGACCGGGTAAATATTTCGAAAGTGTAGAACAACTCAAAATGGAATTAGATGATTATGTTCATTGGTTTAATCATATTAGAATCCATGGAACGCTAGGGTATTTGAGCCGATGGAGTATAAAGAAAAACACCTCAAAAAAAGTGTCTCGTTTAGTGTTGACATACCACAGTTTTCTACTCTACTATAAATTGTGTATAACTTTGCGGGTAACTTGATTCGTACAATAAACCAATTTAACTTCGTATTATGCTTATAATGCACCAATTGTTAATTTTCCCTTTTTTCCTCCCAAAGTCGTGTGCGTTCTTCAAAACTCACTTCTTTGTGTATTTGATGCAGCATCCATTGATAGCCGAAAGGGTCAATAAATATGGCATTTGACACTCCGTAATCAGGCATTTCAGTCACCGGTTGCACCTCAGTACAGCCCGCACTGGTCACCTTTGAAAATGTTTCCTTGATGTCAGGAACAAGGATGTTAAACCAAATCGTTTTAGGTTCATCCGGGTTTGGGGCTTTCAACCCGAATTTTGGGTTTTCATCCAACATGTGAAAGCGTACTCCGTATAGGGTAAAAATGACTTCATTTTCACCTTTAGGAAAATCTGTAACCTCAACACGCTCGATATCGAATATTTTTTCGTATAATTCCAATGCTTTCAAGCTGTCTGTAACAACCATATCAATTTCTACTCCAACCATTATGTACACACTCCTTTTATAGCTTCGCTATTTCCTGCTAATACGCAATAAATATGCATTAACTATTGTCATTATATACCTTTATCATAATCATCACAATGTCTGTGCCAAAATACCTATTAACCGTTTGACTTCTTCCTCTAACTCTTATATACGCTTGTTTTTAGCAATGATAAGGACATCTTTGCTTGCATCTGTCATTTCCCGTTTTAACTTGCGTTCAGTATTGATATTTACTTATGTAAAAAAATAATAGATAGAGCATACACAAAATACCGTGTAGCCTATCTATTAGCATAGTTTAGATAAGAAATTCTGGATATAATTTAGTTTTTTCAGAAAGAAGTTTGTTTAATAGTGATATGGAAGATTACAAAATGCGGCAGTATTTTTGTTGCGCTTGCATCGATTGGGTTTTGGTCGGATGCAAAAACATCGATTATGCCAATGATGTATAACATTGGAAACTACGGCAAAGGCCAAATAATCGGATTGCAGAGAAGCAGCATACTTAAAAATATAGAAATTTGAATCAAATTTCAAAACGTATTGATTCATGTGGCTGCTTAAACGGAGTGAATGACCAAATGGCGCTTTCGACGAAATCCATTGCTTTTAGTTAGCCCGCAAATGCTGTTCATTTGATTCCTATAAACTTGGTATGGAGTCTGTTTGAAAAACAAAAACATTCCCTTCCTGTATAACATTCATTTCTATATTCAGGCATGAGCTTTTGCAAAAAGGGGCAGGTGATAGGACTTTGCACGGCATACAGACCAGTCTATCACCACACCCGCCCCACAGGTTGAATATGATGCCACTGTACAAGGCTTTGATTGTATAAAAACTCAATGATTCACAAGTGATTTCAAAAGGTCTAAACAGGGATTAAAATGTTTTTGAAATCATATCAATCGAAATAAAACGACTTCTGTCAGGAGATTTCTTTATACTTGAACTTTCATTTCATCCCATTGTTTTAGTTGTCTTAAAGATTCTTTATAGTAATTGACCACCACATCTAAATAGTTTCCATGCTTAATCGGCGTAAATGGATTGGGGCCTTCTGCGACCATTTCCATTATAATCGGTCCTTTGAAACCAATTTCATCTAAAGCTTTTATTTGACCTCTAATATCAGAGTGTCCGTTACCTATAGCTTGCCTATTGGAATCAGCGACATGATAAACACCCAGCTTATTCCCTGCGTCCTTGATTGCCTGAATTGGACAAGCCTCCTCAATATTCATATGATATGCATCTAATAATATATAAAGGTTGTCGCTTTTTACTTCATTAATTAATGAAATCGCTTCCTTTGCTGTTAAGATTTGATGGTTCTCATACCGATTGAGTACTTCAAATACAACTTGAAGGCCAACTTCCTCCGCTTTATTTACAATCTCCTTCGTACTAGCTACAAGCAAATCCCAGTCTTTTGTTAAATCTCCGCATCCATGTATTTTCCCAACATCACCATGTAAGCAGATTCTGTTGGCGCCTAAATTTTTCGCCCAACTGATTAGGTCTAAAAAATATTGTAAGGCACTAGCTCGAATATTTTCATCAGAACTGGAAATGTCTACATTTTCAGGTGTTACGGACAATACCTTCAAGTCATATTTTTTTAAAATCGCTGCTAACTCTTCCGGAGATTGTGACAAATCCCCTTGGACTTCCACTCCGTCAACACCAATCTCCTTGGATATTTTACATTTCTCTTCAAAATCTATATCTCCAAACGTCCATAAACAAAGACCATAATCTCTTTTCATATTATTTTCCCTCCGGCAAGTAGTAATTTATACAATTCTATTATTTATAGATTGTATCAAAATCTGAAATATTCTGAATACTATAAGTTATAAGATTTTGAATCTGTTAAGCTTTCACAGATTCAATACTAGTTATTGCAATTTTGTTGAAACGGATCTAGTCCTGTTATCTTAGTTTTACAGTTGGCGGATCAAATATAATAGTAATTTCCGATTCAGAATCTATAACTTTAATTCCTTCTTCCATTCATTGTTTTGCAGCTTCAAACAGGTAAGTCCTCAGCTTGTTCTTTCTTCATTTACAAGATAGTCTAATTCTTCTTATATCAGATTTTCTGCTTCTTCCGGCCTATTATTTCATCTTTCTTTCCAATAGTTAATATTTCCTGTTTTACACGTATTTCCTGTAATAAAATTTACAATTAACCCTATATATGGTAATTGATAAATAAAGGGGCATGCAAAAAAATTGTCGTCTCTTCATCATTTTCTGTAAACAATATCTTTTGCTACACTTGTTTTAATTGCAGGAGAAGTATTTGAACCGGTAGGACTGCAGGTTCTGGTTCCAAATCTAGATCATGATGTGGCTGTTGCTCTTCTTAATCAAGTTGAGCCTTTTTTAATATGGCAGTTTGTTTTATTGTATTTTGGTGTTAAAGCATTATTGAAATCTGAAAGACGGGTTGCTCCTTTACTTATTGTAAGTATTATCTTTGTAGCAAACTTGACATTAAAAACAATTCCATCGATTATGACAAGTTTCCTATAAATTAAGGAGAGTAGTTATTATGAAAAAAAGAATGCTCATATTTTTATTGGTCACGGCGTTTTTTACAGTTTCGGTTATTATGGTTGAGTTAAGTATCCGTTCAGCTGTTTTATCGCCATTTATTCTTCTCGATTCAAAAAAAAATGTAGGAGTCCAGAAGCTTTTAACTGGCTATTCCATCTACCAAGGGGACTATCTTTTAGATATTGAAAATACTGAAGAAGACTCTACCAATCGTCCGCTCGCTTTTCATATTGGACCTATTGATTATCAATTTACCAAAGTCAATACAGAAAACATTATCTTACCTGCTCGAGAAGAGCTGACTGTTATGACGAGAAGAGGGGTTAAACCGTCTTTTAGTAAGGAAGTGACGATTCAGTCTAGTAAGAGGAAATTTTTTTTTAATGAATATATAATACGTGCTGCAAAAAATGATGGATCATTCTCCATCCAATTGAAGACGGAGTTTAGTAAAACTCTTACTTTTTTGATATATGGTTGTTCATTTTTATTGCCTTTTCTTTTGGCATTGTTTATTAACAAGGTTCTTCCATGCCGCAATCTTTTTACATTGTTTGTTCCGTTTATCTTAGCTGGAATCCTTCCATTGATATTAAACTATCATTTTTCGATGGGTTACGCACTACTTTTAACAAAATCATACATTTGGAGCATTTTGTTATGTATCTTTCTCCCGACGTTTTTATCAGTTTCATTGACAACTGCTATATACCAATGGACGATAAAAAGTGATGAGGATATTGAAGGAGAGTCTGAAATGGAGGAATCAGATTTCCTTGAATTTTCAAAAAGGGAAAAAGTTATAATTTTTGTACTCACCATAGGAAGTCTTGCTTACTTTTTCTCATTTTTCCTTTTTCCACTATCCCTATATGTAAAAATTGTGGACAAATGGTATTTATTTGCTGCTTGGTATTTATCGTTAACCCTTATTATAATGCTAGTTTATACTGTAATACATCGTTTCATGGGGAACTATGAAAATGTGGGATTCACCGAGCAATTTTACTCTTTGAAAAAAACGATAGAAGCTGCATGTAGTATAAACGTTAACCTATTTACGAAGAAAGAGTCCGAGAATGAGACGAATGCTTGGGTGTATAGTACTCCTTTTGCATCTAAAAAAAGCATTAACATTTACATGACAGAAGGTTTGATAAAAAAATTTACTTTAGATGAGGTAAAGGCAGTGTTATTTCACGAAATTGGACATATCAAACGAAAGCATGGTCGTTGGATACTGTTTATTACTTTTGGAGTAGCGACGCTTATTAGTTTGCTGATGTTCTTTACTAGAAAAATTATGCTAGGATTTGGATGGGGACAGTATATCCTTATTTTCCCAGTTGGTATAATCGCTTTAATAGGGCTCACAGAATGGCTTCCGAATAAAATTAGTAAAATGTTTGAACACCAAGCAGATGAATTTGCTGTAAGGCAATTGGGGAATAAGGAGTTATATATTCAAACATTAATGAAGTTAGAGCGAATCAGTGAAAAAGAGAATGACGAGTTTGACTTCAAAAGGAAAGAGTGGAAAGAAACTCATCCATCCTTCCAAAAAAGAATTAACTTTATCAAGGACTTGGTATGAACGTGAAAAATATATTTCGACTTAAGGCGTTTGGTATGGCATTTTTGGAAAGAAATCGAGATGTTTTTTTACTTTCACTTTTAATTGTTTTAATAAGTTTTTGTGGACCAATGATTTATTTGCAGTTAACTGATGTAAGAGAAGCAACAGACATGGAACAGGAGGCTGTAGTAATAGTTTCAGAAAACCTCGATGATGAGGAGCTTACGTGGCAGTCTATATTTTTTCATAATTTCATGATTTTATTGCCAGCATGTATTGGTGTGTTTTCATTTGGTTTCGTTTTTTTGGTATATCCTTTTACAAGGATATTTATTAAGTACTAGTAGGGGCTGTCTTTGAAAGTCAAATCGCCATTGAAAATAAAAAATCATAAACACCGATATATTAACGTTTCTAAAGCATTAATGGGGGCGTCAATAAGCCGTAAAAACGACTTATTAAACACCCCCATTCTCTTTTTGATTTGTATTTAAATATACAATTTTTCATGTGTTTTTGGAATCCTAGCAATTATACTTGTTGGGGCATTCGCACTAAAGCCTGCAGTAGTGACTTTTAAGTGATTAAAAAAGCCCTTTTTCCAAAAAAAGAGATATTAAAGATATGTCTTATACTGTTTGTGCTCTATGTATTTTTTCTTCCCTTGGCAGCGTTAATGGAAGGTCTTATACAACAAGGCTTTGAGAAATGGGGCCTTATATGAAAAAAATTTGGCTTATATGGAACAATCGGACACGGTTAACTATTAATAAAATTGTGTACCAGGATGAAAGCATGATAATAGTTAGTAGTTCCTATTTTACAAGTGTTATATGGAATTTAATTTACAATCAACCCTATATATGGTAATCTAGGGGATTGAAGGTATTTGTATAAAATTGCTAATTTAGGAGATAGTATCAATGAAGCAATGTGTAGACCTGAAAAAAAGGATTTCTTGCTAGTCTTTTAACTTTTGCATTAGGTTTAATGGCAGCTCAAGTTACTACTGAAATAGGAACTGTAAATTCATCTTTCGCATGATTAGCTACTAAACTCGGAATTAAACAGGCTACAGCAGGGCTTATTATTGATTTGGTTTCTGGAGGTTCAACTCTTTGGTCGATTGTAGCGGCAGTAGCTGGACTTAGCGGCGCAATTGGAGGTATTACTGCAATTAAAGCCGTTATTCAAAATTCAGGAAGAAAATATGCTATTGCTTGGTAATTAAAGCTGAAAGAGTACAAGCACAAGCTGCGGAAATCCGGCAAAACTTGTATTCGCAGCTAATACTAAAATTAACATGCCCCTTCTTTTTTCTGTTTACCTAGTCAGGAGGTGCCAATTCAATAATGTTTACTAGTAATTCTGTCTTTTCTTTTATAGATAAAATGATCAATATAATAAAATATAACAGAAAATCTGCTCTGCGAAAATTTTTAGCAGACTGGCAGCTGGATAAAATTGATCTTAGAAAGATATATAGATGGATTACACTCATTGTGATTTTTATTATGAGTGCTTTGTTTTTTTTCACAGTATTTTTAACTGGTTATATCATCAAGGATCTAGATGCAAATACATGGTTAAATGCCTTTTTGAGCTTTGTAATATTTCTTGCTTTCTTCAACTCATTAAGTTTCTTTAATAAAAAATCTTCTGTTTTTTATTATGACACGACAAAAATGTTGTCTCAATTAAAAAGTTATAGAGTGTTGCAAGTCATTGCTTCTATTTATGGTGACTCATTGAAAAATACAGTGATAATGTGGTTCGTTTTGTTAATGCCTGTAGTTTTAGGGATACATATAAATTACCCAAGTTTTGAGCTGAAATTTTTGATTTACTATTTTCCGCTATTTAGTCTATTAAGTTTAATAATGACTATGTTTTTTTCATACTTCCGCTTTTTGTTTGCCCATTTTTTTTATATACAATCACTGCGTTTATTAAATCGCTTTTTTCTATTTATAGTCGTTGCGCTCTTATTTTTTTTATTACCCTTCACGATCGCTTCACTGTTATTCAATTCACAAAAATTTGGAATTAAATTAGCAAATATTGTGATAAAATATCAGTCTTTTTTAATGGAACTCGGTCTGCCTAAGGACATATATAATCTGGAATTTCATATACTTTTCATCGTTTTTCTTTTCATGCTATCCATAGCTGGTGTATTCACTTTGATATGGATCAAAACATTAAATCATTTAGATTTAATACCTTATTACCAAATTCGTACCCGTAAAAACTCTATATCTGATAAAGATAAGTTCATAAATACGAATAAATATTTTTTTGTAAAAGACATACTTCATATTAAGCGTGTTAGTTCATGGTTTATTGGGCATATAGGAAAAACTATATTAGGCTTGCTAGTATTTATCGGAATTGCCTTGCCAGTCGTACAACATTTTATTGATTCAACATCACCGTTGTTTTTTTTATCCATTATAACAGTATTTGCTTTTGCCATATTTCAAATTGTTGGCGAATCACTAAAAATGATATTAGCGATTGATACAGAGGCCAAGAATATACACTTGCTTGTTTATACCAAATATACAATGTGGGATATTGTCAAAGAAAAATGGTATATATATTTTATTTTTACATTTCTAGTCACTTTTTTCGTCGTCTTATTATCTTCTGTTTTTATAAATGTAAATATTTTTCTGTATGCTTTATCAATCACTATTATGCTCACCTATGGTGGACTGAGTGGTTTATTTCAAATATTCTCAACAGCGTTATACCCACGGATAAATTGGGAGCATCCCTATGAAATTGGTGAATCCCATAAAGCTAATTTTATAGAAAGCATTTTAAATAATGGTCTAACTTATCTATACACGGTTTTCATAGGAGGATTACTGATCGCAGATCAATTTTTCGGATTAAAATTAAACACTATGGTTGCATGTATTCTTATATTAATTCTCGTTGCTTTTTTCTTTTGCGCTTATGCCATCGTTGCTGCGTATACTAAACAAATTTCAGTCAGGGAGGTTTTCTTAAAAAATGATTAAGGTGAAAAATTTATCTAAAAGATATGATGAAAATATCGTTTTAGATAACCTTAATTTCCAAGTGGATACGGGTTGTATCTATGGGATTGTTGGTACGAATGGTGTTGGGAAAACTACCTTTCTACGTATCCTTGCAGGTTTATCCAAACCAGATAATGGTGAAATATACATTGATAATATGAATCCTGTTGGTAATAAAAGCAATAAAAAAATAAGTTTTGTTCCTGATTCCGCTTCTTTATATGAATATTTAAGCGGGGAAGAATATCTTTTGTTCTTTGCATCTATTTTAGATGTTCCGAAAGAGTTGCGAAAAGATAAAGTTTCTTATTTAATTGACCTCTTCAATTTAACATCAGCAAAAGATGAATTGATTAAGACATATAGCCACGGAATGAAACAAAAGGTATCTATTGCATCAGCATTATTGAACGATCCAGATATATTATTATTAGATGAACCTTTGACAGGAATCGATTTAATCAATTCACATATTATAAGACAGTATATAAAAAAGTTTGTAAAAGCAGATAAAACAGTTATTCTAACGACACATTTACTTGAATTGGCACATTCTCTATGCGATAAAATAGGGATTTTACATAAAGGTAAAATTGTCGAGGAATTTTCAACCAATAAATTAAGTCTCGATTCAATAGAAAAGCGTATTACATCAGTTTACTTAGGTAAAAATTCTGGAGAAATGATGAGCAAATGAATTTTCAGGGAAGGGGTATAAAAGATGTTGTTCGTAAGCTTGTATCTAATAACAAAATATTGTTTGTCATTTCTTTACTTTTATTTTTTGGGGGGATGGCAGGGGGGTATTTGTTTAGAATAGATGCAGTAAGAGGAGACTTAAACTATATACAGGCTTCTGATGTAGAAAACTTACTTTTTAATAATATAAAGGCATCACTAGTTATTGCTTCAGGATTACTTTCTCTTGGTATTTCTACTGTTATATTTTTGATAACTAATGGGTTAATAGTCGGTTCCTCTATTCAGCAGCAATTGGAGCTTGGATTGTCTATTTCAAGTATTTTTGTAAAGCTAATCCCGCATGGAATATTTGAGATACCTGCGATATTAATAAGTGGAATCATTGGATTAAAAGGCGTATCAATTATTATTGAATATTTCCGTACTTCTTTAAGTGCAAAACAGCTAATAAAACAGACGTTATTTGAAATAACCCTATTAACCAGTATAATATTAATTTTCCTTACATTGGCAGCAATAATAGAATGGTATATAACCCCATTATAATATTGGAGGTCATGTCATGAGTGCAAAATTTGCAAATTTTCTATCAACTGCTCTTTTTTTCTTAGCATTGATCGTTATAGTACTAACTAAAAATCTATATTTAGGTTTATTCCCCTTAATTTTGTCTATGTTTATTCTTGCTTGGCAATTAGGAGGAAAGATAAACAATAAAATGTTAAAATTCATTTTTTGGGGCTTTGAATTTCTGTTTCTTTTTATACTCTCATTTTTTTTAATAAATCATCTTCTTACGAGGGGTATATAAATGAATATTATGAATAAACCAAGTATCAAGTTAGTATGGTTTGGAATATTGGTAAATTAGTTATTGTTTAACATTTTATTTTTTACAATTAGGAAGTACTCTTCTCTCAAACAGAATGCTGAATTTATAACCATTGACCAAGGAAGGCTTAGGCAGTATGTGATTTGCTTATCCCAAAAAGTATAGTCTTACATTGGTCAGTTGTGCAACTATTTTCGAATTAAAACAAAGTCATTATTGTTTTCAAAAATGATTTTGACTGAAAAATAACTGGCCAAATCACAAAATAGAGATGACGTTGATATTGAGCTGCCTGATGTTTTTGCAACGATAAAAGTTCAACTATTTCGCTCCGATTAATGTGTACGTCTTCATGACAAAATTCCATCCTGCATATATAGCGAATCGGTCAAGGGGAAAATTGCCTTTGGCTGCGAGAAAGCTCAAGGAAGTTTCGGCATATTACCCTTTCGGAAAAGATTATCCCTAATTTTTTATCGCCCATATTTTAGGTACAGGGAGATCTTTGGCTTTTTTATTTAGGTACTTGCACTACTAATACGTGTCTGCATAGATTATGGTGAAATATTTAAACACAAAGGATGAGTGCACATGGTTGCATATTTGGATTACACATCACCTAAAACGCAATTCACCTTCGATGTCAACAAGAGTAGATCGTTCACAAAGGATAAACACAACTTTATAAATATCTTGGGAATTAAACAGTTAAACACATTAGAAAACATATCTTTATTGGATATTTTTTTAAGCAAAAATAATGTTATAGAACCTCACTATCATCAAAATGCAGCTGAGCTGGTCTATTGTATTTCCGGTGCTGCCACTGTCTCGATGTTGAACCCATTTACAAAACAAATTCATAACTATCCAATTAAGCCGGGGCAGGTGGTAAATATTCCGCAAGCATGGTGGCATTACGAAGTAGCAACCAAGGATAATACACACCTTCTGGCAATATTTGATGCCCCGACTCCTGAGGTGATTTTAGGTTCAGATATCTTAAAGCTTACTCCGTCAAATATCATGGCGCATACTTATTGCCTGAATGAACAGGAATGGAAGAAAACTATAGCTCCTATTCAACCGAACACATTTATCGGCCCACATAAAAACTGTAAACGTAAGAAATATGAAAATGATCAAACTAGCTCGACCCGCCAAAATCCAAATTATATCCATCATTACCATCATTACCCTTATAATTACCCATTCGCATCTTATGGTCCCAGCCTTTTCTAAGGCAGAGCCTTTAAAGGAGGTATTTTTCCTTTGATAGGTTTTGTTTTGAGGATTTACTAAAAATTCCAGTCGTATGATACAGTTCCTGATTATAGAAATCTTATGGCAATTCTCTTTTTTTGTTGAAACCATCTCTTAGATGAGGAAAAGGTGGTTGGAAACATTGCTTCGTAAGCTGTTGGGGTATAATCACCGGAAGAATGTTTCAGGAAGAACTTGCTAAGCAAATATGCGGCGGTGAGCGACATGTGGTGTAGCTCCTCAACTCATGAATTCGTTTCGCAAATATTCTTAAACCCTTGGGCAATCCAGTAAAAGGATTTGTCCAAGGGTTTTATGTTTGCCGAAGGAGGTTTTCATGATTTGCCTTAAAAATCTTTATACATACTTTGCAACAGTTAGTTCCCAAAACGAAAAAAAGGCGGGGGTTTTTGCATAACTAAGTTGATTTTTGATCAAGCGGTGTTGAAGGGAGGGCTTCTTTGTTTGCAAATTGTCCAATTGTAGCCGCAGGTTTAAATCCTTTTTGCCAATTGGTTCGACCAGCAGCTTGAAAATAGAATAATCGAATGGCTTTCACTCTGTTGTGTCCGTTAAAATAAAAACATTTACACTTATCTACTGAATGAATCAATTTCTTCCTGTTCCATAGAATAGCAGGAACGATTTCGAAAATCTATTAAAATATGTCTCCATCGTTAAAGGTGAACAAGCTTGAGGAAATCATGATGAGAACAAGGATTCAGTCACCTCAAAAACAATTTGACAAAAGAAAAAGCTGCTAGCCGCTTGTCAACGATGTTTTATGTTTAATTTTCATTATCAGCAATGACAAGCTGGATATTGTGTTTTTTGGCAAATTCCTGGTATTGCTCGCTCGGAGCAGTGTCCGTAATAATATAATCAACCTCATCAAGACGGCAATAAGTCATTAAAGCGTATTTATCAAATTTATCATGATCTACCAATAAATAAACTTGTTCACTTCTTTTTACAATTGTTTGTTTTATTTCGCTTTCAAGCGGGGAAGAGTTCGTTACGCCATTTGAAATGGAGATGCCGGTTGATGCCATGAAAGCTTTATTAATATTGTAGCTTTGTAATATATCCATATTTTTGAGACTGACGAACGATTTCGTTTTACGTTCAAATACTCCACCTGTTGTCAGAACGTTTAAGTTTGGATAAGGGTACGAATTTATGATAAAGTCCAAATTGTTTGTGATGATCGTAACCTGTTTTGTTTGCAAATATTCCACCATTTCCAATGTTGTTGTTCCCGAATCAATATAAATAATATCGCCGTCCTCAACATATTTTGCGGCTGCTTTGGCAACGGCTTTTTTCTGCTTTTGATTGCGGGTTTGTCTGACCGTAAATGATTCTAATGTTGTATGATTAACAGCAACTCCTCCGTACACCTTTTTGATCGTTCCCCGTTCAACTAATTGTTGAACATCGCGCCGGATGGTGTTTTTTGACACATTGAATTCCTTAACAAGTTCGTCCAACGAAACGGTTTGATGTTCAAAAACATATTTTTCTATTTGTTCTATTCGTTTAGATTTTAACATGTGGATCCCTCTTGCTTTCTTTAGTTTTCACTGGCTAATATTTGAAACAAATTATAAAGTTAACCAAAACTTAACCATCAACGTTAATTATATCTATATTACCCTATAAGTTCAATAATAATGAAGATTTAGCCGATTAGTCGCAGAAATATTTTTAAATTTTTGTTGACTGAAAACGCTTTTAATATTATCATAAAAATCGAGATATAACCAAAATATAACTAATATATAACAATAATATCATCAATTTTTTAAAAAACATACCAACTATTTATGGTCAACTAGTGTTGATGAATTAAGGGGGACAGAAAATGTCTAACGCATTAAAATTAAAAAATTACATTAATGGCGAATGGGTTGAAAGTAAAGCAACAAAATATGAAGATGTTTACAATCCTGCTACAAAAGAAGTAATTGGCCAAGTTCCGCTTTCTACAAAAGAGGAAGTGGATGAAGCTGTAGAAGTTGCCAAAAAAGCTTTTGAGGAATGGAAAAACGTCCCTGTTCCTCGCCGTGCAAGAATTCTATTTAATTTTCAGCAGCTGTTAATAAAGCATAGGGAAGAATTAGCGCGGATCATTACGATTGAAAATGGAAAAAGTTATTCTGAAGCATTAGGAGAAGTTCAGCGCGGAATAGAAAATGTAGAGTTTGCGGCAGGAGCGCCTACTTTAATGATGGGGGATTCCTTATCAACGATTGCGACTGATATTGAGGCGACCAATTACCGCTATCCGATCGGCGTGGTCGGCGGGATTACTCCGTTTAACTTCCCGATGATGGTGCCTTGCTGGATGTTCCCAATGGCAATAGCGCTTGGCAATACTTTTATATTAAAACCATCTGAAAGAACGCCGCTCTTAATCGAAAAATTAGTCAACTTGTTTACAGAAGCGGGTCTTCCAAAAGGTGTATTAAATGTGGTAAATGGAGCGCATGATGTTGTCAATGGAATTTTGGATCATTCGGATATCAAAGCGATTTCGTTCGTTGGCTCCAAGCCGGTTGGCGAATACGTTTATAAACGGGCTAGTGAAAATTTAAAACGTGTTCAGGCGTTGACTGGAGCGAAAAACCATACGATTGTGTTAAAGGATGCCAACTTGGATGATGCTGTTACCAACATTATTTCTTCAGCATTCGGATCAGCAGGAGAACGATGCATGGCATGTTCAGTTGTGACGGTGGAGGAAGAAATTGCTGATCAATTTATCGCCAAGTTAAAAGAAGAAACAGAAAATATTAAAATGGGCAACGGCCTTGATGACGGTGTCTTGCTAGGACCGGTCATCCGAGAAGAAAATAAAAAACGCACGATCCGTTATATTGAAAAGGGTGTTGAAGAAGGCGCAACCTTGGTATGTGACGGACGCAATCGCGCAACTGACGACGGGTTTTTTATCGGACCAACGATTTTTGACCATGTTACAACTGATATGACCATTTGGAAGGACGAAATTTTTGCACCTGTCTTATCGATCATTCGGGTGAAACATTTAAAAGAAGCGATCGAAATTGCAAATAGATCTGAGTTTGCCAACGGCGCATGTATTTTTACAACGAACGCTCAAGCCATTCGCTATTTCCGTGAAAATATTGATGCAGGTATGCTAGGCGTTAACTTAGGAGTGCCGGCTCCAATGGCGTTCTTCCCGTTCTCCGGATGGAAGTCTTCGTTCTTTGGAACATTGCACGCCAACGGAAAAGACAGCGTTGATTTTTATACGCGCAAAAAGGTTGTAACAGCGCGCTATAAAACGCCAAGTTTTGAATAATAGATTGGTAATGTGATAGAAGATTCATCCTTCAGGCTCATAATTCAGCTTCATGAGCCTGAAAATGAATCGGAAAAGAGAGCGCGACGGCTTTGTCAAAAGCTTTAAGAAAACAATTGTTTTTTCGGTTTTCTTTCCTTTAAGAAAAAGAAAACCGCCGCCATGTGAGGGAGGTATATATGAGTCATTTGCTGCGAAAACCGAACAAGAAAGAAATCGAAAAGGGAGTAATAGTTGTTCATGAAGTAACATCAGAAAACTCTCCTTTGGAATATGTGGGATTTAAAGTCATCGATTTAGATCCGAACGCAAAATATTCGGAATTATTAGGAAACCAAGAATGCTGCATCGTCGCCTTAACGGGAAAAATTAATGTTTCAGTCGGTGATGAAAATTTCGAAAATTTAGGCACGCGGGAAAGTGTTTTTGAAAAGATCCCGACGGACAGCGTATATGTTTCCAATCAGCGCCATTTTGAGGTTGAAGGAGTAACAAAAGCGCGCGTTGCCTTATGCTATTCCCCGTCTGAACGTCAGCTGCCTACGAAATGGATTAAAGCAGAAAATGTAGGAATCGAGCATAGGGGGATACTTAACAATAAACGTTTTGTCCACAATATTTTGCCTGATTCAGATCCAAGTGCGAATAGTCTTTTAGTGGTGGAAGTGTTTACGGAAAGCGGCAATTGGTCAAGCTATCCTCCACATAAGCATGACCGTGATAACTTGCCAAATGAGTCGCTATTGGAAGAGACCTATTATCATGAAATGGATCCGCCTCAAGGATTCGTTTTTCAGCGAGTTTATACGGACGATCGTTCACTAGATGAAACGATGACAGTTGAAAACGGTGATGTTGTCATCGTGCCGAAAGGATATCATCCGGTCGGCGTACCAGACGGTTATACCTCTTATTATTTAAATGTTATGGCAGGCCCGAAACGGATTTGGAAATTTTACAATGACCCTGATCATGAATGGATATTGAAACGTTAAAAAATACAAGGAGCTGTTTATCAAAGATGAGATATGATTTCAATACCGACAGAGAATTTGACATCATTGCAATTGGCCGTGCATGCATTGATTTAAACGCTGTGGAATACAACCGTCCGATGGAAGAAACGATGACTTTTACAAAATATGTTGGAGGCTCTCCGGCTAATATTGCCATTGGCTGTTCAAAATTAGGGCTGAAGGCTGGATTCATCGGAAAAATTTCAGACGATCAGCATGGCCGTTTTATTGAGCAGTATATGCGCAATGTTGGGGTGGACACATCCCATATGGTCGTTGATCAGGAGGGGCATAAAACCGGATTGGCTTTTACAGAAATTAAAAGTCCGGAAGACTGCAGCATCTTAATGTATCGTGAAAATGTAGCAGACCTCTATTTGAAACCGTCCGAGGTAGATGAGGAATATATCAAAAGATCCAAAATTTTGCTTGTTTCCGGTACGGCGCTATCTAAAAGCCCTTCGAGAGAAGCTGTTTTGAAAGCGATCTCTCTGGCGAAAAAACATGATGTGAAAGTCATATTTGAATTGGATTATCGCCCGTACACTTGGATATCTACTGATGAAACTTCTGTTTATTATTCATTGGTGGCGGAAAAGGCAGACGTTGTGATCGGCACCCGCGACGAATACGATATCATGGAAGGAACAAAAGACGGGAAAAACGAGGAGACCGTTCGCTATTTGTTTCAGCATTCGCCCGACCTGATTATCATTAAGCATGGCGTTGAAGGCTCTTATGCGTATGCGAAATCAGGTGAAACATTTCAAGCGAATGCTTATCGGACAAAAGTATTAAAAACGTTCGGTGCAGGGGATGCATACGCTTCAGCCTTCTTGTATGCGCTAATTACAGGCAAGGACATTGAGACGGCTTTAAAATACGGGAGCGCCTCAGCAGCTATTGTCGTCAGCAGACACAGCTCTTCTGATGCAATGCCGGAGGCGGAAGAAATCGAACAACTCATTGCCGAAAGATCATAATTGAATACGATCAGGGGTGAAAAAGATGGGAACTATCCGGTTGACAACAGCTCAAGCTTTAATCAAATTTTTGAACCAACAATACATTCACGTTGACGGTAAAGAATTTCCCTTTGTGGAAGGAATCTTCAATGTATTCGGACATGGCAATGTTTTAGGAATTGGTCAGGCGCTTGAGCAAGATCCCGGCCATTTAAAAGTAATTCAAGGGAAAAATGAACAAGGAATGACGCATGCAGCCATTGCTTACAGCAAACAAATGCTTCGGCAAAAAATATTTGCCGTCACCACGTCGGTTGGACCGGGGTCGGCCAACTTGGTCGCGGCAGCGGGTACAGCTCTTTCCAATAATATTCCCGTCCTTCTGCTCCCTGCAGATACCTTTGCAACCCGCCAGCCTGATCCTGTTTTGCAGCAAGTGGAACATGAATATAGTACGGCGGTGACAACCAATGATGCGCTCAAGCCCGTATCAAGATATTGGGATCGGATCACACGCCCTGAACAGTTGATGTCAAGTTTAATCAGAGCTTTTGAAGTGATGACAGATCCGGCCAAAGCGGGTCCTGCGACCATCTGCATTTCGCAAGATGCCGAAGGGGAAGCGTTTGATTTTGATGAGAAATTTTTTGAAAAACGGGTGCACTATCTTGACCGCAAATTGCCGACCGATCGAGAGCTAAAGGGAGCTGCAGAATTAATAAAATCAAGCAAAAAACCACTTATCATTGTGGGCGGCGGTGCAAAATATTCCCAAGCGAGGGATATTTTAATCAAGCTTTCCGAGAAGCATGATATTCCGCTTGTCGAAACGCAAGCCGGAAAATCGACAGTCGAATCAACATTTAAAAATAATTTGGGCGGAATCGGAGTAACCGGAACATTAGCTGCCAATAAAGCGGCTAAAGAAGCGGATTTGATTATTGGAGTGGGAACAAGATATACAGATTTTACGACTTCGTCGAAAACAGCGTTCAATTTTGAACAGGCAAAGTTTTTGAACATTAATGTCAGCCGTTTGCAGGCCTATAAAATGGATGGTTTTCAAGTAGTTGCAGACGCCAAAACAACTTTGGAGCTGTTATTCCCGCTGTTGGACGGGTATAAAAGCGAATTCGGAGATCAAATTGTCGAATTAAAAGAGGAGTGGCTGAGAGAGCGCGACCGTTTAAGCAAGATAGTGTTTGACAGGGAAAACTTTACACCGGAAATAAAAGATCAGTTTTCCCAAGAAGTGCTGAATGAATATGCAGATGCGTTAAATACAGAATTGGCGCAGACCACTGCATTATTGGCGATTAATGAAGCGGTTTCGCCTGACAGTATCATCATCGGTTCAGCTGGTTCATTGCCTGGAGATCTTCAACGCTTATGGCATTCAACAGAACCTAACACATACCATATGGAATACGGGTATTCGTGTATGGGATATGAAGTGTCGGGTGCTTTAGGAATCAAGCTTGCGCAGCCTGACAAAGAAGTTTATGCCATGGTCGGTGACGGCAGCTTCCTCATGCTGCATTCTGAATTGGTTACAGCCATTCAATATAATCATAAAATTAATATTTTGCTGTTTGACAACTCAGGATTTGGCTGTATTAGCAACCTGCAAATGGGCAATGGAATGGGAAGCTATTATTGCGAATTCCGAACACATGACAATCAAATCATGAACATTGATTATGCAAAAGTGGCTGAAGGCTACGGAGCCAAAACTTACCGTGCCAATACAGTCGAAGAATTGAAAGCAGCATTAGAAGATGCCAAGAAACAAAATGTATCTACTTTAATAGAAATGAAAGTGCTTCCAAAGACCATGACAAATGGCTATGAAAGCTGGTGGCATGTCGGGGTTGCGGAAGTCTCTGAAAAGGAAAGTGTGCAAAAAGCATTTAAAGAAAAACAAGAAAATTTAAAAACTGCCAAACAATATTAAAGAAGGAGACAAACAATGGGAGAGCAAGACATCTTATGGGGAATTTCGCCGATCGGCTGGAGAAATGATGATATACCGGAAATCGGAGCTGAAAATACGTTGCAGCACCTTTTAAGCGACATTGTTGTCGCAGGTTTTGAAGGCACCGAAGTCGGCGGCTTTTTCCCTGAGCCGAAAGTGTTAAACAAGGAATTGAAGCTGCGAAACTTAAAAATAGCAGGACGGTGGTTTAGCAGTTTTATTATCCGCGACGGCATAGAAGAAGCTAAACGGGCTTTCCATCAGCATTGTCAATACTTGTATGAAGTTCATGCAGATGTGGCAGTAGTTTCTGAGCAGACTTACAGCATTCAAGGTACCGATAAAAATGTTTTTTCCGAAAAGCCGCACTTTACAGATGCCGAGTGGACCCAATTGTGCGAAGGCCTGAACGAACTGGGAAAAATCGCTGTGCAGTACGGTTTGAAATTAGTTTATCACCATCATATGGGAACGGGGGTTCAAACCCTTCCGGAGATTGATCGGTTAATGGAAAACACTGATGCAAACTACGTGCACCTGCTCTATGACACAGGCCACATCTATGTTTCCGATGAAGATTGCCAGCAGCTATTAAACAAGCATATTGACCGCATAAAACACGTGCACTTTAAAGATGTAAGAAAAAAGATAATGGAGGAGTGCAAAAAAGAAGGAAAATCATTCATGAATTCCTTCTTAAGCGGAATCTTTACGGTACCAGGGGACGGCTGCATTGATTTTACCGTACTTTATCAAAAACTATTGGACCATCAATACAAAGGATGGATTATCGTTGAAGCCGAACAAGATCCGTCAATAGCCCATCCATTGGAATACGCTTTAATTGCTCGTAAGTATATAAATGAAAAATTATTAAACAACTCTTAAGCAGGGCATGGAGGATGAAACAAACAACAGTTTCGCTCTTTAAAAAAATGTCACCCGTTAATCGAAACAATCGATTCGTAACTTTGATTGTAATGGGATGCTGGGCGGTCATGATTTTACCTTTGCCGTTCAGAAAATTTTGTGAAAGGTGATCAAAATGGAAAAAGTAAAGTGGGGAATTATGAGTGCAGCTAATATTGCTTACGAGCAGCTTCTTCCTGCCCTGAGACAATCCTCTCGTTCCGAAGTTGTAGCGATTGCGAGCAGAAGCAAAGAAAAAGTCGCCCGATTCAATATTCCAAAGGTTTATAGTGATTACGATCAATTGTTAGAAGATGAATCGATTGATGTAGTTTATATTCCTCTTCCAAATGCCCTGCACGCCGAATGGGCAATAAAAGCTGCACAGAAGGGAAAGCATATTTTAGTAGAAAAGCCTGCAGCTGTTAGTACGAAAGAATTATTGAAGGTTCAGGAAGCTGTAGAGCAAAACAACGTAATTTTTATGGAAGCCTTTATGTATCAATTCCATAAACAACATGCACGTGTAAAGGATTTATTGGCTTCGGGGATGATCGGAAGCATATTGCATGTAAAATCACATTTTTCTTGGAGTTTGCAAGACCGGGATGATATTCGTTTAAACCCCGCATTAGGCGGAGGAGCTATGTGGGATGTCGGGTGTTACGGAGTTCATGCGATGAGCCAGATCATCGGAATAAAACCAGAGAAAGTTGTTATGTTGGGGGAAGTTGACCCTGAACATAAAGTGGATATGTTATCAACTTGTATTTTTGTAGATGAGTTTGGAAGAACAGCTGAAATTACCGCCAGCATGAAGCTGCCATTTATTAATCGGTATGAAATTATAGGAGAGCGCGGAACCATTTTAGTAGATTCCTCTTTTCGGCCTGATGTGTCATCAGATCAAAAGGGCAAAGTAATTGTAAAAGATGACAATAACGAAATAATACTGTTTGAAACATATAAAGATAATCAGTATTTCAATCAAGTGGAGCATGTAAATGATTGCATTATCAACGGAAAACAACCAGTTTATGGAATCCGAAATTCTATTCAAGTTATTCATTATATAGAAAAAGGTTATGAATCTTTGCGCAATCAATCCGTAGTAGCAAGTCTAAATAAATTTTAGGAAGGTAATGAAAATGAACAGAAAAATTCGCTGTGCAGTGATCGGGCTGGGACGTCTTGGATATTGGCATGCCGTAAACGTTAAGACAAAAATCCAATCCGCTGAACTAGTATACATTTGTGATAGAAATGAAGAGCTTGCCAAAAAAGTTTCCATAGAATTAGATGTTCCTAACTTCACTACAAATCCAAGTGATATTTTTTCCAATGATCGGATTGAGGCTGTTATCATTGCTTCTCCTACGAGTACGCATTTTGAACTGTTGAAGGAAGCAGCTTTTAGCAATAAAGCAGTTTTTGTTGAAAAACCGCTTGTCAGCAATTTAGACGAAGCGAAAGAAATTTTTGAAATAATGAAGCGGCATAACACAATTTGTCAGGTCGGCTTTATGAGACGGTTCGATCCAGCGTACGCTGAAGCCAAAAAAAGAATTTTAAGAGGAGATATCGGAAAACCAATTTATTTTCGGGGAATTTCCCGCGATCCAGCATCGCCTCCTGAAGAATTTATAAAAAATAGCGGCGGTATATTTATTGATATGGCCATTCATGATTTTGACATTGCAAGGTATTTAATGGAATCAGACGTTGAAGCAGTATCAGCTCACGGCAAAGTTTTAAAATATCCGTTTATGTCCAAATATCAAGATGTGGATCAATCTCTCTGTTATTTAGAATTTGAATCGGGAGCCGTTGGTGACGTTGAATCCAGCAGAAATGCCCATTATGGCTATGATATACGTGCGGAAGTAATAGGTACGGAAGGAACTATTTTTATTGGCGGCTTGCGTCAACATAACATTCAAGTTTTGACCAGTTCTGGCGCAGTTCATGATATTGTTCAAGATTTTCCGACTAGATTTAAAGACGCCTATTATCTCGAGCTGGAAGACTTTTTTAATGCTTTACTAGAGGGGTATCAACCTAAAGTAACTGTTGAAGATGGAGTAAAAGCTCAAGAAATTGCTGTTGCGGCACAAGAATCGTTTTTTAAGCAAGAAAAAGTTTCCTTGAAAACATCTAAAATATTATGATTTTGTCTTCAGAATAGCTGTTGATTCTCTTAATAGATTAGTTCCTATACGCAGAGAAAGGAGGAAAAAACATTGGCTAGTGCTGAAGGAAGCCTACTGGTGATGAAGGGCATTAAAAAAAGCTTTTCAAATAATCATGTTTTGAAGGGCATTGATTTTGAAGTGAAACCTGGGGAAGTTCATGTGCTGTTAGGTGAAAATGGGGCTGGTAAATCAACGTTGATTAAAATTTTGACGGGAGCCTATCAAAAAGATGAAGGAGAAATTTATTGGGAAGGCCAGCCGGTTCAAATCAGCTCACCTTTGGATGCCATGCAGCTTGGAATAGCAACGATATACCAAGAACTAAACGTGATTCCAGAGCTGAAAGTCTATGAAAATATATTTTTAGGCCGGGAAATTAAAGGGAATGGAAAACTTTCATTTATCAACCACAAACAAATGAAAGAAAGCGCGAAGCAATTTTTGCAGATGCTTGGACAAGATCCAGCTATTGCAGAGCAGCCGCTCGGTTACTTAGGAATAGGTCAGCAGCAGCTAGTCGAAATTGCGAAAGCTCTTACTTTAGATGCGAAATTAATTATCATGGACGAACCAACAGCGAGTTTGAGCCAGTCGGAGGTAGAACAGTTATATAAAACGGTCGAACAATTAAAAGAAAAAGGAATTGCTATCATATTTATTTCTCATAGACTTGAAGAAATTAAACGAATTGGCGATCGAATCACTATTTTAAGAGACGGCTTTAAAATCGATACACTTCCAGTAAAGACAACGAGCACGGATCATTGGATTGAACTGATGGTAGGTAGAACTCTTGAAGAAAAATATCCAAAACAAACCTTTACGTTAGGGGAAGAAGGCTTTAGAGTCGAAGATTTAAAAGTTAGCGGCTTTAAAGAACCTGTCAGCTTTAGTATTCGCCGCGGCGAAATTGTCGGTATTTCCGGACTTGTTGGTGCCGGCAGAACGGAGCTGGCAAGAGCCATTTTTGGTGCAGATAAAAAGGAAAAAGGCAAGATCTATGTTGACGGAAAATTAGTCGACATTAAATCACCTAGGGACGCCATCTCTGCCGGAATAGCCTTTATTACAGAGGATAGAAAAAGTGAAGGTTTGCTGCTGGATCAACCGTTATACATGAACATTGTCCTTGCTAATATGGATAACTTTAGAAAAAAGAGCAAATTAATAGATTTGAAAAAAATCAAGCAGGGAGCCATGGACTATGTAAAAGAATTGAAAATCCGCCCGGGAAATATTGAACTGAATGCAAGAAAGCTGAGCGGAGGAAACCAGCAAAAAGTCGTTATAGCCAAATGGCTTTGTACAAAAGCGAAAGTCTTTATATTTGATGAACCGACACGTGGTATCGACGTTGGCGCTAAAGTGGAAGTATATCGGTTGATGAATCAATTAGTTGAAAATGGAGCCATCGTTTTAATGATTTCGTCTGATTTGCCGGAAATTTTGGGAATGTGCGATCGCGTACTGGTGATGTCTGAAGGAAAAATAACAGCAGACTTTCCTATTAATGAAGCTTCGCAAGAGAAGATCATGAAAGCGGCTACAGGAGGGAGTAATTGATGAGAGAGTTAGCGGTGAACAGCTCGGAAACGAATGTTGAAAAGAAATCTGTCAAGCATTATCTTAGTAAGTTTGGCGCTCTGATCGGGCTTATCATTTTATGTACAGTTCTCACGATTCTATCGGATAAGTTTTTAACCATCAACAACATCATGAATATCGCCAGACAGTCATCCATTAATGCATTGTTGGCTTTAGGGATGCTCTTGCCGATTTTGACTGCAGGTATCGACTTATCGGTCGGATCCATTTTAGCTATTTCAATCATGTTAATGGGGATTGTTTCCGTTAATATGGGCATGCATCCCATTTTAGGAATTCTTGTATGCTTATTAGTTGGGTGTTTTTTTGGGTGGTTAAACGGAATATTGCTGACAAAGCTTAAATTGCCTCATCCGTTTATTTCTACTCTTGGAACAATGAACATAGCACGTGGTTTAGCGCTGATTGTAACAGCAGCTGCACCAATTGCCGGATTTCCGTATTTAATTCAATTTTTGGGGAGAGAATTTGTCGGTCCAATTCCTGTGAGCTTTTTGCTAGTTATCGTGATGTATATCATTTTCCATATATTTTTAACTAGAACAAAAACCGGAAGATATATTTATGCAATTGGAGGAAATAAAGAAGCAGCTCATTTATCTGGAATCAATGTTGATCGTGTTCTTGTCATTGTTTATACAATCAGTGGTTTTATGGCATCGCTGGCAGGATTAGTTATGGTAGGAAGAGTAAATTCTGCCTTCCCGCTTGCAGGTTTATCATATGAGTTGGATGCCATTGCAGCGGTAATTATTGGCGGAGCAAGCTTTTTTGGTGGAGTTGGAACAGTTTGGGGAACTCTGATAGGAGCTTTAATTATTGCTGTGTTGAGAAATGGCCTTAACTTATTGAATGTTTCAGCCGATTTTCAAATGGCAGTCATAGGATTTGTTATTATAGCGGCTGTTTATGTAGATGTGATTAGACAGAGAAAAAGCAAGAAAGACTAACTTTTTTAAAAATAGTGTTAATATTTAAAATTTATTTATAAATTCAAGGGGGATGATTTTATGAAAAAATGGGTGAAATCTTTAGGTGTTGTAGCAATGGCTGCTAGCATGATTATTGCATCTGGATGTGGGGGTGAAAAATCTTCAGGGGGAAGTAGTGAGAAAGAAGGCAACGATTTAGAAGGTAAAACAATATCAGTCGTTTTAAAAACGTTAAGCAGCCCATATTGGAAATATGTAGAGGCTGGTGCGAAAGCAGCTGGAAAAGAATTGGGTGTTGAAGTAAATGTTGTAGGACCAGCTTCAGAGTCTCAAGTGATCGAACAAGTAAATATGATTGAGGACCAAATCAATCAATCGCCGGGGGCATTAGTTGTTTCGCCAACTCAGCCTTCAACTGTTGTTCCTTCACTAGAACAGGCTACACAACAGGGCATTCCTGTATTGCTCATTGATACAGACGCAGAACTGAAAGATAAAACAACATTTATTGGAACAGAAAACTTCACAGCTGGTCAGGAAGCTGGAAAATTGCTTGCATCAATGTTGAATAAAGGGGATGAAGTAGCTCTTATTAGCGGTGCTCTTGGGAACACTGCAACGGATGAGCGTATAAAAGGAGCCAAAAAGGCTTTAGAAGATGCTGAGATGAAAGTAGTAGCTGAACAACCGGCAGATAGTGATAAATCAAAAGCGATGTCAGTAATGGAGAATATATTACAGAACAATAAAAATATTAAAGGTGTATTTGCTGCAAACGATGATATGGCACTTGGAGTGCTCCGGGCAGTTGAAGCTAAAGGAATGAAAATCCCGGTCATTGGCACAGACGGTACAGTTGAAGCTGTTGAATCGATTATAGCCGGAAAATTAGCCGGAACAATTGCTCAAAGCCCTTATGACATGGGATATTTAGGAGTTGAAAATGCAATTAAAGCTATAAAAGGTGAAAAAGTTGAAAAAAGAATTGACAGCGGCATTGATGTCATCACAAAAGAAAATGCGCAAGAAAAATTAGAATTCTTGAAAAGCATTACGAAAGAATAAATTTTTGTTAACTGATGAAAAGATGGTTGTTCGCAACAACAAGTGTGTCGGACACGTAAAACCATTAAATAGCTCGAGCTTCTTTAGCTCGAGCTCATTAATATAATGATCCTTTATTTACTTAAATAAAAAACTTTTAATGATGAGCAAGCAGATTTCATCATGCCAAATGATGGTCATTTTCTTGGTGAAAATGGAGGAGATCGGAACATGATAAACATTGGAATTATTGGAGCAGGGAGAATCGGGCGGCTGCATGCAGAAAACATGCAGCATATACCAAATGTAAAGATTAAAGGAATATCGGATGTAATGATTGCTCAAATGGAAGATTGGGCAAAAGAAAAGAACATTTCAATAGTTACGGATAATTATGAGGATCTTTTACGTGATCCGGAAATCCATGCCATTTTTGTTTGCTCTCCAACTTCTACGCATGCCGAAATTATTAAAAAGGCTGCGGCGGCCGGTAAGCATATCTTTTGTGAAAAACCGGTTAGTTTTTCAGTTGAAGAAACAGTAGAGGTAATTAATGAAGTTGAAAAGGCTGGCGTCAAATTTCAAGTAGGATTTAACAGACGCTTTGATCCGAATTTTAAAAGGCTACACGATCTTGTTCAACAAGGACAAATTGGAACACCTCATATTTTAAAAATTACTTCAAGGGATCCAAAACCGCCAACCATTGATTACGTGCGGACTTCAGGCGGTTTATTTATGGATATGATGATCCACGATTTCGATATGGCTCGTTATATTGTAAACAGTGAAGTAGTTGAAGTTTTTGCTCAAGGAGCCGTTTTAATAGATTCAGAAATTGGCAAAGCCGGTGATATCGACACGGCGGTTGTAACACTAAAATTTGAAAATGGTGCATTAGGTGTCATTGATAATAGCAGACAGGCCGTTTATGGATATGATCAGAGAGTAGAAATTTTTGGAGATAAAGGGGCGGCAACTGCTGATAATTGCCGGCCGACAACAGTTGAATTATCAACATCTGACCATGTTGTGAAGGATAAACCGCTCTATTTCTTTCTTGAACGTTATTCCGAAGCCTATATTGAAGAAGTTAAGCAATTTGTTCATGCTTGCATGGATAATGAATCTGTTTTGTGCAGTGGATTTGATGGCTTGCAAGCACAAAGAATTGCCAAAGCTGCGCAAGAGTCATTTGAAAAAGGAGTACCGGTGAAAGTCGAGTTTTAACAAACCATTTAAGAAAAAAATTCGTTGTTTTTCATTGAACATTTTGTATAGAAAACGTAATAGCAAGTACAGATTTTCCCCAGAAAATAGTCGGTATAGGAAAAGGATGATGAATAAATGCCTTTAGTGACAATGCGAGAGATTTTCGCAAGTGCAGAAGAGGATAATTTTGGAATCGGTGCATTTAGTGTTGCAAATATGGAAATGGTTATGGGGGCGATCCAAGCGGCAGAGGAATTAAGATCGCCCATTATATTGCAAATTGCCGAAGTTCGTTTGAAGCATTCTCCACTTCATTTAATCGGCCCATTAATGGTTGAAGCTGCGAAACAATCTGTTGTCCCAGTAGCAGTTCATTTTGATCACGGTTTAACTTATGAAAAAATCAAGCAGGCACTTGATATCGGCTTTACATCTGTCATGTATGATGGATCACATTTACCTTTAAAAGAAAATATAGAAAAGACAAAAGAAATTGTTAAACTGGCGAACTTCTACGGTGCAACCGTTGAAGCTGAGATTGGAAGAGTCGGAGGAAGCGAAGATGGGTCAGAAGATATCGAAATAACTATTACAGGGGTTGAAGAAGCTGAGAAATTTGCGGAAGAAACAAAAGTAGATGCATTAGCAATTGCAATCGGGAACGCCCACGGCGTATATAAAGGTGAACCAAATTTGCGGTTTGACCGTTTGAAGGAAATTGATGAGCGAGTTGAAATACCGCTTGTATTGCACGGTGGATCGGGAATCGAAGAGAATGATTTTAAAGAATGCATTAAGTTAGGAATTAGAAAAATTAATGTTGCTACTTCAACCTTCAACAATGTTATCAATCATATAAATAAAAATGTCCAATCTTCTTGCTATACAGATTATTTTGTGTTTCATCAAGATGTTATCCGTGCCGCATATGAAAATGTCAAATACCATATTGAGATTTTCGGAAGCTCCAATCGAATAGAAAAATTGATGCAAAAAATATAGTTTTCTGTACGCTTATTCCCAAAAGATTTATTCCTGCCGGGGAATCGAAAAGCTCATCCAAGAAAATATGGAGAAACTGGCAAATTTTCTTTACCCAAGCCGAAAGCAGTCATTGCGGATGCAGGATATGGCAGTGAAGAAAACTATATGCAGTTGGTGTTGAGAAAGAGCCTCGATTTGATTTTCTGATTCCTTATGGAACCTATGTACAAGAACAACACACAAATACAAAAAGGACACAAAAATGCGAAAAACTGGACGTATTGTGAGCAAGATAATTGTTTTATCTGCCCAAATGGAAGAAGAGTTGCGTTTAAAAAATACCAAAACAAAAAGGACCCGTCTGGTTATGAGCAAAGCTTCAAAATCTTGAATGTGAAGACTGTAGTCATTGCCCTCTAAAATCAAAATGCAAGAAAGTCAAAGGGAACTGTAAAATTATTACAATAAAAGGATATGTAGGGTGCATGTAATAAAATTTGACCACTTTTTTGAGAACTGGTCTATAGAATAAGTGAGGACTACTTCCTTACTAAGAAGAAAGGAGGTAGTCCTTTTTTGTAGTCAAATTTCCTATCGAAAAGTACTGTTAGAAGGATTGAAAATTTAACTAAATTTGATGATCTAATCAATGCATTACACAAACTTCTTTGTTCATCCTTCGTACAAAATTCCAATAACATAATAAGTTTTTTTAAAACTTCACTTTCCTTTGCATAATTGTATTTCAATCAATCCATATTATCTAAAGAATGGTGATATATGAATTTTGTTAGGAGGTTTATTATGGGAATTTTAAGCGGTAATCCAAAAGAAGAGCCAATGCACTACGGAGAAATATTTGGCGTATGGTCGTATTTACAAACGGCTAAAGGATTTGTTGCCGGATATCAAACATTGCTCAACCACACAGGCGATAAGGATTTAAAACGTTTTATAGAGGATAGCATCGAAAACGTTTTAAAACCGGAAATACAAGAAATAGAAAACTTGTTAAAAGAAAATGGAATAGCACTTCCGCCATCACCCCCAGAACGGCCAAAAGCATGTTTGGAAGATATTCCAGCTGGTGCGAGATTTGCCGACCCGGAAATAGCTGCAATGCTTAGCAAAGATATTTCTGCTGGTTTAGTGGCATGCAGTACAATTATAGGAGAGTGCATCAGGGAAGATATTGCTTTAATGTTTGGTCAATTTCACGTAAAAAAAGCGCAATATGGTGCTAAATTGCTTAGAATAAACAAAGAAAAAGGCTGGCTAGTTCCACCGCCGCTCAACGTGAAAAGTTCGGATTGCTAAATATGGAAAAGCTTGCGATGCCGCAAGCTTTTACTTTTTAAAAATCGTCTTTTGTATGCCAACCATTCATCACGTTTGTGGAATAACAGTAAATCCCCAATCCCTGCCTTAAAACATTTGATAATAGCTTCCCTTCTTTTATAGAAGATATATACCTTGTAATTGCATTCATTTCTCTTTTTTTACCATCTATTTTTTCTTTAACGCACTCGTTTATTGAATTGAATAGGTTTAAAAATGACGCCCTAAACGGCTTCTATATCTAAAGAATAATTGTTCTTTTGATGGACATATTAAATGTTAACAATTATTAAAAGGAGGTGAAAACCATGTTAAAAAAAATTCTCCATTCATTTTGCGCTCTATCAGTTGCGTTGATGCTTTTTGGGATAGTTGCCTACGCTGAAAATGACAGCATAGACGTCAATAACAACACAAACAAAATTACTCAAATGGCTCAAAATACAGATGTTGATAATAGCGATGATAATGAAGATACAGATTGGGGATGGATTGGTTTAGTTGGTCTTGCAGGACTGTTAGGGTTAAGAAGAAATGACAGAAGAGATTAGACCCAATATATTTATTAAAAATCAATAAATGTTTTTTTTTTTTTTTTGATCTTTTTTAAATATTTCGAGAAATAAAAATTGGTCCGGTTTAGTTTGTTACCAAACTAGGGATTCTTTGGCTGAGAATGGCAATATCAAGGTGTTTATGACTTCGAATTAATCGTACTTGGCTGTTCTCGGATATGCGGAATTTACAAACCTATATGAATAAACAGAAACATTAATAAAACGTCATATAAAGCTTCATTTTCTTACTTTTACAGACAGATTCTCTATGCCAATACGAAAAACGTTGCTCTGAAACATCGTCCAATTCAATTTAACTGGACACATTTTGGAGATTTTCAGCGTGAAGAAAATCCGATTGTATTAGCGGATCGAATTCTTTTCCGGCTGACTTGATTACACCGGCTAACAATCAAAAGGGTTATTTGAACTTGAGACTGGCTATAATCTTTCCTTTCCATCCGTGTGTCGGAGCAGGTAAAATAGATGATCGATGGAAATTATCGAAAAAAGAATGAAGGTGGAAGAAGTTGATTAAAAAGGAATTAAATGATAAGTGAAAACTTTTAAAAAACGCACCTGAAAAAAAGATGGAAGTTTTCCTTTCAGGTGCGGAATGTCATTTTTAATGCTTCTATCAAATGTACAATAAACACGTATCCATCATAAGTGTAAGCAAAATTTATGAAATTCCGGCAGCTTCGGCCAAATATTCGACTAGATGCAATGCCCGCACAGAATCAGACAGTTTTTCGCGTTCGATACCAAGCTTCATCTGTATGAGACATCCTGGGTTGGTCGTAATCACGACTGATGCTCCGGTCGCTTTCGTATGCTTCATTTTCTCATCAAGGATGTCCATTGAGGCATCATAGTTAATAATATTATAGATTCCTGCTGAACCGCAGCACATGTTTGCTTGCTCCATCTCAACAAAATTAATTCCTGAAATACTTTTTAGAAGGTTTAAAGGCTCCTCAGTCACTTTTTGAACATTGGTCATATGACACGAAGGCTGATATGTGACTCGTTCTTCCGGATTTGACCGAAGATTAGGCAGTCCGCCGCAAGCGACTAGCACTTGGCTGATATCTCTTGATTTTGCAGTGAACGCAGCCGCTCTATCAGCCCATTCTGGATCATCTGCGAGCAGGTGGTCATATTCATGCAGCATAGCTCCGCATCCTCCGGCATTATTCACAATAAAATCAACGTTCTCTTGTTCAAATGCGGCGATGTTTTGTTTTGCGAGACGCTTGGCTTCCTCTATTTCACCAGAGTGCGCATGCAGTGCGCCGCAGCATGTCTGATTAGGGATGACAATGACATCACAACCCGCTTCTGCAAGCAGCTGTACAGACAACCGGTTGATGCGATGGAACATAGCATCCATGATACATCCGGTGAAAAATGCAACTGTATATTTTTTTTCACCTTTTGCTTTCGCTTTGGAAGGAGCTTGTTTACGCTCTGCTGGTGAAACTGCCTGAGACATTGTCGCTTCGAATTCACCTAAATGATAAGGCAGCTTTTTCATAATACCAGTTTTGCGCATCGCTTTTTGCAATCCGCTTTTCTCATAAAGCCAAAACGTATTGCCGATCACATTCATGGCTGTTTTACTAGGGAATACGTTCTGAAACATTGTCTTTCTCAGCAGACGAACAGGAGCTTTAAATTTCTTGCGTTTCACAAGTGCAGCCCTTGCTGATTCAAGGATGGAACCATATTCCACTCCAGTCGGACAAGCCGTTTCACAAGCCCGGCATCCAAGGCATAAATCCAGCGGCTCTTCAAGCACTGATAAATCCGTGATTTTTCCTTCGCCAACCATTTTGACTAAATTAATACGTCCGCGAGGTGAATGTGTTTCTATTCGCATAGTTACATATGTCGGGCAGACGGGCAGACAATAACCGCACTGTACACAGCTGTTCGTTTTATTATATTGAAATTCTTCCCTTAGTTCTTCAAGAGATTCTTTCATGTTAACTCAACTCCAATTTCTGCCCCTTTTCGGGGAAAATTTTTCCTGGATTCATGATGTTATTTGGATCCCAAACTCTTTTAATCCGCTTCATCATATCCAGACCGACTGGTCCTAATTCCATTTCCATAAAAGGAGCCTTCATAGTTCCGATGCCGTGTTCGCCTGAAAGCGTTCCGCCAAGTTCAACTGCTGCTGTGAAAATTTCAGCGACAGCTTGTTCTACGCGGCGCATTTCTTCTTTGTCGTTTTTGTCGCAAATAATGTTTGGATGCAGGTTGCCATCACCTGCGTGACCGAATACGACGAGGTGAACATTATATTTATCTCGAATTTCCTGCAATCTTGCGCACATTTGAGGTATTTTGCTTCGTGGTACGGTGGCATCTTCTGAAATTTTGGTCGGTTTTATACGTACGATAGCCGGAGATACCAGCTTTCGAGCTTTCCAGATCTCCGCTTTTTCCGCTTCATTTTTTGGAATGCGAACAGCTCTTGCTCCGACAAGATAACATAGTTCCGCTGCTTGTTTGATCTCATCCTTTAAAGCTAAAGGATGGCCGTCGAGCTCAATGAGAATAATCGCTTCTGCATCTACAGGTAGCCCTAAAGGCTCGTAATTTTCGACCGCCACAATCGAAGCTTGATCCATTAACTCCATTTTGGCAGGCAAAATACCTGACGATAAAATTTTTGAAATGGCGCTTCCCGCATCAACAAGGCTGTCAAATACCGCCATAATGGTTTCGGAAGCGGGCGGCTTTGGAAGAAGGCGCAAAATTGCTTTTGTAATGATGCCTAAGGTTCCTTCTGATCCGACAATGAGTTTTGTTAAATCATAACCGGTTACATTTTTTACAGTGCGTCCGCCAGTATGAATGATTTCACCCTCAGGAGTGATAACCTCCAAACCAATCACATAATCTTTCGTTACTCCGTATTTTAATCCTCTTGGACCTCCAGAGTTCTCAGCTAAATTTCCACCAATAGTAGACACATGTGAACTGCTTGGATCTGGAGGATACATTAATCCTTTTTTCTCGGCTGCTTTGTGAATATCCGCTGTTAATACTCCCGGGGATACAACGGCGATTAAGTCTTCTTCATGAATTTCAAGTACATCATCTAATACCGATAAATCCAATACCATACCGCCTTTGACAGGCAGCGGGCCGCCGCTTAATGATGTGGCCTGACCGCGAGGATAAACTGGGATCTTCTCGCGATTGGCAAGCTTCACAAGGGATGCTAATTCTTCCACGCTCTTTGTTTGAATGACCACATCCGGCAGAAATGTTCCGAAAGAGCCGTCAAATGAATAGCTGAAACGGTCGCTCTCATCAGTGAGTACTTTACCGGTTTTAACTATTGATTTAATCTCTTCAATATGACTCGGTGTAACTACCTTCATATGAATCTCTCACTTTCCAATTTTCTATATCGTATAATCTCTTAAAAGCAGACTTAATTTTTTCTCAGCATTTTTTAAATGGATGAGACATTGGATTTTGGCGAGGTCCGGTTCTTCTGCTTCGATTGCTTGTAAAATATTGTAATGTTCTTGATATACAGCTTTTCGTTTTTGTTTTAACTCCACGTTAGGTCGCAACGTAATCTTTAATGTTTTTTCATAAAGAGAGGATAGATTTTCAAGTGTTTGAATTAAAACTGGATTATGTGTAGCCAAAATAATCGAACGATGGAATTCGATATCGGCCTCTGTTGAAATGTCTCCTTCTTCTAAAGATTCATTTTCCATTGTTTTTAAAATTCGTTTCATTTGCTCTAGCTGTTCAGGTGTACGTCGGAGTGCTGCTAAATATGCTGCTTCCGGCTCCAAAATTTTTCTCATTTCAAATAAATATTTAATGCTGTCCACATCATCGCTCTCAATTCGAATACGCTGTAATAATGATGAATTTGTTGATTCTTCTACATAACTCCCGCCGCCTTGACGCGAGGAAATGACACCTGCTGCACGCAGCATACTTAAAGCCTCGCGAATAGGTACTCTACTTACACCGAATTGAGCAGCCAACTCCATTTCTGTCGGCAGCTTAGAGCCTGGTGGAAATTTTCCGATTTCAATTTGTTTCAATAATTCACGAGATATCATTTGCGAAACTTTTTCTTTTTTGGCCATGACTCCCTCTCCTTTCGTAGTTCTAAAATAGGGAATGGACGAAAATTGTATAACAAATTTATTGATTTATATAACAAATTTATAATAATTTTTCAATGATTTTTTTGAATTTTTAATTTACAACACGTTATTTTATGATTATAATAAACAAAAAAAATAAAAAACACAAGACATACAACGAAATTTGTATTACTAATTTGTATTACAAATAACAAATTATTAGAACATGTTATTTACATTAGGATCCAACACAAGATGGGGAACCTTTATATTAGCCTGAAAATGTAAACACTTACATTTTTATAAGATTTTTGGCCTTCAGCCTGTGAAATTTAAGATGTGTTGATTCCTAATTGTAAATAAAGTGAAGTAACGTCGTTTCAATAATTTTCGGAACATTTACTTCATTCAATCTATACAGTTTTTTCTATATTCATTTTAAATTTAGGGGGAGTGGGTATGATGAATGACGCAGTATCTTTGGAAAAGCAAACAGTGCGAAAAGTAACTATGCGAATTGTTCCTTTTATTATTCTATTGTATATTATTGCGTTCATTGACAGGGCGAATTTAGGCTATGCTGCTTTGGATATGAACGATGCACTTGGGCTGACGAGCCAAATGTTTGGAATTGCTTCCGGCGTTTTCTTCATTAGTTATTTTCTATTTGAAGTGCCAAGCAATATAATGCTGGAACGTGTTGGGGCGCGCAAATGGATTGCCCGTATTCTCATAACGTGGGGAATTGTTGTGGTCTTAACCGGATTTGTTGAAAACGCCATCCATCTATATATACTCAGATTTTTGCTCGGAGCGTTTGAAGCAGGATTTTTCCCAGGCATAATTTTGTATCTTACTTACTGGTTTAGAGCTAAAGAAAGGGCCAAAACAATTGCCATGTTTATGACAGCTATCGCAGTTTCTTATATTATTGGGGCTCCTGTCTCAACATGGATTTTGGACAATATAAATTGGCTCGGGTTGGACGGATGGCGTTGGATGTTCATCCTTGAAGGTATACCGGCCGTTATTTTAGGAATTTTAACGCTCTTCTATTTAACGGACAGCCCTGAACAAGCAAAGTGGCTTACGAATGATGAGAAGAATTGGTTAATTGCAGAATTAAAGAAAGACAGAGAGGCTAATGCTGAGGCAAACTCAAACCATCATGGATTCAAATATGCCTTGACTAATCCTAGAGTATGGTATTTGGCTGTCATTTACTTTACGTTCAACATCGGTTTGTATGGAATCGGGTTCTGGCTGCCGCAAATTATAAAATCACTATCAGATGTATTATCAAACACACAAATTGGATTACTGACGATGATTCCTTATATATTCGGTGCAATTGCTATGAATATTTGGTCTCGCCGCTCTGATCGCTTAGGAGAGAGACGTATTCACGCAGCCATTGCTCTAATCGTCGGATGTGTGGGATTGTTTGGATCGGGAATGATGTCATCTCCTTTCTTGTCGATTTTAATGATGTCAGTAGCAGTTGCGGGAATGTACAGCTTCTATGGTCCTTTTTGGTCTTTAGCGACTCAATTCTTAAGTTCGTCTGTTGCAGCTGTGGGAATTGCCGCAATTAACTCAATTGGAAACTTAAGCGGCTTTGCAGGACCTTATGCGATCGGGATGATTCAAGATGCTACCGGAAGCGTAAACGTTGCCTTGTTCTTTTTAAGCGCTTCGCTTTTGATTCCAAGCATTCTGCTATTTGCAATGCGGAAGGAACATGCGGGCCAATTGTCCCGTGACATAAATGTAGATCAAAATTAGGTAGTGATTTCTAATTAAAAAATCCCAGCCTCTCGCACACTATAGCTGATGTTTAATCTTGATATTTGCATGAAATTTGACAATATGAAATGTTAGCTGAAGGCCAATAAACAATTCATTTTATAGTGAATGGATTAAAAACATGAACTAAAAAAAGTTTTGAAATCAGGAAAGACTTGTAGAAAGGAAGTTATCAGCAATGTCTTTAATGCCTTATACGTATTTTATGCCTACACGAGTAGAATGTGGTAATGGAATATCTGAAAAAACGGGAGAAATGATAAAGGAATTAGGCGTTAAAAATGTACTCATTGTAACTGATAAAGGGGTAAGAGCAGCCAACCTTTTAGAAGGAATTGAAAAGTCGCTCCATGCTGCAAACGTGAATTATGAAATTTATGATGAGGTAGAGCCGAATCCGTCTGATGAAACGATTCATAAAGGCACTGAATATCTGAAGCAGCATCAAAATGATGCCGTTTTGGCTGTAGGCGGCGGAAGCAGTATTGACACTGCCAAAGGCATCGCAGTGATGGCGAAAAATCCCGGCCATATCTTTGATTATGAAGGGGTAGGAAAGATTGCCATTCCGCCGCTTCCAATCGCAGCTATACCGACTACGGCAGGTACTGGAAGTGAAGTAACGGCCTCAACCGTTGTGACCAATAAAGAAACATTATTTAAATTAGCAGTCATTAGTCCTTATTTATATCCAAAATTAGCTATACTGGATCCGGCTCTTACACTCAATCTGCCGCAGGAAATTACTGCAGCAACTGGCATGGATGCGTTAACCCATGCGATTGAATCGTATACATCCAAGGCAGCCAATCCTGTAAGCCAAGCATTAGCTATTCACGCTGTTAAAATGATTGGCGAAAATTTAACGAAAGCCTACTTTGTGGGAACAGATATAAAAAGTAGAGAAAACATGCTGGTTGCATCCATGATTGCTGGAATAGCCTTTGCGCAGTCTCGGTTAGGAAATGTGCATGCGATTTCACATACTTTTGGAGGAGTTTTTAATATTCCGCATGGAATTGCAAACGCAGTGCTTTTACCTTTTGTGATGAAATTCAATTTGCCTGCGTGTCCAGAAAAGTTCAAAGATATAGCGGCCGCTTTAGGGAAGGATGTTACCGGTTTATCTACTATTGAAGCCGCTGAAGAAGCAATAAACGCTGTCATTGAAATGAATCGAACGATGAAAATTCCACTCAATATAAAAGACCTGGGTGTATCAAAAGAATTGATTCCGAAATTAGTGGAGGATTCGATGAGAAGTGGAAATGTGCATGTAAATCCTAGACTGACAAGGCCGGCCGACATTCAATTAATCATTGAGAGAGCTTATGACGGTATTTTAGAAGAGTTCTAATAATAGAGAGGATAAACGATTTAGTTTACAAAATCAGGTTTCTTATCATCATATTTCATGCTTTTATGTAATGCGGAGAAACGGACTTCCGGCGCATGGATGCTTTTCAATCTTCTTTGTTGTCGCGAAGCGGATTATTTGATGTGGACTTTCTAGTATATTTTGCTGAAATCCTAGTTACACAGATTGTCAATCGTCAATGGAAAAATTGATGTGATGGGTATAGTGGAAAATAGCAGCCTTAGTGGTTCATGTCGTCTAGCTGCTTCTTAAACAGGGAATAAAGGCATTGTAAAAAAATCGAATGGTTGCGATTTTCTGTTGTCTAAAAATCGATTATTCTCATTTTGCGAAATCATCGGGAGTTTGATTCTTTTTCAAACCTCCAAATTTCAATCTTAAAGCTCCAAAAAAGAAGTTCAAAGGATTCTATGACCTTCTTATACATTAGCCACAGAACGAATGTGTTCTCTATGTGTTGTTTTAGAAAATTGTTGAAGCATCGATGTAAAGCACAGCTTTGTGATAAATGAACAAGTTTGATTGGGGTGGCTCTTCATAAAGGACAAAAAATACACAGAAAAAATGATGATGAGTTTATTTGAAATGGCAACTCTTTTAGGTTTGAGTTTCACTTAATAGTTGGTGAAAGACAAGTACAGAATGGGGAAATTCCACTGCTGCAAACTTAAGCTTTAATTAGCAATCATAAGGAGGGTTAACCGTGTTAAAAACTAATTCTTTAGTTGATTTAACAGATCTAAAAATGTATGTGAACGGCGAATGGATAGAGGCAAAAGACGGAAAGACCATTTCAGTTATGAATCCTTCGACAGGAAAAATGATAGCGAATGTCCCCAATGGAGGTCGTTTCGAGACGCACCAAGCGATTGAAGCGGCAGAGCATGCCTTTAAAAGCTGGTCGAAATTAACAGCAAACGATCGTGCGCAATATTTGCTGAAATTGCGGGATTTGATGCATGAATACAAAGATGAATTAGCGGAAATCGTCAGTTTGGAAATGGGAAAACCGATTACGGAAGCAAAAGGGGAAGTAGTTTTTGCCGGCAGCTATTTAGAATGGTTTGCTGAAGAGGGCCGCCGGATTTATGGAGAAACGATTCCTGCATCTGTTCCGAATAAAAGATTGCTAGTGATCCGTCAGCCAATCGGCGTGGTGGCCGCTATTACCCCTTGGAATTTTCCGTTGGCTATGATGACAAGAAAGCTAGGCCCCGCTTTGGCAAGTGGGTGCACAGGAATCGTGAAGCCTGCGAAGCAATCTCCAATCAGTGCCATTGCTTTTTGCAAATTAGTCGAAATGGCAGAGATTCCTCGCGGAGTCATCAATCTGGTAATAGGCAACGCGGGTCCGATTTCGGATGAAATTTTCGAAAATCCAATTGTAAGAAAAATTTCTTTTACCGGATCGACTGAGATCGGAAAATTACTGGTGACAAAGTCGGCTTCTCAATTGAAACGGCTATCGCTCGAACTGGGCGGGCATGCACCGTTTATCGTTTTTGAAGACGCTGATTTAGAAGCGGCTGCTTCTGGTGCAGTGGCAAGTAAATTTCGAAATACAGGACAAACTTGTGTTTGTGCCAATCGAATTTACGTTCAGCGTTCCGTTTTAGACAAGTTTTCGGAAATTTTCGTGAAAAAGGTGCAAGCATTGAAAGTTGGAAATAGTTTAGATCCAAGCGTTCAAGTAGGACCTCTCGTAAGCTCTGAAGGGTTAGAAAAGGTAGAAGAGCATGTCCATGATGCTTTGGCAAAAGGAGCCCGCGTTCTTTGCGGTGGACAAAGAATCGGAGGCGAACTGTCGGAAGGATTGTTCTATGAACCAACCGTATTAGCTGGAGTCAACACAGATATGCTGATTACAAAGGAAGAGACATTTGGGCCTGTCGCTCCGATTATTCCATTTGATACAGAAGAGGAAGTCATTCAATATGCCAATAATACCGAGTACGGCTTAGCAGCATATTTTTATACGCAAAATATCAGCCGAGCCGTTAGAGTTTCGGAAGCATTGGAATTTGGCATCGTCGGTTTGAACGATTCGATTCCTGCTGTCGCCCAAGCGCCATTTGGAGGCGTGAAAGAGAGCGGAATAGGCCGAGAAGGGGGACACCATGGAATAGACGAATATTTAGAAGTTAAGTATATTTCGATGGGTGTTTAAACGGGTCTAATGCAAAAGGAAGATAAATAGATAAGAAGCAGATTCATCCGTTTAGGGCAGCAGCCTGAACAGCTTTTCTGCACATTTTTGGCATAGCAGCCCTTGATGAATCTGCTTTTATTATTCATTTTTACAAATTGGACGGAAAAGGAATTTTCCTTCTTTAAGTGCAGCCGCCGAAAGATGTCTTGTAAAAAATTTTTAATAGACGATGCGAAGAATGAAACATAAATTGATGTGGGGTCATACTTGGGCTTCCTCGAATTCGAGTCAGCGGTCTACAATACATTGAATTGGAAAAAATGAATGTACAACAATTAAAACATAGCAAGTGATAGACAAATATTTACAGCTTTTGAAGCAATAACGACTCATAAATTCGAATGCGCTGCAGCTACAAGCGCTGCCTGCCCGAGACTAATGCCGCCGTCGTTAGGTGGAATTTCTTCACCGATCCAGATATGCATATCGCTTTCATAAAATAACTCTTTCAAATCAGCTAACAAAAGCGAATTTTGAAATACACCGCCGGACAACACAACAGTGTCAATTTCATAGGCCGCTCCTAAAGAACGAACACTTCTAAATATGCCTTCTGCGACGCTTCGATGAAATGCGCGAGCAATCACCGCTGCATCTTTTCCTTTTAGACGGTCTTCTGCCATTTCCTTTAAAAAAGGACGGTAGTCTAGCTCTTTTCCATTCCACGGGAAAGAATATACCTTCTCTAATGGAGCTGTACGTGCTAAATGCTCCAGCCAAATGGCTGCTTGTCCTTCAAATGAGATAGGACCGGTAAATCCTAAAAGGGCCGCTGCTGCATCAAACAAACGGCCGACGGACGTTGTTGGAAAGGTGCGCAATTGTTTCTCTACCATCTTCACTGCCGTGAAAAATCGTTCAGGAAACGAAAGCTGCTTGCCGACATTTATTGCCCATTTCGGATCATCCACAAAGAAACCAGCTAGCGCTTGAAGCGGCATGCGTGCCGCCGCATCTCCGCCGGGAAGCATGGCGTAACGAAGATGTCCGCGCCGTTTTAGACCTTCCGCAGCGCTTCCGACAAACAGCTCGCCGCCCCAGATCGCTCCATCGTCGCCAAAACCTGTTCCATCAAACGCCACTCCGATCACCCGTTTGTCCAATGCATTTCGCTCCGCCAGCACGGACGCCACATGAGCGCGGTGGTGCTGGATGCCAATATGTTGATAAGCTTCTAGATTGTGAGCAAAGGCGGTAGATTGGTAGTCGGGATGAAGATCGTACGCCACAATCGTTTCTTGCAATCGAACATCATACATCGACAAAAGATCATGGACCGTTTGCTCAAATGACATATATGCTTCGTATTTCATCAAATCTCCTAAATGCTGGCTCATGATCGCCTGTCCGTTGACCACTAATGTAATGGTATTTTTTAGGTCAGCTCCAACCGCAAGAACAGGCCGATCACTGGGCAATTGGGCAGCAGGAAGCGGCGCATACCCCCGCGCCCGCCGAAGTACAGTAGGGCCAAATGGGCTGACGCGAACGACGGAATCATCGACGCGGCGGGCAATAGGGCGCTCCCCAATAAGCCATGCGTCCGCAATGCCTTCAAGTGCCTTGATCGCTTCTTCATCATCATAGATGATCGGTTCACTGGAACGGTTAGCACTTGTCATTACAAGCACTTCTGGTGCGTCGAAATGAAACAGCAAATGGTGGAGAGGGGTGTATGGAAGCATTACTCCTAAATCGGAATTATCAGGAGCAATTCCCGGCAGCAATCGGCGAGCCTGTGCCAACACGATGGGTCGGGCGGAAGATGTAAGGAGATTTTCTTCTTCCGCACATATATCGATAAACGACCTTGCTGTCTCGAGATCTTTTACCATTAAGGCAAACGGCTTTTCCCCGCGTCGCTTCCGCCTTCTAAGCTCCCATACCGCTTCTTCGTTTTCAGCATCACACGCCAAAAGATAGCCGCCAAGCCCCTTGATCGCAACGATGCGCCCAGAACGAAGGAGCTCGGCCGTTTTTTTGATCGCTTTTTCATCACCATGTATTTCTCCATCCTGTCCCTGCACATGATAATGAGGACCGCAATCGGGGCAAGCAGTTGGCTGCGCATGAAACCGTCGATCCGCCGGATCATAATATTCCACTGAACAAGCCGGACACATAGACCACATATGCATTGTCGTATAAGGCCGGTCATACGGCAGCCGCTCAATGACCGTATATCGTGGACCGCAATCCGTGCAATTGATGTATGGATAAAGGAATCGGCGGTTAGCTGGATCAAACAATTCTGACAAGCATTTCGGACAAACCGCAAGATCAGCAGGAATTTGCACTGTCGGCCGATTATGGAGCGTGCTGGCCAAAATTTCGAAATCAGCTGCTTCTTGTAAAGGCGCATCTTTAATTTCCAAATTGGTTATTTTAGCTGAGGAAGGGTATCGATCTGTAATTTCTTGAACAAATTGTTGAATGGCATCTGCGTCCCCTTCCACATGAATCTCCACGCCGCTTTCTCCATTGCGCACCCATCCGCTGAGCTTCCACCGCTTTGCTTTACGAAAGACAAAAGGACGAAAACCGACCCCTTGCACAACACCATATATGCAAATACGCTGCGCTATTTTCATGATGAATCACCTGCTTTCGTTATAAAACGAGAGATTTTGGAGCTTTCGAACAGATAAATAGAGCTCAGTGGACCGTCCGAACTTTGAATAAGAAAACATTGTCCGTTGAACTTAATGCGCTGGCATTTAGCTTTGTTCTCGCATTCTGAACTGAAGGCGTATACATAACAGAACTTTTCATGCCGACATATTCCACTTTCCTAGAGATGTATCCGTTTATTTTGCACGTATCTTACCTAAAGAGAAGAGAGGGGGCGCCCGTTTAAGAAAACGGCTTCTCCTCCTTTGCGGACGGTAATGCAACCATGCATCCGCGGCCGGAAACTCCTATTTGAATGACCTGCCCGTCTTCTACTAAGACTGGAACAGTACCTCCTCCCGTCAAAACAACAAGCTGCTTCAATGCCGCTTTGTCTTCTTCGACATCATACTCGACAAATTCTTTTCCGTCCCATAATAAACTTTCCCGCAATTCCTTCGTGTAAGGACATCCTTTCGCACCATAAAGCTCCAGCATTATTTCTCATCCTCCAAAGAGATGATTTATTATTAAGCATTTTCATGATTGATTAACAGATGCGAGGCAACGGATCGCCAATCAGCATATCGATCAAGCGTGTACCTCCATATTGAGAACGTGCTAAAACTGCTTTTTTTGGCTCTGCTTGTATTTCACCAATGCGCTTCGCATTCTCCCCGCCCGGCATGCTTCTAAGTGTTTTTAATGCGATATCGGCGTATTCAGGCGAAATGACGGCAAGAAACTGCCCTTCATTGGCAATATGAAGGGGATCCAATCCTAAAATTTCGCAGGCACCGCGCACTGCCGGGCGAACTGGAATTGCCTCTTCATCGAGTATAACAGCTACTTGAGCGTCTCTTGCCAATTCGTTTAATGCCGTAGCTACACCGCCTCGGGTTGGATCGCGCAGCCATCTAAGCCCCGGCGCCGCCGCCTCAATAAGTGCCGATACGAACGGCCAAACCGCCCGAGTATCGGAAGTAAGGTCAGCTTCTAAATCCAACTCCCCTCTAGCCAAGAGAACGGTAATCCCATGATCACCAATTGCACCAGACAAAATGACATGATCACCCGGTTGAACGTTTCTGGACGAAAGAGAAACGCGCGGATCGGTAAGGCCGATACCGGCTGTCGTGATGTACAGACCGTCCGCTTTTCCGTGCTCCACTACTTTCGTATCTCCCCCGACCACAGGCACTCCGACACGTTGAGCTGCCTTGGCGATAGCCGCCACCTCCCGTTCCAACTCCGACGTTGTCAATCCCGCTTCGATAATAAGTGTTGTCACCAAAGCCAACGGCTTTGCTCCTCCCATCGCCAAGTCGTTTATAGTCCCATTGACGGCAAGTTCGCCGATAGATCCCCCTGGGAAGACGAGTGGATTGACAACAAAGCTGTCTGCAGTAAACGCCAATCGGCTCCCATTTGTCTCAACATATGCCGCATCATTTAATTCTGCTGGCTTGTCCCCCATCATATAGGGAACCAACAGTCCTTCGATCAGTCTTCTGCTGGCTTTCCCACCAGCGCCATGAGCCAATTCGATATAAGAATCAGTAAAATTCACTTTGGCTGTCTTCATGCTTGTTCCTTCCTTTCTTCCTGATGCAACGATTAATTAAGAAGTTCAGTGAGCGTCTCCCAAATCATATAACGTCTGAAAGTAAGCTGATGAACCCTGCCACTGCCCGAAATCGAAACGCATTGTATTTCACCTAACAGGGAAAACAATCTATATAATTTCCTCTTTTTTTATTCACCCACTGCTTCTTGCAAATGAACGTAATGATAATAGGCGGCGCATGCCCCTTCTGACGACACCATAAGAGCTCCCACCGGATGTTCCGGAGTGCATTCTTTGCCAAACAGCTGACATTGATGCGGCTTCAATATACCTTTTAATACTTGTCCGCAAGGCGCCATTTGCGGATCACTCACACGAGATCCCTCGACTTGGAAACGAACTTCCGCATCCCACTTGGCGAATTCAGGCCGCAATTTGAGCGCAGACTGCTGAATAGCCCCAAGTCCCCTCCATTCAAAAAGAGAGCGGACTTCAAAAACTTCTTTCATTACATCAAGTGCAGACATATTTCCTTCGTAAGGAACGACGCGGCTATATTGATTTTCTACTTCAAACCGCCCCTCGCGCATTTGTTTTACAAGCATGAGGATCGATTGCAGTAAATCGAGCGGTTCAAAACCGGAGATAATTATCGGTTTTTGGTATTTTTTTGCGATGCTTTCATAAGGACGGGCGCCGATTACAGATGAAACATGACCAGGTCCGATAAACCCATCAATGCGCATATCCGGAGAATCCAATATTGCCTGCATTGCCGGTATAATTAGGACGTGATTGGAAAATACAGAGAAATTGGGCACATCCAATTCACGTGCGCGCATGAGCGTCAATGCTGTTGATGGGGCGGTAGTTTCAAAGCCAATCGCGAACAGCACAACTTGCCGGTCAGGATTCTTCATCGCTATGTTTAAAGCATCTAAAGGGGAGTACACCATACGTATATCAGCCCCTTTAGCTTTTAGTTCGAGAGGCGTTCCATGTTTCCCAGGAACGCGCATTACATCACCGAATGCGGTAAAAATGACGTTCTGCTGCTTGGCAATCGAAAGTCCATTGTCCATACGTCCCATTGGAAGAATACAGACAGGGCATCCCGGTCCATGGACAAGCTCAATGTTTTCAGGCAGCAGATTCTGCAATCCAAATCGAAAAATCGAAAAGGTATGTCCTCCGCAAACCTCCATAAAACGATAGTGATAATCTGGATCGACGAGACGGTGGATTTCTTCCGATATTTTGCGGATTAATTCCGGATTGCGAAACTCGTCAACATATTTCATCGTCGTCATTAAACTGCACCTCCTAAAATTAGATCAACAACGACTGCCTGCATGCATATCGTCTTTTTCGGAACGGGTTTTGATTGACCAATCATATGCCTTTTGTTGCCTTAAGTCTCCAGCGCTGTGTATTAACATGTTTAAACTTTTTCGTTATCAAATTGGTAACCTTGTACTTCCTCGATCGCTTCATCCGATTCATTTAACATGCTTAGCAAATTCAATTGTTCATTTGCTTGTTCTTCACTGATTTTGCTCATCGCAAATCCCACATGAATAAGCACCCAATCTCCAAGAAGGAGATGTTCATTTTTTAATAAGTCAATGTTAATTTTGCGGCGCACACCGCAAACATTCACCACAGCATAATGGCGGTCACCATCTAACATTTCTACAATTTGGCCTGGAATAGCTAAACACATAAATGAATCGCTCCCCCCGATTTGCAATAAATATGAAAATTTAGATATTTTATTGTCCGTAAAGAAAACTAGAAGTTCATTCGAACACTAAAACACTGAAACTTTTGTTAGAGATTCTTTAGAACAATCATGTAAATTCAAGGCGCCAAATGATGACGCGGTTATTTCCTGAATCAGCAATTGCCAGACGATTTTGATGACACCAAATCCCGTACGGCCAGCAAAGTGAATCCCTTGTTACGGCTTTCCAGCGATTTTCTCCCATTCCTTCGAAATCTGCTTGGCCAATAACATACGAAGCAGGATGATACGCTCCTTTTCGCGGCGACTCAGTAAAAAGAAGGATGCGGTTGTTTGCCGTGTCAGCCACCGCTAGCAAATTGTCGTATTGTGCGATTCCGTAAGGAAACCGGAAGCGCCGGGGTCCTTGCGGTACATGTGGAAGTTCAAATGACTGAGTAAAATCTTGTTGACCGAGAACTAACTCAGCTGGGCGGTCCGTCTCTGGAGGCGGCGTATAGCCAAGAATGCGGTGATTGCCCGCATCGGCAACGTATAACGTATTTCCGTCGCCGGCAAGAGCGTGCGGCCAGCGATACGTATCCGTTCCTACGCCTTTTCTCCTATTCTCACTGTTTACATAACCATTCGGTTGACCAAGAATGACATCAGGAACACGCCCATCTTCCGGTAAACCTTTCCATCCCAAAACTCGGCGATTCCCCGTATCCGCTACGTAAAACCATTCATCAATGTATGCAAAATTATATGGCCAATAAAATCCAGTCGGACTAACTTTTCCTCCTCGATTAGGGGATGTCCCTGACAGATCCTCTTGTCCCAAGACATAATCGGGAGGTTGGTTATTTATTTTTGGAAATGTTTCCCAAATGAGCAGACGATGGTGCCAAGCATCTGCGACAAATAGCTTTCCTTCAATGACCGCAACGCCAGTCGGGAGATGAAACAGCTTTGGTCCTTCTGTTTCAAAATCAGGCTGACCTAACACGATGTCAGCTGGCGCATGATCATTTTCCGGCCAGCTGTACCAAATGAGTACGCGATGGTTGCCGCTGTCGGCCGCCACTACAATATCATCGTCTATATACACTCCCCTTGGTGCATAAAGATGAATCCTGTTTGGATGGGCAGGGGGCAGCACAAGACCGCCTGGGGCCGGTCCCCCTAACCACCGTTCGGGATATGCGGTTAACTTAATCGTATCCATATTTTTTCATCCTCTACCCGAACTGGAAATGGTTCTAGCTGCACGTGAGGTGCCGTCATGCATTCCCCGGTGGATAAATCAAAACGGAAGCCGTGCCATGGACAAGTAATAATAGAGTTGTCCACCAGTCCTCCGTCAAGAGACATCCCCATATGAGGGCATTGATTGCGAAATGCCATTACTTTTCCTTCTAAGCGAACCAGCAAAACATCGAGCTTCTCATGCGAAAAGCGAACAGGACTCCCTTCTTCCAGTTCCGAAGCGGATGGACCTTGCACCCATCCGTTTTGTTCTAAATTTCCAGTATCATTCATAGCGTGAAATGGCATGTAGCCGGAGGTCACTTCCTCTTCGACCATGACAACATGTTCAATTTCTGGAACGCGGGCTTTAATTGCTTCCTCAATCCCATTTTTCAACGTCATAGCGGATAGCGAGCAACCGGAACAAGCTCCTTGAAGGCGGACATAAACTGTATTTCCTTCCACTTTAACTAGCTCCACGCCACCTCCGTGGGAACGCATATAAGGACGCACTTCTTCTAACGCGGCGGCGGTACGGGTAAATAAATCTTGTTTAATGATTCCGTGCATCAAAAACATCGCATAAATAGAAGGGTCTTCTGCAGCTTTCAGCAGCAATTCTTTTCCCGCCTCCGTTTCACGAAACGTGCGAACGAGTTTTCTAAGAGCATGTTCGTGAAAGGCTTCAATGGCTTTTTTCAATTCCATTGCTTTCATCCGAGCGTCTTCTGGCAGACCCTTTATCGAGTCCAGCACGCGATCCACCCGTCCAGCCAAAGCTTGAAAATCCTCTTCCTGCTGAACTTTCATGATCACTCACCTCCAAAAGCCAATGTTTGCTCCAGAGCTTCTTCGATTTTCCGATATAATAAAGCGGCAAATGTTTGTTTGGCCATCTCCTGCAGCATTTCTTCAACCGTATTACGGTCAACAATGTTAGTAAAATCATTGACGCGATGATTGGCTAAAGCCTGCAAAATGAGGCAAGAGCCCGCTGGATTATCAAGAAGGGCATCGCGAAAGAAAGCGTCCACAAATTCGTTCAGCCAAATTCCCTCACTTTGAGGATTTGCGCGAAGCCGTTCCAGAGCTTTTTGAGCTCCTTCATTGCGCTGGATGATACGTTCACAAAAGCGGTCAACCGCCATACCCAACAAAAGATTAAAATATTGCTGTTCGTGGGGATTCATGCAATCCTTCCTCTCTTTCGCACATTTTACTGTTCCATTTTTTCATTGACTGCTGCTTGCTTCCGCTTAAGGGCAATTTCCGCTAATACGTCTTCGATGGCACTCGCTGCCTCATGCTCTCCATATTTACGAAACAATTGACTGGCCTCTTCCAACCGAGGTACCGCTCGGGAAAACGCACCTAGATGTGCCAACGCATTCCCTTGATTAGCTAAAACGCGGGCATATGCTATTGGATCGCCTTTAGAGCGGCGTACTTCGAGCACATCTTCATAAAGAGCTACTGCTTCCCAAAGGTTATCTTCAAGATGAGAGGATTTTACATGTTGCAGCGCATTGGCTAGATTGACCGTGGCGCTTGCCCAAAGCTCAGGGTGTTTATCTTTTTTAAAAATGCGTAAAGACTCTCTTAATGACTGGATCGCTGTCGCTGTGCGCAAATAGGCGCTGCGGTCTAAAGACGGAATGGCTAAATACGCTAAAGCAAGATTCATATGAACGGTAGCATACTCTTCTGGATAAGTGTCTTTCCGATATACTTTTAGTGCTTCATGATAACATCTGACTGCTTCTAGAAGAGAACCTTTCCGTCCATCGGCGCCAGTTTGATGTACTGTGCCTAATTGAAACCACAGTTCAGCCCTTGCTTCCTGAAAGGAAGACGTTTCTAAAAGAGAGAGGGCTTTCCGGTATCCTTCTACTGTCTCCTTCCCGCAATCACCAAGCATTTGTTTTGTCGCCGCATATTCCGCGTAAAGGCGAGCGGAAAAAACAGGTGACACGTTTTCTACTGTAGCGGCGGCTTCGGAAAGAAGCGAAAGCCCAGTCGGCCAATCCTTTTGTTGAAACGCGTCGTACGCTTGAGTCGCCAATAAAAACGCCCGTATTTCTCCTGACGCATCGCCAAGCGGTGGGGGAGTTTCAAACAGTTTCAGGCGCCACGCCGCTGCATCCAAAAGCAAGGAGAAATCGTCTGAGAGCACTTCTTTGGCTAAAGTGTATGTATATGTTTGTGGATCTAAAATAAATCGGTTATAAGCAGCTTCCGGTCCTTCCGGCAATAATGTTAGCACCTCGTCTTCGCTTTTTCCCTCAATCGCCGCAGCAAAAAAACGCCAGTTCTCCGGCCAACGATCAGGAAAATGTCCGCGGAGAAGAAGGGATATGAATTGATCTGCATTTGGAACAGGTGGTAGAAGAAAAAAACCTGCCGCTCCAGGAAAAACACCGATTGGCTGTGGCTGCAGCACTGTTATTCCCCCTTTTAAAAACTGTAATTGGAAAGACAACGAAACCTCTAAATAACTAAGATCGGCATGTTCTAACGTACTAACGATTTTTGTGCAATTACTCACTCTCGTTTCATTTAGTATGGATATCATCTTATCGTCCTGTCGGCCAGGTCCAAAACTGTTTCTTCATCATGACCATTCAAGTCAAGGGATGAAGCGGCTTATATACTTTTACTTCTCCGACATCGCACAGGAACAAAAAAGTGGCATGCGAAGCGCTCCATATCGTTCATCCCATACAGCGTCACGAATTCCCGGCTGCACACCTTCGGGCAAAATTTCTTGGACAAACATGCTTCGATCTCCACGAGAATTGCGCAGTTTTAACAGTAATCCGCCCGCTCCCAAATGACTTACCGGCATCACCCACAGTTCTTCGTCACGTATTAAAACGATGGCTGTTCCTGTAGGAAACCGCACCGTTTCTTCGGCGGGAATATGAAGATAGCCAGTTGGTGTCAGTTCAAGCTTCACTTTTTTTCCCTCCTAAGCGCTGAAGCAGTTCATCCGCTAAACGATCTAAGGCATTGTCCACCGTTGGAGACAATCCAAATCCGTACGATATGTTTTCGGCTTCGATCAGGAAAACGGTCACTTTCTTCGGGAAGCGGCTTTTTAAAAGCCACCGGCCTAAGGCAATCGCATGATCCCAGCGGAAATCGTGAAGATTAACATCTTTTAGCGGAGGAGTTTCCACCTCTTCACCTGGAATTTCAAAAATCGTGCCCGGTTCATCTCCTGATTTACAGGCATCTACTAGAATCAGTTCCTCTGCATCCCCGATTTGAAAAGCTACATCCATGCCAGCAGTTCCGCCATCAGCCAAACGGACTCCCGGTGGGACCCCATGTTCCCACAATTTGCGGATCAACATGGGTCCCGCCCCATCATCACTTCGCAGCAAATTGCCACATCCAATAATCATAACGTTCATACAAAATTCCTCCTTCTGCAGGCGTACCGTTCCCATTACCATTCTTTGTCTGTTTTACTAGACTATTAGTTTTACAATTGCATATGAAACGTCTGCTGATATGCTTGCACTGCAGAAAAACACGTCACTTAAAGTTGCATATTAGAGATATCAGCATATATTTATCACTTTATATTTGGCTAACTCTTTATGTGACTTGGCATCATAAGCATGAACGGTGCAAACAAGGCATGAATCATAGCTTTGAGCAATATGAGCCAATTCGACCGGATCTTCAGGATTCTTAATAGGTACGCCGATCATCGCTGTTTCGATAGGTCCGCGCTGACCGTGACGATCACGTGGTCCAATGTTCCATGCTGTCGGAGTGACGACTTGATAATTTTCAATTTTTCCATCTTTAATTTGAATCCAGTCAGCCAAAGCGCCGCGGGCTGCTTCCGTAGCTCCGAATCCGCGTCCTTCAGGCAATTCTTTCGGCTTGATATAAAATTTTTCGTTTAAATCGATTTGCTTCAACCACTTCTTCATGCGCAAATAATATTTCGCGGCTTCGTGAAGGCGAGCCAACACACGCACCATTGAACTTGGCCCGATTTCTTTAATCAAGTTCAAAAAGAGAGGATCATAATCTTGCCACTCCTCAGCACCAGAGCGACCAGCAATTACTTGGCGGGCCAACGGACCTACCTCCAGAGGAGTTTCTCCGATGCCTGGAATATCATACCGCGGTGCTTTAGCAAACGTATATTTTCCTTCTTTTTGCCCTTCGATCGGATCCACCGGATCGGTTACTCCTTCAAATGGGTGGTAAGAACCGCTGCCGCGATAGAAAGAATGGGTATGATCCTCGCGTATCCGTGCTTGATCAAAATCATGGAAATTTTCCCCATCAAATATTCCCGAACGGGAAATCAGCGCTGCGTTGCGTCCTTCAATCGTCGGATAGCGGTATTGCTGCGGGTTAAAAAAGCTTCCAGTGGCTAAATAGCGGCCCGGCCCCGCTCCGTATTTGTCCAATCCGATTTCCATGCTATAGCGAATGAATAAGCCAAGATCAGAATTGCGATGCTCCGGCTTCTCATCCAGCCATGCAAGAACATCGTCCCAAGTCTTGTTTTCCAGCCAGCGTTCAGCGGAACAACCAAGAAGAACTTTCTCCAGCCAGTTTTCCCGATAATATTCCAAAATCGAGATAGAGCGAGTAATATCGGACAATGTCGGCGAGCTGACAACGCCTCCCGGAACCATGAAGCTAGAATGCGGCCATTGTCCGCCAAAGATCGCGTAAATTTCCACCGGCTTAGCTGAAACAGTGACGCCAATCTCATAATGCTCTCCCTCAAAAGGAGCCCAACGGCGAACCACTTCATCGTACAGCTTAGAAGAAGCGTAATGTCGATGTGTTAAACCAATTGCGAATAAAGCATAAAACCAACGCGGAATGCTTTGAATCGTTTCCGCCGCTTGAGCAATATTGCGGATGAGCGTAGCATTCGGCGGTACTTCCGTCCCCCAAGCCGTATCGAGCGCATAAACTGCTTTCGTGAGATGGCTGCCGCCGCAAATGCCGCAGATCCGAGGAGTAACAATCAAACCGGCCTGCGGATCTTTTCCTTTTAAAATCATCTCGAAACCGCGGAACATCGTTGCTTCCGTCCAAGCATCTACAACAACGCCATCATCAATGGCTACTTTTACATCCAAATCTCCTTCTACACGACCGAGGGAATGTACTTTAATTTCCAGTTTGTTTGTTTTTACAATAGCCTCTTGCTTTTTCATGTTCTTTAGGCACCTCGTTTCTAAAATGGTTTCCATTAAAAGATATCCGAATCACAGTAAATGGAAATCGTCGATTTCAAACATACAAAATAACTTTCTTCATGCCTTTGTGTAGACGAGACGGTCACTTTTTCCGTTAAGTAACATCACAAACGGTTTATTGGTGCTTCACTCATATCCGGTTCCCACTAGATGCTGATGACAAAAGTCGTGATTTTCGTTAATGATCACGGAACAAGCTTCACGTCTTTGTGTAGATAGTCACTTTTTCCGTTAAGTAACATCACAAACGGTTTATTGGTGCTTCACTCATATCTGATTCCACTTCATCTTGATGACAAAAATCCGAATTTCATTAATATCACGGAACAAACATATCTTCTTTCGCCCATTTCGGCGCCACAGCACGTGCCAATGCCGCATTCACAGAGTAGCTGAGCGGATCGGTGCCTTGTGGTACTTCTTTTGGAATTGAGCCGAGAACTTTTTGCGTTTTAAATACTGTTCCAGGTGCTAGGTCAAAGAACGGGAACTGAGGCTCCGTACAGCCAATACAAGGCATTCCTGCCCGAGTTTTGGAAGATTGACGGTTCCAAAGAATGCGGTTGCATGGCGAATGAGTCATTGGACCTCGACAGCCTTGCTCATAAAAGAGACATCCTTTTCGCGTACCTTGTCCGAACTCTTCCACCGGCTCTTTCCACTCGAAATACTGCACACGCGTACAGCCCGTTTGGGTAAACGTTTTAAAGAACGTTTGCGGACGTTGAAGATCGTCTAAAACAACATCTTCCAAACGGCCAGTAGCAATGGCTACAAGAATTTGCGTCACCCAGTCGGGATGAGCCGGACAACCAGGAATGTTAATGACTGGAAGTCCACCTTTCGACCGGAACTGTGTACCAAGAAATCCCCCGCGTTCTTCTTTCATATATTGAAGACCAATCGATTCAGACGGATTCGGTTTTGTTGCCGGAATTCCACCCCAGCACGCACAATCACCGATTGCGACAACGTATTGCGCTTTATGGGCGAAATCCCAAATCCAGTTTTTTTTCGGACGGTCCATAAGCATATCATAGTGCCCTGTTCCGTCAGGTCCCTGAATAATTGTCCCTTCTACCACCAAGATATCCAGCGGGATTTCGTCATTGAGAATTTGCTCATAAAGGCGGCGAACTTGCTCACCGAACTCCATCGACAAAGAGTGGTGATACAAAATGTTAATGCCAAAATCGGTTACTAAATCAATGACCGTTGGCTCTTCCGCATTTAAAAATGATTGAGTGTTTCCATTGCACGCACCGCCGTGCATCCAAAGGAGATTCACCATTTTCTCCACCTCCAAAAAGTTTTGGGCAAGATTCAAATTCAATACCTTTGCGTGACGAAAGTCAGAAGGTTCTGATATTTTGAAATACATCTTCGTATAGACGCTCTCCTGTTTAGATGTCTCACTGGTGTTTGGTGACTTGTCGGCTTAATTCAAATCGTTTTCTATTTCAACCAAACAACTCAAAATCATAGTCTTTCGCAGCGTTCTATTCATCTAAAATTTTGCTTATAGAGAGCTGGAGGAATGAATAAATGCTGATTTATCCGCTTCCAGCTGTGAAATCCATTCGTCAATTCCTTCTCCTGTGCGAGCAGAAACTTCGTGAATGCGAATGCCTGGGCGCACCTCATTCAATGCTTCATAAAATCGTTTTCGCTGAAAATCTACCGCTTCCGCTAAATCAATTTTTGTGATAATCGCCGTATCAGCACTGTTGACAATAGTCGGATATTTTACCGGTTTATCCTCGCCCTCTGTCACGGAAAAAAGAACTACACGCTGGTTTTCTCCCAAGTCATAACTTGCGGGGCAGACGAGATTTCCAACATTTTCGATAAAAAGGAAATCAAATGTTTCCAACTCCCAATCTTGCAACGTTCGCTCAATCATTTCCGCTTCCAGATGGCAAACTGTGCCAGTAGTAATTTGGCGCACTTTTGCTCCGCTTTGCCGCAAGCGGTCCGCGTCGTTTTCAGTTGCTAAATCGCCAACTAAAGCGGCTGTTCGATAGCGTTTGCCAAGGCGGGTAAGCACTTCTGTAAGCAGCGTCGTTTTTCCCGCTCCAGGACTGGAAACGAGATTGACGACATAAACGCCCACATTTTGAAACCGCTTTCTTAATTCTCTAGCAAGGAGATCATTTTTCTTCAAAACATTCTGGCGAATTTCAACAATTCGAGGATTTAAGGTCAAATCATGCATTTTCTTCTCCACCTTCCAAAGCGTACAATTCCATCTCTCGTCCCGCAAGGACTTGGCCAGTTTTTGTGCCGCACGTAGGACAGCGCATAGGAAGCGGTTCAGGCAAAATCCTCTCTTCTTGGCAGTTGGGACAGAAAATGGTCACGGGGACATCTTCAATAATAAGTTTAGCCCCTTCCAACGAAGTTCCCTGAACAACCACATCAAAAGAAAATTCTAAGGCTTCTTTTACGACACCTGATAATACTCCAAGCTTTAAAAACAGCGCTTTAACTTTCTTTATTCCCGAATTTTCCGCCGCTTCTGCCGCCAATTCAACTAAGCTTTGGGCAATAGACAACTCATGCATCGCTGATCTCCTTCGATAAGTTTCGTGCAAAATTAAGGACGAAATTAAGTGCAGGCTGTACTTCCGGATCGCTTAATGTCCGCATCAGACCAATAATTCCCACACGTTTTGTTCCCGTTTCCGCTGCTTCTTTAGAGGCTTGATACAATGAACGCGACACCTTTCCAATTACTTGCACCGAGCGCACGTCTAAAACATCGGACTTGATCAGCTCTTGAACTTGCGGAGAATCGAGGAATTCTTGCATTTTATGCAACGCGGTTAAAGCATTCTCAAAACGCGTAACATATTCTGGTCTAGATATGCTTTGTCGCAAAAGAACGACAAGTTCATTGATTGAATCAGCAAATTCCGGTCCGCGTTGAAGAAAATTTTCCAGCATATCCAAAAGGAACGTTACATTCTCCAGCTTATCAAGCAAGTGGATTAGCTGCTCCATCGTTCGCGGATCTGAAAGCTTTTCAACCAACAAGTGATCAATGGACGTCTCCATAACCGCTCCTTTCCCGGCCTCCCCCATTTCGATTCCTCCTTCTTGGTTTTTACAGAAAAAAGTGCGTCATTTTGGAAACATTGTTGTCTTTTTTTGCTAGCTGTTAAAATAATAATACAACAATTCAGAATATTTTAACACCATATTTTATAAAAACTATTTCAAGTTTTTGCTTCTTTGCTAATAGAATCATTCGTTGACCATACTGGATATGAAAATATGCAAAGAGGTGAACGAAATAAAAAACTATCAAGTAAAGTTGTTTCAAGAATCGTGGTAAGTTGTGGAATAAAATGATGAAAACTGATCAATACCTTTACCGATAAGGGTTAACTAGAATGGGTTTAGTAAAGAGCTTGAAATTTTAGTATTTTTTGATTCATATTTTCCAAAACTGATCCGGCTCTACACAAGAAACAGAAAGGAATTTTATGGAACAGGGATGGAAGGAACGTATTTCAACTCGATTGAAACGTTCTTAATGCTTTCCAGGAGGTTTTACACATTGCGTTTGCAAGCTTCTTGAAGTGTTTGACATAAGTCAGCCGTCGATTAGCAAGCATCTTCGCAAATTAGATTAATATAATGCAGCAAAACTTTATTTATCAGCATCTAAAGCAAATTAGCAGATGGATCCTATATAGACTATAAAATGGGCTTGGACAGTTCTAGTTACTTAAACTATACTGAATGTAACCAATAGAAAGTGTAGCAAAAAATATTTTTCAAAGCGCAGTTTTTGAGCTGCCGTGTGAAAAAATAGCAGGTCAATTTCAAAGCGGGGTAGAATGCAGATGGCAGAAGAAATGGAGATCATTGATAAAATCATATCAGATATTCATTCTGGCAGGTATGAAGCCAATGATAAATTACCATCCGAAAATGAGCTTGCTGACTATTTTAACGTTCCGCGAATGACAATCCGCAAAGTATACGAAAGGCTTCAGGAGATGGGATATATTTATTCAAGACAAGGAAAGGGCAGCTATGTAAAAGATCGGCAAATGCAGATTCCGCTTGTTCTTTCCGGGGATGAAAGCTTCAGCAGGAAAATGATTAGACTTGGGCACCATTTCCGATCGAAAAACATTTTCTGCGAAGAAATCGGCTATAATAAAGCAATCTTTCATTCTCTCGGTGCTGAGGAAACGGATCGAGTATTTAAAATAGGCAGGCTGCGCATTGTCAATAATCGACCAATTGCCTTGCATATTTCCTACGTGGCGAAATCCGTATTTGATGATATTGATTTGTACGGCAAGGAAATCACGTCCATGTTTGATTATTATCAAAAGAAAGGCTTCACTGAATTTGAATCGAAGTCAAGCGTGTTAAAGGTTTTATTTCCGACTAAATTTTTATGGGAAATTCTTGAATGCACGAGCTTAATTCCGCTTTTAGTGTTGGAGACAGGATGTATCGATAAAAAAACCGGAACGGTGCTTGAACATACAGAAATTTTTTATCGAAGTGATTGCTTTAACTTTGTTATATGAAAAACTGTTTGCTAACAGGGGATGACCGATAAGTCGCTAAAATCCAACAAGTAGAGGAAAACATGCGTTTTTCTCTGCTTGTTTTTATATGCTTTCGATTTTGGATTGAAAGCAGCAGAGAGATTCATTCAATGAATCTCTCTTTTTTTTGTGCTCATTAACATTTTCTTAAAAATGCGTTTGCAAAAAATTAATAGAATTTACTTTTTTTTAAATTTTTTCCACTTGGCAACAAGATATGCTTAAATCAACGGAAGCAAAAAATCATGATGGAGGGGCGGAAATGGAAAGAAGGCGAAGAACAGAAATTTTAATCAACGGAAATAAGAACGTTGCCGCCACATTGGCACAACAAATTTTAGCTAAGTATGAGGTAAAAACGATTGAAAAGCCGAACAACGGTTTAGTAATGGTAAAAGTTCGGGAAACGGCAAAGAACAGTTTGTTCTACTTAGGAGAAGTTTTTGTAACAGAATGTAAAGTGGAAATTAGCGGGTATATCGGCATCGGCATATTAAAAGGACATGAGCCGGAATTAGCATACCATTTGGCTGTGGTCGATGCAGCTTACAATGCACAATTGCCAGAAACGGAACGATGGAATGAAGTTTTGTTGAAGGAGGAAGCAGCAATTCATGAGCAAAGAAAGAACTCCTTCATGAAAATTTTGAAGACAAAAGTAAATTTTGAAACGATGGATGTTTAAAAGGAGCAGAGGTTGAATGAAATTAGATTTTATTCACGATATTCAACGTGCATATCGAAAAGTTGTTGATTCCATGTCTAGGCCCGGATTGATAACAAATTTAAAAGATGAGGTGGCCAAAGTAGATCTTGAGGCTGGCTGTTTTCCCTCGACACTTGTTCTGGCTGCAATGCTTCTAGATACTGAAGTGACCTTTAAGGTAGTTTCCGAGAAGGAAGAAGAGACAACTCGCTGGATAAACCAACTAACCTATGCAAAAGCTGATGCAGCAGAACGCGCTGATTTCGTTTTTGTACTTTATGACAAAGCTGAAGATGAACTTGGGCAAATATTACAGCGAGTAAAAACCGGCAGTCTCATCGATCCCCATGATTCAGCAACCATTATTGTTGAGGCAGATGCTGTTACGGATGGATGCGATTTCAAATTAACAGGTCCGGGCATTGAAGAAGCAAATTATGTAAATGTTTCAGTAAATGGGAATTGGATGGAAGTTCGACAGCAACAAAACGCTGAATTTCCAATGGGGGTTGATTTAATTTTTGTGGACAAAAATCATAATCTCTTATGTCTGCCAAGGACGACGCAAATTTTATCAGAAGGGAGGAAGCTTTGATGGGATATGTGGCAGTGAAAGGCGGAACAATTGCCATTGAGGAGTCGATTAAACGGCTGAAATATGAGCGGTTAAAAAAAGGAGTTGTTCTTGACATTGGCAGAATTGAAGCTGGCCTGCGGGGATTGATTGATCAGGTGATGTCAGAGAGCAGTCTATATGACGAAACCCTTGCGGCGCTAGCGATCAAACATGCTGAAGGCAATCTTGAAGAAGCGGTTTTTCTGCTTCGTGCATATCGATCCACTTTACCGCGCAAGCATTATTCGCAAATAGTTAATACAAAGGACATGAGTATCGAAAGAAGGATTTCAGCTAGTTTTAAAGATATACCAGGCGGCCAAATTTTAGGAGCTACAACTGACTACACTCATCGTTTGCTCGACTTTGACCTCATGGAGGAAGCAGATGAAGATGCAGTAAATTGGCTTTCGGCCTATGAGAAGGAAACGCTCGACGAAGTGGATGAAAAACATTTTGGCAAACTGCCAAAAGTAAGTGATTACTTAAGAAAAGAAGGTTTGTTCTCGGAGTGTGTAATGGATAATACAGAGCCTGATGATGTAACGAGAAAAAGCTTGACGTTTCCTTCCACCCGCAGTCAGCGTCTCCAAGTTTTAACGAGAGGCCAGACAGGGGCGGTGACTTCATTAGCTTATGCCGTCATTCGCGGATATGGAAGTCTTCATCCAACAGTAGGTGAACTGCGTGTCGGCTATTTGCCGGTTTACATCGATAGCCCTTTTCATTCATTTAATGGAGAAGACGATGCTTATTATATTGGGGAAATTAAAGCAACCGAAGTCGAAATGTTAATTCCGGAAACTGTTGAGATCGGGGACGGGAAAAAGGAAATTAAGTTTGAAATCGGATATGGTCTTTGCTTTGGTCAAAACGAAACGAAAGCAATCGCAATGGGAATTTTAGACAATAGTTTGGAGAAGGGAAATAGGGACTATCCGACAGGAGACGAGGAATTTGTCCTTTATCATATTGATTCGGTTGAATCCACCGGGTTTATTTCACATTTGAAGCTGCCTCACTATGTCACTTTCCAATCGAAGCTTGATATTGTACGCAAATCAAAAAGCAAGCAAGAAATGTAAAAAGGAGAGGAATTCATGCAAATCCATTATAATTTTGCTTTTTTCGATGAAGGTTCCAAACGGGAAATTCGAAGAGCCACATTAAAAGCAATTGCCATTCCGGGCTATCAAGTTCCATTTGCATCAAGAGAAATGCCGATTGCACGCGGCTGGGGAACAGGTGGACTGCAATTAACCCTTTCTCTCATTGGCAAAGATGATGTTTTAAAAGTAATCGACCAAGGCTCTGATGAATCCGTTAATGCGGTAAACATTAAAAAATTGGTGATGAAAACGGCGGGCATTAAAACGACGGAGGAGACGCAAGAAGCAACGATCATTCAATCAAGACATCGAATTCCAGAAATTCCTCTTACAGAAGGCCAGATACTTGTATTACAAGTACCACTGCCTGAACCGCTGCGCGATTATGAACCGAGCGAATATAATACGAAAAGGCTTCATGCGGAGAAAGAATACAGCGGCGCATGGCTGATGCTTTTTGAACAAATCATGAAATACGGGCATATGGCTTCGGATTTTGATCATCCTGTGATGGTGGAAAATCGGTATGTCATGGCGCCGAGTCCTATACCAAGGTTTGATAATCCGAAAATGCACTATTCAAAGGCATTAATTTTGCTTGGAGCCGGTCGTGAAAAGAAGATATACGCTGTACCACCATACACGAAAGTCGTTTCACTTGCGTTTGACGATTATCCGTTTGAAGTGGAGAGCTTTGAAGATAAACATTGCAGACTGTGCGGCGCTACGGGAGTATATTTGGATGAATTGTTTAATGAGGAAACAGGTGAAACCTACTACCAATGCAATGATACAAGCTATTGTTTATCAAGATTAAATGAGCAATCAGAATCAAGAGGTGTTCAACATGGATGATTTAAGCAATCCAGTATTATCGGTCAAAAAGTTAAACAAACAATTCGGACCTGGATGCAGCCAATGCGGAAAGGCGGATTCCGCCGTTTTGGTGAAAAACTTTTGCCCTGTCTGCGGTACGGTATATGCTTGCCGTGATATTTCGTTTGATCTCTATCCCGGTGAAGTATTAGGCATTGTAGGTGAAAGCGGCAGCGGTAAATCAACATTAATGAGACAGCTATATTTTGATCAAGAGGCCACAAGCGGTGAAGTGTATATCCGATTTTATCATGATGGAAAAAAAAACGTATTAAACGAGTCCTCCCAACAAAAACGGTACATTCGCAACCATCTGATGGGGAAAGTTTACCAAAATCCGCTTCTCGGCTTGCGCATGAACTTTTCCTCCATCGGCAATATTGCTGAAAAATTAATTGCGGCAGGGAACAGGAATGTTGGACAGATGGTGTTAAGAGGACAAGTGCTGCTTGAGGAGGTAAACATTCCGCTATTTAGGATGAAGGAGGAGCCCCAAAAATTTTCGGGGGGCATGCAGCAAAGAGTCCAAATCGCCAAAGCATTGTCGAATAATCCGCCGATTCTTCTTCTCGATGAAGTAACGACCGGTCTTGATTTGTCCGTTCAAGCAAATGTTTTAGATTTGATACGGAATTTACAGAGGGAACTGAAGATAAGCATGATCGTTGTTTCCCATGATTTAGGCGTTATCAGAATGCTTGCAGACAGAACGTTCGTCATGCTGGAAGGAAAAATTATCGAGCAAGGGTTGACCGATCAAATTTTAGAAGATCCACAGCATCCTTATACACAGCAGCTCGTCCATTCATTATTATGATCAATTTTTTGGACTTGTGAGAATGGAGGAAAAAACGTGTATCTCATAACAAACGGAAGAATTATAACGGAAGAAACCATTCTCGATGGTTACGATCTTCTTATTGAAGAAGATAAAATTAGCAAAATTGATGGCAAAGGGAAAATCGCTTGGAAGGAAGGAATGGAAGTAATCGATGCGGCGGGCGGATATGTCGCTCCTGGGTTTATCGATCTTCATTCTGACTATATTGAACATATGGCAGCACCAAGACCGACATCGTTAATGAATTTTCATTTAAGTCTTCGCGAAGCGGAAAAAGAATTAATCACCCATGGGATTACAACAATGTTTCATTCACTTTCTATTTATAAAAGCTCGGAATTTTCACATAAACCGATCCGTGAGCCGGAAAATGTCCGGAAATTTATTGAAATGATCCACCAAACTCATCATACAAAGCATTTAATACGACATCGGTTCCATGCACGGTTTGAAATTGACAGCACCGAAGAAGTTGAAAACTTAAAATCGTATATTGCTGAGAGCAAGGCGCACTTAATTTCGTTTATGGATCATACCCCTGGTCAAGGACAATATAGAGATTTAGAGATTTACAGAAAAACGATAAAAGGCTACCAAGAGCTCAGTGATGAAGAGATTGATAGAGTCATTACAAAACATCAGCATAAGGAAAAATTAACACTTGAGGGAATAAAGGAAATTGCAACGCTGGCACAACAAAAAGGTATTGCTATCGCTTCTCATGACGATGACACGTTGGAAAAACTTGAGCTTGTCCAAAGCTTTGGGGCTTCGATCAGTGAATTTCCAATCACCTTGGAAATTGCTAAAAATGCGAAAAAGAAAGGAATGCTGACGGTGGCCGGGGCTCCGAACGTTCTTTTGGGAGGGTCCCACAGCGGAAATTTATCTGCACAAGAAGCCATTCAACACGGGTGTATCGATATTTTATGTAGTGACTATTATCCTCCATCGCTGCTTCATGCTGTTTTTAAAATGAGCGAAAAAAGCGATATCGACCTAGTTGAAATGTTTAAGCTTGTGACGATTAACCCGGCCAAAGCTGTCAAACTGGATGATCAAATTGGATCAATTAAGGAAGGAAAAAAAGCGGATATAGTCATCATCGAAAAAATAGACTTAGATTTTCCGGTTATCACGTCTTGTTTTGTGGATGGCCGTTTAATCTTGAAAACAAATTATAGAATTTAAAGATGATGGAAAGGGAGTTTCTATGATCGAGAAAAAGCTGTCAAAAAAACCTTATATCCATGAACATTGCCAGTTGTTTCATACAGAATTAGGTGAATACACAGAAATAGGGGCTCACAATTATTTAGAAAATGTAAAAATGGGGGATTTTTCTTATACAGGGCAGTTTTGCATCCTGCAAAATGTTGAAGTTGGAAAATTTTCCAATATTGCTGCGATGGTGCGAATTGGTCCAACCGCTCACCCGATGAATCGCCCTACTTTGCACCATATTACGTATCGGAGAAAAATGTATGGAGTTGATACTCATGACGATGAAGCGTTTTTATCATGGCGTAAAGCACAAATCACCTATATCGGTCATGACACATGGATTGGCCATGGGGCAATCATCATGCCTGGTGTAAAAATCGGCAATGGTGCAGTAGTCGGCAGCGGAGCTATTGTGACAAAGGATGTAGAGCCTTATACAATCGTTGCTGGAATACCAGCCAAACCGTTAAGGCGCCGATTTGATGAGCAAACGGTTAAACGATTGGAACAAATCAAGTGGTGGGATTGGTCGTATGAAACGTTGAAAGAACGAATCGACGACTTGTCTCAACATATTGAAACATTTCTAGATAAGTATGAGGGAAGAAGGGAATTCAGTGGAAAACATTTTAACGGTTGAGAGCCTGTCCAAAACATTTCGATTGCACAGTGTAAACAAGGAAATCCGCGCAATTAACAAGATTAGCTTTGTTGTAAAAGAAGGAGAATTTGTCGGTATTACCGGTAAAAGCGGCAGCGGCAAATCAACCATTTTAAAATGCATCTACCGCACATATTTGCCTGAAAGTGGAGACATCTGGTACAACTCAAAAAAGTTTGGCCTAATCAATTTGCGAGAAGCGACGGAAAGAGAAATGATTTATTTACGAAAGCATGAGATCGGATACGTATCGCAGTTTTTAAATGCTTTGCCTCGTATAACGGCCAGGGAAATAGTCAAACAAGCGATATTAGAAATGGGGCATAACGATAAGTATGCGGAGGAAGAGACAGAAAAAATATTGACGCATTTTGAACTGGATCCTCAGCTTTGGGATAGTTATGTTGCTACTTTTTCCGGAGGTGAAAAACTGCGGTTGAACATCGCTAGAGCAATGGTAAAGCGTCCGAGACTACTTTTATTGGATGAACCGACGGCAAGTTTAGATGATGAATCGAAGGAAAAAGTAAGAGTATTGATGGAGCAGCTCGTTCGCGAAGGGACAACAATGCTGGGAATTTTTCATGATTTGTTGTTCATGCAAAACTTATGTGATGTAGAATACCGAATGTTGGACGGGGAAATCATCAAGTATTCTGAAAAAAAACCCTTTACAAAACATTAAAAATTCTTTAGTAATTCAACGATATGAATTAACAGTTCCTTTACATTCATCCTTTATATTCAATTATAAATGGAAAAATAATCTATTTTGAAAGGAAAAGGGGTAATGAATATGAAAAAAATGTTGAGGTTTATGAGCATCGCTTTCATCTTGGTCATCTTTTTATCAGGTTGTTCATCATCAGCAGGAACAGAAAGCGATTCCGCTCAAAAAAGCGGCGACGATACGCTTACAATTGCATGGTACCCGAATGAATCCGGCGAAGATTTGAAAGCGGCACGTGACGAAATCGCTAAGTTGATTGAAGAAGCAACTGGAAAGAAAGTCGAGCATAAGACGACAACTGATTACATTATTGCCATTGAGGCGATTGCAAACGGAAATGCTGATTTAGCGTTTATGGGTGCACAGGGATACATAGAGGCTCATGACAAAAATGAAAAAGTGCTTCCTCTCGTCGTTCCGAGCGGTGAATCCGGCACACTTGATGATGCCATGTACTACAGCTGGCTTGCTGTAAATAAAGGGGATGAAGACGAGTACAAAAGCGGCTCCGGGTTTTCCATTGATAATATAGCTGGAAAGAAATTTTCATTTGTGTCTAACAGCTCCACATCAGGCTTTAAAGTTCCATCGACCGAAATCGTTTCGTACTTTAGCCAAAAGGAAGAGTACAAAGATTTAACTGTTGACGACTTATTAGAAGGCGGCGAGGGCAAGTTTTTCAGCGAAGTGCAATATGGAGGCTCTCATCAAGGGTCTGCGGTTAACTTACTGTCTGGAAAAGTAGATGTAGCAGCATTTTGCGACACATGTGTGAACAACTATATTGAATTAGTTGACGGTGAGCAAAATAAACCGGGAGCGGTATATAAAGTCAAAAAAGATGCTGCTGAGCCGTTTCATACTGTGCCTGGAAAGGAATTTGTCTTAATTTCAGTCACACCGGTATTGAATGCTCCGTTTGTTGTCAATACGGAAACCGTATCTGAAGAAGATCGCAAAAAGCTTGTGGAAGCATTTGTTTCTGATGAAGTAGCCAACAATACGAAGATTTTCGTGCCGGAGGATTCTGATTTTAGCGGTTTGTTTACGAAAAAAGCTAATGAGCGTTTCGTTGAAGTAGAGGATTCTTGGTTTGATCCGATCAGAGAATTGTCTAAATAAGGATTTGGTGAGGGATAAACGATGACAGCCATTTTAACATTAAATAACGTGTCAAAACGTTATGGAAGCAATACAATGGCGCTTCAAGACATGAACTTTTCTGTAAAAGAAGGGGAATTCGTTTCGATCATTGGTCCATCGGGGGCGGGGAAATCAACCCTCCTCCGGTGTATTAACCGCATGATCGAAGCGTCTAGCGGTGAAATCATATTTGATGGTGTCGACATTTTAAAGCTTGGCAAAAAAAGCTTAAGAAAAGTGAGAGCAACCATTGGAATGGTCTTTCAGCATTACAATCTTGTCACTAGATTAAGCGTAATTGAAAACGTGCTCCACGGCAGGCTCGGCTACAAGTCAACTTTGGCAGGAGCATTCGGTTTATACAGCGAGGAGGAGAAAAAGCAGGCGGTTCATATTCTCGGATTGTTGGGGCTGGAGGATCAAGTGTATAAACGGTGTGATCAGCTAAGCGGCGGACAAAAACAAAGAGTCGGAATTGCCAGAGCCTTAATTCAAAATCCGAGAATGCTATTGTGTGATGAGCCGATTGCCTCCTTAGATCCGAACTCTGCCAAAATCATCATGGATCATTTAAAAAATATTTCTTCTACACTCGGAATTACTTGTATTGTCAACCTGCACCAAGTCGATGTCGCTTTGAAGTACTCTGATCGAATTATCGGTATTAATAATGGAAAGAAAGTGTACGATGGTCCTCCGAAAGAAATAACGGAAGATATTGTTCGCAATATTTATGGCTCTGAAGTAAAGAATCTGATTCTTTAATGTAGGTGAAGATCATGCAAGCAGATATCTTTGTAAAAAGAAGAAGAAGCTTCTCCTTATTTTTTTTATTGTTGATTGTGTTAACGTATCTTTCTATGTTGATAACCGATTTTCAGCTTGTGAAAGGACTCGCCTCTGTCGCAAAGGCAGTAGAGTGGGGAGTGACAAATTTTTTTCCTGATGCAAAAGCGATGGAAAAGCTTCCGGATATTTTAAGTAAATTACAAGAAACAGTTTTAATATCAGTCGCTTCCACGACAACTGCAGCTATTTTTGCTACTTTTTTCGCAATATGTGGTTCGAAGACAACGAAAGTGAATGGTTTATTAAGTGCAATAAGCAGAGGAATTGCAACTGTTTCTCGTAATATTCCGGTAGCTGCATGGGCATTGATTCTGCTCTTTTCTTTTGGACAAAGCTCCATTACCGGATTTTTTGCTTTGTTCTTCGCCTCCTTTGGTTTTTTAACGCGAGCATTTATAGAAACGATCGATGAAGTTAGCAATAGTTCCGTTGAAGCATTGCGTGCAACCGGCGCCCAATTTTTTCCGATCATCTTCCAGTCGGTCATTCCATCCAGCCTTCCCCAGATGATCAGTTGGGTATTATTTGAAATTGAAACGAATATTCGCAGCGCGACTTTAGTTGGAATTTTAACCGGAACAGGAATTGGTTTTTCTTTTGACTTGTATTATAAAAGCTCCAATTATAGTGCAGCGAGTTTGGTTGTCATGACTATCGTACTGACGGTATTTGTCATTGAATATCTTTCGAATTTGATAAGAAGGGTCATTTTATAACGATGAATGAAAATTTAAGGAAGAAAGGGTGATGATATGAATAATGAATGGTTGATGAAAACTGGAAGCACTCTGAAAGACAGCGGAAAATTAACGCATTCTTCGAAAATAAAAGTGAAACCGTTGACGAAGCAGGCAATTGCCATCCGGCTGACATTGACAGCATTATTCGTTATTACTGTTTATGGCTTTACAATGTTTGATTATGGCGATACAAATTTCATGTCTGGATTAAAAGAAACATTTGCGAATTTTAAAGCAATGTTTTTCGAAGCAAGCTTTTCGCGTTTAACTATAACAGAAGCAATCTATCAAGTGTTGATAACCTTGGGGCTTGCTTTTTTGACGACAATGTTCGGAGCTGTTATTGCACTTTTTCTAGGGCTGTTGGCAGCGCAAAATTTATCAAATAAAGTTGTTTCCAATACCATTAAAGCCTTTGTTGCATTTATTCGCGCCGTTCCTACTGTTTTGTGGGTGCTGATTTTTTCCGTCGCTGCTGGTCTAGGAAGTGTTGCAGCTGTTATTGGCATGACGTTTCACTCCATTGGCTATTTGATTAAAGCATATTCTGAATCGTTCGAAGAGTTGGATGAAGGTGTGATCGAAGCATTAAAGGGCTGCGGGGCCAATTGGTGGCAAATTGTGTTTCAGACGGTAATCCCTTCGTCAATGACGTATTTAATTTCTTGGACGTTTATGAGATTTGAGATTAACTTTTCCGTTGCCGTTGCGATGGGGGCTGCCGCAGGAGCAGGCGGGATCGGATTTGATTTGTTTATGGCGAGCGGATTTTATTTTGATTTAAGGGAAATCGGAATGATTACTTACTTCATTCTTGTTTTAGCGATCATTTTCGAATTTGTTTCGACAAGAATGAAGGTAAATTTGCGTGAAACTCATTAATTATTTTATAAAAACAGTGAAAGCAGGTGTTGACCGTAATGATTGATTTACATTGTCATTCAAATATATCAGATGGCTCAATGAGTCTATTTGAATTGATTTCTCTTGCGAAAGAAAAAGGAATCACCCATTTGGCAATTACGGACCATGATACGACAAAAGGATTAAAGGAAGCGAAATATATAGGAGAGCAGCTCGGAGTAACTATTATTCCAGGGATCGAGATTTCGGCTTATGACTATAAAAGACAACGGAGAGCCCATATTTTAGGCTTTTTTGTGGAACCGCATCACGAAGCGATTGAAAACCTGTGCAGCCCGCTGTTAAAGATGAGACACCTAGCATCATATGAAATGACGAAAAGAATTATGAAAGCAGGTTTTAACATTTCATGGGAAGAAGTAGAACAATTCGCCAAAGACGGCACAGGGGTATACAAACAGCATATTATGCATGCTTTAATAAACAAAGGATACGCTGACAAAATCTATGGCGATCTATATAATAAGCTTTTTTCAAAAGGCGGGGAAGGAAAGCCGCAAGGATTAGCGCACATACCTATACAGTATGTCGATGTTGAAGATGCGATTGTTGCCATCCGCGAGGCGGGCGGTTTGCCGGTACTTGCCCATCCAAAACAATTCAACAATTTTGATGCAATCCCCGAGTGGGTTGAGATTGGCTTAGAAGGCATCGAAGCAGTTCACCCTTTGCATGGACCTAAGGACGAAGAACTTGTCAAATATTATGCGGACCAATTCGAGCTGATCGAAACAGGAGGATCTGATTTTCACGGCTTTTATGGAAATTTTGAACTAGGCAGCAAAGATGCCGGAATGGTTCGATATGAAAAACTTCTCGAACGCTATCAAAAGCTATGTGAAAGCAAGAAAACATTATCGTAAACGATTGGAGAAGCCCCCACTTCCATTTTAGGGTAAGCTAAAATAAGTGGAGGATGAATCTCCTTTGGGACATGGCCTCTGTTCAACAGTTTGCGTAAACAGATAAATATACAAAGGCATACGGTTTTATCTTTTTTTATATGGATCTTTAAAAAAACGTGTCGAATATTGAGCACGGAACATATGAATAAAGGAAATGTCTTTGATATAGAAAATTTTGAACGGTATCCTTTTACTTATATTAATTTGTTATAAGGGGTTCCTATTCATTATATCTAAATTGTAAATTTTTAGCCCGATTCCTCTAAGATTGACTTTTAAAATCAAACAAATATCAATCTATAATGTCAATAAACAGATTTAAGAAAACGATAAAAAAATATACAAAATGGTCTTTAGGCATTTTTCAATTTTTCAAGTGGATGCGGAAAGCAAAAATTTAATATGGCAAGCTCTTAGTTTTTTTCAAAACGGATTTCTTTTTCAGAAAAATTGGGAGCTTTCCGCTCATTCTGTTTTATGTGTTTATGTGTCGGTATGCCATACAAATAGTCTAAACTGCTTTATCCCTTCCTCTATAAACGGTGATATATCGGAACGTCCGGCATAAAAAAATGTCCACACACTAAAGAATAAAAATTTTGAGCCAGTGACTGTTGAAAGTAAGGGTAGTGACTTAAACAATATGAAGTCTAGGAATTTGTGTAAAAAGAAGTGGACATAAATCGGTTCTATATCCGGAGGCATAAGTTTGCTGAACTGAGAGTCGGCTTTAACACAAACATTAGGACTTGACCAATTTTTTGCTTTTAAGAAAGGTGGGGGAAATATATTAAAGGAGTATTCCAGAATTACTGATTTATGGCAAATCTTAATTCAGTATATTATTCATTTGCAATATTTAGGGTTTTTCTCTTTCTCATTATGTTTAAAGGACAATTGCAAGATCTTGATTCAATTTTCAAGGCAATAACTGAAAAAGATTATACTATTTAATGGATTGTATAACTAAAACCTTGGACATCCGATGGGGATGATTGCTTTGGTAAATATGATGATTCTTTCAATCAAACTAAAAAGACCGTCAACGAATTGCCGACAGTCTTTTTAGTCATTTATATTGTTTCTCGCAACCATTCATACAGATTAGATAAGCCTGCCAAGAAGAGATTGTATAATGTTAAGAATAGTTTCAATAAGTTGCATAGTTTTTCACTCCTAACGATTTTTTATTTCTTGTTACAATTTTATTATATTAAAAATATGGATAAATTATACAAAAATATTCATTTTTTACAATTTCAACGTTTTTTAACTAAATTTCATATATATTTAAGTAGTGTAACAATATTTTCTCTTGTCCTTTATAAAAATAAGAATCAAAGACATTTTTTATCGAAATATCTACCATTCTCATTAGATGTTTTACTAGGACCAAAAATAAGAGATACATATTGGATCAGATTTAAAAAAACAATATGTAATAAGAATTAACTTCTTAAACGAAAACTTGAAAAAATCTGAAAAGAAGTCTTTTTTATTTTTGCCGTCAACACTATTTATTTAGCATAGTCATTATGAAGAAAGGTGCCCAAAATATTCTATTTGGACACCCCGTCAATTTTAAAATACAATTTGTTTATTATTGGATTTTAAAAAATAGTATAGGAACCAACAGATAGTTTTGCTCATCATCTTGTTTTGCCCGGTTCAGCCTAAAAAGTTGTCAGCGACCTTTTTTTATTAATTTTAACATCGTATTCGTGTTTTTTTGAAATTCATACGGTACTTTTATTTCTTCAGCAAACCATCCTAAATCTTTTATGTCCTGAATCAGTTGATCCATATAGTGATATCTTTTGCATGCCAAATTGGTTGTTGGAAACATTCTTATTTCCGTTTTGGTTACACGTATAAACTCTTTTATTGTTTGTAAATGGAAATCATAATCCAATTGATCTTCATAAAGAAATAAAAAGTTGGCTGAAAGCGTCATATCGAATTGATGATCAGCAAAAGGCAATGAGGGCAAAACTGCAGGAACATAGCGGCTTTTGTTCTTTTTCATGTCTACAATGCATTCCGTTAATGCTTTAGTTCTTGCCTGCTCCAATTCTTCAACGGATTTGAAATAATCCCATAGGAAATTCTGTTGAATTTCGGATTTTTTCATATTCTGCATAGTGACAGCAATATCTTGTATTCCTTTTTCCTCCAATTGGTCAATCGGAAAAGAATAAGCAATATCACATGCTGTAACATCTAATCCGAGTTGGTTGGATGCGACCGTAAACGAGCACGCACCTGCTGGGCAATCAAGAACTTTTTGGCCCACTAATTCCTCTTCGGCAAGGTCAAACATTCGCATGTATTCATCCCGAATTCTGCCGATAAAGACAATGTGATTTAAATCCCATTTGTTTTTTGTTTTCACTTTGCTCATCTCTGCTCACCTTTCCTCATACTAATCTAAACTACATGAAAAATATATCAAAAAAAGCCAAACAATGGAACTTCCTTGCCCCCTGCCGGAACTTTAGGCGAATATCTTATTTGTTGAATGAAAATCTAGGAGGAAATTGACATGATTCAGATGTATCCTTATTACGGCAGCGAAACAAAGTGTCTACAAATTCCTATCACTTTTCTGCTGCAGTATCAAAAACGGCAGCCTGGCTTAGAGTATTTGATGAAACCTTTGCCGATATTCGATAATCCTTATTATAAGACGATTTAACGTATGATCCATTGTTCTTATAAGTATTATTAATAGCCAGAAAATTTGCGGATAAGGGTTCATTCAATTGAGCAACAATCATCAACTGAAAAAACATATAGGCCGTAAGCTTTTTAACGTGTTTATCAATAAAATTCCAAAATACTTGACAATTTCATTAATGTATAATGTAAAACGAATGCTATAAATTTGAATTTTATATTTTTATTTTCCAATTTATCAAATCCTTGCTATCAAAATGTAAAATTTTACTTGAAAATTGTGAAGGCTAAATATATAATGAATACAGAATATGTTATTATTTATAAATTATGTAAATAAATTTAAAAATTTCATAAAAGGTGGAAATATGGGGAAAGCAAAAGAATTAAATTATATAAATTTAGCATACTTTTATATTTTTTCACCGAATAATTTTTTTCATATCGTTAACTCTCGAAAAGATAGTCATAAAATTGCGTGGTTGGTATTTGCATTTATTTTGTTAATTTCTTTATGTTTTTTTATATCTATTTCTCCTACGATCACCAATATCGTTGCATCAGTTTTTCAGGAATATGATCTGAAATTTTCGGAAAAATTCAACATTTTAATATTAGTTATTTTATTGTTGCTAGGAACTGTTCAAATAGTGGCAACTATTTTTACAAGTTTTTATATATTACATATCACAAGTATTCTGTTTGGTGGAAAAAGTACAGCAAGACAGTTTTTCCAGAATTATATACTCGCAATGATACCTTTAGGAATAAAATTCATTATATTAACATTATTCGCTGTTACGATTGGAAGTGATTTTTCTTTTTCCTATATAGATTCTCTTAATAAATCTAGTTTTTCTTTGTTAACTAACCTTTTGATAGATCCATTTTTTTGGTGGTCAAGCATTTTGGGATGTATTGCCTTAAAAGAATCACATAAATTGTCTTATATGAAATCAATCATGATTATTTCATTGCTATTTTTATTAGGTCTTTCAACCGTCATGTTATTTAATTTAATTTGAATATTTATGCTTGACTTGAAAGGAGGTGAGAAAATGATACAAGCATATAATAAGAAATTAATTGGCATTGTAGCATTTTTAATGGCTCTAGCAGCATGGACCTATTTTATGGGAACTACTGAATCTGTTGTGACAGCAGTATCAACACAAGGTATTAGCGACGGTTTTCTACTTGATCTTGCTACGAACTTAAGAATTAGCGAAAGAACAGCTTATGCAGTTATTGGTGTAATTCTTGTTACATCAGATGTACTTACTGCTATTAGTCTAATTGCGGCTATTATTGGTGGAGTGGGCTTAATCACAGCCGGAATGGTTCAAACTGCCAAATACTTAGCTAAGAAAAAAGGAAAAGAGTATGCAGCAAAATGGTAAACAAAGATAAAAGGTAATTCAGGTGATGGCGAAATAAGTTTTTGCCATCGCCCTAGATTTTAAATTCAGGGGGCAGTATGTTAAAGTCTAATCTATTTTATTCGAATTTCAAGTTAAATTTTAGACGCTATGTCAATAGATTTCTTTTTTTCTTTCCGTTTGGGGAAAATTTATTGAATCAAAAAATATTACTAGTTTTATTTGTTTTCATTTTTGGAGTATACAATTTTATCCTATATCATTTAGTAGAACTAATCATTCCTTATTTTTCTCAAGCAGCTGTTTTGTTAGTCAATTTGCTAGTATTATGGAATTTAATCAGCAATCTTCGTTCTTCTCATGATATTTTGCAAAGGTTTGTCTATCCGGAAGATTTTCTCTTACTATACTCCGTGAAAACAGATCCAAATGATATATTATTGGTAAGATTTTTTACGCAAATCATTTTCAAGTCACTGTTTTCGACTCTTTTCTTTTTATATCCAATCCTGTTCTACGTTTTAAATTTTGCAGAAGAATCAATAACTTCTAGGCTATTGTTATTTGTATCTTTTCCATTTTATGTTCTTTTTTTAATTGGGGTCATCAGTTTTTATTCTTCAGGATTATACATAATATATTCAAAGTTTTTGCATGTTGTTTTTCAGTCAGCTGTGAAAAGTGTACTTTCTTTTGTTTTTGTTATGCTGCTATCATTTCTGTCTACGACTGTATTTGGCTGGTTAGGCTTTAGCTACTTTTATGAGGAAAACTTTATAGAATCAATCATTCATTCTATTTCTAGATTCAATCTTGATGTGATTTTGACTGGTTATGTGCTGCCTACTAATTGGTTATTTAATACACTAATGGAAGTAGATTACTTTATCTATTATCAACCATTGTTGTTAATTATTGGAATCATTCTAATTTATATTTCGTTTCTTATTGTAAATAAATATTTAGACGTAAAAGATATGTCGCAGCTTTCCAATGAAAAAACAAATGTCAAAATAATAAAAAACAGATCTTTTCATAACTTTATTGATAGAAAACTAAAAAAGCTTTTATCAAGGAAAGTTTTGGCGGTTATGAAAAAAGATTTCATCGCTTTCACTCGAGCGAATTTTTTAATAAAAAAGAGGTTTTATTTATCTATCTATATGCTGGCTTCCGAAATCGGAATATTGTTCGGGTTAGGAATGATGCAAAATTGGTTTGAATTCCCGGCTCTTTTCGTAATATATCCGATCATCTTTGCAGTTTCATTAAATGTCTCGTTTTTAGGAGACGGATTATTAGGGATTACATCAGCTGATGCTGAAAGGGAGAACTTGCTTTTATATAAAGGGTCAGGCTCTTCTTTGAACCAGTTAGTCGTAAGCAAGGCGATTTTACATGTTATTCCTATTTTGATTGTCATGAACGTTTTATTTATATGTGTTGTCTCGTTATTTCATCTGAAACTAAGTACTGTCATTATGATATTTGTCCTTGTAAATACTACCGCTATTATCATCAGCAGTGCTCAAATTATTGGAACGTTTTTGTATCCGCGTCTGGATTGGGAACATATTGAAGATGTTGGCTCTTCCGTTAAAGCTTCTGTTTTTGAACACACGATTCTTGGAATTGTTTTAATATTAAATTTAGAAATATATGGACTGTTAGGGGTTCTTTACTGGAAAAACTACATCAGCAGCATTCTTTTTAATGTGTTGGCAATCTTAGGTTCTTTCTTGCTATTCATAAGCTTTTTTATATTCTTTTACTTTTGGATTAAACGAGTCGGTACTTCTCATTGGGAGATGAGCAGATGATTATAAAAGATGTTTCGAAAAGGTATAAGGAGTATGATGTATTAAAATCAATTAATATTACATTAAAAAGAGGAGAAATATATGGATTATTAGGGCCAAACGGTGCTGGGAAGTCCACTTTGCTTAAATGTATAATCGGATTGGTCACTCCAGACTCTGGAAAAATATTTATTGATGGTAAGACAATTGATGATGATCGATCCGAATTTTTACAATATATTGGTTATGTGCCGGACACACCTTTTATTTACAATTATCTTACTCCAAAGGAATATTTAGATTTTATAGCTGATCTGCAGCAAGTACCCGATTCGCAAAAAACTGACCGTATTCAAATGTTGTTAAAAAATTTTTCACTAAAAGATAAGGAAAATGAAATGATTTCAACTCTTTCCTTTGGTATGAAGCATAAGCTGTCTGTTGCCGGTGCTATCATTCATGAACCGGATGTGCTTTTACTAGATGAGCCGCTAAGCTCATTTGATCCTCCGACAACAATGTTTATGAAAAAGTTTTTAAGGGAATACGCAGATAGTGGAAAAATTATTTTCATGTCTACTCATTTAGTGCATGTTGCTCAAAATCTATGCGATCGTGTAGGAGTTTTAATCAATGGGGAAATATTAAAGGAATACACGAACATGAAAAACATAATAAATTTCGAAAATATGATTATTAACGATATGGAAGAGATTGGTTAAATGAAAAACGTTCTACTGCGAAATAAGCGGGTTTTATCAGTAGCGTTTATAATATACGTGATTGGAATTATCATGGGTACTTTTTTTAGCAATATCTTACCTGTAGAAAGACAGGAACCAAATGTTGGGCGTACTATATTTGATTATTTTATACATAACGTACTTGCGGATGTTTTCATAAGCTTTACTATATTTACGTTTGGAATTTTTACTGCTGCTTTATTACTAGTCAATGGTTTTTTAGTTGGTGTATCTATCATGCACAGTCTTCAACATGGGAACGATCTAATTTATATTGTAACAGCCCTAGTTCCACATGGTATATTTGAGATTCCTGCTATGATTATTGCGGGTTCTATTGGGTTTAAACTGATTGATGCGGTCATTGCCAAAATTAGGGGAGAATCAAATTCCGTTTTTTTAAAGGACATCTTTACATTCTTTTTTCTAATGATCATTTTGACATTTATCGCTGCAGTTGTAGAGGCTAAGATCACTCCATATTTAATGGCCCAACTTTCATGAGGAGGTGTAAAGCATATGCTATGGGAAAAACTAAACTTAGAAAAATTACTGAATGATTCGAATAATGGGTCAGATGATGAAGAAAATGAAAAAAGCACATGGTTTATACCCGTTTTTTACGTTTCCATATTATTAGCTTTATGTATAGCATTTATTGAGATAAAACTCATTTTAATCACGCTGTTTGTTCCTGCCATTATCGTCATAATGTGGAAGCCGCCGTTTAAAAATAAAAAAAGGCTCTTTCGAATTATATCATTCATATATCTTTTATTTCTAACTATTGTTACGATATGGTGGTTCCAAGGTTGAATTTCTAACGAAAATTGTAAAGACTGTATCTTATGACGCTCACAAATTTTCATTTCATCTAATATATTGAAGTCTAATTCGCGATTTTGATAGAAATATACATTTCTGACAGATTTCGCCGCAGCCATAATGTAAAAGACAATAAAGGCTGTTCGAAGCACAAACAGGGGCTGTCCAGCAAGTCAAAATCCACTGAAATCGAAGCATCATAAGCGTTGATATATCAACGTTTCTAAAACATTAAAGGGGCGTCTATAAGCCGGAAAATCGACTTATGAACTGCCCCCTGTCAAGTAGACAGTAGAAATAATAAAAATATACCTAAGCGGCTTTAGCTCTATATTCCATGGGGCTAAGGCCGTTTAATCTTTTTTGATACCTTTCATAATTATAAAAGCGGATGTACTCATCCATCGCAAGAGCTAATTCTTCAAATGTCTGATACTTATGTAAATAATACTTCTCGCATTTGAGCGTTCCCCAAAAAGATTCCATTTGTTTTTAGCAAAGAAAAAATACAGAGTTTTGCAAAGAAAAGTGCAGAGAATTGCAACTTGACATGAAGCCTCTGTGGGCGTGATTAAAAAGCCAGAAAGCCAGCAATATCAAGGGCTGGCTTCGCCTAACAAGGCTATCACGCCCACCACTCCATGTAAAGTTGGCATAAGCCAAATTCTCTGCAAAGCTCTGCATTTTTATTTTGCAATAAACATCCATTGGCCCATTATCAATACATCTGCCTACTCTTGACATACTTTGTGTCATCCCTGCTTGGTCTATCCTACGTTTAAAACCATGAGAGGTATATTGGAACCCACGGTCACTATGAATAAGTGGATGCTCTCCTTTTAAAAGTGTGGTGGCTTGATCCAACGTTTTGAATACAAGATGATTATTATTGGAATGTCCTAAAACATAGCTCACAATTGATCCATCATATAGATCAAGAATAGCACTTAAATAGGCTTTCTTTGATGAACCATATTTTAATTCTGTGACATCAGTTACCCATTTTTCATTTGGCTTTTCCGCTGTGAATTCACGATTCAATATATTTTCTGCAACATGTTGAGGAGTAGATCGTTTATAAGATTTCTTCTTTTTTCGAATAACAGATTGTATACCGGCAACTTTCATCAGTCTATAAATTCGTTTATGATTGAAGTTCTGACCAAGCTTTCGATTTATATTCAAAGTCATTCGACGGTAACCATAGATGCCGTCAACTTTCTCATGGAGAACTTTCATCTCTTTTACGATTTCTTCATTCTGAAGTTCTCGGGAGGAAGGCAAACGTTTTAACCACTTATAGTAAGCAGCTCGTGAAATACCGGCGATTTCACATAATAAGATTATGCTTAGGTTTTCTTTCTCATGAAGTTCCCGGATTGCGATATACTTGTCTTCAAAACGGGTTTGGTTTACTTTCGCCTCCTTTCGATTTCCTCTAACTTTTTTAAAAATAGATTCTCCGCACGTAAGCGTTCATTTTCTCTTTCTAACTTTTTCATCTCCAGTTTCATTTTTTCTTCTGGAGATAACTCTGCTTCTTCTTTTTTTCTTCCTCGTTTGTCTTTCAGCGCTTCTTCTTTACCATTTTCATACTTCTTCACCCATTGATATACTTGTTGATAAGAAACTTCATAAGTCTCTGCTGTTTTTTTATAATCTTTTCCGTTCCCTAAACAATCAAGCACAATTTGTATCCGTTCATTCCAAGTCGTTTTTCTTCCTTTAGTCATAGAGCTTGTCTTTCCTTTCGACGTATCCTTTAAATCTCTATGGCTATTATACTTCTTCATCCATCGTTGAAGTACCGATCTACTTGAAATACCATATGTCCTGACAATCTCGTACTGTGAGAACTCACCAGATAAATAATCTTTTACAGCTGCTTCCTTAAGTTCTTTGGTATAACCTTTCCAAGAATTTGAACGTTCTAAACCCTCTATTCCAAATTCCTCAAATTCATTTATCCATTGCCTTAAAGAATATTTAGTAATTTGATACCTTTTACAAAGCTCTTGAATAGTACATTCTCGGTTTTCATATGCAAGTAAAACTTCAAGTTTGAACTCTGTAGTATATTGCTTATACATAGAAAACTCCCCCTAAGGTAAAACAGATTTTTTATATTTTAATCTGTCTACCTTAAGGGGAGCATATCATTATTAGACAGCCCCTTAAAAATTTGTTTCAGTTTGCTGGATAGGCAAAAAGATTGGCCCGGAAAATCTCCGATATTCAATGATTGATATTGATAAATGTAGTGCATAAAAGGATTCTTAAAGAAAGCGCTATCGAATATATTTCTAACAAGCTCTTAAGCTATGGCTTCCGCCGCTGAAGTGTATGTTAGAAAGAAAATACTTTATATGATCATCCATCCGCACTTTGTGACATTATACGGAGTAAGCGGGGGAGTCATCTGTATAGTCTCCATTCCCTAGATCAAGTCGTAATCTGACCGAACCGTTTCAGCGTACTATAGACTGCTGACTCGAATTCGAGGAAGCCTAAGTATGAACCCACATCTTGGAACGGAAATATTTGCGTAGCCCAATATCCGCCAATCCCGTTTTTGCGATCAATCCAGTAAAACAGGTTAGCCAATCCCGACCACATCAATTGGCCTGCTGGACGACCTGTAGGGGTAGGTTCATCGTTTACCTGGAATGTATAAGACCACGACTTTTGTACGCCGGGGTAGAACTCGCCGTCATTAGCCAGCGTTGGATCGGACGAAATCCATCCGCCGCTCTTCAATTCCCCAAGTCCGTTTTGAGACATTTGCGCGACTGTTTCTGGTTTGAGTACACCCGCACCGTCATTCAGAATCATTCGGATAAACTTCGTGTATTCGCCAATGCTCGCATACAAACCATGTCCTCCCATATCCATTTCTGGAGATTGCGGGAGAATAAGCTCAGGTTTTGGTGTGAGTTGACCATCCTGACTGCGGCTGTGGATGGTTGCGCGGCGTTCCATCATCGAAGGTGATAACGTGAAACCGATGTCGGACATGCCGAGTGGAGCAAAAATACGCTCTGCCATCACTTCGCCCAGTCGTTTACCGGATACGGCTTCAACAACTTTACCAACCCAGTCGATGTTGACGCCATAGTTCCAGCGTTCACCTGGCTCGAATAGAAGCACGCTCTTTACAGAGTCAAATGTACTAGTGAGAATGGAAGGTACTCCTTTTGCTTCACGGTATTTTCGATCTTCATGACTGAAGAACTCGTAGCCGAAGCCGGCAGTGTGAAGCATCAACATGTTGATCGTAACGTCGGTTTTTGCTTCCCTTAGTTTTGGCTGCCCGTCTTTGTCAAACCCTTCGAGAACTGGAATCTCGGCAATCTCAGGTACATACTTCTTGACCGGATCGTCGAGACTGACTTTTCCTTCCTCGACCAATTTCATCAATGCCGTACCGGTGATGGCCTTCGTGGTCGAAAAAAGAGCGAACACTGTATCGGTGGTCATCGGTGTTTTCTTTCCAAGATCGCGTACACCGGCTGCACCCTCATAGATGTTTCCGTCCCGGTCAGTTACCATTGCAACTACACCAGGGGCTCCTCCAGCCCTGCCTACAGCGGTATCCAACACCTTGTCAAGAGTTTCCTTGAGAGCATCCTTTACTGCTTGTCTTGTCATATCTTTACCCCCTTTAAGCGCTTACAATTTTAATTATTTAAATAATTTTCTGTATTTTCAAAACAAACTATATCACGCTCAAACAGAGCCTGTCAAATTTTATTGTGTTGAGCGCTTTTTCATTGTCTTTTTTGAAGCTGTATCAGCAGCGAATTCAGCATTGAAGGCTAAGTTCAAGTACTACAACCGAAGAGGCAGAGAATTTTTAGATTCCACTGTCGGCAAGGATTTTCGCATTGAACGAAATGTCCTTTAGCGTCCTCAAAAGGGGGCATATAAAATATTTTGCGATTATTTCCGGAATCAATCTCATTTGGAAAAACAAACTGAATTTTTTCATCTGTGTGGGAAACTGCTAGTAAACTCGGAAAATATCACGTCGCAATGATTTTTATAATATGACAACACATGTGATATCTAAACAAAAAAGAGTGTATTTAGCAAAGAATATGAATAAATCGTAAAAAATTTACAAACAATTTACATTCTAAGTTGGGAATGATGCATAATTGCGATTTGAAGCCGCTTTTTCATTTCTTATTTTTATTTTTTCATTTACAGAATGTTTACAAAAGTTCAAACCGCCTTTAAGTGTTCCTTAACAAATCTTTTCTAAACTTAAGATAGATGAAAAGGAAGTGGACATACATATTCCAATTGCTTGTCAGGATTAATTGTTGATTCAGGAGGAAGTGATTTTCATGGACTTAACTCACGAAATCTTTCTCTAATCGGCAATGTAAAAATGAATCTCTCCATTTCATTCAAAAATAAGAAAGGAGGAAATCAGTTCGATGAATATACGCTTTGCTTCTACACTTGCATGGGCATTTCCGGTTGAGGAAGTGATTAGGCTGGCAAAAGAGTTAAAATTTGTCGGTGTTGAGGTTTGGGCAGAGCATGTGTGGAAATATGAAAGCATGCCTAAACGAATCCGGCAGGTCAAAGAAGAAACAAACATGCAGCTGACGATGCACGCAGCAAGCTGGGATTTAAACTTAAGTTCTCTAAATAATGGCATTCGCAAGCAGTCCGTTCATGAAATTATTCGATCTATTGAGCTGGCTTCACAAATTGGAGCTGATAATATTACATTTCATCCAGGAAAGCTGACTCTTGCGGATTCAGACGTTTCTGTCCATGAAGAGCTTTTGTTCGAATCAATGGAAGAACTTGATCGAAAAGCTAGACAAGAAGGACTCACGTTATCGTTAGAAATGATGGAATGGAAGGCGAAAGAGTTTATTATTAAACCAGCCGCCGTAAAAAAAGTGATTGCACCTTTTTTCCCGCAAATTCAAACGACATTTGATGTCGCCCACATTCCATTACACGCAGACATTTTTTCTATCTGGAATGAAATGCCTGAGGTAAACAAAATTCATATTAGTGATGCAACAAATGAAATTCTTCATTTACCGTTAGGTGACGGTGATATCGGAGAAGAAATATTAAACAAATTTTTAACTATCGAGAATATTCCAGTAATTATTGAAGGGTTTGATGCTTCAAAAGATTTGATGGTGTTAAAGAAAAATGTACTGTATGCAAAACGGAACGGAAATCGATTGAAGGAGGTCGTCCGTTGAGAATTTTAGTTACAAACGATGACGGAATTTTTGCGCCAGGAGTCGAAGCACTTGTAGAAGTTCTTCAGCATTTTGGTGAAGTTTATGTCGTTTGTCCCGACCAAGAACGAAGCGCAGTCGGCCATTCCATTACTCTCAGAACACCATTAAAAGTGAAACCTGTGGAAATATTCTCTGGAACGAAAGGGGCATGGGCCGTAAACGGTACTCCGGCCGATTGCGTCAAGCTTGGGATGGAAGTTCTGTTAAAGACTCCGCCTGATATTTTGTTTTCAGGTATTAATCTTGGTCCGAATTTAGGAAGGGATTTATATTATTCTGGTACATTGGCAGGTGCGGTTGAGGCTTCTCTTTACAACGTTCCAGCCGTATCAGTATCGTTGAACGAATTTGATGAAGCGAAGGTAAATTATTTAAAAACAAAACAGCTTTTGTATAAAGCGGTTGAAATTATTTTACAAAACCGAATTCCTAAAGGAGTTTTCTTAAACATCAATTTACCGAATATTCCGATTTATCTTTGTAAAGGTGTTGAGGTAGTTCCTTTAGATTTGACAGTTTCCCGTTATCGATACGTAGGGCTAAACGATCCGCACGGTCAAGTATATTTTTGGTTAAAAGATGAATTAAACCAATTAGTAAACCTTAACGAAAACAGTGATTATTTAAAGCTAAAGGAAGGTTATATTACCGTTTCACCTGTGGAGTTTCCCGTTCATCACAAACGGAAAATGGAACAGATTGAACGCTGGTTTCGAAAATGCTCTTTAAATTTCTTAAAAGAGGGTAAGGAGGAACATTCCAATGCGTAAATGGTTGTCCGCTTTCACTATATTCACATTACTTTTTGTATTAGCTGCCTGTGGCAGCAGCAATAATGCCTCATCAAGCAATGATGTAGAAACGCAGTCAGAACAAAAGAAGGAAGTCTCAGGGGAACTTAATTTCTATACTTCACAGCCTGATGAAGATGCTCAAAGATTAGTGACAGCTTTTAATGAAAAATATCCTGATGTAAAAGTCAATACTTTCCGGTCAGGAACGGAAGAAGTGATTGCAAAATTACAAGCTGAAAAAGAAGCTGGAAACATTCAAGCAGATGTTTTGCTTGTTGCAGACGCTGTAACGTTTGAAAGTTTAAAAAATGACGATCTTTTACTTTCTTACAAATCAAAAGAAGCAGAACAAATTCCGGGTCAGTTTATTGACAGTGACGGCATGTACACAGGCACAAAAGTGATGGCAACTGTTCTTGCAGTGAACACAAATAGTGTGCAAAACATACCTGATAGCTGGAATGTATTGACGGAAAGCGACGCAAAAGGAAAAGCGATTATGCCAAGCCCGTTTTATTCAGGAGCAGCTGCATACAATCTTGGAGTGTTTACAAGACAAAACGATTTAGGATGGGATTTCTTCAAGCGTTTAAAAGAAAACGGAATGGCTGTTACGAAAGGGAATGGCGGTGTGTTAAAATCGGTTGCTTCAGGGGAAAAGCCATACGGAATCGTTGTTGATTATCTCGCTGCGCGCGCCAAAAAAGAAGGTTCACCTGTAGAATTCATCTATCCGAAAGAAGGCGTTCCTGTCATTACTGAACCGATCGGTATTATGAAGGATACAAAAAATGAAGAAGCAGCTAAAGCTTTCGTAGATTTCGTTTTATCAGAAGAAGGACAAAAATTAGCAGCTGAACTTGGATATACACCGATTCGCCAAGACGTTAATGCTCCAGAGGGATTAAAAACGATTGATGAGTTGAACGTACTGAATGCAGACATATCTGAGCTTTATCAATCTCGTGAAGAAGATAAAGCAAAATTTGGTGAAATATTTGGTCAACAATAATTAAAGGAGAGAGGACGATGTTTCCTGGTAAAGAGCAAACAAAAGGGATGACGAGGAGCACGTCCTCGTTTTCTCGTTTCTCCCCATTGAAAAACTTGTGGATGGGTTTCGGGTTTTTACTGATTATTTTATTTTTTATAGTTCCCGTTTTTCGCCTTATCTTATTAAGTTTAACAGAAGAGGGTGCCGTCTCATTTTCGAATTACTCAGAAGTGCTGAAAGAAGAACAAACATGGATCACTGTGAAAAATACGCTTTATATCGTCATCGGTTCTACTTTGGTTTCACTTATTTTAGGGATTGCGATGGCATGGGTTATCGCCTATTTAAACATTAGCGGGAAAAAATGGATGCAGCTGTTTATCTTTCTTCCGTTTATTATTCCTTCATACATTACAACACTTGCATGGGTTCAGTTTTTTAGCGGCAATGGACCAATTGCAGCTGTTCTTCATATGCTTCCAGGAGATTGGAAGCTGCCAAACTTGTATAGCATAGGTGGAATCATTTTTATTTTAGGTTTGTCTCATTATCCGCTTGTATATTTACTAACGGTGGAAGTGTTTAGAAAAATTCCTCTGGAGCTTGAGCAAGCGGCACAAACATGCGGTGCTAAAAGAGGAACTATTATTCGTAAGGTCATCCTTCCGCTAGCATTGCCCGGGATTTGCAGCGGCGGAATGCTCGCTTTTTTATCAAATCTTGATAACTTTGGGATCCCTGCTTTTTTAGGTATCCCGGCAAACATTCGTGTGCTAAGTACGTATATTTACGAAGAAGTCGTCGGATTTGGACCGGCTGCCTTTGCAAGAGCGGCCGTTCTATCGATTTTGTTGGGAGCAATTGCTTTAATCGGACTGTCTATTCAATGGCTTCTTTTAAGGCGAAGCCGTGTAATTGAAACGGTCAAACGGGATAAAGAACCTCGCATTCATTTATCGTTGACGTGGAAGCGTTTGATCGAAATAGCCGTTTGGGCACTTTTGTTGTTCACGAGTTTCGTTCCGTTCGTTTCAATGGGTACGACATCATTAATAAAAGCTTACGGGCTCCCTTTTCAATTAGAAAATTTATCACTGGAAAACTATCGATACATTCTATTCTCTGATCCAAAAACAATGTCAGCGATCAGCAACAGCATGAAGCTTGCGATCTTAACGACAATTGTCTCATTGATTGTCGGAACGGCCATTGCGTATCTTCGCTATAAATCACCAAATAGATGGACAAAGTTAGTGGAGCTGTTTGTAACGATACCTTACGCACTGCCGGGGACTGTCTTTGCTCTCAGTATGATCTTTTCATGGATGCAGCCGTTGCCAGGATGGAACCCGGGTATCTACGGCTCCATTTGGATTTTAATTATTGCCTACATTACAAGATTTATCATTTTACAGGTTAGGGGAAGCTACACGGCGCTGACACAGGTAGAGCCTTCCATTGAAGAAGCTGCTCGTACGTCAGGGGCTAAACCTTTGGTCAAATGGCGGCGAATTCTCATGCCGCTTCTTTTGCCGGGTATCATTGGCGGAGCCTTGTTGGTCTTTTTAACCTCTTTGACCGAACTGACGGTTTCCAGCCTTCTATGGTCTACAGGAGCCGAAACGGTGGGAGTTGTTATTTTTAACTACGAACAGGCTGGATATACCACTTATTCCACAGCATTTTCAAGTTTAATTGTTTTAGGAATTTTGTTCGGCAGTTTTTTGTTTATCAGCCTTGAAAAAGTTTGGAGACGAAAGGTGTTGAAACAAAATGATTCGGCTTGATGGGATTTCAAAAGCATATGGGGATGTCACAGCTTTGCATTCCATTGATTTAACAATCAAGGATGGAGAATTTATCGCCATTTTGGGACCTTCTGGTTGTGGAAAGACTACATTATTAAAATTACTGGCCGGTTTTATGAAACCGACAAGCGGAACCATTACGATAAATGATACTGTTGTTGCTTCAGCGGAAGCCGTCCTCCCGCCGGAAAAAAGGAACATAGGGATGGTTTTTCAATCGTTTGCCTTATGGCCGCATATGACAGTATATGAGCATGTTCAATTTCCTTTAATGCATCATTCGTTTGCTCCAAAGGCTGATAAGGAGCAGCGGGAGGAGAGAGTGAAAAATGTTTTACGAATGGTTGGGTTAGAGTCGCTAGCCCAACGATATCCTCATGAACTTTCCGGTGGACAAAAACAGCGGGTGTCTTTAGCACGTGCAATTGCGCCAGAACCAGGTCTTTTATTAATGGATGAGCCTCTCAGTGCTTTAGATGCTGAACTTCGAATGGAAATGAGAAAGGAGATTCAACACATTCATCGTCACACAAATGCTTCCATTGTATATGTTACCCATGATCAAAGCGAAGCATTTGCGATGGCAGATCGAATTGTCGTAATGAATCATGGGAAAATTGAACAAATTGACCGGCCGGAAATGATTTTTACAAGGCCGGAGACAGAATTTGTTGCAACTTTTGTAGGTAAATGCAATTTAATTCAAGGTAAATGGGAGGAAGGAATGTTTATTCCGAAGCCATTTCCTAATGAAAAATGGCCGGATATAGGAGTATCTATTAATTTGAAAAAAAAGGGTCTATATCCTGTCCGTCCGGATCAATGGGCGCTGTCTAAAGCAAAAGAAGGTTCTTCGCATGGGGTGGTAAAATTTGTTCAATATCAAGGAAAAGAAATGTATTACATCGTACAAGTAGGTGAAGAAGAATGGACGGTACATGAATTGATTCAACATACTTCTCGCTTTCAAGTTGGAGATCCGGTCAATCTCGTTCTTCAAAATACTGTAATAAAAAAAGAAGCAGTTCTTGTATAACATAAATGATTCAAAGGTTCTGTGTAAACTTGATTGTATTGATGGAGATTGAGTTTGGTCTAATCTGCTTGAAAGTACCCTCTCAAATGAGATGGGTGCTTTTTTGTCATTTTTTATAGATTTAAAATTTTATATATTTAGAATAGATCAAAAAATAGAATAATGAAGTCAAAAAAAGTAGCAGTGTTATCGTTGTGCGGTTTATTTCTGCTTGTCAGTCTATCTGCTTTTTATTTTTTAAACAGTGAAGAAAAAATGTCAGGCAAAAAGATCAAGAGTCAACTAATGAAGCCAGATCCCTACCAAGCCAAGCAGGATAGAAGTTCATACTTGCCTGATCTGTTGGGTTAGAGTGTTGTAAAAAATTTAAAAACTTGAGTGAAAGTTTTGTGAATAAAATTTACAAAGATGTATTGATAGTGGTCTGAATATATCTTAAACTTAGATGGTAATAAAAAGTATTTTAGTAAGTAATTTACTGTTAATGGCTAAAAGAAATAAAACAAGCTGTCTTTTCTTTTAGTGCTTTAGCAGTCGGCAATTTAACGTTTGCACTGTGCTCACTCTCTTCAGCGTTTCCAGCTGCAGATCGTGAAAGTGTAGCGGCGGTTGTCTTAAATGTTGTTGAAGCTGGCGGAGCTATTACTGCACTCGTTTCTATTCCAACAGCAGTTGGTTCAGACGGACGTTCATTGAGCGCTGCAGCAGGTTAAGAAGCAATTCGTTAATATCTAAAGAAGGAAATCAAGAAAAGTGATTATCGGCTTGAAAGTCAAACTATTTTTCGATGAAGAATTTTCATACTTTGAAATACAGGTGAGAGAATGTTAATAAAACTATTATCACTTATGCTATCGGTTAGAATGCAGCAGCAATATTCTGCTGTCATCGAATTCATTATTAAAAAAGCGCCCTTTTTAAGAAAACTTAGTTCAAAACAGTATATGATGTTTTCTTTTATTCTTGATATTTTGCTTGCCTTCGTCATCGTATCCGTTTTGTACAAATGGCTATACTCCCAGCAATATCGCCAGCAATGGGAGAGTGGTTTCATTGTCTTTTTTCTTCTTTATTCAATTTTTAAGGGAGCCGGAGCTTATCGAAGAACTCATATTCCACCGTTTATGGATCTTATTCAGGCTGCTCCAGTCTCGTTCAAATCAATACATATCACATTTATTGCTTTAGAGCTGGTATGGAGCATTTTTACAAATTCCAGCCTATTTTTTGTTTATATTTTATTTCAATCACGAATTGCGGAATCATTAGATGCTTTATTCTGGATGAAGCAGTTGAATATTTTGCTGCTGGGCGCTCTGTTGTTTATGACGAGCAATAAACTTGCAGGTGCCTATATTCATAACATTGTAGTAAAAAAAATAGGGTGGGTCCGTTTTGTATTTTTCGCCGCTGTCTCAACTGCTTTTTTTATGCTGGGGCGCGTTCTTGTGTCAGGTCTTCTAGTCCCTATTTTCAAAACATTTAAGGATAATTTTCCATCCTTTTTGGCTGCAGCTGAAGATGCAGCTTGGGTCAATCTATCTCAGCAGCTGATCAATCTATATGGGAATAAAATAAACTCCTTTCAAAAGAGTTTATTTTCAGACGGCTCTTTATATTTGCAGATTGAACATTTTATTGGGACTCCATGGATGTTAGGGCCTCTGATTTTCCTTCTAGTTGGCGTACTTTCCTTGCCTGTTAAAATGATTCCAACTGAAGATCATGGAGAGATTAAGAGATTTCGTGACTTTTTTCACTTCTATCTACAGCTGCTGCATTGGGTACGTTCTATTTTTTTGCCGAAGAATGCACTGATTTATAAAGATCTACAAATCATACGTGAAAAAAGATGGCTGCTCTCAAAAGAATTTTTTAATTATATGCTCTTATCTTACGAAGCATTTTTTTATATAGGTTTCTTTACTGCATGTATGTCAGCGACAGGGAACACGGCTCTCCAAATACAGCTATTATTTACATTGAACTTGATGGTTTTGGCTAACCAAGCAATGGAAATGAGAATGTTGACTCCTTCTTTCTTTTCTTTTAGCACCGAAAAAAGAAACATATGGATGTACCAACTATCATTTTCTTCGTTAACTGAATTCTTTTGGGCAAAATTGAAATTGTTTTATTGCCTATATTTAATTCCATCTTTCTTTTTGACGATCGGGAATATAATGATTCTTACGTATTTCCAAATAGCTGATCTCAGGATGATCATTCCTTTTATTGGAATAACTATCTCTTTTTTCATTTTTCCATTTATTCAATTATACTTGTTTCCATTTATCACCAAGTTCCATTTTATTCATGAATACGAGATTGGAACAACTGAAGAAGAGGAAAGCATAGTAAATAACGGCCAAGCTTTTATGAGGAACTTTCTCGTCATGCCTTTTATTTATTACTTGCTCGCATCACTATTTATTGGTGTATTGAGGGAAGCGGCAGGTGTTGTCAACTACATATCTGTTCTATATTTTATGATAGTTTCAGCCATTTGCCTAATTGTTTGTAAGAACACAATGAAAAAAGGAATTGACCATGTTGAAAAAGTTAAAATCCTTTCTATTACTGAATAAGTGATTGCCTCGCTGGGACTGATTTATTTCTTGTGTTTGAAATCGCTGCTATATACTCGCAATGAGTGCATTCCAAATTTACAACTAGGAAACAATTTTTCTTTCGCAGTTATTTTTATGTTAGAGAGCTATCAATGTTTGGAATTGGTTCGTTGACTTGATGGAAGATGACCGCAGTCACTTTGTTTTACAACAATTCTCATAGGGAAATCACGACTTATATGACCGCTGTCATGTAGGACTTACCTTTTTCTCACACAGTGCTTGAAATACCGGGACTATTTATTTTTTCAGTCAAAAGTACTTATCCCTTTATCTGATATTTCTGCTTTATTACGGAATAGTTTCTTACGCTAAAAGGAAGCAGAATAGGAGCTGTGGCGTATTGTCTCGCTTTATTGGATTATAAACTGTTTGTTGATTATTGGAGGATTTCTAATGGTTAAGCTTCAAGTTTCACAACTGGCTTTTCAGTATGAACAAACTGCAGAAAAAGGAGCATTGCTGGAAAATGTTTCTTTTCAATTACATGCAGGAGACCGAGCATGTATCATCGGAAAAAATGGCAGCGGCAAATCAACTTTGCTAAGGCTAATAGCGGGATTAATCCAACCGGATTCAGGCAACATTTTATTTAATGAACAGTATAAGCCTGGAACAGATCGTTTTAAAGAAGCAATGGCCTATATTCCTGATAAACCACTTGTTTATGATGCATTAACTGGATTTGAAAATAAGGAGCTTATTCTTTCACTTTGGAGGATCAAAAAAGAAAAAAGAGCTGCATATGAAGAAAGATTCCAAGAGCTTTGTGAACAGTTTGATCTGACACATGCTTTGCAAAAGCCGGTCAAACATTACTCTCTAGGCATGAAATATAAACTATTCCTTATTAGTATGTTAGCAAGATCACCTGAGTTGATTATTTTGGATGAACCTTTTACTTCATTAGACGAGGCCTCACAAAAGCAGTCAATCATGATGCTGAAAGAAGCGTTCAAGGAACAATGCATTTTATTTACAAGTCACCAGCGATATATTTATGCCGAATTAGGAAGCCGATTTTTTCTGCTTGAAAACAGACAGCTAAAGGAGATGAACCTCATATGAAAACTTATTCTCTCATTATGATCGCAATCAGTTTAGTCATGATTTTGGCAGTATTCGTGCTGAAAATAACAGCATTGCTTGTCGGAAAAATTCTTCTAGCTGTTGCTGCTGCTTTTTTGGTCTCCTCACTGATTCGTTTAATAAGTCTCAAAAAATAAAACCTGCCGACAGACAGCATTTCGGAAATTCGTACAGAAACAGGTGAAGTTTTTTGAAGGCACTGCGGATTGCCTCCCGGATTCAACAGTGAAATCTTACAGAACTAAAGCAGATGGCAGAATCGAGGAAAAGAAATTGTTCGTTAAATAATCAAACAGAGGGGAAGACAGAAAAACATTTTTGTTTTAAAATATTAAAACCAAGTATATAATGAAGAAAAGATGTTAAAGGGGCGTGAATACATGAAAAAAATCGTTGCCCTGACAATTTTTATTTTTATAAGTATTACCTGTTTATACATTTCCAGTGATCGTTCCAGTCATACTATAAATGCTGTACACGAAATTAGCACCATCGATCATTTGGCAGAAAATTTTGCTCCGATTGATGGACCAGATATAGGAAAAGACTCTTGGGTTGATATTGCCAGTTACATTTTTATAGCGTTAAGCACCACTTATTTCTGCTATTGCTTTGTGCAATCTGTCAAAAGACGGTTTTTGCTGAATCCCGTCTTTTACGAATCGAATTATGTGGTCTCGCCTGCTTGAATGAATCATAAACAAATCATTCAAAGGAGGATGAGTACCATGATTTGGTTACGTATGTTATTGACAGCATTTTTTTCAATTACAGCTCTCTCTTTATTGTCTTATCAAGGATTTGAAATTTTCAACGCGTTTACTGACTTTTTTAGAAAAAATTAATGGATTGAAGAGGGTTAAAAAGAACTCTCCTTTCCTATCAGCTTGCGGAGAAAGAAGTATTTTTTCTCTGCAAGCTTTTTTATTGTTGAAAATAGTCCACTTTACACATAGATAAGTCGTCGTTCTTTCATTTGCCGCAACGTGGCCGATCTGAAAAAAATCAAGTAATGGGTAAATTTAAAACATATTAAGAGAGCTGTGCAAAAGAATCCGGCCAGCTTGTCCTCTGAATGAGAGAGGCAAGCTGGCCTCATTTTTTTAAATCGCTATGGATGAAATGGCACACTGAAAATTTTTGTCGCAGGGATTTAACGGCTTTTTTTGAAATATTCCAGAGTTTTCAATCAAAATTTTTTGAAGCGGTCCTGTGAAACAGCGCTCCCTTTTTCCAATACTCATAAAAAGTTGATCGATTAGTTAAAAATACACCAAATAAAATCAAGAAGGCGCCGATCAGCGTAATGGGTTTCATGATTTCATTTAATATTATGTAGCCGGCGATTAGCGCGACAAGAGGCGAAATGTAAAGCCAAGTTGACGGAAAAACCGGATTTGTTTTTGAAACAAGCCAATAATACAGCCCGTGGCCGACGATGGAGCCGATGATGATTAAATAGAGCAGTGATAACACCGTTTCATAGCTTGCCAGCAGCAGCCATTTGCCTTGTTCGCCCGTTAAAAAGGATACAGCCAATAAGAAAATGCCGCCGTAAAACATTTGTACGGCATTTGAAAGAAACGGCGAGATATCCGGATGTTTGCTTGTAAACATTTTTGCCCGAACTGTCCCAAGTCCATAAAACCACTCGCTTAATATAATCATAAAGCAAGCCAAAACCCACATGCCGGAGACAGGCAAAGAGAATCCCGGTGAAGAGATCAAAAAGACGCCTATTAAAGCAGCTGCCATCCCTGCTAATTGTTCTTTTTTGATCGGTTGTTTATTCTCTCTTGCCTGATGGAGCAGCACCATCATCGGGCCTGTTGCAGATAATACAGCAGCTAGTCCGGACGGGATGAATTGCTCAGCCCAATATAATGAAGCAAAAGTGATAAAAGTTAAGCAAAAACCGTTAAACACGAGCGAAGAGGAAAATAAAACGGTTTTCAATCGATAGTTCCGCATTTTAAAGACGGCCATCATAATCACCCCAGCTGCCAAAAATCGCATTCCCGCTGAAAAAAACGGCGGTGCCCCTGCTTCAATTCCGATTTTGATAGCTAAAAAAGTTGTTCCAAAAATTAAGCATATAAAACAGTAATTCAAAATAACCACGACGAATAACTCCTTTTTGTTAAGTTTTTTGATATTATAACGACAACGGTATATAACAGTACAATGCACTGTATAACAGTTATGCGCTTTTATCTTTTGTCTTTTATGTAATGGGAGGGGAGACAATGCAATTATCGATTAATAAAAAATTAGGCACCCCATATTATGAACAAATCAGCAGGCAAATCGAAGAACGGATTCAATCGGGCATGCTTCTTCACGGTGAAAGGCTTCCTTCTTTAAGATCGTTAGCAAATGAACTTAATGTAAGCTTTCTGACGGTGCAAAAAGCCTACAAACTGCTGGAATTGAAAGGATATATACAGATTCAGCAAGGTAAAGGTGTTTTTGTTGCAGCGGGAAAGAAAAAATCATATGAAAAGCACTCTGAATCTTTCGGCTGGCAGCATCAGATGAAGATGAATGGAACAAGATCACAATATCTCGCCTATCGTGAAAAAGAGATTTATGACTTTTCCCAAGCAGTCGTTTATCCAAGGCTGCTTCCATCTCACTTCCTTGTTCAAGAAATGAAAAAAATATTGGAGCAGCATCCCCTTGTGTTGTCGACATATGGTCCTATTGAAGGAGATGAAGAATTAAGGTATGAAATTGCCAATTACTTATTTAACTTCCATCACTTATCTGTTAAACACGACAAAATGATCATTACAAGCGGTGCACAGCAAGGAATTGACTTAGTGGCGCAAACTTTGTTAAGTCCAGGGGATGTTGTGATGGTTGAAAGCCCTTGTTATGGTGCGGCCATTGATGTGTTTGTCAATAAAGGATTTCAAGTCGTATCGATTGGAGTAGATGAAGAGGGACTGAAAGTAGATGAATTGGAGGATAAATTGCAGGTGCATCAACCAAAACTATTATATGTAAACCCAACCTTTCAAAATCCTACTGGAACATGCATGCCGGAAAAGAGCCGCAAGCAATTGGTAGAACTAGCAGAAATGTACCATTTTTTAATTTTAGAAGACGATTCATTCAGCGAAGTTTCATTTGACAATATTACGGTGCCAAAGCCAATAAAATTCTTTGATAAAAACGGTCATGTCATTTACCTTAAAGGATTTAGCAAAACAACTGCGCCAGGCATTCGCATTGCGGCTGTCATTGTGGATGGGGTTTTATTCGACTGGCTGTACGGCACGAAAGCAACGATGGATATCGGAAGCCCGCTCTTACCGCAAAAAGCGCTGCTTCCCATTTTGCGAACGGAGCGGATGAAAAATCATATGGAAAAACTAAAAATTGCGCTTGAATTAAGAAGAAATACGGTTCTTGACGCATTCAAAAATTTAGAGGAAGTAATGATTTATAAACCAAAAGGCGGATTGAATGCCTGGATTAAACTTCCATCCGTGATTCAGCCAATAAAATTGCAAGAAGCAGCTCGGAAAAATAAGATTTCTTATTTGCCCGGAAGCGCCTGTTTTCTTCATGAACCGAAACAACATTATATTCGCATCAGCTATTCTTATTTGAGCGAGCATGATTTGCAAGTCGGTATCGAAAAGCTGGTGGACATTTTGCAAAATATGATGGCAAATTATAAAAAAGAGATGTGACACATTTGACGCATTTGAGCTGCCGTTCATGTAATGCTGCTCGCTCGTTTCTTTTTTAAGAGAGCAGCGCAAGCAAGAGCGGCACTGTAGCAATGCTGGCCAGCGTCGTGGTTAATGTGCTGAATGAAACTAAATCTGGTTCTGTTTGAAATTGAACAGCAAACATTGTCGTGTTGGCTGCAGTAGGCATAGATGCAAGAATGATTAAAATTTTTGCAAGCAAGTCTTCAAGCGGAAGACAAAGAATAATACCAATTGAAATAATAGGCGATATGATCATGCGAATGATAAAGATGGAAGCGACGTCGCCAGCTTTTACACTTTTTAGCTGGATGTTGGCGAGCTGCATTCCGAGAATGACCATAATGGTCGGAATCGTTGCATCGGCAATCAAACCGACAGGCTGCATGATGAAATCAGGCACCGGAACATGCAGGATTTGAAGCAAAATGCCGGCAGCTGAACCGTATAAAACGGGCATTTTCACTATTTTCATAAGGGCGCTTTTTATGCTGCTGTCTTCTTTGCTGCCAATGGCAGCGTAGTAAAGACCGATCGTATTCATTAAAAAGGACTGGATAACCATCATGATGACTGCATAATCAAAAGCAGTTTGTCCAAAAACAAACAATATAATTGGGGCCCCATAGTTGCCGCTATTCATGAAAACAGCTGATAACATCATGGCAGACTCTATCGATTGTGGCAATTTTTTTAATTTACTTACAATTTTCACGATAACCATTAATATGAAACATAAAAGCAAGCAAAATATAAGAATATAAAAATAATCAAGTGTAATTTTGTTTGTATAAAATGTCCGGAAGACAAGAAACGGATACATTAAGTATGTCGTCATGACCGAAATAGATTTAATGTCAAAGCCAATTGTTTTTTGCCCTACATATCCGACTGCAAAAATGATAAAAGCCGGCAATACAATCAGAACAAATTCCATAACCTTTTCACCACTCTGCGTAAAATGAACAAACAATAGAGCATTGAGCAGATGCCCAATGCTTTATCACGTAAAGTTAAAGCTGAAATATGAAAGCACGCCAATTCTTTTTTAGATAGTTGCAAAGTTCAAATCGGCTGCCACCTTGCCTGTTCCGTCCATATTCTTCTTACACAAAAGGATAAAATACCATTCTTCCTAAAAATACCCAAAACATTTCAAGTACTGCTAAAATATGTGAAAGCCCAATTGTTGAGACCACTGTATTAAATTGGTATAAGCAACACCTATTTCAAATAATAAAGCAAAAGCCCAGTTATTAGCAACAAATTTAATAAATTTAAAGATTCACAGAAGATATCCGAATAAAATGTAAAAGTTATATTGTTAAGGAAAATGAGAAAACAACTTTATTTTTTAACGGAACTTTATCATACTCTTATTATTTTATGTCCTTGAAAAGTGGATGGGAAAAATTTCTAAAACAAACTGCATGATATTTTCCATCTCTAAGAATTTTTTTGTCCACTGAATTATTTTCTATATAAAAGGATCTTCAGTATAATTGTGCATTTTCCTAGAGATATTATGAATAGTCATTGCAGTCGGAAGGAGGGCAGAACAAAAACATGACCTTTAAGAAATGGTTTATGGCCGTATTGTTAGTTCTTTTGTGCATCGGAATGTTCTCGTTCTTTGCGGTTGATTTTCGATATGGATATAAACCTAAAAATGAAAAAGTCATGCCATATGTTCCAAATAAATTTAGCGGTTTTGATCTTTGGGGTAAGCAAATAGCAAGTGAAAAATCAACAAATCTTATCAAAACAGAAGATAAAACAGAGCTTTCACCAAAAAATGGAGCGGTGACCATCAATCATCATCTTCTAAAAATCGGGAGGGACACATTTTATGAAGAAACATTCGGGAATGAAGTTTTTTTAACAGATATTATGGGAATTATCGACGGTCCATTTACGATCGGTAATATTGCAAAGGCGATCATGGCTTTAAAAGGAGAAGGAACAACAAACTTACGTGTCGAATTGGCAGATGATATAACAATTGGAGGGAAAAGATACAAAAAAGGCGAAAAAATTGATACAGGAATAGATGTTGTAAAAGGTACATATGTTCCGCTTGGGATGCCGGTAACGTTTTCAAAAGGAAAAATAAGAGTCGGGATTAGCTGTGCTGCTTGCCATGCAACAGTTGATCAAAATACGAAACAAGTTATTGAAGGAGCACCGAACAACGATTTAAATCTTGGTCTTTTGTTAGCTTTGGCAACGAACTCAAGCGCTTATTTTACTCATGGAAATATTGCCAGTATCAAAGATTATTTAAAAGGAACAGATCGTTCTGTTACAACTACAAAAGGTACAAAAGAAGCATTGCCGGATCCGGAATCTTTAGAAAAAGCTGTTGATGAAACCTTTCAAAAATGGCCAAGGGGTCATTTCGATTCATCTATTGATTTAATTAGCAATCCTACTGATATTCCGGATTCTTTTACATTAGGAGATCATCCGTATGGATGGAGCGGGTTTGCAGCAGCCGGTTCGTTTCGGGGGTTGTCAGCGTTTAGCAACAATGTTCATGCCCAAAACGCGGATACTCTGTCACAATCGGAAATCAGCAAAGACCTTTTTGGGATTGACAAAGAAGTATATTTAGGGACTATTTTGCAAAACGCTGCAAATCCTAATTTCCGCTATAATCCCAAGAGCGGTGTAAAGCCTTCCAAGTTTTTTCAAACTGTTGATCCCACACCTGATGTTCCAGGCATTAATCAGCTTGTTGCCCCGCCGCAATTTCCGAAAGTTTCATTAACAGCACCGGACGGATTAATTGTCAGCAGTCCGGGCTACAAATTCAACGAACAAAATAACGGTGTTGCGGCTTGGCAAAATACGCTCCAGCCTCCTAAGCCAAACATGAAGATTGAACGAGCTGCCATAGAACAGGGGAAAAAAGTGTTTGCGAAAGCAAACTGTATTACCTGTCATGCAGGAAGTACATTAACAAACAATCAAGTGATCTCTGTTAAGGAAATTGGAACCGAACCTTCAAGGGCGAAAGCGTTAAAAAATTACGGAAAGGTCATGGGGGAATCTTTATTATACTCACCTGAAACTCCTGTTCCTCTTCCAAAAAAACCGACTGTATTAAAAGTGCCAACTGAACATCTTAATCGTGATCAGTTGAAATTAGCCTTTGCATTAGGAGACTCGCCAGGTGGATACAAAGTTCCAAGTCTTATCGGGTTGTATTGGACAGCTCCTTATTTGCATGACGGCAGTGTGGCAGTCGGGAACGATATCGATCAGGAAATTGGTGTAACAGGGACTATTTTAAAAGGAATTACACCAGATCCTGCAAACAGTCTTCGGGCGCTTGTTGATAAAAGCCTCCGTGACAAAGTGATTAAAGCAAATCTTACATCCCAGCAGCTCCAAGATTTGCACATTAAAGGCATCGGACATGAATATTGGGTTGATGAATCAACAGGGTTCACAAAATCAGAGCAAGATGCTTTGATCAAATATTTACTTTCGTTAACGGCGATTCAAAAAAATAAGTAAAACTGGAACAGGATATTATGAGCTATGCCTGTTCCTTTTTTATCGATAAAAATTGTATTAGAAAACCATTGGGGGCAATGACTTTAAATCAGTGTTCTTTCCCTTTAGGACTCTTATTTGATTAAATTCCAATAAGTTTGTACAGATATTGCATATAACGGGAAAATCAGAAATTTAAAATTATGTATTTATGGTTCCGTTGAAAAAGATAATATCGCCACATAGAATATGCTCTTAGATCGTTTCAAAATTACATACTTTTTCGATCAATAACATGATCATAGAGAAAAAGAAAACAGAAATCTTTATGAAAAATGTTCCTGAGAAATGATGAGAACTTCGCGGGATATCTGTTGAGATCCCAACAGATAAAGCACCTCAGCTTAATAAGTTAAATGATGGCCACATCTGCAATGTGTCAAAAAAACAGAAATGATATTAGTCAATGAAGTAGACAAATTTTTTAAGATTTCACCTATCGCTCTTTTTAGAGGCAGAACTTATGTGTTTTCATGAAGGTAGTTTATGATTAGAAGCTAACTCGCTGTTTGTTTACTGTACAACGTTTCGTGTTTATATTTACCTTCTCGTATTTATTGAATGATACCATTTGCAGTGACAGTTTTTTAAAAAATCGACCCCCCGAAAGTTTTAAAATAATTTAATCTTTTATAGATTGAGAGATTATAGATTACTGATCATATGTTTCAGAGCCTTTGATTTTACTCGTATAGTAAGCAACTACTGAAAACCTATGATCGGAAAATCGGTATCGACTAGAATGGAATTGTCCTTTGAATATTCTATTTGATCCTGCACAATTTGACGTACTCATTTCTCCTAATGGTTGGTTGCCTGAATTAAGCAAGAAATTTAATAATAGTAACTTCATTTAGAATTTATAGAAAATAATAAAAATTATATTGACATAAAAAAAGGTCTTTTTTATTATTAAAATTGAAACAACGTTCCAAATTTGATTTGTGAGCGGTATCATAGGAGGAGAAATATTCATGGTCAATCCTAAGCCCTCAGATAGACAGATCAATTCAACAGTTATAAAAGCACTCACTGTTCTTGAGAAGGTTGCTTTTGCAAATGGCGGTATTTCATTAGCTGATTTAGTGAAAGAGTTGGATATGCCGAAAACTACCATTTATCGGCTGATCGAAACGTTAAAGCATTGTGATTATATTCATTTAGATGCAAATACTGAAAGATACTATGTTGGCTGGAAAACGGTACAAATCGGTGTTTCGGGATTGAATAATATTGAAGTTGTCGATATCGCTGCCCCCTATTTGACAAAATTGGCGGAGAAAACGGGAGAAACTGCATTTTTGGCTGGCTACTACAACGGAGAAATTGTTTATCTTTACAAAAAAGAGGGGACGCAGTCCATTCGAACGACAGCTCAGCTTGGGATGAGAAGACCTGTTCATTGCACAGCGGTCGGAAAAGCGATTCTTTCCACTTTCACATGGGAGGAAGTCGAAAAAATTTTAGAGGAAAAAGGGATGAAAAAATATACAGAGAACACCATTACAGATGCTCATAAACTTCGGAAAGAATTACTTGAGATTAAAAGAAACGGTTATGCGATTGACAGGGAAGAAATTGAAATAGGATTAACTTGCTATGCCGTACCTATCTTTAATTTTACTGGAAATATGGCTGGCTCAATCGGATTAGGCGGTCCAACAACGAGAATGAGAGAAAATCAAAATGATTTTACATCGCAATTAAAAGAAGCAGCATTTCAAGTTTCCAGAATGTTGGGATACGTTCCGAAAATAGGGGGAGAGACAGTTGAACGATAACAAAAGTATTGTAGACCAAATTTTGGAGAATGGAAATAAAATGAATAAAGCGGCGATAGCGACAGTCGTTCGTGTAAAAGGATCGGCCTATAAACGAGAAGGGGCCAAAATGCTAATTGATGAAAGCGGTAACACAACCGGCTTAATTTCTGGCGGCTGCCTTGAACCCGATGTTGCCGAAGCTGCTAAGCAGGTTATAGAGAATGGAAAACCTGTGCTAAGGCGTTATGATATGGATGAAGATCTCGTCTGGGGGCTGGGGCTAGGATGTCCTGGTACTGTTGATATCTATATTGAAAAAATCAATTTTGATGAATTAACATTAGATCGCTCGATTGAAGATTTTTCAAAGAATCCATTGACAGCTTGGCTTTCTTGTGTAAAAGAAGAAAAAATGGGTGTTTTAGCAACAACTTTAGACTTACCCCGTTCACATTCCGGACAGAAGCAAATTTTTGTTTCTGAAAACTATCAAACGGTAGGTAAGCTGGACAATAATGAATTACATCAATTCGTCTGCGATTTTTCGAAAAATCTATTACAAAGTACAAATCCAAAATCGGAAACAAAAACATTCACCTTATCAAACGGAGAAAAAGTCGATGTATTTTTTGATGTAAATATTCCTCCGATTGAATTAATCATTTTTGGTGCGGGTCATGATGCCATTCCTTTAGCAGAGTTTAGTGTTAGATTAGGATTTAATACAACCGTAGTCGATCCAAGATCAGCCTATCTAACAGAAGCTCGTTTTCCAGGTGCGAAAAGAATTTTAGCAGATGCAAGCTCAATTCCCGAAAAGGTAAAAGTCAGTTCCAAATCGTATGTGGTCATTATGAACCATCATTTGGAACGAGATATAAATGTTCTGAAACATATACTTCATACGGATGCAAGGTATATTGGGATTTTAGGTCCGCGTTCTAGATGCCAAAAAATATTTAAAGCTCTTCAAATAGACGACATTGACCAATATGATCACATATTTAATCCTGTTGGATTAGATATTGGTTCGGAGTCTCCTCAGGAAATAGCGTTAAGTATTCTTGCTGAGATCATTGCTTTTCGAAACAAGCGTGCGGGCGGATTTTTGCGTAAGAAAAAAGACCGTCAGTTAGTATCATGAGCAGCTCATAAATAAAATGATCATTTTAATATTCCTAATATTCCCAATATTCAAAATATAGTTATCCCTCTTTAAGGAGGTGATTACAAGGATTACAAGGACAAATGATCCTAATCAAAAAATAATTAAGAAATAAAAAAACAGAGGAGGCGAAAAAATGGTTACTGTAAAAAAAGGTTTAGGTGTAAGTTTGAAGCGTAAAGAAGACATAAGACTTTTGACTGGTAATGGACAATTTACCGATGATATTGAAAAACCAGGCATGTTACATTTGGCCATTGTACGGAGTCCTCATGCTCATGCACGTATTGTAAATATTGATGCAAGCAAAGCGAAAAAACTGCCTGGAGTAGTAGCTGTTCTAACGGGAGAAGAGGCACTTCAATATTCAGGACCACTTGCACCGACGATCAATATATTTAACAAAGTACCAGAAGTGTATGCGATTGCCTATAAAAAGGTTCGCTATGTCGGTGAGCCAGTGGCCGTTATTGCTGCCGAAGACCGATATATTGCTGAAGATGCAGTCGATCTTATTGAAGTAGAATATGAGGTTTTACCAGCTGTTGTGACGATTGAGGATGCACTGAAGCCAAAGGCGCTTCTTTATGAAGAATGGGGAGATAATAAACAATTAGAATCGAGAACCACTATCGGCGATATAGACGATGCATTTGCCAATTCGGAATATGTCTTTGAAGAAACCATTACACACAACCGCTACACCGGAACTCCGATGGAGTCTCGTGTATGTATTGCCGAATATAATCCTGGATCTAAAAAGATGACAGTTACATGCTCGACACAGGCACCTTCTCAAGTACGTACGCTGATTGCCCAGACATTGCAAATGCCTGAGCATAATATACGAGTTATTGCCCCGGATGTTGGCGGCGGTTATGGCACAAAATTGCAGGCAAATGCAGAAATCATTGCTTGTATCATGGCGCGCATGCTTGGCAAGCCGGTTAAATGGACGGAAGACAGAGTAGAGAATATTCTAACTGGAGTTCATTCTAGAGACTATACTTGCACGGTGAAAATTGGGTTCGACAAAGATTTTCGCATCACAGGACTTCAAGCGAAGCTGATTGGAAATATTGGGGTTGATGGAACTTGCCATGCACCGGGAACCCCTGCTTTATCGGTAGCAGGTGCTTATTTTCCAGGTCCATATAAAGTGCCTGTTTATGACGTAGAAATCATTGGGGTCGTTTCAAATAAAGCGCCTTATGGTGCGCACCGCGGATATGGAAAGGATATTGCCAATTATCCTATTGAGCGGATGATGGATATAGCAGCTCGAAAACTTGGTATATCACCAGAAGAATTAAGACGTCGCAACTTTATAAAGAAAGACGAATTTCCTTATCAACAAATTTCTGGGCCGCTTTATGATAGCGGAGATTTTGATAAACTTATGGATCTCGTAATGGATAAAATCGATTATCAAAACTTTAAAAAGAAACAATTAGAGCTTCGTAAACAAGGCAAGTACATTGGACTTGGAATCGCCGCTATGCTTGAGCCGTCTGGCGCTGCTGTCTTTAATGGCATATTTAATGGTTATCAGGCAGCAACTGTACGAATGACGCCTGAGGGACATTTCCAAGTATTAACCAGCCATCAGAACATAGGTCAAGGGGTTGAAACAACGATTCCACAAGTTGTTTCACAAGTTATGGATGTAGATATAGACGATATTCGATTTGTTTATGGAGATACGGATATTACGCCGTACGGATTAGGTCCATTTTCTTCCAGAGGTGCAACGTATACTGTTTCTGCCGTATATGAAGCTGCCAAGATGTTAAAGGAGAAGCTTTTAAAAATTGCCGGTTATCTGCTTAAGGAAGATCCGGAAAATCTTGAAATGGCAAATGGAACAGTAAGGGTTAAAGGGACGACAAATCCGGAAGCAGCCATCAGTTTAAAAGAAATCGGCAATAAAGTTTATCTATGGCCGGGACCTTATGCGACAGTGCCGGAAGGAATAGATTGCAATTTAGAAGCAACCTATACATGGACGAGTAAAGTAGTGAAGTGGGAGCCTGATGAACACGGGCGAGTCAATCTTTATACGACACATCCGACAGGAGTCTTTGTTGCTCTAGTAGAGGTTGACATTAAAACCGGGCTTGTGAAAGTAGACAAATTCGTTGTTTCCCATGATTGCGGCACAATTATCAATCCTATGATTGCAGATGGACAAATTGCCGGCGGCATCGCACATGGAATTGGTGGCGTGCTGTTAGAAGACCTTGCATATGACAGCAACGGATTAATGACAAACCCTGATTTTCAGCATTACTTATGTCCAACTGCAATGGATGTATCAGACATCGAAACCATTCACATGCAATCCCCATCACCTTTTACACCGCTTGGTACAAAAGGAATGGGAGAAGGCGGAACGATTCCGTCTCCAGCAGCAGTAGCGAATGCGGTAGAAGACGCTTTATCACCTTTTGGTGTAATTGTAAAAGATTTACCAATTACTCCTGAACGAGTTTTAGAATGGATTAAGCAAGGGGAAATGCAAAATGTCAAATCATAATTGGGAAATATACCCTTTGGTGCTTGGAGAAGCAGATGTATCAAAGGTATTAGATACATTTTGGTCGCTGAGCGGCGACAAATCGATGGTAACGGTGCCGATTTTAGCTTGGCTTTTAGTTCCGACATTTAATGAAGAGCCAATTTTAGTGGACACCGGTTTTCGAGATGCTGAACGCTGCCAGACCGTTCATGGCTTAGGTCCTCATCGGACAAAACCTGAATGGAGCCTTCGCACCCAATTGAAGAACCATGGCTTTACAGCTGAAGAGATAAAAAAGGTAATTCTAACTCACCTCCATTATGATCATGCAGGAGGATGCGCCGAATTTCCGAATGCAAAATTCATCGTCCAACGCACTGAATTGCAGGCTGCTGCGGCACCAATGGTATCTTCGCAGCTGAAAATCGGGGGAGGGGCGTTATTTTATGACAGAAAAGACATTGCAGAATTAATTGACCCATTGTGGCCTCAAGTTCATTTGATCGAAGGGGATACAGAAATAGCTCCTGGGGTGAAATGTGTCTTATTCCAAAACACTCATACGCCAGGCAGCCAAGCAGTATATGTCCAAACTGAATTCGGCACCGCAGTTATTCTTGGAGACATTGCCAGAAATGTTGAATTAAATATTAATCAAGAAATTCCACCTGGATTAATTTACGATTTAGAGGCTACCTATCGAGCGATGATTCGAATTAAGAATGAGGCTGATATTGTTCTTCCTAGTCATGATTATGAAGTAGTAAAAAAATATAGGAACGGACTAAAAGAAGGGACGTCAGTTCATGAAAATTAAAGGAATTGAACGAGTGGCATTGCAGGTAAAAGACATCGATCAATCGATCAAATTTTTTTCGAGGCTCTTCGGAACAACTTTTCAGCGGCAAAATGTGCAAATAAACGATTCCGTGATAAAAGTGGCTTTTTCTCCGCTAGGAATTGAACTTTTAGAAGAGACAGATTTAGAGAAAGAATCATTGAGAAGCTTTCACCTTCGTGTGGAGAACATACAAGACGTTCATCCTGCTGTTTTGGAAGCTGGAGGTGAGATTCTCGCGCACTTTACAGTGGGAGAAATGGAACATATGATTGCGAAAATTGGAGATTTTCGAATTGTATTTGTATCTTACGAAGGTAATGATTCTTTGAAAGCGTTATCTTCCGGAAAATGATAGGTTAGGGGGAAGAATGAATGAAACCAGTTCCATTTGAATATGTGGCTGTTAAAAGTGTAAATGAAGCGATAACCGCACTCGAAAAGTACGGAGACAATACAGTCATCATCGCTGGAGGACAAAGTCTGATGCAGGAAATGAATTTAAGGCAGGCTCGTCCTTCATGTTTGGTTGATATAAATGGGATCACAGATCTTGATTATATTGAAGAAACGGGTGATGCCATTAAAATCGGGGCATTAACAAGACACCGCACCGTTGAAAAGTCTGAAATTGTAAAACGAAATTGTCCTTTGCTTCAGGAAGCCGTTACTCATATTGCGCATTTCCAGATCCGCAATCGAGGTACGATAGGAGGAAGCCTGAGACAAAATCCGCCAGGCGCTGAATACGGAGTCGTTGCTCGTGTGTTAAATGCTCAGTTTGTCATTGCCGGTCCTGATGGCAAACGCGTACTTTCCGGAGAAGAGTTTTTCGTCAGCCACTTTAAAACAGCAGTGAAACAAAATGAAATCATTGTCGAAATCATATTCCCAAAATTAACAAAAGAGACGGGATATGGATTTTTGGAAGTAACAAGAAGACATGGACATATTCCCATTGTTTCAGCAGCGGCGACTCTTCAGTTAAATGAAGATGACACGGTGAAAGATGCTCAGGTAGCTTTAGGGAATGTCAGCCCTCAAGGTGTCCCTTACAAAGTGCAATCTGTTTCACAATTGATTGGGAAACCATTTACTCAGGAAATTCTTGATCAATTAGCAAACGATATAAAGAATGAAGTCAATCCAGATCCTGAAGCAGATGCAAAAGCTGGCTATACATTGCAGCTTTCGAGAATCATGGGACGCCGTGTTTCTGAAATTTCCAGTGCTGAGTATCGAAAAGAAGCGTCATCCGTATTGAGTATTCGGGCTTTACAAAAGGCATACCAACAAATTAAAGGAACATTTCAGTAATGAAGAAAAATAAAAAGTCCCCTTGGTTTTGATAAGGGTTTGAGGCCGTTTCCCTAACGAAAAAACCAAAGAGGACTCACTTGTATTATAACTCGATGAAAAAATTAAGCAAATGACACTAGTAACAGTCATTACCTGCATTCCTCTTTTTCGAAAAGAGCTCGAGATGATCGCTGCTCGTTTCATTTTCGAAATTTCAATCATTGACTTTGAACCATTGAAGAAAGGTCATTTGTAGGTGTTGAATCAGACAAAATGACCGCTATAAAAGGCTTGATCATACCGAGAGCCGGCGGTCTTCTTTTTACGAATGCTGTCACCACCGATCGCTGCGGCTTTAATTCGGAATACAGACGAATTTTTGTAAGTGTACGGAGAACATGTTCGCCTTCACTCGCGGTTACACCGAATGGTCCCAATAGAGCGACCATGAGACAAATGTAAATTCAAGGGGGTCATAACGGGATGTTTCACTTCCTCATAGATAAGAAAACATCCCTTTACCCATATTTCTTCATATAGCATTTGTGCGGGGTTTGAAAAGTTTTAAAGAAAATGTGAGGAAACAATAAATAAATAATGAAAAGTAGGGGGAGGAATTTACATGATAGATAAAACTACTCGCAAAAAAATCACGGTCACTGTCAATGGAACGGTATATGAGCGTGAAGTGAATGTTCGGACATTACTAAGTGACTTTCTCCGGAGAGAATTAGGTTTAACGGGAACACATGTTGGTTGTGAACAGGGGGTATGCGGCGCTTGTACGATATTGGTGGACGGTCAGGCAGTCCGTTCCTGTTTGCTGTTAGCGGTTCAAGCAGATAATCGCTCCATTACCACCATTGAAGGAATAGGAACGCCTGATCACCTTCATCCGATTCAGGAGGCTTTTTGGGAAAATCATGGTTTGCAGTGCGGGTTCTGTACTCCAGGATTTGTGATATCTGTTTACGAATTTTTAAAAGAAAATCCTGATCCATCCGATGAAGAAATTCGTGAAGCGTTGTCCGGTAATTTGTGCCGTTGTACAGGATATCAAGGAATTATTAAATCGGTAAAAGCAGCTGCAGAAAAATTAAAACAATCGGAATTGGCTGGTTAAATAAATAATCAGGGGCTGTTCTGATGAGTTCCTAAAATGAAGGATTTGGGAGAAATACTACTGTGAAGGACAAAAATAATGGAATCAAATTTGTACATGTTCTCATAGAGGCAATGAAGTCCAACAAGAAGCAATTGTATGTGCTGAATGTCCGTTATAAAACTTTTGAAGAACTTAATTCAGAAAGAGAGCATAAGAAAAGTCCTTCATAAGCCTTCTGAAGGATATAAACAAGATAGGAAAAATGGTTCTGATAAGTTCCTAAAATGAAGGGGCTCCAAAAAGTCAGTTAACCCTGACCTTTTGGACAGCCCCGTAGTTTTTCAAACGACTAGGAAAATCGCCTCTGCTTTAGATGAGATTGTGACTCATTCTTAAAGCCTATCTATGTTCGTAATTGACTTTAACCATAATAAAATCAAGATTCTAGCAAAAGCATATCTGTATGGTGATGGAATACAAGGAGGTTTATGGAAATGCAAGAGCTGCTTCAAACATACCACTTAAATGAAAACAATTTCAATTGGGATAAAAACTGGTTCATACAAGCATGGCGGATTATGAACACGATACGTGTATTTGAAGAAAAAAGCATTCAAATTTACAAAAAAGGACTCATGGGTGGATCACTTCACTCATCTATTGGCCAAGAAGCTGTAGCAGCTGGAGTTTGTATGAATTTGAAAAAAGACGATTATATTTCCATTACGTATCGGGGGCGTGGTCAAGCATTAGCAAAAGGGGCCGATCCTTTTCAATTATTTTCCGAAATTTTAGGGAAGAAGACAGGCTATTGCAAAGGAAAAGGGGGCCCTATGCATATTACATCTCAAGAGCTTGGGATATTAGTAGCGAATGGCATCGTCGGTGCAGGTATTCCAATTGCTGTCGGAGCAGGTTTATCCATCAAAACGTTGAAAAAGAATCAAGTTTCTGTTGCGTTTTTCGGAGATGGGGCGACAAACCAAGGAGCATTTCATGAAGCTCTAAATTTGGCTGCGATCTATAAACTGCCGGTCGTTTTCGTTTGCGAAAACAATCTATATTCAGAAATGACGCCAATTAAAAATGCTGTATTAAATGAGCATTTAGCAGAAAGAGGACTGGCCTATCGCATTCCGTCGATCATCGTGAATGGAAATGATGTGCGAGCTGTATATGAGGTTGCAAAACAAGCTGTGGAACGGGCGCGTTCAGGTGAAGGGCCTACCTTTATAGAAGCCAAAACTTATAGATTGTTAGGACATATGATCGGTGATGCGGAGACGTACCGAACAAAAGAAGAAGTGGAGGAATGGAGACAAAAAGAACCGATCAGATATTTTCGGGATGTATGCTTAAAACAAAATGTATTGAACGAAAAAGAATTAGATGAAATACAACAACAAGTCATACAAGAAATTGACATTGCATATGAACGTGCGATGAAATCTGAAGAACCTGAAATGGAGGAGATCTTTAATGATGTCTACTAATAGAATCATCAGTTATGCCCAAGCAATCAATGAAGCTCTTAAAGAAGAAATGGCATTAGATGATAGAGTAATCCTTTTAGGGGAAGATATTGGTTCATATGGCGGCGTTTTTAAGGTGACAAAAGGTTTGTTTGATGAATTCGGAAAAGAACGAGTCATCGATACACCTATCTCTGAAACCGGATTTATCGGAGCAGGAGTTGGGGCAGCGATGACGGGGTTAAAGCCGATCATTGAGATTATGTGGATTGATTTTTCGCTAGTAGCGATGGATCAAATTATTAATCAGGCAGCGAAAATGGCCTATATGTCTGGAGGACAAACGAGCGTTCCAATGGTAATACGTACACAAGGCGGCGGGGGAAGAGGAAATGGCGCCCAGCACTCGCAAAGCCTTGAAACATTATTTGCACATATTCCGGGGCTCAAAGTCGTTGCACCTTCTACCCCTTATGATGCGAAAGGATTATTGAAAGCATCCATCCGGGAAGGAAGTCCGGTCATATTTATTGAACATAAAATGCTTTACTCTCAAAAAGGAGAAGTTCCGGAAGAGGAATACACGATTCCTTTAGGAAAGGCGGATATTAAAAGGTCTGGAAAGGATGTTACGATTGTTACGCTGTCAAGAATGGTACAGTTTTCGCTTGAAGCTGCAAAAGAATTAGAAAAAGAAGGAATCGATGCTGAAGTAATTGATTTGCGTACTCTTGTTCCTCTAGATATAGAAACAGTTAAGGAGTCAGTAAAAAAGACGAACCGAGTAGTTGTTGTGCATGAAGCGACTCGTTCTTACGGCTGGGGAGCTGAAATTGCTGCCAGAATTCAAGAGGAGGCTTTTGATGATCTGGATGCACCGGTACAACGAGTGGGGGCGGAAGATGTTCCTGTTCCATATAACTTAAATTTAGAAAAAGAAATGCTCCCACAAACGAAAGATATCATTCAAGGAGTAAAAAAATCTTTGTATTTACAAATGGAAACAGTGTAATGGCACAGTACAACAATTATTTGAAAGCATTTTGATAAATAATTGCAATTTATATATACAAAAAGATGCTATCTATGTGTTATGACGAAGGAGGAAAAAAGGTGCGGCAGGAAATTGTACTTCCTAAATTGGATTCATCAATGGAAGAGGCTCGTATAGTTTCATGGGAGGTCAAAATTGGTGATACCATTAAAATAGATGACCCAATTTTAATTGTAGAAACTGAAAAATCCAGTCTTGAGGTTGAATCAGAAGTAGAGGGAACGTTAGAAGAAATTGTTGTGGATGAAGGTGAAACTGTACCAGTAGGAACTGTTCTTGCATATGTATCGAGTGGTAAACATTCCACCGAACAAAAAGGCAGCTCCGATCATAATCCTGTAAAAGAAGAGAACATCTCACCAGGAAAGACTGAAAGAATCCGAGTTTCTCCAGCAGCTAGAAGACTTGCAAAGCAGCGCGGAGTAGATCTAACCAAAATTAAAGGCTCGGGACCAAGGGGAAGAGTGATTCTGAAAGATGTGGCGGAAGCAGCTGCAAATGTAGTGAATCAAAGTGTTAAAACAGAAAATAAAGTCATAGCATCGATACATGCTAAAGGGAAAAGGGTTAACCTTACAAGTATGAGAAAAACGATTGCGCAGCGAATGACCGCAAGCTTTATGAATGTTCCTCAATTCCAAATCAAGAAAAGAGTCGATGTATCATCCATTGTGCAATTGCGGCAGGCAGTAGTTTCAAGCATTGAACATTCGGCAGGCGTTCGTTTATCATTTAATGATTTTCTCATACAGGCGGTGGCTTTAACATTGAAGAAATTCCCGAGGGTAAATGCCTCATTCATAGATTCTGAAGGAGATCCTTATATTTTGGAGCATGAAGATATTAATATTGGTCTAGCGGTTGCTATTGATGACGGTTTAGTTGTTCCCGTCATCCATCAGGCAGATCAATTGTCCTTAATCGAGATTGCAGAAAAAAGAACAGAATTGGTTGAAAAAGCGAGAAAAGGCTTATTGAAGCCTGAAGAAATGCGTGGAGGAACTTTCACAATTTCCAATCTTGGCTCAGTTGGAGTTGACGAGTTTGTGGCAATCGTAAATCCTCCTGAAACCGGCATCTTAGCAGTTGGAAATATAATAGAACAGCCTGTTTTAACGAATCGTCATGAAACTTTGATAAAGCCGATGATCACATTAAATGCTTCATTTGATCATCGTACAATTGATGGCGCCTACGGTGGAAGATTTCTCGCTCAATTATGTGATCAGCTGCAATCAGGTCAATGGAATATCTTTTCAACAGTAAAATAATGAAATCATTAGGAAGTTGCCATGATGAGCATTCGAACATTAAAACAATTTTTCTGAGAAGGACATTAAGCAAAGCTTTTAATCAAGCTATCTTTGACTCTGATCTGAGGAGCAGGAGCTGGTGCACACCGAAAATATTGTCTGAAGATTTAGAATGACTAGACATAATTTTCAACTTGATAGAAACATATAATAGGATTTCCGGCCATCTCCTTTTTATAAACCAAGGTCAGCAGGTTTTATAAGCAGTACCGGAGGCAATACCAGAGTATCACTCGTTTTTGAAAATAAGCTTGCTTGAAAAATTGAAACAAATGACGGAGTTTTAGATGGAGTCTTCTCCATCCTCCGCCATTTATATTTTTAGGCGGTAACTAAAAAACGAGTGAGAACTGATTCATCAACGCCTGCATCAAAAAGTTTCAAAAATTCGGAACAACTTGAAATTTTCATGAGAAGCTTTTTCTCCAAAATAATGTTAGCATGATAGGAGAGTGTAAAAATGGGCAATATGAACAAAATAACCGATACCCTTCAGCGTCCTCTCCGTGATTTGCGCATTTCAGTTACTGATCGGTGTAATTTTCGCTGCCGCTATTGTATGCCAGCGGAGATTTTTGGTCCTTATTTTCAATTTCTCAAAAATGATCAGTTGCTCAGTTTTGAGGAAATAACTCGACTGGCTCGCATTTTTGCCTCACTTGGCGTCGAGAAAATTCGCCTATCAGGGGGAGAGCCGTTGCTGCGCAAAGAGCTGCCGAAGTTAATTGAAATGCTCGGTTCTATAGAGGGTATTTCTGACATTGCTTTGACTACGAACGGTTCTCTTCTTGCCAAACATGCGAAAGCGTTAAAGGACGCTGGTCTTCACCGTGTCAACGTTAGTTTGGACAGCTTAGATGATAAAGTTTTTCGCCAAATGAACGGCGGCCGCTGTGACGTCAAAACAGTTCTTGAAGGGATTGAAGCGGCCGCAAAGGCAGGTATGAAGGTGAAAGTGAATATGGTTGTACAAAAGGGGATCAATGATCAGGACATTGTGCCCATGGCGCGTCACTTCCGCGGGACCGGACATGTTTTACGCTTTATTGAATTTATGGATGTAGGAAATAGCAACGGCTGGAATCTTACACAAGTGGTATCTAAGCAAGAAATTTTCGAACGTGTAAACGCTGAAATGCCGTTAGAACCGATCCCGTCCAATTATTTTGGAGAAGTAGCCTCTCGTTATCGCTATCGCGGCACAAATGAGGAAATAGGCATTATTTCTTCCGTAACGGACTCTTTTTGTTCCACGTGCACAAGAGCTCGCCTCTCAGCGGACGGCAATCTTTACACCTGTCTATTTGCCTCGCAAGGGACAGATTTGCGGGCGCAGCTCCGCAGCGGGGCAAAGGATGAAGAAATTAGGAATCTCATTCAGGATGTTTGGAGCCGTCGAGCTGATCGTTACTCTGAAGAAAGATTTAACAATACAACGATGCCGAACAAAAAGAAGATAGAGATGTACTATATTGGAGGATAAAACAGAGCGGGGGGAGAAAAGAACATATATTTCTGCTAATCGCTATGATAACAACGAAATTGTCGGTCGACTGAAGGGACAAAAGAACGTATTTTTCAACTAATGAAAGGCGCAGGATCATTTCAAAATATACAGGTGGTGATTGCATGTTATATATCCCGAATTCTTCCCCTATCCCATTTGAAGAAGCACAACGTCTTATTCTCTCTGTGATACGTCCCCTTCCGGTTATTACCATACCTCTGTCTAAAGCTCTTGGGTACTATCTAGCGGAAACGGTAAGGGCTGATCACGATGTCCCTATGTTTGACCGTTCCACTGTAGACGGTTACGCTCTGCGTGCGGAGGATGTGATCAATGCCAGCGCTTCTGACCCGGTAAAGCTGAAGGTTTTGGAAGAGATTCCCGCTGGATATTTACCTCAACAAAAAATTACCCAAGGTACGGCCAGCCGCATTATGACGGGAGCACCTATCCCCGAAGGTGCAAACGCAGTCGTTATGGTAGAGAAAACTGAGAATGCAATGGAAGATAGCGAAAGCGTTTTGGTTTATCAATCGGTTAAAATTGGCGATGCTATTGCCAAAAAGGGACAAGATGTTGAAGAAGGGAAGGACGTCCTCACACAAGGGACGCTTTTAGGACCAATTGAACTGGGTCTGCTCGCTACATTCGGGATTGCATCTGTTGCGGTTTATGCGAAGCCTAAGGTTGGTATTCTTTCAACGGGAAGTGAATTATTAAACGTAGACGAGCCGATCGTCCCTGGAAAGCTTCGTGACAGTAACGGCGTAATGCTGGCCGGTCAAGTGAGTCAAGCAGGAGGTGAACCGGTTTATTTCGGGATTGCCCCGGACAAAGTAGAAGAGCTAGAAAAAAAGATGCTAGAGATTCTACAGCAGGTGGACATTTTAGTAACAAGCGGAGGCGTGTCCATGGGCGAATATGACTTCCTTGGAAAGGTATTTGAAAAAATTAATGCGAAAGTGATATTCTGGAAAACATTAGCTCGCCCTGGAATGCCAGTTTTGTGCGGAGTATGGCAGGATAAGCCGATTTTTGCTTTGGCAGGAAATCCAGCTTCGTCTTACGTCAATGCACATCTTTATGTGCTGCCTGCTATACGCTATATGAGCGGTTCTAAGGATCCGCTGCCGAAACGGGTAACGGTTGTATGTGACGAGGCAATTGAAGGGAAGCAAATGCTTCACACCCGGTTTTTACGAGGATTAACGTACGTTTCCCCAACCGGTGAACTAAGAGTGAAAATATCAAAGAAACAAGCTTCTAATGTTCTGTCCAGCTTTCTGGAAAGCAATTGTCTCGTTAAAGTGCCTGGGGGAAAAGGATTTAATGCAGGTGAGAAAGCGGAAGTGTATTTGCTGGGTGCGGTTGAGGAATTGAGACAGTGACAATGAGTCTGGGGGAGAGATGGTTTGAAAAAGGTTGGAGCAATTATTTTAGCAGCCGGAATGTCAAAACGGATGGGAAAACCAAAGCTGTTATTATCTCTAGGTGGGAAGCCATTATTTCGCTACTCTGTGAACACCGCTACCGCAGCTGGCTTAAAACCAATTGTATTGGTCGGCGGCAAACATATCGAAGAGCTGCGCAAACACACATCTGATTTAACAGAAATAGAAATCATTGAGAATCGGGATTATGAATCCGGCATGGCTTCCTCTCTTAAAGCAGGGATTCAGGCTTTAAAGGGACGAACGGATGCAGTCTTCGTATTTTTGGCAGACCAGCCCTTTGTACCTCCAATAGTTATAACTAAATTACTAGAATCTTATGATCAATATCGAAAAGAAGGTGTCCGCATTTTCCGCCCTAAGTATAATAATGTGCTTGGACACCCTGTATTGTTTGATGCTGAATTATTTGATGAATTTGAGCAAATTCAAGGTGATGAGGGAGGAAAATCAATTGTCCAAAAACATTATTCCAGCTTAATGGCTGTACCGTTTGAAAATTCAGAATGGGGATTTGACATTGACACCACAGAGGATCTGCTCAAACTAAAAAGGATTGCGCCAAAATATATTTAACAAAAATAGGGATAACAATAGATTCATTGTTGTCCCTTTTTAAATTTGTGTAACGGTCGTTGTACTTGAAGAAGTGCGTGGTTTTATTCAATCAAAAATTTCCCGGTTCAACAAGATTGACCGAGACTTTAGAAAATTTATTGCAGGAGTCCCATATTGAAATCGATAAACAAACAGCTCTGATGGGATCTATATATAATTCGTATCTTAATAAGGCTCTTTATGATTGTTGAGAAAATTGTATCTTAGTTATCCGGTATTAGAAATAACAAGCAAATCCTTCCTTGATCATCATTCATTAGGATACTTGTGCGAGTGTTCCTCATCTCTTTGCACCGCTGAGTACGAATGCGGTTCTTCCATTTCGTTTTAATTTCTCCCGTTTATTCAGATGGTTTATACTTGACAGTTTCTCAAAAATGGTATTAAATTTGCATTAAGGAAAAATATATGCAATAACAACAAAATTTAAACTCAATAAAATAAATATGTGTGAAGGAATTTTTTTTAACATAAAGTTTGCCCTTAGGCAATATTTATAACTATGGTAAAAAAGTAGGTGAAGGAATGGAAAAAATTCTTATTTGTGCAACATGAAGCCGGCAACTTTCTGTAAAGTATTAAGCCAAACGGTAAGCTGAATGGCGAAGCTGAAACAAATCAACTAGCGAAATGAAATTCATGTCTGTAAGTGTTTTGGCATTTATTCATTGATTGCGTTTTTTCAGTTTTGTTTCTTCTCAGGAATAAAAACAAATTGAGGTTACATATAGGAGTTTTCTATAAAAAACGGACAATGTTTGATTCCTGAATTCACAATTTGCCAGAATGGTTGTCGATATTAAATAGAAATCGTTCGCCAATAAACTAGAGAGATGGGCTGACTTAAAAATCAAATCAATTCATAAAAATAAAAGGAGAGTGCGAAAAAATGAAAAATGTTATGAAAAAAATGGGGTGCTTATTCTTAATTAGTGCCTTGCTGGTGTTAAGCGCGTGTAGTTCTGGACAAAAAGCATCCAAACGATCAAAAGATGGAAAAATTAATGTCGTCACAACGATTGCACAAATTGGCGAGCCGTTGTCTGTAATCGGCGGCGATCGTTTAAATGTCAAAAGTTTAATGGGGCCGTCTGTAGACCCTCATTTGTATAAGGCTACTCAAAGTGATATGGAAACTCTTGAAGAAGCAGATATCATTTTTTACAACGGATTGCATTTGGAAGCGAACATGGTTGAAATATTTGAAAAGATCTCTGAATCAAAACCTGTTCTTGCAGTCGGTGAAACCATTCCTGAAGAATCTCTTTTAAAGGATGAAAAAGGGGTAGTTGATCCTCATATTTGGTTTGATCTGGACCTTTGGCAGCAGGCATTGGATGCTGCGGTTGAACAATTAAAAGAATTCTCTCCGGAAGACGCAGATTATTTTGAAGAAAATAAAAAGAAATATTTTGCTAGATTAGCTGATTTGAAAAAAGAAGCCGAAAAGCTTGCGGACATTCCAGAAAGTCAAAGAGTTCTTGTCACAGCGCATGATGCTTTCGGATATTTCGGACGAATGCACGGCATTAAAGTAGTTGGTCTTCAAGGACTTAGCACTGATTCCGAAATCGGTATTACAGATATTCAAGATACGATTGACATTATTAAAAAGTATAAAGTTCCTGCCGTATTTATCGAATCAAGTATTAATGAAAAATCGATCAAGGCTGTCATAGAAGGAGCGAAAAGTGAAGGAATTAACGTTACATTAGGCGGGGAGCTTTACTCTGATGCAATGGGTGAGGAAGGAACAGAAGAAGGAACTTATATAGGAATGTATCGCCATAATATCAATACGATTTATGAAGCATTAAGCGAAGGAGGAAAATAGCATGGCTGAAGCAGTGCTTCAAGTAGAGAATCTGTCCGCTTCCTATCGAAAAAATACAGTGCTCTTCGATGTGAATTTTGTAGTGCAGGCTGGTTCGCTAGTGGGAATCGTCGGTCCGAACGGTGCTGGAAAGTCGACGCTTTTAAAAACAATATTAAATCTTCACCCTTCCTTAACGGGATCAGTGAAATTTTTCGGATTGCCATTCAACAAGGTCCAAAAAAGGATCGGTTATGTACCACAGCGAGGTTCGGTTGATTGGGACTTTCCAACAAACGCATTGGATGTTGTCACTATGGGACTATATGGGCAAATCGGATGGCTGAAGCGGCCATCCCGATTGCATAAACAAAAAGCATTCGAGGCCTTGGAAAAATTAGGGATGGCTGATTACGCTGACCGTCAGATAAGCCAGCTTTCTGGCGGTCAACAGCAGCGTGTGTTTTTAGCACGCGCATTAGTGCAAAATGCCGACTTGTATTTTATGGACGAACCGCTGGCTGGTGTTGATGCAGCAACAGAACGCGCTATTATGACATTGCTGAAAGAATTAAAAGCTTTAGGAAAAACGGTCATGGTCGTGCACCATGATTTGCAAACAGTAGAAGATTATTTTGACCATGTTCTTTTATTAAATCGCACCGTCATTCAGTACGGAAAAACGAAGCAAATTTTTACTAGAGAAAATATTTCGCGAACTTATGGAGGAGACTTGCGCTGGTTGAGAGAGGAGAGTCTTCATGTTCACAATCCTATTAAATAGCAACACACACTGGGTGTTATTTAGCACGATGATTTTTGGGATTGCTGCTGGAACAATGGGCTGTTTAGCCTATTGGAAGCGGCAAAGCTTAATGAGCGATGCCTTAGCTCATGCAGCATTGCCCGGTGTTGTGATCGCCTTTCTTCTACTTGGAGAAAAAAACTTATTTGTCATGATCATTGGAGCATCCATCAGCGCTTTAATTGGAGCATCATTTATCCAATGGATACGTTCATCAACTAGAATTTCGGCAGATACGGCGATGGGAATGGTGCTGTCTATTTTTTTTGGCTTAGGAATCATGCTCCTGACAGTTGTGAATCGGACGTCAGGCGGAAATCAGAGCGGTTTGGACAGTTTTATTTTCGGTCAGGCCGCCTCGATGGTCAGATCAGATGTCACTACAATGTTAATCCTAGCTTTGGCGGTTATTTTGATTGTATTCATTGCATTTAAAGAATGGAAAATATATCTTTTCGATCCGGAATTTGCAAAAGGATTAGGACTGTCACTTAAATGGATGAACGGATTATATACAACGATTCTTGTCACAACGATTGTCATCGGGATTCAAGCTGTAGGAGTTATTTTAATTGCCGCCCTGCTGATTATCCCGTCAGTAAGTGCCCGCTATTGGACACAGTCTTTTCAACGGATGATTATCATATCAGCTCTGTTTGGGGGAGCGGCTGGAGCATTAGGAACATTCATCAGTGCATTGGGAAGAGGATGGCCTACAGGACCTTTTATCGTCATTGTGGCGTCCGCGCTGTTTTTCTTATCGCTTTTCTTTGGCAAAGAGAAAGGGATTCTGGTCAAGTATTTACAATTGAAAATGCAAAAAAGATTAGTGAATATTCATACCAGTAAGGCCTTAAGAACAAAAGGGGTAGAATAACCATGACTTATCATGCTATGTGGATTATCGTAACTGCTTCTTTAGTAGGGCTGTCCTGCGGCTTAATAGGTGTATTTCTGATACTCAGGAAAATGGCGATGATGGCTGATGCAATTAGTCATACGGTTCTGTTAGGAATTGTCATCGCTTTTATTATTACACGTGAATTAAGCGGAACTCATATGCTCATTGGTGCTATATTTGCAGGACTATTGACAGCTTTTTTAGTGCAGTGGCTTCATTCTTTAGACGTTCAGCAAGATGCAGCAATAGGAATTGTGTTTACGACGATGTTTGCTATTGGCGTTATTTTAATAGCGACTTCTGTAGGAAATGCACATTTAGATGTTCAACATGCTTTAATGGGGGAAATCACCTTTATACCTTGGAATAAAATTTCACTTCCTCTAATTGGCGAGGTTCCGAAGGCTACAGCATTGCTGGCTCTCGTTTTGTTTGTTGTTTTATTTGTTCTTGTCGCTTTTTATAAAGAATGGAAAATCACTTCATTTGATCCTGCGCTTGCTGCCAGCTTAGGGATTCCTGTTTTACTCATGCATTATGTATTCTTATGCTTAGTATCGATCACGACAGTTGCTTCTTTTGATGCGGTCGGCGCAATTATGGTCGTTGCGATGTTAATTACTCCAGCTGCCTCGGCATATCTTTGGACAGATAGACTTTCTATTATGCTAGTATTAAGCGGATTATTTGGCGTAATATCTGCTGTAGCGGGCTATTATATAGCAGCTTGGGTCGACACTTCTATTTCTGGCTCAATGGCATTTGCCACAGGATTAGTGTTTTTCATAAGCTTTTTGTTTTCTCCGAAACATGGATGGATTGCGAGATATTTGCGATTGCATAAAACTGTAAAAAAGACAGGATGAAAATCGGCTATTAAATTGTCTTTCATAACGGTTGATCTCCTCCATACGCTTGTCTTATGGTGCTTTTATATAGTAAACTTTGTATGATGAAGATATTAATGGAGGATAACCAATGCCAACCCCGAGTATGGAAGACTATATTGAACAAATATATTTGCTAATTGAAAATAAAGGCTATGCGAGAGTGTCGGATATAGCAGAAGCGTTATCTGTACACCCTTCTTCCGTTACAAAAATGGTGCAGAAGCTCGACAAGGATGACTACTTAGTTTACGAAAAATATAGAGGGTTCGTCTTAACGCCGAAAGGAAAAAAAATCGGAAAACGCCTCGTCTACCGACATGATCTGTTAGAGCAATTTTTGCGGATTATTGGCGTCAAAGAAGAAAACATCTATCGCGACGTGGAAGGAATTGAGCACCATTTGAGCTGGGATGCTATTGACCGAATAGGGGATCTGATTCAATTTTTTGAAAAAGATAAAAGTCGAATCATAGAATTGCAGCAATTGCAAAATTTGAATGAAGAAAATGAAGAAAACGACTTCTAACATTAAACGACTTCTAATTTAGAAGTCGCTTTTTTTGTGCATGTAAAAATTTTTGTAAAAATTGTAAAAATTTTGTTGATTGATTCGTTATTCCTATTTATAATTTTCTCAAGAGATATAAAAAAAGAGGAAAAGAGGATTATGATGAAAAAATGGGGATTCATATTACTAGCTTTTATTTTGTGGATAGGAGTGATGCCAAAGCCGTCATCAGCTGCACAACAAGCATCTTTTGAGAAAGAACTGAATCAATATTTAGCGGAAGTAAGTAAACAAAGAGGTTTCAAAGTTACAAGAGAACATATCGAATTTTCGTTAGCTCAATATGAAGAAAAGATCGAAAATTTTGATTCTGTTGAAGAACTTCGTGATTTTTTAGGAGAGGTTATTCAAAAAGATTTAAGCAATTTAACCGAAATATTTGACGAATTTAATTTAAATGAAGCCAGTTTGCGCCAGCTGCTTCAAGAACACGGTGAAGATCTAGATGAGTATGTGTTTGTAGAAAATTTGTATGATGCCGTCATGCTTTACATAGAGCGTGATCCAAATTTTGATAAAAATTTGCAAGACTATTTGGCGAAAATTAGTAGTATTAGAGGATTTCCTGTGACGATTGACCATATTAATAGATCTTTGACTTTATATGAGAGAAAACTGGAAGACTTTAAAACCGTTAAAAGTTTAGAAAGATTTTTAGGAGAAGTTATTAAAAAGGATTTAAGCAATTTATCCTATATTTATGATGAATATGATTTAAATGAAAAGGAGTTGCGCCAGCTGCTTCAAGAACACGGAAAAAAATTGGAGGATTACGTTTTTCTAGATGATTTGGAAGAGGATGTTATAACATTTTTAAGTGAAGAATGGGATGCTGGTGTAGAAGACGAGCTCCTTTACGATTTATTAACGGTTTTTGAGCAGGAATACGGATTGACAAAAGAAGAAATCGAGCGGTTAAAGAACCATTTGCGATCAATTGAAGAGCATCTTATGAAAGAAGAGACAATTATAGCTTTGTTGGACTTGGCGGATCGGATGATGGCTTTTGAAGGGTTTGATGAAGCGACAGAGCTTACAAAGAGCCAAATCGAGGAGTTAATTTCGATTTTTAAAGATTTTCAACGTATTTTTAAAATTAAAGTTACATTTTCCTTTGTAAAAGATGGGTCTGAAAAGGAGCTTTCGCTGTTTGATCTATTTAACTTGAAAGAATTGATCAATGCAAAATTGAAAATCAACATATACAGTGAAAGTGGAGAATTTTTGGCTGATCTCCTCATTACCGGAGAAATCGTTGATTCAGATACGTTACATCGAACTGGGCAAACGATTCGTCACGGCGCTCAAGAAGCCAAAAGTGTGAAACAAGAGAAAAACGTTTCGCAAAAAATAGAAAAAAAGCTAAAAGCTGTAAAGGACAATGAGCATAAAACAGTAAAAGGTGCAAAATTGCCGAAAACAGATTCCGGCTATGGCGTGAATGCTATTGTAGGATTGTTCATTGTTTTAGCGGGATTTTTAATTTTTAGGCAAGCAAGGAAGGTTTAATATGCTGGAAACTACAAAAAGAAGCAGCCGAAACAAGCGGTTGTTTCTTCTTTTCTTTGCATCAATGATTATATTAGCCGGCCTATGGTTTTCAGCCGCAAACAGCTATAAACTTTTCAAAGGAATGCTACTGCCTGAGACCCATTCTGAAATGAAACAGAAGGCGGAAGCTGCACAGCCGGCCCCAGAAAAAAATACGAAGGCAGAAAAGGTTTTATATCCGACACGACCTAAAATTGGGGAGCAAATAGGAGAGCTGTTTATTCCAAAACTAAATGCAGTACTTCCGATATACCATGGAACGAACGAAGAAGAGCTTGAAAAAGGGGTCGGTCATTTTGCAGGAAGCGTATTGCCAGGAGAGGCAGACAATTCGGTTCTTTCCGGTCATCGCGACACCGTGTTTCGTAGGCTAGGGGAAGTAGGAAAAGGAGACGAGTTAATCGTCACAACTTCAGCTGGAGAATTTACTTATAAAATCTATAAGGTTCGGATCGTTGATAAAGACGACCGGACCGTGATCGTTCCGAAACCGAGGGCTACGTTAACTGTCAGTACATGTTATCCGTTTCATTTTATCGGCTCCGCGCCGGAACGATACGTGCTCGTAGCATATCTTGTTTCCGAGAAGTTGAAAAAATAATCTGTTATCTTGACCTATCATAATGTTTCCAATTCCCGTCTTCCGGTGGGAAAACTATCATAAAAACGGCTTTAGCCCTGTGTTCTAAAGGGCTAAAGCCGTTTATAATCGACTGTCTGACAGGGGAAGGTTTCCCCCCTAAAATTTGTTATCATGTGCATTTTTCAAGACACTGCATTTTTTTGACAGAGTTACGAATGAGTCTTTTAATGTCCTTATTTTACGGACTTTCTACCATATCCTTGTTATTTTTATCGCTTTTTTCTTTTCTGTTTTTATTCATAAAAGAAAAAATGGTGAGCAGTGCTAAGATGACAAGGCAAACAGTAGAACCGATCATATTTTTCTTATTAAAGATAAAAGAGAAAAAGATGACCAATAATGAAACGGTGGCTACTATCGTTGTGTATGGGAACCATTTTACTTGGAAATATGGTTTCTCCTTATACTGAGAACGAAGCTTTAGCTGAGCCAGACAAATGCTTGTCCATAATAAAATAATCGTAAAACCAGGTATCGTCATTAAATAGCTGATGACTCGGTCTGGAGTCATATAAGCTAAAAATACCCCAAATAAAATACAGATAGCCGTAACGGTAATACAGTTGATCGGTATTCCTTGTTTGGAAATCTTTAAAAATCTTTTTGGCGCTTCACCGCTTTGAGCCATGGAATATAATGTTCTGGAAGTTGCGTAAATCCCTGAGTTCGCCGCTGATAAAACAGCAGTAATAAGGACAAAATTCATAATATGAGCGGCTCCAGGAAGACCTGTGATGCTCAATACTTGGACAAATGGACTGTCTTCCCCTGTCACTTGATTCCACGGCATTAAACCACAAATAATAAGAATAGGAAGCATATAAAAGAGAATAACTCTCCACATCGTTCCTTTAATGACTTTTGGCAAAACCTTTTCTGCATCTTTTGTTTCTGTGACCGCAACACCGATTAACTCAGCCCCGCCGTATGAAAACATGACGACTAAAAAGGCGCTTAACATTCCTCCAATTCCATAAGGAAAGAACCCGCCGTGTGCCGTGTAGTTAGAAAAAGGATCATCAATATTGCTCGGAATAATTCCAAACAAAATGCCAAAGCCTAATAAAATGAAAGCGATTAATGCGAAAATTTTAATTCCTGCAAACCAAAACTCAATTTCACCATAGTACTTTACTTGAAACAAATTCATTCCAATGATTAAAACCATACAAAGGAGGCTTAAAAGCCATAACGGTACGGTTGGAAACCAATATTTCAGAAAGCTTCCTGCTGCTAAAATTTCAACAACGGTGACAACAATCCAATTGATCCAATAAAGCCATCCTACAATAAAGGATATATGGAAGCCAAAAGCTTTATAAACAAGATGCTGAACGTTTAAGTTCGGATAAACAATCGCCATCTCAGCCAGTGCCGTCATGACAATAAATAATAAAAGGCCTCCTAATAAGTAAGCTATTACAACACTTGGGCCGGCAATATTTAATGTATCTGAGCTCCCTTTAAAAATTCCTGTTCCAATCATGCCTGCTAGCGCAATAAACTGAACATGTCGAGGTAATAACCCTTTTTTTAATGTTTGATCTTTTTCCATGGTGTTCATGCCTTTCTGTCCATTATGAAAAATATACTAGAATAACTGGCAGCATACTTTTTTACTTAATCGCTTTTCAGGTTTTACGCTTTTCTGCGTTTAAGTAAAAAAAATAAATATGTTTCTAGTATATAATATTCTTTCGATTCATCAAAGAATAATGAAAAAACTCATTGCTATAAAACTGTTACAATTTATGGTAAATAGCAATACTCTTGAACTTCGAAGATATTTACGGAGCAAAGATAAGGTCGATTCTTCCTCTATTTAGTAGGAACTTATTACGATCTGTTCGATAAAACACTTACTAAATGAAGAGGAATGTTATGAAGGTCCGCAAATCTTTTTCAAAACAGGGGTACTATTCTAAAAAGTGTTTTATTTTAAGAGTAGTTCAAATAAGTGTTATAATTTTTTTGTAAAAAAAAAATTGTCTGTTGCCGACAAATTCCACCACAAAAATCTTCTCGTCATCCGTATAATCTTAATCGTGTATTATTTATAGATTACCTTCTATACAGGTTAGGAGGAGACGGAAATGGGAGATCAATATCAGACGCGTATGGAGAAACGTCAAAAAAAGAAATCAGCTTCTAAAAAATCTCCGCTCATAAAAATCATGACAGCCTTTATTCTTGCGATTATCGTAATGATGACTGCGGGCGGTATCGTGGTATTGTCTTACATTATAAGCGCCCCTGCACTAGACCCGAAATTACTGAAAGATCCGTTATCCTCAACCGTTTATGATATGTATAATGAAAAAGTGCGAGATATTTCAGGAAGCGAACATCGGAAAATCATCAAAATCGAAAATATACCGAAAAATGTACAAAATGCGTTTATCGCAACAGAAGATGTGCGGTTTTTTGAGCATAATGGAATCGATTTTAAACGAATCGCAGGTGCAACCGTTGCGAATGTAAAAGAAGGATTCGGCGCTGAAGGCGGAAGTACGATTACCCAGCAGGTAGTCAAAAATTCATTCTTAACGCCTGAAAAAACGCTCAAGCGAAAAATACAAGAAGCTTACTTGGCTGTTCAGTTGGAACGACGCTACTCAAAAGAAGAAATTCTTGAAATGTATTTAAATAAAGTGTATTTCGGTCAAGGAGCATACGGGGTTGCGACAGCGGCAGAAACATATTTTAACAAATCCGTGAAAAAGCTGACGATTAGTGAAGCGGCGCTGTTGGCGGGGCTGCCGCAAAGACCGAGCGAATACGATCCATTTAAAAATCCGGATTTAGCTGAAAAAAGAAGAAATATAGTATTGTCGTTAATGAGGAAGTATGGCTTTATTACCGAAAAAGAAGAGCAAGATGCGAAAGCGATCCCGGTTGAGAAATTATTAAAGAAGAAAAAAGAAGGGCCGAAATATCAAGCGTTTATCGATCAAGTCATCAAAGATATAGTTGATGCCGGAATATCGGAAAAGGATATCTATACGGGCGGTTTAAAAATTTATACAACCCTTGATCCGGATGCTCAAAAATTTACAGAAAAAGTGCTGACAACTGATCAATACATTTATTATCCAGACGATCAGTTCCGGGCAGGAGTCGTGCTACTTGATACACAGACTGGCGCCGTCAGGGCAATTGGCGGAAACCGCAACTCAGATCAAGAAGTACAAAGAGGTTTTAACTACGCAACACAAACGAAAAGACAGCCAGGTTCGACGATTAAGCCGATCTTGGATTACGGCCCGGGAATCGAACATTTCAAATGGTCTACATATAAACAGTTCATTGACGAGCCGCTCACCATCCATGGCAAAGAAATCAAAAACTGGGACGGTCAATATCGCGGCAGTATATCGATGCGAAAAGCGTTACAATGGTCTTACAATATACCGGCTGTAAAAGCATTTTTGGAGGTAGGGGAAGACCGGGCAAAAGAATTTGCGGAAAAACTCGGAATCCCGCTCGATCAGATCTATCCTTCATATGCGATCGGAGGCTTTAATAAAGGTGTGTCCCCGCTTCAATTGGCTGGGGCGTATGCCGCTTTTGGAAATGAGGGCGTTTATCATAAGCCTTTTACGGTAAGGAAAGTCGTCTATCCAAACGGTAAAGAAATCGATCTTTCTTCCAAACCGGTGAAGGCGATGAGCGACTATACCGCCTACATGATGACCGATATGTTGAAAACCGTCGTGAAAGAAGGAACAGGACGACTGGCGAACATCCCAGGACTTCCACTAGCAGGAAAAACAGGAACAACCAACTTGCCGGAAAATATACGAGGAGATGGAACATCTGATGCCTGGTTTGTCGGCTACACGACTCGTTATGCGGCTGCGGTTTGGACGGGATACGACCAGACGACTCAGGAAACGTATGTGACAAACGAGAAGGCGAAGATTTCAAGACTTATTTTTAAAGAAATCATGTCTCACGTTTCTGAAAAAATAGAAACACCTGATTTTGAAAAACCGGACAGTGTCGTCGAAAGAGTGGTTGGCGGCCGAACTGAATTATTTGTAAGGGGAACTCCAATCCCAGCAATTCCAAAACAAAAAGAAAAGGATAAAAAAGAGGATCAAAAACAGGATCAAGTAAAAGATAATGAACAGGAGCAAAAACAAGAAGAGGAAAATCAGGAGCCAAAAGAAGAGAACAATCAAAATGACATGGATAAAGAGCAGCAAGAAAATTCTGAGGACAACAAAGAGCAGCCTGAAGATAATAAAGAAATAGAGCAGCCAAATCAGCCTCCTGCCAATGAACAGCCGCAGCCACAACCGCCAGCTAACAACGGCAGCGACCAAGGAAACGGCCAAAAACCATCAGGAGGAAATAACGGAACTGACGGATCAAATAATAACGGAAACGGCGGCTCGAATAGCAACGGGAATGGCAGCGGATCAAGCAGTAATAATGGTCCAGGAAAAGGAGCCGGCACAACCAATCCGAACGGAAAATCACAATCTGAAAAGCAATCAACGGATAACGGCAGTCCATAAACAAAAGGGTTGAAAAAACATACTAACAATAGTAGTGCAGACCACGGCCATGGTTTGTGCTACTATTTTTTTGTAGAGATGAGAAAGTTTGTGTTCATTTAGGAAAAAACATATAGCTTGCAGCAATTGTATACGCTTTTATCGACTTCAAATTTGATATAATTAGAGCAATCGGATCTGTGTCAGCAAAGATTTGTAGAGGTGATTTTCAGAATGTTCTTAGAAGAGCGTGCTCAAAAATTTGAATATAAGTTGAATGATACAGATGATCAAATCATCGAATATATTGTGAATAATAAAAAGCTTGTTGTTACGATGTCTATTCAATCACTTGCTGCGTCTTTATATACAGTTCCAAATACCATTACAAGACTCTGCAAAAAACTAGGATATGATGGGTATTCACATCTTAAAAACAGTCTTAAGGAAGAATTGCATACAGAGCTAAAAGGACAGGATATGGTAGAAAACAGCTTATATACAACTGTACAAAAAACGTTTGATTTAATGGATATGGATAAGATTAAACTTGTAACAAGGTTGTTACGTGAAGCAAAAAATATTTTATTTTTTGGTGTAGGAGATTCAGTGATTTTTTGTGAAATGATGGTCAAAAACTTGAAGGTTGCCGGAAAACAATCCGATTATTCTATTCATCCTCACGAAATCAGGCATGGGATCAACCGGCTTAAAAGTGGAGATATTCTTTTCCTTATTAGTTTATCAGGAGAAACTCCTCAAGTGTTGGAAATGGCAGAGCTAGGCAAGATGAAATCAATTTGTGTCATATCGCTTACTCATTTTTATCGTAATTCTCTTCAGAAATTAGCAGATGTCAATCTATATTGTCATGCTCCTAAGAAATTGCTGAACGGCTACAATGTCACTGATAAAACATCTCCAATGATTGTTTTGCGTACTTTGTCAGAATACTTCTGGAAAGAAACGTGCGGATGTGTATAAATACACATGAAAGCGCTCTATTAAAGAATAACTGTGTAAAAATAAGAAGAAATCTCTTCTTCTTTTTTTTTATGCTACGATAAGGCTAAAGTTACAGCAATTGATAAGTAAAGGAGATTGATTTTATGCAATTAGTATCTGCGACATCACCTGATTTAATTAGTACGAATCAATCCTTTGCTTCGAAAGATGAAGTTATCAATTTTTTAATTAAAAAATTATATGAAGCAGGGAAGCTGTATTCGGAAAAAGATTTTTACCAGGCTGTCATGGAAAGAGAGAGTTTATCCCCGACAGGCTTTGAAGGCGGACTGGCGATTCCGCATGGTAAGTCGGCAGCAGTAAAAGAAGCAGCATTTGCCGTTGCAACTCTTAAAAAACCGATCATTAACTGGGAAAGCATTGATCCAAATAATGAAGTGACTTTGGTTGTATTGCTTGCTATTCCTGAAAATGAAAGCGGTTCAACACACCTGTCGTTATTATCAGAACTTGTGAAAAGGTTATCAAATGAAGAGTACAAAAACCGTTTATTGAAATCGAAAACCAATTATGAGTTATTTTATCATTTAGATCATCAATTTCAAGAAGAAAATGCTGAAGCAGCCAATAAAATGAATAAAACAATTTTAGCAGTTACCGCTTGTCCGGCTGGCATTGCCCATACTTATATGGCGGCAGAGGCGTTAGTAAATGCAGGTAAAGAGCTTGGAGTTGATATTTTCGTTGAAAGCAAGGAGCGAACGGCATTGAAGACCGCCATACTACACAGTTATTAAGAAAAGCCGATGCTGTTATTTTTGCGGCTGATGTGGCGGTAAAAAATGAAGAAAGATACAGTCATCTTCCCAAAGTGAAAACCTCTGTGGCCGCACCGCTGAAAAATGCAAAAGCGATTATCACGCAAGCATTAGAGAAATCTGAAAATGTCGAGAAAAAGGAATATGCTGGTTCGGTTAACTCTTCACATGGGACAGAAGAAAACGAGAAAAAAAGCTTTAAAACTGAAATAAAGGATTCCATCTTAACAGGAATTTCTTACATCATTCCGGTTATTGTCGCTGGAGGTATGACTCTGGCAGCTGCTGTATTGATCTCCCAGGCTTTTGGTCTTCAGGAAGTTTATGATACAGAAGGGTCATGGCTTTGGCTGTTAAGACAGTTGGGCGGAACATTATTAGGGACTTTAATGGTTCCAATTCTTGCGGCATATATGGCCTACTCGATTGCGGATAAGCCGGCATTGGGGCCGGGGTTTGCGGCAGGCGTAGCTGCAAATTTAATTGGCAGCGGTTTTCTGGGCGGTATGCTCGGAGGTATTTTAGCCGGTTATTTCCTTAAATATTTAAAAGAAACTGTTAAACCTAGAGGAACATTTGCCGGGTTTATCAGCTTCTGGCTGTATCCGGTAGTTGGAACACTTGTTGTCGGTTCAATTATGCTGTTTGTTGTTGGAAAACCACTAGCATTTTTAAATCAGGGCTTAATCAGCTGGTTAGAGGGTATGTCGGGTACAAACGCCATTCTTTTAGGAGCTATTCTAGGGGCAATGGTATCTTTCGATCTCGGCGGCCCAGTCAATAAAGCTGCCTATACATTCTGTATTGGAGCTATGGCCAGCGGCAACTTTGTTCCATATGCTGCCTTTGCATCTGTGAAAATGGTTTCTGGTTTTTCAATAACAGCTGCGACGATTGTTGCTAAAAAATATTTTGATAAAGAAGAAAAAGAAGTCGGAAAGCAAACATGGCTATTAGTGCTTGCAGGTATTACTGAAGGAGCGATTCCGTTTGCAATGAAAGACCCGCTTCGCGTGATTCCATCCCTTATGGTTGGATCAGCTATTACTGGTGCGATTGTTTCCTTTTATCAAATTGGACTCAATGTACCTGGTGCTGGAATCTTCTCGCTTGCGCTGCTGCAAGGGAAACCGTTGTTGATAGGAGCAGGTATATGGTTAGGAGCTGCACTTCTTGGTGCGTTTGTATCGATGTGTTTATTAATAGTCACGCGTAAAAACAAATTAAAAAAAGAAAAGCATAATCAACATTCACCGCAAGCTGCATAAGCCGCTTAAGGCGTGGAAGCAACGAGTTCTACTACAAAATATTTAATTGATCGGAGGACACCATGAAAAAAGTTCATATCGTTCCACATATGCATTGGGACAGAGAATGGTACTTTTCAACTGAAGAATCGAGAATCTTACTAGTTAATAATATGGAAGAAATTTTAGATATGCTAGAAAATCATCCAGAGTACCCCTACTATGTTCTGGATGGGCAAACAGCTGTTTTGGAAGACTATTTTGCAGTTAAACCGGAGAATAAAGAGAGAATCAAAAAGCTTGTGCAAGAAGGGAAACTGATTATAGGCCCTTGGTATACACAAACAGATGAAATGGTTGTTGGCGGAGAATCCATTGTACGGAATTTATTATATGGAATTAAGGATTGTGAAGAATTTGGGGATTATATGAAAATTGGTTATCTTCCAGATTCATTTGGACAATCTTCGCAAATCCCGCAAATCTTAAGAGGATTTGATATTAAATATTCTATTTTCTGGCGCGGTGCTTCTGAACGGCATGGAACAGACAAGACAGAGTTTTATTGGGAATCTGATGAAGGTTCTAAAGTACTTGTCCAGTTATTTCCTTTAGGGTATGCGATCGGTAAATATTTACCTGAGGATGAACAGAAGCTTCAAGAACGGATCAATAAATATTTTGCCGTGTTGGATAAGGGAGCAACGACGGAGCATATTATTCTTCCGAACGGACATGATCAAATGCCGATTCAAAAAAACATTTTTACTATTATCGAAAAACTTAGAAGGTTATATCCAGATCGTGAGTTTTTCTTAAGTAAATATGAGAATGTTTTTGCAGAATTAGAAAAAAACAGTGATTTGCCGACTTTAAAAGGTGAATTTTTAGACGGGAAGTATATGCGTGTTCACCGAAGTATTTATTCTACTCGCATGGATATTAAGTCAGCTAATACAAGAATTGAAAATAAATTAACAAACATTTTAGAACCGCTCGCATCTCTTGCCTACAGCTTAGGCTTTGAATACCATCATGGGTTAATTGAACTCATATGGAAGGAAATCATGAAAAATCACGCTCATGACAGTATTGGCTGTTGCTGCTCTGATAAGGTTCATCAAGAAATTTGCAGCCGTTTCTTCATTGCGGAAGAAAAAATCGATCAATTGATCCAGTTTTATAAACGAAAAATTGTTGATTCAATGGATACTGACTGGAATTTCGATCGACTAACTGCATTCAATTTACTTCCTTATGACCGCGATGAAGTGATTACAGCAAGCGTAATTACAAAATATAAGTCTTTTAAGTTAATTAATGAAGATGCAAAAGAAATCGAGTTTGAAGTTTTAAATAGTGAAATAATGGATCCTGGTTTAATTGATCGTCAAATTGTCCATTACGGAAACTACGAACCATTTATAAAATATACTGTCCAATTAAGAGATCGAATACCTTCGTTAGGTTATAAAACTTATTTTGTCGTAGAAGATAATAAGGAATTAAGTAATTCATTTCGCGCTCAAGATCGTATTTGTACGGACTTTTACGAAATAAGTGTGAATCCAAACGGTACGATAAATATTTACGATAAGCATTTAAATAAAACGTTCCATAATGTACTTTTACTTGAAAACGGAGGAGACGATGGTGATGAATACGATTATTCACCATTGCCGAATGAAGAGCTGATCTATAGCGATCATGTTGATGCAGCAATTAATATAACTCAAAACCAATTTGCAGGTAAAATTGACATTCAATATAGATTGGCTGTTCCTGAAAATTTAGAGAAGAGAAAAGAAAAAAATGCAGATAGTTTTGTAGATATCCATATTGAGTTAACTATTCCTAATCATAAACCAATAATTGAAGTAAAGTTTGAAATTGATAACCATGCGAGAGATCATCGATTGAGAGTTCTTATTCCAACGGGTATCGCATCTCTATTTTCAATTTCTGACAATCAATTTGGATTTATTAAACGTGCTGTATATGATCAGGCAATGGATGTTTGGGAAAAGGAAAATTGGGACGAGCGTCCAGACCCGATTTATCCGATGCTGAGCTTTGTTGGTTTATCAAATGAAGAATATGGAATGAGCGTTTTAACAAACAGTACAAGAGAATATGAAATTGTTGGCAAAAACTACGACACGATTGCGATTACTTTATTTAGAAGTGTTGGCTTACTTGGTAAAGAAGAATTGCTAAGAAGACCAGGCAGGCCTTCAGGAATCAAGCTGCCTACCCCTGATTCTCAAATGATCGGAAAGCTTACTTTAGATTTTGCTATTACGACCCATCAGGGATCTGCTTTAGAAGTGAATGTCGGACGTATGGCTAAGGAATACTTAACACCGATTCATGTGTATAACAAAATTCCGTATGACGCCATGAAACTAAATAAAGCGGATATTAAAACACCTGTAAAATTCAGTTTGCTAAAAGAATCGTCTCCAGAAGTTGTGTTAAGTACTTTGAAAAAAGCTGAAAAAGATGACCAGCTTGTTTTGCGATTCTATAATCCGACAGACAAACCAAAAACGGCTTCATTTGAAATAAATGGCATTTTGAAAGAAGCTTATAAAGCGAATTTAAATGAAAAACCGCTGGAATTATTAGAAGTAGCAGACAGCCGCAAGATTGAAACAAAAATAAAGCCGAATCAAGTAATAACGGTGCTTTTTAAATGACAATGGGATACTCGAAATCTATTGAACGATAAAAAGAGTTTCCGTATGAGTTTATCTGATAAGAAAAAGGATCAGAAGATTGGAGTGTCGCGTATCAAAATCGTCATAGCAGTTGATTCCTTTAAAGGTTCAGTAAGTTCACTTCAGGCAGGAGAAGCAATCAAAAATGGCATTCTTCGAGTTTGCCCGGATAGAGAGGTCGTGGTCTCCCCAATGGCAGACGGAGGGGAGGGATCAGCAGAAGCCATTCTTTATACACTAGGCGGAAAAAAAGTACATGTAAATGTGAAAGGTCCTTTAATGGATTCTGTATCAGCTGAATATGTTATTTTCCCTTACAATGGGACAGATCATGTGTTTATCGAAAGCGCCTCAAGCTGCGGATTGACACTGATTCCAGAAGAGAGACGGACCCCAATGAAGACGAATACATTCGGTTTAGGAGAGCAGATCAAAGATGCAATTAAACGTGGATATCGTCATTTTATCCTTTCATTGGGAGGAAGTGCGACCAATGATGGCGGAATCGGAATGCTACAGGCGCTGGGTTGGCAGTTTTTCGACGAAAATGGCAACTTAATCGGAAAAGAGGCCAACCCTCTTTTGAACACTGCAGCTATGTCAACACAAAAAGTATTATCGGAAATTGCAGAATGTAAATTTACCATTGCGAATGATGTATTAAATCCTTTTTATGGACCGTCTGGTGCTGCACATATATTTGCGAGGCAAAAGGGAGCAAGTGATGCTGAGATTGTTGAACTGGACAAAGGTTTAGAGAGGTTTGCCAGGATTTTATATAAAGAAACGGGGATTGATGTTCAAGAAATCCCAGGTGCAGGAGCAGCAGGCGGACTTGGCGGTGCCATGGCAGCATGTCTGAACGCAAAAATGGTGCCAGGTGCTGAAATCATCATGGAGTTAACAGGATTAAAGGACAAAATTCGATGGGCAGATCTTGTGATAACTGGTGAAGGCAGTATAGACCAACAATCATTATTAGGAAAGGTTCCTGTTACAGTCGCGAAATATGCTAAGCATCATCGGAAAGCTGTTATTGGTCTGGCTGGCCGTATCGACACAGAGTTAGAAAGGATAAATGAACATCTCGATGCTGTTTTTTCCATTCAAACACAGTGCCGGACACTTGATGAAGCCATGCTTGAAGAGATCACAACGAAGCAGCTGGAAGTAACAGCTGAACAAGTGATGAGACTTTTGGTAAACTCGAGAAAAATTTATTGTAACTAACTGATAATTCGTTCTTTCCCAGATGAAGGCGAATATCAGAAGAGGTCTTAATTGCTGCAAAGCGTCAGGAAAAAGAAACATAAAGTTTAGTAAAGGGGGCCTCTTATGAACCAACCGTTATTTCTACAGCCTGTCTTTCAAGAACGCATTTGGGGCGGAACTGCTTTAAAAGATTTGTTTGACTATGATATTCCATCAAAACATACTGGTGAATGCTGGGCGATTTCCGGCCATCCTAACGGCCAGAGTGTTGTGAAAAACGGTCCATTTCGAGGAAAAAACGTTGGGGAGCTATGGGAACAACACCGTGAACTATTCGGAAATCATCCTTCCCCTGTTTTTCCGCTTCTCACCAAAATTCTCGATGCAAATGCCGATTTATCGGTGCAAGTCCATCCTGATGATGAATACGCAAAACAATATGAAAACGGGGAACTCGGCAAAACGGAATGCTGGTATATCCTTGATTGTAAAGAAAATGCAGAGATTGTTTTCGGTCATCATGCGAAAACGAAAGAAGAGCTCGTTTCGCTCATTGAAAACGGAGAGTGGAACCGTCTATTAAAGCGCATCCCTGTAAAGCCCGGCGACTTTTTTTATGTGCCGAGCGGAACAATTCATGCGTTATGCGAAGGGACGATTGTTTTAGAAACACAGCAAAGCTCTGATACAACGTATCGACTATACGATTATGATCGAAAAGATCAAAACGGAAATACAAGAGAATTGCATGTAGACAAAGCGATTGACGTCATAGCTGTTCCCCATAAAAGCTCTTCTTTTGAGCCAGTAATTGAAAAGAGGGAAGGGGGTACGATCACAACCTTTGTTAAAGGAAAATATTTTACGGTTTATAAATGGGAAATTAAAGAGAAAACGGACTTTACACACGATAAACAATTTTTATTGATTAGTATTATACAAGGGGATGGAAAGCTGACAGTAGGCGAAGAAACATATAAAATCAAAAAAGGCGATCATTTGATTATGCCGAGTGGAACGGGAGATTTTACGATCGAAGGAATGCTGGAAGCAATTGTGTCACATCCATAGAATTTATGGTCATATAGAAGAGAGAGGAAGCAACTCAAACAAAGGGTGTCCAAATATCTGGGGCCCCCTTTTATTTAAGGCTCTATGTCATTTATTGGTGTTTAACGGGTCATATTTCTTTCTTTAATAGATCTGTATATCATAACACTAATCATCATGACTATTCCAAAAATTATAAATACTATAGACGGAATATATAGTGTAAGATTAAAATGAAGAGTTTCCTCAATACCTAGACTAAATCTCACTGCTTCAGCCGTTAATCGATGCATAAATAACATAAAACTTCCTGTTACAAAAAAACTAGTCTCACATAAAAAATATGCTTCATTAATAATCATTCCTTATAAAGTAAGGTAACATAATCAATCACACGAATGATGAAGGCACAACAAACATTAAAAAAATTACTTTCTTATTTCGGCCTATTTTTAATTGGGGTGCACTTGATGCGAAGTGCCCCTGTTTTTTATATGTATAAAAGTTGGATCAGTGAGCAATAACACTTTATTTCTGAGATGATGGAAGCTGCGAATGCTATATGACACTTGTTTCATCACTTTCATTTTATGTTCACCCGTCAGAATCGCAGCTTTCATTTTGATATTATTAACAAAATCTCCAGAAGCTTCAGCTATTTCTTCCGTTTTTGCTTCTCTTTAAATGTTTTGAAAACATCTCGTGTCTGCTTCATATATTTATAAATGCTGTAAGGCTTTTTTATGATCCGGATCGGAAGGGAAAGCAAAAATTTACTGAGGTCATTCCGGTATTCCTCTGTAATCTCAGCCGGTTTATGAACAATTTTTTCATACACCTCATGGTAAAATTCGTTTAATAAATCAATTTTTATTTCAACTGTGTGATGGCAGTTTGCACATTCTATCCTTGAAATTTTATCGTTAATGTAAGTAATGATGTGATCTTGTTCCTCATTGCAATGAATACAAAATAACGTTGCTTCCATTTCTTTAATTTCCACGTTCTTCACCTCTTTTTATGAAGGATGAATTCTCCAAAATCCTTCTCTACACTAAGTATATTATTCAAAGCTGCATTCATTTCCTTCTATAAAAATGTTTCTAACGCCAACAATTGATAAAACATCTCAACGATTTAAATCATTATAACCAAATTTTAATATGTATTTCAAAGTATAAAAAGTTTGAAAAATACTTTCAAGAATTTATTGACTTTTTAAACATCTGGAATATAATAAGGATTACAAACGATTAACAAATGTTATAAGCCGTAACAAATGTTACAGGGTACATGCACATACGACAAAAAATTGCCTAGAAGGAGCTGGAAACATGTCTATTTATCAAGAGTTGCTTTCACGGGAACGTGACGGCCAGCCAATTAAAGTAGGTGTTGTTGGTGCAGGGCAAATGGGATTCGGCCTGATTTCCCAAATCTCACGCATACCTGGCATGGAAGTCAGAGGGATTTGTGATGTCAATATTGAAGCGGCAGAAAGAGCCAGCAGCTATTATCAATCGAAATTAACGAAAAAACATCCTGTTCTTGTCAGCAGTGATTACCGAAAAGTGATTCAATCTGATGAAGTAGAAGTCATTGTAGATGCTACAGGGGTTCCTGAAGTTGGTGCAAACATTTCACTGGAAGCATTAAGATCTAGAAAACATTTAGTGCTGCTTAACGTTGAAGTAGATATTACAATCGGATCAATTATGCACAATTTGTTTACATCAGCCGGATTAGTTTATACAGGATCTGCGGGAGATGAACCGGCAGCAACGCTTGAACTGTATGAGTTTGCGAAGACAATGGGTCTTGAAGTGCTTGTTGCTGGGAAAGGGAAAAACAACCCGTTCATACCAAACGCCAATCCGGATACATGCAAGGAAGAAGCTGCTCAAAAACATATGAGCGCCCATATGCTTGCAGCGTTCCAAGACGGCACAAAAACAATGGCTGAAATGAATTTATTAAGCAACGCTACAGGTCTCATTCCAGATAAAGTTGGTATGCACGGCGTGGAAGCAAATTTGGAAACGGTTGCCGACAAGTTGAATTTACAAGAAAACGGCGGTGTTTTAAGCCAATTCGGAGTAGTTGAATATGTAAACGGATTAGCACCGGGCGTGTTTGTCATTGTGAAAAGCGAATTAGAACCTGTAGATGCAGAATTAAGATATTTGAAAGTTGGCAAAGGCCCTCATTACGTTCTTTACCGGCCTTATCATCTAGCAAGTTTAGAAACTCCTATTACGATTGCAAAAGCAGTATTGCAACACGATACATCGATTCATCCATTAGGGGCGCCAGTTTCAGAAACAGTCGCTGTTGCCAAGCGTGATATTCAAGCAGGAGAAGCCATTGATGGCATCGGTGGCTACTCAGTAAGAGGCGTGCTTGAAACTCATCAAGAGATGAAGAAAAATTCACACATCCCAATCGGTTTAATCAGTGGAAACATTGTTGCAAAACGTTCCATTAAACAAGGTCAATTTTTAACATTAGATGATGTTGAGCTAGATCCATCCACAACCGTTTGGAAATTAAGATCTCTTCAAGATCATCTATTTTCTAACTAAAAAATGCATTTGTGCAGAGCAAAGGGGGTGATTCTTTTTGAAGCTTGCTATCATTTTAACCATGATTTTGCTAGTTCAATATGTGGCGACAATTATACAAGTCAGACATTATAAAAAATATGTCGACAAAATTGTAAGCCATTACAAGGGTAAAGAAGGGTATTTTTTGTACTCAGGCATGAATCGGCGAAAATTTAGTTCCGGCGCTATGGCAATGATTGTAGTGAACAAGGATTATGTTATAGAAGATTGCTATATTCTAAAAGGTATTTCAGTTTTCTCAAAGTTTAAAAAATATGAAAAATACATTGGCCATCATGTAGCCAAAATTTTGGATGATCACCATGAATTCACAGAAAATGCTGCAGGAAAAAAGAGGCAAATCCCTTCATTTTTGGCGGCTTTATCGATGGCGGCCGAAAATGCTATCGTTTCCATTTCAAAGAAAAAGCTTTCAATATAAAATGTGCTGAAAGGAGAAGTGAAAGATGGAATGGTTGAAATGGATTGGTGAACATTTTATCGGAATGTTCCAGGCTGGCGGAGAAACGTTTATGGGTATGTTTACAGGCATTATCCCGACTTTGGTTGTTTTGCTTACATTTACTTATGCAGTTATTAAATTTATTGGTGAAGAGCGGGTCAATAGAGCGATACAATTTGCTTCGAAGTATATGCTGTTACGATATACTGTCATGCCGATATTATCAGTATTGCTGTTAACAAACCCGATGTGTTATACGTTCGGACGCTTTTTGCCAGAAAAACAAAAGCCGGCGTTTTATGATTCAGCTGTATCGTTTGTTCATCCGGTGACGGCGTTGTTCCCGTATGCAAACGCAGGAGAATTATTTGTCTATTTAGGAATTGCCAACGGAATAAAAGAAGCGGGCTATTCTATGTCAGAGCTTGCTGTTCGTTATTTTCTCGTAGGGATCGTAGTTATTTTATTGCGGGGAATTATTACGGAATATATAACAAAATTTTTGGCGCGCAGAATGGAAGCGAAATCTTAAATTTTGGACAAAGATGAAAGCGAGTTCAAATTTTAAAGAGGAGGAGAACATATGTCAAAACGAGCTGTTTTTGTTGCAAAAGGTTCTGGCGGCTGGGGAAAAGGCTTGCGCATTGAACCGAAAGGAAAGAAACAAAAAGTTGTATCCATTACAGGCGGCGGCATCCATCCTGTAGCAGCGAGAATAGCAGAATTAACAGGCACTGAAGCTGTAGATGGTTTTAAAAATTCAGTTCCGGAAGATGAAATGATGTGTGTCGTGATTGACTGCGGCGGAACAGCCAGAATTGGTTTGTATCCAATGAAAAGAATCCCGACCGTTGATATTCTTCCTTCTTCACCTTCTGGTCCATTGGCGAAACACATTACAGAAGATATTTTTGTATCGGGTGTTACTGTGAAGGATATTTATCTTGCGGACGAAGCAGAAGAACAAAACATTCAGACGGATGCTTCGGAAACGGAGCAGCAAGAAGACAGTCCAAAATTCAATGTGAATGATAAGGAAGCATTTAAAGCTCAATACGAACAAGTAAAAAAGGAACACCGTGAAAACAATGAAAATATATTAATGAAGTTTTCAAGAGGAATAGGAAAAGTAACTGGTACTTTTTATCAGGCGGGACGCGATTCTGTTGATATGCTGATTAAAAATATTATTCCATTTATGGCTTTTGTTAGTATGTTAATAGGTATAATTAATTATACGGGAATCGGTGATTTGATCGCTAATACTCTTTCTCCTCTTGCCAGTTCTTTATGGGGATTGATCGTCATCGTTATCGTATGTACAATCCCGATTCTGTCACCGGTGTTAGGTCCTGGAGCTGTTATTGCGCAAGTCATTGGGGTATTAATTGGAAGCCAAATTGCAGCGGGCAACATTCCGCCTCAATTTGCTTTGCCGGCTCTATTTGCCATTAATGGCCAAGTGGGTGCGGATTTTGTCCCTGTCGGTTTGTCTCTTGGAGAAGCGAAGCCAGAAACGATTCAATACGGTGTGCCAGCTGTATTGTACAGCCGTTTAATCACAGGAGTTCTTGCAGTTTTAATCGCATATGCCGCAAGCATCGGCATGTATCAATAATGAATAGGATTTCAAGGAGGATCATAAGATGTCGAAAACGATTATTCGTGAAATCGGTACTCTAGTCCCATCATTTGAAGAAGAAAAAGTTTTAATTCTCTTTGGGCCTAATGCTCCTCAAGAGCTTAGAGAAGTATCTGTTATTCATGAATTTGAAGGCGATGTGTCGGATGAGCCGCTTGTTGAGGGCGGAAAAATTATATGGGGCGATCAAGAATATTTCATCACAGCAGTCGGCTCGGCAGCAAACAAAAATTTAAAGGAATTAGGCCATATTTCGATCTATTTTTCCAAACCAAATGAACATGTGCTTCCAGGAGCTGTTTTTGTCGAGCCTTTTACATTCCCACATATCGAAGTTGGAAAAGAAATTCGCTTTGAAAAATAACAATTTTCTTTCTGTTACCATTATAATTTAATACGAACCTAGATTTTATAGAAAGAAGTGGGGAATTATTGGAAGATAGAAGGCTGCTTGTGAAAATTTCTCATATGTATTATGCGGAAGGAGCTACTCAATCAGAAATTGCAAAAGTGTTCGGTGTAAGCCGGTCGCTGATCTCAAAATATTTATCAAAAGCAAGAGAATTGGGAATTGTTGAAATTAAAATTCATGACGGCTCCCATCATCCTCTCATGAATATAGAAGCAAGAATTGAAAAAAAATATGGACTTCGGGAAGTCATTTGCGTTCCGAATCTAGGAAACGGACCGGATTTGGAAAATATCGGGGAATATGCGAGCAAATATTTATTAAGGATATTGAAAGACGGACAAATTGTCGGGGTTTCTTCTGGCACGACATTGCTTTCTGTTGCGAAGCAGATGCCAGCTAACCTTAATTATTCCTCCACGACCTTTGTTCCGATTGTAGGAGGAATGGGGGATGAACGGGTAGATATACATGCCAATGTTCTTGTTTCGATGTTTGCTGAAAAATTGAAGGCAAATTATAAGCTTCTCCATGCCCCTGTGATGGCTGACAGCAAAAAAGATAAGGAATTGTTTATGACCCAAACATCTATACAAAGCATTTTTAACCTTGCCGAAAAAGCGGATATTATCCTTGTAGGAATCGGCGGTTCACCTAAACACTCAACCATTACGAGATCAGAGCTGGGAAAAAAATATAGACAATATTTTAATGAACTCGATGCTGTTGGCGATATTTGCTATAAGTTTATCGATGAAAACGGAAGCGCCCCTTCAAATATTTGGAATGATAAAATCATTTCTTTTAATATTGAAAAATTAAAAGAAATTCCGTTTGTGATTGGAGTGGCAGCAGGACTGGAAAAAGTCGATGCGATCAAAGCTGTTTTAAAAGGGAAGTTAATAAATGTGTTAATTACAGATGAAAAAACAGCGGAAATGCTTTGACCTAAAAAAATTAATCATATGTGTAAGATGGGGTTCGATAAGTCCCTAAATAAATCAAGTAAAAAACAATAAACCGTTTTTCTCTGCTTGATTTCGTATGTTTTCTATTTTGTCTAAAAGAGCTGAGCTGCCATAACTACAAATTGGCAGCCATTTTTTTTGCATAAAACATGGTTGCAGCCCCTCGATTATCTTTAGTTTACCAAACAAAAGAAAGAAGTTTGAGTACTTCCACTATTTTGAAAGGCTCCAATAAATAAGCTTATATAGATATTCCTTGACTATTTTCGGAAAAAACTCTATATTTATTACAAAAGTAACTATAAAGAACAAATGTAAAGGAGAGGTGGAAGAAATGAGTAATCATGTACTTCCAGCATTTATAACGGATGAAAGATTAGTTGAATTGTATAAACAAATGTGGCTGATTCGATATTTTGATGAAAAAGTCGACCAATTTTTTGCAAAAGGGATGATTCATGGAACGACTCACCTTTGTGTAGGACAAGAAGCAACAGCAGCAGGATCAATTGCCGTTTTGCAAGAGAAAGATAAAATTACCAGCACGCACAGGGGTCACGGCCATTGCATTGCTAAAGGTGCAACAGTCGATAGAATGATGGCCGAACTGTTTGGCAAAGTGACCGGATACTGTAAAGGGAAAGGCGGTTCCATGCACATTGCAGATGTAGAGAAAGGAAACCTAGGGGCAAACGGAATTGTTGGCGGAGGCATTCCTTTGGCAGTTGGTGCGGCATTAACTTCAAAGATGAAAAATGAGGGGTATGTTGTATTGTGCTTCTTCGGAGATGGTGCAGCAAATGAAGGAAGCTTCCATGAATCATTAAACCTTGCTTCCATTTGGGATCTTCCAGTTGTGTTCATTTGCGAGAACAATCAATACGGAATGAGCGGGTCTGTAAAAGAAATGTTCAATATTGAAAATATAGCAGATCGTGCACAGGCTTACGGTATTCCAGGCAAAGTAATCGATGGAAACGACATGTTTGAAGTGATGAATACAGTTTATGAAGCTGTTGAACATGCCAGATCAGGGAAGGGCCCTGTGCTGATTGAAGCAAAAACATATCGATGGAAAGGCCACTCAAAAAGCGATGCAAAAAAATACCGCACTCGTGAAGAAGAGCAAGAGTGGAGAAAAAAAGATCCGATCAAACGGTTTAAAGAGTACTTGATTGAGCAAGGAGTATTAACAGAAGAAAAGGCTGAACAGCTGAGAGAAGAAGCTTTCCAGGAAATTGAAGACGCTGTTAAATTTGCAGAAAACAGTCCAGAACCGTCTGTTGATACATTGCTTGAAGACGTTTATGCGTAAATTTAGGGAGGGGAAAAGCGATGAGAGAAATCACTTATTTAGAAGCAGTTCGAGAAGCAATGAGTCAAGAAATGAGAAAAAATGAAGATGTTTATATATTAGGCGAGGATATCGGGGTTTACGGCGGTGCATTTGGTGTCACGCGGGGGATGATCGAGGAATTTGGTCCGGAACGCGTGAGAAATACGCCAATTTCTGAAGCGGCCATTGCAGGTGCGGCTGTCGGATCAGCGCTGACAGGCATGCGGCCGATTTTGGAGCTTCAATTTTCAGATTTCATCACAATTGCTATGGATCAGCTTGTGAACCAAGCTGCAAAGCTCCGATACATGTTCGGAGGTAAGGGGAAAGTTCCGATGGTTGTAAGAACTCCTGCCGGATCAGGTACAGGCGCAGCTGCCCAGCATTCTCAAAGTTTAGAAGCTTGGATGGCACACATTCCGGGGCTGAAAGTCGTACAGCCGTCAACAGCTTACGATGCAAAAGGATTATTAAAAGCAGCGATTGACGATGATAATCCAGTTATTTTCTACGAACACAAACTCCTTTACAAAACAAAAAGCCACGTTCCAGAAGAACAATACTCGATTCCATTAGGAAAAGCGGATATTAAACGGGAAGGTAAAGATGTGACGATTGTTGCAACAGCGATTATGGTGCATAAAGCATTAGAAGCGGCAAAAGAGCTTGAAAAAGAAGGAATTGACGTCGAAATTGTCGATCCAAGAACGCTTGTCCCGCTGGATGAAGAAACGATCGTCGAATCTGTGAAAAAGACAGGTAGAGTTGTAGTCGTCCATGAAGCTGTAAAACGCGGAGGATATGGCGGTGAAATCGCTAGTGTCATTGCAGAGAGCGAGGCCTTCGATTATCTCGATGCCCCAATCAAACGTCTTGGCGGGCTGCCTGTCCCTATTCCTTATAATCCGAATCTTGAAAAAGCAGCTGTCCCGCAAGTACCGGATATTATAAAAGCAGTAAAAGAAACGGTTCAATTTAAATAAAAAGGGGGGGAGAACCGATGGCAAAAGAAATTTTTATGCCGAAGCTGAGCAGTACGATGGAAGTCGGCACACTCCTTCAATGGTTTAAAGAAGAAGGAGAATCCGTTGATATCGGCGAACCGTTATTTGAGATAATGACCGATAAAATCAATATTGAAGTTGAGGCATATGACAGAGGAATATTGTTGAAAAAATATTTCCAACCGGATGACCAAATTCCGGTCAATCAAGTGATCGGATATATCGGCGAACCGGGGGAAAAGGTTCCTGACGAGCCGCCGGCTTTATCAGAGGAATCAAACGAACAATCCGGTGAAAAGACTGAACAGTCTGAAACAAACGAAGACGCTGTCGAAGTAAAAAGCAATGAGAATGGTAAAGTACGAGCCACACCTGCCGCAAGACGTTTAGCTAAAGAAGCGAAAGTGGATCTTCGAAACATTGTAGGAAGCGGGCCAAAAGGACGCATACACCTTAAAGATGTGAAGCAATATTTAGAAACAGAAAAGGCACAACCGAAAGCATCGCCGCTAGCAAGAAAAATTGCAGAGCATGAGAATATAGACTTGAAGGCGCTTCAGGGCTCAGGTGCAGGAGGCAAGATGATGAAACAGGATGTTATCAACGCCATTCAAGCATCAAGTCAGAAAGCTCAGCAGCCTGAAGTCCGGAAGAAACTATCCGGATTGCGGAAAGTGGTTGCCGACAGAATGGTGCAAAGCGCATTTACTGCTCCACATGTTACATTGGCCAGCGATATTGATATGACAAAAGCAATCGAAATGAGAACAGCGCTTCTTCCGGTTGTCGAAAAACAAACTGGATTCCGTTTAACTTATACAGACATTATTATCAAAGCAGTCGGTACAGCTTTATCACGATTCCCTGAAGTGAATGTTCATTTGGAGCATGATGAAATCATTTATAAAAATGAAGTTAATGTTGGAGTGGCAGTTGCGGTAAAAGACGGTTTAATGGTGCCGGTAATTAAACAAGTTGAGCAGAAAGGATTGGCCGCTATTTGTGCAGAAGCAAAAGATTTAAGCAAACGTGCAAGGGAACAAAAACTCCGGCCTGACGAGCTTAAAGGCTCTACCTTTACGATCAGCAATCTCGGCATGTATCCGATAGATGTATTTACACCGATTATTAATCAGCCGGAAATAGCCATTTTAGGTGTTGGTAGAACCCAAGAAAAACCTGTAGTAGTCAACGGGGAAATCGTCATTCGGCCGATGATGACAGCCAGCCTGTCTTTTGATCACCGTGTAATAGATGGAGCACCTGCTGCAGAATTTTTGGCTGAAGTAAAACGCATTCTTGAAAACCCGTATGAAATGATCTTATAAGGAGGGGGCTCAATTTGACAAAATCGTATGATATTGCAGTAATTGGCGGTGGACCAGGAGGCTACATGGCAGCACTTCATGCAGCTCGGTTTGGAAAAAAAGTAATGCTAGTCGAAAAAGATTTTTTGGGCGGCACATGTTTAAATAGAGGCTGCATCCCTTCCAAAACATGGTTGAAAAACGCTGAAATTATTGAGGCAATTGAATTATCAAGAGAATGGGGAATTCAAACGGACAACATCACGATTTCATTAGACAAAATGAAAAAGCGCAAAGACGAAGTCATCTCCCGTCTCAGAAACGGTGTTATGTTTTTGTTAAAGCAAGGAAAAATTGATGTATATGAGGCAGAAGGCTTTGTAGAAGAAGGAAATATTGTAAAAGTAGTTTCGGATAAAAAAGAGGAACGTGTTCAAACAGACAAAATTATTGTGGCAACCGGTTCATCTCCTTCCGTTCCCCCAATAGATGGACTGGACTCTGCGTCTTTTTATACAAGCGATACCATTTTTGATATTGAAAAAATACCAAGCTCCCTAACCATAATTGGCGGCGGAGTCATTGGGGTGGAGTTAGCGACTATTTTTTCCAGTCTAAAAACAAATGTAACGATCATTGAAATGGCCGGACGGATTATTCCAACTGAAGATGCTGACGCCTCCAAAGCGCTTGCTAAATCGCTGCAGAAAAAAGGAATCCAAATTTTAACAGATGCGAAAGTAACAAGCGTGAAACAAAACGGAGACAAAACCATTGTCGAATGTCTAAATGAAAAAGGCGAATCGGTATCGGTAGAAGGGGAGGCGCTTTTAGTAAGCGTTGGAAGAAAACCTAATTTATCTGCCGTTCAGGCATTAAAGCTAGAACAAAACGGGCCTTTTATTAAAGTAAACGAAAAAATGGAAACGAGCTATCCGAATATTTATGCTGTCGGCGATGTCATAGGAGGATATCAGCTGGCGCATGCGGCATATATGGAAGGAATTGTTGCCGCATCGAACGCAGCAGGCTGTGAACGGAAAATGGATGAAAAAGTTGTTCCCAGGTGCATTTTTACGCTTCCAGAAGTAGCTAGTGTTGGCTTGACAGAAGAGGAGGCCGAGCGCAAAGGGCTGCAAGTAAAGGCTGAAAGATTTGATCTTGCCGGAAATGGAAAAGCGCTTGTTTCTGGCGACACATCAGGATTTATAAAAATAGTGTATGATGAAAAATATGGAGAAATAATTGGAGTCACAATGGTTGGCCCACACGTGACCGAAATGATTTCAGAAGCTTCCTCTTTCATATCCCTGGAAGGAACTGTAGAAGAACTAGCAAATATGATCCATCCTCACCCAACCATATCTGAATCATTTTTTGACGTCGCCAGAAACATTATAGACAAAAGTAAAAAATAATAGCGTGATGTAAAAAGGGCTTATTTACAATTGTTATACTAATTAACATTTAGTAAAACAAATTTGTAAATAAGCTCTTATTTTTTCTAATTTAATTAAAAAGTATTGACTTGATAATTCTAACAATTTAAAATATTATTAACAAATGTAATATTAAAGAACTTTTGGAAAGGAGATGAGAATTCCAAATGATTGTCTTTCCTTATAAAGCAATAGGGAGATGGTTTTATGGAGAAGTTTGTACATCTAGATGAAGATATCATTTGCTTGGATGTCGATAAAAAAACGAATGAAGATGTAATTACTTATATGTTTGAAAAAATGAAAAAAAAGAATTATGTGAAGGAATCGTTTCTTAAAGCTGTTTTAAGTAGGGAAAAAGTATATTCTACTGGTTTACCTCTTGAAAATATGGGGGTAGCAATTCCACATACGGATCCCGAACATGTTAACATTCCAACTGTTGGTGTTGCAGTTCTTCGTGAACCTGTGACTTTTCAAATGATGGGAAATCCATCTCAATCTGTAGAAGTAGAAATAGTTTTTATACTAGCAATTAAAGATCCTAATAAGCAGCTAACAATGTTAGAAAAATTGATGGAAATGTTTCAAAATAATGATGAAATGTTTAAATTAAAAAATGCCAGGGAAAAAGCTGAAATATACAAAATATTAGATAATAAATTTAATTTTTAATATTTTAAAATGTAAGCGTTTTAAATACCTTATTTATTACAGGGGGTGGGTGAAATGATTAAACAAGCTGTTGATTTTATTCTTGATTTAGGACCATCCATCATGTTGCCTATCATAATGACAATTTTCGGATTGATTTTAAAACAAGGATTTAAAAAATCATTTCGGGCTGCTTTGACAATTGGAATTGGTTTTGTTGGAGTAAACCTTGTCATTACTCTTTTAACTAATTCATTAGGTCCAGCTACAGAGGCAATGGTCAAAAAACTTGGTTTGGAGTTGGGAATTTTAGATGTTGGCTGGCCGATAGGTGCAGCTATTTCATTTGGTACTCCAGTCGCTCCACTTATGATTCCTTTAGTACTAATTTTAAATGTTATTTTATTGTCGATTAATTTTACTAAAACTTTAAATGTTGATATTTGGAACTTTTGGCATTTAATTTTTGCAGCTTCTGTTACTTATTATGCTTATGACAATATGATACTTGCATTGTTTGTAGGTTTAGTGGTTTCTGCGATTACATTAAAACTAGCCGACTGGACAGCACCAGCTGTTGAACACCATTTTGGCTTAAAAGGCGTGTCTTTAGCACACTCGGAAACGGTCAATTTTGCCCCAATCACTTACGCAACAAATAGAATATTGGACAAAATACCGGGAATTAACAAAATTCATGCAGATCCTGAAACTTTAAGTAAAAGATTTGGAATATTTGGGGAACCGTTGATGATGGGGCTAATTTTAGGAATGCTAATTAGTATCCTTGGAGGCTACGATTTAAAGGGAATTTTAACACTTGGCGTACAAATGGCAGCTGTGTTAGTTCTTTTGCCTCGGATGGTATCCCTCCTTATGGAAGGGCTGATCCCTATCTCTGAAGGCGCAAGAGATTACATTAATAAAAAATTTCCTGGAAAAAACGTATATATTGGATTAGATGCTGCTATTGTAATTGGTAATCCAGCAAATATGGCAGTAGCTTTAATTATGGTTCCTATAACGATTCTTTTGGCCGTGATTCTTCCATACAATCAAATGTTACCATTTACAGATTTAGCGGTTCTGCCTTTTACCGTCATTTGGGCTGTAGCAGCAGCTAGAGGAAATATTGTTAGGGGATTAATTAATGCTATCATTACGATCATGATTGTTCTTTTTATAGCAACGAATTTAGCGGAATTGGCAACAACAATGGGAAGAGCAGTAGGTTTTGATTTTCCTGAGGGAGCTTCGTTGATTTCTGGTATTGATTTAGGATCTCATGTTATTCCTTGGATCATCGTTCGTTTACTGGACCCAACAAATCCTTATTTTATTGCTGCAATTATATGCGCAGTACTATATGGGTTGATTTGGTATTGGGTGAGAAATGATATCAAAAAGCAATTCGCAAAGGAAATGGGAATCTTGGAAGAGAATAATAAAAATATAGAATAGCAAAAAATATGAAGGAGGAATAAATTTGGCACAGAAAAAAATTTTAGTATGTTGCGGAACAGCTGTTGCCACTTCTACTGTAGTAGCCAAAAAGATTGAAGAAGTTTTAAAAAATAAAGGATTCAATGTAGCTGTTGAACAATGCAAGGCTGCAGAAGTGCCTGTAAAAGCTGAAAATGCTGATGTAATCGTTACGACAACACCAGTAAGTAATGTTGGGGATGTGCCGGTTATTCAGACTGTCTCTTTTTTAACGGGTGTTGGGATTGATGATGATATTAACAAAATTATTGAATATTTAAACAAGTAACATGTATCAGGAAAAAGAGTTAGATTTCAATTTCTTTAAAAAAGAAATCTAACTCTTCTTTCAATTCGGAGGTTGTTATGAAAAAGTATAGGTATAGCAAATGGATGGTTTGCAGTAAAAATTTTGTTCCTTTGATTTTAATGGTTGGTTTGTTTGGTTATGGGATATATGGCTATCTTATTGATGGACATAATGAATTATATAAACTATTAATCGTTGTTATGCCTTTTTTAATATTATCCTCCGTTATTGGTTTACAATTTCCTTCTTCTATCACGGTAACGAAAGAAGGAATTTTATTTGAAGGATTTGGCAGACAGCATAAATATTATTGGAGTGAAGTTAAAAATGAAATGAAAATAAAAAAATATGATTTTGCTGGCCAAATATACATTCGCATAGGTAACCCGCGAATATTTGGCGGAAGATATTGGATTTCATATAAAATGGACGGTTACTCTGATTTATTAAATGAATTAATAAATAGAGGTGCTCGCGTACTTTAGTGGGGGAGATCAATATGAAAGCTGCTGTCTTTTATGATAGGGAGGATATAAGGTATGAAGAAAGACCAATTCCTCAAATAGGTGATAATGAAGTTCTATTAAAAATGAAGATATGTGGTGTATGTGGAACTGATATTCATAAAGTAGTCGATAGAACTGTACCGCCTAATACGGTATTAGGGCATGAAGTATCAGGGGAAATTGTACAAGTTGGTAAAAATGTTACACAATTTGAAGAAGGAGATCGTGTTTTTGTTGCCCATCATGTACCATGCTTCACCTGTCATTATTGTAATAGAGGAAATTACAGTTTATGTACTCAGTTTAAAGCAACAAATCTAGATCCTGGTGGTTTTTCAGAATATATTCGAGTCTCTGCTGTTCATGTAAAACATACAATGGGAAAATTGCCATCTGATATGAGCTTTGAAACAGGAGCTTTTGTAGAACCAGTTGCTTGTTGTTTGCATGGATTTGAGTCCATTGCATTAAATCCTGGAGATACAGTTTTTATAATGGGGGCAGGTCAAATAGGGTGCATTCAAATTCAGTTGGCAAAATATTTCTTAGCTGACAGAGTAATTGTAAGTGATATTAACCCATTTCGGTTAAACAAATCATTAGAATTTGGTGCGGACTATATCATAAATAGCAAGAATGAACATGTGAGGGACAGAATAATGGAAATAACAGATGGTCAAGGGGCAGATGTAGTTATTATTTCAGCTGGTGTTAATCATCTGTTAACGGAAGCAATGGAATGTGTAGGCAAAGGTGGGACAATATTAGTATTTGCTCCGTTTAAGAGGGAACTTGTCTCATTACGGGCGGATAGGTTTTTTCAAGACGAAATTAAACTTGTTGGGTCCTATTCATCCAATCCATATAATTACGATAAAGCATTGCAACTACTTAAAATGGGTGTTGTAGAAGCGGATAAGATGATCACACATCGTTTCCATTTATCACAGCTGAATGAAGCCATTCAATGTGCACACAGTACTAAAGAGAATGTGCTAAAAGTTTTGATTAAATCGTAATAAATGGTGGTGAAAAATCCTTTGGAAATAAAGTTAAAAAATAAAGTTGCGATCGTGGTTGGAAGTAATTTTATTTTTGGGAAAGAGATATGTTTAGCACTTGCTTTATCTGGCGCTGAGGTATGGATTCATCATTTTAACGAGGAGGACAAAATTGAGCAAATTTCTAAAGAAATCTCCTCGCTCGGCGGAACAGCAAAGGTCATCTCAGGCGACTTAAGGAAACTAGAAGAGGTTCAAAAAGTTATTTCAAAAATTGCAAAGAATAGTGGCAAAATTGACATTTTAATCAATAATATTCATGTTTTGTCAAAAGAAACAATTGAGGATTTAGATCCTAATGATTGGATTGAAACGTTGGAGTTCAACCTTGATATTCCGTTCTTATGCAGCAAGGAAGTGATTCCACACATGCTAAGAATTGGGGAGGGAAACATTATTAACATTTCAGCAACCGCGGCAGTCACCGGTGAAATCGGCCCCCATTATGCAGCGTCGAAAAGCGCATTAAATTCAATGACTAAAGGATTGTCTAGGGAATTCCGTGAATTTGGAATACGTGTAAATAGCATTTCTCCTGATATCGTTCAAACATCGACATCATTGTCTTCTCTCAGTAAAGCAGTTGCAAACACAGTTTTGTTTTTATGCTCTCCATATGCGACACATTTAAAAGGTGAAATAATTTTCCTTGGAGAGGAGGAAAATATTCATTGAATAGAGAGAATGTATTGGTAATTGGAGGAGCGGCGGGCATTGGAAAACAGATTGTTTTAGACTTTGCCGGAAGGGGAAAAAAAGTAGCAGTAGCTGATATTAATAAAAAAGCACTTGATCAACTAATCAATGAAAGCGGAAGACCAAATGACATTTTTAGTTTCGAAGTAGATGTATCGAACTGGGAAAGCGTTCAAAATATGATGACAAAAGTTAAAGAAACTTTAAATTCGATTGATATTTTTGTTTATTCTGCAGGGATTACGAAACAAGTTTCTTTTTTGAATATTGATTGGGCATCGTGGAAAAAAACAATAGCTGTAAATTTACATGGACTTTTTTTCAGTACAAAAGCAGTGTTGCCATTAATGAAAAATAAAAATGGGGGTAGTATTATAATCATTGGATCTGGTTCTGCCATAACCGGTTCAGGAGGAGGTATCCATTATGCTGCTTCAAAAGGTGGTGCTTTTGGATTTATGAGATCTTTAGTAGGAGAGCTAGGTAAAGAAGGAATTAACATAAATGTGATTGCTCCTCGTGTAATTGAATCGGACATGCTTGACCGCTTGTATCCTTCAGAGGGATCCAAAAATACTCTAAAAAAAGAAATTCCGATAGGCCGACTAGGTAAACCTTCTGATATTTCAAATCTCACTAATTTTTTGTCTAATGAAGAATCAGCATATATTCATGGGCAAATCATTATTGCAGATGGCGGGAGAACATTTAAACCAAAAAGCGGTTAAGTTCACTTGATTAGTTTTGAACTTGATCATCTATTTCTTGAGCTTTACAAGAACCATTTTTTCATCTTAAAAATAATGGTCAATATTGTATTGGGGCAACTTTATGTTCAAAAAACAATAGCTATATGTGTTTTTCGTTCATAATTGTTTTTGCTCACATAAAATTGAGCCACTTCGCTCATGAAAACGTGAACCACTCCATTTCCATCTAAAAACACCATCTTGATATGGAGTGAGAGGCATGATAGGCTTGTTGCCTATCGAAACACTTTGATGTGTCGCGTTTCGAGTGAAATCATGCCTCTGGAGGCTCCATGTCAAGACACTCCAGATTTACCATTTGCCAATTTCGAAGTGACTCACAAGTATGTAATCGGAGTGGCTCAAAATTCAATTATCAAATACAATAATAAAAAAGATTAATAAGAATTTATATGGAAACAAGGGGAATGATAGTTAAATAGTCTAGATGGTCCCAGTTCACCTTCGTTAAATTGTTGTTAAAACATGGCGGATTCTTTTTTGTGTTTGACCTTTTTGATTAAAGAAATTGAATAAAGGAAAAGTCCTTTGTTTATTTCAATATAAAAGTGTGGAGAGGAATAAAGTGCTTATGCAGTGATATACACTGGGCTTTACATGGAGGAAGGCAATAAAAGTTTAACTGTTTTAACTGGTGATTGTTGGAAGAATTAAGCTGCAGCGGCTCCATGTCAAGCCTTTTATAACTGAATCGTTGAGTTATATTATTGCAAATTTTTAATGTTGACTCCACACTCTGCTTTTTTTCTTGCAGAAATAGTCCTTCTCAGCTCTGGCAACAACTTTCACCATTCCCCATTTTAGATCTTTCGTATGCTTTTCATTTAGGCTATCTAACTCAAGTGTAGAAACTTAAGGCCGTTAGTTTCTTAACGTGTTTGATGAATCAAATTGAACAACTCAGAAAATTCTTGCTTATTCATTTTACTTATTAGTTCATTTGTTGTGTTTTTTGTGTTATCCTTATCCATGGGAATTATCCTTATAATTAGAAATTCTAATTATAAGGATTTTTTATACTGATTAAAGACCATGTATTTTCCATATATTAAAAAATATTACAAAATTTTTTGAATATAACAACTTGAGGAATAAGATTAATTTAAGTCAAAGGTTAGTTAATATAAGTTATTTTTAACAATGCTGATGGTTAAATAAAGAGGTGAAGAAATGTTAACGTGGGAAGAAAGGAGACAACTTGTCAAGATAGCGACTTTATATTACACAGAAGGATGGACACAAGAGCAAATTGCCAAAAAGATTGGCGTGTCTAGACCGATTGTTTCGAAAATGATACAAAAGGCAAAAGAAGCAGGAATTATTGAAATATATATAAAAGATGAGAGTATCCATACAGTTGAATTGGAACAGAAGCTGGAAAAATATTTTAATTTAAAGGATGCAGTTGTTGTTCCTTCTGTAGGTTTAACTCCTGATTTGGTAAAGAGTGCGGTAGGACGAGCAGGTGCTTATTATCTTTCTAAAAATTTAAAAAACGTAAAACGTCTCGGAATTTCCTGGGGAACTACACTTGCCGAACTTGTAAAGGAATTTCCATATGTACGTAATGAAGATATACATATAGTTCCGCTCGAAGGTGGTATGGGAAGAAAATATGTTGAAATTCATGCAAATCAACTGGCATATGAACTGGCAAAAAAGTTAAATTGTACATGCTCTTATTTATACGCTCCTGCGATTGTAGAGACAGAAGAATTAAAAGAAAGATTATTAGCAATGCAGGATATAGAAGCAGTGCTTGAAGAAGGACGAAATGTCGATATAGCAGTCATTGGAATTGGTAACCCGCACAGGTCATCTACATTGCGGAAGTTAGGTTATTTAAGTGATGAAGATTTAAATTATTTACGCAAGCTCGGTGTAGTCGGAGATATCGGATTTCGTTTTTTTGATGATTTTGGAAATGTTATTATCGACTCTTTTACGAACAAAGTAATTGGCGTTACTTTAACAGAACTGAAAAAAATTAATCAAGTAATTGCTGTTGTTGAAGGGATACACAAACTTGAAAGTATAAAAGCTGCATTAAACGGTGGATTTATAAATGTTTTAATTATCGATGAACAGACTGCTGCAGCAATTGTTGAAAACTGGTAATACCCTGTTAATTCAATCCCATGGGCCGATTTATAGAAAAGTTAAATAAAAATACTATGCTCCAACTCTCAAATCATTAAGTTTTGAAGTTGGAGTTTTTTTGATTTTGCTGAAATATTTTGCCGATTTAAAACGTCGACGCTTACTTAAAAAAATCACGCGTCTTTTTTTCAGCATGGGGCATTTTGTAACGGATCATTACAAGGGCAGTTATTCCACTATAAAAAGTGGGGTAAAAAATTTAAAAGCAAAGTTGAAAATGTCAAACAGATAAAGAGCGGACAATAGGTTGAAAGAAAGCAAGGGAGGAGGGGCAAAAGTTGAAAATTCAACGCATTGAAAGGCAAAATCGGCGAAAAATTCTGAACTTGTTTCTAGAATAATCGTTGTTATTGAGAACTCATAATGTGGGTTCGAAAGCCTTTCTATGTCCCGATTGAAAAAGCAAAATGTCCGATAAGAGAAAATTGACACCATTAGTATTCAACGTGCGATGACTGTTCCCCTGATAAAGCCAACATAGCATTTATTTGTCCTAGCAATATAAAAATGAGAAAAGTGGTCCAACTCAATGATTTTTTCGTTTGTTTTTCACCTCTAGCCAAGCTTAATCAGAATGAAACATATATCGATTGACAGGTCTTCCGATGCTGCCATACTGAACATGGATTGAGACTTTTTTGATTTTCGCCAGGTAGTCTAAATATCTTCGTGCAGTAACGCGTGCAATACCGATTCCTTCCGCAACTTCTTCAGCGGAAATCGGTTCTTTTTGATTTTGAAGGAAACGGATGATCTTATCAAGTGTTACTTGGTTCAACCCTTTAGGCAGGTCTGGATCCTCTGGCTTGTTCTTGAATTTATTGTTTAACAACATAGTGTCTACATCTTTTTGCGTTAATTTTTCTTTTTCCTTCAGCTGGCTATGATAAAACAAATAGTTTTTTAATGATTGTTGGAGCCGTTCAAATTTAAACGGTTTCATAATGTAGTCAAAAGCGCCGTTTTGCAGGACACGGCGAACAGTTTCCATATCTCTCGCAGCGGTAATCGCAATGACATCTACGGAATGACCCTCTGACCGGATTTGCTTGAGCGTTTCTAATCCATCCTGATTAGGCATGTAAATATCTATAATAACTAGTTCAGGTTTCAATTCCCGAACAAGCTCTATGCCTTCTTTTCCGTTCCCTGCGATTCCAATCACAGTAAAGCCGTCGACTTTTTGGATAAATTGTTTATTCACCTCTTGAACCATGGGATCATCTTCAATCAACAATACACTAATTTTTTTGTTCAAATTTTTTGCCCCCTTTGTTTTTTACATATCAAATGTGATGATAAATGTAGTTCCCATACCTTTTTGCGACTCAACCTGAATGTGACCGTTTGCTTGGTCAACAATTTGTTTGACCAGATATAAGCCTATTCCATGATTTTGCTTGTTTTTTGTGGAAAAACCCTTTTCAAAAATGTTCGGTAATACAGAATCGTCTATGCCAGGACCGTTATCTTCAACTAATATCGTGCAAATTTCTTTATTTTGATCGATGCTGATGAATATTTCTTTGTCAGGATCAGTCGACTCTTGAAAGGCATCAAAAGCATTTTCAATTAAATTCCCAATGATGATCACCAGGTCGTTATGATCGATATTTTTTGGGAAGCGCTCCAAATGGCTGTTTCTGTCAATGACTACTTTAATTCCGAGCTCTTTGCCCCGGCTGATTTTGCTGAGTAAAAGGCCCGATATGCTTTCATCTTTAATATGTTCAGTTAAAAAGTTTGTCAGCTCTTCTTGCTCTTCCGTTATTTTGAATACATATTCTAACGCTTTTTCTTTATGTCCAAGCTGAATGAGACCTGCTATCGTGTGCAATTTGTTCATATGTTCATGATTTTGAACACGAAGCGCGTGGACAAAAGCTTTTACTCCGGTTAATTCTTCCGCAAGCTTTTTGATTTCAGTTCGATCCTGGAAAATGGCGACAGCTCCGACCGTTTCGTTATTCACTCTGATCGGGATGCGATTGCTTAAAATGCTTAGATTCCTTACCTGCAATTCTTTGTTATAAATAGGACGGTCAATTACTAATATTTCCGGGAGCCGGGTGTCGGAAATAACGTCGCGAATCGGCTTTCCGATCACATCTCCTTCAATGCCCATCATTTGTTTGGCACGGTCATTAAAAATAGTTATACGTTCATTTTTATCAATGGCAATGACTCCTTCGTGCATAGCATTAAATGTTTCAGTCCGTTCAACTAGCATTTTAGCTATTTCAAAAGGCTCCAAGTGAAACATCTGCTTTTTTATATGTCTTGCCAGGAGCCAGGCCCCCAAACCGCCTAATAGTAAGACAAGAAAAGAAATCGAAAAAATTTGCGATTTTAAATTTGCAAGCAGCTCATATAAGCTTGGAAGCTTATAGGCTGCGATGACGACTCCAACTTGTTTATGTTCTTTATTCATGACAGGTACAAAGGCGCGGATAACAGTGCCGATTTCTCCATTTGCTTTTGACGTATATGTGTGTTCGGCAAAGGCAGGACCTTCATCTTCTCCTTCCGATTTTGTTCCGATTAACGATTTGACCGGATGGGAAAGGCGGGTACGATCCATATCGAGCACAACAATATATTCTGTTCCGTTAATGATTTGAAGACGTTCAATCATCGAAGGAATCAGCTGGCGATCTTTCAAGCTTCCATTGAGCCCGTTTCTGACTTCAGGCAGCGCCGCAACCGTCCTCGCAGCTAATATAGATTGCTGTTTAAGCTCTTCTTCTTTTTGGTTTAAATATTCGTTTACAATAAATAATCCTCCGAAAAAAAGCGATAAAAAGACAATAATAAAAATTAAACCTGTTATTTTCCATATGATTGGTAATCGCTTCATAAGGCAACCTCTTTTAGCTAAACGTTCATACTTGCTTTATTTTATCACAGATTTGCTTTCCTTTACTTTAGAGAAAGAGCATGCTTGGTATAATTTATGTTAAAATGATCAAAAACAAATGGTGTGATGAATCATGAAGAAAAAAATCGTGAGGTATTTGGCTATAGTATGTGCCGGGTTAGCCTTTGCGTTATTTTCCTATAATATCATTATACAATCTCAAAATGATCCACCGGTTTACGATGATGAGCAAGAGGGGCTAAAAGAGCAAATTAAAATCTATTTCAGCCATGTAGTGGCGGAGGATACGCCAAAAGGCTTGGCTGCACAAAGGTTTGCAGATTTGGTCGAGGAAAGGACGAAGGGCCGAGTAAAAGTGATTGTGTTTCCAAACGGTTCATTATATTCAGATAAAGATGAAATAGAAGCTTTAAGAAAAGGCAAAGTGCAAATGATTGCTCCTTCCTATTCAAACGTGGCAGAATTGGTTCCGGAATGGGAAGTGTTGGATTTGCCGTTTATTTTTCAAAACGATGATAATGTTGAAAGGGTTTTAACAGGAAAAATTGGCGAAGAGCTGCTCAGTATGTTAGAACCGAAAGGATTTAAAGGACTGGCTTTTTGGGGAAATGGATTCAAACAAATGGTAAATAGTCAAATGTTTATGAAGAATCCGGATGATTTCAAAGACCAAAGATTTCGGATCATGCCTAATAAAGTCATAAAAAAACAATTTAACATGTTAGGAGCGGAACCGATTGCCCTCTCATTTGATCAAGTTTATGAATCATTAGAAGAGGAAGCATTTGACGGACAAGAAAACACAATTTCGAATATTTATTCAAAAAGATTTTATCAATTTCATCCGTATGTAACAATTAGCAATCACGGTTATTTAGGATATGTCGTAATGGTCAATGAAACATTTTGGAATCAGCTACCTAAAGACGTTCAAAAACAAATTATGGAAGCAATAGAAGAAACGACAGCTTGGAATATGAAGCAATCGAAACAGCAAAATATAAGACAGCTTGAAGAAATGAGGCAAAATCAAAATATACATATTCATACGTTAACGGAAAAAGAGCGAAAGAAATGGCAGGAACGATTTGTGCCGCTTTACCATGAATATGAAGCGAAATATGGAAAGCTATTAAAAGAAATAAGAAATGCAGCAAGCTGAACTAGCCATCGTTTCAGCAAAAAATGGACTGTCCGCGAGGCGGCAGTCTTTTTTTATGGAATTTGAGAGAAAAATTTTGTTCAGTGAGGTGTTATATTCGCCGCTCTCATCCATTTTTACGCTGGAAACACCTCATGAAATAGCCCAATGAGGATTCGGTGGTTAAGATAAAGTACATGCACATCACAGCGGCTGTACAGACATTAAAATGGCTGAAATACCTCCTTTCAGCTAATTATGTGCTGTCTATATATTTGAAACGAGATCATAAGGAAACTCGATCTCATGGTCTATCGCCCGTTGTGTTTTGATTTTTTTGGGGTTACAAATGGACAATCGGTTATGAAAATGGTCATCGTTGGAGTTACGGCTGAAGCATGAGAGTCGTTGGGCACTCTGTTAAGGAAGGAGAGCAAACCGTTTACGTTTCTTTGGAGTGACAAGCTCGTTAGACTTTAAGTGGGAGTAGTTGAAAAGCAAAAATTAATCTATTAAGAGTTTCCGCTTCTGTTTCCCAGAATGACTAGGGAGGTGCTGATCCTTTCTCATTTTTGGCCATTCAAATTAATTTTGAGACCAAAAAGAACAAAAAGATTAATAAAACCATAATATTAAAACTTTTTGAACATTCTATTAACATAAATGTACGGACGTTTGAAAACGTTATCAAAGGGGAAAGGAGAGAGATAGATGCGAATAAACTTTAAAAACCTGACTGTACAAGTTATTATCGGTATCATTTTAGGGATTACAGTTGGATTTTTATTCCCTGAGTTCGGGGCAAAATTAAAGATTTTGGCAGATATTTTTATTAAACTAGTGAAAATGGTGATTGCACCAATTGTATTTTTCACCGTTGTCATCGGCATCGGATCGATGGGTGATCTGAAAAAAGTAGGCAGGATCGGCGGGAAAGCTCTGATCTATTTTGAAATTGTTACGACGATTGCTCTTGCTATCGGGATCTTTGTCGTAAACATTATGAAGCCAGGTGAGGGCTTTAACACCGATAGTGTGCAAGGAAGCGATATTTCTCAATATACGAAACAAGCAGAGGAAACAAGTCACGGTGCTTTAGACTTTATCATGAGCATTGTGCCAGAAAATGCTGTGGGAGCGCTTGCGAATGGAGAACTCTTGCCGATTTTATTCTTCGCAGTCCTTTTCGGATTAGCAGCGGCAAGACTAGGGGAAAAAGCAAAACCTGTTATCAATTTGTTTGAACAATTGACAAATATCTTTTTTGGCATCGTAAATATGGTTATGAAAATTTCACCGATTGCGGCTTTTGGTGCAATGGCCTATACAATCGGAAATTTCGGTCTGGGATCGCTTGTGTCTTTAGGAAAATTAATGGCCTCTGTCTACATGACGATGTTCTTATTTATCGTGATCGTGTTGGGACTGATCACAAAATTTTACGGGTTCAGCATTTTAAAATTTATCGCATATATAAAGGAAGAAATATTGCTTGTGTTAGGAACTTCCTCCTCTGAATCCGCATTGCCAAAATTGATGGAAAAGCTTGAGAAGTACGGATGTTCTAAGTCTGTTGTTGGTCTTGTTGTTCCGACTGGGTATTCTTTTAACCTAGATGGAACGTCGATTTATTTGTCAATGGCGGCTATCTTTATTGCACAGGCATATGGGGTCGATTTAACCATTTGGCAGGAACTGACTCTACTTGGAATTTTAATGCTGACTTCAAAAGGCGCTGCAGGTGTGACTGGTTCTGGATTTATTACATTAGCCGCTACTTTGGCTGCATTTCCAATGGTTCCGGTTGAAGGAATCGCACTTCTCATCGGTGTTGACCGATTTATGTCAGAAGCCCGTGCGATTACGAATTTAATTGGAAACGGTGTCGCAACAGTTGTTGTGTCAAAAATGGAAGGAGAGTTTCATCCGGAAAAAGCTTCTCAAGAAGAGCAGGTTTCCAGTCAGGCGACTGGCACTGTATATGCTAACGAACAGTGATCCGAAAATTTGATAACAAATCAAAAAGAAAGGATGTTGAAAGAATTCGGCATCCTTTTCTGTTTTGATATTGAAGGTTTCTCTTCAGCGAGCTCTGTATAAAAAATGAAAAAAGGTGAAAAAATTTCAAGAACTGCTTAATATAAATAATGGGGAAATTATTGCAGAAAGGGAGTGGAACAAGGTGGTGCAGTCTCCAATTTTTTTAAAGCCTGTTTTTAAAGATCGAATTTGGGGTGGAACAAACCTTCGCACTCATTTTCATTACAAAATTCCAACGGAGACAACAGGAGAATGCTGGGCGATTTCTGCCCATCCGCATGGTCAAAGCATTGTAGCAGAAGGAAAGTTTAAAGGAAAAACATTGGGTGAATTATGGGACAACCATCGAGAATTGTTCGGCGGAATAAAAGGGGATCGATTTCCTCTCTTAACGAAAATTCTTGATGCAAACAACGATTTGTCCGTGCAAGTGCATCCAGATGATGAATATGCAAAAAAGCACGAAAATGGTGAATTAGGAAAAACGGAGTGCTGGTATATCATTGACTGCTCAGAAAATGCGGAAATCATTTACGGTCATCATGCCAAAACGAAAGAAGAGCTCGTATCCATGATTCAAAGCGGAAAATGGGATCAATTGCTGAGAAGAGTAAAAATAAAACCGGGCGACTTCTTTTATGTTCCGAGCGGCACCATCCACGCCATCTGCAAAGGAACGCTCATCCTTGAAACGCAGCAAAGTTCTGATACGACTTACAGAGTGTATGATTACGACCGTGTAGATGCAAACGGAAATAAAAGAGAATTGCATTTGAAACAAGCGATAGAGGTGGCGACTGTTCCTCATAAAGATTACACGATTGAACGTTCTGTGGAAGTAAAGGAAGGAGCAACGATTACCACATTTATCAAAAACGAATTTTTTTCAGTTTACAAATGGGAGATTGACGGCGAAGGGAAGTTTGTTCAAAATCATCCGTTCCTTCTTGCAAGCGTGATTGAGGGAGACGGGGAGCTTACTCATGATGGCCGTTCATACACATTAAAAAAAGGGGCTCATTTTATTTTGCCGAACCAAACAGGCGATTTCGCAATAAAAGGAAAATGTGTTCTCATTGTATCTCATGTATAAAACATTTATCCCGACTCTTCTTTCTCCTTTTAAAGGAGGGAGAAGAATCGGGGTTTTTATTGAAAAAAGGTCATTCGGTTGAAGAAATACTTTCCCCAACTCAATTGTACCCCCATAGAAATTCGCCGATATACTTGTCCACTTTCGGATGCTCATGAAGACCGCTGTGTGTGGCAAGTTTATCTTTAACAATGATTTCATGATAATTTTCTAACGGAACAATATTTCTAGCGCTGAGAGCGCTCTGGATGGAGACAACTCCATCACTGTCTTTATACTCGGGATTGATCCCTGCGATATTGAGAACTTTCGTTTTTTTAGAAAATTGATCCCGGTTGTTCAATATTTCTAGTAAAGCATGAGAATCTGGTTTTAAATCAATGATTGCTTTACCTGTATTTAGCTTATGGTAAGATTCCTGTTCTATTCCTTGAAACGGGCTGCCTATGACCACCATTTTGCGGACAATCGGGTAATCCTTCAAGTTGTTCGTGTCCTCGATATATTTTGTCGAAACGAGTCCTCCCATCGAATGAGCCACAATGTATAGCTCGTCTACCGAATAGTTTTCTTTTAATAAGCGCATTGCCTTTTTCAGAGAATTTGCCGTTTCCTCAATACTTGTGCGGTTTTCCTCAAAAACAATTTGTATAAAAGGATTTTTTAAGTTTTGTGGGATTGTTCCGGAAATATGGACAATGCCCATGCGGTCAACTCGAATGACCATTGATTTTGTTCCCCAGCGGTAATCATATTCAAAACGATGCAGCATATGTTGGAACGAGCGCATTGTTCCTTTATAGCCATGGACAAAGATGGTCGGAATTTGAGGTTCAATGCTTGCAAAAGAGTCGTTTGAATCGACATGCTTCGAGCGCCACGTAATAAAAAAAACGCTTAAAAGAAAAAACGTAAATAAAAAAATAGATGCCATTCGCCCCATCGTCGATTTTTTTCTCACGATAAGTTCACCTCGTAATGATAATATTATACTAATTTTTTGGTTTTATCATGGAATTTTTTTCTTTTTTTACAAAAAAGTTTAGAAATTTACCAAATTTTCTTGAAATTCGTGTATAATATACATCGAAAGAACTGGTAAAAAAGTCTAATGTCATGCAAGGATTGTCAAATAGTGAAGAAAAAGGGGTGAAAGAGTGGAGCAGGTCAAAAATTATATTTTAACTTGTGACACGCTAGCATTGCTTCCTTATTTTAATAAGTATGGAGAATGTTGGACAATTGTTATTGAGAAGTATGAAAAGTATCTTGTGAAAGAGAGGCCGAAAGACCTTTTGGCAGAGAGCTGCAGCTATTACGGTGTGTCTCTTAAAGGCATCATAGACGCAGCTAAGAAAATTCTGCCGCACCAACGTATGCTTCCTGTATGCATTCCTGTCCTCGATCTTTGTTTTTTCCCTACTAAATCAATGGAGCATTTAGACTGCCAATGGATTGCGCATTCGGCTATTCGACATGTCGTTTCAAAAGGAAAGCATTCAACAATCGTTTTAATCAATCATGAGAAAGTAGTAGTGGAGAAGCATATGAGTATCATTTACAACAAAATGAAAAGTGCGTCTCATATCAATGATACATATAAGAGAAGGATCAATGAGGGGAAGGAATACCATTCCTTTATTTTATATGAGAAGCCATCTTGTTATGATTGTAAACGAAAATCATAATGCTGCTGAATTATTCTAGGCTTGCGGGGATTTTTTATTATAGGGAATGGCGGCAGTTCTTATAAAAATGCGGTCGAATGGTGAACTGCCGCACTATTTTTTATTTTTCAGCGGTTTCCTTCTTTAATTCCAAATGTTTTTTCAGCTCGTTGGAAAGGGAAAGACGTTCATCTTCAGGCACAATATAGTAGTAAATGCCGTTAATTTTTTTTCCGCTCCCTTTTATTTGATGCTGAATGACATTTTTTCGGGCATCTTTGTAATTTTCTTGAATTGCCCACATTTCATCAAATGTAAGATTTGTTTTTACATTGTTTTCAATGACTTTAAACATTTCTCCAAATTTTGTAATGGATGTAATGCTTGCTCCCTTTTCAATAACCGCCTCAATAATTTGCCGCTGTCTTTCCTGGCGGCCGAAATCGCCCCTTGGATCATCATATCGCATTCTTGAATACGCAAGAGCTTTTTTGCCATCCAAGTGAATGGTTCCTTTTTCAAAATGGTAGCCCTCGTAAGTGAAATCTAAATCATTTTCAACCGTCACACCGCCGACTGCATCGACAATATCGCGAAAGCTTTCCATATTCACTTTGACAAAATAATCAACCGGCACATCTAAGAAATTTTCAACCGTTTTAATAGCCATTTCTGTTCCGCCGAAAGCGTAGGCGTGGTTAATTTTGTCTTGAATGCCTTTTCCGACAATTTCTGTTCTTGTATCGCGGGGAATGCTGACCATTTCCATTGACTGTTCTTTTGGATTGACTGTCATCAAAATGAGCGAATCAGACCGTCCTCGGTCTCCTTTTCTTTCATCAACACCCATCAGCAATATGGAAATAGGATCGCGATTTTTAAAGTTGACTTGCTGATCGCGTTTGTCTGATTTATCCCGCCCGATGTTTTCTTGAATGTTGGCAATGGTCGATTGTGCTTTGTTCCAAATGTAAAAGGCATAGGATCCCGTGGCAATAATGAAAACTCCAATGACTGATAACAAAATCCAGAGCCATTTCTTTCTCTTTTTTCTCTGTCTATCTGATCTCATAATTCCATCCCTCATTACTAAATTTATCTAATCTGATTATAAGTTTCCAATTCTATTAAGACAATATATTTGTGAGGAAAATATTTTCGTATACACTTGTCAGCACCGCTTGAAAAAATGAATTGACAGCATGGAACGGCAGGGCATTTTCCGCTATAATAAAGTGAGAAATTTGTCGTTTGGAGGATTATCTGTGAAAAAAAGGATTATTGTTAGTAATGTTGTCGTTTTATGTATAGCGTCAATTATTGTCGGCCATTTTTATTGGAAACAGAAAATTTCAAAACCGACAGCTGCTTCTGTGGAATCATCTGCAGAAAATATAAAGGAAGACAATAGTAAACAAAATGATACACGAGAGGACTACGCCAAAAATTTACCGGAGGATGTTCAGAAAAAAATCAAAACAGCATTAAAAGAAAAGAAACAATTGAACTTTGTAATTTGGGGATCTGAATCCGTTCCTTCCGATCAAAATGGGTGGCCGGAAAAACTGAAAAAGGAGCTTCTTTCTGCATATGGAGATGAGCTCTTTAACATCACGATTGTTTCCGATGCCGAGGAGACAACGCATAGTGTATTGAATAAAAAATTATATAAAAAAATTGCAGACAAAAAGCCTGACATCCTCCTTTTCGAGCCGTTTATTTTGAATGATAACGGCGTTGTCGGCATTGACAATACTCTAAGCAACATTACGGACATCTTGCGGAAAATTCAAGAAGCAAATCCTGACGTATCGATTATGCTGCAGCCTGCACACCCGCTCTTTGGTGCAAAATTTTATCCTAAGGAAGTAGATGCGCTCAAACAATATGCCGAAGAAAACCATTTTACATATTTAAACCATTGGGAAAATTGGCCGGATAAGGAAGACGAGCAATTGAAGCAATACGTTACAGAAGACCGATCCAAACCGAGCGAAAAAGGAAATCAGGTATGGGGAGAGTATTTAATTAAATATTTTGTCGCAAAGGACGGACAATGATCGTCCATTCTCCTTTGCCCATGTGGAAAATTTGCTGTTTGCCGTCAAAACACGCGGAAAAACGAAAATTTTCTGGGAAATAATTATTGGGTGTTTATTTTATTATATTGATATTATTAAAAATTAAGTCGAAATTTTAATCTTGAAAATTTGAACACACTGCTAAAATAAGAAGTAGTAGGATGCATAAAATTTACATTGGTGTCTAAAAATTTCTTGTTTAAATAGATAAATTATATAAAATAAAATGAGTAGTGTGAGCAATGTAAGGGTCTGAAAATATTTAAATTTTATAAATAGGTCTCTAGATTTTTTGTTCTGCAAGAAAAAGAATATAACTTTTTAAAAATATTTGTTTTTATTTTGAGCTATCTTAAATTTATTATAATTACAAGAGAATTTGTTAATAATGTTTTTTATAGATGTATGTAAAATTTTTGATTAAGAATACTTTTGTGTTTTAGGGAGGAATAGTGTTGGATAAAATACGTGATAAAATATACGACGCTTACCATAATGAATTAGGAGCTTCATTTGGTGAAAAGGTTAGGGAAAGAATTCATTGGATAGTTAAAAATGTTAAAGGGCAAGAAATTTTGGATGTAGGATGTTCACAAGGGATTACATCCATTCTGCTTGGTAGAGAAGGTAAAAATGTATTAGGAATTGATTATTCTAGTTCTGCCATTCAGGATGCTTTGAAAAATCTAGAGAAGGAAGAAGAAGAAACAAAAAAACATGTGAAATTTGAACATTGTAATTTTTTTTTAAAAGAATTTGAAAAGAAATTTGATGTTATTATTTTAGGAGAAGTGCTGGAACATATATCCGATATAAACACTTTTTTTGAAAAAACGACAAATCTCATTAAAGATGAAGGTTTAATTATTGTGACAACTCCTTTTGGTATTAACGATTACATCGATCATAAAAGAACATTTTATTTTAAAGATTTTTTGGAATTACAAATCAATTCATTTGGAATTGAGAATATTACCTTATTCGGAAAATGGATTGGAGTTATATATAGAAAAAATAAAGAAGCATTAAAAATTGACCTGAAAGTTCTTGAGAAACTTGAAGCTGGATTTTTTGATGTTGAAAGAACGTTAAATAACGAAGTAGCTGAATTAAGAAGAAAGGTAAGTAAACTAACAGAGCAGCTTGAAAACGTTAAGAAACAAAAAGAACCAGCCTCAAATGATTATAAAAATAAATATATTGAGGAAAAGAAAGAAAAAATTAAAATTCAAGAAGAACTTTACAATGCATATAGTAAACAAGAAGAATTAATAAATAATTATAAAAAATTAATGGATGAAAAAGATAAAATCCAAAAATTATATGATAACTTAAGAAATTCAAAGTTAGGCAAATTTCAAATTAAATACTGGAATATGAGGAATAAAAAAAGGAGAATTTGACATGGATCTCACAGATTTATTGCGACAAATTCGAACCAAAAAGGGTGTTTTGTTAAATAATATAAAAGATGAAATACAATATTTAGAAAAAAATTTCGGTGTAGTCGTAAATTTAAATATTTCTCCAAATGTAGATAATATTAATAGCACTAACAAAAATGAATATATTGAGTTGCGTGATAAATTTGCAGATATAAATTTTGTAAATGAAGTTAAAAATCAAAAAAGTTTAATTCCTGCCTCAAATGGAAGTTCTTTTTTTGAAAAATTTAACGTTAATATTGGGATCATTGCTGATGAATTTCTATTTAATTCTTTTAAGGATATTGCAAATTTTTATTATGTTCATAGAGAAAAATATCATGAATTAGAAGGTAAACTTGATATACTGCTTATAGCTACTGCATGGAAGGGATTGGAAAATGATTGGAAAGGGTTGGGAAATCCTAAGATATCAAAAGTTAGAAAAGATATTTTTCAAGTAATAGATTTTTTTAAAAAACAAGGCGTAAAAATAGTGTTTTATTCAAAAGAAGATCCGACAAATTACGAGTATTTTGTTGATATTGCTCAAAAATGCGATTATATCTTTACAACTGCTGCAGAAAAAGTTGACGATTATAAGAGGGATTGTAAAAATAATAATGTTTTTGTCCTGGAGTTTGGAGTCAATCCGGTATATAATAATCCGATCGGTATTACATCTGTAAAAAAATATGATGGAGCGCTTTTTGCTGGATCATGGTATAACAAGTACCCTCATAGGCAGCATGATACAACGACTATATTTGATGGAGTTATAGAGGCTGGTCATCATTTGAAAATTATTGATAGAAATTACTGGTTAAATTTGGAGCAGTATTTTTTCCCAGTAAAATACTTGAAATATATATCGCCAAGTATGGAACATGAAGACCTTCAAAGTCTACTTAAAATGTATATTTGGGCAATTAACTTAAATACTGTAAAATATAGCGAGTCCATGTTTGCAAATAGAGTTTTTGAAATGCAAGCAATGGGGAATTTAATTCTTTCCAATTATAGTTTAGGGATGAATTTTTTGTTTCCTAATATATTTATCGTTCATGATAAAGAAGAAGTTAAGTTTATTATGAATAGCTTAACAGATATTGAACTATATATGCTGCAAATGGATGGTGTAAGAAAAGTTTTAAGAGAGCACACAACTTTCCATCGCATAAGTTATTTGTTGCAAAAAATAGGTTTTCAGCAATTTGAAATTCCAAAAAGAACTGTTGCTGTAGTTGCAAATGAAAAAAATAAACATATTTTAGATTCATTTGAAAGGCAGACGTACCCATATAAAAAATTAGTAACTATTGATGAGTTAACTGAGGATAACAATTTTGATTATATTACTTTCTTTAATGAGAAATATTTTTATGGAGAATATTATTTGGAAGATTTGGTGAATGGGTTTAAATATACAAACTCTTCATATATAACAAAAGATAGTTATTATAAAGATGGAAATAAAGTAAGCGGGGTAGAAAATAACTATATAAATATAATTAGGGATAAATATCGTACTGTATTTGATGTTAAAAAATTTAATGTTAATGATTTGTTATCACTTGAAGGCGAATTGGAATGCGAAAATGGTTATAGTATTGATAGCCTGGAAATATCCGAAAATGATCAATTTAGAATTAATATTGAGAAACAAGATTATAAGTTCTCAGTAATTATTCCGGTTTATAATAATGGAGAACATTTATACGGAAAGTGCTTTATGAGCTTGAGAAGGTCTTCGATGTTCAAAAATATGGAAATCATAATTGTAGATGATGGTTCGACAGATGATCGGACTATAAAAATAGTTCAAAGACTAGAACGTTTATATGATAATGTAAATGTATATAGATTCAATGACGGTGGAAGCGGAAGTGCTTCTAGACCAAGAAATAAAGGGATTGAACTAGCCACAACGAATTATATAACTTTTCTAGATCCTGATAATGAAGCAGTTAATGATGGCTATTATGAGTTATATAAAATTTTAAGCAAAAATGATTACGATTTAGTTGTTGGTGATATTAAAAAATTAGATACTAAAACAAGTAATTTTGATTATTATAAATCTGTTGTAAAATTATGCAACGGTAAAACTGAATTTGAAATTAAAGATTCAAAAGAATTTTTAAAACAAACTTTTTTTAAAGCCCAAAGTATTCAGGCATTGATGGTTAAAAAAGACCTTCTTATAAAAAATAATTTGAAAATGATACCCGGTGCTATTGGAGAAGATACATTATTTTATTTTCAATTAATTACTAATGCGAAAAAATTTAAAGTTATTGATAAAATTATTCATATATACTATGCAGGAGTAAAAGGCTCTACAGTTAATAGCATAAATCTTAATTTCTTTAAAAAATACCAATCTCTTGAGAAAGAAAAATATAATTATTTAAAAGTTGAAGGATTAATAGAAGACTATATTAATGTTCGATTTAACTATTATTTTAAAAATTGGTATTTGGAAAAGTTGAAAAAAATTAATCCAGAAGAAAGAGATGAAGCAATTAAAATTTTAAGAAATATTTTGAACATATATTTACAGGATATCGATATTAAAAAAATTGATCCTGAAATATTGAATACGTTAAAAGTTGGTAAAAAAAGAATATTTGCTCTGTAACAGTCAGCAAAATTGCACGCTATCTCTCGATACAAATTGGGAGAAGCGTGCAAAAAATAATTATAAGAGGTATAAAGACCAAAGGAGCAGTTAAATTATTTTTTTTAACCATTTTGAAAAAATGGTAGTGGAATTATTCGTTTTGATTTGTTTCTCTATAATAAAATCAAGTTTTTCAATAAAGGTTTTATAATAACTTTCCTCATAATGAAAAGGTGATAAGCCCCATTGATGTTTTTCATCTGATGCAAAACCGTTTAATTCAATTACGTTGATGTTTGGCAAGTTTTCCTCAATAAAATCATAGTACATTTTAAGAATTTCGTTGTTTTCATTGATAGGATAATTTTCAAAATAACGTAATTCCCTATTTTTATCATAATATTTTTCTTGCCAAAAAGCTTTGTGAAGTATGACAGATTCCGGTTTGAATGTTGATTTGATATTTTTTATAAACTTAAGAGCACTTTGTTTCCACAACTGTAATTTTTCTTCCTTACTTATCCGTTTTGCATGCAAATTCAAATTCGATTTTTTATACTCGTTAGACTCTGTAAAATATGAGTCTCCCATTCTCAAAATATTGTATCTTTCATCAATAAAATCAATAATTAGAAAATCAGATTTAATTTGTTTTATATATTGTTGAAAATTTTTTGTCAGATCAAAATAAACCATTCTTTGTTGAAATTTCGAAGGCAACTCAATTTTTTCGATTTCTATATTAATTGGTTTAGAGTAAATACTGACTAAAGATGTCCGTGCATAATAGCGGCCGATCTCATATTTTTCAGAAAAATTAAGTGCATCTCTAGTAACACAGCTGCCCAAAATATCTATTTTTACTGTCATAATTAATCACCTTCCTCATTTATAATTATGAATTAATTATATATATTTTAAAATCTATTGAATTTAAAAATCTCTCTTTTTTTTAGGAAATTTTTTAACCAGTCAATAATAAATATAAGGTATTTTCTATTTTCTAAAATTATAAATAATTAGTAGTTTTATACAATTTTATATGTTATTTTATATTTGTAATTATTTGCCCTTTCAAAATTACATTCTGCTATACATATTTGTTACTTGTTCACGTAGACTGGTCATATAAATTTGCTAAACAAACGAGAGGAGAACAAAAGTTGCGAGGTTTTAACGTTCGTCGAAAGATACATTTTTTATTAATTTTTTCATTAGTCATTTCTATTATTTTTCCTAATGGTTCCATTTCTATAAAAGCACACAGTACCTCCGAACAATATTTTGAGGTTATTGAAGAAAATGTTCCGGTTTATAAAAATAATACAGGAGAATTAATAAAAATCGGGGAATTAAAAAAGGGCCAAATTTTTCCTTTTGTCAATGGTAATGAGGATTGGTATCAAATACAGTTTAGCGATTATTATGCGTATGTAGAGAAAATTAATACAAAGCCAACAAACGGATTCAAAATAAAAAATAAAAATGAATCATTTGAAAACAGCAATCAAAGTGTTAAAACCTTAAAAGAAGCTGTTGTTTATGATAATACTTCCGGTGAGCTTGTCCCATTTGCCCTAATTGAAAAAGAAGTAAATTATAAAATTGTTTCGGAATATGGAAATTGGTGGAGAATAATTTTTGGTGATCGGATTGGATATGTAAAAAAGTCAGAAGCCCAATTGAATGATGGAATTGTTGAAAATCAACAAGAAATTGAAGATCAATTAGATGTCAACGATAGCTCAGAAGTTTTACCATCAAGCGAAGAAGACCAACCACAAATAGAAGAGGACAAAGAAAAGAAAGAATCTAATCAAGGAAGTGTGGAAGAGAAAAACAGTCAGACGAAAAATGGAGATTCTCAACCAACAGATGAAGAAAAGAAAAAAATTAGTGATTATAATAAATCTGAGTTAACGGAAAGACAACTTAAAACGGATGAAAGAAATGAAAAAGAAAAAACCAAAACACAATATCAGTTTAGCCATAATGATAAGTATTTTGAGGTGTTGGAAAACGATCTTTCGGTATATGACAATCGAACTGGAAAATTAGTAAAGGTTGGAGAATTAAAAAAAGGTCAAGTATATCCAAGAGTAAGCGACTATGGGGACTGGCATCGGATTCAATTCAGTAATCACTATGGGTATGTGCGAAAGTCTTCAACAAAACCGATAAGAGGATCGTTAATCAAAAATGAAAACAAAGGCTACAAGAACAGTAGTCAAAGTGTAAAGACTTTAAAAAAAGTGATAGTATATGAAAATAATTCAGGAAAGCTAGTTCCATTTGGAACAATTGAAAAAGGGAAAGACTATAGGATAGTCTCCGATTATGGGAATTGGTGGAGAATTATATTTAGTGATCGAATCGGGTATATTAAGAAATCAGAGGTTCAAATACATTTTGGCCAACATTATAAATATTTCCAAACAACACAGGATAATATACCTGTATATGATAACCGTACAGGAAAACTTGTCAAAATTGGAGAATTAAAAAAAGGTCAAGTATATCCAAGAGTAAGCGACTATGGGGACTGGCATCGGATTCAATTCAGTAATCACTATGGGTATGTGCGAAAGTCTTCAACAAAACCGGCAAGTGGATCATTGATCAAAAATGAAAACAAAGGCTATAAAAACAGCAGTCAAAGTGTGAAAGCTTTAAAAAATGTGATTGTTTATGATAATTCGTCAAGGAAACTAGTTCCATTTGGAACAATTGAAAAAGGGAAAGACTATAGGATAGTCTCCGATTATGGGAATTGGTGGAAGATTATTTACAGCGATCGCATCGGATATATCAAAAAATTGGATGTTCAACCGACGTTTAGTCAATATGATAAATACTTTAAAGTGATGGAAGATAATCTCCCTGTCTATGACAATCGATCTGGGAAAATGATAAAAATTGGAGAATTGAAAAAGGGTCAAGTGTACCCAAGAGTAAGTGATTATGGAAATTGGCATAGAATTCAATTTAGTGATCATTATGGATATGTGAAAAAGTCATCGACACAACCTGCAGATGGTTCTATCATAAAAAATAAGAATGTTTCGTTTAAAAATAATGGAAGAAGAATAACACCAATTCGTAAGACAGTGGTATATGATAATAGCTATGGGAAATTGGTACCGTTTGGAGTAATTGAAAAGGGAAAAGTGTATAAAGTAACCTCTGATTATGGGAATTGGTGGCAGATTGTTTACAGTGATCGTGTCGGATATGTTAAAAAAAGTGAAGCAATTGCAGAATTCTATAAATTTGATAAGTATTTTGAAGTAATAGAGAATAATGTACCAATTTATGATAATCGTATGGGTAAATTAATAAAGGTTGGAGAATTGGAAAAAGGTCAAATTTATCCTCGTGTAAGCGATTATGGGGATTGGCACAAAATCCAATTTAACGATTATTACGGTTATGTTCGAAAAAGCTCTACAAATTATCCAACAAAAAAAGTAGTATTGCCGAGTGAAAATAGAAAATATAAAAATTTAAATAGTAGGTTTATTACAACTAAAAAAATAAATGTCTATGATAATACTTCGGGGAAACTGGTGAAGTTTGGAGAGATTGAAGAGGCAGTTAGTTATTCAATAGCATTTAATTATGGTAATTGGTGGGGCATTATTTATTCAGGAAGAATTGGATACGTAAGTAAAAAAGAGGTGTCATCTAAAAAGGTATTTACAGTTGCTGAACTAAATAATTTCTATATAAGTAGATGTATTAATTTAAAAGACTGTAATAATAAAGCCAATGATAACATTACCCAATTTTATATACTGCCTTCTACTAATTATTTAGAATCTGCTAATAATATGTTGCAAAATAGATACCAAATTTCTAATTATGGTGTCTTTTATTTCCCTAATGGTATTAAATGGGATAAAGCTTTAGTAAGCGAAAATGGAAGATCGTATTTAAGAGCTTTAAATGGACACTTTTTTCTATCTGATTTAATTAAGAGTTATGAAGCAACAAGAAAAAAGGTGTATTTGGAAAAAGGGTTTAAAGTAATAAAGGACTGGATTAACAACAACCCGTATCCAAATAAAACTAATACAATGGCTTGGCATGATGAAACAACAGCTAGAAGACTTGTTCAATGGATTCATTTTTACCATCATGCTAAAACAGTTTTGCCAAAAAAAGATTTAGAGATTTTATTAAAAAATATTATTTTCCATGCTGATTTATTGTCTCAGGATTTTTTTTACTCACATAATACGAATCACGGTATGTTTCAAGATGAAGCACTGCTAGCTTTTAGCGAATATTTTAAAGAATATCAAGATGCTTTATATTATCAGCTTCTGGCACAAAAAAGATTAAAAAATTATTTTGATTATATTATTTCTGCTGAAGGTGTACATTTAGAGCATTCCCCGATATATCATCAAATTATTGCTCAGTCAGTATTAAATTATTATAAATATTTCAATAATGTTGGAAATACTACTATATCAAATTACTTATTAAATAAATTTAATAGTATGTTTAATTTTTCTACTTTTATAATAAAGCCTGATGGGTTTTTCCCTGCAATAGGAGATACACAGTATAATTTGAAGCCTGATACAAATATATGGAAATCAAATGAGTGGTACCAATTCGCTGCTTCTGCAGGAAAAAAAGGAAAACCTCACCCAAAAACAGACATGGTATTTAAAAAATCAGGATATGCAATCTTCAGAGATTCTTGGAATAAAGGTACTGATTCGACATATGTTCTTTTTACTGCTGCTTATCATACTGGATATCATAAACATTCAGATGATTTAAATATGTGGATTTATTCTAAAGGAACGGACATAATTGTTGAAGCAGGTCCAAATGGATATGACTATCACAACGCTTTTACAGAATACGGATATTCATCTTTTGCTCATAACACATTAATTGTAAATGATAAAGGTCTTCCGAGACATGATTCTCAGTATAAAAAAGTTTATATTGAAAGTTATCAACTTGATAAAAATAAAGCTAAGGTCAGAGGAGTTAATGAAAGATACAAAAATGTAAAACATATTCGTGATATTCAGTATGATAAATTGAACCAAATGATTGAAGTAAATGATACGATTCAATCAAGTGTCAGAAATAATTACAAATTACTTTGGCATATGGCAGAAGGCATTGAAGTTGAACTGGAAAAAATACACAATAATGCTTATAAGGTTTATCTTTTTAAAAATGAAAATAAAATAGCGACTATTGAGGTCACTAGTGAATCAAAAATTGAATTAAATATAGTGAAAGGACAGAAAAATCCGCAATATCTAGGTTGGAAACTATTAATAAACGGAAATAATATACCAATTAATACCCTAGTCATTTCTACAAATGACGATACTACCAAAATAAATACAAAATTCATATTACATTGATCTATAGTTGACAAAAGTTATGGGGCAGTCTGATAAGTCGTTTTTTCGGCTTATTGACTGCCCCCTTTAATGTTTTAGAAACGTTGATATATCGGTATTTATGATTTTTTGTTTTCAATGGGGATTTGACTTTCTGGACAATCCCTTTTTGTTAAAGCATTAATCAAAGTCTATAGTAATTTTTTACTAATTTATATAGAATATTGTCGAAAAACCTTATTTTAACCAATGCATCTTTGATATAATGTATGCTGTGTAATTTTAATAATAAGGGAGTGATGCATTCTAAAAAATATTGATATTTTTTGGAAAAAAAGTATAAAATTGTTTAATTTAGTAGAGATATTTTTTGCTAAAAGGTGCCACTAGGTTAACCAATAATTAGGAGTGAGAAATTTAATGCAGAGATTGATTTTTAGACGTAGCTTTTCAGTTTTTACCGTTCTAGTACTATTGATCTCACTCTTTTTGCCTGCAGGGGCAATAGCGGAGAGTAATGAAATCCAAACGAATGAAGCTGAAGCATCTTATTTGCGAGTAGTTGAACAAACCGATGTTTACGGGATGAAGGAAAATATTGTCGGGAAATTGTTAGAAGGCACTGTTTTGCAAGTCGAAAAAGTGGAGAACGATCGCGTTTATTTTCAATGGAATAACGACTTGGCCTATGTAAATTTACAGGATGTTGAGATTTTAACAGAAGTAGACAATGTTTCTTGGGTTGATCTGCAAGACTTTAAAATTTTAAATGTAATAGAGTTTCCAAAAGAAATAGAAGTGCTGGATGGACAAGAAAACAGTCCGATTGCAATGATCGCTGCAGGCGAGGCATATTCCATCATAGAAGAAGATGAACAAAACTACTATATCATTATTGGTCATCGTCAAGGAGCAGTAGCAAAAGATCAACTATCCGAAACAGTGGAACAACCTCAGTCTACAGAACAAACGAATGATCCAGAAAAGGGAACAAATCAAGAAGCAGTTGAAGATGAAATAAATGAGGAATCTACACCACAGGAACAAAGCAATGAGAATCAAGAATTAACCAGCGATCAAACGAAAGAAGCGAATCCTGATCTCAAACAGGAAAATGAAGAAACAACAAAAGGTCAAGCACGTCTTTTCACTATTCAAAATCAAGCCGATTCTAAAACGTTAGATGTTGTCCAACAATCAGTCAAGTTCGAAAAAAATGACAAATATTTTGAAGTTCTAGAAGACAATTTACCTGTTTATGACAACCGTACCGGTAAACTTGTGAAAATTGGAGAACTCAAAAAAGGCCAAGTATATCCAAGAGTAAGCGATTATGGGAACTGGCATCGGATTCAGTTTAGTGATTACTATGGTTACGTAAAAAAATCCGCGACAAAGCCCGCAAATGGTACTTCCATCAAAAATGAAAATAAAAGCTATAAAAATAGCAGTAAAAGTTTTAATGCGATAGAAAATGTGACGGTCTATGACAATACGTCAGGAAAGCTTGTTCCGTTTGGAACGATTGAAAAAGGAAAAGGGTATAAAATTGCATCTGATTATGGAAACTGGTGGAGGATTATATTCAGTGACCGTGTTGGCTACGTGCGAAAATCTGAAGTCCAACTTTTGTTTAGTCAGCAAGATAAATATTTTGAAGTTCTAGAAGACAATTTACCTGTTTATGACAACCGTACCGGTAAGCTTGTGAAAATTGGGGAACTCAAAAAAGGCCAAGTATATCCAAGAGTAAGCGATTATGGGAACTGGCATCGGATTCAGTTTAGTGATTACTATGGTTACGTAAAAAAATCCGCGACAAAGCCCGCAAATGGTACTTCCATCAAAAATGAAAATAAAAGCTATAAAAACAGCAGTAAAAGTTTTAATGCGATAGAAAATGTGACGGTCTATGACAATACGTCAGGAAAGCTTGTTCCGTTTGGAACGATTGAAAAAGGAAAAGGGTATAAAATTGCATCTGATTATGGAAACTGGTGGAGGATTATATTCAGTGACCGTGTTGGCTACGTGCGAAAATCTGAAGTCCAACTTTTGTTTAGTCAGCAAGATAAATATTTTGAAGTTCTAGAGGACAATCTACCAGTTTATGACAACCGTACAGGTAAGCTTGTGAAAATTGGGGAACTCAAAAAAGGACAAGTGTACCCAAGAGTAAGCGACTATGGGAACTGGCATAGAATTCAATTCAGCGACTATTACGGATATGTGAGAAAGGATTCGACACGGCCAGCCAATGGTTCATTAATTAAAAATAAGAATTCTTCTTATAAAAGTAATGGCAGAAAAATAACACCAATTCAAAAGATAACTGTTTATGATAACTCTTCTGGAAAGCTTGTTCCATTTGGTGTAATTGAAAAAGGTAAAGAATACAAAATAGCTTCAGATTATGGAAATTGGTGGCTGATTGTATACAGTGATCGTATAGGGTATGTGAAAAAATCAGAAGCTATAGCAGAATTTTACAAAAATGATCGATATTTTGAAGTTATTAAAGACAATGTACCAGTTTATGATAACCGTACCGGAAAACTAGTAAAAGTCGGAGAATTAAAGAAAGGCCAGATCTATCCAAGAGTGAGCGACTATGGGAACTGGCACAGAATCCAATTCAGTGATTATTACGGTTATGTGCAAAAAAGCTCGACCAATTATCCAACCCAAAAAGTCGTACTGCCAAGTGAAAATACACAATATACACATTCGAAAAGCGGTTTTACAGCAACGAAAACAATTACCGTTTATGACAATAAACAAATTCAGGGGAAATTAGTACCTTTTGGTGAAATTACTGAAGGCGCTCATTATCAAATTGCTTTTGATTACGGTAATTGGTGGGGCATTATATATGCTGGCCGAGTAGGATATGTAAAAAAAGATGATACAAATGTGAAATATACATCCTATTCTAGAAGTTTTACTGAAGTTCTACAGAAACAAATGGCTGCATCGCCTCAAATAGCATCAACGGAAATTAATGGATATGTTTTAAGTACTGCTTTTAAATCAATTCAAAATGGGTATGGTATTGTTTCAGGAAACAATTGGAATATAAGAAGTGGTCCTGGAACAAAATTCACTCAATTAAACGCAGCAACTTCTAACGGCTATTTAATTAATAATGAAAAAGTCAAAATTTTAAGCAGTGAAATAGTGTACAACTCTACTACTAAAAAGATGGAAACATGGTATGAAATAGATTATCGCAACACATGGAGATTAAATAGTAATGGGGAATATGTCGCACATAAACGTAGTCCAGTAACTTATTGGGTTATGGCACCGCCTAAACAAGTTGAATATTATCTAAATCCAAATAACTTCAAAAATCATGCTGTACAGAAGTTTCAATTTTTAGATTTATCATCACCAACGAACATTTCCGTTACAGAATTAAATAAGGTTTTAGTAGGAGAAGGGATTTTAGAAGGTAAGGGAAAATATTTCAAAGATGCAGCAAATAAATATTCTATCAATGAAATCTATTTAATCGCTCATGCGATATTAGAAACAGGTCACGGTCGTTCAGAATTGGCTAATGGAATATATGTTGATAAAGTAGATGGAAAATCTGTACCTGGGAAAACTGTTTATAACATGTATGGTATTGGAGCCTATGATGGTTGTGCAAAAACATGCGGTGCAGAAAGGGCGTATAAAGAGGGCTGGTTTACTCCTGAAGCTGCTATAGTTGGAGGAGCAAGATTTATTGGGCAAGGCTATATCCATAATGGTCAAAATACTTTATATAAAATGAGATGGAATCCAGCTAACCCTGGTACTCACCAATATGCAACTGATGTCCGTTGGGCATACAATCAAGTATATGATATATATAATTTATATCAAAAAATGGATCACTATACCTTTATTTTAGATATTCCACAATACAAGTAGATCAAAAAGCATTTGCGAAATCCGCAAATGCTTTTTGATTTATTTGAAAAACTAGGTCTAAATCTGGCTGGAAACAGAAATAAATTTAAGTATAATATCTTTTATGACCTTTGTTATAAAATTGTTATGGAAAAGCAATGTAAGATGTTGAAAAATATGATAAAATAATGTTTGTTTTTTGGATTACATGTGTAGAATACTCTAGAAATAGGAGATATTTGCATGACAGTATTTGCGAAGTTCATTCGTTCTATTAAAGAACATAAAGATTTGATTCGTTATTTGACTTTTTTTGATTTAAAATCGAACGTTGCAAGAACCTATATGGGATTTTTGTGGTGGATTATCGATCCAATTCTTTATATGATGATTTATTATTTGCTTGTTGTCGTTATTTTAGGGCGGGGAGGCCCGCATTATCTAGTGATTTTATTTACCGGATTAATTCCGCTTAAATTCACAACCGCCTGCTTAGTTGATTCCACTTCATCTATTGTCGGGAAAGCTAGCATTATCAAGCAAATATATGTGCCGAAAATTGTTTTTATTCTAGTTCGCCTATGTGTAAATAGTATAAAATTTTTGTTAAGCAGTATTGTGTTAATGTTGTTTTTGGTAGTTTACGGCATTGATTTTGAATGGACGTATCTTTTATATCCTTTAATCGCCGTTATTCATGCGATCGTTTTATTGCCTTTAATGATTCTTTTCGCCCATGTAGGAGTTTATTTGCGGGATATCAAAAATTTAATGCAATATATTGCAAGGGTACTTCTTTATGTTTCGCCTGTATTATTTACAATTTCGGATGTTCCTAAACGACTGGCTGGTCTTTTTTATTTAAATCCATTTACAACCGTGATTGAATCTTACCGGAATATTTTGCTATACCATTCGCAGCCATTATGGCTTTTATTAGGAGGCTTAATCGTAATAAGCTTCATTTTGTTATATTTTGCACTAAAGATTTTATTTAAATATGAAAATGAGTATGCAAAGGTGATTTGATTTGAGTACATCGATTATTGAATTAAAAAATTTATGGGTTTCCTACCCGTTAGGAAAAAAAAGCAGAATTTCCGACTTGTTTAAAAAACGAAAAGAAAAAAAGGAATTTTGGGCTTTAAAAAACTTAAATTTTGATGTGAAAAAAGGAGAGGTATTAGGGGTTATCGGACGAAATGGGTCAGGGAAAAGCACTCTTCTAAAAATTTTGAGCGGCCTCATTCTCCCTGATAAAGGCGAGTATATTGTTCGTGGAAAACGTCCTGTTTTATTGTCGCTCGGAGCAGGATTTGACGGTGAATTATCAGGTATCGAAAATATTTATTTAAACAGTCTCCTTCTTGGTCATAAAAAAGAAGAAGTAGATGCCAAGCTAAATGATATTATTGAGTTCTCGGAACTAGGTGATTTTGTATACGAGCCTGTCAGAACATATTCGTCGGGTATGCGGTCAAGGCTGGCATTCTCCATTGCGATCTCGCTGGACCCGGATATTTTATTAATTGACGAAGTTCTCGGTGTCGGCGACCAAGCATTTAGAGAAAAAAGTGAAAAAGCCATCCTTGAAAAAATTAAACAAGACAAAACAGTGATTATTGTTACCCACTCGGCCAGTTTGGTCAACAAAATTTGCGACAGAGTTGTCTGGATTCACCTAGGGGAACAAAAAGCCGTCGGATTAACTGCTGAAGTTGTTCCAAAATACAATGCTTTTATGAATGGAAGAGCGAAAAAATGAAGCGGATTGTGATGCTTCTTTACAAAGATATCCATTTTGATGCGAGAGTTCAACGGGAAGCCATCGGTTTGGCAGAACAAGGTGAAGAAGTTTTCATTCTTTGTTTGAAAGAATTTAACACAGAGCCCCCGTTTCTTCATAAAAACATTAAAATTGAGAGAATGAGCATATTTTCCAAAAAGTATAAACAGCAATTGCTCAATGAACCGAAAGAAAACAAAAAATTAAGTGTTAAACAGAAGGCGTTAAGCCGCATCATTCGGAGTCCGGTCATTAAATTGATAAAAGATTTATATTCTTATCATGAATTTTACCTAAAATGCAGAAGCTGGTTGAAAGAACAGCAGCAACAATGGGATGTTATGCATTGCCATGACTTGAATACATTAAAAACTGGAATAAAACTGGCAAAAGAATTTCAAGCGCACGTTGTCTATGATTCTCATGAACTGTTTAATGAAATGTCAGGCAGGAACAAGCTTGACCGTTGGTACGGTTATCGGCTTGAAAGAAAATTGCTGCGGGATGTAGATCAATTAATTGTTGTTAATCCGTATGTTGCCGAAGAATTTAAGAAACAATACGGTCAATTGCCGGAAGTAACGGTTATTCAAAACGTACCGATTTATAAGGAAGAAGATACGTGCGCTATAGAAGATGACTATTTTCGAAAAAAATACCGATTAAAAGAAAATGATTTCCTGCTAATTTTTCAAGGCGGCATTGATCCTCACAGAGGATTGGAAGAGATTTTAAAGGCAATGGAGCTGCTGCCTGAGCATTTTAAATTAGTGCTTGTTGGAAATGGCCGGATCAAGAGTGATCTAGAAAAGGCTGTTTTGGAAAACGGTTTGGCAAACAGGGTGTTTTTTCATGAACAAGTACCTGCTAGCGATATTTTATGTTATACAAAACAGGCTGATGCAGGGCTTGTTATGTATAAAAACATAAGCCGAAACAATTATTTTTCTACACCTAACAAAATATTTGAATACTTGTTAGCCGGCATTCCTGCTATAGCTTCCGATCATCCTGGAAAAAGCTATATAGTCAAAAATGAACAAACAGGCATTTGTACGGAAGAAACTCCTGAACAAATTGCTAAAGCCGTGTTACAAATTTATGAAAACTACGATTTCTATAAAAACAACTGTTTACAAAAACGAGAAAAGTATTCATGGCAAAAGGAAAAAATGAAACTTGTCGAAATGTATCGAAGACTTTGAAAAATAGCTGTGCGGTTTTATTTTTGGTATAATATAATGGTGTTTATTAGTGCAAAAGGAGTGTACATTTCATGAGATTGTGTGTAATGGGTCTAGGTTATATCGGTCTGCCAACTGCAGTAATGTTTGCAAAACATGGTGTGCAGGTGCACGGCGTTGATGTGAATGAAAAAGTTGTTAATATGTTGAATAATAAAGAACTTCATATTGAAGAACCCGGATTGCCTGAAATGCTTGCTGAAGTTATTGATGCTGGACAATTTACAGTCAGCACGAAACCGGAAAAAGCTGACGCATTCATAATCGCAGTTCCTACGCCGGTTAATCCGGACGGTTCTGCTAATGTTGATTATGTCCGCAGTGCAACCGAGATGATTCTTCCGTATATTGAAAAAGGGAATCTTGTCATTCTTGAATCTACTGTACCGCCAAAAACAGTTGAAAACGTAATGATTCCAATTTTAGAAAAATCAGGATTGGTTATTGGAGAAGAATTATATATTTCACATTCACCTGAAAGAGTTCTTCCAGGCAAATTGTTTGAAGAGCTTGTATCAAATGATCGCATTGTCGGCGGTATTAATGAAAAATCAAGTGAATTGACTGTACAGCTTTATAAACGCTTTGTCAAAGGAACAATTCATAAGACAGATGCTACTACTGCGGAAATGGTTAAATTAATGGAAAATACTTATCGCGATATAAACATTGCCTTTGCTAATGAACTTGCTAGAATTGCTGAAAAATTGAATTTTGATGTATGGGAAGCAATTGAGCTTGCAAACTATCATCCGCGCGTAAATATTCATAAACCAGGACCTGGTGTTGGCGGACATTGTATTGCAGTTGATCCGTATTTCATTATTGAAAAAGCACCTGAGCAGTCTAAGCTTATTACACTGGCACGCAGCATTAATTCCAATACACCAAAAACTGTCGTGAAAACCATTCAAAATATTGTAAAGGAAATCGAAGAGCCGAAGATTGCTGTATTAGGGTTGGCATTTAAAGGCAATATTGATGATATGCGGGAAAGTCCTTCTTTAGAGATTATTGAGGAACTGAAAAAAGCAGGATTCAAGCTCAGCATTCATGATCCGCACGTGAAAGCAGATGTAGAAGGAAAAGTGGATACGGTCGAGGAAGCGGCAAAAGATGCTGATTTATTGGTAATTTTAACAGATCATTCTGCTTATAAAGATTTGGACTTTGCGGCAATCAAGAAAGTGATGAAATCTCCGATTGTTTATGACACACGGAACCTGCTTGATCAAGAAAAAGTAGAACAAGCTGGGCTTCACTATTTAAAAATTGGTTCAAAACTTTAATGTATGAAGAGGCTGGCTCATGTCAGGGAGTTCAATCTTCCTGAAAAAATGTCTTTGAGCAGCCTCTTCTTCTATATGCTGGAGGTTATGAAACCAATGAAACAAGGGATCTTAAAAATGGGCGTTTTCTTTTCTTTATTTATAAAATCTCAGCCAGTGCAAAATCGCCTTTTCCGCCTGTATTTAGAAAAAGGGGACTCTCTGCAAACGGCAATTGATTTTATTCCACTGGCAAAAAAATTTAATAAACAACTTATATACATGAACATGATTCAGCGGACAAACCAATTGATAGATACAGAAAAACGCTATATAAAAGCTCTTATTTGGGAATCTCTTTCCCTTTTTTCAAAAGCTTTAAAAGAAATTTTCCAGCTTTCAGATCAAAGCGAAGAAATAGTGAAATTAAAAGGGAAATTGCTTTATTTGGAAAGAAGGACTAAACCATTTCTGCTGCTTTTGGAAAATACAGAACACCGCCATTTTTTTCCGATTGAGATGCAATTATCGTTTATAAAATACGCATACAGCAAGGAAAAAATTGAAATAGCCAAACAGCTATGTGAACTGTTTTTACAATGGGGTCAGAATAAAAATGTAGAGGAAGTTTATCAGCACATAGTTGAAATTTATGATATAAGAAAGAAATGGGAAGACGAATTCCAACGTGTCTCCTATGATATTCATACGGCCATTCAAACCATTGAAAACCTTCCCGAATTAGAACAAACACAGGCAGTCATCGCATTGCTTCAACAAAAAGACGGAGACGAGTATGAAACTTTATTGCGATGGTTATGGGAAAAAGGGGTATCGATCCCTTATTCAGAAGAAATTTTACTGCCTCTAAAAGAAGCGATAAAAGCGAAGGATCAAAAAAAGTACCAAACAGTTTTTCATCAGTGCATGACAGCATACAACAGAGGTGAACGCTCCAAACTGTTAAGAAATATGCTCATCGAAAGTTTGCAAAATGCTGTCCTTTCAGAACAAGAGCTTTATTCTTTAAGAAATGCGGTGGAATCAAAATATATCCATTTATTGAGCAGGGAGCTGTTAAACGCATTAAAAGAAAACAATCAGCTTATTTCTTTATATGAACAAATGATGACCGATTCTGTTACACTTGATGATTTTTCTGTTTTCATGAATTGGTGCAGGACTATAGATCACGATTTATCGATTAAAATGTTAAAAACTTTCGTCCGCAAGCTGTTTTATTCAAACAGAAAATTGCCAATTGCAAAAGAGCATTTAGAAACAATGAATCATTTTATTGCAGGCGATTTCGAATTTGAATGTGTGAAAAAAAGGTGGCTTCTTGAACATCGCCAACAAGAAGAACTGCTTAAAGAAATCGACGGCTATAGCAGCCATCATAAAACGAAGATGCTTTTTTATTTGGCGAAATATGCTTATGAACATGAGTATTATGCTGAAGCATCGCTTCTTCTAAATAAAGCGTATCAATTGCGGCCGAGAAGTCTGTTTGTATTAAGAACATTGATTGGGGTTCATCATCGATTGGGAAACATTTCTGAGCGTGTGAAATATTTTGAAGAGCTTCCTTATTTCATTCGACGAATACTCAAGAACGATTATGAGATCGCAAAAGATGAAAAAGAACGGATGAAGGAAAAGTGGACGTGGAAAAAAGATTTGCCGCAGATCGAATTAGGCGACAAAATTGTCCACGTGTTAAATAAATCTATGCCTGAGGTTAATGGATATACCATTCGAAGCAGAGAAATTGTCGTTCATCAAAAGAAGCTTGGGCTCAAACCGGTCGTCGTGACAAAACTCGGCTGGCCCCTAAATCGGAAGAAAACGAAAATAGAGAATATTGATGGAATTGAACATTATCGGCTGTACACGCAGCAAGATATTCGTTTAAACGTTGTTCCGCTGACAATGTATTTCGAACATTATGCTGAGCAGTTTGCAAATTTATTGATGGAAATAAAACCGAGAATTGTACATGCAGCGTCAAATTTTCAAAATGCTTTGCCGGCTATTCAAGCAGCTAAAAAGCTCGGCATTCCTACTGTTTATGAAGTAAGGGGCTTTTGGCACGATACGACAGCGAGCAAAGTAAAAGGATTTGAACATTCCGAACGTTACCGGATGCATGAAGAATATGAAATCTATTGCTGCCAATTAGCAGATAAAGTTGTAACAATAAGTGAAAGCTTAGCTCAACAATTGATCTCTTTAGGAGTTGAGAAAAATAAAATTTTCATCGTTCCAAATGGTGTTGACGCAGATGTTTTTACTCCTAAAGAACGAGATGAGGAGCTCATGAACTTGTATGATTTGCATGGAAAAATTGTTTACGGGTTCATCGGCTCTGTGACAAAATACGAAGGACTGGACTTTGCTTTAAAAGCTCTTAAACGATTGAAACAGGATGGTGAAGATTTTCATTTCCTTTTAGTAGGTGATGGACCTGCTGTCGCTGAATTGAAAGAACTTGCTCAACAACTCGATATAGCCGAACACGTTACGTTTGTAGGTAGAGTCCCGCACGATGAAGTAAAAAAATATTATTCTGTTATTGATGTGTTTCCGTTTCCGCGTATTAATGCGAAAGTATGCCGGCTTGTTACTCCTTTAAAACCTTACGAAGTAATGGCGATGGGGAAACTTGTGCTTGTCAGCGACATTCCAGCTTTGAAGGAAATGGTGATTGAAGGAGAAACTGGATTAGTCTTTGAAGCGGAGAATGTTGAATCATTATACGAATGTATGAAAAAAGCTCAGGCAGATCTGCACATTGGCATAAAAAGCAGAAAATGGGTAGAACGGGAGCGCCATTGGAAAGAGTTGAGCAAGCAGTATGTAAACATATATAGTTGAATGAATTGCCCAATTGTTTTGGGCATTATTTTTTTGAGTGATAAAAAATTTTTTATTTATACCGATACAACATAATGATATGATCTTTTAAGTGGTAGAATTTTTTATTCAGGAGGAGATGTTGTGACAAAAAGGTATTTTTCTATATTTTTAGCCTTTATCATGATATTTTCTTTATTTTTTCAGCCAGTTTTAAACGATGTTTATGCTAATAAAACTGATGCTGTTTCTCTCGTTTCGTTAAAAAAAGATTTTGTGATCACAGACGATACAAATCAAATTTTAGGCACTATTTCCAAAGATGCTGAAATTTTTGTGAAAAAAACTGAAAACGGAAATTATGTATTTGATTGGCTCGGAAAAGAAATGGAACTGCCGCAAGATCAATTTGAACTGAGTGAAAGCCAATTAAATTACTATAATGTGAATGGCGAAAATAGCAGTATAGTAGATTTTAAAAGTTTTAAAGAACGTGTGAAAGTTTCTGATCCAACATCGAACAAAACAATTGCATACATAGAACCTAATCAGAACATTCCATTCATAGAAGAGAATGAAAACAAGTTAAAAATAATTATTGGCAATCGTGAAGGAATTATAACTCTTAAAAAGACTGACCAAGCAACAGATGCTAATACTGAATTGCCAGTACAAGAAAAGGATGTAAACAATAAGGAAAGTGTTCCAGATTCTAATGATGTAAACACTGAAAATGATTTTAAAAACAGCGAGGAAATAAATAAGCAAACAGAAGGAACAAACAATCGTGAGAATCAACAAACATCTTTAACCCAAAACATAAAAGAAAAACAGCTTAATAATGAAATATTAAGTTTCACAAAAAATATTAAATATTTTAAAGCTCTTGAAGACTTGGCTGTTTTTGTCAAACGAAACGGAAAATTAGTCAAAGTCGGGACGCTGGAAAAAGGGCAAACGTATCCAAGAATAAGGGACTATGGCAATTGGCATGAAATCCGCTTTGGAAAATATAAAGGATATGTTCACAAAAATGGAACGGCGGCAGTTCTTTCCCCATCTATAAAAAATATTAATAAAAGCTATAAAATCAGCTCTTATTTGCTGAAAATCACCCAAAATGCCCAGGTCTATGACAATAGTTCTGGGAAACTAGTAAAGTTTGGAGAGATATATAAAGGAAATGAATATCCGGTTATAGGCGATTACGGAAAATGGTGGAGAATAGATTATTTAGGAAGAATCGGATACATTCAAAAAAGCCAGGGAGAACTGCTATTCACTGCAAATATAAAATACTTCCAAGTAATCCAAGATCAAACACCTGTATATATTAAAGGAAAAGACAAATTGGTCAAAGTCGGAATGCTGGAAAAAGGGCAAACGTATCCAAGAATAAGGGACTATGGCAATTGGCATGAAATCCGCTTTGGAAAATATAAAGGATATGTTCACAAAAATGGAACGGCGGCAGTTCTTTCCCCGTCTATAAAAAATATTAATAAAAGCTATAAAATCAGCTCTTATTTGCTGAAGATCACCAAAAACGCCCAGGTTTATGACAATAGTTCTGGGAAACTAGTAAAGTTTGGGGAGATATATAAAGGAAATGAATATCCGGTTGTGGCTGATTATGGAAAATGGTGGAGAATAGACTATTTAGGAAGAATCGGATACATTCAAAAAAGCCAAGGAGAGCTGCTATTCACTGCCAATACAAAATACTTCCAAGTAACCCGAGATAATACACCAATTTATATTAAAGGAAAAGACAAATTGGTCAAAGTCGGAATGCTGGAAAAAGGGCAAACGTATCCGAGGATAAGGGACTACGGTAATTGGCATGAGATTCAATTTGGCTCAAAAAAAGGATACATTCATAAACTTTCAACTGTTCCGGCAATAAAATTTGGCCAAAAGAAAGTGGGACAATCGAAAACAAATATAGGCACCTTTGTTGCATTAAAAAATGCCGTCATTTATGACAATTCAGGAAAAAAGCTTGTACCGTTTGCGACCATCTCAAAAAATATTGAATACCCAATAGAAGCACCTTATGGCAACTGGGTAAAAATCCATATTGCTAATCGGGTTGGCTACGTCCATAAGAGTGATGTAAAAGTTTCGTTAAAAAAACAGGCGAAACCTGGGAATCTTGTAAACCCCAATCAAGTTTACACATATGAAGAGATGGTCCGGGATATTAGCGAATTAGAGAAAGCTTATCCTAATCTCATTAGTAAGAGAATTATCGGTCAATCGGTTGATGGACGAAACATATATGCAGTGAAGCTTGGAAAAGGCAAAACGGAAATTATGATAAACGGTTCCCATCATGCGCGAGAATATATCACGACAAACTTGCTGATGGAAATGATCGATGTATATGCTTACGCATATTCAAAAAATTTACGTGTTGACGGCTATCCTGTAAGAAGCATTTTAAATAATGCCTCCATTTGGTTTGTACCGATGGTGAATCCGGATGGGGTGACATTAGTACAAAAAGGGCACAGAAGCGCTAAAAATCCTGCCTATGTATTAAAACTAAACGGCGGCAGCACGAATTTTGCAGCATGGAAAGCAAACATTCGGGGAGTGGATTTAAACCGGCAATACCCAGCAGATTGGTATAGAATTGCTGGGAATACAGGAAGACCATCCCCTCAAAATTACAAAGGGCCTAGACCATTAAATGAACCGGAAGCAAAGGCAATGGTTAACTTTACGCTAAGCAGAAATTTTAAAACGGCGGTTTCTTATCATTCTTCTGGCGAGATAATATATTGGCACTTTAATACACCAAAACAGCATGAAGTAAGAGATAGAAAAATAGCGAGTATGATAGCATCAAAAACAGGTTATCGTCTCGTTCCGCCGAGGAATAATCCTAGCGGGGGAGGTTTTACGGACTGGTTTATATCAACACAGAAAAAACCGGCCTTTACTCCTGAGGTCGCGCCATATGTTGGCAATCGTCCTGTTCCGATATCTTACTTCCCATCCATTTGGAAGAAAAATCAGTCCATTGGCATTATGCTAGCTGACGAAGCATATAAAAATAGAAATACTCGATAACAAACAATGAGGGTGTCCTAAAAGTAATTAGGGACATCCTTTTTTAAAAAACACTTCAAGGTTTTCCACTTCTTAGATATAGTTATATTGAAAAAAACGCAAAAAATTGAGATTGACGGTGTATTTTTTAGCTGGTTCGAAGACAATCGCAAAATTAAACAATCTTTTCAAATATCCTAGATATTTGGGTCTTAAAAGGATCAATGTGAAAATGGTTCAAAAAGGGATGGAAAAAGCCGATGGATATTCAGCACAAAAACAGAAGCAGCAGTAAAAGCATTCTAGAAAAACATATATTTATAAAGGATGGAGTTATCGAGCCGCAAACTGAATACGTCTGTTTTAAAAATAATAAAATTTGTCGTCGACCTCCAATCGTGCAAAAATCCCAGGGGATCGACGACTCTTTTAAATCTCCATTGAGCCCGCGCAAATCAAAGGATTGATAAATTTTTACTCATTGGCTAAAATGAAATTAACCAATCAACCATTTAAATCGGAATGCTGACCTAACAACATTTTTTGGGGTTTTTATCTTAACTATGAGGAATTGAAACACTCAATGGCAAACTTTTCGTTTGCAATATGGGCGTTTTTATCTTAACTATGAGGAATTGAAACTGGGAATGAATCGTCCAACGTACAAAAGAGTACGTGGTTTTTATCTTAACTATGAGGAATTGAAACCAGTCTTTCTACTTTGCAAAGCAAACTCAATCAAACGTTTTTATCTTAACTATGAGGAATTGAAACCTTTTTCCGCTACTAAAAGGTCAATCTCTCGTAAATTCAGGTTTTTATCTTAACTATGAGGAATTGAAACTTCGGACTTGCCAGAAATTGTACGCTCTCGGCAACAACTGTTTTTATCTTAACTATGAAAAAATATTAGGCAAAAAACTTATTAAGATTAGTAGCACAGACCACGGTCAAGGTATGTGCTACAATTTTTTTATAGCAGAAGGAGAAGGGCAGAATAGATCGTGACAGGGTCCAAGTATCATTAGTTCGTAATGCGGTTGCATTAAGGACAATCGGTCGTTCCGAAGAACTTTTGCGGGAACTCACCAAGGTACACATCGAGTTTAGAATTGCGGAATTGGTTCACAACATAGTGAAGTAACAGTCATCCGCCAAGCTGCTTTAAACAAAAATCGAAAGTATACAAAACAAGTGGAGAAAAGCAGCAAGTTTTCTCCATTTGTTTCATTTTAGAACTTATTGGACAGTTTCTAGCAATTTGGTGAAAAATATGAAATTCGTTTGTACAATGATTGTGGTTATGATAATTTAGTAATTGGTGCATATTAACGAAAAAGGAGACGTCAGAATGGATCGAAAGATTAGGGTAATGACCATATTTGGTACAAGACCTGAGGCGATTAAAATGGCTCCGTTAGTGTTGGAGCTAAAAAAATATTCGGACGAAATAGAATCGATTGTGACGGTAACAGCTCAGCATCGGCAAATGCTGGACCAAGTTCTTGAACTGTTTGAAATTAAGCCTGATCATGACCTCAATATTATGAAGGATCGACAAACATTGACAGGCGTTACGGTGAGAGCACTTGAGGGACTTGATCAAATTATGAAAGATGTCAAGCCTGATATTGTGTTGGTACATGGAGATACGACAACAACATTTGTTGCCAGTCTTGCGGCTTTTTATAATCAAATTGCTGTCGGACATGTAGAGGCTGGGCTGAGAACATGGAATAAATATTCTCCATTCCCAGAGGAAATAAACCGACAAATAACAGGTATCATTGCGGATTTGCATTTTGCGCCGACGACAAAGTCAAAACAAAACCTTCTTCAAGAAAATAAAAACGAAGATTCCATTTTTGTTACTGGAAATACAGCGATCGATGCTTTAAAAACAACTATTAAAGATTCTTATCAAAACGATATTCTCGATAAAATCGGTTCGGATCGGATGATTTTGTTAACTGCCCACCGGAGGGAAAATCTGGGTGAACCAATGCGCAACATGTTTAGAGCTATTAAAAGAATTGTTCAAGAGCATAATGACGTACAAGTTGTGTATCCGGTTCATTTAAATCCTGCTGTTCGTGAGGTAGCGAATGAAATTTTAGGAGACGACGATCGGATTCATCTTATTGAACCGCTTGATGTATTTGATTTCCATAATTTCGCTGCCCGTTCGCACATTATTTTAACCGATTCCGGCGGAGTACAAGAAGAGGCGCCTTCATTAGGGAAACCTGTTCTTGTGTTAAGGGATACGACAGAAAGACCTGAAGGTATTGAAGCGGGTACATTGAAATTAGCAGGAACGGACGAAGAGGCCATCTACAAAATGGCCAAAGAGCTGCTTACAAATAAAGAGGAGTATGAACGTATGGCGAAAGCGTCGAACCCATATGGGGATGGAAATGCTTCTAGGCGCATAGTAGAGGCCATTTTATATCATTTTGGCAAAAGAGAAGAAAGACCACAATCTTTCCAACCATATTAAGAAAGAGGGAATTTTAAGCATTCCCTCTTTCTTTCTTTTTATGAAGTAATTCAATATGATCTGATAGTTTTTTTGCGAACATTTCTCGATTGTAGTGTGCTAGCAGCCGTTCCTTCAAATTTTTCCGCATTCGTTTTAATTCCGCCTCATTTTCAAAGGCGTTGAATAGAGCGCGGATAAAGTCGTCTGCATTTTCAGGTTCAAAGAAGAAACCGCCATTTAATTTTTCAATAATTTGTCTCGCCTCTCCATCAACACCGATTAAAACAGGAATGGACATGGAAAGGTAATCGAACATTTTCGATGGGATCGTAATAGAGAAAAGAGGATGCTTTTTTAAACTAACAATACCGATATCTGCTGCTTTGTAATAGGAAATAAGCTCATCTTTCGGAATTTGATCGATAAATCGAACGTTTGATAACTGATTTTGTTCAGCTAACTCTTTTAACCGTTTTTTTTCGACCCCTTCACCGATGAATAAAAATATATAATCAGAATTGTCTTTAAGCTTGATTGCCGCCTGAATAACGGTTTCCAGTCCTTGGGCTGAGCCGATATTCCCTGAATATAATATCACTCGTTTGTTTTGAAGATTGTACTCTGTTTTTATATCTTTATAATTAGCATAAGTGTCATTAAGCAAAGCAGGATTGACGCCGTTAGGAATGACAATAATTTTTTCTTCCGGAATTCCTTCGGATACTAATCTGTCTTTATATCCATTGGTCACAACGACAATGAGATCAGCCTTTTTATATAAAAATTTTTCCAACTTCCGTGCAAGGTTTAAAAGTTTTTTATTTTTGAATTGGCCAAGAATCTCAGCAAAATCCACCCATAAATCGCGGACCTCCAAAACAAATTTGGCTCTGTGCCATTTGCTTAAAAGCCATCCGGAAAAAGTTTGAAAAAGCTGCGGCGTAGTAGCGTAAACGATGTCAGGCTTTTGAACAAAAATCCCTCCAATAAAGCTTGAAAAAGTAAAAGAAAAATAATTCATTAAACGCCGCAATGCGCTTTGTTTCGTATCTTTCATCCGAAACATACGGTAAACATTTACATGATCCATTGTTTCTTTTTTAAAAATGCCAAAATTCGTTTCATGATTAGGGAAGGCTGTTATAATAGTAACGTTATGTCCTAAATTTCCTAAATAATAACTTAAATCGTATGCCCTAGCAGGCGCAGCGCCTATTTCAGGCGGAAAATGCTGTGTAATGTAAATGATTTTCATGTTAATTCCCTCTATATGAAAATAGAATTCGCTAATCTAATAGTGTAAAGTAAAATTATGAAAATGACAATGCATAAAGAGGTTGGAGAATATGACAAAAGTGTGCGTGTTAACAACAGTCCATCATGCTTATGATGGAAGAATTTATCATAAACAGTGCAAAACGCTGCAAACAGCCGGCTACGAGGTTACGCTGATTGCTCCAAAACCGGAAAAAATAATTGAACATGATAATATACAACTGATTCCGATTGATAAACCGAAGAAAGAATGGAAACGTTTTTTACATACATTTTCTATTATAAAAAAAGCAATAAAAACGAACGCAGATGTTTATCATTTTCATGATCCGGAATTGCTCCCTGTAGGGGTTTTGTTAAGGCTTATAACACGTAAAATTGTAATTTTTGATGTTCATGAGCATTATCCGAATGCGATTATGAGCAAAAAATATTTAAAAAAATGGGTCAAAATTCCTGTTCGAATCGCATATGAGATTATTGAGAAAATTTCTTTGCAGTTTATTTCCGGGGTTATCTATACAACAGATGAAGTAGGGGAAAGATATAAAAAATATAAAAGCTGCAAAATTGAAAACTACCCTTTGCTTGAAATGTTTGAACAACTCAGCATCAATCAAAAGGATCCAAAACTTATTTTATATTTAGGCGGGATTACACCTATAAGAGGCATTCGGGAATTAATTGAGGCATTCAAGATCGTTTCTGAAAAAATGGATGCAAAGCTGCTGTTTGTCGGCGGGTTTGAAGCAGAATCTTTTGAGAAAGAAATAAAAGATAAAATCCGTCAATATGGACTTGAGAGCCAAATTCAATTTGCTGGGAAAGTTTCATATGAGGAAATCCAAACATATTTAGAAAAGGCATCGATAGGGATTATTCCTTATTTGCCTGTTCCGAATCATCTTGTTTGTTTGCCTAATAAAATTTTTGAATATTTAGCAGGCGGTGTTATTCCGATTGCATCAAATTTTCCGCATTATGATCGGGTGCTGAAAAAAGCAGGAAGCGGCAGAGCGGTCGACCCTGAAAATCCGAAAGAGATAGCGGATGCCATTCTGTTCTTTTTGCAATGCGGTCAGGATCAGTTAAATCAAATGAGGGAAAGAGGGAGAAACGAATTTTTAAAAAGCTTTAATTGGAAAAGTGAAGGGAATAAACTGCTTGATTTTTACCAATCGTTTCAAAAATAAATGAGTCATAAAATAGTTATAAAAATTTAAAAATAATATTGTTGAAAGTTTCGCCATTTCTGCTATGATGAAAGAAGTGAATACTTCTTGCGATGAGTGGGGGATTATATGAATTATTCCCAATATATAATAGCCTTTATTTTAACATTCGTTATGGCGGCATTGCTTACACCTTTTGTAAAAAAATTGGCTTTAAAAATAAATGCAGTGGATTATCCAGAAGGAAGAAAAGTTCACACAAAAGTTATGCCCCGTTTAGGCGGGCTCGCCATTTTTTTTGCAGTGGTGATCGGTTTTCTGTACTTGCAGCCGGATGATCCTCACATGTTAAAAATTATTTTAGGGGCTACTATAGTTTTAATTACTGGCATTTTAGACGATATTTTTACTTTGACACCGAAACAGAAATTATGCGGGCAATTGTTGGCTGCATTCGTTGTCGTGACATCAGGGCTTTTGATTGATAAAGTAACATTGCCGTTTGTTGGAACGGTTTACATAGAAGAATATCTTAGCTATCCTTTGACAATTTTGTGGATTGTCGGCGTTACGAATGCCATTAACTTGATAGATGGATTAGATGGTCTTGCGGCAGGAGTCACAGCGATTGCCTTGACAAGCATTATGATTATGGGATTTATGGATGGCCGTTTAGTTGTTGTTGCTCTGTCTGTCATTCTCATCGGCAGCACGTTAGGATTTCTTGTCCATAATTTTTATCCTGCCAAAATATTTATGGGCGATACGGGCGCAATGTTTTTAGGCTATTCGGTCGCGATCATTTCGATGTTAGGATTGTTTAAAAATGTTGCGCTGTTCAGTTTTGTCATTCCGATTATTGTGCTGGCCATCCCATTATTTGATACTATTTTTGCGATCATTAGAAGAATTTTGAACAAGCAAAGCATTACAATGGCTGATAAACATCATCTGCATTATTGCTTAGTTGATTTAGGATTTAGTCATCGGACATCGGTGCTAATCATTTATTTAATAAGCGCATGCTTCGGCGTTTCAGCGATTCTCTTTACTCATGCGACATTATGGGCATCGTTGATCATTATGATTGTGCTGATTATTATAATTCAAATCGGTGCTGAGATAGTTGGGTTAATCGGAGAAAATCAAAAACCTTTTCTTAATATGCTGAAAAAAATATTTTCTTTAAATAAACCGCAAAAAGATAATTCATAACCTTTGCCAAATATAAAAAGCTGTCAAAAGATTGACAGCTTTTTCCTTTGGGGGAATCTGTCTTATACGCTTGCACGGCTCGGCAATATCTATGTCGAGTTTGGGATTTATGGCAGTTATCCGACATCTTAAAATAGTCGGCGACTGTTTTCAGCAAAAAATCGAAAAAATTACAAAAGCCGGTGGAAAAAACAGCTCATTTTTTCCACTGGCTTTATTTAAGACTTCTCGGACGTCCCTTTTTTCATTTATTCGAGGGAAGCCCTATTATTCAATTGAAAATTTAGGTGATCTTGCAGATCATGTTGTACCTCCGCAAGGGATTCATCGTCTACGATATAATAGGAAACGCCATTTATATATTCTGGTGTGCCTTCTAGTTTTACTTGCTCGATTTTGGAAGAATTAAAATCTGAATATTTTTTGTAAAAAGCTAGCAACTCGGTTACTTTCATATTTGTTTCTACGTTATCGCCGATTTCATCTGTTAATTTATCAATTTTCGTAATAGTTCCGATAGAGGAAAGTTTATCAATTACTGCCATTACGACCTGCTGCTGTCTTTCATTTCTTCCGAGGTCTCCGCGCGGATCTTCAAGCCGCATTCTTGCGTAGGCAAGAGCATGACGACCGTCCAAAGTCATCGGTCCTTCTTTAAATTCAAGCTTCTCTGCGACTCTGTCGTCACTGTTTTGTTTAAAGTCAAATGGGACATCGACTTCAATTCCGCCGAGAATATCTATAATATTTTTAAATCCTTCAAAATTGACTGTCACATAATAGTCAATAGGAATGTTTAAAAAGTCTTCGACTGTTTCGATTGTCAACTCTTTTCCACCGTAGGAATATGCATGGTTAATTTTTGTTTTCTTATCCTTTTCTTTTATATAAACTCTTGTATCCCTTGGAATACTTAACAGTTTCATCGTTTCATCTTTTGGATTAAACGTGGCAACCATTAAAGTGTCCGACCGCCCGCCTTTGCCGCCGCTGGAGTAGTCTTCAACACCCATAATCAAAATGGAAACAGGGTCATTCGATATCGTAACCGCCTCATCGCGCAGTTTTGATTTCACCCGATCCAAATCGTCATAAGCGGAATTATAAACTTTCCAAAACGTATATCCTGTGTAGCCAGCAAAAACTAACAAAATTAAAATAAAAAGCTGCACAATTCGTTTAAATAATTTTCTCTTTTTTCTCTTTCGTGTTTTTTTCAATTGTTGACGTTTCATATAATTTCCTCCATAAAAAAATTAGATTTTCTCCTCCAAATAAACGAAATCCCCCTCCTGGATCACACATTTCCCATTGGTGAGATCGGTCATCCAGTCTTTGAAGCTTTGAACCTGGCCTTCCTCTACATATGTTTCAACTTCCACATGATCGGTATAATAGATGTCTTTCAGCTTATAGACAGACGAGCGCAATTCGTTTTCGATTTTGCCGAGAAAGCTGTAATCGAACGTAGTGCGAATAATTTTCATTAGCTTGCGTTCGATGATGCCAACGTGGTCAATGGCTTCTGAAACAGCTTTTCCGTATGCACGGATCAGCCCGCCGGCGCCGAGTTTAATCCCGCCGAAGTAACGGGTGACAACAACGACAGTGTCTTTTAGTTGTTTCTTTTTCAACACTTCAAGCATCGGCACTCCTGCTGTTCCGCTTGGCTCTCCGTCGTCGTTCGCTTTTTGAATTTGGTCATGCTCTCCAATTAAATATGCGGAGCAGTTATGTGTGGCATCCCAATGTTTTTTTTTGATTGTATCAATAAACTCTTGAGCTTCTTTCTCAGTTTTGGCACGATTAATATAGCAGATAAATCGTGATTTTTGAATCACGATTTCATGCTCTCCAAAGCCAGCTACGGTATAATAGGAGGAAAGCATTGTGTATCACCTCCGCAGAAGAAACAAAACGGCATAACTTTTTTTGACAAAAATCGACTTTTTTTATAAAAAAACACTCACATTAGAATATTATAAAACGACAAAATTTTTACTTCAATTATGAACTGATAAAGTTTTTGTAACAACTTTTTTAAAATGGAGGAAAAGGCTGTGAACTCCAAAAAAATAGATTCTGCTGTAATAGACGATATTTTAAATAAAATGATCGAAACCGTCCAATCAAGCAAAGATCAAATTTTTGAAATCGGTGAAAAATCCCGCACAGAGTATGAGAAAATAGTAGAAGAATTGGAAGAAGTGAAAGAGCAAGTAAGTGAGGTGATAGAGCAAACCGATAAGCTGACGATTCAATCGAAAATCGCACGGCAGCGCCTCGTGGAAGTCAGCCGCAACTTCAACAAGTTTTCAGAACAAGATATTTTGAATGCCTATGAAAAAGCGCAAAATATTCAAATTGAACTGGCCATGCTCCAAGAAAAAGAAAAACAATTAAGAAAACGGCGGGATGAATTGGACCGCCGGCTTTTATCATTAAAAGAAATGATTGAACGAGCAGAGGTCATAGTAGGTCAAATTACTGTTGTGCTGCAATATTTAAACCAAGATTTGCGGCAGGTTGGCGATTTGCTGGAAGATGCAAAGAAAAAACAAGCCTTTGGCTTAAGAATTATAGAAGCGCAGGAAGAAGAACGGAAACGGGTGTCACGTGAAATACATGACGGACCAGCTCAAATGCTTGCAAATGTTTTGATGCGCTCTGATCTGATTGAACGAGTTTTTCGGGAAAAAGGGACTGCAGAAGGGTTTCAGGAAGTTCAAAATTTGAAAATAATGGTGAGAAATGCGTTATCTGAGGTTCGGCGCATTATATACGACTTAAGACCTATGGCTTTGGATGATTTAGGTCTCATTCCAACACTTAGAAAGTACCTTTCTACTATTCAAGAATATGAAAAAGACATAAAAATCAATTTTCAAAACATCAGTGATGTGGAAGAAAAACGGCTTCCGGCGAAATTTGAAGTGGCCTTGTTCCGGTTAGTTCAAGAATCTGTAACGAACGCTTTGAAGCATGCGGAAGCAAAGCAAATTGACGTTAAATTTGAAGTCCGTCCAAACCAAGTAAATGTTGCAATAAAAGACGACGGCAAAGGCTTTGATGTAAAGAAAGTGTTTAAAGAAAAAAAGGAGTCATTCGGTTTAATGGGAATGAAAGAACGAGTGGAGCTGTTGAATGGGAAAATGGCAGTCCATTCTGCACCCGGAAAAGGAACGTTCATTATTATTCAATTGCCTACTAATCTATGAAATAGAGAAATGGTCTGATTGACTTCATGCATACATCACTGAAAAAATAATAATGGGGAGGATTGTAAATGAATAATCAAGTTAAAATTGTCATAATAGATGACCATGCGCTGTTTCGGGAAGGTATAAAACGTATTCTTGATTTTGAGCCTAATTTTGAAGTGGTTGCGGAAGCTTATGACGGCAGTGAAGCTTTAACAGTTGTTGAAAGCTATATGCCGGATGTTGTCATTATGGATATTAATATGCCTGGTGTAAATGGCGTTGAAGCTACTAAGCAGCTGGTTAATTCATATCCGGATACGAAGGTTATTATATTATCGATCCACGATGATGAAAATTATGTGATACATGCTTTGAAGACCGGAGCGAGAGGATATTTATTGAAGGAAATGGATGCTGACACTTTAGTAGAAGCAGTTAAAATCGTGGCAGAGGGAGGAAGCTATTTACATCCAAAAGTAACTCACAATCTAGTCAATGAGTTCCGCCGTCTGTCATCAGCCAATAATGGACAAATTCCAGCTACAGTCCGGCGCCCTCTTCATATTTTAACACGACGTGAGTGTGAAGTTTTGCAAATGCTTGCTGATGGAAAAAGCAATAGAAGAATCGGTGAAACGCTGTTCATTAGCGAAAAAACGGTGAAAAACCATGTCAGCAACATTTTGCAAAAATTAAATTGCAACGATCGAACACAAGCTGTAGTTCTTGCCATTAAAAACGGCTGGGTGGAAGTTAAGTAAAGTTACATATTTTCCATGGCGATTAATTTTGAACGATTTGAATCGTCAAACCGTGAAAGTGAGATTGATTTCTAAATACCAATTTTGCTCGGTGTATCTATATTGTTTTTTCCGACTTGGCTGATTGTCCAGCGATGATAAATGAATTCAATTGCATTTCTTCATTACGGCTGGAAACATAATATCATTTGGCAACTTGTCAATCTATTCGGATCCTGACCAGAGAAATGTTTTGATCAGAAGCTACGAGAATGAATCATAGGAAGCATTACATTCAACGTTCCGGTTTTGCAGAATCAACTTAGGTGAAAATGTATCAACAGGAAGCATAACGGCCTCTTCAAATAACTACAGGCGCTGGGAAGAGGCCGGTTTGCTCAGAAACAAGAAAAAATGCAGCAAAATTGGTAACCGCAATTGGAATCTACATAAAAGCTCCGTTTAAGCTGCTCAAAAATCCTTTAAAAAGGTGTAGACCTCATAAGAATAACCTCAACGAAAATCGTAATGAGCCGATCGACAAAACGAAATCCGCATAAATGGCAGTATAAAGACTTTGAAACAGCTAAAAAATATTTTTCATCCTCTTGCAGTTTCATGGAAATCCGGCAAAGTTAATGATAAAAGCTTGCATTTTTTATAAAATAGTCTTATAAAGGAGAGAATGAAATTATTAAAAGGAAAGGAAAAACATGATGCAAATTGCGATTGTAACAGATAGTACTGCTTACATTCCTGAAGAAGTTCGAAAGAGGCATGGCATACATATGATTCCTCTTAGCGTTATTTTTGGAGACGAGTCTTATCGTGAAGAGATAGATATGACAGCAGAGAGTTTTTGGGAAGAAATAAAGCGCCAGAAAGAGCTGCCTACAACTTCTCAGCCTCCAGTTGGTGAATTTGTCGAGTTGTTTGAAAGCTTATCGAAAGAATATGATGCAGTCATCAGCATTCATCTTTCAAGCGGTATCAGCGGCACTTACAATGGTGCTGTCACTGCAGGTCAAATGGTAGACAGCATTAAGGTATATCCTTACGATTCGGAAATAAGCTGTATGGCTCAGGGATTCTATGCAATTGAAGCAGCGAAAATGGCAAAGGAAGGGAAAAAACCGGAAGAGATCATCGCTCGCCTTGATGAAATTAAAAAATCAATGGATGCTTATTTTATGGTGGACGATCTTTCTCATCTTCAGCGCGGCGGACGATTAACCGGTGCTCAAGCTTTAATAGGGAACCTGCTGCAACTGAAGCCTCTTCTTCATTTTGTTGATAAAGTGATCGTGCCGTATGAAAAAATTCGTACGCGCAAAAAAGCAATCCAACGTATCTATCAATTATTTGACGAAGCTGCAAGCAAACATCCGGTGCGGGCGGCTGTCATTCATGCCAACAGACCGGAGGATGCCAAAAAAATGAAAGAGGAGCTCGAAAGTAAATATCCAAATTCTGAATTTATTATCAGCTATTTTGGCGCTGTCATTGGAACTCATCTAGGAGAGGGAGCTATGGGTCTCTGCTGGTATAAAAAGTAATTGCAAGAAAACGTTAAACCCATTGTGAAAAATGGCTGTATCCATCCTCTTAAAAGAACTTCCCCTTCAAAACGAGAAAAGGTGCTATCCACCAAAAAATGGAACGGTGTCTGACCATCTGAAGGTGCAAAAAGCACCTTTTATTTTTTACAGAAATGAAGGATATAAATGATTCATCTAGCATCTTTCATTCGGACGAAAAGCAATAAGAGCAATCGATTAAATATATTGATTTTTCAGAAAATATAAGGTAAAAAATAATAGTAAGAAACAATATGGTATGTACAAGCGGAGGTTTTATATGCATGATCATGATCTCCAAAAACATCTTCTCGGAAGACATCTCCTTTCAAATGAGCTCCCGTTTTCAATGGATGCCGTTCAAAATGCCCCCTTCGTTGAAATAGAACAAGGTGTTGTGAAAAAATCCGGTTTTTTTTATTGCAATCGATGTGGAAATGATCAGCCCTTTTTATTTGCAGGCTTTGACTGTGCAAGGTGTAAAAAGTTTTGTCATTATTGCCGGAACTGTATCATGATGGGGCGAGTAAGTGAATGCTCAAAGCTTGTTAGTTTTCCAAGACGAGAGAAGGAGGAAAAACATTCGATCCAATCGGATCAAACAAACTTTTTGCAATGGGATGGCGAGCTGTCTCCGGCGCAAAAAAGAGCATCTGACCGGATCGCGGAGTCCGTTTTGCAGCGTACAGACTGTCTCATTTGGGCAGTTTGCGGAGCAGGAAAAACAGAGGTGCTGTTTGCCGGCATAAACACAGCTTTGCAGAAAGGGCTATTTGTTTGCATTGCTGCACCGCGTACGGATGTTGTTTTGGAGCTTGGACCGCGTTTGAAAAACGTTTTTCCGAGCATCGATGTGGCAGTGCTTTACGGAGGAAGCGAAGATCGTTTGAAGCTGAGCCCAATTACCATTTCAACGACTCATCAGCTTCTTCGGTATAAAGAAGCCTTTGACGTGGTGATTCTTGACGAAGTGGATGCTTTTCCATATTCTGTAGATTCTGCTTTGCAATTTGCGGTTGAAAAAGCACGCAAACGAAACAGCTCCCTTATTTATTTAACTGCGACTCCCTCCTCATCAATTAAGCGGCTTTTTAAGCCTTCCGAAATTGTGAAAATCCCTGCTCGATACCATGGTTATCCCCTACCTGTTCCTGAATTCAAATGGTGCGGTCATTGGAAAAAAAGATTGGAGAAAGGAAAGCTGCCGAAAAATATCATCACATGGGCAGCCGAACAAATGCAAAAGGAAAGACAAGCTTTTCTATTTGTACCGGAAATCAAAGTGCTTCATGATGTCGTTCCGTTACTAAAAAAATTGAATTCAGCGGTTGAAGGAGTACATGCCGAAGATCCCCAAAGGAAAGAAAAGGTTCGGGCATTTCGAAATGGCCGGATTCCGATCATTGTCACAACTACCATTTTGGAAAGGGGTGTAACAGTTCCTGGAACTGATGCAGCTGTTTTAGGAGCAGAAGAAACCATTTTTACAGAAAGTGCCCTTGTTCAAATATCCGGCCGTGTTGGACGGAGCATGAACAATCCAACAGGCTCCGTTATCTTTTTCCATTATGGCAAAACAAATGAAATGATTGCAGCGAAACACCATATTCTTGCTATGAATCGGGAAGCGGCAAAGGAAGATTTGTTAAAGCGTTAGTATTTAGAAAATGAAGGAAACGATACAGAATGTGTAAAGTTGGAAAAATCTTTTCAATTTTGGCTGAAAAAAGAAATTCCTTTTTCCAGTATGATCCAATATAATACAGATTAGAGATCATATATTTGGGGTGAGGACATGATAGTAAACGCTCTGGAAAAAATTATGGAAGAATTGCTAGATGAATATATTGACCAATTTCATATGGAATGCACGTGCCCAACTTGCCGCAATGATGTTTTAGCTCTAGTGTTAAATAGAGTTCAGCCCCGTTATGTAACGAGTGAAGATAAAATTACATATGTAAGAGCGGAATTTTTTGATCGGCAGCAAATGACATCTCTTCTTGTCAGCCTGGCAGAATGCGCAAGAATTGTTTCAGAAAACCCACGATGTGATAATAGGAAGGCTTGATGCGAAATATGGGAAGATGTCTTTATTGTTTTAAAAGTATAGATGTCCGCTTGACTTGGAGACGGCTTTTTTTCCTCGAAAAAGACCCTGTTTTATGCGAAGAATGCTCCAGCAAGCTAAACGTTATATCAGGCCCCATTTGTCCAATGTGCGGGAGGCAAAGCGAAAAAGCCGAGTATTGTACCGATTGCGCGGCTTGGGAAAAACATCCTGACTATCATGGAGTGATAAAGAAAAACCGCTCTGTTTTTCAATATAATGAATTTATGAAAGAAGTGCTTGCTAGGTTTAAATTCCGAGGGGATGCGATATTGGCGCAGATGTTTTCCGAACCTTTTGTGAAAGCATTTCACCATCACTTCGACAAATCGATGATTCTCGTTCCCATCCCATTAGGTGAAGAAAGGCTTTTGGAACGCGGGTTTAATCAAGCAAAATTATTGGCCCAGCTCCTTCAGCTTCCGATTATTGAGCCTTTGCGCAAAACAGATGCAGCAAAACAATCAAAAAAATCACGGATCGACCGAATGAAGACGAAAAATATGTTTACTGTAACAGATCCAAAACAAGTACATGGTCAACATATTGTTATCATCGATGACATTTACACAACAGGCGCAACGGTACGCCAAGCTGCAAAGCAGCTGATGAACGCTGGTGCGAAAAGTGTCGAATCATTTACGCTTGTCCGCAGCTAAATGACAAATCCGTTTTTCCGATATAAAATAATAATAATAGGAAGATTTTTGAAAGGTGGATTTTTATGGGGGAATTAGCAAACTGCCCAAAATGTGGTTCCTTGTTTGTCAAAACGCGGCTTCGTTCAATATGTGATGCTTGCTACCAAGAGGAAGAAAAGGCATTTGAAACAGTATATAACTTTTTGAGAAAAAAGGAAAACCGCAGATCAACCATTACTGAAGTTGTGGAAAAAACAGGAGTGGAAGAGGACTTAATACTGAAGTTTATTCATCAAGGACGCATTCAACTGGCGAACTTCCCGAACCTTGGTTATCCTTGTTCACGGTGCGGCAAATTTATTCGCGAGGGAAAACTTTGTGTTTCTTGCAAAAAGGAAATACAGTCTCAAATTGAGCAAATGGAAAGAGAAGAGCAGTTTCAGGAGGAGAAAGAGAAGATGCAAACATACTACGCTATCCAACCGAAAAATAATGAAAAACGTTAACAAATCCCTCTATCGATCCGATAATGAATATAGAGATAGATTTCCAGCTGAAACAATCGTTCCATTAGAGCAGGAAAGGAGGCGGTGTCCATGAAGATTCACAGCTATCGGTCATCAAACGTTAATCCTTATCAAAAGCAAATGGATGCCAGCAAGCAGATGAAAGTGGAAGTCCAAAAAGATAGAGTGGAAATATCCAAGCAGGCAAAACAGCTTCAGCAGACGAGCGGTTTTGATCTTCAGCGCCAAGAAAAAGTGCAGGCGATAAAAAAAGAAATTGAAAGTGGGACTTACAAAATCGCCCCAGACCTGATCGCGAAAAGCATGATCCAATTTTATAAGAAAAAAAATGAAGAATAAATTGCGCCAATCCGTTTCGGTTTTTGATTTGGTTGCGTACGAAGCAGCCTGTTTCGATTTTTGATTTGGAACAGAATGAAAATGTGCTGGGCAACTATATTGTACATTTCTGCATTTTTAGCATCTTCATCTTTACAACAAAAAATTATTTTTCATGTCCGGCTTTGGATCATCTTGTCAATGTTTTGAACGAAGCACCGGTAAATATGATTGTATTGAATTTTGCGGGGAGGACGTTTTCGTGTCTCTTGCCAATTTAATTAACGTTTTAGAAAAGCAGTTAATCATTCATGAACAATTGTATAACTTGGCAGTAAAAAAAACGGATATGCTGAAAAAAGATGATGTTAATCAATTAATGCAGCTTTTAAAGGAAGAGCAGAAATATGTAATGCAGCTTGAAAATGCTGAAAAGGAACGGATCAAAGCAGCGGCTTGCTTTTTAGAAAGAGAAGACGATTTAACGATTTCCGCCTGTATTGAAAAAGCAGAAAATGAGGATAAAGAACGGTTGATAAATCTAAAAGAAAAATTGACAAACGTATTGGCTAATTTGAAAAACGCGAATTTTGTCAATCAACAACTGGCATTGCAAGCATTGCAGGTTGTGAATTTAACGCTTGATCTTTTCATGCCGGAGGAAGCATCGCCGAATTACACGAATCCGAATCAAGAATCGAAGCAATCGAAACGGCGTTCATGGTTTGATTCAAAAATTTAACGGGGGAATTCGCAATGGTATCAACATTTTTTGGACTGGAAGCGGCTAGAAGCGGATTGTATGCCGCACAAAGCGCTTTATATACAATTGGACATAATGTGGCAAATGCCGAGACACCTGGTTATTCGCGGCAGAGAGTAAACCTTGTGCAAAAGCAAGCGTATCCGACACCAGGCCGTTTTCGAGCTGATATCCCTGGGCAGTTTGGAACAGGGGTGGATACACAAACAGTGCAGCGGATCCGCGACCGCTATCTTGATGTACAATATCGCGGCGAAAATTCTAAGCTTGGCTACTGGAGCTCTAGATTCAACGCATTATCAAGAATGGAAGATGTGATGAACGAGCTGAACGAGACAGGCTTGAACGAAACGATGGATAGCTTTTGGCAATCGCTGCAAGATTTGGCGGCCAACCCTTCCAACCTCGGTGCCCGCTCTGTTGTCCTTGAGCGCGGAAGAGCTGTTACAGAAACGTTCAATTATTTGGCGGAATCATTAAAGCATAATCAGAAAGATTTACGCAACGAACTCGATGTCGCAACAACGAAGATCAACTCTTTGCTTGAGCAAATCAACCAAATTAACAAACAAATCGGCGAAGTAGAACCGAATGGTTATTTGCCAAACGATTTGTATGATGAGCGCGATCGATTATTGGATGAGCTTTCTTCTTATATTGATATTAAAGTGACGCCGGTTGAAAGCGGAGGCAACGCTTTGAAAGTAGCCGAAGGAAAAGTAACTGTCGAGCTCGCTGGCTTCGAACCGCCAATCACCCTTGTCGACGGAAATAGATACAAAGTAAGACAATTTAGCCTCAATGAATCCAAGACGAACGGTCTTATCGAATCTATTTCTGTTGGTGGAAGAACGATAGGGGCAGACGATTTTGTTGAAAATTTAAACATCAATGGAAGTTTAAAAGGCTTAATCGAGGCGCACGGTTATACGAACATAGGCAGCACGATTGAACGCGGCATCTATCCTAGCATGATGTTAGATTTAGATCAAATGGCATATGATTTTGCGAACGCATTTAACACTGTCCACAGAAACGGATGGAGCCTTGAGGACATAAAAAACGGCGTTCAAACACAGCGCGATTTCTTTGATCTCGGAGGTTTAAGCTCTCCTAAAGGCGCTGCGGCTGCCATTAAAGTATCGGATGATATGAATCGCGATCGAATTGCAGCTTCTGCTACAGGAGAAATCGGCGACGGCCAAAATGCGCTGAAGCTTGCTGAAGTAAAAAATACTTCGTTTCAAAGTTATTTTGAAGCTGTTATCGGCGAAATGGCTGTTATGACACAAGAAGCGGAGCGGATGAAGGAAAATTCAGAAACCTTAGTTTCATCTGTTGAACAACGCCGCAAATCCGTCAGCTCCGTTTCATTAGACGAAGAAATGACAAACATGATCCAATTCCAGCATATGTACAACGCCGCAGCAAGAATGATCACTTTGCAGGATGAAATTTTAGACCGAATTATAAACGGCATGGGACTGGTCGGGAGATAATGTAAAATTGACGGTTGAATAATCATAGTGGAAAATGAAAGCAAAAATTGTCGGGTTCAGAATGTATGAAATGAAATAAGGCGATGAAGTACAAATCATATAAGGAATGTACTATTTGCACGTTATGAATTCATACAAAAAATTTATTTAATGAAAGAGAGGTGCAGCATATGCGTGTCACTCAATCGATGCTTGCGCAAAACTCGCTCCGCCATTTAAGTAAAAGCTATGAGCTGCTGGGAAAATATCAAGATCAGATGTTGACAGGAAAAAAAATCAACCGCCCGTCCCAAGATCCCGTTGTAGCAATGAAAGGATTGTACTATCGGACTAACTTAAAGGAAGTTGAACAATATAAACGAAATTTATCAGAGGCTTACCTTTGGATCGAAAATTCTGAAGCGGGATTAGAACAGGCCAACCAAGGGCTGCAACGAGTACGCGAGCTTTTGATTCGGGCAAAAAATGGTACAAATTCGGAAGACGAACGTGATGCGGTTGCCCGCGAATTGAAACAAATTAAAGACGACCTTGTTGCTGTCGCCAACACACAAGTGGCCGGCCACTATATTTTTAATGGAACGAAAACAGACTCAGCACCTGTCAGCGGCGACCCCCCTGTCGTTAATAACAACAATGAACCGTTTAAAATCGAGCTTTCAAAAAACATTCAAATCCAAGTGAATATAACGCCTGACAATGTCTTTAACCAAGCATTGTTTGATACAATTCAAGACATTCAAAATGCTTTGGAAAACAACGACACAACGAACTTGGACAGCCTGCTCGGCCAGCTTGATGGCCATATTGATGCTCTTAACGCTGAACGGGCTGAGCTTGGCGCCCGTTACAACCGGATCGAGCAGATGGAAAACCGCATCGGTCAACAGGAAGTAATCTCTACTAAAATTTTGTCGGATAATGAAGATGCCGACATCGAACGGGTCATCATCGACTTGAAAGAGCAAGAAAGCGCGCACAGAGCAGCGCTTGCTGTCAGCGCCCGCATCATTCAGCCCAACTTAGTTGATTTTTTGCGATAATGTGAGAGAGAAAGGACCTGCATAAAGGTCCTTTTTGTTCATCGTATGCCTTGCTTTTGTTCCATGTTTTTCGACTGCTAAAAGAGGTATATAGTTTACTGAAGAAATTTCACTTTTCGTTGATTAGAACGGTATAGTCTTGTGAGTCATTCATATTTTTGACAAGAGCCCCTTGAAGGAACTTCCATTGCATGGGATAGTTGAAGCACTTGCTTATTATTGTCTGTTGAATTTTTGTTTCTTCGAAGAGAATTTCTTTTCTGCTTTAAAACTTTTGTTGTCAGTCGAGGTGAGAGAAATGCTCCTGCCGCAAATTAGAATGGAAAGTCAAATGACGAAAATTGCGATTAGCACCACTCCTGGAAAGCAGTCAATCAAACAGCCGAAAGCGGATATCGATTTGCAGCCGGCGAAAGTAGCGATGGAAATCAACCGCACTCCTGGAAAATTGACAATCGATCAAACGAAAGCGTGGGAAGATCGAAATTTAGCTGACACGTTCCGTTTCATTGAAAAAATAGCTGAGGAAAGCTATCAAGCCTGGCTTGAAGGTATTGCCCGCCGCGCCGAGCAAGGAGATGAACTGATGAAAATTGAAAACGGCGGCAGCCCGCTGGCTGATCAAGCGAAAGAAAACAGCGAATCCCCGATGTATGAAGTGAATGTCGGCTGGATTCCATCGCTGTTCAGTGTGAAATTTGATTACGAACCAAGCAAGCTTGATATTAATTGGCATTTGAAAAAGGCTGAATTTCGTGCCATTCCCAATAAGCCGATCATTCATTACGACCGTGGCAGAGTCGATATAAAAATCGCCCAATACCAAAAATTAAAAATCGACTTTGCCAACCTCACCTTTAAAGGACCAAACTTTGAAATGAACATATGAAGGTTGTGAGAACATGAGACTTAAGACAAAATATCATGGTGAAATAGAAGCCGCAAGCGACAGCATCATCCAATTTCCATCGGGAATTCCGGGGTTTTTAGATGAAAAGGAATTTGTGCTTTTGCCATTTGGCGCCGAATCGCCATTTTTTATTTTGCAATCGGTCAACACAAAGGAACTTGCTTTTGTCATGACAATTCCTTTTTTATTTTTCAAAGACTATGCTATCGACTTAGACGATGCCACGATTGAGCAGCTGGAAATCAAGTCGGAACAAGATGTCGCTGTCTATGTGATTTTAACGTTAGAAGAGCCGTTCGAAAACACAACCGCCAATCTGCTTGCACCAATCATCATCAACCAGAAAAACAAACGGGCCAAGCAAGTGATTTTAACAGGCACTACTTATAAAACGAAGCATCCACTTATGGAACAGAAGGAGGTGTGAAGCCGTGCTCATTTTAACAAGAAAGCTGAACGAATCCATCATTATCGGCGACAACATCGAAATAACCATCACCGCCATCGAAGGCGACCAAGTCAAACTCGGCATTAAAGCTCCAAAACAAATCGACATCCACCGAAAGGAAATATACGACACCATTCAAACAGAAAACAGCGCGGCTTCCCGCACCGACTTTGACCTGTTAAAACATTTTCAAGAAAAGCTCAACAAAAAATAAACCTGAGGTCTGAAGCTGTAAAAACCGTAACCAAACAAGGATGTTCAACCATTTAATTTTTCTATTAAAAAAGTCCCATTTTTTCTTTAAACCCTATTAAACATCAACAAAACAATCCGATATAAAACATGTAAAGAGCAGCGGCGGCCGACGCGGCTCTTTACATACCACATGGACGTGGAAAACAACAATTCAAGGAGGAAAAAATCATGAGAATTAACCACAACATCTCGGCGTTAAACACTTACCGCCAACTTTCATTTAACAACACACAAACTGCAAAAAACCTTGAAAAGCTTTCTTCCGGCTACCGCATCAACCGCGCTGGCGACGATGCAGCAGGTCTTGCGATCTCTGAAAAAATGCGCGGGCAAATCCGCGGACTGGAAATGGCATCTAAAAACGCACAAGACGGCATTTCTTTAATCCAAACAGCTGAAGGAGCTTTAAACGAAACTCATTCCATCCTTCAACGTATGCGTGAATTAGCTGTGCAATCAGCAAACGATACAAATACAGATACAGACCGTGCCGAACTTCAAAAAGAAGTAGATCAATTAATTGAAGAAATTGATCGCATTGCTAATACAACTCAATTCAACACTAAAAATTTGTTGGATGGTACATTGTCAGGTTCAGGTAATGGACTGATTTTCCATATTGGTGCAAATTCTGGGCAAAATGTAGAACTAACAATTGCTAACATGAAAGCTAGTGGAATAGGGGTTAGCGGTTTAAAAATTGATACTCAATCTGGTGCAGATGCTGCAATCACCACTATTGATAATGCAATTAATAAAGTTTCTTCAGAACGTGCAAAACTTGGTGCAATGCAAAACCGCTTAGAGCATACTATCAACAACTTAGGCGCTTCTGCTGAAAACTTAACAGCTGCTGAATCTCGTATCCGTGACGTAGATTATGCTTTAGCCGCTTAATCGGCGATAAGCACAGTCGTCCTAGCTGGAAACGGCTGGGAGTATCACCGGGTGAATTGCTGGAAACCCCTTAGAGCCTTTGGCGCCACAACGTAGCTGGAAACGGCATGCGTGATGGCTTGAAAAGTCAAAGGATTGGGCAACCGAGCAGCCAAGCTCCTGTCTCGAAAGAGTGGAGAAGGTTCAACGACTAGGACATACCGCCTAAGGCGAATGCTATGGCGATGAAGTCCGTAGGATGTACAGGATTCTTCCATCGTCCTGTATCAATCCGAAGTGCCCGGCCCCTAACAGGTAAAGCTGAGGGTGAAGAGATAGTCTAGTCATTTGTGAAAGCAAATGTTCGCACGATGGCGAAAGAAATGATGGAATTCACGAAGAACAACATCCTTTCTCAAGCAGCGCAAGCGATGCTGGCTCAAGCAAATCAACTTCCGCAAGGAGTTCTTCAATTATTACGTTAATTTTAACCATTTCTTTGAAGGAGACCTTAGTATTCTTACTGGGGTCTCTTTTTGAATTTTTTGGGATGTTTACTATCTCTATCATTTTCTATGTTAAAATTTACAACTTGTTAAACCTTTTTTCTAGGGCTCCTAAGATACAGGTTTCTTTTATTGAAAATAATCAATCCACCAATAAAAGGAGCTCGAGTTTTATTTTCTAGGACAAATTTTTGATAGCTTACTTTGATTGCACATTACCTAACACTACGGGCAACATATGTTGATAATTGTGTTACATATTCTATATTTAAAATTGTTGGATTTTGTCGATATAATATATAAGAAACCATCAGTTGAGGAGTAGCGCGATGAATATTATTTTTCAAGATAAAGTGTTAAAAATTAACAGAGATAATCTTGATGAGCTCGAAAAGTTTATGAAACACGTAAATGATAGATTAAATGAAAACGGGCTTGTTTTTAGCCATTTTCTTGTTAACGGTACGCCATTTTATTCTGATATACAAGATTTAATAAATGAATACAGCAATCAGGAAGTTCCTGTTGAAATAGTTGGAATCACTGAACGTGAATGGATGTTAGAATTGAAACATGAAGGCTATCAATATATTGAAAGGGCAGAACAGGTTTTAATACAGCTGTCGGAAAAATTGTATGCTGGGGAAAACACGGGGGACATATGGCAGCAATTTGTCCATCTTTCCGAAGGACTTAATTATTTGTACCAAATTTTTTCCCAATCCAAATTAGGAGAAAATCATGAAAACATTGTCGCCGGAATAAGATCCGTATCTGAGCAGCTCCTTCAAGCAATGGAAAATCTAGATTTTACCCTTATAGCGGATTTTATTCAATATGAACTTTTGCCGTTATTTGCACAAATGAAAGAGATATTAAAAGCAGAGGACGATTCAAATGCTAATTGATAATCGAATCATTTTGCGGGAAAAAGCGAAAAAGGTTTTAGAACGGTTAGATGAATTAAACGAATCAGAGAATGTAAAATTAATTGAGGCGAAAAACGGACAAAAAACGCTGCAAATCGAAACAAACAACCAAAAGCAATTTATTCACAGTGCTTATAATCCTGAAAAAGAAACAGCTGTTTTCGTTGAAAAAATAAAAACAAAATTAGAAGAGAGTGAGCCGATCATTTTTATCGGTTTTGGGCTAGGGTATCATATCGAAGCCATTGCAGAAGCGTTTTCACCTTCTTGGTTTTCTATCATTGAGTTTAATCCTTTCATATTAAAAAAAGCACTCAGTGCCATAGATTTAAAAAAGAAAAAAGTCTATTCAAACATCAAACATTTACATTTAGTTGAAAAAGAAGAACACATTGCACCAGCGATTTTACAAGATGTCAACGATGTAAACAACCCCCCGCAAATCATTGTGTTACCGAGCTATGATAGAATTTTTAAAGAAGAGGTCAATCGATATTTCACTGCATTTCAAAAATATTTAAAAGAGAAAAAAAGTCGTTTTATCACTACGATCAGCTTTCAAAAACGCTGGACATATAATAGTTTGAAAAATTTCCCGTATTTATTAAAAACGCCAAACATATTAACCGATTTCGATAAATCTTTGTTTGAAAACAAACCTGCTATTTTAGTAGCGGCTGGACCGTCTTTAAATGAAGAATTTGACAACTTAAAAAAAATTAAAAAAGATCGTTCTGCTTATATTTTCTCTGTTGGCTCTGCGATCAATGCATTAATTAAACATGAAATATATCCGGATGCCGCTTTTACATACGACCCTACTGAAAAGAATCAGTTCGTGTTCCAAAAAATAAAAGAAAAAGGAATCATGGATATTCCGATGGTTTTCGGTTCCAGCGTCGGATTTGAAACATTGGAAAACTACCCGGGGAAAATGGCGCACTTTATTACAAGCCAAGATAATATTTCAGCACATACCATTAAACATAACGAATATGATCGTATCGATATTGCAGCTGACTCTCCATCCATCGCGATTATGACTTTACAATTGCTAAATCATTTGAATTTTAATCCTATTATTTTAGTGGGCCAAAATTTTTCCTATCAGCAAAATAAACGTTATGCTTCAGGAATTGAGTATGAATTTGTGAAAAATGAATTAAACGAAAAAGAAATAGAGAATGCATTTGAAATCGAATCAGTTGACGGAGGCAAAGTCCTCACAAATGACGGATTTGTCCGGATGAAAACAAGTATGGAACTTATTTTATCGGGGATGAAAGATAAGACAGTTTATAATACGACCAAAAATGGCGCAAAAATCAAGCATACGATTTATAAAGAATTAGCAGCAATTATGCAAGAGCTGCCCCAAAATGTTGTAGTTAATCATTGGCTGTCAGATCAAAAACATAATTACAATCTCAATTTTATAAAAAAACAGTGGCAGCAGTTGATTGCGGATGCGGAACAAATAGAAGGAAAAATAAGGGAAATTAATAGCTTCATAAATAAAATAGAAGAAACGGTCAATTCAAGAAAGCTGAATAAGCTGCATCGTTTATTTACGGCAGTGGATGAAAAAACAAATGAAGTGTTAAAAACATTATTTTACAAAGCATTTCTCCGGCCAATGACACAATTTGAATATGAATTGGCATCAAAAGAATTAACGGCTGTCCGAAACAGCTCTGATCTCATCAACAAGGCAAAAGTGATTGTAAAGGAATATAGACGCCTAATCGCTGAGTGGGTTGTATCGTATCAGTTGGTGAAAAAGGATTTGAATGATGTATTTAAAGAGATATTAGAAATTGTAGATTGATATTTTTAAGCTGTTAAAAATAATTGGTATGAATTGAAGATGAGGAAGGATTCACAATGATACTAGATTTTAATTACAGGCGGAACAGGATCTTTTGGCAAGCGCTTTGAAAAAAATAATAAAATATGATGTTAAAAAAAAGTGATTGTTTTTATCCGCGATGAATTAAAACAATATGAAATGGCACAAGAATATACAGACTCAAGACTTCGTTTTTTCATTGGGGATGTCCGAGACAAAGATCATTTATATCGTGCGTTTGATGGTATTGATGCAGTTGTGCTAGCTAATCCCATGAAGCAAGTGCCGGCATTTGAGTACACCCCTTTTGAAGCAGCAAAAACAAATATTTACAGAGCACAAAATATTACTGAAGCAGCGATTGACAGAGGGGGTTCAAAGAGTTATTGCATTACGTACAGATAAAGCTTGTAGTTCTGTAAACTTGTATGGTGCGACGAATCTTGCGTCTGGACAAACTTTTTATTGTTGCAAACTCTTACGTAGGTGAAAACACGAGATTTTCAGTTGTTCGTTGTGGAAATGTTGTAGGCAGCCGAGGCATTGGTATTCCATTCTTTAAGAAAATTCGGCATGCTGGTAAACAGCCTATTACAGATGAAAGAATGCCCCGTTTTTGGATTACACTTGATCAAGGTGTTCAGTTTGTGATTAACTCTCTTGAAAGATGAAGACAAGGGAATTTTTCATTCCTAAAATCCCAAGTATGAGAGTGTTGGACTTAGCAAAAACAATTGCGCCGGAATGCGAAATCGAGATTGTTGGAATTCGAAACTAGATTAACTGCTGTAAAAGTTAATTGCTCAATCAATTTCTTAATTCATTGCAGAGACAATAGAAGAGAGGCTGCCTACATTGCGTTGATTCAGATGGCAGCGGTTTTTCCAAGATCAGAACAATGGTTGCTTGGATTATCAGTAAACCGCAGGAAATTCCCTTGGATTCTTCTAGAAGAAACAGGATTTTTTGAATTCCGGCAATTGATAAATTTTTTATTCGTTTCTATATTCGTTGTGTCCACAATCTAGATGAACATTAGAAAACACATAATTAAGAAAATAAAAATCGCTCCTCCTTGAAAAAGATCAATACTTCAAAGAGGAGCAGAGGGCTTTCATTTTATTTTTTCCCCGCTTTATCCAGTTCGGCAATAATTGGAGTTCCGTAAGTATGGAAGGTTTCAACCGTTTTATTTCCCCAGGCTTGGCCGCGTTTGCGTTCTTCTTCAGTCCAAGTAATTGGCTTCCAATCTGGTGCAAGAATCAGATATCCGCCGGAACAGACTTCAATACGGTTTCCGCCTGGTTCATAAACGTAAACAAAGTATGTTTGGTTGATGGCGTGCTTGCTTGGGGCAAATTCAATATAAACGTCATGGTCAATAAAAAGTTTGCTGCTCTCACAATATCCGACATGCTCTCGACGGCAAAAGCGATATGGTGCAGGCGTCCTTTTGATCCAGTTGCATCTTCGGTATATACAAGATCGTACGATTTATTAGTTGCTCTATACCAGACAGCTGCTTTATGGCCGTCATTCATGACGATTTGCTCGGTTAAACGGAGACCTAAGACATTTTCTGCAAATTCTCCATCATCTCTATTATCATTTTTAGTCTTGCGACAACAATATCGGGATTTGTTGATAATGCAACATTGTTTTCATGGTGCAGATTTTTAGCAGGAATTGGCTTTGGCGGCGCCTTGCCATCAGTGATCTCACTTCTTACAGAATATATTCCTAAATCCAGTAAAAATAAAGCGATTACATTGGCATTGTGCGGAAACCAAGTCGGCGGTATACTTGCACCGCTTGTCGGAGTTTTATTTATTACATCATTCGGCTGGAGACCTGTTCTATGGTTTTCTGTTATTCCTTTGTTCATCATCCCTTTTATGCTTAAGTCTTTGCCTGAGTCTCCACAATTTTTAATTCGCAAAGGCAAACTGGATGATTTAGAGCGCACTTTAAGAAAAATTGACCCCGACTATAAAAAGCAGTTGATTGAAACCGAACAGGAACCTGAGATGAAAACAGAGAAAATTCCATTTATTGGGCTTTTTCAAAACAAACTGGCATTGCCTACGATTCTTTTCTGTATTGTTTACTTTATGGGGTTGTTAATGATCTATGGCCTAAATACTTGGCTTCCTAAATTAATGGAGACAGCAGGCTATCCGCTTATCTCCAGTCTCGGATTTGCGATCTTCTTAAACGGCGGTGCATTGCTGGGAACTATTATCATTGGTATTTTGGCGGATCGCAGAGGTTCGAAAGCATTAATTACCGGTTTGTATATTCTCGGCGCTGTGTGTCTTGCTCTTCTTGGGATCAAAAGCAATATTTTCTTCCTTTATTTGCTCATCGCCATTGCTGGTGTTTGTACGATGGGGAACCAAAGCTTATTAAACGCATTTGTTTCCCAGTATTATCCCGCACATGTGCGTTCAACAGGGGTTGGATTGGCGAATGGTGTAGGACGTCTCGGTGGCATGGTTGGTCCTACATTGGGCGGGATGCTTTTATCTCTGAAAGCACCGATTGGCATATGCTTTATTGCCTTTGCAGCTCCGGGCATTTGCGCAGCCTTGGCACTGCTTCTCGTTCGAAAAAAGCATGATGATCCAACAGTTATTCAATCAGAAGCAGAATTGACATTGCAATAATCATTCATACAAAATTTGCACAATTAGCTGGACTTAACTAAGGTAAAAAAATGGTTCCTATTTTTTACACAAGAGACTGAATATTCAGTCTCTTGTGTAATCTCTAGTTAAGGATAAAAACAGCAAATGATTAAACCTATTTCGCTGTTTTAAACAAGTTGACTTTGTAAACAAAGGTGTAAAGCTAGGGTCGAATCTTCTGTTGCATACCATGTACGAAAAAGACTGAGACCGAACTAAAAGAAATAATTTATCTAAAAAAAGCTGCGGATTAGTTGCTAGTAATGAGTTGCAAACTTTTTTTAAGAACTGTTGACAGACAAAAAGCTCGGCATATGCTGAGCTTTTTGTCATCAATTCACTAAAAAATTTTTTTAAATACCGATTTCCCGTTTCAAAAAGGGAACTATTTTCAATCAAAACCCAGAAAGTGCTGCGAGTATTATGAGATCTTTACAACCGTTCTGCCGCGCAGTTTGCCTTTTAGAATGTTCGATAATGCGTCAGGAAGCTGATCGAGTGTGATTTCTTGCGCAATAGATTCTAGTAATTTATCAGGTTTTAAATCAGCGGCCATTCGCTCCCAAATTTGTTTTCGCAATTCCATTTGGCAATAGACCGAATCGATGCCAAGCAGGTTGACTCCTCGCAAAATAAATGGGAAGACAGTCGTTGGAACGTCGCTGCCTCCAGTTAGCCCACTGACTGCTACAGAGCCGTTGTATTGAATTCTGCTAAGGATTGCGGCAAGGGTTTTCCCTCCTACAGGGTCAACGGCTGCTGCCCAATATTGTTTATCTAACGGACGGATCTGTTCTGGACAAACTTCTTCGCGAGAAAGGATTTCTTTTGCGCCAAGCTCGCGTAAATATTCATGTTCTGTTTCTTTGCCTGTACTTGCGACAACATGATAGTTTCGTTTTGTCAACATGGAAACTGCGATGCTTCCGACTCCGCCGGTTGCTCCTGTAACGAGTACTTTTCCTTTGTCAGGAGTTAATCCATTTTCTTCTAAACGATGGACAGACAATGCCGCCGTAAATCCAGCTGTTCCTAAAGCCATAGCATCTTTTAGTGTCAATCCTTTTGGAAGAGGGACAATCCAATCTGCAGGAATGCGGGCGTATTCGCTGTAGCCGCCGTAATGTGTCACGCCGATTTCATAGCTTGTTGCAATAACTTCGTCTCCCTCTTTAAAGCGCGGATCTTTAGAAGAAACAACAGTGCCAGCTAGATCGATACCTGGTACGAACGGATACGATTTTACAATTTTCCCATTCGGAATGGAAGCTAATCCATCTTTATAATTGACACTGGAATAAGCAACTTTTATGACGACATCTCCTTCTGGAAGGTCATTCATGGAAATGGTTTGTACTTTCACTGAAAAATCTGTCTCCGTTTTGTTCACTACTAACGCTTTGAAGTGGTCCACTCGACATCCCCCTTATTGTTTTTCATATTCTTGCTTTTACGATAACAAAATTATTCTGACCGGTCAAAATATTTTTATCGTCAAAAATTCATGTATAATAGCGTTATGACCGAAGTTCGAGGGGTGTTTTTATGAAGAAAAAAGCAGAAGAAAGGCGAGAACAAATTTTAAGGGCTGCTTTTCAAGCTGTTTCAGATAAAGGGTACGAAACGGTAACATTGCAGGATATTGCTGATTATGCAGGTGTAAGCAAAGGGGTTACGAATTATTACTTTGAAAATAAGGAGGACGTTTTTTTAAGCTTGCTGGAATGGGTGACGGATCGCATTTATCAACAAGAGTATAAAGCGGTTAGTAAGCAGAAAGCAGCGATAAATAAATTAGAGGCTTATATCCATTCTGTTTTTATCGATCCAAAAAAGAATAAAAAATTTTACAAAGTGTATCTTGATTTTATGGCACAAGCGAGCCGAAATCCGCGATATTGGCTTATAAATCTCAAGTTTTACGAAAACTGCTGGAAAATCGGCCGCGACATTGTTGCTCTTGGTCAAGAGGAAGGAACGTTTTCAGCTGACATTGATGTCGATACAGCTTCCAAAATGATTCGCTCGATCATCGATGGATGTCTCATTCAGTGGTTAATGCGTGATGAAGATCATCTTCATGAGTTTTATAAGAAAACTTGCTATGAGCTTATTTTGAAATATTTAAAATAAGGAAAGTCTTTTGGGAATGATCTCCTGAAAATAGACATATTCCAGCGCTCAGCACCTGAAAGTACTTGAGACAAACTGGGACTGTAACGAATGTTAAAATTATCGAATCATTTGTAGAAAGCGGCTGATTGGAAGCGGTTTGACGGCTAAAGGTGCATTTTGGTGGCTGAAATTTTAAAAGATGTACCTGATGGATTTTTTGCAGGCGATGATTTACGATATTGAAAAGACATTGTTGCAAGGAGTCGAAGTCTTTTGGATAATCGCTTAACCTACGAAGACATGTTGAAAATCTGTGAAACAATTAATATACATTATATTCCGGATGAGCAGCTGTTTTATGACACGATTGATCATATTTTAGAAAACCCAGAAAACAAAAGTGCTTCCGAAATTATTCTAGAAACATTTACAGCACTCTTAAAATTAATAGATTCCCAAATTAAAGAAATTGAAACAAAAGTGAATATACAACCTTCCTGTTTTAAAGGCTGTGCTTATTGTTGTTATTTTCCGATTATCACCACCCGCTTGGAAGCCAAATTAATTTTGCAATATATTCAAAGCCTGCCAGAAGAACAGAAGCAAGATATTTTTGAACATTTATTGAATTATTTCGAATCGAACAAGGAGCAACTGGAAAAAGTATGCTCCATCGATTTTCATGAAGATCCTCAATTTAAATTCAAGTACATTTCTGAACAAGTGAGCTGTCCATTTTTAGATCGGTCGTCCAATACTTGCAAAGTTTACGAGGTCAGACCGACTCCGTGCCGCACGTATTTAAATTATTGCCATCCGAATGTGTGTGCGCAATCTTTAATGCCTCGGGAAACCTTCAGCTACGAATTTTTGCATGAATTTTATATGACGGCATTAAATGAGGTGCTTCAAGAGTTTTTATATGAAGATGAAGACTTAGGAATCACCTTTCCAGATGATGTATTTCATATCGATTATTTACCGAAGCTGTTAAAAGAAGAGCTGTGCAATAAGTCTTGAAAAAAGAAGTCAGATTTTGGACAAATTCAGGTTTAAGAGAATTTTCTGCATGCTTTGGGGAAAAAATGAAATAGAATTTAGTAAATATGGTAAAAAAACAGAAGGAGCTGTCTTAGAAAGTCAAATCCCTATTGAAAACAAAAATCATAAACATCGATGATATATCAACGTTTCTAAAACATAAAAGGGGGCCGTCAATAAGCCGAAAAAACGACTTATTAGACAGCCCCATTCTTGAAGAAATATTTTTCTTGATTTTTTTCACACTTTCTGTGAATATAAAATAAAAATATTCATATAAACATAAAGAAGGTGATTCGATGCCCACGTAAATTTCGTGAGGAAGAAAAGGAAACGATACGTCAAACATTATTAGAAGCAGCCAAAGCAATGTTTCGTCAATACGGGATACAAAAAACAACTGTTGCGGCTTTGACTGAAGCTGCTGGCATTTCACAAGGAGCGTTTTATTTATTTTTCCCCTCCAAAGAAGCGTTGTTTTATGAAGTGTTTCAAATGGAGGAACGAAAATTAAGAGAAATGCTTCTAGTTGAGTGGACAGAGAAGCCATTAACGCAAGAACGATTGGCAGATTTGTTAGTACAAGCTGTAAAGTTGATCGAACAAGAACCGATTTTGCGCTTGATGATTGATCGAAAAGAATATGAACTTTTAATGCGGAAGTTACCGCCGGAATATGCTGACCATCATACGACAGAGGATGAAGATGCACTTGTGCCTCTTATTGAAAAATGGCAAGACGAAGGAGTTATGGTAAAAGAAAACCCACGTACAATCGTCGCGGTCATACGCAGCTTCTTTTTGCAGCTTTTGTACCGTGATGAGATAGGGGAGAAGTTTGCCGAAGCGTTAGTGCTTCAAGCGAAATGGCTGGCGAAAGGATTGGTGGAGGAATGATTGAGATCAAACAATTAACCTACACATACCCAAAACAAGCGAAAACGGCATTAAAGGGATTTAACTTTGAAGTCAAGGAAGGGGAAATTTTCGGGCTGCTTGGGCCGTCAGGTGCGGGGAAAAGCACGACGCAAAAAATTCTTATCGGACTTTTAAAAGGATATAGAGGCAGTGTAAAAGTGAATGGAAAAGAATTGGCGTCATATGGGCGTGAATATGCAGAGATGATTGGTGTTGCGTTTGAAATGCCTAATTTTTATATAAAAATGACGGCTTATGAAAATTTAACGTTTTTCCGTTCACTTTATCGTTCAGAAGGAGAAGATATTGAAAAATTGCTGGAACGGGTGGGATTGAAAGAGGCGATGCACCAAAGGGTCGGTGATTTTTCTAAGGGAATGAAAATGCGTTTAAATTTTTGCCGAGCTTTTTTACATCGCCCGTTCATTGTTTTTTTAGACGAACCAACATCCGGTCTTGATCCAGTCAACGTCACGAAAATAAAACCTTTTTGCGGGAACAAAAGGAACAGGGAAAAACAATTATTATTACGACGCATGATATGGCTTTTGCAGAAAATCTTTGTGATCGTGTTGCATTTATGGTGGACGGCGATATTCAACTGATTGATTCACCGCAAGCGTTGAAGGTGAAAATGGGCGAGCCGGTTCTGCAAGTAACATATTCGGACAATGGCGAAATGAAAACAACAGAGTTTGTTCAAGAGGGATTAGGAAAAAATAAAGCATTTCTACGCTTGCTTCAGGAAAAAGAAATTGTGACGATGCATACAAAAGAAGCAACGCTAGAAGACATTTTCGTTCGAGTGACAGGGAGAGAAATCGCATGATCTGGCAGCTCATGAAGCAAGACTTCCGTTTTCAAGCCCGGCACGGTTTTTACATCGTTTACGCATTTGTCAGCCTATTTTATATCATCATCCTTCATTGGATGCCGGTTGATATTCGAGATGATGTGGCCCCAGTTATTGTTCTCATGGATCCTGCAGCTGTTGGATTTTTTATTGTTGGTGCTGGAGTGTTGCTGGAACGGAGTCAGGGCGTACTGAACCCGATATTTGTCACCCCGATTCGTCTGCAAGATTATATTTGGTCAAAAGCGATAACACTTGCCATCCTAGGATTTGTATCGGGTGAGGTGGTGTTGATTGGATCCCTTGGGAGGTTGAATTGGTTAGGAAGCATAGGATTGTATGCGATTTCTGTCATTATGTCGTTGTTCGGCTTAGCGCTAGCTGTACGAGCGAAAACAGTCAATATATTTTTAATGAAAGCATCGCTCGCTATGATTGTGCTGCTGCTGCCGTTGTTATCTTATTTTCATTTAGTTTCCCATTCGATATTTTCCGTTTTACCGACAGCCGCTGCGCTGCGTTTGCTATCGAGCAGTTCGGCACCATTTTCGCTGTTTGAAGAAATTTTGGCTGCAGCAAACCTGTGTCTATGGTTAGTGATTGCATTTCAATTAGCGTACAAGGCATATGAACATACTGGATACAAGTAGGGGAGGAGAAATGATGTGGCAAGCTTGGCTTTCACTTGATCGGAAGCAGCTGCTTCGCGACCCGATATTTTTTATGGCAATTCTCTTGCCTTTATTGCTTATGTTATTTATCGCAAAAGGCTTGCCTTGGTTTGAATCAGTAGCACCATTTTCTATCACACCGCACATTCCGTATTTGCTAAGCATTTTTCTATTATTAACACCGATTACGGTTGGTATGATGGTTGGTTTAATGATGTTAGAGGAGCGCGATGAGTCACTTGTTACGTATTTTGCGATAACACCGCTTGGGAAAGGTCGATATGTAGCATTTCGTATAGGCATTCCATTATTGATAAATTTTGTTTTGTCTATTGTGCTTGTGATCGTATTTCATGATGCAGCATTAATGCGGTGGGAAGTTTTTTTGCTCCTTATCACAAGCTCTTTAGAAACACCGCTGATGGCGCTTGCGATTCTTGCCTTTGCCGCGAATCGATTAGAAGGCTTAGCGGTGGCAAAAATGCTGAATTTCATATTACTACCGCCAATAATCTTGTATTTTTTGGCAGACAAATGGCGCATATTTGGTCTCATCGTGCCAACTTACTGGGTTTCCGAAGGGATTTTAGCTTTGTCAGCAGACAGTGTTGTCAAGTTTTGGGGCTTTTGGTTAGGTGGTACAGCTTATCATATTCTTTTAATATGGTTACTTTTCTCAAGATTTAACAGATTGTTTCATTAAAAAAGCATAGGTGTTCAGGTGGACTTACTAAATTTTTAAAGGACAGGCGGCATATTGTGTTAAATATAGTTAAACTGAAGAGTAAAGTGGCCTTTTGAAATAGACATGAATCTCCTAGCAAAAATGGAGGTTCATGTCTTTCGTTATTTTACCAGAGATATCCATGATGATGGCACTGAGTCGGTTGGTCTGAGCACCGTCTCCTTGTTTTTCTAGAATGGTGTATAACGATTGGTTTTCGAGATTTTATGACATATAGATCGGTTTGGATAAAGATCGACTGTCCAATCAATGTAGATCAAGAATGATAAGCTATCAATTCATGTCTGAAAATCCCTCCATATATAACACGACAAATTTATTTGAGGACTGGATGAAATAGCAGTGAAGTGAGGTTTAAGCGAAAATATGGCAAGGATTATATTTTGCCTGAGCAATCAGAAGAGAAGGAATTATGCACTGGTGTAACAGTAACTGAAGTGAAAAATGCCTAAATATTAGTATGAAATTTTACATTTTTTTCTTCTTTGAAAAGCAACTGTTATCTATTTAATATCTTTTTGCAAAGCTATTGTTACATAAAATTGCTATGATGTCGTTGTAGGGTAAAGGAGGGATTTTTCATCATGAAAAAAACAATCATTGCTTTTACAGCTGCAGTAGCGACTTCGCTTCCATTTGTAGGTCAAGCTTCTGCTGAAACATATAAGGTAAAACAAGGTGATTCTCTTTGGGAAATCTCTAAAGAATATAATGTATCAGTGGCAGATATAAAAGAATGGAACGGCTTAACGACTGAAACGATTTATCCAAATCAAGAATTAGTCGTAAGTGAAAAAATAAAATATACAATCAAATCTGGAGATACGTTAAGCAGTATTGCCGATCAATTCGGTGTGACCGTTTCGTCACTAAAATCTGCGAATAACTTAACATCCGATTTAATTTTTGCTGGTGATGTTTTAATAATTGATCAAGCAGCGAAAGAGGAACGTACAGTAGAAAAGAAAGTGAACAAACCAGTCGTACAGCAAGAAACAACGACGAATGATAAAAACACAGCATCTGCAAATAAAACCAGTACATATGCTGCGAATGAAAAGAGTTTAAAAAAAGAAGAAGCAACGTCTTCTTCACCTAAAGAGGAAAACAGCTCTAATCAAACTGTCAGCAAGCAAGAAGTTCAAGCGAGAGAAACTGCAACGAAAGCTCAAGAAGATAACGGAGCGAAAGATGCTGGCGAAACGATTACAATGGAAGCCACCGCATATTCTTTAGTAGGAAATAAAACAGCAAATGGAACTGTATTAACAAAAGACTCAAAAGTTGTATCTGTAGATCCAAGTGTTATACCGTTAGGAAGCAAAGTATATATAGAAGGATACGGGACATATACTGCTGCTGATACGGGCAGTGCAATCCGCGGCAAAAAAATTGATATCCATATGCCTACTGAACAAGATGCGATCCAATTCGGACGTAAACAAGTAAAAGTAACAATTAAATAACTAGATAATACGGGTGCCGAAAGCTTCTTTTTGGCGCCCTTTTTATTTTTTGATTATTACGTTTTGTCAAAAAGGCTAAAGATGCAGAAACTGAAGGTGAATAGGAAAGGAAAAAATATTGCAGCGATTTTTGGAAGATGAGAACTTAAGCTATAATTGTCTAAGCTTTTTTTCATGCTTCAATGTTTTGCTGGACACGAAGTCGAGGGTTTCTTGTGCGTCTGTTAATTCGGCGCGAATCCCTTCCAATTTTTTCTCTAAGCGTGTAAAGCGTTCATCCACGTTTTTTCTAAAAGATTGCAAATCGTTTTCCAGTTTATCCATTCTTGATTCCAGCTTGTCCATTCTAGATTCCAGCTTATCCATTCTAGATTCCAGTTTGTCCATTCTTGCCTCTAAGCCATCCATTCTTTTTTCAAGATGATCAAATCTTGAGTCAATGTGCTCAGAATGCTCTTTCAGCGCCTGTAAAATTGTTTTTAATGCAACGTCTTCCATATTAAAAGGGCTGCCTCCTTTCTTTTAACTATATTTTTTATTATAAAAGATTATAGGTAAAAATGTAAGTTGGAATAATTCTGGAAAATACTCAAATCGGGTATTTGTCAAAAAGAGTTGATTACAGCAAAATTCAGCTGCACGTAACCGTCAGCCGTACAGGGCAAACGCGTTTGAAGATTGCAGTGAAACGCCGGGCAAAAAGAACAAACATGCTGAAATATTAGGCTTGTTGCAAGGACAAAAAAGGAGAGCAGCAAGCAAAAGTAAAATGAAAAAAAAAGGAACCGCAAAAGCTTTCCTAACGAGTGAAAAGAAGAACCGGCACTAGATGATTCTGAAATAAAAATTGCGCCGGTTCTACAAATTTTTAAATACCCGAAATTTTTGCAAGCAGCTTTCTTTTTTTAGCTCTCCTTCAATCTTTTGAAGAAAGAATGCCAAAGATTCGTAAAATTTGAATGAACAGGTTGATGAAGTCTAAATATAGATTTAGGGCTATTAACGGCACTTCTTCTGGATGAACACCGTAATGCTTCATTCGATTAAAGTCATATAATACGTAGCCGCTGAAAATTAATACTCCTATGAAGGAAAATGCGAGCATGCCGCCTGAGTTCAACGGCCAAAAAAGATTAAGAACATAAATGATCAGAAAAGCGAGCAGGGCAGAAAATAACATTCCGCCAAGAAATGAGAAATCTCGTTTTGTTGCAGTTGCATATACAGCTAATCCAGTAAAAACAGCGGTTGTGGCGGCTAGTGCCATAATGACCGCGTGCGCGCCGATTGTTGAAACATAATGCGAGATCATTGGATAGGCTGTAATCCCTGAAATAAACGTAAAACTATATAGAAATGTATAAGAAATAGCTTTTTTTCTGCGCAAAAAGAATGCAAAAATAATCATGCCAAGTTCAATTATGGCAAGAGGCAAAAACAGTGATGGCGGCACATATATTCCCGCTGCCATTCCTAGCATGGCGATAGCCAAAGAAACGGCAAACGCCTTTAAAACACTGGGCATTTGACTTCTATTCATAGCGTGTGTATACATAGTTTCCCCCGCAAATTTGATCTTCGATATGACGGTTAATGTTTTATGCTTTTGATATAATTTACGATTAACTTTATGCAAGGATTCATTTTTTTTAATTCAAGTCTTTGCAAATTCGATTTTGTTTAAACAATGTTCATTTTTTTTGCATCCTTTAGAAGCGGGAAGTTAGAAATCAACTATTCTACTGGACTCGACCTTTCTCGAAGAAAAGCATTGTGAGCTTGCAAATGTCAATATTGGAAAATGGAATCGAGCCATTCACACGATTTAGTGGCAAGTTTCTGCTGATGCTTTTCGAATCAAGGAAAGGTTCTAATATTTTAAGAAACTGTTTTGATCTGTGTAATTGCACAAAAGGCTGATTTCTGCTTTTGCCTTTTGTTCAGCCTTCCTGTCATGATCTGTTGAATTGCATAAAAGCGTGCACCAATTAAACCTGCACGTTTTTTAATTTTTATCTAGAAACTTAAGCTGCGGAAACTTTTTCGAAACGCTGGCCCCAGCGATTAGCCTCGAAACCAAACCGTTGCCGCAGCGGCAAAAAACGCCTTTATGCTAAAAGTTGGAAGGTGCTTGCGCTTTTTGCTAAGTCAGAAAACAACCAATCATTTTTCTAATCGTTTATACTAAAACTAATCAATGTAAACAGTTGCAAAGTGGCATTAGGAGGGAATTTTATGACTAGCTTTCGTCCCGATATGTCGGTTGAGGAAGCGATTTCAATTTTTCCTATTGGCGTTAATGAAGTGGAAGTATTTAACGAATCCGGTGAATTTGCAGGCTATTTAACACTTGAGTCGCTATTTGGAGCCGTTCAGCAAGGAGAATTAACAAAACCGATTCGTCATTTTATTTTAACGAATGCTCCTGTACAAAGTCTTGAGCAGCATTCGATCTCTTACTCTCAATTCCAATCTTTTTTTCAGAGCAAATTGTGCCGGATCGTTCTTAACTCATTATATGACGGTGTCTATATAACAGACGGTTCAGGGATTACGCTGTTTATCAATAAAGCTTATGAACGGATTACCGGGATCAAAGAAGAAGAAGTGAAAGGGAAGCATATGAGCCATTTGGTTGAACAAGGGATTATTTCCAAATCTGCATCTTTAGAAACGATTCGAACGAAAAAGCCGGTCACTCTTATACAGACCATTCGCAATGAGAGGAAAATTATTGTATCTGCAACACCTGTTTTTTCTTCTTCCAATGAAGTGATGTATGTCGTCAACAGTGTAAGAGATATAACAGAACTGATTCGTTTGAAGCATGAATTGGACAGTCAAAAGCTTTCGTATCAAAAAATTTCGCAAAACTCGCTTTTTCCTGAACAAACGGGTTTTCAAAATCTTGTTATCGGTCCTTCTACTTTTCCAATTTTCCAGCTTGCGAACAAAGTCGCCAAAACTGACGCAAAAATTTTGCTGCAGGGAGAAACCGGCGTAGGAAAAAGCTTAATTGCGAAATATATTCATTCGAGAAGCTCCCGAAGCAATAAAATTTTTATGGAATTAAACTGCGGCGCCATTCCTGAACATTTAGTAGAAGCTGAACTTTTTGGCTATGAACCCGGTTCTTTCACAGGGGCCTTGAGAGAAGGGAAAATAGGCATTTTTGAAAAGGCTAACGGCGGGACGTTATTTTTAGATGAAATTGGAGACTTGCCGTTAGAATTACAAGTTAAGCTGCTAAAGGTTGTAGAAGAAAACCGGTTTATGAGAGTAGGATCTACTGAAATGAGAGAAGTCGATGTACGACTCATAACAGCAACTCATAGAGATCTTGCATCTCTAGTAAGGGAAGGGGCGTTCCGTGAGGATTTATATTATCGACTGAATATTGTCACCTTTGATGTCCCGCCTTTACGGGAGCGGAAGGAAGAGATTGTTCCTTTATTAGAAATGTATTTGAAGGAATTTAATAAAAAATATAATGAAAATAAAAAAATGACCCCGGAATGCATTGAGTGGCTGACAAACTATTCATGGCCTGGGAACATAAGGGAGCTTGCGAATTTAGTTGAGAGACTGGTTGTGACTACCTTTCACGACACAATTGATGTAGGCGACCTTCCTCCTTTCATACAACAGATTTTCCCGGCTTCAAAGCCTAAAACTTTAAAGGAAGCTGTGGCGGAGCTTGAACGCTCCCTCATTATCGATGCACTTAAAAAGCATGGTACGACTAGAGCCGCAGCGAAATTTTTAGGAATTAGCCAAAGTGCCGTTGTACAAAAAATGAAAAAATTTCACATACGATTAGAAAACTAATCAAAAAACCTAGGTATGATTCGTTTTATAATCAATCTTTCCTGATTTACATCAGCAAATGAATAACAAACGATCTAAAAAACATTGAAGATTTTGTTACAAATATTCACGGATATTAAAAAATTTATAAAAAATACACAAATCATTTTCGAGTTGGCACGAAAATTGCATAGATATTTGAGTGACACCAGGAAAATCAATTCATTTCTCGCTAGTTTGAAAGGAGAGGAAGGAAAAAATGAATATATCTACATTTTCAATGGCGAACAAATTAATTACAGGAACTGATTCTCTCAATCAACTCCCTGAAGAAGTGAAGCGGCTTGGGATAAAAAATCCACTTATCGTGACAGATAAGATACTTATCCAAGCGGGAGTAGTAAAACAGGTTCAAAATTTATTGCCGATGGAGCCGGGAGTATTCTCGGATGTAAATCCGGAACCGGAAATTGAAATTGTCGAACAATGTCTTCAAGCGATAAAAGTAGGAAATCATGACGGGGTGATCGCTGTCGGCGGTGGAAGCGCTATCGATATTGCCAAAGCGGCTTCTGTCATGGCGACGAATAAGGGGAAAATTGAAGAATACTTTGGAATTAATTTAGTGGAATCACCAGGGCTGCCTTTAATAGCCATTCCGACAACTGCCGGAACAGGTTCCGAAGTAACGAATATTTCAATCTTGTCGGATACGAAAGAGCAGGTGAAAAAAGGGATTGTCAGTCCGTACTTATTACCTGATGTCGCAATTGTTTCGCCGATCATGACCATTACGTGCCCTCCTAGCGTGACAGCAGCAAGCGGAGTGGATGCATTGGTTCATGCTGTGGAAGCATATATTTCGAAGTTTGCTTCTCCGATTACGGATGCACTGGCAATTGGTGCTATGAAACTTATTTCCACCCATTTACCGAAAGCGTATTCAAACCCGGAAAACATCGAATCACGTGAGGCGATGATTACAGCGAGTCTCATGGCGGGATTGGCTTTTGGTAATGCAGGCGTTGGAGCAGTGCACGCTCTCGCTTATCCTCTTGGAGGACGTTTTCATATAGCACACGGTGTAAGCAACTCCTTGCTGCTTCCATACGTCATGAAATGGAACAAAATAGCTTGTTTAGAAAGATTCCGTGATATCGCAGAAGCGTTAGGTGAAAAAGTAGATCATCTAAACGATGATCAAGCGGCTGATGCAGCGATTGAAGCGATGATCCGGATATGCCGCTATGTGGAAATTCCACAATCTTTGCGTGAATTTAATATTCCGGAATCCGCGATTTCTGAAATGGCTGAGGAAGCTTTAAAGCAAACGCGGCTTCTGCGCAATAACCCTCGAAAATTAAGCAAAAAAGATATTGAACAAATATACCGTGCTGCCTATTGATAGGAGGGAAAATCATGATCATGAAATGGAAAAATCGTCCGCACGGCGCTGAAACGCCATATATCCCTGCAGGTCCCTTTAAAATACGGCTGCCGTTTATTCATTATCGGTTTGAATGGCCCGATTATGTGCAGGGTTTGCTCATGTGTGCGGTAGACCTTGGGGCTATTACTCTTTTAGCGGATCATTTAGGGATGCCGTTTGAAGTGGCTCTCGCTGTTGTTGTATTGAATGGACTTTTATATTTACTGCATCATCTGCTTGGTGACCCGGTCATTCCAGGTTGGGTCACTCCCGCGATTCCATTGATTGTTTTGTTTGTTAAACAATTTCCAGAAGGTGAGGACCGAATATATGCACTCATTGCATTTCAGTTGACTCTTGGAATTTTATCCATCATTTTAGGAGTAACGGGACTTGCCAGCAAAGTGGTGCGTTTAGTGCCTGACGCCATTAAATCAGGTATTATACTGGGTGCCGGAATTGGAGCTGTCGTATCGATTTTTGAAGCCGGAGGAAAGTTTGAATTATTCCCGATTACGATCACAATTTGCATTGGCTTTGCGTTTTATCTAATATTCTCTAAACATTTCGAAAAATTAAAGCAAAAAAACAAAGGCTGGGCTTTGTTGGGGAATTTAGGGATTTTACCTGCTATTTTGCTAGCTGTTTTTGTAGCGCCTCTTGTTGGAGAAGCGAAATGGCCGGACATTCAATGGGGTTTCAGTAAACCAGACTTCGCCACACTTTGGGCGGAATATACGGTGTTTGGCCTGGGCTTCCCTGCGTTATCGTTTTTCGTGAAGGCAGTCCCTGCTGTTTTTGCAACGTATTTAGTTGTGTTTGGAGATGTGCTGAAAACGAAAGCTCTCCTTTCTGAATCTGATGTCATACGTACGGATGAAAAAGTTGATTACAATCCGAACCGCGCCCACTTAATATTTGGTGGCCGAAACATTCTGATGAGCATGATCGGCCCTGATATTACGATGTGCGGTCCGATGTGGGCTGCTATGCAAGTGGTCGTGATTGAGCGGTTTAAAAAAGGTAAAGAAGCGATGCATTCGTTTTTCGGCGGAGCAGGATCGTTCCGTTGGGGTACAAATACTGGATTATTTTTGCTGCCTATAGTAAGTTTAGTACAACCGATACTTGGGGTAGCTTTAGCATTGACATTGTTGGTGCAAGGTTATGTAAGCGTTCGTATCGGTGTCATGCAGTCCCGCAGCCAGCGTGATCTTGGAATTGCGGGGATTGTTGGTGCAATCCTCGTCATAAAAGGAGCAACAATGGCTTTTGCTGCCGGCATCCTTTTATGCATCCTGCTGTATGGAAAAGATTTTCTGCGCGGAGAAAACGACCGCATATTTACGCACCACTCGAATGAAGAAAAAGAAAGAGAGGAGATTCAAGCAGTATGAAAGAACAACCATTGACAAAAGGGCTGTATCTTAACGGAGAATTTGTTCAGTTGGATGACAATTTTGCCGTTCAAAACCCTGCCACTTTTGAAACAGTTGGTTATGTGCCGAACGGAACCGCCAAGGAAGCAAAGCTGGCTGTCGATGCAGCTCACGAAGCTTTTAAAACTTGGTCAAAAACGACAGCCTATGAACGAGCAGAATTGCTGGAAAAATGGTATAAGCTCATAAATGATCGGCTGGAAGTGTTGGCATCCACGATGACAATCGAGCAGGGAAAACCGCTCGCCGAGGCGAAAGGCGAAATACAATATGCAAACAGCTTTGTGAAATGGTTTGCAGAAGAAGCGAAACGGATTTATGGCGAAACGATTCCGGCATCTGTTCATTCGAAGAGAATTATCGTTCAAAAACAACCTGTTGGAGTCGTTGCTGCCATAACTCCTTGGAACTTTCCGGCGGCGATGATCACACGGAAAGTCGCCCCTGCCCTTGCAGCTGGATGCACAGTTGTCATAAAACCGGCTGAACAAACACCGCTTACAGCACTTTTATTAGCAGAATGTGCTCATGAAGCAGGTTTTCCAGCAGGTGTCATCAATGTTATAACGACTGAAAAACCAGCTGAAGTCGTTGATGTTTGGATGGAAGATTCACGCGTTAAGAAGGTTACTTTTACAGGGTCTACTCCAGTTGGAAAGCTGTTAATGAGAAAAGCAGCGGATACCGTAAAAAAAGTATCGCTTGAACTTGGAGGCTTGGCACCTTTTATCATAACAGAAGATGCAAATATTCAAGAAGCTGTAAAGGGCGTTGTGCAATCAAAATTCAGAAATGCCGGTCAAACGTGCGTATGCGCCAACCGGATTTATGTCCATGAGTCAATTAAGGAGCCGTTTTTAAAAGCATTTCATGAAGCTGTTTTAACGCTGCAAGTAGGGAATGGTCTTGACGAGAAGGTAGACATTGGACCGCTTATTGACGAAAATGCAGTCAAAAAAGTTCAACATCAATTAGAAGATGCAGTCGAAAAAGGCGCGAAACTCCATGAAGGACCTTCCGTGAATATGGACAAAGGATATTTTATGAAGCCGGTTGTAATCTCTGATGTAACAGATGATATGTTGTGCATGCAGGAAGAAACATTTGGTCCATTGGCACCGGTCAGCACATATTCAGATGATGAAGAAGTTATCCAACGTGCAAATGGTACACCATTTGGTTTGGCTGCGTATGTTTACACCCAATCTCTCAAAAAGGCTGTTTGGTTTTCTGAAAATCTAGAATACGGCATTGTCGGAATCAATGACGGCCTTCCGTCTGTCGCCCAAGCACCTTTTGGCGGAATGAAAGAGAGCGGCCTTGGAAGAGAAGGAAGCCACTACGGGCTGGACGAATTCCTAGAAATTAAGTTCGTTTCTCTTCAATTAATATAATTTTGGATATCCAAAAAAGTGTGGAAAGAGGGTAAAAACACCCTCTTCCATGCTTTTAGCTACAATAGAAAAATCGTAATCTAACACTTTTTCATAAACTCATTCATTGACTAATCCATTTTAACTGACAGCCTTCCGAATTTTCTATCAGGTTTTGTTTGCTGACTTAACAATATGAATTTTAGCTATCACAATTGACAGTTTATAAGAGTTCCACATATCAATTGCTACAAGTTTTATATATCAAGCAAGATTTGAAAGAAATCGAACAATTTCATCTTGTTCGATTGTAATTTCGATGACTATTTTCATTGCTTCCACCTTGCAAATTTTGATTATTTGAAAAGCCCCTGCTTCTTTTACCTTCATTGTCACCTATTACATCTCTGCGTTAGCAACTATAAGGTGTTACGCAACGTAAAAGTCAATAGAAAAAGATGTTATTTTCTGGAACTTTTTAAAGATGAAGGTTGCCATATTTTTATTTTGAAAAGTGGCATTTTTTGAGGGATTTTACGTGAAATGGGCTGTGTAAAACAGTAGACAGTTTACAGGAATTCCATGCAATTTTCTGCTTATGACATGCTGATCCATCTCTAATTTTTATGGGAATTTGCACGATAATCCGAACACCATAAATTTTTTCTTAAAAAAACGCTCAGCTCTTCCGACAGGCTAAGCGTTTTTTTCTGCACTAATCTATTATACTTTCTGACGGTTAAAGACGTTTCTCAGCATACCGAATAAAAGGTAAGCTTGATAGCAATAAAGCTGTGATAAACAAGATGACTCCCGCCCAATGGAAATGAATCCAAAAATAGCCCCCAAATGTACCAACTAAGCTTGATCCCAAATAATAGAATAAAAGATATAAAGAAGATGCTTGAGCTTTATTCTTATCCGCCCGTTCTCCAATCCAAGCGCTGGCAATGGAATGACAGCCGAAAAAACCATATGTAAATAGTGAAATGCCGATAATTTTCACCAATACTGGCGGAAAAAGAGTCAATATGGCTCCGGAAATAGTCAAAGCGACGGCAAAAATTAGCGTGGCTGAATGGCCGTGTTCATCAGCTTTTTTGCCTAAAAATACAGAGCTGAAGCTTCCGAAAATGTAGACGATGAAAAGGAAGCCAAGCAATGATTGGCTGAATGAATAAGGAGGCTCGCTCAGTAAATAGCCAATATAATTGTATAATGTCACAAAGCTTCCCATAAATAAAAAGCCCAAAAAAATGAGAGATAAAAGCGGCTTATTTTTTAAGTGTACAGTATATGCCTTTATAACAGCTTCTATATTAAACGGCTTTTTTTCGCTATTCTTTGGTGTCGGTAGAATAAAAGCAAAGACGATGCTTAAAATAAGAGCTAGCGCTCCGATGGAAAATAAAGCGGTCCTCCATGAAAAAAAATCTGTCAACAAGCCAGTGATTATTCGGCCGGCCATTCCGCCGATGCTTGTTCCGCTTATATACAATCCCATCACTTTTCCAATTGCAGTTGGATGAAACTCTTCTGCTACATACGCCATAGCGAGAGAGGGGATGCCTGCTGAAGAAATTCCAAGCAGTGTTCGGAATACAACAAGCAAAGGAAAATTTGGGCTCATAGCAATAAACATAGAGAGCATGGAAGTAAGCAGCATCGAGATGATCATGATTTTCTTTTTTCCAAGAACATCTGACAAACTAGCAGCTACCAGCATCATAAAAGCAAGTGTTCCGGTTGAAGCCGATACGGTTAAACTGGCTGATGCGGCAGAGATATGAAATTCTTTTGAGAAAACAGGCAGTAAAGGCTGTGTTGTATACAAAATGGAAAAGGTGACAAACCCGCCGAAAAAAAGAGCTATGCTGGCCTTTACATATTCTGGACTGTTCATTTTTATGTATACCAATTGGACTCGCCTCTTTCCATTATTTCCAAATATACTATACATCTAATAAGCTAAACTGTCTAATGCAACGAATGTAGTAGAGGCGAATGACAATGAACGATAATCTGTACGAAATCACTTTTAAGGGCCGACTAGTCGAAAAAAACACAAAAATTCAATCATAAACAAAAATTTAAATCTAGCAACATTCCTCTTTCAAAACTTGCAAATGTCAAAGCCTACATTCCCTTGGCAACCGAGTGATTTGCCGTATTTGCTGCTGAAGGAATTTGAGCACCGATTCCCTTATGTGTTCACACAACCAAGGGAAAACAATTTATGCGATTGTTCCAATTGGTCGTTGGCAAAAATATAGAAAGTACAAACAAACAACTTCAAACATAAAAAGTTAGCAGGCGGACAATGTTCCGTGACAGTGGCAGCAGCGGTTTGAATTCTTGTGGAGGAATCTGCTGAAAAGTTGTATGGACGATGTGTGAAAATGTGGTAAAATATAAAAAAGCGTTTTCAAAATCAAAAAATATTAATGTAAAATCAAAAGAATTTCAAAAATAATTGACAAGATTATGTTTTTTCAAAATTGATCTGGAGGGGATTTAGAAATTGAAGAAAACTCGTTGGGGAATAATAAGCACAGCACAAATCGCTAAAAAGCAGTTGATTCCTGCGATTCAAAGATCTAAAAATGCTGTTGTGGCGGCGATAGCAAGCCGATCCGATAAAGTGATCGGGGTGGCTGATGAATTAAATATTCCGAAAGCCTATAAAAGTTATGAAGACTTGCTAAAGGATCCAGATATCGATGTTGTATACATACCGCTGCCTAACCATTTGCACAAAGAATGGATTGTGAAGGCAGCTGAAGCAGGAAAACATGTATTATGTGAAAAGCCGGCAACGCTGACAGCTGAGGAAGCGAAAGAAGCGGCAGCCGTTTGTGAAAAAAACAATGTGAAGTTTATGGAAGCATTTATGTACCAATTTCACCCACAGCATCAAAGAGTTCGAGACATCATCGCATCAGGTGAAATTGGCGATGTGAAATTAATGAGAGCCAACTTTTCGTTTTATTTGGATCCTGCCTCGCAAAATATTCGTTTAAATTCTGATATGGGCGGCGGCAGTATTTATGATATTGGCTGCTATTGTATTCATTCGATTCGAAATATTATTCAATCCGAACCGACTGAAGTGAGAGTAGATGCTGAAATAGATCCTGTTCATCGCGTTGATACGACGGCTGTCGGATATATGGAGCTTGACAATGGAGTCAAAGCCGTTTTTGACTGCAGTTTTAACGCGAGTTTTTCAAATGTTTATGAAGTGGTCGGAACGAAAGGTTCTATTCGCGTTCCAAGAGCCTATCGACCTGACCGCCAAGGAGGAGAAGGCTTAATCATTGTTGAAAAAGAAAATGAGCAGAGAATCGAAAGCATTGTAGCGGATCAATACGCTCTTCAAGTTGAGCATTTTTCAGATGCGGTGCTGCATGGAAAAAATCCTTCCTACACAAACGAAAATATGATCCAAAATATGACTGTAATCGAAGCTTGCTATGAATCGATCAAACAGGGAAAAAAGATTTCGCTCAAATAAAATGACAAAACGGCGGGGCATGTGTTCTCGCCGTTATTTTTTATCATTTTGACCAATAGAAAGCGTACTGGACAGAAGTGAATTCACCTCCCCTTATCGTCGGGCTGTACCCAACGCATGATGGCGGACTCTTACTATGAAAAAAAAACGAAAATCTGCTTTAGCAATCGAATTTTTGTATTGACAAATCCTAATAAATCGTAAATTCTCTTAATTAAGGACTTCTTTCATAAATAATATCGAGTGCATTTTGCAATATATAGGTATAATAGCATCAAACTAAAGGCAGGGGGTACGCGTGAAAATCGCAAAAGTGATTAATAATAACGTGATCAGCGTTATACAAGATGATCAAGAGCTGGTCATCATGGGACGAGGGATTGCCTTTAAGAAAAGACCTGGCGATGAGGTTGATGAAGACAGAATTGAAAAGATTTTTAAATTGGAAAATCAGGATATGGCCAGTAAATTTAAATCGCTATTGTACGAGGTTCCGATGGAATATGTAAAAGTAACGGAGGAAATGATACAATACGCGAAAAATAAACTTGGCAAAAAACTGAATGATATTATTTATATATCGCTGACAGACCATATTAATTTCGCCATAGAACGGCAAAAACAAGGGATAAAGATTGTGAATCCATTACTTTGGGAAATCAAGCGGATATATAAAGATGAATTTCAAATCGCTTTGGAAGCACTGAAAATGATTAAAGACAAATTGGCGATTGAACTGCCTGAAGATGAAGCCGGTTTCATTGCGATGCATTTCGTCAATGCTGAGCTGAATGAAGAAATGACGGATGTCGCCAATATGACAAAGATTATTCAAGATATACTGAATATTGTAAAATACCATTTTAAAATTGAGCTTGACGAGGATTCATTAAATTATTTCCGTTTCCTTACCCACTTGAAATTTTTCGCGCAACGGCTCATAAACAACATGCTGCTGAAGAGCGACGATGATGAATTGTATGAAATCGTAAAAAATAAGCATCCGGAAGCTTATGCCTGCACGAAAAAAATAAAAGATTATATTCAAAAGGTGCATGGCCATGAAATAACTTCGGAAGAAAAACTATATTTGACAATTCATATTGATCGAGTCGTGAATCGTAATTAAACAAAATCTCAGCTTCTCGTAAAAATTTTTAAATGAACTGTTGACAGGAAATGAAAGCGTATGCTAATTTGTAAATAACAATCGAATAGAAACAATTTCATTTAGGATTGTTACTGGTCATGCAGGCAAAACCTAAATTGTTTCGTCATTTTTATGGCGGGCAATTTAGGTTTTTTTATTTTCTTGATCGTATAAGCGCTTTGCGACAGGATAAAGTTGGAAATTTTTTAATAATAACGAGAGGGTGAATGAACAATGGGCCATTTCGAAGCGAAATTCCCGGAAAACTTTCTCTGGGGCGGCGCAACTGCTGCCAACCAATTAGAAGGTGCTTTTGATGCAGATGGAAAAGGTCTTTCTACTGCCGATATGGTGGCTTATGTACCAAAAGAAAAACGTGGTAAAAACGGACATTCATTAGATGTGACAAGTGCAGAAATCGAGGAAATCTTAAGCGGAGCAGCATCAGATAAAATTTTCCCGAAACGTTTCGGAATCGATTTTTATCATCGCTATAAGGAAGACATCGCCTTATTTGCAGAAATGGGGTTTAAAGTATTCCGTTTATCCATTTCTTGGCCGCGTATCTTCCCGAATGGGGATGAGACCGAACCAAATGAAGCAGGATTAGCCTTTTATGACAAAGTGTTTGACGAACTGGAGAAATATAATATTGAGCCGCTTGTTACACTTTCCCACTACGAAATGCCGCTCGGACTTGTGCAAAAGTACGGCGGCTGGACGAATCGCAAGGTGATAGATTTCTTTGTTCACTACGCTGAAACCGTATTTAAACGGTATAAAAACAAGGTGAAATATTGGCTGACATTTAATGAAATCAATATGATTACTTTCAGTCCGTACACCGGCGGCGGCATTTTAACCGATCGGGTTGAAAATGTAAAACAAGCTGCCTTCCAAGGGGTACACCACCAATTTGTAGCAAGTGCACTAGCTGTTAAAGCATGCCACGAAATCATTCCGGATGCAAAAATCGGCTGTATGCTGGCTAGATTGGAAGTATATCCGGAAACATGCAACCCGGACGATGTACTTAAAGCATTAAAAGAAGATCAGCTGAACTTATTTTTCACAGATGTTCAAGTTCGCGGCGCATACCCAAGTTATATGAAACGCTATTTTGCAGAAAATAATATTCACATTGAAAAACTTCCAGGCGATGATGCCATTTTAAAACAATATACAGTGGATTTCCTTTCGTTCAGCTACTATATGACACTTGTAGCCAGCACGAAGGATGATGCTGAAGAAGTTTCAGGCAATTTAATCGGCGGTGTGAAAAACCCTTATCTTGAATCATCTGATTGGGGTTGGCAAATTGATCCGGTCGGCTTACGGATTACGTTAAATAAATTGTATGACCGCTATCAAGTTCCTTTATTTATAGTGGAAAACGGATTAGGGGCCTACGACAAGGTTGAGGAAGACGGCAGCATCCATGACGATTACCGAATCGACTATTTGCGCAAACATATTGAGCAAATGAAAGAAGCGATTGGCGACGGTGTTGAATTAATGGGGTATACAACTTGGGGGCCTATTGACTTAGTAAGCGCATCTACCTCAGAAATGAGCAAACGGTATGGTTTTATTTATGTCGATCAAGATGATTTCGGCAACGGAACATTGAAACGCCTCCGGAAGGACAGCTTCTATTGGTATAAAAAAGTAATCGAAACAAATGGAGAAGAATTGTAAAAACGATTGCGATTTCGAAATCACTCTGTTTGAAAATGAAATGGGAGGTAGTAAGCATGAAACACGAGCGGCGCAAGCCTTTTCCAAACGATTTTTTGTGGGGAGGTTCCACATCAGCCTATCAAGTGGAAGGCGCATGGAATGAAGACGGAAAGGGACCTTCCGTTATCGATATGGCCAAATACCCCGAAGGCACAACTGATTTTAAAGTAGCCAGCGATCATTACCACCGTTACAAAGAAGATATTGCTCTGTTTGCTGAAATGGGCTTTAAAGCATATCGTTTTTCCATTGCCTGGACACGCATTTATCCTAATGGCGACGGAGAGGTAAATCGAAAAGGGATAGAGTTCTACGATCAACTTATCAATGAAATCAGAAAGCATGGAATTGAACCGATTGTGACGATTTATCATTTTGATTTGCCTTATGCATTACAGGAAAAAGGCGGCTGGTCCAATCGTGCAACGATTGATGCATATGCAAATTATTGCAAAACATTATTCGAGCATTTTGGCGATCGGGTAAAATATTGGCTGACGATTAATGAACAAAATATGATGATCCTTCATGGCGAAGCGATCGGGACCGTTGATCCGAACTTAAAAAATCCAAAAAAAGAATTGTATCAACAAAATCATCATATGTTTGTCGCTCAGGCGAAGGCAATGGCGTTATGCCATCAAATGCTGCCTGATGCAAAAATCGGACCGGCGCCGAATATTGTGACGATTTATCCGGCAAGCTCAAAACCTGAAGATGTTTTAGCTGCCAATAATTACGCAGCCATCCGCAATTGGCTGTATTTGGATATGGCTGTATATGGGCGCTATAACAATATTGCCTGGGCTTACTTGGAGGAAAAGGGATATACTCCAACAATTCTTGAAGGCGATATGGAAATTTTACAAAATGCCAAGCCGGATTTTATTGCTTTTAACTATTATACTTCGCAAACAGTAGCAGCAAGCGAAGGAAATGAAGAAGATGTGAACCAAACAGGAGATCAGCATATTACGGTTGGGGAACCGGGAGTTTATAAAGGAGCCTCCAATCCGCATTTAAAGAAAAATGAATTTGGCTGGGAAATTGATCCAGTCGGGTTTCGGACAACATTAAGAGAAATATATGACCGCTATCATTTGCCATTGATTGTCACTGAAAATGGATTAGGCGCCATCGATCAATTGGAAGAAGGCGATGTTATAAACGACACATACCGAATTGAATTTTTAAGAAACCATATCGAACAAATGCAATTAGCGATTAGTGACGGTGTTGAAGTGTTCGGTTTTTGTCCTTGGTCAGCTATTGATCTCGTCAGCACGCATCAAGGTATAAGCAAACGCTACGGTTTTATTTACGTTAACCGTGATGAATTTGATTTAAAAGATTTGCGCCGAATTCGAAAACAAAGCTTTTATTGGTATAAGCAAGTCATCTCATCGAATGGAGCCAATTTAGATTAGAAAGAGTAAATTCGACAATTGCATAATTTTTTCGGGAAGCTGTCAAAAATCAGGAAGGAATGTTACCATCCGGGCATAACCTGAACTGATTTGAACAACACAGTGCGTTTATTCGTGCGCGTTCAAATTGGTTCAGGTTTTTTATATATCAAATATATTTTTGGGAGGGTCAATCATGAAATATGAGCAATTGGCTAAAGACATTATCGAAAATGTCGGCGGTAAAGAAAACGTTATCAGTGTTGTTCACTGTATTACAAGATTGCGCTTTCAATTAAAGGACGAAGGGAAAGCGAACACAGAAGTGTTAAAAAACATGGACGGAGTCGTCACCGTTATGAAAAGCGGCGGACAATATCAAGTTGTCATCGGCAATCATGTGCCTGATGTGTATAAGGCGGTCGTTGCTATTGGCGGGTTTGAAGCTGCAAAGCCTGTCGATACGGAAGCGGGAAAAAAGGATAAAAATTTATTCAACCGCTTTATTGACGTTATTTCGGGAATTTTTGCACCAACTCTCGGCGTTCTAGCTGCAACAGGAATGATTAAAGGTTTTGCCGCTCTTTTCGCATCACTAGGCTGGATAACAGATAAATCAGGAACTTATCAAATTTTATATGCAATTGGCGATTCGTTATTTTACTTCTTCCCGATCTTTCTTGGTTATACGGCCAGCAAAAAATTCGGCGGCAACACATTCATCGGTATGGCGATCGGGGCGTCATTGGTTTATCCGGCACTATCTAATCTTACTAGCGGAAAAGCGCTTTACACTTTGTTTTCAGGCACGATGTTTGAGTCGCCTATTTATATTACATTTCTTGGCATTCCGGTCATTTTAATGACGTATTCATCTTCCGTTATTCCGATTATTTTGGCTGCTTATTTTAGTGCAAAGGTGGAAAATTGGTTTAAGAAAGTTATTCCTGATGTCGTGAAAACATTTTTAGTTCCTTTTTTTACACTGATTATCATAGTTCCTTTAACATTTTTATTGATTGGGCCAATTGCAACTTGGGCAGGAAAGCTTCTAGGTCAACTAACAGTTGCCATCTATGATTTATCGCCAATCATTGCAGGATTATTTATTGGCGGGTTCTGGCAAGTATTTGTGATTTTCGGTCTTCATTGGGGGCTTGTTCCGATTGGTATCAACAATATAAGCACACTTGGTGCAGATCCTGTTCTAGCGATGGCATTTGCTCCTTCTTTTGCACAAATTGGTGCTGTACTTGCCGTAATGGTGAAAACGAAACAGCAAAAATTGAGAACGCTTAGTGTTCCTGCATTTATTTCCGGAGTTTTCGGGGTTACAGAACCGGCGATTTATGGTGTTACGCTTCCACTCAAAAAACCGTTTATTATCAGCTGTATTGCTGCGGCAATTGGCGGAGGACTCATAGGAGTATTTGATTCAAAAATGTATATGCTGGGAGGTCTCGGAATTTTTGGTATTCCATCCTTTATCAGTCCGACTGAAGGCATTACGTTTGGTTTATGGGGCACTTTAATTGCCATTACCGTTGCCTTTATCCTTGGTTTTATCCTCACTTTCCTTTTTGGATTCAGTCAAAAATCGGCAGCAGAAGCAGATCGGCAATCCCAACAAGCAACAGCTGAGGCTGACGCGGAAGAAGAATTATTAGGTAAAAAAGAAATTATTTTCAGCCCGTTTAACGGCGAAGTAAAGCCGTTATCAGACATCAAGGATGCAGCATTTTCATCCGGGGCCCTCGGCGCGGGCGTAGCCATTGAGCCTTCGGAAGGAAAATTAGTAGCGCCTGTATCCGGCACAGTAACGACTCTTTTTCCTACGAAACATGCAATTGGAATAACATCTGATCAAGGTGCGGAAATTTTGATTCATATTGGCATGAATACCGTTCAATTGGAAGGGAAATTTTTCACTGCTCATACAACTCAAGGCGCCCGTGTAGAGAAAGGACAGCTGCTCATTGAATTTGACATAAATGGAATTCAGTCGGCGGGCTTTGATTTGGCGACACCGGTTGTTATAACCAACACTAGTCACTACAAAGAAATAAATGAAACGAAAGAAAAACAAATCAAAATTGGCGAACCTTTATTGACGCTTATAAATGACTCGGAATGATTTTGCACAAGAAAAAAGCATCTGCTGATTAAGGGCAGATGCTTTTTTTAAGAAGATTTTGAACGTTTTGCAGCTTTTCATGCTGTTTTTTTGAAAAAATATAATTCTTTTATGTAATAATAGTTTCCGTAATATGCGAATATTTCGAGAAATTATGTTAGAAAATATTACATATTTATTGCAGATATAGTCATATAAACTATAATTCTTAATAAATAAAAAATCCCCCTAAAGAGTTTGTAGTGATCTCTCATTCTCTGTCAACCGGAAAAAGAAGGTGAAAAGCTGACATTTGCCAGCGTATCTTGGAATGATGAAAAGTGAATATCGTTCCCCGAAATAAGTGGGAAATCAAAGCTGTCTAGGGTTCCGTTGCTGGCAGGCTGTATCACCGCCGGTAAGTCTGGTCCGAGAGAGAGCGTATAGAAGCTGCGTTTGATTGCAACTTCTATATACACGGAAGGATAAAAGCCTGGGAGATCTATTCTCTCTGGCTTTTATTTTTTTAAAGCTGAAAATTTAAAAATCTGGGGAGGGGGATATAACAGAATTTCTTTAAGCACTATTTTGAAATACCTAATTTCAAAAAGAGATGAAAAATATAAAGCCGAGGTGAAAGACATGAAGAAAAAGAAGTTTCCACTACTTGTTCTTTCTATCATTTTTTGCTTGTTGTTGTCTGCTTGCGGAAGTAAATCTGCAAATGAAACTTCTGGCGGCAATAAAAGCAAGAAAGAACCGATTAAGATTGGTTTCAGCGCCTTGCCGAGCTGGTATTTATGGCATCTCGTAGAAAAAAAGGGTTTTTTCGAAAAACATGGAGTGGATGTCGAATTGGTTTGGTTTCCAGTATATGCTGATTCCCTTTCTGCATTAAATACGGGAGAAATTGATGGAAACAGCCAAGCTTTGCTTGATTCGATCTCCCCTTTAGAAAAAGGAATTGATTTAAAAGCGGTATTTATTACAGACAATTCACTTGGCGGCGATGGGCTTGTTGCTTCAAATGATATTCGCTCGGTTAAAGACTTAAAAGGGAAGAAAGTTGGTACGGAAATAGGTACGATTGAACACTTTTTTCTGCTCACGGCATTGCATGAAGCGGGATTAAAGGAGTCCGATGTGAAATTTACAAACTTATCTGTTCAAGATGCGGGAAATTCATTTATAGCTGGAAAATTGGATGCAGCCGGTTTGTGGGAGCCTTTTTTAAGCATGGCAGTGAATAAGGGAAAAGGACATAAGTTGGTGACATCCGCTGATTTTCCGGGCTTGATTTCCGACTTATTCGTTGTAAGGGGAGATGTTGCGAAAGAGAGGAAAGAGGACGTGCAAAAAATCGTAGCAGCATGGTTTGATGCGGTTGACTATCTTTCGCAAAATTACGATCAATCGATTCAACTAATAGCGGACGAGGCGGGAATTTCAAAAGAAGAGCTGGATGTAGGAATGAAAGGATTCAAGCTGTTTTCTCCTGAAGAAAGCTTGAACGCTTTTAAAGAGGGAGATAACTATCAATCTTTTTATTACACAGCTGAAAAAAATGCTGAATTTTTAAAAGAGTTAGGGTTTATTAAAGACATTCCTGATTTTAGCAGCTTCGTTGACACCTCATTTATAAAAGCGGAAATTGAACGGGCAAAGTAAGGAGGATTAATGGATGGAGCTTCAAAAAGGAAAAAGGCATCAATGGACATTATTCAAAATACGCGAGGATATTCCGAAAAAATGGTATTTTACTGGGGTATCAGCTGCTTTTATCTTGTTATTGCTCATTTGGATTTTGCTGAGCAATTTAAAACTTGTGGATGAAGTATTTCTTCCGACTCCCGCAGCTGTTGTGGGCTCTTTCTTTGCTGCCCTTTCAAGTCCGGAGTATTGGGGAGAAATCGGGATTAGCGTCTACAGAGTTTTTATGGGGTTTTTACTGGCATGTCTGTTAGGGATTCCGCTCGGAATATTGGCTGGCACTTTTAAGCTTGCAGAATCGGTTATTTTGCCCGTCTCTGAGTTTATCAGGTATATGCCGGCAGCCGCTTTTATTCCACTTATTATGGTTTGGGCAGGAATTGGGGAAACAGCAAAAATTTTAGTGATTTTTATCGGAAGCTTTTTTCAGCTCGTTTTAATGGTGGCAGATGACACAAACCGGATTCATAAAGACCTACTTTATGCCTCCTATACTCTTGGAGCAAACCGCTGGCAAGTCATCTCAAAGGTTATCATCCCTGCAATGCTTCCGAAATTAATGACAACTATGCGGCTGATTATGGGATGGGCTTGGACGTATTTAGTTGTAGCAGAGCTGGTGGCGGCAAACAACGGTCTTGGATATTCGATTATGAAAGCGCAGCGTTTCATGGATACCGAGTCCATCTTTGTCGGAATCATTGTTATCGGGCTGTTGGGACTTATTATTGACAGATGCTTTGCCTACATTAATAAAAAATTATTTCCATGGGCGGAAGGAGGAAATTAAATGTTGAATGCTATCAAAGCTGAAAAAAATCTTCGCCAAGAGAAGATTGAAATAAACATTCAAAATTTGTCGAAAGTGTATAAAACGAATAATGGCTCCTTTCAAGCGCTGGAGAATGTTTCTTTGTACGTAAAAAATGAAGAATTTGTTTCCATTCTTGGACCGTCGGGATGCGGTAAGTCGACCATTTTGAGAATTTTGGCAGGTTTGGAGGAGCCGACATCAGGCAGTGTGCAAGTATCCGGTGAAGAAGTGAAAGGACCAAGTGCGAAACGAGGTATGGTCTTTCAGTCTTATACGTTGTTTCCTTGGTTGACAGTAAGAGAAAACATAGAGTTTGGCCTCAAGCTAAAAGGAATGAAACAAAAAGAGCGTAAAGAAATTTCCGATCGATATTTAGAGCTGGTAGGACTGGAAAGATTTGCGGATTCCTACGGCAAAGAATTGTCCGGCGGCATGAAACAACGTGTGGCTATTGCAAGATCGTTGGCCAATAATCCGGAAGTGTTATTAATGGATGAACCTTTTGGAGCGCTTGATGCACAAACAAAGCAATCCATGCAGCAATTATTGTTGGATATTTGGAAGAAGGAAAAAACAACCATTGTGTTTATAACGCACGACATCGATGAAGCCTTATTCTTATCCCAGCGAATATATGTCATGGAAGCAAGACCGGGGAGAATTCTCGAAGAGATTGATGCGGATTTGCAATTATTTCAAGATGGGGAGCTTGTGGATGTAGAGAAATTTATGAATGTAAAAAAACATATCATTTCTTTATTAAAGCATTAGTAAAAAAAATACAGAAGGATCGGAAGGGCTGTTGATGATGAAGATACGAAACAAACTGCTCCTTAGCTTTGGAACCGTTTTGCTAATTGTCCTGCTCGCCTTTCTTATTGTTTACTCTACTTTGCAGGACGTTTCCAAATCCTATTTTAATTTAGCAAATACCGATATGAAAAAATTGCAGCTTGCCCACCAGATTCAATTTGAAGACCTTGCGTTAACAGATGCGGTCAGAGGGGTGATTATCGAACCGGATAATACGGCCGAAAGGGAAAAGTACAATCAGTTTGCAAAGCAAATTGATCAACATATTAAAGAAGTGACTCCGATGCTGGATGATTCCAGGACGAAAAAAATTTTCCACGATCTAAATATAAATAATCAAAAATTAGTTGAATTAGAAACGCAGATGATGGAATTGGCCGGGGAAGACCGCCAAAAAACGCTTGCTATTTTTCATGGTGAATATGCGGATATTCGCGCTATTTTTAGTTCCAAACTGGAAGAATTCAAACAAATTGAGACAGAACGGATAACCAAGAAAATTGCGGAAGATGAAAAATTAATAAGAAAAAAAATCATGGCGGGTGCAGCGGTATTTATCACAGCACTGTTTGCAGGAATTTTAATTGCAATATTTATTTCTAAAAGAACCACCCGGCCATTGTGGAAAATTGCAAATAAATTAGAGGAATTGGCGCGAAATAAAGGAGATTTAACAGCTAGAATCCATATCACGAATAAAGATGAAATTGGAAAGCTGGCGGCGGCATTTAATAGAATGCTGGAGAACCTGCAAAAAATGATGCTAAAAATAAAGGAAACGACAGATGAAGTTTCCGCTTCAGCACTCGAGCTTTCTGAAGGTACTAAAAACTTTGCGGAAAGTACAGAACAGATCACGATGGCAGTTCAAGACATTGCTTCCGGAGCCGGTGATCAAGGGGACATGGCGGATGAAAGCTCACATGCGGTGAATAATATTGCCAATGAAGTTCAAAAAATTGCATCGTCATCTTCTTTCGCAGCAGAATCGGCCTTGACCACATCGAAAATCGCAGAAGAAGGAAACAAATCAATTGTCAAAGCAGTCAAGCAGATGGAATTTTTACAAAAATCCGTTGATGAAGCGTTTATTAAGATTGAGGAACTTGGCAAGCTTACCGACGAGATAAAAAAAATATCAGATGTCATGGCAAATATAGCGGAGCAGACGAATTTATTGGCTCTAAATGCTGCAATTGAGGCGGCGCGTGCAGGGGAACAAGGCAAGGGTTTTGCTGTTGTAGCAACGGAAGTTCGAAACTTGGCGGAAGAGTCAAAACAATCTGCGATTCAAATAAATGAAATGATACAGCATGTCCTCTCCATTGCTGCTGCCGCCGTGGAGAATATCGATAAAGGAAGGAGCGATCTAAAAGAGGGTAAAAGGGTTGTTGATGATGCTGGGCGCGCTTTCCATAAAATTTTAACATCAGTTGAGAAAGTAACATGTCAAATACAAGAGGTTTCCTCATCTGTCCAGCAAATGTCAACAGGAGCTGATCAAGTTGCTGTTTCTATCGGACAATTGGCTGACATCGCCAAAAAATCATCAGCTCATTCACAAAATGTGGCAGCCTCAACGGAAGAACAACTGGCTGCAATTGAAGAATTTACAGCAACGGCAGAAAATCTCTCAAATGTAGCAAAAAAACTGAGAAACATGATCGGGGAATTTAATGTTTAACATTGTTTTTATCTATTTCCAGCATTCATTGTAAGTTTCATGTTATATTATCTAACAAAATCATTGAACAATGCTGCACTCCTTTCTATATTAATCTTAAATAAAAATTTCATAAAGGTTCCTGATCGATAGGAACAAAAAAGCTGTCTAGGGTTCCGCTGCTGCTTAAGTTTGCAGCAGGTCTGGTCCGAGAGAGAGCGTATAGAAAGCATCAAAAGATGTCTTTCTATAAACACGGAAGGATAAAAGCCTGGGAGATTTCCCTAGGCTTTTATTTTTTTACAACGATCATTAAGAAAAGTCTCAAGGGAGGTATTTTGGATGACTAAAATTTTCAGCAAAACGATCGTACCTGGAGGAAAATGGTCGGGAAAAATTGGAAAAGGAAAGCTTATTCGTTTTACAGCCTTGGAGGCTGGAGCCAATCTTTCACTTATGATGTATCATGCACATGATCTTTCAGAGCGTTATAACATGCCAGATACATTAAAAGCCCAGCACACATTTCACTTGACAAAGGGAAACGTATTGATGAGCGATAACGGCCGAGTATTGGCCAGCATCACTAGCGACAGCCTTGGCTGGCACGACACTGTTTCAGGCTATACCACAAGGGAAGGAACAGATGAGAAATATGGAAAAACAAGCTATCAAGAATTAAGAAATGACTGGCTCAGAAGCGGAGAAGAGAACTTTGCCATGGAACTTGTAAGAAACGGGCTCAGCCTGCGCGACATGGCTCCTGTCGTCAATCTGTTTTCAAAAGTGAAAACCGACGACAAAGGCAACCTTACCTATTGTTTGGATCATTGCAAAAAAAATGACACAGTAACATTAAGAACAGAAATGGATATTTTGCTGATTGTATCTAATACACCAAATCCGCTTGATCCAAGAACCAACTATCCGTCCGTTCCGGTGGCAATGGAAATGCTTCCGGCAGAGCCTGTCGATTTGAACGATTATTGTGTAAATTATCGTCCTGAAAACCGCCGGGCATTTGAAAATACTTGGGAATATTATGCGCTTTTATAGCATTGGGCAGGAAATTGTTTGAGTACCCAGGCTGATGCCTTTAAAGATCAATATTATAGAAAATACCGATTTAAAAATACGATATGAGGAGGAAAGGAACATGGAAAATATTAAAAAAGTAGAAAGTCCTCGAAAAGAAGAAAATGCAATCTATAACAAAATCATCCCTGCCGGGGAAGGCTGGATGCATGAACTAAATCCAGGGCAAGTTCTAAGAATTGTCGACTTGGAAGGAAACCAAGCAGTAGATACATTGTTTTACGATGCAGATAATCCGGAGGATCATTACAGTGTAACAGCCACCATTACAGGACAGAAAAATATTTACTTAACAACAGGTTCGGTGCTTCGTTCTGAATCAGGAAATGAATTGCTGAAGATTGTAGCGGATACATGCGGGCGCCACGATACATTAGGCGGTGCTTGCTCAGCACAAAGCAATACCGTCCGATATGCACATGATAAATTGCATATGCACAATTGCCGCGACACGTTTATGCTGCAGTTGTCGAAATATGGGGAGCGTTTTACAAAAAGGGATCTGGCTCCAAATATTAACTTCTTCATGAATGTTCCGGTTACAGAAGATGGTCATTTAGAATTTGCTGATGGAATCTCTTATGCCGGAAGTTATGTGGAATTATTATCCCTTCGGCGGACATTGGTGCTGATCAGCAACTGCCCGCAATTAAACAATCCTTGCAATGCTTACAATCCAACAAAAATACAAGTGCTGATTTGGGATAAATAAACAGAATCAACTAGGATACGGATGCGTCAGGGGGGAGAACAAAAATGTTTAAAAAAATTCTGATTGCCAATCGCGGGGCAATAGCCGTCCGGATTGAACGGACGCTTCGCAAGCTTGGAATTCTATCGGTTGCTATATATACAAAGGCGGATCAAGACAGTTTACATGTAGACGAAGCAGATGAAGCTATTTTAATAGGAAAAGGCCCGGTCAAAGACAGCTATTTGAATGGAAATTTAATCATAAAAGCTGCCATTGAGTCAGGAGCCGATGCCATTCATCCCGGATATGGATTTTTAAGTGAAAACGCAGATTTTGCCCGCTTGTGCGAACAAAATGGAATTACGTTTATCGGACCTTCACCTGAACAGATGGAGATATTCGGATTAAAGCATTCTGCCAGAGAAATTGCAAAAAAAGCCAATGTTCCTTTATTGCCGGGAACGGACCTCATCACCGATTTGGATGAGGCGGTAAAACAAGCTGAACATATTGGTTATCCAATTATTTTAAAAAGCACGGCAGGAGGCGGAGGCATCGGAATGCGCGTTTGCGAAAATGAACAGCATTTGCGCTCGGCATTTGAGGCGGTACGTCGTCTTGCTGAAACAAATTTTAAAAATAAAGGCGTTTTCCTGGAGAAATATATCGCTAGAGCACGCCATATAGAAGTTCAAATTTTTGGAAATCGATTTGGTGAAGTGGTAGCTTTAGGCGAACGAGACTGCTCTATTCAGCGCCGCAATCAAAAAGTTGTGGAAGAAAGTCCGGCCCCTCTTTTGTCCCAGGAAGTCAGAAAAGGAATGTTCGCAGCCGCCATCCGATTGGCGGAAGAAGTTGGATACCGGAGTGCAGGCACCGTTGAGTTTTTATATGATCCTGAAACAAGCTCCTTTTACTTTCTTGAAGTGAATACAAGACTGCAAGTGGAGCATGGTGTAACAGAAGAGGTCTTTGGCATCGATCTTGTTGAATGGATGATACGTGAAGCAGCAGATGATCTGCATGAATTGCATTCCTTAGTTAAAGAGCCGAAAGGGCATAGCATTCAAGCACGTATTTATGCGGAAGATTGTTTGCATGAGTTTCGGCCGAGCGCCGGACAGATTGATGAGGCAAAATTTCCTAAAACAGCTCGAACGGAAACGTGGGTAAGAAACGGAATCACGGTTACGACTCTTTATGATCCAATGCTGGCGAAAGTGATTGTTCGTGGAAAAAACAGGGAAGAGGCGATCGGAAAACTCATACAAGCGCTAAACGAAACGAAATTGTACGGTATTACAACCAATCTCCACTACTTGAAAGCTTTATTGAAGGAAAAGGATTTTATAAAAGGGAATGTATACACCCGTTTATTAAACCATTTTCAACCTAGAGAACATGCACTGGAAGTATTGGACGGAGGAATTCAAACAACTGTTCAGGATTGGCCCGGACGCATTAAATATTGGAGCGTAGGTGTGCCGCCTTCCGGTCCAATGGACCAGCTCTCGTTCCGGATTGGAAATAAACTTCTCGGGAACAGAGAAGGCGCCCCTGGTCTTGAAATGACATTGCGCGGGGGATCTTATCGTTTTCGAGATGATATATGGTTTTGTATTACAGGTGCCGATATGCAGGCTAAGCTTGACGATCAGCCCGTGCCGATGTATGAACCTGTTTTGGCAAAAAAGAACCAAGTATTATCATTTGGTGAAGCGAAAAGGGGAATGCGGACTTATTTATTAGTAGCAGGCGGTTTTGACATGCCTGAAGTTTTAGGAAGCTCCTCCACATTTACGCTCGGCGGATTCGGCGGCCATGGCGGACGCGCCTTGCGCACTGGCGATGTGCTTTTGGTCAACCGGGGGGCTGTTGTCAAAAAAACGAAGGGGCTTCCAGCTGAATATAGACCGATCATGACGAATAAATGGACGATAGGCGTCATTCCGGGCCCTCATTGTACAAGCGAATTTTTGCAGCCGGATTATTTGCAGCAATTAACTGAAACAGAATGGGAAGTGCATTTTAACAGTTCGCGCACAGGCGTCCGGTTAATGGGCCCAGCGCCGAAATGGGCAAGAGAAGACGGCGGAGATGCAGGTTTGCATCCATCAAATATTCATGATAACGCTTATGCAGTGGGATCGCTTGATCTAACAGGCGATATGCCGATTTTACTGGGACCTGATGGACCTAGTTTAGGAGGATTTGTCTGCCCAGTTACGACGGCTTCAGCTGAGTTTTGGAAAATTGGGCAATTGCATCCGGGCGATATCGTCAAGTTTCATTTGTTGTCATTGGAAGAAGCGGAGGAACTTCGAAAAAAACAAGAAATGTTTATGCAAAAAATTGAAAATGGCAGTTTGTACGGATTTCAACCTTCTCAACTTCCTGCCATTAATCCAAAAATTACAGCCGACGATTCAATTTTGGCTCAAGAACAAACATCTCGAAACATTCCAATTACGATTCGTTCAAGCGGCGACGAAAATTTGCTGATTGAGTACGGTTCAATGGATTTAGACCTGCTGTATCGGTTTCAAGTACATGCTTTAATGCAAGCGATACAACAAAAAGGCAACATCCCTTTCCTTGATTTAACGCCGGGCATTCGGTCTTTGCAAGTGCACATTGACCCATCGAAAATGTCCGTTCGCGAGGCTTGTCAAAAAATTTTAGAAATTGATCGCGAGCTTCCGCCGCTGGAATCGATAAAAGTCCCTTCACGTATTGTTCGGCTGCCTCTTTCCTGGGATGATCCGGCTACTCAATTGGCCATTGAACGCTACCAGAAAAACGTCCGTTCCGATGCTCCGTGGTGTCCGAGTAATTTGGAATTCATCAGGCGCATAAATGGCTTAAAAAGCATTGATGATGTAAAGAAAATTGTATTTGATGCAAAATATCTTGTTTTAGGATTAGGCGACGTCTATCTTGGCGCTCCAGTAGCCATCCCAATTGATCCTCGGCACCGTTTAGTCACAACAAAATATAACCCTGCCCGGACTTGGACGCCTGAAAATGCGGTAGGAATTGGCGGTTCGTATTTATGTATATATGGAATGGAAGGTCCTGGAGGCTATCAATTTGTCGGCCGGACGATTCAAATGTGGAATAAATTCCGGACAACGAAGAGTTTTGAACAAGGAAAACCTTGGCTATTGCGGTTTTTCGATCAAATTCAGTTTTACCCAGTAGATGCGGAACAGTTGCTGCAATTGCGGGAAGATTTTCTTAGAGGAAGGTTTGAAGTGGAAATAACAGAAACAACGTTTGATCTTGGCGAATATTTAAAATTCTTGGATTCGATCAAAGATAGTGCCGAAACTTTCCGCATGCGGCAGCAGGAAGCTTTTCAAGCAGAGCGAGAACGGTGGAAGCAGCTAGGATTGGCGGAATATATATCAGAGCATGAACCAATGAAAGAAGGGCAAGAGGAAAATATCCCTCCAGGTGCTGAGGTTGTTCGTTCTTCCATGCCTGGAAGTGTATGGAAAGTTCTTGTGTCTCCTGGACAGCAAGTTAAGAAAGGCGATGTTCTGATGATTGAAGAAAGCATGAAAATGGAGTTTCCGCAGCTGGCCCCGTGCGATGGACAAATAGTAAATGTTTACGTGAAACCAGGGGACGAGGTGCAATCAGGACAATTGATTGTCAGCATTTTAAAGCAGAAAGAACGAGAGGAGGTTCTCAAATGAAATCGGTCAAACATTTTCCTCAACCTTTGACGATTGCGCGGTTGAGAGAGATGTACCTTAACAATGAATTGACTCCCGAAGAAGTAGTCATTGAAATCATTCATCGAGTTAAACAAGATGAGGATATGAATATATGGATTACCCCTCCGGCAATGGAAAGAATTCAGCCTTATCTAGACAGGCTTGCTTCACTGGATCGGAAAAGCTTGCCATTATGGGGAATTCCATTTGCTATTAAAGACAACATTGATTTAGCCGGGGTTCCGACAACTGCAGCTTGCCCCCAATATGCTTATATACCAGAAAAAAGCGCAACAGTGGTTGAGCGGTTAATCGCAGCAGGTGCGATCCCATTAGGAAAAACAAATTTAGATCAGTTTGCCACTGGGCTTGTCGGTACAAGAAGTCCTTATGGAGAAACGAAAAATGCCTTAAAAGAAGAACTGATCAGCGGGGGATCAAGCTCTGGATCTGCGGTGGCCGTTGCACGAGGCCATGCAGCGTTTGCACTCGGAACGGACACTGCTGGGTCCGGACGAGTGCCGGCAGCCTTAAATCGCTTAGTCGGATTTAAGCCGAGCAGGGGAGCCTGGCCGACCGCTGGAGTAGTTCCGGCTTGCGCAAGCCTTGATTGTGTGACAGTTTTTGCGCACAATTTGCAGGATGCATTGGAAGTTGATCGAATTGTGCGCGGCGAGGATGAAACAGATCCTTGGTCACGCTATTTCCCGAACGTATCGCCGAAAAGTCCGAGCAAAATTTGTTTGCCGAAACAACCGCTTTCGTTTTTTGGCCCATTTCGTGAAGGATATAGGAATGCATGGATGAAAACGATGAAAAGATTGGAACGTTTGCGTCTTCCGATTGAGTATATCGATTATGATTTGTTTTCCGAAGCGGCGTCTCTTCTTTATGAAGGTCCTTGGGTGGCGGAAAGATGGGCGGATTTAGGTGATTTTGTGAAAGCAAATACAGAAGATGTGTTTTCCGTTACGGAAAAAGTCCTTTCTTCCGGAGCTTCTCCTGATCATACGGCAGCATCAGCTTTTCAAGCGATGCACAGGATCCAATCAATCAAGCATAAAGTGAAAAAATTGTTAAAAGATGCAGTATTAGTTTTGCCTACTTGTGGCGGTACTTGGACGCGCGAACAAGTTAGGCTCGATCCGATTCGCACAAATAACGAAATGGGAAAATACACCAATCACTGTAATCTTTTGGATCTGTCGGCAATCGCCATTCCGGCAGAGGATGCGGAAGCAAATGTTCCTTTTGGCATGACGATGTTTTCGCTGGCAGAACAGGAAGGATTGATATTCGGACTTGCTTCTCAATTTTTAGGAGAGATTCTAACAGAAAATTTTCAACCGCAAAAAAATACGACTTTTGTTGCCGTCTGCGGTTTGCATATGAGAGGGTTTCCGCTCGAAAATGAAATGCATCAATTCGGAGGCAAATTCGTATGTGAAGCAACAACTGCTCCTAATTACCGGCTGTATAAGCTGCCTACGGATCCTGCCAAACCTGGGCTTATCAAAACAAACCACAATGGCGCCTCCATTCAATTGGAGATATGGGAAATGCCATTAGCTTCATTTGGTGCTTTTACAGCATCTATTCCAGAACCTTTAAGTATAGGAACAGTAGAACTGATCAACGGAAACAAAGTGCCGGGCTTTCTTTGTGAAAAGTATATAGCCAATCAAGCGGAGGATATTACAGCTTTTGGAGGATGGCGTTCCTATTGCCTGAAAGAACTCAATTCATAATACAAAAGCCGTCAAACATGTTGGCGGCTTTTTCACGTTCAAGCGCAAAATTCTAATTTTAAGAGATTGACAGGATGGAGTGACTGAACTATTTAGATAAAATCGACGTGTACGTACAGTGTATTAGGAGACAGAAAGTTAGCTGCATACTTCTGTTTTGTTTATTTTTTAAACTGTAAAATACGACTTTTACCTCTGCTGGTTACTTGAATATTGAAAATACCAATGTATCAATTCATTTCCAAATTGCTTGAAAAAATAGTATTTCCTCTTATTTAGATTTATTACATAAAATTTTAAAATATTGTATTTAAATTCCAATTTTGGTAAAATTACTATATATAGTAAAAATAACTAGGAGGTGTGGGAATTTATAAAAATTAAGAAAACTATTTTTTTTATAATATTCTTCATCTTCTTAGCTTCATGCAATCATCAATTATCCTATGATCAAAAAATTGATTGTAATCAGAATTGGGCTCTATGCTCCATACAGAAGGAATATGCTGATCCTAACTCTTTAACAGACACACCTATAAAAATTGCCATTATTGATAGTGGAATTGATGAAGAAAAGGCTCGTGTCAAAGTATCAAAAAGGTTCAACGAGAAAAATAATCAAATAGATTCATACGGACATGGTACAGCGGTTGCTAGTATCATTGCGGCTCAGTCTAATCAAAAAGATCATGTAGAAGGAGTTATTAAAAATATTGAAATTTACGATGTCAATGTACTGGATGCTAATGGGAACGGAGATATTGACGATATTACGGAAGGCATTGAATGGTGCGTTAACCAAAATGTAGACATTATCAATATGAGTTTTGGGATTCAAAAAGATGATGCAAGATTACGTGCTGCAGTAGAAAAGGCCATTAACCATGATATTATCATAGTTGCTGCAGCTGGGAATACACTTGGTTTATATACTGAATACCCTGCAAAATATGAAAGTGTTTTGTCTATTTCAGCAATCGATAAAAATATGAAAATTTATAAATACGCGGCGAAAGGAAAAATTGATTTTGTTGCTCCAGGTGTAGATATTGTTGCTATAAAGACTGGAAAGCTATCACATCAAAAAGAATTAAGTGGTACCTCTTTTGCAACGGCATATGCCACAGGCATTATTGCGAGCCTCTTAAACAATAAAGAAATTCATAAGGAAACAGTCCATAAAGATTTATTGGAATATTCGAAAGATTTGGGTGAAAGTGGCTGTGATGATTTATATGGATGTGGATTATTAACATTAAATCATCGAAAATAAGGAGGAAAAGTATGAAAAAACTGATATTAAAGTTACTTATAGTAACTTTATCGATATCGGCAATATTACCGGGATTTGCTAGTGCTGAATCTAATGAAAATATACCTGTAAGTGACACAAATACTGTATTAGTTGAAGACAATACTGGTGTTGAGTATGAAGTAGATGTTGAGGAAGAACTTGGATTAGATTTAGCAGAAGATATTGAAATGACAGCAACAGAAATCTCTGACGAGGAAGTGGTTGTTTCTACAGAAGTAGAAAATGAAGATACATCCATTGATACCGAATTGTTTGTGAATAGTGAATCTGGTGAAATAACGCTTTCAGGTCATATAGAGTTAAAGAATGGAGAAATCATTACTCAACATTTTGATGTAGTGTTGCAACGGCACCGATTTTATTGCAACACTCATTGATCAAGATACCGGAGAATCTTACCAGATCAATACCATTGATGCTCAAGCTTCGGTTCTGCCGGCGGTTATAATCGGAGTAGTTGCAAAACATGGAATCAAGTATGCCATAAAAAAATTTGGAAAAAAACTTATCGTTAAGTCGATAAAAAGCTCTAAAGCCGTTCTTAACACATTTGCAAAGGCAGCCGTTAAAGCAGCAAAAAGTAAAGTTTCTAGTTTTCGGGTAAAAGATAAGCATTTGAAAAGCACTGGAGGAACCTATGCTAAATTCAATACTACCAGTAAAAGCCAAGTAAATAATTGGGTTAAAGAAGGATTAAATTCTAAGAACGCATCGTATTCTTTAAATCCAGAGGTAGAAACAAAAAATGCGGATTTGTCATTTGTAGTTATAGCCAACCTTGGTAAAGTAATAGGTACAAAAGGTCAGAAAAAAATTAAAATAGTAGTAGGGTGGAATGGTAAAATATGGACAGCATATCCAATCAATTAGAGTTTGTCTATCACTTTACAACCGATGAATCTTACATTCCTAAAAAGTGGAAAAAGGATTCCGCTATCGTACTTAGAGTTGATGGAGATTTTGAAATTAAGGTAGATGGAAGATCATATTGTCAAGAATATGTTGCTTTATTAGAATTCTATCTATACTTACACAGATGGCTTGCCATTATCGAGAGTAAAAAATATATCATCCCTGAATTCCATTATTATTCTCTTGAATGGCATGAGGATGAACCGTTAATTTCAATCATCCCTTTTGACAATAACGATAAGGCTCGACTCACATCTATTTGGAGAAAGGAACCGTTTGATCCTGTATTTAAGATGGATTATATAGTGAACCAATTGACAGAATTACGCGATCAATTAAAAAAAGATATCGAGGCACATTATAGCATTTCAGTAGAACCGTTTATTGATAAATTTCCGATAAAAGCTTTAGCAGTTGTAGACAAAAAAAAGGGTAAGACGAAATGGCTTTAGTCATTGAACGTTACCTGTTAAAGACTATGTCAATGTTTGTAGTTGATAACATTTCTTGGGGCTTTCTATTATTTTTGAAGCCCCATTTATTTTTTCAAAAAGTGTCCGAATTATGCTAATTCAACACTACTGATAAAAGCCAAGTACGCAATCGAATGAAAAGGATTCAATTCTATAAATCCAGAGGTAGAAACAAAGAATGCTGATTTATCATTGTAGTGATAACCACTCGGTAAAACATAGGTACAAAAGAGTAATAGGGGATGGGATGGTGAAATATGGACAGCATATCCAGTCAAATAGAATTTGTCTATCACTTTACAACCGATGAATCTTATATTCCTAAAAAGTTGAAAAAGAATGCTGCCATTGTGCTTAGAGTTAGTGGAGATTTTGACATAAAAGTAGATGGAATCTCCTATTTCCGAGATGATATCGCATTGTTGGAGTTTTATTTATACCTAGAGAGATGGCTCGCCATTATCGAAAGTGGCAAATATGATATCCCGGAATTTCATTATTATACTCTTGAAATTGACGAAGATGAGCCGTTGATTTCAATCATCCCTTTTGACAATAACGATAAGGTTCGACTCACTTCTATTTGGAGAAAGGAACCGTTTGATCCTGTATTTAAGATGGACTATATAGTGAACCGATTGACAGATTTACGCGATCAATTAAAAAAAGATATCGAGGCACATTATAACATTTCAGTAGAACCGTTTATTGATAAATTTCCCATTAGAGCTTTAGCTGTCATCGATAAAAAGAGAGGCAAGACGAAATGGTTTTAGTATTTTGTAAAAAATTAGGAATACAAATCTTTTAGAGTAGGAACAGTAAAACTGATCAACGGAAACAAAGTGTCGGGCTTTCTTTTGGAAGGCGTATATCGCCAATCGATTCGAGGATATTACAGATTTTGGAGGATGGCGTTCCTATTGCCGAAAAGAAGCCAAATCATAATGGCAAAAGTGGCTGTCAAATTAGTCGATTTTTTCGGCTTATAGGTGCCCTTTCGATATTCAATGTTTATGTTTTTCGTTTCCAAAAGATTTTGGCTTTCTGGGCAACTTCTTTCCCTATGTTTCGTATCTTGTTTATGTCCTTCGGGAATCTTATGAAGGACTTTTTCTATGCGTGCTATTTTCATTCTGTCATTCAAAAGCCTTATGACGGACATTCAGTATATACAATTTCCTTTTTTTGGATTTCACCACCTCCATGAAGGACGTTTATAAATTTTATTAGATTATTTTTGTCCTTCACAGTTGTATTTCTTCAAAATCCATCTCAGTTCGGATTCTAAAATCAAATCAGTGAACCTTTAAGTAATAAAAAAAGGTTTCTGCCTTTTTGTTCATCTCAACATTTATTAAATGGAGAGATGCTTCCAAAAGTTTGAACAACTTTTGTGAAGCATCCTCCTGTTTTAATTATGTGGTTTAAATATTTTTAACATAGTTTTCATATCATCATTGTCACTAACGATGTTTCACTTGTGAGTTAGACAGAAATTTAAAACGATACTGAACTTTTTTCTTGTTTGATCCGTATTAAAAGATGAGAGGAGGAAAATACATGACGTTGAAGCTAGAGCAAGTGACGAAAAAATTTGGCGATTTCACCGCTGTGGATAAGCTGTCTTTATCCATTCCGGAAAAAGAAATGTTTGGTTTTTTAGGGGCAAACGGTGCCGGAAAAACGACAACATTTCGCATGATTTTAGGGCTGCTGGCACCAACTGAAGGAACCATTACATGGAATGGAGAAAAAATTGATTATAGCACGAGCCCGTATATCGGATATTTGCCCGAAGAGCGGGGATTGTACCCGAAATTAAAGGTAAAGGATCAGATTGTCTATTTAGCCAGATTAAGAGGGATGAACAAAAAAGATGCGCTGAAGGAGCTGGCAAATTGGCTCGAACGGTTTAAAGTGCCAGAGTACGCTGAAAAAAAAATCGAAGAGCTGTCGAAAGGAAACCAGCAAAAAATTCAATTTATTGCTGCTGTCATACATAAACCGAAGCTGCTCATCTTGGATGAACCGTTTAGCGGATTGGATCCGGTCAATGTTGAGCAATTGAAAGAGGCTGTCATTGATTTGAAAAATGCCGGTACATCCATTGTGTTTTCCAGCCATCGGATGGAGCACGTTGAGGAATTATGTGAACATTTATGCATATTACATAGGGGAAGCCCTGTAGTTCATGGGTCGCTCAAAGAAATTAAACGTTCCTTTGGCAAAAAAAATCTCGTGATTCATGCGGATTTTGATCTCAATTTCTTGAAGAATTTCCCAGGTGTCGTAAAAGCCAAGACAACAGTTGAAGGGATTCAATTGCAAATTGAAAGAGAAGAGACCGCACAACAATTGTTACAGGAGATTGTCGATAAAGGATTTATTCGCAAATTCCAAATAGAAGAGCCTTCATTACATGATATTTTTATAGAGAAAGTGGGTGCGGCCTATGCATAACTTTTGGACTGTTTTGTTCCACACTTATTTTACCAAACTAAGATCGAAGCAATTTATCATTTCCACGGTTATTACATTGCTTATTATTCTAGTTTTGGGAAACATATCAAAAATTATTGATTTTTTTAATTCTGGTGAAAATCAAGAACGCCTTGCAGTCATTGATCAATCAAATTCTTTATTTGAACCGTTTAAAAAGCAATTGAAAGAAGTTAATCCGGACATTCAATTGCAAAAAACTAATGCTTCCGAAGAAGAGCTGAAAAAGAATGTATTAAATGATGAGATCAAAGGGTATCTCGTTTTATCTTTAAATGATGAAAACCGGCCGATGGCGGTATATAAAGCAGCGTCTCTTGCAGACTCAACCGTTCCAAACGATTTGCAATATGCCCTCCAACAAGTGAGCATGGTATGGACAGCAGGTCAATTGAAATTAACGCAAGAAGAACTGATGAAGCTGAATGCGCCAGTATCTTTTGAAATGGAAGCGTTGAATGCCAACGCAAAAACGGTGGAAGAATTGAATCAAGCGAGAGGTCTCGTATATGTACTTTTATTTGTAATATATTTTGCAGTGATCATGTATGCAAATATGATTGCGATGGAGGTAGCAGTAGAAAAATCTTCTAGAGTGATGGAAATTTTAATTTCCAGTGTTCCTCCTATTACACAAATGTTTGCGAAAATTTTAGGTGTTGCTCTATTGAGTTTAACGCAGCTTGCCTTATGGCTTATTGTCGGCTACGTTTCCATTAAACAAAATTTAGAATCGATGGATGGAGGATTTTTCTCTTTCTTTGGATTCCAAAACACGTCGTTGTCGACCATTCTATATGCAGTCATTTTCTTTATTTTAGGCTATTTATTATATGCGACGATGGCTGCCTTTCTAGGCTCGCTGGTCAGTCGTATAGAAGATGTTCAGCAGTTGATCACTCCGATGATTTTAACGGTTGTGGCGGGCTTTATGCTAGCGATATTTGGTTTGAGCAATCCGGAAGCTTCCTATGTTACGATCACATCATACATTCCGCCGTTTACCCCAATGCTGATGTTTTTGCGGGTTGGAATGCTGGATCTTCCAATTTGGGAGCCGCTTTTAGGAATCGGTTTATTAATAGCATCCATTGCTATATTAGCTGTCTTCGGGGCAAGAGTTTACAAAGGCGGCGTATTGATGTACGGAAAATCCAATGCGCTTAAAGATATTAAAAAAGCTTTGCAGCTATCGAAAAATAAATGAAGAAGACATTACGCAAAATGGTTTTCTTTTGATTTTGAGCAGATAATAATAAACGTAGCAAGCAGCCCGATTCCTATACACTAGGAGTTTGGCTGCTTAATTTTTTGGAAGCTTTGATAATGATGAAAATGAGTCAATTTCTGCGCAGTATTTTTTCTCAACTACCGAAGTTGGGGGATCTCCCTTTTGCATTTTCGATTATTCCTGCAAATATTCGCTTCTTGACGATGTGATTTTTAATAGTAAAGAGAAAATCCCCAGTCAATCAAGACATTTATTGTAATTGAAAGCGGTTTAAAATTTTTTGAAGATGTATGACAGCATCGGAAAGAATAACCGATTCCTTTGCAAGCTCATGGATCCCTTCAATATGTTCCTCCAATGCTGCCGTTGTTTCGTTGACTGTGTTGGTGAAATCATGTGCGATTAAGTTTACATTTTCTATTAAACCTTTTAAATTGTTGCCGTTTTCACGAATGTTTATGACGTTTTCTCGATTATGCTTTAACAGAGAATGAATGTCTGAAAACATTCGCTTAAATGTCTGCATGCTTTCTTTTGTTCCAGATATAGACAAGGAAGCTTGATCAACACTTTCTTCATTTTTTTTGACGGCAGTAACGGCATGAGCTAAATCATTTCTCGTTTCTTCCAACGAAGATAAAATTTTAGCCGCAAAAGAATTTGTATCATCTGCCAGTTTGCTCACTTCTGCAGCTACAATCGCAAAGCCTTTTCCAGATTCACCTGCTCTCGCTGCTTCAATGGAAGCATTTAATGCTAAAAGATTCGTTTGCTTGGCAATTGCTGTGATCGCAGAAGCCATTTCCATCGCTTGATCCGCTTTTTTGGATACCATTTGGATGAGGGAAGTTGCCTTTTTCGTGTCATTTTCAATATTTAGCATAAGCTGTTCCGTTTTTTCAATCATTTGTTGTCCTTCATCTGCTGAACGCATCGTTGATTGAGCGTATTCAACAACACGTTCAATTTCCGATCCCATATTTGATACACCTTCTATCATCGAATTTGCCAGTTCGCTAACTTTTTTAAACGAATCGGTCTGCTGTTTGGAGCCTTCGCGGAACACTTCCATTGTTGCAGCTACTTCATCAAAAATTTCCGATAAGCGATTCGCTTCTTTTTTTTGATCTTGACTGACCTTCTTGACAGTTTTGACGGCATTGGCAAACTCGCCTAAAATCGACCGGATTCCAAAAATAATTTTATTAATTTCATAACCTATTTGATGAAACTCATTGCGTTTGCCGACAATATCTACTTCGACATGAAGGTTGCCTGATGATACAGTACGTGTGACGTTATACCATTGTCTAAGATTAGAAGTGAACGAGCGGTAAACAAAGAAGCTGTTTACTGCACTTACGCAAATAGTTACGAAAAATAAAATAATTGCTTGACGAAAAGATAATTGCATAAATAAAGCTGTCATGAGGCAAAGAAAGCTTGGCAAAAACGATAGCATGGCAAAATTCATTTGCAAGTACGGGCGATGAATGAGTCTTCCTAACCGGATATTATAACGTTTTCCAGTACTGTCTGTAACGAGCGGACAGCTCGCATCAACAAGAATTTCTCCTGTATCACGGATATACAGCTGCAAAAGCGGTTCTTTTGTTGTAGCGGCTTTTTTGCCGACCTCATCCGAAAATACTCTTCCTTCACGAAGGCGATTGGTATGTAGCGGAGAATATCCTGTTTCATCTACGACCAAAAAATATTCGTCTTGGCCCAGCCTTTCATCGAACGTTTTTCGAATTTTGTCGAGCTGTTCGGTTAGCGGAAGCTGAGGATCTAGCTGTTTCTTAATGATATCGCTTACATGCATGACTTTTTTGAGTGCTTGTTGAGCAGCTTTTTTCTTTATTAAACGGCTCATACTTCTCCCTCCCCTTACTACAAATGTATACCCCATTTACAGAATTTTCAATAATTATTTGCTAAAAATTTAATTTCTAGTAAAAAAGGAACAAATGTTCTATTTTTATAGATTCAAAATTTAGTATTTGATATAATGAAAATGCAATAGAACGGTAGACTCAAGGGTGGTTGGCATTTACCCCGTACAGAAAGGGGGTGTGCCGATGACAGTATTCGAAGCGTTAATGTTTGCAATCAGTTTTTCAAGCCTTATAATTACAATGCTGTCAAATCCGCAAAAAAAATAATCCACCCTTGAGCTGATAGCAGTGGTGGATTATTTTTTACCTGCTGCCTGATCCCCTTGAAGGGAACCGTCTGTTGCAGGGCCAAGGGTGTCGCAGCACCTTTGGTCGTCTGGTTGTTGATGCAATTTTTCAACTTCATTATACATTATTCCCCTCGTCTTGTAAAAGAGAGCCACTATATGATTCTGCTTGATTATATTCCCTTCATATTTTGATCCTTTTTTTTTATGTTGATTTACCTTTTATTTTCCCCTTGATTGAAAAATCCCAAAATAATAGGCGTGAAATCAACAAGTAAACAATATACGTTTCAAATCTTAGCTATAAATAAAATATTCAAAACAAAAAACAAAAATAAAAAAATATATTCAATAATAAACAATCATATGTTATATTTAAAATAAATAAAAACAAAAATGGAGGTCAACAGATGGTCAAAAGTTTGTGGGATTCAGAAAAAGCTAAAAAATTGTCGGAAGGTTTAGAACAGTTAGTCTACCGTTCCAATTTAATCGGAGCAGATCGCGCTGTATGCAACTGGGGCGGAGGCAACACTTCAATGAAAACAATTGAAAGCGATTTCCGCGGCCGTGAAATTGAAGTCATGTGGGTAAAAGGAAGCGGTTCAGATTTAGCGACAATGAAAGCACACAATTTTACAGGACTTAAATTGGAAGATATCCGCCCGCTTATAGAACGAGATGAAATGTCCGATGAAGAAATGGTTGCCTATTTATCTCATTGCATGATTGATCACAAGCATCCACGCCCTTCGATTGAAACTTTGCTGCACGCATTTCTTCCGTTTAAGCATGTTGATCACACGCATCCTGATGCGATTATCAGCATTTGCTGTGCGGACAACGGAAAGCAAATTGCTGAGGAGATTTACGGCAACCGATTTGTTTGGGTGCCTTACGTGCGTCCTGGATTTACGCTTTCCAAAATGATTGCTGAAGGCGTGAAAAACAACCCGAATGCAGAGTTAGTGTTGATGGAAAAACACGGCTTAGTCACATGGGGCGATACTTCAGAGGAATGCTATGCAAAAACGATTTCTATTATTAATGAAGCAGAAAACTATATAAAAGAGCGAATCGATGAAGAAAAAGCATTTGGCGGATTAAAATATAAAGCCCTTTCCAAAGATGAAAGAAAAGAAATCCTAGCGGAAATATTGCCAGTTATTCGTGGTGCTGTAAGCGATGAAAGAAAAATGATTTTAACTTGGGATGACGGAGAGGATGTTCTTCAGTTTGTTAACAGCCGAAACGCAAAGGAACTTTCTCAAATAGGCGCAGCATGCCCTGATCATTTAGTTCACACGAAGCGGGTTCCTTTATACATCGAATGGGATCCGCAAACAGAAAATAAAGAACAATTAAAGGAAAAAATAAAAGAAGGAGTTTCCAATTATAAAAAAGACTACAAAGCTTATTTTGAGCGGAACAAAAACGAAGGGGACAAAATGTTTGAAGCTGCCCCTAGAGTAATCTTAATTCCTGGTATTGGAATGGTGAATACAGGGAAAAATGAAAAAATGTCAAGGATCAGCGGAGCTCTTTATCATCGCGCCATCGCTGTCATGAAAGGGACAGATGCGCTCGGGAAGTTTGTCTCATTAAACGAAAATGAGTCTTATAATGTAGAATATTGGCCGCTTGAGCTCTACAAATTAACGCTTGCTCCACCAGAAGCAGAATTTTCGCGCAAAGTGGCTTTTGTCACAGGCGGTGCAGGAGGAATTGGCAGTGCGACGTGCCGACGTCTAGCCAGCGAAGGCGCACATGTTGTCATTGCTGATTTAAACATCGAAGGAGCAGAGGAAAAAGCTAAAGAAATTAACGAAAAATATGGCGAAAATCGTGCAATTGCCGTCAAAATGGACGTAACAAAAGAGGAAGAAGTGCAAGCTGCCTTTAAAGAAGCTGCCCTTGCCTTTGGCGGAGTCGATATTATTGTCAACAACGCTGGACTTGCTACATCCAGTCCGTTCGATGAAACAACTTTGCAAGAATGGAATTTAAATATGAACGTTCTTGGTACAGGATACTTTTTAGTAGCTCGCGAAGCGTTTAAACAAATGAAGGCGCAAGGTATTGGCGGGAATATGGTATTTGTTGGCTCGAAAAATTCAATTTATGCTGGAAAGAATGCGGCTGCTTACAGTGCTGCAAAGGCGCTTGAAACTCATTTGGCAAGATGTATTGCTGCTGAAGGCGGCCAATACGGAATACGTGTAAACTCCGTTCTTCCGGATGCCGTTCTTCAAGGCTCTGCAATATGGGATTCCAAGTGGCGTGAAGAGCGTGCAAGAGCTTATGGAATTTCACCGGATGAATTAGAAGATTATTATAAAAAACGAACAACATTATTAGTAAATGTGTATCCTGAAGACATTGCAGAGGCGATTGCATTTTTTGCATCTTCTAAAGCTGAAAAAACAACCGGATGCATGATCACAGTTGACGGTGGTGTTCCAGCGGCATTTACTAGATAATCTTTCAACAATACAAAAGAGCAATAGCCTATTGGCCATTGCTCTTCATGAAAATTCTCCACATAACAGTTATCGGTTATTATAACGAATTCGTGAATAAGAAAGATTTAATCATTGCAGCAGGTCATCCCCCTTCAACAACGTACGGAGACTTAACCATCAGGAGGCTTTCGGAAAGCGGAAAAGGGCATAAAAACCTTTTCCGCTTTAAAAAATAATAGATGCGCTGTGAGAAAACTGCTTTGAGCCTGATGTGCTAAAAATATTGGTGACAATGATTTAATGATTCATTTTATTTATAATGTGGTATATTATTTTCTGGCAGTGCTTGAAATCTTTAGGACATATTGTGGTAATGTGGTATATTATTTTCTGATAACTATTGAAAAACTTTTGAACATATTGGGGGGACGTGCAAGGTGCTTGTAGCCGAAAGACATAGGAAAATAGTTGAAATCGTTAACAAAAAATTAAGTGTACGAGTATCGGAGCTTAGCAAAATGTTTTCAGTCACGGAGGAGACGATACGAAGAGATTTAGAAAAGCTGGAAAAGGAAGGGAGGCTTCTGCGCAGCCACGGGGGAGCGGTCAGCATTGAAAGAGACCAGCAGCTCGAATTGTCCTATTTAGAACGTGAAGTCACAAATGCCAAAGAAAAAAAAGCAATCGCTGCAGAAGCAGTTAAGCTCATACAGCCAGGAGACCAGATTGTTTTAGATGCAAGTTCGACGGCATGGTATATGGCAAAGGAACTGCCAAATGTACCACTAACAGTTATAACAAATTCCATTAGAGTAGCAATTGAATTAAGTGTCAAAGATCAAATTAAAGTAATGTCAACCGGCGGAATGCTCTCTTCAAAATCGTTATCGTATATTGGTCCTCTCGCAGAACGATCTTTGGAAACATACCATGTCAATAAAGCTTTCCTATCCTGCAAAGGTGTGCATCTTGAAGGCGGACTCAGCGATTCGAATGAATGGCAAGCATTAATAAAAAAGCAGATGATGGAGATAGCAGATAAAACCATTTTACTAGTTGACTCCAGCAAGTTTGGCGTTCGGACGTTCGCTTTAATCAATCATATTGAGAAAGTGGACGAAATTATTACAGATTCCAATATCCATCCAGCATATAAAAAAGAGTTTGAGGGAAAAAACACAAAAATCACAATCGTTCCTTTATCGTAAAAGGGGTCAAATTGTTTCAAAATAAAACAAAAAAAACAAAAAATTTTTTATAATAGCACTCTTTATTTTTTTTGGTATATTTGATAATATAAAAACAAACAAAAATAAACAAAGGTTGTGTAAGCGTTGTTAAAAGGTATTCCAAAGAATCTTTCTCCTGAGCTGTTAAAAATTTTGATGGAAATGGGCCATGGTGACGAAATTGTCATTGCAGACGGGAATTTTCCGGCAGCAAATTTTGCTCAAAGATTGGTTCGAGCTGACGGACATGGTGTTCCTGAGCTGTTGGATTCTATCTTAGATTTGTTTCCGTTGGATACTTTTGTGGATAAACCGGTGGCTCTCATGCAAGTAGTAAACCAAAATGAAAGCAAACCGGCCATTTGGGACGAATATAAAAAACTTCTGGAGAAAAAATGTTCCGAACCATGGGATATAGAATTTATGGAGAGATTCAGCTTTTATGAAAGAGCCAAAAATGCTTATGCAATTATCGCAACGAGCGAGAGTGCGCTTTATGCCAATATCATTTTAAAAAAAGGTGTCATTTCATAATAGATTTCATTGGGAAACTAGTACATTTTCCGTTCAAGATGGAAGCGATAGGATGGTGGAGACAATATGGTGCAAAAATTTATTCTTGCTCATGATCTGGGGACAAGCGGAAATAAATCCACATTAATATCGCCGGACGGTGAAATCATAGCTCATACTACCTATCAATATTCCACCATTTTTTTGAAGCAGCATTGGGTTGAACAAAATCCGAATGATTGGTGGGATGCCGTGGCAAATGCATCAAAACAACTTATTGCAGAAGCAAAAATTGATCCGAAACAAATTGCATGCATTACGTTCAGCGGCCAGATGATGGGGGCTGTCCCAGTCAATCATAAAGGAGAAGCTGTAAGAAATGCAATTATTTGGGCTGATATGCGTTCGGCGCAAAAAACAGAAACAATTGCAGAAAAGATAGGAATGAAAGAACACTATGAAATTACTGGAAACAGATTATCCCCATCCTATTCTGCAGCAAAAATTAATTGGATTCAAGAAAATGAACCAGCTGTTCATAAAGAAACATTTAAATATTTACAAGCAAAAGATTATATAATTGCTAAACTAACGGGTAAATTTGCCACCGACTATTCTGATGCAAGCGGCACGAATCTATTAAATATTAAAAAGAAAGAATGGTCGGAAGAATTAATAAAATTATGGCAAATTGATGATGAAAAATTGCCTGAGATTTTGCCTTCAACAGCGGTTGTTGGTGAAGTTCATTCAAAGGCGGCGGAAGAAACAGGTCTGATGCCTGGTACACCTGTTGTAATGGGCGGTGCAGATGGGTGTTGTGCTGCATTAGGTGCAGGTGCGATTGATGAGGGAGATATTTTTAATTACATTGGCTCTTCTTCCTGGATCTCATTTTCATCATCTCGTCCAGTTTTTGATCAAGAAATGCGGACATTCAATTTTATCCATTTGGATGAAAATAAATATATTCCCATCGGAACGATGCAAGCAGCAGGGACTTCCTTTCAATGGTTAAGAGACATACTGTTTCAAGACGTTTTGAAAACGGATGCAGCGAAGCATATTTATGAAATGATGAATGAAGAGGCTGAAAGCTCACCAATCGGCTCCAATCAATTGATTTTTCTTCCGTATTTAATGGGGGAGCGGTCTCCTTGGTGGAATCCAAACGCAAAAGGCAGTTTCATAGGATTAACGATCAATCATAAACGTTCTGATTTGATTCGTGCTGTTTTGGAAGGGATTTCAATGAATTTAAAACTTATTTTCGATGCTCTGCAAGAAAATTATGATCGACCATTTCAAGACATATGGCTGTTTGGAGGCGGAGCGAAAAGCAGAATATGGCGGCAAATGCTGGCTGATCTTTTCGGTGTTACCATCCGTATACCGAAAATTTTGGATGAAACGACCTCGATGGGCGCTGCGGTTGCAGGCGGTGTAGGAGTAGGCCTTCTGAAAGATTTGACAGCAGCGAAAGCTTGGTGTGTTGAAGCTGAATCATTTGAACCAGATCAACGCAACCATCAATCTTATCAAACAGCTTTGAAAGCGTTTGAACAAGTTTATAAACAAGTGGAGCCGATTTTTAATCAATGGAACGGGGTTGAATAAATGTACAAACAATTGTGCGAGAAAGGGGGAAAATCATGGACATTTATTTAGACACCGCAAATGAACAAGAAATAGAATTTGCTTCAAAATATGGCTTTTTAGCAGGGATTACAACCAATCCAAGCATTATTTCAAGAGAAAATAGAGAGTTTCGGCAAATTATTGTGGATATTTCCTCCAAAATTAATGGAGAAGTCTGGTGCCAGGTAACAGGAGAAACAGCTGAAGAAATGATTCTTGAAGGGAGAGAAATGTCCACATGGGGAAAAGATATTGTCATTAAACTCCCGATGACTGAAGAAGGATTATCCGCAGCTTATCAATTGAAACAGGAAGGCATAAAGGTGAATATGACTCTTATTTATACACTGCCTCAAGTTGTATTAGCTGCCAAAGCAGGGGTGGATTTTATAAGCCCTTACATCGGAAGAATGGATGATCATGCGATTGACGGGCTGCAATTTATTAAAGAGGCAAAAGAAATTATTCATCAAATGCATGCGGAAACGAAAGTTATTGGAGCAAGCATCCGAAATCCGCAGGTTGTCGTTGATCTTGCAAAATCAGGCGCAGATGCTGTAACGATGCCATTTTATATTTTTAAGAAAATGTTTGCGTCAGATCTTACAAATATCGGGTTAAAAGGGTTTTTAAATGATTGGAAGCAGTACCAATCCGCGAAAAAATCTGAAAAATCTTATTAATGTAAAAGTGGAACAAAAATTCAGGACGGATAATGACAGTTACGTAAAGTAGGTGATAGGATGTCAGCTCAATTATTAAGAATGGAAGGGATAAGCAAAAGTTTTCCTGGAGTAAAGGCATTATCAAAAGTTCGACTGGATTTAAACTATGGGGAAGTTCTAGCATTAGTTGGCGAAAATGGTGCTGGGAAATCGACTTTAATGAAAATTTTGTCTGGAGTCTATCAAAAAGATGAAGGTGAAATCTACTTAGAAGGCAACAAAGTTGAAATTCCTAATGCGAAAGCAGCACAGGAAATGGGCATTAGCATTATACACCAAGAACTAAATTTAATGCCTGATTTAACGGTTGCCCAAAACATTTTTATTGGCAGGGAGCCTCGCACCGGATTTAATTTCTTTTTGAAGGAAAAGGAATTGAATGAAAAAACAGCCGAGTTGCTTGAGAAACTCAATATTAATTTAAATCCTAAAGAAACAGTATCAGATTTAACAGTGGCAAAGCAGCAGATGGTGGAGATTGCGAAAGCGTTATCTTACAATGCGAAAATTATCGTGATGGACGAACCAACTGCCGCATTGACGGAATCTGAAATTAAAACATTATTTGATTTAATTGAAAATTTGAAAAACAAAGGTGTTGGCATCATTTATATTTCACACAGAATGGAAGAATTGAAAGTCATTTCTGACCGAATAACAGTCATGCGCGACGGTCAATACATCGACACGTTATATACGAAAGATACAGATATGAAAAAGGTAATTTCGTTAATGGTAGGCCGTCAAATCCAGGATGAATCTCGCCCTACAACGACGGTTTCAAAAGAGGCTGAAACAGTCCTGGAAGTGAAAAACTTATCGACCAAAAACTTTTTAGAAAATATCAGCTTTACTTTGAAAAAAGGAGAAATTTTGGGCTTTGCCGGTTTAATGGGAGCTGGACGCACAGAAGTAGCAAGAGCCATTTTCGGTGCTGACAAAATCGATGAAGGGCAAATTTTTATCAATGGAAAAGAAGTGAAAATCAATAAGCCTGAAGATGCAGTAAAACACGGAATTGCCTATTTGTCTGAGGACAGAAAACGATACGGCTTAATGCTTGAAATGGACGTGAATTCGAATATTTTAATTTCTTCACTGAGCAATTACGTGAATTGGCTGACCTTTGTCAATGACTCAAAAGGATATGTAACATCAGAAGAGTATGTAAAGTCGCTGAAAATTAAAACGCCAAGCATCAAACAGCTAGCGAAGAATTTATCGGGAGGAAACCAGCAAAAAATTGTCATTGCCAAATGGCTTGCTAAAAACTGCGACATTTTAATCTTTGATGAACCTACACGCGGAATTGATGTTGGGGCGAAAACTGAAATATATCAGCTGCTGAATGAACTGGCTCAGCAAGGAAAATCCATTATTATGATTTCTTCCGAATTACCGGAAATATTAAGAATGAGCCATCGAATCATCGTCATGTGTGAAGGAAGAATCACCGGAGAGTTGACGAACGAGGAAGCATCTCAAGAAAAGATTATGGATTATGCAACACGAACTAGATCATAAATTGGAGTCCGATTTAAGTATCATTAATGTCAAAAGGATTTGGAATACAAAACGAGGAGGATCAATATGAGTACAGGAACTGCACCTAACACAGAAACAAAAAAGAGTGGAAATCTATTAAAATCCAATGCACTGCAACAAATATTGGCATTTGCTAGTTTAATTGTACTTATTCTGTTTTTTACCATTTCCTCCGATAACTTTTTAAATTGGACTAATATTACCGGGATATTATTATCAACGACAGTTATCGGAATCATGGCGTTAGGAACTACATTTGTTATTATGACTGGAGGAATTGACCTTTCCATTGGTACAGGAATGACTCTATGTGCTGTTATGACAGGGGTATTTATCGTCTTTTGGGATTTGCCAATTATAGTCGGCATTTTAGGCGGAATTTTGACTGGTGCTTTAATGGGATTTATAAGCGGATTCAGTGTTTCAAAATTAAAAATTCCTCCATTTATTGCAACATTGGCGATGATGATGATCGCGAAAGGATTAGCACTTGTTATTTCAGATGCAACTCCAATTTATTTTAGTGATAAACCTAGCTTCAGTGAAATTGCATTAGGTTCAATTATACCAGGATTTAATTTGCCTAACGGTGTCCTAATTTTCATTATTATGGCAATTATTGCAGGAATTTTATTAACGAAATCTATTTTTGGCCGCTTTACAACTTCTATTGGAAGCAATGAAGAAGCGACAAGATTATCCGGTATCAATACGGATAAATGGAAAATCATCATTTACACGGTTGCAGGTGTGTTTACAGGAATAGCAGGAGTTTTAATGGCTTCAAGGCTTAATTCAGCACAGCCTGCTTTGGGAGCCGGGTATGAGTTGGAAGCAATTGCAGCTGTCGTTATCGGAGGGACTTCGTTAAGTGGTGGTAAAGGAACTATTTTAGGAACAGTTATTGGGGCTCTTATTATGAGCGTATTAACAAACGGTTTGAGAATTATGTCAATCCCTCAAGAATGGCAGACAGTTGTTGTTGGATTTGTCATTTTGGTTGCAGTTTATATCGATATTATCCGTCGAGGCAAAAGCAGTTAAATTCCGTTTTTTATCTCTAGTTACAAACTAGAGTTAAAAAATAAAAAATTATAAGGGGGAAAATTCAGTGAAGAAATGGTTGTTAACTCTATGCGGTATTTTAATGTTGTCGCTCATTTTGTCAGCATGCGGAAGCTCCTCGAAAAACGAGAGCGAAGGAAGCTCTGAATCCGCAGGAGGCGACAGTGGAAAACCCTATATCGCTATTGTCTCTAAAGGATTCCAGCATCAATTCTGGCAAGCTGTTAAAAAAGGTGCTGAACAAGCAGCAAAAGAGTTTGACGTAGAAATTACGTTTGAAGGTCCAGAAAGTGAATCTCAAGTCGACAAACAAATTGAAATGTTAAGAACAGCTATTGATAAAAAGCCGGATGCAATTGGTTTTGCTGCTCTAGACAGCCAAGCATCAATTCCTTTATTAAAAGAAGCGGATGAAAAAGGTATTCCGATTATTGCATTTGACTCAGGGGTTGACAGCGATATTCCTTTGGCAACTGCATCTACAGATAACAAAGCTGCTGCAGCGTTAGCGGCAGACAAAATGGCTGAAAAAATTGGAGGCAAAGGAAAAGTTGCGCTAATTGTTCATGACCAAACAAGTATAACTGGTGTTAACCGCCGAGATGGATTTGTTGAGAGAATAAAAGAAAAATATCCAGATATTGAAATTGTCGACATTCAATATGGCGGCGGTGACCAATTAAAATCTACAGACTTAGCGAAAGCAATCATCCAAGCGCATCCTGACTTAAAAGGGATCTATGGTGCCAACGAAGGTTCAGCTATCGGTGTAATTAATGCAGTAAAAGAAATGAATAAACAAGGCAAAATTGTTGTCATCGGCTTTGACTCTGGTAAACAGCAAATTGAAGCGATTAAAGACGGTACAATGGCAGGAGCCATTACACAAAATCCGGTCGGTATCGGCTATGAAACAGTAAAAGCTGCTGTTCAAGCAATCAATGGCGAGAAAGTAGAAAAGGTTATTGACACAGGATTCTATTGGTATGACAAAACCAATCTTGATAATGAAGAAATTAAATCTGCCATTTACGAATAATAACCTGAAAGCTGGGGATGCATTTTGCAGCCCCAGTTATACAAATACTTGAAGGGGAAAAAGATTAACCAGCTCATAAAAACAGGGTGAAACGAAACTTAAAAATTGTTTTCAAGATGATAAACATATACTAGAGGTGGAATTTAATGTCAGCAGTAATCGGAGAACTAAAAAAATATGCACATAAAATTGTAGATGCTGGTTTAGTTGTTGGAGCCGGTGGAAATCTCAGCATGCGTGATGGTGAATATATGTACATTTCACCAAGCGGCTTTGATTTAAAGGAGATTGAAGATGATCAATGGGTTAAAGTAAAAATTGACACTGGAGAAGTTTTTGGAGATTTAAAACCTTCCTCCGAATTGCTCATGCATTTAGAATGCTTTCGGCGAAATCCAGAAATCAATGCAGTGTTGCATGCGCATCCTAGCTACTCTGTTGGAGTCTCTAGTGCAGGGAAAGATATCCCAATGCTTTTCCCCGATTTTCCTGCAATGGTAAAGAAAGTTTCCTACTTAGATTATATTATTCCTACAACCAATCTTTTAGCAGATGCTGTTGGAGAAGTCATCCATGACAGCGATGTCATTGTGATGAGGAACCATGGAGTGCTCACAGTCGGCAAAACGATGAAAGAAGCATTTTTTTATATGCAATTAACCGAAGAATCAGCAAAAGTATTTACCATCGCTTCAACTGTTGGTACTCCGAGAATTTTAACGGAACAAGAGTGCGAAGATTTACGAAATTTGTCATCCGAAAAGTATCGGGCCAGTCTGTTAAAGAAGAAGTCATAAACAGGCTTTTTTACGGGAGTGCGAATGACATGAAAAGAGTACTAGCTTTTGATTTGGGTGCTTCGAATGGTCGATTAATACTCGGAGAATATGAAAATAGAAAATTAAACATAACAGAAATTCACCGTTTTCAAAATAACCCCATCACGATCGGAGATCATTTGCATTGGGATTTAAACTACTTATTTGCTGAAATGAAAAAAGGAATAAAAAAATTTGTCGAGGTTTATGGAAAAAGGATCGATGGAATTGGTTTTGATACGTGGGGAGTAGATTTCGGTCTCATTTCTGAGGAAGGAGATCTATTAGAAAACCCGTATTCTTATCGGGATACACATACCGTTCTCTTTATGGATGAAGTCCATGAGAAGATAGATAAGAAAAAACTTTTTCAAATGACTGGCGTAGAGCCAGCTGCCATCAATACGCTTTATCAGCTGTATGCGATTTTGAAAACAAGGCCTGAGCTAATAGAAAAGGCAAAATATATATTAATGACACCGAGTCTGTTCGCCTATTTGTTTACAGGGGAAATCAAAAATGAATTTACAATCTCGTCGACTTCTCAACTATTAAATTGGGAAAAAAAAGATTGGGATGAGACGATTTTAAATAAGCTGTTTGCAGATAAGGTGAATTTTGCACCTCTGGTAGAAACGAATCGCATTTTGGCCAAAACGAAAGCATCTATTAATAAGGAATTAGGGATCGATCCGGCCAATGTCATCGCGGTTCCAGGACACGATACAGCTTGTGCTTTAGGTGCCATGCCGATCCAAAATGATCAAACAAGCTGTTTTATGAGCTGCGGAACATGGGTGCTGATCGGTGTGACGGTTGAAAAGCCGGTTGTTTCAGATGAAGCTTATGAATGGGGCTTCACAAATGAAGGGACATTTGACGGGAAGTTCCGTTTGCAAAAAAACAATACCGGCTTATGGTTTATTCAACAGTGTAAAAAAGAATGGAACGATAATGGCGAAGGCATCTCCTATGAAGAAGAAAGCCGGCTGATAGAAGAAGCAGAACCGTTCCGTTCTTTTATAAATCCAAATGATCCATCGTTTTTTAACCCGCCAAGCATGCTGAAAGCTATTCAAGATTATTGTCAAAAAACTTTACAGCCTATTCCGGAAACGAAAGGGCAATTTTTGAGATGTATATTGGAAAGCTTAGCTTTTCAATACCGTTTCGTGATCGAACGGCTGGAAAATTTAATCCACCATAACATCCAGTCGATTCATATGGGAGGCGGGGGAATACAAAACAAATGGTTTTGTCGATTTATTGCTGGCGCCGCAAAGCGTACCGTTTATGCAGGGCCGGTGGAAGCCAGCGCAATCGGCAATATGCTTTCTCAATTAATTGCCCTTGGAGAAATTGCAGACTTAGAAGAAGCAAGAAAAATTGTTACCAACTCCTTTAGCTTTAAAACATATGAACCCGAAAACTGTGATCATTGGGAAAAACATTATAAATCATTTCTAGCAATCATTAAATAAATAACATACAGGAGGAATGAAAGATGGCAAAAGATCCACGATATGTAGGAAATCTACCAAAGATAGGAATACGCCCGACGATCGACGGCAGAAGAAAAGGAGTTCGTGAATCATTAGAAGAAACAACAATGAACATGGCAAAAGCTGTAGCTAAATTACTGGAGGAAAATGTTTTTTATTATAATGGACAGCCAGTGGAATGTGTGATTGCAGATACATGTATTGGAGGAGTAAAAGAAGCGGCAGAAGCAGCTGAAAAGTTTGCAAGAGAAGGCGTTGGCGTTTCGATTACTGTTACTCCATGCTGGTGCTATGGAACTGAAACAATGGATATGGATCCTCACATTCCGAAAGCAGTTTGGGGATTCAATGGAACAGAAAGACCTGGCGCTGTCTATTTAGCTGCTGTTCTAGCAGGTTATAACCAAAAAGGACTTCCTGCCTTTGGAATTTACGGTAAGGATGTTCAAGATGCAGGAGATACGAATATACCTGAAGATGTAAAAGAGAAGCTCATTCGTTTTGCAAAAGCAGGACTGGCTGTTGCTATGATGAAGGGTAAATCTTATCTCTCCATTGGATCTGTATCAATGGGAATTGCAGGAAGTGTTGTGCAAGAAGACTTTTTCCAAAACTATCTTGGAATGAGAAATGAATATGTTGATATGAGCGAATTCGTGCGCAGAATTGAACTGGAAATTTACGATAAAGAGGAATATGAAAGAGCCTTAAAATGGGTGAAGGAAAACTGTAAAGTTGGTCCGGACAACAATCGCGACGGCTTTAAAAGAACAGAAGAGCAGAAGGAAAAAGATTGGGAAATCAGCGTAAAAATGGCTCTTATCGCACGCGACTTAATGGTTGGCAATAAAAAATTAGAAGAAATGGGATATGGAGAAGAAGCTCTAGGAAGAAACGCCATTGTTGCTGGTTTCCAAGGACAGCGTCAATGGACCGACTATTTCCCAAATGGAGATTTTATGGAAACGATTTTAAATTCATCTTTTGACTGGAACGGAAAAAGAGCGCCATATATTTTTGCAACGGAAAATGATAACTTGAACGGCATTTCCATGTTGTTCGGCTACCTTTTAACTAATACGGCGCAAATTTTTGCCGACGTGAGAACTTATTGGAGTCCGGAGGCTGTCAAGCGGGTAACTGGCTATACTCTTGAAGGGAGAGCGGCAAACGGAATCATCCATTTAATTAATTCTGGAGCGGCTGCATTGGATGGAACAGGAGAACAAACAAAAGACGGCAAACCAGTTATTAAACCATACTACGAATTGACAGATGAAGATATTAAAAAATGCTTGGAAGCAACACAATTTAGACCTGCTTCAACTGAATACTTCAGAGGCGGCGGATATTCAACTGACTTTTTAACAAAAGGCGGCATGCCTGTAACGATTTCGCGCTTAAATATTGTTAAAGGGCTGGGTCCTGTTCTGCAAATTGCAGAAGGATATACGGTTGATTTGCCGGAAGAAGTTCATGACGTGCTTGACAAACGGACCGATCCAACTTGGCCTACCACTTGGTTTGTTCCGAATCTAACCGGAGAAGGTGCATTTAAAGATGTTTACTCGGTTATGAATAACTGGGGAGCCAACCATTGTTCCATCAGCTATGGTCATATTGGAGCCGATTTAATCACGCTGGCATCCATTCTTCGCATTCCGGTAAATATGCACAATGTACCTGAGGAAAAAATATTCAGACCAGATGCTTGGAGCATGTTTGGAACAAAAGATCTTGAAGGCGCTGATTACAGAGCATGTAAAAACTTTGGGCCGATCTATAAATAACAAGTAACAAAGGAACGGGATGCTTATGAAAAAATACGCAATCGGAGTAGATTTTGGGACTGAATCTGGAAGAGTTGTCTTAGTAGATGTTGCAACTGGTGAGGTTGCTGGTACTCATTCCACACAATATAAACATGGAGTCATAACGGAAACTCTTCCTCATAAGCAGAAGAAGCTGAAAAACAGTACAGCTCTTCAGCACCCGCAAGATTATTTAGATGTGCTGGAAACGTCCATCCCGAGAGTGTTAGAGGATTCCGGGGTGAGCAAAGATGATATCGTCGGCATAGGAATTGATTTTACATCCTGTACAATTCTGCCTGTCGATGAACAATTAACACCATTATGTTTTCTGGAAAAATGGAAAGATGAGCCGCATGCATGGGTAAAATTATGGAAACATCATGCAGCGCAGCCAGAAGCAGATACAATTAATCAATTAGCAAGCGAGTCGAATGAAGAATGGTTAAAGCGTTATGGTGGAAAAATTTCGTCAGAATGGATGCTGCCGAAAATATTAGAAATTATACATGATCGTGAGGAGCTCTATCATGAAGCGGCATTGTTCCTTGAAGCAGCTGATTGGCTGACGTCGCTGATGGTCGGTGAAGTGAAACGAAATAGCTGTTCTGCCGGCTATAAAGGAATGTGGCATAAACAGGAAGGCTATGTAAGAAAAGAATTTTTAAAAAGACTTCATCCATTGATGGAAAATATTTATGAAACAAAACTGTCGGGTGAAGTGGTTCCGATCGGCAGCAAGGCTGGCGAGCTGACGGAAGAGTTTGCAGCAAAAATTGGACTAAAACCAAAAACACCGGTTGCCATTGGAATTATAGATGCTCATGCTGCTGTTCCAGGTGCAGGAGTTACCGCACCTGGAAGCATGGTTATGGTTATGGGAACCTCCACCTGTCATATGCTGTTAAGCACAAAAGAAGAGTTTGTCGAAGGAATCAGCGGAGTCGTCGAAGATGGAATAATCCCTGGCTACTACGGATATGAGGCAGGCCAGGCTGCTGTTGGCGACATTTTTGCATGGTTTGTCAAAGAGCTTGTGCCGGGTTATGTCGAAAGAGAAGCGGAGGCCAAAAATCTATCTATTCATCAATATTTGGAACAAAAAGCCAGCACATTGCCTCCAGGATCAAAAGGATTGCTGGCATTGGATTGGCATAATGGAAATAGAACTCCGTTAGTTGATGCCAATTTGTCAGGTTTATTAGTCGGTCTTACGCTGAATACAAAACCTGAAGAAATTTACCGTGCATTAATTGAATCAACAGCATTCGGGACACGCTTGATCATTGAAAGCTTTGAGAATGCAGGAATCGAAATTAATGAATTGGTTGCATGCGGCGGACTGCCTCATCAAAATGAAATGCTCATGCAAATATATGCAGATGTAACGGCAAGACCAATCAAGATCGCATCTAACAAAATCACATCAGCCATCGGAGCTGCAATGTTCGGAGCTGTTGCTGCAGGATCAAAACTAGGTGGATACGATACGATCGAAGAAGCAGCAGCAAATATGGCCAAATTAAAAGACAAAGTTTTTTATCCGAAACAGGATCACGTAGAAAAATATAATTTGTATTATGAAGAGTATAAAAAATTGGTAAACTATTTCGGCCGCGGAACGAACAATGTGATGAAAAAAATAAAAAATTAATACAAAATACGGGGGTGTCTAATAAGTCGCTTTTACGGCTTATTGATGCCCCCTTTAATGTTTTGAAACGTTGATATATCGATGTTTATGATTTTTTGCTTTCAATGGGGCCTGATTTTATGGAGGCTTCTTTTTTATTTTGCACTGGCGCACAAAACTACTGATGCTAAATGTTTTAATAGAATCAAAGCTTGATGCAAAATGGCGATTATGTTTCTATTAAATCAATATAATAATTAGTTTGGTCAAATTCACTCTTTTTGTTTATAGGTTTCAAATTATATCCATTTTATTTTACTTCAATCATCACGGCATCTCCCTGACCGCTTCCAGAACAGATCGCTGCGATTCCAATCCCTCCTCCGCGACGGCGTAATTCGTACGCTAGTGTCAAAAGAATACGCGCGCCGCTTGCGCCGATTGGGTGACCAAGGGCAACAGCACCGCCATTTACATTCACTTTTTCCGGATCGATTCCCGCAATTTTTATACTAGCGAGTGCAACGACTGCGAATGCTTCATTAATTTCGAACAAGTCGATATCATCGACAGATTTCCCCGTCTTTTTCAATAGCTCAAGAATGACAAGGCCCGGTGTTATTGGAAAATTTTCTGCTTCAACCGCAACTTCTGCATGGCCAATGATGGTTGCAAGAACGTTTTTACCTTCTCTTTTTGCCCGTTCATCGCTCATCAGTACAAGCGCTGCAGCTCCATCATTAATTCCAGGTGCGTTGCCGGCTGTAATCGTTCCATCTTTGCCAAATACAGGAGGTAATGTTGCCAGAATCTCTTTCGTTGTGTCTTTTCGCGGTGATTCATCTTTATAAATGACAAGCGGGCTGCCTTTACGCTGTGGAATTTCAACCGCTGCAATCTCTTCTGCCATCTTGCCTTCTTCGATTGCTGCAATTGCTCTTTTATGGCTTCTCACAGCCCAATTGTCCTGTTCTTCACGCGATATTTCATACTCTTTCGCAATTTTGTTTCCGTACGTCCCCATATGAACACCAGTAAAACTGCATGACAGGCCATCATGAATCATTAAATCAACCATCTGTGCATTACCCATTCTTAACCCCCATCTTGCGTTCTTCAATGCATATGGAGCGTTTGACATTGACTCCATGCCGCCTGCCAAAATGATTTCTTCGTCGCCTGCCCGAATGATTTGATCAGCCATTGTTACACTGCGAAGACCGGATGCACAAACTTTATTCACTGTTTCTGTTTTAATGCTCCAAGGAATACCTGCTTCACGTGCTGCCTGGCGCGACGGGATCTGTCCCTGTCCAGCCTGAAGAACATTTCCGAAAATGACTTCATTCACATCTTCAGGCTTTACTTCTGCTCGCATTAAAGCCTCTTTCATCGAAATACCGCCAAGCTGTGATGCTGTTAATTGAGCAAGCGATCCGTTAAATTTTCCAATCGGGGTACGCGCTCCTTCTAAAATAACTGTCTTTACCATTTAATTCACCTCCGAAAGTTCAGGAGAAACTGTGAATTTTGCCTCTGTTTTTGCTATCACTTCATCAACTGAAACACCATCCATTGTTTCAATCAGCACCATCCCTTGATCTGTAAAGTCAAACACGGCTAAATCGGTAATCAATCGATGGACGACACCTTTTCCAGTAAGTGGAAGTGTACATTCTTTCTTCACTTTCGATTCCCCGCTCTTGTTCAAATGTTCCATAATGACGATGACGCGTTTCGCACCGTTTACAAGATCCATTGCTCCGCCCATACCTTTGACCATTTTTCCTGGAATCATCCAATTGGCTAAATCGCCGTTCTCTGAAACTTCCATACCTCCTAAAATAGCAAGATCAATATGTCCTCCACGAACCATTGCAAATGATTCGGCACTGTCAAAAAATGAAGCGCCGAGCACTGTAGTAATCGTTTCTTTACCAGCGTTAATCAAATCGGGATCTTCCTCCCCTTCAACCGGATAAGGTCCAATGCCAAGCAGCCCATTTTCTGAATGTAATAAGATGTTGAAATTGGACGGAATCTCATTGGCAATAAGTGTTGGCATTCCGATGCCAAGATTGACAATCATTCCGTTTTCAATTTCCTTTACCGCACGCTTAACAATCTTTAATCGATTGTTAGACATCCTGATCACTCCTTCTTTTATTTAGTAACCACTGTTCTCCGCTCAATGCGTTTTTCATAATTCGTTCCTACCAGTAAGCGTTGAACATAAATACATGGTGTGTGAATTTCGTCCGGATCAAGTTCACCAGGTTCAACAATTTGTTCCACTTCCGCTATGGTGATTTTACCTGCCATTGCGGCAAGCGGATTAAAATTTCGCGCTGTTTTCCGATACACAAGATTCCCATAAGTATCAGCCTTCCACGCTTTTACAAAAGCAAAATCTGCAACGATGGCTTCCTCTAGCAAATATGTTTTTCCGTTGAACTCTCTTTCTTCTTTTCCTTTTGCGATCGGCGTTCCGACACCTGTTGCGGTATAAAAAGCCGGAATTCCTGCTCCACCTGCTCTCATTCGTTCTGCAAGAGTACCTTGTGGTATAAGTTCTACTTCTAAATCGCCGCTTAAAAATTGCTGTTCAAAAATTTTATTTTCCCCGACGTAGGAAGCGACCATTTTTTTTATTTGTTTATTTTTGAGTAGAAGACCAAGTCCCCAATCATCGACACCACAATTGTTGCTGTAAATAGTCAAATTCTTTGTCCCCTTGTCACGTAAAGCTTGAATAGTCTTTTCTGGAATTCCGCACAACCCAAATCCGCCTACAACAATGGATGCACCGTCTTGAATGTCTGAAACCGCTTCCGAAAATGAATTCATGATTTTGTTCATGAACATCTCCTCCTTTCTTTGTCTTATGTAAGAGTTTACATTCCCATTATCTATAAGTAAAATAGATAAAAAGAATACAATTTATTCCAATAGTGAATAAATAAGGGGGGAGTATGGTGGAATTTCGTGATATTCAATCTTTCATTGATGTTGCCAATCATAACAGCTTTACAAAGGCTGCTGAATATTCCTACTTATCACAGCCTTCATTGAGCAAAGCCGTTAAAAAGCTTGAAGCTGAGCTGCATGTTGAACTGATCGAAAGGTCAACTCGTCATCTCCGTTTGACAGATGCAGGTCAAATTGTATATCAGCAAGGAAAAAAATTGATTGAAACGTTGGAAGAAATGAAAATGTTATTAGATGAACTTTCTAATCTTGCGACTGGAGAGATTAAGATGGGGGTTCCGCCGCTCATTGGAACTTTGTTTTTTCCTTCTATTGCTAGAATGTTTCATCAAAACTATCCGAATGTGAAACTTGAACTTATAGAGCTTGGGGCAAAGGTCATCGAACAATTAGTGGAAGAAGGAGAGATTGACATTGGCATAGTTGTACTGCCTGTAGACGAATCCGTTTTTCATATTCATCCGTTTATTACAGAAGAATTTGTCTTGTTTATTCATCGTGACCACCCAATTGCACAAAAACAAACAGTTTCAGTACATGAATTAAAAGATGAACCGTTTATATTGTTTTCGAAAAACTTCAAACTCCACGATTACATCATCAACACATGTAAAAATGCAGGCTTTACTCCAATTGTTTCATATGAAAGCTCGCAATGGGATTTAATTCTTGAGCTTGTTTCATCAAAACTAGGTATTACTTTAATGCCGAAAATGATTTTTCATAAACAGAACAGCCCCAACATCACGATTGTTCCGCTTAAAGATCCGCCTCTTCTTTGGAGACTCGGCATCATTACGAGAAAAGGCAGATATCACTCATTTGCTTTAAAAAAATTGCTGGAAATGCTTAAAGAAAATCCATTATGATTTTTCAAACGTATTTATCGTTTCGATAATGGCGACTTTCATCAAAGTATCAACTGTTTCCAACTAAAATTTCAGAACATTCAAACTTGTTTTTTACTTAGAAACAAAATGAAACTGCAGTTATTGTTCATCAAATTTTCCATCATAAAATTAGGACGGTACAATAGTGGCTTTGTCATTCAAGTCGTCTTTGTTGTCCCTTGGAAAATTCCTTGTCGTTATTTTTATGTTTACTAGACTAAAAGATGGTCTATTTTTTTACAAAAAATCTCTTGATCGAGCTTAAGCTGTCTGTCGAATTGTATGGAGCAAGCAACAAAATTCTATGGGCGAATTGCAACAAATTCTTTTTTAGCTGTATTGTTGTACGAAAAAATTGTAGCGAAACAGTGTAGCGATTCGCTACAATTCATCATTCTCTTTCACCATTCTCTAATTTTCGAAAGCCTTTTCTCTTCTCAACTTTTTGATAATTTTTAATATTGGCACGAATGTTGCAAAGTAAAAAGCGAAAACAAAATCAATTTTTGAAAAAAGAAAGGAGAGAAATGGATGGAAGCAGTAACAACTCGCAATGCACAAATACTTGCTATCGATGCAGGGGGAACGATGACAGATACCTTCATTATTGACGACAATGGTGAATTTGTCGTCGGAAAAGCACAATCCACACCTGAAGATGAATCAATTGGTCTTCTCAACTCTGCAAGGGATGCACTAACTTACTGGAACACAACAGTAGAAGAAGAATTTCCTAAATTGCTTGCGGGTGTCTACTCCGGAACAGCGATGCTGAATCGTCTCGTGTCAAGGAAAGGACGCCGCGTCGGTCTGATCGTTAATAAAGGGATGGAGGATTTCCATCGAATGGGCCGGGCGATCCAGGCTTACCTAGGATATTCTTATTCAGACCGTTTACACTTGAATACTCATCGTTACGATCCTCCACTTGTACCGAGAGAATTGACAAGAGGCGTAACAGAAAGAGTCGATTTATTTGGAAACGTTGTCATTCCACTTTATGAACATGAAGTGGAACCAGCAGTATTGGACCTTCTGGAACAGGATGTCGAAGCAATTGTGATCAGTTTGCTTCATTCTTACAAATATCCGCAGCATGAACGAAAAATTAGGGATATTGCAAAGGAAGTCATGAAGAAAGTCGGAAAAGAAGTGCCTGTGTTTGCATCGGTTGATTATTACCCTGTTAGAAAAGAGTCTCACCGCACAAATACAACCATTATTGAAGCATATGCAGCAGACCCGTCTCGGGAGACATTGTCGAAAATTGATAACATGTTAAGAAATCACGGGGCAAAATTTGATCTTCGGGTCATGGCCAGCCACGGTGGAACGATAAGTACGCGTGCAAATGAACTGGCAAGAACGCTCGTTTCAGGTCCGATTGGGGGAGTAGTTGGCGCGAAATATCTTGGTGAACAACTCGGTATTCGCAATATTGCATGCTCGGATATCGGCGGAACAAGTTTTGATATGGCTCTTATTACTCAAGGGGATTTGAGTATTAATACAAGCCCAGATATGGCAAGGCTTGTACTATCATTACCGCTTGTTTCCATGGATACTGTTGGAGCTGGGGCAGGCAGCTTTGTGCGAGTGGATCCGAACTTCAAATCATTAACACTTGGACCGGACAGCGCAGGTTCGAGAGTCGGCGTTTGTTATCCGGAGGGCGGCATAGAAACGGTAACAGTAACCGACTGCCACGTTGTTCTTGGACTAATCAACCCGGATAATTTCCTTGGCGGCGAGGTTAAGCTATATCCGGAAAGAGCTTATGAAGCATTGAAGAAGCAGGTCGCCGATCCGCTCGGATTATCTGTTGAAGACGCAGCATACGGTGTTATCGATCTGCTTGAGTCGCAACTGCGCAATTATCTTGAATCTATGATCCTTGGAAAAGGGTATTCGCCATCTCAATATGTATGCTTCTCTTATGGAGGCGGCGGTCCGCTTCATACTGCCGGCTACACAAAAGGTCTTGGCTTTGAAGATGTTCTAGTACCGGCGTGGGCAGCTGGATTTTCTGCTTTTGGCTGCGGTGCGGCAGACTTTGAATACCGCTATGATAAAACACTTGATATCAATGTAAACAACGGGGATGAAGACAGCAGTAAGCTGAAGGCAGGTAAAGAATTGCAGGATGCTTGGGATGAACTAATCGAAAAAGTGGCAGCTGAATTTGAGAAAAATAACTTTAAACGACAAGATGTGAGTTTCCGTCTTTATTTCCGCATGCAGTACCAAGGTCAGTTAAACGACCTTGAAATTGAATCGCCGATTCAAAAGTTTAAGGATATTAACGACTGGGAAGAGCTTGTCAAAGCATTCGAAGAAACGTATGCGAGAATTTACGCAAAAGCGGCCAAATCGCCTGAACTCGGTTACAGCATCACAGGAGCAATCGTACGCGGTATTGTTGAAGTGGCAAAGCCGAAAATTCCTGAGGAGCCTCTATCTGGAGAAACTCCGCCGTCAGAAGCGTTTCTTGGCCAGCGTGATGTGTATTGGAAGGGCGAGTGGATCAAAGCAAACATTTGGGAAATGGAAAAATTGAAGCCAGGGAACAAAATCGGTGCATTTTCAATTTTAGAATCTCCAGCCACAACGTTTGTGATTCCGCCTGGTTTTGAAACATATCTTGATGAGCATCGCATTTTCCACTTAAAAGAACTTTAAGGAAAAAGGAGGGTATTTTTTCATGACGATTACTGAAAAAACAATACAAAGCCAGAAAAATATTGGTTGGCACGGAAAAACACTCAAGCAAATGCGTAAAGAAATTGATGAAATCAGCCGAGAGACAGGACATTACGCAGGTTTAAAAACATTGCCATTAAAAGAGTCATATCCAATCCGCTATGAAAAGATCTTTTCAAAATTGCGGGGAGGAGTTGTGCATGCAAGGGAAACGGCCAAAAGAGTGGCGGCCTCCCCGATTGTTGAGCAAGAAGGGGAATTATGCTTTACTTTATACACTCCTGAAGGAGATTCGATTGTAACTTCTACTGGAATTATCATTCACGTCGGGACGATGGGCGCAGCGATTAAATACATGATTAAAAACGATTATGAAGAGAATCCGGGAATTGAAGACGGAGATATTTTCTGTAACAATGATTGCCAGATCGGAAATGTGCACCCATGTGACGTTCATACAATTGTTCCAATCTTTTACGAGGGCGAGCTGATAGGCTGGGTTGGCGGAGTTACCCACGTAATTGATGTTGGGGCGACTGCACCAGGAAGTATGACCGTTGGACCAGTTAGCCGTTACGATGACGGTTATCAAGTGGCCTGCCGTAAAATCGGTAAAAACGATACGCTCTTAAAAGATTGGCTTATTGAAAGCCAGCGTTCTGTCCGAACAACAAAGTACTGGCTTCTTGATGAACGGACTCGCGTAGCCGGCTGCCATATGATCAGAGACCTTGTCCTTGATATTGTCAAGGAGGAAGGTGTCGACACTTATAAACAATTTATTCGCGAGGTAATTGAGGATGGACGGCGCGGTTTTGTCAATCAAGTAAAAACGTTGCTGATTCCGGGTAAATACCGCCAAGTTTCATTTGTGGACGTACCGTATAAAAACCTAGATGTTCCTCCTTACGCTCGTGTAAACACGATTATGCATGCCCCAACAGAACTGACTGTTCACAAAGATGGCAAGTTCCAAATCGACTTTGAAGGCGTTAACAGATGGGGATGGCACAGCTACAATGCTACACCTGTTTCGATTACGAGCGGAATATGGGTCATGATGTCGCAAACGCTCATCCCGAACGATCGGGTTAATGATGGCGCTTATTATGCGAGCCAGTTCGACTTGCCTTACGGTTCATGGCTAAATCCGGACGATATTCGGACCGCTCACAGCTATGCATGGCACTTCCTTGTATCTGCATGGAGTCCATTATGGCGTGCACTTAGCCGCAACTACTTTGCACGCGGGTATTTAGAAGAAGTTAACGCCGGAAATGCCAACACTTCTAACTGGCTGCAAGGAGGAGGATATAACCAATTTAACGAAAATCATGCCGTTAACAGCTTCGAATCAGCAGCCGAAGGGGTCGGAGCAAGTGCGGTAAGAGACGGTATTAACCATGCGGCAGCCATCTGGAACCCTGAAGGTGATATGGGAGATATGGAAATTTGGGAGCTCGCAGAACCGCTTCTTTATTTGGGACGAAGCATAAAACCAAATACAGCAGGGTATGGAAAATACCGGGGAGGCAGCGGCTACGAGACTTTGCGGATGGTATATGGTGCAAAAGACTGGACGATGTTCTTTATGGGAAATGGCTATATGTCAAGTGACTGCGGTTTAATGGGAGGCTATCCAGCAGCATCAGGATACCGTTTTGAAGCACATGGAACGAATTTGAAAGAACGGATCGAAAAAAGACTGCCTATTCCTACAGGGGGAGACAGTGATCCGGATAATCCAGAATACGATACTTTAATGGAAGCAAAGGAAATTATCCGTGATAAGCAATCCATTACAACAGAAACAATTTTTGAAAATTACGATCTGTATTTAAATTACCTTCGTGGGGGACCTGGTTTTGGGGATCCGCTTGAGCGCAAGCCGAAAATGATTGAGGATGATTTAAATGAAGGACTGCTGCTGCCGCGTTATGCAGAAAGCGTTTACGGAGCAGTTGTCAGCAAAAATGAAAAAGGCAAGTATATCGTTGATGAAAAAGCGACAGAAAAACGCCGCAAAAAAATGAGAAAAGAGCGTCTAAAGCGCGGGGTTCCTGTAAAAGAATGGATGGAGCAGGAGAGACAAAAAATTCTAAACAAAGAAGCGGCTGTACAGGTTCGTCATATGTATGCCGGCAGCTTTGCCTTAAGTGAAAAATTTGCGAATGAGTTTAAACAGTTCTGGAATCTGCCGACAGAATGGCATTTATCAGAAGATGAGTTAGGTGTACCAACCTTTGGAGCAAAAATAAATCATCAGAAAAAAACGGGGTGAGAACATGGCACAATATGATCGTAAGACGATTGAAGAGCTGATCGACGGAACAATTGATTTTTACAAATTAAAAGAAATGCTTTCAAATTTTAAGGATACTGACCGATTTGATAAATATATCAGCATTTTGCAGGAAAGAGTTCCATGGGATGATCCAATTCTATTGCCGGCTGGACTTCACCTTTATATCGTTTTGAAGCCAGATGGCAAACGAGTCGTAAAGTGTGATTGCGGACATGAATTTTGTGAGGCAAGTGACAACTGGAAACTTCATGCGCTTATATACGTTCGTGATACAGAGGAAAAAATGGTGGAGCTGTATCCGAAGCTGCTTGCTCCAGATCCGGAGTGGCAGGTTATACGTGAATACTATTGCCCAAATTGTGCAAGTCAACTGGAGGTAGAAGCTGTAACACCTTGGTATCCAATCTTAAAAGATTTTGAACCAGATATTGATGCATTTTACAATGAATGGCTGAAGCGTCCGATACCTCAAGTGAAATAAACCATCAACCAGGAGTTCGTTTCTGACTAAAGGCTGACACAATCGAACAGCAAGTGGATAACCGAGTGTTTTCATCACAAAGGTTATCCACTTTTATTTAAAGCAGTTTTAAAAAAACTATAGAAAGTTGACACATTATTTCATTTTTAGAGAGAATACCATAAACAAACAGAATTTTTCACGACAAGCAGTTCAAAACGTATTGCTCAAAATTAATCTGTCGCATGCACACTTGAGCAAATGCGTTAAACATTTGACATCGTTTTGATAAAGCGATGGTGAACGCATGAATTTGATTCAAAAGATTAAAAATGCGAATCTAGACACTTGATATCTTCGAGTAAATACGTTAATAATTGTGGTAACACTTGTCACTTCCTTGCTTATCATCACTGGTGTGTAATTCCTTAAGAACTACGGGGGTGGTAAGTTTTTTGCTTTTAAAGCCCCGAATAAAGTATTTTTATAATCTATTTTCGAAAAATTTTGATAATATGTTCAAGAGGAGGGGGGAGTACATGGGCAATCCATATATATCTATTTTCTCTACGCACAACTTGCCAGATAAAAAAAGAGATTTGGAAACTTTATGGGAAATGTTTGTGGAAAGATCGTGGGAAGATAAAATATCGGGCAAAATACGAAAAAATGTTTTAGATTCTTGGAGCCGCTGTCAGGAAACTGGAGTTGACCCGATGCAATTGCAAACGAAGGCAGCTTTAACAGAATACGAATTAAATCATCTGTTAAAAGGATCTGAGCTATATCAAATTGCGAAACCGATTATTGATAATTTATTTTATAAGTTGAAAGGTACTAGGTATCTTATCACGCTGACAGATGAAAACGGTTGCATAATTTATTTGAAAGGTGAACCGTATGTTTTGCGGGAAGCGGAAAAAATGAATTTCACAGTTGGCATGGACTGGAGCGAAAATGCAGCAGGTACAAATGCGATTGGAACGTGTATCGTCACCCAAAATCCCATTCAAATTTTTTCTGCAGAACACTTTTGTCAAGGATGTCATCCATGGACATGTTCTTCAGCTCCTATCATTCATCCCTTCACAAAAGAGGTCATCGGTGTCATCGATTTTACAGGATTTTGGGAAGATGCTCAGCCTCATACACTTGGTTTAGCTGTATCCACTGCACAAGTGATTGAAAAACAGCTTGCATACGTCTATATGAAAGTGAATAACTATTTAATAGATTATTTTTTTCAATGCGCAAATAAATGGAAAAACGATCATATTCTAGTACTGAACCATGCCTTTTATGTTGTGAAGAGCAGTGAAAAGCTAATGGAATTATTTAACCTGAAACATGCAGGAGATTTGGCGGTAAATCCTGATTTTCATCCTTTAATAAATGAGATGAAAAGGATGTCCAAATTCTCTGCGAAAAACGATATTTCCAGCGATTTGATGGTTCGAGATTTCAAGGTTTTAGCAATCGAGCCGATTCATTTTAAAGGGGAAGTTGCTGGATATATGGTCGTGTTGAAGGATAACAAAAAGGTATTCCGTACCACTGCGCGATACATTCTCAAGGATGAACCATGGAACGATATTATTGGGACATCGGATGCATTGTTAACAGCACTAAACAAATGTTATAAAGCTGCTCCTTCAAATGTTCCGATTCTTCTGTTGGGAGAAAGCGGTACAGGAAAGGAAAAAATTGCAAAATCAATACATCAATCTAGTCAGAGAAGAGACAAACCTTTTTTAGCAATAAACTGTGGCGCAATTCCGAAAGAATTGATTGGAAGTGAACTGTTCGGTTACGAAAGTGGAACTTTTACCGGAGGTTCGAAAGAAGGGAAGAAAGGAAAATTTGAGGAAGCAAACGAAGGAACCTTGTTTTTAGATGAAATCGGCGAGATGCCGCTAGATCTGCAAGTCCATTTGCTTAGGGTGCTGCAAGAAAAGGAGATTATGAGGCTGGGTTCATCTCAAACGATTCCAATCAATGTGAGAATTATTGCTGCAACGAATAAGAACTTATATGCCTTGTGTAAACAAGGGCTTTTTCGCGAAGACTTATTTTTTAGACTTAACGTTGTTACGGTTAATATTCCTCCTCTTCGTGAGCGAAGGGAAGATATTCCTCTGATTGCTGATTATTTCTTAAAAAAATTTGCAAAAAAGTATGCGAGAGAATCCCTTTCCATTGCGCAAGAAACTTTAAATTACTTTTTAGAATATTCGTGGCCCGGCAACATAAGAGAAATGCAAAATGTCATTGAGTATGCCGTCATATTTAGTGATTCTCCTGTTATTAGGATAGAAGACTTACCGGCATACTTTATTGAAAACAGAATGAGCCTCTCCATCAATAACCAGCTTAAAGATTTATCTTTAATAGAAGTCGAAGAGCAAAAAGTGCTTGTCAGGCTTTTAGAGGAAACAGGCTGGAATTTATCAGCTGTCGCCAAAAAAATGAATATTGCCAGGTCCACTCTTTATCGGAAGTTAAAAAAATATCAGCTAAAACAAACATAAGCCGATTTTCTCGCGTAAATCCAATCATATTCACTAAACTCTTCACATGTCATCACATCTCAAATTTTTTAAAACAAAAGAATGCCTAGGCAAGGCGCTTTTTTTTACGGTGTCATAGATAATAGAAGCTAGTGTGTTGAAAATAAAAAGATCCTCAAACAAAGCTATCATACCTTATCCATTCCTTCCATACAATTGAAATGAACGACGATCATGGGAGGATGGATGATGCAATTTTATTACGGTCAGCAAATGCCGCTTCGCATATTGGATGAAGCGGAGTTTTGGAAGCATCAAGAGGAAGAGCATACTGTTGTGATCCGAGAGCTGGTGGCAAATTTAGAGCAAAACTATGTAGATGCTTTGTTAAATTGGGAAGAAGAATTGTCGAAGACGCATCAAAAGGTTGTGCGCTATATTGAGTCTGTCATACGCTCCCCTTACTATATTCCAGCAAAGCTTTATCAACGAGTATTGAATTTGGTGTCATTTTGCTTAAAGCAAAGTCTCGATTTTATTAAATTATGCCGGCAAATTAAAACGGAAAGCGCTGCTGTTCGAAAAAATCCGACCGCCAAAGTTGTTTTGAACCATATTATTCGTGAATCAGAATATTTTGTCGGCATAGCGCAAGTGCTGTTGTATGGCAGCAAGTAAATTTTCAAGGGAATTCCTTTTTTGAAGGAGTTTCCTTTTTGTTTTCCTGGATTTTATTATTATATCTATGATGTGTAATTTCGAGAGTATGAGGATATTTTTACATACTATGGAATACTAGTAAGAAAAAATTTTATTTATAAAAACCGCTGGAATATTGATTTTTATGCGGTTTTTACATTAACTAATTAGATATAGGAATTGTTATTGTTAGTTATAGGATTTAGTTAAAGACATCGGTTAGATTAAACCGGTGTCTTTAATTATAGAGGTTGTTATTTAGAAATGTTGAATTCTAAAATCACAGGGTAATTATTTTGGAGAGAATAAGGGAGGAGTTCAGTATTTTAATTAATTGGTACATGATTTGAGAAATGTCCGACATTTCTTTTGAAAAGCCGTTGACATTCTTTTATAGTTTCAGTAGGTTGATAGTAGATTACAAAGGGTGGGATGTCAGTGAAGGCTTTTTTATTCAGAGTGTTTGTTTTTGCCGTTTTATGGACGTACTTTTTATTTTCAGCTTTTTTGGATCATTCAGCACATCTCACCTTATTGGTATTTTTAAGTGCTTGTACAATTGGCTGCTATTTTTTTCTGCCTGTTGTCAAAAATACTCTTCTGTTGTACATCATCGTGGATCTTTTCATTTTGTCAGCGGGATGGCTTCAGTCTGCTGCAGGCAATCATGCCTCTCTTTTATTAATTTTATATCTTTATGTCGAAGCAATTTTTCAGCTAAAAAAACAGCCCTTTCGTCTGTTTGCCGTCATTCATGTTTCTGTTTCGATCCTGATCGCCTTATTCCTTCCTAATCCTTTTGAATGGCTGACGGTGTTTGCTATATTTACTTTCATTTCTGTTGTTTTAAATGAATATATCTTTGAAAGGAAGGAACAAAGGGAGCTGTATGAACAACTATTAGGAGAATATAGAGGATTAAAGCGTATCAGCTATGAAAACGAGCGGTCGGCCAGATTGGAAGAACGAACGAGAATTGCCCGTGATATTCATGATTCTGTCGGGCATAAATTAACGGCATTGCTGATGCAGCTTGAGATGCTTTCGATCAAAGAGAAAAGGAAGGAATATGAAGAATTAAAATCTTTAGTTCGCGAAAGTTTAGAGGAAACGAGACATGCAGTTAGGGCGCTAAAAATGGATGAAAGTGAAGGGATTTCGTCAGTGCTTCAGCTCATTCGTAAGCTGGAATCGGAAAGTCATATTATGGTGCATTTTACGACGAAGCAAGGGGTTTTGTCGGCCCGTCTTACTAATCAGCAAAATGTCGTTTTGTACCGAGTCATCCAAGAGGCGCTAACGAATGCGATGCGGCATGCGCAATCAAGGGAAGTGTATATCATATTAGGAAAAAATGCGATCGGTGACTTGGAATTTACGATAAAAAACCGGATATCGGATGCCAAACCGTTTCAAAAAGGCTTCGGTTTAACGAATATGAAAGAGCGTGTGAAAGAAGATGGAGGAAGCTTGAACATATTTCAAACAAATGATGAGTTTGTTGTTCATGGGACTTTGCCAATAAAGGAGTATGAATGATGACCATCCGTATTTTACTTGTTGAAGATCAAGCCATTGTCCGCCAGGGCTTGAAAATGATGATCGAACAGGACGAGCAATTAAAAGTAGTCGCGGAAGCTGATCATGGGTTAAAAGCAATCGAAATAATGGAAAAGACAATTGTAGACCTGATTTTAATGGATATTCGCATGCCAGTTATGAACGGAGTAGAAGCGACTAAAAAAATAAAAGAGCGGTGGCCTGATGCGAAAATTCTTATTTTAACAACGTTTAATGATGAGGAATATGCCGTACAGACGTTGAAGGATGGGGCAAGCGGTTTTTTGCTGAAGACATCTGAACCGGCAAAGCTGATTGATGCGATACATAGCTGCATGAAAGGCGGAATGTCCATTCATGAAGATGTAGCGACAAAAATGGTACCGAAGCTGCTGGAAAAGCCAAAAAAAGAGATGGTGAACGTGCCTTTAACACCGCGTGAGCTGGCGATTGTGAAGCTTGTCGGCGAAGGAAAAACGAACAAAGAAATTGCGTCTGACCTTCATTTGTCCGTCGGAACTGTCAAAAACCATATGACGCAAATTTTAAATAAAATTGGGCTGCGGGATAGAACACAGCTCGCTATTTATGCCATTAAACATGATATTTGCTAGCTGTTTGATTAGGATCGGCTATTTAGGCCGGTCTTTTTTGTATTGAAATAATGCCGTGAAATTTTAAAGCTCTATGTTAATGAAGCGTTCATAATTGAAAAATGTTTGCTTCGACTCGGAATGTTTGCTGATTTTCAGCGCTATTCCTAGAGACTTTGTAAATGTATGACCTAAGTCATAGTTTTTCAGTGAAAAGAGTGACTGCAGATAGTATGTGAGAAAGTGCGGACGCTGTAATATACAAATAGAACGTTGAGAGGGAGGATAAAAAATGCTGGAAGCTGTTGAAATAACGAAAAGGTTTAAACAAACGCATGCTGTAAACGGTGTGAATTTATTTTTGGAAAGAGGGGAAATCATCGGGCTTTTGGGGCCAAACGGCGCCGGCAAATCGACCACCATTTCAATTATTTCTACTCTGATTCCGCCGACAAGCGGTGATGTTCGTTTGAATAACGAAAGTGTCATCAAAAGGCCGGAAAAGCTCAGAAAAATTTTAGGGGTTGTACCGCAAGAAATTGCATTATATCCCGATTTATCAGCGCGGGAAAATTTGCTGTTTTTCGGCAAAATTTATCGGCTGTCAGGTTCGCAATTAAAACAGAAGGTAGAGGAAGTTTTGGAAATGATCGGTTTAACGGATCGCCAGCATGATCTTGTCAAAAATTTTTCAGGCGGAATGAAGAGAAGATTGAACATCGGGGCTGCCTTGTTGCACGAACCTGAATTGATTATTATGGATGAACCGACAGTCGGCATTGATCCGCAATCAAGAAATTATATTTTGGAAACGGTCAAAAGGTTAAATAAAGAGAAAAAAATGACCGTATTGTACACGAGCCATTATATGGAGGAAGTCGAATTTTTATGCAATCGCATTTACATTATGGATAAAGGGAATATTTTGGCGGCCGGTACTAAAGAGGAGATAAAAAATATTTTATCGGCAGAAAACACAATCCAAATTACTGTCGAGCGCGTGAACGATTCATTTATTCAAGCGCTGCGTGATCATCCGGTTGTCAATCGCGTGACTGTGCAAGATCGGGTAATTACCGTATTAACGCCAAAGGAAGCGAATGCTTTTTCCATATTGTTCAAAATTGCTGAGGAAACAAACACAATGTTGACATCTATCGAGATTAAAACACCTACTTTGGAAGATGTGTTTCTTCATTTAACTGGAAGAGCATTACGAAATTAAAAGGGTGATGACCATGATTGGACAATTTATTAAGAAACAATTTTTAATAATGATCCGCAATAAGCAGGAATTGCTTCTTCTATTAGTAATGCCGTTCACTCTTATATCTATTTTAGGTTTTGCGCTCACAAGTGTAATGGACAGCAAAAAAATGGATATTCAAGCGAAAGTAGCGATTGTCGAACATGGCAATGAACAAAAGGACTTCGAAAAATTCGCCAACGACGTAAAAAACGTGCAAATGCCGGATGAGGAAAAGGAATTTCTATTAAAACAAGTGGAAAAAATGATGCCTATTTCCATTTTAAAACAAGAAATTTTAGGCTCAAAAGAGCTAGAACCGTATATACAAATGGCAGAGTTTCAGCCTTCTGAATTGGAGGAAATTCGTGAAAATGACAAATATACAGTCATTGTTGAAGTGCCGGAGCATTTTTCATACACGTTGTTAAACCATTTAATATTTGGTGAGAAAACGAAGCCGAAGCTTAGTATATATGTCAACGAAGGCAAAGAAATTACAGCCCAATTTGTTCAAGAACTCATCACTGAATTTCAAGAGCAATATTCTTTGATTTCTAAACTGGATCAGGCTGGCTTAAACGAATCACTTGAACTGCCTGTCGTAAAAGTAAAGGGAGAAATGGAAACCGTGACAAAACGGGAGCCTATTAATTCTTTTACTTATTATACAGTCGGCATAAGCGTTATGTTTGTGTTGTATCTGGCCTCGTATATTTCGTCTCATGCTTTGCAAGAAAAACAGTCGAACGCATTCCATCGTTTGTTGCTTGCCAATGTACCGAAAAATTTATACATGGCTGCTATTTTCATAACTTCCTTGATCATTGCCTTTTTTCAGCTCTCCTTGTTATATGCTTTAGCAGCCGTTTTTTACAGTGTCAAGTGGCCGGATCTCGTCTCGTTTATCATTGTTACGCTTGCTCTTTGTGTGGCAGTCGGAGGAATAGGAACCTTTTTAACATCATTGAGCTATCGAATAAATTCAGATAATGTTTCCATTTTCTTCTCAAGCGGAGTCGTTTCTATTTTGGCTTTTCTTGGTGGCAGCTATTTCCCGGTTTCGCAAATGTCGGAATTTATGCACAAATTGGGGGATATGACGCCAAATGGAGCCGGCATGACAGCTTATTTAAAAATTTTGCAAGGCTATGATCTGTCGCAATTTATTTGGCCTGTCATATACTTATGTCTTTTCGGTTTTGTTATGTTCGTATTGAGCTTGCTAGTTTTCCCAAAAAGGGGTGAAATGGCGTGATCGGAGTTTTGACAGCAAAGCTGCGTCTTTTTATCCGGAAGCCTTGGCTATTTTTAATGGTGTCGATCCTTTCTGTCGTTTTTGCTATGCTCATCAGTTCCGTAAACAAACAGACTATAGTTGTTCCAGTATACAGCGCACTGCCTGAAAGTGAAGTGAAGGAAATCATTCGCTCTCTTGAGCAGTATAATCTATTTTCGTTTAAAAGGATGAAAAAAGAGGAAGTTGAAAAGCTGGTTGGCGAAGGTAAGGCGGAAGCAGGTGTGGAGCTTAAAAAGGACGATTTCCGCATAATCGTTGCTTCCAATACCCCCAATAGCTATTTGGTTCAGCAAACGGTTCAAAAAGTTTACGCAAAAGCATTACAATCCAAGTCGATCATCGATCAGGTGAAGGAAAAACAAGGAGAATCAAGCGCAAAGCAAGTGGCAAAATCGCTTACGGAAGCGAAAAACGATCCGGTGTTTACCGTAGAGACAAAACATTTCCGTGCGGATGAAACTGTTATCATCAACAGCAAAATGCAATCGATTTTCGGCAGTGTCTTATTTTTTGTCATTTATACGATTGCGTACAACGTTTTCAATATATTAATGGAAAAGCGAAACGGCATTTGGGATCGAATGATTTTGTCGCCGGTCAAAAAATGGGAGATGTATACCGGAAATTTAATTTACAGTTTTGCAACCGGCTATATTCAGGTGGCGCTCATTTTTGCAGTCTTTCACTTTGTGTTTGATGTAGATTTCAGCGATAAATTTTGGTTTGTGCTCGTATTGCTCATCCCTTATGTACTGGCAATTGTCGCAATATCAATTTTTATAGTAGGAATTGTCAATAATGAGCAGCAGTTTCATGCGGTGCTTCCGCTTGTTTCTGTCAGCATGGCGATGCTCGGAGGAGCTTATTGGCCGCTGGAAATTGTTTCTTCGGATGCACTTCTCTTGCTTTCAAAATTTGTCCCCGTTACGTATGGAATGGACCTGTTAAAAGGGGCGGTAGTTTACGGCTACTCATTCAGCGATTTGCTCTATCCGATGAGCATCCTATTCTTGATGGCTGTTGTGTTCATGGGGTTAGGGATCAACATTATGGAGCGGAAACGGGCTTAAGCGGTCAGCTTCCATTTGTAAATTATATGCGGCTCCCGCCTTAATCGTTGGCGGGAGCAAAATTTTGCATTTGTCGGCTGACAAGCTTTTGATACAACGGATGGGACTGCAATAGCTCATTATGTGTTCCCTGACCGGTAATTTTACCATTTTCGAGGACGATGATTAAATCTGCATTAATAATAGTTGAAAGTCGATGGGCGATGACAAATGTTGTACGATTTTTCATAAGATGAAGGAGAGCGTTTTGCACTTTTTGTTCGGAGTTGCTGTCTAAATTGGATGTAGCTTCATCCAGCAGAAGAATTTTTGGATTTCTCAACAGTGCCCTCGCGATGGCAATGCGCTGACGCTGCCCACCGGATAGTTTGATCCCTCTTTCGCCGACTTCCGTTTCATAGCCGTCTTGCATTTGTTCGATGAATTCATCTACATTGGCCAATTGCGCTGCTTTTCTCACTTCTTCTTCGCTGACTGTACGATTTAGCCCGTAGCAAATATTTTCACGAATCGTGCCAGACATAATCGGGCTTTCTTGAGAAACGTAACCGATCTGTTGGCGCCACTCAAAAAGCGGAAATTCGCGAATGTCGGTATTCCCTAATTTTATTGCCCCGTTTGTTGGCTGATAGAACCGTTCAATAAGGGAAAAAATAGTTGTTTTACCAGCACCGCTTGGTCCGACGATCGCGACGGTTTGGCCGGGCTTCACTTCAAAATGAACGTTTTGCAAAATCGTTTTTCCTTTTTCATAAGCAAACGAGATGTCTTGAAACACGATTGGTTTATGAACATCAATTCTTGTATTTCCATTACTATGTTCTGTTTCTGTATTCAAAAGCTGCTGAATTCGTTCTGTCGCACCCATTGCCTTTTGGAAAGCTGTAAAGAATCCTGCCATTTGACTAAAAGGTACAATAATTTGCACCATATATATTATGATGGCAACAAGCGAACCTGCGGATAATTCCCCTGCGGCAACACGAATTCCTCCATAGCCGATAATGACGACTAACACCGCCATAATAATCGTTGCCATTAAAGGTGCAATAATCGCTTGGATTTTTGCTTCCTTCAAGCCGAATCGGAACAACTGCTGAATTTTTTGATTTCCGTTTTGTTTTTCGACAGGTTCGGCAATGTTTGATTTTACCAACCGGATATCGCTCAGCACGCGGCCTAGATTGCCGCTGAAAGTGGCCATTTCGTCTTGGGTTTGCATGGAAATTTTATAGATTTTCTGTCCAAGTGGAAGAACCAATACGATAGCAAGCGGTACAAAAATAAACAGAATGAGCGTCATTTTCCAATCAATGATAATTAAAATAGCGACAGCCCCTAAGACCGTAACAATTCCTGAAACGAAATTAGCTAAATGCTCGGTCACGAGCGACTTTACTGTATAAGTGTCCTGTGTTATGCGGCTCATCAATTCTCCAGATTCATGGCGGTCAAAATAAGGTATCGGCAAATACAGCACATGGTTCCAAAGCTTTGAACGGATTTTTGCCACAATATATTCGCCAATATAAGACATAAGATAATAGGAGAAGCCTGATGTGGCTGACTGAAGAATAAAAACTGCAATCAATAAAAAGATTAAATGAGTTTCAATACTTGAAGTTGAAAAACGATCAATCAAATCCCGTGTAAAGATCGGAACGACTAATCCTGTAGCTGCTTCCAAAAGACTTAATGCGATTGCCGCAACAAAAATCCAGAAAGGAGGGTTAGCCATTTTTATCAACTTTTTAAAATTTTGCCATGAAGTTTGATTTTTTTCAAAATTCTCCACAACGAATCTCTCCTTTACGTTTGGGCCATTTTGAATCAGGATTGCTGGATAGCTTCTCTCCTTCTTAGTTTTATCTTAAAACCTGACGTAACGTTAGAATCAATATATTTTTTGAAAAAATTGAAGTAAATTTTGAAATTGTATGGAAAGGAAGAATTGCGGCTGTCTAAGTGGAACAGATTTGACGGCTCAGTCCTTTTCATATCGTTAGAACGGTTACATGAAGCCCGCCTCTAAGCAAGTGGGAGGGGGTAGTTCATCGAAATATTTTAAAGAAAGAATTAATGAATCACTAAGTGCAAGAGAGAAGAGTTTGGCTTTGTGTTGCGCCGGCTAGTATCCAGCAAGCCCGGCCAAACAACGAAAAGCGAGCGCGAATCTTGACCTTTAATTATTTTTTCAATTTGAAAGGGATTTACTTCTTGGTTGTCAAAATATATTTTTGTATCAATCATAGATGGGGAAGGAGAATTCATCATGAAAACTGCTGATTTATGCGATCAATATTTAGAAAAGCTTCAAGTTTGTAAATTGCCGCTTATCAGTTATGGGGGAAAAAAGGAATTTTCAGGTCCAATTGCAACGGTTGAAGTGTTTGAAGATAATGTGCTAGTTCGTCAGGCTCTAGAAACGATCCCAAAAGGTTCAGTTCTTGTTGTGGATGGAAAAGGTTCACGAAACTGCGCGCTTTTAGGAGATCGTTTAGCTCAGATTGCATGTGAACGTGAATTATCTGGCGTGATTATAAATGGATGTATACGCGACTCCGCTGAAATTGCGACGATGCCGATTGGGGTAAAGGCACTCGGCACCTGTCCGGTTAAAAGTAAAAAAGAAGGGAAAGGAAGCCGTGATGTCGCACTTGAATTTGGTGAAGTGCGCTGGACCCCAAATGCGTATGTGTATGCTGACAATGATGGCATTGTTGTTTCGGAGGAGTCCCTAAATATCGATTCATTTGATTGATTCGCATACCGTCATTATGTAGGAATCATAGTAAAGGTACGCATAAGTGATAAGCAGTCAAATGATACAGAATACAAATTGAAAAAAATGTTTTTTTCTAAATACATGCGTGTACAGCAGCATACATAATAACAACAGTTCAGCAATGTAAGATTTATGGATATAAGTCAGATTTTTGAACACAAATTTTTTCATGAAGTTCCTGTCCGTATAAGTGTGGTAAGGCAGTGACACTCGACAATGAGCCTCTGCGGGCGTGATTCTTCTGTCAAGAAGGAGATGTGTAAAACATCGGCAGGCAATCATGTCCGTTGCTCCAGTAAAGTTGCTGTAATCTCCATTCTATTTAATGTATATTAAATGTACGTTTTTTATTGGTATTGACGATTTAAAAAAGAAATAAAAGATTTTCGGGTCGTTTTTACTGTAGAAGCGGAAAAACAAATTGACAAAAAATTCAATGTAACTAAGACATTTTCCATAAAAAGGGGTGTGATATACAAAATTACTCCTCAGAGCTGAAGGATTTCTACTTCACTTGATATGACGGGTACTAGCCCGTTCGCAACTTTATTATAGAGAGTAAAGGCATATATCCTTATTTGGTAAGCCCAAAATGCTTCAAATAGTCGAGAAGAGAATACTGGTGAGATGGCACATACATTCTAAAAAGAACATTGTAATTACTGTTTGAGGAAAGAATATACAAACTAGGGGGAAACAGAAGAAATTGAAACCATTTATGTACTTTTCGTAGTAGATTAATAGGGTAACTTGACAAGCTCTTTTATCGATTGTTACAGTTTATTCATAAAATATCAAAGCAGTGTGCTAGTAATTTTACTTTTTACTGTAGATGGGCAAATGAACTACATAATCTGTAGGTGAGCAAATTATCTAACAAATATTTACATCCAAATAAGAAAATAGGCATGCCCCCGCCTCCTTGGTTAAAATAGATGTGCCAACAAACCATTTATACAAGAAGGTTCATGTCTTATGAATAGATTAGCACATTGGCACTTTATTTATTAAAAACCTATCATGAAGCATTCCGTTCATCTTGAAGATGCGATGATTATGAAAGGCTTTCTAAAACATTTACTGATCACTACCTGGGAACTTTCACCGAATCATCGCTCGACACTTAGCCATTTTTCTCAAAAAAACCTGGAATGAAGAGACATTACTTCGCAAACTCAGTATCAGTAGGGGATGCTTCATCGCATTGAACGCATTGCTAAACATGAAAATCAATCCATTTTTGTTTCGCTCGACGATACAATTTGGCAAAAAAAAACAAATCCTTCGTCACGGACAAAGCATATCATTCAAGGATGTTGATTGGAATGATTCTCACGCCGATAAATAGTTAATCTGGGTACATTCTCTCGCTTGGCTCACGGTTCATGTGATGACTCAAGACTTTCTCTTTCGTGTTTCGCCCCTACGACAATACGGCTGGGGAAAAAAGTGGAAACTTGCGGTTGAAATGCCTTCTTCTTTGGATGTGAACCGTCCCGTTTATGTGCTAATGGACTCTTGGTATCAATCTCAAACGCTCATGGAAGCTTGCTTGAAAAAAAGATTCCACGTGATTGCAACGCTCAAGACCAATCGTTTTTTATCCAAAAGACATGGCGGTTCAGGCAAAGGAGTTTGACCACTCTCTTTGAAAGACACTCATCTCGTCCATGGTGGGAGAAGAACGTTATCGCGTTGACCGCTACGAAGGGGCGCACAAAAGTATCAGATATGCCGTGGTGCTACTCTGCTTAAAAAGACGATCAACCATGACGCTTGACAATCTTCATTGCGTTTTGAGTACCGATCGAAAGCTATGTAACAAAGACATCTTTGCGCTACTATGTCGACGTTGGTCGATCGATTCTTTTTCCATCAAGCGAAAGACCACTAAGCCCGATGGGTACCGTATTAGCAGGCGTTGGGCGGTGAAACGGTATTGGATTCTAGTTTTATTAGTTTATGTGTACAGTATGACGAGAAATCCAACAGCGACTTTAACTAGAAGGGACGCATCTTTGTCGAGTTTATTTATCAGAAAACAAAGCAAGATACTCCCAAAAAAACAGTTTCATATAGCAAAAGGGATACTTGTTTGTTGTTTTTTTTAGATGACAATTGTTGTGTAATTTACATGGCGTAACTATAGTTATTTATTGTATTTTTAAAGTAAGGGAGTGACTTATTTGAAAGAAAAAGCATCTAGCCAAACATGGGCAATGATATTATTTACAATTGGCGTGTTTATGGCTGCTTTAGATAATGGAATCATTAGTGCTGCACTGACAACGATTAACAATTCGTTCGAAGTTTCTGCTAATTGGGGGGCATGGGGAGTTACCCTTTATACATTAGGATTAGCTATCAGTGTCCCGATCATCGGAAAAATATCGGATCGATATGGACGAAAAAAATTATTTATTGTTGAAATTGCTTTGTTTGGTTTGGGATCTTTACTTGTTGCTTTAAGCCCAAATTTTATTTTTTATTTAAGTGCTCGATTCTTACAGGCTCTTGGTGGAGGGGGAATCTTCATTATCGGTAGTTCACATGTACTAAGTACGATGCCGGTTGAAAAACAAGGAAAAGCCCTTGGAATGTTGGGTGGAATGAATGGGATTGCCGCCGTTTTGGGACCGAATATTGGCAGCATGTTATTAGATTTAACAGGTAAATGGCATGTATTATTTTTTATCAATGTCCCGATAGCGATATTTTTAATTATCTTTGGATGGGTAAAATTAGAAGAAACGAAAGACCCGGAAACTGGGCGTCTCGATTTGTTCGGAACGGTTTTACTATCTCTTTCCGTTTTAGGAATCATGTATGGATTGACGAATATCGAAGGTGTCGAATTTGTAGACAGCTTGTTGAGCCCAAATGTGTATGGTTTTATTTTATCGGGGATTGTTCTTTTCATTGCTTTGATTTTTCATGAAAGCAAACTCGAAAGAAATGGCGGCGACCCTGTTCTTCCTTATCGTTTGTTAAAACAACCTACGTACCTTTTAACTTTATTAATAGGGACTTTCTCTGGGGCGTTGCTGGCAGCCATGATTTTTATCCCGGCATTTACAGAACAAGTGCTCGGGATTGCGTCAGAAAATTCCGGGTATTGGTTAACACCCCTTGCAATAATGGCGGGAATCGGTGCATCTATGGGTGGAGCATTCGTTGATAAAAGAGGACCAATTTCAGCGGTGATATTATCGGGAATCATAACTTCCATCGGTTTTCTCTTGTTCCCGACATGGATTGATTCAAAATGGCAGTTCATTATTTCTTCGTCGGTTGCAGGTTTGGGAATGGGAATACTTCTCGGTGCCCCGTTAAATATTTTAGCGACAGAAACGCTGAAGTCGGATAAAGGTTCCGCACTTTCTACCTTATCGTTAAGCCGACAAATCGGTATGACCCTCGCTCCAACGATCTACGCAGGTTTCATCGCTAGGGGATTCAATCACATTCCCGAGTTATTTAAATCCCATTTTCCTATTATACTAAAGGAAAAGATAGGAGGGACGAGTTTAAGTTCGGAAGCCATGAAGGAGTTTTACCAACTATCTCAACAATTTGGTACGTCATCTGGGGAATTTTCCGAAAATCAGATGCTGGGAATCATCAATCAAGTCAAAGATCCAGGGTTAAAAGAAGTGATCCAATCGAGTGTCGATCAAATCACCTTAATGGCAGCACAAGATGGTTACAATGGACTCTTTTATTCTGCCGTAACCTTAGCGATCATGACAATTTTCGTTACTTTGATCCTAATTCCCATTCGCAAAAGAAAACTTGGGGAGACAAAGCAAGTTCATTCTTCATAAGCAGTTGATCATGTTTAAAGATGTTCACTTTTCATAAAGAATGAAGATCACCGGGAGGAGAAATGAAATTCGGTTAGTTAAGATGGTTTACATTTATCCGTTGGCTTTTACCTCCTAAATTCTTGCAAAAGAGAAATAACCTACAAAAATGTATATGACATTACCCATGGTGCTAGTTGAGCGTCAACGCTCAACTAGCCCAAGAACAACGAGCGAATAGGCCAATAAAATGGCATCAAGCGCCGTTTCAAATCCAGAGATCGAATTGGCGCGAATTTTCGTGATCCGAAATGAATCCACTAAAACCGAGAACGCGGTTTCGACGATTTTGCGTTTTCACTTCATCCATTGTTTCCATTCTTTTGATTGCACCACACGTTGATTTTTTCGGGCAGGCGTCCAAAAAGCGATCTTGTATTCATCGTACAGCTTCTTTTGCAGGGCTTGGCTCACATATCCTTTGTCGCCAAGTGTATACGGATGAGGAAGTTGAGTCATCACTGTTTCCGCAGCTGTCCGATCGTGGCAGGATGCCTCGGTCAGGACATATCCCATCGGAAGCGCTTGGTCGGTAATCTGAAGATGAAGCTTAAACCCATAGTAAACCATCTTTTTGGATGCACAATACCCAATATCTGCGATTCCTTGAAATCGTTTGACGCGATACATTCGTGCGTGGTGGCAGAGTTCAATGGGTAAGCTGTCCACTACCGCATAAGCGTGATGTTGTCCACGTTTGGCGAGTTGGTGACGAATCCATTTGATCGCCCAACGCAAAGAACGGCATCGACGGTTGTATCGAGAGCGCTCTAGGAACTTTTCCTTGGTGAACAGGTTTCCAATGACAAATCGATGCCAAGCCCGTTCCGAAGTAAAACCCAGCAATTTTCCAAGAACGTGAATGGCGATGATAACCTCATCCTCTTGCTTCAACAAATGACGATTTCGACGTTGCAAATACATCTGAATACAAGACAGTTGTGCTGATACAACGAATAAGATCGCGGTATATTGCTTTTGAATTTTTGCTTGGTTTATTGTAAAATGAAAGTGCTCTTGCATGGAACTTCTCCTTTTGAATGTTTGTTCGCACTTTCATTTTAAAGGAGATCCTCATGCAAGGGCTGTTTTTATGTCTCGAGATTTTATCTAGCACCACGGGTATATGACATTATCATTGTACACACATTTTAGCCGATTGTATCAATCGGCTTTTTTTTTTGTATGTCATGTAAAGCCTGATTCAAAAGGTCAAGATGTTTTATGTTTTTATCTAAAATTTGTTGAACAAGTCTGTAGCTTTGGTCATCTAAAGTTCCATTTACAATGTTCTGTGATATTTCAATACCACGTTTTTCACCAGCTAGTGCATCTTTTACTATATGGTCCGGTTCATTGTTGTGGTCTGTTAACATTTTAAATATCTCCATACTTTTCCCTTTGATTCCAGGATGATCAACTGGTTTTCCGCCAAGATCTTGTATTCTTTTCGTTATCTCCATCGCATGTTGCTGATGATTTTGCTGTAACTGTTGTAACAGTAATTTAAGTTCCGGTTGCTTAGCACGATTTATATATTCATTATAAGCGTGAATTGCCATATAATTTCCTTTTAAAAATTCATTTAAACTGTTTATAGCACGTCTCACTTCATGTCCTCCGCAATTTATTTTTAAAAGTATTTATAGTTTGATTTGTGTGGTAAAAAAATATGCAAGCTTTATTGTAACAGTTGGTCTTATATGTATTTTCCGATTTATATTTGTTATGATAAGACAAAGAAGAAATGGTTGTATGATGTCAATATGAAAACTCCTAAAGGTCGCACAATTGAGACATCATTGAATTGTTCAAATTCGTTCAAAAAACGATCGTGGATATAACACAATAAGGTTTAAAGTATCGTCTAATAGGGTTTCCGTAACTAGGAGCTGACTGTCAGTATACAAATTCATATTTGTATAAAAACGGAGGTTGATATTAATGAAAATCGTTATTAACGATACTGAATTGGAGGTAATAAAAGGCGATATTACAAAGTGTACTGTTGACGCGATTGTTAATGCGGCTAACAACGGACTTTTGGGAGGCGGGGGTGTCGACGGCGCGATCCATAGAGCAGGCGGGCCGGAGATTATGGAGGAATGCAAAAAGATCAGGGAAAGAACAGGAGGATGTCCGACCGGGGAAGCAGTTATTACTACTGCAGGAAATTTGCCCGCCAAATACGTTATTCATACTGTCGGACCAATATGGAAGGGAGGAGCCTATCAAGAAAGGGAGCTGCTAAGAAATTGCTACATAAACTCCTTAAAGCTTGCGGAAGAGCATTTCGTGAAAACGATCGCATTTCCAAATATCAGTACTGGTGTTTATCGTTTTCCAAAGCATGAAGCGGCCCAAATTGCTTTAGAGACCGTTAAGGAGTGTATTCAAAATCAATTCATCCGAAGCATTCAATCAATATTGTTCGTTTGTTTTGATGACGAAAATTATCATATTTACAAGACGATGATCAGATAGGAAAAAACTCTTTTTCGAATCAATGGCCACCATACAAAAATCATTTATTCGTTGGCGAGCTTTAATTGTAAACAATAAGTTTTTGCGACATATTTATCAAAAACTAAGAAAATATGCAGCGTTGAGACGAAAATATCCATCGCCCGTTTCGTTTATAATGAAACTTTTTCAATGAATGCAGAAATTTCGAAGTCGGAATACAACATTTGATGATTTTCAAAGCGATCAATTTCAAAGGTCGCAATATTCCAAAAAATTTTTTCCATAAAACATCAAGCAATCGGCAGTTGTTTATTTTATGTGAAACGTGCACAGTGAATATGAAAATACGAACGACTTTGGAGATGAATTCAATGTATTTGAAAAGCCTCGAAATTTTAAGAAATAAAGATATTGATTTAAATAGCTACCCGTTTTCGATTCCTGCAATAAAAAATTTAAAATCCATTTCGTTTCGTTCCAACATTACTTTTTTTGTCGGGGAAAACGGTTCCGGAAAATCAACGCTCCTTGAGGCAATAGCTTATCAGTGTGGCTTTAATACAGCCGGAGGAGGCAAAAACAATAATTTTCATGTAGATGCCTCCGATGCGGCCCTTGGGGAATACATACGGCTGTCATGGATGCCAAAAGTGACGAACGGGTTTTTTTTGCGAGCTGAGACCTTTTATCATTTTGCGTCGTATCTCGATACAATTCCTGAAAGTCTCCCTTATTATGGAGGCCGTTCTCTTCACAAACAGTCGCACGGGGAAGCTTTTCTCTCACTTTTAACAAATCGTTTTGGAAAAAAAGCGATCTATCTGTTGGATGAGCCTGAAGCAGCACTTTCACCTGCTAGACAGCTGACTTTATTAAGAATCATAAAAGATTTGGAAAACGATGCGCAGTTTATTATTTCTACTCATTCTCCCATTTTACTCGGCTATCCAAATGCCCAAATCTTAAATTTTGATGAACATCCGCTAAAGGAAGTAAAATATGAAGAAACTATGCATTATATTATTACTAGGCGGTTTCTCGAAAATAGAAAAAAGGTGTTAAGTGAACTGTTTAATGATTGAGACACAACAGCCTGTGTTGGAGATGCCGTCCATTTATATTTTTCATCACATCACTCACCCTGAAATATTCTGCTTTTGGAGAGGTATAAACAATGAACACAAAAACAAACGCAATGCGAATTCTTGATAAAGAAAAAATACAATACAACGTGATTACTTACGATGTCCAAAAGGGGAAGGTTGATGGGATTTCTGTTGCACAAATGATTGGCAGAAGCCCTGAATCAGTATATAAAACATTAGTTGCTAAGAGCAGCGCCGGCAACATTTATGTATTTGTCATCCCTGTTGAGGCAGAATTAGATTTAAAAAAAGCTGCGAAAATAACAGGAGAGAAAAAAATCGAAATGCTGCCAGTAAAAGATTTACAAAAATGGACAGGCTATATCCGCGGAGGCTGTTCGCCGATCGGCATGAAGAAACATTACCCGACGATTATCGATTCAACTGCATTGGAACACGAGCATATTATTGTCAGCGGGGGCAAAATCGGCGTGCAAATGGAGCTCAGCGTCAAAGATTTGCAGCAAGTAACAGAAGCGAAGCTGGAAGATGTGACGAAATAACAAAAATAGCCGAATTTTATAAGATGTGGTTGTTGTTTTACACTTCGAAAAGAAAGTGAAGGAATTTTACTGAATAAAATAGAAGATTAAGGTGATAACAAGGATAAAGCCTCGTGTTGAAATTCGAAAGAAATGGAGGGCAAGCATAATGGATTTATTCAAAAAGGGATTGGCGTTCGGACTTGGTTTAGCTGTAGCAAGCAAAGAACAAGTGAAAAAATTTGTAGATGAACTCGTGAAAAAAGGCGAGATATCGATTGAAGAATCAAAAGAAGTTTTTAACCAGCTAATCAAGCGCGGTGAAGAAGAAAAAACTGAACTGCAGCGTCTTGTTCGAGAGCAAGTGGCTCAGGTGATCAACAAACTAGATATAGCAACGAAAGAGGATATCCGAGAACTGGAAGAAAAGATTCGCAAATTGGAAAAGGAAGATGAGTAAAAGAGGACCTGTTAAAAGGTCCTTTGTTGTTGAGGAGGCGGTAAAGTGGTCGGAAAAAGGATGCGGCATATTGGCCGTTATCGGGATATCGCATCTGCTTTAATTCGCAATGGATTTGGATTCGTCGTAGAGGAAATGGGTATTTCGCAATTTCTTTCTTTGCCGCAAAAAGCTTTTTTTGGCAGAAAAACTGAGCATCATTCCAAAACGATAGGTGAACGGGTAAGGCATGTATTGGAAGAATTAGGCCCGACATTTATAAAATTAGGTCAAATTGCGAGTACCCGTCCTGATTTGCTGCCGGAGGAGATTATTAGTGAATTGGAAAAATTGCAGGATCGAGTTCCGCCTTTTTCTTTTGATGAGGTGCGTGAGATTGTTCAATCAGAATTGGGCGGTGAAATAGAAAAAATTTTTCGGCACTTTGATCATGCTCCGTTAGCTGCTGCTTCAATAGGACAAGTTCATCAAGCCGTTTTGCATTCGGGTGAAAAAGTGGCTATAAAAATTCAACGCCCTCATATTTCGAATGTGATTGAAACGGACTTAGAAATTCTTCAAGATTTAGCGGTATTAGCGGAGCATAGGCTAAAATGGGCTGCAAAGTATCAGGTCAGGGACATGATTGAAGAGTTTTCAAAGGCTCTTCGTGCTGAGCTCGATTATACCATTGAAGCCCGAAATGCAGACAAATTTTCTAAACAGAGTGCAAATGAACAAGCTGTCTACATTCCGAAAGTGTTTTGGGAGTACTCGACGAAAAGAGTATTAACAATGGAATATGTAGAAGGAATTAAACTAAATGAGATTGAAAAACTAAAAACAAATGGATACCATTTGGATCATATTACAGAAATTTTATCAAAAGAAATTTTCCGGCAAATATTTATAGATGGTTTTTTTCATGCCGATCCCCATCCTGGAAATGTCATCATTAAGCAGGGCGGAATCATTGCCTTCATTGATTTCGGAATGACCGGCCGGCTTACATCTGACATGAAGCATCATTTCTCATCATTAGTGATTTCTTTAATGAGGCAGAGTACGGATGGCGTCATGAAAGCCATTTTGCGCATGGGCATCGTTCCTGAAGATATCGATTTAAAGCAATTGAGAGCGGACATCGAAGATTTACGGGAAAAGTATTACGGTGTTCCGTTACACCAAGTCAGCATCGGTGAAGCTGTGAACGACCTTTTTCGAGCAGCTTTCAAACATTCCATCAAAATCCCTTCTGATTTAACACTACTAGGAAAAACGCTTTTGACGGTTGAAGGCGTGGTCGAAAAATTGAATCCTGATTTTAGAATTATCGATGTTGCTGAGCCTTTTGGTCGCCGGCTGGCAAAGGAGCGCTTGCATCCGAAGTATATCGCTGAAAATGCATGGAAACACGTAACAGATTATACAGAACTGCTAATGGATTTTCCAGCTTATGTAGCAGAGATCGCTTCTTTAATGAAGCGGGGCAGACTCCGCCATGAGATCACGATTCCGGAATTAGATCTTTTTCTGAAAAAACTTGACCGCATCAGCAATCGGTTATCGTTCAGCATCGTGCTATTGGCATTCAGTATTATTATGGTAGGGATTATTATTGGTTCTTCAATGGGAAGGCAATCAACACTGCTTTGGAAAATTCCAGCGATTGAAATCGGTTTTGGCGTAGCAACGCTCATGTTTTTGTGGCTGTTATTTTCCATTTTTAAGTCAGGACGGTTTTAGTCAAAAAGAGCCGTCCAGAAAGTCAAATCCCCATTGAAAACAAAAAATCATTAACGTCGATATATCAACGTTTTGTAAAACATTAATTCATATCTCCAAAAGAATTTCAAAAAGTACTTGACTAAATGTAAGAAAGGGGTGTCAATAAGCCGAAAAAACGACTTATTAGACAAGCCCCTTTTATTAACGCGGAGATGTGATGATAAATGTTTTTTGCCGCTCTTTATAGTATTTCGTACTTTTTATAAAAAGCTCCCAGCTCTCCTTTATAGTTTTTTTGCCAAGGCTTGTCTTTCCCGCAATAATGGATAAAAACAGTATTCTCTTTTATCCACTCCATCCCATGCTTTGCATTTGGAAGCAATTTAATAATTTCATAATATCTTGCATCATAATTGTATCGATAACAATCAACAGGTTTAATTTTATCCCAGTATAAAGCATTGAGCACATCTTGATCAGGAAGGACAAGCTTTAAACGGTTTTCATTAATAAATGCATAGATATCTTCCAATTTCACTTCTTTCCGAATCCGTTCCAAATTCATAAGCAAAACGCCCGTATTAAAATATCCTTTCGCATTCGGGGTTTTAAGCCTTAATTTATTAAAAAGGTTGGCAACTTTTGTAGAATGTGTATGTTCAGAAGCAATAAACAAGCAATTTTCAAAATCACTATAGTAAAAATCTTTGATGGGATTGATTACAACGATGTCGGGATCAAGGTACAGAATTCGGTCCAAATCGTCGGGCAAAAATTGATGGGAAGCTAATCGATAATACATTTCTGATGTATAATGGCGAAAAACGGGTGCATCTTCAAAGAGCTTAGGGTCTACGTATATTGGATATAAACTTTGGTTATGACGTTTTACAAATTGACCCAATTCGTGTAAATCTTGATCGGAAATATTTGAATACATGATATATATCGAAAATTTTTCTTCAATATTATTTTGGAATAATGAATTTAACATAACTTTCAGCGGGGGAATATAATTTGAATTCAGTGTGACAAGAATATTGATCATTTGTACCATCCTCGCAAAAGATCGTAGCAAAATTTTTAAAAGCGTGGATAAAGCCACAGCTATTTAACAAATTACCATCAACGTTTTCATTTTTCAAATAAAATTTGTACGCAGCATTTGTTTTTGTTTAAATTGAATTATAGCATGTTTTTCATTTTTCGAAATATTGACACAAGCTTCTTCAAAAAGGAGGAGTCCTCTTTGACAGAATCAAAACGGGAAAAATTAATGAGAAAGATTGAAAATCATTTGCGAAAAACGGCTAGACATCTAGTGAAAATTGATACGGAGGAAGAGGCATTGCAATTTTTGGCTGATTCCTTCCGCTCCCAGTTTTCATGTGATTTTGTCGGCATCATTTTACAAGAGGGAGAGGAGCTGAGTTTGAAAGTTTGGAGCGGAGATTTGCAGCAAATAACGGAATCCTTTCCGCTGCAGGTTCAAAACTGTTCGCCGAATCTCCTTCACCAAAGCTTAACATATGATAAAGCAGAACAAGCAGGCGACTGTCAGTTTACCAATTTAATGAAAAAAGAAAAAGTAAAAACGTGGTTTACAGTTCCTCTCAAAGACGATATGAGCAGCTTGGGCTTTTGCATTATTGCCTATCTTGACTACGTACCTCTGTTGGATATGAAGGCCCATTTTGACGAATTCGGCAAAGATGTAGCTGTTGCGATTGCAATGGCGAAACAAAAAGAAGCACAAATTAAAAAAATCGAAGGGATCGAGTGGATCAGCAAAAATTTGTCACTTGATGTGCCGCTTGAAAAAAATATTGAAACACTTGTGGAACGCGCCGGAAAAGGAACTAATGCAAGGATGGCTTGTATTTATTTATATAACGAAAAAGAAAACCATTTTATTTTTCAGCCTCCATCCTATGGTCCATTTGAAAAACCGGAACGGATTAATATTGAAACAAATTATGTTTTAAAAGAATACTTTCCGTTTTTGGATACTCCAGGCGGGTCTGAACTGACCGTTCCATTAATATTTGATTTGAAAACAATCGGTGTGCTTCATGTAGAAGGGAAACAAAAGGGAGTTTTTAATGAAGATGATTTGGAGATATTAAAGCTGCTTTCCAATCATATTGCCGCTATTTTGGAAAATGCCCGTTTATATAAAAACGAAAAGGAGCATAAAGAACGTCTTTACTTTCTGCTTGATTATCAGCACGCTCTTGTGAAAGAAACAGTAGAGCATGACAATTTTGACGGTATTACTTCTGCTTTAAGAAGTCTTTTTTCCAAATCCGTCCTTTTGTTCGACCGTTTTATGAGGCCAATTTCTTGTTCCTTCCATCATTATGATTTATCAAATAAAGATGTAGAAAGGCTGATGAGCAGCGGAAATAAAGAGAGATTGATAGAAAACGGAAGGAAAATCCACATCCAATTGGATGACGGGGAAGAGCTTCATTTCCGGCTGTGGAAGGTGAACGGCGGAGGAAATTTGCTTGGGTTTTTGGCTGTTGAAATTGGCGAAAATGACATGGATGAATTTGACCAGCTGACAATTGATTTGGCAAGAAATATTTGTTCGATCCAATTTATCAAGCAGAAGCTTGTTTTGGATACAAAAGAGCAGGTAAAGGATAGTTTTGTCAGCAAATTGCTTGTGGAACGTATAGAGGATCAAGAGCGGATTTTACAATATGCGAATTTATTCCAATGGAACTTATTTCATCAGCACCGATTAGCGGTGTTGTCGATTTTATTAGATGAGAAGGAAACGGAAAACAGTAATTTGCTTGTTCAACAATCTAAAAAAACATTGATTTGGGACCAGTTGAAAACACAAATTTCCCGTTTCAGCAAAGAAATTATCATGGCGACAAACGATGGAAACTATATATTGATTGTTCCGGTAAAAGAAGAAGGCAAGCATCCAAAAAACTATTGGAAAGTATTTTATAGAAATATAAAAAATTGGGTTCGAGAAGGCAATATTGAATGCCAAGTATTCATGGGAATCGGCGGTAAAACTGAAAATTTAAATGATTATTATATTAGCTATCAGCAGGCTATCCAAGCTTTGAATGTCGTGTTTCACAGGTTTCGCCAAAAAGGGTTTGCTTTGTTTGAGGAATTGGGCGCTTACACTATTTTACATCATTTAGATAATAAAGCAGCGGTGGAATTTTTCATCAAAAGGCATCTTGAACCGTTATTGAATTATTCGGAAGGGAAAAGTATGGATTTATTCCATACGCTGCGAGTGTTCCTTTATAACAACGGAAATATTAAAAATTCGGCAGAAGAGCTGTTTATTCATCGAAGCTCCCTCCTTTATCGTCTTGAAAAGATTGAATCGCTGCTGGAAATTGATTTAAATGATGCTGATCATCGATTCAATGTGATGATGGCTTATAAGCTTTATGACCTGTATTATTCAAAAACAACTGAAAGAATATAAAAACGCCACAGCGTTTTTTCCACAAAATTGTTGATAGAAGAGAAGCTTTTTCCGTATTTTGTAGGTGTTTATTTCATTTTATATTTTCTATAATAATTTACAGAATATTAATAAAGTTATGTTTTTAAAAGGAGTTGTGACTATGACGATATCTAAAGTCGGGGTAGTTGGAGCAGGCTCGATGGGAAGCGGCATCGCCAATTTGGCCGCCATTTCAGGATTTCAAGTTATCTTGCATGATGTCGAACAAAAATTTCTTGATAACGGCTTATCAAGAATAAATAAATTTATGGAAAAAAGTGTTGCAAAAGGAAAAATGACCGAAGAGCAAAAAAAGGAAGTTTTGGAACGAATTCAAGTTACGACAAATTTGGAGGATTTTAAACAGGCTGATATTGTGATTGAAGCTGTTATAGAAGATTTGGAAGTGAAAAAAAGCGTTTTCGCGAAATTGGATCAAATTACATCTGACCATGTGATTTTGGCAACAAATACTTCTTCCATGTCCATAACAGAGATTGCGTCTGCAACGAACAGGCCGGAACGCGTCGCAGGAATGCATTTCTTCAATCCTGCGCAGATCATGAAATTAGTGGAAGTTGTTCGAGGATATAAAACAAGCGATGAAACAGTAGTAGAACTGAAGGAATTTGCGAAAAAGCTGAATAAAGAGCCGGTGGAAGTGAAAAAAGACACTCCAGGATTTATTGTCAACCGTATTATGATTCCGCAATTTATTGAAGCGATTAAGCTGCTCGAAGAAGGGGTAGCTACAGCGGAAGATATTGATAAAGCGGTTACGCTCGGGCTGAACTATCCTATGGGGCCGTTCACACTTCAAGATTTTGCCGGTGTTGATATCGGCTACTACGTAATGGAATATATGAAAAATGAGTTTAATGATAACCGCTTCGCACCTCCAATGCTTCTAAAGCAATTAGTAAGAGCAGGAAGACTTGGAAGGAAAACAGGAGCCGGTTTTTACGACTATGACTAATCATGAGAATGGGGGACTGAAGATGAGCTTGGAATTTTTAACATGCGATATTGAACAGCATGTAGCAGTTGTCACCATCAACCGCCCGCCTGTCAACCCGCTGAATTCAAAAGTATTTAAAGAGCTTGTAACCATTTTTAACGAACTGGAAGAAAACAGCCAAGTAAGAGTCATTATTTTAACAGGCAGCGGTGAAAAAGCATTTGTTGCCGGAGCAGATATTAACGAAATGGCTGATCTCGATCTTGTTGGCATGATGAATATGAACCGTGTGTCAAGGGAAGCTTTTTCAAAAATTGAAAACGCATCCAAACCTGTCATTGCTGCCATTAACGGTCTTGCTTTAGGCGGAGGCTTAGAGCTTGCATTGGCTTGTGACCTGCGGATTTGCTCGGAAAAAGCTAAATTTGCTTTCCCTGAAGTCGGTCTTGGCATTATTCCTGGCGGCGGAGGCACCCAGCGTCTGCAAAAAATTGTCGGTCAAGGCATTGCTAAAGAATTACTTTATTTTGGCGACATGTTTGATGCTAACAGAGCGTTGGAGCTTCATATAGTGAACAAAGTTGTACCTGGCGAAGAACTGCTGGCAACTGCCAAACAATGGGCAGAAAAGCTAGCCCAAAAACCGCCTGTAGCTCTTCGTATGCTGAAAATAGCTGTCAATGCTGGCAGCAATGCTGATCTGGAAACAGGATTGACCCTTGAAGCATCTAGTTTTGCCAATGCCTTTTCAACTGAAGATCGAAAAGAAGGATTGAAAGCGTTTGTAGAAAAGCGCAAGCCGGTTTACGTTGGAAAATAATAAAAGCGATACAACCGACTTCATGTAGAAAAGGTTATTTTATATAGAAAAAGTCATCGAACAAATCATGTATTTCACGAAGTGTCCGATATGAAATGACTCAGGATGCTTCGTGTCTTACATGTTTTGAATATTTGCGTAAGAGGAGATGGCGAAGCAATGAACAATTATTTGTTTTCGGTGTACGAGTTGGTAGAACATACGGTGAAAGCCTATAAAGATAAAGAAGTGCTCTATGACCTGAAAAACAGATTGACCTATGGCGAATTTTTTCAAGAAGCTAATCGGCTGGCTGCGGGTTTGAAAAAGCTGGGGATCAACAAGGGAGATCGAGTCGCTGTTTGCTTGCCAAACTGGAACGAAACAGCCGTTATTTTTGTAGCAGCGGCCAAAATAGGTGCAATTCTAGTTCCGTTTAATCCGAAGTATAAGCATCACGAAGTGGAATACATTCTCAAAAATTCGGAGCCAAAAGTGTTGTTTGTAACGGAACAGTTTGATGAAAACATTGGATTTAAGCAAGCGTTCCAAGTTGTAGAAACTTTGATTTCTGTTCGTTTTGAACATCCTGATCTATTATCCTATCAAGAAGTAGCGTCTTCCGCGTCAGAAGATGCTCCAGCTGAAAAGCTTGATGTCAACAACGATTTGTTTTGTTTATTGTATACATCAGGAACGACAGGCATTCCGAAAGGTGTAATGATCAGCCATCGCGCCATTGTTCAATCAGCTAATATTATAGCTAAAACGATTAGATGTACTGAAAAAGATGTGTTTATCGTTCCTGCTCCTTTATTCCATATTTTTGGAATGGCCGTCAATTTGTTTTGTGCGATCTCTTGCGGCGCAAGAATCATTTTGCAAGAGAAATATCATCCGAAGGAAACATTAAAATTAATTGAACAGGAAAAAGTGACGATCAAACAAGGAGTTCCCGCCATGTTTATAAAAGAATTAGAACAAGAAGATTTTGAAGATTATGACCTTTCTTCATTGCGAGCGGGTATTGTCGGGGCATCACCTATTCCACCAAACAAAGTGAAAGAAATTCGGGAGCGGATGGGAATAAACTTGTGCCAATCATACGGAATTACCGAAACAGGATCTGTTACTGCGACTGACTATGATGAACAGGATGAACGAGTGATATTGGAAACTGTAGGAAAACCGATCGAAGGTGTAAAGCTGAAAATTGTAGACGAAAATCGGCAGGAGCTCCCTCCAGGCGAAGTTGGTGAAATTGCCATCCACAGCTTTGGCACCATGAAAGGGTATTACAAAATGAAGGAACAAACAGAGCAGGTTTTGGATAAAGAAGGATGGTTTTATACGGGAGATCTCGGAGTGTTGGATGAAAAAGGAAACCTTCGTTTCGTCGGGCGAAAAAAAGAAATGATCATTCGTGGAGGCTTCAACATTTATCCGCAGGAAGTCGAGGCAGTTTTAACTAAACACCCTCAAGTTGTCGAAGCTGCTGTCATAGGCTTGCCTGATGAAGTAATGGGCGAATCAGTTTGTGCTGTTATAAAGCTGAAAAAAGGCGCAGCTTGCACAGAGGAAGAATTAAAAGAGTTTGTTAAAGCGCAAATGGCATCATACAAAGTTCCAAACAAAATTATTTTCACAGAAGATTTTCCTGTCACAGCGAGCGGTAAAATTCAAAAGGTAAGACTGAAAGACCAAGTGATGGAAAAATTTAATATCAATGCATAAATGGTTCGTTGAAAAGAAGAGTTTAAGAAGAACAGCTTATCGGCTGAAACATTGAAACTCCGGCGATTATGATTTGGAAAATATCGGGATATCTTATGAAGCTGAGCATCCATTCCATATAATGTTTCCTGTTGGTTTCTTTACACTGCCGGCCGGCATTGTTTATTTAACTCGTCGTAACGGACAGTTTTGCTATGGTACTGAAGTCATTCATGCGTTTGATGTCCATGCTGCTATTTGGAAGCTGGCTTATTGACTGAATAATTGAGTTACAATTTCTAAAAATTCCGATAAAATAATAATATCTCAAATCTATTATTTTTACTTCTAATCTTTTAAAATTTGAAAACGATTGCAAAAAATGTTCATAAGCGTTTGATGATTGTGCATGCTCATTTGATTTCATTTGCGAGATCCGGATTTTCTTAATCTTTTGGCGGCTCCCTGCTTCTATTCTTGTCTTTTTTCGATATTGCAGCTGCAATTACTTACCTTCCATATAATTTGTCGTCTCATGATGAGCTTTTCAGCCGTTATTTCGGCTGGCTCCGCCTCTTTTTTTGAACGAAAAGGAAAAGTGATGTATGATTTGGAATTTCCCGCTATTCTTTCGTGCCTTTAGCTTTTGTTCTTTCCATTATGTATGTGATGCCATTATGTTTTGCGTTTCCATTCAGCAAGCTTATACAGATGCCGGTGGTTATGGGGACTGTTTTCAGCTTATTGGAGCAAATGCACTTTTCTTGATTTTGCTCTAATAACAGGTGAAGCAACTTTGGGAGAAAAATGAATGGTTAAAAAACAGAGGTGTTATAAAATGGAACAATTTTCAAGCAACCCTTTTTTGAAAAAAGTGATTTCTTTAGATGATATATTTACACCGGAGAATTTTACTGAAGAACATCGCATGATAGCTAGCACTGCATCAGCCTATGTAGAACAAGAAGTTTTGCCTGTTTTGCCGGAAATAGAAAAACAACAATTTGATCAATCGATTGAGCTCTTGAGAAAAGCAGGAGAATTAGGTCTATTAGGATCAGATGTGCCTGAAGAATACGGAGGGCTTGATTTAGATAAAATCAGTTCGGTTATCATCATGGAGGAAATTGGAAAGACGAGATCTTTTTCAACAACATTTGGAGGGCAAATTGGAATTGGCTCCCTTCCGATTGTGTATTATGGAACAGACGAACAAAAGGAAAAATATTTGCCTTACGTAGTTAGCGGCGAAAAAATTGGTGCGTATGCATTGACAGAACCGTCGGCAGGAACGGATGCCTTAAGTATCAAAACGACAGCACGATTGTCTGATGACGGCAAATACTATTTAATTAATGGCGAAAAACAATTTATTACTAATGCATCTTTTGCAGATTTCTTTATTTTGTACGCGAAAGTGGACGGTGAGAAGTTCACCGCCTTTATTGTCGATAAAAACAGTGAAGGGATTACAATAGGGCCGGAAGAAAAGAAAATGGGTTTAAAAGGCTCTTCAACAACACCGGTCATTTTGGAGGATGTAAAAGTTCCGGTTGAAAATGTATTAGGGGAAATTGGCAGGGGACATTTGATTGCGTTTAACATTTTGAATAACGGCCGCCATAAAATATCAGCGGCAAGCCTCGGCATGGCAAAAAGAGCATTGGAGCTCGCCGTTCAGCATGTAACAGAGCGGAAACAATTTAATCGGCCGCTGTCGCAATTTCCGTTAATTCAAGAAAAAATAGCCGACATAGCTGCAAAAATATTTACGATTGAAAGCATGGTATATCGTTCTGCCGGCGAGTTGGATCGGGGATATCAGTACTGTAAAGAAAATAATATACCGTATAGAGATATTTTAAAACAATTTGCAGTGGAAGCTTCGATCAACAAGGTGTTTGCCTCCGAAGCGCTGGATATCATTGTGGATGAAGTGCTGCAAATGCATGGCGGATACGGTTATATTTCCGAATATGAAGTGGAGCACCTTTACCGCGATTCAAGGATTAACAGAATATTTGAAGGAACAAACGAGATTAACCGGATGATTATTGCCCAAACACTGCTGCAATCAAAAGCGGAATGGCCGGATTTCAGAAAGCTGGATGAAGGTCCATCTGAAGAAATGGCGCAGGAGTGGGAGCTGCTGTCCAACTTGAGAAGGCTCGCGGGACAAGCGATGGAAATGATTTTACAGTCATTTGAAAATTATAAGGAAGAACAAGAAATTTTAGCATGGTTGGCAAATTTGGCCATTTCGATTTATGCAATTGAAAGCAATTTATTTCGAGTGGAAAAATTACTTGCAAATAAAGCTCAGAAAAAAATAAAAGAAAAGAAACTATTGGCAAAAATTTTCGCATATGAGGCATCTAGTAAAATCGTGTCAGAAATGTTCAAGTTCAGTGTGTTACACGATGAACAAATAAAGCAGCAAAAAGAAAAATTATTTAAAACGATTCAATCAAGCAACAATGATTTTGTTCATGATAAACGATTGATAGCATCTGCCGTTATAACTGCCGGAAATTATTCAGGCATTCACAAGCTATAATCGATTGTTTCTTACGTGGATGTCCGATAAGTTCCAAAAATAATTCAAGTAGGGCTGTTCAGGAAGTCAATTCTCCATTGAAAACAAAAAATCATAAGCATCATATATAACGTTTCTAAAACATTTAAGGGGGCGTCATAAGCCGAAAAAACGACTTATTTGACAGCCCCCTTAATATATTTCGATTTTTGTTTGAAGGGGCTGTCCAAAAAGTCAGGGTTAACTGACTTTTTGGAGCCCCTTCATTTTAGGGACTTATCGGACAGACCATTTTTTCTATCTTGTTTATATCCTTCAGAAGTCTTATGAAGGATTTTTCTTATGCTCTCTTTCTTAATTACGTTCTCCAAACGTTTTATGACGAACATTCAGCACATACAATTGCTTCTTGTTGAACTTCATTACCTCTAGAAGGACATTTACAAATTTTATTCGATTATTTTGTCCTTCACAGTAGTATTTCTCCCAAATCCTTCATTTTAGGAACTCATCGGACAGCCCTTTTCAGCATGTATGAGCTGATGCCGCAATCCCAAACTCAACATATACCTTATCGAGCTCCCGCAAAGAAAATCTGGCACCTTGCAGATGCGAGGGGCATTCAATTTAAAAAAATAACAAAGGTATTTTATTTGTCCCGCATAGAGGAACAAATGAGTGACGAATAAAGAAAAAATGCCATTATAATAGAATCATAGTAAGCGTTTCCATCAATCAATCAATCCATCCATTTCATTTATGTAAAGGAGAGATATGTCATGAGCAACAAGCGTACAGTTGTCGTTGTAGGCGCCGGTCCAGTTGGCCTTGTAGCAGGATTGGCACTTAAAAAAAGAGGAATTTCTTCTGTCGTGATTGAAGCAGAGCCGAAAGGGCGGCCAAGACCTGGAAGCCGAGCAATTTATATTCATAACGCAACGTTGAAGCTGCTTGAAAGCATTGATGAAGGACTTGGTTTTGAAATTGCGAGAAATGGTGTTGTCTGGCCGATAAAACGCACGATTTATAAAGGGAAAGAAGTGTACGTAAGAAATTACGGTGTGACGGATACTAGTGATCCGACAAAGCTTCCGCCATTTACGTCGTTACATCAAAATCATATTGAATCGATTATATATGATTATTGTGAAAAAGCCGGCGTTGAATTTGTATGGGATGCCCCTGTGAAAGAAGTGATTTCAGAAGAAGACGGCATTAAAGTGGTGACAGAAAAAGGGGATGTTTGGGAAGCGGAATATGTGATTGGTTGTGACGGCGCTCGTTCTGTCGTCCGTGAAACAGCAGGATTAAAATTTGAAGGGCCAAGAACAAAAGATACATTTCTTGTCGTTGATGTTGAAGAAGATGAAAACGATCCGCTGCCGCTTGAAAGGGTTTTCCACTATCAGCATCCGGCAATGGGCGGGCGGAATGTAATGTTTGTACCGTTCAAAGGCGGGTGGAGAATCGACCTTCAACTGCTGGAAGACGATAATCCAGATGAATATTCGGAAGTGGAAGGAGTAAAAAAATGGCTTCCGAAAGTTATGGATCCTAAATATGCAGAACGGATTACGTGGGTATCATCATACAGATTTCATCAAGTTGTCGCCAATTCATATACAGACGAAAAACGAAGAGTTCTGTTGGCAGGAGAAGCTGCCCACTTATTTGCACCATTTGGTGCTAGAGGGCTGAATTCGGGGGTTCCTGATGCTTTAATTGCTGTTAAAGGAATTGAAAAGGCTCTTGATGCTTCAAGCGAAGAGAAAAGACGCGAAGCGATTGAAAAAGCGGCAAATGAACGGAGAATTGCAGGCTTGTGGAATCGCAACAGCTCTTCGACTGCATTGCATCACCTGCAAGGAAATTCTCCAGAAATGAATTTAAAAAGGGAAATTGCAGCATCTTTAACAGCCATTGTGCCGAAATTAGGAAGATGGCTTGATGAAGGCCCTTATGGCCCGAAATTTGGTCCGCCTGAATTAACAACAAAATATTAATCGCTTTTGATTTTAGATAAAGGGGTGGAAAACATGTCAATTACGCTCATTGAGAACCAGTCTTCATATGATTTCAAGCATGAACGAGTCAATCAAATGGCGGATCGTCTGCTAAACATTAACTGGTACCAGCATGTCGGAACAATTCATGATGACGTCCAGAATAAAGCAGAAAAATTTTTGCAATCACTGAATATAGCAAATTACGAAATTAAGTGGATTTCAAAAGATGAAATTGGAAATATATACGATACCATACGGTTAACTAACAGCTCTTTATGGGAAGCATTGAAGGTGCTGCCTGACAGGCTGAAAGAGAAAATTGATCAATCCGGACAAGAGGAAATTTTGAACGAAATCGTCTATCACTTGCCGGAAGCTGTATTTCATGAAGTCTATAAAGGTGCCTTCAAAACATTTTCAGATGAATCATTCATTCGATTTTTAGTTGGCCATGCCATGTACATCAGCGTGTTGGCATGCGCATGGGAATTGGCTGCAAATATAAACGGATGGGGAGAAAATCCATTTGCCTATTTAGTTGATATTTTAGAAATGGGACATATTCCATTAGGTTCAAACAACCAAACATTTTATATCATGTAGGGGTTCCATATGTGTGCGGCAGCCATATTTTCGTGCGAAAAGCATGTAAAGGAATCGCTGAAGCTGTTAGATGCACCGCATGTCATTATATTAAGTCATTACACGAAAAAGAAATGCAAGTTTTGTCAGAAAAAAGCCGTTTTTAAGTTTGAAGAATAAAATTATGCAAAATAGCAGCCTTGTCTTCTTACAGATGAAGCAAGGCTGCTTTATTTTTTGGAGATAAGAAAATCTTCATCCTTTTCTAGTTATGCGGAAAACGTTTTCAAAAATATATATGTGTTTATCTTTTTTTTCGATTGTCCACAACCCTTCTCGCTTTCATTGTAAAGCGAGGCAGCTCGTTGTCTGGAACTTTTTCAACTTGAATTCTTAAACCGACTCGTTCTCTTAATTTTGTTGCGAGGATAGGGACGATTTGTTCAGAATCGGATTCAATTTCCACTTTGATTTGATCCATCTCATTTTCTGTGTAGTACACGATGCGAAATTCTTTCACTTCTTTGAATTCTCGAATAATGGATTCGATGGAAGACGGGTAAATGTTAATGCCCCGTATTATGACCATATCGTCTGCGCGGCCGAGAATTCCTCCAGGGAAAAATTGATAGGAATTGCCGCATTCACATTGCTGATCAGACCGGATCACGATATCGCCTGTCCGATAGCGAATAACCGGATAGCTTTCTCTTCCTAAATTGGTTAATACTAATTCTCCTTTTTCACCAACTTCCACCGGCTCCAACGTGTTAGGATTGATCACTTCTACGATAAACTCCGATTCATTGACATGAATCCCTTTTTGTTCTGAACAAGAATAACCGTATGCTCCCATCTCTGTCATGCCTACTTGGTCATATAAAACGGCTCCCCACAAACTTTCAATTTGCTTTCGTGTAGAAGGGACAGAGGCTCCAGGTTCACCAGCCGTAATGATTTTTTGGACAGGGCCATTTTTTATATCAATGTCGTTTTCTTCCGCTACTTCCGCCAGATGTAAAGCGTAGCTTGGAGTACAGACTAGTACTGTTGCTCTGTTTTCTATCATGCTTCTCAATCGCTCAATCGAAGTTTGGCTGCCGGATGAAATCGAAAGGGCACCTAATCGTTTTGCTCCTTCAAATGCAGCCCAAAATCCAATAAAAGGACCGAACGAAAAGGCGAAAAATACTCTGTCTTTTTTCGTAACTCCGCTGGAGCGATAAACTTCCAGCCAGCATGTTTCCCACCATTCAAAGCTTTTTTTTGTATCTAAAATTTTCAGCGGTTTCCCTGAAGTGCCGGAAGTTTGATGGTATCTTACATATTCCTCTAAAGGGTATGAATGGTTTTTGCCGTATGGAGGATGATTGTTTTGATCGTCGACCAATTCCTTTTTCATTGTGAAAGGAAGCTTTTTCATTTCTTCCAAAGATTGCAGCGGAAGCTTTAAACCGGCAAGTTTTTCTTTATAAAATTCATTATGATTCAAAACAAAATGTAACAATCGATTCAGTTTTTGCAATTGCAGCGACCTAAGTTCATTTTCTTGTGTTTGTACTGTATGAACCATGAATATTCCTCCCTTTTAGACTTGTAGCTAGTTTCTTATCATAGTCAGAAAAGAAAGAAAAAGGAATATTCTAGTTCTTTTATACAAAACAAAAAATTCAAAATTTTAAAAAATGTACTCATTTTCCGTCGATATACCCTAAATGCTCTGATATGCTTTTAGCTGCTTGCGTAATATGTTCAATAAAGACTGGAAACCGATCATCTGTCATTCTGGCAGTTGAGCCAATCATGGACAGTGAAGACACCACTTTGCCGGAATAATCGCGAATTGGTGCTGCGATCCCGACATACCCGACATAAAATTGGTCTTTTGATATGGCAAATCCTTGTTTTTTAATTTTTTTTAACTCATTTTTTAAAATGTCTGGATCGGTGATCGTATAGGGAGTGTATGCATATAATTTTTTCGACAAAACTTTTTCAATTGTTCGTTTGTTTTGATAAGCCAGAATGCATAACCCTTCACTTGTGCAATGAATCGGATTTTTCCGCCCTATATATGTTAACAGCCGATCGGGCTGGCTGCTTTCAATTCGGAACAAATACACTACTTGATCCTCTTCCAAAAGACAAATATGGGCGGATTCATTTAATGTGTGAACAAGCTTTTTTACAATAGGCAGCGCTTCTTTGTATAACTCATGATTGCTGAAAATCACGCCTCCTAATGTTAGAATCGAAAGGCCTAATCGATACTTGTTTGTCCGGGGATTTTTTGATAAAAATCCTTCCTTTACAAGCAATGAAACAAGGCGATGGGCGCTGCTTTTGGAAATATTTAATTTTTTTGATATTTCGGTAATCCCTAGCTCTTTTTGTTTATGTGTAAAAAGACGCAGAATTTTCATTGCGTTCTTCACAGATGACAGCAAATATTTTTCGCTCATGTTAGTCCTCCAGTCTAGTCGTCATTTCCGAACAATTGCTTCGTTTTTCTCTGTTTTATTAATTCAGAAATTCTTTCTCCCGCATTCACCACTTTTTTTATAAGCTGCTTGATGTTAATGGAATTGATTCGCTTCGTAGAGCCGGTAATGTTCACTGCTGCAACCACTTTGTTATGTTCATTAAAAATGGGCGCACCGATTCCGATGATCCCTTTTTGGAACTCTTGATTGCAAACGGCGTAGCCTTCTTTTTTTATTTTCAAAAGTTTTTCTTTTAATTGCTCGGGTGAAGTGATCGTGTTCGGACCGTATTTTTTGAAGGGCTGCGAGCAAATTTTCTCGATTACTTCTTCGTCTTCAAAGGCTAAAATGGCTTGACCGGGACTTGTGCAGTAGACAGGATTCCTTCTGCCGATATGGGTATATTCTTTTTTTGAAGGATACGTGCATTCAATTTTTTGCAAATAAATAATTTCGGTGCCTTCTAATATGGAAATGTGCGAATTTTCGCCTGTCTCCTCTGTTAAAACATTTAGAACCGGCGTCGCCTCATTTAAAATTTTCAATTGGGAGCTAACGATGCTTGTTAATGTCAAGATCGAAGCACCTAAACTGTAATGATTTGTGTTTATATCTTTGTATACAAATCCTTCGCTGGCTAAGCTTGTTAAAAGTCTGTGGGCAGTGCTTTTTCCGATATTTAGCTTTTCGGCTATTTCTGACACACCCAGTTCCGGTTCGTCCATTGAAAAGCTTTTTAAAATTTTTAAAGCGTTTTCAACAGAAGAAATTCTTTTTTTATTTTGAGAAGTCATCCATATCACCTGTAAAAAATTTTTTGATTGATGAGGAAATCCATTTTTGTTCTGTATATAAGAAAAATAATGTATTTTTAGATTTTTTTCAATATTAAGATGGTAACAAGACCATAATCAATGAAAGGGGTTTCAATAGTGAAACTGATCACGTTTACAGAACAAGGCGTCACACGCATCGGTGCAATTGAGGATGGAAAAGTGATTGATCTGCATGCCGCATTTGAAAAAAAGCTGGAATCGGAAGGGAAATTGCGCTTCAAACAAATTGCTGAGGCGTATGTGCCGGCAGATATGAACGGATTTTTACAAGGCGGAAAGGAAAGCTTGGACTATGCAAAAGAAGCAGTTGCATTTGCTTTAAAACATGAAAAATATAAAGGAAAGCAGCTTGTGTTTTCCAAAGAAGATGTAAAAGTGGAAGCACCAGTGCCATCGCCGGGGAAAATGATTTGCGTAGGCCATAACTACAGGGAGCATATTTTGGAAATGGGAAGAGAGATTCCTCCATATCCTGTAGTTTTTGCGAAATTCGCGAATACTGTCATCGGACCGGAGGATGACATTCCTCATTATCCAATTTCCGATCAGCTGGATTATGAAGCTGAGTTTGCTTTTGTGATTGGAAAACGGGCGCGCAATGTTTCCCAAGAAGAAGCATTGGATTATGTTGCAGGCTATACAATTGTGAATGATGTGACTTACCGGGATCTTCAACGCCGTACACTGCAATGGCTTCAAGGCAAGACAGTGGATGGAAGCGCTCCGATGGGACCGTGGTTAGTAACAACCGATGAGCTGTCAGATCCTTCTGGGCTGGAAGTAGTCTTAACGGTTAACGGTGAAGAACGTCAGCGTTCTAACACGAAAAATCTTGTCTTTTCCGTACAGTACTTGGTTGAATTTCTATCTGGACTTATGACCCTTGAGCCGGGAGATGTCATTTTGACAGGAACTCCAGGAGGTGTTGGTGTAGCAAGAGACCCTCAAGTATTTTTAAAAGATGGAGATGTTGTCCGCATCGAGATAGACGGCATCGGTGCATTAGAAAATAAAGTGAAAAAAGTGACGGGGGAGATCAGCGAATGACTAATATGAACGAAGCGATTGAAAGCATAAAACAATCCATTGACCAAATGATTGAAACTACAAAAAGTCTTTCAGAAGAGACCATTCGTTGGAATCCATCAGAAGAAGAATGGTCCATCATGCAAATTCTTTGCCATGTTGAAGAAGCGATTCCATACTGGTTAAACGAAATTGAGCGGCTGCTTGAGTCGCCGGGTGCAGAATGGGGAAGAGGACTTACGGATGAAAACAGGCTTGCTGCTGTTGCTAATACAGAAAAACGTGAAGTTTCAGACGTGCTAAACAAGCTTGAAAACGTAAAAGATCAAGTGGAAAAAGTGTTGAGCAAGCTGTCAGAAGAAGATTTAAAATCAGAGGCTCCGAGCCGCAATCCTCGTTTCGGAACAAAACCGATGTCTTTTATTGTCGACCACCTGCTTGTCGAACATGCAAGCAAGCATTATAGCCAAATTCAACGTAATTTATCAAAGCTTTAAAAGAATAGAGGAGGTTAGTTCATCATGGCGGAAAAAAATGAGTTTTTTAAAAGTAAAATTGTCCGAGATTTCACAAAAGATATTGAGCAATACCATCTAGGACCGCTTTGGGATGCTATTCCAGATTTAATGCATCGCCAGCCAACTCCGCAAGCTGAAGCGTATCTTTGGAAATGGAAAACCCTTTATAAAAAATTGATGGAAGCAACTGAAATTTTTACTCCTGAGCGCGGCGGAGAAAGACGGGCGATTTATTTTCAAAATCCTGGATTGACTTATCGAAAGCCTTGGGGATGGGCATCAACAACACAAACGCTTTATGCTGCCGTACAATTAATTCTTCCCGGTGAAGTAGCGCCTTCGCATCGCCATTCGCAAAGTGCGCTGCGCTTTATCAGTCAAGGAAAAGGCGCTTATACAATTGTGCAAGGCGAGCGGATTTTTATGGAGGAAGGCGATTATCTCATTACTCCGAAAGGGCTTTGGCATGGTCATGGACATCCGGGTGATGAGCCGATGATTTGGATGGACTGTCTTGATATTCCAACTATCTATTCGATTGGCGGCACGTTCTTTGATCCTTATCCAGACGGAATTGAACAACCGAAAGTTCCTGATAATTACTCATCGCAAAGATATGAAGGTGGCATGGTTCGTCCAATTTCTGACCGTGAACCAAAAATCGCTCCGTTAGGGTCTTATAAATGGAAGCAGACTGAAGCAGCTATTCAAGGTTTAAAACGCTTTGATCCAGATCCGTACGATGGATATGCGGTTGAATATATCAATCCTTCAACAGGCAAACAAGCCAATCCGACGATTTCCGCTTGGATGCAATTGCTTCCAAAAGGGTTTCATTCAAAAGCTCACCGTCATACGCACTCAACTATTTACCATGTCTATAAGGGATCTGGGTACAGTATTATCAACGGTGTGCGCTTTGATTGGGAAAGCGGCGATTTCTTCGTTGTTCCGAATTGGGCGTGGCATGAGCATGTTGCCGAAAAAGATTCTTACCTGTTCTCTGCGAATGATTTGCCGATTATGGAAAGATTTGATGTGGAACGTGAAGAAGCTTATGAAGAAAATAATGGATTCCAACAAGTGACCGATGAATTTCAACCTGTATTCGTTTAAACTTAGCAAGCATAATGGAGCAGTTGACGGTCCAAATTAAAACTGAACCTTTTGACGAGGTTTTCAAAACCCCTTTTTCACAAAGCTATTGTTGAAAAAGGGGTTTTTGTTTTTTAGCGCGCCCAGCTAAGGTGTAATGGAAGATGGACAGTTTCATAACACCGAAAAGGGTAACCCCGCAGGGCGGAGTCATTTCGTCTCTTTTAGCGAACAGCTACCTGCATTATATGGACACGATATGAAAGAAGAAGTTCCTACACTTAGGAGAACTGTGCGATACGCAGATGATTTCGTGATCATGTGTCGCACGAAAAACGAGGCGCTGGAGAACATTCAAGTACTAAAAGCCATCATGAAGAAACTCGACCTTGGAATCAACACAGAGATCCAAACTGGTCAGCCTATGGGACGACACAAACGGATTTGACTTTCTAGATCTACACCATCGGAAATTTCCTGTGATGAACAAGGGTGGCTCAAAAGTTTATGTCATGTCTCACATTTCCAAGTAAGAAAGCCATGAAGAAAATGAAAATGAATTTAAGGAATATACGAGTCCAAGGAACAAGCGATTTATGGACATCAAAGAACTGGTGAAAGGGCTCAATCGAATTTTACAAGGATTTAAGAATTACTACAGTATTTCGTCCATCGCCAAGAAGTGGATAAATAAAGTGGACTGGTATGTATTAGAAAGACTTACTCTGTACTGGAATAAGAAGAAGAACCAAAGGAAGAAACATGCGAGAATGAAAGAAGTTATAAAATTAACACAAGGCTTATTAGTGAAATTAGCAAGTTAGACAAGAACGAAAGCCAAAGGAAGAAGAACGTCGAAAAGCCGTATGAGGGAAAACCTCACGTACGGTTTGATGAGGGGAAGCTGAGAGCAAAAGAGACAGCATAGGCTGTCCCTTTGAAAACAGTTTTCTACTCTACTAGTAAATTGGAAGCCTTCCCCATCTTGAACGACTTAAGCTTTTAGAAGAATAAAAAATGGTTGTGTGGATTTTAAGCAACCCTTCAGCTTACCGATTTCATAAACTCAATATTTTAAAAATTAAGAAATCATTTCAATAAAGTTATGAATGTTTTGTCAAAAGATGCTAAAACAAGGCAATTTTTTACCGATAAATAAAATAGCAAGAATTCCTCGGAGGAGAAGGAATATGGGAATACAAAAGATAACCGGTGTTAATAATAATGCTTTTTTGCAGGATATGCAAGGAAAAGAGGAAAAATTGTCAATGCCTGAAAACCAGCAGCCTGTCCAAGAAGAAGAAAAAAAAGCTAAAGTTACGCTGGAGGAAGCAATTGAGGATTTGAACAATTTTTTGAAGCCGATTAAAACATCGATTCAATTTGTACTTCATGAAGAACTGAAAGAATATTTTGTACAAGTTGTCAATGTAGAGACGAACGAAGTCATCAGGGAAATTCCTCCGAAAAAAATGCTTGATATATATGCGGCAATGGCAGAGCTGATGGGATTAATCGTGGATCGGAAAATTTAACTAGGGGTGGAAACAATGCGAATTGTCGGTTTGGCAAGCGGAATGGACATTGACGCTCTCGTAAAAGATTTAATGAAGGCGGAAAGAATTCCGCTCGATAAAATGGTCCAACAAAAGCAAATTTTTGAATGGCAGCGCGACAGCTACAGGGAAATCAACAAGCTGTTGGACGAATTGGACAGATTGATTTTTGACGGCGTATACAGACTGTCGAATTTCCGGCAAAAAAAAGTGACGAGCTCTGATGAGTCAGCTGTTGTGGCAAAGGCAATCAACGCTTCAGCCAATACGTCGACAGCGATTGAAGTCCAACAATTGGCTAAGGCTGCCACATATAGTGCAGCAACGTTAAATAATTTTACATCTGGTGCAAGAACACTAAAATTTGAAGTGACCGATCCAGGTTCAACAGAAACGAGAGAAGTGACGATTAATATTGGTGAAAATGATACGCTTGATGATGTTATCTACAAAATCAACAGCTCAAATCTAGGCGTTACGGGGATGAAATTAAAGGATTCATCTGGTGTGGAAAGGCTCGTTTTAACGAATAATAAAACAGGTGAAGGCGGAACGATTAAAGCTGCCGATAGTGAAACATTTGATTTTTTGCAAAGCCTAGGTTTTTCACTTGATGATACAACGTTTAACCTAATCCCCGAAACTGCGGGTCAAAATGCAAAAGTTAAAATCAACGGCTACGAAACTGTCCAAACATCTAATACATTTACGATTGCGGGGATTGAATATACAATTAAAAATGTAACGACAAGTCCTGTTACGATTTCTACATCAACAGATGTTGATGCAATTCTCGATACTATTGTAAAATTTGTTAATAAATATAATGAAGTGATTGAAAAGATTAATGGCAAATTAACAGAAGAGCGCTTCCGGAATTTTCCTCCCCTAACGGATGAACAAAAAGAGGAAATGACGGAAAAGCAAATCGAGCTGTGGGAAGAAAAAGCGAAAAGCGGCCTTCTTCGCGGCGATGCGATTTTAACAAGCGGTCTTAATCAAATGCGGTTGGATTTATATTCTCCTGTCGCCGGAGATACTTTGAAAGGGTTTAAGCAGCTTACGGATATTGGGATTTCAACAACAGCCAATTATTTGGACCGAGGCAAACTTACAATTGATGAAAATAAACTCCGGGAAAAAATTCAGGAAAATCCAGAAGCGATCTATAAACTATTTATGTCTGACGGCGAATCTTACAATGATAAAGGGATTGCCCGCCGTCTCCGCGATTCTTTGAAAGGTATGATGACAAAAATCAAAGACAAAGCGGGAACGTCTTTGTCTACAAATGACCAGTTTACGATTGGAAAAAACTTAAAAGATTTGGATAATCGAATCAATGCCTTTCAAGATCGGCTTATACAAATCGAATCAAGATATTATCGGCAATTTACGGCAATGGAACAGGCGATTCAGCGGGCGAACCAACAGTCAGCATATTTGATGCAATTATTTGGAGGCGGCGCTTAATCGTCTGCCTTTACTATTTACTTTTTAATGGATATGATATCTGAGGAGTGTCTTAAATGGCAATGAACAATCCTTATCAATCTTATTTGGAAAACAGCGTACAAACTGCATCACCGGGTGAACTCACGTTAATGCTTTATAACGGGTGTTTAAAATTTTTAAAGCTTGCGAAAAAAGCAATAGAAGAAAAATCTATCCAACAAAAAAACGAAAATTTGCAAAAAGCACAAAGAATCATTTGTGAACTAATGGCCACGCTAAATATGGATATTGAGATTTCTAAAAATATGTACGCACTGTATGAGTACATGAATCGACGGCTTGTTGAGGCCAATTTTAAAAACGATGTCACCATTATTGAAGAAGTGGAAGGATATGTGACAGAGTTCAGAGATACGTGGAAAGAAGTAATCCAAATCAACCGGAAACAGCGGCATAGTGAAGGCGGACAGGCGTAATGGACGAAGTGGAAAAATTGTTGGAAATAACGGAAGAGTTAGTGGAATTGACAAAACGGTCTAAAGATCAACATCGCGACCGTGATCAAGTGATACAAAAAATAGAAGACTTGCTAGCAAAACGGGAGGAGTTAACAAAAAGCATGAATCCTCCCTTCACGCCCAAGGAGAAAGAAGCAGGAAGAAAAATTATCCAATTGAATCAAATTCTTGTTGAGCAGCTTAAACTAATAAAACAAGAGATACAACATGATATCGTCAAGATGAAAGCCCAGAAAGAGATGACAAAAAAATATATGAACTCTTATGCGAATGCCACTATTGATGGCATTTTTTATGATAAGAAAAAATAGCAATATATGTACAAAAAGACACGATCATGTAGCGATGGATGAAAGTGTGAAAATCGTTTTCCCCGCTCATCAGCATTCATAAAATGTTCACGATTTTTTTATTTTGTGAAAGGAAAAACGAACGAAATATCGAACTATATATATATCCCTTAATAAAAGGAGGAGCTCAATATGAAATACAACATTAGAGGGGAAAACATTGAAGTAACTCCAGCATTAAGAGAATATGTACAAAAAAAATTATCTAAACTTGAACGTTATTTTGATAATGGAGTACAAGCCGATGCAAATGTGAATTTAAAATATTATAATGACAAAGAATCTAAAATTGAAGTAACGATTCCAATGACGCATTTAGTGATGCGTGCTGAGGAATATCATGAAGATATGTATGCTGCGATTGATCTTGTCGTTGATAAGCTTGAACGTCAGATCCGCAAGCATAAAACAAGAGTAAACCGGAAGCTTCGTGAACAACAAGTTGATGCTAAATATTTCATCAATGCGGAAACGAATGATGACACTGATGTGAATGAAGAGGATATCGAACTTGTAAGAACAAAACGGTTCAATTTAAAGCCGATGGATACTGAGGAAGCTATTTTGCAAATGAACATGCTCGGCCATAACTTCTTTGTTTTTACGAACTCTGATACAAATAGAACAAATGTTGTCTACCGCAGAAAAGACGGCCGCTATGGATTAATTGAACCGAATGAGTAAAATTTATTATATATAAAAAAGTGCAGCCTACCTTGGCTGTACTTTTTTTACCTTCAAGCAAATAAAATGTAGACAAATGGGACGGGTTTATGGAAAGACTTTCACACAGCAAAAGTTGTACGCTTGGAAAAGCAGTGATAAAATTTAAAAGAAACTAAAATAATAAAATAAATTAAGGAGCGTTAAAGATGCTTGGACTTTTAAATAAAGTGTTTGATCCGAATAAACGCACTTTAGCTCGTTATGAAAAAATAGCTGAAAAAATAAATGCTCTCGGTCCAGATATGAGAAAGCTTTCTGATTTGGAATTGAGGTCAAAAACAGCTGAGTTTGCGGAACGGCTTGAAAAGGGAGAAACACTCGATGATCTGCTTGTGGAAGCCTACGCAGTTGTAAGAGAAGCCGCTCACAGAGTGCTCGGCCTGTATCCATATAAAGTACAGCTTATGGGAGCTATTGCCCTTCACGAAGGCAATATTGCGGAAATGAAGACAGGTGAAGGGAAAACATTAACCTCAACGATGCCTGTTTACTTAAATGCGTTGACGCGGAAAGGCGTTCACGTCGTTACCGTCAATGAATATTTGGCAAGCCGGGACGCAAAAGAAATGGGCAAAATTTTTGAATTTCTCGGCATGACTGTTGGTTTAAATTTAAACGGTATGTCAAAAGAGGAGAAAAAGGCTGCTTACGAAGCTGATATCACCTATTCAACAAATAACGAACTTGGGTTTGATTATTTGCGCGACAATATGGTTTTATACAAGGAACAAAAAGTGCAGCGCCCTCTGCATTTTGCGGTAATCGATGAGGTAGACTCCATTTTAATTGATGAAGCAAGAACTCCGCTTATTATTTCTGGACAAGCACAAAAATCCACCAAACTGTATATTCAGGCAAATGCTTTTGTCAGAACGCTTCAAAAGGATAAAGATTATACTTATGATGAAAAAACGAAATCCGTTCAACTTACGGAAGAAGGGATTGAAAAAGCGGAGCGTGCTTTCCATATTGATAATTTGTTCGATTTAAAAAACGTCACACTAAACCATCATATCAGCAATGCGCTGAAAGCCCACGTCGTCATGCATAAAGACGTTGATTATGTTGTTGAAGACGGACAAGTGATCATTGTAGACCAATTTACCGGACGGTTAATGAAAGGCCGCCGTTACAGCGACGGTTTGCATCAGGCAATCGAAGCGAAAGAAGGCCTTGAAATTCAAAATGAAAGCATGACGTTGGCAACGATCACGTTCCAAAACTATTTCCGAATGTATGAAAAGCTGGCGGGAATGACAGGGACTGCGAAAACAGAAGAAGAAGAATTTCGCAACATTTATAACATGCAGGTTATTACCATCCCGACAAACAAGCCGGTTATCCGCGAAGATCGTCCGGACCTCGTTTACCGTACAATGGAGGGGAAATTTAAAGCGGTTGTAGAAGACATCGTTCAGCGGCACATGATTGGTCAGCCTGTTCTAGTAGGTACAGTCGCGGTTGAAACATCTGAATTGCTTTCTAATATGCTTAAGAAGCGGGGAATTCCGCACAATGTGTTGAATGCAAAAAACCATGCAAAGGAAGCAGAAATTATTGAACAAGCCGGACAAAAGAATGCTGTGACGATCGCGACAAATATGGCCGGACGGGGAACGGATATAAAGCTCGGCGAAGGCGTAAAAGAGTTGGGTGGATTAGCTGTCATCGGCACAGAACGCCATGAATCCCGAAGAATTGACAATCAGCTGAGAGGACGTTCTGGACGTCAAGGAGACCCGGGTGTTACGCAGTTTTATTTGTCAATGGAAGATGAACTGATGCGCCGATTCGGTTCAGAAAGTATGATGAGCATGATGGATCGGCTTGGAATGGACGATTCCCAGCCGATTCAAAGCAAAATGATTACCCGTGCTGTGGAATCGGCGCAAAAACGGGTGGAAGGAAACAACTTTGATGCGCGGAAGCAGCTTCTTCAATATGATGATGTGCTCCGTCAGCAGCGTGAAATTATTTATAAACAAAGAGATGAAGTGCTTGAATCTGAAAATCTGCGAGAAAATGTTGAAGACATGATTCAACAAACGATTACCCGTGTTGTACAGTCATTTACGCCTGAAGAAGAGCTTCCAGAAGACTGGAACCTTGAAGGATTAGTCGACTGGGTAAAAGCCAATATTTTGGATGAAGCAGATGACTTTAATGTAAATGACCTTCGCGGAAAAGAATCGGATGAAATCATTGATATCATTTGGGAAAAAGCGAAGAAGCGTTATGATGAGAAAGAAGCTGCTTTTGGCGAGGAAAACATGCGTGAATTTGAACGAGTCATTGTACTCCGCGCCGTTGATACAAAATGGATGGATCACATCGATGCAATGGATCATCTTCGCCAAGGTATTCATTTACGTGCATACGGACAAACCGATCCGCTTCGTGAATATCAATTGGAAGGCTACACAATGTTTGAAAATATGATTGCGTCCATCCAAGAAGAGGTTACAAAATATATAATGAAAGCTGAAATTCAAAACAATTTGGAACGTCAGGAAGTGGCGGTCGGCGAAGCCGTGCAGCCGAAAGAAGGAGACGCCCAGACGAAAAAGAAACCTGTCAGAAAAGCAAAAGAGGTTGGCCGCAACGAGCCATGTCCGTGCGGAAGCGGCAAAAAATACAAACATTGTTGCGGAAGATAACGATTTTAAATAGAATGGGTGTGGCGAGATGTCAGTCTCGCCTGTCCCATAAATTTTTTAATTAATGTATAAGTGGACAAAGCGAATCTGCAAAAATATAGTATACTGTGCAAAAAATTTTTAGAGGTGATGGACTAATGGATTTAGTAGAAATTCGGAATGAACTGGAGAAAATGGCTAAACGATTAGCGGATTTTAGGGGGTCTCTTTGACTTAGAAGAGAAGGAAGCACGCATAAAAAAATTAGAGGAGCAAATGGCTGCGCCAAATTTTTGGGATGACCAGCAAGCAGCTCAGAAGGTAATTAATGAAGCAAACGCCTTAAAAGATCTTGTCGGAGAATTTAACCATTTAAATGAATCATATGAAAATCTTCAAGTAACTTACGAGCTTATTAAAGAAGAGCCGGATGATGATTTGCAAAGAGAGCTTGAATCCGAATTGAAAAAATTAACGAAGGAATTGAATAATTTTGAATTACAGCTTCTTTTAAATGAGCCTTACGATAAAAACAACGCGATTTTAGAGCTTCATCCGGGAGCAGGTGGGACGGAATCTCAGGACTGGGCATCTATGCTCCTGCGAATGTATACGAGATGGGCGGAAAAGAAAGGATTTAAAGTTGAAACGATCGATTATCTTCCGGGTGATGAAGCAGGAATAAAAAGTGTAACGCTGTTAATTAAAGGACACAATGCATATGGCTATTTAAAAGCGGAAAAAGGAGTCCATCGGTTAGTGCGCATTTCTCCTTTTGATGCATCAGGCCGCCGCCATACTTCCTTTGTTTCCTGCGAAGTGATGCCAGAATTTAATGATGAAATCGATATTGAAATTAGAAGCGAGGATTTGAAAATTGACACGTACCGTTCAAGCGGTGCGGGAGGGCAGCACGTAAATACGACCGACTCGGCGGTACGGATTACACACTTGCCAACTGGAATTGTCGTGACATGTCAAACGGAGCGCTCTCAAATTAAAAACAGAGAACGAGCAATGAAAATGTTAAAATCTAAGCTATACCAATTAAAAATTGAAGAGCAGGAAAAAGAATTAGCGGAAATTCGAGGAGAGCAAAAGGAAATTGGCTGGGGTAGCCAAATCCGTTCTTATGTCTTCCATCCATATTCATTGGTGAAAGATCACCGGACAAATGTCGAAATCGGCAACGTTCAAGCTGTAATGGATGGGGAAATTGATGCATTTATTGATGCATATTTAAGAGCAAAATTGTCTTAAGGCTGTTATGAAAAGGATGATGACTCGTTTACAAAAGATGAGCGAATAGAAATGTGATGCGGAAAAATTACGAAGAAAAACTGCCCTAAATTCCATTTGATTAGAGAACTTGTCGAAACCGGGACATCCCGGTTTCTTTTCTTTTTTATCAATATTCAAGTTATTTTCACAGGATTGTCAAATGTTGGTCAATTTGTTTCAGATTGAAACCTCAATAATTAGGTTATAATATCTTCGAGACTAATTGGCGAAGGGGGATTTCGCAGTGAAAAAGTTCTTGATCTTAGTATTTGGTCTTTCACTCGTATTAGCTGCATGCGGGGGCGGCGGGAATGACCAAGAAAGTGGAACAAATGGCGGAACAGATCAAGCTGAGAATACTGCATCTGCAGAAGATCTGATAAAACAAAATTGTACAAGCTGCCATGGACAAAATCTTGAAGGTGCTTCCGGTCCGAGTTTACAGAAAGTTGGAAGCAAATATAGCAAAGATGAAATAAAAGATATTATTTTAAACGGCAAAGGCGCTATGCCAAAAGGTTTATTGAACGATAGTGAAGCAGATGTTGTTGCTGAGTGGCTTGCAGGACAAAAGTAACATAAGAAGCGAGGGGACATGATCACCCTCGCTTTTTTATGCTATAGAAAAAAATAGCAGATAATAGAAAATTTTGTAGTTTTTTTTACAAGAATTTTAAAAATTTTCCCTCGAAATATGATATTGAAACAAAAATGTAATATGAAAAAGTCTATTTTTGACGAAAAATGATGTTATAATGTTTTTTGTGGGAAGGATGTTAGATTTGTTTTCTGCTTCATAATTAATAGACGAATAGAAAATAACATTAGTTTCAAGTTATAAAAATTTTTTTGACTAAGTACTGAAATAATTCAATGACTTCAGGTGATAGCATGATCGAAATGAAGGATGTTTATAAAACCTATTCGAATGGTGTTTTGGCCATTAACGGTATTTCAATAAAAATCAATCAAGGCGAATTTGTATACATCGTAGGTCCTAGCGGTGCTGGAAAATCGACATTTATCAAATTGATGTATCGGGAAGAAAAGCCTACAAAAGGCAGTATTGTCATAAACGGTATACAACTAGAAAACCTAAAAGAAAAAGAAGTGCCGTATTTGCGGAGAAATATCGGGGTTGTCTTTCAAGATTTTAAATTATTGCCGAAATTGACTGTTTATGAGAATGTTGCCTTCGCTTTGGAAGTGATCGGGGAAAATCCGAAGAACATTAAAAAGAAAGTATTAAATGTGCTTGATCTTGTGCAATTGAAGCATAAGGCCCGTTCCTTCCCTGACGAATTGTCTGGCGGTGAACAGCAGCGCGTATCAATTGCTAGATCCATAGTAAACAATCCGCCTGTTATAATAGCAGACGAGCCGACAGGGAATTTGGACCCTGAAACCTCTTGGGAGATTATGAGATTGCTAGAGGAAATCAACAATCGGGGCACAACGGTGTTAATGGCCACCCACAATAAAGTGATCGTGAACACGATTCGAAAGCGGGTTATCACGATTGAGGACGGCAAAATTGTACGCGATGAGGCGAGAGGGGAGTATGGTCTTTATGAATAAAACTCTCGGTCGTCATTTGCGGGAGGCGGTAAAAAGTCTTGGGCGAAACGCTTGGATGTCCGTAGCCTCTATATCAGCCGTAACAGTGACCCTTCTTTTGGTCGGCACGTTTTTGGTTATTATGATGAATTTAAATAATATTGCCAGCAATATTGAAGAAGATGTTGAAATAACCGTGCTAATTGACAGGACAGCAGATCAAAACGCTCAAAACCAACTTGAATCGAAATTGAAAAATCTAGAAAAAGTAGAGAATGTCCAATTTTCTTCCAAAGACCAGGAGCTGGAAAAATTAATTAAAAGCTTCGGTGAAAAAGGAGAGTCATTCAAGCTATTTGAACAGGATAATCCTTTAAACGATGTTTTCATCGTCAAAACGAAAGTTCCCGAAGATACTCCAGTGGTAGCGGAAGAAATTAAAAAAATGCGCTATGTCGAAAATGTTCAATATGCAGAAGAAACTGTGAAAAAATTGTTTGAAGTTGTCAACGTTTCAAGAAATATCGGTATAGTCTTGATTATCGGACTTGTGTTTACTGCGATGTTTTTAATCTCAAACACTATAAAAATCACTATATTTGCCCGCAGACGAGAAATAGAAATTATGAAACTTGTTGGTGCAACAAACTGGTTTATACGCTGGCCGTTCTTTTTAGAAGGTTTGTTTTTAGGAGCGCTGGGAGCTGTCATACCAATTACAGTTTTAGTTGTCAGCTACAATAGCTTAGTAAATATTGCCGTTCCTTATATTCAAGGTTCTTTTGTTGAGTTGTTGCCATTTTCTCCTTTTGTTTTTCAAATATCGGCTATCTTATTGTTAATCGGCGTCTTAATCGGCATATGGGGAAGCTTAATGTCTGTTCGAAAGTTTTTGAAAGTGTAGTTTATCTTAGGCAGCTCTTGCCATACCAGATCGAATTGATTGAAAACATGAATTAAGAGGAGGAACCGGATTGTGAAAAAGAGAATAGTGACATTAAGTCTTACAGCTATATTGGGGACAAGCGGGGTATTTGTACCGCTGAGCAAAAGCGCTTATGCGTCATCCTTTGAGGAGAAAAAAGCAAGAATTCAAAATGAGCGGTCCAATGTTCAGTCGAATATAGAAAGCAAGAAAAGTGAAGTAAAAGAATTAGAGACAAAACAAAATCAACTTAATCAAGAGATTAAAAAGTTAGATGAAAAATTGCTGGATACTGGTGAAAAAATCGAAGAGAAAGAGAATGAAATCAAGAAAACTAAAGCTGAAATTGAACAGTTGAAAAAACAAATTGCTGAAGTAAAAAAACGGATTGAAAAGCGGAATGAACTGTTAAAAGAACGGGCAAAATCCTTGCAGGAAGCCGGAGGTACAATCAGCTATCTCGACGTTATCTTAGGTGCGAAAAGCTTCAATGATTTTGTAACTCGTATAAGCGCTGTTACAACGATCGTTGATGCGGATCAAAAAATTATTGAAGAGCATGAAAGAGATATGAAACTGAAAGAGGAAGCGGAGGCTAAATTAAACAAGCAGCTGTCCTCTTTGGAAGAAGCTTTATCTGAATTGGCTTCATTGAAACAAGAGCTAGATAAGCAAATTGATGAAAAAGATAAATTGTTGGCGCAATTGGAAGCGGAACATGGCCAGGCAATGGATCAATTAGAAGATTTGGTACATCAAGATGCTATGCTGGCAAAGCAGCAAAAAATGATTGAACAACAGCAGCAAGAATATTTAAAAAGACTAGAAGAAGAAAAGGCTAGACAGGCTCAAGCTTCACAATCTGCTTCTAAATCAAGTGATAAAACTGTTGCTTCAAGCGATAAAGCTGCTGCTTCAAGCGATGGCGGATCTTCACCAGAACCATCTGTATCATCAGCTGCAGGAAGCGGATCTTTTATCTGGCCGGCTTCAGGTGTTCTTACCTCTAAAATGGGTATGAGATGGGGCAGATTCCATGCAGGAATTGATATTGCAAAACGGGGAACGGTTCCAGTTTACGCTTCTGCTGGCGGCACGGTTAGTTATGCTGGACAAATGAGCGGCTACGGCAATGTTATTATGATCATCCATAATATTAACGGTAAAACGTATACTACACTTTACGGGCATTTGAGAAGCATTAACGTTTCAAGTGGTCAAAAAGTGAGCCAAGGTCAGTTTATTGGATATATGGGAAATACAGGAAGATCAACAGGGCAGCACTTGCATTTTGAAGTACATAACGGAACATGGCGAGGCAAATCCAGCGCGATCAATCCTTTAAGCGTTCTTCCATAAAAATTTATTAACAATGCACAATAAGCTCTTAAGGGAAGAAGAGTTTGTTGTGCATTGTTATTTTTTTTATAAATTGCAAAACAGTTTTCTTCTGATCGTGTTTCATCGATGCAAAAAATAGAGGAAACGGGAGATTACATCAAGCTTCAATGGATTGATTTTCACAATAATTCTTTTTCATGTAGTGATAGATAATTACAAAAAATATAGTTACTCCTCCCGTATGATTATGCCGGTGTAGGCAGTTTGCTTGACTAAAAGAAAAGGAAAGCGTTTCATGAGAACAAAACACCTTACCCATTTTCAAAGCAAAGATGATCGTTGGATGATTTTTCTATTTTCTTGATGGAACCTGGCTAGAAGCGGTCAAATTCTTGTCAAAGGGCGGTATATTAAGTTTTTTTGAATTGCTTTTCCTTTTCCTGTAATCCGCACATGATTTGTACAAGCTTTGCATACGCTATAAATAATTCGGATTGTTGGAAAGGAAGGCAAAAACATATGAAACAAATAATAAAATTGATTACAGTGTTTTGGATAGTGACCAGTTCCATCGTCGTTTTGGATGTGCACGGTCATGCTGAAAATAATGAATCGCTGGAAAATAAAACAATTGCTGCATCTGCGCAAAGTGCAGATGAAACCATTCCAGGATTGGAGAAATTTATAAAAACGTATGAATTAATTTCTAAAAAATATGTCCATCCAGTCGACAAAAAACGTCTCCTAGAAGGTGCCATTCAAGGGATGTTATCTTCTTTAGGCGATCCATACTCAGTCTATATGGATAAAGAAACTGTTAGACAATTTACAGAGTCCCTTGATTCTTCATTTGAAGGAATCGGTGCCGAAATCGGGATGAACAACGGCAAAATAACCATTATTTCACCATTTAAAAATTCGCCGGCGGAAAAAGCGGGCTTAAAGCCAAATGATGAAATTGTGAAAATTGATGGTAAAACAGTTTCCAGTTCAGATCTTCATGATGCAGTACTGAAAATCAGAGGAGAAAAAGGAACAACCGTCAAACTTACGATACGCCGCCCTGGAAGTAAAGATTTATTGTTTTTTGAAGTAAAGCGGGATGAGATTCCGATTGAAACAGTGTTCAGCTCCGAAATCAATAAAAATGGCAAGCGGTTAGGCGTCTTGCATATTACTTCATTTTCTGAAAGGACAGCTGATGACTTTAAACAAAAACTAAAAATGTTAGAAAAAAAGAAAATTAACGGTCTAGTCATCGATGTTCGCGGCAATCCGGGGGGATATTTGCAGGCTGTAGAGCAAATTTTGCAGCAGCTCGTCCCTAATCATGCACCATATATTCAAATAGAAAAGAGAGACGGAAAAAGGGAGATGTATTATTCAACATTAAAAGAAAAGAAGCATTATCCTATTGCAGTCTTAATTGACAACGGCAGCGCATCTGCTTCGGAAATTTTGGCAGCTGCGTTGAAAGAAGCAGGAGGGTATGCCATTGTCGGCGAAAAATCCTTTGGAAAGGGAACAGTTCAGCAAACAATACCGCTGGATGATGGAAGCAACATAAAGCTGACGTTATACAAATGGTTGACTCCTAAAGGAAATTGGATTCATGAAAAAGGTGTGGAACCAACGGTAAAAATATCGCAGCCGGATTATTTTAAAGCTGGACCGCTCGATATTTTACAGCCACTAAAGAAAGAGATGAATAATGAACAAGTTCGCATTGCACAAATATTATTATCAGGACTAGGTTATGATCCTGGGAGAAAAGACGGTTATTTCAGTTTAGAAACCGAGCTGGCTGTAAAGGCTTTTCAAAAAATGAACGGTTTATCCGTGACGGGGAAAGTGGATCAAAAAACAGCTATAAAAATGAATGAATTGATCACAAAAGAAACTCGTTCAAAACAAAATGACTTGCAGCTGCAAACTGCCATTTCACTATTAGCACGATCTTCTTAAGTATTGAAAAAATACGGCAGCTTTTCTTTTGCATTTTGTTTAAGGGGCTGTCTATTAAGTCGTTTTTACGGCTTATTGACGCCCCCTTTAATGTTTTAGAAACGTTGATATATCGATGTTTATGATTTTTTGTTTTCAATAGGGATTTCACTTTATGGACAGCCTCTAAATGAGATTTCGCTTCCTTGTGCAGGCTTTTCAGTTGAGAAAATTTCTGCTTTCATATCGTAGTGAAATTTACAATTATACAGAGGATGGACGCAGCTTTATGACAATATGGCTGCGTTTTCTTTTAAATCATCGGGAAGTGACAGAGCGGCATTGTTAAGTGGCTGTTTCCTTACTCAATTTTTTGATCAATTTGCTGCAAGTCTGATTCATTCAGCTTTTTAGAAAAAAGCGGTATGAAGCCAAAAAAGCCGCTGCTCCATGAATTTGGTCAATCGGCCTTTTTACCTATTTCCAGTTTTTTATATGACGTTCTAGCTTCTTTTTTAAAAGATTTGATAAAATAGAGGAAAGTCTCATATGATTCGTAAAAGGGGTGGGCCGTTTGGTTGGACAATGGCTTTTAGAATTGCTTTTCAGCATAGGCCGTTTTTTCTTGCATCCGCTTTTGTATTTCTTTCTCATTTTTTCCTTTTTAAATGGATATTGGCGGGTTAGAAGAGAACGAAAATCTTTTCATGTGCGCGTATATGATGTGTTTGACGATATTCGTTTTACTTATACGAAGGGAATTATCGCTGGCCTTATCCTTTCTGTTCTTTTCATGCTTCTAGGACTGTGGATTCCATTCGGAACACTCGTTTTATTGACTATTTGGCTGCTGGCTGTTAGTTTAACTTTTCAGCCGCGTTTTTTGTCATCAAGTATCTCATTGGGCGGAACGATTTTTTTAACAGCTTTATTAAATGGAGTGGCAGATCAATCTCCTTGGATCGATGAATTTTTTGTGAGCCTTGATAAAACAAACTACAGCGTCTTGTCGCTATTTTTGAGCTTTTTGCTTATTTGTGAAGGGATTCTCATCTATCGAACAGCACATTACCATACATCCCCATTTATCATAAAAAGCAAGAGAGGAATGCCGATTGGGAATCATGTAGCGAACAGAACATGGATGATTCCGTTAATGCTTTTAGTTCCAGGCGGTTCATTGGAATCTCCTTTTTCTTGGTGGCCAATTATTTCTTTAAATGGTGAACCATTTATGCTCGTGATGATTCCGTATTTTGTCGGTTTTTATCAAAGAATTCAAGGGTCTTTGCCAAAGGAAAGCATTCAAGTAACAGGCCGGCGCATTTCGATTCTTGGAATTATTTCTCTTGTTGTTGCTGCTGCTTCGTTGTGGGCTCCATTTCTGTCGTTTGTTGCCGCGGCTCTAGCATTGATAGGAAAGGGATTAATAACTGTAAAACAAAGGATGAATGATAATTCGGCCGCTTTTTATTTCTCGAAACAAGATTATGGACTGGTCGTATTAGGCACGCTTCCTCAATCCCCGGGAGAGAAAATGGGAATAAAAGCGGGAGAAGTTATAACAAAGGTGAATGGAAAAAATGTAAAAACAACGTACGAATTTTACGAAGCGCTGCAGATAAGCAGGACGCATTGTAAGTTGGAGGTACTAGGACATAACAAAGAAATCCGTTTCGTCCAACGCGCCTTATACGAAGGGGAGCATCATGAACTCGGCTTGCTCTTTGTGCAAGATGAGAAGTGGAAGTCAGAAGCCTCTTAACCGGTATGAATGGTTCATAATCAACCGGAATAGCGACATAATTTTTAGGAATAGGCCATAATTCTTCGGAATGAGTTTTATTTTTTTTCCGGAACGATAAAGGTATATTTTCTCTATCACATCAAACCACTTAGTCAATGATTGGCTAAGTGGTTTTTTACGTCAAAAAATGTTATAGCTAGCAGAATTAGGCTCGAGAAATTATTGTACAAAGGAACTGACATTGTTCAATAATATTTGAAGCCTTTCAGTAAATATGTCTAATCATGAAAATAGCCGCGGCTAGAAAAACTTTAGCTAAACATTGCAAGCACCTTCAATGGTTTAAAATATCATTTATCAAGTACTCTGCATCGGCGCCCACCCCTCCGATAAGAGCGGAGCCTCTCCGATATTGCCAAGGCAATCCTAAGAAGTACAATCCTTTCACAGGAGTAACCCCTCGTTGGTGAACGGGCTTTCCTCTATGATCTAAAACATTAGGAATTTGTATCCAGCTGTAATCAAAATAAAATCCGGTTGCCCAAATGACATTTTGAACTTGAATTTGACTGTTATCTGCAAAAGAGATAACATCTCCTGAAACACTCTCTGTTTTAGGCTTCATTTTTATTTTGCCTTCTTGTAATAAATGTTTCAGCTCTTTACCGAAAATAGGATCGCTTTGTTTACTGATCAACCTGCCTAACGGGCTGTTGATATGGACGTCTAATAAACCTATTTTTTGAAACCACCAGAAAATACTTTTCCCCATAATTTCAAGTGGGAGAAATCTCATTTTATGACCTACTGATAAATAAACTTCTCTGTCTTCGGACAATTCAACTGCAATTTGCGCTCCAGAATTTCCTGCACCGACTACTAAAACAGAGCCATCTTGCAATTGAGATGGATTCAAATAGCCGGATGTATGCACTTGATACACTTGATCGTATAAGCTTTCGGCAAATGGTGGAAGATAAGGCTTTTGAAAAGGCCCTGTTGCTATAACCACTTTATTTGCCATATATCTCCTATGGTTGGTTGTCACTTTAAAAATCTCATTTTCTTTTTGAAGAGAAATGACTTCTGTATTCAGATGAATAGGCAATTCGAATTTTTGAGCATAATCCTCTAAATAATCGGCTATTTCATCCTTAGTTGGATATCCGTTCGGGTCACCCATTAAGACCATTCCTGGCAAGGAGCTAAACGATCGAGGGGTAAAAAGCACTAAAGAATCGTAACGATTTCTCCAAACATCTCCGATTCGATTTTCCTTGCCGACAATGGCAAATAATATATCGTGTTGCTTTAGATAATACCCCATCGCTAATCCTGCTTGGCCAGCACCGATTACAAGAACATCAACATTTTGTCTCATTTCAATCAACTCCGAAAAAAGCTAGACTTTCATTTTTCCATGATGGATTTGAGAGGTTTCAATTTGAATGGTTGTATGCAAAATCTTAAATTTTTCTTCAATCATGTGAATGGCAGCTTGTAACACCTTTTGACTGTCTTGATGATCTTCAATTAAAATATGGCAGCTTAGTGAGTCTAAACCTGATGTAATCGTCCAAATATGCAGGTCGTGAACATCCTTCACACCTTCAATACTTTTTAAGGCTTTCTTCACTTCATTTTGATCAATGGTAACGGGCGTTCCTTCCATCAAAATGTGTATGCTATGCTTCAAAACTCCCCAAGCGCCTTTTAATATTAATAAAGCAACTAAAATGGAAATAATAGGGTCTGCTATATACCAGTCAAAGAGCCACATGATGAATCCTGCAGCAATGGCTCCGACAGAGCCTAATGCATCGCCGATAACGTGAAGATAAGCGCTGCGAACATTGACATTATGTTTCACATCACCTTTTCTCATTAACACCCAGGCACTTAAAAGATTAGCAAAAAGACCAATAGACGCAATCAACATCATCGAGCCGCTTGCTACAGTCGGCGGATTGAAAAAACGCTGAACAGCTTCCCAAATGATAAATCCAGCGATAACAAACAAGGTAACTCCATTAAACAAAGCGGCTAAAATTTCAAAACGATAAAAGCCATACGTTTTATTTGGGGAGGCTGGTTTGGCCGCAAACCATATAGCAATTAGGCTAAGAGCAAGCGAACTGGCGTCACTAAGCATATGTCCAGAGTCAGAAAGAAGGGCCAGACTGTTTGTAATTAACCCCCCGAAAAACTCTAACAGCAAAATTCCAACAGTAATGAGCAATGCAATTATAAGTCCTTTTTTATTGTTTTCCCTGTTAAAGTCGTGATGGTCGTGAGAGTGGTGATGGCTGTTCATGGCCAAATGCCTCCTTACTGATGTTCAGAATGATCAATGGCTTGTTTTAATAATGAAAAAACGTGTTCGTCATTACAGGAGTAAATCAGTGTTTTTCCTTCACGGCGATACTTAATAAGTCTAAGATTTCGCAATATACTAAGCTGATGGGAAACTGCTGATTGAGACATTTCCAACACTTCGGCAATATGATTTACGCTGCACTCTTCTTGTGATAACAAATAAAGAATTTTAATTCGAGTAGGATCGGCTAACACCTTAAATATTTGCGATATATGTTCAATTGTTTCAGGTTTTAAGAAAGAATGATCTTCCGTCTTCATTCATAATTCCCTCGTTCTTTTATTATATATGAGCATATGTTCATATTTTATTGTATTTTGCATTCTGTCTTTTGTCAAGTTTAGGAAATCTGTTTAACAGTACATAATGAGGAGGGAACCTTTCAGATTGGAAATACGGTCAACTAGTTCTGAGGCATTTTCAGTGGGCTTAAGAAATCTAAGAGCTCTTTAAAAGTGACATTAGCAATGAGATAAATGAAGCAGTTTTTAAAAGATGATTGCTTCAAAGTAGATTGCAGCTGGAGAGAATGTTCTAAATTGATCGTATAAAGACATTTCAGGGTACTTGCGAGCAATCATTGAGAAGTCGATTCAGTTATCTTTTTGAGAAGCTGCCAAGCATGGAAATTGAGCATTTCAATATGTTTATTTTAATCATTGACTAGCAGAAGATAACCTCTCGTTCTTGAACAGCCTTGCCTAAACGTTAACTTGGTTAATTCACGCTGTCGGCTAGCCTTCATACAGGAACAGGTGAAGCCGGGCATGAATAGCAGCTTCTGCCAGATCAAAAAATGTCGGAAAAGGGCATACTTTGTCCGGTTTAGCCGTAAAGGAATCCCTCTTATGGTAGACAGGTCTACATAAGAGGGATCATATCAAATGAAACCTGAAGGATCTTTGTGTCAGCAGATCTAATTTTACAAGAACAAGCCGCCAATGGCGCCCGTTAAGACGATGATCCATGGAGCTATCTTCCAATAAGCGAGCATACTGAATAAAATTGCAGCAAAAGCAAAATCAATCGGACGATTAATGGAGCTTATCCAGATCGGATCATAAAAAGCGGCAATTAAAATTCCGACGACAGCAGCTTGTATGCCCATTAACGCACCATTAATCTTTGAATTGCTTCGAAGCTTTCCCCAAAACGGTAATGTACCAAAAATGAGCAGAATTGCCGGAAGAAAGATGGCGCAAGTTGCAACGAATCCCCCAGCCCATCCATTCATGACCGCTCCAATATAAGAAGCAAATGTAAACAAAGGACCAGGAACTGCCTGTGCTGCTCCGTAACCAGCCAAAAATTCTTTTTCTGTTAACATTCCTGTTGGAACAAATTCCTGTTCAAGCAGCGGGAGCACCACATGTCCTCCCCCAAATACGAGAGATCCAGAGCGGTAAAAGCTGTCGAACAAGCCGATCCAGTAAGAAGAAGTCCACACTTTTAATAAAGGAAGGAAAAGGAGAAGCCCGAAAAATAAAAATAAACAGCTTGCGGCAAATCGTGTTGAAATCGGCACCTGCAACGAAGTCTGGGTGTCTTCTTCTACTTTTTTATATAATAAAAATCCAATAAAAGCCGCTAGCAACATGACGACAACTTGGGAAAAAGCATGTTGCCATAATAAAGTAACGACTAGCGCGCCTAATGCGATGGCTTTTCTCCCTAGGTCAGGGGCAAGTTTTTGTGCCATTCCAATAACAGCATGGGCGACTACAACAGCAGCAACAATCTTTAAGCCGTGAATCCAGCCGGCATCGACAATATGTAACTCTTTAAGAATAAGAGCAAAGATCATCAGTGCGATTGCAGACGGAAACGTAAAGCCGATAAAGGCGCAAAGTCCGCCTAATATTCCTCCCCGCATGAGACCGATGCCGATCCCGGCTTGGCTGCTGGCAGGTCCGGGTAAAAAATGGCATAAAGCAACCAAATCTGCATAGCTCTTTTCATCCAACCATTTTCTTCTCCGAATATATTCTTCATGAAAATATCCTAAATGGGCGATTGGCCCCCCAAATGAGGTCAATCCAAGCTTTGTGGAAATGGCAAATATCTCGAACAGCGTTTTCCATTTTGATTCCTTCATGTTATCCCCCACCTTCATTATGTATTTCTTTAAAAAGCTCGTACGCTTTCGTCCGGGCTTCTTTCAGAACGGCTTTCCCTTTCTGTGTAGTTGTATAATATTTTCGTATTTTTCCTTCTACATTTTGTTCTGTTTTTTCTAACAGTCCGTCCTTTTCCATTGCGTGGAGAATCGGATAAAGAGTCCCTGCACTTATGTTGTAGCCATGACTTTTCAGTTCCTCAAGCATCCACAAGCCGAATATAGGATGTTCGCTTGCATGATGTAAAATATGAATATGTATAAAACCGAGAAAAAGCTTGCGCAACACTTTATCTTCCATTTTTACCCCCCATTTTGAGAATCGATATCGAATTTCGATAACATTAATATTGTAAGGTTATTCATATGTACATGTCAAAATTATATTTACGAAAATATTTGACAATTGAATTGCCTTTTCATAAAATGGACATATAAAATATGAACACTTATTCATATAAACACATATACTGTATACTGCAATGTGTACTCTATTTCATTGGAGGATTAGAGAATGATTCAGTATCGGGTAAAGGGATTGTCTTGTGCAAATTGCGCAAAGAATCTGGAAGAGGAAATCCAAAAGCTTGAATATGGGGAAAATGCAAAATTAAATTTTCAATCTAGCAAACTGTATGTCAATGAAGAAATTAATATTGCTAAAGTCAAAAAAATTTTAGCATCGGATGGGGCCTATATTGAGGAAGAAAATAAACATGAAGATACACATTCTTATTTATTGTGGCTCGTTTTGCTCTCGGTTTTAGCTTTTATAGCTGCTGTTGTGTTCGAAAAAACATTATCACCATCCGCCTCTGTTACAATGTATATAATTGCTACGGTGATCAGCGGATATAAAACATTTTTGAAAGGGGCCAAAAACCTCGTTCGATTGAAATTTAACATTGACACCCTTATGACAATTGCTTTGATTGGGGCTTTTGGCATTGGAGAGTGGAAGGAAGGTGCTGTTGTTGCCATTTTATTTGGAGTGAACGAATATTTAGAGGGCTTGGGAATGGAAAAGGCCCGTCGTTCTATCGAATCGCTTTTAGAAGTTGCGCCGAATGAAGCTACGATTGTTATAAATGGCCAGGAAAAGAAAGTTTCCATTCATGACATCAAGGCAGGGGATATTGTTCTTGTCAAAGCCGGTGAAAAAATTCCATCGGATGGGATAGTGGTGGAAGGGAAAAGCTCAGTTAATGAAGCGGCCATTACTGGAGAATCTCTCCCTGTTGAAAAGGAAGCAAAAGATGAAGTGTTTGGCGGAAGCATTAATAATGAAGGAATTTTGAAAGTTCGGATAACAAAGCCTTATGAAGAATCGTCTCTAGCGAAAATTTTGCATTTAGTTGAAGAAGCGCAGGAAACAAAAACGCCGACTGAGCAATTCATTAATAAGTTTGCGAAATATTATACTCCTTTGATCATGCTTATCTCTCTTGTCGTTATTTTTATTCCGCCGCTTTTCTTAGGAGTTGATTGGAGAACATCTTTATATCAAGGATTGGCAGTGTTAATTGTAGGCTGTCCATGTGCATTAGTTTTATCCTCTCCCATTGCTATCGTTTCAGGAATCACGAGAAATGCACGCAAAGGCATTCTTGTAAAAGGCGGGGTTTATTTAGAGCAATTAGGGAAAATTGGAATAATAGCTTTTGATAAAACAGGAACACTGACAAAAGGGGAGCCTTATGTAGAGAAGTTTGTAGAATATGATCCTTCTTTTTGGAGCATCATCGGATCAATTGAAAAATCCTCTACTCATCCGATCGCTAAAGCCATTATGAAAAAAATAGATGAGTTAAACGTTTCCCTTTTGGAGGCTCGCTCCGTTGTTGTATCATCAGGTGAGGGAATAAAAGCGGAGATAGACGGGAAGGAATACCGTGTCGGCAATGAAAAAACGATTCAACATCTTTCGCTCAGCGAAAATGTAAAGGAAGATATAAAGGCCTTTAAACAGGAAGGACTAACAATCGTTTTGGTTTCAGATGACAAAAACGTTCTCGGTATGGTCGGTATAGCGGATGAAATTCGACAGGAAAGCAGCCAGGTGATCCGCATGCTTCACCGAACAGGTGTGAAGAGGACTGTCATGTTGACAGGAGACCACGAAAAAACTGCTGAAAAAGTGGCGAAAAAGGTTGGTTTAAGCGAATATTTTGCAAACCTTCTGCCGGAAGAAAAGGTGGAAAAGGTAAAAGAACTGTCTCTCTCAGGAAAAACGGCAATGATCGGAGATGGTATCAATGATGCGCCTGCGCTCGCAGCTGCTGATTTAGGCATTGCAATGGGAAAAGGAACAGACAGCGCAATTGAAACGGCTGATATCGTTTTATTGCAAGATCATTTAGGAAAGCTGCCTGAAGCTATTTCAACCGCCAAAAAGGTGAACAGAATCATCAAGTTAAACATCGGGATTGCTCTAGGTTTAAAAGCCGCTGCACTGCTGCTGACGATTCCAGGCTGGCTTACGCTTTGGATAGCCATTCTGTCTGATATGGGGGCGACTGTTTTAGTGACCCTCATTAGTTTAACGATTTTATGGGAACGAAATAAAAAACTTCTAAATATGAGGCTTTCAGCTAATGGCTGATCGCCTTTTTTTCTTGTATTTTTTAATATTTCTCTTCCATAAACATATGACATTTATTATAATCTTATTAATTTGACAACCTGCCGCTAATGAAAAATTGGACATAACATTTTGGACAAAATCATGGGAGGAATTGTGCATGCTTTTAGGTGCAATTGAAGCGGGCGGAACAAAATTTGTCTGTGGAATTGGAGATGAAAACGGAAATATCATCGAGCGGACTTCTTTTCCGACGACAACGCCTGATGAAGTGCTTGAACAAGTGGTCAAATTTTTTCGGGATAAAGATATTAAAGCGCTTGGAATTGGCTCATTCGGTCCGATTGATTTAGATCGCACAAGCGAAACATTCGGATACATAACATCTACTCCGAAGCTACAGTGGGCGAATATAAATCTTGTCGGAGCGATAAAAAAAGAATTTCCTATTCCAATTGGCTTTGATACCGACGTCAATGCAGCAGCGCTGGGGGAAATGAAATGGGGGGCTGCGAAAGGTCTGAATAGCTGCATTTATATGACGATCGGTACCGGGATCGGAGTCGGTGCCATCTCTGAAGGACATCTAGTACACGGGCTAATCCATCCGGAAATGGGGCATATGCTTGTTCGGCGCCATCCTGAAGATTCGTTTGCCGGCAATTGTCCGTATCACAAAGATTGTTTGGAAGGAATGGCATCCGGTCCTGCTATAGAAAAACGCTGGGGAAAAAAGGGGCAAGAGTTAGAAAAAAATGAGAAAGTATGGGATTTGGAAGCGTACTATATTGCACAAGGAATTGCCAATCTTATACTCGTTTTATCGCCTAAAAAAATAATAATTGGCGGCGGAGTCGCCAAACAAAAGCAATTGTTCCCCCTTATACATCAAAATGTTCAAGCTTTATTAAACGGTTATGTTCGCCATGAAGTGGTGCTAGAAAACATTGCAGATTATATTGTTCCGCCCGGATTAGGGGATAATGCGGGACTTTGCGGAGCAATCGGTTTAGCATATGAGGCGTTTTTGGAGCATAATCAAAAATAAAGCTCAAGAACATTTATCGGCAAATAATCGTTACAGATAACCCAAGCCATAAAATAAAATCAGGCATACAAAAATGTGTACAAGAAAAGGAAACTTTCAAGAATGCAGTTAAGAACCAAAAAGAATTAGATAAAGCTAAAACTAATGCTAAAGAGAATTGATCCAAGATATTGCTCGGTGACCTAACAGCTCTTTATGTTACAGCTGAGCTGATTAAGTTTAGGTGGCTGGAATCATTCATTTTTTGATAAGTGGAGTTCAGGAGTATTGCAATGTATATGCTGAAACAAAACGAATATTGAAAAATATTTTTTAATCTTTAAACAATTATTAAACATCTCTACATTTAGAGGAAGAATCAATTAAATTATATATCTTAAAAAAGACAAATTAGACTCAGGGATTTAGAAATTTATTTATTATTTAAAAACAGTATGTCTATGGGATATCTTATTATCGGGGATTAAGAAGACCTTTATGAATACATGAATGAAGAAGATATTCAACAATTTCAAAATGTAATAAAAATCTATGTATTGTCAGATGAACAGTTAAATGAAGAAGATGCAGATATTTTTAGAGAGTTTGCAATGGATTTAGTTGATGGTAAAGATTTTTGTGCATTAATACTGGATTTTCATGTAAATGGAGAATTGTTTGAAAATCTACCACTAGATCTTAAGGTGGAAGATTATCAAAAAATATTACATGCAGTAAATTCTGAATACGATATTTCATATGTAAATTTAGATCATTGGTTTTATCTATCTCAAGATTAAGAAAGAGTATCCAATAGTGAAAAAAGGCGACTATTGGATGCTTTTTTATATGCTTAGGGGGTGACCGTAAGAAAAAAGTAAATATAGTATAAAAGTTGCTTTCATAAAGGCGAATTTTTTAGCCTATGAGCTTCATTATTGCATTTAAATATAATCATAAAGCTATTTCTATTCGTTTATTTTGACTTCATCGATTTCAACTATTTCCCCTGTATCCTAGGTTTTCTGACCGCTCTGCATCGCATCATTTTTTATTCTTTGCATTGGCTTATTTTTCCCTTCTCTTTTGTGGTTTTGCTTGAAAGCTTTTTGAGGGCTTCAATATAATAAATGTATAACCGTTGACGAAAAGAGGTTTTTTTATGATCAAGCTTGTGTTTGCCGCATTCGCCCCTTTTTTGCTTGTCTTATTTTTCACAAGAGTTACATATAGTCATGTCGTTGGGACATTGTTGACGGCTGGTTTATTAATTGCCTCTTATTTTGCAGGTCATATGGATACTATTTATATCGCCATTTTGGATGTAGCCAGCTTAGCAGCTGGTTTTATCGCTGCCAGAAGCATGAAAAAGGATAAGAAAACATCTACTTAAACCTGTTCAACACGATTGACAGGTTTTTATTGTCTATGAAAATCAAACGTCAGTTCGTATTTTTGGTGATTCAGCCTGATTATATGTTAAAATAAAATATAAGTTTCTGAATTGGAGGATGTTCCATGGATCGGTTTGAATTAGTTTCAAATTACCAGCCTCAAGGAGATCAGCCGAAAGCTATCAAAGAGCTGGTGGAGGGAATCAGGCAAGGAAAAAAACATCAGACATTGTTAGGTGCAACTGGAACTGGCAAAACGTTTACGATATCCAATGTGATTAAAGAAGTGAACAAACCGACGCTGGTCATTGCCCATAATAAAACGCTTGCCGGACAGCTGTATAGCGAGTTTAAAGAATTTTTCCCGAACAATGCAGTTGAATATTTTGTCAGCTATTATGACTATTATCAGCCGGAAGCGTATGTTCCGCAAACAGATACGTATATTGAAAAAGATGCGAGCATTAATGATGAAATTGATAAATTAAGACATTCGGCCACCTCTGCATTGTTTGAACGGAAAGATGTTATTATTATCGCAAGCGTTTCTTGCATATATGGTTTAGGTTCGCCAGAAGAATATCGTGAGCTGGTCGTAAGTCTTCGTACAGGAATGGAAATCGAGCGCAATGACTTGCTGCGCCGTTTAGTGGATGTGCAGTATGAAAGAAATGATGTAGATTTTCGCAGGGGAACTTTTCGCGTGCGCGGGGATGTAGTGGAAATTTTCCCTGCTTCGCGCGATGAACATTGTATCCGCGTGGAATTTTTCGGAGATGAAATCGACCGCATCCGTGAAGTTGATGCGCTGACAGGCGAAATTATTGGAGAGCGGGAGCATGTAGCGATTTTCCCGGCATCACACTTTGTGACAAGAGAAGAAAAAATGAAAATTGCCATTGCTAATATTGAAAAGGAGCTTGAGGAACGGCTGCATGAACTGCGGGAGAATGGAAAGCTTTTGGAAGCGCAACGGCTCGAGCAACGGACAAGATATGATTTAGAAATGATGCGGGAGATGGGCTTTTGCTCTGGGATTGAAAACTACTCCCGTCATCTTACATTAAGACCGCCCGGTTCGACTCCTTATACGCTTTTAGATTATTTTGGAGATGATTTTTTGATCGTCATTGACGAGTCGCATGTGACGATTCCGCAAATCCGCGGGATGTACAACGGCGACCAGGCGAGAAAACAAGTGCTTGTCGATCATGGATTCCGTTTGCCTTCAGCACTTGACAACCGTCCGTTAAAATTTGAGGAATTTGAAAAGCATATGAAACATGTCATTTATGTTTCTGCCACCCCTGGGCCGTATGAGCTGGAGCATACGCCGGTTGTTGTTGAACAGATTATCCGCCCGACTGGACTTTTAGATCCAACCATTGACGTCCGACCTGTTGAAGGGCAAATAGACGATTTAATCGGCGAAATTCAAAAGCGGGTTAAACGGAATGAGCGGGTGCTTGTGACCACATTAACGAAAAAAATGGCGGAAGATTTAACGGATTATTTGCGGGAAATCGGGATTAAGGTGACATATCTCCATTCCGAAATTAAAACGCTCGAGCGCATTGAAATTATCCGCGACCTGCGCCTTGGCAAACATGAAGTGTTGGTCGGGATCAATTTGCTCAGGGAAGGGCTTGATATTCCGGAGGTCTCTCTCGTTGCAATTTTGGATGCAGATAAAGAAGGATTTCTCCGTTCGGAACGTTCTCTTATTCAAACAATCGGACGGGCGGCTCGGAACGCAAACGGGCATGTCATTATGTATGCTGATACAATCACAAAATCGATGGAAATCGCCATAAACGAAACAAAACGGCGTCGTGCGATTCAAGAGGAATATAACCGTCAACATGGCATTACGCCAAAAACGATTCAAAAAGATATTCGCGATGTAATTAGGGCGACATATGCAGCGGAAGATGAAGCAGAATATAAAACGGAAAAGGCTGTGAAGCTGAACAAAATGTCGAAAAAAGATCGAGAACAACTGATAGCCCGTATGGAAAAAGAAATGAAAGAAGCTGCAAAAGCATTAGATTTCGAAAGAGCTGCTGAATTGCGCGATCTAATTTTGGAGCTGAAAGCGGAAGGATGATTGGATATGGCAATGGATAAAATTGTTGTAAAAGGTGCACGCGCTCATAATTTAAAAAACATTGATGTCACGATTCCAAGAGACAAGCTTGTCGTTGTAACAGGTTTATCGGGATCGGGTAAATCTTCTTTAGCATTTGATACAATTTATGCAGAGGGACAGCGGCGATATGTGGAGTCTTTATCTGCCTATGCCCGCCAATTTTTAGGACAAATGGATAAACCTGATGTCGATGCGATCGAAGGCTTATCGCCGGCCATTTCGATTGATCAAAAAACGACAAGCAGAAATCCGCGTTCAACGGTCGGAACGGTGACAGAAATTTATGACTACCTACGGCTTCTTTTTGCCCGTGTCGGGCGGCCGACATGTCCGGTGCATGGGATAGAAATTTCTTCGCAAACAATCGAACAGATGGTTGACCGGATTATGGAATATCCGGAACGGACAAGACTGCAGGTTCTTGCGCCTGTTGTGTCTGGAAAAAAAGGAATGCATGTGAAAACATTGGAGGAAATAAAAAAGCAAGGGTTTGTCCGCGTGCGGATTGACGGAGAAATGATGGAGCTTACCGATGATATTTCTCTTGAAAAAAATAAAAAACATTCCATCGATGTCGTTGTGGATCGGCTGATCGTGAAAGAGGGGATTATAAGCCGGTTGACCGATTCAATTGAAACAGCTTTAAAATTAGGTGATGGAAAAGTCATAATTGACATCATCGATGGCGAAGAGCTGCTTTTCAGTGAACATCATGCCTGCCCGATTTGCGGTTTTTCGATTGGAGAGCTTGAACCGCGGATGTTTTCCTTTAACAGCCCGTACGGAGCTTGTCATGCTTGTGACGGCTTAGGTTCAAAACTAGAGGTGGATTTGGATCTCGTTATTCCAAATAAAAACTTGACATTAAAGGAACACGCAATTGCACCGTGGGAGCCGACAAGCTCTCAATATTATCCGCAGCTTCTTCAAGCGGTTTGCAACCATTACGGTATTGATATGGACATTCCAGTTAAAGATATACCGAAACATCTGCTCGATAAAATTTTATTTGGAAGCGGCGGGGAAAAAATTTATTTTCGCTATGAGAACGATTTCGGACAAATCCGGGAAGGCTATGTAGAATTTGAAGGTGTGGTCCGCAATATAGAACGGCGCTATAAAGAAACGACATCTGATTTCATACGTGAACAAATGGAAAAATATATGACGAATCAGCCGTGTCCGACATGCAAAGGGCATCGACTGAAAAAGGAAAGTCTGGCTGTTCTTATTAACGGACGCCATATCGGACAAGTCACTCAATTATCTATTCGTGAAGCCTATCAGTTTTTTGACCAATTGGCATTGACAGAAAAAGAAATGAAAATTGCCAATTTGATTTTAAGAGAAATAAAAGAACGGCTGAATTTTTTAATTGAGGTAGGTCTTGATTATTTAACATTAAGCAGATCAGCTGGTACGCTCTCTGGTGGAGAAGCGCAAAGAATCCGTCTTGCCACGCAAATCGGATCAAGACTGACAGGAGTACTTTATATATTGGACGAGCCGTCTATCGGTTTGCATCAACGGGACAATGACAGGCTGATCCGTGCTCTTCAAAATATGCGGGATATCGGCAATACGTTGATTGTAGTTGAACATGATGAAGATACGATGCTTGCAGCTGATTATTTGATCGATATTGGGCCGGGAGCTGGCGTGCACGGCGGTCAAGTTGTAGCTGCGGGTACACCAAAAGAAGTGATGAATGATGACCGTTCGCTTACAGGACAATATTTGTCAGGGAAAAAGTTCATTCCATTGCCGGTCGAAAGAAGAAAACCGGATGGTCGGTATATTGAAATAAAAGGAGCAAGCGAGAACAATTTAAAAAATGTAAATGTCAAATTTCCTTTAGGTGTATTTTTGGCAGTAACAGGTGTATCTGGTTCGGGGAAAAGTACGTTAGTCAATGAAATATTGCAAAAAGGCTTGGCGCAAAAGCTGAATAACAGTAAAACAAAACCTGGTGCCTATAAAGAAATGAAAGGGATTGAACATCTCGATAAGGTCATCAGCATTGACCAATCTCCGATTGGAAGAACGCCGCGTTCAAATCCAGCTACGTATACCGGCGTATTTGACGATATTCGTGATGTGTTTGCAGCAACGAATGAAGCGAAAGTAAGAGGCTATAAAAAAGGACGCTTCAGTTTTAATGTGAAGGGCGGCCGCTGTGAAGCATGCCGAGGCGATGGAATCATTAAAATTGAAATGCATTTTCTTCCAGATGTATATGTTCCGTGTGAAGTATGCCACGGAAAAAGATATAACCGGGAAACTCTTGAAGTCACATATAAAGGAAAAAATATTGCGGATATTTTAGAAATGACTGTGGAAGACGCACTTCAGTTCTTTGAAAATATTCCAAAAATCAAACGGAAGCTGCAAACCATTTACGATGTAGGACTTGGTTATATGAAACTTGGTCAGCCGGCTACGACAATGTCCGGTGGGGAAGCACAACGGATAAAGCTTGCTTCAGAGCTGCATCGCAGATCTACTGGAAGATCGCTGTATATTTTAGATGAACCGACAACAGGGCTGCATGTTGACGATATTGCTAGACTCTTGAAGGTTTTGCATCGGCTTGTTGAAAACGGAGATACAGTTCTTGTAATTGAGCATAACTTAGATGTGATTAAATCAGCTGACTATATCATCGACCTTGGACCAGAAGGCGGGGACGGCGGAGGAACAATCATTGCAACGGGTACCCCTGAAGAAGTGGCAGAAGCGAAACAGTCTTATACAGGAAAATATTTAAAACCGATTTTGGATCGGGATCGGGAGAGAATGAAAAATTTCATTTTGAAAAAAGAGGCAGCGGCAAACAGTTAAATAGGCTGTTGCCAGTCTCTTTTAAATGACGAAGAATGTTCCTGAAATTCCTGAAACGGATGGTTTTATTCCATCGGTTTTCAGGAGATGAGTTGTAGATTTTTACTAGCCCTTTCAGCGAAAAATCGAGGAAATACTGATTTTCTTTGATATATGAACATTTCGCATAAAAACAGAGCTTGGGGCTGTCCGATAAGTCCCTAAAATGAAGCAAGTGGAGAAAAACAATGCGTTTCTCTCCACTTGCTTTTATATTTTTTCGATTTTTATCTGAAAGTAGCTGGCGGATGCCGGCTACTTTCAGGAAGTTGTGGGCTAATGCCACAATCCCAAACTCAACATGTACTTTGTCGAGCCCCCGTAAAGAAAATCTGCGGAACGACCGATTGCCCTTGATGTGACCGAACACACTTTCTGCCTCGACTTTGCGTCGAGCGTAGATGGCGGCTTTCTCTTCACATTCAAGGGCTGTTTTGGCCTTTGCTTTCATTTCTTCGAAGATGGGATTCCAGTGAACTTGACGATTTCCCTTCGCTTTTGTGCATTTCGCTTTCAATGGGCAATCGGTACAATCTTCACATTCGTATATTTTGAAGCTTTGTTCATAGCCAGATGGATTCTTTTTGTTTTGGTATTTTTTAAACGTTACTCTCCTTCCATTCGGGCAAATAAAACAATCATCCTCTTCACAATAGGTCCAGTTTTTGGCATTTTTAATGTCTTTTTTGTATGTACGTGTTTGTTCTTTTACATAGCTCCCATAAGGAATTAGAAACTCAAACCGGGGCTCTTTCTCATCACCAACTGCATATACATAGTTTTCTTCACTACCATAGCCTGCATCCGCAATAACTGTTTGGGGCATCGGTAATGAAGTGGAGGCTAGCTTCTCCATATGTGGGATAAAGCAACGTGTATCGGTTGGTCGTTGATGAATGGTATAAAACAAGATAAACTGATTCTCTGTCCCGATTTGCACATTATACCCTGGCTTCAGTTGACCATTTTTCATATGATCTTCTTTCATTCGCATAAAAGTTGCGTCTTTATCCGTTTTTGAATAGCTGTTACGATCGCCAAAGATTTCATTCTGTTCCTTGTATTTGGCTAGTCGAGGTAAAAAATTTTCTCGAATCCGTTTTAAAGGTTTTTTCCATTTCTTGCGTTCTGTTCGTTTTTCCTTCCGAACTTTTGTATCAGATTCCTGTTCGATTTCCTCTGTTAGGATTTCGACTTTTTCTTCTAATTTTTGAGCGATGGCTTCCAAGTTCTGTTCCGTGATTTCTGGATCTTCTTTCGCCTCTTTTTGTGCTGTTCCTGCTTCTAATTGGGTTAATTCTTGAATGTACTGAAGTGTTTCTTGAATTTTTTCTCTTACCTTCGCTTCAAATTTCAAGGTTGATTTTTTCCACACGAAAGAATACTTATTGGCATTGGCTTCAATTTTAGTACCATCCAAAAAGTAGTTTTCCATCGTGATGTAATTTTCTTCAATCAGCTTCAGAATCATCGCTTCAAATAACTCATCCATTAGGACCTTCATCCGTCCGCCTCGGAATTCGTTGATTGTCCGGAAATCTGGTTGTTGCATCGCTGAAAGCCACATGGCAGGAATATTTTCTTTAACGAGTTTTTCGATTCCTCGACAAGAATAAACCTTTTGAGAATAAGCATACAGAATGATTTTCAGCATCATTTTGGGATGATAGGAGCTTCTGCCGCCGCCTTTATAATGAGAAAACAATTGTTCATCTGGTATCGCCTCCACCATTTCGTCCACGACACGTGCCACGTGATGTTCGGGTATGAGCGATTCAATATCATAAATCATTTGAACTTGACGGTTGTCATATGGTTTGAAAGTAGGGGCTAAATTTCTTTTAGCAGGAGTTTTTTCTTCTTTTCCATCTAGAGGAAGTGTCATTTGTGTGTTATAATTTTCAGGAGTAATCATTTGATTGCTCATAAAAAATCGTCCTTTCTGTAATGTTGTGTCGCAACTTCATTTTACTAGAAAGGACGATTTTTTTGTGCATTTTTTTTAAAAGTGAAAAAATGAGGGGCTCCAAAAAGTCAGTTACCCTGACTTTTTGGACAGCCCCTTTTTTTATAAACTGATGTTTCTCCTATCATTCATTCAAATTCATAATTTTGAAGACTCGATGAATCGGATTCTCCGGCGTCTTAGTTATTGTGCTCACGATGTCTACAATTACCGAATGTATTGAATATCTTTGATGCATTGCTAATTCATAAAAAAGCTGACCCAAAAAAAATATTTGACGGCCTTGGATCAGCTTTTTTAAAATCAGTCCCTGTGAAAAGAAGGCATTATATAAATTATTTATTTTCCATTTCTTGAATGGCTGTTTGAGCCAATTTAGAAATCGTCATATCATCCATTGGCGGATTGTGAAGCCCTGCTCTCACATCACGATAATACCGCTGCAGCGGATTTGACAGTTGAAGGCTTTTTGCTCCAACTAGTCTCATCGCCTTATCGACAATGTTGATGGCTGAGTTCGTCACAATATGCTTCGCAACACTAAGCTCGTTTGTAATGTATGGACGGCGTGCTTCATCATCATAAATTTCTGCTACGCTATACAAGAAATGTCTAGCTTTCATTAATTCTAAGTCAATCTGACCGATTAAATTTTGTACATTTGGCAATTGGCTAATGGTTCCATTTATACTATTTGGAGAATATTCTGTCGCAAATTTCACTGCATAATCACGCGCCGCCTGTGCAATACCTAAATAACAAGCGGGAATATGCAGAATCCAACCATTTATTGTATTTCCTCTCGGTCCATGGTTTAGCTCTACAAAATTTTCTTCTGCTACTTCAACGTTATCTAACACAAGATCGTGACTTTCTGTTCCTCTCATGGCGATAACGTCCCAATTTTTTTCAATTGATAATCCCTTTGCTTCTCGTTCAATTAAGAAAAATCCAATTCCTTCCTTTTCTTCAACCCATGCAGATACAAGAAAATGTGTCAGCACAGGTGACATAGTAGTATATGTCTTTCTGCCCGAAATAATCCACTTGCCATCTCTTTTCACTGCTTCCGTTTCAGGGCGCCCGCCGCGGGTTGGACTGCCTGTTTTTGCTTCACTAACTGCTCTGTTCACCAAAGCGCCGTTTAAAATTTCTTTTGCAAAAGAGGCAAGCTTTTCTTCCCTCCAAAGTTTTTTCTCATACAACTCCCCAACGACGCCCAGATGCCAACCGATGGCTAGGCCTGTAGCACCATCAAAGCTAGCAATGGTTTCTTGGAATAGAACTAGATCTGTAACACCAATGCCGCCGCCTCCATATTCTTTTGGCAGCGAGAGCTTCGTATACCCCATATTGACAAGCGCTTGGATATTTTCTTTTGGAAACTTTGTCTTTTCATCGCTTTCCCTAGAATGACTTTTAAACGACTCTTCATGCTTTAACAGCTTTTCGATCCACAATCTTTGCGCATCCGTTTTCACAAATAATTTTTTTGACACGTTCCACACTTCCTTAAGCAAACTCTGTTCAGATTAATATTTTAATAGGTTCAATGAACTATTAAATTTACGAACATTTTCCATTATAACAATTTAATTCATACTTTACAACTAGGAATAGTTGTGTTATAGTTTAGATTATTCAATTAACCCAATGTTTTGATATTTTTGATAATAAAGAGAGGTGATTCGTATAATCGAATTAAAGGACATTCAAAAAAGCTTTAAAAAAATTCAATTCTTAAAGGAATTGATTTAAAAGTAAACAAAGGGGATGTCCTAGTTATTATCGATTCAAGCGGATCTGGGAGAATCACCCTTCTTCGATGTATGAATGATTTAGAAAGACCTGACGGAGGTACTATTACTATTGATGTGTTTTCCGTGGAAGGAAAACATGCGTCAAAAAAAGTCATTTTAACGCTAAGACGAAAGACCGCAATGGTTTTTCAGCATAATAATTTATTTAAAAAATAAGACGGTGCTGGAAAACGTAATGGAAAGTCTTATCGTTGCAAAGAAAATGAAAGCTGCCAAAGCGCGTAAAATTGGCATTGATTTACTTAAAAAAGTTGGCCTGAAAGAGAAAATGAATGACTATCTTGGCCAGCTGTCCGGCGGTCAACAGCAGCGTGTTGGTATAGCGCGAGCACTTGCTTTAAACCCTTCCGTCATTTTATTTGATGAACCTACTTCCGCGCTCGATCCTGAGATGGTTGGAGAGGTTTTGTCGATTATTAAAAAAATTGCTGATGAAGGCAAAACAATGGTGATCGTAACTCATGAGATTCACTTTGCAAGAGAAGTAGTGAATCGTGCTGTGTTCATGGCAGACGGCGCCATTATTGAACAGGGACCGCCTGAAGAAATATTAGTTCATCCAAAGCATGAGCGAACAAAACAAATTTAAAAAAGGCTTCTAATAGAGCCTGAATATACTATTTTAAAATTTACATGGGGGGAAAATTACTGCATGAATCGTAAACGTATTTGGACAAAATTCTTTTTATTCATTTTATCTATTTTCGTCATCGCTGGTTGTTCGAACAGTGAAAGTAAAGAAACTGATGACGGCAAAAAAGTGATTAAAGTGGCATTAAGTGATGAAGTAAATCCACCATTTTTATATACGGATGATCAAAATAAACCTATCGGTTATGATATGGATTATTTAGCGGAAATTGAAAAGAAATTGCCAGAATACAAGTTTGAGTATACGTTTGGAGAAGAAGAATCGAATTTAATCGGGGTTGACACAGGAAAATTCGATTTTGCGATTAACTGGTTTTTCAAAAATCCGGAAAGAGAACAGAAATTCCTTTATCCAGAACATGAGTATGGATACTCTTTAACTGTATTAGTGACGAAATCAGATCGAAATGATATTAAATCGTTAGATGATATGGTTGATAAAAAACTCGCTCCAATGGCGCCAAGCGGTGGACTTCGTGCTATTTTAAACGGGTACAACGAAAAGAATCCAGATAATCCGATCGAGATTGAAAGTATGGAAAATCCGTCAGCAGCAGATAACTTAAAACGTGTTGCTGAAGGAAAAGCAGATGCTGTCTTTTTGAACAAAACTACATTTGATGCTCTTCAAAAAGAGCTTAAATTGGATTTGAAAATAGGTGGTATCGTTTCGAAAGAGCCAGTTTATATTGTTTATAACAAAAAACATAAAGAACTAGCTGAGAAAATTGACAAAGCAACTGCTGAATTAATTGAAGACGGTACGCTTCCGAAACTTGCTGAGAAATGGTTTGGTGTAGACTTTTTCAAAGACCTTGACTATATTAAAAAAGAAGGATTCCAATACGAGAAATAATCAAAAACCGTATTGAATGATTAATTAATCATTCAATACGGTATATTTAAATTCGTATATATTTCTTAATGAAGGTGGTGAGCAAAATTAACACGAGTTTACAAGATTGGGCAGATTTATTTTTGAAAGTGTTAGATAAGCTCCCTCTAACATTGTTCATGCTGGTCACATCTTTATTTTTCGCTTTAATTTTAGGTGTTATTATCGCGATTATTCGAATCCAAAAACCGCCTATCCTTTATGGAATTGCAACATTTTACTTGTCATTCACACGTTGTACTCCGTTATTAGTTCAGCTGTTTCTTGTCTATTTCGGACTGCCTCAATTATTGCTAGTTTTTAATATTGATATTAATAGTTGGAACAGACTTGTTTTTGTTATTATTACATTCTCATTTCATACAGCAGCTTATTTATCAGAAGTTATCCGTTCAGCTTACTTAGCTGTCGGCACGGAGCAATTAGAAGCAGCATACAGCGTTGGCATGACGTATACACAAGCTCTAAGGAGAATTATTTTGCCTCAAGCTTTTGTCATTTCATTGCCTAATTTAGGCAATAATATTATTGAATTGTTAAAAGATACATCACTTGCCTTTTCGATCGGTATTATTGATATTATGGGGCAAGTTCGAATTATTTTAGGGAATAATCATGGTATGGGAATGTTTGAGATTTATGTCGTGATCTCTCTTGTATATTGGGGTACTTGTATCCTCATTGAAGGTATTATCGGCTATGCCGAAAAAGTGTTTAAAAAAGGTCGAGTTAGTTTATCTAAGTAATTTTTTGCTAAGGATCGTGATAACTCGTGGCAACAACTATTGATTTTAAATTTGCTTTAGAGCAAGTGCCTGAAGTGTTAAAAGGTGTGCCAGTGACATTGTCGATTGCCATTGTTGCGATGGTGCTTGGACTTGTATTCGGGCTGCTTATTGCTCTTTGCAGAATATATAAAGTTCCTGTACTAAATCAATTGTCCATCGTTTATATTTCTTTTATTCGGGGAACACCGTTAGTTGTCCAATTGTACGTCTTTTTCTACGGTGTTCCGGTATTGTTTGATTTTCTTAATCATCATTTCGGATTGAATTTAAATGCGGATGAAGTTCCGACGATGATTTATGCATTAATTGCTTATACAATCAATACAGCTGCTTATGAGGCAGAAATATTCCGCGCATCGATCAATGCAGTAAACGCTGGACAAATGGAAGCTGCGTACTCAGTCGGCATGACAACTGCACAAGGATTATATCGAATCGTCCTGCCTCAAGCATTCGTTGTGGCTTTTCCGAATTTAGGCAATACGTTTATTGGACTGATCAAAGCAACATCTTTAGCTTTTGCTGTAAAAGTCGTAGAAATTTTAGCCATTACAAGAATTATAGCAAATAATGGATATAAATTTTTAGAAATGTATTTAGTTGCATCGATCATCTACTGGATTATTTGTTGGGTATGTGAAGTCATATTTGCCAAACTCGAAAAGAAAATGAGCCGTTATGAAAAACGGATGGATCTAAAAACAACTGCATAATCGGATGAAATTTTCCTAATTTACGGAAATATTAAAAAAACACCAAATGACATTGAACCAATTGAAAAAAAGAAGCCCCACATGTGTAAACATTGCACGTTGTGGGGTCTTTTTACAAAAAAATTAGGTCGAGATAATTAATTGTTTTAAATTTATCCCTTGATCGCTTCATGGCTTTTCGGACTAGTTGCTGCACTATTTAAATTTTCGGTTGTCCTTCAGTTTCTTTTATAGATGAAGATACGATTTGGTGAAATTTTTCCTATATAAAGTATGAATTGTGCTGCGAACAAAGTGTGGACTAATATGATACCGCAGTGCGCGTTTCGTGATAATTGCTTGGTGGACAAATGAAAAATTCGCAGCTTTTGTACAAAAGCTGCGTTCATTGTAAATGCCAGTTTCCAACTAATTGCACACAATTTGTGCTAATAAATAAATGAAAACATATTTCTCTAGCAAAAAATTAAATTTATTTAGCATGAAAAAATGCCCTGACATCGTTCGAGAAAGGAGAACGGCCTTTTTCTTACATTGTGTCATAACGTATGCAGGGCTGTCCATAAGTCAGTTTTCTGCTTATGTAACAACCCCTTTCAGAAAAAATTATATAAACGATCATGAAACATCCATTCCAATTCAAGAAAAATTCATTTTACAAAATAACGAAAAAATGGTATAATTTTCTCCGTGAGTTTAATTTTATTGTACATTTATGTTAGGAGAGGAAAGGACAATTCCTCTTCTAACAATTTCTTCTTCTAATAAAACGATAAACTCTTCACTAGCCTCGATTTGAATGGCTTCATAATAGGCTTTCATTAACAGGTAATCAGATAAAAGATACAATGAGTTCATTTGAACTGCTGCCCCTCCTTTCTGTTAAAATAAACAAACGTTTACGTCAGGACAGAAAGACGAGTCGTCTAGGGCGAGCAAAATATGAAAATTCAGAAAATATAAAGCCTATCAACTCCTTTCCCATTTGTGTAAAGAATGTTACCAAAATAGTGAAAAAATGTCAATCTGTTTCATACTTTCACATAGAAAGTGTTATAATAATTTGTAAATAGAAAGTGAAAAGGACGAATTTCGATGTTTATTAGATGGTTGACAAGCATTTTATTAAATGCACTGATTTTGATTGTTGTAGCTGGGTTCTTTGATTCGTTTTATTTAAGCGGAGTTGGAGCGGCTATTGTAGCCAGTATGATTTTGTCAGTGTTAAATGTTTTTGTGAAGCCGTTTCTAATATTATTGACATTGCCGATTACGGTTTTTACTCTCGGAACATTTTTATTTGTCATCAATGCAGTTACGTTGATGATTGCCCAGGCAATAATGGGAGATGCCTTTAATATTGATGGCTTTGGAACTGCCCTCCTCGCCTCCATCTTCATTTCGTTTTTGAATCTGCTCATTCAATTGGTGTTTATGAACCGTTTTAAAGACTAATGAAAAAGATTTTTTCATTCATATCTCCTATCGTTTCGGGAATGATACGAATAGGTGATATAAATGAAAAAAATCTTTCCTCTTATTATTTTTGTTTTCATGATTTTATCTCCCGCATTTCCTAACTTTGAGCTTGCAGCTTCGCCAAATGATTCAAACGTCTACACGATCGTATGGCTTTCAGACACTCAATACTATTCGGAAAAATACCCTCATATTTTTCGTAATCAAATGGACTGGATTGTGCAAAATCGCGATAATTGGAATATAAAATATGTTGTTCATACCGGTGATATTGTCAACCGTGCGGAAAAGAAACAGCAGTGGGTTCAAGCAGACCGCATGTTCCGAAAACTGGAACAGGTGTCTATTCCTTATGGAGTGCTTGCGGGCAATCACGATTTAGTAAACGGAAAATCATATAAAATGTTTCATCAATATTTTGGTAAAGATCGTTTTTTCACAAAGCCTTATTATGGTGGGGGATATCGGAATAATCGAGGGCATTACGATTTAATTACGCTCGGACATCAACATTTTCTTTTTTTGTATATCGGCTGGCATGTTGACAAAGACAGCATCAGCTGGATGAACGAAGTCTTAAAACGTCATTCAGACCGAACAGCAATCATAGCTGTCCATAAATATTTGCATAAAAATGGAAAACGAACGCTGGTTGGAAATCGTATATTTCGCAATATCGTCAAAAAGAATCCGAATGTAAAAATCGTTTTGAGCGGCCATTATGATGACAGTGAGTTATTAAAAACAAAAATTGATGATGATCATGATGGGACTCCTGATCGGATTGTTTATGAATTATTGGCGGACTATCAGGGGGCTCCTGAAGGAGGAGAAGGCTTTTTACGCTTGCTCCATTATTTTCCGAGTCGCTCCAAATTTTATGTCCGTGCATATTCACCTTATTCCAACAAGCATTTTTTTTTCTCTCCTAAAAAAGAAGAGTTTTGGATTGAATAGCCTTTATCTTTCGCTCCGATGCCCTTGTCTCTGCTTTTAAGCAATGAATGTCCTTGATGAAAGATGTTTGTTGCCAAAAAGAAAAGTGCTACAATAAAAAGATGAAAAAAGTTTTTTAAGTCTAAGGAGGAAAGACTTCGTGTCGAAAGTACGTACAAAAGATATTATCGAAAAATTCCAACTTGAATTGATCAGCGGAGAAGAGGGAATCAGCCGGCCCATTATTACAAGTGATCTTTCCAGACCTGGTCTTGAAATGGCTGGTTATTTTACATATTATCCAAAAGAGCGTATACAGCTGCTGGGAAGAACGGAGCTTACGTTTTTTGCCAAATTGACGCCTGAAGAAAAGAAAAGCCGGATGGAGCAGCTATGTACAGATGTAACACCGGCAATCATTGTGTCAAGAGAGATGGAGGCTCCGCCGGAATTAATTGAGGCATCTGAAAAATCAAATGTTCCAGTGCTGCGCTCACCATTGAAAACGACCCGCTTGTCAAGCCGCTTAACCAATTTTTTGGAAAGCAAGCTTGCTCCAACGACAGCTGTACATGGAGTGCTTGTTGATATTTACGGGGTGGGTGTTTTAATTACAGGAAAAAGCGGGGTAGGCAAAAGTGAAACTGCTCTTGAACTGGTGAAAAGAGGGCATCGCTTGATTGCAGATGATTGTGTTGAAATTCGTCAGGAGGATCGGGATACATTAGTCGGCAGTGCGCCGGAATTGATCCGCCATCTTTTAGAGATCCGCGGTCTTGGAATCATTGATGTGATGACATTGTTTGGTGCAGGAGCCGTCCGCAGTCATAAGCGAATTTCCCTTGTCATCGATTTGGAATTATGGGATCCGAACAAACAATACGACCGTTTAGGACTCGATGAAGAGAAAATGAAAATTTTGGATGCAGAACTGACAAAATTAACAATTCCTGTACGTCCTGGAAGAAACTTGGCTGTTATTATTGAAGTTGCGGCAATGAATTTCCGGTTAAAAAGAATGGGATTCAATGCGGCGGAACAATTTACAAATAAATTGGCGGATGTTATCGAAGATGGAGATCACGAAGATTTTTAATTGATGAAATAGGAGAGATGAGAGAATGAAAGAGGCAATTCAGCCCATTGATCCAATCGCATTTCAGCTAGGACCATTACAAGTTCATTGGTACGGGATCATTATAGGAATCGGCGCATTGCTCGGCCTATATTTGGCGATGCGTGAAGGGGAGAGAAGAGGTCTTCATAAAGATATATTTATCGATCTTGCATTGTTTGCTATTCCTATTGCGATTATATGTGCCAGAACTTATTATGTCATTTTTCAATGGGAATATTATTCTGAAAATCTTTCGGAAATCCCTAAAATTTGGCATGGTGGCCTTGCCATTCACGGCGGGTTAATCGGTGCTGTGGCAACCGGGATTGTGTATGCAAAAGTAAAAAAACTATCTTTCTGGCAACTGGCTGATATAGCTGCGCCGAGTATTATTTTAGGGCAGGCGATCGGCAGATGGGGGAATTTTATTAACCAGGAAGCTCATGGAGGACCTGTTTCAAGAGAATTTTTGGAAAATCTCCACTTGCCTGAATTTATCATTAATCAAATGTATATAAATGGACAATATTATCACCCGACTTTTTTATATGAATCCATTTGGAATCTCGCTGGGTTCGTCATCTTAATTTTGCTAAGAAGGTTTAATTTGCGGCGTGGAGAGCTGTTTTTATCATATGTTATTTGGTATTCGATCGGGCGATTTTTTATCGAGGGCATGAGAACTGATAGTTTGATGCTGACGGAAACGGTAAAAATGGCACAGGTCATTTCGATTTTACTTATTCTTAGTGCAATTGCTCTTATAATTTACCGGAGACTAAAAAAAGTAGAAAGATATTTAGATGAATATTGATAAATTGCTGGAATGAAGGTGAAACTTTGAAACAAACATTGAAAAAAGGATTACAAACAGGATTGGAAACAACGTGGACTCTCGGTAAAGTCATTTTCCCTGTAACGTTGATTGTTTCATTTTTACAACATACTCCTTTGATTGATTGGATGGTTCATTTTATAACGCCGGTCATGAAGGTGATCGGGTTGAATGGAGATGCTGCAATCCCCCTTGTGATTGGGAATTTTCTTAACTTGTATGCGGCGATTGGAGCCATTTTGTCCATTGATTTTACGGTAAAAGAAGTCTTTATTTTGGCAGTCATGCTGTCATTTTCCCACAACTTATTAATCGAAACGACTGTAGCAAGCAAAGTCGGTGTGAAACTGTGGATCATCTTGTCCGTCCGGCTCGGACTGGCATTTTTTTCGGCTTTTATCATCAATCTTTTTTGGGACGGTGGTGGAGAAAAAGCTCAATACGGATTTATATCTCAACAAGATGCCGTGCCTTCAGACTGGGGAATGATCTTACTTGAAGGGCTTGAAAAAGCGGCAATGGGAGTCATTCAGCTTGCGACCATCGTCATCCCGCTAATGATTGCCATTCAATTTATGAAAGATTTAGGCTGGGTCGACGCTTTCTCAAAAAAGATGGAGCCGGTAACCGAAATGCTGGGAATGAAGAGGAACACTTCAACAACGCTTGCGGCAGGATTAATTTTCGGGCTTGCCTACGGGGCTGGCGTGATGCTGCAAGCAGTAAAAGAAGATGGAGTGGAGCATCGCGATTTAACGTTGGCGTTTATATTCCTCGTTGCCTGCCATGCTGTGATAGAAGACACATTGATTTTTGTTCCGATCGTCGGTTCAGTTTGGCCGCTTTTACTCATCCGGCTGTTCGCAGCCATTCTTTTAACGATGATTATCGGTTTTGTCTGGAAAAAACAAGCACATATCGGGAAAAGGGGAACGGTTTATGAACATTGACACCGTATTGTTTGACTTGGACGGCACGTTAATAAACACAAATGAATTAATTATTGAATCGTTTTTACATACGCTGAACTATTATTATCCGGGCAAATATCAACGGGAAGATATACTTCCTTTCATCGGGCCTCCGCTTATTGACACATTTCAACGTATTAACCCTGAAAAAGCGGAGGAAATGGTCCGAAGATATCGGGAGTTTAATCATGCCCAGCATGATCTGCTTGTGAAGGAATATGATCATGTGCACGAAACGGTTCGAGCTTTAAAAGAAAAGGGATTGAAACTGGGCATTGTGACAACGAAAATTCGCGACACTGTTATGATGGGGCTGAAATTAACGGAAATGGATTCATTTTTTGACGCAATTATCACACTGGATGATGTACAGCATGCGAAGCCTCATCCTGAGCCTGTCTTGTCCGCTCTTAAATTGCTCGGTTCCGAGCCGTCTAATGCATTAATGGTGGGAGATAACCTTCATGATATAGAGGCGGGAAAAAATGCAGGAACATTAACGGCAGGAGTTGCTTGGAGCATAAAAGGGAGAGAGTATATAGAATCGTTAAAGCCAGATTTTGTGCTGGACAAAATGAGTGATTTATTGAACATTGTGATGGAGTGAAGATTGTGAGAAGAACGGATAAATTTCCTGTTGAAGGAGCAAACTCCCTTTGGCAGGTGTACAAGACGGTTTCTTTTTGGAAAGTTGTCAAAAATGTCATCGTGATTCTTATCGCGCGCTACACTCCATTTATGCCTATCAAAAACTGGCTTTACCGCACATTTCTTGGCATGAAAATCGGACAGCAAACATCGTTTGCATTTATGGTTATGGTGGATATTTTGTTCCCGGAAAAAATTAAAGTTGGGCGCAATTCTATTATCGGATACAACACGACGATTTTAGCACATGAATATTTAATCGATGAATATCGCATCGGCGAAGTGGAAATTGGAGATGAAGTCATGATCGGAGCAAACACGACTATTTTGCCTGGTGTGAAAATTGGAAATCGAGCTATCGTTTCTGCCGGCACTGTAGTTCATAAAGATGTTCCGGAAGGCTCTTTTGCAGGAGGAAATCCAATGCAAATCATCTACACAAAAGAAGAAATGGAAAAAAGAAAGCGGTAAGCGTCATCAATTTTTGTCGCTTACCGCTTTTTGATTAAGCAGGATTGAGAGAAAGTGAAATAAAGGCGCTTTGTGAAAGAAGTTTACATCAAAAACTTATTGATTATAAATCTTTATTTTGGTAGTATGGTAACATATTAGCGGATTAAAGTAAATGCGCCATGGAGGTGTCAGTGAGTGTTTATGTTTGAAAAGCCCTTGGGAATGCGGGATACATTGCCAGGCTTATATGTCATAAAAGAAAGCGTTCGTAAAAAAATGATGAATGTGATTGAAAGCTGGGGTTATCAATTTTTGGAGACTCCAACGTTGGAATTTTATGAAACAGTAGGAGTTCAGTCGGCGATACAAGAGCAGCAATTATTTAAACTTCTTGACAGGCAGGGGCATACGCTCGTTTTAAGACCAGATATGACAGCTCCCATTGCACGAATTGCGGCTTCCAAGCTGATGAAAGAAAGCTTGCCGTTAAGGCTCGCTTATTCTGCAAATGTGTTTCGTGCACAGCAGCATGAAGGCGGCAGACCGGCAGAATTTGAACAAATTGGCATTGAGCTGATTGGTGATGGAACGATTAGCGCTGATGCGGAAGCGATCGCTCTAATGATATATGCCTTAAAAAATACTGGCCTTAAAGATTTTAAAATTTCCATTGGGCATATCGGATTTATCAATGCTTTGTTCGGAGAAATTTTAGGGAAGGAAGAACGGGCGGAGAAGCTGCGCCGCTATTTATATGAAAAGAACTTTGTCGGATACCGCGAGCATGTGAAAAGATTATCTCTCTCTACCATTGACAAAGAACGCCTTTTAAGAGTCATTGATTTAAAAGGAGGAATTGAGAAGGCTGATGAAGCTTCAAGCCTTGTTGCTTGTGACAGCGGGAAGAAAGCGCTGGAAGATTTAAAACAGCTCCTTATCCAATTAAGAGCTTATGAAGTGGATCAATATATCAAATTGGAACTGAATATCGTCAGCCACATGAGTTATTACACAAGCGTGATTTTTGAATTATATGCGAACGGTGTTGGACTTCCGATTGGAAACGGCGGGCGCTATGACCATCTTTTAGAAAAATTTGAACGTCCTGCCCCGGCGACAGGCTTTGGCATACGGTTAGATAATTTGCTGGAAGCTCTGGGGGATTTAAAATTGAATAAAGATCGCTATTGCATCATATTCAGCAGAGAGAATCGACAAGAAGCTTTTCGGTATGCCAATAAGCTGCGAAAAGAAGGAAAACAGGTTGTCATGCAAGATATTTCCGGTATCGATCAAATCGACAGGTTTACTGGTCAATTTACAGATATTTATTATTTCCTCGGAAAACCAGGAAAGGTGAGAGAGTGATGAGCATGTTAACGATTGCGATGCCGAAAGGACGAATTTTTTCAGAAGCTGTCGAACTATTAAGAAAATCAGGCTACAAGCTGCCAGACGAATTTGATGAATCAAGAAAACTAATTTTGACCGTGCCGGAAGAAAATATTCGCTTTATTTTAGCGAAGCCGATGGATGTCGGAACATATGTAGAGCATGGTGTTGCAGATGTTGGGATCGCCGGAAAGGATGTCATGATGGAAGAAGAGCGGGATGTTTTTGAAGTGCTTGATTTGAAAATTAGCAAATGTCATCTGGCTGTAGCCGGACTGCCTGATACGAAAATGAATGACATCGCTCCAAAGGTGGCGACAAAATATCCAAATGTGGCTTCTAAATATTTTCGAGAGCAAGGGGAGCAGGTCGAAATCATTCATTTGAATGGATCGATCGAGCTGGCGCCATTGATTGGACTGGCTGACAGAATTGTCGATATTGTTTCGACGGGAAGAACGTTAAAAGAAAACGGATTAGTAGAATTTGAACATATTGCTGATATCACTTCAAGACTCATTGTCAATCCCGTCAGCTATCGGATGAAGGACAAGCCGATCGACATGCTTGTGGAGCGGCTTGCCAAAACAGTGGAAGAAGGAAAGGAGGATTCGGATTGAAAATTATTCACATCACTAAGGATCAAAAGCTTTCCTTGAAAAGATCGATTGACGCTGGAACAGAGGAGCAGCGTAAAATTGTGAAGGAAATTATTGAACGAGTCAAAAAGGAAGGCGATCAGGCGCTATACGAATATACGAAACGTTTTGATGGGGTAGATCTTCAATCTTTGCACGTATCAAAAGAAGAAATTAGTCGAGCGTACGAAGCGGTAGATAAAGAATTCATTGACATTGTTCAAGAAGCAGCAGAAAATATCTTTCATTTTCATGAAAAACAAAAGAAAGAATCATGGTTTTATTTCGATGAAAAAGGAACAATGCTCGGTCAGAAATTAACGCCGCTAGATGCTGTCGGCGTTTATGTTCCCGGGGGCACAGCTGCCTATCCTTCTTCTGTTTTAATGAATATCATGCCGGCTAAAGTGGCTGGTGTAGGCAGAATCGTGCTCGTTTCTCCTCCAGATCAAAATGGGAGCCTGCCGGCGGAAGTGCTGGTGGCAGCCAATGAAGCTGGGGTATCGGAAATATATAAAGCTGGCGGCGCCCAAGCAATTGCCGCTCTAGCTTACGGTACAGAAACAATCGAACCGGTCGACAAAATTGTCGGTCCTGGCAATATATTCGTCGCTCTTGCAAAGCGGGAGGTGTTTGGAACAGTTGATATCGATATGATCGCCGGGCCAAGTGAAATTGTCGTCTTAGCTGATGATACGGCTGTTCCGCATGAAGTTGCGGCCGATTTATTGTCGCAAGCAGAGCATGACAGGCTGGCAACCAGCATTCTTGTTACACCTTCTATAAAATTAGCAAAGGAAGTTCAAAAGGAAGTTGCGGCACAATTGGCCGATTTGCCGCGAAAAGATATCGCCGCTGCTTCGATCGAACAGTTCGGTGCTATTTATGTAACGGATTCAATCGAGGAAGCGGTTGGGATAGTCAACCAACTGGCACCTGAGCATTTGGAGGTATTAACGGAAAACCCGACGGGTGTTCTGCCAAAAATTAAACATGCAGGAGCCATCTTTTTAGGGAGATATAGCAGTGAACCTGTAGGCGATTATTTCGCAGGTCCCAATCACGTTTTGCCGACAAACGGAACAGCGCGTTTTTCCAGCCCGCTTAACGTGGATGACTTTATGAAAAAGTCAAGCATCATTTCATACAGTGAAGAAGCATTCCGTGCACATGCTTCAAAAATTGCAAAGTTTGCAAGATATGAAGGATTAGAGGCGCATGCAAGAGCAATTGAAGCTCGACTAGAAAAAAGAGGAAGTGATCGAAATGAATAGAACCGCCACAATATCTCGAAAAACGAACGAAACGAATATTCAGCTGTCATTTTCAATAGATGGTGAAGGCCGTGCAGATCTAAAAACTGGAGTTCCTTTTTTAACTCATATGCTTGATCTGTTCACAAGGCATGGCCATTTTGATTTAAAGATTGAGGCAGAAGGCGACATTGACATTGATGATCACCATACGACAGAGGATATTGGCATTTGTTTGGGACAGGCGATTCAACAAGCACTAGGCGATAAAAAAGGAATTAAACGGTACGGTCATGCCTTTGTCCCAATGGATGACTCTTTAGCGCAGGTTGTTATTGATTTAAGCAACCGACCGCATTTTGAAATGCGTGGAGAATTGCCGAAGGGGAAAGTAGGAACATTTGATACGGAGCTTGTTCATGAATTTTTATGGAAGCTGGCGCTTGAAGCACGGATGAACCTGCATGTAATCATTCACTATGGAATGAATACCCATCATATGATTGAAGCTGTATTTAAAGCGTTGGGGAGAGCTCTTGATGAAGCGACTATGATCGACCCCAGAGTCAAAGGGGTCCCATCAACGAAGGGGATGTTGTAAAAATGATTGGCGTGATCGACTATGGCATGGGGAATTTATACAGCGTCTCGAAAGCCTTGGAACGCATGAATGCGGAATATTTTGTATCAAGTGATTTAAACGAGCTTGAAAAGGCAACAGCTTATATATTGCCAGGAGTAGGCGCATTCAAAGACGCGATGGCTATTTTAACGGAAACAAAAACAGATAAATTTTTGAAGGACGAAGTGCAAAAGGGAAAGGCTTTATTAGGTATTTGTCTTGGCATGCAGCTTTTGTTCAACGAAAGCGAAGAACACGGCTGGACTGAAGGACTCGGCTTTTTAAACGGCCAAGTAAAAAGAATTCCAGGAGAAAATGTAAAAGTCCCGCATATGGGATGGAATAAGCTGGCTTTTCAACGAGATCATCCTCTTATAACTGGTCTTCAAGAAGATTACGTATACTTTGTCCATTCTTATTATGCGGTCGTAAACGATCCGGACGTTGTGGTCGCCAGCGCTTCATACGGCGTGACGGTTCCGGCTATTGTAGGAAGTGGAAATGTATTCGGCTGCCAGTTTCATCCGGAAAAAAGCGGCAAGCTGGGACTAGCCATCTTGAAAAACTATTTAACTTTTGTATCAAGGATGTGAGCTAATGATGAGTTTTACTATTTTTCCCGCCATTGATTTGCGCGGAGGGAAATGTGTCCGGCTGCTTCAAGGCGATTACAATAAAGAAACGGTTTACGGAGATTCACCGTTTGCTGTCGCCGAGTCGTTTGTAAAGGAAGGTGCTGACTGGATTCATATGGTAGATTTGGATGGGGCAAAAGACGGAGTCCGCGTGAACCATCAACATGTTTTGAAAGTGGCAAAAGAGCTAAAAGTAAAGGTACAAGTTGGCGGCGGCATTCGCACAGAAAAAGATGTATACGAATATTTGGAAAACGGCATTTCTAGGGTTATTTTAGGCAGTTCTGCCGTTTCAAACAGGTCATTTGTTGAAAAAATGCTGGCTGAATACGGCGGCCGAATCGCAATCGGTATCGATGCGAAAAATGGCTATGTATCAACAGAAGGCTGGCTGAATACGTCCGAAGTTAAAGCGGTTGATCTTGGAAAAGAACTGGCGAAAAGCGGTGCAGAAACATTTATTTTTACTGATATTGCAACAGATGGAATGCTCTCGGGACCAAATGTCAAGGCGATTGTGGAAATGGCAAAAGCAACTGGAAAAACAGTCATCGCTTCCGGAGGGGTAAGCTCCATTGATGATTTGAAAAAGTTAAAGCAATATGAACAGGATGGAGTGAAAGGCGCTATTGTCGGAAAAGCGCTTTATACGAAAAAGTTCAGCCTCCGCGATGCTATCCATGAGGTGAATGGGCTATGATTACGAAACGCATCATTCCTTGTCTAGATGTTAAGGACGGACGTGTCGTCAAAGGCGTGCAATTTGTCCAGTTGAAAGATGCGGGCGATCCAGTGGAGCTAGCGAAATTTTATGATGAAGAAGGAGCAGATGAGCTTGTCTTCTTAGATATTTCCGCATCTCATGAAGGCAGAAAAACGATGATTGATGTTGTCGAACGAGTAGCAGCAACATTAGCCATTCCCTTTACGGTCGGAGGCGGAATCAACTCTTTGGAAGATATGAAAAAAATTTTGCGTGCTGGTGCGGATAAAGTTTCCATTAACACTTCTGCTGTATTAAACCCTTCGCTGATTATGGAGGGAGCTGATTACTTTGGCAGCCAGTGCATTGTGGTAGCGATTGACGCAAAATACGATCCGCAGCTCGGAAGCCACCGCGTCTATACGCACGGGGGACGAAAAGCGACCGAATGGGAAGTCGTGGCGTGGGCAAAGGAAGCTGTAAAAAGAGGTGCTGGCGAGATTTTGCTGACTAGCATGGATCAGGATGGAGAAAAATCCGGCTTTGATATTGACTTAACCAAAAAAGTAAGCGAGGCAGTTCCCGTCCCAGTCATTGCATCCGGCGGCGCCGGTAATGCTGAGCATTTTCTTGAAGTTTTTCGCGATGCCCGAGCGGATGCAGCGCTGGCAGCTTCCATTTTCCATTACAAAGAAACATCAGTCAAAGAAGTAAAAAGATTTTTGCAAAAAGTAGGGGTGAATATACGGTGAACATAGCAGAACTCAAATTCGATGAAAATGGACTTATTCCTGCGGTTGTTCAAGATGCTGTTAGCAAAGAAGTGTTAACAGTAGCTTATATGAACGAAGAGTCGCTAAAAAAAACGTTGGAAACGAAGGAAACATGGTTTTACAGCCGTTCTCGCCAAAAACTTTGGCATAAAGGAGAAACGTCCGGCAATACACAAACTGTTCAAGAGATACGCTATGACTGTGACAAGGACGCGCTTGTCGTGCTGGTAATCCCGAATGGTCCGGCCTGCCATACAGGGCAATACAGCTGTTTTTCAAAAGAAAGTGGCGGCCAGGTGGACGGTAGCCGTTTTGATATTATTAACAAGCTGGAGGCCGTCATTGCTGAGCGTGAAGCTGAGCGTCCGGAAGATTCTTATACTACCTATTTGTTTGAAAAAGGCTTGGACAAAATTTTAAAAAAGGTTGGAGAAGAAGCTTCAGAGGTCATTATTGCAGCAAAAAACCGCAGCCATGATGAGCTGAAATGGGAAGCCGCGGATTTATTATTTCATTTGCTTGTTCTGCTGCGCGAGCAAAAGCTTCCGCTCGATGAAGTATTGACAGTTTTAAAAGAAAGACATGAAAAATAATCGCGAGTAAAAATAGGTTTTTCCTATTTATAAGATATGGTATACTATCCCTCGGCAAATAAAGTGAAATGGAGGGTTTGAGTGGGAAACCGTAAAGTAAAAAAAGACGAAGATTCAAAAATTGTTTCGTTTTTCCAAGACAGTGCAACGTTTTATCGCTGGGGATTAAAGGCTTATCAAAAAGGCGATTTGCAGTCGGCTTCAAAATTCGTCAAGCGGGCAGTAGATCTGGATCCGTATAACGAAGAAATGATTTGCAGGCTGGCCAGCATTTATACCGAATTAGGAAAGTTTCAAAAATCAAACGAACTATTAACATATATTATTGAACATATTCACCCTCATTCGGTAGAATGCTATTATTTTCTTGCAAATAATTATGCTCATCTCGGCTTGTTTCACGAAGCTTATAAACATGCAATGATATATAAGGAAAAGGCGCCGCAAGGCATATTTTCCGTAGAAAACAGCGATCTTCTTGAAATGATCGAAATGGAAGAAGAGGCTGAGCATTCGGATGATCTAATCGTGATGCAAGAAAAAGCGCGCTCTTTGCTTGAGAATGGACAGTTTCAAGAATCTATTTCCATTTTAAAAGAGATTATAGCTGATTACCCAGAGTTTTGGTCCGCTTATAATAATTTGGCGCTTGCCTATTTTTACCTTGGGGAAGTGGAAAAAGCGAAGGACATGATTTCCCTTGTGCTCCGGAAAAATCCAGGGAATTTGCATGCTTTATGCAATTTGCTTGTATTTTTTTATTATGAAGGTGATGAAGCGAGCATAAGCATGCTAGTTGAAAAACTAAAAAGAGTTTATCCGCTTGTTTCAGAGCACCAATATAAACTGGGGGCGACGTTTGCACTCATCGGCTTTTATCCTCATGCATTCAAGAGGCTCCATGCCTTGTATCGAAAAGGATTTGAGGGGGATGACACGTTTTATTATTGGCTCGCATACTCTTCTTATTTTATAGGACACTATGACTTTGCTAAAAAAATATGGAAGAAGGTTCTGTATTTAAATCCGCGGAAGGAAGGCTCTGAACCGTGGAATATGAAAGGGCTAAACGAAATGGAAAATCAAGTCCCGGAGCGGCTGCTCTCTATCTATTTCGCAATGAAAATGGATGAACGAGCGTATTTAGTAAATGAGCAGGAGTTTGAAACTCGTCTTGAAAGAGAAGCTGTTCAATATGCTTTAAGCGTTTTAAATGGCAAAAGGCCGACAGGTTTTCATGCTGTTCATTTCGCTTTCCATGTGGCCGATAGTTTAATGGACAAAACGTCAGAAGGAAAAGAATTGGTTTTATTTTGGTTTCGGCTTTTCAAAAATGCCTTTAAGTTCGACATAAAATTTCGCAATGTCAACGCATGGTCAGCAGCTGTCTATTATTTATGGATGAAGCAGATAGGAAAAAACATCACACAAGATGGTGCGGCAAATCATTTTAACATCAGCAAAGCTACGCTGTCTAAATACGTGCGCGTCGCAAAAAAATTGAAAATGTGAGCAAATAAATAGCACGAGACATTTATTTTATATAGGATATGTTGTAGGGAATAATAATTTTGTATTATTTATTGGATCATATGATGAGGAGTGAGTCTCGTGTCTGAAGAAAAAATTTATGATTGTATCATTGCCGGAGCAGGACCTGCAGGATTGACAGCTGCTGTTTACACATCCCGCGCCAACCTTTCTACTTTAATGATAGAAAGAGGCGTGCCTGGAGGACAAATGGCCAATACGGAAGATGTTGAAAACTATCCTGGATTTGATCATATTTTAGGTCCAGAGCTATCAAATAAAATGTTTGAACATGCTAAAAAGTTTGGTGCTGAATACGAATATGGAGATGTGAAGGAAATTGTCGATGAAGGCGAATATAAAATCGTCAAAACAGGCAACAAAGAATATAAAGCGAGAGCAGTGATTATCGCTACAGGGGCCGAATATAAAAAGCTCGGCGTGCCTGGAGAGAAAGAACTGGGCGGACGAGGCGTCTCTTATTGTGCTGTATGCGACGGAGCATTCTTTAAAGGAAAAGATTTGATTGTTGTCGGCGGCGGAGACTCTGCTGTCGAGGAAGGAGTTTATTTAACCCGCTTTGCGAACAGTGTGACAATCGTTCATCGCCGCGATCAATTGCGCGCCCAAAAAATATTGCAGCAGCGCGCCTTTGATAATGAAAAGATTGATTTTATTTGGAATCATACAGTAAAAGAAATTCATGAAGTCGACGGGAAGGTTGGCAAAGTCACGCTCGTAAATACGATAACAAATGAAGAAACAGAAAAAGAGATAGACGGTGTATTTGTATACATTGGCATGGTGCCGCTGTCCAAACCTTTTGAAAATCTCGGAATTACGAATGAAGCAGGATATATTGAAACAAATGAAAACATGGAAACGAAAATTCCCGGCATCTTTGCGGCAGGAGATATTCGGGAAAAATCTTTGCGGCAAATTGTAACTGCAACTGGTGACGGAAGCATTGCTGCCCAAAGTGCTCAACATTATATTGAAGAATTAAAAGAGAAATTAAAAAATGCCTAAAATTGTTAACAAAATCGTAACTATGATTTAATTGTGCTGTAACATCAATGAAATAAAATTCAGTTACTATAAAAGTAGTAATTGACCCCCTTTTATAATATATACTTTTGAGCATGGGCAACCCTTCCCATGCTCCTTTTTTTGTTACACCTTTTCTTTTGAAACCTTTAAAAGAGAAAAAACGTATGATAAAGTAGGAAAGCATGCGCATTGAGACACTATAGCATTTAATTGTATAATAAAAGGAATAAATATTTTTTATGTACCGCAACCTAGGGGTGAACTTGCTTTGCAAAGGGTTACAAATTGTGTTCTTGTTCATGAAGGTCAGCTGCTCTTGCTTCAAAAACCGCGCCGGAATTGGTGGGTAGCCCCTGGAGGGAAAATGGAGCAAGGGGAATCGATAAAAGAATCTGTTGTAAGAGAATTTAGAGAAGAAACTGGAATTTATTTAATAAATCCAAAAATTAAAGGGATTTTCACGATCATTGTCAAAGATGGAGATAAGGTTGTTCAAGAATGGATGATGTTTACATTTTTCGCAACACAATTTAACGGGGAAAATGTTTTGGAAACTGAGGAAGGAAAGCTGAAATGGCACTCGATTGATGAAATTAAACAGTTGCCGATGGCTGCGGGCGACTACCACATTATTGAATATATGATTAAAGGGTCAGGAATCATGTATGGAACATTCATCTATACACCTGATTATGAGCTTTTGTCTTATCGGCTCGATCCACAATAAAGAAAACTTCAGCTGCAAGAAAATCGAAGCCAAGGTTCAGAGAAGAGGAATGCCAGTTTCAAAATTTCCGCTAAATAAATTTATGATTTGACTCTTCTCATCCTTGATCAAATAGCTATCAGATCAAAAAAATAAATCCCGATATTTCCTATTCAACATCTGTTACTGAATATTTTTCTTTTGAAAAAACGGGGGGCTTTGAATGATGAGTGAAACTTCAAATATTAAGATGGTTATTATTACGGGGATGTCCGGGGCAGGTAAGACGGTTGCGATTCAAAGCTTTGAAGATCTAGGATATTTTTGCGTCGATAATCTTCCACCTACTCTTTTGTCCAAGTTTCTAGAGCTTATGAAAGAATCGAGAACGAAAATGAACAAAGTAGCTGTAGTTATGGATTTGAGGGGAAGGGAATTTTTTGAATCTTTCCATCAGGCAATTGAAGAAATCAATTATATCCCGTGGATCGCACCGCAAATTTTGTTTCTTGATGCACATGATCAAGTATTAGTTAACCGGTATAAAGAGACGAGAAGAACCCATCCATTAGCTCCAAAAGGTCTTCCGCTTGAGGGGATCCGCCTTGAACGGGAAATGCTGGAGGAATTAAAGGGACGTGCGCAAATTGTATATGATACATCCAACTTAAAGCCAAGAGAATTAAGAGAAAAAATTTTAAAACAGTTCGCAGAAAATGGCGATCAAACCTTTACGTTGAACGTTTTATCATTTGGATTTAAATATGGTTTGCCGATCGACGCGGACTTAGTGTTTGACGTGAGATTTTTGCCCAACCCGTATTATATTGATCATATGCGCCCTAAGACGGGGCTTGACGAAGAAGTTTCATCATATGTTTTAAAATGGACAGAGACATCTAAATTTTTAGAGAAGCTGACAGATTTACTCTCATTTATGATCCCTCATTTTCAAAGAGAAGGAAAAAGTCAAGTGGTCATTGCAATCGGTTGCACTGGCGGACAGCATCGCTCGGTGACTCTGGCTGAATATTTAGGGGATTTTTTCCGCAAAAACTACAAAGTGCATGTATCCCATCGTGATATTGAAAGGAGAAACTATCGATAACTATGGATAAAAAGAAAATCGTCATTATTGGAGGAGGAACCGGATTATCTGTTCTGCTTCGAGGCTTAAAGCTGCTCCCTTTTGATATCACGGCCATTGTAACAGTTGCAGATGATGGCGGCAGCTCCGGTAGACTTCGTGATGAACTGAACATTCCCCCGCCGGGCGACATTCGCAACGTGTTAGCTGCTCTTTCCGATGTGGAACCGCTAATCGAGGAACTTTTCCAGCATCGTTTTAAAAAAGGGAACGATTTGACTGGCCATTCTCTCGGCAATTTAATACTTGCAGCGATGACCAATATCACCGGCGACTTTATGCACGCCATTCGGGAAATGAGTAAAGTATTAAATGTTCGCGGTACTGTTTTGCCTGCAGCGAACCAGAGCGTTGTATTAAATGCGGAGATGGAAGATGGATCTGTTGTGAAAGGGGAATCGAAAATCCCTTTTTCAGGAAAAAAAATTAAAAAGGTGTTTTTAACCCCGAAAAATGTAAAACCTCTTCAAGAAACGATCGATGTCATCAGACAGGCACATATGATCATTTTAGGGCCTGGAAGTCTTTATACAAGCATTTTACCGAATTTGCTCGTTCCGAAAATTGGCGAGGAGGTTTGCAAGTCCTCGGCCAAAAAAATATATATATGCAATGTCATGACTCAGCCAGGGGAGACGCTAAACTATACAGCGAGCGATCATGTGAAGGCTCTTTACGATCATTTAAACTGTCCGTTTATTGATGTGATCCTCGTGAACAACGGATCTATTCCCGAATACATACAAAAACGCTACGCGAAAGAATCAGCTTTTCCTGTCCAAGTCGATGCAGAGGCGCTAAAAGATATGGGACTTCGAGTAGTGCAGGACAACATGGTCTCCTTCGATCAACATGTTATTCGACATGATACGAATAAAGTGGCAAACATCTTAAAAAATTTGCTTCTGGAAGAAACGTAATCGGAAAGGGCGGTAATGGAAACATGTCGTTTGCTTCAGAGACGAAAAAAGAATTGACAACACTGGAAGTAAAACAATGTTGTTTAAAAGCAGAGTTGTCCGCGCTCATCCGAATGAACGGAACTGTGTCATTTTCCAACCGGGAATTGCTTTTGGATGTGCAGACGGAAAACGCAGCGATTGCAAGACGCATTTACATGCTGATCAAAAAAAAATATGACGTTCCGATCAAGCTGCTTGTACGAAAAAAGATGCGATTAAAAAAGAATAACGTCTATATTGTTAGAATGAATGAACAAGTAAAAGAGATTTTGGAGGATTTGCGAATTTTAGGCAAGGATTTTATGTATAACCATCAAATCTCTTTAGACCTTGTGAAAAAAAAGTGCTGCAAGCGGTCGTATATGCGTGGTGCGTTTTTAGCGGGCGGATCTGTCAACAACCCGGAAACTTCTTCATACCATTTGGAAATCTCGTCGTTATATAAGGAACATAACGATTCGCTATGCAGTTTGATGAATACGTTTTATTTAAATGCAAAAACACTGGAACGGAAAAAAGGATATATTACATACTTAAAGGAAGCTGAAAAAATTGGGGAATTTTTGACATTGATCGGTGCCCATCAAGCTCTACTGCGTTTTGAAGATGTCCGAATCGTTCGTGATATGAGAAATTCAGTGAACCGCCTTGTCAATTGCGAAACAGCAAATTTAAATAAAACCATTGGAGCTGCTTTACGGCAGGTAGAAAATATAAAATTCATTGATGAAAAGATCGGATTAAGCGCCTTACCTGAAAAGCTGAGGGAAATTGCAGAATTACGGGTTATGTATCAAGATGTGACATTGAAGGAACTAGGTGAAATGGTGTCCAGCGGGAAAATCAGCAAATCGGGAATCAACCACCGATTAAGAAAAATCGATGAAATCGCTGAAAAATTGCGGGCTGGCAAAACGATTTCATTTAAATAAATTTTTAAGAAGAGAGGGATTAATATGGTTGAGAAAAAAGTGGAAGTTCGGTTAAAAACCGGTTTGCAGGCACGACCGGCTGCATTGTTTGTTCAGGAAGCCAACAGGTTTTCATCTGACATTTTTATCGAAAAAGACGGAAAGAAAGTAAACGCCAAAAGCATCATGGGGTTGATGAGCTTAGCTATTAACAGCGGCTCTGAGATCACATTGATCGCAGAAGGAAACGATGAGGAAGAAGCATTAGAAGCGCTTATCAACTACATTCAAAACGAAAATTAATGTGAACACACAAAAAAATTGCCACAAAATTCATCAATGGATGGATATTGCCTCTCTTGTGGGAGAAAGCAGGAAACAACCGCTGTCAGCCACAAGAGGGCTTTATTTTTGCTAAAACTGATATGAAGACGAAATGGCTTCGGGTGCTGATCCATTCGTTCATAGAAAAGTTATGATAAATCTTATGTTGGGAGAGAGCTTCGTGAAGGTTCTTAACTGGAACTTTTGGATTTCAAATTATTGCGAAAGAGCGGGGCGAATCCGAGCAATATATTTGGTGTAAATACTATTTTTTCATAAATCTGCGATCAACATTCAAGAAAAAACAAACGTGCTTTGATATGGTTCGAATGACTTACAGCTGAATGGATAAAGAGAGATTCTAGCCCTTTTATAACATGAAAAAATCGATTATAACACTTGTTTTTGCCAGCAGGTGTCCAGAAAAAAACTTCAGCAAAATACGGTTTACACAGGCTCTCCGAAAGCATATTTAATCCTTCATCCGGCTCGATCCGCATTTTGGGCTTAGATTAAAGCAATATCGGCAGTTAACGGCTTTTCGAAAACGTAAAGCTGACGATTCCGGCCAAAAAGTTGAATGAGGAGCTGCTGTCAAGATCATTCTTGACATTTGCTCCTCATTCAAATGTGTGAAGGTATGAAGCAGCGGTTTATTTTTATACTGTCTGCTTGATATGTTTAATTTTTTATTGTCTTCCTATTTGAGGCAGCTTTTATTTTGTTAAAACTTTGTCAATCAACCCATATTCTTTTGCACGTTCAGCTGACATGAAATTGTCGCGGTCCGTATCACGTTCAATTACTTCAAGAGGCTGGCCAGTGTTTTCAGATAAAATTCTGTTCAATTTATCTCTTAAAGAGAGAATTCGTCTAGCTGCAATATCAATGTCAGTTGCCTGACCTTGCGCGCCTCCTAATGGTTGATGAATCATTACTTCACTATTCGGAAGGGCAAAACGTTTTCCTTTTGCACCTGCCGCCAATAAGAATGCTCCCATGGAAGCAGCCATTCCTATACACATCGTGGATACATCAGGTTTAATAAATTGCATCGTATCATAAATCGCCATGCCAGCAGTAATTGATCCGCCCGGGCTGTTAATATAAAGGGAAATATCTTTTTCAGGATCCTCCGCTGCCAAGAAAAGAAGCTGAGCAACGATGGAGTTTGCAACATGATCATCAATTGGCGTACCAAGGATAATAATGCGGTCTTTTAACAATCTTGAATAAATATCGTAAGCACGTTCACCACGGTTTGTCTGTTCAATAACAGTCGGTATTAAATTCATTATGTTTCCTCCCTCGCATCAAAGTTAAAGTCATTTCTATTCCATCATACATAAAAGGTCAATAAAGGTCAAACAAAAAACTTTTATATATAATTATTTATAAGATCAATACATGTACCATCATACCCTCATTTTTCATTTTTCAAACAACGATGAAAAATGAATTTTTCAAAACAATTTTGACACGATGGATAATTAAGCAAAATTTATTCTTGCATATACTGTTCGGTTCGATTATAATATAATTCGTGACATTTGAAAAATGCGCTCGTAGCTCAGTTGGATAGAGCGGTGGTTTCCGGTACCACGTCCGTCGGGGGTTCGAGTCCCTCCGAGCGCGTAAGCCTAGAGCAACAAGGGTTTAGAAGTCGTTCAACGGACGGGAACTACCGAAAAACGGACAACGTATTTTCGTAAGGTTTCCGTCCTACTGAATCAAAGAGACAAAGAGACCGCGTGCCTCCAAAATGAAAAATTTTGGAGGTTTTTATTATGCGAAAAAGGCTAGAAAGGTAGTTTCAAGACATCTGATTGTAGATGTAATCTCGGTTATATGACGGTTGCAGAAGGATTAAAATACGCTAAGATCATTTACAAAACGGAAGCTATCCAGGACGAACGAGTACCGATTATTGAAGTTCTTGAAAAAATTTTATAGATGTTGTCGGTTTTAGAGATCTTACTACTGACCAAATTAGACGTTACATTAATACGTCATCTGTAACCGTGGATATTCTTTTCGGTGCTATTAAATCGATTTTTAGAAAGCTACATAAATACGGTATTATTTGAAGAAAGTCTCGTCAAAAAAATGCCAAAACTAATAAGGATAAACAACGAATCTTTGTGCTTACAGACACGCAAGTAAAGAGGCTATGAAACGTCAAAGATATAGGTATTTACGGGATTTCGTGACTATGGTGCTATTAAACTAGTGGTAGAGTGAGAACAAAGGGCAAACTAAGTTGAATAGTCAGAAATTTCTGGTATTTTAGATGACGGTATTATTATGTTACTGGGGCCAAAAACAATAGCCGTAAAAGCCGGATTGTTCCAATGACTAAAGAAGTATGTAAACTACTTGATAGAAGAAATTCGAGGATACTTCGGTAACATTTCATATGTATTCGTTAATCAATATGGTGAAAAGTTAAAAAGAAGGAAACATCAGGAAAATATTCAAACTAAAAGACGAATGTTGCGTAAGTCTTACACTGTTTAAGACATACATTTATCGTAAACTATTTGAAAAAGGTGACGATATTTGTTCGCTACAAATGATTCTTGATCACGCGGATATATCTACTGTGTAAATATACCTAGAATATACACCAAGCAATAATACGAAAAAATAGTCGAAAAGTCATGGGATATGTTGAAAAATAGCAGATAAATAAATATAATGAAGATGTCGAAATTTTGGAAAGTGAGGTAAATGTTAGTGAAAAAACGAAAATGGGGGTTTGTATTTTCAGTTTTCGCACTTAGCCTCGCGACTTTAGTCGGATGCGGAGGCGAAGAAGGTGCACAAAAAGTAGGAACATCGGAAGGGGCGCAAGAACAGAAAGAAGAAGCTAAACCGGAAATATTCAAAGTTGGCGATGTCGTTAAGTTAGGCGACTTACAATTAACTCTAAAAAGTGCTAAATACGTAGATGATGCCGAATATACGCCAGCAGAAAAAGGTAAAGTATTGGCGATAGAATTTGAAACGGTCAATAACGGAAAAGAGCAGTTATATTTTGGCGCGGAAGAGTTTGCAATCTCGACACAAGACGGAACACAACACGAAGAGTATTTCGGTCATGATGACGGCTTTATGAATGAAAATATTGGCGCAGGTAAGAAAATTACCGGTAAAATTTACTTCGATGTTCCTGAGGATTCAAAATACGAATTAGTCTACACACCATCATTCAGTTGGGACAACGAAAATATAACGTTTGAAATAACTCCTCAATAAGGCGGCGCATTTTGCGCCATCTTTTTTATTTTTGCGGAAGAAAATGTCGCGATTTCGTTTTCAATTTTAGTTAATGGAGGCTAGCATTATCAAACAGTTGTATGTTGACAAGCAATCGTTTCCCCTTTTATTACGGCAAAATAGTTGAAAAAAGAAAACTTTAGATAGTTAGTGAAATTTCAATGCACGGCTGGCAGAAACAAGGCCATCCCTTCTCCGTTTCCTTGACTGTAAATCTCAGAATCTTCCTCTTTTTACTGTGAAAATATTCCTGGTTGGCGGTATCAAAAAATATGAATTGGCAAGAACTATTTTCATTCATGGCGAGGGCTGTAAATCCGAAAATTTGCTTGCACAAACTTCTATGCGTCATCTAATCATTCATCGCACTCGATAAGAACTATGCCAAAAAGGGTGAAAAAAGATGTAAAATATTAATATCTTGAAGATTTATAGATCACGAAGGGTGTTGAAGAATGGAACGTATTTCAGTAGTTTCCATTTTAGACGTTATTGGTGAATTGTTTTCTGATGAAGTTTCGATTGCTGTTTCCAATACTAAGGAATATATCTATTACCGGCCGAGCAAACGGATTGATTTGAAAATCAGACCGGGAGACTTGGTGAGAAAAGGAACGATTGCGTATAAAGCTTTGCACACCAAACAAAAGGTTTCTGAGTTTATTAACCGCGATGTGTTTGGCGTTCCTTATCACGGGATGGCTGTACCGTTTTTTTGGGAAGGAAAGCTTGAGGGATGCGTCACTGCGATTTTTCCTGCTTTGACGGATGGAAAATCTGTTGTGACCGTCAAAACTGATGACGGATGGGTTCCTATTCCTTTTTCAAAAGTTGCGTATTTAGAAGCAAAAGATAAAAAGACCTATGTGTACACTGAAGGATGCTCAGGAACGCATAAATACTCTCTCCAGGAATTTGAATACTTGCTTCCAAAGGACTATTTTATTCGCTGTCATCGGGCTTTTATTGTGAATGTCAACCATATTAAGGAGATCTACCCTGATGCGCATTCAACTTTTTTGCTGTTGATGAATAACGGTGATAAAATTCCTGTCAGTCAGTCTTACTCCAGTTATTTTCGAAAATTGCTTGGATTTTAAAAAATCGTTCTGTTTTAGTATGGAAATTGAGTTGTTTATCTGAATTTTCGGTCACTTATCCCCAAAACCTTGCCCCGTTAACTTTTATCGGTAAAATAAATTTTAAATTCATTAAAGGGGAGATGATGGGGAAATGGACAATAAATTGGAAAGGATTGAAGATTTGCGTTTGCGCGATCGAATAGTCACAGCTGATGAAGCCGCATCATGGATCAAAGACGGGATGACTTTAGGGTTAAGCGGATTTACACGCGCGGGTGATGCGAAAGCGGTTCCATATGCGTTGGTGAAACGCGCAGAGCGAGAATCGTTTAAAGTAAATGTGTATACAGGAGCCTCTTTAGGTTCTGATATCGATAAAATGTTCACTGAAGCTGGCATTTTAGGCAAGAGGCTTCCTTTTCAGGCAGATCCTACGATGAGAAAAGGAATCAATCGGGGAGAATTTTTATTTGTCGATCAGCATTTGTCCCATACTGCTGAATTAGTGCGCTCAAATGTTATGGGTCCAATCGATTTTGCAATTTTGGAAGCGGTTTCTATTACAAGAGATGGAATGGTTATTCCGACAACCTCCATTGGAAACTCGTTGACATTTGCCCAGCACGCAAAATCGATCATTATAGAGATTAATATGGCACAGCCTGCAGATTTAGTAGGAATGCATGATTTGTATGAACCGGAGAAACAAGGGGAAAGAAAACCGATTCCGCTGACAAAATCGAATGATCGAATTGGTACGATCGGAATACCGATTGATATCGAGAAGGTAAAAGGAATTGTATTTACCAATCAGCTGGATTCTCCGTCGACAATTGTGCCTCCGGATGAAGAAACAGTCATTATGGCGCAGCATTTGATAGAGTTTTTGCGTAAAGAAATTAAAGCCGGCCGGTTAACGGAACGTTTGGCCCCGCTGCAGTCAGGCATCGGTTCCGTCGCCAATGCAGTTCTTCATGGCTTGCTGGATTCAGAATTTGAGGATTTAGAGGTGTATTCTGAAGTATTGCAGGATGCAGTCTTTGATTTGATAGATGCTGGCAAAGTCCGTTTTGCCTCTTGTTGTTCGATTACCCTTTCAGAGCCGAAAATGAAGGAGGTTTTCTCGAATTTTAAGAAATACCGCGACCGTTTAGTGCTGAGACCGCAGGAAATTTCCAACCATCCTGAAATTATTCGTCGGCTCGGTTTGATTTCCATTAACACAGCATTGGAAGTGGACATCTACGGCAATGTCAATTCAACCCACGTACTTGGAACGAAAATGATGAACGGCATTGGCGGATCCGGTGATTTTGCAAGAAATGCCCGCCTGGCGATTTTTGTGACAAAATCAATAGCGAAAGACGGAAACATATCAAGCATTGTTCCTTTTGTCTCCCATGTTGACCATACGGAGCATGACGTCGATGTCATCGTCACCGAACAAGGGTATGCGGATCTCCGGGGCTTGGCGCCAAGAGAGCGTGTGGAACTGATTATCGAACGCTGCGCCCATCCGATGTATCGCGACCAGCTTCGTGAATATTATCAGGAAGCTCTTGCAAGAGGAGGGCATACACCACATGTTTTAGAAAAAGCTCTTTCATGGCATATAAATTTTGCTAAAAACGGAACGATGCGTGAAGAGATTGCACATAGCGTTTAATCGGATGACAATTTATTCGTGCATTTTCTAGACATGCGAAGAGATCGGCACAGCTAGATCAAAGAAGGAATTTATCCCTAGAAATCAATTTTGTGGATATCACACAACAAATGTTTTCACCCCCTTAGTGTTAAAAGCACTAAACGAATGGACTTATTAATTGATACTGTACTGAAAAATTTAATAAAAAATAAATTCGAGTTGAAGGCAGAAAACGATTGTTTTTGCGAAAATCATCATACAGAACGGATAGTGAGCGCTTTGATCAACTGTTTTCTGAGAATAAGGACGGATTTGCAATGGTTATTGATTACAGCGTCAACTGGTATCTAATGTTAATTGATCATTTTTCTGACGCAAATTGCTGTATCAGCCGATAAACTCGATACTGAAGTCGATATTCCGGAAGTCGTCAATCTCGTGTTTTTTCAAGAAAGGACGTTCGACATCAAAGTTTTGGCAAATAATTCGGTTCAGAACACGCTTATATAAAGACTTACTAGGATTGGAGAAGTTAATACGCATTCACCTTTTTGGCAATTTTGGTAATTTTGAGTTTTTCTGTGAAAATCCAAAAGGAATGGAAGGAAATAGTTTAACGGAACGGTTGTTTAACATCGAAGTCGAAATCATTAAAGAACTTTAGCATTTGCAGTACCAAGAAGAAAAGTATATGGGTTAAAAACGGAGTTATGGAATAAAAGTTGAAAGAACCGTTTAAAAGTGCAGGAAGCATTATAGACTTGTTTAAAGACAACATGGATGAACGTGAGGAAAATGATCTGCATTCGATAATTTAACACAAAATTGTGAAGATATTGTCGGTGCTTAATGGAATACATCAATTATTTCTTTTACCTTCATTACAAAAGAGGCATCTTAGATGTTGAACAAGATCTTAGATGCCTCTCTAACGTGGAATTTTGGAGATTTGCCGGTCAATCTTCTAGATAAAATTGAGATGGAATAAGGGGAAAGTTATTTTTGCAGTATTCAACATAAACATCTGAAAAAAAATTTCCCCATCTGGATTATAAAAGCGAAGACCTGGATCCGATTATATCTTCAAAGAGTGAATAAGATGCATCACTTGCTTCGTCTGGTTGTACAATAGCTGTTTTGCCTGATCCATACATTCCTCAATCGTCAATGGTTTAGTAATAATCGAAAAGCATCCGTGAAATTTGCTGCGGAGCACATCTAAATTGCCTGCAAGCGAGCCGGAAATTAATATCGTTGGAACTCCGTATATTTGAGCGAGATCAGCGATATAGCCTGGCGCTTTTCCGTATAATGTTTGTTCATCGCTTTGCCCTTCTCCTGTAATGACAAGATCCGCCTGCTCTATTGCTTTCTTCAAGTTCGAAGCTTCTGCTACAAGCTCAGCACCGGATATAAGCTTTGCGCCTAGTACAAGGAATGCAAATCCCAGGCCTCCTGCTGCCCCTGAACCTTTCACGTTATTGAAGACTTTTCCTTTCTGCTTCTCAATAAGAGCAGCAAATCGGGCCAATGCTTCGTCGTAAATCGGTATTTGTTTGCTGCTGGCACCTTTTTGCGGTCCGTAAACTGCGCTGGCACCTTTTTCACCACATAACGGATTGTCCACATCACAAGCAACCTTTATTGTAATATGTTCCAATCTCGGATCCAAACGGTCGAAACTTACTTGATTGACCTCCAATAAATCTTTTCCGAAAATCCCCGCTTCTTTTCCTTCTTTATCCCAAGCTTTCATGCCAAGCGCCTGTAAAAAGCCAAGGCCCCCATCATTTGTAGCACTGCCGCCAAGCCCGATAATAAACGATTTACAGCCTTTATCCAATGCATCTTTCATCACTTCGCCAAGTCCGAAAGTAGTGGTCACATCCGGGTTTCGTTGTGAAGGAGGCACTTGGACAAGCCCAGCGATATTGGCAACTTCAATAGCAGCCGTATTATTTTCGAGGATGGCATAATATGTTTTTATTTTTTTGCCCAAGGGGCCTGTACAGGTTACCTCAATGCGATCCCCGGCTGAAGAGACTAACAATGCATCGACTGTTCCTTCTCCGCCGTCAGCCATTGGCTTTGTTCTTACTGTATCACCATAATGAAGGTCAAGTATTGCTTGTTTCATAATATTTGCTGCTTGAGAAGAGGTCAGACTCCCTTTAAAAGAATCAGGTGCTACGACAATATTCATTTTAGCTGCCTCCTTTGTTTGCCTGATATCCTTCCGAATTTTTAAAAACGATGGAATAAACGAGATAGATGGAATTAATTACACTCAGCATATTGATTTCTTCCAAAATAGGTGATTTAAAGGATTCTAGTTTGCAGCTGCTCACTTTGATGATTTGTTTCGCATTCTGTGCTAAATAGCCTTTTTCATTGCCTGTAATCGCAACGATAGGAATGCCTCTCTTCTTTAATACCTTTACTAGCTGAACGATAAATCTTGTTTCTCCGGAAAAAGAAATGACAACGGCTAAATCTCTGGGCGTAAGTGATTCTGCTTCGGAAATTTGATTTTCATGGTTGCTGTACGCAGTAGCATATTTGCCCAGACGAATAAATTTGAATTGTGCATTTCTTGCAATGAGATGCGAAAATGTTACCCCAAAAAAAGCAACTTTTTTTGAGTGATGAATTTCGTGAACAACTTGAATGATTTCCTTTGAGCGGAGAAATTGCTCTGTTTGCTTCAGAGAAGCATGTAATTCATCATAATATTCGTTTATTTGTTTTATATTAAATTTCGTTTTAAGGTTTTGATAGTCTACTTCAGTATCATTAAATTCAATAAATGATCTGGCATATTCTTTAAGCTCTTTAAACGTAATATTTTCAAAGCGCTGGCAAAATCGGGTGATCGTTGCAGGTGATGTATGGCACGCTTCAGCTAATTCATAAATGGACATTTTCGGGATTTTTTCCACATTCCTCAAAATATATTCGGCAATAATGATTTCTGATTTTGTTTGGTCTGTTGAAGATTCAATGAAGTTTAATAATTTAGCCATAAAGTTGTACATCGAATCACTCCGGATTTCATATTTATTGTACGCTCTATTATAAATGACCATGAAAAAAGTTTCATAAAATGAAATTTTTCCTGTCTTTGTTTTTTCGTTCGTTAAGATATCGGTAGAAGCAGTTACATGAAAAATTACTACCAGGAGCTGAAACACAATGAAAAAATTCAATGTACTTATTGTTGGCGGGGGGAGTACTTGGACGCCAGGGCTTTTAAAAGCAATTTGCTCGCGTCAAGATACTTTCCCGATCAACCGATTGGTCATGTATGATATCAATTACGAACGCCAAAAAATAATTGGCGAATTTGCGAAAGTGCTCTTTAAAGAAGAGTACCCTGACATTCATTTTAGCTATACAACAGATAAAGAGGAAGCATTCACGGAAGATATCGATTTTGTTTTTGTGCAAATGCGTACTGGCGGCTATGAAATGCGTGAAAAAGACGAAAAGATCCCGTTGAAACTAGGGGTTATCGGTCAGGAAACATGCGGGCCGGGCGGTTTTGCTTACGGTATGAGATCGATCCGCGATATGATTCAATTGGTCAAGGATGTCAGAAGCAAAACGAAAGACGCATGGATTTTAAACTACACAAATCCTGCTGCTATTGTTGCGATTGCGTTACAGCAAATGTTTCCTGATGATAAAAGAATCCTCAATATTTGCGACCAGCCTGAAAACTTGCTTCGTTCGTACGGCCGTTTATTAAATATGAATGAACGTGATTTTGATCCTGTATACTTCGGATTAAATCACTTTGGCTGGTTTACTCATTTATATGATCCGCAAGGCAATGACAAATTGCCTGAGTTAAGGGAAATGATTTTGAAAAACGGCTTCCGTCCGGCTGACTACGAGCAAAGGGATAAATCATGGCTCGAAACGTATGCCATGGTACAGCAAATGGTGCGAGATTTTCCGGACTATTTGCCGAATACGTATTTACAGTATTATTTATATCCAGATAAAGTGCTGAAAAAATTGAATCCGGATTTTACGCGTGCAAATGAAGTACAAGCCGGAAGAGAGAAACGCGTATTTGAAGATTGTGTGCGCGTTGCTGAAACAGGAACCGCAAAAGATTCCAACGTAGTAGCAAATGATGCGCATGGCGAGTTTATCTTAATTGTTGCAGAATCCATTGCATACAACAAAGGCGACAATTTTATTGTCATTTTGAAAAATGATGGAATCATCAGCAATTTGCCGGATGATGCGATGGTTGAAGTGGCTGCAAGTATAACCTCAAACGGGCCTAGACCATACGCAGTTGGAGAAATTCCAACATTCTATAAAGGATTGATTGAAGGGCAATATGCGTATGAAAAACTTACAGTGGAAGCATATATGGAAGGCTCATACGCCAAAGCGCTGCAAGCTTTAACTTTAAATCGTACAGTTGTATCTGCAGCAAAAGCAAGAGAGGTATTGGATGCCTTAATCGAAGCCAATAAAGAATACTGGCCGGAATTGCGATAATAACTTGTCCGTGCAGGGAGCCGTTATGACTCCCTGCTTGAAAAATAGCTGGAATGTATCCGTTTTCTATATCTTATCTAGAAGGGGAGCTATGAAATGAAGAAGGTATTTAACTTTGATTTCTTTCAGAGAATTGGCAAAACTTTTATGGTTATAATTTCTTTGCTTCCTGCAGCCGGTTTATTACTGGGAATCGGTACAACGTTACAATCTCCATATTTAATCGAATATTTGCCTTTTTTAGATTCAGGATTTTGGAAAACGATTTCTGATTTAATGAAGGGTGCAGGAAAAGCGATATTTGGGAACTTAGGCGTTTTGTTCGCTATCGGTATAGCGGGGAGCTGGACCGGTGGAAAAGCGGCAGCCTCCTTATCAGCACTTGTTGGTTATTTAGTTATGCATACCGTTATCGGGATTGTCCTTGGAATCACGCCGGAAAACGTATCGGAACCAGGGCGTGTACTTGAGTTAGGGATCCCGACACTTCAAATCGGTGTTTTTGGCGGTATCATCATCGGGTTTGTAGCAGCAGTTCTTTATGAAAAATATCATGATTTCAAAATGCCGGAAATGCTGTCCTTTTTCGGCGGTTCACGATTTGTTCCTATTATAACAGCAGGTTATTCAATCATTATTGCACTGATTTTGGCCTTTGTTTGGCCACATGTACAAGACGGCATTTATGCACTTGGAACTGCCTTATCAGGAGAAAATACGCCGCCACTTTACATGTTCATTTATGGACTAGTAGAACGTGCCCTTATTCCGTTTGGATTGCATCATATTTTCTATATCCCAATTCGTTTTTCGGAAGTTGGCGGAACGTATACAACACTTGCTGGATCTGTCGTTTCCGGGGATACGGCAATGTATATGGCTCAGCTTGCGGATAAACAAGTAAATGATGCCGTTGAAATAACAGCAGGAAGATTTATGGCAGGGAAATTCCCGTTCGTCCTGTTTGGTCTGCCAGCGGTAGCGTTAGCAATGTATCACATGGCAAAACCGAAAAACAAAAAAGCTGTAGCAGGCTTATTATTGACTGCTGCGGGAACAGCATTTTTTACAGGAATTACAGAGCCGCTTGAATTCACGTTCTTGTTCGTAGCGCCATTATTATACGTTTTCCACACATTAATGGCAGGACTGTCATTTATGCTGATGTATGTTTTAGATGTGAATGTTGGATATGCCGGCGGATCCGGAATCATTGATTTTATCTTATTTGGTATATTACCTGGTGTTGGAGAGCCATGGTGGTATGTCATTATCGTTGGTCTGGCAATGGCTGTTGTTTACTACGTTGTATTCAGATGGGCTATTAAAAAGTGGGATCTTCTTACACCAGGACGCGGAGATGAAGATTCGAACAGACTTTATACTAGAAAAGATTACGAAGAAAAAACAAATAGAAAAAGTGATGAATCTGTTGTCAATCAAAAAGCGTATGCAGTATTAGCAGCACTTGGCGGAAAAGAAAATATCAATAATCTTGATGCATGTATTACACGGTTAAGAGTAGGTGTAAAAAACAAAGGCGCTGTTAATAAAGAAAAACTGAAAGCTCTTGGTGCTTCAGGCGTATTGGAGGTAGGAAATGGAGTTCAAGCAATATTTGGACCTACTTCAGACACGTTAAAAAATCAAATTTTAGATATCATGAATCAGGAAACAAACGAATATAAAGAAGAATCAACTATTAGTTTCGTATCGCCATTATCAGGAAAGGTTGTTGCATTGGAAGAAGTGCCTGATGAAGTTTTCTCTCAAAAAATGATGGGCGACGGCATTGCTGTTCAACCAACAAGCGGAGATGTCTATTCTCCGGTTGACGGTGAAATCGTCGATGTATTCCCAACCAAGCATGCCATTACACTTCGTTCAGATGAAGGAGCAGAGCTGTTGATTCATTTGGGACTAGAAACAGTGAACTTAAAAGGAGAAGGCTTTGAAATAAAAGTTTCACCTAAAGACAAAATTAAAAAAGGAGATCTTATCGCACAATTCGCCATCGATCAAATTGGTCAAAAAGGGTACAACACCATTACTCCTATTATTTTACTGAACGGAGATCAGTTTAAAATCGACCATAGTAGTTATCCATCCAGCGTAGTTGGAGGAAAAGACGTATTAATCAAGGCTCAGAAAGGATAAGATCGATCATCCATGGGATAACAGTACGGTACTATACAGAATTGCTTCCGAGTTCATAAAGAATAGTATCGATTATCCATGAATTCGCAAGGAACCCAAGTCCATATAGCTTAGATCAATCATCATTCAAAAGGCTATCGAGTGCATTCGATAGCCTTTTTTGCATAGTGATTGAAAAATGTGAAAAGGCACAGTACATCTGCTGCTGTAGCGTCATAGGCTTCGGAAGAGCCGACAGCTAAATTGTAGTACGCCGCTTTGACGGGCAAGAATTTCAGAAAGAATCATTAAAGAGAGAAAAAAAGATTTTAAATTGGACGAGTAACAAAGCGGAAGGGTACAGGACCATTAGGTTGCGGTACTTCTCTTTTTTAGTATAGGCAATTGCGGAACTATTAATGAATGCCGATTCGGCTTCTACTGTATTCATTTGAAGTTTAAACCGGATCATATATAGATAAAAAATTTGCGGCAGCCTTCTTGGAGTTTTCATTTACATTTCAATACCATTTTAGATACTTACGAAACTCTCTAGTTTATGAATAGCATTTACTCGCAACAATCCCCATAAAGTCCCATTCAACTGTATTTCACTTCATTTTTGTAAAGAAAACCACTTTTCAAAAGGAAATTGGATTAATTTGTGGAAGTAAGCTGTTGGCAATTAAATTGTTAGAAGAGTCCGTTTCGTGGAATTTGTAATAGGAGGGCTTACTTATGGATCATATAAAAAGCATTTTACAGGAAAATAGAATCCCATTTGACATCCTTTATCACGAAAATCCAATTCGCACAGCGCAGGAAGGCGCGGACTTTTTTGGAATCGAAATAGGTCAGACTGCTCCTACATTGATACTTAAGTCTGACAAAGGCTATTTTGCAATAATCGTTTCAGGAGGACGCGGTCGTGTGAATCTGGAAAAAGTGTCAGAAATCTTGGGATGCAATCAATTAAAAATGGCACCCCCAAAAGAAGTCCAGAAGATAACGGGATACACTGTCGGCAGCGTTCCTTTAGTTGGTCTTTCTTTGCCTTGTATAATCGATAAAGAACTTTTTCGCTATCCGTTCATTTACGGAGGAACGGGAGAACCAACCTCAACACTGAAAATACCTCCTCATGCTTTGGAACAACTGAATCAAGTTGTTGCTTTCTTGAATTAAAGTGATGATGTTGTATGGACATGTTCCCATTACATTATGATCATGTTCGATAATCTCTGCAAAATGGAGTTGCTAAATTGATTTTAAGACAAACAAACCTGTCTATTTCTTTTGTGATAGGGAAGATGGCCAATTAGTGATTGGAGAAGTGAAAAAATCATCGCGATATATGAAAAGTGCCAAAATGCAACTTCTGTACTATTTAGACACACTTCGTCAAATGGGGATTGAAGCAAAAGGGGAGCTACTGTTTCCGGAAGAAAGGAAAAAAGAATCAGTAGAGTGGACGGAGGAAGCAAAACAGGAGCTTGAGCGGGCAATGGAAGATATTCGCCATATTGCACGCATGCCTGTACCACCTGCACCGGAGAAAATTCAGTTTTGCGGTAAATGTGGCCTATCGTGAATATTGTTGGGCGGAGGAGTAAATATGAAAAAAACATTATACATCTTTCAAAGTGGTGAACTACGTCGGAAAGATAATAGTTTATATTTTGAAACAGAGGAGAAAAAACGTTATATCCCAGTTGAGAATACAAATGATATTTATATTTTTGGAGAAGTTGATGTATCAAAAAAATTTTTAGAGTTTGCTGCACAAAAAGAGATTATAGTTCATTATTTTAATCATCATGGTTACTTTGTTGGATCATTTTATCCCCGCGAGCACTTAAATGCTGGGCACGTTGTTTTAAAACAAGCGGAGCACTATCTTGATGACGGGAAGCGGCTTGATTTGGCGCAGCGATTTATTGCAGGCTCTATCCAACAGATGAGCCGCGCGTATTAAAATATTATCGTTCTCGCTTAGAAGAAAAAGCTGTTTTTGATGAAGTGCTAGAAGATTTTCAAAAAGAGCTGCAAAAATTGCCAACTGCTCAGTCAGTTGAACAATTAATGGCATCAGAAGGACATACACGAGAAAAGTATTACAGTACTTTTGATACGATTATTCACATCCCGATTTTATTTTTGAAAAACGAACAAAACGACCACCGCACAACCGATTAAATGCGTTAATCAGCTTCGGGAACTCTATAGTGTATACGATGTGTTTAAGCGAGATTTATAAAACGTATCTTGACCCCCGCATTGGGTATTTACATAGTACGAATTTTCGACGCTTTTCTTTAAATCTTGATATTGCCGAAATTTTTAAACCTATTATCGTGGATCGGTTAATTTTTTCCCTTGTAAATAAAAAAATGCTGACAAAAAAGCATTTTGAAAAACTGACCGATGGTATTTTGTTATCGGAGGAAGGACGGAAGGTTTTTATCAGTGAACTGGATAAAAAAATGCAAACAACCGTCCAACATCGCCATCTAGGCAAATCTGTGTCATACCGACGCTTGATTCGTTTGGAATTGCAGAAGCATTTACTTGGTGAAAAGCCATATGAATCATATACAGCTAAATGGTAGGGGATTTTCATGTTTGTCATACTTGTGTATGATTTTAATGAGAAACGTGTAGCGAAGGCGCTAAAAATTGCTCGCAAATATCTTCATTGGGTACAAAATTCTGTTTTTGAAGGAGAAATTTCACAAGCAAATTATAAAAAACTAAAAGTAGAATTGCAAAATCTTATGAATCCGGATGAAGATTCCGTAATTTTTTATACATTTCGAACGCAGAAATATTGGTCGCGTGAGGAATTTGGATTAAAAAAAGGCGGCGACGAATTTATTTTGTAGAAAGAAGGACAAGCTATGCGATTAACGGTAACGATGAAGCCAAAAAATAATGTTGTGATACTGCCATTACATTATCAGTATTTATTGCATGGTTTACTTTATAATTCTTTACAGGATAAAAGTTTCGCTTCATTTTTGCATGAAATTGGTTTCCAGAAAGGGAAGAGAACATATAAATTATTTACATTCAGTCGTCTTTTCGGGCAACATAAAATTCAATTAGATCCGAAAACGATTATATTCGATGACGATATTTCTTGGCATGTTTCTACTGTATTGCCTGAACTGACGCAGCAGTTAGGAGAATACTTTTTATTACAAAATGAAGTTCATCTAGGAAATCAATCGGTGGAGATACAAAGTATAAAAATGGAGGAAAGCGAAGTAAAGAGCTCTGAAATTGAAATTGAGATGCTTTCACCAGTAACAGTCTATAGCACATATGAAACGGTGGATGGTACCCAGAAGACACAGTTTTTTCATCCATATGATGAAGCATTTCCACATTTAGTGGAACTTAATTTTCGCAATAAGTATGAAGCCTATTACGGAGATCCGCCACAAGAGAGATTGTTTATTGAACCTTTACATGTTACTAAGAGACATAAAGTCGTCACGACTTTTAAAAATTACTATATCACTGCATGGCAGGGAAGGTATCGTTTGCGGTCTTCTCCGAAGTATCTTACTTTCCTTTTGCAAACTGGAATAGGCGGACGAAATTCTCAAGGGTTCGGAATGTTCCGTGTTATTCGAGAATTGTAGTAACAGGGAAATATTTGTCGTCGACCCCCAATCGTGCAAAAATCCCTGGGGATCGACGACTCTTTTAAATCTTTATTGAGCCCACCTAAATCAAAGGATTGATAAAACTTACCTCCTTCGTTAAAATAAAAATAACCAATCAACCATTTAAAACCAAATACTTATGTAGCAACAATTTTTGGGGGTTTTTATCTTAACTATGAGGAATTGAAACAATTTTTCGATTAGAAGCTTCGCCTGATCAACATCTGTTTTTATCTTAACTATGAGGAATTGAAACATTCGCTCCGATATATACATGTGTTCCAACTCACCTAAAGTTTTTATCTTAACTATGAGGAATTGAAACTGTTGTGTCGATGTTGGTCGCCCAAGCCGTTCCAGATGTTTTTATCTTAACTATGAGGAATTGAAACATTTTACATTGACAGTGTTCTGACTCCAGCGCAACATGTTGATTCTTCTGGATTTTAATGACCAGGATGATGATGGAATTTTGCTTGACATCCTGTAGGAAAGTACTAATAGTCGAAAAATGGGAGTACAATATCACTTGGCTTTAGACGCATCAAGACCATATTTTTTATTGTACGGATTAGAAACTTACGGTATACGGGGTCTTCCCTCATTACATTCACGTAGTGGGGGACAGGCCCCATAATCATTTCATCATAAATAAGTCTCAAGACTTAGTTGAATATACATTTGAGGTCCATTTTGGAAAATCACTTTTCTCTGTATTCTAAGGAAGAAAAAAGTAATTGAATTTGTTTTTCCTTTAAATTCATTTAATCAATCCAGCTTGAAGTTTTTGGATAATAGCTGTTTATGAGGCTAAAAATCTTCTCTAAAATAAGAATGCGAAAAGGTTGTGGATTTGGAGAGTCATTGCTTTTTTTGTATTTGTTTAGGCGAACTTCTTGCACTAGGGATTTGTTAATGAAGCTGTTTCATTGACATGTTAGTATGAAAATTCGCAATATGTGGAAGAAGACTATGTAAAATTCTAGTCAAAATATTTTGTATACAAGGGGAGGATCGGTGCTACTTTGTTGCTCCTTGCTGAACGGAGTGCTAAAGGATAAACAAATCAAGTGATAAAGCTGCGAAAAATTCTTGGGAAGGAAGGGAAAACATTGAAAAGATTTTTTGTGATTCTGTTGGGTATCATCGGATTTATTGGTTTATATATTATCTTTTTGAATCCAATCAATTTTAGTTGGTGGCCTTTAGGAAATCAAAGAATCCAGTCCGTTACATCAGAGGGAATTGAAATGATTGAAATTGATGCCTCAGGTGTTAGCACAACGATTATTCCGGAAAGTCGAGAAGATTTAAAAGCTGATTTAGATGGAAAGGGAAAGCTGACTGTTAAACAGCATGGAGACAAAGTAAAAGTAAGTGCCAAACAGAAATGGAAATGGTTGGGGTGGTTGTTTCATAACAAGGCAAGATTGAATATTTACATCCCTGAAGATTATGATCGAAACATGGCTATAAATCTTGGCTCCGGGAATTTGAATTTCTCTGGCCTTTCAAAAAATGAACCGATGAAACTAGATGAATTAATATTAGATATAGGCTCGGGAAACGTCAACCTGAAGAATGTATCGGTTAAACATTTTGAGCATGATAGTTCGTCGGGGAATGTCGATATAGACTCATTAACGACAGAAACAGGATCATTTGATATTAGTTCTGGAAACCTCAAAGTAAAGCATTATATCGGAGCTATTGAGGCTGAGCTATCATCTGGAAATTTAAATATACAAATGGATGAATTAACAGATTCAGTTGATATTGAAGTAAGTTCAGGAGTGGTGGATCTTAATCTTCCGACTGATGCTGACTTTACTTTAAACGGAAAGACAAACAGCGGCAATATAACATGTGATTTTCCGCTAACTAGCAAAAAAATAGATAATAAAAACATCAAAGGTACCCATGGGTCCGGTGAACATCCTATCGACGTAAGCGTATCAAGCGGCAACATTAAAATTTATTAAAATGATGTGAAAAAGCGTTCATTGATTAACTAGGGAAGCAAGAATGATGTCTATCTCTTTAATAAAATACTTAACAAGTGCCGCACTCTTAAATATTAAAAGTCAATAGAAAAAGGAAGCAGCCTAAACCTTCTATATTCGTGTTTTAGGCTGCTTTTTAAATAAAATTTATCTTTTTATCTTTGAATAGCTGAGCACCAATAATTTGATGATGTATAAAAGTTTGTGTAAAGCATTTTGCTAGACCAAAAGGAAATAGGGTATTCTCTGATTTGGACAAAAACACATTCCAGAGAAAGGAGAACCCTGCCTATGTCTAAAAGTATACCGAATTTTTTTGAATAACGACACAAAAACTGCAGAAAAATAAACGAAAAACAAAGAATTGATAAAAAATCCTGTTTACGCTAAAATTGAAATAACAAAATTTCCAGTATTATCAAAACTTTGTCATATCAACAACTTTTTGGGGTTTTTATCTTAACTATGAGGAATTAAAACTGTATCAGACCGCAAGAAAAGCTGAAGCAACTCTCCGTTTTTTATCTTATCCATAAGATTTGAAACAATAATCTCGATATCACACGATAAAAGAGTAAGAAAAGCTCATAGACAAATAGATGGAAAGTTTTTTTGTACAGTAAATAATCCACCTGCAGGAGGGCTTCCTGGTAATCCGTATGGTTGTAGGTACGTTACGATACCAAGCATTTGATGATGAAGAATTAAGCGAAAAAGTTGAATGTAAACCGTTAATAGCATTGTTGAAGTGAAAGAATTTTTCCAAATCAGTTTATTAGGGCGAAGAAGAAATATTTTTGGATAAAGAAGCGACTTTTAAAATAAAGCAGATTATAGTGATCACAATTTTTTATGTGAGATGGTCAAGAAAATGAAAGAGGATAGTAAAGAACCTGTTGTTACTAATAAAAATAAACCTGTTGATGATCAAAAAGAAAAACAAAATGAAGATACAAGATCTGATCGTTTTTCATAGAAGATAGATGATGTTGAATTCCATTAATTTTTCAAAAATTGGCGCTCCTTTTAGGAGTGCTTTTTATTTTACCTGAGAGAGGGTGTAATGTATAAGAGAAAAACGCATACAAGATTACGACGAAGACACAAGGGTATCTGACTATTACGGCACCGATTATTCGTCCTGGCGTACTCCCTTATATATGATCGGATAAAACGGTTCTGATGGAAGCCGAGTTTGCAGGAGGAAATCTTTTCGGACAAAACAATTCAGGCAAAGCCGGTTACTGATGGCGGCCATCCGAATGAACCAGTCACATTGCAAAATTTCAACCGGCATGCAAAAGGGATTTCACTACGGATGAAGAGTACAAGATTTAAATCTGGTCATCTCTTTTACTGTCACATTCGGATTCATTCAACATTGCCTGTTCGTTTGGAAGTCCCCTATATATAACGGTTGCCGAAAAATTTTTATTTAGCTCAGTTGAAAAACCGGGCTTTTTATTTCCTAAATATGGAAACAAATCCACTCCCCCATATACCGCTCCTCTTAAAAAAACGTCATTTATGTCAGAATATATAACATAAATACGTAATTTTTTTTTGGTTAAAATACACAAAATCACATTAAAAATTGTGAATATTCGCTAATGTTAAACAGCTGAAAAGAATATATAATAAATATACATTACGTATTGTGTTATAAAAAATAACATAAAGGGGATTGATCGTATTATAAAGGGGTGAATGAATGAAGACGTTGTTCATAAAAAATGCCAAAAATATTATTACGATGGATGAAAATCGAACGGAATACCCAGGCGGCAGCATGTATGTTGTCGGTCAAGAGATTAAAGCGATCGGCTATGATTTACCTTGTGAGTCAGCGGATATTGTCATTGATGCGCGCGGAAAAATTGTTTATCCGGGGTTAATCAATACGCATCATCATTTGTATCAGACTTTCACCCGCAATATCCCTTGGGTGCAAAATGTTGAGCTGTTTGATTGGCTAATCGCTTTGTACGATATTTGGCGCCATCTAAGGCCGGAAGATGTGTATTTAAGTGCTGTTGTCGGATTAGGTGAGTTACTTAAAAGCGGTTGTACGGCATCAGCTGACCATTTTTACGTTTTTCCGAATGGAGTCAGCTGTGAATTAATTGATGAGGAAATACGGGCAGCACGTGAGATCGGAATTCGTTTTTACCCAACTAGAGGTTCTATGAGTTTAGGACGATCAAAAGGGGGATTGCCGCCAGATGAAATCGTTCAGCCGGAGGATGTTATTCTTCGAGATACCATGAGAATTATTGAAACCTATCATGATCCTAGTAAATATTCGATGCTGCGGGTAGGTGTTGCACCTTGTTCACCATTTTCGGTTAGCAAAGACTTGCTGCGTGAATCAGCGGATTTAGCACGCAGTTATGGCGTTCGGATGCATACCCATTTGGCGGAAACGATAGATGAAGAGGATTTTTGCAGAGAAAAGTTTGGCATGCGTCCTTTCGAACTAATGGAAGAAACAGGTTGGGTCGGCGAAGACGTGTGGTATGCGCATGGAATCTGGTTTGATGACAAAGAAATTGCCAAGCTGGGTGCTTGTGGCTGCGGAGTTGCTCATTGTCCGAGCAGCAATATGAAAATGGCTTCCGGAACGATGCGAATTATGGACATGCTGCAGGCAGGGGTAAAAGTGGGATTTGGTGTTGATGGTTCAGCTTCTAATGATTCTTCCAATCTATTATTAGATTTAAAAATTATGAACCTGCTCCATAATCTTCAGCATGGAACGGTGGCGCTAAGTTCTGAAGATTGTTTGTCGATTGCAACGAGAGGCTCAGCTAAAGTGCTTGGCTGGGAAGATGCCATTGGTTCATTGGAAGTCGGCAAGGCTGCTGATATGTTTATGATTGATACGAATCGATTAGAATTTGCTGGTGCGCTTTTCAACGATACGGCACTTCCGATTCTAGCGGGCACACCGACAGTCGATATGACTATCGTTGGCGGACAGATTGTTGTAGATAAAGGGCGTCTTGTCAATATCGATGAAGAATCATTTGCCATGCGGGCGCAAAAAGCTGCTGAAAGAATGCTGGAAACGGCTCTTGAGCATACAAAAGTCAATTATAAAAAACCAAGAATAAGAAACTCAGCTATTCTAACTTAGATAAGGGGGGATAAGCAGTGGAAGCAATTCGAAACGAGATTGTCGCATTTCATCATGTTAGTAAGATTTACAATACCGGCACAGTCGCTTTAAGCCAATTCCATTTTTCCATCACAGAAGGGGAATTTATAAGCTTCCTCGGTCCGTCTGGCTGCGGGAAATCAACGGCATTAAGAATGGTGGCAGGTTTAGGCGAAGCTACTGAGGGCAAGGTAGAAGTATTTGGGCAAAACCCGAAAGAAGTTATAAAAAATACAAATGATGTTGCTTTTGTATTCCAAGATGCCAACTTGCTTCCATGGAGAACGGTGCTGGAAAATGTGATGCTGCCTTTAGAATTAAGGGGTTCGGATAAAAAAAGCCGCAAAGAGGATGCGATCAAAGTATTGGAGATGGTTGGACTAAAGGATCATATAAAGTCATATCCTAGGCAGTTGTCAGGCGGAATGAGAATGAGGGTGTCTATAGCTCGAGCGTTGGCTGCAAAACCTAAATTGCTGTTAATGGATGAACCGTTTGCTGCATTAGACGAGATTACAAGACAGACCTTGCAGACGGAGCTGCTTGAAATATGGAAAAGGGAGAAAATGACAATTTTGTTCGTTACTCATAATGTATTTGAAGCTGTCTATCTTTCTACTAGAATTGCAGTGTTGTCAGCTCGGCCCGGACGATTATCATCTATCATCGATGTCGATCTTCCTTATCCGAGGGAGCGGACAGATGAACGGTTTACAGAATATGTCGATATTTCCTCGCAAAGTCTTGAGAATAGTTCAACCCGAAGGGAGTTGGTATAAATGTCTGTACAAACAGCAACCACTCAAACGAAGGAAATTGTCGCTCAATCAAATAATACTGGCAAACTGAAAATATGGAGCAAATCAAAATGGAAGATTATTGGTCCGATTGCTGCGCTTGTTGTTTTTCTTTCTTTATGGCAGTTTGTACCGATTATGGTTGGCGTGCAGCCGTTTATACTTCCAAAACCGACAGACGTCCTTCAAGCGGCGGTTGAAGATTGGGAGTTATTATGGCCAGCCATACAAATAACGGTGGCTGAATCTGTGATCGGATTTGTAATAAGCGCCATCATTGGAATTGGCTTTGCGGTTTTATTAGCAAGCTCAAAAATTTTAGAAATAAGCATTTACCCGTATGCGGTTATTTTACAAACGATACCGGTTGTAGCTGTTGCACCGATCGTTGTTATCTGGTTCGGCTCGGGCTTCAATTCGATTGTGATGATTTCATTTTTAATTGGATTTTTTCCGATTATTTCAAATACGTTAATGGGATTGAATTCAGTCGATAAAAATATGAGCGAATTATTTACTTTATATAATGCGTCAAAATGGCAAAAAATGTGGAAGCTCCGAATTCCGGCTGCTATGCCTTACATGATGACCGGCTTAAAAATATCCAGCACGCTATCGATCGTTGGAGCTATTACGGGTGAATATATAGCTGGAATTGGCGGAGGAAAAGGCGGTTTAGGGTATGCCATTACGGTAGCAGCCGTTCAATTAAAAACACCATATTTATTTGCTTGCGGAATTGCCGCTGCTATTTTTGGGATTGTCTTTTACTTACTCGTAAGTTTGTTTTCTCATTTCATGCTGAGATCATGGCACGAATCCGCGATGAAGGGAGAAAAATAAAAAATTTGAACAAAAATTAAGTTGACATAATCACTATTGCTTACAAGAGCTGAATTTAATTTGCTAATTTTTTTTGCATAAAAATGGTTTGCTTGCGTTAGGGAACGAGCTTTATTGAGTTTCAAAAAAAGTGCAAAAAGGGGGAAAAAGAATTGAAAGCATGGCACAAAGCGAGTTTTCTATTAATCGGGATTATATTCATGTTCTTCCTCACCGCCTGCGGCGGACAAGAGTCGAGCAGCTCAACAAACGAGGGAGACAGCGCTTCGAATGAAGAGAAAAAAGACTTAAAAGATGTAAAAATTGTATTAAATTGGTTTCCGAAGGCGCAGCATGGCGGTTTGTATGCAGCACAAGAAAACGGATTGTTTGAAAAAAACGGTTTAAAAGTCACGATCGAACCGGGCGGGCCGCAAGTCTCGTCTATTCAAATGGTTGCATCTGGAAGTGCTGACTTTGGGCTTGCACATGCTGACCAAATGGTTATTGCTAGAAATCAAGGAATTGAATTAGTCGCTGTAGCTGCTGCCATGCAAGGAAGCCCGCAGGCATTAATGTTCCATAAAGGAAAGGGAATTGACGATTTTGATGAATTAAATGGAAGAAAAGTATATATACAGCCTGGTATTACGTATTGGGACTTTTTGAAATCTAAATATAATTTAAGTAATGTACAAGAATTGGCTTATACAGGACAGCATTCGAATTTTATTAGCGATCCCAATTCTGTAAGCCAAGCCTTTGTGACTTCAGAGCCGTTTTTCTTAAAAAAAGATGGAGTAGATGTAGAAACGAAGCTCATATCTGATGCAGGTTATAATCCTTATAACGTTGTGTTATATGTTACAAAAGACTATTTAGAAAAAAATAAAGAAACTGTCAAAGCATTTGTGGATGCTTTTGTCGAAGGATGGTATTTATACAAAGATTCTTACGAAGAGATTAATAAAGTGATTCAGAAAGATAACGCTGATATGGAATTAGAATCATTAAAATTTGAAGCCGAAACACAAGTGGATTTTGTATATGGAGGAGATGCAGCAGAGCATGGAGTCGGATATATGACGGAGGAACGCTGGGCAACATTAATTAAACAATTACACGATCTCGGTTTATTAGAAAAAACATTTGATGCAAAGGAAATTTTTACGACAGAATATTTGCCAAAACATGAATCGAAATAAAAATGAAAACGAAAGCTGGGCAGCTTATATTTGCTCAGTTTTTTGTTTTAGCCATAAGTTTTACTGCAAAAAAAAGGGGCTGTCCAAAAAGTCAGGGTAACTGACTTTTTGGAGCCCCTCATTTTTCACTTTTTAAAAAAAATGCACAAAAAAATCGTCCTTTCTAGTAAAATGAAGTTACCACACAACATTACAGAAAGGACGATTTTTTATGAGCAATCATATGATTACTCGTGAAAATTATAACACACAAATGACACTTCCTCTAGATGGAAAAGAAGAAAAAACTCCTGCCAAAAGAAATTTAGCCCCTACTTTCAAACCATATAACAACCGTCAAGTTCAAATGATTTATGATATTGAATCTCTCATACCCGAACATCACGTGGCACGTGTCGTGGACGAAATGGTGGAGGCGATACCAGATAAACAATTGTTTTCTCATTATAAAGGCGGCGGCAGAAGTTCCTATCATCCCAAAATGATGCTGAAAATCATTCTGTATGCTTATTCTCAAAAGGTTTATTCCTGCCGAGGAATCGAAAAACTCGTTAAAGAAAATATTCCTGCCATGTGGCTTTCAGCGATGCAACAACCAGATTTTCGCACCATTAATGAGTTCCGAGGGGAACGGATGAAAGCTTTCATGGATGAGCTCTTTGAAGTCATGATTCTCAAATTGATAAAAGAACATTACATCACGATGGAAAACTACTTTTTGGATGGCACTAAGATCGAAGCCAATGCCAATAAGTATTCTTTTGTGTGGAAAAAATCCACTTTGAAATTCGAAGAGAAATTAAAAGAAAAAATCCAAGAAACACTAAAGCACATTCATGAATTAACCCAATTAGAAGCCGGAACAGGGCAAAAGGAAAGCGATCAACATACAGAGATCACCGAACAAAACCTGGAGGAAACCGCAAAAGAAATAGAAGAAAAAGTTGAAACGCTAACGGAAGAAATCGAAAAGGAGACCGATACATCCATTCGGAAAGAGAAGCGAAAAAAACGCAGTCAATTAAAGAAATCGGTGAAACAAATTCGTGAAGATTTCCTGCCCCGAATGGCAAGATACAAGGAACAAAAGGAAATGTTCGGTGACCGTAACAGCTACTCGAAAACAGACAAAGACGCAACCTTCATGCGCATGAAAGAAGACCATATGAAAAACGGTCAGCTCAAGCCCGGATACAACGTGCAAATGGGGACAGAGAATCAGTTTATCTTGTTTTATACTATTCATCAACGACCGACCGATACACGTTGCTTTATCCCACATATGGAGAAGCTAGCCTCCACTTCATTACCGATGCCCCAAACAGTTATTGCGGATGCAGGCTATGGTAGTGAAGAAAACTATGTATATGCAGTTGGTGATGAGAAAGAGCCCCGGTTTGAGTTTCTAATTCCTTATGGGAGCTATGTAAAAGAACAAACACGTACATACAAAAAAGACATTAAAAATGCCAAAAACTGGACCTATTGTGAAGAGGATGATTGTTTTATTTGCCCGAATGGAAGGAGAGTAACGTTTAAAAAATACCAAAACAAAAAGAATCCATCTGGCTATGAACAAAGCTTCAAAATATACGAATGTGAAGATTGTACCGATTGCCCATTGAAAGCGAAATGCACAAAAGCGAAAGGCAACCGACAAGTTCACTGGAATCCCATCTTCGAAGAAATGAAAGCAAAGGCCAAAACAGCCCTTGAATGTGAAGAGAAAGCCGCTATCTACGCTCGACGCAAAGTCGAGGCAGAAAGTGTGTTCGGTCACATCAAGGGCAATCGGTCGTTCCGCAGATTTTCTTTGCGGGGCCTCGACAAGGTACATGTCGAGTTTGGGATTGTGGCATTAGCCCACAACTTCCTGAAAGTAGCCGGCATCCGCCAGCTACTTTCAGATAAAAATCGAAAAAATATAAAAGCAAGTGGAGAGAAACGAATTGTTTTTCTCCACTTGCTTCATTTTAGGGACTTATCGGACAGCCCCAAAAACTGCTCTCATACATTAAAATTTAAAAGTTCTTTTATTCCTCGTTTTTCACTTGATTATATGCTTGATCAAGATTTTGCAGTCTTTTCAATATTTCAGCATTTTTGGTTAGCTGGTCGTAAATTAAAGTTGAGACGACAGATCGGTAGTAGCTGTTCATGGCATCAATCTTTGAAGATTTTTCTTTATTCATTTCAATGTACTGTTTAAAGTTTTCTTTAAAATAGGAAACAGAAAAAAGCTGTGTCATGTTCGTTCCTCCAAAATTTTAGATTCTTTTTTTAAATTCTTCATGTAAAATAGAACTAAAGGGGGGGAGTTCTGATGCATATAAAAATGGACTTAGTCCAAAACCAATCCTTGAGATTGGCGATGACGAAAGAGCTGAAGCAAGCCATTGGGCTTTTGCAATATTCTACAATCGATTTAGTATCTTACTTGAGGGAAATTACGCTTGAAAACCCCTTTGTGGAATTGGAAGAATCCCATCCAACGATATTTTATCATAATCAAAGAAAGCAGCAGAGGGCTAGCAAGGAGGATGGCCGCTGGATCGAAAATATGCCGAAAAAAGGGATGGGGCTAAAAGATCATTTGCGAAATCAGCTCGTAGAATTTCGTTTTACCGAAAACGAACGGCGTGCTATTCATATTTTAATCGATGCAGTGGACTCAAATGGTTATATGTCAGAAGACTTATCCCGCCTATCGGAAAAGTTCCAAATTTCGATCGATCTTTTGGAAAAACAGCTGTCTGTACTGCAATCATTAGATCCAATTGGCGTCGGGGCACGTTCGCTTCAAGAATGCTTGCTTTTGCAGGCTAAAGAAATTGAGGAAAAACCTGAAGGCTCCGAGTTCGTGTTAAAAGAGCATTTTCATCTGTTTGCCACAAAAGCTTGGAAGGATCTTTCCAAAAAGACAGGTCTGTCGCTGAATGCTCTTCAGCAAATTTTCGATTTTGTTCAAACATTGAATCCAAGACCTGGTCTGCAATTTGATGAGGAAACCCCGAATTATATCATCCCTGATTTAATGATTGAAGAGCGAAATGGAGATTGGATTGTATATTATAATGAAGATCTTTTGCCGCAAATTAAAATCAATCGGGACTATGAACCGATTGTACAAACAGAAAAAGATGTAAAATCTTACGTACAGACTAAACTCCATCAAGGACGCTGGCTGTTAAAATCGCTTGAGCAGCGGAAGGAAACGCTTGTCAAAGTTATGCAGGAAATTATACGATTTCAGAAAGACTTTTTCTATTTGAAAAACAACGTTTTGAAACCGCTAACATTAAAAGATATCGCTGATTCTCTTAACATTCACGAGTCGACTGTAAGCAGAGCGGTCAATGATAAATTTGTTCAAACTCCTTTCGGCTTATATGAGTTGAAATATTTTTTCACTAACAAAGTGGGAGAAGAAGATACATCAAGTGCGAATGTTAAACAGGTCATTCAGCAATTAATTGATCAAGAAAATAAGCAAAGACCGCTTTCAGATCAAAAAATTGCCAACCTGTTGAAAGAGAATTATAATATGAATGTTTCGAGAAGAACAGTGGCCAAATACCGCGATCAGCTCAATATCCCTTCGTCCAATTTGCGAAAAAGATATAATTAGAAAGGAATTGGATTCGTGAATCAAGTGGTTCTTTATACGAAGCAAACATGTCCATTGTGTGATGAAGCAAAGGAATTGCTGTATAAGCTGCAAGCTGAAATACCCTTTGATCTGAAAGAAAAAGATATTTATCAAGATGACCGGCTGCTGGAAAAATATCAACTAATGATTCCAGTGATTGAAGTGAATGGAAAGATTGTTATTTTTGGGAAAATTGAAGAAAATTCTTTAAGAAAACGTTTGCTGGAACTTGTTTCTGTTGATTAACATTTGCGCTCCTGCTAAAATAATATATGTAGCAAGGGGTGAATTTTTTTGCTATAATTGGGACATAATTTGTCTTATAGGGACAAAAAAAGTCCCGGAAAGAAAGAGCTGAAGGGTCTTGAAAATGCAATCATTAATTGAAGCTCAAAAAAAATTATTGCCTGATCTTCTCCAAACTATGCAAAAGCGCTATCAAATTTTGCAGTCCATTCGACTGATGCAGCCTGTAGGAAGACGAAGCTTGTCAAACAATTTAGGCATCAGTGAAAGAATTCTGCGTGGAGAAGTGCAATTTTTAAAAGAACAAAATTTAATTCATATTCACCCCTCGGGAATGACCTTAACGAAAGAAGGGGATGATCTTCTTTCATCATTGGAAGAAATGATGAAAGATGTTTTAGGTTTAACTTTTTTGGAAACTACATTAAAAGAGAAGCTTCATTTAGATGAAGTGATTGTTGTTTCAGGTGACAGCGACCATTCGCCCCTCGTGAAAAAAGAAATGGGAAGAGCTTGTGCACAATGCATTATGAATCATTTGCAGGATGACGAGGTTGTTGCTGTGGCAGGCGGCACAACGCTGGCAGCTGTTGCTGAAATGATGATTCCGTTAGGTCATCGCCGAAATGTTTTATTTGTCCCTGCAAGAGGCGGACTAGGGGAAAATGTTGAAAACCAGGCGAATACGATTTGCGCCAAAATAGCTGAACGTGCACATGGGAAATACAGGCTGCTCCATGTTCCTGACCAGCTAAGCAAGGAAGCATATGAATCCATTATCGAAGAACCGGAAATAAAAGACCTTTTAAAAATTATACGTTCAGCGAAAATGCTTGTTCATGGCATCGGGGATGCTCAAACAATGGCGGAGCGAAGAAAGACTCCGAAGGAAGATTTCGAAAAAATTAAAAAAGGAAATGCAGTAGGCGAAGCTTTCGGTTATTACTTCAACCAAAAAGGTGAAGTCGTCCATAAAGTTCAAACGGTTGGAATGCAGCTGGAGGACTTAAAAAACATACGAAATGTGATCGCGGTTGCTGGAGGAGTCTCTAAAGCAAAAGCGATCAAAGCGTATATGAATCAATCATTAGCCACGATTTTAGTAACTGACGAAGTGGCAGCTAAAGAGTTATTAAGGGAACTGTAAAGCTCCCTCAATATAAACATCATTCCTAAAATTGAAGGAGGACTTAAAGATGGCAGTGAAAATTGGTATTAATGGTTTTGGTCGTATTGGACGCAATGTATTCCGCGCAGCATTAAAAAATCCTGAAGTAGAAGTAGTAGCAGTAAATGATTTAACAGATGCAAACATGCTTGCACATCTTTTACAATACGATTCTGTTCATGGAAAACTCGATGTGGAAGTCGGGGTAAATGGAAATAACTTGGTCGTGGATGGAAAAGAAATTCAAGTATTATCCGAGCGCGATCCAGCTCAATTAGGCTGGGGAGACCTTGGCGTTGACATTGTAGTAGAATCTACTGGTCGCTTCACAAACCGTCAAGATGCAGCAAAACACCTTGAAGCAGGTGCGAAAAAAGTAATCATTTCTGCGCCGGCTAAAGAAGAAGATATCACAATTGTTATGGGCGTAAACGAAGACAAATATGATCCAAGCAATCATCATGTCATTTCCAACGCTTCATGTACAACAAACTGCTTAGCTCCGTTTGCAAAAGTTTTGCATGAAAAATTTGGCATTGTTCGAGGCATGATGACAACTGTGCACGCTTATACAAATGACCAACAAATTTTAGACTTGCCTCACAAAGATTACCGCCGCGCTCGCGCTGCAGCAGAATCTATCATACCGACAACAACTGGTGCGGCTAAAGCAGTTGCGCTCGTATTGCCTGAATTAAAAGGAAAACTTAACGGTATGGCAATGCGTGTTCCGACACCAAATGTGTCCATCGTTGACTTAGTGGCTGAGCTTGAAAAAGACGTAACAGTTGAAGAAGTAAATGCTGCGCTTAAAGAAGCAGCTGAAGGAGAATTGAAAGGTATTTTAGCGTACAGCGAGGAGCCGCTTGTATCCAGAGACTATAATGGTGATACTCATTCTTCTACGATTGATGCGCTTTCTACTATGGTGCTTGAAAACCGCATGGTGAAAGTTGTTTCTTGGTACGATAACGAAACAGGATACTCAAACCGCGTGGTAGATTTGGCGGCTTACATTGCAAAACAAGGTTTATAATCTTTAAATACGGACTTGTAGCTTGCCTGTTTAAAAAGCTATAATGAAAAGCGGGAAGGGGAAGGGGACGTTTACATTCCCCTTTCCCTTTCAACATGTAGGAAGAATTTTTTCCTGATCGTTATTGTGAAGGAGGAGCTTGAGCCATGAACAAAAAAACGATAAAAGATGTCGATGTGAAAGGGAAAACGGTATTTTGCCGAGTTGACTTTAATGTACCGATGCAGGATGGCAAAATAACCGATGATACACGCATTCGAGCTGCACTCCCAACGATCCAATACTTGGCGGATCAAGGAGCGAAAGTATTGCTTGCCAGCCACCTTGGCAGACCAAAAGGACAGGTTGTGGAAGAGCTTCGATTGACGCCTGTAGCGAAGCGTTTAGAAGAACTGTTAGGCAAAAAGGTGGTCAAAGTAGATGAAGCTTATGGTGCGGCTGTAAAAGCGGAAGTAGACAAGTTAAACAATGGCGACATTCTCGTTCTGGAAAATGTACGCTTTTATCCTGGCGAAGAAAAAAATGATCCTGAGCTAGCTAAAGCTTTTGCTGAATTGGCTGATCTATATGTTAACGATGCCTTTGGCGCCGCTCACCGCGCACATGCATCCACCGCAGGCATTGCGGAATATTTACCATCTGTTGCAGGATTTTTAATGGAAAAAGAAATCAATGTTTTATCTAAAGCGCTTGATAATCCTGACCGCCCATTTACAGCGATTATCGGGGGTGCAAAAGTAAAAGATAAAATCGGAGTTATCGAAAATTTATTGGAACGTGTAGATAATTTGATTATCGGCGGAGGACTTGCTTATACGTTTGTAAAAGCGCTGGGTCACGAAATCGGCAAGTCTTTGCTTGAAGAAGATAAAATAGAACTGGCAAAATCGTTTATGGAACGTGCCAAAGAAAAGGGCGTTCGCTTTTATATGCCTGTAGATGTTGTGGTAGCAGATGATTTTTCAAATGATGCCAATACAAAAGTAGTGGATATTGACAGCATTCCGGCTGATTGGGAAGCACTTGACATTGGACCTAAAACGGCTGAAATTTATGCGGATGTCATTCAACAATCAAAGCTTGTTGTTTGGAACGGACCGATGGGCGTTTTTGAAATGGATGCTTTTGCAAAGGGAACAAAAGCTGTAGCGGAAAGCTTGGCGAAAGCAGAACATACTTATACGGTCATCGGCGGCGGTGATTCAGCAGCAGCAGTAGAAAAATTCGGCCTTGCGGATAAAATGAACCACATCTCAACCGGAGGCGGAGCATCTTTAGAGTTCATGGAAGGAAAGAAACTTCCGGGAGTTCAAATATTGGAAGACAAATAACCACAACCATTTCCGTAAAAAGGAAGGTGTAAAGATGAGAAAGCCGATTATTGCAGGGAATTGGAAAATGCATAAGACGTTGGAAGAAGCAAAAAGCTTTGTAAAGGAAGTTAAATCACTCGTTCCCCCACAGGATAAAGTTGATTCCGTTATATGTGCACCTGCCTTATTTTTAGGTCAGCTTGTGGAATTGGCTGAAGGCTCTGAACTAAAAATTGGCGCTCAAAATATGCATTTTGAAGAAAGCGGAGCTTATACAGGGGAAATCAGCCCTGTTGCATTGGCGGATATCGGTGTTGATTATGTGATCATTGGACACTCCGAACGCCGGGAAATGTTTGCCGAAACAGACGAAACCGTGAACAAAAAAGTATTGGCTGCTTTCAAACACGAATTAACTCCGATCGTATGTGTAGGCGAATCATTAGCTGAGCGTGAAGCTGGAAAAACGAATGAAATTGTTGGCGATCAAGTCAAAAAAGCGTTGGCTGGAGTCGATGCGTCGGCTGTGAAAAACATCGTGATTGCTTATGAGCCGATTTGGGCGATTGGCACAGGAAAATCGTCTTCTCCGGAGGATGCCAATGAAGTATGTGCCCATATTCGGGGTGTAATTGCCGATATTTATTCCGATGATGTTGCAAACGAAGTTCGCATTCAATATGGCGGCAGTGTTAAACCGGAAAATATTAAAGATTTTCTAAACCAGCCGGAAGTTGACGGAGCATTAGTCGGAGGCGCAAGCCTGGAACCACGCTCTTTCTTGCAGCTATTGGAGGCAGGCCAAAATGAGTAAAAAGCCAGTAGCGTTAATTATATTAGACGGTTTTGCTCTGCGTGACGAAGTGAAAGGAAATGCTGTGGCTCAAGCGAACAAGCCGAATTTTGATCGATTTTGGAATACATACCCGCATGCAACGTTAAAAGCATGTGGAGAAGCTGTCGGCTTGCCGGAAGGTCAAATGGGAAATTCTGAAGTTGGACATTTAAACATCGGTGCAGGCAGAATTGTATACCAAAGTTTGACACGCGTTAACATAGCGATTCGTGAAGGCGAATTTTTTGAAAATGAAACATTTCTTTCAGCTATGAACCACGTGAAAGAAAAAGGAACGAACCTTCACATTTTCGGCTTATTATCGGATGGCGGTGTTCACAGCCACATTAACCACTTATTCGCCTTGTTAAAATTGGCGAAAGATCAGCAAGTGAAAAATGTGTTTATTCATGGATTTTTGGACGGACGCGATGTTGGTCCGCAAACGGCGAAGCAATATATTGATGAGCTGAATGAAAAAATCAATGAATACGGAGTAGGACAGATCGCAACGATTTCAGGCCGCTATTACTCGATGGACAGAGATAAAAGATGGGATCGAGTAGAAAAAGCATACAGAGCGATGGTGTATGGCGAAGGGCCAGCTTATAAAAACGCATACGAATGTATTGAAGATTCTTATGCACACGGGATTTATGATGAGTTTGTCATCCCTTCTGTTATGACAAAAGAAGACGGCAGTCCTGTTGCAACCATTCAAGATGATGACGCGGTCATTTTCTATAATTTCCGTCCGGATCGCGCTATTCAAATTTCGAATACATTCACAAATGAAGATTTCCGTTCCTTTGATAGGGGACCGAAACATCCAAAACGTTTATTCTTCGTTTGTTTGACGCATTTTAGCGAAACGGTGAAAGGATATGTTGCCTTCAAGCCGGTTAACTTGGACAACACAATTGGCGAAGTCATTTCCCAAGCCGGATTGAGGCAGCTGCGCATAGCAGAAACAGAAAAATATCCGCATGTTACGTTCTTTATGAGCGGAGGCCGGGAAGAAAAGTTTCCTGGCGAAGAACGGATTTTAATTAATTCACCGAAGGTAGCCACGTATGATTTAAAACCGGAAATGAGCGCATATGAAGTAACTGATGCGCTTTTAAAAGAAATTGAGGCTGACAAGCATGATGCGATCATATTGAATTTTGCCAATCCGGACATGGTCGGCCACTCCGGCAAACTTGAGCCAACGATAAAGGCAGTCGAAGCGGTTGATGAATGTCTCGGAAAAGTGGTGGATTTGATTCTCGAAAAAGGCGGAACAGCTATTATAACTGCTGACCACGGAAATGCGGACGAAGTCGTCACACTTGACGGAAAACCGCAAACCGCACATACGACAAATCCAGTGCCGGTTATTATAACGAAAAAAGGAATCGAATTAAGAGAAGACGGAATTTTAGGCGATTTAGCACCAACGATGCTCGAGCTGCTCGGGCTGGAAAAACCGAAAGAAATGACAGGGAAAAGTCTTATTAAATCATAAATAAAGGAGATGAAGCAACATGCCAGCTATTACTGATGTTTATGCACGTGAAGTGCTTGATTCAAGAGGAAATCCGACAGTTGAAGTAGAGGTGTATACAGAATCAGGTGCATTTGGACGGGCGCTTGTACCTAGCGGTGCATCCACAGGTGAGTACGAGGCTGTTGAATTGCGTGACGGTGATAAAGAACGCTACCTTGGAAAAGGGGTTTTAACAGCAGTTAAAAACGTGAACGAAATTATTGCCCCAGAACTGTTAGGCTTTGATGTGACGGAACAAAATGCCATCGATCAATTATTAATTGAACTTGACGGAACAGAAAATAAAGGAAAGCTGGGAGCAAACGCAATTTTAGGTGTTTCTATGGCCGTTGCTCGTGCTGCAGCTGATTATTTAGGTGTTCCGCTGTATCAATATCTCGGCGGCTTCAATGCGAAAACTCTTCCTGTGCCGATGATGAACATTTTAAACGGCGGCGCTCATGCAGACAACAATGTTGATATTCAAGAATTCATGATTATGCCGGTCGGCGCGGAAAGCTTCCGGGAAGCACTGCGGATGGGAGCGGAAATTTTCCATTCATTAAAATCTGTATTAAAAGGAAAAGGATATAATACAGCTGTTGGTGATGAAGGTGGATTCGCTCCAAATTTACAATCAAATGAAGAAGCTTTGCAAACTATTATCGAAGCAATTGAAAAAGCCGGCTACAAACCTGGCGAACAAGTTAAGCTTGCGATGGATGTTGCTTCTTCTGAACTGTTTAATAAAGAAGACGGCAAGTACCACCTAGAAGGAGAAGGCGTTGTAAAAACGTCGGAAGAAATGGTGCAATGGTATGAAGAGCTTGTCTCCAAATATCCGATCATTTCGATTGAAGACGGACTTGATGAGAACGACTGGGAAGGCCATAAACTGTTAACAGAACGTTTAGGCGGAAAAGTTCAGCTTGTCGGAGACGATTTATTTGTAACAAATACAAAAAAATTAGCGGAAGGCATTGAAAAAGGAGTCGGCAACTCTATTCTGATTAAAGTTAACCAAATCGGAACGTTAACAGAAACGTTTGATGCGATCGAAATGGCAAAACGCGCCGGCTATACAGCGGTCATCTCCCATCGCTCAGGCGAGACGGAAGACAGCACCATTGCAGACATTGCTGTGGCAACAAACGCAGGCCAAATTAAAACAGGCGCACCTTCCCGCACGGACCGCGTTGCGAAATACAATCAATTGCTTCGCATCGAAGATCAACTTGGCGATACTGCAGTTTACCAAGGAATTAAATCTTTCTATAACTTGAAAAAATAACACTATCTATGAAAAGGTCTAACCGAGTTATTTGGTTAGACCTTTTTTAATTAAAGCTCAAAGCACACAAAATCATAACCTAGACGGTGTGTAAATACTTTCTTATTACCAATAAACAACATATAATAAAAACATAGACAGCGTAAAAACACAGTCCCGGTTGGTAGTCCGGGCGCACTCCGAAAGAGTGTCAGTATCCTTCCCCTCCTTGGGATGTCCATCGCTGTCGTTACTTTTTACAAGGAGGGACCTTTCATGAAGTTGACGGTTTTTTACGATGGACAATTCTGGATCGGTGTGGTTGAGCAAAAGGAAGGTGAAGCTATAAAAGCGGTTCGCTACGTATTTGGTTCAGAGCCAAAAGATGATGAAGTTTTGGCATTTGTGAATGGTCCGATGCTATCGTTACTGCACAAGTGCCGCACAACAACCGCCGTGCCGCTTGAAATGAAAAAGCGCAAAAATCCGAAGCGACTGCAACGTGAAGCTGCAAAGGAAATGAAAACAAGGCCGCTTTCCACATATGCACAAACAGCCCTTCAGCTAGAATTGGAGCATCGTAAAAAAGAGAGAAAAGTTTTGCGCAAGGAGCTGCGCGAAGCTCTCATCAAGCGAAAAAGAGAGTTAAAGCGTTTAAAAGCGAAGGCAAAACATCGTGGAAGGTAATACAGAGTTGGATGTCTTGCTTCAAGACATCCGCTTTCGTATTTTCTGAATGGATACGCTATTGTGTAATGAGCCAATTTATGATACATTAAAACTATTGTAATGTGCGTTTTTTTAGGAGGTGGAGTGGACATGCATACTCTGCTTGTCATACTATTAGCAATTGTATCTATTGCGCTGATCGCTGTGGTGATACTGCAGTCTGGAAAAAGTGCTGGATTATCTGGAGCCATTTCCGGCGGTGCTGAACAGCTTTTTGGGAAGCAAAAAGCGCGTGGAATAGATTTAATCTTACATCGTATTACAATCGTTCTTTCTGTGTTATTTTTTGTTTTAGCAATTGCTGTTTCATGGTTTGGATTATAATAGCTAGAAAGGTCTGTCAAACAGGCCTTTTTTCTATGGGAAAATAAAGCTGTTGAATGAATAATGTTTTTGGTATATAATGGAATTTAAACTTTTTTCATACTACAATTCGTTGTAAAAAATAAAGAATTTAAAAAGAGAAGGAGATTTTAAAATGAAAGTTTTACCGCCAAAACCTTTTACGTTTGAAGGTGGGAATCGTGCTGTACTGCTGCTTCACGGCTTTACTGGAAATTCAGCAGATGTGCGGATACTTGGGCGTTTTTTGCAAGATAAAGGGTATACTTGTCATGCCCCTCAATATAAAGGCCATGGGGTTCCTCCGGAAGAATTGGTTCATACCGGTCCCGATGACTGGTGGCAAGATGTGATGGGCGGCTACGAACATCTGAAAGACTTAGGTTTTAAAGAAATTGCAGTTGCCGGTTTGTCTCTTGGAGGAGTTTTTTCTTTAAAACTGGGATACACTGTACCTGTAAAAGGAATTATTCCAATGTGCGCCCCGATGTATATTAAAAGCGAAGAAACGATGTATAAAGGGATTTTAAAATATGCCCGCAAATATAAACAATTTGAAGGAAAGCCGGAAGAACAGATTGAGGCGGAAATGGAAGAGTTTCAAAAAACACCAATGAAAACGTTGAAAGCTCTGCAGCGTTTGATTTCTGATGTGAGAGAAAATGTCGATATGATTTATGCCCCGACATTTGTGGTTCAGGCGCGGCACGATGAAATGATCAATCCGGATAGTGCAAATATTATTTATAACGAAGTAAGCTCAAATATAAAAAAAATCAAATGGTATGAAGAATCGTCGCATGTTATTACGCTTGACAAGCAGCGAGATGAACTGCATCAGGACGTCTATGAATTTTTAGAGAGCCTTGATTGGCAGGAGTAAAAGGAGGTTATCGTATTGGCAGAACCCGATATGCAATTAGCTGAAAGGCTTCTTTCTTTTATGAAGGAAGAGGCTTATAAACCTTTGACTGTGGAGGAATTAGAAGAAGCTTTTCAGCTAGAGGACGCAGACGAATTTAAAAAGCTGATTATTACTTTAAATAAGATGGAAGAAAAAGGCCTCATTGTGCGGACGAGAGCAAATCGATACGGTGTTCCAGAAAAAATGAATTTGATCCGCGGAACACTGGTCGGACATGCCCGCGGATTTGCTTTCGTTGAACCGGATGAACCAGGTTTTGATGACGTGTTCATTCCGCCCGGCGAGCTGAATCATGCGATGCATGGAGACAAAGTTCTTGTGCGGCTAAGCCCGAAAACAAGCGGGGCGAGACAGGAAGGCACGGTCATACGCATTTTGGAAAGAGGAATAACGGAAATTGTCGGAACATATACGGAAAGCAAAAACTTCGGATTTGTCATACCTGACGACAAAAAGATTGTCAACGACATTTTTATTCCGAAAAATGCATCAAATGGGGCAGTTGAAGGTCATAAAGTAATTGTCCGACTCACGTCATATCCTGAAGGACGAATGAGTGCAGAAGGAGAAGTCGTACAAATTTTAGGCCATAAAAATGATCCTGGCGTCGATATTTTATCAATCATTCATAAGCATCAGCTGCCATTGAGCTTTCCAGATGATGTATTAAAGCAAGCAAACGAAACACCTGATGAGATTAAGAGCGAGGAAATCAAGAACAGACGAGACCTTCGCAACGAATTAATCATTACCATTGATGGTGAAGATGCAAAAGATTTGGATGATGCCGTAACAGTAACAAAGTTAAATAACGGCTGCTATAAGCTTGGCGTGCATATCGCAGATGTCAGTTATTATGTAAAAGAAGGAACTCCGATTGACAGAGAGGCATTTGCACGCGGGACAAGCGTATATTTAGTTGATCGCGTCATTCCGATGATACCGCATCGTTTATCAAACGGAATTTGTTCGCTGAATCCGAAGGTGGATCGTCTGACATTATCGTGCGAAATGATTGTGGATGAATATGGGAACGTAGTTCAGCATGATATTTTTCAAAGTATTATTCGCTCCGCTGAGCGGATGACTTATTCAAATGTCAATAAAATTTTGATTGAAAAGGATGAACAGCTTCGGGAAAAATATCAAGAAATTGTCCCCATGCTGGAGGATATGGCTGAGCTTGCGTCGATTTTACGGAAAAAAAGAATGCTGCGCGGAGCTATCGATTTTGATTTTAAGGAAGCGAAAGTTTTGGTGGATGAGAAAGGCAAACCGTATGATGTCATTATTCGGGAACGATCTGTAGCGGAACGGTTAATTGAAGAATTTATGCTGCTTGCAAATGAAACAGTAGCAGAACATTTTCACTGGTTAAATGTACCGTTTATATATCGAATTCACGAAAAACCGAATGAGGAAAAACTAAGACGTTTCTTGGAGTTTATTACAAATTTTGGTTATGTCGTGAAGGGGACAGGAAACAATATTCATCCGCGCGCTTTGCAGCAAATTTTAGATGAAGTACGGGGAAAACCTGAAGAAATGGTGATTTCAACTGTCATGCTTCGGTCTATGAAGCAAGCGAAATATCATCCGGAAAGCGTCGGGCATTTCGGATTGTCGACCGAATTTTACACCCATTTTACTTCCCCGATTCGCCGTTATCCTGATTTGATAGTTCATCGACTCATTCGCAAATATTTGCTTGAAGGGAAAATAGACGAAAAGACACAGATGAAATGGGCATCAATTTTGCCGGAAATTGCAGAACATTCTTCCAATATGGAACGGCGGGCTGTTGATGCGGAGCGTGAAACGGATGATTTGAAAAAAGCAGAATTTATGCTGGATAAGATTGGGGAAGAATTTGATGGAATCATCAGTTCTGTCACAAACTTCGGCATGTTTGTCGAGCTCCCGAATACTGTTGAAGGTCTCGTTCATGTAAGCTATATGACGGATGATTACTACCATTATGATGAACGTCATTATGCGATGATCGGCGAAAGAACGGGAAATGTTTACCGTATCGGCGATGAAATTACCGTCCGCGTTGTGAATGTTGATAAAGAGGAACGATCCATCGATTTTGAAATTGTCGGTATGAGAAAAAAACGAAAAAAATCAACACGGCCTGAAACGGTGAAGGTGATTAAGAGCAAACATCAGGAAGAAGAGGAAGAATGGTCAACGAGACCGCCGAAATCAAAAAAGAAAAAGTTTTATAAAAACGTATCGAAAAAGAAGCGGAAGAAGAAAAAGCGTTAAAGCGAGGCCAGATGTCTAAAAAACAAACTCATTGAAACAGCAAAATTTCATTTAGAAAGAATCTTGATTGAGGCGAAAATGTTCATTTGCTATAATTATCTTTACCCCTAATTTTCACGAAAGGGTGACAGAGAATGTCAAAGGGAGAAGGGAAACTGATTGCCCAAAATAAAAAGGCGCACCACGACTATTTTATTGAAGAAACGTATGAAGCTGGGATCGTCCTCCAGGGAACGGAAATTAAATCGATTCGCGCCGGCCGCGCCAATTTAAAAGATGCGTTCGCAAGAGTGGAAAAAGGGGAAGTTTTTCTTCATAACATGCATATCAGCCCGTATGAGCAGGGAAATCGATACAACCATGAGCCGTTAAGAACGAGAAAGCTTCTTTTGCACCGAAGAGAAATCAATAAGCTGATTGGGGCCACAAAAGAACAGGGCTATTCATTAGTTCCGCTGAAGCTTTACATTAAAAATGGATTTGCGAAAGTGCTTATCGGGCTAGGAAAAGGGAAAAAGAAATACGATAAGCGGGAGGATTTAAAACGAAAAGAAGCGAAAAGAGAAATTGAACGGGCATTTCAACAAAAACAAAAAGGGATCTATTAATGATAACAATAAATGACAATTGAAAAATATATTGTTTTTGTTATAATAATATATGTCGTTGCCAGTTGAATATATTTCTCAAGCACTAGCTCGAATAAAACGGGGACGTTTTGGATTCGACAGGGATAGATCGAGCTTAAGCTGCGAGCCGGAGGGATCGTCTCCGTCATCAACGTCGCCTAAAGATAACTGGCAAACAAAACAACTACGCTTTAGCTGCTTAATGCTAAAGGCTCCTTTCTTCCATCGCCCATGTGGAGGAAAAGGGGTTCAACTTAAGTGGGCTACGCCCGATTCCGCCGTCTGAGGAAGAGGGAAGAGACGAATCAGACTAGCTGTCCGGATGCCTGCCGACAGGCTAAGGAACAGTGAAATGTTAAATATGTCGGATACGCTCGTAGATGCTTAAGTGGCGATATCTCTGGACGTGGGTTCGATTAGGAAATAGTCGCCTTGTGTGGCAACACACAAGTGAAAATCCGGCTTAATCGGTGAAACCTAAGTCGTTTCTGCGATATGGCAACACCGAGCGGTATGTGGAGCAATCCAACAGCCGTGTATCGACTCATAGGCTGCCTTCAAGGTAGTACTAGGATGCGAAATTCTGCCGTACGGCAAATCTAAATTTCGCATAACACGCCGGAGGACCTGTTTAGGTTCAAGATATAGTCAGTGCCATTGCGAAAGCATGGATCAGCACGTCCCACCGTCTCCATTATAGAAAGACGTTTCCCGTGATTTTTATAAAATTAACAATGAAATAAAAGAAATCGGCAAACATGCCGGTTTCTTTTATTTACATGCTCTGCTAAAGGAAAGGGTTTCAGTTCAAAGCTGAGGCCCTTTTTTTCTTATTATTGTGCAGCTTTCAATACTTTTTGAGCGAGAAAATAGGCTGTTGTAGCAATAAGCAATGATATAAGCAATGGTATGGAAGAAGGCTCGCCGAACACTACCTCTTGACTAAGACTGCCCGTTTTGGCAGAAAAATCTGGCGTGTAAAAAGCAGTTAAAACAGTACCCGATAGTATTTGAAATACCGTATAGAGCAATAGAAAACGAATGATAAAAACAAAATATTTTTTCAAAAATGATCCCGCATTTTTTGTATTTAAGTATACCATCATTTTCTTTTTTGCCACATCCTTGTTAATTGAATTTATCAATAGAGCTCTTATTGAAAAAAAGCGCACATGCTGTGAAAAGCAAGTGCGCTTTTTGATTAAAAGACAATCGTTTTGTTTCCGTGAACAATGATGCGGTCTTCCAAATGCAATTGTACAGCGCGGGCGAGAACGTCGCGTTCAATCGTTCTTCCGACCCTTTTTAAATCTTCAACATTGTACCGATGGCTGACCTCTTTAACCCCTTGTTCAATAATTGGTCCTTCGTCCAAATCTTCCGTCACATAATGGGAAGTGGCTCCAATAATTTTGACTCCGCGTTCATATGCGCGCTCATACGGTCTTGCACCGACAAATGCAGGCAAGAACGAATGATGAATGTTAATAATTCGATGCCGGTAATGCTTGATGAAATCTGGAGATAAAATTTGCATATAACGGGCGAGAACGACGAAATCAATATTATATTTCTTCAACAGTTCAAGCTGCTGCTTTTCCGCTTCCGGCTTATTGTCTTTATTGACCGGTATGTAATAATACGGAATTCCAAGCGATTCAACTGGTTCACGCAAATCTGGATGGTTGCTGATTACCAAAGGTATTTCGCAAAAAAAATCGCCTGACTGATAACGCCAAAGAAGATCGAGAAGGCAATGATCTTGTTTCGATACGAAAATCGCCATTCGCTTTAATTGGTTCATATATGAAAATTGCCATTTCATTTGCAATTCTTTTCCGATCGGCTCAAAGTCTTTTTCAAGCTCGCCTTTTTTGCGTTCTATATCCGGCAATTCAAATTCAACGCGCATAAAAAAAGTGCCGCCTGAAGGATCTGTTGAATATTGATCTGATTGGACGATATTGGCGCCGTGTTCATATAAAACTTTGGAAATTTTTGCAACAATTCCTGGCTGGTCGTTGCATGTAATAAGAAGACGTGCGCGATCTTTATATTGATGTAAAAAAGATTCAAGATTCGTTTGTTTCGTATGTAACATAAACCTTTCCTCCAACCCAAATGTGATCTGTACAAAGGATACTAATAGTTTGCTTTCTTGTCAATTTGAACAAGGAAAAAAATATTTATAAGTATTCAATGTAAGAAAATCTTACAACAAAAATTAAAAAATACGAAAAAAAATTGTATAATAAAGTTAATGGCTGAAAATGTTATAAATTTTAACGTAATAACGTTATAAAAGGAGGTATAACAATGTCAGAATCATATAAGGATAAAAAAGTCATTACGATCGGTATCGTTAGTGAACTAACAGGGCTATCACCAAGAAAAATACGATATTATGAAGAAAGAAAATTAATTTTTCCCGAAAGAACGAAACAAGGAACGAGAAAATATTCCTTTTCAGATATTGAAACATTAATGGAAATTGCAGATAAAATCGAAGACGGCGTTCAAACGTTTGAAATTAGAAAAGAAATGCTGAAAAAAGAAAGAGATAAAATGCTCGAAGATAAGAAAAAAATGATTCAAGGCCAGCTGAATGCACACTTCAAAATAAGAAAACAATAGTTCAGGGCGGTTAAAACCGCTTTTTTTTTATGATTTAAAAAAGTTCTTCATTTTTATAAAAAATTATCAGAGTTTTTTTGCTTTTAACAAAATATTAGAGGTATATTTAAAATAGATGATTATTTAAAAAGGAGGAAGAAGAAAATGGACTATCGTATAGAAAGAGATACGCTGGGAGAAGTAAAAGTTCCCAAAGACCGCTACTGGGGTGCACAGACGGAACGGAGCAGAAACAATTTTAAAATCGGTACTGAAACGATGCCGATTGAAGTCATTCGTGCATTTGCCATTTTAAAAAGAGGTGCAGCGATCGTTAATGAAAAATTAGGAAAGCTGCCAAAAGAGAAAAAAGATGCGATCGTTCATGTTTGCGATGAAATTATAGAAGGGAAGCTTGATGAGCATTTCCCGCTCGTAGTATGGCAAACCGGAAGCGGAACGCAGTCGAACATGAATGTCAATGAAGTGATTTCGTTTAAAGGAAATGAATACTTGAAAGAAAATGGGTTTGAATCATTAAAAATTCATCCAAATGATGATGTGAATATGGGACAAAGCTCAAACGACACATTCCCTACAGCAATGCATATTGCTGGTGTCATAGCGATAAAAAACAAGCTGTTGCCGGCAATTGATTTGTTGACAGAGACGCTCGATAAGAAATCTAAGCAGTTTGAGAATCTTGTGAAAATTGGCCGCACCCACTTGCAGGATGCAACACCGCTCACGCTTGGACAGGAAATCAGCGGATGGGTACATATGCTGAGAAAAAGCAGAAAAATGATTGTCGAAGCAATGGATAACTTGAGAGATTTGGCGATCGGCGGAACAGCAGTCGGAACAGGAATTAATACGGATCCTCAGTTTGGACAGCTTGTTGCAGATGAAATAAGCAAGCAAACGAATGAATCATTCCGTTCCTCTGAAAACAAATTCCATGCGCTAACTAGCCATGATGAAATCGTTCATGCACACGGAGCGCTAAAAGCCTTGGCAGCTGATCTTATGAAAATTGCAAATGATGTTAGATGGCTGGCAAGCGGTCCAAGATGCGGAATTGGCGAGATCACGATACCAGCAAATGAGCCCGGAAGCTCCATTATGCCGGGAAAAGTGAATCCGACGCAAAGCGAAGCATTAACGATGGTAGCAGTCCAAGTCATGGGAAATGATGCAGCGATCGGTTTTGCTGCAAGCCAAGGAAATTTTGAATTAAATGTTTTCAAACCGGTTATTATTTATAACTTTTTACAATCGATCCGGCTTTTATCGGATAGTATAATTTCCTTCAACGACCGCTGTGCTGTGGGAATTGAAGCAAACAAAGAAGTGATTGATAAATATGTACAAGACTCGCTCATGCTCGTAACTGCTTTAAATCCTCATATTGGATACGAAAATGCAGCGAAAATTGCAAAGCTTGCATATGAAAAACGATTGACTTTAAAGGAGGCAGCTGTTCAACTGAACCTTCTGTCAGCCGAAGAATTTGACCGCATTGTCCAGCCGGAGAAAATGGTGTAACAGAAAACATTGAATTTTTGCTGGGAGATGAAAATATATACCGATACTCACTACTTGATACGATCCCTCTTGTCTAGATAGAAAGAAAAAAACCTATACTGTCTATGAACTGCACCCCTTAAAGTAGATGTTGAAAAATCCCTATTTGGTCAACACTGCTTTAAGAGGTGATTTTTTATGGCAAGAAAAGGACAAAAGTTCATAAACTATTCAGTTGAGTTTAAACTCTTAGCAGTTAAAAAATATCTTCGAAGACAGTGCTTCTTTCTTCAGCTTACAGACCTACTGAGTTATATGGGGAGGAATTGTCAGATGATTTCTTTAACAGTGATTCCTTCTACAACTATTCTGTAAGCCGCTGAATAAGGGGGAATTTTTAATACTGTCTATTTGATCTTTGATCGGGATATGTTCAATTTGTGCGTCCGGTTTTCTTATTTATATTCAATGCTGCCAGGTGCAAAAACCATTATCCTCCACATAAAAATTTCATGAATCCTACACAAAATATTCACCTTTGCAATGTTGCAATATGTATGTATTAAATTTATTCTTTATTTAATAGTTCTCAATTAATTTTTATTGAGGAAAGGAGATTTATTGTGAAAAAAATCATTATATTGCTTGCCGCCGTTTTCCTTCTTGCAGCTTGCGGTCAAAATGAAACGAAACAAGAGAACAGCGGAGAAAGTGCCGAAGTTCATCCGCTCGAAGTCAATTTGAAAGTGCCAGACCATGCGAATATTCATGAAAAAGTTTCGTTGACTGCTGAAGTGAGCTACGGAGGAGAAGCGGTTGAAGATGCTGATGAAGTAAAATTTGAAATATGGAAAGAAGGAGAAAAAGAAGAAAGTAAAATGATAGAAGCAAAACATGAAAAAGACGGCCAATATACGATTGAACACACATTTGATGAAAATGGAGTTTTTTTTGTTCAATCACACGTTACGGCGAAAAATCAGCATAATATGCCCAAAAAACAAATTGTGATTGGTGAACTACATAAAGGTGGAGCTTCAACGGGAGAAAACGAAGAAACCGCAAATCATACTCATGAACATTCTCAAGGATCTGTAGACATCCAATTGGAGCTGCCGACAAATGTAAAGGCGAATGCGGAAACATTGATTCAAACAAAAATTCAAGCAGAAAACGCTCCGTTGCTAAACGCAAACGTCCGTTATGAAATTTGGAAGGACGGTTCTGATAAGCATGATTGGGTAGATGCTGCAGGAGACGAGAAAGGTACTTATGAAGCGAAATATACATTTTCTTCCTCAGGAACTTATCAAATCCAAGTTCATGTCAACAATGATGAAGGACTACATGAGCATGTCACGAAGAAGGTAACGGTTCAAAAATAAAGATCGGAATGGATATTGTTTATGGTAGAAAAGAATTGAGAAAGAATCGCTGAAAAAGTGTATATGTATGGACAAAAATAAGAGCGGGGAAAGAAATCAATTAAGTCGTGGCGAACTAATTGAACGGCAGGAACCAGATATGTTCGAAGCACGTAACGTCGATACGTATGAATAGATTAATTAAAAACATGAAAAGCCGCCCTTCCCTTAAAAAGAGAATGCATGGCAAAAGAATTTTAAACGAAATAATTGATTGGCATTGAATACGAAAAAGAATTCCTTTTTATAAATGAATGAAGATTTGTCCAGTACAACTTGCCCGAACATAAGTTAAATAACAAATGCAAAGTAGTCTTATAAACCGAAATAAAGCGAAAATTTAGTTAAACGAAACAAAATTGCATAAAAGCTGAACAACCTTACTCCAATGAATTTTGAAGTAAGGTTGCTTTGGCTTTATTCATATTGCTGATTTTCAAGGTAAGAAAAAATTATCTTTTCGACCATCTCAATTTTATTGAGTTAACAATTTTTCTAAGTCGTCCAGCATATGGTTTGCAGCAAGCACACCGCCGGCTGTGTTCCAAATAGCGTCGTCAACTTTGTAAGCTTTTCCGTTTTTAACAGCATTTAAGTTTTTCCAAAGTGGATCGTTTGTCCACTCTTTTTCTGCTTGCAAAGCTTCTTTATCTCCTTGCGGTGCATAGGTGAAATAGAAGATGATGTCACCGTCCATTTCCGGAATTTGTTCTTTTCCGACTTCAACTGCTAAATCTCCTAATTTATTTGCATCTGTAAACAATTTTTCTTGCTGAGCAGGACGTTTAAATCCAATTTGATCGAAAATCACACCAGAAAATGAATCTTTCCAATATATTCTCGTTACACCAGCCATGAAACGAACAACTGAAACTTCTTGATTCACTTGATCTCCTAATTTTTGTTTTACTTCTTCTACATGATTATTAAAATCATCTAATACTTTCTGTCCTTCTTCTTCACGATTGATGGCTTTTGCATATAGCTTAAAGTTTTCCTGCCAGTCGCCTCTTAATGTTTCCGAAAAAACTGTTGGCGCTATTTGATTGAGCTTGTCGTAGATTGCTTCTTGGCGAAGCTTATTGCCTATAATCAAGTCAGGCTGAAGAGCTGCAATTTTTTCAACATTGACTTCACTTTCTGTACCAACGACTTCAACGTCTTTCATTTCATCTTTAATATGATCGTACCAAGGATCGCCAAGCCAAGATTGAACGGCTCCGACTGGTTTTAATCCCATTGCTAAAAGTGCTTCAGTTCCTTCATTCGTTAATACGACGACACGTTCAGGTTTTTTTGGAATTTCAGCTGTTCCCATTGCATGCTCAACTTTGTATGATTGACTTTCAGTTGAGCTTTCTTTATTTTCTTTTGAAGCTTCTTTACTGTCCCCGTTGCCGCAAGCAGCAATTACTGCCAGCATGAGTATGGCAACGATGGAAAATAACAACTTTGATGTTTTTTTCATTATGTACCCCCCTAAAATGTAGTTGAAAATGATTTTCAATTCCTTAATAATAGTAATTAGTGAGAAATAAAAAGTCAATAATTAATTGAAAATGATTTTCACATTCAAAATGATTTGGTACAATTGGTTCAGAAGTTCGACTTGTTAGGAGAGACGTGAAGTTGTCATTATCTAGTAATCGTAAAGCAATCTTACTTTTTCTTTCCTTTTTGCTTCTATTATTCAGCATGTGTGCAAGTATTGTATATGGATATACGGATACAAGCTGGAAGATGGCATGGGATGCTTTTTTTCATTTTAATGGTTCCAATGAACATATTATTATACAAAATGTTCGACTTCCTCGATCCGTAATAGCGAGTGTAGTCGGCGCTTGTCTTGCTTTATCCGGTGCATTGATGCAAGCTATTACGAAAAATCCTCTTGCATCGCCAAGCGTTTTTGGCATCAATGCCGGTGCAGGATTTTTTATTGTTCTAGCTTTTTCCTTATTTTCTGTAAACAGCTTACAAGCGTTTACTTGGATTGCTTTTGCAGGCGCAGCTTTTGCTGCCATGCTTGTGTACATGATCAGCTCATTGGGCAGTGATGGATTGACGCCTGTAAAGCTTACTTTGGCAGGAGCGGCCGTTGCGGCACTTTTTTCTTCCCTTACGCAAGGTTTGTTAGTTTTAAATGAAGCAGCGTTGGATCAAGTATTATTTTGGCTTGCAGGATCTGTGCAAGGCCGCAAAATGGAGGTAATGACAGCTGTTCTTCCATATATTTTGATTGGATTAGTTATTTGTACAATTATCGCCTCTAAATTAAACGTCTTAGTAATGGGAGAAGAAGTGGCGAAAAGTTTAGGACTAAAAGTAGGAACAGTGAAGTTTTTTGCAGCCTGTGCTGTCATATTTTTTGCGGGCGGTGCAGTTGCGGCGGCTGGTCCTATTGCATTCATCGGCGTAGTCGTGCCCCATATTGCAAAGTATGTGGCCGGAAATGATTACAGATGGATTTTGCCGTTCTGTGCAGTATTTGGTGGGATTTTGTTAGTAGCAGCAGATATTGGCGCCCGTTTCATTGTCATGCCTGAAGAAGTCCCTGTAGGGGTCATGACGGCGATAATTGGAACCCCATTTTTTGTTTATATTGCAAGGAAGGGGGTTCGTGCATCATGAAAAAATATGTTTCGCTTCGGATCGGAAATGTCATTTCATTTTTAATTGATAAAAAAGCCTTTTTCCTTACGTTCGTTTTCTTTCTTGCGGCGTTTTTCGTAATCCTTGTCAGTGCAAGTGTAGGCGAAGTGATGATCAGCCCTGTCCAAGTTTTTCAAACAATTTTTGGAATAGGGGATGGAACGAACGAGCTTGTTATTAAACAATTTAGGCTTCCGAGAATTCTTATTTCCCTTTTGGTCGGCATGTGTTTGGCTGTTGCGGGCGGAATTTTGCAAAATTTAGTTCGGAACCCTTTAGCATCCCCTGACATTATCGGAATTACCGGAGGTGCTTCGGCAGCGGTTGTACTATTTTTAATGCTGTTTTCCGATAAGAATCATTCTTTAACTGTAAGCATTCATTGGATGCCTTTGGCAGCTTTCATAGGAGCAGCCGTTACAGGCATTTGTGTTTATTTATTGTCGTGGAAAAACGGTGTGACTGCAATCAGGCTTGTGTTGGTCGGCATTGGAATCTCCTTTTTAACTAAAGCATTAACGACTTTGTTAATGATAAAAGGGCCTATTTACCAAGCATCCCAAGCAAATATTTGGATAACCGGCTCAGTTTATGCAGCAAACTGGTCTCAAGTAAAGATTTTGTTTCCAGCAACTATCATTCTTCTCTTGATAACGGTTGTTACTGTAAGAACGATCAATATTCAAAGTTTTGGCGATGAGATCGCAATCGGTATGGGAAACCGAGTACAATTAACCCGCTTTTTCCTCTTATTTCTAGGAACCGCTTTGACTGCTGTTGCTGTCGCTTTTGGAGGAGGGATAGGGTTTGTAGGTCTTATTGCTCCTCACATTGCAAGAAAGCTTGTCGGTTCAAGCTTTGGTTTGATGCTGCCGATTTCAGCCTTTGTTGGGGCACTCATTGTTATGCTTTCTGATTTATTGGGAAAAACAATCTTTTTGCCGCATGAAATTCCAGCTGGTGTGTTTACTTCAGCGATCGGGGCTCCTTATTTTATTTACTTGTTAATGAAGCACAGAAATATTTAGGAGGTGATGGCATGCATAGATTGTATACTCATGAGTTAACTTTTGCTTATGGACAGAATATGATTATTGAAGATCTTAATCTTACTATTCCAACGGGAGAAATTACTGTATTAATTGGAAGCAACGGTTGCGGAAAGTCGACCTTATTAAAATCTTTGGCAAGAATTTTAAAGCCAGCAGGCGGTTCAGTACTCTTGGAAGGAAAGGACATTGCCGAGCTACCGACAAAGGAAGTGGCAAAAAAACTGGCTATACTTCCGCAAGGGCCTGAAGCCCCAGAAGGATTAACTGTTTTGCAGCTTGTCAAACAAGGACGGTATCCTTATCAAAATTGGCTGAACCAATGGTCCAAGGAAGATGAAGAATTAGTTTTTCGAGCGCTTGAAGCAACTAGAATGAGTGAATTGGCAGAACGAACAGTGGACTCTTTATCAGGAGGACAAAAACAGCGTGCATGGATCGCCATGACTTTGGCGCAAAATACAGATATTATTCTTTTCGACGAGCCAACAACTTATTTAGATATAACACATCAAATTGAAATACTCGATTTATTATTTGAATTGAATATGAAAGAGAAAAGAACGATCATCATGGTTCTTCACGATTTAAATTTAGCCTGCCGTTATGCTCATCATATCGTCGTATTAAAGGATAAAAACATTTATAAACAAGGAAAACCGGAAGATGTAATGAATGTACAATTGGTCAAAGATGTTTTTGAAATGGATTGCAAAATTATTCGCGATCCGATTTTTGGAACACCGCTATGTATTCCGTTCGGAAAAGGGAGAAATATTAATAAAGTAGGGATGCAGGCATGGGAAAGTTGACGTTCGATGAAATAAAGGTGTTGTCAAAATTTCGATATTCAGAAGCAAAACGTGCGACCGATTCATCAATTGACATGGAGGAACTGCTAAAACCGGAAAAACTGCAGCTGTTTTTAAAAAATATTCAGCCTAAATTTAATGCACCTCTTTATGTAGCCGGGTCAATGTTTATTAAAAGATATGCTTTTTTAGCCGCTTTAGCTCTTTATACCATGACAATGTTTGATAAAGCTTTAAAAGTGGATATAAAAAATCTTGTCCTGATCACTGATGACGAAGATCCGCTTTGGCTGCCGGGCTTTTATTTCAAATCGAACGAAGTCACAATCGCTCCCCAAGAAAGAAAAAAATGGCGGGATGAAATGTTAACCTTATTATTTAAAGAAAACATCACACGTCTTTTACAGGTTGTCTCAACAGAGGCAAAAATTTCAAAATGGATTCTTTGGGAAAATGTTGCGATCTATATATTTTGGATGTATGAAACATTGCTCAATGAAAAGCAGCATGAAGATAAACATGAAAAAATAAAAGAAGATTTTATTTATTGCGTGAAGGAAGCAAAAGGTGAATTGTTTGGGGATTTTAATCGGAACCCTTTAAAAAAATTTTTTGGTCCTAAGACATATTCTGATCAATATGATGATTATATTCGAAAAAGAAAAACATGCTGCCTGTTTTATTTGACAGACGATGAAGGGAAAAAATGCAGAACATGCCCGAATGTTAGTGAATGTACAATAAAAAAATAATTGGAGAGATTAAAAATGGATAACCAGTTTCAAGCTCAGGTTGATGCGCTAGTTGAAAAGTATACCGAACTCTTGCTTGGAAAATCGTCTCCTGAATTAAAAGAAAAAGTGAAAATTTGGGTGTTGTATACGTACATGGCAAAATCGATGCCGCCGCTAGTGAAACATTGGAATGAAAAATTTCCAGAAGCAAAAGAACAAATGAAAGCTATTATTAATGAAATAAAAGAATTAAATGAACAGCATAGAAATAATAAAAAACGTTGATCTAAATTTGAAGTTGTCCTCCTTATAAGCAGCAGGGGGATTTTTTATGCGGACAGAATAGTATCATTCAAAATAACTTTAAGGTTTCATAGCATTGACGTTGGACGAAACAATGGAATGCTGATAAAGGTTAAAAATTTTTTGTGCTAAAGCAAAATGCTTCTTACTTTAAAAACAGCAGATAAATAGTGATCATATAGAACGGAATGAGCATTCGATCGCCTATTCAGTAATCGATTGGGAATAACATTTCCGCCCGTAAAAGAAATAAAACCTTACTCCGCTTGTTTACCGGAATAAGGCTGCTTTAACTCTTTATTTGCTGTCTGCTCGAATGGGGTCAGACACTTTTAAGTTCATTTTTATTGAATGTTTTGATTGTAAGGAGATTGCTGCTGCAAATAATTAGCATATTGCTGATAGCTTTGTTGTATTTTTTGATTGTCGCACGCCTCAAGGGAATACCATCCATTTTTAAACATGACATTAAATAACTGCCGCTGGCATTTTTGCGTTTCGTCGCAAATCATTTGAATATTTTCGTATAAAACGGTGTGGCTAAGCTCATTCAAAGCTGTACTATAACCTTGTGTCATATATTTTTCAGTTGCAAGCAAATCATTTATAAAGTCGCGGTCGTTCATTTGCGGGCTTTTTTGAACTGTTGTTTCCGGATTGCTGATTTTCCTGTTGTTTGATTGCTGGGCTTGCATAATAAATCTCCTTTCTACTGCATTTGTGGATTGCCATTTAATTGATTTAATATCTGCTGATAGTGGCGATGATGCATTTCTCCTACCTTTTCCAACTCAGCTTTAATTTCAGGAATTTGGCATTGTGAAGCAAAAAAATGTGCTTTTTTCATCGCAATTAAATTCCATGACATCATATCTGTTAAATATAGTTGATCTTTTACAGAAATAATTTGCGGCGGTTCGTTATAAACTTGATTTTGCTGCATATTTTGCATATTGGTTGGCATTTGATTCATCATAAAAGCCCCCTTTTTCAAAAATGTACAAATTTAATATCCCACAATTTTTAAAGAGTTATGCAAAAATTTTTAACAGGAATATTGAACAAAAATTTTAAATATTTTATACTTTAGTAAAACAGAAAAAAATGAATGAATGTTCATTCAAATGAAAGGGGATTTGAAATTGTGCGTCAAATAAAAAAAGCTGCAGTACTCGGATCAGGAGTGATGGGATCCCAAATTGCAGCACATTTAGCGAATGTCGGGATTCATGTATTACTCCTGGATATTGTACCGACAGAACTAACGGCAGAAGAAAAACAGCAAGGATTGACGCTGAAAGATCCAATCGTTCGAAACCGTTATGCTCAAAAGGCCGTGCAAAGACTGCAGAAGCAGACTCCTGCTCCATTGACTGCAAAAGAAAATATAGAGCGAATTGAGATCGGGAATTTTGATGATGACATTGAGAAAATTGCTGAAGCTGATTGGCTGATTGAAGCAGTTGTGGAAAGGCTCGATATTAAACAGAAAGTTTTTGAAAAAGTGGACAAATGGCGGCGGCCAGGCAGCATTATCAGCACAAACACGTCTGGAGTTTCCGTTCATTCGATGTCAGAAAACCGCTCAGAAGATTTCCGCAAACATTTTTTAGGCACTCACTTTTTTAACCCGCCACGCTATTTGAAGCTGCTCGAAATTATTCCAACAAAAGATACTGACGAACAAGTTGTAGCATTTATGAAGAGATTTGGTGAAGATGTTCTTGGCAAAGGGGTTGTTTGCGCAAAGGATACACCGAATTTCATTGCCAATCGCATTGGAACATATGGTTTTCTTGTAACCGTACGTGAAATGCTGAAAGGGAATTATTCTGTCGGAGAAGTTGATTCCGTGACAGGGCCTTTGATCGGCAGACCAAAAAGCGCCACATTCCACACACTTGATGTAGTCGGTTTAGACACGTTTTTTCATGTCGTAAACAACGTATATGAAAGAGTGGATGGCGAAGAAAAAGAAATTTTTCGTGTCCCGGATTTTATGAAGAAAATGCATGAAAACGGCTGGATTGGGTCAAAAGCCGGGCAAGGATTCTACAAAAAAACGGGCAAAGAAATTTTAGAATTAAATGTAAATACGATGGAATATGAAAATAGAAAAAAACTTCGTGCCGATTCTATCGAAATAGCGAGACGTGAAAAAGGCACCGGGGAGAAGTTAAAAGCAGTTGTTTATTCGAACGACCGTGCAGGCACTCTTATTTGGAAAATTCTTATTCCAACGCTTCTTTATTCCGCAGAACAGCTGGACAGCATTGCCGAAACGATCGTTGACATTGACCAAGCGATGAAGTGGGGATTTGGCTGGGAGCTTGGACCGTTTGAAATGTGGGATGCAATCGGGATAAAACGATCGGTTGAAATCATTGAACAGCAGGGCGGAACAGTGCCAGCATGGGTCAAGCAAATGCTGAAGGATGGAAATGAAACGTTTTATAAGCAAAGCGAAGGCGCTACTTATTTTTATCATCGGAGCGAGTACAGACTGCTGCAAACAAATATGAAACAAATTCATGTGCAATCGTTGAAAAATGGAAAATCAATCATTAAAGAAAATAACGGGGCAAGCTTAATCGATATCGGCGATGATATCGCACTGCTCGAGTTTCATTCGAAAAACAATGCGATCGGCTATGATATTGTGCAAATGATCGATTTTGCCATCGACGAAGTTGATAAAAATTATAAAGGGCTAGTCATCGGCAATGAAGGAAAACACTTTTGTGTAGGCGCAAACCTTGCGTTTATGTTAATGGAGGCGCAGGATGAAAATTATTTTGAAATTGAGCTGATGATAAGAAAGTTCCAGCAAGCGATGATGAAAATTAAATATAGTCCGAAGCCGGTTGTAGCGGCCCCTTTTCATATGACATTGGGAGGCGGCGCGGAAGTATGTTTGCCTGCCTCAAGCATTCAAGCAGCTATGGAAACTTACATTGGCCTAGTTGAAACAGGTGTTGGACTGATCCCGGGCGGGGGAGGAAACAAAGAACTGTATATAAAAATTCTTGACCAAATCGGCAATGATATTGAAATTGATTTGCAAAAGGTCGCAAATAAAACATTTGAAACGATCGCCATGGCTAAGGTGTCCAAATCCGCACAGGAAGCGCAGCAAAACGGGTTTCTTCAACCGACAGACGCCATAACCATCAATAAAGATCACCTGCTGTATGATGCGAAGCAAAAAGCGCTGTTTTTATATGAAAGCGGATACCGTCCTCCTGTCCGCAAAAAAATTCCGGTAGTTGGCGAGACCGGATATGCCGCCATGATATTAGGGGCACAAAATCTTTATTTATCGGGATACGCTTCGGAGCACGATGTAAAGATTGCTAAAAAATTAGCCTATGTGATTGCGGGAGGCAAGCTTCCATACAGGACAAAGGTAGATGAACAATATTTGCTCGATTTGGAACGGGAAGCATTTTTAAGTTTAATAGGTGAACCGAAAACACAAGCCAGGATGCAGCACATGCTGTTAAAAGGAAAACCGCTGCGCAACTGACAGAAAGGAGTTAGAAAAATGAGGGAAGCTGTCATTGTCGCTGGTGCTAGGACACCGGTTGGAAAAGCAAAAAAAGGGGCATTAGCCAACATACGACCGGATGATTTAGGAGCATTAGTAGTAAAGGAAACATTGAAGCGGGCCGGAAGCTATGACGGACATATTGATGATGTCATTATTGGTTGTGCTATGCCTGAGGCAGAACAAGGCTTAAACATTGCAAGAAATATCGCGGCGCTGGCAGGGCTCCCCTATACAGTGCCGGGAATAACCATTAACAGGTTTTGTTCTTCAGGGCTGCAGGCTATTGCTTATGCAGCTGAACGGATCATGCTTGGGCATGCGGAAGTCATTATCGCAGGAGGAACAGAATCAATGAGTCTTGTTCCAATGACTGGAAATGTATTGCGGCCAAATGCAAAGCTTGCCGAGGAAGCGCCTGAATATTACATGAGCATGGGACATACAGCCGAGCAGGTCGCACAAAAATACAATATCAGTCGAGAGGAACAAGATGAATTTGCTGTGCGGAGCCACCAAAAAGCAGCATTAGCAATTCAAAACGAAGCATTTGCTGAAGAAATCGTTCCTGTAGAAATCACGAACCGAACAGTTGATGCTAATAACAAGCTGCAGGAGAAAAAAACAATATTTCGCCAAGATGAAGGGGTTCGACCAGAAACAACAAAAGAGGTTCTTTCATCTTTAAAACCGGTATTTGCAGTAAACGGATCTGTAACGGCGGGAAATTCTTCGCAAATGAGCGACGGAGCGGCTGCCGTTATGGTAATGGATCGAAAAAAAGCGGAAGAGCTTCAGCTAAAGCCGCTGGCCAAATTCCGTTCTTTTGCTGTAGGAGGAGTGCCGCCTGAAGTGATGGGAATAGGCCCTGTCGTTGCGGTGCCAAAAGCGCTTGAATTAGCGGGTCTTGAACTTTCCGATATTGGACTCATTGAATTAAACGAAGCATTTGCTTCACAAGCGATTCAAGTAATTAGAGAACTCAAATTAGACGAAGAGAAAGTAAACGTAAACGGAGGTGCCATAGCTCTTGGACATCCTCTTGGATGTACAGGTGCAAAATTGACATTAACTCTTATCCACGAAATGAGAAGAAGAAATGAACAATTTGGATTGGTGACGATGTGTATCGGCGGCGGAATGGGTGCAGCGGGAGTTTTCGAGCTTCTATAAAAAACCAAAAGGTTAGGTTTTCTAAACATGATGGAAAATGACATGGAGTCTTCGAACTTATTTATGAATCCAAAAGGGGGAATATTGGGTGGCAAACAAAACAGAGGCCTATATAAAGGGCGGAAGCTTCATCATGGAAGAAATTCCTTTTGATCGGATCTTCACGCCGGAAGACTGTACAGAAGAACATAAAATGATTGCGAAAACAGCTGAAGATTTTGTCCTGAACGAGGTTGTTCCTTTTATTGACCGTCTTGAAAACCATGAATTTGATATTTCGGTGAAATTGCTGAAGCAAGCTGGCGAACTTGGTCTGCTCGCAGCAGATATTCCAGAAGAATATTCCGGACTAGGTCTTGATAAAGTAAGCTCTGCTCTTATTGCAGAACAATTTTCCCGCGCAGGGGGCTTCTCAATTACATTTGGAGCCCATGTAGGCATTGGCTCGCTTCCAATTGTATTGTTTGGAAATGAAGAACAGAAGAAAAAATATTTGCCCAGCCTTGCAGTCGGTGAAAAAATCGCTGCATATGCATTAACGGAACCAGGATCAGGATCAGATGCTCTTGGTGCAAAAACTACAGCGAAGCTAAATGAGGCAGGAACACATTATATTTTAAACGGAGAAAAACAATGGATCACAAATTCAGCTTTTGCAGATGTTTTTATCGTGTATGCAAAGGTGGACGGCAAACATTTCACAGCATTTATTGTTGAAAGAGATTTTCCGGGTGTTTCAACAGGTCCTGAGGAAAAGAAAATGGGGATCAAAAGCTCTTCAACAAGGACATTGATCTTAGACAACGTTTTAGTGCCAAAAGAAAATGTTTTAGGGGAAATCGGCAAAGGGCATAAAATTGCCTTCAATATTTTAAATATCGGACGATACAAATTAGCCGTCGGGGCAATCGGAGCCTGCAAGCGCATCATCGAATTGTCGGTCAAATATGCGGTGCAAAGGAAACAATTTGGACGGCCGATAGCCCAATTTCCGTTAATCCAAGAAAAGTTGGCCAATATGGCGCTGAAGCTTTATGCAATGGAAAGCTCAGTCTATCGAACGGTTGGATTGTTTGATGACCGGATGAGTTATTTAACACCTGAAGAGCAAAAGGATGGAAATGCTGTTGCCCAATCAATTGCTGAATATGCGATCGAATGCTCATTAAACAAAGTATTCGGTTCTGAAACGCTTGATTATATAGCGGATGAAGGAGTTCAAATTCATGGCGGATACGGATACATGGCGGAATATGAAGTGGAAAGGGCCTATCGCGACTCCAGAATTAACCGCATTTTTGAAGGAACGAATGAAATCAACCGCTTGCTTGTTCCGGGAATGTTTTTGAAAAAAGCAATGAAAGGGGAGCTACCTCTTCTTCAAAAAGCACAAAGCCTTCAAAAAGAACTGTTGACATGGATGCCGGAAGAAATCGGCGATGGCGTATTGGAGCAAGAAAAATATTTGTTGAAACAAGCGAAAAGAGTGACGCTTTTGCTGGCAGGTGCTGCAGCTCAAAAATTTGGCCAATCCTTGCAGCAGGAACAAGAGATTCTTGCAAATATCGCGGATGCGGTAAATAACGTTTATGCGATGGAATCCGCTATTTTGCGCACAGAAAAGGCCATTGTGAACTCAGGAGAAGAAAAGAATAAACAGAAGCTTCTTTATACACAAGTGTTTGTGCAAGAAGCGTTTCAGGAATTAGAGGCGAATGCAAAAGAAACGATTGTTGCGATCGAGGAAGGAGACGACTTGCGGATTCTTCTCTCTGCTCTAAAAAAATTGATGCGACAAATCCCTGTAAATGTCATTAAGAAAAAACGCCAAATTGCAGCTAGAGTGATTGAAGAGGAAAAATATATAGTATAACTGCGGGACTTAGGGGTGTCTAATAAGTCGTTTTTACGGCTAATTGACGCCCCCTTTAATGTTTTAGAAACGTTGATATATTGGTGTTTATAATTTTTTGTTTTCAATGGGAATTTGACTTTCTGGACAGCTCCAAAAATTTATTGATCAAGTTATTATGTTTGTCCAAATCGGATATGATAAAATATTATTGGTGTTGTATGAAGGAGGTGAGAAGGAATGGCTTTAACAATGTACTGGTATCCGAAGTGCGGAACTTGCAGAAAAGCGAAAAAATGGCTGGAAGATCACGGAATTGATTTTCGTGAAATACATATCGTGGAAAATCCTCCTTCTAAAGAAGAGTTAAAATCCTTTTATGAAAAGAGCGGATTGGAGTTAAAAAAGTTTTTTAACACGAGCGGTCAAAAATATCGTCAATTAGGTTTAAAAGAAAAAGTAAAAACAGCAACAGATGAGGAGCTCTTTGATTTGCTCGCATCAGACGGTATGCTCATTAAGCGGCCGATTGTTACCGATGGGGAAAAGGTGACCGTTGGCTTTAAAGAAGAGGAATTTGAGAAGATTTGGGGAAATTAAATTTAGAAAAGATTCTATTTAAATAGAATTCTTATATAAAAATGATAATTGGAGGGAATGACATTGAATACACCAAAAGAATTGCGTTATTCTGAAGAGCATGAATGGGTAAAGGTGGAAGGTGACAAAGTAAGAATTGGGATCACTGATTTTGCGCAGTCTGAACTCGGTGACATCGTATTTGTTGAACTTCCAGAAGTTGGAGATGAAATAGTCGCTGACGAACCTTTCGGAAGCGTTGAATCAGTGAAAACAGTTTCTGAGCTTTATGCCCCTATCAGCGGAAAAGTTGTTGAAGTGAATGAGGAATTGGATGACAATCCTGAATATGTAAATGAATCTCCTTATGAAAAGGCTTGGATGATTGTTGTTGAACCAAATGACATTCAAGATGTTGAAAAATTAATGACAGCTGAAGAATATGAAGAAATGGTAAAAGAAGACTAATATGAAACCCCCGTCTCCCTTTGAGAAGGGGGTTTCCTTTTCTTTATAAATGGAAAAGTGCGGACAATCAAAGTGTTTTGTGTGAAGGAATCAACCACTTCATTTAGAATAAGTATATATCAAAAAGCATCTATAAGCAGGTGATAACAATGGCACTGATAGAAATTGAGAAAGTTATCATTGTTGAAGGAAAGTCTGATAAGAAAAAAGTAGAGAAAATTATTAATGAACCTGCTGAGATTATTTGTACAAATGGCACGTTAAGCTTGTCCAAGCTCGATGAATTGGCGGAAAGCTTATTTTTCAAGGATGTTTATATTTTAGTCGATGCGGATGAAGCAGGAGAAAAATTGAGAAAACAAATTAAGCGGGAGCTTCCGGAAGCCAACCATCTATATATAGACAAAATGTACCGTCAAGTTGCATCCGCACCTGAACAGCATATTGCCGCCGTTTTGCTGAGAGCAAATATTGATGTACATGCAAGATATTTATCATAAATGTGGAGTGTGTTCAATGATTGAAATAACAAAAGAGCAATTAGATGCGATTAGCGATGAAGAGCAAACCATTATATTTTTATATACACCTTTTTGCGGGACGTGTAAATTAGCTAAAAGCATGCTGGAAATTGTAGAAAAAATCATTCCTTCCATAAACATATATACGAAAGATTTGAATTATATCCCTGAATTTGCTGAAAAATGGAAAATTGAAAGTGTTCCATGTTTATTGATCTTTGAAAAAGGACAAATTGCCGAAAAAATATATGCGTTTCATTCTATTGACTATTTATATCAAAAGTTAAAAAGTTTTTCTACCATATAATTATATTTCCTGAGAAATATGTCAGTTTTTTCTAGAAAGCGTCGACAACTCCCAGCAGGAAGAAGGAAAGCTAGAAAGAATGAGTAAAATAAAATATTTGCTGGGGGGTTGTCAATGTTTGATTTTTTATTAGAAAAGGCAAATGATCATCATTTTTTAAAGCCTTTATTTCCGGCACATCCTATGTTTATTGCTTTTGAGTTTGGCCAAAGCATTTATTGTTATCAATTGGATTTGGAAGGATTAAGACGAGTTGATGGAAATACTGAATCCATTGATGTAAAAATTATAGGAAATGAAGAGCAAATGGAAGAGCTCATTACAGGCCAGCTAAAGCTCCAACAATTAATGAAATTGAAAGCAGTAAAAGTTGAGGGGAGATTTCGGGATATTTTAAGATTAGAATCTGTCTTGTCTTTATTGGCCTAACAGGTTAAAATAGAGTAAAGATATCGGAAAAGAATATATTGACACAATGTTTGTTGAATGGTACAATCTCTCCCAGTTAGTTTGTATTGTTTAAAATAATGTTTTAATAGAAAAATAGCGGGTGCACATGTACAATAAAGCTTTGTCTACAATTGCGTTGAAAAAAAGGAAGGTCAATTGAATGTAATCGTGCCTTTCTGCAGCTGTGCAGGAAGGCTTTTAGTATTAAACCGAAGCTGCTGCATGTGTGAAAGAAGGTGTAAACATGATTTCTCTCAACGGTGTTACAAAAATTTATCATACGAATCATAGCCAAGTAAAAGCTGTCGATCAAGTTGATCTTCAAATCCAGAGCGGAGAAATTTTTGGGATCATCGGATACAGCGGTGCTGGGAAGAGTACATTAATACGCTTGTTAAATGGTCTTGAAAAGCCGACAAATGGGACAGTTGAAGTGGCGGGAAAAAGAATAGACCAAATTAAAGGAAAAGAACTGAGATCCGCCAGAAAAGAGATAAGTATGATCTTTCAGCATTTTAATCTATTGTGGTCAAGAACAGTGCGGGAGAACATCGCTTTTCCATTAGAAATTGCCGGCATGAAGAAAAGCGATCGGCTCAAAAGAGTTGATGAACTTATTAAACTAGTAGGTTTAGAAGGAAAAGAAGATGCATATCCCTCGCAATTGAGCGGAGGACAAAAACAAAGAGTCGGCATTGCAAGAGCTCTTGCGAACAATCCGAAAGTTCTTTTGTGCGATGAGGCGACTTCTGCTTTAGATCCTCAAACGACTGATTCCATCCTAGATTTGCTTGTAGATATTAACAAGCGATTAGGTTTAACGATTGTTTTGATCACCCATGAAATGCATGTAATTCGAAAAATTTGTCATAGAGTGGCTGTGATGGAAAACGGGAAGATTGTTGAACATGGTGATGTGTTGACGGTTTTCCGAAATCCGAAGGCTAACATTACAAAACGATTTGTTAAACAAGTTACAGAACCTGATGAAACAATGGAAACGATTGATTACCTGCTTGAAAAGTACAAGCATGGAAAGGTTGTCAAACTTACCTTTGTAGGAGACAGAGCGGAGCAGCCTATGATTTCAAAAATCATTAAAGAGTTCGATGTAGAGGTTAATATTTTGCAAGGGAAAATTTCACAAACTCAAAGTGGATCCTACGGAACGTTAATCATCCATTTTGATGGAGATGAAACTACAGTTGAACAAGCCATTGAATTTATTCGCAATCAACAAGTGGAGCTGGAGGTGATTGCGAATGTTTGAGACATTGTTGCCAAATGTAAAATGGGACAAAGTCATTGATGCAACTTATGAAACGGTTTATATGACAGCTGTTTCTGTATTTGCTACATTTTTTCTCGGAATTATTTTAGGTCTTTTATTGTTTTTAACGTCAAAGGGGAACATGTGGGAAAATCGGTTTATCCACTCGTTTGTTGCAGCAGTTGTCAATGTATTCCGTTCAATTCCCTTCATTATTTTGATCATTTTGCTGCTTCCTTTTACAAAAGCAATCGTTGGTACCATTTTAGGTGCTAATGCTGCACTTCCTGCACTCATCATTGGTGCTGCGCCTTTTTATGGAAGGATGGTGGAAATTGCACTGAGGGAAGTTGACAAGGGGGTGATTGAAGCTGCAAAATCGATGGGAGCTACAATGAGCACAATTATTTTCAAGGTACTGCTTCCAGAATCGATGCCTGCTTTAGTTTCAGGAATAACTGTCACAGCAATTGCGTTGGTAGGTTATACAGCCATGGCAGGCGCCATTGGTGCCGGTGGTCTTGGAAACCTTGCCTATTTAGAAGGATTTCAGCGTAATCATAGTGATGTAACATTTGTTGCAACTGTACTCATATTGATTATTGTATTTATCATCCAATTGATCGGCGATATGATTACAAGAGCAATTGATAAGCGTTAAACGAAGGAGGAGAATAATATGAAAAAATGGCTTTTAGCGACTGTTTTAGGTGCGACGATGATATTTGCTTCTGCTTGCGGAGGTGGAAGTAATCAGGGAGGCAGCTCCGGCGGCTCTGACAATGAGAAAAATGAAGTAATTAAAGTTGGCGCATCTCCTGTTCCACATGCAGAAATTTTAGAGGAAGCAAAACCGCTTCTTGAGAAAAAAGGATATAAATTGGAAATTGAAGAATTCACTGATTATGTATTGCCGAATAAAGCTTTAGCGGAAAAGGATATTGATGCAAACTACTTCCAGCATATCCCTTACCTTGAAGCACAGAAACAAGAACATGGATATGATTTTGTCAATGCCGGCGGAATTCATATTGAGCCAATTGGCGTATATTCAAAAAAATATAAATCTTTAGAGGAGCTTCCGGATGGAGCTACTATTATCATGAGTAACTCAGTTGCTGACCATGGACGCATGCTGTCAATGCTGGAGGAAAAAGGTTTAATTAAGCTGAAAGATGGCGTTGATAAAACGAAAGCGACAGTTGATGACATAGCAGAAAACAAAAAGAATTTGAAATTCAAAACAGACATCGAAGCGCCAATGTTGACGAAAGCTTATGAAAACAATGAAGGCGACGCTGTATTAATTAACGGGAACTTTGCTCTGGATGCAGGACTTGACCCATCAAAAGATGCCATTGCTCTTGAATCGCCAAAAGACAATCCGTATGTAAACGTCATTGCTGTCCGCAGTGAAGATAAAGACTCTGAAAAAATTAAAGCTCTTGTAGAAGTGTTACAATCAGATGAAATTAAAGAATTTATTCAAACAAATTATCAAGGCTCCGTTATTCCTGCTGAATAATCAATTGGGAAGCTGTGCATATTTACGCGCAGCTTCTTTTTTTGGACCAAGCTGAGCTGGTATTGTTTGGACAAAATTTCATTTGAGAAAAAACGTACGAACTTAGGTGAAATTTATGCCGCCAAAAAAGCAAATAGAAAGTGCTGTTCATTTCAATTAAGCGCTTCAGCAGAACATAAGAAAGGGAATGGGGCATTTACTCAACATAATTTTACAATTGCTTGTTTCAAAAAGGTTGAGCTATCAATAGCATGAAAGATCAGTGTCAAATGCAAGATGAATATTGTATTTTTTCTCTCCAGCGGGAATGCAGCCGAAAGGAAATATATGAAGCAGCAGGATTTGCACCAGCTTTCGAAGAAGGACTTGTGATGAGCTTAGCGGCCGCATTTAGAACGGAATGTTTTGCATGAAAAACAAATAAAGATGTAATTTTCAGTATTTTGGAGCATTTGTAAGATTGAACCTTTAATCCTTTCTCATTGGCTTAAAATGGGTTTTAAGCTGTTTTAATCAGCGATACAGCAGGTTGCTTGCAAGCTGTAATCATTGCTAACATTAAATTGTATAAAAAATGAAAGGATTGGTTCATTATTTATTTAAACCAAGAAATGATAGACATTAAATTTACGTCTGAAATGGAAAAAGCAATGCATCAATTTCACGGAATGGGATATAACGAATATAGGAGAACACATAAGAAGCGAATGAAGGTTGAAAGAAAAAGAGAACGAAATTACCGCAGCAGCCAAATTGTAACAGCTAATCTGAAAGGGAAATTGTTTTTGTCTACGCTAAACTAAATCAGCCAGTCGGCAAAGACTGGTTTTTCTTTTTATTGAATACATACAACAAGTTTGTTTGAATGATACTAAGATGACTATATACTTTGTTCCTAAAAATTTGGTAATATGAATAATGTTGTGAGATATTAAAAGGTTGTATTCACTTTTAATTTGTTATAAAATAATAATGAGAATAAATTGAGAATGATATTAATATTTGACCTATAGATTAATGGAGGTATTGGTTATGTCAGGATCTACATTAACGATTAAAGATTTGCATGTTTCCGTAGAAGGGAAAGAAATTTTAAAAGGTGTGAACCTTGAAATAAAAGGCGGAGAAATTCATGCGATCATGGGGCCGAACGGAACAGGAAAATCAACTCTTTCCTCCGCGATCATGGGACATCCAAAATATGAAGTGACACAAGGATCCATAACTCTCGACGGACAAGATGTGCTTGAGATGGAAGTAGATGAGCGTGCGCGTGCAGGACTTTTTCTTGCCATGCAATATCCAAGTGAGATCAGCGGAGTCACAAATGCTGATTTCTTGCGTTCAGCTATCAACGCCCGCCGAGGCGAAGGCAACGAAATTTCTTTAATGAAATTTATTCGCAAAATGGATGAAAAAATGGAATTTCTTGAAATGGATCAAGGGATGGCGCAGCGATATTTAAATGAAGGATTCTCGGGCGGTGAGAAAAAGCGGAATGAAATACTTCAATTAATGATGCTTGAGCCTAAGATTGCCATCTTGGACGAAATTGATTCAGGCTTAGATATTGATGCGTTGAAAATTGTTTCCAAAGGTATCAACGAAATGCGGAGCCCTGAGTTTGGCTGCTTGATTATTACACACTATCAACGTTTGTTAAACTATATTACACCAGATTTTGTTCATGTTATGATGCAAGGAAGAATCGTGAAATCCGGCGGAGCAGAACTAGCTCAGCGTCTTGAAGCAGAAGGATATGACTGGATTAAAAAGGAATTAGGCATCGAAGACGAAACAGTAGGGCAAGAAGCGTAAGTGTTAGGAGGATCAAAATGACTGTAGAAACGAAACTACCGTTTGACCAGAAATATATAGAAAATTTCTCCAAACAGTTAGGTGAACCGGACTGGCTGAAAGATCTTCGCTTGCTTGCTCTTGCAAAAGCTGAAGAGCTTCCATTGCCAAAGCCGGATAAAACAAAAATCGACAAATGGAATTTCTCTCAGTTTTCTAAACATGTCGTTTCCAGCAGCACTCTATCTTCTCTTGATGAGCTGCCGGAAGAAGTAAAAACGCTTATTGACGCAGATGAAGAACATAAAAATCTCTATATACAACGTGACAATACGCCTGCTTTTTTGACAGTCTCTGAAGATTTGAAAGAAAAAGGAGTTATTTTTACTGACATTCACACGGCTGCGAAGGAACACGGAGACTTGCTTCAGCAATATTTTATGAAAGATGGAGTAAAAATTGATGAACATCGGCTGACAGCTTTGCACGCAGCCTATTTAAACGGCGGGGTCTTTGTGTATGTGCCGAAAAATGTAGAAGTGGAAAAGCCTCTTCAGGCGGTTTTTATACATGAAAACCCTGAAGCCAATTTGTTTAATCATGTGATCATCGTTGCGGATGATAATAGTTCTGTTACGTATGTCGAAAACTACATCTCGACCACCGAAACAGAGGGTGCTGTGTTTAATTTAATTACCGAAGTTATCGCCAATACTAATGCGAAAGTTTCTTACGGTGCGGTTGACAATCTGACTGAAAACATCACAACATATGTGAACCGCCGCGGGGTTGCTGGACGCGATGCAAAAATTCTTTGGGCATTAGGATTAATGAATGACGGCAATACGATTTCTGAAAACACAACAAATCTTGTCGGAGACGGTTCTATAGGCGATACAAAAACAGTTGTTGTTGGGAGAGGAAGCCAGATTCAAAACTTTACGACGAAGGTCGTTCACTTTGGCAAACATACCGAAGGCAACATTTTAAAACATGGTGTTATGAAAGACAGTGCGACGTCCATTTTTAACGGCATCGGCAAAATTGAGCACGGTGCATCGAAATCAAATGCTGAGCAGGAATCCCGCGTTTTAATGTTAAGTGAAAAGGCAAGAGGAGACGCAAATCCGATTTTGCTCATTGATGAAGATGATGTTGTCGCCGGCCATGCCGCATCTGTGGGACGTGTTGACCCGATTCAGCTCTACTATTTAATGAGCAGAGGAATTTCAAAATCGGAGGCTGAGCGATTAATTATTCATGGATTTTTAGATCCTGTTGTAAGACAAATGCCGATTGAAAGTGTAAAAAACCAATTGACAGAGGTTATTGAAAGGAAAGTTCGGTAATGGATATTAAAGAAATTCGCAAACAGTTCCCGATCCTTAGTCAAAAGGTCAACGGCCGCGATTTAGTTTATTTGGATAATGCTGCAACATCGCAAAAGCCAAATGTCGTCATTGATGCAATCACAAAATACTACCGCGAGTACAATTCAAATGTGCATCGCGGTGTTCATACACTTGGTACAAAAGCTACAGATGCCTATGAAGGTTCACGGGAAAGAGTTCGTCAATTTATTAACGCAAAATCCGTCCAGGAAATTATTTTTACACGGGGAACAACAACAGGACTAAATATGGTGGCACAGAGCTATGGAAGGGCCAATTTAAATGAAGGCGATGAAATTGTCATTACGTACATGGAGCATCATGCCAATTTAATTCCATGGCAGCAAGTTGCAAAAGAAACAGGAGCTACGTTAAAATATATACCACTAAAAGAAGACGGAACTATCTCGTTAAGTGATGTTCGAAATACGATTACAGCCAATACGAAAATTGTTTCGATTGCGCTCGTATCCAATGTTCTTGGCACGATCAATCCAGTAAAAGAAATAGGCGAAATTGCTCATCAAAACGGAGCTGTTCTTGTCGTAGATGCTGCTCAAGGAGCACCACATATGAAAATTGATGTTCAAGATTTAAATTGTGATTTTCTTGCTTTCTCGGGACATAAAATGTGTGCTCCGACAGGAATCGGTGTTCTATACGGAAAAAAAGAGCTGCTCGAAAATATGGAACCGGTTGAAACCGGCGGAGAGATGATTGATTTTGTCGGTTTATATGAATCTACATGGAAGGAGCTCCCATGGAAATTTGAAGCTGGTACACCAATTATTGCCGGAGCAGTTGGATTAGCCGCAGCAATTGACTTTTTGGAAGAAATTGGGCTTGAGAATATTTTCAATCATGAACATAGACTTGCACAATATGCATTGGAGCAATGCTCAAATATTGAAGGCATGACAATTTACGGACCGAAAGAACGGGCTGGGCTCGTTACCTTCAACCTCGAAGGCATTCATCCTCACGATGTGGCAACTGTTCTGGATGCGGAAGGTATTGCGATCCGAGCCGGGCACCATTGCGCCCAGCCATTGATGAAATGCTTAGAAGTATCAGCGACAGCACGGGCGAGCTTTTATCTATATAATACTGAAGAAGAAATTGATTTATTCATTCGCGCAATTCAAAAAACAAAGGAGTATTTCGGCAATGTCATTTGATAATCTTGACACATTGTATCGTCAAGTCATTATGGATCACTATAAAAATCCTAGAAATAAAGGCTCTCTTCAAGACAGCGTTACGGTTGACATGAACAATCCAACCTGCGGTGATAGAATTCATTTGACAATGAAAATTGAAGATGGAAAAGTCATCGATGCGAAGTTTGAAGGGGAAGGCTGCTCCATTTCGATGTCATCGGCATCCATGATGACCGAAGCGATCAAAGGACAAACGATTGAAAATGCTCTTAAGCTTTCTAAAATCTTCTCCGATATGATGCAAGGCAAGGAATACGATGATGATATTGATTTAGGAGATATTGAAGCATTGCAAGGCGTTTCAAAATTTCCAGCTCGAATCAAATGTGCAACGCTTGCCTGGAAAGCGATGGAAAAAGGTGTGCGATCTGAAGTCGAGTGATAAAATTAAATTAGATTGGAGTGAGAAAGTATGGCGAAAAAAATGCCTGAAATAGGCGATTATAAGTATGGTTTTGTCGATAAAGACGTTTCTATATACCGAGCAGAACGCGGATTGACAAGAGAAATTGTTGAACAAATTTCGAAAATGAAAAATGAGCCTGAGTGGATGCTGCAATTCCGCTTGAAAGCTTTAGACCATTTTTATAAAATGCCAATGCCTCAATGGGGCGGCGATTTGTCTGCTTTAGATTTCGATGAAATTACTTATTACGTAAAACCTTCTGAACACTCAGGACGTTCTTGGGATGAAGTTCCAGAAGAAATTAAACGCACTTTTGATAAGCTCGGAATTCCTGAAGCGGAACAAAAATATTTAGCAGGTGTTTCTGCCCAATACGAATCAGAAGTTGTGTATCACAATATGAAAGAAGACCTTGAAAAAATGGGCATCATTTTTAAAGATACAGACAGCGCCTTAAAAGAAAACGAGGACATCTTTAAAAAATATTGGGCGACGGTCGTTCCGCCGACTGATAACAAATTTGCCGCTTTAAACTCTGCAGTTTGGTCAGGGGGTTCATTTATTTACGTTCCGCCTGGAGTAAAAGTTGATACGCCTTTGCAAGCATATTTCCGAATTAATTCAGAAAACATGGGACAATTTGAACGGACGTTAATTATAGTTGATGAAGGTGCCCACGTTCATTATGTTGAAGGATGTACGGCGCCTGTCTACACAACTAACTCGCTGCACAGTGCTGTTGTAGAAATCATTGTGAAAAAGGGAGCCTATTGCCGCTATACAACAATTCAAAACTGGGCAAACAATGTGTATAACTTAGTAACGAAACGTGCGGTTTGTGAAGAAAATGCAACAATGGAATGGATTGACGGAAACATCGGTTCGAAATTAACTATGAAATATCCTGCAGTCGTTTTGAAAGGTGAAGGTGCACGCGGCATGACATTGTCCATTGCCCTTGCCGGTAAAGGTCAACATCAAGATGCAGGAGCGAAAATGCTTCATTTAGCGCCGAATACTTCATCTACGATTGTTTCGAAATCGATCTCGAAACAAGGTGGAAAAGTAACGTACCGAGGTATAGTCCATTTTGGTCGGAAAGCAGATGGAGCACGTGCAAACATTGAATGCGACACATTAATCATGGATAACCAATCAACTTCCGACACGATTCCATATAATGAAATCTTAAACGATAATATATCTTTGGAACATGAAGCAAAAGTATCGAAAGTATCTGAAGAGCAGCTGTTTTATCTCATGAGCCGCGGCATTTCTGAAGAGGAAGCAACCGAAATGATCGTCATGGGATTCATTGAACCATTCACAAAAGAGCTGCCAATGGAATACGCCGTTGAAATGAACCGCCTCATCAAGTTTGAAATGGAAGGAAGTATTGGATAATCCTTATAATACTAAGGGGGTGTCTAATAAGTCGTTTTTACGGCTTATTGACGCCCCCATTAATGTTTTAGAAAAGTTGATATATCGGTGTTTATAATTTTTTGTTTTCAATGGGGATTTGACTTTCTGGACAGTCCCACAATTCACCCACAAAAATTAGATATTCATGTTTGTATACCGTTAATACAACTCCAGTGCCTCGTCCTCAATTTTCTTGGTCACATGGAGATATGTGTCAGCGGTATTTTTATGCTTTAGTATCTTAATCTTTCGCTCCAGCTAAAGGAGAGCATCATGTAAAGAAAGAACAAGGAGTTTGCATGTTTGCACACTTCTGTGGCAGCAGGAAACGTCACTCACCGGACTATTTCTATAGTTTACATTGCATAACAGCTTTTCTCCAATGCCAATAGTGGCTGTGAGAAAGAAGAATCAGAAGGCTTTAAAATTTCCCTTGCCCCTCTCCTCTAGAACACCATAAATGATGGCTTACGTTTTTCTATGAGTCTTGAACATTTCTCATACCAAAATAAAACCGAGCCGCAAATCATTGCAAGGAGAATAAAAGATAACAAGAAAAATAATGGATTGATAAAACCAAATGCTATATTATTTGCAGTAATTTCATCTCCTGATAAAAATTCATCATATTAGGAGTATAAGATGTTGGCCAAATATAACTGTTCCTAAAATATATAATTATGGAGTGCAAGAGAAACAATCACGGCTTCTTTCACGATCTTCAACACAACCACCTTAATACATTTGTATTGCGCGTCATTTTCTGAAGCCGCATCCTTTTTAATGAGACCCTTTCATAAAGAAGAAGCAAACTTATTTATACGATCAAAATATATTTAGCCCTAAGCGATAATTTACCTATTAAAATCCCATGTCCATTCCCAAAACTTACTACCTTGGGCTACTATAAAGTAATCAAACCATTTTTCAAAAGTCAGGTTTAGAAACCCAAACGGATCGTCCAAACTTCCGCCGTTGTCAAGCCAATAAAGATATCCTTTTCTTTCGGGAGCTAAAGCTATAATGAGCCGGCAGCCATCGTAGCCATATCCAATAGGAAACCAATCTGGAGGATAATCAATATATTGATAATCCTCTAGTATCTCTTCGACAGATAATAATTGCAGTCCACCTCCGTTTTCAGGATCATCAAATAATGTAGCACCATTACATATTTTCAGAAAGTCTTCATAGTCACTAGGAATATTAAAAGGCAGCTTCTTGATTTCTTCTTCTGTTGCAGGGGGATTGAAACGAAATTGTAGTTTTCCTAAAAATCCTTCTTCATTTTGAACAACCAGCATATTCTTTTCATCTAGTCTTTTATTCAAAGCATCTAAAGTCATTTTGATTCGTACTGACATGTTGTGGCTATCACTCCTTTTATCATTCATCCAGCAAGGACTAACAATCTTTCTGTGGAAATCCTTTTACAGTTGTATGAGGTTACTAAAATTGTAGAATACGGTGTATTTTATCATTTGGCCAAACTGTGCTCTTATATGTTTATTATACCATTTTCTGTAATTTTTCTATCTGAAGTAGTCCAATTGGCAGCATCAGCTTTTTCAAGTTGTAAATGATGAATCTGTGAATTATTTCCTGATCATAGATCCTTATAACATCTTTACTTTACCTGTTTTTTCGATCAGCAACTGTACAGGATGAGATATTTGAACTTTTTTGTTGCAAAACTCTTTATTTTTATTGTTGTTATAAATACAATGTCCAAAAATACTGCCAGCCTTTTATAACAAAAAAATGCTTAAATCGTGAATCTTTTTCGATGCTGTATTATGATGAGTATATAAAGACTACATTGATAGGAGTAAGAAATGATTTACATAGGCTTGACAGGTTGGGGAGATCATGATTCTCTCTATCCATCCGGAACATCATCGAATGATAAATTAACGATTTATGCAGGACATTTTCCTGTTGTTGAGGTCGATTCCACTTTTTATTCGATACAGCCTGAGAAAAACGTTCGAAAATGGGTGAACGAGACGCCCCAAAATTTTCAATTCATTGTAAAGGCGTATAAAGGAATGACTGGACACGAAACAGGCTTAGGATCTTTCGAAAGCCGCTCAGAAATGTTCGCTGCTTTTTATAAAATGATTCAGCCCTTTCAAGAAGCGAATAAATTGGCAATGGTTCTTTTTCAATTTCCCCCTTGGTTTCACTGCAAAAGAGAAAATGTTGATTTCTTGCGATGGTGCAAAGAGCAAATGAAGGATGCCCCTTGTGCACTAGAATTTCGCCACCGCTCCTGGTTCCTTCCTACATATTATGAAAAAACGCTTCAATTCATGGAGAAGGAAGGGTGGATTCACACCATTTGTGATGAGCCGCAGGCAGGGGAAAATTCAGTTCCGACCGTATTATATTGCACGAATAGAGAAAAGACCTTGGTAAGATTTCATGGACGAAATGTTCATGGATGGCTGAGGCCAAAAGAAGGGAATTGGCGTGAAGTACGATATTTATATAGATATAATGAACAAGAGCTTGATGAATGGAAAGGACACATAAAAATGCTGAAAAAGCAAACTAAAGATCTCTATCTCATTTTCAACAACAACTCGGGCGGAGACGCGGCGGACAATGGAAAAGAACTGATGAAAAAGTTAGGAATTACATATCATGATTTAGCGCCAAGGCAGCTTGATTTATTTGAGTGTTTTGAAAAGTATCCCACTGAAGGAGAGAGCGACTTTGATTGAGACGGTTCATATATATCATACGAATGATCTGCACAGTCATTTTGAAAATTGGCCGAAAATCGTTCATTATCTAAAAACAAAAAAACATATTCATAAAAGTAAAAACGAAACTGTTTTTTTATTCGATATCGGCGATCACGTCGATCGCTTTCACCCAATTACTGAAGCGACCGGGGGAGTCGCAAATGTTGAGCTGCTGAATCATTTAACTCCAGATGCAATAACGATTGGAAATAATGAAGGAATTACTCTTCCTTTTGAAGCATTGGATCGGCTGTATAATCATGCACAATTCCCTGTCATTGTGTCTAATTTATTTTACTTAGACGGTACTAGACCAAAATGGGCAAAGCCTTATGTGATTAAACATTTACAAAATGGAGTCCGAATCGGTATTTTAGGCGTAACGGTTTGCTTTGAGCAATTTTACCGTCAGTTAGGGTGGATGATAACAGAACCGATGGCAAATATAAAAGAAACATTGGAGGAAATCCGGGGCAAAGCAGATGTTATCATTCTTTTATCACACCTTGGAATATCCGATGATGAATGGATTGCTCAACAATTTCCTGATATCGATGTTATATTAGGAGCCCATACACATCATGTGCTTGATCGTGGAAAGCTTGTAGGCAATACGCTTTTGGCGGGAGCAGGAAAGTTTGGACAGTGGCTTGGACATATTGAACTTAAGATCGACTCTGCTCAAAAGAAGCTGGTAAATAAAAAAGCGGAGATTATTGAAACGAAAACGATTGAAAAAGAAGATGTTTTTACTATAAAGTGGCTTGATCAAAAAAAAGCTGAAAGTGCTCAAAAACTTAACGAAGCTGTTGTGGAATTAAAAGAAGAATTACGGATTGATTGGTTTTCAGATTCACCATTTGCAAAACTGTTGGCTTCCGCTTTAAAAGAATGGTGCGATGGGGAAGTTTCCATGGTGAATGCCGGAGTATTGCTTGAATCGCTTCCGAAAGGACTCGTCACAAAAGGCGATTTGCACCGGATTTGTCCTCATCCGATTAATCCTTGTAAAATCATGGTTCAAGGCGATCAATTAAAAGAAGTTATTTTACAAGCACGGACAAAAGAAATGGAGCAATTGAAGCTTAAAGGATTAGGCTTCAGAGGCAAAGTAATGGGGCGTATGGTTTTTGACGGCATTGAAACGGTCATGGAAACGTTGGAAGATGGCAAGGAACATGTGAAAAAGATCTTTGTAAATGGAAAACATCTTGATCAAAATCATGTGTATGCAGTGGCAACTATTGATATGTTTACATTAGGTCCATTATATCCGCAATTAAGCCGTGTAAAGAATAAAATATACTTCATGCCTGAATTGCTAAGAGATGTACTTGCTTGGAAATTATCGAAACAGTTCCTGCAAATCCATCAATAAATTTTTGTCAACATCTCCTTTCCTTTCATAAAGTGAAGTAGGGAAGGAGGGTATTTTATGGTATCTGTATCGCCGGTTAAAATTGGTGATCATCAATTTACCGCCATTACCATTCAGCTGCCAAAAACGAATTTCATGGCTGTTACAGCCGAAAAAGGTTATATTATGTGCGGTGCGCTTGATGTAGCCTTATTGAATGAAAAATTAAAAGAGAGAAAAATTATTGCCGGCCGCGCTGTCGGAGTGAGGACAATTGAGCAGCTTCTTGAAGCCCCATTGGAATCAGTCACAACAGAAGCGGAGGCAATTGGCATTAAGGCAGGGATGACAGGCAAAGAAGCACTATTGAAAATGGTAGAAAAATAAAAAACAACCATTATCTTTTTATAAAAGAATGATTATTGCTCATCTATAGTGTACAGATGAAAGAAGTTTCCAAAACGTACCATCTATGAATTTAAATAAGATGTATTCCTTAATGGATTTTTCAACAGACATGAAAAAGTATTTTCTATCATTTGATCAGTGATATAGTCGCAAGTAATTGCCATTCAGTCGAGTAAAAAACATAAAATTGATTCATAAAGAGCCCGTTCCTGAGTTGGTGCGGGCTCTTTATTTTTTTTCTTTTTGCCATTCAAGCCGTTCCCATAGTTTTAAATGCGGATAAGGGTCAAAAGACCACTCGGTTTTACCGTTGTCTTTATACATCCCGTAATGCAAGTGCGGCGGGAATTTGCCAGATGTTCCTGGAGGGCCGTAGCCGCTGCTTCCGACAGAACCGATGATTTGCCCCGGTTTTACGATTTGTCCAACGTGAATGTCTTTGGCAAAGCCGTTTAAATGTGCAAAATAATGGTACGTATTCTGAATGTCCCGAATACCGATTCTCCAGCCCCCATAGCGATTCCAGCCTTTCATTTCGACAATTCCGTAGCAAGTGGAACGAACCGGTACGCCATAATGTGCAAATATATCTGTGCCTTCATGAATTCTCCGGCCGCCCCATCCACGCGCATCTCCCCATGTGTCACGGTAGCTGTAATCAGTTCTGACGGGAAGAGGAAAAGCATGCTCGTTTAATTGCAGATGCCCGAAATGTTTGAACAATTTCATATGACCTAAAATAATTCCGACCGTTTTATCACGGTGATAATAAGACCATAAACCAATTTTTAAATTTTCTATATCATTACCATATTTTGATAAAAAATGTGCAAAACTATATAAGACATCTTCATCATGATCCATTTGCGCTTTGCCGTCGCCGTTTCCATCCATTCCGATTCCCCCGAATAGCTGAATGCTAACCGGATTTTGGTCGTTCAGATTCGGATTGGCTGTCCCAGCCCATTTATCAGGAGGAATGTAAATGCCAATAACTCCTTTTTGTTTTGGGATATCATTTTTTATTTTTCTGACGTTTCGTTCGTATTGGTCGCACGCAGCCAATACATACCAAGGAATCTGGGTGATGGCTTCCACCTTTTTATACAGGCTCATTCGCAAATGATTTATTTGTTGTTCAGTTAATTGACTGGACGCATTGGCATGGCTGGAAAATAAAGATAAAAGTGCAGCCAATAATAACATTTTTCTGAGAACCACAATTGATAAACTCCTTTCCATCATGTCATGTCTTAGTGTAAGAAAAAAGTAAAGTTTCAATGGCTGGAAATTGAAGGAATATAAAATTCCTTTTTCTTGTCCAATATCTTTCCTTATGTTAAATTGACTATAGTGTATCATCTTTATTTTTTTAATGATTACATATTGGAGATGATGAAAAATGGCTCAAAAAGAAGAAAGTTTACGAAAACCTGAATGGCTTAAAATAAAATTAAATACAAACGAGAATTACACAGGGTTAAAAAAATTGATGCGCGAGCAAAAGCTTCATACGGTTTGTGAAGAAGCGAAATGCCCCAATATTCATGAATGCTGGGCAGTGAGAAGAACGGCAACATTTATGATTTTAGGAAGCGTTTGTACACGCGCATGCCGCTTCTGTGCAGTGAAAACAGGACTGCCAACCGAGCTTGATTGGCAAGAGCCGGAGCGTGTAGCGGATTCCGTCCGCATTATGAACTTAAAGCATGTTGTCATCACTGCAGTTGCCCGTGATGATTTGAAAGATGGCGGAGCAGCCGTTTTTGCTGAAACGGTTCGTGCTGTGCGCAAAAAAAATCCATTTACTACAATAGAAGTTCTTCCATCTGACATGGGCGGAGTGTACGAAAATTTAAAAACATTAATGGATGCTAAACCTGATATTTTAAACCATAATATTGAAACTGTTCGGCGCTTAACCCCAAGGGTTCGCGCTCGTGCAACCTATGAACGTTCTTTGGAGTTTTTGCGGAGAGCAAAAGAAATCAATCCGGATATTCCGACAAAATCAAGCATTATGATCGGGCTTGGGGAAACGAAAGAAGAAATTATCGAAGCGATGGATGACCTTCGTGCAAATCATGTTGACATCATCACAATCGGACAATATTTGCAGCCTACGAAAAAACATTTAAAAGTTCAAAAATTTTACCATCCAGATGAATTTGCAGAATTAAAAGAAATTGCTTTGTCAAAAGGATTCAGCCATTGCGAGGCAGGTCCGTTAGTCCGTTCGTCTTATCATGCTGATGAACAAGTAAATGAGGCAGCCAAACAGCGGCAGGCAAAAGCTTAAAGCCACAGAGCCGTCAAGAACTTCTTGACGGCCCGTTTTAATAAAAATAGGTAAATAACCTCTAAAAAATTCACCTATGCATCAACGTTTATTTCATTGATCTTTTATGTCGTGATCAATACTTTCGTTCATTTCTCCGAATCCTTCGCCATTTGCATTTTCACCAGCATTCAATTTTCTTCCTTGGGGAGACTTTAACATGCGCTGAATGGTCTGGTTTAAATTGCGGTTAATATTTGGAGACTCTCCATCAAGAGTGCTGTATGATTCGATTTCTTTAAACAGATTAGGATTATCGGTTACATAAATATGAAAATAACGCGGAACAATGGATGCAGCTGTCTTTTTCACTTGGTCAGCTGTTTCAAATTTGTTGTTTGAATCGGTTTTATACGCTATAAGAACTTCTTCATCTGTTACGAGCGTAGCAGCATCATGAACATTTGGAAGCTGGACGGCAAGCCTTCCGATTACGTCTGCTAATTGTTCCCGATTGATGACAGGAGTTTTTACTGTGGCTTTCTCTATTCCGGCTGTTGGACTTTTTTGATGCCGGACATATCCAAAGCTGTCTGAATCTTTATTGCTGTTATAATTATCATTTCTTTCTGCCACGTTTACAGTATTCCCGTTTTCATTATATAGACCTTTTCCTTCTTGATCATATTGGCACCCGCTGGCTGCAAGCGCAGCTATGATAAAAGGAGTAAAAAGCCTTTTTTTCATTTCAGCACCTCCTTATAATTTTAGGATTGCCGCTTTTAAAAAATTGTTGTCAGGCAATTGATGGAGGGAAATCATTTGTTTATGATAAACATATGGAAGAGGGTGAATTTGTAAATGATCACAATTTTTAATCAAACATACGAGCTTATAAAAGATTTTAAAAATGGTTTTAATGAAGAGGCTTTTAAAGCAAGGTACAGTGAAATTTTAAACAAATATGATTATATTGTCGGCGATTGGGGATATAGCCAATTGCGGCTGAGAGGATTTTTTGATGATCAAAACCAAAAAGCAACACATGATACGAAAATCAGCTCATTAGATGAATATTTGTATGAATATTGCAATTTCGGCTGTGCTTATTTTGTATTAAAGAAAATAAAAAAATAAACGCCAGATGCAAAAACATCTGGGTGTGAAAAAGTAATCAGGACGGCATACAGCCGTCCTGATTACTTTATTTCATACGGGTCTTCTTCATTTTTATCAGGTTCATCATGAGGAGGATGACTGCCCGGAAATTGTCTCGGCAAATTCTGATGCAAGGATTTGAATTCATAGTTAAAACTGCTATATGGACGCTGACCTTCTTCCCAAGGTGTGCTTTTATTCTCCACAGGTTCATCCTTTCCCCGCGGAGCTCCGTAGGCGCCTTCCGGCATATCCTCCGGGATAATATAGTTTCGCATTGTTTCCACTACTGAAAAATCAGTATATTCATTTTGTTTGTCCATTTTGTTCACCTGTCCATGATTTTACCATTATCGTTCCTCATGGAAGGTAATTTATTCATTAGACGATCTCATATAAAAACTCCCGAAGCTCTTTTGCGTCTTCATCATTTAATTGATAAACATCTTCTAAATACCCCGGTTCTTTAAGATCATCTTCCCCAATGATCGCAAACCGGTTGCTTTGCAAATTTAGTACAAGATATTTTCCGTAATAGCGGTCCGATTGAATAATGGCTAAATCAAAGCGTTGATTTTCTCCCATAAAGCTAACAAATCTTGTTTTTGTCTCGACGGTTTCATCATACAAAAAAAAGCGTTCGGCCATGATTCATTACCTCCGTTTCTTATAATTGCATTGTAGCATAAGATGATGCATTCACAACGATTTATCGCAAATTTGTGAGAAAACTTACCTCTGCTTCGATTCGCATAGCGATTTTTCTGTTGAAATAGAAGCAAAATAACACAATTTTTTTATCAGCCCGCACATCTGCTGCCAATCAGCCCATGATTTCTGTATCGAATGGGAAGTTAATTGGAGAAACATATCATGAATCGGCACGAAAGTCATATTCAAAATCCTCCTCTGCTTGTCATGAAAAATCGTCATCTGTAAAAGCAATTTTTTGTGCCTTTACTAAATTGAAAAAATCTAAGCGGATCGGATCCTACCCGGCATGCAAGATGTATCAAACCGCGGAAAGCTTGCGCCTGCTCAATAACGAAATCCAAATTTTAGAAACATCAGCTCTGTTTGCCAAAATCGATCCGTCTAACGAGAGGATTTTAGTGCTCTGCTTTAAAAAACTCAAAAGTGTGTAAAGTAGTAGGTAGTTCAAATGGTCGAGTATGGTAAAATAAAAAACGGATACAAAAACCTTAAGAAAGGAAAGAAATCATATGTATTTTGTGGACAGAAAAAAGATTGAAGATACTGTAAAATTTGTAGAAGATCTTGTATCCATGTTTGAAGGACATCAACAGTGGGAGTCTGATGTTGAAAAAAAAGCGTTGGAGCGGATTGCCCAATTGTTGATTGAGGCGATTTTAGATATCGGAAACGGAATTATTGACGGTTTTATTATGCGGGACCCGGGAAGCTATGAAGATATTATTGACATTTTAGAAGATGAATCTGTCGTTGACAGCAGGGATGCGGAAGGATTAAAAAAATTAATTTCCTACAGAAAAATGCTCGTTCAAGATTATTTAAACATACGGCATGAAGAACTGTATGATTCAATATCAACCCATTTACAAGTTTTGAGAAATTTTTGCCATCGTGTTCGAACCTACTTGGAAGATGAACTAGGACCAGTTACAGCTTTTAAGCCGTAATGGATTGATTGAAGGAGTGAAAAAAAATTGAAGAAATATAAAGGATATTTCATCGATTTAGACGGCACCATGTATCGGGGTACAGAAAAAATTGAAGAAGCTGAAGAATTTGTTAAAAAACTGAAGGAAAAAGGAATTTCGTACTTATTTATGACAAACAATTCTTCTAAAACCCCGAAGCAAGTAGCTGAAAAACTAATCAGTCTCGGCATTCCGGCGGAAGAGCATCAAATTTTAACTTCAAGCATTGCCACAGCCAATTTTATTTGGGAAAGAAAACAAAATGCTTCTATATATGTAATCGGTGAAGAGGGGCTGCGAAAGGCCTTGGAGGAAAAAGGTTTTCGCTTCGTCGATGAAAATCCGGATTTTGTCGTTGTGGGTATTGATCGAAACATCAATTATGAAAAGCTTGCCAAGGCCTGTTTAGCGGTTCGCGCAGGTGCAACATTTATTTCAACAAACGGGGATACTGCTCTGCCGACTGAGCGAGGACTGCTTCCAGGCAATGGCGCCATTACATCGGTCATTTCAGTATCTACAAATGTTCAGCCGATTTTTATCGGAAAACCTGAAAAAATTATTGTAGAGCAAGGGCTGAAAATGCTGAAAACGAAAAAAGAAGAAACGCTTCTTGTCGGAGATAATTACGAGACGGATATTAAGGCAGGTATCCAATCAGGGATGGACACCCTTCTTGTGCATACAGGCGTAACAACGAAAGAACACTTAAAAGATAAAGAAATACAACCGACTTATACAGTGAATAACCTTTCGGAATGGCATGTGCTATGATGAAGCCTTTTTCTTTTCCAGCTGATTTCACAATAGGTGCTCCGCTGCCCCTACTGTGAATCAGTGGATCGATGGGCGAGCCGGCTTGAAGCTGCCGCTGCAATGGCTCCGACAATATCATCTAGAAAAGTATGACACTTACCTGTGCTTTTATCGTTTAAATGAGCAAGTATACCAGGCTTTTGTTTATCGATATAGCCATAGTTCGTAAACCCGATTGATCCGTAAATATTCACAATGGAAAATGCAAGAATTTCATCAATTCCATATAATCCTTCATCCGATTGGATGATCGACTGAAGAGGCTCCTGTAAACCCCCCTTTTCTGCTAGAACATCTAATTGAATTCCGGTTAAAATGGCATTTTGAACCTCTCTTTTCGAAAGAACTCTTTCCACGTTTTGCAAACAGTCTTCCTTTGTTAAGTTCGGATAATATTGCTGCTGTAAAAAATAGACGAGCTCTGCGATGTCATCCGGTGTAACTCCTCTATCTTTCAGCCATTTTCTTGCAGTTTGCTCTATTTTATCCATGTCGTTCACCCTATCTTTTACAAGTATATGAAAGTGCTGAAATCGGCTGTGACGCCGATTTCAATAAATTCTTGCTTAAATTTTCAAAAAGCATCAACATCTTTTTTATATTGTATACACAAAAGCTTTTCTACATGTTATAGTTTATGGCATTTTTTCATTATTTATATTGGGGTGTTTTTTTGAACAATGGATTTATAGGGGGAACTAGGAATGAAAGAGCTTTTAAAAAAGCATTATGGAATAGATGTACTCGACTTTTTTTCAATTGGTCAATGGCAGGGGTTTAAAACAAAAAGAAATATCGGTTTTATTGCTGCTGTTTCACATATTGACCATAAGGAGCTTTATGAACTGTATGAAATGAGTCGTTATCTCCTTATGACTAACGAGAGAAAAGCTGCTTCGTTTTTATTAACTGTAAATGGGGATCTTACGGCAGAACATAATGGAACGCGCTACGCTGTGTTTCAAATACCTCATCAAACAAAGCGGCTTAATATAACTTCTCTCGGAAAAGAGCTGTCATTTTTTCACGAAGTTGGCAGAAGGCTGCCTTTTACTCCCGTTCATTCGAATCGAATTGGGCAATGGAGAAATTTATGGGCAAGGCGGATCGATCAAATGGAGCAATTTTGGAGTATTCAAATTGCTTCAAAGCCTCATCACGCCTTTGACAAGCTATTTATTGAATCCTTTCCATATTATTTAGGCTTAGGCGAAAATGCCATCCAATATTTAGCGGATACTGAGCTTGATGATCGACCATTGCCGGTTGATTCCGGCACCATATGTCATCAACGTTTTACGAGAGAAATATGGGAAAACGCATTTTCATTGCCTGTTGATTTCGTTTTTGATCATGGAGGAAGAGATATTGCTGAATGTTTAAGGTATGATTTTCTGACAGGAAGGCAAACAATTGATGAGCTTTTTTTGGCAGAATACGACCGAGCGTCTCCGTTATCCTCTTTTTTTTGGCGGTTAGTTTTTAGCAGGCTTTTGTTTCCTGTTCATTATTTTGAATGTGTTGAAAACTATTATCTTGCAGAGGAAGAAGAAAGGGATTCTCTGCAATTTCAAATGGAAAAAATTTTGCAAACATCTTCGCAGTATGAGCAATTTTTATCTTCGTTTTCATCTATGATATATTTGAGGAAAAAGCAAATTGTATTGCCGGCTTTGACATGGTTATAAAAGGTTCAGTCGCATTTTGTTGTGGTATCATAAAAAAGAAAGCAGCTAAAATCTTGCAGCTGTTTCGAACAAAGCATTGATTTTGTCATATCAATTCAAAACAATAGCTATTTATTAGAAGAAGGAGAAGATGAATCAGTGACCCAATATATTTTTGTAACAAGAAAACTGCCAGAAAACCTATTGGATCCTCTTCGTTCTATCGGAGTTGTCGACATATGGGAGCAGGATTCTCCATGTCCGAGGTCTGTATTATTGGAAAAGGCAAAAAAAGCTGATGCTCTGCTTACAATGCTGTCAGACCGGGTGGATGAAGAACTGCTTCAAAAAGCCAAAAAATTAAAAATCGTTGCTAATTTAGCAGTCGGGTATGACAATATCGATCTCGAAGCGTCGAAAAAGTACGGCGTGACTGTAACTAATACACCGGATGTACTAACAGATACGACTGCCGATTTAACCTTTGCTTTGTTAATGGCAGCGGCAAGAAGATTGGTTGAAGCTGCGGAGTATGTAAAAGAAGGAAAATGGACAGGGTGGTCTCCATTTTTGTTGGCAGGAAGCGATATCCATCATAAAACGATTGGGATCGTTGGCATGGGGAAAATTGGAGAAGCTGTTGCGAGACGGGCAAAAGGATTTGATATGGAAATTTTGTATCATAATCGTTCAAAGAAACCGGAAGTGGAAAAAGAGCTTGGAGCGAAATACTGCACATTTGATGAATTGCTAGAGAAAGCCGATTTTGTCGTTAATTTAACACCATTAACAAATGAAACGAAAAACTTGTTTGACGAGGAAGCCTTTAAAAAAATGAAAACAAGTGCAATATTTGTTAATGCTGGCAGAGGAGCATCTGTTGATGAAAACGCTTTGTATAATGCTCTAAAAACTGGTGAAATCGCTGGTTGTGGATTGGATGTGTTTAAAGAAGAACCGATTGATTCCAATCATCCGCTTTTATCATTGAAACAAGTTGTAGCACTTCCGCATATCGGCAGCGCGAGTCGGGAAACCCGCATAAAAATGATCGAACTTTGCGTCGAAAATATTCAACGTGTGTTAACGGGCGAGAAACCGAAAACAGCCGTTGTTTAAACGCCCAAAAAGCGTTTACATATGCGGATGATGAAAATTTCTCTTGTAAAATCAGTCATTGAAATTTATAATGTCTTATAAAACAGTTAATGTCTTTTTACGGCAGACAATTGTCTATTATAAATAAACATAAGGGAGATGAATTGGTTGGAATCAATCTCAGTAGGACTGCTCGGTTTAGGCACCGTTGGTAGCGGAGTAGTAAAAATCATTGAAGACCACCAGGATAAGCTCATTCATTTAATCGGGTGCCCGGTGAAAGTAAAAAAAATTCTTGTTCAAAATACAAATAAAAAAAGAGACGTTCATGTAGAACCTTCCCAATTAACGACAAATGTTCATGAGGTAATAGAAGATCCGGATATTGACGTTATTATTGAGGTCATGGGGGGAATTGAGCAGACACGGGAATATTTGCTTGAAGCATTAAATCGGAAGAAGCATGTTGTGACGGCAAATAAAGATTTGATGGCCGTGTACGGAACTGAGTTGCTCAAAAAAGCGACGGATAACGGCTGCGATCTTTTTTATGAAGCAAGTGTCGCAGGCGGCATCCCGATTCTGCGTACATTGGTAGATGGATTGGCGTCAGACCGGATTACAAAAATGATGGGGATTGTTAACGGAACGACAAACTTTATTTTAACGAAAATGTCAAAATACGGAACCCCTTATGAAGAAGTGCTGAAGGAAGCGCAAAGATTAGGATATGCAGAAGCTGATCCGACTTCTGATGTAGAAGGCTTGGATGCAGCGAGAAAGATGGCGATTTTGGCAAGACTTGGATTTTCTATGGAAGTAGATTTAGAAGATGTGGAAGTAAAAGGGATAACGGATATTACACAAGAGGATATTGATTACAGTAAACGGCTCGGCTATACGATGAAATTAATCGGCATCGCCCATCGAAGCGGTGATAAAATTGAAGTTAGTGTACAGCCTGCACTGCTGCCCGATCATCATCCGTTAGCTTCCGTCCAAGATGAATATAATGCGGTTTATGTGTACGGCGAAGCAGTAGGGGAAACAATGTTTTACGGTCCTGGCGCAGGAAGCTTGCCAACTGCAACCGCTGTTGTTTCGGATTTAGTAGGCGTATTGAAAAACATGCGTCTAGGTGTAAATGGAAGAAGCGCCGTAGCCCCGCAATATCAGAAACAATTGAAGGCACCTGAAGAAATTTTTGCCCAATACTTTTTACGAATTCACGTAGAAGATCAAGTTGGAGCTTTTTCAAAAATTACATCCCTCTTTTCAGACAGAGGTGTAAGCTTTGAGAAAATTCTCCAATTACCTCTGAAAAATAAAGATTTAGCGGAAATTGTCATCGTTACCCATAAAGCATCGAAAAAAGATTTTGAGGAAATTTTAATGGAGCTCCGAGATTTGCAGGTTGTTAAGGAAGTTAAAAGTACGTATCGAGTAGAAGGGAACGGCTTATTATGAAATGGAATGGACTAATTGCAAAATATAAAGAATTTTTGCCAGTAACGGACAAAACACCGATGCTGACATTGAACGAAGGTAATACTCCTCTCATTCATTTAGAAAAATTATCTGAAAAATTAGGCGTTGAGCTGTATGTGAAAACAGAAGGAGCGAATCCTACCGGTTCATTTAAAGACCGCGGTATGGTGATGGCAGTTGCAAAAGCGGTGGAAGAAGGAAGCACAACTATAATGTGCGCTTCAACTGGAAATACGTCTGCAGCTGCTTCCGCCTATGCGGCACGTGCAGGATTGCGTTCCATTGTTGTTATACCGAACGGAAAAATCGCTTTTGGAAAGCTTGCCCAAGCAGTTATGTACGGCGCAGAAATTTTTGCAATTGAAGGAAACTTCGATGATGCCTTAAAAATGGTTCGTGAAATTTGTGAAGAGCTGCCAATTACTCTTGTCAATTCTGTAAATCCTTACCGAATTGAAGGGCAAAAAACAGCGGCGTTTGAAATTTGTGAACAGCTGGGAAAAGCTCCGGATTATTTGGCGATTCCGGTTGGAAATGCTGGAAACATTACAGCATATTGGAAAGGATTTAAAGAGTTTAATGAGCGGCACCAAACAGGGCTTCCAAAAATGCACGGTTTTGAAGCGGAAGGCGCCGCAGCCATTGTAAAAAATCAAGTGATTGAAAATCCGGAAACAGTGGCAACTGCCATTCGAATTGGAAACCCAGCAAGCTGGGAATTTGCTGTCAATGCTGCCAATGAATCAGGCGGAAAGATCGATATGGTAACAGATGAAGAAATTTTGGATGCTTATCAATTAATTGCAAGAACGGAAGGCGTTTTTGCTGAACCTGCTTCAAGTGCATCTATTGCAGGAGTGATGAAAGATGTAAATTCGGGGAAAATCCCGAAAGGAAGCACAGTTGTAGCAGTATTGACCGGCAACGGATTAAAAGATCCGAATACTGCGATCGATGTGTCATCCATCCAGCCGATCGTGCTGCCTAATGAAAAGAAAGCTGTGATGGACCATCTCAAGGGAGATGGGCATGTATGAAAGAAGGAGACATGTTAAAAATTCAAGTTCCCGGAAGTACAGCCAATCTTGGCCCCGGTTTTGATTCTGTAGGGCTCGCTTTAAACCGCTATTTAACACTAGCCGTTACATTTGCGGAAAATTGGACATTTAAGCCGGTAAGTGAAGAAGTAGCAAACGTACCGGAAGGGAAAGAGAATTTAATTTATAAAGTCGCTTCCAAGCTAGCAGAAAAACATAGTGTTAATCTTCCTGCATGTTATGTGGAAATTTCAAGTGATATTCCGATGACAAGAGGACTCGGAAGCAGCGCGGCCGCCATTGCAGCAGGGATTGAGCTTTGCGATCGTGTTTGTAAACTGAATTTGAGCGATGAAGAAAAAATTCATTTTGCCAGCAAGTTTGAGGGACATCCGGATAATGCCGGAGCTTCTATAGTAGGCGGTCTAGTGGTCGGCTATTTAACAGATGACCACACATATTTTGTAAAAGTGGATAATCTGGATGTGGATATTATCGCGGTTATTCCGCCATATTATTTATATACGAAGGATTCTAGAGGCGTTTTGCCGAAGACATTTAAATTTCAGCAGTCGGTGAAAGCCAGTGCGATCAGCAATGTGCTTGTTGGGAGCATCATGAATAATAATTGGGAATTGGCAGGCCAAATGATGGAAATGGACATATTCCATCAACCGTATAGGGAAAGTCTAGTTCCTGAACTGTCAGCTGTTCGAAAGATAGGAAAAGAGCACGGTGTGTACGGGACTGTATTGAGCGGTGCAGGTCCAACGATATTGTGTTTTGCTCCAAAAGGCATGAGACACTCATTGCGTCCTAAACTAAAAGAGGCTTTTCCTCATTGTGAAGTAACACAGCTAGAAATTGATTATGAAGGGACAAAGTCTTGGTTTACTCATATTGAAAGCTTGATATAAAGAAACAAACCGGCTTTTCGCCGGTTTGTTTCATTAAAATACTTGTTCTACTTCTACGATGCCTGGAACTTCTTCCAGCAGAGCCCGCTCAATACCTGCTTTCAAAGTAATGGTAGAACTTGGGCAGCTCCCGCACGCACCTAAAAGGCGCAATTTCACAATGCCCTCTTCAACATCAACTAATTCGCAGTCTCCGCCGTCACGAAGCAAAAACGGGCGCAGCTTATCTAAAACTTCCTGTACTTGTTCTTTTATTTGAACATCTGACATACTATCGACTCCTTTCTTATCCATCATTATATTCAAAATGAGCGATAAAATCTATTTGTAAGTTTCAAATTCATTGTATCACATTTTTTTTAAATCTAATATGGATAATCTAGGAGATCATCATTTTATTAAATAGGAGAGAACAAACATGAGAAAACCGGTAGAAATTTGCGTTTATGGTGCAGAAAACTTATGTCCAAGCTGTGTAAATTCGCCTTCAGCAAAAGATACATTTGAATGGCTGGAAGCAGCACTGACTAGAAAATATCCAGATCAGCCATTTGACATCACATATATTGATATATATTGTCCTCCGGAAGATGAAGAGAAAAAGAAAATAGCCGATCAAATCGTGAAGGAAGAATATTTTTATCCCCTTGTTGTCATAAATGGAGTGGTAGTAGGAGAAGGAAATCCAAAGATAAAAAGGATTTTTCAAGAGATGGAAAAACATGGTTACCAACCTGTGTAAGAAAGAGTTTACTCGTCATCCAGAACTGTGAAAGAAAAAGTGCATTGTCGATTTCTTCAAGCCAAAAGAACAGATTCGCTAAAAAAAAAAAAAACGCTGCTTCGTTTTTTTGCATGCAAAATAATAGACAACTGTATTTCTCTTGATTTATATTTTCCAGTGAAAGAGTTCCGGAAAAAGAGAAGCCGGACGTACAAATGAACGCCCGGTTTTCTCATGCTCCACTATGATATTTATAAATCCAAAGAATTCCTGATTTTAAAAGACGTGGCACACGTCCAGTGAGTGCGCGATCTCCTACCATCCCAAAACCTGATTTTTTTCCGAGAGAACCGAGAACGCCTTTTAATTTGAACGGCGGCAGTTCCTCTGGAAGAGGTTCGTTGTTCCATTTTTTGAGCAATACTTGTACAATTTGTTCAGCCTGCGCTTCGGCAAGTTGAGCACTTGGTGCGTAAGGAAGGCTTGCACAGTCTCCAACAACATACACATGTTCATCTTGAGGAAGATGATGGTATTTTGTTAAAATAACCCGTCCTTGCCGGTCTTTTTCAACATTCAATTTCCTTACGACATAATTCGGTTGAATTCCTGCGGTCCAAACGACAACATCACAAGGAATCGGTTCATCATGGTTATAAACCATATTTGGCTCAACTTTTGTAATATTGGCGCTGTTGATTACTTCAACCCCGTGCTCTTCAAACCATGTTTGGACATATTTGCTTAATCGTTCCGGGAAGTTTGATAAGATCACTTTTCCGCGGTCAAACAGCTTGATTTTTAAATCGGATCTGCTTTCACGCAGTTCGCTTGCCAATTCAACGCCGCTCAATCCGGCTCCAACTATGCAGACTGTTGCACCTGCTCCTAAATTGTTCAGCTTTTGATACGTTTCACGTGATTGATCGATTGTTTGAATGCTGCAAGTGTATTTGTCAGCACCCGGAACATTATGATACTTGTCTTCGCATCCTAATCCGATGATAAGATCATCATACGTGATTGGAGATTGATCTTTTAAATGTACAAGCTTTTGTTCAAGGTCAATGTCCGTGACTTCACCGTAATGAACGTTCAATTTCGGGTGTTCTGGAAAGGCCACGCGCACGTGCTGATCTGAAATCGTTCCCGCAGCCAGCGCATAGTATTCCGTTTTTAAACAATGATAAGGGTTTTTATCCACTAATGTTATTTCGACACCATCCGGCAAGTTATTGGGAAGCAGCTTGTGAAGAATTCTCATGCCGCCATAGCCGCCTCCGAGGAGCAGTAACTTTCTCATCGCGATTCCCCTTTTCCCTGCAAATGTTTACCCCAAAACTGTGACAATCGTAACAAATGCCACTAAAAGTATAACGAATTTATGTATAAATCACAACATACTTAAGGAAAAATAGCACAATTGTTATGGCAAAATGTTAAATGAGCCTTGAAGTTCAATGCTTTGACAATGAAGAAAAAAAGCATTATGATAGGCTACTGAGTATAGAAGGAGGACAATTCACGTGAAACCAATTATAGAGTTTTGTGTCAGCAACTTAGCAAACGGTTCACAAAAAGCATTAGAACAATTAGAAAAAGATCCTAATTTAGATATAGTTGAATACAGCTGCCTAGGGTATTGCGGCCAATGCTACGAATCGCTTTTTGCCCTTGTAAACGGAGAAGCGGTAGAAGGGGAAACGGCAGAAGAGCTAGTGAAAAATATTTATCAATTTTTAGAAGAAAATCCAATGTTTTAATAGAAAATAAAAGTGAATGATAAAATTAAAAGGGAGACAAGCTTTTGATTCTCCTTATTTTGATCCTGTCTCTAAATATTTCATTCGAGGTATGAGAGCATATTATAAAATGTAAGTATGAATCTCAATATTGTTTCTCAGTACGACGCTTGCCTTTGCGGATGAGTCTTTTTTTTACGTATGAGCAAGGTGTTTGAAGCGGCAGGCTGATGATATAAAAAATAAAAGCCCCTCTTATATTTCCCGAGGAGCTTTTATTTATATATGAAAACGGGGGATATTTTTATTGTCAACAAATTTTGAACGTTTTATACTTATAAAAACAAATTTTTTGTTGTTTTGGAGGAAAAGATGGAAACTTTTCAATTTACAAAAATGCATGGATTAGGAAACAGTTATATTTATGTAAATGGATTCGAAGAAACGCTTCCGGAGCATCTCCTGCCAGATATTGCGCGAAAAGTTGCGAACGTTCATACCGGCATCGGTTCAGATGGGCTAATATTAATTCTTCCATCTGAACGTGCGAATGTGAAAATGAGAATTTTCAACAGTGACGGTTCAGAAGGAAAAAACTGTGGAAACGGTTTGCGCTGTGTCGCAAAATATGTTTATGAGCATAACATAGTAAAAGAGAAAAAGTTTTTGATCGAAACACTTTCTGGCTTGGTTGAAGCCGAAGTCCATGAAGAAAATGGACGAGTATCAAGCGTCACAATTGATATGGGTCACCCTAAGCTGTTAAAAAAGGAAATACCGATGGCCGGAAACGGAGATGAAACAGCTATTGGTGAAATCATAGAATTTAACGGCTCGAAATATGAAGTCACAGCGGTTTCGATGGGAAATCCACACATCATCTTTTTTGTAGACGATATTGAGAAAGCTCCATTAACAACATTGGGACCGATTGTCGAAAAAGATGCAAGATTTCCAGAAGGGGTAAATGTAGAATTTGTCGAAATCGTCAACGACCATGAGCTTCATTTTCGAGTATGGGAAAGAGGTTCAGGTGTCACACAAGCTTGCGGCACCGGAGCATGTGCGGCAGTGGTCGCATCCGTATTAAACGAGCAAACAACAAGAGGCAAAGAAACAGTTGTCCATCTTGCCGGCGGCGATTTATTTATTAAATGGACTGACGAGGGGAACATTTTGATGAAAGGACCTGCTGAAACGGTTTGCACGGGGACCTATTATTATGAATCCGGTTCAGAAATTTGAGAGTTTTTTTCTGAAAAGGTATACTAAAAGTGACTCAAAAATTAATGAAAAGGAGGATGGGTCATGTCTGAAATTGTTATGCTTACCGAAGCGGCAGCTTTTCAAATAAAAGATATGATGAGAGAAAATGAAGAAGAAGGCGCCTATTTGCGTATTGGTGTGAAAGGCGGCGGCTGCACTGGACTTTCATACGGCATCGGGTTTGAACAAGAAAAACAAGAAGATGATCACGAATTTGAACAATTCGGCATTCGGATTTTAGTGGATAAAGACAGCGCCCCTATATTAAAGGGAACAAAGATTGATTATAAACAATCGATGCTTGGTGGAGGATTCACGATAGACAACCCTAATGCGATTGCGTCTTGCGGCTGCGGCGCCTCCTTTAGAACTGCAACACACGCTGGAACACCGGAAGAGTGCTAAAAAAGATTCTTTCCTGAAGCCAAGCATAATGATCGCTTTATTCCTTAACTTTTTCTATACTCACAATAAAATATATCCTAATAAAGTGGAATCCAAAAAGAAAAAGTCTGCTTTATTAGGATATTTTTATGGGAAAAACGGCTAAATGCAACTTATTAAAAGTGATAGAGAATTAAATGAGGATATTTGCAGATCACAGATTTTCATCATGGAAGACCGTGCGAAAGACTATATGAATCACCGATGAAAGTTGAAAAAAGATAGGGCTGTCCGTTGAGTTCCTAAAATGAAGGATTTTGGAGCTACTGTGAAGGATAAAAATAAAGGAATAAAATTTGTAAATGTCCTTCATAGAGGCAATGAAGTCCAACAAGAAGCAATTGTATGTGTTGAATATCCGTCATAAAACTTTTGAAGAACTTAATGAAGAAAGAGAGCATAAGAAAAGTCATTTATAAAACTTCTGAAGGATATAAACAAAGGAAAAATGGTCTGTCCGATAAGCCCCTTCTTCTTGATGCAGTCTGGTTTCTTTAGAAAAGTACTTGACAAAAAGGCTGTCTCAAAAGGTCATAAAAAATGACCTTTTACGAGACAGCCTTTATTCTTTCCAATAAAATTTACTTTTGCTTGTTATTCCCGCTGTAAGGGAGCTGTTCAGAAAGTCAAATCCCCATTGAAAAACAAAAAATCATAAGCACCGATATATCAACGTTTCTAAAACATTAAAGAGGGGGTCAATAAGCCGAAAAAATGACTTATTAGACACCCACATCTTTTTTCATCAATTAAACATACTTGTGCTGTGCATTGGCTGAACTTTTGCGCTTGGGTCAATATAAGCTTTGGCATTGTTTACAGCTGTTGGACCTTCGCCAAACCCAGTCGCAATTAATTTTATTTTTCCTTCATAAGTACAGATGTCTCCGGCAGCATAAATTCCCGGAATATTTGTTTCCATTTTTGAGTTAACAACAATCGAATTTTTCTCAATTTCCAGCCCCCAGTTTTTGATAGGGCCTAAAGAGGAAACGAAGCCAAAATTGACAATTACTTCATCTACATCAATAATCTCTTTCCGATCTCCTTTTGCTTCTTCGACTACGACTTGTTCAATTCGATCCTTGCCGATAAGCTCAACAGGAACAAAAGGTGTTAATATATTTGCTTTAGAATTTTTTAATTGATTTACGCTATGCTCGTGCGCGCGAAATTTATCTCTTCGATGGACAACCGTTACTTTTTCTGCAATAGGCTCAAGCATTAACGCCCAGTCAACAGCTGAGTCGCCGCCTCCAAACAGGACGACCTTTTTGCCTGCAAAATAGTTTAAATCTTCTACAAAATAGTGCAGGTTTTTCCCTTCAAATTGCTCAGCATTTTCCAGCTGAAGTTTACGTGGTTGAAATGCGCCGTTTCCGGCAGTGATGATAATCGTTTTTGAATAATGTATTTCTGAATTTGTCGTTAACTTAAATGTCCCGTCACTTTGTTTTTCAACTTCCTGAACTTCCTGTTCAAGGCAGACGGTTGGATTGAATAAGGCAATTTGTTCTTTTAAATTATTGACTAATTCTTGAGCTCTAATTTTTGGAAACCCCGCTACATCATATATGTATTTTTCAGGATAAAGCGCTGTCAATTGCCCTCCTAATTGTGGAAGGCTTTCAATAATTTTAACAGAAGCCTGCCTCATTCCTCCGTAAAAAGCTGTGAACATCCCGACAGGTCCCCCGCCAATAATCGTTATATCGTAGACTTTGCTGTCCTCTTTCACAGACGATTCCCCCTCTTGTTAATCTTTATTAATCATATCATAAAAAAAAGATTGTAAAAATACAAAAATTCTGTCATTTAAAGATTTATAAAGTTGATCATTTAGCTTAAAAATAAACTTGAAAAGTTGGACACAAACGGATATCATGACTATAGGTAAAAAGATGTTAAATTTTATTGACAATTTTGCCCTTATAATTTTTTGTCCAAGAACGTGAATATTTTCACAAATTATGTGAAAAGTGAGTCTAGAATTGACCGCTTTAAAAATTACGGAAAAGGTTGGTGTGTCTTGTGAGAAATCCTAAAGTTGTTATTTTAGGTGCCGGTTATGGAGGATTAATGACCGTAACACGTCTACAAAAAATGGTGAGTGTGAACGAGGCTGATATTACACTTGTCAATAAGCATGATTATCATTATGAAACAACATGGCTGCATGAAGCATCTGCAGGCACCCTTCATCATGACCGATGCCGCTATCCAATTAAAGATGTAATTGATACAAACAAAGTAAACTTTGTGCAAGATTCTGTAAAATTAATTAAAACAGATGAGAAAAAAGTCATTCTTGAAAATGGCGAGCTTAACTATGATTACTTAGTAGTCGCTCTTGGGGCTCATCCGGAAACGTTTGGAATCCAAGGGTTAAAAGAATACGCTTTCACAATTTCCAACATTAATTCTGCTAGACAAATTAGAGAGCATATTGAATATCAATTTGCTACATACAATACAGAAGAAGAAAAAGATGATACACGTCTAACCATTGTAGTCGGAGGTGCAGGATTCACTGGAATTGAGTTTTTAGGCGAACTTGCCAACCGTGTTCCTGAGCTTTGCCGAGAGTATGATATTGACCCTAAAAAAGTCCGTATTATTTGTGTGGAAGCAGCACCGACAGCACTTCCAGGTTTCGATCCTGAACTTGTGGAGTACGCAGTCAATCAACTGCAGCGCAAAGGTGTTGAGTTTAGAATCGGCACAGCGATAAAAGAATGTACTGAACAAGGAATTATTGTTGGGAAAGACGATCAAACGGAAGAAATAAAAGCAGGCACTGTTATTTGGGCGGCTGGTGTGCGCGGAAACAGTGTAATTGAAGAATCTGGTTTTGAGGCAATGCGGGGCCGCGTAAAAGTAGAGAAAGACTTGCGCGCACCAGGACATGATGATGTGTTTATTATTGGAGACTGTTCATTAATTATTAATGAGGAAATCAATCGTCCATATCCGCCGACAGCACAAATTGCAATGCAGCAGGGAGAAGTTTGCGCGAGAAATTTAGCTGCATTAATTCGCGGTAAAAAAGAACTCGAACCATTTAAGCCAGATATTAAAGGAACTGTTGCTTCTCTAGGAGAAGATGATGCAGTAGGTATTGCGTTAGGCAAAAAAATGGTCGGTACAAAAGCATCCTTCATGAAGAAAATGATTGATAACCGCGCGCTATATATGGTTGGCGGAGCAGGTCTCGTGTTGAAAAAAGGAAAATTCAAATTTTTTTAAGCTGAAGAAAAGAGCAAAGGCTTAAGGGCTTTTGCTCTTTTAAAATAATGTTTTATAAACATGAACAGCTTTTGTAATTTCTTTTAAAGCAGGAAAGTAAAATGTTTGGAGAAGGAGCCGCTCTGTATTTATTGAATTTTCGTAGTAATAAGCTTTTAAACAAATTAAATTAAAGAGCTCGCTATGCTGATTGCGATTAGAGGGTTCGATTCAGCATAAAATCGCCATGCAGATCTGCAATTATATAGTAGCCTGATGTATTTGGTCTGTCGGACAGCTATACCCGATATTTCCTTCAAAGTTCTTCGTTTTATTCTCAAGTTCTTGTGCTTCTTTTGTTTGTTTACACCGTCTTTTTTGTGCTTGAAGGAATGAAAGTTCTCTCTTAAATGTTGAAGCCAAATCCCTCTTTATGGTACAAGCACAAAAGCTTCTCACATGAGTAAAAAACAGACAAAGCACTGTACAATAGGACAATCTTTCTTAAAGGTGATTTTTGGCATTTTAAAACATTTGGGGAAACTTCCAGTTTTTTTTGTATAAATTTTGAACTGCTCAAAGGTTGGAGAGCCTACTGAGAACCTTTTTGTGTGCATGTCAAACTTGCTTTGCCGATTTATGCCATTAAATGAAATCTTGTACTTGATATATTGGAATAAATAGGTTAATAATTAAGGTAACAATTTATCGATTTGCTGCTTTAAAGATTTGGCACATGTAAGAAGATCTGGCAAATTAACAAAGGCTGGTCAAGTTTTTTCCTTATTAAACCACATAAAAACTTTTAATAATAATACGACAGTTTTCTGAGGGTGAGGACACGATGATGAACATACCGGTGCTGTTGATTTCCATGCTGCTGTTCTTAGTTTTATTTTTTGGAATCGGTTTTTTATTAAATATGCTTTTAAGAATGTCATGGATAATGGCGATACTTTATCCGTTAGTATGTATTTTTTTAATTGATGAAGTGAATTTTTTTGATTATTTCAAATCACCTAGCCGCTCATTTTCTCTGTTGGGGGAAAAAATCGCCTCTCTTGCCGTAGCAGACATTCTCATTTTAGGAAGCGGGATGGTAGGTGCGATCCTATCAGGGATTGTCATTCGAATGCTTCGAGCAAGAGGATATCAAATGTTTTAAGCTTTTCCGTATAATCGGAAGGCTTTTTTTTTAACAATGTTATTTGAGTGCCTACATTTTATTTTTAATTTATCGGAAAATTTATACATGTCGGAACGTATTGAAAAATACGCTCCTTTCAAAAGCTCCTCCAACGTATATTTTGTTTGCGATTTGGAAACAAATAGACGGTGAGAGGAGTGAAATTAGAAAAAATGAAGAGTATAAAAATGTGGACTAGAAGAATTATGATGAGTCTGTTGTTTATTGGGGCGTTTTTAACAACTTTTGAAACCATTTCAGGTGTGAAAGCAGATGAACTGACAAAATGGGTGATCAAACAATATAATCAAAGAGAAAATTCCCAACAAGCCGTTGCAAAAAATATTAATCATGCAAATCAAGGACAGACGATGGAAAAATCCATTGATTTATCAAAGTATCCAAAAAAAACAGTTGTGGCTACCGGATATACAGCCGGATATGAGTCGACAGGAAAACATCCTGGCCACCCTGAATATGGAATTACTTATTCAGGTGTTAAAGTAAAAAGGGATCATTTTTCCACTATAGCAGCAGATTTAAACGTTTTTCCGATCGGAACGATACTTTATGTACCCGGATATGGCTACGGAGTTGTTGCAGATAAAGGTGCTGCGATTAAAGGCAATCGGCTTGATTTGTATTATGAAACAGTAGAAGATGTTTACAATCAGTGGGGAAAGAAAAAAGTGGATGTTTATTTAGTTAAAAAAGGAAACGGAACGTTAACAGAAGAGGAATTAAAAAAATTAAACGAAAATAAAACGATGGAAGTTTTTAGACAACGGTAGCTTATCCCACAGGGATGGGCTTTATTTTTTGGTTTGAAAATAAAGCAAAGTTCTATTCGACCTCGTATAATAATTGAAGGAGGTGGAAAAATGTTTAAAGTACTAGACGGTTTAGAAGGGGAAAGTTTAATTGTTGGCCTTTTTAAGCAAAACGGAAATTTGTCAAAAGCTTTGCAGGAGCTGGATAAAAAATTGAACAATCAACTCACCAAGCTTATAAAATCAGGTGAAATTTCTTCTGCGAAAAACAGTGTCGCAAAACTATATACATTCGATGCTGAAAACGTAAAACGAATTTATTTTGTCGGGCTTGGGAAAGAAAAAGAATTCACGTTCCAAAAGGCAATGGAAGCTTTTGGGCATGCGTTTCAAGCTGTTCAACAAGATCAGAAAAAGATTGTAAGCGTACAGCTTTCTACCTTTATTGGAGGAGATGTGGAAGAGGTAGATGCAGCTCATGCACTAGCGGAAGCGTTTGCCCTTTCTACATACAAAATAAAAAACTATAAACAACGATCAAGCAGCAGCGAATCAAGCATTGAAGCTGTTCATGTTTTGACAGATGCAGATAAAGCGAAAATAAACGCAGCCTTAACTGCCGGTTATGTTTATGGAAGAGGAACAAATTCGGCAAGAACTCTTGTGAACATGCCTTCAAATTTATTAACTGCGACAGAACTCGCGAATTATTCCATCGAACTGGCCAAAAAATATTCTTTTGAGATCGAAATCCTTGAAAAAAAGGATATGGAGGAAATGGGCATGGGGGGGATATTGGCGGTAAATAAAGGCTCCAGTGAACCCCCTAAAATGATTGTGTTAAAATACCAAGGAAAAAAGATTTGGGACGATGCGATTGGTTTAGTCGGCAAGGGAATTACTTACGATACTGGGGGCTACTCGTTAAAACCTAGAGATGGGTTAGTAAACATGAAGACTGATATGGCAGGAGCAGCAGCCGTTTTAGGAGCGATGGAAATTATCGGTGAAATAAAACCGAAACAAAATGTTGTAGCCGTTATTCCGGCTACTGACAACATGATTGGCAGCGGAGCGATGAAACCGGATGATGTCATCGTGTCATTAAGCGGAAAAACAATTGAAATTTTAAATACAGATGCTGAAGGGCGTTTAGCTCTTGCAGATGGCATCACTTATGCAAAGCAGCATGGAGCGAAATACATTATCGATGTTGCCACTTTAACCGGTGGAGTTATTGTTGCTCTAGGAAAGCACACAACAGGTGCGATGACGAACAACGAAAAACTGTATGATCAGCTTTTGAAAGCGTCTGTTGAATGTAATGAAAGAATATGGAGATTGCCAATTTTTGAAGATGACCGTGAGCGGGTAAAAAACAGTAAAATGGCGGATTTGAATAATTCCCCTGGCCGGGAAGGACATGCGATAATGGGCGGTGCTTTTTTAGCAGAATTTGCTGAAGATACGCCGTGGGTTCATTTAGACATTGCCGGGACATCCACTACTGCTAAGAAAGGCCCTCTAGGACCTGAAGGAGCAACTGGTGTGATGACTCGAACATTGGCGGCCTTTGTGGAAAAATTCGTGCCGATTAAATCATGATGGAGTCATCCATCATTCGGTTGAACTATTGCAGATTAGGCTTTATGTCAGAAATGTTATTGCTGTTTCAGTTTTTCGGCAGGAGCCGCAATTCAATATAGGAGAGAGACGGAATCTATTTTGTAAAAAAGATGACCCATTCAGTATGCTTGAAAATCGTGGATTGATTTCTTTCTGACATGTATGTTGTCGGAAGCAACACCAAATTAGGATAATGTGTCGGCACATTCTGACTTAACAAATTGCTGCACATTTATCCTGATTTGGTCTGTATTGTGCACGATTAGCCCAGTACTTAACATGTCTGTAAGTGCGCATTTTTTATTGCTTTTCAAAAGAGAGCGAAGGCTTTTTTTGCATTTTTGATAATAGATTCGCGGAGAACTGTTTTCCTTCTTGTAAGGTAAGTCGAAAATATATGTGTATTATGTGGCAGAATTCATATTTGCGAACTCTTTTTCAAAAACTTTTTCTACAGGAACATAATTGTACCCAAGATCGCGGGCGACTGCCTCATACGTTATTTCTTTGTTGGCAACGTTGACACCTAATTTGATCGCTTCGTTTTTGGCGATTACTTCTACTAACCCTTTGTTGGCTATTTGCAATGCATATGGAATGGTCGAATTAGTAAGGGCGAACGTAGATGTTCTCGGAACTGCTCCCGGCATATTCGCAACTGCGTAATGAAGGACTCCGTGCTTTACATATGTCGGATTGTCATGAGTGGTGACATGATCGCTCGTTTCAAAAATCCCGCCCTGGTCAATGGCAACATCAACGATGACTGATCCAGGTTTCATCGATTTTACCATTTCTTCAGTCACAAGCTTTGGCGCTTTTGCACCGGGGATTAAGACAGCACCGATGACTAAATCCGCTTCTTTTACTGCTTCGAAAATATTATAGGAGTTAGACATGAGCGTTTGAATGTCGTTGCCAAAAAGATCATCTAATTCCCGAAGACGCTTAGGACTTACGTCAAGGATCGTTACATGAGCTCCTAAACCGATAGCCATTTTTGCAGCATTTGTACCGACTACCCCGCCGCCGATGATGACGACCTTGCCGCGTTCAACGCCTGGAACACCGGATAATAGAATACCTTTTCCGCCGTACGGTTTTTGTAAAAATTGCGTTCCAACCAGTGTTGCCATACGACCGGCCACTTCGCTCATCGGTGTTAACAGGGGTAACGAATGACCGTCAGAAACTGTTTCGTAAGCGACCGCAATCACACCGGATTCCTTCAACTCTTTTGTCAGTTCAGGATTAGCTGCAAGGTGCAAGTAAGTAAACAGAATAAGACCATCACGGAAATATTTATATTCTTCTTGAAGCGGCTCCTTGACCTTCAACACCATATCTGCTTCCCAAACCTTGCTTGTATCATGAAGAATTTCGGCGCCTGCTTGAATATATTCTTCATCATGAATTCCGCTTCCAAGACCTGCACTTTCTTCTACGAGTACACGGTGACCTGCCTTGACTAATGAAACAACTCCAGCTGGTGTAATGGCTACACGATTTTCGTTATTTTTAATTTCCCGCGGTACACCAATTATCATTGCAATCCCTCCTGTATAGTATAATTTCGTTTTAATATTCCATATGTACCAACAATGAGTCGGAATTTTCATGTACCTGTCCATTTTATTGTTTCTTTTCCTGCTGGCAATCATTCATTGAATTTTTTGTTTTTATATCATATGCAAATCGGTGTATGTTTGTCTGCAGCTTTCAGCGAAACCGCCAGTATATTTGCATGAATTTATAAAATCCACTTCCGTTGCGAAAATTTCGAACATATGGTATCTTATACAGAAATATTTAGGAGGGATGAGCTGTGAAAAGGGTCACTTTAATGGAAGTCTTCACTCATCCAATTACACAAAAATATTTAAAACGATCTGGCATCGCTCACGCGATTAAAACGGCTGATCACGCTTTTCGTCTTGCGATAGCATTCAATGTAAATCCCGATCTTGCGACAAAGGCGGCGCTGTTGCATGATATTGGCCATTATGAATGGTACACGGACGGTAAATGGGATTATGAAAAATATCGAAAAAATGATATTCATGCAATAAAAGGAGCGAACAGGGCGCATAAACTGCTGATAAGGCTTGGGGAAAAGCCTGAAGCAGCCAAGCAAATTGCTTTAGCTATTCTCCTTCATACGGATTCGTATTTGCCTGATGGTAATTTAAAGCAAAATCCTCTTCAGCGTATAGTTCGGCTTGCTGATGAATTGGATGAAGAACCAGGCGGAATGCATCATTACCGTCAAATTGACGAAAAGCTGGCTTTAAAGAAAATTAGGACTCTAGATAAAAAAGTTGAAAAGTACTATTCTCAGTTAAAATCCATTGTATAAGCGAACAATTTAGGCGTTTGATCATACAATACTATAAACAAACAATGGAAGTGGTGGTTTCGTTTGCCTTCTTTTGTAGGTCCAATTGAGATTAATGAAGTCGACTCAGGAATCATAAAAGTGGGTGACAGCTTTTCTATTTCTCCTAAGGCGAGTTTAAAATCTGCGCTTGGTTCAGGAGCTTTAAATGTTGGAGACTATGTAAAAACATTTGACGTTCGTAGCAAAACGAATGAACATTCGAAAAGTTTCATTGATCAACCGATAATAGGGAATAGGTAAAATATTTTGCAAAACCTGAGATTGATTTTTCTTTCAACTCAGGTATTTTTTTATATAGAGGGAAAAAAGGAGTGAAACAATGAAAGTACGAAAGGCAAATATAATACATAACGATGAAGAGATCAGAAACGTCTATATTTATGAAAACAAAAAAGAGGAGTATATATTAGTTGCTGTACCGCAGCTTGAATGGTCCAAGATCATTAAATATGAAGAAATCAATGACAAAACAAGAGAACATTTACAAAATTCTATTGCAAAAAGATCGAATGAGAACATTGCCATTTCACTTTCTTCGAAAATTACTCAATGGATACAGGAAATGTAAATTTTCAAGAGGATTTGAGAAACATGTAACCTCTGCTGTCAGACGGAGGTTACATTAGATTGCTTTCTTTTCTCTCTACTAATTCTATGACATCATGTATGTCGACTTGTAATACGGAGCAAATTTTTGCAAGCTTATCTAGAGGAAGGCGCTTCGTTTTGTTGTGGCACATTTCCCATACAAGCGTATGGCGAATATCAGCTTGACGGGCAAGTTCTCGTTTGGTCATTCTTTTTTGTTTCAATAAATTGTCCAATTTAATATGTATAACATATTCTTTTTTTTCCACTATGTTCACCCTTATTTGTCATATCTTCTCGGGATTTAGAAAATATTCTATCAATGTTCTTTCGTTCATTCAACCCTCTTTTATCAAAATTTTCCTTCTTTTTTATATGAATTTAACAAATGGGGGAAAGAAGGAGTCCTTCTGTTATAAAAATCATGATCATGCAATCTTTATAACAAGTTTGCCATACATCGCAAAAAGACACATACAATCACATTGCGTGTTTTTCGGTATCACGCATAAAACTTCAAATTAGTTTTTCGGTGAAAAATGATCGAAAATTCTATAAAATAAATATGAAAGATCGAAAAAAGGATCTTTTCAAGGGAGTGTGATACTTTGAATCATCAAGAAATCGAAAAAATCAACAAGATCTTCTTAATGCTTGAAAGGGAGTTAGACGAAACGAAAAAGGCGCTTGATAATATCAATAAGAGCATTGACAAATACGATAAATATCAATATACGAAAATTGTATAATGAGGCGACGACCAAATTTGGTCGCCTTTTTTATGATAATATATATAATTTATAGTATAATAATTGTAAAACATCCATAGATTTCAAGCTGAATATAAATCAGATCAAAAGGAGGGGATGGCATTAAAAAGTGAGTTATTATTAAACAAAGTTCAAGTGGCAATGTTTATGAAGGATGCGGTCGAAAGGTCTGTAGACTGGCTTTACTTGCGGAATCTTTTGCATCGTTTTATCGAATCTAAACAAACATTTCCTTTTGCAGAGCTTTGTTATTTGCATGCGAACGTATTCAACAGCGAAAATGATGAAGAAGAATTGTACAAGCTTATGGCAGCTGTTGAATTGCTCGTCCTAGCTTTTGATATGTTTGATGATTTGGAGGATCTGGACAACTTTACAGAACCGTGGATGGATATTGATAGAGGGGAAGCGATTAACAGCTCATCCTTTCTTTATACGTTAAGTTTATCGCATATCCATTCGCTGTCATCACCTTATCGTTCTGAGATCCTTGGTCTGTTTCTTGAATATGCTTTGCAGGCTATGAAAGGCCAGCATATTGATTTGGCAAATGCCGTGAAGACAGAAAAAGAATGTTTGCAAATGATTAGATGGAAATCAGGTTCCCTTACAGCTCTTGCAGCTGAAGCGGGTGTCATGTTTGCATGCGGGAAAAGATACGAGGAAGTTAAGGAATACGGGCACCAAGTAGGGATTGCCGGCCAGATTGAGAATGATTATAAAGGATTGTTTACTCCGCATAAACAGGACAGGAAGTTTTTGAAGCCGTCACTGGCATTACTTTATTTGCAAAGGAAATTTAATCAAACAAGCGTGGATATTTTACAATATGTGCACAGCGGAAAAGACTTTGACGAATACTTTGGAAGCATTGTAGCTTTTAAAGAAAAGCTGTTGGAAGCGGGAGTCACCCAATATTTAAATGTGATGAAACACATCGCGCTTAAGAAGGCTGAAACTTATATAAAAAAACTTCCGCTGCCTGCTGAAAAATTGGATGAACTATTAACAAATTTAATCAAAAAATAAAAAAGGAGAGATCAATATGCAAGAAATCGTAAATTTCTTAATCGAAAACCCTGATGTTTTGGAGAAAGTCGTGAATGGACAAGCTAGTTTGATTGGAGTTGAATTGGAAGAATTATTGGGTATAATTGATGGGTTTGTAGATACGCTTTCTGCAAATTACAGCTATTGGTTATCATAATTTTAAAACGTTAAGCGGTGGGTAGTGTTGATTGAAAAGTTTAAAATAATGGATAGATTTTATAAATTATTAGTCATCATTAGCGTTTTCATTGTTTCTCATTCATTATATCTATTTTTTAAAGCTCCATATATTGGAGCTAATCTTAAATTAAATGAGAAAGGTCAAGTTGAAATCGTTGATTTAGATCCTGCTGCTTGGGCGAGCAAAGCGGGGATGAAAAAGGGGGATATATTATTAGAACTTAATGGAGAAAGAATTCAAGGTATAAATATTCAACTTCAACAAGACAGTATTTTAAAGATTAAATCTCAAGATGGAATTAAAGTATTAAAAGTAGAAAATTTAATTTTTTCTGAACATTCCTTGTACATGCTCATTATTCCATTAATTATTTATTTTCTTTGTTTGTTTTGCAGCTATTTTATATATAAATCAAATGAAAAAATAAATAGTATTTCTCCATATTTTTTAAACATTTTTTTATTGTTTATTTCTTTAGCTTATTTAAGCGGCAGTGCTTCGGCACGTGGTGATCATGTTTCACAATACTTAGTGCTCTTATTTTTTATTAGTGTTCCAGTCATTTATTTACATTTTTTATATTATTATTTTCTTGAATTTGGAAACGTATTGTTCAACAAAAAACTGATATATGCAGGGTATTTTATCGTTTTCCTCAATATAGTTGCGAGAATCATTGAAGATTTTTATAATCATTTAAGTTTATTCACAAAATTCTTTAGTTTATTTTCTTTTTTAGTTGTCTTTTTTATAAGCTTTGTTACCAAAATTGTTGGTTTAAGAAAAGTTAAATTTTCTGAAATTGAATACCCTGTCAAAGTACTAATCGTTACAAACGTTATTGCTTTTTCACCGTTTATTGTTCTATATGTCATCCCTTATTTGTTTTTGGAACAAGCAATTTTTTCGCCTGCCCTTTTAGCGTCATTTTTGTTATTAGTACCTTTTTCCCTTGTGTATCAGTTTCTATCATCAAAGATATATGATATTGAGTTTATTCTAGGCAGAGTCAAATATTATGCTCTCCTTTCCATTTTGCCGACTATCTTTTTAGTGGCTTTTATCATACTGCTAAAAGAACATAATCCCAAAATTTACCCTATTCAACTTTCAATTATTATATATATATTAATGATATTTGTTTTTTATTTTAAAGAAATTGTTGACTTCCGCTTCCGGTTTAAGCGGTTTTCGGAAAAATATAATTATCAGGACAGCATTTTGAAGTATGCGTCAAGGATCCGGAAAGCAGGCAGTTTAAAACAGATGATGGCTGAGTTAAAATCGACCATTTTAGAGGTTTTGAAGGTCAGCCGTGCATATTGCCTTGTTGTTCATGAGAGTGGACGGATCGAAATGGTTGATGATGATGGGGATGGCGGTCTTTTAGAAATTGCCCCATACGAAAAAGATATTTTAAATGCTGTAACAGAAATAGGGAAAATTGTAGAATTTGATAAAGGGTTTGTGTTAACTGTCGGTGAAACGAATAGACGGAAATATGTTATTATTTGCCTTTCTGTCATCAAAACCCCTAAACTGACTCGTGATGAAATTTCTTGGCTGAATTCCCTTGCTTTTTATACGAATGTAACTGTAGAAAACTTTTTGAAAATAGAAGAATTGATGGAAAGGCTTGAAAAAGCGGAAGAGGGAAACAGCAATCCTGCATGGCTCAAAAAACTGCTGTTTGCAATTGAAGAGAAGCAGCGCTCCAATTTGGCGAAAGATTTGCATGATTCTGTGCTGCAAGATTTGATTTCGTTAAAAAGGCAATGTGAATTGGTTCTGGAGGAATCTGGACAATATCCTGCTGCTACGATCGAAAAAATTCAGAGCATGAATCAAAACATTCTTGATATCATTCATATGACGAGGGAAACGTGTCAAGAGCTGCGTCCGCAAATTTTATATGACTTGGGACTCGTCAAGGCGGTATCAAAGCTGGTAGCGCAATACGAAGAACAGTGTAATTTTCAAATCCGCTTTAATACGGGGAATTTTAACAAGCAGCTTGATATAAACATGCAGCTTAATTTGTACCGGATCATTCAGGAGCTTTTATCAAATGCGCGCAAGCATTCGAATGCGAAGCAAATATTAATTATGCTCGTCAATATAAGAGAAAAAATTGTATTGCACTATGAAGATGATGGCGTAGGCATCGATGAAGAACTGTTGTATGCGAAAACAGAAAGCATGGGATTGTCCGGAATTAGAGAGAGGGTAAAAGCTTTGGATGGTGAAATGAAGATTGAGACTTCTCCGGGAAATGGATTTCGGGTCTTAATTGAAATTTAATCACATTCTTGACTTGGCTTTTGCCAAGTCATTTTACTGTAGATTTTGTCTAAAGAGGTGGAAAACATGATTCGTATTTTAGTGATTGACGATCATCCTGCTGTGAGAGAAGGGACAAAAGCGATATTGGAGACGGATTCTGAAGTTGAAGTGGATTGTCTGGAGCCTCCTTATACGGCTGAACTTATGGAGAAAATCGATTTTTTGCAATATGATGCAGTTCTTATGGATATGAATTTAGGTGACGTCAACGGGATTGAACTGGCAAAGCAAATAACATCTCAAGAACACCAATGCAAAGTCCTTCTTTATACTGGATATGATGTCAATGATTATATGGAAGAAGCGATTTCCTTAGGCATTCATGGAGTGATCAGCAAGACGGAGTCAAAAGAGAAAATATTATCTCACATTCGCCATGCGTTGCTTGGTGAGATTATTCTATCATTTGATTACGTAAAAAAATTGATTGAACGACAGACATTAAAGTCGCCATCTATGAAAGAAGCAAATGAGCCTTTAACAGATCGGGAAAAAATGATTTTAATGGAGGTCGAAAGAGGGTTAACAAATCAAGAAATAGCAGATAAGCTGCATTTAAGCAAAAGATCGATTGAATATAGTCTGACTTCCATTTTTAATAAGCTGCACGTCAGCTCTCGGACAGAAGCCGTATTAATTGCGAAGTCAGAAGGCATTCTTTAAATAAGAAGTCCCGTCCAATTTGATTGCTAAAAAAGATAAGGCTCATGAATGAACCTTATCCTTTGCTTTCTTTTTTTCTTTTAACTCATCAATTTTGCTGTTTTCCCATAGTTTCACTTTTGTATGGTAAGCTGCGCGGCTGATTAAATGTCCTGCTACAGGCGATGTTAAAAATATAAACAGGATTCCCAGCAAAACTCTTCCATTCATATGGTTTTCAAGCACCCAAAAATATAAGAACACCCCTAGTAAAATAGAGAGCACACCTAATGTCGCGCTTTTGGAAGCCGCATGGTTTCTCGTATATACATCTGGTAGCCTCAACACACCAATGGCGGAAATTAGGCTGAAAAAGGCTCCTTGGAGAATGAGATATCCGATCACAAACTTACTGATTGTTTCGATCATTTTCGATAATTTCTCCTTTCTCCAAGAATTTAGCAATCGATACCGTGCCGATAAAAGCTAAAATTCCAATTAATAAAATAATGTCCAAAAAAGCGCTTGTATCTAAAACAATCGACATGATCGCTGTGATCCCGACTAAGTTGATGCCGATCGCATCTAATGATATGGCACGGTCTGGAACGGATGGGCCTTTGATGAGCCGAATCATCAATAAGAAAGAGGAAGCAGCGATAAGAGCCAAAGAAATCCAAATAATAAATTCAAACATTAACGGCTCACCTCCTTAATAGCTTTCTCAAAACTGCTTTTTATATCTTTTCTTGCTTGTTCGACATTCGCTATATCCACAGAATGGATATAAAGCGTTTTATTATCATCGGAAATATCAATAACAAATGTTCCTGGTGTTAAAGTAATGAGATTGGATAGAATCGTAATTTCCCAATCTTTTTCCAATTCTGTTTCAAAGGCAAAAATTCCAGGCTCCATTTTCAATTTTGGCGACAAAACGATTTTTAAAACAGCAATATTTGCAAGGACAAGCTCCTTCAAAAAGATGAATATGAGCTTTATGACAGCGGCAATATTGTACAGATAAAATCGTCTTGGAAAAAAACGGCGCAGCGCGAAAAGAATGATAATACCTAAAAGATATCCGATAAAAAATGTGATGAATGAGTAGTCATCCTGCAAAAGCATCCATGTAATGGCAATCATAAAATTTAACAGTATTTGAAAGGCCATGTGATCTACTCCTTTAATACGGCTTCAATATAAAGATCTGGAGAAAGAAGAACCTGTTCCGCCTGTTTGATGTATGAAGAGATAAATTCTGTGCCAAGCCCGTAAAATAATGAGAGAGCAAGCAAGAAAGCAGCCGGAACGTAAAGACTTTTTACTTGACTGGTTTCCCGAACTTGCGGAATTTTTTCCTCTCCCCAAAAACCGTTAATAAATATTTTCATCACAGAATATAGGACTAAAAGGCTTGAAAGCAAGACTGCGAAAGCTAATACAAATTCACCTTGCTCAAATCCCCCTTGGACTATTTTCAGTTTCCCGATAAAACCGCTTAATGGTGGAATGCCGGCTAAAGCTAATGCGGCGATAAAAAACATCCACCCAAGTGTTGGGTATTTTTTTATTAGTCCACTGAATTTATCAAGGTTTGTTGTTCCAGTGATCGAAAAGACGATTCCGACCAAAAGGAACAGCAACCCTTTAATAATCATATCGTGGATCATGTAATAAACAGATCCTTCTAAACCTGATTCGGTCATTGTGGACACTCCGAATAAAATGACACCAACGCCTGTCAAAATGTTGTATATCACGATCTGTTTAATATCCGAGAAGCTAATGGCGCCAATAACGCCAAATATGATCGTAAGCACCGCCAGCCATGCGATAAACGTATGAGTAAATGCAATGTCCTGCAAAAAAATAAGCGTAAACACTCTTGTGATCGAATAGACGCCAACTTTTGTCAAAAGAGCACCAAATAGAGCCGTAACAGCTGCTGGCGGAGCCTGATAGGAGCCGGGCATCCAGAAAAAAAGCGGGAAAATGGCTCCTTTCAATCCGAATACAATTAAATACATGATGGAGATGGCCGCGATGATGCCGGATGAGCCTAATTCTGCGACTCGCAGGCTCAAGTCAGCCATGTTTAATGTACCTGTTACAGCATATAGAAATGCAACGGATATGACAAATAAAGCCGATGAAATAACGTTTACTAAAATGTATTTAATAGTTTCTCTTAATTGCGGCTTTGAATTTCCGTGAACAATTAAAAAATAAGAAGACATGAGCATAACTTCATAGAACACAAACAGATTGAAAAGATCTCCTGTCAGAAAAGCACCGGACACTCCGGTCAATAAAAACATGACGCCGGAATAGTAGAAAAATTTGCTTCGATTATAAACTACTATTTTGTAGGAAAATAGCAAACAGGCAAAAACAATAATGTTTGCCGTTAAAACAAGCAGAATCGCGTACATATCGGCTACAAGAACAATCCCAAACGGCGCTTTCCAATCTCCGACTTCAAGGGAAATGATTCCGTTTGTATGAACATAGTGAACAAGGAAAACGGAAATGCCGATATTTATAACGGAAGAAACAGCGCTTAAATATTTTTGCACTTTTTCTTGTTTATTGAAAAAAATAAGCAATACTGCAGTTATCATAGGAATAATAATCGGTAAAATAATGATATTGTTATTCATTTCTGATCATTTCCCCTCAATTGATCCATATCGTCTGTTCCAAGTTCTTGATAAGATCTGTAGGCTAACACTAAAAAGAAGGCTGTTACTCCAAAGCTAATGACAATTGCAGTTAATATAAGTGCTTGCGGCAAAGGGTCTACATAAGAAGCTGCGTGTTCATCTAGCAGCGGAACAGTTCCTTTTTTCAGTCCCCCCATCGTTAAAATGAGGAGATGAGCTCCGTGACTCAAAAGACCTGTTCCAATAATGATCCGCAATAAACTTTTTGAAAGCATTAAATATGTAGCTGTCATAAACAAAATTCCTGCAACAATGGAAGTTACAATCTCCATTATTCCGTCTCTCCAATCGTTTGAATAATCGTCATTGTCACACCAACAACAACAAAATATACACCGAGATCAAAAATGACAGCAGTCGCAAGATGCGTATCGCCTAAAACCGGTATGTGAACGTGGCCATGTGTATGGGAAAGGAACGGAACTCCGAAAAGAAAGGAGCCGATCCCCGATAAAATCGCAATCAATAATCCGAACGCCGCCACTTTAACATAATTAATGGGCAAAATCGCTTTCACGGTTTTGACATCAAAAGCGATCAATAATAAAACGATTGCTCCTGATGTGATGAGCCCGCCGATAAACCCGCCTCCAGGGGCATTATGGCCAGCGAAAAATAAATGGAACGAAAAAATGATCACGATAAAAAGCACGATTTTTGTAATTGTTTGCAAAATAAGATCATTCGTTTTTAAACCCGTTTTCTTCAACGTCTTTCCCTCCTGTGCGAAGGCGAATCATACTGTAGACAGCAAGCGCTGCGATTGCCAAAACAGTTATTTCAAACAGCGTGTCAAAGCCGCGGAAATCGACTAGTATAACGTTGACGACATTGTATCCGCCGCCCAAGCTATAGCTCGTTTCCAGAAAGTATTCCGCGATCGTTTTTCCAGTGCGTTCGCTGCTTGCGGAAATGGCCAGCAGCGTTACAATCCCCCCGACGCCTGCTGAAATTATAAAATTCACTAGGCGGAATCTTCGAGTTTTATCTTTTTTCTGCAGCTCAGGTAAGAAATAAAAAGCAAGCAAAAACAAGGCAGTTGATACCGTTTCAATAACTAGCTGCGTTAAGGCTAAATCCGGCGCTCTAAATAAAACGAAAAACAGTGCGAGTGAATACCCGACGGAGCTAAGTGCAATAATGGCTGTCAATCTGGATCTTGCCAAAACAGCTGTGATTGAACCGGCTATCATAACAATCGACAGGATCAATTCATAAATTCCGACAGGTGCAGCATCATCCGCAGCAAAAGAGATTGATTGCTTGATGATCATTGTCGCTCCAACTGCCATGATCATAAATGCAAAAATATAGACGAGATAGTCGCGAATAAATCCAGTCATATAAAAGCTTGTCAGCCGGTTGGAAGTTTTGCCTGCCGTTTTTAAAGAATGATCATATAATTGATTGAGCGTCATCCTTTTCGGCTGCAGATCGTAAACTCTTTTCCATTTTGACGCTGTCAAGTATAGGAATATTCCAAGTATCACTACGCCAACTGTCATCCAAAATTCCGCAGTAAAGCCGTGCCAATGTGAAATATGAATGTGAAAATGTTCTCCATCCTTCAACACGCTAGGCATGACAGATTTCATTGCCGGTTCGATTAAGCTGTAAGCAAGCAAGTTTGGAAAAAATCCAAAAATAACAACAAGGGATGCCAGCACAATAGGCGGAATCAGCATTCCGATCGGCGCCTCGTGGGGCTTTTTAGGCAGATTTTCCAGCTGCAATTTTCCAGCAAATGTTTTAAAAACAAACATCATGCTGTAAATAAATGTAAAAATACTACCGATCCATGCGAGCACTGGAAGTAAAAACCCCCATGTTTCTGTTTGAAATACATCCATGTTCAATACTCGAATCATACCGGTAAAAAACATTTCCTTGCTTAAAAATCCATTAAATGGTGGAAGACCTGCCATAGAAAACGCGCCGATTAAACCGATCGTAAAGGTAATGGGCATAAGGGACATGAGTCCGCCAAGCTTTCTAATATCTCGAGTGCCTGTCTCATGATCAACAATGCCTGCAACCATAAATAGGCTGCCTTTAAATGTCGCATGGTTAATCAAATGGAAAATCGCTGCTAAAATCGCAACTGAATAAAATTCAAAATGATCAAACAAGAGAGCGGCAGAGCCGACACCTAAAAGGGACATAATCATGCCGAGCTGGCTGACAGTTGAAAAGGCTAACATCGCTTTTAAATCTGTTTGTTTCACCGCATGGAAGGATCCCCAGAATAAGGTGAAAATTCCGAAAAGTGAAACGATCCAAAACCATTCGGCACTTCCTGCAAATACAGGTGTGAAACGAGCAACTAAATAAATGCCTGCTTTCACCATCGTTGCTGAGTGGAGATACGCACTGACTGGCGTTGGCGCTTCCATCGCATCAGGCAGCCAAATGTAAAAAGGAAATTGGGCGGATTTTGTAAATGCTCCCAATAAGAGCAGAATAAGGGCTGGGATAAATAATCCATTGTCGGCGATACTGTTGCTTTGGGCAATTGTTTCACGAATGCTGAATGTTCCAGTCATGATGTAGAGCAAGATAAATCCGCCAAGCATGGAAAGCCCGCCGAAAACAGTAATAAGCATCGATTTTAGCGCCCCGTAACGTGATCTTTCCCGATAATGCCAATAGCCAATTAATAGAAAAGAAGAAAAGCTGGTAATTTCCCAAAAAGTATATAAAACAATAGTATTATCAGTTAAGACTACTCCAAGCATTGACCCCATAAACATCAACAAATAAACGTAAAACGCATTCAGCTGTTCTTTTTCCTTCGACAAATAGTAGATCGAATAAAGAACAACGAGAGAGCCGATACCGGTAATGAGCAAAGCAAACAGAAGGCTAAGTCCGTCCACATAAACAGCAAAATCAATTCCTAATGATGGAATCCATTTAACAGTTTGTACGATACCTTCTTTATACTTAACTCCCGGCAAAAATTGAAGAAAAAATATGAATAAACATATAGGAAGGGGAAGTACAAACCATCCAGTATGTATTTTCCGAAATGTCTTATATAGGAATGGTACCATGAAAGCAAATAGAAATGGAAATAATATAGCCCAATGCAGAAATGTCATGTAAACCCTCCTTATCCAATGTTTTGGACTAGCTGTATTTTATTGTTCTCAATATTTTTTGCATATATAGCTTTTTAAATTTCAAGTTCATAAGACCACAAATATCGTATCAAAAAAATCATAAAATGTATATTTTTTTGTGAAATTTCCCACCTTGAAAATGAGGTGGTATGATGACAAAAAAGGTAATGACAGCCATTTTAATTTTTATCTTATTATTCAGCATTTCATGGTATTTGCATGAACAAACGAAACAGACGTATGTACATCCATCATATGAGTGGACGCCAATCAATACTTTTTCCAAAAATATGAAGGGAGAAACGTTTGCACCAAGAGAATACATTCGTGTCATCAATTACTTAGAATGAAATGCCAAAAATATTTAAGCAAATACAAGTAAAATCGAGTTTTTTAAAGGAAATTGGCGATTGCCCAGTTTTTTTCTTTATTTACAGGAAGAACAATTTATGAGATGAACAGGAAGTTTTAAAATTTCCTCGGATTATTGTAAAAAACGTTTTTTTATGTTTTCACTAGGAAGGATGCATTTGTTTTTTTGACCGAACCATTTATATCGGTTTTTAGCAATGATCTGATAAAAAAAATCGCGAATTGGTTTCGGGATGATGATGAATCCGTAAAATATTTTCAAAAACCCGCTTAAGTGTTTGGCGATATGTAAAGCAGCAGTGGATTTTGTATAACAGCGATTCCCATCCGATAATACGAGCGAATCAAAAGATTCAGTCGAAAGGCCGAATTGCTGTAATAATTCCTTTCCCTTGCTTGATTGCAGCGGTGCGAATATAAAAATTTCATCTGGATCGTGCGAAATGATGAAATTTACGGTCGAATCGCAAAAATTGCACATGCCGTCGAAAAGAATGATTTTTTTTGGCTTCATCGATATTCACTCCTTTCTTCTATTTTATAATAAAAAATTCATAAAAAATTTTTTATTTTCCGAAATGGAAGATATTTATTCTTGTTAAATGATATAATGAAGTAACGGTGTTTTCGGAGCAGTGATTCATAAGGGGGGAGGATAACGTGGAGGCCAAGAAGCAGTTATTTATTGATTTTGAATTTACAATGGCTGAGAACAAAATGAATCCGGAAGGCTTTTTTCCGGAAATTATCGAAGCGGGTGTCGTAAAGGTAGAAAGGGGAAAAATTAAAGAGACGTTTTCCACATTTGTAAAACCTAGATTTTTTCCAAAATTAACAGAACGATGTAAGCGTTTTTTGGAAATTACCCAAGAACAAGTTGATAACGGTCTATCGTTTTCCGAATTGGTTCATCTTCTTCGCAAGCTTTCTTTTGGGGAAGAAACAATGATCGTGACATGGGGCAACATGGACATGAAAGTTCTTCGCCATAATTGCAAAGAGCATGGACTGCCATTTCCAATAGCAGGTACGGAGATCGATTTATCAATGGAATATAAAAAATTTTTTGGCGACCGCAATCAAACAGGATTGTGGAAAGCTGTGGAGGAATACGGCAAAAAAGGAATCGGCAAGCATCATCGTGCACTTGACGATGCGTTAACAACTTTTAATATTTTTAAGCTGATTGAAAAAGATAAGCAATATCTTTTGAAACCAAAGCCGCTGACAATTGGTGAACGAATAGATTTAACAAAATTATGGCAAAAGCAAGCGACATGAAAAGGCCAGCTGCAATTTGTAGTGGCCTTTTCATAATGCTTTAAAATATTCTCTCTCTAATCGATTCAAGTTTTCAAGAGAACGCAATGCCCAATCGCTTCCATCTTCCTCAAGCTCCTTCTTTAAAGCAGCGGAAGCTTCTTTCAGAGAAGTTTCGTAATCAGGAATTTCCCCGTTATAATGGTGAACCATTTTTTTTGGAATATTTGCTTGTTCATTGAAGGAAAGTGCTTTGCGTTCATGAAAGAACGGAACATCTGCTTGTTTCGGCTGGTGCAAATCCCCTTGCATCGGATGTTTTAAAACCGCTTTTACTCTTACTAAATAATGATTCTCCCGAATTTCGGTAACTTCCCCGATATATTTACCGGTTTTATAAATGCCTGTAACGATATCCCCGACTTTTATGTCCAAAGTTTTCCCCTCCAGCAATTGTAATGTTTTCACCTATTGTACACTTTTATTTTCAGAGCAGATGGCATGATAAAGCAAAATTTTGCTATAGTAGAAAGATAGAATGGATTTGAAAGGTCGTGATGATCATGGAATGGCTTCTAAATTTTATTCTATATTTTCCGGAAAATAAAATTGAATATTTATATGGTTTTTTGCAAATGGTTCCGTTTATCATTTTAGCTGTAGTTGCGATCATTTTTTTTAAAAAAATATCCCGCAAGGAAGAAGAAAAAGCGAATGAGCTGCTGAAAAAGCTTTCAGAAAATGAGAAAAAAAGAAGCTGAAACCGGGAGGCGATGCCTCCCAACGAATGTTAAGAAAGAGCCGTTTTTAGTCTCTTTAATCCATCTAGGACCATCTGCCGCGGACAGCCGATATTCATCCGCACAAAACCTTCTCCAGCCTTGCCGTATTTACTGCCCAGTTCCAATGCTAATTTTCCTTTTTCAAGCAGCTGTTTTTTTAATTGTTGTTCAGTCATATTTAATGAACGGCAATCAAGCCAAATTAAATACGTAGAATCAGGATGGATTACGTTTATACTTTTTAAATGCTCCCCAATATATTGTTCGACAAGTTTTACGTTTTCTTCAAGGTAAAGGAGAAGTGAATCCAGCCATTCATGTCCGTTATTGTAGGCTGCTTCCATTGCCGTAATGCCAAAAATATTTAAAGAAAAATGCCCCTGCTTTCTTTTCACTTGTTTAAATTTACCTAATATTTTCTTATCAGGAATGATCACTGCTGAAGCTTGAAGGCCGGCAAGATTAAATGTTTTGCTTGGCGCAATAGCTGTAATGGAATTTTGAGCAAATGATTCACTGATGGAAGCAAAAGGAGTGTGCTTATTGCCGAACAGCAAAATATCTGAATGAATTTCATCTGAAAAAACAAACACGCCGTTTTCTAAGCACAATTCGCCGATTTTTGCAAGCTCCTCTTTTGTCCATACTCTTCCGCTCGGGTTTTGCGGGTTGCAAAGAATCAGCATTTTGACGGATGGATCTGCCAGCTTTTCCGCCAAATCTTCAAAATCGATAGAATAACGCCCGTCTTTTAAAACTAATTCATTCTCCACAACAATGCGTTTATTATACTTCACCATGTCAAAAAAAGGCTTGTATACCGGGGGCTGAATCACAATCCGATCCCCCTCTTCCGTTAATGCTTGGATGGCTATGCTCATTGCTTCCACTACGCCTGAACAAAAATCAAGTGAATCGGCTGAAATTTCCCATCCATGTCTTGTTTTTAGCCAATTTTGAACCGATTTTTTTGTTTTGGAGGCGACGCCAGTATAGCCGTACACACCGTGTTCGACTCGTTCTTTCAAAGCCGCTATGACCGCATCGGGAGATTTCAAATCCATATCAGCTACCCACATTGGCAAAACATCTTCATGTCCGAACAATTCTTTTGTGAAATCCCATTTGTAAGATTGTGTTCCTTTTCTTTTTATTACTTGATCAAAATCACTCATCTTCTCACCTCAATACCAATGTATATGTGCTAAAATACAATTGCAAACATTTTGTACCAATTTGGGGGAAGCGATATGGAACAAAAAGAGGCAAATTTATTTATGATTGAACTGTTAAGTGAATGGGATCCGCTCCAACTGGGCAATGATGCTTACGAACTGGAAATAGTTGATTGCATTCAAGCCGTTCATACAATTGATCACCCTTTACAGTTGGCTAGGAAGATTCAGTCAATTTACGAATTCTCTTTTGAAGAGGTTATACCTTTAAAGGAATGTGAAAAAATCGCCAAAAAACTATTGGCGATTAAAAAAAATGTGTCATGCCAATTATTGTAAAAACGCTTACCTATTTAGCCGAAACAAAAATCAAAAATGTGATTACTAACATGATATGGCCGCTCTTCAGGCACTAAATGGCCTGTTTGTTTGAAGGAGACAAAACGAGAGATGGGCAAATCTTTCTGAAGCTGGTATCCGACTTCGATTGGAACGATTTTATCTTCTTCCCCCCATACTAATAAGCATGGAATTTCAATCGTTTTTAAGTCTTGTGAGGAAAGATCTCCTTCACGTTCACGAATCATTCGGGTCAATGCTCTGAAAATTTTATCGTCATAAAACGGTTCGCTATATCCGTATATCATGTCTTCGTTAATGAGCGATTGGTCGTGCACGACACTGCATAAGCTTTTCCATACGCCTTGCCTGATAAATTGTCTTTTAACGTAAAGGTAAAAATACGGGAGATATGAACAAAATATGAGAGAGGAAGGCATCTTTTGCATATAACCAGAGCTGCAAATGAGCACAATTTTTTTAAACAAATCAGGTTTTTGCTTAGCTGCATATAAAGAAATTTGTCCGCCCATGGAATGGCCGACAATTACAGCCTGTTTGATTTGCAGACGTTCTAAAAGCTCTATAACCGCTTTTGCCATGTTGTGATAGGAATAGAAAAACTTCGTTGCTTTTTCTGATTTCCCAAATGGGGGAAGATCAATGGCTATAATGGAAAAGTGCTTTTTTAATAAAGGGATTAATTTTCTATAGCTGAAGGTGGAGGATAAAAATCCATGAATCAGCACGATCGTATCTGTTTGTTGTGGATGATGATAATATTCGTAATATATATTTGTTCCTAATATTTTCATCTTGTGATGGATTTCCTTTAGCAATGCTTATTTCTCCTTTCAGTAATTTTGTACCGTTAGTTTATCCATCAATTTAAAAAATTTTCTGGCATAGTGATGTAAAAATTCTGGAACGTGATATAATTATCTGAAGATTCCATTTTAGGGGGATTTACAAAAATGAAATTGACTGAAAAGGAAACAGAAATTTTAGAAATTTTGGAGGAAGACAGCCGCTTAACACCTGAAACAATTGCGAAAATGATTGGACTTTCTGAGGAAGAGACAAAGAAATTGATTTCAGGTTTAGAAGAGAAAAAAATCATCGTGAATTATGCGACAACTATTGATTGGAAAAAGGTAGACGGACATGAAGGCGTAACAGCCATGATCGATGTAAAGGTGGCTCCAAAAAGAGGCGTAGGGTTTGATGAAATTGCCGAACGCATTTATCGATTTAACGAGGTTAAATCGGTTTATTTAATGTCAGGCGCTTATGATCTTTCTGTCGTGATTGAAGGAAAAACAATGAATGATATAGCCCGTTTTGTATCGGAGAAGCTGTCAACGCTTGAATCCGTTTTATCTACAACAACACATTTTATTTTGAAAAAATATAAACATGACGGAATCATTTTTGATCACGAAGATAAAGATAAAAGAATCGTGGTGTCACCATGAAAATGAAGACGTTAAATTCATATTTGTCAGAAACTGTCATAAATATGAAGCCATCAGGCATCCGCAAGTTTTTTGACCTGGCTGCCAATATGGAAGGCGTTATTTCACTTGGTGTAGGAGAGCCTGATTTTGTCACTCCATGGAATGTACGCGAAGCCTGCATTCTTTCCTTGGAACAAGGATTTACATCTTATACAGCAAACGCTGGATTGTATGAGCTTCGCGAAAAAATCAGCGAGTATTTGTTCAAACGTTTTGATTTACAGTACGATCCGGCTGAAGAAATTATTGTAACAGTTGGTGCGAGTCAAGCGATCGATATAGCTTTCCGGTCTATTATTAATAGCGGGGATGAAGTATTAATAATAGAACCTTGCTTTGTTTCATATGCGCCTCTGGTCACTCTCGCGGGAGGGAAGCCTGTCAGCGTATCTACCTTTGGAGAAGAAGAATTTAAAGTCAATCCGAAAATTTTGGAAAAATATATTACAAGTAAGACAAAAGCCATTATGATTTGTACGCCAAACAACCCGACAGGAACGGTTTTATCGAAGAAAGAGCTGGAAGCAGTTGCACAAATTGCTAAGCGATATGACTTGCTGGTAGTGGCTGATGAGATTTATGCTGAGCTCTGTTATGAAGACGAATATGTAAGCATGCCGAGTATTGAAGGTATGAAGGAACGGACAATTCTTATTTCCGGCTTTTCTAAAGGCTTTGCCATGACAGGGTGGCGGCTTGGGTATATAGCTGCTGACCGAGTTTTTGCGCGTGCAATGTTGAAGGTTCATCAATATTCGATCATGTGCGCGCCGACAATGGCCCAATACGCTGCATTAGAAGCATTGGAAAATGATGAAGATGTTTTATATATGCGGAAAAGCTATCAAAGAAGAAGAAACTACATTATTCAGTCGTTAAATGAAGCCGGTTTATTTTGTCATATGCCGGGCGGTGCCTTTTATGCTTTTCCAAGCATTAAAAGCACCGGATTGTCTTCCGAGGAATTTGCGGAGAGATTGCTTTTAGAAGAAAAAGTAGCAGTAGTCCCCGGCAATGTTTTTGGCCAAAGCGGCGAAGGATATATTCGTTGTTCATACGCATCATCTATGGAGCAGCTTCAAGAAGCGATGAAAAGGATCAAACGATTTGTACAATCTTTATAATGCTTTTATTGCCTGGCCTAATATGAGGCCAGGTTTTTTTATTTATTTTTGCTCAAATGAGTACATTGTGTTATAATTGATCACCGCATATTCGTTTTAAGCAGAAATTATGAATTAGGAGTGTTTAAATGGCTAATCAATATCCTATCGGGGCTGTTTTAGTTGGTAAAGTGACAGGAATCCAGCCGTACGGTGCATTTGTAGCATTGGATGAAGAAACGCAAGGTCTAGTGCATATTTCGGAAATTGCCCACGGATATGTAAAAGATGTCCGGGATTACTTAAAGATCGGCGATGAAGTAAATGTAAAAATTCTTTCTGTTGATCATGAATCGGGAAAGATCAGCTTATCCATTAAGGCAGTGGAAGAAAAATCAAAACCAATTGCTAAACAAAAAACAGAAAACGAAGCGTCAAGAGGCTTTAACACATTGCGTGAAAAGCTGCAGGAATGGATTGAACAATCAAAACACGAAAATATTATAAAAAAATAAAGACATACGCATCATGGTCATGGCGGAATTTTACGGAAACGTTATTGTAGAACACGAATTTGCTTTTTAATACTTATTCCTGTTACAAAGACTGCTATCGAACTTTGCCCGGACATTCTTTTAAAGATTTATCGAATGTCATTTCGGTTATAGAAGTTCGAAAAGCGGCAATCCTTCAAGCTGCGCTAATGAAAAAAACCGGCAATTATGCCGGTTTATTTGAACCCTACTTTTCGGTTCTGTCGATTTTAGAAAAAAATTATAGAAGGTTTTTTTACAGAAAATTATGTCGATTTTTTAAGCTCCGAATTTTGATCTCATTGAAATGCTTGTTGTCTTTATCTTGTTTCCGTCTTAGGCTCATTACGGGCAAATTCTGCATCAGGTTTAAATAAGAGAGCAAGATTAATGAGACCGGCAATACCGACTATACCATAAATGATTCTAGATAAAGCAGCATTTTGGCCGCCAAAAATAGCTGCCACAAGATCAAATTGAAAAAATCCGATAAGACCCCAGTTCAGGGCTCCGATTATTGTAAAAAGCAGTGCAATCCGCTGTAAAGTGCTCATGTTGCTACCTCCTTTAAGTTGAATTTTTCCTTATTAACTTGTATCAAAATGAAAAATTTATACATCTGATAGCAGGAATAATGAGCCTGTTCTGTTTATTGTTTTCTTGATTTCGACAAATATTTTCGATAAAGTGGAAGACATGGCAGATAAATTTTTAGAGATGGAGGAATTGGCTTATGGCACATGTACGTTTTGATTACTCTAAAGCTTTATCTTTTTTTAGTGAGCAAGAATTTACATATTATCAAGATTTTGTAAAGGTTGCCCATCATTCCTTGCATGAAAAATCAGGTCAAGGAAGTGATTTTTTAGGCTGGATCGATTTGCCGCAAGATTATGACAAGGAGGAATTTGCACGGATTCAACAATGTGCCGAAAAAATCCGTTCGGATTCTGATGTATTGCTTGTCATCGGAATCGGAGGTTCTTATTTAGGTGCTCGAGCTGCAATTGAAATGTTGAACCATTCATTTTTTAATGCTCTTTCAAAAAGCCAAAGAAAAGCGCCGCAAATTATTTTTGTCGGAAACAATATAAGTTCTACATATATCCAAGATGTTATTGATTTTATAAAAGAAAAAGATTTTTCCATTAATGTCATTTCTAAATCTGGAACAACGACAGAACCAGCGATAGCGTTCCGAATTTTCCGCAAATTATTAGAGGATAAATATGGAAGAGAAGAAGCGAAAAAACGTATTTATGCTACGACAGATAAAGCGCGCGGAGCCCTCAAAACACTCGCAAATGAAGAAGGATATGAATCATTTATTATCCCGGATGATGTCGGCGGACGATATTCTGTTCTAACTGCTGTCGGGCTTCTTCCGATTGCGGTAAGCGGAGTGGATATTGAAGAGATTATGAAGGGCGCTCAAGATGCAAGAAGAGATTTTTCTTCTTCCGAGCTAATGGAGAATCCAGCTTACCAGTATGCCGTTGCGCGCAATATTCTTTATAATAAAGGGAAAACAATTGAAATGCTCATCAATTATGAGCCGGCTCTTCAATATTTTGCGGAATGGTGGAAGCAGCTTTTCGGGGAAAGTGAAGGAAAAGATTTGAAAGGTATTTTCCCTGCTTCAGCCAACTTTTCGACAGATCTGCATTCGTTAGGACAATATGTGCAAGAAGGGCGCCGGGACATATTTGAAACGATCTTACATGTAGAGAAGGTACGGCATGACATAACGATTGAAGAAGATGAAAGCAACCTGGACGGATTAAATTATTTAGCCGGAAAATCTGTTGATTTTGTCAATAAAAAAGCATTTGAAGGGACTCTCTTAGCTCATACTGACGGGGGCGTACCGAACCTCATTGTTTCCATTCCTGAATTAAACGCTTATACATTCGGATATCTCGTTTATTTCTTTGAAAAAGCTTGTGCAATGAGCGGTTATTTACTTGGCGTTAACCCGTTTGACCAGCCAGGCGTAGAAGCATACAAAATCAACATGTTCGCTCTTTTAGGCAAACCGGGCTTTGAAGAGAAAAAAGCTGAGCTTGAAAAACGCTTGAAATAAAAGGGAATCATGTAAAAAAGAACGGCAATTGCTGAATTTTCCTTTGCCAAGCAGACAGAATTTGATTAAGCAGCAGCTGTAGCTATTTCTAGCTACAGCTGTTTTATTTTTGTCTATCTGCTGCCCGCTTCCGACAATTGGAATGCAATGTTGCTCTTTTATTCCTTTATTTAGAAAAATAAATACACAATTTGCTCTTCATCGCAATATTTTTGACTGTCACGTTATATCCCTTCCATTAACAGAAGCCCTTTAACTTTTATCTGTCCGCTGTAAGAGCGTGGAGCATATTATTGGGAAGAGGGATCCGCATAGTTAGAGCAAAAATTCGAAATAAAAAACCAATTTTTTAACTTAAAATAATGACTTTCCATCAAACGAACAATTCGCTCGAATATTTGCCGAATGCAAAAATCGCCATTTTCCATAAAGCTTGAAGAGCATCTTTCATGACTACTTTTTCACCATTGGGTAAACATAATAAAAAATGAGCAGGAAGGTGTTTAAGTTATGATTGAAATTTCTTCATCTTTGGAAGGAAAACAATATCCTTTATACGATTTAGAACTGGAATTAAAACAGTTAGGATACACAATTGGAGGGAATTGGGATTATGATCACGGTTATTTTGATTATCTGATGGATGATGACGACGGATACCACTTTTTAAGAATACCGTTTCGTGCTGTCGACGGGCAATTGGATGCACATAATGCAACGGTAAGACTCGGCCGGCCTTTTATTTTAACCCACAAATATAAAGAGGGACTTGACGATCATGCGGCAATTGGAAACTTCCAAGCCTCCTTTAATCAGTTTTCCGAACCGGCGGAAAAAGATGCCGATGTTTTAGAGCCTTATGTTCAATTAGGAGAGACACTAATTCAAGAGCTTGAAAGAAGATTAAATTAGCTTTTTAAAGCTATTAAACAATCGTGTTGAACGACTGTAAAATTGTGGGGAGGGTTTAGAAAAATCTCTTCCCCTCTTTTGATGCCAAAAAGAATGATGCCATTGGAAAACAGGTCATTATGTAATTGCTGAAAATTTTTCCCGATGTCCTGGTCTGTTGGAGATTCAATTGTTAAGCGGGCGCCGTATGCTTTCCCGAGCTCTAATATAACATTCGAAAATCCATTCTGAAATAAGAAGCTGTTTAAAAAGACTTGACCAACCACCTGGAAAGATTGAATAATCTCATCAGCTCCCGCCCGTTTGGCATTCAATGTTTGTGTTTTTGTCATCATTTCGCAAATGGTGTACACGGACGGATTTGACGCTTTTACCGTAATTAATACTAAAATCGTGAGCATGTCGGCTTCCAATTCGTTTCTATGTTGATCAGCTGTGATGAAGACAGCTTTTGCCTCTTTAATGTTTGCTTTATTTAAAATTTGATCATCGGCAGGATTTCCTTTAATAAAGTGTATGTTTTCATCAATATAAGGTGCCTCAGATAATGTTTGGTCGATAAGAACAATAGGGCAGTAAAATTTTATAATACGCAGTGTTTCAATAATCTCCTTTGTTTTTTCATTCCAGCCAATTAATAAAAAATGGTTTTTCCCTTTGAAAGGAATTTCCCCGTCAATATAGGCATTTTGCCTTTTTACAGCAGCAGCTGATAAATTCGTAAAATAGGATGTTAAAAATGCTACTCCGGTCAAAATTAGTATCATTCCGAATGTACGTCCCAAAAAAGTTTTTGGAACGAAATCGCCATAACCGGTTGTAGACATTGTTACAAGAGCCCACCATATGCCTTCAAAAGGTGTAGGAAACTCCTTCGGTTCTATGTAAGAAATCATCGTGCCAAACAAAATTAAAATCATTAACACAATAACAGACATTCGGATAAAAACCGGCCACCTTAAATATTGAATCCAAAGCTTTGTCGATTTCATGATTTACTTCCTTTCGTTTCGGCAAGAAAAGAGAAAATTTCTGTAATAATTGTATTGATTTTTTTGGAAACGGCCTCTTTTCCGTATGCATCGACCGCGCGTTTAATCGCCTTGATGGTTTGATCTTCAAATTCTATAATGCTTACATCTTCTTCTGATTCATTGTACAGCTCGATAAAAACATCTAACGCATCGTTCATGTTATCAATTGCGGTACTCAGTTGTTTTTTCTCTTCATTATTAAGTTTCATCTCAACACCCCTGTATTAGTATGTGCAAATTCTTTTTTGAAAATGAAACTTTTCGTATACAAATGCGTATGAATATGTTGGACAGCTGAATTCATAATTATGGGGTGATTTTACAGTAAAGCTGAATGAAATGGTTCATGTCATCGTAGAATAGTAAAGACATGTGTCAGTTCTTTTACATTGATACAAAATTCTGTACAAATTCCTTCAAAAATTGTTATATTATTGTTAACTATAAAAAATAGAACGGGAGGTTTTTCAAAATGCTTTTTCATCCGATGGACATTCTGGTGTTCATTGCCTTCGGAATATCTATTTGGGCGCAATTCCGTGTGAAAGGGAATTTTGCTAAGTATTCCGATGTGATCGCTTCGAGTCATTTAACAGGGGCAGAAGTTGCGCGGAGAATTTTGGATCAAAACGGACTTTATGACGTTCCAGTCGAGCCTGTTCACGGGCAGCTGACAGACCACTACGATCCAATTCATCGGGTTGTGCGGTTATCAGAGCCGGTTTATTACGGAAATTCGATTGCGGCCGTCTCCGTCGCGGCGCATGAGTGCGGACACGCAATTCAACATAAAGAACGGTATGGTGCTCTTGTGTTAAGACATAAAATGTTTCCAGTTGTCAATCTTACATCGGGAATTGCTCCGATTTTGCTTATTGCCGGGTTTTTATTACAAAGCTTAAACTTGTTAGGGCTTGGGATTATCTTTTTCTCCGCTGCAGTTGCATTTCAGTTGATCACATTGCCTGTTGAGTTTAATGCGAGCTCTAGAGCAAAAGCTATTTTAGTAAGCGACGGCTTTATCCGAAACGAAGAAGAGCACGGAGTCAATAAAGTATTAAATGCAGCGGCTTTAACGTATGTTGCGGCAGCTTTAATATCTCTATTTGAACTTCTGAAATTCGTGATGATTTTCTTCCAATCTCAAGAAGAATAAAAATTGGAAAAGGGGCTTATTCGTATAATAGGCCCCTTGTCATTTTAGAAAAAGCGCAAGGCTAAGAGGCGGTGTTTATCATGTTAAAAAAATTTATATTACAGACGAGCCGGCGTGATGAAATGATTGACATTACAATGTCAATTCAACAGTTTGTGCATGAATCAGCCGTTTCAGAAGGGATAGTTGTGGTATACTGTCCGCACACGACAGCAGGCATTACGATCAATGAAAATGCTGATCCTGACGTAAAGCGGGATATGATTCGCCGTTTCGATGAGCTGTACCCATGGGAGAATCCGCTTGACCGGCATTTTGAAGGGAATACTGCTGCTCATATGAAAGCAAGTACTGTCGGAGCATCCCAGCACGTTATCATCTTGGAAGGAAATTTGCTGCTTGGGACATGGCAAGGCATTTATTTTTGCGAGTTTGACGGACCTAGAAAACGGACATATTATGCAAAAATTTTAAAAGGATAGGTTTTAGTTAAAATGTATAAAAAGTTTGCCCGATTCTAGCCGAAATTCGTTTATTTTTATTTTCACGAATATAGTTTTGATAAGTTGATAGGTACTTGTAATTCGGTCTTGTAACTTGATCTTTTAAATAAGCCGATTCAACCGCTTGTCTTTTTCGATATCGATTTAACGTTTCGATGACGCCTTTTGCATCACGAATTCCGATTCCGTGACCGTAATACAGATTATTGCCGAGATGAATCGCATTTACCCCCCGCCACTGTGGTGTTTCCGGGTTAAAATCCGGGTTGTTGAAATAAACGCAGTCTCCTGGGACAAAATCAGTCGTAACGGTCGTTCGGACTCCGAGGTCTTTGTCGTAATGCCAGTCATATAAAACAAGATCTGCAAATAAATAATTAAAAGCTTTTTCTCCTATTGAATCAAGAGCAGCTTTATAGAACACAATGACTATAGCTGTTGCACATTCAAATGCATATTTATTTCCATTTATAAAAATGTCCTCTATTCCTTTTGCCGGAGTCACATCTTTTTTTAACAAAAACGCCCCTTTACTGCTCAGCTGCCAGAAGCGATCATGACAGTATGAATTTTCAAATGTCGCAAATTGCGCTTTGCTTTTTAAAAGGTCGAGCGAAGCTTCGATCGTTTTTCTCCTGAATAAAATTTCAAACTTTAATTCATTTAAGGATTCATAGCGATAAACTTTGTGGCTGTTTGCCATCCAATCAATAATTTCCCGATCTTTTGCATCTGAAAAAAATTCTTTTAATTCATTAGCTGTAATAGGCCTATTTTGAATTGCAATCATTTATCGTTCCCCCCTCTGTAGCCATCGTATGATTTTGATAAGTAATTGGTCCATGTAAATTCTGATATATCTTTGAAAAGAGCGTTACCGCATCAACTTTTTTACAGGAGAAAAACCTCTTATGAAATTTCGTCATTTGTATAAATTTATACTTGTATTGGAAAAATCATCACGCTATAATATTGTCTGTGACAAATGAAAAACGGGGCATTAGCTCAGTTGGGAGAGCGTCGTGCTGGCAGCGCGAAGGTCAGGGGTTCGAGCCCCCTATGCTCCATTTAAAAAACCCTTGTTGACCAAGGGTTTTATTATTTCTTCATAAAAAATGAGTTTTTTGTGATAATATTCGTCTTCAATGAAAAGATGAAGGAAAAAGCTTTTCCGTAAAGATTGTATAAATCTACTGATTGAATTTATAAATATATTTTGTGATAAAAAAAGTTTGTAAAAAATGCAAATATAAATCCGAGTGGAAACGAAAAAATGACGGACCAACCGTTCACTTTTCCGTTTTCTTCGCTTATTCTTATAGCTTCTTTATATCCATATGCAAAATGGAAAATGGATAAAAAATAAGCAATAATTAAGAAAGCCAGATCCATTTTTATCCCTCCCGCTTTTGTCTCTCTAAATTTTATATATTCATGCTTGTCCATTTTTAATACAAAAAAATAAATGCTATGGCTGCATCAGCATTCTGCTTTTATTTGTACTTGGCTGCATCGCGTCTTTTTTTAAGTTGAGGAAACTATTGTCTCGATCGATAAATTGCTTCACAGTGTCAGGTTTCAATCCGGTGAAATCGTGTTTATGAAAACGGTGATGCTGACAAATGCTTGACATCGATTTTCCTTTGGCTCGTTAGATAGAAATTTTAGCGGATCACAAACAGTAAGAGGTGCTTAACAATGCGTTTGTTTGTGGTAAAATATGTTCTAACAGATAATTATTTGAATGAGTATGCTTTCGTCTACTAAATCAATTTTTGTCTAACGACTATCAAAAATAAATCTTTTTTTATAAAAATTTATATTGCAATTAGTGGTTAATGGTGATAGAATATCAAATGTCGTTAAGATCAATGAGACATTAGTCATGAATAAAAAATTACTTTTTAAAAAAACTCTTGACATTTTGCTCTGAATAGTTGTATATTGAAAAAGTCGCTGTAAAAATACAGCGGAAAATGATCTTTGAAAACTGAACAAAACGAAAAGCGTGCCTGTTGATTCTGACAAGAGCATTTGGTGACAAACTTTTTTTTGGAGAGTTTGATCCTGGCTCAGGACGAACGCTGGCGGCGTGCCTAATACATGCAAGTCGAGCGGACCGAAGGGAGCTTGCTCCTTTAGGTTAGCGGCGGACGGGTGAGTAACACGTGGGCAACCTGCCCTGCAGACTGGGATAACTTCGGGAAACCGGAGCTAATACCGGATAACACCGAAAACCGCATGGTTTTCGGTTGAAAGGCGGCTTTTAGCTGTCACTGCAGGATGGGCCCGCGGCGCATTAGCTAGTTGGTGAGGTAACGGCTCACCAAGGCGACGATGCGTAGCCGACCTGAGAGGGTGACCGGCCACACTGGGACTGAGACACGGCCCAGACTCCTACGGGAGGCAGCAGTAGGGAATCTTCCGCAATGGACGAAAGTCTGACGGAGCAACGCCGCGTGAGCGAAGAAGGTCTTCGGATCGTAAAGCTCTGTTGTCAGGGAAGAACAAGTACCGTTCGAACAGGGCGGTACCTTGACGGTACCTGACGAGGAAGCCACGGCTAACTACGTGCCAGCAGCCGCGGTAATACGTAGGTGGCAAGCGTTGTCCGGAATTATTGGGCGTAAAGCGCGCGCAGGCGGTTCCTTAAGTCTGATGTGAAATCTCGCGGCTCAACCGCGAGCGGCCATTGGAAACTGGGGAACTTGAGTGCAGGAGAGGGGAGCGGAATTCCACGTGTAGCGGTGAAATGCGTAGAGATGTGGAGGAACACCAGTGGCGAAGGCGGCTCTCTGGCCTGTAACTGACGCTGAGGCGCGAAAGCGTGGGGAGCGAACAGGATTAGATACCCTGGTAGTCCACGCCGTAAACGATGAGTGCTAAGTGTTAGAGGGTATCCACCCTTTAGTGCTGCAGCAAACGCATTAAGCACTCCGCCTGGGGAGTACGGCCGCAAGGCTGAAACTCAAAGGAATTGACGGGGACCCGCACAAGCGGTGGAGCATGTGGTTTAATTCGAAGCAACGCGAAGAACCTTACCAGGTCTTGACATCCCCTGACAACCCTAGAGATAGGGCGTTCCCCTTTCGGGGACAGGGTGACAGGTGGTGCATGGTTGTCGTCAGCTCGTGTCGTGAGATGTTGGGTTAAGTCCCGCAACGAGCGCAACCCTTGACCTTAGTTGCCAGCATTCAGTTGGGCACTCTAAGGTGACTGCCGGCTAAAAGTCGGAGGAAGGTGGGGATGACGTCAAATCATCATGCCCCTTATGACCTGGGCTACACACGTGCTACAATGGGTGGTACAAAGGGCAGCGAAACCGCGAGGTGGAGCGAATCCCAAAAAACCACTCTCAGTTCGGATTGCAGGCTGCAACTCGCCTGCATGAAGCCGGAATCGCTAGTAATCGCGGATCAGCATGCCGCGGTGAATACGTTCCCGGGTCTTGTACACACCGCCCGTCACACCACGAGAGTTTGTAACACCCGAAGTCGGTGGGGTAACCCTTACGGGAGCCAGCCGCCGAAGGTGGGACAAATGATTGGGGTGAAGTCGTAACAAGGTAGCCGTATCGGAAGGTGCGGCTGGATCACCTCCTTTCTAAGGATATATACATTGAAATAGGGTACGCTTTTCCGTTTTGTTTAGTTTTGAAGGATCATATCCTTCTTGATTGTTCTTTGAAAACTGGATAACGGAAAGACATTCACGAATAGATCGCTCATGTTAGGAAGAAACGGTTAAGTTAGAAAGGGCGCACGGTGGATGCCTTGGCACTAGGAGCCGATGAAGGACGGGACAAACACCGAAATGCTTCGGGGAGCTGTAAGTAAGCGTCGATCCGGAGATGTCCGAATGGGGGAACCCACTGCCCGTAATGGGGCAGTATCCATACCTGAATCCATAGGGTATGGAGGGCAACCCGGGGAACTGAAACATCTAAGTACCCGGAGGAAGAGAAAGCAACAGCGATTCCCTGAGTAGCGGCGAGCGAAACGGGAACAGCCCAAACCAAGAGGCGTGCCTCTTGGGGTTGTAGGACACTCGATTAAGGAGTGACAAAGGAACGGGGTAGACGAAGAGGTCTGGAAAGGCCCGTCAGAGAAGGTAACAACCCTGTAGTCGAAACTCCGTTCCCTCCCGAGTGGATCCTGAGTACGGCGGGACACGTGAAATCCCGTCGGAAGCAGGGAGGACCATCTCCCAAGGCTAAATACTCCCTAGTGACCGATAGTGAACCAGTACCGTGAGGGAAAGGTGAAAAGCACCCCGGGAGGGGAGTGAAAGAGAACCTGAAACCGTGTGCCTACAAGTAGTCAGAGCCCATTAACGGGTGATGGCGTGCCTTTTGTAGAATGAACCGGCGAGTTGCGATTTCGTGCAAGGTTAAGCCGAAAGGCGGAGCCGCAGCGAAAGCGAGTCTGAAGAGGGCGAAATAGTACGAGGTCGCAGACCCGAAACCAGGTGATCTACCCATGTCCAGGGTGAAGGCAAGGTAACACTTGCTGGAGGCCCGAACCCACGCACGTTGAAAAGTGCGGGGATGAGGTGTGGGTAGGGGTGAAATGCCAATCGAACTTGGAGATAGCTGGTTCTCTCCGAAATAGCTTTAGGGCTAGCCTCAAGGGAAGAGTCTTGGAGGTAGAGCACTGATTGGACGAGGGGCCCCCATCGGGTTACCGAATTCAGTCAAACTCCGAATGCCAATGACTTATCCTTGGGAGTCAGACTGCGAGTGATAAGATCCGTGGTCAAAAGGGAAACAGCCCAGACCGCCAGCTAAGGTCCCAAAGTATACGTTAAGTGGAAAAGGATGTGGAGCTGCTTAGACAACCAGGATGTTGGCTTAGAAGCAGCCACCATTTAAAGAGTGCGTAATAGCTCACTGGTCGAGTGGCTCTGCGCCGAAAATGTACCGGGGCTAAACGTATCACCGAAGCTGCGGGTTGACACCGTTGGTGTCAGCGGTAGGAGAGCGTTCTAAGGGCATCGAAGCCGGACCGGAAGGACCGGTGGAGCGCTTAGAAGTGAGAATGCCGGTATGAGTAGCGAAAGAGGGGTGAGAATCCCCTCCGCCGAAAGCCTAAGGTTTCCTGAGGAAGGCTCGTCCGCTCAGGGTTAGTCGGGACCTAAGCCGAGGCCGAAAGGCGTAGGTGATGGACAACAGGTTGATATTCCTGTACCACCTCCTCACCGTTTGAGCAATGGGGGGACGCAGGAGGATAGGGCAAGCGCGCGGCTGGATGTGCGCGTCCAAGCAGTTAGGCTGGCAAGCAGGCAAATCCGCTTGCCGGAAGGCTGAGCTGTGATGGCGAGGGAAAGGAAGTACCGAAGTTCCCGATTCCACACTGCCAAGAAAAGCCTCTAGCGAGGTGAGAGGTGCCCGTACCGCAAACCGACACAGGTAGGCGAGGAGAGAATCCTAAGGTGAGCGAGAGAACTCTCGTTAAGGAACTCGGCAAAATGACCCCGTAACTTCGGGAGAAGGGGTGCTCATCAAGGTGATAAGCCATGATGAGCCGCAGTGAAAAGGCCCAGGCGACTGTTTAGCAAAAACACAGGTCTCTGCGAAACCGTAAGGTGAAGTATAGGGGCTGACGCCTGCCCGGTGCTGGAAGGTTAAGGGGAGCGCTTAGCGAAAAGCGAAGGTGCGAACCGAAGCCCCAGTAAACGGCGGCCGTAACTATAACGGTCCTAAGGTAGCGAAATTCCTTGTCGGGTAAGTTCCGACCCGCACGAAAGGCGTAACGATCTGGGCACTGTCTCAACGAGAGACTCGGTGAAATTATAGTACCTGTGAAGATGCAGGTTACCCGCGACAGGACGGAAAGACCCCGTGGAGCTTTACTGCAGCCTGATATTGAATGTGGGTACAGCTTGTACAGGATAGGTAGGAGCCAGAGACGCGTGAGCGCCAGCTTGCGCTGAGGCGACGGTGGGATACTACCCTGGCTGTACTGACATTCTAACCCGCGCCCCTGATCGGGGCGGGAGACAGTGTCAGGTGGGCAGTTTGACTGGGGCGGTCGCCTCCTAAAAGGTAACGGAGGCGCCCAAAGGTTCCCTCAGAATGGTTGGAAATCATTCGGAGAGTGCAAAGGCAGAAGGGAGCTTGACTGCGAGACCTACAAGTCGAGCAGGGACGAAAGTCGGGCTTAGTGATCCGGTGGTTCCGCATGGAAGGGCCATCGCTCAACGGATAAAAGCTACCCCGGGGATAACAGGCTGATCTCCCCCAAGAGTCCACATCGACGGGGAGGTTTGGCACCTCGATGTCGGCTCATCGCATCCTGGGGCTGTAGTCGGTCCCAAGGGTTGGGCTGTTCGCCCATTAAAGCGGTACGCGAGCTGGGTTCAGAACGTCGTGAGACAGTTCGGTCCCTATCCGTCGCGGGCGCAGGAAATTTGAGAGGAGCTGTCCTTAGTACGAGAGGACCGGGATGGACGCACCGCTGGTGTACCAGTTGTCCCGCCAGGGGCATCGCTGGGTAGCTATGTGCGGAAGGGATAAGCGCTGAAAGCATCTAAGCGTGAAGCCCCCCTCAAGATGAGATTTCCCATCGCTAAACGCGAGTAAGATCCCTTGAAGATGACGAGGTAGATAGGTCCGAGGTGGAAGCGTGGTGACACGTGGAGCTGACGGATACTAATCGATCGAGGACTTAACCAAGAAAGAGCATCTATTCGTGAAGGAACCGTTATCTAGTTTTGAAAGAATTATGGACTTTTATTTACTTTGCATATGTCCTCTGGTGATTTTTGAATTGGAGGATTAGCTCAGCTGGGAGAGCACTTGCCTTACAAGCAAGGGGTCGGCGGTTCGATCCCGTCATCCTCCACCATACAGTATATCGATTCAGCTCAATTGGCAAAGCACGGTCGAGATATCGTCTTTCATGCTGCTTCATCGTACCAATTGAACTTTTCCTTGGACAAGATTTCTAAGATTGGAACGACGATCAAATGAAGCAAGACTGATTATTGATTGTTGTATTCATCATGCCGGTGTAGCTCAATTGGCAGAGCAACTGAATCGTAATCAGTAGGTTGGGGGTTCGATTCCTCTCGCCGGCATCATTAAAGGTGTTGCATATTGAGCAGGAACTTTTAGATTAGTCGTCAGAGAAACGAGCAATGCTTCGACGAACAATCAGAGAGTTGTCCCGACGCATCCAACATCCTCGAAAAGACTGGCAGAGGAAGGGACATCTGACAAATGAAAAATGGATTAGGAGAAAAAAATTTTTTATGAGCCATTAGCTCAGTCGGTAGAGCATCTGACTTTTAATCAGAGGGTCGGAGGTTCGAATCCTCCATGGCTCACCATTTTGACGCGGGTGTGGCGGAATTGGCAGACGCACTAGACTTAGGATCTAGCGCCTTACGGCGTGGGGGTTCAAGTCCCTCCACCCGCATAATACGCGGAAGTAGTTCAGTGGTAGAACACCACCTTGCCAAGGTGGGGGTCGCGGGTTCGAATCCCGTCTTCCGCTTTTCTCTGCCGGGGTGGCGGAATTGGCAGACGCACAGGACTTAAAATCCTGCGGTAGGTGACTACCGTACCGGTTCAAGTCCGGTCCTCGGCACCATATTTGCGCCCGTAGCTCAATTGGATAGAGCGTTTGACTACGGATCAAAAGGTTAGGGGTTCGACTCCTCTCGGGCGCGCCATATCGGGAAGTAGCTCAGCTTGGTAGAGCACATGGTTTGGGACCATGGGGTCGCAGGTTCGAATCCTGTCTTCCCGACCAGGGAATTTAAAGGGGCCTTAGCTCAGCTGGGAGAGCGCCTGCTTTGCACGCAGGAGGTCAGCGGTTCGATCCCGCTAGGCTCCATATTTAATTTGGCGGTGTAGCTCAGCTGGCTAGAGCGTACGGTTCATACCCGTGAGGTCGGGGGTTCGATCCCCTCCACCGCCATTTTTCGGACCTTTAGCTCAGCTGGTCAGAGCAGACGGCTCATAACCGTCCGGTCGCAGGTTCGAATCCTGCAAGGTCCACCATCTTTATTATATGGAGGAGTACCCAAGTCTGGCTGAAGGGGTCGGTCTTGAAAACCGAGAGGCGGGTCAAACCGCGCGGGGGTTCGAATCCCTCCTCCTCCGTCATTATTATCGCGGGGTGGAGCAGTCCGGTAGCTCGTCGGGCTCATAACCCGAAGGTCGCAGGTTCAAATCCTGCCCCCGCAACCAATGGTCCCGTAGTGTAGCGGTTAACATGCCTGCCTGTCACGCAGGAGATCGCGGGTTCGATTCCCGTCGGGACCGCCATTAATTATTGATTCAACAGCTGTAGGAGGAATTTTTCAAGTACAGCAGGTTGTGTCAATGAATTCTTTCTTTAATGATGGATTGTACATAATTTTTTATCGGAGTTTTACGGCTCGGTAGCTCAGTCGGTAGAGCAAAGGACTGAAAATCCTTGTGTCGGCGGTTCGATTCCGTCCCGAGCCATTGTTTTATTAATTGCGGCGACTGTGGCGAAGTGGTTAACGCACCAGATTGTGGCTCTGGCATTCGTGGGTTCGATTCCCATCAGTCGCCCCATTTGCCTATAGTTAAGTATTTATTTCTATCATCAGCTTATTATGCGGGTGTAGTTTAGTGGTAAAACCTCAGCCACGAGCGACACTTCAATGAATAATCTGCGAGTTGCCTCGACGCATTTACATCCTCGAACAGTGCTGGAAGAGGAAGAGGCATGGAAATTGCGTGTTTATCATTTAAATAGAAAAATAAATATTTTCGCGCGGGTGTAGTTTAGTGGTAAAACCTCAGCCTTCCAAGCTGATGTCGTGGGTTCGATTCCCATCACCCGCTTAATATGGGCTTGTAGCTCAGCTGGTTAGAGCGCACGCCTGATAAGCGTGAGGTCGGTGGTTCAAGTCCACTCAGGCCCATTGCTATTTTTTAAGCAGCCTAGTTGGGCAATTGACATTGCTGCAATTGTCAGTCAAAAGCTGTTCTATTTGGCAAAATGCCTTAAATTTTTTTATATTCCGCAGTAGCTCAGTGGTAGAGCATTCGGCTGTTAACCGAACGGTCGCAGGTTCGAATCCTGCCTGCGGAGTCATTTCGAAATCAAAAAAAGCGTTGCAGTTTGCAACGCTTTTTTTGTCTTCTTGTAATTTTAATCATTTTTCGCATATGGTTCTTTTTCTGTTAATGGAAGATCTCCCCATAAAACTGTTAAATCCTCTTCATCAAGCATTTTTTCATATCGTTTATGTTCATGTGACGGATAGACGTTTACGTTTTTTCCCTCAATATCTGTATAAATGAAGTTTTCAATATCTTCAATATATCCAATTTCATCATCGGAATTATACATATCTCCGTACGATAACGGTGGAGTTCTTACATCTTGCGGTGTTTCTGACGTTCCGTATTCGATAACATCTTGAAAATAATCATACGGCTCAGTAACAGCGGTATTTTCATGGTCGATTTGAGAGGATCCGTGAAAAGTCGCATCAAGTATTTCTTCCTCTACAGGTCTTTCATGAGAAATCGTTTGAACTAGAGTATGTTCTTTGCATGTTTTGGCTGTCGGTATGGCTTTGAGACGGTCTTCATCAATTTTTTTTCCGCAGACGGAACAAGTACCGTATGTGCCCTCATGAATTCTTTCTAATGCTTCAACGATCTCTTCATATTCTTTTTCTAAATGTTTATTTAAAGCTAAATCTTTTTCTCTTTCATACAGTTCGGTCGCATCGTCTCCGGGGTGATTGTCGTAGCTGGAAAGCTCTCCAGTTGATTCATGGTCCAGCCCTTTTTCCAATTGAAAATGATCGTTATTGTCCCAACGTTTTTCAATCTCATTTTTCATGAATATTAATTGCTTTTGGAAATCCTTTAATTTTTTTTCGTCCATGTCCATATGAAAGACACCTTCTTTTTTAGAATCTAAAGCTATTTTGGACGAAAAGGAATAAATTATAACTTTAAAATCATGAAAAAAATTCACCTTTCCAGCCATAAATTTCATCATCATTTTAAAACATGTCAGGAAAGGATTGCTGCTTCCGCGCCTTTTTTAACGCTATGCTTTGAAGCTGATGGCACTTGAAAGGCTAATACAACATCATTCGGCTGAGAAACAGGCTGGCTATCCGATAAAGAGGCTGTGACCTATCGAGATGTTTTTTCAGGAAAAAACATTTGCTCAGCATATTGAAATTGCGAGTGGATGATACAGAACAAATTTCACAGTAAAGCTTAATAAAAAAACACGATAGTAAACATACTATCGTGTTACTGAGATATGATGGTGCTTATGAGCAAACCTGCAGCAAGCAAAAAGCCTAATAAAGTGTTTGTTTGCGATGTTGCTTTCATGGCCGGCATCATTTCAATAGGCTTTGTTTTGCCGACAAATCGCTTCACCGCCTGAATAGCTTTTGGAATGCTAAGAAAAGCAAGAATAGACCACCATGTGGAATAATCAAAAATGATCATAATAAAAATGAGACAGTAAGAAACAATAAACATAATTGCTAAAAATCGAATTGCATTCTGGCGGCCAAGCAAAATTGCTAATGTTTTTCTTCCGTTTTCCTTATCGCCGTCTAAGTCTCTTATGTTATTCGCAAGCATGATGGCGCCGATCGTGATCGCAATCGGGATCGAATGAATGAAAGCTGTTGAAGTTAGATAACCTGTCTGAATAAAAAAGGAAATAAGGATAATAACGACTCCCATAAATAAACCTGAAGCTAGCTCGCCAAACGGCGTGTAAGCGATTGGATATGGACCTCCAGTATATAAGTATCCTACTGCCATACAAATTGAACCGACTAATGCCAACCACCAGCTTGACTGGAGACAGATGTAAATTCCCAATAGGATAGAGACAACAATACATGTGATTGCTAAATTTAAAACGGTTTGGGGCTTGAAGCCATTTCGGACAATTGCTCCTCCAATTCCGACAGATTCTTCTGTATCAAGACCTCGTTTATAATCGAAATATTCATTAAATAAGTTTGTGGCTGTTTGAATTAACAACGAGGCAGTAAGCATCGTAAGAAAAAGTCCAATATGAATGGGTCCTACTTGCAGTGCCAAAAGAGTTCCGACAATCACGGGGACAAATGCTGCAGTTAATGTATGGGGTCTTAAAAGCATCCACCAAGCCCGAAACCCTCGTTCAGCTTTTATAATGGGTACATTATGTGACTCCGTTTTAGGATGCATAATATGTTCTCTCCTTTATTTCATTCTGAAAACGAAAGCTATTCCCCACAACCTAGTCTAGAAAAATGTCGAAAGAGTGTCAATTGTTTTTCATTGGAATAAATGCTCAAGCCCCATCAAAGAGCTGAGGCAGTTTGTTTGCTTGTTGTTTTGCATTGCGTCATTCTATAATATAGTTGACATAAATTTTGAACAGGTGTATCTTAATATAAGCTATTTTTCGGTTATGGAGGGATCATCTTTGGTTTCAATTCCATGTTCAGATACATTGAGGGATAAAGTTGCGAATGCTGTCAATCATGTCAAAAAATATTCCCATCCAATCATTTTAAGTTATGTATTTGAAATCAAGGAGAAAGATCCGCTCCAGATTTTCTCAAGCTTTCAATCGGCTTATGCAGGGAAAAGATTTTATTGGGCGACACCTGATCGTACATTTATCCTTTGTGGAATTGGTGTTGAGCTCGAATTGACGACAGACAAAAAATTTTCCAACCGTTTTTTTGACATTTATTCAAAGTGGAAAGATTGGAAAGAGCATATACAAATTGAAGGCGCCCATCCGATTGGAACGGGTCCGCTTCTTTTTGGGGGTTTTTCTTTTGACCCTTTAAAAAATGCGAATTCTTCAAAATGGAAACCGTTTCATGAAGCACGATTCACTTTGCCTTCTTTCATGATTACAAAAATTGGCCGTCACACACTTGCTACTATAAACAGGTTAATTCAATCAACTGATGATATAAATGAAATTATAAATCATTTCAATACATATGAATACACCTTAAAGAAAAAAAATGAAGACACAAATTCTTTTTTGAATTTTACCATCAAAAAAGAAAGTTTGTTTCATAAAAAAGAGTGGATGGCAGCTGTTGAAAAAGCAACAGAACAAATAAAACAAAACCGTTTTGAGAAAGTCGTATTGGCAAGGGAAATGCTGCTGGAGTTTGAGGGATCGATTGATATACATTATGTTTTATCAATGTTAAATGAACATCAGCCTAATTGTTATTTATTTGTTGTTGAAAATGAAGGAAAAACGTTCGTTGGCGCAACTCCTGAGCGGCTTGTAAGTAAGAGAGACCAAAAGGTTCAGTCTGCATGTGTAGCAGGATCAATTAAAAGAGGAAAAACAGTGGAGGCAGACGAAGAATACGCTCAGATGCTGCTTTCAGATACAAAAAACATTCATGAACATCAAATTGTTGTAAAAGCGATCGAAAAAGTGTTCCGTGAATATTGCCAAGAAGTGCAACTACAAAACAATCCAACGATTTTAAAAACGCCGAATATTCAACATTTGTATACACCTGTTGAAGGAACCGTAAAAAAAGGTTTTACGTTGATTGATTTTGTAGAAAAATTGCATCCGACCCCTGCGCTTGGCGGCTATCCGAAAGATGCTGCTCTAGCATTTATTCGCAATGAAGAACCTTTAGAGAGAGGCTGGTATGCTGCTCCGGTTGGATGGATGGATGATCAGGACAACGGAGAATTTGTCGTTGCGATCCGTTCAGGTCTGCTGGATGAGCAAAAAGCTTATTTGTACGCAGGATGCGGGATTGTTGGAGATTCAAAGCCGGAAGAGGAATACAGGGAGACAGAAATCAAATTTGGACCTATGCAGCATGCATTAGGGGGAAAACTGAATGAAAAATAAAAATCTATCTGACTATGTCATTGCATTTGTAAATGGATTAATTACAAAAGGTATTTCTGAAGTTGTGATTAGCCCAGGTTCACGATCTACCCCGCTTGCGATCACATTTGCAGAGCATCCGAAAATACATACTTATATTAATATTGATGAACGATCTGCAGGTTTTTTTGCTCTTGGATTGGCTAAAAAACAAAGAAAACCAATTGCTTTGCTTTGCACATCAGGAACAGCTGCAGCAAACTATTATCCAGCTATCATAGAAGCCCATTATTCACGCATCCCTCTTGTGATTTTAACGGCTGACAGACCTCATGAGCTGCGGGATATTGGAGCTCCACAAGCAATTGATCAAATTCATCTGTATTCGAACTATGTGAAATGGTTTGTTGATTGCGCTCTTCCTGAAAGCAGTCAAACGATGCTGTTATATATAAAAAATATCGCTCAACGGGCGGTCCAAACTGCAAATGAAAATCCGAAAGGACCAGTCCATATCAACTTACCTTTCCGAGAGCCGCTTTTGCCCGATCTATCGAAAATCCATCAATTGCAGAAGTCTCTTCATATTGAGCCAGTGGTGGAAATAAAAAAGCTGGTCGAACATGAGCAAATTGAACGGATTGTGGATGAAATCGATTCAAGCGAGAATGGACTTATTGTATGCGGGGAATTACATAACAAAGAGTTTCGTGAACAAGTTTTGGCACTAGCAGAGAAATTGAAATTCCCGATATTAGCGGATCCGTTGTCCAATTTACGCTTTGGCGAACATTCTAAACATTATATTATTGATTGTTATGATTCCATTTTAAAAACGATGGAAAAGAAAGCGTATCTGAAACCTGATGTCGTCCTTCGTTTTGGTGCAATGCCCGTCTCAAAACCGCTGTTTCTATTGTTAAGAGACCATCCTGAAATAAAGCAAATTGTGGTTGATGGTGATGGCGGTTATCGCGATCCTACTTTATCAGCAGAACATGTTCACAGTGATGAAGCCTATTTATGTGAAATGCTGATCAAAAAATGTAAAGATAAACAGGAAACATCCTGGTGCAAAAAATGGAAACAAGTAAACAATCTCTTTCGAGAGTATTTGTCAACGCCGGTCATTGAGGAAGATTCTTTATTTGAAGGAACGGTATATGTCGAATTGCAAAAATTGCTCCCGGATCGCTGCAATGTATTTGTAGGAAACAGCATGCCGATTCGAGATGTCGACACGTTTTTCCATAACAGTGATAAAAATATTACGGTTTATGCCAACCGGGGAGCGAATGGAATTGACGGAGTCGTTTCGACAGCCCTTGGGGTTTCTGCAGCTAGTCATGAAAAAACTATTTTAATCATAGGGGATTTATCATTTTATCATGATTTAAATGGACTCCTTGCTGCAAAACAAAATAAATTGAACTTAACTGTTTTATTAATTAATAATAACGGCGGCGGCATTTTTTCATTTTTGCCGCAGGCGGATGAAAAGACGCATTTTGAACAATTGTTTGGCACCCCGACCAATTTAGATTTTCAATATGCAGCCAGCTTATATAGTGCACATTATAAAAAAATTTCCACTTGGGAAGAATTCAGAACCGAGTTTCAAATCTGCATGAATAGAGATGGATTAAATATTATTGAAATCCCGACCAATCGACATTCACGAGTCAACGAACAGAGAAAATGGCTTCGTTCTGTTTCCTGGGAAATAGAAAGGATGTTATGATGGGAAAATTGGCCGTTCGAAATGTGAATTATTGGGCTGAAACGTTTGGAAAGGGGGAGCCACTTGTTCTCCTTCATGGTTTTACAGGAAGCGGAGAAACCTGGGGATTTTTGAAAAATAGTTTAAAAAAATACCAGCTAGTACTTATCGACATCATCGGCCATGGTCAAACAGATTCGCCTGAAAATCCTGAAAGATATCGGATGGAAGAAGCAGTTGAAGATCTAAAAGAAATATTTCTTTCATTCAATATTCGAAAAGCGCATGTGCTCGGGTATTCAATGGGCGGAAGATTGGCATTGAGCTTTGCAATGAGACAGCCGGAATTTGTGAAGACTTTAATATTGGAAAGCAGTTCTCCTGGATTAAAAACTGAAAAGGAACGAGAGACGAGAAGGCTGCAGGACGAACAACTTGCCCAAATGATTTTGGACGAAGGGATTGCGGCATTTGTCCAACATTGGGAAAATATCCCTTTGTTTTTAACGCAAAAGTCTCTCCCGCCTGCCGTCAAGGACAGAATAAGAAAGGACCGGCTGAAAAATAATGCAATTGGATTGGCAAACAGTTTAAAAGGAATGGGAACTGGCGTTCAACCTTCATGGTGGGGAGCATTAAAAAGTTTCAACATCCCTACATTATTAATTTGCGGTGAAAGGGATCTTAAGTTTTGCAAAATTATGAAAGAAATGAACCAATTGATTCCTTGCTCTGAATTAAAGGTCGTGCCGCAGGCCGGACATGCAGTTCATGTGGAACAGTCAAAATTTTTTGGTAAAATAGTAGATGAGTTTCTCCAACATTTTTCTACATATTAAAGGAGGATAAAAATGGGATTTCCTTGGGTAAAAGAACGAGAATATGATGAAATCATTTATGAAACGTACAATGGGATAGCAAAAATTACGATGAATCGTCCTCATGTACATAATGCATTCACACCAAAAACGGTCGCGGAAATGATCGATGCTTTTTCCTATGCGCGGGACGATGATAAAATTGGTGTAATTATTTTGACAGGTGCTGGTGATAAAGCGTTTTGCTCAGGCGGAGATCAAAAAGTGCGGGGGCATGGCGGATACGTCGGGGATGATAAAATTCCTAGATTAAACGTTTTGGATTTGCAACGGCTTATTCGGGTGATTCCAAAACCGGTTATTGCGATGGTGAACGGATATGCAATTGGAGGAGGACATGTTCTGCATGTCGTGTGTGATTTAACGATCGCATCCGAGAATGCAATTTTCGGACAAACAGGCCCAAAAGTTGGAAGCTTTGATGCGGGATATGGAGTGGGACTGCTTGCCCGGCTTGTTGGTACGAAAAGAGCTCGTGAAATATGGTATTTATGCCGTCAATATAATGCGCAGGAAGCTTATGAGATGGGCTTAGTCAACAAAGTTGTCCCATTAGAGCAGCTTGAAGAGGAAACTGTCAAATGGTGTGAAGAAATTTTGGAAAAAAGCCCAACTGCTATTCGCTTCTTGAAAGCTGCATTTAATGCAGATACAGATGGTCTCGCCGGTCTCCAACAATTTGCGGGGGATGCGACATTATTGTATTATACAACAGATGAAGCGAAAGAAGGACGAGATGCATTTAAAGAGAAAAGAAAACCTGATTTCAAACAATTCCCGCGTTTCCCATAAAAAGAACAAGCAGCTTGATGGCGATGCATCGAGCTGCTTTATTGTGCAATAATCGAGGTGTCGAGACATGAGTGCAAATCGAAATGAAACACCGAATTGGCTTAAACAGCGAGCTTTTTTGACTCCGGACCGATTGGCCATTCGTTATGAGGGGAAAAATTATTCATTTTTGGACTTGCATCAGCTTGTTGAAAAAAGAGCAAGACAGCTGCATCAAATAGATATCAAGCGTGGAGATACAGTCGGGCTTTTAATGAAAAACAGCTTAGAAATGGTCATTAATATTCATGCTTTAATGTATCTCGGTGCGGTCAATGTTCTTTTGAATACTAGACTAACAGCTGAAGAATTATTATGGCAAATAAATGATGCGAATATAAAATGCGTTATCTGTGATGATGAATTATCGGTTCATTTTCCCGGTAAAAAAGTTATGACATTATCAGAGTTGAAGCTTTGTGATGAAAAGGAAGCAGCATTAGATGACAGCTTTATTTTAGATGACGTGGCAACGATTATGTATACGTCTGGAACAACAGGAAAACCGAAAGGAGTTCAGCAAACATTTGGGAATCATTGGTGGAGTGCGATCGGTTCTGTGCTGAATCTTGGACTGAAGGACGGCGATTGCTGGCTTTTGGCAGTTCCTCTTTTTCATATAAGCGGACTGTCAATTTTGATGCGCAGCGTCATTTATGGAATCGGAATTGTTCTCCATTCTTCATTTTCAGCGAAAGAAGCAAACAGAGCGATCAAAAATGAAGGAGTTACGATTGCTTCCGTCGTTACGGCCATGCTGAATGACATGCTGCAGGAATTAGGAAGTGACACGTATCCGAAATCGTTTCGCTGCATGCTTTTAGGAGGAGGTCCTGCCCCGCGGCCGATTCTTGAACAATGCCGTGAAAAAGAAATTCCCGTTTTTCAAACATATGGGATGACGGAAACGTGTTCACAAATTGCCACATTAGCCCCTGAATTTTGCTTTTCAAAACTCGGATCTGCGGGAAAACCGTTGTTTCCAGCTCAAATTCGGATCGTAGCAGACGGCAGGGACTGCTCCCCTAATGAAGAGGGAGAAATTGTAGTAAAAGGACCGAATGTTACACCGGGGTATTTACATCGTCCAGACGCAACAAACGAAGCTATACGTGACGGCTGGTTTTATACTGGAGATTTAGGCTATCTGGATGAAGAAGGATTTTTATATGTATTGGACCGCCGATCCGATTTAATTGTTTCGGGAGGAGAAAACATTTATCCGGCGGAGGTTGAAGCAGTTATTTTGTCGCATCCTTCCGTAAAAGATGTAGGAGTGGTAGGAAAAGAAAATAAAAAATGGGGAAAAGTTCCCCATGCTTTTGTCGTCCGAAGCGAAGAGGTGTCTGAAGAAGAATTAAGGCAATTTTGTTTGAAAAAGCTGGCAAAATACAAAGTTCCAAAAGGATTTACATTTGTTGAATCTCTGCCACGAAATGCATCTAAAAAGCTGCTCAGGAGAAAACTAAAAGAATGGCTGTAGTTTTTGGCTATTCATGATCGACAGTTAAAATATCATATTGGCTAATATGCAATAAGTGGTGGATTTCGTTTGGCAAATGTTCGAACGAGCCGTATTCATAGCTCCACAAATTTAAAAAAGAACAAACAGAAGAATGGAACGTCTCTTCTGTTGCATTATTCACTTCATGTTTAAATTGAGCGATCATATTTTCCATATCTTTTGCTCCCCTTTAGCTTTATTTGATAATTGTAGTATTTTGCATTATTTTTCATTTATTCACTCGTTTTTTTATTTATATCTTTTTCAATTTCCGGGACAGGGTCAAATCCTCCCGGGTGAAACGGGTGGCATTTCAAGATTCGTTTTACTGTCAGAAAGCCGCCTTTGACAGCTCCGAAACGCTTCACTGCTTCAAGCCCGTATTCAGAGCATGTTGGGTAAAAGCGGCATGAAGGCGGCTTTAACGGGGAGATAAAGATTTGATAAAAACGGATAAGGGCGATCATGACAGATTTCACAGCAAGCACCTCTTTTTTCTGGAATCTTGACAACATTTTAACATAAATGTATGTTATAAAATTTTGTGTTAAAATGGAAACTAAGAAAATGTAAGGAGTGATGGGAATGCCTTCAGTGGAGAGTTTTGAACTGGATCATACAAAAGTGCAAGCACCGTATGTCAGACATTGCGGAGTACATAAAGTCGGCACGGATGGAGTAGTTAACAAATTTGATATCCGCTTCTGCCAGCCGAATAAGCAGGCAATGAAACCGGATGCTATTCACACATTGGAGCATCTTCTGGCATTTACAATTCGCAAATATGCGGAAAAATATGATCACTTTGATATCATTGATATTTCTCCAATGGGGTGTCAAACAGGCTTTTATTTAGTCGTTAGCGGGGAACCGACCGTAAAAGAAATCATTGATTTATTGGAAGAGACAATGAAAGATGCTGTAGAGCAGACAGAAGTGCCTGCCGCAAACGAACTGCAATGCGGCCAAGCGAAGCTTCATGATTTAGAAGGCGCCAAAAAGCTCATGGAATATTGGCTAAAGCATAGTAAAGAGGATTTGGAAAAAGTGTTCAGCTAACAGCTACACGCAATGATGCAACTTTTTTTATAGTTTTAAGAGTGCAAAAAAGGGGTACTGTATAACTAAAAGATTAAATAAAAAGGAGATGGGATTATGTCTAAACAAGATTTATTTCAAATCGTAAATAAACAAATTGCGGATTGGACGGTACTTTATGTAAAATTACATAACTTTCATTGGAATGTAAAAGGAGACCAATTTTTCGTTCTCCATGAAAAGTTTGAAGAGCTGTACAATGAAGCTGCTGGTTATATTGACGAATTAGCGGAAAGACTTTTAGCTTTGGGCGCTAAACCTGTTGCTACGATTAGAGAAAGCCTAGAAATCTCCTCTATTAAAGAAGCAGAAGGCGTTGAAACTGCAGAACAAATGGTGCAGGCAGTTGTTGACGACTTTTCCGCCATCATTCAAGATTTGGACAAAGGAATCAAAGTTGCTGAAGAAGTGAATGACGAAGCAACTGGTGACATGCTTCTCGATATTAAAGTGAATCTTGAAAAACATAACTGGATGTTAAAGTCATTCCTTGGAAAATAATTATATCCTTCCTCTTTTGGCTGCGTTAGGCAGCCTTTTTTTATAAATATTTTTCTTTGATAAGGCAATACTTAAAAAGAGGAGGGGGATATAAATGTCCGAAAATCCAAAAAAAACCTATTATATATCAGTAGCTAGCGGTGAGATTTCCCAAAGCAGAGAAGCATCTCCGTGGGATTTTCAAATTTCTGCCAATGATGAGGAAATTACGGAGTTACGGGAGTATTTCGATCAGATTCATTCTACCAGCTGGCAAAATTTCTTCCGGGCGCATGTTCCGTATATACAGTATCATTATGACAAGGAAAATGATGCGATTGATGCTTTAACAAAAAAAGTATATGAATTCATTTATAAGCATGGCGACGAAGAAGCTAGAAAACATATTGCTTCAATGGGTCTTATGCATAATCAAGAATAAGTTATACAATCCTCTTTTCCATATGTTATGATGAAAACAGATAAATGGGAGTAGAGGGATTGATTATGTTTTATTTTAAAGATTTTTACGGCAATGATGTATACCTGTCTTTCCGTCAACACCCTTTTTCTGTTTACCCGAAGCATGTTTGGGTCATCTGCCGATATGAAAACAAATGGCTTTTAACTTTACATGAAGACCGGGGCTACGAGTTTCCAGGAGGAAAAGTCGAGAACGGCGAAAAGCCGGTTGAAGCTGCTGTCCGGGAAGTGAGGGAAGAAACGGGAGGAATTGTCCAAGATATCATATATATTGGGCAATATAAGGTTATAGGAAAAGAGAAAACGATTGTGAAAAATATTTATTATGCGGAAATTGAGAGGCTCGAAAAACAGAGCACGTATTTTGAAACGTTAGGTCCAGTCCTGCTTGCGGACTTGCCTGAAAAAATTGAGGACGATCATCGCTTTAGCTTTATTATGAAAGATGATGTTCTAAAACGCAGCTTGGACAAAATTTATGCCGATTACATAAAATAGCTTTTAAATTCCTGAAAGTCGGTTTAGAAATTGTTTAAGGGGGTGTCTAATAAGTCGTTTTTACGGCTTATTGACGCCCCCATTAATGTGTTAGAAACGTTGATATATCGGTGTTTATGATTTTTTGTTTTCAATGGCGATTTGACTTTCTTGACAGCCTCTTATTGGCTTTTGATTAATGTTTTTTCAATTAGTTCGACAATTTTGTACATGATCGTTGCAAAGATGGCAATGATAACTAGGCTTAACAGCACAAGGGTAAAATTAAAAACTTGGAACCCGTAAATAATCATATAGCCTAATCCTTTAGCTGAAACGAGAAATTCTCCGACGATCACACCCACCCAGGATAACCCGACATTGACTTTCAAAGTAGAAATAATGGTTGGAAAAGATGACGGCAGGATCGCCTCTCTGAACACGTGCTTTTTGCCTGCCCCAAATGTTTGCAGCACTTTTATATAATTCGGATCCACTTCTTTAAAGGAAGTATAGACTACAATTGTAGTAATAATAACCGAAATGATTGTTCCCATCGCGATAATTGAGGTAAATCCGGGCCCAAGTACGACGATGAAAATCGGCCCAAGAGCTACTTTCGGCATTGCGTTTAAAACCACTAAATACGGATCTAATATTTTAGACAGCCTTGGAAACCACCATAATAGAGCAGCAAGTAATGTCCCGAATAATGTCCCAAAAATAAACCCCAAGACCGTTTCAAAAAGCGTCACGTTCAAATTGGCAAGTAATGTACCGTCCTGCAGTTTTTCAACAAATAAGTGAAAAATTTTTGTCGGCGAACTGAATATGAGCGGGTCTATCCATTTTTGGCTGGATGACACCTCCCATATGAGAAAAAAAGAAATAAAAATTAAGATTTGATAAAAGGTAATCCATTTCTTTTCCTTATTCAATCTTTGCAAATATTGTTTATGGAGGAGATCAATTGTTGTTGTTTGTTTCAAGCTGATCTAACTCCTTCCAGATTAAGTCAAAAAGTGAAGTATACGTTGGATGCTGCCTTGTTTTAAACGGGGATGTATCCCGCAATTCTTTTGGGACAGTAAATATTTTGGCAATTTTGCCAGGCCTTTTGGATAGCAGGACAATCCGATCGCTCATGGCGATTGCTTCCCCAATATCATGCGTGACTAGAATGGCTGTTTTTTTAAAATCCTTTAATGTTTGAAAGACTAAGTCTTCAAGCTTTAATTTCGTTTGATAATCGAGGGCGGAAAAAGGTTCATCCAATAGCAGCATTTTCGGATCTGTAGAAAGAGTGCGGACTAAAGCGGCTCTTTGTCTCATTCCGCCTGATAATTGATTCGGATATAGCTTTTCTACATTTTCGAGACCCATTTGGTGCAGAAGCTGAAATGTCCTCTTTTTCTCATTTTCATTCAGTTTGTTCAATAATTTTAATCCAATTAAAATATTTTCCTCTATCGTTTTCCATGGAAATAAATAATCTTGTTGCAGCATATAACCGACAGACGGTGTTGCGGAAGATATTTGCTTTCCGTTCAAAATAACTTGCCCTTCTGTCGGTTTCATGATACCGGCAATGATGGAAAGCAGCGTTGTTTTGCCGCAGCCGCTAGGACCTAGAAAGGATATAAATTCCCCTTCCTCTACTTCCAAATGGATGTCCTCCAAAGCAGTCGTTGCCGATTTTTTTGTAAAATAAGTATGGCTGACATGATCGATCGTTAAAAATGACAATCTCCTCCCCCCTTGTCGATAAATTTACTCCTTTTGAAACAACATTATTTTGCCACTTCGTTTGCTATGGACGTGTTGACTAATAGTTCATAATCAATTTTCTCCGGCAGTTCTCCTGCTTCTTCCATAATTTTTTGCAAATTGTTCCATTCGTCCTCATCTAACAGCGGGGTTTTTGCATAGGATCCTTGGCTTTTATAACGGTCAATGGAAGATATTAAAATATCGATCGGCGTATCTTTAAATTGCGGCGCTACCGTTTCGGCAATTGTTTCGGCGTCATGTTCTTCCACCCATTTTTGCGCTTTGTAGAGCGCTTTTGTGAATTTTTTCACCGTTTTATCATTTTTCTTAATATAGCTTTCTTTTGCCATAAATGTTGTATAAGGAACTTTGCCCGATTCCTTTCCAAAGGATGCGATAATATGACCTTTTCCTTCTTTTTCAAAAATACTTGCGGTTGGCTCAAACAGCTGAACATATTCGCCTGTACCGGAAGCAAAAGCATTTGCAATATTCGCAAAGTCGATGTTTTGGATAAGGTTTAAATCTTGATGCGGATCGATGTTATGCTTTTTCAGCACAAATTCCCCTACCATTTGCGGCATGCCGCCTTTACGCTGTCCTAAAAAAGTGCTTCCTTTTAAATCTTCCCATTGAAAATCATCCAACTTGGCTCTGGAGACAAGGAAAGTGCCGTCCGTTTCGGTCAGCTGGGCGAAGTTAATGACTGGGTCATTTGCTTCTTGGGCATATACGTAAATGGACGTTTCCGAACCGACAAGACTGATATCAGCGCCGTTTGATAAAATGGCGGTCATTGTTTTATCTCCGCCCCAAGTAGTTTTTAATTCTACGTCCAGTCCTTCTTCTTTGAAAAATTCTTTTTCAATGGCTACGTACAATGGTGCGTAAAAAACAGAATGAGTGACTTCCGCCAGCCGAATTTTTTCCACTCCGCCGCCGCAGGCTGAAAGAGGTATGATGAAAAGGATCACCAATACGATGGAAGCAAGCCTTTTTTTCATGTGAAATCCTCCCTAATGATGTTCATATTAAAGGAAAAATGTTTAAATATATTTATCTAGGATAAAGTATGAAAAAAAAATATAATGTGTGATTGCCTACCTAAATGGAGGTTGAAAAGATGCTGAGAAACGGAGAAATAGTTGACAAACAAATTTTCCCATCACCGAACCCTTCGATTAAGCTTTCCATCGTGACATATATTTCTGAAGGACTAAAAGTGAAAGGTCTGTTAGCAGAGCCTGTTCAAGAAGGTGTTTATGATGGCTTTTTATATTTGCGCGGAGGGATTAAAAATGTTGGTATGGTTCGGGCAGGAAGAATTATACAATTTGCATCAAAAGGCTTTATCGTGATGGCTCCCTTTTATCGAGGAAATTTAGGAGGAGAAGGGAATGAAGATTTTGCGGGGAATGATCGTTTTGATGCGGTCAATGCATTCTATTTGTTGATGAAACATCCGCAAGTGAATCCGGATCGCATTCACGTTTTTGGCTTTTCAAGGGGAGGAGTCATGGCCTTGCTTACTGGGATTATATGCTCAAATGTTCGATCTGTTGTAAGCTGGGGCGGGGTGTCTGATATGTTTTTAACTTATGAGGAGAGAAAGGACTTAAGAAGGATGATGAAAAGAGTTATTGGAGGGACACCGAAGAAATATCCTGACCGCTATAAATGGCGGACACCGTTGTATTACCTTGAAAAAATGCAAGCACCCGTTTTAATCATTCATGGGGGAAAAGATGAAAACGTGTCAATTGAACATGCATATCGATTGGAAAGAAGGCTGAAAGAATTGGGAAAGCAAGTGGAAAGCTGGTATTTCCAACATTTTAGTCATCATTTTCCGCCTCGGCATAACCGGATGGTTTTAGAACGAATGATAAAATGGATGAAAAATTGACCATTATATTTTTCATATGATACATACTAAAAAATGATCGATCAAATGAAAGGGGATTGGAGAAATGGGCATGCCGCTTGAATTAAATACGATGATTATTACAAAAGGGAAGGAAAAGCGGATAGAGGAAAACGTATTTCAGCTTGTCAAAGATGGCTATCGCCTTTATCCTATGAATATTCCTTTGGAAGTTCGAAAAACGTTGATAAGCGATCCTACAGGAACAGCTGAAATTATTAAATTGGAATGGGCTGATAACAAAACCGTGCTTACTTATAATCTCACTTCATTGTACTCAACCAATTAACCGTCACCATATTTCCGTTCATTTGCTGAACGGATTGTGGAAGGAGGAATTTGCTTAATTTTTTCGAGTACGGCTTCCATTTGTCTTATCATAAAAAATCGCGTAACCCCTTTTTCATAAAAGTTCGTTGAAAAAGGGGTTTTCGTCTAAAAATCTGCGTTGCCGATTTGTTTTGCCAAACCACATAAAAATATTAAAAGGCTATCGACAAAGTGATATGCTCCCCTTAAGGTAGACAGATTAAAATATAAAAAATCTGTTTTACCTTAGGGGGAGTTTTTCTATGTATAAGCAATATACAACAGAGCTCAAACTTGAAGTTTTACTTGCATATGAAAACCGAGAATGTACTATTCAAGAGCTTTGTAAAAGGTATCAAATTACTAAATATTCTTTAAGGCAATGGATAAAGACAAACGAGGAAGAAAAAAAGAAGAAGCAGAGTTATCTCCAGAAGAGAAAATGAAACTGGAGATGAAAAAGTTAGAAAGAGAAAATGAGCGCTTACGTGCGGAGAATCTATTTTTAAAAAAGTTAGAGGAAATCGAAAGGAGGTGAAAGTAAACCAAATCCGTTTTGAAGACAAGTATATCGCAATCCGGGAACTTCATGAGAAAGAAAACTAAGCATAATCTTATATGTGAAATCGCCGGTATTTCACGAGCTGCTTACTATAAGTGGTTAAAACGTTTTCCCTCAACATGTTGCAGAAAATATATTGAATCGTGAATTTACAGCGGAAAAGCCAAGTGAAAAATGGGTAGCTGATGTCACAGAATTAAAATAGGTTCATCAAAGAGAGCCTATTTAAGTGCTATTCTTGATCTATATGATGGATCAATTGTGAGCGATGTTTTAGGACATTCCAATCATCATCATCTTGTATTCAAAACGTTGGATTAAGCCACCGTACTTTTAAAAGGAGAGCATCCACTTATTCATAGTGACCGTGGGTTCCAATATACCTCTCATGGTTTTAAACGTAGGATAGACCAAGCAGGGATGACACAAAGTATGTCAAGAGTAGGCAGATGTATTGATAATGGGCCAATGGTATCTTTTTGGGGAACGCTTTAAATGCGAGAAGTATTATTTACATAAGTATCAGACATTTAAAGAATTAGCTCTTGCGATGGATGAGTACAACCGCTTTTATAATTATGAAAGGTATCAAAAAAGATTAAGCGGCTTTAGCCCCATGGAATATAGAGCTAAAGCCGCTTAGGTATATTTTTATTATTTCTACAGTCTACTTGACAGGGGACAGTTCAAAGCTGTAGCCGAAAGTAAGTAATTTTTTTATATGATTGGACCGCCAAGTTCTTCAATTTCCTTCGGAACGTTCGAGAATTTTTTGAAGTTCTCTTTGAATGCTTTTGCTAATTCATACGCTTTTTGTTCATAAGCGTTTTTATCACTCCATGTTTTAATAGGCTGTAAAACTTCATCAGGCACTCCTGGAACATGAGCAGGAATCGCCAGCCCGAAAATAGGGTCTTTTACAGTTTCCACCTCATCGAGTTCGCCTTCCAATGCTGCCTGAACCATGGCTCTTGTATAAGCAAGTTTAATTCGTTTTCCTACTCCGTATTCTCCGCCGGTCCACCCTGTATTGACTAAAAATACTTTCACATCATGTTCTTCGATTTTTCTTCCGAGCATTTCAGAGTATCTTGTAGCTGGAAGCGGAAGAAATGGTGCGCCAAAGCATGTGGAGAACGTTGTTTTAGGGGAAGTAATACCCCTTTCCGTTCCAGCAAGCTTGCTCGTATAACCGCTTAAGAAATGATACATAGCCTGTTCTTTCGTTAATTTGCTTATTGGCGGTAGAACACCGAACGCATCAGCTGTTAAAAAAATAATAGTGTTAGGGTGACCCGCAATGCTCGGTTTAGCAATATTGTCAATCGCTTCAATTGGATAAGCCGCACGGGTGTTTTCTGTTAATAAGGAGTTGTCATAATCAGGAATTCGTGTCGATTCATCAACCACAACGTTTTCCAAAACGGAACCGAATCGAATCGCGTTATAAATTTGAGGTTCTTTTTCTTCAGACAAACCGATGCATTTTGCATAACAGCCGCCTTCAATATTAAAAATACCAGATGAAGACCAGCCGTGTTCATCATCACCAATTAATCGGCGTTTTGGATCGGCGGAAAGTGTTGTTTTGCCTGTTCCCGATAAACCGAAAAAGAGCGCGACATCGCCTTCTTGACCGACATTGGCGGAGCAGTGCATTGAAAATATATCTCTTTCTGGAAGCAGGAAGTTCATGACGGAAAAGATAGACTTTTTCATCTCGCCTGCATATTCAGTTCCGCCGATCAGGATTATTCTCTTTTCAAAAGAAATAATGATAAATGCTTCTGAGTTCGTTCCATCCACAGCTGGATCTGCTTTAAAGGAAGGAGCGGAAACAATCGTAAACGGATTTTTATGCTCCTTTAAATCGTCTTGGCTTTTCGGACGGATAAACAGTTGGCGAGCAAATAAATTTTGCCACGCCAATTCATTGACCACTTGAATTGGAAGACGATATTTTTTGTCAGCTCCGGCAAATCCGTTAAAAACATAAATTTCATCTCTATTTTTTAAATATTGTATGACTTTTAAGTACAGTTTTTCAAAAACTTCTGATGAAATTGGCTTGTTGACGGGTCCCCAATCAATTAAATGCTTGACAGAATCTTCTTCAACGATGAATTTATCTTCTGGTGACCGGCCGGTATATTTGCCTGTTGTAACCGAAACTGCACCTGTATTTGTTAAAAAACCTTCTTTCCTAGCTAAAACTTTTTCTACAAGTCGTGCGACTGGTAAATTATGATATGCATTTGGTCCGCTGATCAACGAAGCTAATTCATTTGATACATCTACAATATTCATATACATACCATCCTTTTTTTGCATATTTGAAATGGTTTTATAGAAATAGTATAACACATTCGCAAAAATAATCCATCCTATTTATCGATTTCTGAAAATAATGTTTTTACTATATATTTTGCCTTCATTTTTGGGCATCATACGAATCATGATTGATCAGCTGATACTGAAATAATGGATATCAGATGATTTGGAAAATTACAGAGAAGCTTTATTTATTGTTGACAAGTACTTTTTTGCTCCTGTATGATATACATTTGAACGGATACTCTTATCCCGAGTTGGCGGAGGGACAGGCCCTATGAAGCCCAGCAACCGGCTCGTTGAAAGAAGACAGTAGAATATGGCTTTCAAAATCCCGGTATTCTATGGACATACAACATGATGCGAAAGAATTCCATATTCATAGACGAGCAATGGTGCTAACCTGATGCAAGGTTATATCCTTGAACGATAAGAGTGAAAGGCAATGATGTTTATAACAACCTTTCCTCTGGCAGGGAAGGTTTTTTCTATGTATAAGAGAAATCTCGTTTAGCCAAGTTTTTCTTATCGTACGAAATTTTGATATGTTTACAACAGTGGTGAGGGAATGAGTTCCGTGTCAATGTCAAGGAGTGTAGCACTCCATAAACATCATTTTAAGTTTGAGGAGGAAGCAGTAAATGACAAAAAAGCGCCGTCTGTTTACATCTGAATCCGTAACGGAAGGGCATCCGGACAAAATTTGCGACCAAATTTCAGATGCGATTTTAGATGCCATTTTAGAAAAAGATCCGAACGCACGTGTAGCTTGCGAAACATCTGTCACCACCGGACTTGTATTAGTCAGTGGAGAAATTACGACAAGCACGTATGTGGATATACCAAAAATTGTGCGAGAAACGGTCAAAGAGATCGGCTATACGAGAGCTAAATACGGTTTTGATGCTGAAACTTGTGCTGTTTTAACATCAATTGATGAGCAATCACCCGATATTGCTGCAGGGGTGGATAAAGCTTTAGAAGCGCGAGAAGGACAAATGACTGATGAAGAAATTGAAGCGATTGGCGCTGGAGATCAAGGGTTAATGTTCGGTTTTGCATGCAATGAAACGAAGGAATTAATGCCTCTCCCGATTTCCATTGCCCATAAGCTTTCACGCCGGCTTACAGAAGTTAGAAAAAGCGAAGAAATTCCTTATTTGCGTCCGGACGGAAAGACGCAAGTTACGGTAGAATATGATGAAAATGAACAGCCGGTTAGAATTGACACAATTGTCATATCGACTCAACACCATCCGGAGGCAACTTTAGAACAAATTAAGCAGGATATTAAAGAAAAAGTAATTGATCCGGTTGTGCCAAAAGAACTGATCGATGAAGAAACAAAATATTTCATCAACCCTACCGGACGTTTCGTTATTGGCGGACCACAAGGAGATGCAGGATTAACGGGACGAAAAATCATTGTCGATACTTACGGAGGCTATGCGCGCCATGGCGGAGGAGCTTTCTCAGGAAAAGATCCGACGAAGGTAGACCGATCTGCAGCTTATGCGGCTCGTTATGTAGCGAAAAATATTGTCGCAGCCGGACTTGCAGACAAATGCGAGGTTCAGCTGGCCTATGCAATTGGTGTAGCGAAACCTGTCTCTATTTCTGTTGATACGTTCGGTACTGGCAAAGTAAGCGAAGATGTTTTAGTTGAATTAATTCGCAATAACTTTGATTTGCGCCCAGCTGGCATTATAAAAATGCTTGACTTGCGCCGCCCGATTTACAAACAGACAGCTGCTTACGGTCATTTCGGACGCAACGATCTAGATTTGCCATGGGAACGCACAGATAAAGCGGAAGCTTTGCGCGAACAAGCTCATCAATATTTGTAAAATAAAAAAGGTGTCCAATGCGATGCATGCATTAGACACCTTTTTGCTTTTACGGTCCGAATGCGACAAAACAGATGGTGCCTGCTGAAGCTCCTAGAACTATTCCCGCCAGCACATCTGAAGGGTAGTGTAGGCCAAGAAAAATTCTTGATAGTGCCACACTGAATGCGAGAGGAAGCAAAATCCATGTTAAGGCTGGAAAAAAGAGCAAAAATGGTGTAGCCACTGAAAATACAGCTGTCGTATGTCCAGAAGGAAATGAATGGTCAGTTAACGGATTTTCTAACACTTTTGTTTCAAATAATGTAAGATAAGGCCGTCTGCGTGGATAAATTCTTTTCACAATGAAAACCGGAATATGACTGAAAAAAAGAGCAGCTGAACTTGCCAAGGCAACAGTTTTTACAGGTTCATTAAAAAATAACATCAGCATTAAACATGTTGCAATTGAAAAAACAGCCCCTCCTAAATGAGTAACATACCGAAAATAAACATTCAGTCCTTTTCGTTCAAAATGCGAATTAATCAGTTTGAACAACTTGCACTCAAATTGGTAAAGCTGATTCAGCAGTCTGCCCATGTTAAAGTTCCTCTTTTCAAAAAGCAAAAATTCTTATAAAAAATTTTCTCTCATATTTATGTAAACTTCAACAAATCTAATAAAAATTTTACAAAATTTTAAAAATACATGAAGCTGCCCGGTAAAGAATGACATTTGAAAGAGAAAGTTTTAAAATGTTTTTATAAGCAATTTATATGTTGTTCATACGAGCAATATTTTTATAATATTGAGCTTTTTCGATATACTCGCGACGGATGCGTTCCATATCTTGAAGATCTTCTTCTGTTAATTCTCTAATCACTTTGGCGGGTCTTCCGAATGCTAAAGTTTTCTCAGGTATCTTTTTGCCTGGCGGGACAAGACTGCCTGCACCGATAAAAGCGCCTTTTCCGATTTCTGCTCCATCCAGAATAATCGAACCCATTCCAATTAGAGCTCCTTTCCGCACAATCGCACTATGGAGCAGAACTTGATGGCCGACGGTTACATCATCTTCAATAATTAACGGTTTATTTGGGCTCTGGTGCAGACAGCATTGGTCTTGAATATTGACCCGATTTCCAATAATAGTTGGGGCGACGTCACCGCGAATAACCGTCTGAAACCAAATGCTTGATTCATCTCCTATTTGAACATCGCCGGTGATTGTGACAAAATCAGCTATATAAGCCGAATCGCTAATTATAGGTTTTTTGTCTTTATATGGATAAATAACCATGGGAACCATCCTTTTCTTTTTTTCATATTATAACAAATTTTCCGTCATGTTCGGAAAGGAGTTAATTATGTGGAAATGGGTAAGTTCTACTCCTAAAGCTGCGATTGTCATCATTCATGGAGCTGGAGAACATCATGGACGTTACAAATGGCTGATAAAAAAGTGGCAAACAAACGGGTACCATGTTGTCATGGGGGATTTGCCAGGACAAGGAAATTCATCCTCCAGACGGGGACATGTCCAATCGTTTGATGAATATATTGATGAAGTTGACCGTTGGATCAGGGAGGCTCAATCTTTCCAATTGCCGCTTTTTTTGCTGGGGCATAGCATGGGCGGTTTAATAGCCATACGTACGCTGCAGAGAAATAAAATTCCGTTAAACGGGGTCATTTTATCTTCGCCATGTTTAGGAATTTTGCAAAAACCGAGTAAAGCGCTCGATCTTTTGGCAAAAGGATTAAATATTTTCGCGCCTAGGGTACGCTTTGATTCCGGTTTGACAGTTGAGATGGCAACGAGAAATAAGGAAATTCAAGACATAAACAGAAACGACTCCCTTTACGTAAGAAAAGTTTCTGTGCGCTGGTACAGAGAGCTTCTTCATGCCATTGAACTAGTATTTCAGCAGCTTCCGCAGTTTCCAGATGTCCCTCTTTTCGTCATGCAGGGAGGAGAAGACAAAATTGTTGATAAATCAGCAGTTCAAAAATGGTATAGTCAGTTGAATCTCACGGAAAAGAGCTATAAAGAATGGGAAGGACTATATCACGAAATTTTTAATGAACCGGAAAGAGAACTTGTTTTTCAAGATGCGTTGAGATTTACAGAAAGCCATTTAACATAAACACTGGAATTTTACAATGAAGAGGTGAGTTGATCTTTGAGTATACCTGAACACCCTATCAGCCTTATGTCAAGAGTTTATAGGGAAATTCTTCCGACCGTCCATTATTACTTAGATGGGTGGAAAAAAAAGGCTGAGGAAATACCGAATCCTGAATTGAGAAAGCAGGCGCTTGCAAGCATAAATACGAAGGCATTTCATTGCGAAGGAGGAAGCATTTTAGCGCTTTTGTCGAACTCTCATATAGAGGAATGCATAGAGTTTATCGTTGCTTATCAAACGATTAGCGATTACTTGGATAATTTATGCGACAGAAGCACTTCTTTTGATCCGGAAGATTTCCGCATGCTGCACCAATCAATGAAGGATGCGCTGTCGATTCATGCAGAATTAAAAAATTACTACCAATTTCGTGAGGACCAAGATGACGGCGGATATTTAAAAGAGCTTGTCATGACATGCCAAAGAATGCTGAGCCAATTGGAGAACTATCCGGTTATAGCTGGCTATTTGATGGAGCTTTGCGAATATTATTGTGAACTGCAAGTACATAAGCATGTAATAGAAGAGGAAAGAGTGCCAAGGCTAGTACAGTGGTTCGAACAATATAAATCTTCCCTCCCGGATATGCGGTGGTATGAATTTTCTGCCTGCGCTGGATCGACATTGGGCATTTTTTGTTTAGTCGCCTATGCATTTCAGCCCAGCTTTAACGAAGCGATTGCCAAAAAAATTAAAGATGGTTACTTTCCATATGTGCAAGGGCTTCACATTTTATTGGATTACTTTATTGATCAAGAGGAGGATCAATTGGAGGGCGATTTAAATTTTTGCAGTTTTTATGAAAGCACATCAGAAATGATGGAACGATTAGCTCATTTTGTACATGAAGCGGACAAAAATTTAAAAGGTATTCCGAACGAAAATTTTCATAAATTAATTAACCGCGGATTGCTCGGCATTTATTTATCTGATGACAAAGTATTAGTACATAAAGATTTAGGAAAGCTGGCTAAAAAATTAATAAAAAAAGGAGGAACAACCTCCGTTTTCTTTTATGTGAATGCTAGGGCATATCGAACGTTCCGAAAATGGAATTTGATTAAATCTTCTTGATGGATAAAGCTAGCCGGGATATTATTCCCGGCTATTTTGCTTTTTCGATTGCTACAATAAACGGAGGGGAATTTTTTTGGTTTAAAAAACGATATTCAAGTACATGAGCAGTATGTTGATCGATTTGTTCGGCAAATTTAAGAAGCTCATCTCTCTCACGTTTTCCTTCCGGATGGCCGTGATAAACGACCAGCACGATCATTCCACCGGGTCTTAATATGGATAAAAGCTGCTTTACTGCTTCAATAGTTGATTCTGGTTTTGTCACAATGTTTTTTTGGCCACCGGGCAAATAACCGAGATTAAACATCGCACCGGCGATATGATTGTGATGTTTTTTCGGAATCGTATTGAAAATGTCATCATGACTGGAATGAAACAAAGTAACACGGTCGATTAAACCGGATTCCTTCAACCGTTTTTCTGTCTCTTCAAGCGCTTGTTTTTGAATATCATATCCAAACACATGACCTTGTTCGCCAACGAGTTGTGCTAAAAAGACGGTATCATGTCCGTTCCCGACTGTTGCATCAATAACGATATCGCCGTTTTGGACAGCGGAAGCCATCAATTTTTTTGCAAATGGAAGAATGCGAATGAGGTTCATTTTGACATCACTCGATCTTTTGTATAATACTTCCCTTGGTAGCTGTTTCGTTTTTCGAGTTCGGCATCAATGGCATTCAGCACTTCCCATTTGTTAACGCTCCACATCGGCCCTATCATTAAATCGATCGGACCGTCGCCTGTAATGCGATGAACGATCATTTCGGGAGGCAGTACCTCTAGCTGATCGCAAACTAATTGTACATATTCATCAAAGGATAAAAAGCGCACCATCCCTTTTTCATATTGCTTAACCATCGGTGTACCTTTTAACAAATGGAGCAGATGAATTTTAATTCCTTGAACATCCAGCTTAGCAACTTCTTTTGCAGTTTCCATCATCATATCGTACGTTTCAAGCGGAAGACCGTTTATGATGTGTGTGCAAACTCGGATTCCGTGCTTTCTGAGCTTGTTAACTCCTTCCACATAACATTCATAATCGTGCGCACGGTTAATTAAATCAGCGGTCCGCTGGTGAACGGTTTGCAATCCTAATTCAACCCAAAGATATGTCCTCTCATTTAATTCCGCCAAATAATCAACAACATCGTCAGGCAAACAGTCAGGCCTTGTAGCAATGGACAAACCGACAACTCCTTCGAGACCTAATACCGTTTCATATTTCTCACGAAGAACTTCCACGGGTGCATGAGTGTTTGTAAATGCCTGAAAGTAAGCAATATACTTTCCGTTTTTCCATTTCTCATGCATTTTGCTTTTAATGTCGTGAAATTGCGTAACAAGATCATCAGCTCTGTTTCCGGCAAAATCGCCCGACCCTGCGGCACTGCAAAACGTACACCCGCCATGTGCTACCGTACCGTCGCGGTTTGGACAGTCAAATCCTCCGTCTAAAGCAACTTTAAACACTTTATCTCCAAATGTATTTCGTAAATGGTAATTCCATGTATGATACCGTTTGTTGTCATTCGTATACGGAAATGGATTGTGGTTCGCCAATTCCTACTCCTCCTGTTTCGATATACTATCAAGACATTTTACCATGATTGCCAAACCAATCTCAAATAAGAATTTACCAGCTTTTTTCATGATGGAGCTTGCAGAAATAGCGAAAAATACAGTTGATGAAGAAAATTCTTCATCAAGGAGGGGATTTGTTTGGCTACTAGACAATCCGTGGAAGAGTGCATTCAACATTGCCAGCAAGCATTGGAATATGCAAATGAGCAATATATTGAAGGGCTGAAACAGGAGCATTACAATGATGAAGAATATACAAATGCACAGCAAAAGCTTCAAGATGCACTTGCAGAAGTGGAAAAACTCAGTTTAAGCGCAAATGACCAGCAGCGGGAGCAGCTTCACCGCATGCGCCTTCAACTGCAGCACCTTCAAAATGAGATGATTTTGCTCGATCATTAAAATTCCAGGGCAAAGCCTGATTGTAGGCTTGCCCTTTAATTGCAATTATGATTTTTCATTTATTCTTTAGCCGATTTGATCTTATATATAAATTTGCATAGGGAAAGAATGGTTTTTGGAATAAAAACGAAAATATAGAATAAAAATATCTTTCAACAGATTGCGCAATTACCGATATAAAAGCTCGGCTCAATGCGAATGAACGATTACATTTTAAAACAAAATCGGGATCAGTTTGTTGAACATCAGTCAAACTTCTAGAAAAAGCTGCTATACGACTATGTACATCATAATTTTTCCCTAAGATCAAGAGCCCCCGAACGAGTGAAATCATTCAGTGTTTTTTATATGCGGAATCAGAAAATGTTGATTGCATCTTTTCTGTATTATGTGTACTATATAATGTAGTACACATAATACAAAAGAGTCCTTTTTGTAAGAAAGAAGGGTATTTGATGTTTGAAATTGACCCGAGAAGTGCCACTCCGATATATGAGCAGATCATAAAAAAAATGAAAGAACTATGTATCAAAGGTGTGTTAAAGCCTGGCGATAAACTGCCCTCTGTAAGAGAGATGTCTTCCATGATTATCGCTAATCCTAACACGGTTTCAAAGGCTTATAAAGAGCTGGAAAGAGAAGGCTTGATTGAAACGCTGAGAGGACGGGGGACATTTGTATCGAAAATGGTGCAGAAAAAGCTGGATGAAGAGAAAATTGAAATAATTAAAGAGGAGCTGCGGCAAATTATGATCGACGCATTTTATGCAGGAATCAGCTTTGAACAAATATACCAATGGATGAAAGACATGAATAACGAATTTGCCAATGCTTTTCATAAATAAAGTTTAGCAAAGAAAAAGTATTTGAATCTCTGCAGCGTGAGTTTCAGCTTGTTTGGCTAAAACGGTTCAGAAAAGATAAAGGAAAAACTTTGTTCGGAGGGCATATCTTATTCTTCTCGGTGTTATTCATGCAGCTTTGGCTGTCCATTAGCTAGCTAAAAAATCCCCGGAAAAACGGCATAAATTCAATTAAACCAATGCGTATCGGTAAGATTCTTGTATGAACCATGCGAGTAAACGGGCAGAATTATTTTTTGTTGGACATTAAAAAATCCCAATCCATATATTTGTCATTTTAGCTATTGCAACCAACAAAAAAACGAAAATTTCCAGTGAAATGTAAATGTAATAAAATAATAAAGGATTCTTAATTTTTTTCTCCTAAAATTATAAAAGGAAATATACATTTAAAGTGAAACTATTTTGATTTTAGTTCGTTCTAATTGTTGAGCTGCTTTAAGTTGAGGTGAATAAAATGTTAAAAGACCCAAAGATATTAATATTAACGGCAAATTACGGAAACGGTCATATCCAAGTTGCTAAAACATTGGAGCAGTCTTTGCATAAGATGGGAATCAACAACGTAAAAGTTTCTGATTTAATTAGCGAGTCTCATCCAATTATGGCGGAAATTACAAGATATTTATATTTGAAAAGTTTTTCCATCGGTAAGCAATTTTATCGGTTATTTTATTATAGTGTGGACAAAATGTCTAACAAACGCATTATGAATTTGTATTTGAAGCTTGGACACCGCAAGTTGAATCAGCTAGTAAGGGAGATAAATCCTGACATCATCATTAATACATTTCCTATTTCCGTTGTGCCTGAATATCGCACGCGGACAGGCGTGTTCATCCCGACATTTAATGTGCTGACCGATTTTTGTCTTCACCGAGTATGGGTTCATAAAAACATTGATAAATATTATGTTTCGTGCGACGATGTGAAGGAAAAACTGACAATGCTCAACATCCATCCAGCGCTTGTCAAAGTAACCGGAATTCCTATTCGGCCGCAGTTTGAAGAAAAAATGGAAACGATCGATTTATATAAAAAATACAATTTGGATCCGAACAAGAAAACTTTGTTAATTGCTACAGGCGCTCATGGAGTTTTAAAAAATGTAAAAGATTTGTGTGAATCATTTTTTACACGAGATGACATGCAAATAGTCGTTGTATGCGGAAATAACCAATCGCTGAAAGATGAGCTTGAACCGCTTCAGTATATTCACCCGGATCGAATAAAAGTTTTTGGCTATGTCGAAAGAATCGATGAGCTCTTTCGCATTTGTTCCTGCATGATAACAAAGCCTGGAGGGATTACTCTCAGCGAGGCGGCCGCATTAAAAGTTCCGCTTATTCTCTATAAACCTGTTCCGGGGCAGGAAAGGGAGAATGCCGATTTGTTTGCAGCAAAAGGGGCGGCGGTTGTCATCAATAAGCTTGAAAAAGTTCAAGAGACGGTCAATGATTTATTTAACCACCCTGAAAAAATGGAAAAAATGAAAATGAGCATTGCTGAATTATATAGACCAAACGCTGCTGACACGATCTTGCAGGACATTTTAAATGAAGCAGAAATGCTGCTTGATTCAAGCTTGAAAGGGTCTGTCAATTATTAATTATTAGACTGAAATCCAAATTTTTCGACATTGACTTGCATGAACTCATAAAATTCATTAAAATAACAATATGATAAGTGGATGAAAAAGCAAGAACGGTGAAAAGGATCAGTAGTGGATAAAGGCGTCTAGAGAGTTGACGGAAGGTGAAAGTCAATCGTTGTTTATTCACGAACTCCCCTTTGAGTTGCGGGTGTGAAATGTATTCCGGTACAGACTAATGCCCGACGTGTTTCCACGTTACGGAACAGAGTGAGTGCATTTGCGCTAATTTGGGTGGTACCGCGGGAAATTGTCTCTCGTCCCTTCGTCGTGGGGATGGGAGTTTTTTTATTATTTGACGCTTATACATATATATAGCAAAGGAGGATTTTTACATGTCTTACAACCATCGTGAGATTGAGAAAAAATGGCAAGATTATTGGCTAAAAAACAAAACATTTAAAACAGAGGATGATTCCGATAAACCGAAGTTTTATGCATTGGATATGTTTCCGTATCCTTCGGGAGCTGGTCTTCATGTAGGCCATCCTGAAGGTTATACGGCAACCGACATTTTGGCACGAATGAAACGGATGCAAGGTTACAATGTTCTCCATCCGATGGGATGGGATGCATTTGGACTTCCGGCTGAGCAATATGCTTTAGATACCGGCAACGATCCTGCGGAATTTACGAAAAAAAATATTGATAATTTTCGCAGACAAATTCAATCACTAGGATTTTCCTATGATTGGGATCGGGAAGTAAATACAACTGATCCGGAATATTACAAATGGACGCAATGGATCTTCTTAAAGCTTTATGAAAAAGGACTTGCTTACATTGATGAAGTGCCCGTCAACTGGTGCCCGGCACTCGGAACTGTTCTTGCAAATGAAGAGGTCATCGACGGAAAAAGCGAACGGGGAGGACATCCTGTTGAACGCCGTCCGATGAAACAATGGGTGTTAAAAATTACCGCATATGCTGACAGGCTGCTGGAAGATTTAGAAGAGCTTGATTGGCCGGAAAGCATAAAGGAAATGCAGCGAAATTGGATCGGCCGGTCGGAAGGTGCGGAAGTTCATTTTACAGTCGATGGAACTGATAAAACCTTTACTGTTTTTACTACTCGTCCAGATACGCTTTTCGGTGCTACGTATACAGTGCTTGCGCCTGAACATCCGCTTGTGAAAGAAATTACAACCGAGGAACAAAAAGAAGCGGTGGAAGCCTATTTAGATCAAATTAAAAGTAAAAGCGATCTCGAAAGAACGGACTTGGCGAAGGAAAAAACAGGCGTGTTTACCGGAGCCTATGCTGTAAATCCTGCCAATGGAGAAAGATTGCCGATTTGGATTGCCGATTATGTTTTAATGAGCTATGGTACAGGTGCGATCATGGCCGTGCCTGCCCACGATGAACGGGACTATGAATTTGCGAAAAAATTTGACCTGCCGATTAAAGAGGTTGTCGCTGGAGGAAACATCGAACAAGAAGCTTATACAGGAGACGGCGAGCATGTAAATTCCGACTTTTTGAACGGATTGAATAAAGAAGAAGCAATTGAAGCGATGATCAATTGGCTGGAGGAAAACAAAAAAGGACAAAGAAAAGTGACATACCGTCTCCGAGACTGGTTGTTCAGCCGTCAACGTTATTGGGGTGAACCGATTCCGATCATCCATTGGGAAGACGGCACGATCACAGCTGTTCCTGAAGAGGAGCTGCCGTTAGTGCTTCCGGAAACAGATGAAATTAGACCTTCGGGAACCGGTGAGTCACCTTTAGCGAATATTGAGGATTGGGTGAATGTCGTTGACCCGAAAACAGGCAAAAAAGGGCGGCGCGAAACAAACACAATGCCTCAATGGGCGGGAAGCTGCTGGTACTATTTGCGCTATATTGACCCGCACAATTCAGAACAATTAGCTGATCCTGAAAAATTGAAAAAATGGTTGCCTGTGGACATTTATATCGGCGGGGCTGAGCATGCTGTTTTACACTTGCTGTATGCCCGTTTCTGGCATAAATTTTTATACGATATCGGAGTAGTTCCGACGAAAGAACCGTTCCAAAAATTGTTTAACCAAGGAATGATCCTCGGCGAAAACAATGAAAAGATGAGCAAATCAAAAGGAAATGTCGTCAATCCTGATGAAATCGTTGAAAGCCACGGAGCGGATACTCTCCGTTTATATGAAATGTTCATGGGTCCGCTTGATGCATCCATTGCATGGTCAACAAAAGGACTCGACGGCGCAAGAAGGTTTTTAGATCGTGTATGGCGGCTGTTTGTAATGGAAAATGGCGAGTTGAATCCGAAAATCGTCGATGAACCGTCTCAAGAGCTTGAACGCATTTATCACCAAACAGTGAAAAAGGTAACGGAGGATTATGAAAATCTGCATTTTAACACAGCTATTTCGCAACTGATGGTATTTATTAATGAAGCTTATAAAGCGACAATTCTTCCGAAAGAATATATGGAAGGCTTTGTAAAGCTTTTATCGCCGGTTGCTCCGCATATTTGCGAAGAGCTTTGGGAAAAACTCGGCCATTCTGAAACGATTGCTTATGAATCGTGGCCGGCATGGGATGAATCAAAGCTTGTCGAAGATGAAGTGGAAATTGTCATTCAAATCAACGGAAAAGTGCGGGCAAAGCTGCTTGTACCAAACGATGCTTCTAAAGAGGAAATGGAAAAAATCGCGATGGATGATGAAAAAATAAAAGAACAGCTTGAAGGCAAAACCGTTCGTAAAGTGATTGCTGTTCCTGGCAAGCTTGTCAACATCGTAGCCAATTAAGCTTGAATATCAATGAAAGGATGGCCATTCATGGTAAAAGAAATCACACCAAATGATCTCAAAACGAAGCTTGAAAACGGCGAAACATTAGACATTATTGATGTCCGCGAGGAAGAAGAAGTAGAAGAAGGCATGATTCCACAAGCAAAACATATTCCGATGGGAGAAATCCCGGACCGCATTGAAGAATTTGATAAAGAAAAGGAATATATTTTCGTCTGCCGCTCAGGAAGAAGAAGTGAAAATGTTTGTTTATATTTACAGGATCTTGGTTTTAATGTCATCAATATGGTTGGCGGAATGCTCGAATGGACAGGGGAAACTAAACCGAAGAGCGAGATAAAAAAATAAGTGGAAAAACCGCGCTTATGTAGGCGCGGTTTTTTCCTTATAAAGGAAGATTAGCGTGGCAAAACAGTAAACCATACCGCATGTAATACCCTCAAAATCCCCATAAAAACTGCCGACATGAGCAAATCTTTTCCCTTTATTAAAAGTGTCATATTTGTACAAGCATAAAAGTATATTGGAAGCAACGAGATAAATAAAGGGAGTGTGAAGAAATTGAGCTATAAAGTCGCCATTTTTGACGAAGAGCATGAAAAAGATTTAGAAGAGGAAGTGAACGCTTTTTTAACTGCGCTTCCAAGTCAAAAATATATCGACATAAAATATCATGTAGCGGTAACATGCGATCAAAAAGGTGAACAAATTTACTGTTTTTCAGCGATGATTATTTACAAAGAATAAGAAGACTTTCACATTAATAATGAAAAGTCTATTATATTTAGTAAGAATGTAAACAGAATTAAACGTGAAGCGTTGGTTGATTGTAATTTTAGAGAATCTTCGTCAATGCATCAATGTTCGCATGCGCTCCAAGCAGTTGCTATGCCCAGTGGATCTTGAAAGCTTATAAGCACTGATCCAGATAGGAAACACTTTATAAATTGTACCTGATGTGAGAAAGTCGAATAAAACTGAAATGATCGCCATCGTTTTGCAGGATGGAAGACGGACTAACTCATGAAAAAGCTTTTTAAAGCAAGCTTTAGACCCGTTTGAAAATCCTTGTTTATGGGGAATCTAGGTCTTTTTTTATTGGAAAAAAGATTTCAATGCCGTTCCGAAGCGACCGCATGAAAAAAGGATGACCAATTTTTTTAAGTTATCCTAGAACCTTTTGAAAGGAAAAAACGCTTCGCATCAACCAGAAATTGTAAGCGCAAGGACAAAAAAGGGTGATCATATGTACTACAGTGCGATGTTGAATATAAAAGGAAAAAAGACAGTCGTTGTCGGCGGAGGGAAGGTAGCGGAAAGAAAAATAAAAGCTTTGCTCGATGCATGTGCTGATATAACGGTTGTCAGTCCCGATCTATCAGATCATCTTCTTCGAATGCATCAAGAAAAAAAAATATCGTGGAAACAAAAAACGTTTGAAAAAGACGATGTAAACGGTGCGTTTCTAGTCATTGCGGCAACGAATGAAAGGGAAGTTAATGAGCAGGTCTACCAGTCATGTGAAGCACATCAGCTGATCAATGTAGTGGATGCACCTGAAAAAAGCAATATCATTATGCCGGCAACATTTAAAAGGGGCGATTTAATCATCAGTGTATCAACGAGCGGGAAAGTTCCGGGGCTCGCCAGAAAATTAAAAAATAATTTGGCAGAGCAGTTTGATGAACATTTTGCTGACTATGTTGAATTTTTAAAGGAAGGTCGAAAACGTGTCTTAGAAGAAATCAACGACCCAGAGCAAAAAAGGATTGTTTTACATCAATTATTAGACAAGAGCTTTTTAGAAGCTTCAAATGAAGAACGGTATAAGCAGCTGGAAATGCTTTTGAATGCGAACAGGTCTAGCGAATAGCTAAACCGGATCGCACATGGCCGTTCAACGGGATAGCGATTTGTGCAAAAAAAGAATCGCCCCCAAAAGTCAGCTGCCCTGACTTATCGGTTCGCCCTTTTCTACGTAACGGCTTGCGTACAAGCCTGCCAGCCGTCCTGTTACGAGCGCAGCCGTGATGTTGTAGCCGCCCGTGTAGCCGTGAATATCCAATATTTCGCCGCAAAAATAAAGCCCATTCATTAGTTTAGAGGCCATCGTCTTTGGATCGATTTCCTTTATAGAAACGCCTCCGCCGGTCACAAACGCTTTTTCGATTGGGAGCGTGCCGTTTGCTTCGAAGCGGAAATCTTTCACTAAGCGGACAAATTGGCGCAGCTTATCTTTTGAAAGCTGGGAATATGTCATCGAATGATCGATTTCGGATTCCTCCAGCAAAAATAGCAAATATCGTTCAGGCAAGAGACCTTTTAATACATTTTTAACAGCCTTTTTCGGTTCGCCTTTCAATTTAAGCAAAATATGCTGAAAAAGATTTTCTTCATTTTCAGTAGGAAAAGCGTCAATTGACAACGTCACCGTTTTTTCTTTTTTCAATTGTTTTACAACAAATTGGCTGCATCTTAGTGCAGCTGGACCTGATACGCCAAAATGGGTAAAAATAAAATCCATTTTGTGCGTAATAATTGGTCTGTCCTTTTGATTCAACACACTTAAAGCCGCATCTCTTAACGACAGGCCTTGCAATTGTTTTGTTCGGATAAACGGTTCATTCGAAGTAATCGGAACTTCAGTTGGAAATAATTCCGTCACAGTATGACCGGCTTTTTTTGCCCACACGTATCCGTCTCCAGTACTTCCGGTATGAGGGACAGATTTTCCTCCTGCAGCTACGATAACAGCTTTGGCAGGAATAAAGGTTTTATTTTTCAACCAGATTCCTTTTACTTTGCTTTCACTGTATTCGATGTTTTCAACCGGATGATTTGTTTTAATTGTAACGTTCAGCCTTTTCAGTTCGGAAAGTAGCGCATTGACTACGTCTTGAGCTCTGTTTGATACTGGAAACATCCGGCCATGGTCTTCCTCTTTTAAACGAACTCCAAGGTTTTCGAAAAAGCGTATAATGTCTTCATTATTAAATTGCGAAAAAGCGCCATACAAAAATCGTCCGTTGCCGGGAATATTTTTGATAATTTCTTCAATTGACCGGCGATTTGTCACATTGCACCGTCCGCCACCGGAGATCGCCAGCTTTCTTCCTAATTTTTCTCCTTTATCGACTAACAGCACGTTCGCTCCGTTTTCAGCGGCGGCGATGGCGGCCATCAATCCAGATGGTCCCCCTCCAATTACTGCTACATCATAATTCATATTCTCACAACCTTTAAGATGTTGATGTTGCTTGTCCAATTTATTCGTACTTTTAGATTGATCCTAGTTTCGTCTACATCCTAGTCTTATATCATTATAAAAAGATGAATTTTTGAATTCAATGAGTGATGACTATATCTTAGTTCCTAGTGAATGTGGTAAAATGTTATAGTTGAAAATTTTTGTTAGAAACAATGGTGAGCAAAAGATGTCGGATAAATTATTAAGAGGGACGTTTATTTTAACATTAGGTACATATATTTCAAGGATTTTAGGAATGATTTATGTCATTCCGTTTTTCGCGTTGGTTGGAGAAACGGGAAGTGCTTTGTATCAATATGGATATGTTCCGTATACGATTTTTTTAAGCATTGCGACAATGGGATTTCCTATGGCCATTTCAAAATTTGTCGCAAAATATAATTCCATTGGTGATTACGAGACAAGCCGCAGAATGTTTCGATCTGGGATGCTGTTTATGCTTCTTGGAGGAATTTTCACTTGTTTTATTTTATTTGTGACTGCGCCTTTCTTTGCGGAACACCAGCTTGGCCAACAGGAGCTGCAAGGTGTGACAGTTGAGGATGTCACATATGTTATACGAATGGTCAGCCTTGCGCTTATAGTTGTTCCGATCATGAGTTTAATACGAGGTTTTTTTCAAGGGCATCAGTCGATGGGCCCGACGTCCGTTTCCCAAGTAATAGAACAGCTAGTGCGCATCATTTTTTTGCTTGTTTCCAGCTATATCATTTTAAAAGTATTACATGGCGATATCATTACAGCGGTGGGTTATGCGACATTTGCCGCCTTTGTTGGCGCCATCGGCGGGCTGTTCGTCCTTTTTTTGTATTGGATGAAAAGAAAAAATTCCTTATTGGCGATGCAGGAGAACAAAATTGAACCTTCCGGCATTTCCACGAAGCAAATGTTTCTCGAGGTGTTCAGGTATGCCGGTCCGTTTGTATTTGTCGGACTAGCTATTCCTTTATATCAATTTGTCGATTCTTTTACGTTTAATAAAGCTATGATTCAGGCGGGAGAAGGCGAAAGAGCGCAAGAATTATATGCCATGGTCAATTTTTTAGTGAATAAAATTGTCATGATTCCTGTTTCTTTAGCAACTGCTTTTGGCTTAACGCTCGTGCCGGCCATTACAAATGCGTTCACGAATCAAAACTTTCCGTTTGTTAGAAGACAAATTGACCAAGCGTTTCAAACATTAATGTTTCTCGTTCTCCCTGCATCCATTGGGATCATTATTCTTTCCGAACCAATCTACATGTTTTTTTATAATGACAATGAAACAGGTGCGAGCATTTTAGCTGCCTATGCACCGATCGCTTTGCTTTTTTCTTATTTCACTGTTTCAGCCGCCATTTTGCAGGGGATTAATAAACAAAAATTGGCTGTCATCAGCCTTGCATTCGGTCTTCTGCTAAAAATTTGTTTAAACAGCTGGCTTATCACGCAGTTTGGTGCATACGGTTCGATTATGGCAACTGCGATCGGGTTTCTTGGCTCGCTCATATACGGATTAATGATGATTCGCCGTCATACAGGCTACTCGTATAAAAGATTTTGGAAAAGAACAATATTTACGGGAATTTTGGTCATCTGTATGTCAATTGTCGTTGTAGCGTTTTCCTCTCTCTTCACTGTCTTTTTTGATTACCATGCAAGTAAAACAAATGCCGCCATCATGGTTGGAATTGCTGCATTATTAGGAGCAGGCTCGTATTTTTGGCTGGCTAAGCAATCAGGATTCCTAAAAGTTATTTTTGGAACTAGATTTTTAAGTAAGAGGAAGGAAAGGGGGTAGATAATATGCGTATTGATAAACTATTAGCACATGCTGGCTACGGCAGCAGAAAAGAAGTAAAAAAGCTGCTAAAGGAACGGGCCGTTCATGTTAATGGAGAAGTGGTGACGGATCCGAAAACAAATGTCGACCCGAATAAACAAGAAATCATCATTCACGGTGAACAGGTGTTGTACAAAGAACATGTTTATTTCATGATGAACAAGCCAGCTGGTTTTTTATCTGCTACAGAAGACAACGTCCAAAAGACTGTGGTCGATTTGCTTGATCCGGAAGATCTTCGCTATAATCCCTTTCCTGTCGGCAGGCTTGACAAAGATACCGAAGGGCTATTGCTGTTAACATCGGACGGACAGCTTGCCCATCAATTAACATCGCCCAAGAAAAATGTTCCTAAAAAATATTTTGCGGAAGTTATTGGTCTAGTGGCAGAGGAAGATGTCGAGCGGTTCAAAGCAGGTGTAAAACTTGATGACGGTTATGTTACAAAGCCTGCCTTGCTTGAAATTATTAAGGCAGACGACATTTCTGAAGTTTTTGTCACCATAACGGAGGGGAAATACCATCAAATTAAGCGGATGTTTTCTGCTGTCGGAAAAAAAGTGAAATATTTAAAACGAATCCAAATGGGAACGCTTGAACTAGATCAAACATTGCAAACAGGGGAATATCGAGAACTGACAAAAGAAGAATTAGAACAACTGCGATCGATTCAAGGGCAGCCGGGCGATTCAGCCGATTTTCCTTTGTAGTTTGAAAAACGTTCAAATTGAACTTCCGTTTTTTAAAAAGGCGGACAAACTGGCGCCGAAAAAGGTGGAAATTGCTTGCAACAGCAGACAAAAAGGGGCTGAGACCAAAAGTTATGTAACTTTTGGATCAGCCCCATATATGTATGTGAACGAATAACCAAATTTTCTTTTTTTAGTAGCTAGGATGACATCTTGACCTTCTTGTTAGTTGTTGCCCATTTTCCTCTTGCAGGACTGTGCACTAAATCGTTATATGCTAACACGTTTAAATCCCTCTGAATCGTTCTGGGGGTAATACCAAATTCATCGACAAGCTCTTGAGTTGTTACTGTACCCCTTTCATGAATGAACATGTAGACGGATTTGATTCGGGTTAGCATACGGTTTGTTGAAGGTTTCAAAAAACCACTCCCTATCATTTAATGCATCGAAATCACAAACCTACATACTCTTCAATGTCCATGCATTAGATGTCAAACTCCTAAAGTGGTACAATTCCATTATACACAATTTACATGTAAACTTTCCAGTGTGTTCATAAAATTCACATAATATTTACAATACTTACCTCTCATAGGCCGATTTAACAGCTTGAACTGACCCCAGTCGAATAGACAAATAGTGAAGTGATGATTCCTTCAATCGGTAAAAAAGGTTCCATTGGTGATTAGATTTTCAAAAATTCACAAATTATCTTTGTCTAAGCAATACAGATGCAAATAAAAAACGTTGTATGAGCAAAGGCAAATTTTTGCTGTCAAAATTGATGATCATAAAAAAGATGAAAGGAACTTATCTGACAAATGTTGGAAATCTTATGCATAAAAATACTTCAATGATGATATATTTCTTTTTACTACTTAGATAACATTTACAGTAAGAGTACAAATAAAATGTAACATTGTTGTCTAGGAAAAATGTGCGTTTGGCATAGAAGAACGAACACGATAAGCCCTATTAAGATGGTGAAACTTTCTCGAAGAATCTCGATACGTGTTACGATATAAGTATAGATTTTTATTGAGATAGGAGGATATGGATAAAGAGATGAATTGGCAGTATTAATGTTGTGCTATTAGAAAAATATTTACATTATTGGTATTATATGTTATAATTTCAGGTAAAAATAATATAGAATTTTTAAAATTTTAAAAAGAAAGGGGGAAGAAAATGAAAATTATGAAATCGAAAGTGTTACTGCAGTAATAAGTCTTAGTATATTAATCTTAGGAATTGGACCAATAGGAGCATCGGCAGCTACTCATAGTAAGACAACTAAAATAGCAACATCTAAAGTAGTGAAAGATTCAGTCGATGAAGAAGCTAAATTAAAAGTTCTTGCATCAATATTAAGAGCAGGTGGATGGGTACTTGAGAAAGCTCTCGCACCTTTAAGCAAATCAGCAGCTAATAAAATAAAAAAATATCGATTAAAAATAGCCGATGGACTGGAAAAAGCAGAAAAAACAACAGAAAGCGGAATATCTAAAGGTCTTCAAAAAGCTGGTATACCAGAAGATGTTGCAGATGATATTGCTAAAATTATCGTTTCATTTCTATTATAAACTTAAGAAATAAGGAGGGAGCAGAACAGTCAACTGTTCTGCTTTTAATTGTTGACATGAAAAAAGATTTTTTTTTAGTTCCTATATTTATAGTAATTGTTTTAATTATCATTATATGTTTCATAATGGGTTTACAGTATGTAGCGAGTATAATTGTTAGTTTCGAGTTTTTAAGTTTTTATGGACCAATATTTTTATCTTTGAATGTACTTACTGGATTTATCTTACTTATTCCTTTAAGTATCTTATTGGAAACTATTGTTAATTATACGGGGTTTAATAAAATTGGAGGAATTTTCATCGTTCACATAATCGAGTTATCATTATTTATTTTTTATATGAAAATTACAGTACCACGTATGAATATTGTTAAATTCTATTCTGATACAGAGATAATTTTTTATACAATTATGTATTTTGGTTTTTTGGGAATTGGAACAATTGGGAAAATGATAGAAAGAGAAGATAAGCAATCCCAAAATACAAATAAGTGAAAGGAATTTATAAAATGAAAAATAGTCGATGTTTTTTTATTTTAAAATTTACTATTCTATTTATTTTTCTCTTTAATAACAATATTAATGCGGGTGCTAAAGAAGGAAACATTAATACAATCATTACTCCTTTTTCAATTATTGGGAAAGATGAACGATCTGAAGTAGAAAATTCAGAAAAAAAAACCTACTCATCTATTTCTTTCATATACTCTCTTGACTCAATCTGTACAGGAACGATTATTGACGATGATAAGGTTTTGACCGCAGCCCATTGTGTATATAATCCAGACACAAAACAGTTTTATAGAAATAGTACAATATATCCAGGAGTAAATAAGGATGAATTTCCTTTTGAATCTGCAGATTCTATAGAATATATTGTTCCAGAACCATATATTCATTCAGGGAATTCTAAATTTGATTATGCCATTATCAAATTAGATAAACCCATTGGGCAAAACATAGAAAAGTTGGATATTAAAAATATTAAGTATACCAAAGGAAAGCCTATTAAAGTTATTGGCTATCCAGTTGATAAACTGGAGGAAACTGGTACAGTCTCACAATATGAAATGAATGGAAGGGTATTGAGCGAAGATATCTTTAATCTTTATTATGATATAGATACGACATCAGGTCAATCGGGATCTCCGATTTTAAATAGTAAAAATGAAGTTATAGGAATACATATAGGAAGTTACAGAACGAATGGCTTAAATGGAGGAATTAAGGTAAATAAGGTAATGAAAAATTTTATAAATAAAAATTTAGAAGAAAAATAGGAAGGGAATAAAAAAATTGCAAATAAAGGTACTGTCAAGAATTTTGTGTAACGTTCAATAGAATATCTCAGATTATGCTTTATTCGGTAATAAAGTCATTTATCTCTTCTGATCCCCTTACACACTTACAAATTTATGGACGTTCCTTTTCTTGTTCACCTACACCTCATACCGTTACGATCATGATGATATTTTAACTGTGGCTGCCTAAAAAGTCGTTTGTAAGGATTATTGACAATCCTATCGACGTTTATGACTTAATAGGACTTGAATTTCTAGATAAACCCTTATGATGATTAATGCTCCACAAATTTAATAGTTCGTTCCAACTATATAGAGGTGCAGCCTGCGTCCAATCTTAATACATAGAAAGACACTTTAGAATGGATGACATGCATAGAAAAACTCCCCTTAAGGCAAAACAGATTGCTCTACCTTAAGGGGTGCATATCAGCTTAGAGAGGCATCTCCAATTTCAAAAACCCGATATCCATTTTTTATTTTTAATAGATTTTCCTTTTGGGAAAGCCTCTTAATTAATGACCTCCCAGGAAAAAGAGCTGGATGAAAAATAGTACGGCGAAAATGTACAAAAATGGATGAACCTCTTTCCATTTTCCTTTCATGACTTTCATGAGAGGATAAGAGATAAATCCGAGCGCAATTCCAGTTGCAATACTTGATGTAAGCGGCATGCTTAAAATGACTAAAAAGGCCGGAAATGCTTCATCAATTTCTTTCCAATTAATTTCGGCAATTGAGCCCATCATTAAGCTTCCAACTATAATTAACGCAGGTGCTGTAATCGCTGAAATGCCGGACACAGCAGCAACGATCGGACTGAAAAATGCAGCAACACCAAACAATACGGCAACGGTTAAAGTTGTCAATCCAGTTCTACCGCCAGCAGCTACTCCTGAAGAAGACTCAATGTAAGCACTCGTCGGAGTTGTTCCGAGCATAGCGCCTGCTGTTGCTGCTATTGAGTCAGCTAGAAGGGCTTTGCGTGCGTTCGGCATTTCATCCCCTTTCATTAAACCTGCTTGTTTGGCAACGCCGATCATTGTTCCAGTTGTGTCAAAAATGGTCACTAATAAAAAGGAAAAGACGACTGCAAATAAACCATGTTGAATCACATCCCCAATTGCATCAATCGGGTTGGCGATTATAATGCCTTCCGGCAGTTTTGGAATTGAAACAATTCCTTGGTCAAACGATAATTGTCCGGTAAAAAATGCGATGATACCGGTACAAATCATTCCGATAAAAAGTGCACCATGAACATTCAAGCTCATTAAGATAAGAGTTATAGCAAGGCCGACAAGAGCGAGAACGACGGAAGGAGAATGCAGATCCCCAAGAGTCACTAAATTTTGCGGATGATCGGTGATCAGCCCGGTCAATCTTAGTCCGATAAACGCAATAAATAAACCGATGCCGGCGGTAATTCCATTTTTTAAATTGCTTGGAATGGCTTCGATTATTTGTTTACGAAACGGAGTTAGCGAAAGAATAATAAACAGGATGCCTGCAAGAAATACTGCTGAAAAGGCAATTTCATAATTAACTTTTTCCGCCCCAACAACAGTATAGGCAAAATATGCGTTCATTCCCATACCTGGAGCGATCGCTATCGGATAATTTGCCGAAAGCGCCATCCATAAAGTACCGATGATCGTGGCAACAACTGTCGCTGTAAACACTTGATCAAACGGAACGCCTGCTTCCGATAAGATAATTGGGTTGACAACAACGATATATACCATTGTTAAAAAGGTGGTTAAACCGGCAATAATTTCAGTTTTAACATTTGTTCCGTGTTCTTTTAGTTTAAACATATGATACCTCCAATTAAATACGAACATTTTATAAAAACATATATATAATATTCGTTTTTTGGCTATTTTGCAAGAAGGCAACCACATTTTTTGCTGAAAAAAAAGAGAATCTTTATGTTACACTTAAATAATAAGAGAAAGAAAGGATCGAACGTATTATGAACTGGATGGATGAAGTGTTAAAAAGAAAAGAAGAAATTATTTTAGAAACACAAAAATTTCTACAAATCAAAAGTGTGCTCGATGAAAAAACAAAACAAATTGGAGCACCGTTTGGCAGAGGAATTAAGCAAGCGTTAGAACATCTTTTGCAAAAAGGGGAAAAAGACGGGTTTCAAGTCAAAAATTTAGACGGATATGCCGGTCATATTGAAATGGGAAAAGGAAAGGAAATCGTCGGCGTCCTCTGCCATGTTGATGTCGTGCCAGAAGGGGACGGCTGGTCATTTGATCCTTACGGCGCAACGATTCATGATGGGAAAATATATGCCCGCGGTGCGTTGGATGATAAAGGGCCGACGATGGCAGTATACTACGCCATGAAAATTGTAAAAGAATTAGGTCTTCCGTTATCTAAGCGGGTGAGAATGATCATTGGCACTGATGAAGAAAGTGACTGGCGCTGTGTCGATCATTACTTTAAGCATGAAGAAATGCCTGACATCGGATTTGCGCCAGATGCTGATTTTCCAATTATTCATGCAGAAAAAGGGATAATCGATGCAGTGTTTTCGGTGAATAGCGTGAATAAACATGCAGCAGGAAAATATGTGTTAAAAAGCTTTTCTTCCGGCAGACGGTTTAACATGGTTCCTGATTTTGCGAAAGCTGTGCTTGGAAATGTCCAAAATTTCTCAGAGGTTGAAAAAAGCTTTAAGCAATTTTTATCAGCATCACAGTTAAAAGGTCGAATGTATCAAAATGAAGAAGGTGCAGTCGCCGAGCTTGAAGGGATATCCGCTCATGCGATGGAGCCTGATAACGGAAAAAATGCCGGGATTTATTTGGCGAATTTTTTGTCAGCATTGCCGCTGGATGGCGAAGGAAAAGGCTTTGTTGATTGGATTAATCGTTATTTTTATCAAGATACAAGAGGGAAAAAGCTGGATATCTCAACACAAGATGAAGTAAGCGGTGAGTTAACGGTGAATGTCGGAATTATTCATTACGAAAAGGGGAAAGAGAAAACCGTTAGCATTAATATCCGCTATCCTGTAACAAAAAAAGGGAGCGAGATTAAAGAAAAACTAGAAAAAATAGCTGGTTGCCAGCTTATTCACTTTTCCGATTCAGCTCCCCATTACGTAGAACAAAATCATCCGCTTATTCAAACATTGAAAAAAGTGTATGAAGAGCAAACAGGGCAAAAAGCGGAGCTCATCTCCATCGGCGGCGGCACTTATGCCAGATCTCTCAAGGCAGGAATCGCCTTTGGTCCGTTGTTTCCGGGAAGGGAAGATATCGCTCATCAAAAAGACGAATACATTTATATCGAAGACCTGTTAAAAGCGACAGCCATCTACGCTCAAGCGATTTATGAATTAGCCAAATAAGTGTCCTTTAGTCTACTAGCTTCAGCCCAATAACAGAAACGATAATTAAGGCGATAAATGTTATTCTCCATTTGTCTTTCGGTTCATCGAATACATACATGCCGACGAGCGTGCTGCCGACAGTGCCGATACCTGTCCAGACTGCATAGGCAATGCTCATCGGGATTTCATTCATCGAAAGCGATAAAAAATATAAGCTTAAAATAAATCCGCCAATTAGCATAAAGAAGGATGAGAAGCTTGGCGACGAGTTCACTTTTGTTAATCCTGTTACGCCGATGACTTCGCAGCATCCTGCAATAATTAAAAATATCCAGCTCAAGATTTGTCACCTTCTTTTGCTTCCAATTTGCTTGTTTGATATTTCAGCCCGATGATTCCGCAAATTAGCGACAAAATAAATACCATTTTCATCGGGCTGAAATGGGCGTCGAATAAAATAATCTCACATAAAATTGTTCCTAAAGTGCCGAGTCCGACAAATATTGTATATACCGTTCCTGTCGGCAATTTTTTAGTTAAATAAAGAAGCAGCAAAAAACTTATGCAAATAGAGATCACGGTTAGCATCCATTCCAAAACATTGTCTGAGTGCTTTAAGCCGATGACCCACGCCACTTCAAAAATAGCCGAAACAACGATTAAAAACCAATTCATAAACAAATTCCTCCTTTCCATCACAATCAAAAAAGCCTGCGAGAAACCATAAGGTCATTCTCCCAGGCTTTTATCCTTCCGTGTACACAGCAATTTGTGCGTTTTCTCTCGGACCAGTCCAAGCGAACGGCACTTGCGGAACCCTAGAAAACTTTACATAATTAGATTCAATTATCTCACAGAAACAGCAAGAAGGCAATTTATAATCGGTTATTCAAATAAGAACAAATCGCTTGATAAATAGCGTTCGCCTGTATCAGCCGTCATGCACACGACAACATCATCAGGAGATAATCTTTTTGCAACTTGAATTGCGGCAAAACATGCAGCACCTGATGAAGGTCCCACTAATATAGCTTCTTCCTTGGCGAGTCTGCGGGTGATTTCGTACGCTTCATCGTCCTTCACTTTGTGTATTTCATCATAAATGTTCGTGTTTAATGTTTTAGGGATAAAGCCAGGACTTGTTCCGACAAGTTTATGCTTGCCAGGACTGCCCCCGGATAAAACAGGTGACCCAGCAGGCTCGACAACGTGAATGGTCATCTCAGGAAAATATTTTTTTAACGTTTCTCCCGTGCCGGTGATTGTTCCTCCTGTTCCAGACGTTGCAACAAAAGCGGAAAGCGGTTTTCCTATTTCTTTCATTGCTTCGACAATTTCTAAAGCTGTTGTTTTCCGGTGGGCATCTGGGTTGGCAGGGTTTTCAAACTGCATCGGTATGAAGCTGTTCGGTATTTCCTTTACCAGTTCTTGCGCCTTTTTAATCGCACCGGGCATTTTCTCGTCCCCAGGCGTTAATACAACTTCAGCTCCGTATGCTTTCAGCAAATTGATCCGTTCTTCTGTCATGGTGTCCGGCATGACAATAATTGCCCGATATCCTTTGGCGGCCGCATTCATGGCGAGCCCAATGCCAGTGTTGCCGCTTGTCGGTTCAATAATTGTAGCTCCCGGTTTTAACAAACCTTGTTTTTCAGCTTCTACGATCATATTATAAGCAGCTCTGTCCTTAACGCTGCGGGTAGGATTAAAATACTCAAGCTTTACATAAATATCTGCGCCGTTTTTCGGGCTAATTCTGTTTAATTTGACTAATGGAGTTTCTCCTATTAAATCAGCGATATTATGAACTACGCGCATTCAAAACACTTCCTTTTGATATAGTCCATCCATATCATATCATAATTTATACGGACAGAAAAACTCGGATATACAAAGAATGCGCAGTTTTTGCTACAATATGTTCGAAAGTGAGGATAGAAAAAATGCAAAAACATTATTTTCTTGCATTGGATGTTCCGATTGAAACGGCAAAAAGTATTACAAAATGGATATCAGCGAATCAAGATCGGTGGCACTTTTCGCGTTACGTCCATCCTTTTGACTATCATGTAACATTAGTGTTTTTAGGGAATGTTGATGCAAAGAGGCTTGCTTTGCTGTCAGAAAGCTTGCTTGAGCCCTGCCGGAAAATTCCGTCTTTTTCACTTGAACTTTCAGAGGCAGGAATTTTTGGGAAACGGGAACATCCGCGAATTTTATGGGTAGGCGTGAAAGAAAACGAGTTATTATACCAGTTGCGAAATGAAGTTTATAATACGTGCAAAGCTTTCGATTTCTCTTTAGATGAACGTCCGTTTAGACCTCATATTACTGTCGCCAGAAAATGGGAAGGACAGCTTTCATTTTCCTTGGAGGAGAAAAGCGCCCCATATTTGTTAAACGAACATTTTCATGTGGGTTCTGTTACTTTATTCCAAACGAATATTGACCAAACGCCTAAATATGAAGCGATCAAACAAATTCCTCTTGGAGGATAATGAGAGGAGTAAGGGGTAAAAAAATTGAAAATATTTAATTTGATATGGCAAATAGGTTTGTTGTATGTCATTTATGTTATTGGCACGTTCCTTCAAAAATTGTTTCATTTAATGATTCCAGGAAGCATTATAGGCATGTTGATTCTTTTCGCTCTTTTGCATTACGAGCCTTTTCAAAATTTAGTGAAAGACGGATGCTCTTTTTTAGTCAAGCATCTTGCCCTTTTATTTATTCCTGCGACAGTTGGGGTGATGGAATATTTTTCGCTGTTCCAATCAAAAGGTATCTTGACAGTATTCATTGTCATTATTAGCACGGTGCTGGTGATGTCCATTTCATCTTTTGTCAGCCAGATGACCGCTGCCAAAAAAAAAGCAGGCTGCTGGGCAGAATGGGAGTGATCAAAGCTTATGAAAATAATAGTCTCCATCTTAATGATACTTGCTACAGTGCTGATTTATTGGCTAATGGTTAAATTGTACAATAAAATCCATATTCCATTATTAGTTCCGATTGCCACTTCAACATTTGTCATCATTAGTTTATTGATTACATTTCATATTTCGTATCATACGTACATGTATGGAGGAAAATGGATTGATGAGCTTCTAGGCCCTGCCGTAGTCGCGCTGGCATTCCCGCTGTACAAGCATCGATCAACATTGAAAAAGTACGCTGTATCAATTGTTTTGAGCGTTGTCGTCGGCACGATTATCGGGCTGTGTTCAGGAATTATGATGGCTGTTTTATTCGGAATAGATAAGGAACTGATTCTTTCGCTTGCACCCAAATCGGTCACTTCGCCGGTAGCTATGGATATCACAGACATAATTGGAGGTAATCCTACCCTTGCTGCAGTTTATGTCATGATAGCAGGAATATTTGGTGCGATGTTTGGACCTTATTTATTGAAATTACTTCGCATACATCATCCAATTGCTATTGGGATCGGATATGGTACAGCTTCCCACGGAATTGGCACAGCGAGGGCAGCAGAATACGGCAGTCTGGAAGGAGCAATCGGTTCGATTTCGATGACGTTAAGCGCTATATTTGCTTCCATTATCTGCCCGTACGTTGTTCAGCTATTTTTGTAGAGATAAAGAGGAGATGACGCGATCTTGGCTCAGTTGATTAAAATGGAGGATTATATATCAAGGTATGAAATAGATCTAAATCGTTATGCCAATCAATTTATCCGCTTGAAAAAACAACAGTGGGAAGAAATTAAAAAAAGGTTTGAGAGTATCCAATTTGCTCATTCAACCTTAGATAGTGAAAAACAATTGTTTTTAGATCGGATTTTCAACTCCCAGCTTGTATGGGCAAGCTCTACCATTCGGGAAATTTCCCCGATGGATGAAGCTTTTGAAAAGGATTCGCTGCTCAAATATTTTTTGCAGCGGTTTCCTGACACTTATTTTGTCATGTATTATCCGGTTTTTCTTATTAAAAAAGCCTCTGTCCAAGGAGAAATTATCATCATTCGGCCAACAGATATCGTATGCCTTACCGCATTAGAATATAAAGAAAACAACGTATTAATCGGTACAAAACAGAAATTTTGGCTGAAACGGGACGATCAAGGCGAGAAAAAAATATTATCTCCCATTATCGGATTGGAGCGGACAGCAAATATAGTAAAACAGATTTTATCAAATGCGGAGGTTGACTTTCCAATTCGAAAAATATTATTAAACAGAACGGGATATATACATGCTTCAGAGCTGCCGGCAGATATTGAAATAATTGATGTGAGAAGCTACGACGACTGGTTTCAAAATATGCGGCGCCAGCCTTCTCCTTTTAAAAATATGCAACTAAAAGCTGTAAAGGCTCTTTTAGCATCATGTGCAACAAATGCGGTAAAACGATTTAATGAATGAATTTTTTGAAAATGTTCGATTACATGTTGTTCTTTATGGAAGTATGAGGGTATGTTTTTACTTTTTCTTGACGAAAAAGACTGTTAGAAGATAAAATTTATTATGGATAGCTATTGGAAACATCTCATTCAATTCAATAGCTGTCTTTTTTATTGCGCAGGGTGAATCTACTAACGAAATGTGGGCTTGAAATTGAAGGTGAATTGGTTGGAAGACGTATTAGGTAGCGATTGGGAAATATCTCCGGCAGGAGGAGCGACAGGAGAAGCCTTTTATGCTGAAAAAAATGGAAAAAAACTGTTCTTAAAACGCAATTCTTCGCCGTTTTTAGCTGTTTTGTCAGCGGAAGGAATTGTTCCTAAGCTCGTTTGGACGAAAAGAATGGAAAACGGTGATGTGATTACGGCGCAGCATTGGCTAAACGGGCGCGGTTTAAAACCGAAAGATATGAAAAACGAGCACGTTGCGGAGCTCCTAAAGAAAATCCATCGGTCGTATGAACTACTTGATATGTTAAAACGTTTAGGAAAAGAGCCGCTCTCGCCTGAAACGCTGCTCGAAAATGTAAAAAAAGCAGCGAATTTGGAGCTTTTGGAGCTTCCGGTTATTCGACAAGCACTATGTTATTTGGAACAAAACGTGACAGAGGTGCAGCATAAAGAAGCTGTTGTTTGCCATTGTGATATTCATCATAACAACTGGCTTTTATCTGAGGACAACCAATTGTATTTAATCGATTGGGATGGAGCAATGATTGCCGATCCGGCGATTGATTTAGGAATGCTGTTATATACTTACATTCATGAAAGTGAATGGGATGAATGGCTGAAAAAATACGGAGCTGATTTAACGGACGATTTAAAAGTTCGCATGCATTGGTATATGTTAGCTCAAGTCATTTTGTCCATCTCTTTTTTGAGAAAGAAAAACAATGAAAAAGAAATGGCGGAGCAGCTGGAATTTTTAAATGCTTTGCTTAGGAAAGGGCATTGATATCCTCAAGCCATTGAGTCAACTGCCCTTGATGTGAGGCGATAAAATCGGTTATATCGCTGGAATTTTTCCCGTTTTGGCAATAAGTATATATTGTTTCAAGCGATTGCTTTAACTGATCATTAACTTCAGCATTGGCCATTAATGACCGAATGAGGCGCTCTAATTGCTCATATTCCGCTACTGATCCGCAGCATTCACTTTCATGTTCAGATAAAATATCTTTCAGAAGCATCAGTTGATCACGATAATTCAATTGCATTCATTCTCACCCCATTTCTTTATTGATTAGAATATACATCATTTCGATTTCTATACAATAAAGAGCCGTTCAGTATACGGCTCTTTTGACATAGTAAAAAAATAAACAGAGGTGGAATATGCGTTTAAGAAATAAGCCTTGGGCCGGAGATTTTTTAAGAAATCATCCCCAATTTGTTATACAGCAGCCTTTTGAATGGAAAGGGAAATGGAACGATTTGTTCGGGAATGAGCATCCCGTTCATATAGAAGTCGGCACCGGCAAAGGACAGTTTATTGTCGGTATGGGGAAGCAAAATCCGCATATTAATTATATCGGCATTGAGCTTCAGGAAAGTGTCCTCGTCTCGGCTTTAAAAAAATTAAAAGAAGAGGAACTTCCGAATGTAAAGCTTATGAACGTAAATGCGAGCCAGTTAGCTGAAATTTTTGCGAAAGGCGAGGTTGAGCGAATCTATTTAAATTTTTCAGATCCTTGGCCAAAAAAACGCCATGCAAAGCGGCGCTTGACACATCATTCCTTTCTTTCCATTTTTGAGAGCATTTTAGCTGATGAAGGTGAAATTCATTTTAAAACGGATAACCAAAGGCTGTTTGAATATTCGCTTGTCAGTTTTTCCGAATACGGATTTTTATTGAAATGGGTAAGTTTAGATCTTCACCAAAGTGATTTTACAGACAATGTAATGACGGAATACGAAGAGAAATTTTCCAAAAAAGGACAAAAGATTTATAGGGCGGAAGTGAAATTGCGAAAGTGAAAATTCGGTAAAGACAAACATCCCTGCACGATAGTGTGCGGGATGTTTTTTTTTTTTTTTTTGATAAAAAATGGAATTTTCGAGGGATGAATCTTCTGCATTCTTCAGTCTTTTGCTTAAGCAAAAACTTTAGGCGAATTGATTTGTTTCGTACACGTGAGGATTCCGTAAGCACATTTTTAAAATGTTCAGATTTATCGTTTCATTTTTATTCGTCATTCGATCTTCGAGAAAGGAGAAAGCCAGTCTTTTACGCGGCGCCTCGCCGCAAACATCGAGGCCGATCACTTTTTTTTCATTTAATATTGTCCGCAAATAAAAAAGCAATGTTGCAGCACTCATTGTACCTTGGTCCCAGTTTGTCACCGCCTCCCCTTTTTTTAAAACATCTTTGTCGATGCTAATATAAACAAAATCATTTTGTATTTGTTGAATTTGTTGTAAAATATACGGATGATTTTCAGGTGTATACGGGATGACCTTGACTTTTTCTATTTCTTGTTTTTCTGTCCATTTTGGACCGATGATAATGGCTTTTGTTAAAAAAGGATTGTCTTTTAGCGCAAAAGATAACCATGAGCCGCAAGAAATTGGCATGTTCCTCCCGATTGCAGAATCGTCTAAGTCTGTATGATGGTCAAATAGAAGAAGGGTAAACGGAAGTTTTATTTCATTCAACAGGAGATATGTAACATAGTGATAATCGCCGCTGCCGATGAACGTAATTCCTTTTTGCTTGCGGCTCAACAGCTTTCTTTTTATTACTTTTAACGATTGTCCGTCACAAAACAGCCGGGTTCCTTCTAAATCAGTGAAATCAATGCATTCGTGAGAATACGATTGTAATTTTCTTTGATAATGGTATGTTTCATCAAAATGTAAAATCGTCACACCTTTTTTAACAATCCCCATTTTTTTCACTCCCCAAAGAGACAAAGAAATTTGTTTTCTCTGTTTCTTGTTAAGAGGAAAGCTGATTTACATGTAAAATGGTTCCGCTCGATGCATCGACAATAACTTCAAACTGTTCAGTTTTCCCTTTATAAAAACGGCTGATTCCTGCCTCATACACTTTATAAGATATATCATTTTTTTCATAATCTTGCGGGATGGTGTAAATCCAGGATCCGTTGATTGGGCCTTTTTGTTTAAAAGCTTTTTTCACCGATTCAAGTGCTTTTTCCGGCGAAAGAAACGGCTTTTTATATTCGTTTTTTAATACATATCCGACGGCAATCCCTGCTGCGAAGCCGATCAGGAAATTTTTCCATTTCACAATCTTCCCTCCTTAAACAATTTACTATTAGTATAACGCAGTTTTGTTACATTTGTGGAATATACATTCATCATTCGCTAAAATAAGTTTATACATATTTTGTGTACGTGATGGTCTAAATTAAGCTAAAGAAGGGGATATAAACATGAACAACGAAACGTTGGATTTATTTAAAACATTAACAGAGCTGCCGGGTGCATCAGGCAATGAACACGCTGTTCGCTCATTTATGCGCAAAGAGCTAGAAAAATATGCAGATGAGATCGTTCAAGACAAACTCGGCAGCATTTTTGGAGTGAAAAAAGGCAGTGAGGATGGACCAACTATAATGGTTGCAGGCCATATGGACGAGGTAGGCTTTATGGTCACATCTATTACAGAAAATGGAATGATCCGCTTTCAGCCGCTGGGAGGATGGTGGAGTCATGTTTTGCTGGCGCAGCGCGTGCAAATTATAACTGAAAGCGGTCCGGTGATCGGCGTGATCGCATCCATCCCTCCGCATTTGCTCAATGAGGAAGTTCGGAAAAAGCCGATGGAAATTAAAAATATGCTGATTGATATCGGCGCTGATAATCGCTCAGATGCGGAAGCCATAGGAATCAAGCCAGGACAGCAAATTGTGCCGGTCTGCCCGTTTACGCCGATGGCTAATTCGAAAAAAATTTTGGCAAAAGCTTGGGACAACAGGTATGGATGCGGGCTGGCCATTGAGCTGTTGAAAGAAGTGAAAGATGAAACATTGCCAAACGTTTTGTATTCTGGAGCGACTGTCCAGGAAGAAGTAGGGTTAAGGGGAGCGCAAACGGCCGCCAATTTGATTAAGCCGGACATCTTTTTTGCATTGGATGCGAGTCCTGCCAACGACATGAGCGGGGACAAAAACGAATTTGGTCAGCTTGGAAAAGGTGTTCTGCTGAGAATTTATGATCGGACAATGGTCACTCATCGGGGAATGCGGGAATTTATTCTTGACACAGCTGAAACAAACAATATTCCATATCAATATTTTACATCCCAAGGCGGAACAGATGCAGGCCGAGTGCATATTTCTGGCAGCGGAGTGCCTTCAGCGGTAATCGGGATATGCGCCCGATATATTCATACTCATGCTTCGATTATCCATGTCGATGATTATTTAGCAGCAAAAGAATTGCTTGTGAAGCTCATAAAAGCTTGCGATCGATCCACTGTTGAAAAGATTAAGCAAAACGTTTAACATAAAACATTCCGGAGGGAAAAAATGAATGTCGCAATCGGATCGAAAAACCTGGCGAAAATCAATGCGGTGAAGGAGACCTTTTCTCTTTTGGAAGAGAAGAACATGGAATTCATCTCAGTTGATGTTCCATCCGGGGTTTCAACACAGCCATTTTCCGATGAGGAAACATTGCAGGGGGCATTAAATCGGGCAAAAAATGTCTTTGAAAAAGTTAAACCGGATCTTTCGGTTGGTCTTGAGGGGGGTGTGGATGTTACACCTCGCGGATTGTTTTTATGCAATTGGGGTGCATTAATTGATAAAGATGGAAATGAATATATTGCTGGAGGGGCGAGAATCCCGCTCCCGAATGAATTTCTTGAGCCGTTGAAAAAAGGCTTGGAGCTTGGAGATGTAATGGATGCATATGCGAAAAAAAGAAATGTGAGACATCGAGAAGGAGCAATCGGAATCTTTACAAACGGCTTTATCGACCGTAAAGAAATGTTTGCACATATCGTGAAGCTGTTAATAGGACAATATCAATTTTCCAAAAAAAATTAACTTTGATCGGCTCAGGCATGCGAGTTAGTAGCTTTTTTTGCTGAGATTTGTTACGATGCCAATGAAAAAAGATAAAAGGAGACTTGCAGAGATGGAAAACATTCAATCTGTTGATCATTTTTGGGAGCTTACGAAAGGAAAAAATGCTTTATTTGTATTTTCGGCTGATTGGTGTCCAGATTGCGGGTTTATTAAGCCGCATCTTCCTGAATTGGAAAAGGAGAATCCGCAGTTCGCATTTTATTATGTCGATCGGGATGAATATATCGATTTATGCGCAGAATTAAATGTTTTTGGCATCCCAAGCTTTATCGCATTTAACGAGGGAAAAGAGATCGGACGCTTCGTCAGCAAAGATCGGAAAACAAAAGAGGAAGTTCAGCAATTTTTAGATGGCTTAAATCTTTAATATAAAGAAAATAAAAAGGAGATGATCAGCCTTATGAATTCTGAACAAATGGTCGAATTGTTAAAAGAGAAGTTAAATGATTACTCATTTCACTTTTCATTTAATCGAAAAAAGGATACGTTAAGAATCGAAGATCCAGAATTGAAAAAAGGGCTGACACTCTCCTTGCCAGGTATTATTTCAAAATGGAACGAAAAAAAAGAAAAAGCGATTGATGAATTCGTTTATTACATAACCGAGTCTCTCTCAGCTATGAAAAATGAAGGTGCATTAAGCGGCAAGGAAAAACAGATTTATCCTGTCATTCGCTCAACTTCCTTTCCGGTTGAGTCGAATGGCGTTCCTCTTATTTTTGAGGATCATACTGCTGAGACCCGCATTTATTATGCCCTTGATCTCGGAAATTCGTATCGCCTAATTGATGAACAGATGATGAAGAAGGAGAATTGGACGCGCCAGCAATTGAAGGAAATGGCTGCCTTTAATTTGCGTTCATTGCCGACAAAAGTAAAAGAAGATAAGGTCGCAGGCAATGTTTTTTATTTTTTTAATTCAAATGACGGCTACGATGCCAGCAGGATTTTAAATGAGTCAATTTTAAAAGAATATGAATCAAAAGTTCAAGGGGACATGACTGTCAGCGTCCCTCATCAAGACGTGCTGATCATAGGCGACATTCGAAATGAAACGGGTTATGACGTGCTGGCACAGCTGACGATGAGCTTTTTTACAAATGGGAGGGTGCCGATTACGGCTTTATCCTTTATTTATGAAAACAAAAAGCTCGAACCGATCTTTATTTTGGCAAAAAACCGCAGAAAACTGACGAAAGGAGACGATGACAAGCAATGAATGTATTTTACAATAAAGAAGGAATCGGCGATGTACTCATCATCTCTTTAAAAGATATACCGTATGAACAGAAGCGGTTTGAAAGAAAAGGAGATGTTGTAAAAATATTTGATGCTGAAACTAATGAAACAGCAGGCTTCAACATTTTTCAGGCAACTTCTTATTTTTCGCTTGACGGAAACGGCCAATTAGATGTAACGGCAGAAATGGTGGAAAAGATCAATCAAACAATTGCGCAAAATGGTTTTTCAGATAAGCTGGAGGCGGATTTATCACCGAAATTTGTCGTTGGCCATGTATTGGAAAAAGAAAAGCATCCGAACGCTGACAAATTAAGTGTATGCAAAGTCGATGTGGGGGATGAAGTGCTTCAAATTGTTTGCGGGGCACCGAATGTTGCGGCTGGACAAAAAGTTGTTGTTGCAAAGGTAGGAGCGGTTATGCCAAGCGGAATGGTGATAAAAGAAGCTGAACTAAGAGGCATTTCCTCGAGCGGCATGATCTGTTCGGCAAAAGAATTAAACCTGCCCAATGCACCAAAAGAAAAAGGGATTCTTGTATTGGAAGATAGTCGAAAGCCAGGGGAGCCGTTTTTTAAGTAAAAATGCGATAAAATTTCAAAAAACACGCGGAAAACATTTTGTTTGCCGCGTGTTTTTTATATGATGATTTATTAATTTTTGACTCATTTTAAATCATGATTCAACCGTTCCACTGAATGAAATGAGCGGTGATCAGGAAAATAGCAGATAATCCAAACCAAATTAAAAATAATGGTACATAAAAGCGAACCCATTTTTGCCATGAAACTCCAGCTAGTGCTAGTGCAGCCATAAAATATCCTGAAGTTGGAAATAATATGTTGCCTAGCCCGTCTCCAAATTGGTAGGCCAAAACAGCTGTTTGTCTCGTAACTCCGATTAAATCAGAAAGCGGAGCTAAAATCGGCATAGTAACTAATGCTTGTCCGCTGCCTGACGGAATTAAAAAGCTAAATAGCATTTGGACAATAAACATCCCAATGACACTAAATGTTCCTGGTATTTCGCCTACTATCGTTCCTAGTGTATGGACAATGGTGTCCATTATTTGCCCGTCTTCCATAACTACTGATACTGCTCTGGCAATACCAACAATGATTGCCCCAACTAAAACTTCACGAAAACCGTCATTAAATGCTTCGCAAATATCGTTTAATGTTAATCCAGCGATCAGACCTACAACCACACCCATTATAATGAACAGTCCAGCCATTTCTAACATAAACCAGCCTTGAGTTAAAACACCGTACACTAATAAGACAAAAAAGGATAACAATGCAAAAGAAGCAGCTTTTTGTTTTTTATTCATTTCATTCCTTTTGGATACAGATTGATTGAAGTACATATTCCTTTTAGCATGATCGTCTTTATATACTAAGCTTGCTTCAGGATTCTTTTTAACTTTTTTAGCATATTGCATAATGTAAATCATTCCTGCTAAAACAAAGACAACGAAAGCCGCTATGCGAAAATCTATACCTGAGTATATTGGAAGTCCTGCAATTTTTTGACCTAAACCAGTATTAATAGGGTTAAGAAAGCCTGTCATAAAACCAGCAGTAGTTGCAACTAAAGCAACCGCCGCCGCCACCATTGAATCAAATCCTAAAGCAATAAATAGGGGGAGAATTACAGGTATATAAACTAAACTCAGTTCTTGCGTTCCAATTAAACTGCATATAATTGCGAATACAGTCATTAAAACTGGAATTAACACAATACCATTGGAAGCAAATGTTCTTGCTAGTTTCTCTACTCCTATTTCTATAAGTCCTGTTTTTCGAATAACGGCAAATATACCGCCGATGATCAAAGTGAAAAAAACGATATCACTTGCTGCAACTAATCCTTTTGGGACTGCCATCATAAATTCAACAGGACTTACAGGTGCTGCTTCAACAAAATCAAATGAGTTTGGATCAATCGTTGTTCTTCCTTCAGGTCCTGGAATACGTTCATAAACGCCAGCAGGTACAAAATAAGTAGCGGCTGTAGCAAGAATTATTAAAACAAACAATATGACATAAATATGAGGCATTCTTAATTTCTTTTTCTCCAATTGTGGTTTTTGATTAATAAAAGCTGCATTTTTTACACCTTTTTCAGCTTCCATTTTTTATCCCTCCTCCTCTGTTTGTGACACTTTATGTTCGTTTTTATAACATAATAATTTGTGGTAGCTATTCTGTCATTGGTTATTTTCACTGAAAATGAACTATTTTTTTGTAAAATCTATTAAATTTTACAATTATTTTAATTTGAAAAGCGAAATCATGTTATAAAAAATAACATAAAATTATTTAAGTCTTCAAAAAGTGCTGATTGATATAGAGGTATGTATCGGATGTACGAGCGAAAAAGGGAAGTTAATAAAAACTTATTGAATGTGATAAGAAAACGAAAACAACGAATTTTCAAAAAAGTCTTCCAATCTGTATTAATCTGTTATATATTAAAAATGTAATTTAAAAACTGTTTTATAACAAGGTAGGTGAGGAAACGTGAAGGCTAGTGCAGCATCTAGGCTGGAAGTGAAGGGAACTCTTCTGCCTTCTTATAGGGAGATTTTAACGAACGAAGCCCTTCAGTTCGTCGAAAAGCTTGAACAAACATTTGGTTCAAGAAGAATCGAGCTGCTTGAACTGAGGAAAGAACGGGAAAGGCGAATTAATGAAGGAGAGAAGCCGTCGTTTTTAAAGGAGACGGAACATATTCGAAAAGGGGACTGGACGATACCGCCTGTTCCAAAAGATTTGCAGGATCGCAGAGTTGAAATTACTGGACCTGTCGACCGGAAAATGATTATCAATGCCTTAAATTCAGGCGCAAAAGTTTTTATGGCGGACTTTGAAGATGCAACATCACCGACTTGGGAAAATATTGTGGAAGGACAAATTCACTTAAGGGATGCGGTCAACAAAACGATTGAATATGTGAATGAAAACGGAAAGGTATATAAGCTGAATGAAGAAACGGCAACGCTGATCGTGCGGCCGAGAGGACTCCATCTAGAAGAAAAACATGTCCTATTGGATGGAAAACGGATTTCAGGCAGTCTGTTTGATTTTGGCCTATATTTCTTCCACAATGCAAAAGAACTGATCAAAAGAGGAAGCGGACCTTACTTTTATTTGCCGAAGCTGGAAAGCCACTTAGAAGCCAGATGGTGGAACGATGTTTTCTGTTTCGCGCAAGATGAATTGGGGGTAAAGCGGGGGACGATTAAAGCGACCGTTCTGATTGAAACGATATTGGCCGCGTTTGAAATGGACGAAATATTATACGAGCTGAAAGAGCATTCAGCTGGATTGAATTGCGGCAGATGGGATTACATTTTTAGCTATCTGAAAAAATTCCGAAACGATCAAAACGTCATTTTACCTGATCGGGCGCAAGTAACGATGACGGTTCCGTTTATGAGGGCGTATTCTCTGCTCGCGATTAAAACGTGCCATCGCCGGAACGTTCATGCCATTGGAGGAATGGCAGCGCAAATTCCGGTTAAAGATGATCCGGTGAAAAATGAAGAGGCGTTCCAAAAAGTGCGCGCTGATAAAGAGCGGGAAGCGAAAGATGGACACGATGGCACATGGGTGGCACATCCTGCGCTTGTACCGGTTGCCAAAGAAATTTTTGACCAATATATGAAACAACCTAACCAGATTGATAAACAGCTAGATGTTGAGATTTCAGCAGAACAGCTTCTTGAAGTCCCGGAAGGAACAATTACAGAGCAAGGATTAAGAACGAACATTGATGTCGGCATTCGTTATCTTGCATCATGGCTTTCTGGAAGAGGAGCTGCACCTATCCACAATTTGATGGAGGATGCTGCAACGGCAGAAATTTCAAGGGCACAGGTATGGCAATGGATTCGTCATCCAAAGGGGGTGTTGGAGGACGGACGGAAGGTTACAATAGAGCTTTATGAAAAAATTAAGCAGGAAGAGCTGGAAAAAATAAAACAAGAGTTTGGTGAAGAAGCCTATCAAAAAGGGCGTTTTGATGAAGCGGCGAAATTGTTTGATGAGCTTGTGAGAAATGATGAATTCGTAGATTTTCTGACGCTTCCAGGCTATGAAAGATTAAATTAAAAAATATTTCAAAAAAGGGGAGAGAAAAGATGACATTACAAGAAAAAGCGAGACAATTGCAAGAAAGCTGGGAGAAAGATGAACGCTGGAAAGGGATTACACGCCCTTATTCGGCTGAAGATGTGTTGAAGCTTAGAGGTTCCATTGAAATCGAATATACTCTTGCCAGAAGAGGAGCAGAAAAATTTTGGAATTTAATGAAAACTGAGGAATACGTAAATGCCCTCGGAGCTTTGACAGGAAATCAAGCTGTCCAACAAGTAAAAGCCGGATTAAAAGCAATTTACTTAAGCGGCTGGCAAGTGGCAGCAGATGCTAATCTTGCGGGGCAAATGTATCCGGATCAAAGCTTGTATCCTGCTAACAGTGTGCCGCATGTCGTAAAGCGGATTAATCAAGCTTTGCAGCGGGCAGATCAGATCCATCATATGGAAGGGGATCATTCAATTGATTGGTTCGTTCCAATTGTTGCGGATGCTGAAGCTGGATTTGGCGGTCAGTTGAACGTTTTTGAATTGATGAAGGCGATGATTGAAGCAGGAGCAGCTGCTGTTCACTTCGAGGATCAATTGTCTTCTGAGAAAAAATGCGGCCATTTAGGCGGAAAAGTTTTGCTCCCGACACAAACAGCTATTCGCAATTTGATTGCTGCAAGACTGGCTGCTGATGTGATGAATGTTCCGACTGTTATCATTGCTCGCACTGATGCCAATGCGGCTGATTTGATCACAAGCGACATCGATGACAGGGATAAAGAGTTTATTACTGGGGAACGGACACAGGAAGGATTTTTCCGCACTCGCGCTGGTCTTGATCAAGCGATTGCTAGAGGTTTGGCATATGCGCCATACGCAGACATGATTTGGTGTGAAACATCTGAACCTAATTTGGAAGAAGCACGGAAGTTTGCTGAGGCTATTCATAAAGAATTCCCAGGCAAGTTATTGGCATATAACTGCTCGCCTTCCTTTAACTGGAAGAAAAAGCTTGATGACGATACTATCGCACGTTTCCAAAAGGAAATTGCTTCTTACGGCTACAAGTTCCAATTCGTTACTTTAGCTGGATTCCATGCATTGAATTACAGCATGTTTGAACTTGCACGCAAGTATAAAGATCATGGAATGGCTGCCTACTCTGAACTTCAGCAAGCCGAATTTAGAAGCGAACAGTATGGTTATACAGCAACACGGCATCAGAGGGAGGTTGGAACTGGTTATTTTGATGAGGTTGCCCAAGTGATTACTGGAGGTACTTCTTCTACAACCGCTTTAAAAGGGTCTACGGAAGCTGAACAATTTACCACAACTTAATTGACTGGCCATAATCATTACCTTCACATAGATTGAGCCAATCCTCTGGGATTGGCTTTTTTTTATCATTTAACGCACCCATTTCGCATATTCTTTGGATAGCTCCATAAATTTTTCTCTATCTTTTCGGTCCAGAGCATCATTAATTTTGTCTTCCAGCATTTTTTTTCGATGATTGAACCATGCTTCGTCCAGAATCATTTGGATGTATACATCCATCATGAAGTTTTCTGGATTTTCCTTCACAGAACGGGTCTTCATCAGTTCGGAATAAGATTTCCGGTTTTCCATAACCCATCACCTCTGATGCCTTTTTTATATTATATGGATTTCGGAAGGAAAAATCAACTTATAATTTGTAATTTTTAGAAAAATTATATTAACAATAACATCTTACCTTGATCTAATGCTTTGTATTTAAAAATTTTAAAAAAATATAGAAATTTTGGAATTTTTATGATAGATTTGAATCAGTAAAAAAGAACTATTATATAGAAAAAATTAGGAGGTAAGAATTCTAGTGAGTACGAAGCAGTTTGAGGCAGAAAAATGTATTGTAAATGGGGAAACAATGGCAATTTTGCCTTTTAGAAAAGAACATCACTTGTACGCTAAAATTTTGGAAACTAGCGGAGAGCGCATAGTACCTATTCGACCTGTTTATGTTATTGATCAAAGCTGCCGTTATTATGGTTCAAGCTTTAAAGGAAGAGTTGAAGGATCAAAAGGGCTGCTTGGCATAACAAAAAAGCTTCCGATTGTCATTGATCCTGCCAATTCCCTTTATTTTTTTCCTACTCATTCACCCGCAAGGCATCAGTGCGCCTGGTTTTCCCATTCCCACATTTCCCGCTTTATGAAAACAGATTCGAATTGTACGGAAGTCATATTCCGTAACGGTCAGAAAATAGTTGCTGACATATCTCCATCTTCTTTTTCCCATCAATTTTATAAAACGGCACATCTTCGAACGATTATCTCTTCAAGAATTGAGCAGGAGCAGCGCCGCATGAACACAATCCTTTTTCCGAAGGAGCAGCATGCATATATTTATGAACAGCTCGTTCGCGAATTCAGAAAAGAAGATGGATAAGCTTTATCTTCCGGCACGCAAGCTGTCAATTTGCGTGCTTTTTTCCGTGTTAGAAAATGGGGGAGATTTCATTTTTTCTGTTATAAGGGGACAGGCATTCAACGGGCGAAACAAATAGTCCTGTTCCCTCATCTTCTGTAGCGAACGGTTTGGCCGTTGTCTTTCTTTTAAGATAAAAAGTCTAAGAGGTTGGAATGCCAGATTTTTTTTCAGTTTTAAACAAATAATGTTCAATCAGTTCATTTACTTTATTTCGGATTCTTGGATTGAAGTAGCTGTGGTGTTCTTCGTAGCCGTTATAGTAGAAAGTGTACGTTGTGAATGCTTCATCCTGTTTGGCTTTTAAAACTTTCACCTTTTGTCTGCGCAATTCTTTGCGAACCTCTGCCAAATCTTTTTGTACAAGCTTTAACGCCTCTTCAATTAGATGCAAATAAGGATCTTTCAGCTTGAATGGACTTTTTTTTACGACATTCATGTCTTTGTTCAGCACCGTAGCAGTCATCGGTAAGTAGATCGACTGTTCAATCAAATGGCGAATGTCGGTTGGTATTTTCGACATAGGGAATACCTCGCTTCAAATGGAACATATGTTCTATTTTTATTATAAAACAGGAAAATAAATCATTTCAATTAATTTTTTTCGGCAAAATTTTTCAACTTATGCTCAAAAGGTGTAAAATAAAAGGAGATGTTGAAGTAAGGAGTTAAGATATGGATGTCATTGCATTTTTCGATTCCATTACATTAGAAGATGTTGAACGATTCTTTAAAGAATACCGAGCGCTCGGACCTCTTCCAGGGATTCTGCTTCCGATGCTTGAGGCTTTTTTTCCGTTCTTGCCTCTTATTCTGTTTGTAATTGCGAACGCTAATTCATTTGGACTTTGGTTCGGCTTTTTGTACTCGTGGATCGGTTCATCGGCAGGCGCATTGCTCGTGTTTTTTTTAGTGCGAAAGTTTGGCCGGAAGCGTTTTTTAAATTTTTTAAGCAGACATGAAAAAGTAAGACGAATGATGAACTGGGTCGAACGGCACGGCTTTGCTCCTTTATTTTTAATGCTCTGTTTCCCTTTTACGCCTTCTGCGCTTGTAAATGTAGTAGCCGGTCTTTCCAAAATCAATGTGTGGCAGTTTGCGCTCGCTGTTTTATCAGGGAAGCTCGTGATGATTTTTATGCTTAGCTTATCAGGGTATGATTTACGGGAGCTGATTGAAGAGCCCGTCCGGTTGATCATTGTGTTTGTTGTGATGGCGCTCATGTGGTTTATCGGAAAAAGGATTGAGCAGCGTTTAAATGTTTCGTTAATTAAACGAAAAGATAAAAAGTAGGTGAAGAGCCGTGAGGAAAAAACGAGTTATTGCGGGAATCGTCACTTCAGCTCTTTTATCAACCGTTTTAATTAAAAATATTGCGTTTGCCGCGTACACTGTTGATGGCGTATCGATGCAGCCCACCTTAAAAGAAGGCCATCATTTTTATATAAATAAATTGACGAATCGGTTTAATAAAATTGAACGGTTTGACATTGTCGTGTTTCAGATGCCCGGCGAAAAGCAAGTTTTGGTTAAAAGGGTCATCGGCCTTCCAGGAGAAAAAATTGAATATCGAAACGACAAATTATATGTGAATGGGAAATATGTACCGGAACCATTTTTAAAGAAAAATAAAGAAAAAGTATATGGAAATCCAATCACAGGGAATTTTACATTAAAAGAAATAACTGGAAAAGAAGCGGTGCCGGAAAAATGTATTTTTGTCATTGGCGACAATCGGTTAAACAGCAGGGACAGCCGGCATTTTGGCTTTGTTCATGAAAAAAATGTGATCGGAGAGGTAAAACCGTAAACGATGATTCCTATTAGTTGGAAATTCGGATTGTCCGAATCAATGGATTTTCAAAACCATTTACAGTAAAATAAATGTATTCATAAACACGAAATCAGAATGGGACAAGAAAATTGTCCCATTTTCCGTTTGGATGCCTTCTGAAGGGGGGAGATTTCATGGGTATTAAGTTTTTGGTCGGTTCATCCGGCACAGGAAAAACGACGGCAATCTTAAACAAAATTAGGGAAAAATTAAAAGAAGATCCGTATAATGGAAAACCTATTTTGTTTCTTGTTCCAGATCAAATGACTTTTCAAATGGAATATGAACTGATGAAAACTCCGGAATTAGGAGGAATCATTAGAGCACAAGTATTGAGCTTCAACCGTTTGGCGTGGAGGGTGCTGCAGGAGGAAGGAGGCATCAGCCGTACCTTTATTTCCCAAACAGGCATGAACATGTTTCTTCGAAAAATCATCGAAGAAAAAAAGCACGAATTTAAAGTGTTTTCCAAAGCCAGTGAAAAAAAAGGCTTTATTGAGCATATCGAACAGATGATTACAGAAATGAAAAGATATATCATCAGTCCAGATATGCTGGATGATCAAGTAAAAAAATTAGCGGAAAGCCATGATCATAGAGAGCGGATTCTTTCCGATAAATTGAAAGATTTGGCGGGCATCTATCGTTCCGTGGAAAAATTATTTGCTGATAAATACATAGATTCAGAGGATTATTTGCAGCTTCTTTCAGAGAAGATTTATGAATCAAGCTACATGGACGGAGCGGAAATTTATATCGACGGCTTTCACAATTTTACGCCTCAAGAATTGCAAGTAATCGAATCGATGCTGAAAACAGCTTCTTCTATAACAATTGCTCTCACATTGGATAAACCGCCTGAAGAGGCCGTTGCCGACGAGCTTCATTTATTTTACATGACGGCTGAAACCTTTTCTTTGCTGAAAAAAATGGCTGAACGAAATAATATTTCCATTGATGAAGTAGCATATATGACTGACCGGAAACGTTTTATTGAAGAGCCGTCACTTGTTCATCTAGAAAAAATGTACTCTTCCCATACTCCCGAACCTTTTCACGGAGACAGCGCGATTGTATTTATGCAAGCGGTGAATAGACGCGCCGAAATTGAAGGGATTGCTAGAGAAATTATCCGCCTCGTTCGGGATGAGGGAGTGCGATTTCGGGAGATTGCACTGCTTATTAGAAACATGTCCGATTACAGAGATTTGCTGGAGCAATTGTTTCAAGATTACGAGATTCCTTTTTTTATAGATGAAAAAAGCTCAATGACATATCATCCGCTGATCGAATTTATCCGCTCGAGCTTGGAAGTCATAACCGGAAACTGGCGGTATGAAGCTGTTTTCAGAACGATTAAAACAGAATTTCTTTACCCGCTAGATGCCGATAAAGCCGAAATGAGAAAAGAAATGGATCAATTGGAAAATTATGTGCTTGCCTACGGTATTCAAGGGAAAAAATGGACGGATCAAGCCGGCTGGACGTACAGGAAGTACCATTCATTCTATGACAACGACAAAAAGACAGATGAAGAAGAGGAAATAGAAAAACGGATCAATCAATTACGGAAGCTGATTGTGGAGCCTCTGCAGGCATTGGAAAATAAGATGAAACGCGCCAAAACCGGCAGGGATATGGCCGAAGCGCTATATATGTATTTAGAACAAACAAAAGTGCCTGATAAGCTGGAGCTTCTTCGTCTAGATGCGGAAAATGGAGGGAACTTGATTGAAGCAAGGGAGCATGATCAAGTTTGGAATGCTGTGATAGAGCTATTGGATGAATTTGTAGAAATTATGGGCGATCAGGAAATTTCCATTCATTTGTTTAGGGAAATGGTCGAAACCGGAATGGAATCGATGAAATTTTCTCTCGTTCCGCCGGCCATTGACCAAGTGATTGTCGCAACACTTGACCGGTCACGTTTATATGGCATTAAGATGGCATTTATTGCAGGAGCAAATGACGGAGTGCTTCCAGCAAAACCGGTGGAAGACGGAGTTTTAACAGATGATGAAAGAGAGCTTCTATATCATAATGGAGTGAAGCTTGCGCCGACAGCTCGAAGAAAATTGCTGGATGAAAATTTTTTGATTTATTTAGCGCTCGCGTCTGCTAAGCAAAAGCTGTATTTATCGTATTCTTTGGCGGATGAAGAAGGAAAAGCGCTCATGCCGTCTATTATTGTCAAACGGTTAAAAGAAATGTTTCCAGATGCTAAGGAAATGATCTCTCTTAATGAACCGGAAAGTGAGGAGGCGGAAGAACAGCTTTCTTTTATTGTCAGTCCGAATGTTTCTTTGTCTGTTTTAACTTCAAAATTGCAAAATTGGAAAAAGCAGTATCCTCTCCATGAGCTGTGGTGGGATGTTTACAATTACTTTGTATATGATCAAGAATGGAGCAGCAAAGCGAAAAAGGCGATTGCCAGCCTGTTTTATTCAAATACAGAAAGACCTTTATCCGAAGAGGTAAGCAGAAAATTATATGGACGGAAAATACAAGGAAGCGTTTCAAGGATGGAGCGGTTTCGGGCATGTCCTTTTGCCCACTTTGCTTCTCACGGCTTAAAGTTAAAAGAACGGGAGTATTACAGATTGGAAGCGCCGGATATCGGCCAATTGTTCCATGCGGCATTAAAGCTGATGGCAGACCGGCTTCAAAGCATGAAAGTAGAATGGCGCGAATTAACAAAGGAGAATTGCGAAAGACTTGCTCATGATGCAGTCGAACAGCTGGCGCCGAAGCTGCAAAAAGAAATTTTAATGAGCACAAACCGCCACTATTATATTAAACGCAAGCTTCAAAATATTGTTGCCCGCGCATCAAAGGTTTTAAGCGAACATGCAAAAGCAAGCGGTTTTGTCCCAATTGGTTTAGAAATATCATTTGATGAAAAAAGCAAGCTCCCCCCGTTCCGATTTAAGCTTGAAAACGGATGTACGTTGGAGGTCGTCGGAAGGATAGACCGAGTGGATAAAGCGGAAAGTTCGAAAGGTCTTTTGCTTCGCATCGTCGATTTTAAATCGAGCGACAAAACATTAAATTTGGCAGAAGTGTATTACGGCATTGCGCTGCAGATGCTCACTTACTTGGATGTTGTTATTTCCAATTCTCAATCTTGGCTTGGCGTAGAAGCGACTCCAGCAGGGGTGCTGTATTTCCATATTCATGATCCGTTCATACAGTCCCCAGATTTATTAACGGATGATGAAATAGAAGAAGAAATTTTGAAGAAATTTAAAATGAAAGGCTTGCTGCTTGGAGACGAAGAAACGGTGCGGTTAATGGATCAAAAATTGGAAAGCGGCTATTCCAAAATCGTTCAAGCCGGCATAAAGAAAACCGGGGAATTTTATGCAAATTCTCAAATCGCCAGCGAGGATGAATTTCATGCATTACGCTCGTATATCCGGCGCGAATTTAAGCGGATCGGTACGGAAATAACAGACGGAAATATTTCCATTGCGCCATATAAAATGAAAGAGAAAACGCCTTGCACCTTTTGTTCCTTTAAATCGGTCTGTCAATTTGATGAATCGATTGAAACGAACCGTTTTCGCATATTGAAAAGCTTAAAAGGGGAAGAAGTGCTGCAAAAGGTAAGAGAGAAGGTGGATTCAGATGAAGAATGAGCTGAAAAAGTTAGAAAAAGGCCAATGGACCGATGAACAATGGAAAGCGATTGTTGCCGACGGACAAGATATATTAGTGGCGGCCGCTGCCGGATCAGGGAAAACGGCCGTTCTAGTTGAGCGGATTATTCGCAAGCTGACCGACAATCAGCATCCTGTAGATGTGGACCGGCTGTTAATCGTAACGTTTACAAACGCTGCGGCTGCAGAAATGCGCAGCAGAATTGGCGAAGCGCTGGCAAAGGCTTTGCGAAAACAGCCTTCTTCCCTCCATCTGCGCCGCCAATTAACCCTTTTAAACAAAGCGCAAATATCAACATTGCATTCTTTTTGCCTGCAAGTCGTTCGCAAATTTTATTACAAAATTGATATTGATCCCGGGTTTCGAATAGCGGACGAAACAGAAATGGAACTGTTAATGGAAGATTGCATGGATGAATTGTTAGAAGAAGAATACGGAATGGAGCATAATGAACTATTTTTCGAATTAGTTGACAAATATACAGGCGATCGCTCAGATGATGAAATCAAAAAAATTATTAGATCCATTTATGAATTTGCTAGATCTAATCCATTCCCGGAAAAATGGCTTGATGAAATGGTGCAAATGTATGACATAGAACAAGCTGAATCATACGAGGACTTGCCGTTTTTTCAATATTTACGGAAGGATATAGCGATACAGCTTTCCGGAATAAAGGATTTGTTAGCGAGAGCTCTCGACATTACGAAATTGCCGGGCGGCCCCTCTCCAAGGGCTGAAAATTTACTCGATGACATGAAACAGGTGGAAAACATTATAAACGCTTCATCGTGGCAGGAGCTTGCCGAGCAAATGAGAGCTTTTCAACCGACACGCGCCAAGGCATGCAGGGGAGAAGAATATCGAAAAGAGCTCATTGATGAAGTGACGGAAATGAGAAAGAAAGCGACAAAGGAAATAGAGAAATTAAAAAATGAGCTTTTCTCTAGGGATATTCAAAACCAACTGCTCGATTTGAAAAAAATGAAGCGCACAATGATTTGTTTAGCCGACTTGGTGAAAAAATTTGCTGTCCGGCTGGAAGCAATGAAAAAAGAAAAAGGAATTGTCGATTTTTCGGATCTTGAGCATTATTGTTTGCAAATATTAACAGAAAAAGATGAGAAGGGAAATGTTGTTCCGAGTGATGCTGCTTTGTTTTTCAAACGACAATTTCAAGAAGTATTAGTGGATGAATACCAAGATACCAACTTGGTGCAGGAAGCGATTTTAAAGCTGGTGTCAAAGGATCATGAAGCGGAAGGAAATTTATTTATGGTCGGCGATGTAAAACAATCCATTTATCGTTTTCGGCTGGCTGAACCGTTATTGTTTTTGGCGAAATATAAACGGTTTACCTCCAGCGGAACGAATTCCGGCTTGCGCATCGATTTAGCTAAAAATTTCCGCAGCCGAAAAGAAGTTTTGGACGCCACAAATTTTCTTTTCAAACAATTGATGGGAGAGACTGTAGGCGAAGTCGTTTATGATGAGGCAGCAGAATTGAAGCTTGGCGCACGTTATCCAGAGAACAGTAGAATGAATACAGAGCTCCTCCTAATAGACCGCCGGAAGGAGGAATTAGCAGAAAAAGAAGAAATAATGATTGAATTTGATGAAGAAGAATTGGAAACGGTGCAGCTTGAAGCCCGCCTTATGGCGAAAAAAATAAAAGAGCTTATTCAGGAAGGCTTTCCTGTTTACGACCGAAAGCTTGATCGTACGAGACCTGTCACATACAGAGATATTGTGATCCTGCTTCGTTCGATGCCTTGGGCGCCGCAAATCATGGAAGAGTTTAAGCAGCAAGGTATTCCGGTGTATGCGAATTTATCAACAGGATATTTTGAAGCAACAGAAGTGGCCATTATGCTTTCGCTTTTAAAAATTATCGACAATCCTTATCAAGATATTCCGCTCGCTTCTGTGCTGCGTTCGCCGATTGTCGGCTTAAGCGGAAATGAACTTGCCATCATCCGTCTTTATAAGAAAAACGGTCCGTATTTCGATGCACTTGAATCATTTTTGCAGCAAGAAAAAGCCCATCATAGCGAGCTTTATCAGAAAGTAAGCGAATTTGTCAGCCGGCTCAATCAATGGCGGAACTTGGCGAGAAAAAGCTCCGTTTCGAATTTAATTTGGCAATTGTACCGTGATACCCGCTTTTTTGACTTTGCAGGCGGAATGCCCGGCGGAAAGCAGCGGCAGGCCAATTTAAGGGCATTATATGACAGAGCAAGGCAATATGAGGAAACGTCCTTTCGGGGATTGTTCCGATTCCTGAGGTTTATTGAAAGAATGCAGGAACGGGGCGATGATTTAGGAGCAGCAAGAGCTTTAGGAGAACAGGAAGATGTTGTCCGAATTATGACGATTCATTCAAGCAAGGGGCTTGAATTTCCGATTGTTTTCTGTGCAGGTTTATCTAAACGATTTAATATGAAAGATTTGACCAAAAAATATTTGCTCGATAAAGAATTAGGATTTGCCTCGCTGTTTATCGATGAAAAAAAGCGGATTGTGTATCCTACTCTTCCTTATATAGCTGTAAAAAAGAAATTGAGAATGGAAATGCTTTCGGAAGAGCTTAGGGTATTGTATGTGGCTTTGACTAGAGCAAAGGAAAAGCTGTTTTTAATCGGCACAGTGAAAGACGGAGAAAAAAAGTTTAAAGAATGGGAGCAATCATTCACTCACCGCGAATGGCTGCTTCCAGATTACGATCGTTTAAAGGCAGTATGTTATTTAGATTGGATCGGTCCTGCTGTCATCCGTCATAAAGATGCGGCAATTTTACGAGAAGAAGAAAGAGAAGCAGCGGATGAAATCTTCTCTTATCCGGTGAAATTGCAAATTGATGTGATTCCTGAAGAAAAATTAAAAGAGCAAAATGAGCAGGCAGCGGTTATGATGGATGAAAAAATGGACGCTTTGAGAAATTTTGTTCCTGTTCAGTCAACAAGTAGCTTTGCCAACCAAGTGCAAAATCAGTTGTCCTGGATCTATCCTTTTTCAGATGCAGCCTCTCTCCGGTCGAAGCAATCGGTGACGGAAATCAAAAGAAGACTTCAATTTTCAGATGAATACAGCGACATTTCCATAAAGAAGAAAATACAAGGGAATTCCTCGTACAAGCGTCCGAAATTTATGCAGGCAAAATCTCTTACAGCAGCAGAAAAAGGAACGGCCATGCACACAGTGATGCAGCATTTGCCATTGGGTGAAGACTTGACGGAACAAACGATTCGACAAACCGTGCATTCTCTCGTGAAAAAAGAAATATTAACGGAGGAGCAGGTGGAAGCGGTCAATGTAGTAGGAATTGTGCAATTTTTTGAATCACCGCTGGGTAGACGCCTAAAAGGCGCAAAAAAAATTTTTCGCGAGATCCCTTTCAATTTGGCAGTTCCGGCGAACGAAATTTACGAAAAAGGAAGTTCTCTCAATACTGAAACGGTCATCGTTCAAGGTGTGATCGACTGCCTTTTTGAAGATGACGATGGGCTCGTTCTGTTAGATTACAAAACGGATGCGGTAAAGGATCGTTTTCCATCCATTGAAAAGGCAAAACAGGTGCTTGCTTCTCGATATGAAATTCAAATTGACTTGTATGCAAAGGCGGTAGAGTCAATCTTAAAAAGACGAGTCGATGATCGGTATTTATTCTTTTTTGATGCAGGGCTCATCATAAAATTATAGATTTGCAGACTATTTTAGAGGTGAGGCAATTGAGAATCTTGCATACGGCGGATTGGCATCTCGGAAAAACGCTTGAAGGTCGGAGCAGGCTAAAAGAGCAGGCACAGTTTCTTGATGAACTGTATGAAATTGTTGTAAAGGAGAAAATTGATGTCATTTTGATGGCAGGAGACGTTTTTGATACGGTGAATCCTCCGGCAGGAGCAGAAAAGCTGTTTTATGAAAGTATTTCAAGACTTTCTGAAAGAGGTAAAAGACGTGTGATCATCATTTCCGGAAATCATGACAGTCCGGAACGATTGCAAGCAGCAGCTCCGCTGGCAAAGGAGCAGGCGATCGAGCTGATCGGCTACCCGAGAGGCGATGTTTTAACGGTTGAAGTTCCGCGGACAAATGAAACAATGAAGCTGGCGGCGCTTGCTTATCCGTCGGAAGCAAGGCTGAATGAACTGCTTTCAAACGAATATGATGAACTCTTATTGAGAGAGCATTACGATGAAAAAATTCGCGGCTTGTTTGCAATGATGAGCAGAGAGTTTGAACCTCATACGGTGAATATTGCCATGAGCCATCTTTATGTAGCCGGAGGCAGCACGACAGATTCGGAGAGACCGATTGAAGTCGGCGGAGCGTATACAGTTCGAGCCACAAGCCTCCCGGAAAAAGCGCAATATGTCGCATTGGGGCATCTTCACCGGCCGCAAAATGTTAAAAAGTCCAATGTGCCGGCAAGATATTCCGGATCGCCGCTTGCCTATAGCTTTTCTGAGGCAGGTTATACGAAGTCTGTCACAGTGATCGATGCAAAACCCGGCGAGAACGCGGTTGTTTCCGAAATTTATTTGTCGAGCGGAAAACCGCTTGTGAAATGGAAAGCAACTGGCGGTCTTCTTCAAGTTCACCAGTGGCTTGAAGAAGGAAGAGACAAAAACGCATGGATTGATCTTGAAATTTTTTTGACCGACAGCCTTTCATTAGAAGAAATTCATCGGTTGAGAAAATGGCACGACGGTTTTATTCACATCCGGCCGATTTTTGAAAAAGAAGCCGAAAAGGTCCAACAAGAAAGAAGAGAAAATCTCCCGATTGATGAAATGTTTAAACGTTTTTACAAAAAACAAACTGGCGGCGCCGAGCCGGAGGCAGAGCTTATTGAACTGTTTATGACATTGCTCTCTGAAGACTTAAAAGAGGAAGGAGCACAGTCATGAAGCCGATAAAACTTTCTTTAGCTGGACTGAATAGCTATCGAAAGATGCAGACGGTCGATTTTGAAACACTATGCGACGGCGGTGTCTTCGGAATATTTGGTCCGACTGGCAGTGGAAAATCAACGATATTGGATGCCATTACGTTAGCGCTTTATGGAAAAGTAGAGCGAGCGGCCAATAATACGCAAGGGATAATGAACCATGCGGAAGATCAATTATATGTCAGTTTTACATTTGAGCTTGAAGATGGCCGATCAAAAAAAAGATACACTGTTGAACGAGCGTTTAAGCGGGTGGATAATGTCAGGATCAACACAAGGCTGTGCCGGCTTCTCGAAATAGGAGAAGAAACGGTCGTTTTGGCAGATAAAACAAATGATGTAAATGACAAGATTTACGAGCTTTTAGGGCTGACGATAGAGGATTTTACCCGCGCTGTTGTCCTTCCGCAAGGGAAGTTTGCTGAATTTCTTTCTTTAAAAGGCTCGGAAAGAAGGAAAATGTTTGAACGATTGTTCAATTTGGAACGATTCGGCGACCAATTAAATAAAAAGCTGAAAAAACGTCTTTTGGAATCAAGACAGCAATTCGCTGAATTGTCAGCGGAACAAGCAGGTCTTGGCGATGCCTCGAAAGAAGCTGTTTTAGAGGCAAAAAAAACGTTTATACGCTGTGATACAGTGCTGAAAGAACGGGAAAAGCAGCTGGATGAGGCAGCAAAGGAATTTGAGCGGATTCAGACAATCTGGAATTTGCAGACGGAAAAAACGACTTATGAGAAAAAACGACAGGAGCTTGAGCAAGAAAAGGAGCGGTTTCAAGAAATCGAAGAAAAGCTGAAAAAAGCTGAGCAAGCGGAGATGCTGAAACCATATGCGGAAGCAGTGCTCGAGCATTTAGCGGAAAAGGACCGTTTTGAAAAAGAAACAGAGCTTTGGCAGCAGGAAGAGAAAAAGCTAGCAAGCCTTTATAAAGAAAAAAAGGAAGCTTTTGAAGCGATTCGTGCCAAAAAAGCTGTTGAAGAGCCGGAGCTTTTAACAAAACGTGAACTATTGAAACAGCTTATCTCATTGGATGCAGAAATCAAAGAGGATGAAGCATCGTTTGCAAAGCTGAAAGAAGACTATGAAGCATTGAAAACGAGGCTGCATGAAAAACAGCATACAGAGAGAAAGACGAGCGAATTATTAAATAGGGCGTTAGAGAAGCAGCAGGCTTTAAAACAGCAGGCGAAAGAAGAAACAGTTTCAAGAGAATTCCGGGAAAAAATCCAAAAAGCATATCAACAGAAGCTGAAAATCATGCAGCTTATGAAAGACGAATATGAATTAAAAAGCAAAAAGCAAAAGAAAGAAGACCAGCTTAACGAATGGCGGGAAAAGGCTGACGAGTCCGCCCGCAAAAAGAGTGAATTAAACGAACGCCTGGCAGGTAATTTCAATCAATTACAAAAAGTTTATGATCGTTTATGCAGCCAAATGCGGGAGCATGAATTTTTTAAAGAAAAAGTAAAGGATGATTTACAAGCTGCAAAAAGTCAGCTTGAAGAAGAAAGAACAAATCAGGCGGCAGCTTTGATTTCCGAGCAGTTGACGGAGGGGGAGCCTTGCCCTGTCTGCGGCTCCACACATCATCCGGCCCCGAACAGACATTTTTCGATTGAACGTTTAAAAAAATTAGAAGAAACAACGCAGCAGCTAGAACGAATTTTCAAAGAATGTGATCAAACCGAACAGCTGTATTCCTCGCTGAAGCAAAAGCTGCAGGAGCTGTCTGAAGATTTACAAGCGGAACAGTCATTCCTTGCCGGAGTGAAAGAAATAGCGTCGGCTAACGAAGAGCCGATCATTACGATGGACGATAAGCCTCATGATCTTTTGGCATATGACAAATTTAAAATCGAATGGAAAGCTTTGAACCAAGATTACTTAGAAATAAAAGACGCAATAAGAAAAACAATAGCAGACATTCGTGAAGTCAACCATATTACAGCACAAATAGAACCGTTGCTGGATGCTGGGGAAAAAGACTTATCCGAAATCATGCTACAATTGCAAAATGTAATAGAGCAGCTGGAAGAAGAAAAAAGAAAGTGGGATTTAGAGTTTGCTGATCTCGATATGGATCAAATCGAGATGTATGTAAAGGAAATTAGTAAAAAAGACTCGCTCGTTGAACAGCTGCACGAACGAATTGAAAAAAGCGTCAGCTTTATTCAAGAAAAAGAACAGGAAATCGAGCGGTTAAGGGAAGAAATACTCAATCTTTCCACTCAATTAGCTGCCAAAAAAGGAGAAATGGACAGGCAGGCAGAACTGATAGCCGATAAACAGAAAAGGCTCACAGCGCAAAGAGCTGCAAAGGAAAACCTTTTAACAGAGCTTAAGAGGATCGATCTTGCCCTTGAACAGCTAAAAAGGGATGAACAAGCAGCTTATGATATTTTCCAAAAAACGGCAAATGAATATCAAAAAGCTGAAAGTCAGCTCCATACCGCCAAACAGCAATTGACAAGCTGTATAAGCAAGCTTGAAAAAGCGGAAAAAAATTGGAACGACCGAAAACAGCAGACTCCTTTTGCAAATGTGCATGAAGTGAGAAATTCCGTTTTGCAGGAAGAAGAAAAACTGGCTATGCAAACGAGTCTAGATCAATATAAAAAAGAAATGGAGCATGTAGCATCTGCAATTGAACGTCTGGAAGAAAAATTAGGCGGAACTGTTCTTAAGCAGGAAACATGGGAAGAAACGAAAAAATGCTTAGAAGAAGCTAGAAAGCAAGTAAACGAAGCAATGGAACAAAGAGGCGCGGCGGCAAAGCATTTGCAGCTGTTAAAGGAAAAACATGAACGATATGTGGAAATAGAAAAAGAGAAAGAAGAGTTGCAGCTTCTTCTTAATCGGTTAGAAAAACTTCAAGCCGTCCTGAAAGGGAATAGTTTTGTCGAATACATGGCTGAGGAACAGCTTCAACAAATAAGCTTTGATGCTTCACAGCGGCTTGGGGAATTGACAAGACAAAGATATGCGATTGAAGTCGATTCAGAAGGCGGTTTTATCATGCGTGACGATGCAAATGGCGGAGTAAAACGACCTGTTTCGACATTATCTGGCGGAGAAACATTTTTAACTTCTTTAGCCTTAGCTTTGTCGTTGTCCACCCAAATTCAGCTTCGCGGAAAATATCCGCTTCAGTTTTTTTTCCTTGATGAAGGGTTTGGAACGCTTGATGCAGAGCTTCTCGATACGGTTGTATCGGCTTTGGAAAAACTGCAATCGCAAAATTTATCCGTTGGCGTAATCAGTCACGTGCAGGAGCTAAGGGAACGATTGCCTAAGCGGCTGATCATTGAGCCAGCTGAACCTTCCGGAAATGGAACGACCGTGCGAATCGAAACGATTTAATTACATGAAGCAAGGATATTTCTGACCTAGTATGCCGTTACCAGTTAACAGCAAGTATTACATTCTCTAAAGGATCTTAACCGCTCAACATGACGGGGCTGTCTAATAAGTCGATTTTCCGGCTTATAGACGCCCCGTTAATGTTTTAGAAATGTTGATATATCAATGTTTATGATGTTTCGTTTTCAATGGATTTTGACTTTCTAAGACAGCCCCTGCTAATCTTAGCATGTTTTGATTGCTGTGCTCATCCGTACTTTTTTAACCGTTTTTCATTGTTTTGACAAGATGTATGCTGCTTCAGCATTCTCCAAATAAGCGAAAAAAGCAGGTTCGATGGTGACGCCTGCTGCATCATGCACAAATCGTTTCAGCATTTCCAAATAAGCTTAAAAACAGGAGAACGGTACCATCTGCAATTTACCCCGTTTTGAAATAGGTTGAGTAAAAGTTTTCCGTCAAAAAAAAAGACTATGAAAAGGCGAGTCTTATAAAATATAAAATTCCTCTTTTACAACGGGATGAAAATCACTTTACGAAATTAACTGTATTGTATGTTAATGTTGTGAGTGCGAATGCTTTCTAACTGTATAACAGTCCATGAAAAAACTAATGCAGGTTTTCAGCTTCTTTGAACCGATTCATAGTTTCACTCTATTTGTGCATCATGAGGACATCCATTCCTAAAAAGAGTCTTTTGATCTGAAATGCAAGACAATGCGCTTTTTTTATTGAGCAGGACAACAAATTGAATGTCCTGCTCGCAAATAGTGTTTCTGGATCATAATATAAATCCAATCGTTATTTTTCACTAAGTCTTTTTAACGAACCAGGTGGCTATGCATTTGCCGTCTGGTTTTGATCATTTACGTCCGGATCGATTCCGTTTGTTATGCTGAGACCGTTGTTATTAATATGAAAATCGCCTGTGCAGCTGCTACCAGAGCCGCTGATGGATTTTGATGCTGATTTTGGAGATAAATAAAAGGAATCTCCGAAATTCACAACTCCTCCTGAAACGGAATTAATTTTTATCGGTCCGACAATCGCTGGCATGAGGAACATCCTTTTCCTTGTTGTCTCATAAATCACATGCGTAGAGAAAATCTATTGTTCAGGGATCAATATGTTTTGTCCTGTTGAAATTACCGTTGTTTTTCGTCGCCATCAACGTTTTTAGACAATTGTCGAATATGTTTTATTCGTGCTTCCGCGCATATTTCTTCGGCTGATCCAAAGTTCACGATGCTTGAAGATGAAATGCCCAAAATTTTTACGTGATCGACATATATGTTCGGAGAATTGTTTGAATATGCGCTGGAAAATTGTTCGTCAAAGGAAGGCTGAGGAATAGATTCGCGGAAAAGCTGATAGGAGCGAAACGACCCTTCCTTTGTATTAAATTTTTCATAGTCCCGCTGAACTGCCAGAACATTCGTTTTAGGGGTAATTTTTTTCGCGTCACCGATTTGGAATACGGAACAGATGTCTACTGAGTGTATATACGCCACTCTTATGTTCGCAAATCTTTTTAACAAATACATTAGTCTAATGACAAAGGAACAAATGGACCGATGATTAATGATTCAGGTGGCGTATCAAAAATGGAAGAAAGAGAGATTTTATCCGCATCCCCTATTAAAAAAACTGATGAACTTGAAACCCCTATGATTCTCACCATGCCCACATGCAAGCCGTTATTGATGACGGTAAAATTCATGACAATTCGTCGCCTTTCTTTTTATTGGGGAAATGTTTAAAAAAATGATCGATCGATTGATCAATATCTTTTTTTACCTTTTCTTCAATCCATTGTATTTTTTCTTTTATATCTGTTTGTTCATGGAGACGGAGTCTTTGTAGATAATAAGTAATCCTTCCTTCAAGTTGTTTTCTAATGTCTTCTATGATGATAGCTTTATATGTTTCATCTAATTCATATTCATAGTTTTTAGCAAAGTCTTCAATCTTTTTCGGACATTCTTCTTGTAAATAACTATGAATGCTTTCAACGCATTGTTCGAATATTTGCTGTTTTAATTCGCGATGAACATCATCGACGTTTAGTTCTTCATTTTTTACGGAAAATTGTTCAATTGCCTCCTGATCGGCAGGATTTAAACCGATATTCAAGACTCCTTCGAGCGTTTCGATTTTCAATTGGTCAAATTTGTACTCAACTTTTTCAATATTTGTATAAGGTTTGTTTTTGATCTCTTCCATTTGTTCTTCAAGGTAAAGAAACCCTTTTTCCAGATGGTCGATTCTTTTGCTTTGGGAATGGAGATATTGTTCCAATTTTAGGATATATTGCAATAATGATTGCACAGTGTAATTCATGATGTTCTCCCCACCTTTATCAGCATTCGTTACCATATTTATATTCTTTTCCAAATGAAAGGTGAATCACTATGAAATGCTTGGTGGACGGAGAGGCACAATGACTCCGTTTCCCTGGCCGGATGGAGCGGGAGACGGTTCAGTAAATTGTCCTGTGTTGTATAAATTCGACAGCGGTTTTATGATTCCGGCGCTGCCGATTTGAAATACGGATGAATTGGCGATCGTTCCGATACGTATAAATTGTATGTGAATCGATTGTTGAATATAAAAATTCATAAAACCACCCTCTAAGCGTTTAACACTTGCGGCTGATCAACGAGATCACTGTCAAACGTATTCGTAATGCTGTTTTGATTAAATACGTAAAGACCGTCGCCTGTATTGAAGGAACCTGCCCCTGCGAATGTTTTCACTTCACTGTATGGTGAAATGTTTACGACGTCTCCGACATGAACGACACTGGCCGTCCCGACGCTATTTACCTTCATAGCACCAACAATTGCAGGCATCGTTTTCCATTCCTTTACCTTAAAAGTTATTTAGCTATTTTTAGTGTATGTTATGTCTTGAAAACTGTGATAAACGTTTAGAGTCGCATTTTTGTATCCTCAATATTTCACAAAATAACTATGCAAAATTCGTGGTGCTTTTAGCCCGTTTACATGAAAAACTCCATCAAATGATTGCACAAAAAAATTTTTTTGCCCGAATAGCATGATGACTCTTCTTGTTTTACAATGTTTTTCATTTGTCAAGGAAAAATAATGGAAAAAAGTACAAAAAAATTATTATTCTTACTTGACATATAGGATTAATACGATTAAAATGTAACTCAATATTATTTTCTTAAACTATCAAAAAGTTTTTGTCGTGAAAATCCCTACCGTTTTAGTCGAGATTAATCTAGTAAACTTTCAGGGGAAGGGGGCATTTGGTGAAGGTTTCAAGCAGAGGTGAATATGCATTACGTGCTTTGCTTGTACTTGGTCAGCAACAGGGAAAAGTCTGTCCGATCAATGAAATCGCCAAACAAACGCTAGTTACGGTCAAATACTTGGAACAAATCTTGCTCCAATTAAGAAAATTGGGGTATGTGCACAGTAAAAGGGGTATACAAGGAGGCTATATGCTCCGTTTATCGCCGACTGACATTAACATAGGGGAGGTTATCCGGCAAATTGAAGGTCCTTTATCTCCAATGGGGTGTGCCAGTACGACGGCTTATGTGCCGTGTCCATTGGAAGATAAGTGTTTATTAAAGCCGCTTTGGACGGTTGTACGTGACACAATTGCCCGCGTTCTTGAACAAACAACTTTAGATGATTTATTGAATAAAAGAATTACAACGGGAATTGGAGGGGAGAGCTTTGTTAAAAACGAAAATTGATCAGGAGTGGATTGAAAGAATTATACGTTCACTAGAAGATTTGGAATACGGATCTGTGCAAATTATTGTACATGACTCAAGAATTACACAAATCGAAAAATTGGAAAAATTCCGTTATCCTTTAGAACGAAAGGATAGCCATAACAAAGGGGCTAAGTGAACATATAAAACAATATCATAAAGAGGTCGTCGATCGGTCCACCGAAGACTCCCTATGTCTTTTCAATATTCCCGGATCGAGGAAGTTTTTTTATTTATAACACCGCCATCGAAACATAGCGGAAAGGGAGATGAATTTTATGAATATTACAAATAAACGTAAGTCAAAAGGACTATTTTTTCTATTATCTGTTATTACAAGTGTAGCTCTTGTTTTAAGTGCTTGTGGTTCAAAAAATGAAAGTGCCAGCTCCAGCTCAGAGGGAGATAAAAAGGCAGTCGAGTTATTAAACGTTTCTTATGACCCTACACGTGAGCTTTACCAAGACTTTAATAAAGCTTTCGCAAGCTATTGGAAAGAAAAAACTGGTCAAGAGGTTACGATAAAGCAATCACATGGCGGTTCTGGCAAGCAGGCGCGGTCTGTTATCGATGGTTTGGAGGCTGATGTTGTAACGTTAGCGCTGGCTTATGATATTGACGCCATTGCAGATACTGGATTGATCGAAAAAAATTGGCAACAAAGATTGGATAAAAACAGTTCTCCTTACACGTCCACTATTGTGTTTCTAGTACGCAAAGGAAATCCGAAAGGTATTAAAGATTGGGACGATCTTGTCAGATCTGATGTTTCGATTATAACCCCCAATCCAAAAACATCGGGTGGAGCACGCTGGAATTATTTAGCTGCATGGGGATACGCATTGAAAAAATATGGCGGCGATGAAGAGAAGGCAAAAGAATTTGTTGCGAAAATATATAAAAATGTTCCAGTATTAGATTCCGGGGCAAGGGGTGCTACAACAACATTTGTCGAAAGAAAAATCGGTGATGTTCTTCTTGCTTGGGAAAATGAAGCTTTTCTAGCCATCAATGAATTAGGAAAGGATCAATTTGAGATTGTTGTGCCTTCTGTAAGCATTTTAGCAGAACCTCCTGTTGCTGTTGTAGACAAGGTGGTTGATAAGAAAGGAACGCGCGAAGTAGCTGAAGAGTATTTGAAATATTTGTACACGGAAGAAGGACAGGAATTGGCAGCAAAGCATTATTATCGTCCAACATTGCCAAAAGTCGCTGAAAAATATAAAGATACATTCCCGCAATTGGAACTCTTTACAGTTGACGAACTGTTTGGGGGCTGGAGAGAGGCTCAGAAAAAACATTTTGACGACGGCGGTATTTTCGATCAAATTTATCAGCCGAAATAATGATTTGTTCCGATGAATGGAGGATTGGAAGTGGCCAAAACAAAACAACAGCACAGAAAAGGGGTTATTCCAGGTTGGGGACTCACGATGGGCTTTACGCTAACTTATCTTAGTTTAATAGTGTTGATCCCCTTGTCCGTTATCTTTTTAAAAGCCTCAACACTCAGCTGGGAGCAATTTTGGCAAATCGTCACAACTGACAGGGTGGCAGCCTCGCTTCGTTTATCTTTTGTTTCTTCATTTATTGCCGCTGCCATCAATTTAGTTTTTGGTCTTTTGCTTACTTGGGTGTTAGTGAAATATGATTTTCCAGGGAAAAGAATTATCGACGGATTAATCGATTTGCCGTTTGCTCTCCCAACTGCAGTAGCGGGAATTTCTTTAACAGCTGTTTATGCCCCGACAGGCGTTATTGGACAGTATTTGGACCGCTTCGGTATTGAGGCTGTTTATACCCCGCTCGGTGTCGTAATTGCTTTAACGTTTATCGGATTGCCGTTTGTTGTGCGGTCTATCCAGCCCATTTTGCATGATTTAGATCAGCAGTACGAAGAAGCGGCAGCTGTTTTAGGTGCAAACCGTTGGCAAACGTTTTGGAAAGTGATTTTGCCATCACTTGTTCCTGCGATGTTCACCGGGTTTTCGCTCGCATTTGCGCGGGCGTTAGGCGAATACGGATCAGTCGTTTTCATTTCCGGCAATATGCCAATGAAAACGGAGATCGCCCCTCTTTTGATCGTCACCAAATTGGAACAGTACGATTATGAGGGGGCAACAGCGATTGCCGCTATTGTATTGATTATCTCTTTTTTCCTGCTTTTTCTTATAAATTATTTGCAATGGAGAACGAGTCGAAAATATTTTATTCATTAAGTCACTAAGGAGATGTTATGCCTCAAATGGGTACTAAAACGAAGAAACAGCCTCTTGTCGGTGTTCATACAGAATCTGCGTGGATTCGTTTTATATTGACGGGAACGGCTCTATTATTTGTTGGTTTTTTTCTCATTATCCCGCTAATTACTGTTTTTACAGAAGCTTTGAAAAACGGTTTAGAAGTTTATTTTGCTTCGGTTACAGAACCGGATGCTCAATCAGCGATCCGTCTTACACTTTTGACCGCAGCAATAGTAGTGCCATTAAATTTTATTTTTGGTATTGCTGCTGCATGGTGTATCACAAAGTTTCAGTTTCCCGGGAAAACCTGGCTCATCACGCTTATTGATTTGCCGTTTTCTGTATCGCCCGTTATCGCTGGTTTAAGCTTTGTTTTATTGTTTGGTGCACAAGGTTTGTTAGCGCCGGTTTTAGATTCGCTCGGATTGAAAATAATCTTTGCTGTCCCAGGCATAATTTTGGCTACTTTATTTGTAACTTTTCCGTTTGTAGCCCGCGAGTTAATACCGGTCATGCAGGCAAAGGGGAGTGAACAGGAGGAAGCCGCTTTATCTTTAGGTGCCAGCGGATGGAAAACATTTTTATTCGTGACGCTTCCAAACGTCAAATGGGGAATTTTATACGGCGTCATCCTGTGCAATGCGAGAGCAATGGGTGAATTTGGAGCCGTTTCTGTTGTGTCAGGGCATATACGAGGAATGACAAATACGATCCCGCTCCATGTAGAAATTTTATATAATGAGTACCAATTTACTGCTGCATTCGCAGTCGCTTCCCTTTTAGCTATGTTGGCGATCGTTACATTAATTGTTAAAGGGGTGCTTGAATGGAAGGGTGTAGTTGATGGAAAAGGGTAAGGAGTGTGCATCATGGATATCAATGTGAAGCAAATTTCTAAAAATTATGGCTCATTTCAAGCATTAAAAGAAGTAAATTTAACAATACCGTCAGGGAAGATTACCGCTTTGTTAGGTCCATCCGGTTCAGGGAAAACTACGTTGCTGCGGATGATTGCCGGATTGGAAATGCCTGATAGCGGAGGCATCTATTTTGGCGACCATGATTATACGACAAAAACGGTCCGTGAAAGAAATGTCGGTTTTGTTTTTCAACATTACGCTTTATTTCATCATATGAATGTTTTTGAGAATATTGCATTCGGACTTAAAGTGCGTCCGCGAAAAGACAGACCGACCAAACAAGACGTCCAACGAAAAGTAAATGAATTGCTTCATTTAGTCCAATTAAATGGTCTTGATCGCCGTTACCCGGCTCAATTATCAGGCGGACAGAGGCAGAGAGTTGCATTAGCTAGAGCGTTAGCAGTGGAGCCGAACGTGCTTCTGCTTGATGAGCCGTTTGGAGCTCTTGATGCAAAAGTGCGTCAAGAATTGCGGAGATGGTTGCGGCAGTTGCATGAACAATTACATGTAACAACTGTTTTTGTTACGCATGACCAAGAAGAGGCCTTAGAGGTTGCTGATCAAGTGGTAATCTTAAATAATGGACAAATTGAGCAAGTCGGAACACCGGATGAAGTATATCAACATCCAAAAACGAAATTCGTGTATCAGTTTCTAGGGCGTGTTAATGTTTTTCATGCTGAAGTGAACGATGGTCGCCTACATATCGGAGAAGCATTATTTGCTGCACCTGATGAAAACATTCAAACGAAAAAAATGATCGGGTATATTCGTCCTCATGAAGTGCGAATAACTCGACATAATGATAATCAAAAATCAATTCAAGTAAAGGTTCGCCGCATCCAATCTTATGGTCCGATTGTCCGTTTGGAATTGGAAAGATTGAAAACGAATGATCTGATCGAAGTGGACTTGAGTGTTGAACAGGCGAATCAACTGAACGTGAAAAATGATGAGATTCTTTATGCTGACTTGGAAAAAATAAAGTTTTTTTCAGATTCTCCATCCGTAGAATGAATAAATAATGTCGCCAAGATCATTATCACTCGAAAAGCCTGCATTTCAAAAAGAATGTAAATAAATTTGACTAATAGTTTTTATAAGGACAAAGGGGGTAGCAAAATGAGGAGAAAAAATCAAAAATCTTTGCTTGCCTTGCTTTTAATCATGATTGTTAGTTTATTTGCTGTTATATCCGGCTGCTCAGGAGAAGAAAAGAATGTGAAAAGCGCCGGTGAATCTCAAGAAACAAAAGATAAAGAGGAAAAGGTAGTTAGAATCGGATATCAAAAATACGGGACATTAAACATCTTAAAGAAACAAGGAACGCTGGATAAAGCGTTAAAAAGTCACGGATATTCTGTCGAATGGATTCAATTTCCGGCAGGTCCGCAGCTTTTGGAAGGATTAAATGTCGGCAGCATTGATATCGGGCATACTGGCGAAGCGCCGCCGATCTTTGCACAAGCGGCAGGCACTGATTTAGTTTATATTGGTCATGAGCCAGAAAGCCCTCTTTCAGAAGCTATTCTTGTTCCAAAAGATTCACCCATCCGCACTGTTCAGGATTTAAAAGGTAAAAAGGTTGCGCTCAACAAAGGCTCAAACGTCCATTACTTGCTCGTAAAAGCTTTGGAAAAAGCGGGGCTGACCATAAATGATATTGAACCTAAATATCTCGTACCGGGAGATGCAAGAGCAGCCTTTGAACAAGGAAGTGTGGATGCATGGGTCATTTGGGATCCTTTCTTTGCTGTTGCTGAAACGGAGACAGGCGCCAGAGTTTTGGCAGACGGAAAGGATTTAGTGAAAAATAGAGAGTTTTATTTAGCGAGCAGAAAGTTTGCCGAAAATCATAAAGAGGTTATCGATCTGTTATTGGAAGAAATCAATAAAACAGATCAATGGGCTAAAAGTGCTCCAAAAGAAGTTGCAGAACTATTGTCACCTGAATTGGGAATTGATGTTGCTTCGCTTGAAAAAGCAGCTAAAAGAAGAACATATGGTGTTCAGAAAATAAGCGAACAAGTTCTAAATGATCAGCAGGTAATAGCAGATACTTTTCATCAATTAAAATTAATTCCTGAAAAAATCAATGTAAAAGAAGCAGCTTTGGAGGAAACAAACAACTAAATGAAAACAATAGCGAACCGACCAGACAACTGGAGGCTCCTACTTAGCAGAAGCATGCTAAGAAAGGGGCCTTTTTGCGCATTTAAAACCTTGAATGACAGATGAAAATCTAAAAACGAAATGGGTGGAGTGAAAAATGAACATTTTTTGGTTTATTCCAACACATGGTGATGGGCATTATTTAGGTACTACCATTGGAGGACGTACAACCGATTTGTCTTATTTCAAACAAATTGCCCAAGCAGCGGATCGCCTTGGTTACAGCGGGGTACTGATTCCAACTGGAAGATCTTGCGAAGATGCTTGGATTATTGCCTCTGCCTTAATTCCCGTTACGGAAAACTTACGGTTTCTTGTGGCAGTTCGGCCGGGGTTGATGGCTCCTTCCGCTGCTGCAAGGATGGCCTCGACATTTGACAGAATTTCAAATGGACGATTGCTAGTAAACGTTGTAACCGGTGGTGATCCGGTGGAGCTGAAGGGTGATGGAATTTTTTATTCACATGATGAAAGATATGAAGTGACTGACGAATTTTTGACAATTTGGCGAAAGCTGCTTGCAAATGAAAAAGTCGATTTCACAGGTCGTTACTTACAGGTGGAAGGAGGAGACCTTTTGTTCCCGCCAGTGCAAAAACCATATCCGCCTGTCTTTTTCGGCGGTTCATCATTGGCTGGCCAGCAAGTAGCGGCAAAGCATGCAGATGTATATTTAACATGGGGAGAGCCGCCGAAACAGGTTGCTGAAAAACTGAATCAGGTGAAAAAGCTGGCAGAGGAACAAGGAAGAACAGTGCGCTTCGGCATTCGCTTGCATATCATCGTCCGTGAAACGGATGAAGAAGCATGGCAAGCAGCCGAACGGTTAATCAAATATGTGGATGATGAAACGGTCGCTCAGGCACAAAAGGTTTTTGACCGTTTTGATTCAGTAGGGCAGCGCAGGATGTCAGATCTTGTGAAAAGAGACCGCAAGTCGCTTGAAATCAGCCCGAATTTATGGTCAGGAATCGGTCTTGTGCGCGGCGGAGCAGGTACGGCGCTAGTCGGCAGTCCGGAAACAATTGCAGAAAGGATGAAGGAATATGCTGATCTCGGCATCGAGACATTTATTTTATCCGGCTATCCTCATTTAGAGGAAGCATATAGAACAGCTGAACTGTTGTTTCCTCACTTGCCGATAAGCCATGTTCAAAGAAACAGTGAACCACAACCGTTTGGACCATTTGGAGAAATTATTGCCAACAACAGTTTACCAGCAGAAATGGAGAGAATCAGAAAATGAAAAAGTCGTTGTTTTCCGATCAAGTAAAAAAACAATTAATCCCATGGCTTTTGCCTATATTGATTTTAATCATTTGGCAATTGTTATCCTCTAAAGGGATTCTTTCAACAAAAATTCTTCCAGTGCCGTCAGACGTTGTGATGGCAGGAGTGGAGCTCATTCGTTCTGGTGAATTGTTTCAGCATTTGCTGATCAGCTTTAAACGAGCCATAATCGGTTTTTTGATTGGAGGAAGCATTGGCTTGTTTCTCGGCCTTATTAACGGGCTGTTTCCGATCGCAGATAGAATTTTCGATACAACGATTCAAATGGTGCGGAATATTCCTCACCTGGCCATGATTCCTCTTGTCATCCTTTGGTTTGGAATTGGTGAGGAAGCCAAAGTATTTTTAGTAGCAGCTGGAGTGTTGTTCCCGATTTATGTGAATACACTTCATGGCATTCGGTCAGTAGATCAAGGGTTGATTGAAATGGGACGGGTATATGGACTTCGTTCCTGGCTTCTCTTTTGGCAAGTGGTGTTGCCCGGCGCCCTCCCGTCTATTTTAGTCGGAGTTCGATATGCACTGGGGATCATGTGGCTGACGTTAATTGTTGCTGAAACAATTTCCGCAGATTCTGGTATCGGATATATGGCCATGAATGCGAGAGAATTTATGCAAACAGATGTAGTGCTGCTCAGCATTCTTCTATATGCATTATTTGGAAAAATAGCGGATTCAATGGCAAAATGGCTTGAAAGAAAATGCTTAAATTGGAATCCAAATTATCAAAACTTGTAGAGAATGGGGGGATAAATGTGGAATCTCCAACTTTTGGAACTCATCTGCAAATCAATGGTGTAGAGAAACACTTTGGGAATCAGCAAGTTCTGCGCGGAATTGATCTTGAGGTGCAGCCTGGCGAGTTTGTAGCGATCATCGGCCGAAGCGGCTGCGGAAAAAGCACGCTGCTTCGTTTAATTGCCGGATTAGATGAGCCGACAGCTGGTGAGATCAAGGCTAACAGCGAATTGATGAAGGGATTAAATCCGGAGGTTCGCATTATGTTCCAAGATGCCAGACTTTTGCCTTGGAAACGCGTAATTCAAAATGTAGCGATTGGCATGAAAAAAGAAGATTTACCTAAAGCGGAGTTAGCTCTAAAGCAGGTTGGTCTGATCGACAGGGCAAAAGAATGGCCTCACGTTTTATCAGGAGGACAAAAACAACGGGTGGCACTTGCAAGAGCATTAGCAAGCAAGCCAAGGCTGTTGTTATTGGATGAACCATTAGGTGCGTTAGATGCTTTAACACGCATTGAAATGCAGCGTTTGATCGAACGATTATGGAAGGAGCAAGGATTTACAGCTTTGCTGATTACACATGATGTGGAAGAAGCGGTAGCAATGGCAGATCGAGTGGTGTTGATAGAGGATGGAAAAATTGCGATGGATACACCGATTAAATTTCCTCGTCCTAGGCAGCGCGGTAATGCCGCATTTGCAGCCCTCGTCGAAAAGATTTTGCGCCGCGTAATGGGTGAGGAAGAAAACACACCAGCTGTCTATGCAAGGCAATCAACGTAATAAGCTTAATAATCATTAAAGGGGGATTTACTAATGAAAATTATCAGAAAAAGTATGTTTTTAAGTTTGATTTTCCTTTTAGTGCTTTGGATTTCAGGCTGCGGCAGCAAGGAGGAGGCAAATGAGACCTCCAATGCGGAAAAATCAAATGCCAAAGCGGAAGAGGAGACATTACCAGACGAACTTAGAATTGGCTATCAAAAATCATCTATTTTGCTTTTCTTAAAGGAAAAAGGCAGCTTAGAAAAAATTTTGGCTGAAAAAGGAGTTAAAGTCACATGGCATGAATTTCAATCAGGACCGCCATTATTAGAGGCGTTGAATGCAGGAAAAATTGATGTAGGATATGTAGGCGGAGCACCTGCTGTACTTGCAGGAGCCGTTTCAGATTCTGAATTAGCCTATCTTGCCTATGAACCGGAAGTATATCGGGCGATTGTTGTTCCAAAAGATTCACCTATTCAAAAGATAGAAGATTTAAAAGGGAAGAAGGTTGCTTTTGGTAAAGGATCAAGCGCACATTATTTGCTCCTTACTGCTTTAGAGAGTGTAGGGCTGACTTTGAATGATATTACTCCTGTCTATTTACAGCCTTCAGATGCTAGAGGAGCTTTTGAACGCGGCAATGTGGATGCATGGGTGATTTGGGATCCATATCTTGCGGACGCAGAAGAAAGTGGAGGTGCTAGAATCATTGCCGATGCAAAAGGTCTCCCGCGTCAATATGGATTTATTGTAGGAAGACGCGATTATTTTCAAGAAAATCGTGAACTTCGAAATTTAGTGATCAGTGAACTAGAGAAGGTTCACAAAGAGATTCAAGCAGACAAACAAGGGGCTGCCGAAAACTTTTCACAGAAAACTGGCATTTCGAAAGATGTATGGAAGCAAACTTTGGAAAGAAGAGAATATGGAGTATTTGACATCACACCTGAAGTGGTGGATGCCCAACAGAAGCTTGCAGATACTTTTTTAGAGGCAGGATTGATAAACGAGAAAATAAATGTGCAAGATGCTGTTCTTTCAGATTAACGAAGCAAGAAAGTGGTCATTTCATGCTTTATAAGTTATAATGACCCTGAAACGGAATGTTCAAAAGAAAGATCCATGCGATAACGATTGACAAGCGCAAATAGTTGTCCTTTTACAAATGGAGGTGTTTATCCCTCCATTTGTTTTTGTGGAGAACAGTTGTCCTTATCTTCACGGAAGCGGTAATGGCCGGTTTGCAAGCGGGCTGTCTGTGAACCTTGAGGCCGTTTTTCTTTTCAAAATTTTTTTCATTGAATGAGATAATCTTTTCGCTGCGGGAAAGGATGTAATGAATGGAAATTACCCGTAAAAATCCAAACTCGTTTTTAACGAAAACAAACGGCTATTTGCAAGGGTATTCGTACAGTTTAAATCCGTATGTCGGCTGTTCATACGGCTGCCATTATTGTTATGTACAAAAGCTTCCAGTCGCATTGTTTAAGAAAAAAGAGTGGGGAACATGGGTTGAAATAAAGGATGAAAAGCCAAACCAATTTTTAGGCGAATTGAAGCGGGCCAAGAAGAAAGGGAAAGTGACGATTTTCATGTCATCCTCAACAGACCCTTACCAGCCGCTGGAAGCGAAGGAATTACGAACAAGAAGGCTCCTTGAAGTGATAGCAGAAATGCCTCCGGACTTTTTATTTGTCCAGACGAGAAGCCCGCTTGTCACTAGAGATATTGATATCTTTCAAAAATTGGGGGATCGGGTGCTTGTCAGCATTACCGTTGAAACGGACAGAGATGATGTGCGCAAAATTTTTTCTCCAAAGGCGCCGCCGATTCAAGCTAGGATCAATGCGCTTAAAAAACTAAATGAAGAGAACATTCCGTCACAGGCGGCAGTTTCTCCTGTACTGCCTTTTTCTCCTAATTTTACGAATCTATTACGGAATGCGACGAAACGAGTCTGTTTAGATGATTTCTTTTTAGGAGATGGAAGCGGCGGAAGACGATCACAGGCGCTCGGTTTGTCAAAGCTTTTTTCGCAAATTGGAGAAGAAGAATGGTTTTCCCCTGAAAACATCGAATATGTGAAAGACTTATTTTTACATGTGTTTGCGAAAGATCAGCTGTTCATTTCTAGGCAAGGCTTCATTCCGCCCGATGGGAGTCATGAAGAATGATCGATTCTCATATTCATTTGGATCAATACGATCCAAAAACTATTGATGAGCAAATCAAAAAGTGGCAGGAAGCGGGCATTACTCATGTTGTGGCCGTTTCAACCGATTTAACATCCGCCTATAAAACGCTTGAATTGAAGCAGAAACATGAAGATTTTATTATAGCAGCTGCCGGCTTTCACCCTGAACAGGAGATTCTTGAAGAACGGGAGCTTGAAGAGCTTCTATCGCTGATTCGAACAGAGAGGGCGATTTCAGCTGTCGGGGAAATTGGTTTGCCGTATTATGAAAAAGAGCGATTATTTGCAAAGTATTCGGAACAAACTTATATAGATGTCTTGAAGGAATTTTTGAAAATCAGCGTTGAACATTCACTGCCAGTTGCCTTGCATGCAGTTCATGAAGATGCGGAAAAAGCTTTCCATCTTTTGCAAAAACATCAAGTGAAAAAAGCGCATTTTCATTGGCTTAAAGCGGCATCATCTGTAGTGAAGGAAATTTGTAAACAACACTATTATATTTCTGTGACTCCGGAAGTTTGCTACCGCCTGCGCGATCAGCAGCTTGCTGAACAAGTTCCGATGGATCAGCTGCTTATTGAGACGGACGGCCCTTGGCGGTATGGGGGAGCGTTTAAAAATGTTGACACAACCCCGTTATTTTTAAAGGAAATTTGCCGCAAATTGGCGAATATTAAAAAGAGGCCGCGTGAAGATATTGTGCGCACAACTGCAAATAATGCGAAAAAACTTTATCTTAATTGGGGGTAGAACATGAAGCTTGTCACTGCAAATATTCACGACAGAACGTTTATCGGACTAATTTTTAACGAAGATTCGGTTATTGATATTCAAAAAGCGGAACTGAAGCTTTATGAATCGGAAATATCGCCTGCATCGCTGCAAGCGTGCATTGAAATGGGTGAAAAATTTGTCCGCCATATTGAAGCATTACAGGAATGGGTTGCGAAGGAAAAAGAAAGGGAGACATATGTCTATCCGCTGTCAGCTGTTAAACTCCAAGCACCGATTCCACGGCCGAAGAAAAACATTATGTGCGTCGGTAAAAACTACCGTGACCATGTTGCGGAAATGGGAAGCGAAAGTGATATTCCTTCCGATTTGATTCTGTTTTCCAAACCTTCAACTTCCGTTATTGCTCATGAAGGAGAAATTGATCCTCATCTTTATTTAACCGACGAACTTGATTATGAAGGGGAACTTGCAGTTGTCATTGGGAAAAAAGGAAAACAAATTCGCGAAGAAGAAGCCTATGACTACGTTTTTGGATATACGATCATCAATGATGTCACAGCAAGAGATTTGCAAGCTCGCCACAAACAATATTTTTTAGGAAAAAGCTTGGATACATCATGCCCGATGGGACCGTATATTGTACATAAATCGGCTGTTTCGAATCCACAGCATCTGTCTATCGAGACGAAAGTTAATGGCGAAATTCGGCAGCAAGCCAATACAAATCAAATGATTTTCCCGATTAAACGGATCATTTCCATCATTTCTCAAGGCATGACTCTTGAACCGGGAGATATCATTGCAACAGGTACACCTGCGGGAGTCGGAAAAGGCTTCAATCCGCCGAAATTATTAAAGCCTGGCGACACTGTCGAAATTACGGTAGAAGGAATTGGCACGTTGAGAAATAAAGTCAAGGAAATTTAATAGCGAAAGGACGGGCAAGAGTGAGCCCCTTTAATCTTTCGTTTTAGTGCGTCTTTGTCAATTTAGTGAAATCATTTTATTTATCATAGTAATTGCTATGTTTTTGGATGATCATTTGATATGATGAATGTGGACTTGCAAGTATAGATGGGGGAGGGCATTTATGACACATTTGCATATTACATCATGGGTCATTTTGCTGATTTTGTTTTTCATTGCCTTTGCCAAACCTTCAAAAGGTTTGCATATGGCTGTGCGAATCTTTTATTTAATCGTGTTGGCAACTGGACTTGAATTAATTTTCCGCTATAATGTGTTCAGCATGGCCAACTATGTAGGGGAATATGTCGCTAAAATTTTCCTTGCCATTGTTTTGATCGGGCTTATGGAAATGGTTTTGGGCAAAAAGAAGAGAAACGAATCGTCCAAAGGCATTTGGATCGGCTTTTGGATTGTGCTGATTCTCGTCATTTTGCTTGGATTTAGACTGCCTCTTACTTTTTAAAAAATATGTTGATGCAAAAATATAGGAGCGTATTTCGCAGGGGCTGTCTTAGAAAGTCAAATCGCCATTGAAAACAAAAAATCATAAACACCGATATATATCAACGTTTCTAAAACATTAATGGGGGCGTCAATAAGCCGTAAAAACGACTTATTAGACACCCCCCTATTATTTTTCTTTCTTGTCTTTGACAAGAAAAACCAGCCTTAAAAAAACATCCAAATCCTATAATTATTAGAATTATATGGCCTATATTTTATATCATCAATGGTTAATGAAAATAAAAAAGCTCCAAGCAAAATAAATGGAATAGCTAATAACCACCCCAAATTATGAAACTCCCCTTATCTCGTTTTTTATTAAGGCTTGAATATTAATTCGATATGAGTTCATTGAAACCTTGCTAATCGCCAAAAAGTTGGACGAAATTCCATGATTGGAAAAAAGTTTCAATGCAGGCGATGCTTACGTTTACTTTCTTTTTGTAAATATCCTAATGTTTTAGGTTCATATTTTTGTTTTTATAAACATTTTTCTGTAGCGCAGTCTACATTGATGTTGGGCAGCCGGTCTGTTTCGCCCATCATTGAATAAATACTTAGCCACAGGATGACAATTCGAACGAATAGCATCTTTTTGAATATCCAGCATTATCAGGCTGCAGCTGTTTTTTATGTGTCTCCTTAAAAAATTTAAATGACTATTTCTGCACTCTCCCTATCAATTGCAAAGCTTTCATTACTCCGACTGTCTTAAAAGTACTTTTTAACTAAATCCTTTTTTCCTTGAATTGCAGTTATGAAATAGAGCTGACAAAGCTTCGTTCCCCTGTGCTTACAGTGAATTCAAACAGGTCTTTTTGTTTGTCTCCCCGATGGAAAAAATGCTGAACCGCACAAAGAGAATCCGTATTATCAAATATAAAAACAGAAGCGCCTTTCATCGGTTTGTTTCCATGGTGATACAACAATTGATTGTGGCAGTAGATGATGTCATAAACGGAAAAGGATAAAGCATTTAAATGGTGTACAAACATTATAAAGCTTTCATCATCCAATTCATTTAAAAAACAATGAAATGCATAGGGGAATGTCTTCTTGATTCGAATTTTTCCGCCTGACCGCAAGTATTCTTCCTTATTATGTCCAATATCAACCCATCGGCCGTTTTTCAAAAGTTCAATGTGCTGATCGTTTAAATCATCAAGAGAAATCTGTTCATCATCTTCATCATCGATCAAAATCGGTTTTGCTTGAAGCATTTCAACGGTTGCAGTCCGAAAACTCCTTTTTTGTTTATGGAGAAGGTCATTTTTTACGTCCGAAAACAATATGAACACCTCAATACTTTTTATTGATTGTTTTAGACAAAATGCTTTCTTTTTATACAAATGGGCAGGTAACATTGAACTTTTTTTGCATACAATAGCTACATCTTTCATGTTATAGATAGTGGGGTGATAAGCATATGTGTGGAATTGCTGGCTGGGTAAATTTTCAACAATCACTTTTCCAAAATACTGAAATAATGGAAGACATGATTGATACGTTAAGCAAAAGAGGGCCTGATGATACAAATATTTGGGGAAAGAAGCACGTATTGTTCGGGCATAAAAGACTTGTTGTCATTGACCCGGAATGCGGTCGACAGCCGATGACAAAACAAAAAGAAGATAATTCCTACACGATTTGTTATAACGGCGAGCTATACAATACGGAAGATATTCGCAAAGAATTATTGAAAAAAGGCTATACGTTTCGCGGCCACTCAGATACGGAAGTTCTTTTAGCTTCATACATGGAGTGGAAAGAAGAATGTGTGCACCATTTAAACGGAATTTATGCTTTTGCCGTTTGGGATTCAGCAGATGAAAAATTATTTATAGCACGCGACCGTCTTGGCGTTAAACCGCTCTTTTTTTATGAAAACAACGGTAATTTTCTGTTCGCTTCTGAAATAAAAGCCCTTTTAGCCAACCCTGAAGTCGATGCTTTGCTCGATCAGGAAGGGCTGCAAGAAATTATGGCGCTGGGGCCGTCGAGATCTCCCGGTTCAGGCGTTTTTAAAGGAATCGAAGAGCTTAGACCCGCCCATGCCCTCGTTTTTAATCGAGATGGCTTAAAAATATGGAGGTATTGGAACGTTAAAAGCCATCCGCATGAGGATTCTTTTGAAGAAACGGTCGAAAAAGTGCGTGAATTACTAATAGATGCCGTCACAAGACAGCTTGTCAGCGATGTTCCGCTATGCACGTTTTTATCGGGAGGATTGGATTCGAGCGCCATTACAGCGATTGCCGCCAGGACATTTGAAAAGGAAGGAAAGGGGCATCTTCATACTTATTCAATTGATTACGAAGGGAATTCTGAGTATTTTCAACAAAGCGAGTTTCAGCCGAATGCTGATGCCTACTGGATTCATTTAATGAAGGAATCTTTTCAAACCATTCATCACGAATGTATCATGACACAGGAAGAGCTTGTCTCATATTTGCAGGAAGCAGTTGAAGTCCGTGATCTTCCGGGGATGGCGGACGTCGATTCTTCACTTCTTTGGTTTTGCCGGCAAATTAATAAGGACTTTGTCGTGAGCTTGTCGGGAGAATGTGCGGACGAAATTTTCGGCGGATATCCGTGGTTTTATCGTCCTGAGGAATTGGCAAGAGAAGGATTTCCGTGGATTCGTTCATTAGATGAGCGGATCAAGCTGCTCCGGAACGATTGGCAAAAAAAGCTGAATATAAAAGAATATGCTTTAAGGCAATATGAAAAAACGATTGAAGAAACACCTGTTTTAGATGGAGAACCTGAAACGGAAAGAAAAAGGCGGGAGCTTTTTTACTTAAATATGATATGGTTTATGACAACATTGCTTGACCGAAAGGATCGCATGAGCATGGGGGCATCGCTTGAAGTGCGCGTTCCGTTTGCAGATCACCGGCTTGTCGAATACGTCTGGAATATTCCGTGGGAATGGAAACGATATGGCGATCGGGAAAAAGGCCTATTACGGAAAAGCTTAGAAGATCTTTTGCCGAAGGAGGTTGTCTACAGGAAAAAAAGCCCGTATCCGAAAACACATCATCCGAAATATACGAAGCTTGTAAAAGAACAGCTTGAAAACGTATTGGCCATGAAAGACTCCATATTGCACGAGCTTTTCGATGGGAATGCATTAAATAAATTAGTAGAGACAGACGGTGCATCTTTTCAACGCCCATGGTACGGACAGCTGATGACGGGACCGCAGCTGTTAGCCTATCTTTGGCAAATTCACATTTGGTTTGAAAAGTACCGGATTAATATCATTTGATGAATTTAGGGAAAATGAGGATGTCTTAGAAAGTCAAATCGCCATTGAAAACAAAAAATCATAAACACCGATATATCAACGTTTCAAACACATTAATGGGGGCGTCAATAAGCCGTAAAAACGACTTATTAGACACCCCCCTTGCTTTTTATAATAAAGAAGGACAAACATGTTCAGCATGTTATAATGTTTTTATAATGAAATTCAAAAATGATCTGCAAGGGGAGCGGGAGGGGAGAGATATATAAACATTTTGTAGAAACTGAATGATTCATCGGTAGAAAAAAGATTTTTATGAAAATGATGAACGTTTTCAAAAAATTTTCTAATGTCTAGGAATCAAGCAGGGAGAGAAGCTTACAATAAGATCCGAATTTGGCCTGGTACGGTTCATGTTGTAAGATAATAGTTCAAGAAGATCATGAATGAAAAATTAACTGACCTAACTTTTTGAATACGTTGACGAACTGTTTGATCGTGGCGCAATCCAGGCAAAATGATGTAGGTAACGCAATGATTTCAAACATGTAAACTTATTTTTCAGTTAGCATGGAAGGAATAAAGGCTCTTTCAAATGAAACGGGGATAAGCCAGCGAGTGATTCGCGAGGCTTATAAAGAAAAACTCATCGGAAAAGGGGATAAATCCCATCAAACATTACATACATTCGATGAGAAGATTGACAGCAAACCAAAACAGATGCAACACCGCTTGCCGATTTTGCGGAAGAGTTGAAGCGGCGAACTTAGATGAATTGAGCGACAAGCATGGATTTTGCTGACATAAGGAGGATTTTGACGAGTGAAAAAAGGATTGATCTTCATTTTGTGTGTTTCATTGCTTTTTTGTTTTTCAGCGACTGCTAGCGCTGTAAACTTGCAGGATGAGTCAATTTATCACGTAGCAGTTGACCGCTTTTACAATGGAACGACGGCCAATGACGGCGAAAGAAAGGGCGGTCTTGAACATTTTCTTGGGGGTGACTTGCAAGGGGTGATCAAAAAGCTGGATTACATAAAAGGAATGGGCTTTACAATCGTTTCATTATCACCAATATTTCAAAATGAGGCAAACGGCTTTCATGGGAAATGGGTGAAAGACTTTAAAAAAGTGGACGAGCATTTTGGAACAATGCAGGATTTAAAACAGCTGACAAAGGAAGCACATAAACGTGATCTAAAGGTCATGATAGATTTTGTTTTCGAAACAGGACCGAACCACCCTTGGCTGTCTGATCCAGCTAAAAAAGAATGGTTTGTTGAAGGAAGTACGACATTCGATGTTTCCCGCCCCGATGTTCAAGCATTTATAATCGATGTCGCTAAATGGTGGATCAAACAAAGTGATATTGACGGGTATCGGTTGATTGACGCGAATCGAACTGGACCTCAATTTTTAAAAAAAATGGCTGAAGAAGTTAAGTCTGTCAAAAAAGATTTCGTTTTAGTGGCAGATATTGGCGGGGGTGATCCGAATACATATCAAAACAGTGGAATCGATGCCGTGATGAATACCTCTTTTGCGAAAAATGCGCAAAAATCATTTTCGAATGTGGATGAACCGCTTTCAGGATTGGACGGGTTTGCGCAATCCAATCTGCCTGTCGTTTCGTTTTTAGATGACGAGGATATCGTTCGTTTTACAAGAAAAGCTGTTGAGAATGAAGCGTTTCCAGTGACAAGATTAAAACTTGCCTTGACGTATTTATATACTTTACCGGCTGTTCCTTTTGTTTATTACGGGACGGAGATTGCATTGGATGGCGGAAATGGAGCAGTCAATTATCGGATGATGGATTTTCGCACGAGCACCGAAATAGTCGAGTACATAACAAATTTAGCCGACATTCGCAAAATCCTGCCTTCTCTCCGAACAGGGCAATATCATTTGTTGTATGAAAAGGACGGCATGCTCGTTTATCAATTAAAAAGCGGTGATGAAACATCCATTATTGCCATTAACAACACATCGCAAACAAAAAGCGTAACGATCGGATTTCGATATTTGCCGGATAATCACGAATTGAGAGGGTATTTAAAAGGGGGAAGCATAAAAAGTTCAAAGGACGGATACACGATCACTTTGGAACGGGAAACATCGGAGATTTTTAAACTGGACGAACAAAAAGGCGCGAGCATCCCTTTTATTTCCATTTTGATCGGAGTCCCAGTTTTGTTTATCCTTTTCTTATATGCCGCATATAAAAAAGGGAAGGGAAAACAGCCGTCGTAAAATGCAAAATAAAAAGCTGATCCCTTAAAGGTGCAAAAAAAGGACAAACTCGTCTTGATTTGCCATTTTTAAGCTGCTTCTATGTACACATAGGCTTTAAACAGGAATTTTTCAACTGAAAGCTTCGGGGCGGAAAGTTCGCCTAGCACATCTTCCTTTTCATATTGAGATGTTGGAAAAGAAGCCTAATTCTTCCTTTTTGAACGCAAAAAAGCCCCTTCCTCATATCAAGACGCTGGAAAAGGAGCGGCTCCATTTAAAGTGGGTAAAACAATATTGATCAATGGATAACAGATTAGGAAAGAGGGCTTCTTATCAATAGCTTGTGAATTTGGAACAAGCTTTTGCTCGCTTTTTCGTTGTGACGTTTGTATTTTAATTTTAAAGGATGCAATGTTTTTTCACGTTTATGTTGTAGGCTTGTGCTTTTTCTCATAAGATGGGAGTAATAGAAAAAGGGGAGGAGAAATGTATGAAGCCGCTTCGCTTACGGGGGCATCATTTATTATGTGTGCACGGATTTCGCGGAATGGGATATAGTCCATCGTTTGTAGAGAAGATGTGGGAAGTAGTTACAAAAATTCGTGATGAAGAGCAAGACTTTCCCATTCAAGTCGTCTCTGCACTTGATGATGCGTGCATGGCATGTCCGCACCATGGAGAATCGACGTGCCAAGCGGATCCGAATTCAAATGAGCATGTGATTTCCATGGATCAAAAAGTAATCCGCCATTTAGGCATTGAAGAAAATGGGATTTACTTAAAATCGGAATTAATGGGGCTCACGGCCCAAAAAGTAGTCCCTGACGACTTAGATTACTTATGTGCGAATTGCTCCTGGCTTCCGCACGGTGTATGCAAAGAAGGCATCGCCAATGTCCGTAACGGGAATATTGCGCAAAAGGAAGCTAAGTAGCTTTTTTCGGTTTTCGTCACTGCCAAATCTGTCAGTGTAGCTGATTACGGCTTTTCAAAATTATTGGTGCATATTGGCGCAATCTTGTTGAAATTTTGTACTCTTTTTCGTCTTCGTCATCTTTTACATAATCCAAGTATTAGCGAAACCATGTTGAGATTTTGCCCCTGTTAAGCAGGAAATAGCCTCTGCGTGGAAATAGCCGAGCGACAATTCGGCTATTCTAATTTTAAACACGGAGGCTATGCTTCTTCACTATAATATTGCAAGCTTTGTAGAAAGCTGTTTCCGTTTCTTTTCTATAGGAATCATGAATGAAGATGTCATAAAGGTTTGCAACATTTGTTGTCCTATGGATCATAAGCTGTCAGCTTAAAAGAAGGGTGCTTCCATGACGATTTTTCTTTCGAGCTCGGGAACTGGATTAATAAGTTGGAGGAAAACTAGATTGTTTGAAACGCTCTGTATCGGACGACGATAAGATTTGAATTAATAAGTTGGAGGCAAACGGATTGAGCAGCACTTCACCGTTTTTATACTCTTTCACTAGGGATTCGCACTGTGATCGAAGTTGACCAACACCAGTAGGCTCCTAAATTAAAAGTCTGATGGAAGGTGCCATTTTTATAAAAATTTGAAAGGCTCGTCTTGTTTTAAAACAAACAGACGAGCCTTCTTTTCGTAAAGGTGAAAATAGATTGCAAAGACATTTTTTTAGCCTTGATGAAGAAATTTCACGCAAACCGGATCAGGCACGGAAATTTCTGATGGCAAGCGTGTCAATTTGCCGGTTTCAGGATCGCGTTCAAATAAGACGGCGTTGCTTGATTCTTGGTTTGTGGCGATCACAAATCTTTCTGTCGGATCGAGGACAAAGTCTCTAGGCCAATGGCCGCCGGTGCTTGTCCATTCAACAAATTCAAGCTTGCCACCATCATTTTCTACCTTGAAAACAGCAATGCTGTCATGGCCGCGGTTAGCAGCATAAACGAACTTGCCGTCGGAAGAAATGTGAATGGCGCTGCCTTGGCTGTTTTCTGCGAAATCTTCCGGAATTGCTGGGATGTATTGCAGCTCTTGAAAACTTCCTTCATCTGCATTATAAGAAAGAACGATCACTTCATTGCTTAATTCCGTCATCACGTAAGCGAATTTTCCGTTTGGATGAAAGACGATATGGCGAGGGCCGCTTCCAGGTTTAACAGAAAGGCTGCTCACCTTCTTTAAAACACCTTGATCACAAGAGTAGGTAATAATTTGGTCAATTCCTAAATCAACAGCTACAACATATTTTTCATCTGGTGTAAACCCCGAATAGTGAGCGTGCGGTTTTTCTTGCCTTTCAAGATTAGGGCCTGAACCTGTATGTTCTGCAACGCTTGCCGCTGGATTTGCGCTTTTGTCTTCATTCAGCAAGTAAGCCTCGATCGTTCCGCGATGGTAATTAGCGGTGACGACGAAATGGTTTGCTTTGTTGACGCTGACGTGGCACGGAGAAGGTCCTTCCGTCACTTGCTGGTTGATGCTTTGCAGATCGCCTGTTTGTTCGTCAATGGAAAAAACAGCAAGTCCCCCTGAATTTCCGTCTTTAACAACCGAATATAAATTTTGATTGTCTTTGGAAATCGCGACATATGTCGGATTGTCAAGCTCTGCTGCTACTTTAGCTTCACTAAGCTCTTTTTTCTCAGTGTCCAAAGTAAATTTGTAAATGCCTTTGCTTTCACCTTTCGTATATGTACCGATATAACCGATGAATGGATTTGCCACGAAACATGCTCCTTTCAAATATACTTTTCTAGAATTATATCATGGAAATTCTCCTATTTTTCTATTTTAAAATGAACGAAAATTAGACAAAAATTTACAAATAATTAAAATCAACTAAATATTTCGATATTACAATAATTGAGGTTAGAAAATTTTAGGGAGGAGTTTTATTTGAAAAAAAGAAAGAGACGCTCTATGCTGGCTGGAGCTTCCGCTGTTTTGCTTGTTCTTGTTTCCGTGTTAACACCGATACATACGTATGCAACAGCAACAGTTGCAGGAGACGCCGAGCAGCAGATGGAGGAACAAACGAAATCAACGGATAAACCAAATCAAGAACAACCGCTTCATCAAAATGACAGCGAGCCAAATGTTGAAGAAAACAACTCTCAGCAAAACGAAGTTCAACAGGACAAAAGTGATGAAAGACAGCCTGATGCAGCAAATGAAGAAGTGAAAGAACCTGCAAAAGGAGGGGATCATCCATCTTTTCCGGTTAATGAAAGTGAACAAAAGCAGCAAGAACCAGAACAGCAAGATACTGATACAGTTCCCGAAACTTCAAAACAAGAACCAGAAGCAAATTCACAAACTACCCCCCAACTTGAACAGCAAGCTGTAACACTGCCACTGGAAATCGTTCATCAGCCACCGGCAGTCATTCAAAAAGACCGGTCGCTTAAAATTGATGCGGAAGGAAAAGACCTTGCAGAGTTGACATTGTTTTATCGTACAGCTCCGGGTATGCTTGTGAAAAGCATGAAAATGGAGAAAATAAATGATACAACCTTTACGGCAACTGTACCAGAAAGCGACTTATGGTCTTATACTTTTTCTTATTGGTTTGAAGGGAAAAATGAGACAGAAACAACAAGACTTCCAATAAATTCTTCTGAAACATTTTCAGTAGCTATTCAACAAGATGCGGAACCGGATTATCAAAAAGTTCCGAAAATCTTAATCACCGAACTGGCTCCAGACACGTCAAATGTCGGAAGTGCTGACGGATATGAATTTATTGAGCTTTACAACAATACCAACAAGCCGATTGAATTGCGAAATTATGAACTTCATTATCAATATCCGGGTACAGCAAAAGCCGATCAAGTTTTTCAATTTTCGGATAATCAAGTAATAGCTCCGCAAAAAACTTTCATTCTCTGGGTGAAAAATAGTTCTAATCAATCTTTAAGATTGGAAGATTTTAATCAATTTTACGGAACGGATTTGAAAGAAAGCGAAGTCCAAGCCTTGCCATTTGAAGGAATGGCTAACAGCGGCATCCGGGCATTAGCTGTTTATTCAAAGGATGGTTCATTAGTATCTGCAGCAGCATATAATGATGGAGCTGATGATGTTGAAAGAGATAAAGGAATCATTTATCAATTTACGGAAGAGACGAAAATGAAAAAAATTGGCTTAAGTGAAAAAGCTAATCCAGGTGCATTCATCGAAGGGCAAGTGCCGAAGACACCTGTCGCCATTGAAGAGCCTGATGACAAAGAAGCTCCTGTCATTACACATCAGCCAATAGCAGAATGGGAAAGCGAGGAGCCATTTATTGTAAAAGCTACAGTCACTGATAATAAAAAAGTCCGTTATGTCACATTATTTTATAAATTGACGGAAAATGGAGCATACAAATCCCTTCAAATGACTGAAAACGGAAATCAAAATGAATATAGGGCGGCGATTCCCAGTGCGGACATGTGGGGAAGCGAACTCCTATATTACATAGAGGCATCAGATGGAACAAACACGGTCAAAACAGAGGAACACCATGTTCAACTCAAAACTCCCAATATTGATTATCAAAAAGTCCCAAAACTTCTCATTACTGAAGTAGTTCCGGACAGCGCCAATATAAATGGGTTGGACGGTTATGAATTTATTGAAATTTATAATAATACTAATCAGACCATTGATTTTAAAGACTACAAAATCCGTTATCGATATCCGCAGGAAGGTGCAGAATCCGATCTTATTTGGGGACCTCCTAATGAGGATCAATCACTGCAAATTCCTTCAGGTGGGACGCTTGTATTTTGGATCATCAATCAAGGGAATGCATCGTTGGCTGTTGAAGATTTTAATAAACATTATGGTGTTTCGTTAGAAGAGAACAAAAACATTGTGAAAATTTATAATAACGGGATGGCCAACAGTGGTGCGAGATCATTAGTAATTGCCACAAACAGCGGAAAAGAAATTTCCGTTGCTCATTATAATGATCAGGTAAATATTGATGATACTAAAGAGGACAAAGGGATTTTGTACAAATATCCTGCGGATGGAAGCAATATAATGCAAAAAATTAGTGCCGGCGTTGAAGCGGCTACACCCGGATCGGTAAAAGACGGACAAACTCCGAAAGTGAAAGTAACTGTTCCAGCCGATTCAATGGCGCCAACTATTGAAAATTTAACAAATACTGAAAAAGCCATGGAAACGGATAATATTTTCATCAAAGCGGAAGTAAAAGATAATATCGAAGTCAAAACCGTTTCTTTATACTACCGGACAAAAATACAAGAACCATTTAAAAAAGTGAATTTAGAAGAAAGCTATAATTCGAGATTATATGAATATACGATTTATTCGCCTGAATTAATTGGGAAAAAAGTAGTAGAGTATTATTTTGTCGCTGGCGATGGAGTGAATATCAAGGAGTCTCCTAAGTTTACCGTTCAAATTGGAAATGCAAATAAGAAGCAGGGATTGCGGTTAAATGTAGAAAATGGACAAATTGTTTCAAAAGAAACCGTAGTGAAGGCAACAGGCGATCTTACACCTGAGGAGGTTTCCTTATATATTGATGGAGCAAAACAAACAAATACTTTCCGCACGATTGAATCAGACGTTTATTTTGCCTTTGATGTTCGTAAAACGAATCTTTATTTTCAAAACGGTGTGACGATAGGAAATGACATTTTGAGAATATTTGATGACACCATTAATCAATATGCAACAATTACGGTTCCGATTTCGTCGGAAAGGCTGAAAATCGGTGAAGATTTATCAATTGCGATTAGGGCAGGCACAAAGGTCAGTCCATTTGATGAAACATCTGAAGAAAATCGAGATGATTTTTATGTAAAAAATGTGCGATTAGTTTTATCTGACGGCACAACTCTATACAGCAGCGAGCATCAAGATCAAAAACAGGAGATTTCCGTCGGCGACAGTGCCGGATTAAGCCCGGTTGTCGAATTTACGTTCAATATTCCGGATGAAAAATTTACTTCCCTCGGTTACTTATGGAATAGCGAAAATGAAGAAGATGGCGAGCATGAAGTGAAAGCAGTTGACCAAAAGGGGAATGAAGTGAAATCGACAGTTATTGTCGATAACACAATGCCAATCATTAAACCAACTATTGAGGAAGGAAAAAAATATAAAGGATCTTTTGTTATTGATGCTGAAATTCAAGATAAATGGAGTAAAATTAGATCGATCACTGCCAAATTAGATGATCAATATATCGATCTTCCATTTGCAGCTTCGTCAGCACAGCTTCAATCAGGCAAACATCAACTTGTCATTACAGCTATTGATGAGGCAGGCAATGAAGGAAAAAGCGAAGTCACTTTCTATACAGTGGACGAACATCCGCTCTTACCTGATTTTTCCGAAACAGATGAGGATGCTTTAAGTGCTAAATTGTCCGTAAGAGTGGCGGATCCGACAATGGACGATCTTGATGTATCTTTCTTTCAAGCTTTTCAGTATAAAGCATCAGATGAAGAACATGTAGATATTTTGCAAAATGCATCTGATACAGAACCGCCTGCTGGATTTCAAGTTGAAGGCGAAAAAGTTCTTTCGAAAGATGAACGCAGGAAGTTGGAAAACGCAGATGGCGAGGCGCTTGCAACAACATCAACTGAGCAGTTTCCGTATCATCGCTTCAACGTTACCGTTGATCAAAAAGTTGATGAAAATGATGAAATAGAACTTATTTGGAACGGTTCTTCATTGCCGGGACGAAAAGTGACGATGTATGCCTGGAACAATATGGAAAATAAATGGAAGGAAGTTGCTTCACAAACTGCCGGTGAAGAAAGATTTCAATTGAAAGGGAGCGTAATTGCGAAAGACTATTTGAAAAACCAAAAGGTGAGCGTGATCGTTCAAGACCAAATCGCGCAAACTATAGATTATGATTATACGTTTGTATGGATGAGCGATACGCAATATTATTCGGAAAGCTATCCACACATTTATCAAAAGCAAGTCGAATGGATTCGAGATCAAAAAGATAATCTCAATATTCAGTATGTATTTCATACAGGTGATCTAGTCGATGAAGCAGATGATCATAATCAATGGGCAGTGGCCGATCAAGCTATGAAAGTGCTAGATGATGCAGGAATCAGATATGGAGTTCTAGCCGGCAATCATGATGTTGGCCATAAAGACGGAAGCTATGACAATTATTATCAATATTTCGGCGAGAATCGGTTTGCAGGTCGTGACTATTATGGAGGTTCTTATAAAAATAACCGCGGTCATTATGATTTAATTTCGGCGAACGGTAATGATTATATTATGGTGTATATGGGCTGGGGCGTTTCGGATGAAGATTTGGACTGGGTGTATTCGGTGCTTGAAAAGTATCCCGATCGGAAAGCAATTTTAGCATTCCATGAATATTTACTAGTCAGCGGAAACCGCAGCCCGATTGGAAATCAAATTTTTGAAAAAGTTGTTAAACCAAATAAAAATGTGATGGCGGTATTATGCGGACATTATCATGACAGCGAGACATTAGTCGATGAGATTGATGATAACGGAGATGGAGCGCCTGACCGAAAAGTATATCAAATACTTGCTGATTATCAAGGCGGTCCTGAGGGCGGCCAGGGCTATATCCGTTTGCTGCATTTCAATACAGATACGAATCAAATTTATGTAAAAACATATTCGCCTTATTTAGACGACTACAACTTTTACGATCCGGAACAGTATCCAGGAAAAGATGAATTTATCATTGAAACCGATTTACAACCGCAAGAGAAAAAAGTAGCAACAGATTCTTTTGTTGTCAACGTCTATACCGACAGCTTGATCGGCAAAGTCGAAAACGTTCCGAGTGGCGAAGTGGCCTCTGTCATGTGGCATGATTTAGAGCCAAACCAAGTGTATTATTGGTACACGGAAGCGGAAGATCAATTTGGCGGTAAAACGCGCTCATCGATTTGGTCTTTCCAAACGAAAGAAGGTGAAATTGTTCCAAATCCGGCTGATCCGGGAGAAGGTGGAAATGATCCGGAAAAAGACAACAGGGATAAAGGTGGTCAAGGCGATAAAACACCTTCCGAAGGTGGCAGCAAAGACAATAAAACACCTTCCGAAAGCGGCGGCCAAGAAAAAGATCAAGATCATTCGGGTAACGAAGTTCATCCTGAAAACGAAAATCATAATGGAAACAACGGTAGCGGATCAGGCGGCACAAATAATCCTTCTGGTACGGATGGAACTACGGATGGAACGAAATTTGAACAGGTGAGTGAGAATCAAGCTTCGGCATCACTTCCGGATACAGCAACGTACGTGTATCGCTGGCTGCTGATAGGCATGCTGCTGATAGCAATGGGAATGATGCTGAAGATTCGTCACCGCAAAGCTATTTACAAATAAAATAGGCAAATGGGGCTGTCTAATAAGTCGATTTTCCGGCTTATAGACGCCCCTTTAATGTTTTAGTAACGCTGATATTTCAATGTTTATGATGTTTCGTTTTCAATGGATTTTGACTTTCTGGACAGCCCGTTTCTTGGTGCGCCCGACATGGGTGTAATCTCTAGGATGAAAGTCCCGAGCTCTGAAGGCAGAAGCAGCAGTTAGCTTAACGCAAGGGTGTCCGTGGTGATACGGATTCTGATGGAAGCGGGCGGCAAACTTTGGGTCTCTTGCCTGAATAGTCAGCCGTCCTATGATTTTTTCCATTAAAAAATGACCATTTGAAAACTTCTTCTATATCTATTATGAAAAAACAATTTCTATAAAGTTTGTAAATGATCGGAAATTAAAATTGACAAAAAGAAAAAAGTATTGATAAAATTACCAATGAATTGGAAAATTTAATATAATATTCAAAAAAATGAAAGTGAAGTTTAGAGTTTACAAAGAAAATAGATTTTTCCATTATTCATCGGGATAAGCAGTGGTTTTAGCACAAGTATCTTTATACAAAATAAAAGAACTATTTTCAGTTATTGTTGATCGCTGGACAGTGCATTTACGTGAAGAAAAAAGGATAGAAAACATGATCCCGTTTTCTCTCTTTCGATCTATCATAATTGAATGTTTCCAATCAACTGCAAAGCGGGGAATATAGAATGCTGTCATTATATATTCAACACAAGAGACACGGTGATGAATTTGAGCTGAAAAATATAGAAGTGACCATCATGCCTTCTCAAATCACATTATTATTAGGTCATAATGGGGCGGGGAAAACAACCATTATTAAATCACTCTTTGGATTAATGGATTATGTCGGTACTTTATCCGTAAATAACAAAAAGATTGATTTGAATGTTTCTGAAGATGTGGATTATTTGAAGAAAAATGTTTCCTATATTTCAGATGAGATTGCTCTTTTCGATTATTTGACGCCGAAAGAATACTTCTCTTTAATCGAAAACTCATTTAAACATCAGGTAGACCATCAGTTATTAGAAAAGCTTATAAAAATTTTTGAACTTGAAAGGTATCTGCATATACCGATAAGCAATTTATCTCATGGCAATAAGAAAAAAACACAAATTGTTTCACAGCTTTTTAAAGGAAGTGAATTTGTCATCTTTGACGAGCCGACGAACGGGCTGGATCCCGATATGGTCATTATCTTGCGAAAAACTCTTCATTTTTTAAAAACAAAAGGCATCGGGATTTTATTGTCCACCCATCACCTTAGTTTTGGGGAAGAATTGTACGACAAGGTTATTTTGCTTCGAAACGGAAAAGTAAAATTAAATTGTACGCGGGATCAAGTATTTGAGCAGTTTGGCAGAATGTCTTTGGAAGAAATATATGAAGAGGCAAACAAGGATTATTACTTGAAAGCAGAGGAGATTTTAAATGCCCCCGATGTTCGAGATAATAGCGAGGATCGAGATTCCGAAACAGGTTAAAAAAGCAAAAAATATCTTTTTGAACTACCCGACTCATTTATTGGCAGTTGTTTTAGGAGCGATTCTCCTTTATGTCGTATATGCCTTAATTTTATTTCAATATTTGGATTTCATTCCATTGAATAAGACAGACGCTTTTGATTCAATTTTGGTGTTCAGCATCTTATTGGCGTGTTTCCTTATGATATTTTCCAGAGAAAAGTTAAAAAGAAAGGAGTATGCCTTTTTCTTTTTAAACACTTCTATTAATGCGGGTCAATTTGTTGCGGGAAGCTATTTTTTGTTATATGTCTTTTTTAACATCTTCATTTTTTTCGCATTTTTGCCTTTGCTCATTTCTTTTTATATAAAACATATTCAAATACATATCTTTCATATTTTTCTAGTTCTTCTTTTGTTGTTTATTATTTTTTGGTTCATCCTGTTTATTTGGATTTTATCCTCTTTGATTGTCGGAAAATGGCTGGGCAGACATAAAGATGGACTTTATTTCAAATCATTATTATTTATGTCCATCATATGGGGGCTGCATTTTGTTTCTAAACATATGGCGGAGCGTATAGGAAATTTCGGCTTTCTGTTTTGGATCGGTTGTTTGGCCGCTCTTTTAATATTATGGATAGGGATAAAAAATTTATCGGGAAGGTATTTATTTGGTTTATTTCAGCAAAGCCATACAGGTAATTATCCTAAAAAAATAAAAAGCAAGGAATTTAAGCTTAATCATTACGTTATTCATTTTGTATTGGAAGCAATCTATTATTTTCGAAATCGAATTTTTGCGGAAATGGCTCTTATGTTCTCGATTCTCTATGCTCTCACCATAGGGGTTTATATTTTCTCGGATGCAATGACCTTTGCCATTGTATATTCATTTATTATGAATTTAGGTTTAAAAGAACTTATGATTGTTTTGCCTTTATGTATTGGGATGCATTTTAGGCAATATAATCTTTCCATATTTATGATCAATGCACCGGCTTCCGTCTATTTTTTTCCGAGAATATTCATGGCAATAGCAGTAAATTTTATGATTTATTTTTTATTTGTAGTTTTAAATTGTTTTATATTAAATCAAGATTTTCTTCCGCAATTAACCGGAATTTTTTCTATTTTTTTCGTTACAATGCTCTCAACCTTTGCCGGATTTATAGCGAGAATTCATGACGGGAATAAGGCTGTAGCGTTAATTATAATCCTTGTCATTGTGGCAATCATTGATTCTTTTTTACATTATTTCATTTCGCAAAGTTATTATATTGATTTTATATATGTTGCAGGCGGGATTTTTCTATACTTGATTTCTCAAAATATTTTTTTAAGAAGGCCTGTTTTCAAATGATAAAAGTGCTATTAGCAGTCTGGCCTCCAATTTTTCATGAGACGGGATATATCGCAATGAATTATAAAGAGGGGATGAAAAATATTGGACTTCGGCAAATAATCAATTTGAAGTATTTTTATGTAATATATTTCAATTCTGAAATAAATTTGTGCATTTGCTCCAATGGCAGTGTCGATAGTGTGAATAAATATGACTGACAGCTTTTTTGTGAAGATGTTATTTTTAACATCGTTATGTAATTTGCTCTTTTTGTCCTCAAATGGCCTGATGAAAAAAATTGTAAAAGCAATAGAAGAAATGAGGAAGATGTTATGACAACTTTCTTTAGAGCGCTTATGGGCGGAATCAGTTTAGTTTTTCTGTACGCTTTAATAGTTCTAATAACTCCTTTTATTATTCGGTTATCCGGCATCACCCACATTGAATCAAGTCCGAAGATTCTGAACCTTCCCTTATATGTCATCAAAATAGAGGGAAGTAAATTTGTAGCGGAAGCGACCTGGTTAGGCTTAATTCTTTCACTTGTAGCAGGCACGGCTTTTTATTACTTGGTTCATTTCTTTACAAGAAACAGATCCCGTTAATTCATTGAAGGAGCCGCTGAAGAGAGGGGCTTGTAAAAAATTTTGCTTATTTTTCACGACATACCGTCAAGCAAAATATTGAATGCCACGAAATTTTCTTCTTTACTTTGGATTTGAAAGCGATTGATGCAGTCTGTAGAATTTTCCAGAAATTAATAATCCAGTGGAATTCATTTATCAGCATCTGACAGGAGTGAACATGTATCGATGACTTTTGTTTAGCATATTGATCTGGCCATGTGGATATTGCTCTCAGATATGCCAGAGCTATTTACAAATAGAAAAGCCCCAAAGTATTGGATTTTGGGGCCTTTTTGCAGATTAACCATTTACGATCGTGCCGCCGTTTACGTGGAGAATTTGCCCTGTCATATAAGTAGAATCGTCACTTGCTAAATATACATAAGCAGGCGCAACTTCCATCGGCTGTCCGGGCCGCTTCATCGCTGTGTTGGAGCCAAAAGAAGCTACTTTTGTACGATCAAAAGTAGAAGGGATGAGCGGTGTCCAAATGGGTCCTGGCGCTACACCGTTGACTCGAATGCCTTTAGGGGCCAATGATAAAGCAAGAGAACGGGTAAATGACGCAATGGCGCCTTTTGTTGCCGAATAATCAATGAGCTGTTCATTTCCATGATAGGCTGTAACAGATGTCGTATTTATGATCGTGCTGCCTGTCTTCATATGGGGAAGAACAGCCTTTGTCATGAAAAAGAACGAAAAAATATTGGTCCGAAACGTTCGTTCAAGCTGTTCTGCTGTAATAAATTCAATTCCTTGCTGCGGATGCTGCTCGGCTGCGTTGTTTACTAAAATATCCACTTTTCCAAATTGATCTTTTGCTCCCTTCACCGCTTGCTGGCAAAATGCTTCGTCTCCGAGATCGCCGGCTATTAAATGACATTTGCGCCCGAGCTGTTCAACATACCCTTTTGTTTCCTTTGCATCTTCATGCTCATTTAAGTAAATGATGGCCACATCGGCACCTTCTTTGGCAAACAGCACCGCAACCGCCCTCCCGATGCCGCTGTCTCCGCCGGTAATGACCGCTGTCTTTCCTGCAAGCTTTCCGCTGCCTTGATAAGAAGGATCATCAAAGATTGGTCTTGGATTCATAAACGATTCAATCCCCGGCTGCACATTTTGCTGTTGAGGCGGAAGTGTATTTGGCTGATTTTGCTGCTGAACCATAAAAACCTCCTCCTAAAACAAGTAAGTATATAGTTAGTATGGGAAGTTGACGGGATAATAAACAAAAATTGATTAACGGTATATTTTAGAAAAAAATGATTTTTCAAAAAACTATTGATGCAACAATCTGTTTTATGGTTATATTTAGGTGAAGTAACAGTATTTGGTTATATAATAAAATGGAGAATATTTGATATGACATTTGGAAAAAGCGAACCGTTAATAACAAAATGGCTTTTGGGTGATGAAATGTTAATAATAAAGTGGCTTAAATGGAAATTAATGATAAGATGGAGAAATAAAATCGGAGAATATAAAACTGATTCCTGATAAATATTTAGAAGGAAGGACATTATTTTTATTGAGTATCTTAAAAGATAAACTTATTTTTTCGATGAATCTCATCATTTTAAATATTCTTTTTCAACTAATATCGCGAGATTATATCGAATAAAGATCATCGCAAATGGATTCAAAAAGGAACATTTTACCGCTTAATAAGCCCATTTGACGGGACGGAAATGTGACGGCATGTATGGTTGTTTCAAAAGATCAAAAAGAAGCGCTTGTAGGTTACTACCAAGTGCTGGCAAAACCAAATCACGGATATTCACGCATTCTGTTAAAAGGGTTAAATGGCGATTTTTGAATATGAAATAAAAGGAGTCGAAAACACATTTTTTGGCGATGAACTGATGAACGTCGGCATTCAGCTGACGAACAATATCTTTGATGCCCGCTTCGGGGTCAATGAATCGGGCGATTTTTCTTCAAAACTCTTTAAGCTCAAAGCAAAAGAATGGTAGAAACCGGGGCGCCTGCCTCGGTTTTTTCATTCGAGCCTCAAATACTTCCCCTTACACCCAGAAGGAGTGATGGATTTTTCCCGCAGGCTGGGGCATGGATCGGGGAGGAGTCAAATTGCCCAAAGTACACAAAATCCGGGCAATTTGCAAAATGCGAACGGTATTTACGGATTTTAGGTTGAAGTCATGAGTTTTGCTAATTGGCAGCGATTGTTGCTTCGCCTTGTGGATGATCATGTAAGTGAATGATTTTGTTGCATACTGTGTCAAAATCATTGCTATGGTCTATAATGATAAAAATGGAATTTGATGAGCCGTTTTCAATTAATTTCTTTATCTTTTCTTTACCGCTAAAATCCATATGAGAAATTGCTTCATCAAACATAATGATGTTTGCCCCTTTTAAAAGGGCTCTGGCAATAGCAATTCTTTGAATTTGGCCTCCTGATAAATTTTTTCCGTTTTCCCCAACTAATGTATTTTCTTTATCAGGCAATTTTTCTATAATGTCATCTAAACCAGTTGTTCTCAGCACTTCCATATAAGCATTCGAATCAACGTTTTCTACACCATATTTAATATTGTTTTCAATTGTATCGTTAAATAAATATATTTTTTGCGATACGATGCCAATGTTTTTCCGAAGCGATTTTTTATCTATGTCATCAATCGGTATTCCATTTATAAGAACTTGTCCTTTTCCTTTTTGCACATTATATAATCCCATTAATATTCTAAGTATTGTTGTTTTGCCGGTTCCATTTTTCCCCTTTATTAAAAGCTTATCAGCAGGGGCTAGCGAAAAACTTACATTATTCAAGATATATGGCTGGTCTTCTTTATACCTAAAAGATACACCTTTAAACTCAATGCTCTTAATATCATTTATTTTGACTTTATTCTGTTCCTCGTCTTCTCCTATTTGTTCAATAAATATATGGAGCCTTTTTAAACTTACTAATGCCGGCTGGATCGTTAGAACAGTAGCCGATATATTTTGAATTGGCGAATACAGTCTGGGAAGGTAGTTCATAAATACCATATACCCGCCTATTGTCATACTATTTATTATGACATCTTTTCCACCCATAACGATTAATAAAACAGAGGACAGTGAACCAACCAAAACAATTAATTCCATACCAATTGAATAAAAGATTGATTGTTTAATATTGGCATCCACTAGATCTTTAGCTGCTGAATTGATTTTTTCTGTTTCCTTATCCTCTACCGAGAGATTTTTGACTTCTTCGATACCCTGTACTGACTGCTGTATTTTGTTGTTTAAAACGGCACTTTTTTCAGCTGTTTCAGTAGATATATGAAATATTGAAGACAAGAATTTGTTTGAAATGATGTAATATGCCGGCATTAGCAGACATAAAATTAATGTTAATTTGAAATTGATTGCTGCCAGAATAATAAGGGTAGCAAACAGTTCAAAAAAACTCAGCAAAATTTTAAATGTGTTGGCAGAAAACAATCCCCCTATATTATTTACCTCATTTAATCTTGATGTAATATATCCGCTGGGGTAAAAATTGAAAAACTCCATAGGCAGTTTCAGCAGTCTTGTTGATATATTTTGCCGAAGCTTCAACACTATATTCTGGCTTACTTTTGTAAAAACTACATTGGAAAAATAGTTGAGCATACTCTTAATTACATATATTAATGCAAGTATTGCACTGAATAAAAGAACATAGTGATAATCTTTTTTTGCTATTCCAAAATCAAAAATATTCTTAATGATTAATCCTGGAAGTACAGTGATTACAGAAAGAACAACTAATAAAAGAAAAGCTATAGACAAGCTCTTTTTAAATTCTTTTAAATAGCTAAACAATAATTTTACGCTGTTGTTCATATATATCGCCCCGGTTTAGTTAGTAGAGGTAACCGTTGATTTTTCTATTTTATTGCAATAGACCATTCCATCAATCCTTTTGGATTTAAAATAATCTAGCGCACGGCAATCAAAGCAAAATAAATTTCTCTCACAATTTGAACAATGTTGAATTTTCGTTTTAGACATCTCCCAAAAAATTTTGTATTCTTTTCTGTGGAAAGCTTCCCAAAGTTTCTCTTTTTTTAAATCTCCCAACTCATAATCCCTTATCATCATGCAAGGATAAATTTTGCCGTCAGAGGAAATAAAGATTTGGCCGTATAAACAGTTGTTATATTTTTTTAAATAGGGAACTGAATTCAAATTGATAGGAATTTCTCTATTTTCAGGGTTCATCATTTCAGCTATTCTGCTAATAGAGTAATATTTATTTGTAGGATATATATAGATATTTTGGTAATTTCTCTTTCCAAATTTTGATTGAATCTCTTCAAAAGAAGAATCATCTAAAGAAGAGACTATTATTGAAACAGTATGAGGTATTTTGTGTGTATCAATTATTCTAAAAGTTTCCTGAATACGTTCAAAAGAGCCGTCAACTTGGGTGATTTTTTCATATTGTTTATTTTTGGAACTGAAAATTTGCAAAGCTAATGAAACATTTTGATCTTTTAAGAACAGGCCAATATCGTTATTTATTAAAGTGCCATTTGTAAAAATGGTAACGTTGATTTTGTGTTTAAAAAGATAATTTAGCAGTTCTTTTAATAAATGCCATTTTAAAAATGGTTCTCCTCCTGTTATAAAGCATTCCTGTATCCCTAGTTTTATGCTTTGATCAATTATATCCTTCCACTCATTGAAATTCATCTCTTCTTTGGCCGGCCATTTTTTACATCCGCATGATCTGTAGATTACATTTTCTTCGGTACAAAATAAACACTTTAAATTACACGTCCCGGTTAACTCAATTACCAATCGATTTAGTCTAAAAGGGATTAATTTATCGTATTTTAATGTAGCAATTCTACTTGTTTTTATTTTTTCCAAGTATACACCATCACGATAATAAGCACCTAAATCATGTTCCAATAAATAATCTATTAATTTATCAGGAATGTTTTCTTTATCCTGTTCGTTATTATTTAATGATTCTATAGCTTCGGCATCAGTTTTATTAAATTGAAATTTCTTTCCGCTTATTAAGTGATAAAGTACCGCCCCTTCATTTCCCTTCAAAAATATGACTTCCGGATGAAGTTTAAAGTTCATACGTTTCCTCTCCTTATTCTCTAATCTCTTGAAATATTCCCGGATTATTTTCTAAAATAGAGTAGTATGTAGAGAAAGAATTTATAATTCCTTCTCTAAAGTTTTTGCAAAAAGTGTCTTTTAATTGAAATCCTTGTCCGTCAGTTTCAGTTATTACATAGCAAAGGTTGCAAATATTATTTAAATTACAATTTTTGCATCCTGCTAAAGCAGAGAAAAAATTATTCATGTAATTAGCTTGCTTAGTTGGATCCAAGCCGGTTTCTATATTTCCAACAGGATAATGAGGATTAATTTTTTCGCACATATGAAAATTTCCATCACTATCTACAGCCAATTTATGGATTCCAGGCAGGCAAGTACCTCTTAACTCATTATTGCTATAAGCAGTATTCATCATAGGATCGAAGATGATGCTTTTAAGAATTGTTTTGGAAAAGTTAGTTGCTTTCTTTTCAAACTGTTTATCTTTCGCTCTTTCAATGAGTCCTTTGATAAAATCTTTTCTTCTTTCTAAATATGATTGCTCCAACTGGACACCTTTATAGTACTCAGTATTTATATTACTTACCCTGTTTACTCGCTGAATCCGCTTATCCAGTTCAGGATGCTCCATAAAGTATTTATCTAATTTACTAAAATCTGTTAAATTATCATAAGTTATTAATATTCCATAAGGTAGTACCGGTTTATTTAGTCTCACTTTTTCCCGATATATATCATCCATTAAAGCCAGATTTTTAAAAACTCTGTCAAACGTTCCCTTTTCATTGATTGTAACCCGGTTTCTATCATGATTTTCCTTATCACCGTCTAAACTTACAGAAATAGAAAAATTTTTATCAAACATATAATTGATTTTGTCTTCAGTTAATAAATATGCATTGGTTGTTATTGAAAAGAAAATATTGTCAAATACCTTTTTGTAATTATCGTTGGTGTACTCAACAACCTGTTTTATAAGTTTCCAGTTTATTAAAGGCTCTCCCCCATAAAATCCAATGGATATACTTAAATTGGGGTTGTATTGGATACTTTTAATATTTACATTCATATAGTAATCAATAGCGGATTTTGCGGTTTGAAAATCCATACGTTTATTTGAAAAATTCTTTGAGTAAAAATAATGATCAGAGTAAATACAATATTTGCATCTGAAATTGCAAGCATCGGTAACAATTAAGCATAGATGCGATATTCCCTCTGTCAGTAATTTTTCTTTAATAAATTGTTCAGTGATTTTTGGCAATTGAAAATCTGATTGAAAGAGGTTATATTTTACAATTTTATGAAGCAATTCATTTAGATTATTTTTTTGGAAGTCTTCTTCATGAATGGTGTCACCTATCTTAATTGCCGACAAAAAGTTTTTTTCTGATTTATTTACTGGAATAACTATTCTCGTACTGTTGTCATAACAATAATTACCTTTTTCGGTATCAAATAATAATGGTTCAGTTAAAAATTTAATCATTTTCACTTCCTCCTCACTTATTTAAAAGTACCAAGAGCCACAAAAGGCGTCATGGCTCTTGGCCTATTAAGATATTAAGCTTTAAAGAAGCGTGCTTCCCCTGCTGCAAACCCTAATACGTCTGCGATCGGTGAGACTGTGTCAGCTGCACATGCAGCACCGCATGTTGCGATGCATTTCACCTGACAGAATAAGGTTGCCATTGTCATCCTCCTTTCAATTTTAACGTTAACCCTGTTGCAACCATCTTAGGGGAAGAAAGTGAAGAGGCCTCTCTACCAAAAATTATAAATGATGAACTCCATTAATTTACAGAAAAATTTTACATATTTTTGAATTTTTCCAACTATATGGGAGGCTTTTAAAAAGGTCAATCTGACAGGGCATGAAAACAAAAAAATGATGGAATGATCCGGCGGAATGAGAAAATGGGTGGGAATCGCACAGCTGTTAATGAGAAAGCCGTCGATCTTAATTTTTGATGAACCGACAGCGGGATTGGACATTGAAGAGCGGATTCGCTTCCGCAATTTGCTAAAAAACCTTGGTTTGGAGCATACCGTCATCATTTCGTCGCATATTGTCGAAGATATTGAGTTTTTATGGACAAAGATCGGTGTTTTAAAAAGCGGAACGTCCTATTCGAAGGAACGCCAGCCGAGCTGAAAGCCCATGCGGAAAGATATGTATGGGAATATCGTGTCTCGCCGAATGAATTGGATACCATCATGGCGGAAAATGAAGTGATTCAGCTTCTCGAAGAGGGAGACGGCGTGAATGTACGGGTGTTTGCGAAAAAAGAGGAAGAAGGGGCGAAACAAGTCGCACCAAGACTAATTGATCGGTATTTAGCCGTTGTTAGGGGTTGAACTAAAATGAGAGATTATTTAGAAAGCAATTATGCACCTTTGTATTTGACCGAAAGACGATGGGGCTCACTTTTTTTGTCCCTGCTGTGATGTTTAGCTTATCTATGTTGCTTATTCTGTTTGTTCCAAGAGAGGAAGATGATATTCACAGTAATATCATTATTATTCAAGGGTTTTTTATACCGTTTACTTGCTGGTGCCTTATGTATCGGCTGAGTGAAATGTATGAAGAAGGGGCGCATGAAACGTTAGTTCCATATTACTAAAAACGGTTTGGGATGGATTTCTTCCAGTACTTGATTGTCAATATTATCGGGGTTTTTCATTTATGTACCGCTTTTGTGATGAAATACGGGATGACTTCGTTATCTGGTCTTAACGTGATTCATTTTATGATTTTAGTATTATTCTATATGCTTTTTGGCACATCACTTATCGTGCTGATTAAAAACATTGAGATTTCTCTAACGATTATCGTGATTTACACGGTTTTAGAAGTGCTTACGTTAGGAGAATTTATCCATGGCCGCACATCTTTCTATTCGATCCGCCTGTTTGGGATCCATTTTTATTGAGAAAATGGTTATTTTTGTCGATAACCGTTATCGTGCTAATGTTTATAACAGTTGTTTTCATTCAGCGGGCGGATAGGAAGCCGCAATAGGCTATTTTAATACAATTTATTCAAGCTTATGGTTAGGAAAAGCTTTGAGGCGATTTAATAAAAAATGGATAACGAAGTGCTAAACGAGCACTTCGTTATCCATATGCATCCGAAAATAGCTTGCCCTTAACGGCGAGACGAAATATTAAAGGACATTAAAATATCGAGCTTCAGGGTGTGAGACGACGAAGGCAGAGACGGATGCTTCCGGTTCCATCATAAAGCCTTCCGTCAGCTGGATGCCGATTTTTTCAGGCTTTAACAGCTTAAACAGCTTCGCTTGATCTTCTAAGTCTGGACAAGCCGGATAGCCAAATGAATAGCGCTGACCTTGGTATTTTGCTGCAAACCGTTCCTGCATTGTGAAGTCAAGCGGATCCGGGAAGCCCCATCGGTCGCGGATCAGCTGGTGCGTCCGCTCTGCAAGACCTTCTGCCAGCTCCAGCGCCAATGCTTGAATCGCATGGCTCCGGAAAAATTCACCGCTTTCTTTAAACTGCATGGCGATGCTGCGAATGTCTTTTCCAGCAGTTACGGCAAACAGGGCGATATAATCATGCGGTGTTTCATCTGACCGTTCGCTTACATAGTCGGCAATGCATAAAAACGGCGGCTTTTCCTGCCGAGGGAATGTAAACGTCTCAATGATTTTATCTTTTGCAGCCGGATCTAAAATGTGAATGGAGTTTCCTTCGCGATAGGCCGGGAAAAATTGATAAATAGCAGATGGACGGAACCAGCCATTTTCTTTCCCTAAACGCAGCAATTCATCTATTTCATTTTTTAGTTCTACCGCTTTTTCCTGTTTTTCCAGAAGCATCTGTTTGACATTGCCTTTTAATCCGAGATGGTGTCCTAAAAGCATTTGCATGTTCACATACGGGACGACTTGGGCAATATCAATGTTTTGAATAATGTGTGGATTGCAGTCAGCTGGATGATATACGGTCGGTTTGGACACAGATGATTTTTTTTCAATGATCATAACAGGTTTGCTGCTTTTCTGTCTATTCTGTTTTTCCTCAACTGCGACCGTTCTTTTCTCAAGGAAAGCATCCGGGTTTTCTCTCAGCTTATTGGCAAGCGACAGCCCGTCCATTGCATCTTTCGCATATAACACAGGACCGTCATATTCCGGTGAAATTTTTTGATCGGTAAATTTGCGTGATAATGCAGCACCGCCGACTAAAATCGGAATCGAAATGTTGGCTGTTTTTAAGTCTTGTGCTGTTAACACCATTTGCTGGGCTGATTTGACGAGCAGTCCGGAAAGACCGATAATATCAGGCTTTTCATTATTGACCGCTTCAATCAGCTGCTGCGGCGCAACTTTAATGCCTAAATCAACGACGCGGTAGCCGTTGTTGGAAAGAATAATGTCAACTAAATTTTTGCCGATGTCATGGACGTCGCCCTTGACTGTAGCTAAAATGACTTTTCCTTTGCCGCTGTCATCTTTTTTTTCCATATACGGTTCTAAAAAGGCGACAGATGCTTTCATCACTTCCGCACTTTGAAGCACTTCAGCAACAATCAGCTGATTGTCGTTAAACAGTTCGCCGACAATTTCCATTCCTTTCATTAACGGCCCGTTGATGATATCAAGAGGATCATCATATTTTTCTAGTGCCAGCTGCAAGTCTTCGATTAATCCTTGCTTTGTTCCTTCCACAACGTATTGTGCGAGCCGTTCCTCCAAGGTTAATTCCGTTTTCGGCTTTTTTTCCTCTTTCTTTTTGTCGCGGTAAAAGTTCGTAAATTGTGCGAGCGTCTGATCATTTGTTTCAAATAATAAGTTTTCTGCCAGCTTCCGCTCTTCTTCAGGGATCGAAGCGTACCGCTCTAATTTTTCCGTATTGACGATCGCATAATCGAGCCCTGCCTGTGTGCAATGGTATAAAAAAACGGCGTTTAATATTTCTCTGCCGACCGGCGGAAGCCCGAAAGAAACATTGCTGATCCCGAGAATAGTTAAACAGCCGGGAAGATGTTCTTTAATTAAACGGATCCCTTCGATCGTTTCTTGGGCAGATCCGATATATTGCTCATCACCTGTGCCGACAGGGAAGACGAGCGGGTCAAAAATAATGTCGCTTGGACTTATACCGTGTTGATTGACTAAAATGTCATAAGACCGCTTGGCAATCTCCAGCTTTCGCTCCGCAGTCAGAGCCATTCCGTCTTCATCGATTGTACCGACGACAACAGCTGCACCGAATTGTTTCACAAGCGGGAGAACTTCTTCAAACCGTTCTAAGCCGTCCTCTAAATTGATCGAGTTGATGATCGCTTTCCCTTGTGAGTATTCGAGCGCTTTTCTGATGACATTGGCGTCGGTTGAGTCAATGACAAGCGGCGCTTTTACTTTTTTTACAACCTCGCGGATGAAGTTTTCCATATCTTCAAGCTCGTTTCGGTCCGGATCTGCGAGACAGACATCGATGACATGGGCGCCGTTTTTCACTTGAGCGCGGGCGATTTCCGCTGCTTCTTCAAATTTTCCTTCCGCAATGAGACGCTTGAATTTACGCGAACCGATGACGTTTGTACGTTCACCGACAAACAGCGGGCGCATTGATTCATCATAGCGAAGGGGCTCGATGCCTGATACCGTATGTTGATTTTGCTTTTTGACGATTTTTCGCGGTTTTAAGCCTTCCATTGCCTCCCTTATTGCGCGAATATGTTCGGGAGTTGTTCCGCAGCAGCCGCCGACCATATTAAGCCAGCCTCTTTCTGCAAACCCTCTGATTTTTTTTGCTAAAGATTCCGGTGATTCATGGTAGCGACCTTCTTCATCAGGCAGTCCGGCATTCGGATAACAGCTGACAGCGGTATTGGCGATTTCAGACAATGTGCGGATGTGATCGGTCATGAATTCAGGACCTGTCGCACAGTTTAAGCCGACGGCAATTGGATTCATATGTTCAGCTGAAATGTAAAACGCTTCAATATCTTGACCGGCAAGAGTTGTTCCCATCGGTTCTATCGTTCCGGACAGAATGATCGGCACTTCTTTCTTGAGCTTTTGAAAAGCTCGTTGAATTCCTAAGTAACCTGCTTTCACATTGAGCATATCTTGGCTTGTCTCAAGGAGAAGTACATCAACGCCCCCCTCTAACAGTCCTTCCGCTTGAACTTGATAAGCTTCTGCCAATTGTTGGAATGTGACGCCGCCTGTAACGGAGAGCGTTTTAGTCGTTGGCCCCATTGATCCTGCCACAAAACGAGGCCAATCCGGTGTTGAATATTTTTCTGCAGCGCGCTTTGCAATCTCCGCTGCTTTTTTATTTATTTCAAAAGCAAGGTGCCCCAAGTTATATTCCTCGAGGACGATGCTTGTACCGCCAAACGTATTTGTCTCGATAATATCAGCACCTGCTTCAAGGTACGCTTCATGAATACGGACAATCGTTTCAGGGGAAGTGATGTTTAAATATTCGTTACATCCTTCATATTCTTCACCGCCAAAATCTTTCGCAGATAATTCTGCAGCTTGAATCATTGTTCCCATGGCTCCGTCTAGTATTAGAATTTTTTTCTCCAGCTGTTCCTTTATGTTATACATGGGAAATCTTCCTTTCTCGTTTTGCCTTTTCTTTTTCATGAATGTATTCCGTCAGCTCGACTGTCATCTCATAATGCAAAAACGGAGTGATTAAGTAAATGCCGTTAAACAGGTCAAATGCTGCGTCAATAAGCGATTTTGCAATGGCAAGTCCTTCTCGTTTTCCCTTTTCTTTATCATTGCCTGCTTTTTGCATCTGTTCGCGAATCGAATCGGACAATTTAATGCCTGGCACTTCGTTATGAATAAATTCAGCATTGCGGCTGCTTATTAACGGCATAATCCCGAGATATATCGGAACATTCAGATGTTTTGTTGCTTCATATACTTCTTCGATCAGCTTCTCCGAGTAGAGCGGCTGCGTAATAAAATAATCGGCTCCGCAGCTGATTTTTTTCTCAAGTCTCTGAACTGCGCGATCAAGATGTCTTACGTTCGGATTGAAGGCGGCGGCTACAGTAAAGTTTGTTTTTTGACCAAGTGATTTTCCGGAGTATGACAAACCTTCATTAAATTGCTTAATTAAGCTGATTAAATCAAATGATGATAAATCATAGACAGAGGTTGCACCCGGAAAATCACCGATTTTGGACGGGTCACCGGTGACCGCTAAAATATCGTGCAGGCCAAGAGTATGCAGCCCCATTAAATGGGATTGAATGCCGATTAAATTTCTGTCACGACATGTTAAATGAACGAGCGGGCGAAGCTGGAAACGGCTTTTCACAATATTTGCGCAAGCAACATTGCTGATTCTTGGTGTAGCAAGGGAATTATCCGCAAGCGTAATTGCATCAATCCCCGCTTTTTTCAACGCTTTTGCTCCTGTTAAAAATTTTTCCAAGCCGAGCGTTTTCGGCGGGTCCAATTCTACAATCACTGAGCGTCTGTTTTTTGCAATATCTGGGAGAGGAGTTTCTTGACTTTCTTTCATAGGTAAAACATGAATTGGAACATTTCGTTCTTTTACTTCTTTCTCTGTGACAGGAGGGAGGTTTGATACAGCTTCAGCCATTGCCCGAATATGTTTCGGCGCGGTTCCGCAGCATCCGCCGAGAAGCCGGACACCTTGTTTTCGGAATTGAAGAGCCGCTTCATAAAAATAGTGTTCATCTGATTCATAAACTAATCTTCCGTTTTCATACCTTGGCAGGCTGCCGTTTGGAAAAGCGGATAAAAAGGCATGTTCAAACAGCGGCACTTCTTCCAGAGATTGCAGCATATGATAAGGGCCTAAACGGCAATTGAGGCCGACAATATCTGCACCAAGTTCTTCAAGCATTTTCAAACCGTCTGCCAATCTTGTTCCATTTTGAAAGACGCCTTGTTCGTGCAAAGAAACATTTGTGATAATGGGCAAATCCGTTTCTTTTCTAGCTATTTGCAAAACGGTTTTCAGTTCTTCCAAGTCGTAATAGGTTTCTAAAATAATGCCATCTACGTTTTCGGATAAAAGGACATGAAGCTGCTCACGAAAATTTTCGGCAATGTCAGATAGCGTGAAGGCGCTTTTTTGAAACGAACGGATGCCGCCGATTGTTCCGATGACATACCCTTTGTTTTCCATTTTTTGTAACGCCCTCTTTGCAAGTTCAACCCCTTTTTGGTTGATGATCTTTATATCATCTTCCAGCCCATATCTGGCAAGCTTTATGCGATTGGCGCCGTATGTATTTGTTTGAATAACAGTTGCGCCTGCGTCTAAATAGGCTGAATGAATCCGTTCTATTTCTTCCGGTTTTGAAACGTTTAGCTCATCAAAGCATCTGTCTATTCCGAATGAGTATAGTAGAGTCCCCATTGCTCCGTCGGCAATTAATATATGATTCTGTAAATCTTGTAAAAGCCCCATAAAAAGTCCTCCAATCAAATGAAATAGGCGCCTGCAAGGAGGCGAACACCTATATAAAAAAGAAAAGCCTTCTAAGAAGAAGACTTTTTCTTGAACATTTTCCCCTTCTTCTTATCTTCCGAGCGCAAATTTACGCATCGCTGGATTTAGCACCTTGGTACCCAAAGTTTTTGGGTAATCCGGTTGCTGAAGGTTCATCGGGCCAGTCCCTCCGCTTCTCTTGATAAGAACGCTTTACCGTATGAAATTTTAAAACAACGGATTAATCCTAATTTAACGAATTTTATCAAAATAATCAATATAAAATTTCAATTTTGTGAACAGGGCAAAGCTAGCGAAAATTAATAAATTGTACGTCGATCGGCAAGTCGGCGCTTTTCACAGCTGCAATCACTTTTTGCAAATCGTCCTTGCTTTTGCCGCTTACCCGGACTTGGTCGTCTTGAATTTGGCTTTTTACTTTTAGCCCGGTATTTTTGATCAGCGCATTGATCTTTTTCCCGTTTTCTTTGTCAATTCCGTTGACAAGTTTGGCTCTTTGTCTGACAGTGCCTCCTGAAGCCTTTTCGATTTTCCCGTACTGAATATTCTTGGTTGCGACACCGCGTTTAATCATTTTGCTTACTAATACATCTTTTAGTTGATTCAGCTTATATTCATCGTCAGAGATTAGCACAAGCTCATCTTTTTCTAGGGATATATCGCTTTTAGATCCTTTGAAATCATATCTGTTTACAATTTCTTTTTTCGCCATTTGAATGGAATTGTTCACTTCGGCAATATCCACTTTTGAGACGATGTCAAATGAATTCTCCTTAGCCAACTTTTTACCTCCAATAACGTTATTTACATTCATTATAGTGAATGTCGTTCAGTTGAACAACTCTTTTAGGGGTTCCTCGCAAATTAAATGAAAAAACCGTTACTTAAAGCAACGGCAAGGAAATTAATATCTGCTTAAATGCAATTAAGCTAAAGATGTCGCTTTAGAACATTTAGGGGAAAGAAAGTCTTGCAAGTTTTTTACTGCTTCGAGCGAATCTTCTCCTTCAGCGCTGATGACTACATGACCTTCTAAAAAGGCGGAAAAACCGAGCATGCTTAAAACGCTTTTCGCATTTAATTGGAGCTTTTTTGTTTGGAATAAAATGTAGCTGTTAAATTTAATCGCTTCATGGACAAGGGAAATGACATATTCCGGCTCCATCTCTTTTGTAAGATACACGGAAATTTCATGTTTCTTCATTGTGCCACCTCTTGTATACTTATTTTACAATATCTTACATTAATAAAGGATAGATTCCCACATGTTTGTCATTTCCTCTTACATATAAAAAATGACCTCCGCTTTCGAATATGGAAACGTTCTGGATTTCTCTGTTTTTTAATGAAATGAATGGTCTAATCAAATTGAAAGTTATTGCCCCACCCATGTTTTATTAGACAAAAATGAAAACAAAAGCTAGAGAAAAGATGCATACTGCAAGATAAGAAAGCGTCTTTTTCTTTCAGAACGTCCGGATAGAAGAGGTGGAAGACTCGCCTTTAGAGATATTTCAAAAAAAGAAAAAGCCCGACAGGCGGGCATTATAAATGATCCGTTTTCTTTGAGTATTGCCGTTTTCCAAGCTCTCGATTTTTTTCCTTCAATAGATTTTTTTCGTGTCGTTTTGCATTGTTGTCTACAGCTTTTTTATCATTATCGCTTGTTTTGGACATTCAGGAAGCTCCTTTCAATACTGTTATATACTTATGATTTCCATGAAGCTTCTTGAATATGTTTATTTAGAAAAAATACAGCAAGGGTGCCGGGGCCAGAGTGTGCACCAATGACAGCACCGATCGTATGGATGATAATTTCTTTTGGATGAAACGTTTCTTCAATTAATTGTTTTAATTCGAGAGCTGCTTCTTCATCATCACCATGGCTGATGGCGATTGTCTGTTCATTCAATCCGTCTCCACGCTCTTCCATCAGCTCAAGAATTCTCCGGTAAAGCTTCTTTTTCCCGCGGATTTTTTCCAGCGGGATCAGCTTTCCTTCTTCGACATGCAAAAGCGGCTTGATATTTAGCAGTCCGCCAACAAACGCAGATGTTTTGCTGATTCTCCCGCCGCGAGCCAAATATTCCAGACGATCAACTGTAAAAATGTGCTCCATATGACTGCAATACTCTTTTACTGCATTTGCCATTTGTTCTAAATCAAGTCCTTGTTTTGCTAATTGAATGGTGTAGCGGACAGCAAGTCCATACCCAAGTGAAGCACATTTCGAATCGATAATTTGCAGTTTCCAATTCGGATATTTTTCAAGCAATTGCTGCTGAACCATAACGGCAGTTTGATATGTACCGGACAATTCGGAAGAAAAGGCAATATACAGCGCCGGCTGATTGTCTTTCGCCAGCTTTTCAAATTGATTGGTGATTGTTTCCGGTGATGCTTGTGATGTTTTAGCAACGTTTCCAGCTCTCATATAGTCGTAAACTTCTTTCGGTTTGATTGTCAATTGATCCTCATAGTCCTTCTCGCCAAGGTGGACACGAAGAGGGATGAAAGAAACGCCTTGATCGTTTAAAAAAGAGACAGGCAGATCACAAGCACTATCGACGATAATGTGAATATTCATTAATCACACCTACTTTTTTTCATTTACATATAGTCTATCTTGATCACAAATAGAAAACAATACAATTTGTGCAAACTGAAAATTTAAAAAAGAAGGACAAAAAATGGACGAAACAAGAGGAGCTCGTTTCGTCCATTTCATATTTATTCCTTGTTCAAAATGTGCCGTACAATCGGCATTCTGGATGGTTTTATGCCTGCTCGATTTTTTCTCGATGCAGATGCTGTACAAAGATTGGTCTGTTCAAATTCGATCTGTTCATTATAATAACAGCCCTTAAAAGGATTCGAAAATGAACGGAAGGGCATTATCCTTCGAAGCTTGCTTCGTTATTGACTCTTGCTTCTGATTCGGCAAACGTCATACGGTATGGAAACTTTTCATCATGTTTTTTGACAGCACCTTTTCCTTGCTCAATGAATCGTTTCGATTTATTCCGTTTGCCCAAGTTTGAATCCCCCTTTTGATCATTGACGAAATGAGTTCGTCAATTATAGGGTATCCCTTTTTAAACATCTAAATCCTTGTCAATTGTTGTGAGGTGTAAAAAGATAATCGAACTTTTGGACTTTTGCAAAGATTAAAGGGACAGCAATTCCTTTAAAAATTTTGCAACTCCGTCTTCTTCATTTGTCAGCGTAATTTCATCAGCAATCTCTTTGAGCGGCTCAATTCCGTTTCCCATTGCAACGCCTAATCCCGCATATTCGATCATTTCCAAATCATTGTCTTCGTCGCCAAAAGCGATAATTTGCTCTCGAGGGATATTGTAAAATTCGGCGATTTTTTGCAATCCGACTGCTTTATTAATGCCTGCTCGGATAATTTCAATAACATGCCACGGGTGAGCCCAGCTTCTGTGGTCTACAACTTCCGCATGAACTTCATTTAAATAATGGCGAATCCGCTTGACATTTTCTTCGTCTGAATGGATTAACATGCTTGTGACATCGCGATTTAAAACAGCTTTTAAGTTGCCGATTTCAATTTTCGGATTTCCTATACTGAAAATATCCAACCATTGTTCATTATGGTAATGAAAATAAACATGATCAAGCACTTCTGCTAAAATGTTATGGACTTGATGCTGTTCGGCGATTTCTACAATTTCTTTTACAACAGATACATCAAGGGTTGTATGATGAAATCCCCAGGATTCATCCAGCGGATGATGGACAAAGGCTCCGTTAAAATTGACAATCGGGGTTTTTAAATTTAATTCTTCGTAATACATTTTGCTCGAGCGGAACGGCCTTCCTGTTGAAATGCATATGATATGCCCTTCTTCTTGTGCTTTTTGCAAAACATTTTTTGTAAAAGGAGAAATCGTTTTGTCATCTTTCAGCAATGTGCCGTCTAAATCCAATGCGATTAAATGTTTTTTGGCCATAATCTCTCCTCATTTTTTGTTTTTATTTAGTGTATCTTTTTTCCATCTTTTTTGTCCACATGTTAAACTAATTTTAGCAAAAAAATAATGAAAGGAGCATCCTAATTGAAGGTCATTGTTGAGCATACGATGGCGGACAATATCCCTGTACTGCATGTATGCAAAGAAGATTTTATAAAAGATGAGCTGCCGCTTGTTGTGTTTATCCATGGATTTACGAGCGCAAAAGAGCATAATTTGCACATTGCCTATCTTTTGGCGGAAAAAGGTTTGCGAGTAGTATTGCCTGATGCGAAATTTCACGGAGAGAGGGATGAGAATCTTTCAGAGGCTGATTTAAATTTAAATTTTTGGAATATTGTTATCAGTTCTGTTAAAGAGCTCGAAAAAATAAAAAATTATTTTTTTGAAAAAGAATTGATTGACGGGAAAAATATAGGGGTAGCGGGAACTTCCATGGGCGGTGTTGCTACACTTGGAGCGCTCACTCAATATCCGTGGATCAAAGCTGCTGTCAGTTTAATGGGCAGCCCAAATTATCAGGAATTTTTCAAATATCTTGTGGACTCCTATCAAAAAGCAGGCTATACCTTTCCGTTGTCTGAAGAAGAAATTCAGCAGCAATTCGATGCGTTGTATGAGTATGATTTATCCGTACATAAAGAAGCGTTATGCAACCGCCCCCTTTTGTTTTGGCACGGGATGAAGGATCAAGTTGTACCATTCGCTCCTACTTATCAATTTTATGAAGAGATAAAGCCGTTGTATGCTGACAATCCGGAACATTTGGCATTTATTGCGGAAAAGGATGCAGGGCATAAGGTGTCTCGAAAAGGGGTGCTAGAAACGGTTGAATGGTTTGTACGGCATTTGAGGTAGAAAATTTTTAATGTGACATTAACTTCGATATAATGTAATTAACGAATATAAGAGGAGTGGATCGAAATGGATGAAGCGCTGAAGGAAAATATAATGGGTGCTCTTGAACAAGTTATTGACCCAGAACTCGGCATTGACATTGTCAATTTAGGATTAATATATGATTTGGAACTGAACGATGAAGGAGTCCTCAAAGTAACTATGACATTGACGGCAATGGGATGCCCCCTTGCTGGAACAATTGTTCAACAAGTAAAAGCTGCGCTTGACGGAATTCCAGAAATCAAAGATGTCGATGTCAACATCGTTTGGAATCCACCTTGGACGAAGGACCGCATGTCCAGATACGCAAAAATTGCCTTGGGTATTCAATAAAAACTTGTGCAGACTGGCGGAAAAGGCCAGTCTTTTTTATTATGCAAATGTTTTATCAATTTGGCTGCAAGTATCATTATGTTTTTATTTTCGTCTTTATCGCTTCTTTTGTTTATCTCTCACCATAATGGAGCTTTTATCCCGAAACATAATTTGCATTTTTTCTTCAGCATGGCATATCCGGATAATTTGCAAGGGATTCCCTGCTCTCTACTACATTAAGAATCCTTGTTTTTGAACAGAAAAATTATAAATATACAATTGATTTTATTTTTATACAGTATTATAATGGTAACTAATTTAACGGAATGAATTGAAGGTGATTGAGGTTGAATATAGGAATTATCGGGGCAACAGGATATGGCGGTGTGGAACTTTATCGAATTTTAGCCAATCATCGGTATGTCGAAAACATTCATTTATATACATCTTCAGCAGAAAAAAAGAGCTATATTGACGAATATCCGCATTTATCCCATATAAAAGAAAATGAACTAAAACCGCTAGAGCCGGATCAAATAAAAGAAGAAAATGATGTTGTTTTTCTTGCGACGCCGTCGGGGATATCGGCTTCACTGACGCCGGAATTGCTTGACGATCAATTGAAAATCATCGACTTATCAGGCGATTTAAGGTTAAAAAACAGTGATGATTATGAAAAATGGTATAAAAAAGCACCAGCGCCTGAAATGCTTTTGCAGGAAGCGGTATACGGCTTGACAGAGCTGTATCGTGAGGATATTAAGAACGCTAAAATTTTGGCGAATCCTGGATGCTATCCAACTGCAACCTTGCTTGGCCTAGCACCGCTTGTGCGGGAAAAAATCGTCAAAGAGAACTCGATCATTGTTGATGCAAAATCGGGTGTTTCAGGTGCAGGTCGAAACGCGTCGCTTGCTACAAGCTTTGTTGAAATACAAGATAATTTCAAAATTTATAAAGTACATCAGCATCAGCATATACCGGAAATTGAACAGGAGCTTCATAAGTGGGACGAGAAAGTCGGCTTCATTTCGTTCAGCACCCACTTAGTGCCGATGACAAGAGGGATTATGGCGACAATGTATATTGAATTATTAGAAGAATGGAATACTTCAAAATTAGTAGATTTATATGAATCGTTTTATAAACATTCACCATTTGTGAGAGTGCGTACAAACGGAACGTTCCCAAGCACAAAGGAAGTGTACGGCTCGAATTATTGCGATATCGGTCTTGCATTTGATCAAAGAACAAGTCGGTTGACAGTCGTATCTGTCATTGACAATTTGATGAAAGGCGCTGCAGGGCAGGCAGTGCAAAATTTCAACATTATGTCAGGATTCCAAGAAAATGAAGGACTAAACTTTTTGCCAGTATATCCATAACATCAAGGAGGACTTCTAGTGACAACCAAAATAAGAAAAATAGACAACGGTTCAATTACAACACCGAAAGGCTTTTATGCAGGCGGCTATGAAGCGCACATCCGCTACACTCATAAAAAAGACATCGGCATCATTTATAGTGACGTTTCAGCAACAGCTGCAGCCGTTTACACACAAAACGTTGTGCAAGCTGCCCCAATTTTTGTGACAAAAGAGAGCATTGCAAAGGAAAACAAAATTCAAGCGGTGATTGTCAACAGCGGCAACGCCAATGCCTGTACAGGCGAAAAAGGTTTAAGCGATGCATACGCAATGCGGAAATGGACGGCTGAAAAGCTTGGAATTGCAGATCATCTTGTGGCTGTCGCTTCAACAGGAGTAATTGGCGAATATTTAAACATGGAAAAAGTCCAAGAGGGGATCAACAATATTGAATATGAACGTTCATCAGCAGGAGCCAAAAGCTTTGCCGAGGCTATTTTGACAACAGATACGTGTGAAAAGACTGCCTGCTATCAATTTGAAATCGAGGGAAAACAGGTGACCATCGGCGGAGCAGCAAAAGGATCGGGGATGATTCATCCCAACATGGCGACAATGCTCGGGTTTTTGACGACAGATGCGAATATCGATGAAAAATCGCTGCAGCAAGCTTTCCGAGAAGTTATCGATGAAACGTTTAATCAAATAACCGTTGACGGCGATACATCAACAAATGATATGGTGCTTGTTTTAGCAAACGGAAAAGCTGAACACTCAATGCTGACGGAAGAGCATCCAGATTGGCCTGTTTTTAAAGAGGCGTTGAGAAAAGTAAGCGAAGATTTAGCAAAGCAAATTGCCAGAGACGGTGAAGGTGCGACAAAATTGATTGAAGTTTCTGTTAATGGGGCTAAATCAAAGCAGGAAGCGAACATCATGGCCAAGACGATTGTCGGATCCTCCCTCGTCAAAACTGCAATATATGGAAAAGATGCGAACTGGGGAAGAATCTTGTGCGCCGCCGGCTACAGCGGAGCGGAATTCGATCCGAATCAAATGGAAGTGTATCTCGGCCATATCTTATTATTTAAAAACGGATTGCCAGTTTCATTTTCGGAACAAGAAGCGATCCAATATTTGGATCAGGAAATCGTAGAAATCAAGGTAATGTTAAATAATGGTGAAGTACAAGGAAAAGCATGGGGATGTGATTTAACATATGAGTATGTCAAAATCAATGCAAGTTACCGGACATGATAAACCGATTGTTGTCATTAAGCTTGGCGGCAGCATGCTGGAACAGCTGTCAGAAAGCTTTTTAGACAGCATAAAAGAACTGTTAACTACGAAACGGGTCATTATCGTCCACGGTGGAGGACCGGACATTAACAATATGTTGACAAAATTAAATGTAAAAAGCGAGTTTTACAACGGCATGCGTAAAACGACAAAAGAAGTGCTTGAAATTGCAGAAATGGTCCTTTCAGGAAAAATTAACAAACAGCTTACGGCTCTGTTGACACAAAAAAGTGTGAAAGCGATCGGTCTTTCAGGCACTGATGGTCAGCTAATTGTCTCGTCATTTTTAGATGAAGAAAATCTTGGCTTTGTCGGCAAAGTCGAGCAGATTAATGATGAACTATTGCGTTCGCTGCTAATTCTTGACTATGTTCCAGTCATTGCCCCGATCGGCATAACGGCGGATGGGCAAAAATTAAATATCAACGCAGATCTGGCTGCTAGTGCAATTGCTGAAAAAATAAATGCGGAACAGCTGCTGTTTGTGACGAATGTTCCGGGAATTTTACATGACGGCAAGCTTATTGAAGAAGCAACGGAAACGATGATCGAAAAACTCATTGAACAGAAGGTTATTTACGGCGGGATGATTCCGAAAGTACAGGCGGCTTTAGATGCGCTTTCTGATCAGCTTGAGCATGTGATGATTGTGAGCGGCAACGACCGTATTTTTAAGGAAGGGAAAATGATCGGGACGAAAATTACGAAAAAACGAGAGGTCGTGGTCAAATGAGTTATTTATTTCCAACCTATGCGAAGTGGGATGTGGCGATTGAAAAAGCAGAAGGAAGCTATGCATATGATGCAAACGGAAAAAAATATTTAGATTTTATTTCCGGAATTGCTGTATGCAACCTGGGTCATTGTCCGAAGCAAGTGGCGGATGCCATCACTGAACAGCTGCAAAAGGTATGGCATACTTCTAATCTTTTTCATATCCCCCTTCAAGAAGAGGTTGCCAAGCAATTGGTGGAGCATTCAAGCGGAGATGCCGTATTTTTTGCGAACAGCGGCGCCGAAGCGAATGAAGCCGCCATTAAACTGGCTAGAAAACATACCGGCAAACATAAAATCATTACATTTTACCAGTCTTTTCACGGCAGAACATTTGCGACTATGACGGCTACTGCTCAAGAAAAAGTACATAAAGGGTTCGGTCCTCTCATTCCTACGTTCGAATATCTTCCTTACAATGATGCAGCTGCGGTGAAAAACATTCATGATGAGGATATAGCTGCTTTTATGCTGGAAGTGGTTCAGGGCGAGGGAGGAGTTATTCCTGCAACGAAGGAATTTTTACAGGCGGTAGAAGAAAAGTGCAGCGAGATCGGCGCATTATTCATCGTCGATGAGGTGCAAACTGGAATCGGACGCACCGGAAAAGCATTCGGCTACCAGCATTACGGCATTTCTCCGGATATTATCACTGTCGCCAAAGGATTGGGAAGCGGATTTCCTGTCGGAGCCATGATCGGAAAACAAGAATTGATCGAAAGTTTTTCACCGGGAACACACGGTTCAACGTTCGGCGGGAATTATTTGGCTATGGCAGCTGCGAAAGCAACTTTGGAAACTGTTTTTCAGCCAAGCTTTTTGCAAAGCGTTCAGGAAAAAGGTCAGCGGCTGTTCGAAGGTCTATCAGAACACTTGAGAGATGTGCCTACTGTAAAAAAAGTGCGGGGTAAAGGATTGCTGCTTGGAATTGAGCTGGATATTGAGGTCAATAAAGTGCTTGCTTCTTTAAGAGAAGAAGGGCTTCTAGCACTTTCAGCTGGATCCAATGTGTTACGGCTTCTTCCTCCGCTCACTGTTTCGAATGAAGAAATTGATTTAGGACTGGGCATTATTGCTTCTGTTTTGAAAAAAGAAAAAATCTTCTCTTCCTAAAAGAGGAGAATTTTCTTGCAAATTGTTGTATAAATATACATCAAAGAGGTGTTCAATATGCAAGGTTATCTTGTATTAGAAGATGGAACAGTTTTTGAAGGCAAGATGGATGAAATCGTGTCTCCTGTTAAAGGGGAACTCGTTTTTTATACAGGAATGACAGGATATCAAGAGGTGTTGACAGATCCTTCCTACAAAGATCAAATCGTCGTTTTTACGTATCCGCTTATTGGCAATTACGGCATCAATGATCAAGATTTTGAAAGCAAAAAGCCGCAGGTGAAAGGGGTCATCCTTTTTCAGCTGACTGAACACTATTCCCATTATAAAGCGAACCGTTCATTAAAAGACTATTTACAAAAATGGAATATTCCTTATTTAACAAATGTTGACACGAGAGCTGTTGTCAAACAAATCCGATCAAAAGGGACATTGCATGCGGTCATTTCAAAAGACAAACAATACGACTCTCAGGATAAGCTCTCCGATTTTCCGATTCGCGATGTTTCTGCAAGCGAAATCGAAACGTTTGGCAATGGTGCGACACACATTGCGCTAATTGATTTTGGATTTAAAAAATCGATTTTGAATTCTTTGCTGAAAAGAGGCTGTAAAGTTTCAGTCGTTCCGTTTCATCAAATGGAAAAAGTGTTTGAAATCAAGCCGCATGGCATCGTGCTGTCGAACGGACCGGGCGATCCAAAGCAAATGAAAAATTATTTTTCAACATTAAACCAATTGATGAAGCAATATCCGACGCTCGGGATTTGTTTAGGGAATCAGCTGATTGCCCTGTCGTTTGGCGGGAATACAACAAAGCTCAGATTCGGGCACCGCGGAGCAAACCATCCGGTAATTGATCAAAAAACAGGAAACGTATTTATTACATCACAAAACCACAGCTATGTGGTGGATAAAAAAAGCTTGGAAAAAACACCTCTTAAATTGCGATATACAAATGTCAATGACGGCTCAGTTGAAGGGCTTGAGCATGAAAAATTGAAAGTCATGTCTGTTCAATTTCATCCGGAAGCCCATCCAGGACCGGAAGATGCTAGTTTTATTTTTGATGAATTTTTAGACACATATGTAGCAGCAGGGAGAGAAAAAGTCTATGCCTAAAGATACATCATTAAACAAAATACTAGTGATCGGTTCAGGTCCGATCATTATCGGCCAAGCGGCGGAATTTGACTATTCTGGGACGCAGGGATGCTTGGCGTTAAAAGAAGAAGGATTTGAAGTTGTACTTGTTAACAACAATCCTGCAACGATTATGACCGATACGAAAATTGCCGATGCGGTCTATTCAGAGCCGCTTACGGTGGAAAGCATTGAAAAAATAATTGCAAAAGAACGTCCAGACGGCCTTTTGGCAACATTGGGGGGCCAGACGGCTTTAAATCTAGCTGTGGAGCTTGATCAGGCAGGGATTTTGCAAAAATACGGCTTGAAACTGCTCGGAACCTCGATCGAATCGATTCAAAAAGGGGAGGACCGGGAGCTATTTCGAAAGCTGATGATTGATTTGAACGAGCCGATCCCGGAAAGCAAAATTGTGGAGGATGTTCCGTCCGCCCTTCAATTTGCTGATGAAATTGGTTTTCCGATTATCATTCGTCCGGCTTATACGCTTGGCGGCAAAGGCGGAGGCATCGCCTACAACCGAGAAGAGTTTATTTCCATTGTCACAAATGGACTTAAAATGAGCCCAATCAATCAAGTGCTTGTGGAAAGAAGCATTGCCGGATTTAAGGAAATCGAATATGAAGTGATGCGCGATGCAAAAGGTACTTGTATTACCGTCTGCAATATGGAAAACATTGATCCAGTCGGAATTCATACCGGGGATTCGATCGTTGTTGCCCCATCTCAAACATTAACAGATGAAGAATATCAAATGCTCCGGCAGGCGGCTTTGAAAATCATCGATGCATTAAAGGTGGTCGGGGGCTGCAACATTCAGTTTGCACTTGACCCTGAAAGCAAGCAATATTACGTGATTGAGGTCAACCCTAGGGTAAGTCGCTCTTCCGCACTTGCTTCGAAAGCGACCGGTTACCCAATTGCCAGAATGGCTGCAAAGCTAGCTGTTGGCTACTCATTAGCGGAGCTGAAGAACCCGTTAACGATGTCGACATATGCCAGCTTTGAACCTGCACTTGACTATGTAGTTGTCAAATTTCCGCGCTGGCCGTTTGATAAATTTACAAAAGCAGATCGGAAGCTTGGAACAAAGATGAAAGCAACCGGCGAAGTGATGGCGATCGAACGGACGATGGAAGCCGCTCTGCAAAAAGCTGCGGAATCGTTGGAATTAAATAATATCGGCATTTATTTGCCTAAGCTTGTGAAAGAAGATACGTCAGCTCTTATTAACCGCCTCCAGCATGCAGATGATGAACGCTTTTTCATCTTAATGGAGCTGTTAAGAAGAGGAGTTTCTATAGATGAGCTTCACAGCCAGACAAAAATTGACTATTATTTCTTGCATGTTTTCAACCATCTAATTGAACTTGAAGGAAAAGCGAAAAAAGAAAAGCTGTCTCCAAGCCTTTTAAAAGAACTGAAATTTTTCGGTTTTTCCGACCGTTCGATTTCATATTGGCAAAAGACAGAAGAAAAAGAAATCCGAAAGCTCCGTAAAGAGTGGGGGATTAAAGCCATATTCAAAATGGTTGATACATGTGCAGCAGAATTTGAAGCGAGAACAAATTATTTCTATTCTACGTACGTTTTCGGTGAAAACGAAGCTGTCTCCACAAGAGGAAAGAAGAAGGCGCTTGTCATTGGTTCCGGCCCGATTCGCATCGGACAGGGAGTTGAGTTTGACTACAGTGCTGTTCACTGCATTCAAACATTGCAAAAGCTTGGATATGACGCGATCATGATCAACAATAATCCTGAGACGGTCAGCACTGATTATGAAACAGCGGATCGATTATATTTTGAGCCGTTAACAGTCGAGCATATATTAAATGTTGTTGAAAATGAAAACATTGACGTAACGCTCGTCCAATTTGGCGGCCAGACGGCGATCAACTTAGCGGAGAAGCTTGAAAAAGCAGGCGTGAAGCTGCTTGGTACAACTTCTGAGCTTCTGGACATATTGGAGGATCGAGAAAGATTTTATCAGCTATTAGACGAAACGAATATCCCGCACATTCAAGGAGCAATGGCACATACAAAAGAGGAGGCGATATCGGAAGCGAAAAAGCTGCGGTATCCGATCCTGTTAAGACCTTCATATGTTATTGGCGGAAAAGGCATGGTGAAGGTAAAAAATCAAGAAGAGCTGCTTTCGTTAGTGGAGCAGACGGACGAAAATCATTTTCCTCTTCTTTTAGATGAATTCCTTTTTGGTCAGGAAGCGGAGGTTGATTTAATAGCTGACGGGAAAAATGTGTTTATTCCGGGATTTATGGAGCATATCGAGCCCGCTGGTGTTCATTCTGGCGATAGTTATGCGATTTTTCCAGCTGTGTCGTTGTCAAAAGAAATAAAAGAAAAAATGACCGACTATGCGGAAAGAATGGTTCAACATTTGCAATATAAAGGCATTATGAACATTCAATTTTTAATTGATGGTCAGGACGTTTATGTGCTGGAAGTGAATCCGCGTGCGAGCCGGACTGTGCCGATCGTCAGCAAAGTTGCCGGAGTGCCGTTAGTAGATCTTGCGACAACCATTTTAACCGGAAAAATGTTAACTGACTTACATCCTCAAATAGCAGCCCATGAATATGTGGCTATTAAATATCCGGTATTTTCAACGCACGCCCATTCAGATGTCGATATGAAACTAGGTCCGGAAATGAAATCGACGGGCGAAGGAATGTGTGTCGGCAAATCTGTGGAGGAAGCGATGCGGAAGGTATTCGATCATTTATTTCCAATTCATTCGGACGGTATTTTTGTGGATGGAGATAAGAAAGATGATGTACTCGATTATATAAAACCGGTAACGGATAATTTTGAAAGTTGGCTTGAGAAAAAAGAAGCGGTGCTTTATTATAATCCGGAAGAAAACGATCAGGCAAAGGCAAGACGACAAAAAGCGCTTGAACGAGGAATTATGGTATTGACGGAAGAAGCATCATTTCAGGCATTTTTAAGTGCACTAACAGTTAGCAAATACACGCCTATTTCTTTACATGAACTGTCAGATAAAGGAGTCGAAATGAGTTTATGAGCACACTTAAAGGTCGTAACGTTTTAAAGCTGCTTGATTTTACATCAGAAGAAATTCAATATTTGCTCGAGGAAGCATTGAAATTAAAGCAAAATCCGCTATCAAACGTCCTTCATGGGAAAACGCTGGCGATGATTTTCGAAAAATCATCCACTCGAACTCGTGTCTCCTTTGAAGTAGGAATGCTGCAATTAGGGGGACATGCGCTTGCCCTTTCTTCAAAAGAGCTTCAGCTCGGGCGCGGTGAGACAATCGCTGATACAGCGAGAGTATTGTCGCGATATGTGGATGCCATTCTTCTCCGCACAACTGACCACAATCGGGTCAAAGAGCTTGCCGAATATGCAACTGTCCCTGTCATCAATGGTTTGTGCGACTTGTACCATCCTTGCCAAGCGTTAGCTGATTTATTGACAATTTATGAGCTGAAAGGCAAATTTTCAGGCGTAAAAGTCGTTTATGTTGGCGACGGCAACAATGTCGCCCACTCCCTTATGGTTGGCTGCGCAAAAGTTGGCGCTCATTTTACGATCGCAGCTCCAGAAGGCTATGAGCCAAATGAAAGCATTTTGAAACAGGCGAAAGAAATTGCTGGCGAAACGGGCGGGAAAGTCGAATTAATTCATAATCCAGACGAAGCGGTTCAGGATGCTGATATTATTTATACGGACGTTTGGGTCAGCATGGGACAGGAAGAAGAAACAGAAGCAAGAATGAAAGCATTTAAACCGTTTCAAGTAAATCAATCCTTGCTGGCAAAAGCAAAACGAGATGCAAGCTTCCTTCACTGCCTGCCGGCTGCGCGCGGTTTGGAAGTGACAGATGAAGTGATGGACGGAAGCCAATCAGCGGTATTTTTGCAGGCCGAAAACCGCCTTCATGCGCAAAAAGCAATTTTAAAAGAAATTATGGCTTAACAAGATCTTTCGTTGATAAAGCAGGATGATCTCCTGCTTTTTTCTTTTGAAACCGGGGCGAAAGGTTTTACTCTACTGCATATATATCCAGACAAAAAAGAACGACAGGTGAGACGATTTTGGTAATAATTGTAAATAATGATTCTCGCAGAAACAGTAAAAAGAGCTTTTGATCCAGCATTCGGTGCTTGAACGCTTAAACGATTTTTTCAAAAGGATGCCATATGCAGTGAGTTCGATTTTGGGCGTTGAGTAAAGTTTCGAAGTACATCACATAATGAAAATTATCAAAGGTGTTTCTGTCTATACATGAAAAATCTTCTGATAGCCAACAATAATGTCCAAGGAGGGATGATTCATGGGTCAAAATCGTCAATACAGGCCTGGTCAAAAAGCACCTAACAACGGAATTTACATCGAAGTCGGCGAGACCGGATCGATGGTGGTCGATCCCAAAAAGGTTGAACTCAAAGCAGGAGATCGATTCCCCGAAACATCCAACCATAATCGGGTTTGGACCTATAAGCGCAAGCCGTAATATTTCGAACAACGCTAAGCCATTCGGAAAACGAATGGCTTTACTTGATTTATAAAGAAGTTATAATAAAATTAAAGGTCAAAAAAAGTCAAAATAGGGGCGTTTCGGTATGGATGTAAATCAATTCACGGAGAAGCTGCAAAAAGGTCTGGTAGAAGCTCAAAAAATCGCAAAAGAACATGAACATCAAGAAGTGGATGAATTTCATATTTTACTTGCTTTTCTGCGGCAGTCTGACGGGATTTTTCCAAGAATTTTAGAAAAACTTAAATGTCCTGTACAACAAATTGAGTCAGCGATCAACGAGTATTTACAAAAAAAGCCGAAAATATCTGTTCACGGAAACGGTGAGGTAAGTATTTATATTTCCCGTACTCTTTCAGAAGCTTTTGCAAAAGCGGACGAAATAAGGAAAGATTTTCAAGATGATTATTTATCAGTTGAACATATTATATTGGCATTTTCCGAATCGAGCTCAAAAGAAGTGAGAGAGCTTTTTCAGCAATATCACTTAACAAAAGCTGCCATATTGAAAGTGTTAAAGGAAATAAGGGGGAATGCTCGGGTGACATCACCTAATCCAGAAAGCACTTATGAAGTATTGGAGAAATACGGCCGTGATTTAGTTAAAGAGGTGAAAGAAGGAAAAATTGACCCTGTCATTGGCCGTGATCAAGAAATTCGGCGCGTGATCCGAATTTTATCAAGAAAAACGAAAAACAACCCGGTGTTAATCGGTGAACCAGGGGTTGGAAAAACAGCGATCGTGGAAGGATTAGCCCATCGGATTGTACGAAAAGATGTACCGGAGGGATTAAAAGATAAAACAATATTTGCTTTAGATATGAGCTCGCTCATTGCGGGAGCCAAGTTTCGCGGAGAATTTGAAGAAAGATTAAAAGCTGTTTTGCAAGAAATTAAAAAGAGCGATGGACGGATTATTTTATTTATTGATGAATTGCACACAATAGTCGGGGCCGGCAAAACAGAAGGAGCGATGGATGCCGGCAACATGTTAAAGCCGATGCTTGCGAGAGGTGAGCTGCACTGCATAGGAGCAACGACACTTGATGAACATCGCAAGTATATTGAAAAAGATCCGGCGCTTGAGCGGCGTTTTCAACAGGTGCTTGTGAGCGAACCGTCTGTGGAAGACACGATTTCTATTTTACGAGGACTAAAAGAACGGTTTGAAATCCATCATGGAGTCAAAATTCATGATTCGGCGATTGTAGCTGCGAGTGAGCTCTCGCACCGCTATATTACAGAACGCTTCCTGCCTGATAAAGCGATTGATTTAATCGATGAAGCATGCGCGATGATCCGCACGGAAATAGATTCAATGCCGACAGAACTTGATGAAGTGACGAGAAGGATTATGCAGCTTGAAATTGAAGAGGCTGCATTGAAAAAAGAAACGGATGACATCAGCCGAATCAGATTGGAAGAGTTGCAAAAGGAACTTGCAAATTTAAAAGAGAAAGCAAATGAAATGAAGGCGAAATGGCAGCTTGAAGTCGAAGGTATTCAACAGCTTAGAAGCTTGAGGGAAGAGCTGGAAAAAGCACGCAGAGATTTAGCTGATGCTGAAAATGAATACGATTTAAACAAAGCGGCTGAGCTGCGCCATGGAAAAATTCCGGCGCTGGAAAAACAAATCAAACAGCTGGAAGAAGAAATGAAGCAGAAAGAGGAAAACAAGATGCTTCGCGAGGAAGTAACAGAAGAGGAAATTGCCGGTATTGTGTCAAAATGGACTGGCATTCCGGTAGCAAAGCTTGTACAAGGGGAAAGAGAAAAGCTTCTGAAGCTTGAACAAATATTAAAAGAAAGGGTCATCGGGCAAGACGATGCAGTTGAATTAGTATCGGATGCAGTTTTGCGTGCGCGGGCAGGCATAAAAGATCCGAACAGGCCGATCGGCTCCTTCCTCTTTTTAGGTCCGACAGGGGTCGGGAAAACGGAGCTGGCGAAAGCATTGGCAGAAGCGCTTTTTGACAGCGAGGACGAAATAGTCCGCATTGATATGTCGGAGTATATGGAAAAACATTCTGTCTCAAGGCTGATCGGCGCACCTCCGGGTTATGTCGGATATGAAGAAGGAGGACAGCTGACGGAAAAAGTTCGGAGACATCCGTACTCGGTTATATTACTGGACGAAATCGAAAAGGCTCACCCAGAAGTGTTTAACATATTGCTGCAAATGCTTGATGACGGCAGGGTGACCGATTCGAAAGGAAGAACAGTTGATTTTAAAAATACAGTGATCATTATGACATCCAACATCGGTTCTCAGCATTTGCTCTCCGGTTTAAATGATGAGGGGGAAATAACAGACGAAGCGAAAAAGAAAGTTCTTGATGAGCTTTCCATGCATTTCCGGCCAGAATTTTTAAACCGGATTGATGACACGATCCTGTTCAAGCCTTTAACAATGAACGAAGTAAAGGGAATAGTAGAAAAACTTTTAAAAGAGCTTCAAGCGCGCCTATCCCATAAACAACTTACACTAAAGATTACAGATGAAGCGAAGGAATTCATTGCAAAAAGAGGATTTGATCCTGTATTTGGCGCACGGCCGCTGAAACGGTTTATTCAAAAGCATGTAGAGACAAAACTTGCGAAAGCGGTTATTGCTGGAACCGTTCATGATCGTGACCAAGTTCTGTTAGGGGTAGAAAATGAAGAAATTGTTATAAAAACGGATTTGCATGCTCATGAGAAGAGCGGAGCAGCAAAATTAGAATAGCTATAAATGGATATTAAAACCCTTCTCAATCGAGGAGGGTTCTTTTTTTTGTGCGGACCATGTAGACATAGGAAACTGTGTCCTGGCGGCGGGGAATCTGATTCGGAGACTAAAAACAGGGCGAGATTCCTATCAGGCTAGTTTCATGGGGAGATTGCACAGCTAAGCAAGCCTGATTCTGCCTAAAGACTAGAAAACTATAATTGGAAAAGTGTAGTGATTTATAAGTTTTTCCGCCAATCTTAGTTGTGCTGACGTATACGTAACAGCTTCATGTAAATTTGCTAGGCTGAAATCTTAATTATACTGACGTATATGTTAACTGGTAAGGGTCTGTCCAAAGACAAATCTCCATTGAAAACAAAAAATCACAGGGGATGTCTTAAGACCAAAAATGACTTATTAGACTATCCCCTTTTTTTTGAATTTGTCTATATTATGACGTAACAAGTGAGGCTTCGCCGATAGCAGCAGGCATCTAATCGCTGATTTTCGTTTTAAAAAAAAGAAATTGGCAATTCGCCAATTTCGACAAATTCTTAATGCTCTTCTGAAGGTTCAGCCGGAATTAACTCCCCAATTATAAAGAGAAGTACGGTAAAAACAACAGAGATTATAATTGCTGTTGAAAAATGGAATGCAGAGCCTGTCATGGAAGAAACAACATAGCTGGCCATGTTGACAAGCAAAAACGTCCAAAAAAATGTTGCGAAATATCTCATTATCTTCACCTCGTTTATTCCTGTCTTTACTTATATTATCATACAACATTTTTCATGAAAACGGTTGTTTCGCGATTTTTTTGCGAGCCTTTTTGACATTTCGTACATACATTATAAAAGGTCATCGATGGAAAGGTGGTGGGCAAATGGAAGGTGTTTCGGAAAGATTTTTTCAAATTGAAAACGAGTGGAATGTCATTCATCTTCCGGAAAAGCCGAACGGATTCGGCATCTTGATCATTGGCGATCGAACCCATTTTGTTGAAAATGGTTCAAGCTACTGGTTGGAGCATTACGGGCGGCGTCAGCTGATCAATACGTTAAAAAGCTGCGGATATACATTGTTTCATTCCAATCTTTACGGACGCCATTGGGGCAGCTCTCACGCCGTTTTGTTGGCAAAACAGCTTTATCATCTTGTCATGAAACAAGAAATTTTAAATAAAAAAATCCATATACTGTCTGAAGGTATAGGAGCACTCGTTGCGCTGCAGTTGATGGAAGAGATGCCAAATTCCATCCGTTCATCGGTGATGATCAATCCTTGTTTGGACATAAAAGCCCAAATAGCGGAAGAGAAAAAGAATAAATTTTTTTACAAACAAATGATAAAAGAACTATCAAAAGCTTACCAATTAGATGAAAAAGCTGTCACCCATTATCCCTTTGTCCGTATACAAGACTTTGTATCAAAAATACCTGTAGGCATCTGGCAGAAAATGAACGGGGGAAGCTATTCCTATAAAATTCATGGAAAAAAATATGAGGAATGGAGAAAGCAGCTGAAAGCTCCAATTCAATTCACATTTTATTTCCAGGAAAATATAAATCGGATCCATGATATGATAAGAAGTTTTTACAAAGAGCATGAAAGAATCTTATAGAAATGGAATTGAGGCCTGGGCGAAAATGCTCAATAAGTGAGCAGGCTGCCCCCTTTTTGTTTGAAAAGGGCATTGGACTAATCTCTTCTTTTTTCGCATACGATACAATAATAGTTTTTTCATAAAGGAGGTTTTCAAAATGTCAACTGCCTTAAAGCAGTGTAAACATATTTTAATTGTTGGGGTTCATCAATTTGAAGGCTTTCATATATGTTCAAAACTGGTAGAGGAAGGATTACTAGTCGATGGAGTGGTAATCGTTCCTAAAAATCCGTTGCAAAAAAAAATATGCGAAGAAGAAATGATGTGGCTCGGGCGGAACGCACATTTTCATTTATTGGAAGAAGACAGCTGGATAGAGGATGCTTCCAAAAAGCAATATGATTTGATTTATTATTGTCAAACAGATCATCAACCGATAGACGATGAAGCTGAAAAACACCGATTGGAAAAAACGGTCGAAATCGCATCCCTCAAGCAGACTCCGATTATTTTTATATTTTCTCTTGAAGGAGAAAATCCGCTGGAATATAGGGATGAAGAAATTGACAGCTGGATGCAGCAAATAGGACAAAAATGGACTTTCCCTTATTTATTTGTTTATCTTCCAACCGTTTTCGGACCTTGGCAGCCGCTAGGCCATTGGATTTCGAACAGTTTGTTGGAATGTACAGGCATCAGCCGTTCCAAGACGAATGCGAATGAAAAAATTGTCATTCGTGACATTCTTCATATTGATGAAATAGTTCCGGTGTTAACAGAATTTGACGAAGATTTGTTTGCGAAAAAAACAATTTACTTGATTTCCGACGACAAAGAGCGCATCAAGAAGGTGATGAGCTTTTTTGACATTTTTCATTACATTTACAAGCCTATATCGAAAAGCGAACATCATTTAGTTGTTCCAAAGACGGTCGAAAACATTGAAAAGAGTTTGCAAGAATTAAAAGATTTTTTCCTGCAAAATACACGCAGACTTTATACCTAAATATAAAATTTCTTTACTTCATTGACGGCGTATAGCAAAATAAAAGAGGAATGAAGTGAAACGTGAAAATTTTAGTACTAAATATACATCGTGTTAAAGAGGAAGCTTCCTAGAGAAACGCCTCATAAGCTATATTTCGTGACAATCAAATTGACCGTAAATTCAAAAGATCGTTTTGAACTTAGCTGAGATCGATATGTAATCATTTCGATTATTGAGAAACCTCACCATTTCAATGATGATGCAGTTCACTGGTTTAAAGGAGTTGCTTGGTATGTATAAAAAAATGTTTGTGATCATTTTTATTTTATTATTTCTCGTTGGCTGCGGACAAGCATCAGAAAAAGGAAAACTGAAAAAGGTGGGTTTGCTCGTTCCTGAAACGATTAATGATCAAGTTTGGGGGACAAAAGGGTATAAAGGGCTGTTAAAAATTCAGTCTGAGCTGAATGTAGATGTTTTTTATAAAGAAGGAATGAATTCCGAAGCGGCGGTGAGGGAGGCGGTCGAAGAATTTCACGGAAAGGGAGTTAATTTAATTATCGGGCACGGTCACGAATATGAGGGTTTTTTTAGAGATTTGCTGGATCAATATCCAGATATTCATTTCGTTTTTTTTAATGGTGATGCAAAAGGCCCGAATGCCACAAGTTTAAATTTTGAGGCGCATGCCATGGGCTTTTTCGCAGGAATGGTGGCAGCACATATGACAAAAACAAACGAAATCGGAATTATTGCCGCTTTTGAGTGGCAGCCTGAAGTGGAGGGGTTTTATCAAGGGGCGCAATTTGAAAATCCAAACGTAACCATTCACATTGAATATGTCCAAGGGTTTGATCATGTTGACTTGGCGCTTGAGAAGCTCGATAAGCTTGTCGCAGAAAATGTAGATGTTGTTTATCCGGCAGGCGACAGATACAACGTGCCAGTGATCGAAAAAGTGAAGGAAAAAGGAATATATTCAATTGGCTTTGTTTCAGATCAAAGTGATTTGGGCGAACAAATGGTTTTAACAAGCACAGTACAGCATGTGGATGAGTTGTATTTATTAGTCGCAAAAAAATTTATAAAAGGCGAACTGGAAAGCGGGAATTTATATTTTGATTTTCAAGATGGTGTGATTGATTTAGGGAAGTTCAGCCCTCTAGTAGATAAAGAATTTAAAAATAAAGTTTTAAAATATGTGGAAGAATATAAGAAAACAGGGAAATTGCCTAACGAATAATGCTATGGTGAGATAAATAAAATAAAAATTTTGGGGGATGGTTGAATTCATCCCCTTAATTTTTAAATAGTTTTTTAATTTGATTGACGAACGGCTTTATTTCTTTAATAATTGGCTTCAGCTCAGATAATTTTGTCACAATATCATCGACTTGCTCAAAAATTTTTTGATAGTCTGATTGCTCGTTTTGCTCGTTTTTTTCGGAAGTTTTTTCAGAATGAACCGGAAGCTGCCGGCCGAACATAAATTGGGTAAAAAAATCGGGTTCTGGTGCTTCTGCTTTCTCTTTTTCATCTTCCTGCCGCTCGTTTACGTTTTCATCACTCATTCCCGTTTCACCTTCCGTTCTTTTTTCCTTTTCATCCTATTTTATGAAACAAAACTGAGTAAGGAATAGACGATTAGCTCAATCTATCAGTCAAAAACAAGAAAACCTGTAGTTAACTGTTATGAAGCATATTGCTATAAGTAGAAAAATAATATAAAATTAGTACCAAGTCATAACATTTGATAATAATTTTTTGTGAAGGAGATGTTCTTGATGAGAGCTGGGATCATCGGGATAGGCCGTTATATACCGGAAAAAGTTGTGACTAACTATGATTTAGAAAAAATCATGGATACGTCTGATGAATGGATTCGAACAAGAACCGGCATTGAAGAGCGGAGAATTGCTTCAGATGATATGAAAACATCGGATTTGGGCGCAAGAGCGGCATTAGAGGCCATTGAAGATGCAAAAATTTCCCCGGAAGAAATCGATATGATTATAGTTGCGACCGCAACACCTGATCAATCCTTTCCGTCAGTTGCCTGTGTTCTGCAGGAAAGACTTGGTGCAAAACGGGCTGCTGCTTTGGACATAAGCGCCGCATGTTCAGGTTTTATTTATGCGATGGCAACGGCAGAGCAGTTTATACAAACAGGAGCTTATAAAAAAATTCTTGTCGTTGGAGCCGAAAAGCTTTCGAAAATTACGGATTGGAATGACCGTTCAACAGGTGTTTTATTTGGGGATGGTGCCGGGGCGGTTGTTTTAGGCGAGGTAAGTGATGACAGAGGGATTCTCTCATTTGAGCTAGGAGCGGACGGAAGCGGCGGCAAGCATTTATATGAAAAAGGCCATATTGTGATGAACGGGCGTGAAGTATTTAAATTTGCTGTGCGGCAGATGGGAGAATCAAGCATTAATGTACTGGAAAAAGCGGGATTAACGAAAGAAGATGTTGACTTTCTCATTCCGCATCAAGCAAATATCCGCATTATGGAAGCCGCCAGACAACGGCTTGAATTGCCGGAGGAGAAAATGTCCAAGACGATTCACAAGTACGGGAATACTTCCGCAGCATCAATACCAATTTCTTTATACGAAGAAGTAAAAGCTGGTAAAATAAAAGATGGTGATCTTATTGTGATGGTCGGCTTCGGCGGAGGTTTAACATGGGGAGCCATTGCATTAAGATGGGGACAGTAAAATCATTCAATCAAAAATAAAAATGCTTTTTTTCCGTCATACAAACCGAAAAAGGCGAGGTGTAATGATATGGAAAAACGTAGAGTAGTTGTAACAGGCATCGGTGCTGTGACACCGATTGGATTGGATGCGAAAACAAGCTGGGAAAATGCTTTGAAAGGTGTATCAGGCATTGGAGAATTGACGAGAGTCGATAAAGACATATTTCCTGTCAAAGTTTCCGCTGAAATAAACGATTTTAAACCTGAAGATTTTATGGATCGGAAAGAAGCGAGGAAAATGGATCGCTTCACACAATTTGCATTAGCCGCCTCGTTGATGGCGCTTGAAGATTCAGGTTTAAAAATAAATAATGAAAACCGTGAACGGGTAGGCGTTTGGATCGGTTCAGGCATAGGCGGAATGGAGACGTATGAACAGCAATTCGAAACTTTTCTGGAAAAAGGTCCGAGACGTGTAAGTCCTTTCTTTGTTCCGATGATGATTCCTGATATGGCAGCCGGACAGGTGTCCATAGCGATCGGCGCGAAAGGTCCAAATTCATGTACAGTCACTGCCTGTGCAACAGGATCAAATTCAATCGGCGATGCCTTTAAAGTAATTCAACGTGGCGATGCCGATGTGATGATTACGGGCGGAACAGAAGCGCCGCTGACCAAGATGGCTTTTGCAGGTTTCAGTGCAGCAAAAGCGTTGTCGACAAATCCTGATCCGAAAACTGCTAGCCGTCCTTTTGACAAAAACCGCGATGGCTTTGTCATGGGAGAAGGTGCAGGAATACTTGTTCTTGAAGAGCTGGAACATGCTTTAAAAAGAGGAGCAAGCATTTATGCAGAAATCGTCGGCTATGGATCAACAGGCGATGCCTATCACATTACACAACCGGCTCCTGGCGGAGAAGGCGGAGCACGTGCAATGAAAATGGCAATTCAAGATGCAGGCTTAAAACCGGAAGATATCGATTATATTAATGCCCATGGAACAAGCACCGAATATAATGATAAATTTGAAACATCGGCGATTAAAGAAGTTTTTGGCAGCCATGCTTATCAATTAACCGTCAGCTCGACAAAATCGATGACAGGTCATCTCCTTGGAGCAGCAGGAGGAGTTGAAGCCATTTTCACCATTTTAGCAGTGAAAGAAAATATAATTCCTCCGACAATTAATTATGAAACACCTGATCCTGACTGTGACTTGGATTATGCTGTTAATCAGGCTAAACAAAAAACAGTTCGGGCGGCGCTCAGCAATTCCCTTGGTTTCGGAGGACATAACGCCACGCTCGTTTTCAAGAAATTTGAAGAAGCCTGATGTCAGCATATAGGAAATTAAGGATTATATGAAACCGTTATTGCCTAAACAGGCAGTAGCGGTTTTTCTTTTTAAAAAAAATTCAAACATCTTTCTTTTCTAATGAATAGTGTAGAAAAGGAGGTGCGAAGATTTGGGAGTTATTGACACAAAAAACTGGTTGAAGGAAAGCCGGAATCCAATCGAGCTTTGTGAAAAGCTAGAGAAATATTTTCACCATTTACAAGCGGAGGAAATCCATCACTACCTGTCACAATACGGCATGCTTCGAACTGGCTATGAACATTGGCTTGTTAAGGCTGATGATTCGAATATTTGGACAAAAGCAAATAACATTTTTTTGAAGTTAAAGAAAAGATGGAACGGTCCAGATGTCCCTATTTTTATTTTTCCTGTTGAAGAGCGAAAAAGTTTTTTTGGGAGAGATTTTAAAGGTCGTTCGGGGTTGTCTTTTCAGGATAAAATGTTTTTATTTTTATCGCCGGATGTAAAAAATGATGAGCTCATTGCGCTATTGATTCACGAATATCATCATATTTGCAGGCTTAGGAAAAATCCGAAGCACGAAAAAGACTATACGCTTCTTGATGCGATTATTTTGGAAGGTTTGGCGGAGCATACGGTTTACAGAACGATAGGTGAGCAGCATGTAACAAATTGGGTGAAAAAATATTCGAAGAGACAACTATACAGCTGGTGGAAAAATTTAATTGTTCCGAATCAAGACATAAAATGGGATCATCCGTTATTCGATCAGCTTTTGTTCGGAAAAGGCTTTTATCCGACCATGCTTGGATACGCAATTGGATTTGATATCGTACAAACGTTTTATAAACAAAAACCGTTTTCAACAAAAGAAAGCTTTTATTTGCCTGCCGAACAATTCGTGGAAAGCTATGAAGGGGCTGTCCGATAAGTCCCTAAAATGAAGCAAGTGGAGAAAAACAATTCGTTTCTCTCCACTTGCTTTTATATTTTTTCGATTTTTATCTGAAAGTAGCTGGCGGATGCCGGCTACTTTCAGTATGTTGTGGGCTAATGCCACAATCCCAAACTCAACATGTACCTTGTCGAGGCCCCGCAAAGAAAATCTGCGGAACGACCGATTGCCCTTGATGTGACCGAACACACTTTCTGCCTCGACTTTGCGTCGAGCGTAGATGGCGGCTTTCTCTTCACATTCAAGGGCTGTTTTGGCCTTTGCTTTCATTTCTTCGAAGATGGGATTCCAGTGAACTTGACGATTTCCCTTCGCTTTTGTGCATTTCGCTTTCAATGGGCAATCGGTACAATCTTCACATTCGTATATTTTGAAGCTTTGTTCATAGCCAGATGGATTCTTTTTGTTTTGGTATTTTTTAAACGTTACTCTCCTTCCATTCGGGCAAATAAAACAATCATCCTCTTCACAATAGGTCCAGTTTTTGGCATTTTTAATGTCTTTTTTGTATGTACGTGTTTGTTCTTTTACATAGCTCCCATAAGGAATTAGAAACTCAAAACGGGGCTCTTTCTCATCACCAACTGCATATACATAGTTTTCTTCACTACCATAGCCTGCATCCGCAATGACCGTTTTGGGCATCGGTAATGAACTGGAGGCTAGCTTCTCCATATGTGGGATAAAGCAACGTGTATCGGTCGGTCGTTGATGAATGGTATAAAACAAGATAAACTGATTCTCTGTCCCCATTTGCACGTTGTATCCGGGCTTGAGCTGACCGTTTTTCATATGGTCTTCTTTCATGCGCATGAAGGTTGCGTCTTTGTCTGTTTTCGAGTAGCTGTTACGGTCACCGAACATTTCCTTTTGTTCCTTGTATCTTGCCATTCGGGGCAGGAAATCTTCACGAATTTGTTTCACCGATTTCTTTAATTGACTGCGTTTTTTTCGCTTCTCTTTCCGAATGGATGTATCGGTCTCCTTTTCGATTTCTTCCGTTAGCGTTTCAACTTTTTCTTCTATTTCTTTTGCGATTTCCTCCATGTTTTGTTCGGTGATCTCTGTATGTTGATCGCTTTCCTTTTGCCCTGTTCCGGCTTCTAATTGGGTTAATTCATGAATGTGCTTTAGTGTTTCTTGGATTTTTTCTTTTAATTTCTCTTCGAATTTCAAAGTGGATTTTTTCCACACAAAAGAATACTTATTGGCATTGGCTTCGATCTTAGTGCCATCCAAAAAGTAGTTTTCCATCGTGATGTAATGTTCTTTTATCAATTTGAGAATCATGACTTCAAAGAGCTCATCCATGAAAGCTTTCATCCGTTCCCCTCGGAACTCATTAATGGTGCGAAAATCTGGTTGTTGCATCGCTGAAAGCCACATGGCAGGAATATTTTCTTTAACGAGTTTTTCGATTCCTCGGCAGGAATAAACCTTTTGAGAATAAGCATACAGAATGATTTTCAGCATCATTTTGGGATGATAGGAACTTCTGCCGCCGCCTTTATAATGAGAAAACAATTGTTTATCTGGTATCGCCTCCACCATTTCGTCCACGACACGTGCCACGTGATGTTCGGGTATAAGAGATTCAATATCATAAATCATTTGAACTTGACGGTTGTCATATGGTTTGAAAGTAGGGGCTAAATTTCTTTTGGCAGGAGTTTTTTCTTCTTTTCCATCTAGAGGAAGTGTCATTTGTGTGTTATAATTTTCACGAGTAATCATTTGATTGCTCATAAAAAATCGTCCTTTCTGTAATGTTGTGTGGTAACTTCATTTTACTAGAAAGGACGATTTTTTTGTGCATTTTTTTTAAAAAGTGAAAAAATGAGGGGCTCCAAAAAGTCAGTTACCCTGACTTTTTGGACAGCCCCTTCTATATTTATTAATAATTTGGACAGACTGTGAATATGAATAAAAAATAGAACGAAACTTCCAATGATGGGGGAATGGATTTGGCACGATTAAAACGACCATGGCTGTATATATCGATTCTCTTGTTTTTATTGCTTCTACATGGCTGCTCAAGTCTGGATTATAATAGAAAGCCGCAACCAACGGTTAAGGAGATAAAAGAGGAAGAGCTCGATCCGCTGATTGTTCCGGAAACATTTATAATCGGTTCAACTGAATCGCCGCAGCTTTTTAATCCTTTGTATTCTCTAGATGAATCAAGCTCGCAGTTAGAAGGGATGCTTTTTGATGGACTGGTGACAGTTGATGAGCAGCTGCGGCCGAAACCGCATCTGGCTGAAAAGATTCAGCAATCAGAGAATGGACTTGAATATACGGTCACTATTCGGCGCGGGGTCAAATTTCATGACGGAAAAGAATTAACGGCGGATGATGTTGTTTTTACTTACAGCATTCCTTTAAGCCCTGATTATAATGGCGAAAGAAGTTCAGACTTTGAAATGATTGACAGCATTGAAAAGCTTGATAAGTATACAGTGAAATTCCGTTTAAGAGAAAAAGACGCCTCCTTTCTTCCAGTCACATTATCATACGGCATATTGCCGAAGCATTTGTTGAAAAATGTACAGGTTGCAAAATTAAAGGAGCATAAGTTTAATACATCACAGCCTGTGGGCACTGGGCCTTTTCGGTTCGTAAAATGGGAAAAGAATGGATTCGTAGAGCTGGCCGCAAATGAACATTATTTTTTAGGGAAGCCTCGAATCAAATCAATCAAGTATAAAATTGTTCATAACCAGGAAGCTCTTTACGAACAGCTGAAAAACGGCGAGGTTCATTACGCCCCTGAAATAGAACTAACCAATGTAAAAAAAATAAAAAGGTTAAGAGGATTGGACGTTCAATCGAACATTTCCCATTCTTATGTGTTTATCGGCTGGAATGAAAAAAACGAACTTTTTCAAGATAAAAAAGTAAGGCAAGCCTTGACGATGGCGATCAACCGCAAAGCTATCGTTCGCAAGATTTTGCACAGACAAGGAAAGGAAGCACATATTCCAGAAACGCCTATTGCTTCTATTTTTACCGACGAAATTCAAACATTAAAGTATAACCGGAGAGAAGCAAAAAAGCTGCTGAAAGAAGCGGGATGGGAAGATACGGACAGGGACGGCATACTGGATCGAGAAGGAAAAGATTTCTCGTTTACGCTAAAAACGAACAAAGGAAATGTTGTTCGCGAAAAAGTTGCGTTGCTCGTGCAAAAACAATTGAAAGAGATCGGAATTGACGTGAAAACGGAGTTTTGGGAATGGGAAGATTTAATTAAGCAAATTTCACCGCCGAATTGGGATTACGATGCGTTGATTTTAGAATGGTCGTTATCTAAATTTCCGAATCATTTTGATATTTTCCATTCCAGTCAGAGAGAATATGGATTGAACTTTGTTTGGTGGGAAAACGAACAGGCCGACCTGCTGTTGTCTAAATCTAGAAAAATAATGGACGAAAGCGAACGAAAACAAATTTACAAGGAGATATTTCAAATTATCGAGGATGAACAGCCATATACAGTTTTATACTATCCGAAGGAATTTCGGGCGTTGCCTGAACGGTTAAACGGCTATATTTTTCATCCGAAAAATTATTTTTATAAAGTGCATGAATGGTCCTTTTCTGAAAGCTGACAGGCCTGAAATCCGCATTGATCAAAAGTGGAATACGTAATGATGAAAAGTTTTTTGGGCAATGAAAAATTTGGAATAAAAACCTTCTCCGCTGACCATAATGATGACAAACAGTCTTGTAGTAAGGGGGCTAATTATGCTGAATTTGTACGATGTTTGGGTAAACTGGTTTGAAGGAGAAGAAAATGGTTATAATGTTTGTCATTTTCATGAATGGAGAAAGGATGATAAGGTTGAACTGTTAGACCAAGTACCGCTGATTAAAGTGAGTAAAGAACTTTATGATTATATTGAAAATGACTTAAAAGAACTGCCTGAAAAACTTTTAAAGGATGTTTACCAGAAGGCATACGCCCGGAAAAACCATGAGAGAATTCAGCTAGATTATTGCTTTGTTGTTTCGGATGGCAACGGCATTTTAGCAGTAGATACGATCGGATATACGACGCCAATTCGCAAAAGCCGGCTTATCCCAAGACAAGAGCAGCTTGTATATGACATGGTGAAGGATTTAGAGCCGGAATCATACGAGTTCTCACAAACAAATGACAAAGACAAAAAAGATTATCATCTTTTATCCCTTGCACCTGAATATATGCACGGATTAACCCGCAAAGAAAGACAGCTGAAACAGCTTTTGTTTATGGCTCTTGATCAATTGCAATCGACAAAAAATACGGCGGAAATGAAATATTGGTATACGGAATGGAATCCGTACATGTATGGTCAAATTCAATCACTCGGTTTTGAGGAAATTTGGACTATGCTTTATGAGGAAGCGATTGTCGGATGGTCTCAAAAGCATGAACAATTATGCGAACGATTAATAAAAGGGCAGCCTTTCTTTGAAAAGCTTTGGGAAATGGAGCAAGAACCGAAAGTAAATTAAGGAAGAGGGCACTATATCAGCCGCCCTCTTTTTATCGAACATATTTTTTTAAGCTAGTATATTTGTTTTGTTTAATCAGCTCCATCATCAATCGTCATTCGTTCGCTAGCGCTTTTATTTTCGTTTTTTTCTTCCCAATCCCATTGCATTCTCCATTTTTTTCAACATTTTGGATGCTACTTTGTTTGCTTCCTCCCGGCCTCTGTCTAAAATGTCATCAAGTTCATCAGAATCAATGAGCTCATAATATTTTTCCTGAATCGGCTTTAAAGTGTTAATGACGACTTCTGACAAATCCGCTTTAAATTCACCATAGCCTTTTCCTTCGTATTTTGTTTCCAGCTCGGCAATTGACACGCCAGCTAAAATTGAATAAATAGATAAAAGGTTGGAGATGCCAGGTTTGTTCTCTTTATCATAACGAACCACTCCGTCTGAATCAGTCACAGCGCTTTTAATTTTCTTTTCAATTTTTTTTGGATCATCGAGAAGGGAAATAAACGATTTTTCATTCGCATCGGATTTGCTCATTTTTTTCGTCGGATCTTGAAGCGACATAATCCGAGCACCGACTTTTGGAATGCGGACTTCTGGAATTTTAAAAATGTCTGCATATTTTTTGTTGAATCTTTCGGCTAAATCCCTTGTCAATTCCAAATGTTGTTTTTGATCCTCGCCGACTGGAACAAGGTCCGTGTTGTACAAAAGAATATCGGCGGCCATTAAAGGCGGATAAGTTAACAGTCCTGCTGAAACAGCTTCTTTCCCTTTAGATTTATCTTTAAATTGTGTCATTCTTTCAAGCTCGCCAATATAAGAAACGCATTGAAGCATCCATCCTGCCTGCGCGTGAGCGGGCACCTCCGATTGAATGAAAAGGGTGGATTTTTCCGGATCGATGCCGACTGCTAAATATAATGCAGCAAGGCTCTTAATGTTTTTTCTTAATTGAAGTCTGTCTTGCGGAACAGTTATGGCATGCTGATCGACAATGCAAAAATAGCATTTATATTCATGCTGGAGCTCTACAAATTGTCTCATTGCTCCGATATAGTTTCCGAGTGTTAACGTGCCGCTAGGCTGAATTCCTGAAAAGATCGTTTTCATGTGCAAACTCCTCCTGATTTTTATATATAAAAAAGCCCATCCGTCCGAATAGGGACGAATGGACCGCGGTGCCACCCTAATTATTTCACAAACATTCATGTGAAATCACTTTTCGTCTTTTAACGCAAGACAAAAACGCCGCAGCTTACTGATTTCAGCTGAGAGCTCAAAAGTCCATTTCCATACCGGACAGTGTTTGTTTCCACCAGCCACAAACTCTCTGAAAACTGTTTTCGGCATGTACTTCTCTTTCTCATCGCCTATGTATTCATTTACAGATGATTATAAAAAAATTGTGTATTCTTTGCAACTTCTCAGCGTCTTTCTGAAAAAATTTCTTTTTCATGTTTGATCGAACCAAAAAAGGGGAAAAGAAGAGTAGAGAAAGAAAAGAGGTGTTAATTGAGAAAATGGCCTTGAAAATGATCATCATTCACCGGTTGTAACATTTTTGTTATAATTTGAGAAATAAAAACATATAGGCGAAGTTGCTTTTTTATAGTATAATAATCAATACAAATTACTTTTTTAAATTTATTTTAATGTGAGATTGGCATAGTTTTTATATATACACTTATATTTTTCTCGAAAAGGAGAGTGATTGGCATGGTAATATTGTATACATCTCCGAGCTGCACATCTTGTAGAAAAGCAAAATCTTGGTTGGAAAAGCATCAGATTGAATATAGAGAGCGGAACATTTTTTCCGAGCCTTTAACGATCGAAGAAATTAAAGAAATTCTTCGTATGACAGAAGACGGAACAGATGAAATTATTTCCACTCGTTCAAAGGTTTTTCAAAAATTGAAGGTTGATGTTGAATCGCTTCCTTTGCAGGAGCTGTATGATATTATCCGGAAAAACCCTGGAATTTTGCGCCGCCCGATTTTGATTGATGAAAAACGTCTTCAAGTCGGTTATAACGAGGATGAAATACGACGCTTTCTGCCAAGAAAAATTCGCACCTACCAGCTGAGAGAAGCTCAGAGAATGGCAAATTAAAAGGGAATGATGCCTTCCGTACGCAAAGCAAAATAGATTGCGGAAGGCTGTTATTTTTTTGTTATATTGTACAGAAGGGCAAAGAAAAGGATGAGACAAGCTGTGAAATAAGGGAGAGTTTGTGCAACAGCTTCAGTTTTCAACAGAGGGGTCATTTTTTCATCCGTTGCCATCATTTTACCTGCTGTATAAGCTAATATTCCTCCGCCCCCGTAAATGAGCAAAGGAAATCGGGACATGGCAGACATGATAAATCTGCTTCCCCAAATAATGATCGGAATGGATATAAGAAGACCTGTTATGACAAGAAAGATATTTCCTCCAGCTGCTCCAGCAACCGCAATGACATTGTCAAATCCCATAAAAATGTCAGCCAAAACAATCGTTTGGATGGCTTTCCACAATGAGCGGTGGCTTTTCACGGAAGTATGCTCACCTTCATTTCCTGTCAATAATAAAAAGGCAATATACATTAAAAATAATCCGCCAAAAAACTGTAAAAAAGGAATGTTCAATAAATGGACAGCCAGTAATGTCAACAAAATTCGGCTGAGTATCGCGAGGATTGTTCCAAATAAAATTCCTTTCCTCCGCTGATTTTCCGGCAAATTGCGGCATGCCAGCGCAATGACAATGGCATTATCTCCTCCTAATATGAGGTCAATGCCAATGATAAGGAATAAAGATGTGAAAAATTGTTCATCCATCAGTCAACCTCTTTTCAAATTATGGCTCGTACAATATATATGAAAAACGAAATATTTTATGCTTAATAGGTAAATAACGGTTTTTTTCAAAATCAAGGCTTTTTTTATTTCTTTATGAAGTGATTTATCATACAATAGAATTAGAATTGAACAACTTGGTGCTCGCGATGAAAATTTGGGAATTTTTTAAATTAGGAAAGAAAAGTGCAACGAATTCGGGGGTTTATTGTCCCTTCCAAAAATTTAAAAAGAAGGGAAGGTTGTTCAAATGGAAATCGAACGCATTAATGAAAACACAGTAAAATTTTATATTTCATATGTTGACATAGAAGAACGAGGATTTGACCGAGAAGAAATCTGGTATAACAGAGAAAGAAGCGAAGAGCTGTTTTGGGAAATGATGGATGAAATTAATGATGAAGAAGACTTTCCGCTTGAAGGTCCGTTATGGATTCAAGTTCATGCCAATGACAAAGGGCTTGAAGTCATTGTCACAAAAGCACAGCTGTCAAAAGACGGACAAAAGCTGGAGCTTCCGGTAGTCGATGAAAAATTAAGAGAAATCCCGGTTGATGAGAATATAGAATCTTTGTTGGACAAACATTTTAATATGTCTGAACGATCTTCCTCAGATGAGAAAGATGAAACGGCGCAATTGCAATTTGTCATAAAGTTTCAGGACTTTGAAGACGTTATTTCGTTAGCATCCCATCGTTTGGACGGATTTTTGAATAGCTTATATGTATTTGAACAAAAATATTATTTATTCGTTGAATTTTCGGATAAAGACGATGAACAAATTGAAAATTTGCTCAGCATTATGCTTGAATACGGTCAGGAATCAAGGATGACAATTCACCGTCTTGAAGAATACGGAAAGCTGATTATGAAGGACAATGCCTTGGAACAAATCGAAACGCACTTTTCTTAAATTGCCGATTTCATGTTCGAAATCGGTCTTTTTTACTTAAGGAACGCTTTCAATATCGCAGATCCAACAAATATGTCCAAATCGAGAGATAAGAAATATCGATTGCCTGGAGGAAGCTTATGAGAAAATTTCTGCAAGTAATCGTTTTTGCCATTGGTCTAGCTATCATCTTGTATTTAACTAAGAACATCTGGGAGGAATGGTTTTTAGGAGCCGTTTCCATTTTGTTCACGTTATCCATCATTTTTATCGGTTTTGTTATTTTCTTGGAAAACCGCCACCCAACTCAAACGCTTACTTGGCTTGTTGTTTTAGGAGGATTTCCATTAATAGGCTTCTTCTTTTATATATTTTTTGGAAGAAATGTCCGGAAGCATCGTCTATTTAAGAAAAAAGCTTTAATAGATGAGCAAGCTTATGCCAAATTTGAAACCAGCTTTCATACATATGAAGATAAAATTAAATTCATGAGAAATCACCAGCGCCTATTATTTAAGCTTGCCCATAAGCTTGGTCACAGTCCGATTTCTTTTCGGACAAATACAAAGGTGCTGACGAACGGCATTGAAACATTTGACCATATTTTTCGAGAGCTTCAAAAGGCGGAAGATCATATTCATCTTGAATACTATATTGTTCGGCATGATGTAATTGGGCAAAAATTAAAAAAGCTGTTGATCGAAAAAGCGAAAAACGGTGTAGAGGTTCGATTTTTATACGATGCAGTCGGCAGCTGGAAGCTGTCCAAAAAATACAGGAAGGAGCTCCTCGATGCCGGGGTGGAAATGGTTCCATTTTTACCTGTAAAGCTTCCGTTTTTGTCTAACAATATTAACTTTCGCAATCATCGTAAAATTATTGTGATTGACGGAAAAGTCGGCTTTGTCGGAGGTTTAAATATAGGAGATGAATATTTGGGAAGAAATCCGTATTTCGGCTTTTGGCGGGATACGCATATGATGCTCGAAGGGGAAGGAGTACGGACGCTCAATCTTATTTTTTTACAGGATTGGTATTATATGACTGGGCAGAAGCTACTTACCGATCGATATTTGCTGCCTCATTTTCAAATGGACGATAAAGAAGGAGGCGTTCAGCTAATCGCCGGCGGTCCTGATAATAAGTGGGAGGTCATTAAAAGCTTGTTCTTTTCGATGATCGTTTCCGCAAAAAATTCGATATGGATCGCCTCTCCGTATTTTATTCCTGACGAGGATATAAAATCCGCTTTAAAGATTGCTGCGCTGAGCGGCATTGACGTTCGTCTCCTCGTTCCGAAAAGGCCTGACAAACGGATTGTATTTTATGCGTCGCGATCTTATTTTCCGGAGCTTTTAGAAGCCGGGGTTAAAGTGTACGAATATGAAAAAGGGTTTATGCACAGCAAAATCATTATTGTTGATGGCGAACTGGCATCGATCGGTACGGCGAATATGGATATGAGAAGTTTTCATTTGAATTTTGAAGTAAATGCTTTTTTATACCGAACGGATAGCATTGAAACGCTTGTAGAGGATTATATTCGAGACATTGAAAATTCAAGTGTCATCGACCTTGAACAATTCAAAAAACGCCCGCTATATATAAAGCTGTTTGAATCAACGTCGCGGCTTTTGTCTCCTTTATTATAAAACACCGTTTTTGATAAAGCGGTGTTTTTTTAGGATAAAAACTATTTGAGCGGATTTCACAACATCACGGGTGAATTGACGGCTGTAACGATGTAAAATGGCGAACCTTTTATTGAAACGAATGAAGCAACATCTAACTCCCGCCTCTTTAGCGGCAAGCATGCGTTTTTGAAAAAAGTATATTTTTCCATGAAGTGTTTCTGGCATCTTTTAAAACTTTTGAAAAACGCTGCTTTTGAAAGGATTTTTTTCCCTTTTGTCGAATGTTTTTATTTGTGAAAGGAAGTGATGATTTATATGCTTGTTGCCCTTTTGCGAAACGGCGAAAAAGTAAATGTCGCCGCCCCGTACTGGTCGACAGAAAGGCTTCTAAAACTGAAAGAAGAGCATGCCTTTTTTTGTCCAGCTTGCAAGGAGCCGGTAAAATTAAAAATAGGTAAAATCAAAATTCCTCATTTTGCCCACTTAACGGCCTCTTGTCAGGCTGATTCGGAAGCGGAAAGCACGTACCATTTGAACGGAAAAAAGCAATTGTATGTTTGGTTGAAAAGGCAGCGGTTAGCTGCGGAAGTGGAAAAATTTATACCTTCTATTGCACAACGAGCGGATCTGTTTGTATCTTTTCAGCATAAACGGTATGCGATTGAATACCAATGCTCTAATATTCCCCCTGATCAGGTGATAAAACGGACAAATGGCTACAAAAAAGAACGAATTAAACCGATTTGGATATTAGGCTGGAAAAAAATGAAGCAAGTCGGTGAACATCAATATCGACTGACTCCTTTTCATTGTCAGTTTCTTCATTCCCCGCAAAACGATCGTCCTTTTATCATCAATTATTGCTCAGATAAGAAAACCTTCATCTTTTTTTCCCATCTGATTCCGTTTTCTAAACAGAATATTTTTGCCGCATCTGCTATGATCTCCCCAGAGTCGTTTTTCTTTCGAGATTGTTTGCAAGGAAAGAGTCTGGCGGCAAACGGTTTATGGAAGCATTGGCTGAAGAAAATAAGTCAATATCGCTTAAAGCCGCTGTTTCAAAAGACGAACGAAGAGCGAAAGCTGCAAAAAAAGGTTTACGAAACAGTTGGCTTATCTTTATCGCAGCTGCCAGTTGAAGTTTTTATCCCTTTAAAAAGCGGTTATATGGTTGATGAGGCGGTCTATATTTGGCAATGCTCAGTTTTATTATTTATTGAAACATTGCGCGCTGATGAAGTATTTCACGCAGAAAAGCTAGTTTGGCACCTTAAGAAATTAGGGATGAAAGAAAGAAGCTGTAGCGTAAAAACGGATTTAAAAAAGCCGATTATTGAATATTTAACGACTCTTTCCCATTTAAAATTTTTGCAGCCAATCGGTCCATATTCGTTTCGAAAAACATCATCTCCTTTTCATTTGGAGTCGATGGAAAAGCGTGAACAACGTCTTGGACATTATTTGGACAAGGAAGGTATGTTTTTTTCTGCTGTAGAATAATATAAGCATAGTGATTTATTGCGTTTTGAAAAAAATTTCAATATGATGGAAACAGACTGATTTTTTTAAAGGGGGAAATCGAGAATGGGCAATGAAACAGCTGTCAAAAGGCTGCCAAAACGGGAAGAAATCCCTGTTGAGTATACTTGGCGGCTAGAAGATATTTTTGCTTCTGATGATGAATGGGAAAAAGAATTTGAAGAAGTAAAGCAGCTAATTCCAAAAATCGGTGAATATAGAGGAAAATTAGGTCAATCCTCCGATCTGTTATATGAGGCGCTCTCTTATCAAGATTCCGTGATGGAGAGGCTTGGAAAGCTTTATACATATGCCCATATGCGCTACGATCAAGATACAACTAATTCTTTTTATCAAGGATTGAATGACCGGGCAGCAAATCTTTATACACAAGCTTCCAGCCTCTCATCCTATATCGTTCCGGAAATACTATCCATTGAAGAAGAAAAGCTTCAGCAATTTTTGAAAGAAAATGATCAATTGAAGCTTTATGCACATGCCTTGGACGAAATCAACCGGCAAAGACCGCACGTGCTCGATGCGGAGCAAGAGGCTATTTTAGCTCAAGCTGCGGAAGCCCTGAGCACTGCCTCCAATACGTTTGGAAAATTAAATAATGCGGACTTGGAATTTCCAGCAATTAAGGATGAAAATGGAGAAGAAGTGGAAATCACTCACGGCCGTTATATCCAGTTTTTGGAGAGTGAAAATAGACGAGTCCGTCGCGATGCGTTCCAGGCATTATACGCAACATATGGAAAATTTAAAAATACGTTTGCCAGCACATTAAGCGGAGCTGTTAAGAAAAATAATTTTTATGCGAAGGTGCGGAAATATGAGAATGCCCGCCAGGCTGCACTAAGCGCCAACAACATTCCCGAGGAAGTCTACGACAATTTAGTAAAAACGATCAATGAACATTTGCCGCTGCTCCATCGTTATGTCGATTTGCGGAAAAAAGCGCTGAAGCTTGATGAACTTCATATGTATGATCTTTATACGCCGCTTGTACAAAACGTCGATTTGAAAATCACGTATGAAGAAGCGAAAGACATCGTATTGAAGGGGCTTGCTCCATTAGGTGAAGAATATGTCGGCATTTTACAAGAAGGCTTTGAAAACAGATGGATTGACGTTAAGGAGAATAAAGGGAAACGAAGCGGAGCTTACTCCTCTGGCGCCTATGGAACAAATCCATATATTTTGCTGAATTGGCAAGATAATGTGAACAATTTATTCACACTTGTTCACGAGCTTGGCCATTCGGTGCACAGCTACTATACAAGAAAAACACAGCCGTATCCGTACGGAGATTATTCTATTTTTGTCGCGGAAGTGGCTTCTACATGCAATGAAAACTTGTTAAATGAATATTTGCTCAACACGATCGATGATGAAAAGAAACGTTTATACTTGCTGAATCATTTCCTTGAAGGGTTTAGAGGAACGGTATTCCGGCAAACGATGTTTGCTGAGTTTGAACATTATATCCATTTGAAGGCGCAAAACGGAGAGCCGCTCACACCGGAATTTTTGACGCAAACGTATTATGAGTTAAACAAAAAATATTTTGGTGACAACATTGTGGTCGATGAAGAAATAGGCTTAGAATGGGCAAGAATTCCGCATTTTTATTACAATTTTTACGTTTATCAATACGCAACAGGCTTTAGTGCTGCAAGCGCCTTGAGCAAGCAGATTTTATCGGAAGGAGAAACTGCCGTTGAAAGGTACATTAATTTCTTGAAAGCGGGAAGCTCTGATTATCCGATTAATGTGCTGAAAAAAGCAGGGGTCGATATGACATCAACCAAGCCGATTGAAGATGCTTGCAAAGTATTTGAAGAAAAGCTGACGGAGATGGAGGAGCTGCTGTTAAAGTAAAGTGAAAGAAAACAGGAGCATCATCTGAATCCAAAAAATTAGTGGCATGAGTTCGATCTGGAACTGGACTCATGCCTTTTTTGTTTCCGGTCATATAAAAACTGCACCTCCAATTGTCAGTTGTATCTACTAATTGAGATGCAGTTCATCATCCCGTCCTCTTTTTTATCTTAAAATCCGCGGAACGTTTTTCGATGGTTAAACAGAAGAAACGATATGAAAAGAGAAATAAAAAGCAGGGGGGCAGAAACGAAAATCGGTGCGAGATTCATCAATCCTAACAGATTATAAAAAAAAGCGAAGATGACGAGCAGCAGGCTGATTATGAGCCAAAATGTTTTCACGATTTTTCCCTCCTACACATGTTCTAAAACGAGGAAAAAGATTTTGTATATTGTATGCAGCTTGCCCGTTCTTCATGTTTTGTGACAAATTTGTGAATTGTTGTTTTCCCCTCTTGCAAACTGAAAAAGGAATTTGTTATATTAAAAACGTGAAATTGATCACAAACAAACATTTACCCCTTTGTTTGACCGTGAAAAATTTCTCCCATCCCCTTTGTTGTCATAAGACAAAAAAGAAACCACAAACGTTTGTTTGTGGTTTCTTTTTTTAATTGTTTAATAAAGATAAAGCGCTTACATTTTTGATTAAAAACGTTCCCCATCAGCATAGAAGCCGATGGGGAACGTTTCGTTGAATTAAACCCCGCATTTCACTGCCCGATATAGCGCCAAAATGTTCCATATTTTACAGGCACCCGCTCAACTTGTTGCTTTAAAAGCAGTCTTTTCATTTCACGTTCCGTTTCTTCATCAGTCATGTTATACACAACAGAAATCTCTTTTGTTGCGACAAATTTATAATGCTTTAAAAAAATCTCTATTGGCGGCACTTGAGACGGCTTCGGTTTATCTCCGACAAGCTCGCAAAGAATATCAACATATGTTTCATAAGGATATAATCCGGTAATTTTTAATCCTTCCTTCTCTTCACGGCAATGAAAAAAGACAAGGGAAGGAATTTCATGCACGTCCATTTCTTCTGTAATTTTATAATCGCATTGAAGTGCTTTTCTTGCACTTTCGGAATATAAGTCCCTCTCAAATTCATTGACATCAAGGCCGACATTTTTAGCAATTTGTATGAGAACGTTTTGATCAGAGACATTTTGCTTTTCTAAAAAAACAACTTCCTGTAAGTGCCGCAAGAAACGGATGCCCGCTTTTCTCCCTTGAAGCTCCGCTGCTTTTAAAGCAAGGGAAGCTCTGTAGGGTGATGATATAGGGTTTTCAAGCCAAAGGTTGCCGTCACATGACATGCCGGTTCTGCTCGCTATCTTCTCCCATGATTGGGCAATTGTTTTCGGTTTCCGCCGTTTTGTTAAGTTTAAATTAGCAAGCTTTCCGCAAACAATATGGCGCAATGAGAAAAGCCTGCCGTATTCGATTTGCAGTTTTTTGATAAACGGTTCAAGCGCCCAGCATTCAGGGCATAGCGGATCAATAAACATATAAATCTCGATCGGCTTTTTAGGATGGCTGTGACAATGAGAAAAGAAGTGAGCAGCATTCACTTCGTCTTTTTTGTCAGGTTTCAACTGAATACTCCTCCTGATCTTCGTCTTTCGAATTAATCATGTGATGGGCGGTCACCACAAGCCGATCGTAGAAAAACTCTCGTATTTCCCCGTCAAGTCCGACCTCGTCCATTGCTTTTCTCATACATGAGAGCCAAGCTTCTGCTCTCCTCGGCGTAATCGGGAATGGAAGATGGCGGGCTCTGAGCATCGGATGTCCGTGTTCTTTTGTGTAAAGTGGCGGACCACCTAAAAACTGTGTCATAAATTGTTTCTGCTTTCTGGCAGTTTCCGTTAAATCCTCCGGGAAAATAGGTTTTAAAAGAGGATGTTTTTTAACATTTTTGTAAAAAGCATCGATTAGAGCGTGAAGTTTCTTTTCTCCAATCGCGTCATATGGAGTTAAGGGTGGTTTTGTCATGGTGATAGCTCCTTTGGAATCATTCGTTAATAATGATGTTACATTTATTTTATCAACATAACTTATTTATCTCAAACGAATCGCTTTGAAGGAGTTGGCTGAGGCAATGCAAACAAAAGGATAAATAGCGAAAGCGGGAGCTATTTCCGCAAATATGTTGTGCTTGCTGTGAAATGAACATAGAAGGACTTGTGGCTTGAAGCGCAGCTATCGAAGATTAGCCGAAATCGATTGGATAACAAATGTTTCCAACTACTTTTAATGAAAAAGAAAAAGGTGCTGTTTGTTTGCACCTTTTTACGCAAAATATTTTTGAGTAATTTTATTTACATAGTTTTGCGTTTCTTTAAATGGCGGGATGCCTCCATATTTGTCGACATTTCCCGGACCGGCGTTGTATGCAGCCAGCGCCAATTTTACATTACCGTTATATCGGTTTAAAAGCTGTTTTAAATATTTTGTGCCGCCCTCGATATTTTGCACAGGATCAAACGGATTTTTTACACCGAGCGCTTTTGCTGTAGAAGGCATGAGCTGCATATAGCCGGCAGCTCCTTTAGGACTGACGGCATTTGCCTTGAAGCTTGACTCCTGTTGAATCACAGCTCTGATTAATTTGGCATCGACGCCGTATTTTTGAGCCATCTTCTGAATGATTTCATTTAGATCAGCGGAAACCTGTTTCTGTTCATTTGTTTTTTTGGCAGATTGGGAGGAAGACAGTGAAATATTCTCTTTGGCCGTTTCAGATTGTACATCTTGTTCGATGAAGGCATTTAAAACATCCTGAAAGTTCAGCGAAATTGCTGCATCTTTTGTTTGCGGCCCATCGGATTGGCCTGACAAAAGACGAAGGACTTCAAGCTCAAACAGAACATTGAAATTATAGTTTGTATTCATCACAAATTCTCCTTTGAAAATTTTGCGGAATAAAACCGCTTTATTTTATTTTCTGTTTGACGGATCGGGATGTTGTGTTTGTTTAAAATCTCCAAAAATTGCTGCTTTCCTTCCTTTTCATCCTCTGCCTCAAATTCGATTTCAAAATCCTCTCTATTTTCATATCGGCTATGATCGAGAACAATTTCACCATTTTTATATTTTTTTGTTGCCCGGCTTGTAATGAGCGAACCGAAACAAAGAAGGCTTTCGGGCTTGATTTCAAGCTGTTTGATTTTTTCGACCACTGATCCCTCCTTCGGAAAGACTGACTCATGAATGGCTGAAACTGCTTCTTGATCGGTTAAAAACTGGTGTGTTTCCAGCAATCCGACATGATAAGGCTCCTTTAATGTCAAAACATATTGATCCTTCTTTTTACGAATTCTTAAAGCGGCGCCATGATTTTTCAACGCAAAACATTTTGTGTCAAAATAATAGTTTTCCTGCTCGGCAAAATCTTTTTCGGTCAATTGAAAAAAATCAGCTAAGCGGTGGAATTCTTCTTTTGTAAGCAGGTTTTTAAATTCTATCTCAAGCTCTTGAACCATCGGGCATTCCTCTCTATGATTAATATCAAAATAAGGTAATGTAGTTATTAATATGATACAATAAAATATACACGAGATGAACTTGAAATGTTTGATTGGAAGGGTGAACAGCATGAAAAAAAGAATTAAAGTGCTGGCGGTTAGCAAAACGGAAGGCAAATTGCTGCTCGAAACGGAGCATGTCCATGATGCAGGGAATCTCGCAGCAAAAGGACAGATGCTGGTAGATTCAGACCAATTTTCTTTTATATACATATTGGATAATGGCGAAGACTTTCTTTACATAGATTTATCATCGGATATTTGGCCTCATTTAAAAGAAGCCAAAAATGAAGAGCTTCCTGTTTATGCTAAAGTGGGAGAAAAAGAAATTTTGCTTACCCAATTTCACGAGGAGCTCGAGTTTTTGCTTGAAAATATAAAGGGAAACGCAAATTACGGCGAGGAGATGGAAAAAATGGTCGAAAGCGTGTTTTATTAGGAGGGGGGCTTTATGAACTACAAGGAATGGGAGCAATTTTTAGCGCCTTATAAGCAGGCAGTGGAAGAATTAAAGGTCAAATTAAAAGGGATTCGTTCCCAATTTGAACTAAGAGGAGAGCATTCTCCAATTGAGTTCGTGACAGGCAGGGTAAAACCTGTGCCGAGCATTTTAGATAAAGCGAAGCGAAAACAAATTCCACTTGATAAAATAGAAGAAGAAATGCAGGACATTGCCGGTCTCCGAATGATGTGCCAATTTGTCGGCGACATTCAATTGGTTGTTCAAATGCTAAGAGATCGGCATGATTTGGAAATCGTGGAGGAAAGAGACTACATAACCCGAAATAAAGAAAGCGGCTACCGCTCTTACCATGTTGTGGCCCGCTACCCGGTTCAATCGTTCGAAGGATTGAAAAAGGTTTTGGTTGAAATTCAAATTCGTACGCTTGCCATGAATTTTTGGGCGACGATTGAGCATTCTTTAAATTACAAATATAGCGGGAACATACCTGAACAGATTAAAATCCGCTTGCAGCGCGCAGCTGAAGCAGCTTACCGGCTGGACGAGGAAATGTCGCAAATACGGGGAGAAATTCAAGAAGCGCACGCGATATTTTCACGCAAAACAGAAACAACATAAAAAAGGAGAATGATACTTAAATGAAGTTTTCGATCACATCAAAAGGTGATGAAACATCTAATGCTTTGGCGCAAAAAATCAGAACCTATTTGCTCGATTTCGAGTTTCAATATGATGAAGATCAGCCGGATATCGTGATTTCCGTCGGGGGAGACGGAACATTGCTTTATGCATTTCATCGATATAATAAACGATTGGATAAAACAGCGTTTATAGGAGTTCATACGGGGCATTTAGGATTTTATGCCGACTGGCTCCCGAATGAAATTGAAAAAATGGTGATTGCAATTGCTAAAACACCGTTTCAGATCGTTGAATATCCATTGCTTGAAGTGGTGGTCCGGCATAATGGCGGGAGTGAAGCCTCCTACCTTGCGCTAAATGAATGCACAGTGAAAAGCATTGAAGGGACTCTCGTCATGAATATAGAAATTAAAGGGCTTCTCTTTGAAACATTTCGAGGAGATGGGTTGTGTATTTCAACACCGACAGGAAGCACCGCCTACAATAAAGCGCTTGGCGGTGCTCTCATTCATCCTTCACTGCGGGCTATTCAATTAACAGAAATGGCTTCCATAAACAACAGGGTGTTCCGGACAATCGGCTCGCCGTTAATTTTGCCTGACCACCATACGTGTATGCTAAAGCCTGTCAATGATGTTGATTTTCAAATTACAATCGATCATTTAACACTTCTTCACAAAAACGTCAGGTCCATCCAATGCCGGGTCGCACAGGAAAAGGTAAGGTTTGCGAGATTTCGGCCTTTCCCATTTTGGAAGCGGGTCCGGGACTCGTTTATTGGCGACAGATAAAGGAAAGAGAAAAACATGGGGACATTTCAGCTTCATTGGGACATCAAAAAAGAACATCATGGCTGGCTGCTTAGAGAATTTTTGCGGGAGCATCATATTTCTAAATCCGCTTTAACAGATATTAAATTTAACGGTGGAAAAATTGTCGTTAACGGGAACGAAAAAAATGTCCGATACGTCTTACAAGAAGGCGATCAAGTAACCGTCCATTTTCCGGAAGAAAAGAGAAGCCAGTCGCTCATTCCAGAGAACATACCATTGGACATTGTTTATGAAGACGATTATTGCCTTATTGTAAATAAACCGGCGTTTTTGTCCACCATTCCGTCTAGAGAGCATCCGTCAGGAAGTCTTGCGAACGGGCTTTTACACTATTATGATCAACAGCGGCAAAATCTTACGGTGCATATCGTCAATCGGCTTGACCGGGATACATCCGGGCTGCTTCTTGTAGCCAAACATCGCTACAGCCATTTTCTTTTTTCAAAGGAACAGCAAAAAGGAGCGGTAAAACGGACATACATCGCAATTGTCCATGGAAGGATCAGCGAAGACGAAGGCATCATCGATGCGCCAATTGCAAGAAAGGACGATAGCATCATCGAGAGAACTGTCAGGGAGGATGGAAAAAAAGCTATTACGCATTTTCGGGTCATAAGCCGCTTTTCTGACAAAACGGTTGTTGAGGTAAAGCCTGTAACTGGTAGAACTCATCAAATTCGTCTACATATGTCCTATATAGGTCATCCGCTTTTAGGAGATTCGCTTTATGGTGGACAAAAAGAAGAAATTGACCGCCATGCCCTCCACAGTCAGTCGCTGTCCTTCTATCATCCCGTTTTGCATAAAAATTTGACGTATACTTGCAAGCTTCCTTCTGATATGGAAAAAATAATTAAGCATGCGCGCCTGTAAGTGCATGCTTTTGTTATGAAAAAATGTACGACAAAATCAGATAGATTTGTTAATATAGTAAAACACAAAACTTTTCGATATTTTTCCGGAAAGGAGGAGATTTTATGCAGCCTAAAACAGATGCACCGGAATACAGACAGTTGATGATTGACAAGCTGAGAGAGAACAATGTAGAGGAATTCCGTTCGCTGTTTTTTGAGCTACATCCATATGATCAGGCAAAATTTTTTCTAAAACTTGACCAGCCGGATAGAATGCTTTTATATCAAATTCTATCTCCGGAAGAAATGGCGAATGTTTTTGAAAATATAAGGGATGATAAAAACCGCTACAAATCGCTGCTTGAGGAAATGCATCCGGCATTTGCCGCCAAAATGATGGAATACATGTACGCTGATGATGCGGCAGATGTATTAAGTGAGCTGACAAAAGAGAAAATTTCCAGCTATTTAACCATCATGGACGCTCAAGCTGCCAAAAGCATAAGCGAGCTTCTTGATTATGAACAATTTACCGCAGGAAGTATTATGACAACCGAGTTCGTTGCCATTAATGCCAATTATACGGTGCGGTCAACGATGGACTTGCTGCGGAAAGAAGCTCCTGATGCGGAAACAATATATTATTTATATGTGATTGACGAAGAGAAACATCTTGTTGGCGTCCTGTCGTTAAGAGATTTAATTGTTCATGAAGACGATACTTTGATTGCTGACATTATGAAAAAGAAAGTCTACTCGGTATCTGTGGCGGATGATCAGGAAGAAGTAGCAAGAAAGATGAAGGACTACAATTTTTTGGCTCTTCCGGTTGTTGATTTTCAACATCGTCTTGTTGGAATTATAACTGTTGATGATATTATTGATGTGCTGGACGAAGAGGCTTCTGACGATTACTCGAAACTGGCCGCTGTCTCGGATGTAGATTCATATGATCCGAATGCTGTTTCTGCTGCCAAAAAAAGATTGCCATGGCTTATTATTCTCCTATTTTTAGGAATGTTCACCGCCGGCCTAATCGGCCAGTTTGAAGAAACGTTGAACAAAGTGGCAACTTTAGCGCTCTTTATACCATTAATTGCAGGGATGGCTGGAAATACAGGAACACAAGCTCTCGCTGTTGCCGTAAGAAGAATTGCAACAGGCGAAGGCACTTCCGAACGCGTGTGGAAAATTATTCTCAAAGAAGCTGGAACCGGCTTGATTACCGGAACAGTATGCGGAATTGTTGTTGCACTGACAATTTTTATTTGGAAGCAGAAATTTTTCTTAGGACTGCTAGTGGGTCTTTCCATATTGTCAACGCTGACTGTTGCGACAATTGCCGGGGCGTTTGTTCCTCTTGTCATGCACAGGCTTCGCATTGACCCGGCTGTGGCCTCCGGTCCATTTATTACAACGATTAATGATATGATCAGCATTTTGATTTATTTTGGCATGGCGACACTATTTATGAACTATTTGCTCTAACAAAATTAGCTAAAGGAGGCGCAATATGGAATCACATGCAGTAACCTCTCTTGTCATCGTGCTGGTCGGCGCTTTTTTAACCCCGATTTTGCTGCATCGGTTCAAACTGACATTCATTCCTGTCGTCGTTGCGGAAATTATTGTCGGATTAATCATCGGGAAAACGGGATTTAATTTAGTGCAGGAAGATGTATGGCTGGCAACTCTCTCAACGCTGGGATTTATATTTCTCATGTTTTTAAGCGGGCTTGAGATTGATTTCACCATTTTCTCCAAAGAGAAGAAAAAAGAAGAAAAGCTGCCCAACGGAAAAAACGCTCCTCATACTTTTTTGGTTGCGTCAATTGTTTTTCTTGGCATTTTCGTTGTTTCATTACTTTTATCGTATTTGTTAATGTGGATGGGATTTATCCGCAATGCCTTTTTCATGACGTTAGTGATTTCAACGATTTCTTTAGGAGTAGTAGTGCCGACGCTGAAAGACGAGCAGATTATGAAAACAAACATCGGCCAAATTATTTTGCTGGTGGCTGTCATAGCCGACCTTGTCACCATGATTTTGCTGGCGGTTTTTGTCTCCTTAAACAGCGAAGGAGAAAGCAATACATGGCTTCTGCTTCTTTTGTTTGCAGCAGGCGTACTGCTTTACTTCATTGGCAAAAGGTTTAAAAGTCGATCCTTTATTAAAACGATGTCAAAAGGAACGGTTCAAATTGGAACAAGGGCGGTTTTTACGTTAATTCTCGCACTTGTAGGTTTATCGGAAACGCTTGGGGCAGAAAATATTTTAGGCGCCTTCCTTGCGGGAGTTTTAGTCTCGCTTTTATCGCCTAATTCAGACTTGGTGCAAAAGCTAGATTCGTTTGGTTACGGTTTTTTAATCCCGATCTTTTTTGTCATGGTAGGGGTGGAATTGGATTTATGGGAATTGATCAAAGATCCGAACCTTCTTTTGTTAATTCCTTTGTTATTTCTCGCCCTCTTGATCTCAAAGTTTATTCCCGTTTTTGTGCTGAGAAAATGGTATGATACGAATACAACGATTGCGGCGGCGTTCTTGTTGACTGCTACTTTATCATTAGTTATTGCGGCAGCTGAAATTGGACAGCGAATCGAACTGATTGATAAGCAAATGGCTGACGCATTAATAGTAGTTGCCGTGTTAACAAGCATTATCACGCCGATAGGATTTAAAAAATTATTCCCCAAAAAAATGGCGGTGCAGCCAAAAAAGAAAATTGCTTTTATTGGTGCAAATCAAATGACCCTTCCAGTCACAAGGGAATTGGACAAAAATTTGTATGAAGCAACCGTATATCATACACAGCAAGACAAAATTGAAAACGGGACTGCTCAATCGGTGTTTAAAATTGAAGAATTGAAAGACTATTCGATAGAATCATTGAATGAACACCACATAATGGAAGCTGATATAGTAATAGTGGCTACTGGGGATGAAGAAAGAAATGCGGAAATTGCGACATATGCAAAAGAATGCGGCGTAGAACAGGTCATCGCCTCTATTTCTTCCCCGGAGTTGGATCAAGCATTAAAAGAAAAGGGGATCAGCGTATTTTCCGTCATGCTGTCAACAAAAACGCTGCTCAGGGCTTTGATCGAATCGCCTGGCGTTATGCGGATCTTAACAAACCAAGACAACTCTCTTTATCAAATTAATATGAATAACCGAAAATATGATGGAATGAAGCTTCGATACTTTCCGTTTACAGGAGATTGTATCTTTGTCCGGATTTTTCGAGGTGAAGATTCCATTGTGCCTCACGGCGATACCGAATTGAAAAAAGGGGACCGCTTGATTGTAACGGGTTCCCGCAAATATGTAAATGAGTTAAAAGATGAGCTGGAATTTAGCAAATAATATTTGCAAACAAAACAAATTGTGATAGCATGAAATTAGTATGAAAATTTAATAAGCATCCACTAGGGGAGCCTTTGGAAAGGCTGAGATTAAAGTGTTGACTTTAAGACCCTTTGAACCTGATCTGGATGATGCCAGCGTAGGGAAGTGGGAATTTGAAACATATGTCTGATATTCCATTACCACTTTCCAGCAAGGAAGGTGGTTTTTTATTGTTTCCAGTCTCACCCTTGGACAGCTGCTTTCCAGTTTTGAACCTTGAAAGACGAGTGTGAGCGTCTTTCTCATGAAAGGAATGTACAATGTTGGAGCTTCATGCCGTAACAGACGGAACAAAACCAGTCAACGAGCTAATACGCATAATTTTGTCCATATCAGATCATGTTGATTACGTTCATATACGAGAAAAAAATAAAAGACCATGTGAGATCATTCATCTTGTAGAACAGCTTTTGGCAAACGGGATAAGGAGAGAACAGCTTGTTATCAACGATCGGCTCGATGTTGCGCTCCTAACAGGCGTTCAAAATGTTCATCTTCCGGGAACCGGCCTGCCGGTAAAAAAAGTGAAAAGCGCTTTTCCGCAAATAAAAGCCGGTGTCAGCGTCCATTCATTAGATGAAGCGGTAAAAGCAGAAAAAGACGGAGCAGACTATTGTTTTTTCGGAAACGTTTTTGAAACGAACAGTAAAAAAGGACTTCCGGCAAAGGGAACAGATTTGCTTGGGAAAATCGTTGGACACGTCAATATTCCTATTATCGCCATCGGTGGGATCACGCCTGATAATATGCAAAAGGTTTTAGAAAAAAAAGCAAGCGGTATTGCCGTTATGTCCTATATCTTTTCTTCGAAAGATCCAGAGAGCGCTGCCAAACTTTTCAGGAAAGGGGAAGCTTTTTAAAATGAACGTTTTTGATGTTGGAATCATCGGGGGAGGGGTCATCGGCCAAGGGATCGCCTATGAGCTATCAAAAGCAGGGCTGAAGACCGCCGTGTTTGAAAGCGGCGAAATCGGAGGTAAAGCGACATCCGCTGCAGCAGGAATGCTGGGTGCCCATTCTGAAAATGAAAAAAGAGACATATTTTTTGAGCTATGCTTAGAGAGCCGAAATTTATATCCGAGCCTTGCAAAAGAATTATTGGAGCAATCTGGTGTGGATATTGAGCTTGTGCAGGAAGGCATGTATCGGCTTGCATTTACTGAGGAAGAAGGCCGCTTTCTGCAATCGCTTGCAGATGAGAATGAACTAGAATGGCATTCAAGGGAAAACGTACTGGCAAATGAGCCACATGTTTCTGAAGACATTGCGGGAGCTCTTTGGCTTAAGCATGACGGCCAAGTGAAAGGTTCATCTGTTTGCCACGCATATGCGAAAGGCGCTAGAAAATATGGTGCATCTATTTTTGAACAATGTCCTGTTTTCGACGTGATTAAAGAGGGAAAAGCATACAAGCTTGTCACTTCCCAAGGAGTTTTTATATGTGGAAAAGTCGTCGTTTCAAGCGGAGTTTGGAGTGGCTTTTTCTTTGAAAAGCTGGGGCTGAGAAATCCAATGAAGCCCGTTAAAGGAGAATGCTTAGCCATAAAACCGAAAAAACTGGTGATCAACAAAACAGTGTTTTACGAGCACTGTTATATCGTACCGAAAAAAGACGGCACCGTTATTATTGGAGCAACTTCTTATGAAAACGACTGGGATACGCATCCGACAGTCAAAGGAGTATCCGAATTAATGATAAAGGTTCAGAAAATTATGCCAGAAATCGGGTCTGAACCGGTCGTTAGTGCTTGGTCGTCGCTCAGGCCGCAAACAGCTGACGGCTGGCCGTATTTTGCCGAGCACCCGGAGCATGAGGGAATCTTTTTTGCGACCGGCCATTATCGAAACGGCATTCTTCTAGCACCGATTACAAGCTTGATCGTAAAAGACATGATTTTGAAAACGAATCAATATGAGCGTTATGTGCATAGCTTTTCTTTAAACCGATTGCTTTCTGATGCGAAAGGGAGGTGATTAAACAGTGAAACTTCGCATCAACGGCCAGCAGATGGAAGTGGAGAATAGTGTTCGGAACATAGAAGATTTGCTGAACTTTTTTCAATTGCAGGAAAGAATTGTTGTCGTTGAACGAAATGGTGAAATTGTTTCAAAAGAACAATACAGTATCCAGACATTAAATGATGGTGATCAAATTGAAATTGTCCATTTTGTTGGAGGGGGATGATGATTCATGTTAAAAATAGGTGATAAAACATTTCAGTCGAGATTAATGTTAGGAACTGGAAAATATCCGTCTTTTGAGATACAAAAAGAAGCGGTGGAAGCCTCAGGTGCTGAAATTTTGACATTTGCCGTCAGAAGAATGAATATTTACGAGCCTTCACAGCCAAATTTTTTGGAGATGTTGGATTTATCGAAATATACTCTTCTGCCGAACACGGCCGGGGCAAAAACTGCGGAGGAAGCAGTCAGAATCGCCAAGCTTGCGAAGGCATCAGGATTATGTGATATGATTAAGGTGGAAGTAATTGGAGATGATAAAACGCTTCTCCCTGATCCGATTGAAACATTGAAGGCATCAGAGATGTTATTGGAAGAAGGGTTTATTGTTCTTCCATACACTTCAGACGATGTTGTTCTGGCGAAGAAGCTTGAAGAATTAGGGGTTCATGCCATCATGCCGGGAGCATCTCCGATCGGATCAGGCCAAGGAATTGTCAATCCTCTCAATTTATCATTTATTATTGAGCAAGCAAATATTCCAGTCATTGTTGATGCCGGAATCGGTTCGCCGGCAGATTGCGCACTCGCCATGGAGATGGGAGCAGATGGAATCTTATTAAATACAGCTGTTTCCGGTGCAAAAGATCCTGTGAAAATGGCGAAGGCAATGAAGCTGGCGATTGAAGCAGGCAGACTTGGATATGAAGCAGGACGCATTCCGAAAAAACGGTATGCACAAGCAAGCAGTCCAACGGAAGGAATGTTAACGACATAATGGAACGATATTCTCGCCAAATCTTGTTTTCTCCTATTGGAGAAGAGGGACAAAAAAAATTGCTGAAAAGCCATGTGCTCATTGTTGGAGCTGGAGCACTCGGCTGCGCAAGCGCTGAAATGTTAGCCCGTGCTGGAATCGGTAAAATAACCATCATTGACCGTGATTATGTCGATTGGAGCAATCTCGGGCGTCAACAGCTGTATACAGAAGAGGATGCGAAACAAAAGCTGCCAAAAGCGGTTGCTGCCAAAAAACATTTGCAGGAAATCAATTCGAACATTTCGATTGAAGCGATTGTGGGCGATTTCTCAATTGATTTTATTGAACATGTAAAGGATGTCGACCTTATCATCGATGGGACTGACAATTTTGAAACGAGATTTTTCATCAATGATTTAGCGATGAAGCACGAAATACCTTGGATCTATGGGGCAGTAGTGAGAAGTTATGGAATGACCGTTTCCATCGTTCCGAAACAAACACCATGCCTCCATTGTATGCTCCAAGCGATTCCGTCTGACGGAATGACGTGCGATACAGTTGGCGTGATCAGCCCGGCGGTGCAAATCGTCGCCTCTTATCAAACAGCAGAGGCACTGAAATATTTAGTCAGCGGAGAGGTGTCCAAGAAGTTAGTTTCATTTGATGTTTGGACAAGGGAGCATTCTGCAGTAGACATGACAAAATTAAAAAAGGCCGACTGCCCATCGTGCGGACATCACCCGACATATCCATATTTGTCGGTTGAAAATGGATTAAAAACAGCGGTTTTGTGTGGAAGGAATACCGTACAAATACGTCCGCAGCAAAAACAGAAGATTTCGCTATCAGAAATTACCAATCGTTTACGCCCGATCGTGAAAGACTTAAAAGGAAATGCTTATTTAATTTCCTTTCAGGCGGATGATTTCCGCGTTGTGCTTTTTCAAGACGGAAGAGCATTAATTCACGGCACTAAGGAAGAAGAGAAAGCAAAAGCTATTTATCAACGTTACTTCGGAGCTTAAATGGAGGTGTGTTTATGACCATCGGAAAAGCGTTGACGATTGCCGGGTCCGATTCAGGAGGAGGCGCGGGAATTCAGGCAGATTTGAAAACTTTTCAGGAGTTGGATGTATACGGAATGAGCGTGATCACGGCCGTTACGTCTCAAAACACATTAGGTGTTCATGGCGTCTACCCTGTTCCGATTGAAGGGGTGATCAGTCAGCTTGATGCAATTGCTGAAGATTTATCGCCAAATGCGGTCAAAACAGGAATGCTTTTTAATCAAGAAATCATCCAAATCGTCTCAAATAAAGTTCAAAAGCATGGATGGGAAAAAATTGTCGTTGATCCAGTAATGATTGCAAAAGGCGGACATCCATTACTTGAAGAGTCTGCCATCAACGCGCTCATCAACGACTTAATTCCGCTTTCGTTTATTGTGACGCCGAACATCCCGGAAGCGGAAGCGATTACGGGCATCGAGATAAAATCGTTTGATGATCGGAAAGAAGCTGCGAAAAAAATTTGCCAAATGGGAGCAAAGCATGTGATCATAAAGGGAGGACATCAGCCGTCGGGCAGCGAAATCATTGATTTGTTGTTTGACGGGCATGATTTTTATGAATTTAAAGGCAACTATGTAAACACAAAGCATACGCACGGAACAGGCTGCACTTTTTCTGCTGCGCTGACAGCTGAGCTCGCCAAAGGTAAAGACGTTATCGAAGCCGTAAAAACCGCAAAAGAGTTCATCCATCTTGCTGTAGAAAATGCGCTAGGCATTGGAGGCGGCCACGGTCCTACCAATCATTGGGCATATAAAAGAAATTTAGCTGCTTCGAAATAACATAAGCCGGACATATATGTTCTGGCTTTTTTCTCTTTTGTCCTTTATAATTATGATCAGGTATTAATAACTTGTAATAATGTTTAGGAGGATTTTCCATGAAATTGAATTTGGAAGGCCGAAACATTGTGGTCATGGGTGTTGCAAACAAGCGAAGCATTGCTTGGGGAATTGCCCGCTCTTTGCATGAAGCAGGAGCAAGATTGATCTTTACATATGTGGGCGAAAGAATGGAGAAATCGGTTCGAGAGCTTGTAGATTCGTTAGGACGGGAAGATTATCTCGTGCTGCCTTGTGATGTAACAAAGGATGAAGAAATCGAGCAGTGTTTTGAAAAAATTAAAAGCGAGGTTGGTGTGATTCACGGTATCGCTCATTGTATCGCCTTTGCGAATAAGGAAGAGCTGAGCGGTGAATATTTGAACACAACAAGAGACGGCTTCCTGTTGGCCCACAACATCAGTTCTTATTCTTTAACGGCGGTTGCGAAAACAGCCCGTCCTTTGATGACAGAAGGCGGAAGCATTGTTACATTAACTTACTTGGGCGGTGAGCGAGTCGTTCAAAACTACAACGTAATGGGAGTTGCGAAAGCGTCATTGGATGCTAGCGTGAAATATTTGGCGAACGATCTAGGTAAAGAAAATATTCGCGTCAATGCCATTTCCGCTGGTCCGATTCGTACGCTTTCGGCAAAAGGTATCAGTGATTTTAATTCAATTCTGAAGGAAATAGAAGAACGTGCTCCGCTGCGCCGAACCACAACACAAGAAGAAGTTGGAGACACGGCGTTGTTCCTGTTCAGCGATCTTTCCCGCGGCATTACAGGGGAAACGATTCATGTTGATTCAGGTTTTCATATTTTAGGTTATTAAGTTAGCTGAAAAAGATTAATCTGTGTGCGTTACTCGCACAAGATTAATCTTTTTTTATGGCAGGATAAAATGAAATTTTGCTGTCAGCTTCAAGGTGCCGCTATTTCAAGCCGTGAAGCTTGGATTTATTGTTGATGTTCTGTTACGACTTTTTGTCTCAATGTGCAGCGATTTTCAAATGCTCTTTTGTCATAAGAAAAAGTTAGATTTCCGTCATGATTTCATTCTATCGTGTCATAAAATAATGAGAGAAATCATATTTGAGGGTGGCGATCAAACTTGATTAAAAAAGAAAAATTAGAACCTTTGATGTATATTGTCCAGCCGAATATAAAAAAGCCTGAAGTGACCATGCAGTCGACGCTATTAAAAAAAATTGCAAATAATTCTAAGCAAGCGGTAAAGAGTACATGGACGAAAGAAGAGATTTATAAAAGAAGAAGAGAATTGGCAAATATGACGGTTCATGAAAAGATTGATTTCTTTTCAAGTCTTCCGGAGCATGTGTATAAAAACGTATGTGAAATTAAAACAGTAGAGAAAACATACAAAGGAATTATTTTGTCAAAGGAAAACGATGTCGTTCAAATCCGTACATTTGATCAAAATGAACCTTTGAAAATAAAATCGAAAAGTATTTTAGACATAAAAGTGTTAGGGAATTAAAATGGAGAACTCGGTTATGCCGGGTTTTTTATTTGAACGATACAAGTCTTCTCACTATGTTGGGGAACGAAAGGAGTATTGATTCCGATGGAATGGCATTGGTTTTCATTTGCTCTCATTGCATTGGCAACTTTTCGATTAACGAGAATTATAGTGTTTGATAAAATCGCTTCTTTTTTGCGCGCTCCATTTATAACAATTGTGGAGGAAAAAGCGGAGACAGGAGAAACCGTTTCTTTTTTCAGACCGAAAGGAAAAGGACTTCGATTGTGGATCGGTGAGCTTTTAAGCTGCTATTGGTGCACAGGAATATGGTGTGCCGCCATTTTATTTTTTGGAAATGAATATATAAACGTCATTTTCTATCCGATTACAGTTATTTTAGCGATCTCAGGCTTGGCAGGAATTATTGAACATTTACTTGATTGATTGTCGCCATTTACAATGTCCCTCAAGCACGAATTGAATAAACTAAGGGAATGGTTTGTTAAAGACATGAAAAGCGTTCATTTCGTCAGGAACGAATATTGAACCATGAATAATTTACAGCTTAAAATGCCCCTCAGGCGGAATCGCTCACTCTGGGAATTGGGTGTAAGGAAATAAAAGGGGTTCATTTTGGTCAGAAACGACAGGACGATATAGAACCTATGAACCTTTACAGCTTAAAATGCCCCTCAAGCGGAATCGGCTCACTCTCGGAATTGGGTGTAAGGAAATAAAAGGGGTTCATTTTGGTCAGAAACGACAGGACGATATAGAACCCATGAACCTTTACAGCTTAAAATGCCCCTCAAGCGGAATCGGCTCACTCTCGGAATTGGGTGTTAAGAAAGGGAAAGGGGATGAAAGTTGCCGTTTTGTCAGGAACGAAAAGGAGAAATTTGACCCCATTTATGAACGAAATGAATAAACATTTAAAGCCGGAAGCTTTAATAATTTCTTGCTGATTTCAAACATCACTGTGGAACATGTCCCTTAAGTCGAAGCTTTAGCAATAGACGATTCAAAAAAACGGAAAAAGTGTAAGAAAACCTGAATTTTTTACGAATTCGATCCGTTCATCTCAATTTCATTGATTTATGAGACTGACATGGCGGCTGCATTTCTTTACGAGAAGTTTCAGCGTCAAAAAGTTTTTCTGGCGGCAAAGTTCTTATTCTGACTAGCACCCTGTAATGAATTTTGCCGCCTATCGCTGAAAGGTAAGCAGCCAATTTCGAATGATTGTGTGGAAAGGACAGATTGTTAAAGTCGTGAAAAAAGAAACGGTCAAAAAATGAAAGTTCTTTTATAACCGGAAGGAATATAAAGAACTTTCATAAACTTGACCGTCTGTTAATTGATAATAATTTTGTTTTCAAACGGAATGCCTTCTTTCTTCTCCTGGCAATATACAAACCCTTCAATCACCAGCGCTTCATCGAAGACATCGAATGGGAAAGCAATGTGAAAGCCTTCAAAAGAGATTTTTTCATTTGGTTCGATCGATAATTTTTCACTAGGTTTCAGCCAGTATTCCCCTTTTTCTTGAATTTGCTTTCGCCATTCCGGGTGCAAATACTCCCATTCCAAGGAAGAATGAGTATTATAGTTGAAATCATTTTCGTTTTGATTTTTGGTTGTAATGATTTTTCCGCTGAATTGAACGTGCTGATGGGGATGAATGTGAATGCATAATACAGGATAATGCAAAGGTTGTTCTGTGATGTTTTCCATCAAGGCATTGCCAAGAATCGTTACCGGATCATCGCTTTCACGAGGAAGAACAATCGAATACGAAAATTGAGCGCGAATCGGATCGTTTATGGAGGCGTTTTTTTCATTTTGGACAGATTCATTCTCTTGTCGTTGGACATTTTTTTCGTAAAGTGATTGGAATAAAAATTGAGAGACATCTAAAAGTTCATTTCGTTCAGCAGTTAATAAATCGATCCGAAGCTGCTCTTTTTTCGATTCGGTGATCAATCGTTCTTTTTCCTTTATTTCAAACAAAAGGTCTTGAATCTTTTTGTCAGCGGCTTGCTTTTCCTTTAATAAACCAGTGACAGATGCTTTCAGCAGTTTTAATAGGTCGTTTCGCTCCTCTTCAACAATGGAAAGCTGATTGCTGATCTTTTCAACATGTTTCTCAGCTTCTTTTAATTGGGATTGAACGGAAAGGATTTCATGTTCAAATTGTTCTTTTGCGATGCAATATTGCTCGCTGGTTCGGATGACTGCTTTGTAATATTCCGTTTTTTCCTGTTCCTGCAGCAGCTTATTTTGCATGCTTGCCAATTCATTTTTGTATTTCGAAATTTCGGATTTATAGTGGATAAGCTGCTGCTGAAGCTGTAAATAATCCTGTTTGTTCCGTTTTATTTTGTTCATTGAATCTCCTCCTCGGACAAATAAAAAAATATAAGTGGAAAACAGTTTGTTGCCATTTCCTCCAAACAGAAGAATTTTTATTTAACGATTTAATAGGAAAATAGTATAAATGATAAAACCTCAGATCATTAATAAGCGTGACGTACGGAATTTGGCTGATAAGCGTTTCAAAACAGCCCAATTTGCTATAAAAGGATGGAAACTCACAAAGCGCCGCTACCGCCAGCTTTGAAAGAGCAGTTTTACTATACATATGTATGTTTCCTTCATTTAACACTTTCCCGGAAAAATGAGAGGAAAAATAAAAAGGGGAGAGTGTCCCCTTTTGCAATTAATTTATTCCTCCAAGGCGTAGTCGTCGTTTGGAAAAATTTCCGGACATTGCGGCGGAATTTGCGGGTTTGCGCATGTAAGAGATGAAGGAAGTTCCCGACGAGGTCTGCAAAATTTTCCTTCTACCTCAAGCTTCACTTGGGCTTCCATTTGCACATCTAGACAGATCGTGATAGAAATGTCTAATTGGCTGAATGATTTATTATCCCAAATCAAGTTAGCGTCAGTTTCAAAATAGGAAACGTGGCTGTTTAATGTTGTGCCGGGCGGCGCGCATAGGAAGAAAGTTTGAACCGTTGCAAATGGAATAGCATCTGACACACTAGTGACAGTACCTTGCAAATCGGAGATCGCAACGACAATATACCCTCTGATGAGAACTTTTACTTTTTGAAGGGTAATTTTTCCTCCTTTTGGTAAATGAACGACTACCGATTGACGACCTTGCGGCTGAACGATTTCTGTCACCGTTATAGAATTTGGTGAATTTGGATCAACAGGATTTCCCAAGCTGTCTGATAAGTAGCAATTGACATTTAAAAGCCCATCTTCAAACAGTGAAAACGGATCTTCCGATGTCCCTGCTATTCCATCGAAATTAAAACCGATGGATGATAATTTTCTAAAGCTTAACTGAGGAAGATCAATTTGACGGTTCACCCAGTCATAAACTTTCGGAACGCGAATACATAATCTCTCTGTATCATGTCCCAAATGGCTCATGCTGTTACCTCCTAATCATTCTGATTTCCAAAACCTTCTTAGGTGTCGGACTACTGTATATTATGAGCAAACTGGTTAAATGTGCAGTGACAGGAGCGGAAAATTTAATTTTTTAAAAAATTCTCTTTCCATTAAAAGAATGGTTTTGCCCCGTTTTAAAAATTCATTTAAAAAGCCATTTGTATCTTTTTAGTAGGCTTCTGTCAACATTTTTTATTTGAGCTCATACATTTACAGTGAGAGGTGAGATAGATGGCGCAAATCAATAAAGAATTTTTGCAACGGATGAGAGCGGAGCTTGCGTTTTATAAAGAAAAGGCAAAAGAATCGATAGAATTGGAAATATTATTGCAGGAAAAAGAGCGGGAGCTTGAAAAAGCAATCAAAGAAAACGAAAAGCTAAAAGAAACGATCGAAAAGCACCGCCAGAGCAATGATCGAAATTTAAAGTGGGAGGAACGAAAAAAGCTTTTAGAAAAAATCGAAGTGTTAAAAAGAAAATTAGCTGAAAAAAATCATCATCTGGATGAAAATGAAAAAAAGGAGGACGAACAAAAACAGGAAGATTGGTTTTTCCGAATTTTAAAGGAAACGCAAGCCATTCAAGGAACAGTTGAACCTCAGGAACGGAAGGAATATTTTGTGAAGGAAAAAAACGAACAGAACAACCAAAAGGAATTTCATTTTTGGATGATGGACGATGTGGTCAAAAACGATTAGAAAGAACACAGATCAACCTTATTCTTCATACGATGAATAAGGTTCTTATTTTGAGGGAAAGGGGAGAAACCTATTGAAAGAAAACATAAAAGTTTTTTCCAGTTCATCGACGAAAGAAAATGCGATCAAAAAGAAGATGATGAAAAAGAAAATACATCCATTCGGAATAAAAATTTACAATTCAACGACTTCCGGTGGCTGCGGCTGTGGGAAAAAAGGGTTTTAAAAAGGGAAATATGAACAAGCTCGAAAAGGAATTCGTCAAATGGATCGAAGGTATGTACAAAGAACATGACAAAGTGCAGCAAAAATGTTCAAGCTGGATGATGAAAAAAGACAGGGAGCTTTTAGACCTTGAAAAAACGGCGGCAAAATTTGAAAAAGAGATCGAAAAGATTGAAAAACAAATTTGATAGGAAAATGAAAAGGGAATCAAAACAGGTTGAAACCCCACCTAAAAAATCCGCACTTGCCCATCTTGTGTGTCCACTCCAAATGAGGAATTGCTTCATACAGTATAGTGATGAATAAAGGAGGAGGTGCAGAAAAATGAGCTTTGGTTGCGGATATGGTGGATACAGCTATCCTTATAGCGGCGGTTTTCATAATAACAGCTTTGTGCTAATCGTCGTTTTATTCATCTTGTTGATTATTGTTGGTTGTTCCTGTTTTAAATACTAATCTGTAAGTCTTTTACAATACTAATGGTGAGTGCTGGTCACGGATGGATGTCCGCCTTTTACAAGGCGGACTGTACTTTTTCTTCATCACGTTTTCATTTCATTTTCATAAAATATTAAGGCCTGTTATACAGGTCATTTCGACAACTTAGGAGGGGACGAATTTCAGAATGGATCATATTTTTAAAAATATTGAGAAAAAAACCGGCGTCAATATGAAAGATGTACTCGAACTGGCCAATTCTTTGCAAAATTCCAATTTTAATGATGAAGCAACTGTCAGAAAAGTGATCAAGCGGGTTGCGCAATTGGCGAATCGGCCGGTTCCAAGAGAATTAGAAAATAAAATTGTCAATGCGATTGTAAACGGAAAAGAAAATATGGATTTTAACACCATCGCCAATATGTTGGACAATAAGAAAAAATAGCGCGTCAGCGGGTGTGCTCCCGCTGATGTTTTTTTACATGATGTTTCAATTTTTAGAAAAACGGGTAAAAATGAATGACAGATCGATTTAGAAAATAATTTTTTGCAAATCAAGAAAGGAGAGAGAAACATGGGATATATTTTTTCCGTTCAGACTCCTGCCTTTTATGAATATGCCAACAGAGCTGTTCAGCCAAAGGAAGATTATGCGAAAGTCAAACAGCGAAACAATGTTATGATGAATGAAGAATATTGGCATTTCCAGCTAAAGCAAGATTTATTCGCAAATAAGCGCAAATATAGCAAAAAAAGATTTCATGAATATGTTTAGAAACAAGCTAATATTTTTGGACAAATAATCCGTTGTTTTGATCCCATTCCGCGTAAAAAACATCTTTCGCGTCTTCCACACTGTAAGCGAGAAGCTGCTGCTGAAGCCATTTTTCATCAAAACCTGCTTCTTTTAAATTTTCACTAACCACTTCTCCGTCAACAATAATCGTGTAGGGGATGGTAGCTGGCGAAGATAAAATATTTAAATCGTTTCGGGTCGGCTTATCAAATTCCGATTTTTTCAATACGCTGATCGTGCCGTCCGTTTCAAGAACTGCGTATTCCACTTCGCGGATCGAAAAAGCTCCTTTTGCTCTTAGTAAATGTTGAAGCTGGTTCATATCAAGCTTGTTTTTTTTCAGCTGATCACGAATAATTTTTCCTTTGTGGATGACCATTGACGGAGCTCCTTCCAGTATTCCGCGGGTTCTTCTCCATTTTTGTGTGATGAATTCCAATAAATAGATTAGCATTCCCCATATCACGACCGTAAATAATATTTTTTCAACGCCCATTTTTACATCATATACAGCATTGCCAACTAGCTCACCTAAAACGAGCGCAGAGATAAAATCGAACGTCGTGATTTGCGTAATTTGTGTTTTACCTAGTATTTTTGTCAATAGAAAAAGGGCAAAGAAACCGAAGACCAGTTCAGTGGCAATTGCTACAAATTCCATTTCCATCACCTTTGCTAAGATCGGTAATGGTTAGGTTGTCCCAACTGCCGAAATTCATGTACATTCTTTTAAAAAACTATGGGAAGTCGTGCGGTGGAGAAAATGGAGAAACATTCGAATTGATCTGAATGAAATACAGGGAGATTTTTAACCTCTTTAACACGCTTTCTGACCATTCCAAATGAAAGACCGCAATCCGCGGCCTCGTTTGGTTGTCTTTATTTATGAATGTGGATGTAACGTTTTTTCCATCGTGACATGGGGAATGCCCGCATCCATAAAAATATCGGAAACGGTTTGATATCCATGCTTTTTATAAAAATTTTCTACTTGTACTTGGGCGTTCAATTTTATTTTCTTTAATCCTTTTTCGGCCGCGAGTTTTTCAAGTGTTTCCAAAATGATATTTCCCGCTCCTTTTCCGCGGTATTGTGGCAGAACACAGATCCTCTCGAGCTTTCCGGTGTTGCCAATGACACGAAATCTGCCAGCTCCAATAGGCTGATGATCGTCATAAAGCACGACATGCTCGGCAAAGGCTTCATATTCGTCGGTCTCTATTTCTATCGGAACGTTCTGCTCTTCTACGAATACTTTTTTTCTTACATATAAAGCATCATTTCGTTGTTTTTCATTAATAGCTTTGACTGCCTTCATCAGTCTCGTCCTTCCCCAAGCAGGAATGTTTCATAAACAGTCCATGAGCCGTTTTCTAATTGATATAAAATGTGGAATCGGTCAATCGTTTCCACGTGTTGAATTTTTAACATTTTTAAGCGGCCGAGAACGTCAGAATGTTCATCATCCGATAAATTTTGTCCGATTGTAATGTGAGGGACGAAAGCGTACTCCGGCTCCTCTTTAAATTTTCCTTGATGGAGAAGCTCATGCAATTTTGTTAATTCTGGATTTGGTTCAACTTTTAAATAAATAACGTTATTGACAGGAGCAAATGAACTGAATTTGTAGACGGAGAGTTTAAAAGGCTTAACCTGTTTCGCAATTTTCCTAAGTTCTTTCACAGTGTCGCCAATTTCTTTTTCGTCAGCTTCAAACGGTGCCTTCAATGTTAAATGAGGAGGGACAAGCGCATAATTCGGATCGTAACGTTTCCTATATGAGTTGGCGATGTCTTGCAGCTTTTTTGAAGGAAATAACACAATTCCGTACTTCATTTTTTTTGCCTCCTTGATATTTACTCGTATTCTTTATTATAACAACTTAAAGAATCAATTTTCATGATATAGCAAACATTTTTTTTAATATGTCTTTTAGCAGCGGCTGCCAATATGTCCAGCGGTGATCGCCGTCAAATTCTTCATAAATGCATTCGAATCCTTTATGTACCATTTGTTCATGAAGTTTTTGATTGATTGTATAAAAATCTTTTATTTTCCCATCAGTCGTTTTTACAGCCGTTTCCTGTTTCCCGATTTGATGATAAATAGATAGTAAAGAGGGCTGTGAAAAAGCATCGATCGCTTCTAACACCTTTCCATCCACATATGGTGATTGCATGATCACTTTTCCAAATGTATGCGGATAATGAAGCGCTGCCATAAGCGAAACGGTTGCAGCCAGAGAATCGCCGATAAGCGCGCGGCCTCTTCCTATTGGCAAAAGCGGAAAACGTTCTTCTAAAAATGGAATTAATTCATGAGCTAAAAAACGGATATAACTGTTGAACTGGCTTCCATCGGGATGATATTTTCTTCTTCGATCTTGAATGTCTTTATAAGGAATGCCAACGACAATCAAATCTTCAATCGTTTGCTCCTCCGTTAACTCCTCAACAAAACGCGCGATCCTTCCCAGTTTAAAATAGTCTCCGCCATCTTGAGCAATGAGAAGATGATGATGAGATAATGGAGAAAAGGAAGTCGGCAAATACATGAGCAAAGAAACTTCTTCCCCTAGCTCTTCGCTAAAAAACGTTTCTTCTTTTATAGGTGCGACTTTTTGGGCCATACCAATTCCTCCAAAATTGACTAATTACCAGTTAGGCTGGACTTCTCATTATTTTATCACTCTTTTGAAAAGTCTCCAACAAATAAAAAGGTTGACAAAATAAAAAATGCTTATATAATGATAACGACTAATCCGATAAGATAGGTAAGAATGATCATATACTGGGGGAATTACTTTGTCTGTCCAAATTGCGCATATTTCAAAAACATTTCAACATCATGGCGTCTCCCAAACGGTTCTTGACCAAATTGATTTGACTGTGCAGAAAGGAGAATTTGTTTCCATTCTTGGCCCTTCCGGCTGTGGCAAGTCGACGTTATTATCGATTGTTGCCGGGTTAACAGCCCCCACATCGGGAAAAGTGCTGGTAAACGGGAAGGAAGTAAAGGGACCTGGAAGCGACCGGGGAGTAGTGTTCCAACAGGCAGCCCTTTTTCCATGGCTGACAGTTGAGGAAAATGTCATGTTTCCGCTGAAGAAAAAAATGCCGAAGGAAGAAGCGAAAAAAAAGGCGTACGAATATTTGGCCATGGTTCAATTAAGCCAATATGCCAAGCATTCTCCGCACGAGCTTTCCGGCGGCATGCAGCAGCGCGTATCGATCGCAAGAGCTTTGGCGATGGATCCTGAGGTGCTCTTAATGGATGAGCCGTTCGGAGCGTTGGATGAGCAGACGAGATCACGCCTGCACGAAGTGTTGGAAAAAATTTGGATCGATACGAAAAAAACAATTCTATTTGTTACGCACAGCATCCAAGAGTCGTTAAAATTATCGGACCGTATTATCGTCATGGGTACAAGGCCTGGGAGAATTATTGATGAAATAGAAGTGTCTTTTCCGAGACCACGTGATGAATTTATAAAGCAGCTTGCTGAATATGAAGAGCGCATTCAAAAGCTGTTGAAGTCAGAAATTGATAAAGTAGTGAAAGAGGAAGAAAGTTATGCAGCAGGTCGTTAAACGAATCATTTTTTATGCAGCCGCACTGGGTATATGGGAAGCAATCGTCAAGCTGTTAAATATTAAGGCTGTCGTCTTTCCGGCTCCGAGCGATATTTTTCAGGCATTGTGGAACGGTTTTGCTGATCTAACTCTTGTTTATGATTTGCTGGCAAGTTTTCAGCGGCTGGCAATCGGGCTTGTTGTTGCTCTTATTCTTGGAACAGTGTTAGGCGTCGTTTTTGCAAAATCGAAAGTAATTGATGATACCATTGGCTCTTTAATTTTGCCGTTGCAAAGCGTGCCGAGCATCGTTTGGCTGCCTCTAGCCATCATCTGGTTCGGTTTAAATGAAAAAGCGATCATTTTTATTGTCGTGCTCGGTGGAACGCTTGTGATGACATTGAATATGCGGACAGGGATTAAAAGCGTTCCTCCAATATATACAAATGCGGCAAGGACAATGGATTACAGCGGATTTTCTCTGTTTACACACGTGATTTTTCCAGCAGCCATCCCGCATGCAGTAACTGGTGCAAGGCTTGCTTGGGCGTTTGGGTGGAGAGGCCTGATGGGTAGCGAACTGTTAAGCACCGGCCCGGGTTTAGGCTATACGTTAAAATTCGCATCAGATTTTGGCGATATGGCGTTAGTGATGGGCATTATATTTATCATTGCCTTAATTGGAATTTTAGTAGATTTAGTTTTTTTCAGCAGAATTGAAAAGAAAGTGATGAAAAAATGGGGATTGCTTGAACAATAAAGGAGGAAGTTGAGATTATGAAGAGAAAAGGTTTGCTGCTATCATTTATCACCTTGTTGTTAATTGGGATTTTATCTGCCTGCGGAGCCGGCGGAGGGAATGAGGCATCAGGAAAAGAGAAAAGCGGAAAAAATAAAGTAGTCATCGGCTATTTCCCAAATATTGACCATGTTCCGGCGATGATTGCGAAGGAAAAGGGCTACTATGAAGAAGCGCTAGGGGATCAGGTAGAGATTGAATATAAAACTTTTCCGGATGGCGGTGCTTTTATGACAGCGTTGAAAACCGGCGAAATTGACGCCGGGCTTGTCGGTCCAGCTCCTGTCATGAATAACTATTCTAATGGTGCAGACGTGAAAATTATTGCCGGTGCGTCATCTGGGGGTACTGTCGTCGTAGCAAGCAAAAAAAGCGGAATCGAAAGCTTAGATGATATTCATAATAAAACATTCATTACTCCTGGTGTCGGCTGCACTCACGATGTCCAATTTGAAACGTACTTGCAAGATTACGACATTGCTTCATCAAGAATCGGCGGCACATTAAAGCATACAACTGGAAACCCGGCACAATATCAAGCTTTCTTTGAATCGGGAAAAGTGGATTTAGCCGCTGTGCCTGAGCCTTGGGCTTCATTATTAATAAAAGACGGGGCGAAAGTGATTGTCGATACGAAAGATATCGCCTATGGCACAACGCTTCCGAACACTGTTTTAGTGACGAGCAACAAATTTATTAAAGAAAATAAAGATTTAGTTCAAAATATTGTCAAAGCCCACAAAAAAGCAGTCGACTTCATCAATAAAAACAAAGAGGAAGCACGCGATATTGCCATTCAATCGATTAAAGAAATAACAAATCAAGAGCTTGACCCAGAAATTATCGACAGCGCTTGGGAACGTGTCCGCTATACAACCGAAGTGGATGAAAAAGTTCTTCAAGACTTTTCTAACTCTTCTTATGACTTGAAATTTTTAAAAGAAAAACCGGATCTTAAAGGTCTTGTAGATACAAGCTTTTTGAATTAAGCAATAAACCCCCTATACAGAAGCTTTTTGATATTATGCGGCTTCTGGATAGGGGGGGTTATTTTGTTGATGTAAATTCAAGATGGAGCAGTTGTTAAAACAGGGCTTATCCCAAAAGTTGTTTATGACTATGCCTGTATATTGGGATTCTGTTGTTGTGAGAGCTTTTTATTCAAATCGCTCGAATAAGCTCCCGTTTTTTCACATTGTTTGGAGCTGTCCAGAAAGTCAAAATCCATTGAAAACGAAAGATTATAAACATTGATATATCAACATTTCTAAAACATTAAAGGGGCGTCTATAAGCCGGAAAATCGACTTATTAGACAGCGCCTATATGAATTTCAATTTCTCCATTTGGGCCGTATTTTTCAAAATCATATGTGTAAGCACGCTCTACTTAAACCAGTTTCTTCTTGCTTCCAAATCTTACTCCAAGTTTTAAAAATGCCTTGTTCGTCCGTTGTATCTACTTGAAAAACTTTATTTTCATGTTCCTCGAGATTTCAATTAAAAGCTTCCCCATTATTTTCTTCAATTGCAATGCTTAATAAATAATCTCCTCTGTAGTCGCTTTCATAATCATAATAAATTCCGTACACATTGTTTAGATGATGTTCTAGTTTTTAGAAAGCGTTTTCTCACATAATTTTGATTTGCCCCATCATTTGCTCGTCATGAAAATTATTGGTTCGTATGCTGTCGATTATATACAGCATCATAAACAGTCTTTCCTTTCCATAATATTGATAAAAAAGAGAAGGCGCATCAGTAAAGAATGTTCAGCAAATTTTCCAACGGCACGTTTATGTTCATCTTTTTTGCTTCCCAGCTTCACCTGCAAAACAAATATCGCATCTTCGTTTTCTGTTCAGCTGCTTTATGGAGTACGGGTTCGTTTGACAGAAGTTGGCGAAAAATTTATCAAACGATTAGTTTGCCAATTCAATCGTTTCATTTACTGTTTATTAAATTCTCTTAAAATTTTCCAATTCCTCTAAAGAAGATCACCTCGTTCACAATTTTTCTCCAAATACGACAGCTTCCGAATTGGATATTTATATTTTAAAATCTATTAAAATTTGGGAAGCCTCAGGGGAAAATAAAACCACTTTCATTGAAATGATGGAGGATCAAAGGTGATCCATACAAAAAAATTTCCCTTTTGGCTTTCGCAAAAAAACATTTCAAGAATCGACGGATTATTTAAAGAATGTTCTTATTTTTCTTTAGTTTTACTGAAAATAAATCAAAGTTATCGGAATTGTTGGCAGGAAACGTCTTGAATTTTTTTTAAAACTGAGGTAAAGTTATACCTATCAAAAGTTCATATCGGAATTCTTATCGAGAGAGGCGGAGGGAACTGGCCCGAAGAAGTCTCAGCAACCGGTACAAGGACGGCGGCATGATAACCTTTGTACCAAGGTGCTAAATCCAGCAAGCATTTTGCCGTAAGATATGCTTGGAAGATAAGAAGGAGCCAAACAATAAACGCCTTCTTCTTATGAAGAGGGCGTTTTATTTTTAAAGCCTCCTCTACAGGCAATGAAAGCAGCACATTTTTACTAACTAAAAAAGGAGGAAAGTCAAAGATGAATATTGAAACAGTTTTGGCCCAATTAGGAAATCGAAGTGAAGCTCTTACAGGAACAGTAAGCGCCCCCATTTATTTGTCCACAGCCTACCGGCATAAAGGAATAGGTGAATCAACAGGCTATGATTACACTCGGACAAAAAATCCAACGAGAGAGCTTGTCGAGGACGCCATAGCCAAATTGGAGGGAGCCGATCAAGGATTTGCATTTTCTTCCGGAATGGCAGCGATTCAGACGATTATGGCTTTATTTAAAAGTGGAGATGAACTGATCGTTTCAAAAGATTTATATGGCGGGACATACCGCTTGTTTGAAGAAGAGTGGCGCAAATACGGTCTTTCCTTCCACTATGACGATTTTACGTCTCGCGAATATACGGAATCATTAATAAACGAAAATACTAAAGCGATTTTTCTAGAAACGCCCACTAATCCGCTTATGCAGGAAACATCGATTTCCTCGTTGGCGGAATTGGTCCGGAAGCACAATTTGCTGCTGATCGTTGACAATACGTTCTACACACCTGTTTTGCAGCGTCCGATTGAAGAAGGAGCGCATATCGTGATTCACAGCGCAACGAAATATTTAGGCGGTCACAACGATGTCCTTGCCGGCCTGGTCTGTGCAAAAGGGAAAGAAATTTGCGAAAAATTAGCCATGCATCAAAATGCAATTGGTGCGGTATTATCTCCTTTTGATTCGTGGCTGCTGCTTAGAGGAATGAAAACTTTATCATTGAGAATGGCCAAACATCAGGAAAATGCAAGGGAGCTGGCGGCATATTTAAAAGAGCTTCCTGAAATTGATGATGTATTATATCCTGGCAGAGGCGGAATGCTTTCCTTCCGTGTGAAAAAAGAAGAATGGGTCAACCCGTTTTTGCAGAATCTGAAATTAATCTGTTTTGCGGAAAGCCTTGGAGGGGTAGAAAGCTTTATAACGTATCCAGCTACCCAAACACATGCGGACATTCCGGAAGAAATCCGAATTCAAAACGGTGTATGTAACCGGCTTCTCCGTTTTTCTGTAGGGATTGAAAGTGTGGAGGATTTGAAGGAAGATCTCAAGCAGGCATTGCAAGCAGCTGCGAAAGGGGATTTACTAAATGCATGACCAATGGAGCTTTCAAACAAAATTGATTCATAATAAACATAAGGTTGACCCGACAACTGGTGCTGTCAGCGTGGCGATTCAGCAAGCGTCAACGTTTCATCAGCAAACATTGGATGAATCTCCTGAATTTGACTACAGCCGTTCAGGAAATCCAACACGAAAAGCGTTGGAAGAGGCGATTGCCGAACTGGAAGGCGGAGTGAGAGGCTTTGCGTTTGCTTCTGGGATGGCCGCTATATCAACAGCTTTTCTTTTACTTTCTTCCGGTGATCATGTTTTGGTCACAGAAGATGTGTACGGCGGAACATACCGGATCGTTGCAGATGTTTTATCGCGCTTTGGCATTGAATATACGTTTGTCGATATGACGGACCTTGATGCCGTAAAAGCAAATATACGTCCGAACACAAAAGTGATTTACATTGAAACGCCCTCGAATCCGCTGTTAAAAGTGACGGACATTCGAGCAATTGTGCAGCTTGCAAAAGAAAACGGCTGTTTAACATTTGTTGATAATACATTTATGACTCCGGCTTTGCAAAGGCCTCTCGATTTAGGGGCCGATATTGTTTTACATAGTGCAACAAAATTTTTGGCAGGTCATAGCGACTGTTTGGCAGGATTGGCAGTTGTGAAAGATGAAAAGCTTGGCGAAGAGCTTTACAAACTTCAAAATGCCTTCGGCGCTGTTCTCGGCCCGCATGATTGCTGGCTTGTATTAAGAGGGTTAAAAACACTTCATGTGCGGCTGGATCAATCCGTCAAAACAGCTTCTCAATTAGCAGAATTTTTGAAAAAGCACCCTGCCATTAAAAAAGTGTACTATCCAGGTCTTCACGATCACCCAGGGTCAGATATTCATTTGCGGCAAAGTGTCAACGGTGGAGCGGTTTTATCGTTTGAACTAGAAGATGAAAAAGCGGTCAAGATTCTTGCTGATCATGTTCAGCTGCCTGTTTTCGCAGTCAGCCTTGGTGCAGTTGAATCGATCTTGTCGTATCCAGCTAAAATGTCCCATGCCGCGATGCCGAAAGAAGAACGGATCAAAAGAGGGATAACCGATGGTCTTCTTCGATTAAGCGTAGGGCTAGAAAATTTTGAAGACTTAAAAAATGATTTGGAGTCTGGTCTTTCTACTGTTTTGGCCTATCAATAAATTTTTTCTTACCTTAATAGAAGACAGGGAGATGTCGAATACCGACAATTCCTGTCTTTTTTTTATGTTGATAATCTAGCTGACATATTATCCCACATTTTTTCATTTGTTCTTTAATATGATAGTAATGCACCCAAAGTCAAACGAATTTAAAAAGGGGGAGTATCAATGATCAAATGGCGAAGCGGACTTATATTCTTAACAGCTCTTCTTTTCATAATGATCATTTCTGCGTGTGGAAATAACAGCGAAGGAGGAAGCAGCAAAAGTGATGGCTCCAATCAAAGCGGGGAAAAGGCAGGAAGCAAGACGTTAAGCATTTTAACCGGAGGCACAGGAGGAACTTATTACCCGCTCGGCGGATCGATGGCGCAAATTATTTCGGAAGAAACGGACTTTAATGCAAATGCACAATCTTCAGGAGCATCAGCAGAAAATATGCAAGCGCTAAAAAATGGTGAAGCTGATATTGCGTTCTCGCAAACTGATATTGCTGCTTATGCATTAAACGGTGAATTGATGTTCAAAGACAATAAAGTCGACAATGTTAAAGCAATTGGGACTTTATATCCGGAGACGGTGCAAATTATTACAACAAAAGATAGCGGCATCCTTTCTGTTGAAGATTTGAAAGGCAAGTCGGTTTCCGTTGGTGCCCCTGGGTCTGGAGTGAATGCAAACGCACAGCAAATTTTAGAAATTCATGGATTAAGCTTTGATGATATTAAAGCGCAAAGCTTATCTTTTGACGAATCAACGGACGGCATTCAATCCGGAAGCATAGACGCTGCATTCATTACTGCGGGGACACCGACGGCTGCAGTTGAATCGCTCTCAGCACAAAAAGAAATTAGAGTAATTCCGATTGCGGATGACAAAATCAAACAATTGATCGAAAAATATCCTTACTATGCTGAAGATACAGTACCAAAGGGGACATATAAAATTCCTGAGGACGTAAAAACAGTCGCTGTAAAAGCGATGCTGGTCGTCCGCGGCGAATTGGATGAAGATGCCGTATACAATATTACAAAAGCGATTTTTGAAAATACAAATAAAATTACTCACGCAAAAGGCAAATTAATCAAAGCGGAGGCAGCCCTTGATGGAATAGGCAATTTGCCGCTTCATCCAGGGGCTGAAACGTATTTTTCAGAAAAAGGAATCCAGCCATAACGTATCAAAGATAGGCCGTTTTAAACGGTCTATCGATTTCATTTATGTAACTCCATTTTAGGCGGGGATTTTCATGAGAGCTAGGATGAAAGCTTTGTTCATCTGTCTTCCCCTTTTTATGACAATCAACGTTTTTTTATTTTTCCTTCCTATTGTAAATGCCATCGCTTTTTATCATGAAGATCAGAATGACTTATTAGGTTATCTGCCTGTCCGTGATGATGACTTGTTTCAAATTCAGTACACTCATTCCATCCATCTTACGGATGTGAAGGAGACATATACATTACGCAATAACAAAATCATTCAGACAGAACTTGAGTATGAAAATTTTGCTGTTGGAATGCCTTCTAATGTGGAAGGGGAGGGGAAATTTTTAGAAAAGGATGGAAAATTTTTTATAAAAAACATGGAGCGAGAATTTTCCTATATTGATTTGAGAATTGGACAAGTACAGGCCGATCACCGAATCGTTTATCAAGGTAACAGCTACAAATTGGCGGATTTTTTTGGACCCGGCTCATGGGTAAGAATAAAACCGGCAAAAATCAGTATTTGGCAGCAGGTGAAAGGAGTGAATATTCGTGAGTAAAGAGAAATTTGACGTACTGTCAGAAGAAGAGCAGCAAATGCTGCTTGAAAAATATGATCCTGAAGCAGGAACGAGGAAGCTAAAAGGCGTGTTGGGAGGCATCGCATTTGCCGGATTATTGGCATTTTCGCTGTTTCAGTTGTATACATCGATTTTCGGTGTTTTTACAGCGCAAATCCAGCGCTCTGTCCATCTCGGTTTTGCGCTTGCTTTGATTTTTCTTTTGTTTCCGGCTAATCGAAAAAAGAGGAAAGAATATAAATTTCAAGTGGCTTGGTATGATATCATCCTTGCGCTTTTAAGTATTGGCGTTGGAGCATATTGGCCGCTGTTCATTGATGACATTGTAATGCGCGTCGGAATATTGACAGAAACGGATTTTTATATCGGAATTTTAGCTATTTTACTAGTTTTAGAGGCAACAAGGAGGGCGGTTGGGCTGCCGATTACGATCATCGCGCTGCTTTTCTTGGCGTATGCCTATTTTGGTCCTAGCATGCCTAACTTTCTCCAGCATAGCGGTCTTAGTTCTGAACGAATTGTTCAAACTATGTTCTTTACAACCGAAGGGATTTTAGGAACTCCGCTAGGCGTGTCATCAACCTTTATCTTTTTGTTTCTCCTTTTCGGCTCCTTTTTAATTAGAACTGGGATTGGTCAATATTTTAATGATTTGGCCGTTGCCGTTGCAGGGCGCAGAATTGGCGGTCCTGCAAAAGTAGCTATTTTTTCCAGTGCCCTTCAAGGAACGATCAGCGGAAGCTCAGTTGCCAATGTCGTCACATCCGGCGCGTTTACCATCCCGATGATGAAAAAGCTTGGTTATAACAAAGATTTTGCAGGAGCGGTGGAGGCTTCTTCATCTACAGGCGGTCAGTTAATGCCGCCGGTTATGGGAGCAGCTGCGTTTTTAATGGTTGAATTTATCGGGAACGGCATTACGTATTGGGACATTGCCAAAGCGGCAGCTATTCCGGCTATTCTATATTTTGCAGGGATTTGGATCATGACTCATTTTGAAGCAAAGCGAATCGGTTTAAGAGGCTTGTCAAAAGAAGAAATGCCGAATCGGAAAGAAATTTTGAAAAAACTGCATTTGTTAGCCCCGATCGTTGTTATTATTATTTTGCTAATGTCAGGAGTGACCGTTACACATGCTGCCATTTATTCGATATGTATTTCGATTGTCGCTGGATTTTTAAATCGTGAGAATCGGATGACATTTAAGGATATTGTATTAGCGCTCGTCGACGGCGCCCGTACAGCGTTAGGGGTTGCGGCAGCAACAGCCGCTGCTGGAATTATTGTCGGCGTTGTGACGAAAACCGGGCTTGGTTTGAAGCTTGCCAACGGGCTGCTTGATATCGCCGGGGGCAATCTCATTCCGACATTAATGCTGACGATGATAGCTTCGTTGATTCTTGGAATGGGTTCGCCGACTACAGCGAACTATGTTATTACCTCAACGATTGCTGCACCAGCGATTATTTTGTTGGGGGTACCTGATTTGTCTGCACATTTATTCGTGTTTTACTTCGGGATTATTGCCGACATTACACCGCCAGTTGCCCTCGCAGCCTTTGCCGCAGCCGGTGTATCAGGAGGAGAACCGATCCGAACGGGAATTCACTCTTCAAAATTGGCAATCGCCGCCTTTATCATTCCGTATATTTTCGTTTTGTCTCCGCAAATGTTAATGATTGATACGACATGGCTTGGAATTTTATGGGTAGTCTTTACGGCGTTTTGCGGAATGATCGCAATTGGAGCCGGGATGATCGGATATTGGATGAGAAAAATGCATTTGATTGAACGAATTGCCGCAGTCGTGGCCGGGCTGTTGCTGATTTATCCAGAACGTTTTTCAGACATTTCAGGTCTCATCATTTTCATCGCATTATATGCGTTTCAATATATATGGAAATACAAAGCTGATCAAAAAGTGAAGGGTGAGAGCATTTAAAGAAGACAGGTTGTCATGGAAGAATCGATCCATTGATTAGAACATGATTACAGGCGGAATCATTGAGACGCAGAATAAACGCGGAGAGCAATTCACATTGGAACGAACAAAATCAGGATAAAATGTCGGAGAGACAGAAAGGATGTGTTGGAATCAATCCATTAATTTGCAGAAGGCCGATTTATTTTTATGCTGCAAAATTCAAAATGTTGTTTAAGAAAAACCGCTTTATGTCACGAATAGGTGGGAAATGGAGCGGCATTTCAACCTAGACGGCAAAATGAAATCCGATAGAAAACGAAAATTTAAATCTATAAAAACCAAGCATAGAGGAAAAAATGAATGATCAGCTCTATAGGCGCGATTCTAAAACGGCAAAAAATAATGAAGTGGAAGCATCTTTGACACTTCCACTTCAATCATATTTGCTTGGAATCTTAATTGAAAAAACGATTAATCTTCAAACAATTCGTCCATTAACTCTTCAATTTCTTGTCTTCGTTTGCTTGTTTCTTGTTTATCGACATAATAACGGTTATTTTTCTGAATAATTACATCTCCCGTTTCTGCATTTTTAGGCAACTGGCTTTTTAAAATTTCGATTATTTTGCCGTTTTCATCTTCGCAGACTGCGATGTCATTTTCAAATCGATCAATAATAAATTTCATAATGTCCCCCCTTATCTAGGAGTGAAAGATGTTTGTGCTTTATAAGTTTTGTTTTTATAAGTGGCTGATACATCGATTTTAATAGTATAACCTTTTGCAGCACGGCCGATTTTTACCGACAATGGCTTGCCAATAGTACCGGTATAAGTGGTGTTTTTGCTTTTATATTTAAAAACAGCTTTATATTTTGTTCCGTTTGGCAGCCCTTTTACATTCAGTATTATTGTAGAGTTTTGCTTTGGAGTTTTGTTATCGACACTTGCTGTTAATTTGTAGCTAGTTGGTTTGCTTGCTGCACCGGACGATGCCGCTTTTACATTAAAGGAAAGATTGGAGCCGTTCGTTGTTGCCACAATATGGCCTTGTTTATCCGTTCTAAAAGTGTTTATTTTGTATGCTTTCAGCCGATTGATCACATCTTGAGTAGGATGGCCGTATGAGTTCTTGCCGACGGAAATGACGGCATATGTCGGTTTTACTGAGTTTAACAGCGCTGTGCTTGTAGATGTTTTGGCACCATGGTGTCCTACTTTTAGGACGTCAGCTCGCAAATTTTGTTTAGCTTTAATCATATCCGATTCTGCTTTAAGTTCCGCATCGCCAGTGAAAAGAAATGATTTTTTACCGTAAGTAAGCTTTAAAACAGCACTCCAGTTGTTTAAGTCGCTTTTTGGATATGCTTTGACAGGCCCAACGAATTTTGCGGTAACTCCTTTGATCGGCAAAGCAACATTTGCTTGAGCGGTCTTTATTTTTTTGCCTTCACGCTTAACAGCATTTAAAAAATCTTTGTAGCTTTCCGTCGTATGGCTGACTTTTGGCGCATACACCTGCTCTACTCGAAAAGCAGATAGCACAGTGTCCAGACCGCCAATATGATCTGCGTCCGGATGAGTTGCAATCATTATTTCGATATCATCCACTTTTTGCTTTTTCAAATAATTAACAACGTCATCTCCATAACTGTTATTTCCGCCATCAATGAGAATATCTTCTCCATTCGGAGCTTTTATGTAAATTGCGTCTCCTTGTCCGACATTAATAAAATGAACATACATATTTTTTGCCTGAGCGCTTGTTGTTTCGTGAAACGGCATCAGCAAAAAAGAAAATGCAAACACTATCGAAAACAATAGCTTACGTAATTTCATCAAAATCCCTCCGAGTACTGAATAGATCAAATTGATTATACAGCGTGGTAGGAAAAATTTACAAGATTTAATTTGGAAAATTTTATTTTTTTTACAGAAAATTAAATTTTCTAGTCTAATTGAACTAAAGTCTCATCCGATTTTTTCATGCCTAAAAAAGAAGCCGACCCAAAAGGCTTGGATCGGCCTAAACAGACAAAGGTCTGTACATTTTTAATTTTGTTGAAATCTGGTCATCCCAAAATTTAATTTTTCAAACGTAATTGTTGGTGAAAGGAGGAATCAAAAAGTTTAAGTAAAAAAACTAGTTTGCATATTTTAAAACAAGGAGAAACGTAATTTGTTAAAAACAATTGATAAGAAGATTAAATAAAACATTGTGTTGCTAATTATTGTGGTCGCCAAATTCGTCGCCAATTAGCTCGCTGTACCTAACTTTATTTAAAGTTAAAACATATTACACAGTCAAAAAAGGTGAATATAACTAAAATTGTTAAAAAATACAATATAGCCGCAAGAAAACGGAAAATTTGAACGATATAAATGACGTAAACAAAATTTACATTTAAAAAAAATTACAAGTTAAATAGTCTGTTGAATAAACCTGATATTTTAATGTTTCGCCGTTAAAAAGTCAGTAAAAAAGAAGAGAAAAAGAAAACGCGATTCTTGTATTTCACAAGAACCACGTCTACTAAGGTTTTTAATGATGATTCCGACTGGGCTCGAACCAGCGACCTCCACCCTGTCAAGGTGGCGCTCTCCCTGCTGAGCTACGGAATCATATTAACAAAACAGATGAATTTCTAATGCGTTTTTTTGACAATACCTATTGTAATGTTGTTATAAAAATATGTCAAGCCTCAATATGCAAGTTTTTTTACTTGCTGTAGTTTTTAATCATTGATAAGCTCTTTCTGGTCTTAGAATCTAAATTGATAAAAGGAAGTGCTTTTAATAGAAGCACAAATGTTGAGAATTATAAATTATGCGAAACGACCAACCGAATTACCGGGCGGTTTTTGTTTCTGATTGACGACAAAGTGTAACAGTAGTTATTTTTTCGTTTTATCTAAATAATCTGTAAGGAGTCCTCTTTGTTATACAAAATGATAGGAAAGAAAAACGAAAAACAGGAGTGTCCTTTTGCCATTTATGCAATATTTTTGAAATCGTTTTAATAATTTGATAGGATAACATTTATAATATCGATCATTTTTGAAAATCCTTATAAAGGAATGTGATAAAAAATGAAAAAAGACCAAGTCTTGGATCAGAGGCATCGCCCTTTGCGCGATTTGCGTATTTCTGTAACCGACCGATGCAATTTCCGGTGCACGTATTGTATGCCGAAAGAGATATTCGGAGACGATTATCAATTCCTTCCGAAGGATCACTTGTTGACGTTTGAAGAAATTGTCGAGCTCACGAAAATTTTTGTTGAGCTTGGCGTGAAGAAAATTAAGCTGACGGGAGGCGAACCGCTTCTTCGAAAGGATGTATATAAACTAATTGCCATGCTTTCAAAAATTGAAGGAATTCATGATATTGGTTTGACAACAAACGGCGTGTATTTAAAAAAGTATGGCTCAAAATTGTATGAAGCAGGTCTTCGCCGATTGAACATCAGCCTTGATGCGATTGATGACGATACGTTTCGCCGTTTAAATGGCCGAGATGTATCAGCAAAGACGGTCTTGGCAAATATTGATTATGCTGTATCAGTCGGATTTTCGGTTAAAGTAAATATGGTTGTACAAAAAGGAGTAAATGATCACCAAATTTTGCCGATGACGGAATATTTTAAAAACAAGGGGATTCCATTAAGATTTATTGAATTTATGGATGTAGGCAATACAAACGGCTGGAATATGAAAGATGTCTTGATAAAAAAAGATATTGTAAAGATGATTAGTTCTGTTTATTCCATTGAACCAATTGATGAAAACTACTTTGGAGAGGTAGCCAAGAGATATCGTCATCAAGACACAGGTTCAGAAATCGGATTTATTACATCAGTATCAGAACCATTTTGTTCAAGCTGTACGAGGGCGCGTATTTCATCAGACGGAAAGCTGTACACTTGTTTATATGCCCACGAAGGATTTGATTTACGGGATTTCATTCGTTCAGGAAAAAGTCCAGAAGAAATCAAAATGGCTATTGAACGTGTTTGGCAAAATCGTAAAGATCAATATTCTGTTGAACGTACAGAAAACAAAGGTATGTTGAACAAAAATAAAATTGAGATGTCATATATAGGAGGATAAACAATCGGCGTTTGGTGAAGAAATGCTGATTGTTTTTTTATTTTTTTAGAAAATTCGAAAGAGAAAAAATTAAAATTGAAATCGCAAAATTTTTAAACCATTAAAATACATTTTTATCTAATATATAGAAACAAGGAGGGGAGCAATTGGCTGATGTATTAATTGTTGATAATGATAAATCTGCTCGGAAGGATTTAAAGTCAATTATTGAAAATAGTAAATTCAGCTTTCTTTCCATTTATGAAGCAAGTACATCTCAACGAGGTATGATCCTTTTAAAGCAAAATCGACCGACTATACTCATTGTGGATATCTCCTTGCCAGATATAGACGGTATCAAATTAGGGAGATCAGCGTTGCAACTGTATCCAGATTTGCCCGTGATTGTTGTGACTCAGTTAAAAATGTTCGAGTTTGTTCAGGAAGCGATCAACTCAGGTTTTTCAGCTTATTTGTTGAAACCGCTTTCCAAAAATGAACTGCTTGATACATTTGAGCGGATTTTGCCCCAAGGATTAAATAAAGAAATTAATCAAACCATCAATGGTAAAAGTCATTTTTCCTCTGACTTAAAAAATCCGATCGAAAGTGCCATTCAGTTTATTCAAATGAATTATGGCTATGCTCTTACTCTAAAAGAAGTGGCAAATCAAGTATATTTAAGTCCATCTTATTTCAGCCGATTGTTTAAAGAAGAAGTTGGTATGACATTTGTGGAATATTTATCGTTTGTTAGAGTTCAAAAAGCTAAAACGCTGCTTAGAGTTTCGAGTCTTCCGATTGAAATTATCGCTAACAATACCGGTTTTTCAAATGCAAGCTATTTTGCAACCGCTTTTAAAAAATTGGTTGGGAAGACGCCAAGAGAGTATCGGGAGCAGTTTCATTTTAAAGAATAGGAGGTGAAGTCGTGATTACGATTAAAAAGGAATTGGAACGCTGCAAAAAGGAAGGGTTATCAGGTGTTATTGGAACCATTATTTCTACAAAAGGATCTACCTACCAAAAGACAGGGGCAAAATGCTTCGTATCAGAAGATCGAAAGCTAACAGGTCTTTTAAGCGGAGGCTGCGTCGAAGCAGATATTGTAGAACATGCTGTAAAAGTGCTCGAAACGGGTAAGCCGGCAGTTCTCCACTATGATTTTTACGGAGAAGAGGATATTGTTTGGGGACTTGGTGTCGGCTGTAATGGGAAAATGAACATATTTTTACAACCATATCTGCCAAAAAAGCAGCCTGAAAGGACAGAAGTGATTGATCAATATTTTTCTCAATCCCTCCAAAAACAATTACACGCTGTCACGATCGTGAATGCGAAAGATGAAAATCTTCAAGGAAAAATGTGGATCCTAGACCCTTTGCAAAGTAATGACGACTCACTTATTACCGTTTCTGAAATTGCTCATGATTATCAAGATCGGAAAAACAATTTAAAAAATGAAATGGTTTATTTAGGTGGTGAAAAAGAATTGTACGTATATTATGAATCATTAAGTCCACCACCACACTTAAAGATTTTTGGCGCAGGTCCTGATGCCATTCCGCTTGTCAAAATGGCGAAAAGCTTGAAATGGATTGTGACTGTTCTTGACCATCGTCCTACTCATTGCAATGAAAATAATTTTCCTGATGCTGATTTTATCCAAGTTTATCCTAAAGGGTCTGTTCCTGACGTTTCGTTTAATGAAAACACATATGTCATTATAATGACACACAATTTTTTACACGATCAAGAAATATTAGAATCCATCATTCATTCAAATGCGGCTTACATTGGTCTATTAGGTCCGAAAAAAAGAACTGCCCAATTAATTGAAAGCAGCCAAACTCTGAAGGCTCATCCTTCTATTCAGCAAATTCATAGTCCTATCGGTCTTGATATTGGAGCGAAAACACCGGAAGAAATTGCCTTTAGTACTTTGGCTGAAATTATGACGGTGTACAGAGGCGGAACAGGAAAGAAATTATCAGAGCTGGCGGCAATGGCTTATTCCTAAAAAAAGATACATCAGTCATAAAGGTGAAAAAACATATTTTGTTGAGTGATATCAGCTGCAGGTTTTTCAAAGCGGATGGTCAAACACAATCTATTAATACCATCTATTGGAAAGGTATTAACCAAAATACCGTGGATGAAAGTAAAAAAACTCAGTTAAGCGGTATTGCTGCTGACTTAACTCTGAACGGAAGTTTCTATGAAATAAGTAAACCGATTGGTTTTAGGAGATATTACCAATCAAGGCTGATTACATTGCTAAAAATAAGATTAAAAAATGCATCTGACAAGACTGACACCGTTGTTGCGTTATTGTGCCGTGATTCAATGCTATGAAAGAAATGGGAACCTGTTTATTGTTCAAGCAAAATATCGAATTAAAAAGGTCATCCAGTTCTTTAAAGGGATGAGCCAAAAGGGCAAAAATTCGTAATGATATTTGTTTTGCTGCGATCGCAATATCCTCAAGTTATTGAGTCACCACAAAATTATGAGAGATTTCTTCGGAAGGAGGTAAGTTAAATGAGTAAAGTGATTGGGAAAAGAGTGACGCGTGTTGAAGATGCTAGATTATTGACTGGTCAGGGAAAATATATTGATGACATCGGTACCCCGCCGAATACTGGTCATGTGGCCATTTTAAGGAGCCCTTATCCGCATGCCAAAATTGTGTCTATCGATTATTCGGAAGCCTTAGAAATTCCTGGAGTAAAGGGTGTTGTAACAGGTAAGGATGTACATCCTCTATTAAATCCTTTTAGTGTTGGCGTCAGTGCTCCAGTACACTATTATCCAATTGCTATTGATAAAGTTCGTTTTGTAGGTGAGCCAGTAGCAGTTGTCGTGGCAAAAAACCGATATATTGCGGAGGATGCGTTAGAAAAAATTAAGGTGAAATATGAAAATCTTGAACCAATTGTAGATATTGAACGTGCGCTCGAAAAAGGAGCACCTATTTTACATGAAAATGTTGGTTCAAATATCGCTAATCATCGAACTTTTCATTATGGAGATGTAGAGAAGGCTTTTGAGCAGGCTGACAAAATCATCAAGCATCGTTTTCATTTTCCGAAATATTCTGCAACACCAGTTGAAACATATGGTATTGTCGCCCAATACGATCATAGCTCTGATAGTTATACAGTTCACGCGAACTTTCATGGACCGTTTGTACTTCATTCGATTATGGCAGGTGCATTAAAAATTCCAAGCAATCGGTTGCGGATTATTATACCAAAAGATATTGGCGGCAGCTATGGAATTAAGGCAGGAATATTCCCGTATATCGTTCTTTGTTCCGTTGTAAGCCGTCTCGTAGGCTGTCCAGTGAAATGGATCGAGGACAGGCAGGAGCATTTAGCAGCTAGTTCAAGCTGTACGGATCGAGTCACATATATTGAAGCAGCAGTAAAAAATGACGGAAAAATACTCGGATTAAAAATGAAAATGATTGACAATGTTGGTGCATATATCCGGGCACCAGAGCCGGCATGTCTGTACCGGAATCATGCTAACACAACCGGTGCCTATGATATTCCCAACTTAATGATTGATGCGTATGCCGTCATGACGAATAAATTGCCAACAGGGCTTATACGCGGATATGGGGGACAAGAAACGTATTTCCCTCTTGAACGGATCATGCAAATCATTTCAGATGAATTAAAATTAGAGCCAGCTGAAGTGATCAGACGGAATTTAATTAAAAAAGAACAATTTCCATACAGAACGGCATCTGGTGGAGTGTATGACAGCGGCGACTATGAAAAAGCATTTGACCTGTTATTAAAAATCGGTAAATATGATGAATTCAGAAAAAAACAAGCTGAAGCACGCAAGAGGGGAAAGCTTCTTGGTGTTGGCCTCGCTGTTATCGTTGAACCATCCGGTTCGAATATGGGGTACATTACGATCGCCTTAACTTCAGAGGAAAGAAAAGCAGGATTGCCGAAATCTGGTTGTTCAGAAGCGGCGACGATTTCGATGGATCCTATGGGAAATGTGAATGTGCGCATTAGTACAACACCGTCCGGACAAGGGCATGAAACGGTCGCTAGCCAAATCGTATCGGAAATTCTCGGAATTCCGCATGAAAAAATTAATGTTGTAGCTGAACTTGATACAGCAACAAGTGCATGGTCCATTGCTTCTGGAAGCTATTCCAGCCGGTTTGCGTCACTCGGATCAAGTGCAGTGTACTACGCAGCACATAAGGTAAAAAATAAGCTTATCAAAATTGCTGCACATTTTTTAAAAGCTAAGGAAGAAGATTTAACAATTGAAAAAGGCAACATTGTTTCCAAAACCGATCCATCTAAATCTATTTCTATAAAAAGGGTTGTTGGATCAGCCCATTGGAATCCGCTTTCTTTACCAGAAGGGATGGAGCCTGGAATTTATGAAACAGCCTATTATACAGCCCAGGCTGAACCGCCGGATGACCAGGATTTAATTAATTCATCGGTTACGTATGGATTTGTTGCTGATTTAGTGACAGTTGAAATTGATCCAGAGACGGGTGACATTCACATTCTTGATTATTTCACGGTTCACGATGCAGGAAAACTATTAAATCCGCTTATTGTCGATGGACAAATATTGGGAGGCCTAGTCCATGGGCTTGGCGGCGCCATGTATGAAGAACTCGTCTACGATGAAAAAGGTCAGTTTTTAACTGGATCGTTTATGGATTATTTATGTCCAACAGCGCCTGAAGTACCAAATGTAACGATCAAACATATCGAGACGCCGTCACCACTTACACCATTAGGCGCTAAAGGTCTTGGAGAAGGAAATACAATGAGTGCACCTGTTGTCATTGCAAATGCAGTAAATGATGCGTTGAAGCCATATGGTGTGACGATTGATTCATTACCAGTAACACCAAATAAAGTATGGAACATTTTGAATCAGTCTAAAAAACAGGAGGTTTCATCATGAATGGAAAAGGAAGCGTAACATTAAATGCAGGAATTGAAAAAGCATGGGAAGTGCTGCTGGACCCAGAGGCATTAAAAAATTGCATTATGGGCTGTAAAAAATTAGAGCCTGTCAATGAAAACAAATATGAAGCGGAAGTATCTATTGGAATTGCTGCTGTGAAAGGAAAATATGAATCAACCATTGAAATTGCTGATGTTCAAAAACCGAACCATTATAAGCTCGTTGTAAAAGGGGAAGGCGGACCAGGAAGTGTTGAAGCAGCAGGAGTTGTTGATCTTGTTCCAATTGACGATAACAAGACGGAATTGAACTATACGTATGAAGCGGAAGTTGGCGGAAAAGTGGCAATGGTTGGGCAAAGAATGCTAAATGGTGTAGCTAAATTAATCATTCAGGACTTCTTTAAAAAGTTTAATAAAGAACTAGCGAAAAGCGAACAATCTATTTAAATAGAGAAAATACTAGTCAAGCACAAAAATCAAAGGAATTGGAAATTCCAAATCCTTTGAACTGCTAGATCATACTGTGAGTGGACGCAATGAAAAGGTCGATTGAGTCTTCTGCACCGATAAGAAAATCTGGCTGCCTTTTGAATGGAGTTTGCTACATTTAGCATCTTTAAAGCGATTTTTGCCCTTTTCCTGAAAATAACCCCTTTCATGTAAGGATCTGTGGAAAGGACTATTCGGGATGTCCCCAGTCCACTTGTTGATCAATCACGAGAACTTGCTCTAATCCATGCTGTCTGGAAGCTGTCACATTCAGCATTGGTGGCCAGAGGGAACAAGATTGCGGGTTAGAACCTCGAACAAGAGCTGGAGAAACAGACTTTATAAGTAGTCATAGCTGATGGATTTCTCCCAATGATCCTTAATACCACTATCTAGGGGCATCACGAAAAGTCTACCCCTAAAATGGAACTTTTTCAGATAGTGCCAGTTAGCAACACTATCTGAAAAAGTTATCAAAGAGTCTAACTGGAAAATGCCTCTCTCTAAAGAGGATTCTAAAAATACTAAACGAGGAGGGGAGTATATGAAACCCGTAAAATTTGATTATTATTCCCCGAAAACAGTTGATGAAGCTTTAACACTTTTAGAAGAAGCAGGATTTGACGGGAAAATCATTGCCGGTGGTCAAAGTCTTGTACCAATAATGAACATGAGACTATCATCGCCAGAATGTTTAATTGACATTAATCAGCTTCATGATTTGCAATTTATTGAGTTTGATAGTGACAAAGTTAAAATTGGTGCGTTAACGAGGCAGGCGGAAGTTGAAAGATCAGATATAGTTCAGAAGCATTTAGGGCTTCTAAGTGAAGCGGTTCCCTTTATTGGGCACGTTCAAACGAGAAATCGGGGAACATTTGGAGGAAGTCTTGTTCATGCTGACCCAACAGCTGAAATTCCTCTTTCATTGATGGCGCTCGGAGGGACCCTTCATATTGCTTCTAAAGAAGAGGTGCGAGAAGTAAACGTCGAGGATTTCTTTATTACTTATTTAACAACTGACATAATGCCAAATGAGATGCTGACGGAAATTCACATTCCTATAGAACAAGAAAGAAATGGATATTCATTTTATGAAATTTCTCGTCGTCACGGTGATTTTGCACTCGTTGCCTCTGCTTGTCAATTAACGATTGATCATTTAGATCGCATTACAAATGTAAGACTTGTATTAGGCGGTGTTGAAGCAACGCCATTGTTAATAGAAGGGGCAAACGAATGGATGAAAGGAGAGGTTTTATCTGACTCCCTTCTCCAAAAAGTCGAGGATATAGTGGATGAAATGGTAGATCCAGAGTCAGATATACACGCAACTGCTGAATATAGAAGACATCTTTCGAAAAAATTGGCAGTGCGTACGGTGAAATCAGCCTACGAACGAGCGAGGGGTGAAGCTAATGAGCGTTCATGAAATTGAAGTGACGATCAACGGGAAAAAGTATAAAGAACAAGTTGAGTCAAGATTGCTGTTAAGTGATTTTTTACGAGAAACGTGCGGTCTCACTGGCACGCATGTCGGCTGTGAACATGGTGTGTGCGGCGCTTGCACGATCCATTTAAATGGTTCAGCTGTTCGAAGCTGCCTCATATTTGCGGTTCAAGTGGATGGGCAGGAGATCACAACAGTAGAAGGTTTGGGAGAAGACGGTCAATTAACTCCATTACAAAAAAATTTCATTGAATGCCACGGTCTTCAGTGCGGGTTCTGTACACCTGGAATTTTAATGTCAGCAACTGACTATTTACAAAAAAATCCGAATCCTTCCGTTCAAGAAATAAAAGAAATGCTATCAGGACATTTATGCCGATGCACGGGTTATGTTGGAATTATAGAAGCAATTCAAAAAACAGTTGAAGAAAATAGTAATCATGCTCGGGTGGAAAGGTGATGATGATATGAACCTTTTAACTCTTTTTGAATTTGCTGTTGAGCGTCATCCAAATCGACTTGCTGTTGTAGAAGGAGACAGAAGGTATACGTACAGGCAATATCATAACGAAGTGGAAAAAGTCGCTGCTTCACTTCAAAAAATCGGCATTAAACAGCATGACCGCGTTATGATCCTTTTAAAAAATCGTCTTGAAAATACGGTGATTTATTGGGCGCTGCAAAAAATTGGAGCCATTTACACTCCAATTAATTTTCGGCTTTCGGTGAAAGAAGTTGAGTATTGTGTAAATGATGCTGAGGCTGCTGCTGTCGTATACGAGAGCGTAAGCCAAGAATCCGTGCTGAAAGCAAATCTGCACCAAAAACCGATACTTATTGGGTTCGGCGAAGTAGAAGGAGCTGATATCTACTATGATGAGCTTGTTGAAAGAAGTCCTGGCAGCTTGGAAAAGCCAACGATAGATGATAACGATATCGTTCTAATGCTTTATACGTCCGGAACAACAGGAAAACCGAAAGGAGTTCCTCGAACGCACAAAAATGAATATAGTGCAGCGCTAGCCCATATTATTCAAAACCAATATCAAGATGGGGAAAGTACATTAGGGACAATGCCGCTTTATCACACAATGGGAATGCGCTCCCTTCTATCTATTATGTTTTTAAATGGAAAATATGTTATTCTGCCTGATTTTGATGCTAAGGAAGCGTTGGAATTAATAGAACGTGAAGAAATTACATGCCTTTACTTAGTACCTACGTTATATCACGATATGTTAAATCACGCTGAATTTCATAATTTCGATTTGTCTAAGTTGAAAAAAATTGGTTATGCAGGCGCTTCTATGACAACAGCTTTAACAGAAAAATGTATTGAGATGTTAAAGCCTGAAGTGTTTGTGAACCATTTTGGCAGCACTGAAATTTACACATTTACAATAAACCATAATGTGAAGGAAAAACCAGGATGTGCCGGTAAGCCAGGCTTTCATCAGAGTATCCGCATTGTTAAGGCAGATCCTGATGGCAATGCAACTCCAGAGGATGTAGTGGAAAAAGGAGAACTGGGAGAAATCATTGTCAATATTGAATCACCAGAAAGCTTTAAAGGCTACTGGAATAGACCAGATGCTACAAAAAAAGCCATTCGGGATGGATGGTATTTTACTGGAGACCTTGGCAAATTAGATGAGGATGGAGATTTATATGTCGTCGGACGTGTCGATGATATGATTATTTCCGGCGGAGAAAATATACATCCTCTTGAAGTAGAAGATGTTTTAGCCAAGCATCCGAAAGTGCATGAAGTTGCTGTAATTGGTGAAGAAGATGAGCGCTGGGGCCAAGTTGTTTCTGCCTATGTCGTACCAAAAGATCCGTCACTTACCATACAGGAACTTGACGATTATTGTAAAAATAATACAAAACTTTCAAACTTTAAACGTCCAAGAAAATATGTATTTATTCAAGAAGTACCGAAAAGCCCTGTTGGGAAAATTCTCCGTCGTAAACTCAAAACGGGAGAATTTGAACTATATATAAATGAAAGTGAAAAAATCGTTTAATTTTTTCAAAAAAGAAAGGGGAACCAAAACATGGAAGCAGTAAAACAATATGATCACATTCGAGTTGAAAAAAATCCGGAAAAAAAGACGGCAACAATTGTTTTCGACCGTCCAGAAAAAATGAATTATATTAGCATGCTAGCTCGCTCACAATTTCCAGAAATTTTTGATGAGTTAAATAAAGACGATGATGTTCGCGTCATCATTATTAAAGGTGAAGGAGATAAGGCATTTAGTGCAGGAGGGAATATCCCTGAATTTTTGGAAGTGCATCAAGAAGAATTATCACATCTTGCTGTAAACGTTGCAGCACCAGAACGTTCTCCAAAGCCTGTTATTGCTCAGCTTCAAGGCTATACGTTTGGAGTCGGTTTTGAAATTGCTATGGCATGTGATTTTCGAATTGCAGCAGACGACACATTATTAGCACTGCCTGAGATGAATCTTGGTATGATTCCAGGAAGCGGCGGAACACAAAGGGTGGCCAAAGCAGTAGGATTAACTCGCGCAAAAGACATGATTATGCGTGCACGAAGAATTCCTGCTGAGGAAGCGTATCAATGGGGCCTTATTACAAAGGTTGTTCCAAAGGAAGAACTAGAAAGCGCTGTCGATTCACTCGTTGAAGAGCTTGTAAACTTCTCTCCGCTTGCATTAAAAGTATGTAAACAAGTGCTCAATGCAGCCGATGAAACACCGCTTAGTGCAGGAATTGAAATAGAAGGAAAAGCCTATGGATTGCTTCGCACTACAGAAGATTTCAAAGAAGGCGTCGAAGCATTCGTCGAAAAAAGAAAGCCGAATTTTAAAGGCAAATAAGACGGAAACTTCGGGAAACGGCGAGCTAGCCGTTTCCTAAAGTTAAAATTTACTGAAAATTAAAAATTTTTCAAAAGAAAGGTGGAGTAGTATGAATGGTAATATGGAGACAACCGTTCAGCAAACTTCAGCATTGGAAGCATCGACTAGTAGAAAGCAAATGATAATAGCCGTTATGGCGTCTCTGTTGGGTTGGTCGTTGGATTTGTATGATCTCTTTATTCTTCTCTATGTTGCACCTGAGTTAGGAAAGTTGTTTTTCCCGACAGATAAACCGACACTTTCATTGGCCGCTGTGTATGCTTCTTTTGCAGTTACACTATTTTTGCGTCCTCTCGGCTCAGCGCTTTTTGGTGCCTATGCTGATCGCCATGGGAGGAAGCGAGCAATGGTTGTGGCCGTGTCTGGTGTAGGGATTTCTACCGCCCTGTTTGGAGCGCTGCCAACAGTGCTTCAAATCGGTGCCGCTGCATCAATCATCTTTATTATTCTTCGTTTAATCCAAGGTGTATTTGTCGGAGGAGTTGTTGCCTCCACTCATACAATTGGGACGGAATCCGTACCGGAGAAATGGCGCGGCTTGATGTCCGGCCTTGTCGGCGGGGGCGGTGCTGCTCTTGGTGCATTGCTGGCCTCCATTGTATATTTTGTTTTGTCAAATATTTTTTCTGGGCCGGAATTCAGCGAATGGGGCTGGCGCTTTATGTTCTTTACCGGCATATTGAGCTCTGTTCTCGGACTGTTCGTATTCAAGAAGCTTGAGGAGTCACCGTTATGGGTGCAGCATAAGAAGGAGCAAGAAACGAAACCGGAACATCAGCAGTCTCCGGTGAAAACGGTGTTCACTAAATATTTGTCAGTTTTATTAATTAATTTAATGATTGTAATCGGCGGCGGCTCAGCCTATTATCTAACTTGCGGGTATTTGCCTACCTTTTTAAAAGTAATTAATGATATCCCGCAGACCGAATCCTCAATTATTCTTATGGTAAGCAGTATTTCTGCACTGGTTGCTGCTGTTGTTCTCGGTCATTTGAGCACTATTATAGGTAGAAAGAAAACATTCATTTTACTAGGCATCGTAAATCTGTTTGCTCTTCCGTATTTGTATACAGAATTGGCACACGCTCAAAATCTGACAATGATTACGCTCTTTGCAATGGGGTTGTCGTTTTTAGGGAATGGCTCATATGCTCCCGTGCTGATCTTTTTAAATGAACGTTTTCCTACATCTATTCGTTCGACGGGTACTGGACTGTCCTGGAATATGGGATTTGCTGTAGGCGGAATGATGCCGACTTTGGTAACAGTGGTCAGCGGTCAAACGTCGAATATTCCATCGTCCTTGGGGTATTTCTTTATTGCTCTCTTCATTTTGTATCTGTTGGGCAGCTTCATCATACCAGAAACAAAAGGGAATTTTAAATAAAGCTTACGAAAACAGCCTTTAAAAACAACATACAGGATAGGAAAAAGATCTGTTTTGAACAAGCCTATCGTACGATTGCTTTGAGACCTCCTTCTTAAAAATGTTCAAAAAGAAGGAGGTTAATTGATTTTATCCATAAATATTTACTCTACTTTATCATATTTTTCATGTTCTGAACTTATTCATTGCAACGCGAAACATATCGATCCCATTATTTTTAAATTCAGCTTAACAGTAAAGTCCGCGTTTGATCCTAATTATTTTGTTCGAACTTTCGATAATATTTGCTTAACCCTTCTTTTTAACAAATCCTTTTGACTCATAAAAAATATCTTTTTCATGCTATTATTACTCTTTTCACCTAAAGATCGGCATTGATCATTCTTGATTATTTGCAATATTCCTCTTTTTCATCTTAATACATACACTTATTATTTATTATATGCCGATAATAAGTGTAATTTCTGCCTTTATTTTCATACATAATATCCAAACATTTCACTCATGAAAACATGATACACCCCATGGATTTGTAATAGGTTACAACAGTGTAAAATAAAAGCTATTCTCTAAAAGATTGTTGTTATCAATCATAGAAAATATATATCATATGGTAAAATAAAGTAAAAAGGGGTAGTTTCAATGGGATTGCCAAAATGTTGTAAATGTAACCATCCATTTAGTTGGAGAAACATATTTCGTGCTTCGTTCAAATTTAGTCAAGAAATAAAGTGCCCTAAGTGTGGAACAAAAATGTATCCAACAATGAAATCAAGACAAAAAATGGGTATAGCAACTTTTGTACCATTGGTCATATCTTTTGCATTACAGGTATTTGGGCTTCCATTCAAGTTTACTATGTTGATATTTTTGTTGTTGTCAGTTTTGGGTATGATATTGCTGCCATTTTTATATTCGTTTGTCGATCATGAGGAGCCCCTTTGGTGAAAAAGGACGTATTGTTAAAGCTGATGATAAAAGGGTTTTTGCGTAATCTTGATGATAGGGAGGAGTTTTATGGAGAATATTTGTGTGTAAAGTTTTTAGCTTCTCATCTTAATTCAATAATCCCGATTTTTCATCAAAAGGACGTCAGAACCGGTACCCCCGTATCGCCTGAAAAAAATCCCCGCATATAACTATAGTGTCAATGAGAGAAGCTGTCGTTTACGATTACGAGAAGAGAGATATATGAAAGAGGAATGAATATTTTCTAATAATATAAGGAAATTGAGGATCGAAAACAGTTCAGAAATCTATTCAATCTCTCAATTGCTCCTTCGAAATTAATGAGAAAGTAGGTTGGATCTATTTAAGCGATACCTTTCAAAAACGAAAGAGGGTTTTTCCAAAATTTCTATTTTTATTGAGGAAGACGAAAAGACATTCGGACTGTTATCGAGGACATCGTTTGATCTCTACCGATTAGTAAGAGCAAAAAAGGGATAGAAACACAAAGTACGTTATGAAAAAATCTCTACTCAACATCTTCTGAACTTGCGCAAAAAGAAGTATGGTTAAAGATTACAAATAATCATTTGATCGTATTAAATGATCAATAAGCGAAACATCGTTGTTAAATTATGAAACGCAACTAAAGACAATCATTCGAAAAACCGAAAATGGAAAAATCAGCGAAAATTATTCTGAAATAATGTGATAGATTCTTAATAGATCAACAAAAAGTATCTATAACCGCTCTTGCGAATGTAGAGAGTGTCGAACTTTCTCCATTTGAGCGAAACATTGCTTAAAGTGTTTTTAAACATCATACTCCAATTACCATGTGAATACATGAAAGTTGATGCGAATTATATCGAAATGACCGCAATATGGTATAATAATAGTTATATTTATAATGAAGAAAGGAGCATACCGATGGCTGAAATTACAAATGAAATGATTTTGCAAGCGATTAAAGAACTGGCTGAGCAGCTAAAAAACCATTCAGAAGAAACGAATAACCGGTTTGAACAAATTAACCAACGGTTTGCACAAATTGACCAACGGTTTGAGCAAATTGATCGGCGGTTTGAACAAATTGACCAACGATTTGAACAAACCGATCAGCAGTTTGAACAAACGAAGCAGCAATTGGTCGAAATCAATGAGCGGCTCGACCAAGTTGAACAAAAGATCGAGGAGATGGACAAACAGCTCACTGATGTAGCAAACGGTCAAAAAATTCTTGTGGAAGAGTTGTTTGAAAATAAGAAAGAAATCAAGCGAGTCAAAAATATTTTAAACATATATTAACCGCACTGATCTATTAAGTGTTTTTTTTTGGACAAAACCGTTAGATAAAAACAAAATGATGTCTGAAATTAGCTTTTCGCCTCCCTGTTTTCTTCAAAATAATGTCCAAACTTCTTCGCCGTTTTCTATTTAGCTTTATTCATTCCTATTATTATCCAATTAATACTATCCCCGTTTTTAACACATAATCCCCGGAATAGGATCTGGCTTGTGCTGTCTACAGTGTGAGAAAAAAGGCGCAAGAAAGGATAAGTCCCCATTCAAAAAACAGCGGCTGTCTCATCGGTTTAACGGCCATTGCGGCAGCCTCGTTATGCTTTCACCTTATTGATTAATTTTTATTATAAATGCAATAATTTTTTCTATCAGCGAAAGCAAAGACTGACATTAGTTTTAAGCGCCTCAGGCTTTTTACTTTCGGTACTTTCCATTCTTCACTGTTCGAAAACCTATTTACAACAAAGCAAATTTTTCCTATAATTATAACTAACTAATTAGTTAGTTATAAAAAAGGGGGTTCTTGTTGGCTGTAAAAAAAGGCGAGGCGAGTAAGAGAAAGTTATTTCTATGCCAGAAGAGCTTTTTACGAAAAAAGGGTTTTCAAAGTACCAAAAGAAGTGAATTTGTTGCAAACGAAAGCTTAACACAAGCTGCGTTTCAAAAGTAAGGAAGATATCTTTCAACAAATATTTCAAAATTTTGATCACAGTTAATAAAACTAAGGGATGTTGGAAAAATCTGTTGAACTATCGCTATCGGATGTCAAAACTTTTGTAACCAACATGTTTATCAAATTATTTACTTTTTTAGGAAAAAACAAATCAGACAAGGAGACAGTGATCAGATTCGAAAAAGATTGATATGTTCAATAACAAGCGATTCGGAATTGTAAAAGAAAAAATTGACATATGGGTGGCAGCAGAGTCCATCGCTGCTATTATAGAACGATTGGTACATCGATATTTATTAACAGGAGAAAAAGTAAAGTAGGACAGATGTTTTTGGGCAGAATTTCAAATCGTTCGAAAAGCGGTGATTGAAATGGTATTAGATTGGTTGGATTCTCAACTTCATTTGGTTAGCGTGCTTTGGTTATTTCCCATTTTGTTTATGTTTCATGATTTCGAAGAGATTCTTACGGTAGAGAAGTGGACCAAACAGAACAAAGAACAAGTTCTTGCGGTTTTACCTAAATCAATACGAAAATATTTTTATAGCAGCTTTCAGATGACAACTGTTCAATTTGCGAACGATGTATTTTGGATTTTCCTTACCATTACAACAGCAACATGTTTAGCCGTCATTTTCTCTTTTTACTATATTTTTTTAATGTTACTGTTTATCTTTTTTGCCCATGTGTTCACACATTTAGGGCAAGCATTCTATCTAAGGAAATACACTCCTGGTGTAATCACTTCCATCATTCTAGTGTTGCCCTATTCTTCATATACCTACTATCGATTGCTGAAAGAACAAGTCATAAGCGGAACAGATATATTGTGGAGTACTATTGGAGCTTTCATCATCGTGCCAATATTATTTCTGTTTCTGGTGTATGAAAGAAATAAAGCTACAAAAAAAGTTGAGGAAGATGGTGCCGACAAGAATTTTTTGTAATGTAAGATAGATTTGAAGTTACACGATTAACTGTAGGCGGGTAACTTTCATATAAATATAACCCAAAATGTGCAGAGCATTCTATCGAAAAACTTCAGAAAGATCAAATTAATACAATTGTTGTACATGATATTGAAATATTTAATAGAGATATCATTTCGATGTGGGTACCGTCAAGAATTTTGTGTTATGTAAGATAGATAGGGCATCTCTGAAATGGATTACCTTAAACAATTTAAGAAAGACCAAATTTGATACAATTGTTATACATGATATCAAAATATTTAACAGAAATATCATTAATTGGTTTATACAAAATGGATTTCATTTCAGTTTGTACTTTAAAAAATTAATAGGTTGTGTAAAGAATTATTGAACGAATGGAGAGATCACTTATTAACTAACGGATTCCCTTTTAAAGTGCAAAATTAAATAACTTTTGAAAGTACATTAAAAAGCAGGGTAATTGTCATATCAAATTACCCTGCTTTTTTCTCCTCTTTGGCAAATCAAAAATATAAATAATGTAAAATTTTTTATCCAAAATGTAATATATATATTGAATTATGTAATATATATTGTATAAAATGTAATATATAAATTACATTCAGAGAGGGTTTTGAAATTGTGAAAAACAATCTTAAAGTTGCTCGTATCCAAGTAAATCTGACCCAACAACAACTGGCAAAAAAGGTTGGTGTAACTCGCCAAACTATCAGTTTAATCGAAAAAGGAAAATACAATCCTACTTTAAAATTGTGCCTCGAAATTTGTTATGCGGTTAATAAAACGTTAGATGAAATTTTTTGGGTAGACAAGGGAGAGTGATTAAATTGCAAAAAATAAAAGACGAACGATTATTATTGAAAAATCTGCAAAATTTACGAATTGCCTACATTTTACAGACACTTGGAATCATCGGAATATTAGGCTATGACCTAATAACAAAAGGAATAGATGGAATGAGAGAAAATCCATTATGGTTTGTGTTTATCCTTACAACGGTCGTATCAGCTTTCTTATCAATGAACATTAGTGTGGAATATGAAAGTCAAAAAAGGTCACCCAAAAAAGGATTCCTAATATCACTTGTTGTATTAACACTTATTTCAACTATAATAGGAATCCTCACATCATTAAGTGAAGGATTTACTGCAATTAATGGTGTTTTAATTGCAGGAATAATTTTTATATGTGGAATCGTTCCGATTTCTTATCTATATTATTTGAGAAAGAAAAGCATAGATGATCATACAGATTGAAGGAATAAACAATTGGAAAAACTTTTTTAAAAAATATTTAAAATTAAATAAACGAATAGCAGGCGAATATTCCGTGGCTGTTGTCCCACCAAAAAGAATGGCCTAAATTCCAGTGAACGATTTAAACGTTGAGGAAGATTTTATATATTTTTGCTTTTCAAAGTTTACAAAATCAATGATAGCAGCCTTTGTTTTTTTGTCATGTAGACACCTCATTTTTTAGTCTATTATTACTATGAGCATTTTGTAAAATTAGATTTTTATTAAAAAGAGTTTTAAAAGAAACCCAAATAAATTGGGGTATTTTGTATCTTTGGTTTACAAATATTCTGTTTGTCCTTTTTTGGGCGTACTTGCAGAATTTTTCGCTTTAAAAATTTTTTGTCTCATCACCATATTCTGTGATGTTCACACAATTCCGGAAATAAGTTAGCGAGATTGATACTCAATCTAGAGTAGCTCCTTCGTCAGCTTGCAGACCACTAAGTTGGTAGATGAAGGCGGTCAAGTGCTTTCCTTGACGGATTCCATTCTACCAACTACAATGCGGAAAGCTGATGAAGGGCATGGTTAAGCAACCTGATTTTTATAAGTTTTACCTGTACATTCCAAAAATACACGTAGCCGAAATCTTTCAAGGTTTCTGAAGCCAAAAGCACGTCTTTTGATGTTCTTACTCTTATGGTTTGTACCTTCAATCCGGCCATTCGTAAAAGGGATAAGAAAATATTGTAAAATTTGTGCCTTCCAATTTTCTATCGTCTTGGCTACTTGATGAAATGAAGGAAATGGGCTGCTCCATGCGAGTTGAATCTATTCTTCTAAGAGTGAATCAGCTGTATCATAGTCATTCACTTGGTATATTTTTCTAAATAGTTCTTTTAGAAAATAGGCATATGACAATTCTGAATGCTCTTTGAGCATCTCGTCTAATTGTTGTTTTTCATTAGCCGTTAACTTTTCAGAACCTTTCAAGAGTTTAAACCGTCCCTTTTTTAGTCCAGGAGTTTTCTTTCTAACTTGGTCAAGTGCATGTGTCACCTTTTGCACCACATGATATTTATCAATGACGATACAGGCCTCTGGGAATATAGATTTAACAGCTTTATGGAAGGGATCCCACATATCCATAACAACGGTATGAACCCATTTATTAGACAGAATCTTCTTGGCAAGTAAGATCTGAGTTGAATGATAACTCCGTTGATGTTCCATACCAAGCACACTCCCGGATTGGGTATCCATAAGAACTGTTTCATATCGGTGACCCTTTCGGACAGCGATCTCATCAAGGTTAAGGATTAATTCATTGTTTTCTAAAACACTTTCAAGAATTTCTAAATGCTCCTTCTCTTTTTCTTTAGCAACGGAATAAAATATTCTCTCAACGGTTGTATAAGGTATTTTTTCCTTTCGACTCACTTCTTGGATAGTAGAGCCAATGCACATTTCGTACAGATATTCTCTGTACCGATTGGTCTGATGCTTATTAGGACGGATACATTCAAATGTTTGTGAAAATCCCTCATTACAGTTGTGACAACGGTATCTATACACTCTGACAAATAAGAAAAGGGGCTTACCTAATACGGACAAGTCACGCACCTTTCTTGTCCGCCAGTCATGGACATGACTAGAAAAAAACCGAAATAAGAACAGCGTTCTTCTGTAGTATTTTTCTCAACATGTAACAAATTGCAATCTTCAAGAAACACTTGTTTAACAACTTCAAATTCTGGCAAATCTAGTGATACGGAAAACACTTTAGAACCTCCTGTCATGTTAAGTGACACTAACTTTATTGCTAGGAATTCGTGAGTGTTTTCCTTATTTTTTGGGTTAAATCACAAAATGTGGTGAAGAATCTATTTTTTTATCCATTCGGTTGCATCTCCACATGCAATTAGTACATCATGATGGTTAAAACATAATAAATATTCATTGTTCTTATTAGTAACATAGAACTCAACATTAAACATTTCTGACAGTAGTTTTACTAGATTTTCTCCCCCCTCTACTTCATAAGACGATTTTTCATCGGATGGGTTAAACATCAAAATAGCTTGAGAATTTCCAATATATTCAGCAATCCATTTCCAAGCTTCTGGATGTTGTACAGCTATATCGTTATCTAGATGCTCCCACAACGGAAATAATTTAGTACCGTTAGCGTATTTTCTGGAAAGTTGTTGAAATCTTAATTCTGTATCATGTTCTGATATTTTGGTTACATTGATGTTCATAGAAGCAGCAGCAGACATAATCTGTTCCTCAATATTCCACAACATATACATTCCTCCATTTATCTATTTACAGTTACATCGTCTACCAGTATATGCCCACGTATGGCTCCTCCTCCACCTCTTTTCCCCAGTTTGATAACCAATGTGCGGAACATCTGGACCATTTTTTGTATGTCCAATATCAATATTGATTTCTGCACCATTTTTAGCTCTCCACTCTACTGGGAATGATTTACCATTAGCATATCTTCCCCGCTTAGTCACAGTAAATTCTGTTCTCGGTACACCTGTCCTAATAAAAGCTTCATTTAATGAGTCCCTATATGTCTTTCCTGTTCCCCTAAAATCTAAATCAACATCTTCTTTAAATTTATATCCTGTTATTTTACCTAACTCAGTGTTACCTGTACCCTTAGGAAATTATAAAAATGTACTTTATAAATGGGTGGCAGTTTCACTAACCATCACCCATTATATCAACTGACTTTCCGTTCAGGCATGATATAAGCGGTCTTGTGTTTCTCATATCATAGATAATATTGACAAGTCTTCTCATAATGCAAATAAGCGCTTGTTGTTTGGTTTTACCTTCTGCTAGCTTTTTCTGATAATACTCATAAAACACAGGATTTCGAGGAGTTTTACTGCCTTTACAAATATGTATTTTGTTGAACAGCCAAGTTATAAAAGATAGTGTATAATTTCCTGTTTCCTTGTTTGCTTTTCTGAATAGTTTCCTTGCCGCCCGAACTTATTCTGACAGGGGCTATACCTGCATACCTTGCGAGTTTGTCGGAGTTAGTGAAACGATGAATATCCCCGATTTCTGCAATGAAAGCCGATGCAGTCACCGTATTAATGCCTGGCATCGTTTCAAGCTGTATCCCTAAAGGCTTGGTAAGTGCTTTTAACTCTTTATCTACTTTTTTGATTTTTTGCTTCTTAAAGGCTGCGCCCGAACACCATCAGCCATCTTTGTTCAGACAACGTGGGCAGAGTTTATCTCTCAACATTAGAAAAAGTGTGCAAAGTGCTGGACATCGACATCCAGGAGTTAATCGAGGTGGAGTAATCCTCTCGCTATAGTAATCGGTGGTAGCGAAGAAAAAGTTGCGAAAAAATTTTTATAAAAAAGTTGCGAAAAAATTTTTATAAAATGGTGGGAAAACAAGGGTAAGGTTTTTGGCGAAAAAAACGGTAGTAACTGATAATTTTTCAGTGGGTGTAATGTATTTTAAATATAATAGAGGGGATGTTTTCTACACACAAGAAACTGAATATTTAGTCTACTGTGTGGAAAGGAAGAATACCTTTTATATTGTAAATTGTAACGTTTTTCAACAGTAGAGCATGATAATATGAAACATGTAAATTCTTACTTTTAACTAATAGGAAATGGAGTTTATTAGTAAAAAAGAAATAGAAGAAATAATTGATGAGTTAACAGGTGCATTTTGATATTAGGTCAATAAAGTAGACACAAAAATTTATAGATTTTTTTTCGCAGCTACCGCGCTATCGCTTGGTGGCCTTTTAAAAATAATTACGACGTTGTCCTAATTATTTTTAAAAGGTAAATTTTCGGGTCTAACTATTCTATTAATATGTTCATTAAGCTCCCTTTTTATAGTACATACGTTCGTATTCAGATGGCGAAAAATACTCTGTTGCGGAGTGAATACGTTTATTATTGTAAAATATTTCTATATACTCAAATATGCTCTTTTTTGCTTCCTCCCTTGTTTTATAACGAGTCTGATAGATTAGTTCTTTTTTTATAACCCCATGAAATGATTCAATACAAGCGTTGTCATAACAATTTCCTTTGCGGCTCATGCTACATTTCATTCCGTATTCCATTAGCTTAGCTTGATAGTCATTTGAAGCATATTGACTCCCTCGATCAGAATGATGGAGGATAGAACCCTGTGGTTGTTGACGCTGATAGGCTTGCTTTAAAGCACTTAACACTAGCTCCTTTTTCATGGAACAGTCTATATGCCAGCCGACTATTTTCCTTGAATACAAATCCATCATACTAGCTAGATAAAGCCAACCTTCATCCGTTGGAATGTAGGTGATATCAGCTACCCATACTTCATTTGGTTTCGTAACAGTAAAATGTTGGTTTAAGATGTTTTTTGCAAGCAAAAAGTGCAGAGTATTGCAGCGAAAAATACATAGGCTTGCAGCTTTATTTTTTTACATTAATTACCATTCAATTTCACAGAAGAAAGAGCATTTTTCAGCCGGTAACTTTCACCTGTGAATGCGATGATATGGGCATGGTGTACCAAGCGATCCACTAAAGCGGAAGTTAAGCGGTTATCTCCAAACACTCGATTCCATTGGCCAAACTCTAAATTCGATGTGACAATCACACTTTTATGTTCATAACAGTCGGCTATGATATGAAACAATAATTCCGATCCTTGTTTTTGGAAAGGAACATATCCCAGTTCGTCTAGTATAAGTAAATCGCACTTATCGATTTGACGTTTTACTCGTTGTAAAGTACCTTCTTTTAACGCCTCCTCTAATTGTCCTACCAAATCTGCGACACGAAAGAAACGAACCTCAAACCCTTTTTCGCAGGCTTTTAATCCAAGAGCTGTCGCTAAATGGGTTTTGCCTGTTCCTGGTGAGCCAAGAAGCAATAAATTTTGTTTCCCATGTAAGAAACGAAGGTCACAAATCTCTTCTTTTGTCGTGGTAGCTGGCAGATGCAACTGGTCGTTCCATTCATAATCTTTCAACCATTTCAGTTCTCTAAATTTGGCTTTTTTTATTAGTCTCGATACCTTGGCAGCTTGTCTTGATGAGACTTCGGCCAGTAATACATCACATAAAAACTGTTCTTTATTCTCAAAGACAATGTCTTCATACTGATCAGCTATATAAGCAAGGTGCAGGGTTTTACAGACTTCTTTCAGATCACGAGCGATCATCAGTTATCCCTCCCTTCTAAGGTCGGACATAGCCTCTGATCATACATGCTTAAATCCGTTTCATAATCTAGTAATACAGAAGGGGTATGGGGTTCTGACAATTTTTCCGGATAAGTTGCTTTCTGAGCTTCCAATAAGGAACCCAATTCGTGCGGCTCTTTTTCAATACGTTGCTCCATTTCCAAACATTTATGGATGTCTTGTAAGGCATGAACCTCCAGCAGTTTTTTTAAGCCTGCCACCCGTTTCTTAATCTCATCAGGTTTTATCGTAAGATAAGTTTGTACTCTTTCGGGCAGGTATTTAAAGAAACGAGAATACTTAACAGCACGTGGCTTTTTCTCCCAGTCGGCCAAGATGTTGTCCCATGGTATAGGCCTTGTGGTCATCATATAGGGACGTGAGTCTTGATAGATCATTTCACCGTCATTCGAAAAGCAAGTGAATTTGTCCCATTCCTTTTTAATAACTAGTGTCTGTTTGATCCTCGCTTTATGAATAAGGAATTTTTCTCTATCGACTAGAATCTCGCCATATTTATTTACAGTAGCCGAGTCGATTGAAAAGATTGGAAGATCACTGATTGGCAAAGCTTTTAATTGCTTCTGATCCTCAGCCCACAATTCTTCTATCGGAACTCCTTTTTCGTAGTGAGGGCGTTTTCGATCGGTTACCATTTTCTCTTCTAGCCAGTGGGCCAGTTGTGAAAAATCCTCCATTACTGGGGCTGTTACAAAAAAGTTATTTCTTGTATAGCCTACCTTTTTCTCTACATTCCCTTTTTCATGTCCACTACCGGGATTGCATGGTTGTACTTCAAATCCATAATAGGACTGGAAGCGTAAGAAAGAGTCCGTATAGCTTCTCTTGTCTCCCTTGCCTACCGTTACAACCGCTGCCGACAGGTTATCAATTCGTAAATATGTCGGGACACCCCCAGCCTGGTGAAATAACTGTTTCAAGCCCTCTAGAAAACACTCCGAGTTTTCTGCCGGCAGGGGATAAGAAAAGGCGGCATTACTATATGGAAAACTGAGAATAAGAGTTTTGATGTCTTTATATGCGCCGTCTTTTACAGCCGTCATATTTCCAAAATCCACTTGGGCTTCGCCCGGAGGGTGCTCCAGACGTTCGTATCTTGTGGTTTTTTCTTCTTTTATTTGTGGTCTGCGATGCTGAATGTACTCACAAACGGTTCGATAAGAACCTTTAAACCCGTGCTCTTCTTTAAGTTGTTCAAACATCTTCTTGTTTGTTCGTCTTTCTTTTTTCTTAAGCTTCATGTCCTCCTCAAGCCAACAATCTACGATTTCTCCGTACTCTTCCTCGTACATCATTCCCCTTCGACGGAAGGGAAGAGATTCTACTGGTACTTCACCGTCAGCGTATTTTTTTGCTGTTCTCCAATTTTTACCTGTCTTTTTAGCGATCTCAGAGATTGACATATCTTCGACTTCTCTTAAATGTTTGATATAATTAACTTCAGGCATTGCTAGCATCCTTTCTTATCCTCCTACTGTTAAGTTCTGCTCAATCTCAACAGTAGAGGTTATTGGGTGAGCTGGCAAGCCTTTTTTTATGCAGCTATTCTGCACAAATTTCTTGCAAAACTATGTACTTTTATTTTGCAATAAACAGGTTTAAGACATTTTCGTGGACCGGATGGTTATGTTTTGAGTTAGTGGTAGCCTTATGCTTTTTCACGGTACGAGACTTCATTCCCTCTTTGTTCATTATGCGGGAAACCGTCTTCTGTGAAACCTTAATGCCTTCATGATTAAGCTTTTTGGCAACCTTTGGACTCCCATACAGTTGGCGAGATTCGATATACACACGACGCACTTCCTGCGTCAATTCTTCTCGACGCTCTTGTCTAGCACTTTTGGGACGATCACGCCATTTATAATAACCGCTTCGAGAAACTTTCAATACTTCGCACATCTTCTCCAATCGGTAATCGAAGCGATGCTCATGGATAAATGAATATTTTACCGTTGGTCTTTCGCGAAGAAGTGCATCGCCTTTTTTAAGATGGAGTTTTCCTCCTCCAGATCCCGAATACGTTTCTTCAGTTCACGAACTTCGTGGTCTTCGGATCGAAACGTTTGGGTTTCTGTTATTTCAGGTTCTTGCTTATATTTTTTCATCCAGCCGTGAAGAGTATTTTCGTTAATTTTGAGCTCACGAGCCACTTGTGCAACGGATTTCGCTTCCTCCAAAATATAACGAACAGTTTGACGCTTAAAGTCTTCCTCGTACCGCCTTTGTTTTTTTGTCATGTAGACACCTCATTTTTCAGTCTATTATTACTATAATAATCTGTGTCTACTTTTTAGTCTAACATCATTTCATTCTTCCATCAAAAAAGAGTTAGATGATATTGAGGATATAGAATATAAAATTACTACGGATTCTATTAGAATTAAACAAGAAGTTCCAGATCATTCAATTCTAGCAAGTACAGTGCCAAGCGAAGATAAGTCCCAAGTTGAAAAAGTGGTATTTTTTACCGAGAGTATTTGTAAAGGCGTCAAGGATATTTTTCAAAAATTCACGTTTTGAGTGTGTTTAAAGAAGCGATAAGAATTTTTATAAAGTTTATCTTCATTCATGAATTGGTTCATGTAAAACAATTTAAAAATGGTATGACAATGGAAGAATATCGCAGAACTAAATACAAAGAGAGTGAATTCGAAAAAGAAGCTAATGAGAAAGCAGCAGAAATTTTAAGTAGGGATGGAGAGTTCCAAAGAGAAATAGTCAGTATTATAAACAACAATAAACCCACAGATATTTATGTTGTTGAAGAGCTTTCAAAGCTTTATGAAGATTCCTTAGCTCAGCAATGAGAGCATCACTTTGACAGGGTGGAGGTCGCTAGTTCGAGCCCAGTCGGAATAATCATTAAAAACCTTGGTATGACGCGGTTTTTGTGAAATACAAGAATCGCATTTTTCTTGTGCGTCCGGCATGGATCCATTCTATAGGGTGAGAGGCACGAACCATGAAGGCAGTTGTAGAGTTAGCTTTAAAATAGAAAAACCTTGAAAGGCTTGTAACCAATCAAGGTTATTTAACGCTTTTTAATTGCTATACTTGTTTATCCAATCTATAATGTCTTGTTCTACATGTAGATATTCATCTGGACTATCTTTTAAATCAATTCCGGAAACAATTTGTAAAAGTTCCCAAACAGTTTCATCTGATATATTTGGCTCATCCTGCATTACATATTTTGAAGCCCAATCTGCTACTTCTTCTAGTGTTAGCTTTCCTTGTAAAATCATTTTTAATTTATTAATTATTTCTTCTTTTGTTGGTTGTTTCATTTTTTCACCACTTTCCAATATAATTCCCATTGCTAGAAAAAAAACCTTGAAAGAGTTTTTACTCAATCAAGGTACTCAAGAATTTGTAGTTCTATTCTGCTTTTACAGCTTCTTTTAATTGTTCTACTACACTTTTTAGCCATTGAATTGGAGTTAGCTCAAGATCAGGAAAATATACTCCGTCTGCACAGTGTTGAATGTATTCATTCTTTTCATCATCCGAATACTCACTATTGATGAATTCTGTTAAAAATACGATAGCAGATTTAAGATATTCTTTACTTTCCTCTGTTAACAATTCTTGTAATGCCTCTTCAGGTGAATCTGCATCTTGATGAAAAGTCCCAGCCAAGAACTGAAAAACTGGATCTTCTGGATTATTTTTGACTAACAAGCATTTTTCCCTCCATTCCATTATTTGGTTGAATAACCAGTTAAAATAAAATTCCCTGCTTCATCCTTCTTTAATACTATGTTAGCATTCCCTCATCCTTAAACACACGTAAGAGAGTGTATCCTTGTGCCTTTAATTTCATCTTCTTGGTAGGCAAGGCTGTATCCATCTTTGGCTTGCCCTTGTGTGGAAACTCGGATATATCCAATCACATTCATGATACCTTCCCCCTCCGTTACGCAAATTCAGATTAACGTAACGCTTGTTAACAATGACGAGTATTATACGACCGTCTTTAGTGAAAATACAATACAAAAATAATTTGCCAGCTCTTATTGTCACAGTCAGTTAAAAGTTTATACCCTCTTTCTCGCCACGAGAAAGCTTTCTCTCGTGTTTTAAAGCATACTCGAAGGGTATTAGTGTTGTTAATAGTTTCACCATGCATCACAGCCAAACTCATAGTAGGCAGAACCATTATGAAGTCTGAATTAAAATGTTGGTAAAAACGATATATAAATTTTCTCGTAATTGCACTTTATTATTTGATACATCTGTTAGTTTTAAAATAAAAACCTTGAAAGGCATAAAGCCAATCAAGGTTTTCATAATTAGTTCTTAAATATTATCTAATACCTCATCTACTGACTCACCAAACAATTCTGGATCTTCTTTCTTTATATCTCCTAACAAATCTTTAATAATATTTCTTGTTTTGATGTCGATATTCTCCAAAACTATTGCATAAATTGTACGTACATGGGGGTGATTTAATATTCTGTAATGTAAAATTTCTATCCATTCCCTCCCATAACTTATAACTGTTGGCACAGAAGTAGCAATTAGTTTTAACCCTTCCTCTATTTTATTCTTATATAAATGCTCAATAGTATGCACCAAGTTAAACATTACCTCATGGTGTTCAGTATTATCATCAAAAGCTAAAATTAAATCTTTAATAATTGAAACCTCACCATATTCATATATAATTTTTAAAGCTTGCTCAAATTCTTCCACTTGTTTTTCTGTCTTAAGCAGACGGTTATCGTATACCTTTTTTATTTCCGACTTAATATCCAAAAATATTCCCTCCTTAGCTGTTAGATTTAAATTAGAAAAAACTTGAATGGCTTATAGCCAATCAAGGTTTTTGTTCTAAATCAGTTACCTCCATCTCCAATTTATTTCCCAGTCTTCATACACAGCCGGCAAATAAATTCCTCTTTTATATTGATGATCATTCACAATAAACCAATTTTCATCCTTCAGCCATTCTTCATTATATTCACTCTCTTTAAAATCGTTTTCTTCATCCGTCAGAGCCTTAAAAAACTCTTTAAACTTTACTATATTTTGATTAGGTATAAGTTTACCATACATCCACATGCCTTCAGTGTTGATATCTTGTATTTCGCCTAGACATTCATCTTGGAAATATAAAAACATAATATACTCACTCCTTAGGAGAAATTTTTATGAATTTGCTAGGTATCTCTCCTCTGATCAAATATTCATTGTCTCTTGTAGTCCAAGTTAACGCTCTATTTTTCCAAAAATCAGAAGAAGAGCTATCTCTCTCAATTAATTTTCGAATCTGTTTTGGGGATAAAATAGCTACATTTTTAACTTCTCCTGATCTAATCGCTTTTCTCAAAGAAGAAATATCTAATTCTATTAAGTAATCCCCATAATTTCCAATAATACCTTTATTACCAGTGAAACTAATATAAGGGCTATTTGATTTTGCTCCCCTTCTGTAACCTCCTAAAATATGCTCTATAACAGTAACTTGTCGATTTTTGTATATACCTTTACTATTTGCAGGAACTAAATTACCTGAATCTGATATAAATGGCTTACCAATTCCATTAGATCTTTTAGGTGAATGCAATAAACTATCTCCTCTATAAAGTTTACCAGTACCCTTATTATTGTTTTAATTTGGCTTCTCTATTTCTCCTTCAACGGTTCATTATGTAAAAAATGACCCCAACTGTACTGGAGTCATCTTTAGCTGTATATGCATTTTGAACTGTCTATTTTTTGATGTCATAACTATACGAAGATAATAATTTTTAAATACTTAGTAAATTTTTTGTTTATACTACCCAATATTAAATTTAGAGGAAGCATATTTTTAAAATTCCTGGTCCTTCCCCCCATTAAATTCTTTGGAATAAATATGTTCCGTGTAGATATTAAATAAAAAAACACTTTAATTCGTCTTCTGTTGCAACATTACTTCTAATTTATCTAACTCAATTACTAGTGGTTCATCGTAACTCTCAACTAAGTTGGTATCAAAATACGCTCTCAAGGCTCCTTTTAGCTTAGAATCTTTCCTTAATTCATCAATATTGCTATTGGTATTTACAGTTTCTGATAATTCTTTCAACTTATCTAATAATGTATCTAAAAATTTATGTTCCCTCTGATTTTTTTTTTCATAAACTAAATCCATAACCTTTTGTATTTGAATTTTAATATTATCCATTTCTTCGTTTTGCATAACAAAACCTCCTATTTTGAAGGTATTGGCCTAATTTCCTTTATCCATTCTAAAGAATAATTTAAAGGTAATAAAATTTGGTCAGCATCCCCTTTTAGAATACTACCGGTTTTAGTAATTTGTTTTTCAGCTCTGCCAATATTCAATATAGTTCCTTTTGGAACTTCAATTACGGCTTCATAGTTCCTCGTATTTTTCCATTCTGGGAGTAAAGCTAAGTCAATTTTAGTTTGTATCCTATTTACAGCCGGAGAAGTTGTAGCAAATGTTCCGCCTGCATCTGCATGCCCGCCAAATACTCTATAGACTGTAACATTCTCTTTTGTAATCACTGTTCTATAATTTGAATCTTTAAATGTAGTAGCAATACTCGAAGGTAAAGGCATTTTTTCAATTTCCTCTACCTGATTGTCAATACGAGTTGAGTAATCTTTTCCTTTTTCAACTGTTTTTTTACCAGTACCCTTAGTGCTAAGTTCAACGCCATCGTTGCCTGCTTTACCTCCGCCTACATTTATCCCATCCAACTTACTTAACCAAGCTTGAATCTTATTCTCCACCGGAACCTTAACATTCCCAGCCCCTTTCATGGCGAATCCCATTTGCCGGCTTGGCAGGAGGTGTCTTAAGTTTGTTGCGGCGTTGTCTACGAATCGGCCGACTTGCAACGCACCGTTTGCTGCGCCGGTTTTCAAATGATGCGGCATTTCCTTCGCCCATGCTTTCGCATTTCGAATGCGGGCAACGATGTCTTTTTCAGCATGGACAACTATGTCGGAGGCACGTTGTGATTTTTGCTGGAAGCCCGTTTTTAACCCCGTTAATAATTGAAGATCACTTGCTTCTCTTAGAGGTGAAAAGCGGGCGGCGCTGCTGAATCTAGAAAGCGCGCTGACGCCAGGGACGATATCCAATGGAGCGAGGACACCGCGGAATACTCTTTCGCCTGTTTCTAGTTCCCTCCCTGAAATCCAGTCTTTTCCGGAAACGGCCGAGCTTAATTCCAGTGTACCATAGGCCATGCCCAATGCCATCCCTGCTGGCGGACAAATAAATGAGACGCCGACAATCACGACGAGCGCCGCTATTTGCCCCCAGAATTCTTTGTTCATTTGCCCGTCTTTGATCGATTCATACTGAAAAGCATGGGAATTCAATGTCGTCTGTATATATTCTTTTTTCGAAAAGTCCTGGCGGGTGTTCAGTTCTTTCCATGAGGCGTATTCCCGTTCCATTAGCCTGGCATAGTAGTTGCTGCCGCTGAACAGATCTTCCAGTCCGACCTCGGCTTTCGGCACTTCGATCGTCTCCTGTGAGCCATAAGTTCCTGGAACAACGATTGTTTCTTTTGCGCCGATGCGGTTTTTCGTCTTGATCTCTGATATCGATAAGTCGCGCATCGCTTCGACAAAAGCATCGATATCTTGATAAAACGGCTCATCGATGGTGCGGTCGACAATATCTCCGATGCGGCCGCTAAAGCGGTGCATGACAAGAAAATCCTCATATAAGCTTTGATATTGGCTTTTGCGATCGGTATGGGTGAAAGAGATGACACCATCGCTGTCATATTTGGCTATGTCTGACTGGGCGTCTTCCAAAAGATCGCTGATATCTTTTAAGTTGTCGATCATGCCTTTTCCCCATACACCGACGCCGATCAGGTTGCCGATTCCTTTCTTGGTCCTTTCCCATTCTGAAGGTATATAGTTGACATTCACTGTATCCATGCCTCCGATTGAAACGAAATGGATTCCATCAAGTGGAAAAGCTTTTTGTTTCATTATAAGACAGATAAAGGAATTTTTAGTAAATAGAAATGAAAAAGGGGAATTTTAAGAAAAAACTACCAAGAGGTTTCTAGATTATTTTCTTATTTAGGTAATAGAGACCGATTATATTGTCTCGAATAAAAATGCCCTTTATGGAATATAGGACCAAAGCCGTATAAAGCAACTTTTATTATTTCCACTGTAAACTTGACAGGGGGAAGTTCAAAATTAGGAACTCTTTTATTAAATAAAGTACTTTTTCAGTGGTGACGATGTATACGGGTAACTTTTTTATTGACGAACTTGTATATACAGGTTAAAATAAAAGCATCTTGTATATACAAGTTTTGAAAGCGGTTAAAAGGAGAGTTCATAATGTTAAAAAAATGGTTTCGAAAAAAAGAGGAAACGCTCTTAGCCCCTTTAACCGGAAAAATAGTCGAGATCGAACAAGTTCCTGATCCAGCATTTTCCCAAAAGCTCATGGGGGATGGAGTGGCTATTGATCCTGCAGACGGAATTGTCGTTTCGCCGGTCAATGGGGAAGTTATTCAATTTTTCCATACGAAGCATGCGATTGGTATTCGTTCTGAGACGGGACTGGAGCTATTGATCCACATCGGTTTAGACACCGTTATGATGAACGGTGAAGGATTTGTTGGACATGTGAAGGTCGGTGACAAAGTCAAGGCGGGCGACAGTTTACTGACATTCGATCTTGCATTGATCAAAGAAAAAGCAGCAAGCACGATCACACCGATTGTCATCACCAATATGGATGCCGTTCAATCACTCGAAAAGAAGTCGCTCGAAAGCGTGCAGGCAGGAACGGATTCATTTATGGTTGTCGTAGCAAAATAACACTTGTTTTGTAAACGATTACGGGGGGATCATCATGAATATCAGCAAACAATCAGTTGAAAAGATTGTTGAGTCTGTTGGAGGAAAAGAGAATATTGTAGCGGCAACACATTGTGTTACCCGGTTAAGATTTGCATTAAAGGATGAGGGAAAAGTAGATAAAGAGGCTTTGGAAAGCATTGATCTCGTCAAAGGCTCCTTTTCGGCAAACGGTCAATTTCAAGTCGTGATTGGACAAGGGCTTGTCGATAAAGTGTACAACGAAATGGTGGAGTTGACGGGGATTGACCGCGCGACAAAGCAAGAGATTAAAGATGCAGCGGAAGCGAAGCTAAACCCGCTTCAGCGTGCGATTAAAACATTAGCTGATATTTTTATTCCGATTTTGCCGGCGATTGTGACAGCAGGTTTGTTGATGGGAATTAATAATATCCTGACAGGCCAAAATATTTTTTATGAAGGCAAATCATTTGTGGAAGTGCATAAAGAGTGGGCCGATCTTGCCAGCATTATTAACTTAATTGCCAATACGGCGTTCGTCTTTCTGCCAGGTTTAATCGGTTGGTCAGCGGTAACGAAATTCGGCGGCAGTCCATTGCTTGGTATTGTGCTAGGCTTAATGCTTGTTCACCCAGATTTGTTAAACGCATGGGGCTGGGGAGCAGCGAAAGAAGAAGGAAACATTCCTGTATGGAATTTGTTCGGATTGGATGTTCAAAAGGTAGGATATCAGGGTCAAGTATTGCCTGTGCTAGTGGCATCGTACGTGCTGGCGAAAACAGAGCTGTTTTGGCGTAAACGAATTCCCGATGCGTTTCAGTTGCTGTTAGTCGCTCCGCTTTCGCTGCTATTTACCGGTTTTTTAGCGTTTATTGCGATCGGACCGATTACATTTGCAATCGGCAACGGGATTACAAGTGTATTTGTTTCAGTGTTTCATAATGTTCCAGCAATTGGCGGGCTTCTATATGGAGCGATATATGCCCCTCTTGTTGTCACGGGGATGCATCATACGTTCTTGCCGGTTGATTTGCAGCTGATCACCAACACTGGCGGAACATTTTTATGGCCGATTCTCGTTCTTTCTAATATCGCTCAAGGTTCGGCGGCGTTAGCCATGATGTTTTTAGCAAAAGATGAAAAACTGAAAGGGCTGTCATTCACATCTGCCGTTTCAGCTTATTTGGGTATCACGGAACCGGCCATGTTTGGAGTGAATTTACGCTACCGTTATCCATTTATTTCAGCGATGATCGGAGCAGCAATTGGCGGAATGTTCATTACGCTCAATAAAGTGATCGCATTTTCTATTGGTGTTGGCGGTCTTCCTGGGTTTTTATCAATCGTTCAGCAAAAATGGGCGCCGTTTTTCATTGGAATGGCGATCGCGATTGTGCTGCCATTTGCCCTAACATTTGTGTTAGGAAAAATTCGCAAAGATCATAATTAATAGAACTGTGTTCTAAATAATAAATATGAATAATCAAAGATTCATACCATTGGTGAATGACCGCCAATGGTATCGTTTTTCCCGATAGTCTCAAAATTATAAACGAGGTGATATTCATTGAAGCAGCCATGGTGGAAAAAAGCCGTTGTTTATCAAATTTATCCGAAAAGCTTTAAAGACACGACGGGAAATGGAATAGGAGATTTGCAAGGGATTATCGAGAAATTAGACTATTTAAAGACATTAGGGATTGACGTCATTTGGCTGACGCCTATTTATGCTTCGCCGCAGCGAGATAACGGCTATGATATTAGTGATTATTTTAGCATTCATCAAGATTATGGAACAATGGAGGATTTCGAGCGTTTGCTTGCTGAAGCCCATCGGCGCGGTATCAAAGTGATAATGGATATGGTCGTAAACCATACCTCGACCGATCATGAGTGGTTTCAGCAGGCACGTTCGTCAAAAGAAAACCGCTACCGCCATTTTTATATTTGGAAGGATGCCAAACCAGACGGCAGCCCTCCAACAAACTGGAAATCCAAATTTGGCGGATCGGCTTGGGAGTATGATGAGCAAACGGGACAATATTATCTGCACTTGTTTGATGTAACTCAGGCCGACTTAAATTGGGAAAATGAAGAGCTGCGCAAAACGATTTATGAAATGATGCATTTTTGGTTTCAAAAGGGAATTGATGGCTTTCGCTTAGATGTCATTAATTTGATTTCGAAAGATCAACGTTTTCTCGATGATGACGAATCCCTGCCATTGGGTGACGGCCGCCGATTTTATACAGACGGTCCGCGCATCCATGAGTTTTTGCAGGAAATGAATAGGGAAGTATTTTCTAAATATGATATTATGACAGTCGGTGAGATGTCATCGACCACCATTGACCATTGCATTCAATATACTAATCCAGCACGGAACGAATTGAATATGACGTTTAACTTCCACCATTTAAAGGTAGACTACCCAAATGGTGAAAAATGGGTGGCAGCTCCATTCGATTTTCTGGCTCTAAAACGAATTTTATCTACTTGGCAAGTGGAGATGAATAAAGGCGGAGGCTGGAATGCGCTCTTCTGGTGCAACCATGACCAGCCGAGAATTGTGTCGCGCTATGGCAATGATGGAGCATATCATAAAGAATCGGCGAAGATGCTGGCAACAGTTATTCATATGATGCAAGGAACACCATATATTTACCAAGGTGAAGAAATTGGCATGACCAACCCGAAGTTTGAGCGAATTGAAGAATACCGTGATGTGGAAACATTAAATATGTATAAAATTTTGCTTGAGCAAGGAAAAACAGAAGCAGAGGTGCTTGAAATTTTAAAATGTAAATCGCGCGATAATTCACGGACACCTATGCAATGGGACGACAGTCCGCATGCCGGATTCACAACTGGGACTCCTTGGATTCATGTCGCGCCGAATTTTAAAGAGATTAATGTGAAAAAAGCATTAGAGGATCCAACATCGATTTTTTACCATTACAAACGTTTGATTGAATTGCGAAAGAACTATGACATTATTACAACAGGAAACTATCAGCTATTGTTAGAGGATCATCCGCAAATTTTTGCTTATGTGCGCAATGGAGATGGTGAAAAGCTTCTAGTAGTGGCCAACTTTTTTGGCGGCCAAACAGAATTTGTTTTGCCGAATGAGCTTGATATAAACGGATATACAAGCCGTATCCTACTTTCCAACTATAATGACTCTTCTGAACATGTACAAGAAATCATGTTGCGTCCATATGAAGCGATTGTGTATCATTTAACAAAATGATACTATACAATTCGGTGATGACTATGAAGGAAAATAAATTTATGGCGATTTACAACGACCTTTTGCTTCATATTCGCAAAGGCATTTTTCAGCCGAACGAAAAGCTGCCTTCTGAAAATGAATTGTCCCAGCGGTATCAAACATCGCGTGAGACGATTCGCAAAGCGCTCAATCTTCTATCAGAGCATGGCTATATTCAAAAAATAAAAGGAAAAGGTTCGATTGTGTTAGATGTAGGAAAATATGATTTTCCTGTCTCTGGACTTGTCAGCTTTAAAGAATTGGCGCAAAAAATGAACAAGCCGGCAAGAACGATCGTACATGAACTGGAATTGATCGAGCCTGATGAATATATTAAAAGACAATTGGAAACCGAAAATAAGGAAAAAGTTTGGAAAGTGATTCGTGCTAGGGAAATAGAAGAAGAGAAAATTATTTTAGACAAGGACTTTCTTTGCCAAAAATTCGTTCCAACATTGACGCGCGGCATTTGTGAAAATTCGATTTATGAATATATCGAAAATGAATTAAAGCTTCGCATTAGCTTTGCGAAAAAAGAAATGTTTGTCGACCGAGTGACAGCTGAGGATCAAAAATATATGGATTTAAACGGCTACGAGCATGTAGTAGTGGTGAAAAATTTTGTCTACTTAGAAGATGCGAGCTTGTTTCAGTATACCGAATCGAGACATCGGCTCGATAAATTTCGGTTTGTTGATTTTGCGCGGCGTACTCATCACCCGGGGATGTCCGATAAGTCCTTAAAATGAAGCCAGTGGAGAAAAACGAGTTGTTTTTCTCCACTCAGCTTGTAGACTTTGTTGGCAAGCTGACCTTGAAAGAGTGTCGAACACTCATTCAAGGTGTTTATAATTACTTATATTGCACGGCTCCTAGAAATCTAAACTGATGTTTTTCATTGATATTTCCATTATATTGAAAGTTATAAAGTAAAAGAACTGAGTTCGCTTCTTGATTTAAACGATCACCGCAAAACTCTATAAATTTTGAATTTTCTCCTCATCATAAGAAAAGCCTTCAATTAGAACACGGCAATCAATCGATGGCTCATCATAGAATTCTATTTCTCTAAAATCTTCATTGTAGTAATCAATGTTAAAGTCTTTTTCAAATTCGGAAGGTAGTAAATCTCCATCTTCTTTAGTGAGAGCGCCACCTTGACAGGGATAGTGGTCGCTGGTTTGAGTTCAGTCGGAATCATCCTCAAAAATCTTGATATGACGCGGTTCTTGCCAGAAGCTAATTGAGGTGGAGTAATCCTCTCGCTATAGTAATCGGTGGTAGCGAAGAAAAAGTTACGAAAAAATTTTTATAAAATGGTGGGAAAACAAGGGTAAGGTTTTTGGCGAAAAAAACGGTAGTAACTGATAATTTTTCAGTGGGTTATATTTGATGAAAATTGTAAAATAGGGCATCTTTTTTATACACATTTTGTGCGTACAAGATAACTCTAAAAATTATCATATAGAACTTGAATAGATTACATGCACAAATTGTATCACTAGCAGCTCGTTCGGCACTACGTCACTAGTAGAAAACCCTCAAAAGAGAATTTATATTCACCTTTTGAGGGTTAATTCAATGATATTTTACTTCAATCCTATTCTTACTTCACCGTCATGAAATATCTCAATAACATATCCTGAAGATGGTGAAAATATCCATGTATCAAAACTTACAGCAGTAACATCATCTATAACTTCAAATACTTTATTTAACTCAGATTGAATTATAGGTAATGTCCTTTCATCCCAAATAACATATATAACGTTGCTGTATTCATCAATGTTTTGGTTCAAAAAGGAGATGATCTCATCAACTGTATTCACTTTAGCATGATAAGTCACTTTCTCCCATTCAATACGCCCCCACTCAGTAAATGGAAAAGAATTCTCAAAATCTCTTAGTACTTGCTCTCTCTCACTATCAGATAAGACGTGTACATTCTCACCTAGTGCTTCAATACACTCATCAAATAAACTCATTCAAATTCCCCCTTATCTATTCAAATGTTTTAATAAAGATTTAAAGGTGCTTTCGTTACCCTCGAATGGAATAACGATTTTTCGAGCATTAGCCCCTTTACCATTGCGAAAATCTTCAATGTTTATATGTGTCCCCTTATTTGGGTCATAATCTAATCTCCATCTTACTTTTCTGTCAGCAGACTGCCTACCAATTACTTTACCATATCCAGCACTTGACTTAAGAGTTCCTATATATGGCTTTGAATTTGGTCCTAAATCTCCAACTAGGTCTAGTGCTTTATTTCTAGCCTGTTCATATGTCTTGACTTTATCTAATACTTGTTCCCTTTTACCAATACCCTATTTAGTAATCTTAAAAGCAATTATAAAAAAATGAAGTGACCCAGTAAAATGGGACAAGGAAAAACACTCCATAGCGATCAAGGGGCGGTCTATACGTCTTATGCTTTTCAACATTTAGCCAAAGAAAAAGGCATTACCACGAGCATGTCCCGCAAAGGAAACTGCCATGATCATGCCGTAATAGAATCGTTTCATTCTCTTCATTAAAGGCTGAAACATTCTATTCACAAGAAAAACAAAATCTCACTAACTCTATTGTTAGGAATTTCAAAACCATTATCCCAGTTGTAATTTGCTGCAAATATATGAAGAAGTATCGAATTATTTATATGTTTTACTTCTTCATTGTCTTCACAATACAGGAGCTCTTTTAACTTTTCTAACTCTTTGTTATTCATAAACCCCCTCCTTTTCACAATCTAAGTTTTATATGTTTATCTTAAACGAAAAATCTCCCGTAATTAAAACCTACAAGGAAATATTGTTTCCTATAGGCATTTATCTTCAATTATTTTTCTAGTTTATTTAGTTGTCTTTCCCAAAGTTCCACAGATACACCTTGGTTCGGATATAGTGGCAAACCTTATTTAGGTAATAGAGACCAATCATATTGTCTCAAAATAAAAAGGGGGTGTCTAATAAGTCGTTTTTACGGCTTATTGACGCCCCCATTAATGTGTTAGAAACGTTGATATATCGGTGTTTATGATTTTTTGTTTTCAATGGCGATTTGATTTCTGGACGGCCCCATAAATGATTCTGTTTTGCAGGTAATCTTGACGGCAGCTTGTTGTCGATTTTTTGGTTTTATAATATGTTTGTTGGCGTATTTTTGTTTAAGATAAAAATAAATTTTTTGCATTCTATTAGACTATGATTTATCCTACTACTACACCTTGACAGGGTGGGGGTTGCTGGTTTGAGACCAGTCGGAATCATCGAGATGAAAAGTCATAAATCCTTGAGATATAGGGCATTGACCTATTTACATGTTCAAAAGTTGAGAGTCGATCGAGTAGTGGAAACAAAAGATTGATTATTGAATCACCCGCCAAAGTGATGGGAAAGTGCTTAAAAGTGATTGAATCCCTAGCCAAAGTGATGGGAAAGATCCCAGAAGTGATTTAAATCCCCAGCAAAAGTGGAGGAATCAATCGATCCTAGAAGTAACCTATCAAATTTGCAGCAATCGGTGAATGACCGATTGCTTTATTATTCGGAGCACAGGATTTTAAATCTCGAATGCTTATTTTGTTACCCCATGCATTAAAAATGGGTTTAATATTATAATAAAAAAAAGAGAACTCATTTTTGAGGTGGACTAGGAATGAATAAAACTATTGCAGATATAGCAAAAATTTCGGGAGTTTCCAAAAGCACTGTATCTCGCTACTTAAATGGTGGATCCGTTAGTGAAGCAACAAAAAGAAAAATTGAACTTGCCATTAAAGAAACAGGATATACACCTAATCCTTTTGCACAAAGTTTAAAGGCTAAGAAAACATATTTTATTGGAACGATTGTTCCGCGATTAGATTCCTATGCAGCATCGCATACTTTAATTGGGATTGATGAACAATTAAAAGAGTTGAATTTTCAATTATTAATATCCAATACGAATCAGCAAATTGAACGTGAAATTGAAACGATTTATAGCCTTGCTAGTCAAAAAGTTGCGGGAATTATTTTACTTGCTACTCAAATTACACAAGTACATTTAGAGGCATTTGAAAAGGTGAACATCCCGATTCTTCTTGTTGGTCAAGAACATCCGGATGTACATAGTCTGATTCATAATGATTTGGAAGCAGGCTATGCAATTGGAAAATATGTATTAGAGAAAGGGCATCGAAAAATTGCTTACTTAGGTGTTACCGAAAAGGATGTGGCAGTTGGAGTAAGAAGAAAGGAAGGATTTAAAAGGGCAATAGCAGAAGCGGAAGGATGTGAGGTTCGTTATTTTGAAACAGGTTTTAATATGTTTGCTGCTCAACAAAGAGTAACAGAAATGCTAGAAGGATTTCAGCCGACTTGCATTGTGTGTGCAACGGATAATATTGCTCTTGGTGCTTTAAGGGCAGCACAATTAAAAGGATTGAGCATTCCAAAGGATGTTTCTATTACGGGTTTTGGAGGATATGATGTGACGGAAATTATTCACCCAGGGCTAACAACAGTAAAACTGTTTTTTAAAGAGGCTGGAAAGATGGCAGCGCAAAACATTGTAAAGCTTGTCAATGAGGAGTCAGTTCCAAAAAGAACATTATCAAAATATGAAATTATTGAACGAGAAAGCGTTGACAGCATCATTCCTAATGACTTATAATCAGACTGGAACCGGTTCCATTTCATAAAGTTAGGAACCGGTTCCTAAATCGCGAAAAATGGAACCGGTTCCACTAAATAAATGGGGGAGGAAGCTATGAAATACGATCAAATCGCAAAAGAAATTTTAGAAGCTCTTGGTGGAAAAGATAATATTTCTGCTGCAGCTCACTGTGCGACACGTTTACGTCTAGTTTTAAATGATGAAAGTAAAATAAATCAAGAAGCGCTTGACAAAATGGACGATGTAAAAGGAACTTTTTCAACGGGTGGACAGTTCCAAATTATTTTAGGGTCAGGTACAGTTAACAAAGTTTATCAAGAATTGACCAAATTAACTGGACTTCAAGAAATGTCTACAAAAGATGTGAAAGATGCTGGAGCGAAAAATTTAAATCCAATTCAACGTTTAGTGAAGCTACTTTCTGATATTTTCGTTCCGATTATTCCTGCCATTGTTGCTGGCGGTCTTTTAATGGGAATTAATAACGTATTAACGGCAAAGGATCTATTTATTGAAGGTAAGTCCCTCATTGATGCATATCCAGAAATAGCGGACTTAGCAGCACTTATTAATACATTTGCCAATGCGGCATTTGTCTTTTTACCAATTTTAATTGGTTTCTCCGCTACACAGCGCTTTGGTGGTAACCCGTACTTAGGAGCTACTTTAGGTATGTTAATGGTTCACCCTGATTTATTAAATGGTTGGGGTTATGGTAGCGCCTTAGCGAACGGTGAAATTCCAGTTTGGAGTATTTTCGGATTTGAAATTGAAAAAGTCGGTTATCAAGGGACCGTATTACCTGTATTAGCATCATCCTTTATTTTAGCGAAAACAGAACAATTCTTACGCAAATATATTCCGTCTGCACTTGATAACTTATTAACGCCATTATTAACGATTTTTATTACAGGCATTTTAACGTTTACAGCAGTAGGACCGATTACTCGTTCTGCAGGTAACTTATTAACAGACGGACTTGTTTGGTTATATGATACTACGGGACTCATTGGTGGTGCGTTATTCGGTTTAGTTTATGCCCCAATCGTTATTACAGGTATGCATCATAGCTTTATTGCAGTTGAAACACAATTGTTAGCAGAATTTGCTAAAACAGGTGGTTCGTTTATTTTCCCTGTTGCGGCTATGTCAAACGTAGCTCAAGGTGCAGCAACATTAGCTGTTTTTATGATTATTAATGATAAGAAAATTAAAGGTATTGCGTCCGCAGCTGGTATTTCGGCTCTTTTAGGAATTACAGAGCCTTCTATGTTTGGTGTAAACTTGAAGCTTCGTTATCCATTTATTGGTGCTATTACAGGTGCAGCTATATCAGCCGCATTTATTACGATCTTTAAAGTAAAAGCTGTTGCGCTTGGAGCAGCTGGTTTACCAGGTATTATTTCAATTCGTCCAGATTCCATAGTTCCATACGTAATTGGAATGGTTATTTCATTCATCGTTGCATTCGTAACAACCATCATTTTAGCGAAACGTGCAGCGAAAAAAGAACAAGCAGCAGAAAAAGCATCTTAATAAATTAAATATTGGGGTCTGATCCTTAAAAAGAGGTCAGGCCCTGTGTTTACATCGTGAAGGAGTTTGAGGTTTAAAGATGGAATGGACGAGAAAACAACGGTATCGCCGAATCGAAGAAGCGACAAAAGAAGAATTGAATGCATTAAAAGAAAAAGTCAACAAAAGCATTTGGCGTCAGAAATTTCATATTCAACCAGTAACGGGACTTTTAAATGATCCAAATGGTTTTTCTTATTTTAACGGAGAATATCACTTGTTTTATCAATGGTTTCCGCTAGGTCCTGTTCATGGATTAAAATATTGGTATCACACAAAATCAAAAGATCTTGTCAATTGGCAAAATGTCGGAATTGGTATTAAGCCGAACGATTATTTTGATTCTCACGGAGCTTATTCAGGTAGTGCTATTTGTCATGACGGTAAGCTCCATTTAATGTATACAGGAAATACAAGAGATGAAAATTGGGTTCGTCATCCATATCAATGCTTAGCGGTAATGAATGAAAATGGACGTATTGAAAAATTACAAGAGCCGGTTATTAAAGAAGTTCCAAAAGGTTATACCGATCATTATCGCGATCCGAAAGTTTGGAAGGAAAATGACACTTTTTATGCTGTTATCGGGGCACAGAGGGAAAACAAAACAGGTTGTATTGTTCTTTATTCATCACCTGATTTAAAAAATTGGACATTTGAAGGTGAGGTTCAAACAAACTTAAAGGAATTTGGATTTATGTGGGAATGTCCCGATTATTTTGAACTAGATGGAAAAGGTGTGCTGATCTTCTCACCACAAGGGTTAGAGCCAAAGGGAGATCAATTTCAAAATATCTATCAATCTGGTTATCTTTTAGGGAACACACTAGATTTAAAGACTAAAGTTTTTGAACACGGTGAGTTTGTTGAGTTAGACCGTGGATTTGACTTTTATGCACCACAAACGACAATTGACCATAAGGGACGTCGCCTTTTAGTCGGGTGGATGGGTCTTCCCGAAATCGAGTATCCAACTGATAAGGATGGGTGGGCTCATTGTTTAACATTACCGAGAGAGTTGACCGTTCAAAATGGAAAGCTTATTCAGTGTCCTGTAAAAGAACTAGAAGCATTGCGACAAGATTCGATAAATGTGAAAGATATTCTCGATGATGAGAAAAAAATGTATGCAGGATTCAATGGGACGACGTATGAACTTATTTGTGAATTTACGAACATGGAAGCAGATGAAGTCGGGATTGAATTCCGGTCATGTAAAGATGAAAAAACGGTCATCTCCTATAACAGAAAGGAACAAAAGGTGACCTTAGACCGTACCCATTCAGGGGAGGTTCCAGCTAAAGAATATGGAACAACAAGAACGTGCAGCGTTGAAGGGGATACGTTAAAGCTTCATCTGTTTGTTGATACGTCTTCTGTCGAAATTTTTATCAATGACGGCGTTGAAGTATTTACGAGCCGAATTTTTCCAAGACCTGAAAGCACAGATATTCGCTTCTTTGCACGAAACGGAAAAGTTACATTAGACACAACGAAATATAACTTATCCACTATAAATTAAAAGGGAGGTGTAGACAATGGGGCGCTTATTTTCAATTGGTGAAGTGTTAATTGATTTTATTCCAATGCAAAAAGGCAAAGCATTAAAGGATGTTCAATCTTTTAAACGTGCACCTGGGGGAGCCCCAGCAAACGTTGCAGCAGCTGTTGCGAGATTTGGAGCAGAATCTGCAATGATCACAAAGCTTGGAATGGATGCCTTTAGTGACTTTTTAATTGAAGAGTTACAAAAAATCGGTGTGAAAACAGATAAAATAAAGCGAACAAATGAAGCGAATACAGGATTAGCATTTGTTTCGCTGCGCGATGATGGTGAACGTGATTTTTCCTTCTATCGCAATCCTTCTGCAGATCTTTTGCTTTCAGAAGATGAAATTGAAGAAAGTTGGTTTGTCAAAGGAGATATTTTACATTTTTGCTCCGTCGATCTAGTCGAAAGCCCAATGAAAAAAGCCCATGAAAAAGCAATTCGACTTGTTAAAGAAAATGGGGGAATCATTAGCTTTGATCCCAACGTTCGCCTTCCACTATGGAACAGTGCAGAGAAATGTCGACAAACGATTTTAGAATTTATTCCGAAAGCACATATCATCAAAATTTCCGATGAAGAATTAGCGTTTATCACAGGAATCACTAATGAAAAAGAGGCGATTGAAAACTTATTCACAGGTGATGTAAAAGCCGTTATTTACACAAAAGGAGCTAATGGAGCCGACCTTTACACGAAGAATGCCAAATATGAATCAACTGGTTTCAAAGTTGAGGTTCAGGATACTACAGGTGCAGGAGATGCCTTTATCGGTGGCTTTTTATATAAACTACTCGAAAAAGAAGTAAACCATGATAACTTAATAGATGTATTAAATGAGCACCATCAAGAAATCCTCACCTTTGCCAATGCAAGCGGTGCGATCACAACAACAGGAAAAGGTGCCATTTCATCCTTACCGACAAAAGAAGAAATCCTTAACTTTATTTCATGTAAATAAATACATATTAAGATTATCAGCATAGACCACGGTCAAGGTCTGTGCTGCTATTTTTTAGTAGGAGTGGAGAAAAGGTCGTGACAGCCCCAGAACTATGAGTTCGCAATGAAAAACTGGCCTACTTCACGGATCTTATAAGAATCAGATTTAATATGTTGGATCCATGAGATCGTGGATAAGAAAAGGGAATCATTAAGGTTATATGAAGGCTTCTACAAATAATGGAGGAAGGTTTATGCAAAGTGTCATTGCCTTTGATGTTAGTATGGGAAAGAGCTATATGGTTATTTATAATTTTGCTCAGATTTGTATTTATGAGGGGGAAATATTACATAATCGCCTACAATTACGAAATCGCATCAGCAACTTCGTAATTGTTTAGGAAAAAAAGCAAAAATCGTGGGGGCTATTTGGCATGCGTAAATTTATTTAGTTAGGGGCTTCTAATAAGTCGATTTTCCAGCTTATAGACGCCCCTTTAATGTTGATATATCAATGCTTATGATGTTTCGTTTTCAGTGGATTTTGACTTTCTGGACAGCCCCCTAAATAAATCCACTGAAACAAATAGATTTACTAAAAACTCTTGACTAATTGTAAGTAGGGGATGTCTCAAAACATGAGACATCCCCTTGCAACGATAAAGTACCTTCATCTTAAAACTGCTTGATGTTTACCATTTCCGCAATCGAATAAAAAATAATATCAACAGCGGTCTTTAGCTCATCATCGGTCATCGCCAAAACAGGGATAAACGTGATGACAGGACCTAATGGTCGGATAATAAGCCCGCGCTTTCTAGCTTCTAAAATAATTTTATGCTCAATCTGCTCCGAGCGCTCGAATATTTCTTTTGTTTTCTTATCCTTGACGATTTCGATGCCAATCATGAGTCCTTTTTGACGAATATCACCGACGATCGGCAGTTCATAAAGCTTTTGCAATTTATCTGCCAACGCATGAGCTTTTCGTTGGACATCCGAAACTAAGTTTCTCTGTTCGATCAACTCAATATTTTTTAACGCAACAGAACAAGATAATTGATTTCCCGTATATGTATGACCATGGAAAAATGTTTTATTTTCATGAACATCTCCTAAAAATGCAGAATAAATTTCTTCTGTTGTCAATGTTGCCGCAAGCGGTAAATATCCTCCTGTGATGCCTTTGGCTAAGCAAACAATATCAGGCTGGACATCTTCTTGTTCGCAGGCAAATAATGTTCCGGTTCTGCCGAATCCAACAGCCACTTCATCGCAAATAAGCAAAATATTGTATTTGCGGCAAAGCTTTTCAATACCTTTTAAAAACCCTTTCGGATGTACAATGATTCCTGCCGCTCCTTGAACGAGCGGTTCGACAATCATACCCGCGACTTCTGAATGATGCTGTTCAAGCGTTTCTTCTAGCTTTGTTAAACAATAATTCACAATTTCCTTTTCATCGCCATATTCGTCCATTCTATATACATATGGGGAAGGTACTTCAATTCGTTCAAACAATAGCGGCCTAAAGATTCGATGGAATAAATCCAAGCCGCCAACACTTACAGCACCAATGGTATCCCCGTGATAAGCTTCTTTTAATGAGATAAATTTGTTTTTATCTTTGTAGCGGACAGGGTCAATGTTTTGCCAGTACTGATATGCCATCTTCAATGCAATTTCAACGGCAGCAGCCCCTGTATCGGAATAAAATACTTTTGATAAATTTCCTCCCCAAATTTCCACTAGTTTTTTTGCTAATAAAATGGAAGGAACATTCGCGGACCCTAAAAGCGTAGAATGAGAGATTTTTTCAATTTGTTCATGAAGCACTTCGTTTAATTCAGGGTCACTGTGTCCGTGAACATTTACCCATAAAGATGCATAACCGTCTAAATATTTTTTTCCTTCGACATCATAAAGGTAGCTTCCCTTTCCTTTTTCAATGATGAGCGGCTTTTCTTCGATATAAGACTTCATTTGGGTAAAAGGATGCCATACATATTGTTTATCAAGTTGTTCTAACTGTTCGTACCTATACTTCAATTTCTAATCCCCCTGACAATACATTCTTAAGTTCTTGCTTGGATATCAATGTGTTGGCTAATTGAGTAAGACTGTCTTTAGACAAAGAGTCCATTGTTGGCAATTTAGCAATGATAGGAAGATTCAACATCTTATGTATAGTCCGTACATTATCAATATGAATCATATTGTATTGGTCAAAATGGTTAAATATAAGCCCAAGGATATCAATGTCGTGCTTTTCGGCATAATTTACAGTTGTGAGTGTATGGTGTATAGCTCCTAATCCAGCCAGAGACACGAGAATTGTTGGCAATTCACATTCTTGAATTAAATCTTTTGTCATATAAAATCCGTTAGAATGTTCAATGAGCGGAACCGCGAGTCCACCTGCTCCTTCTACTAGAACAACATCGTATTGATTTTTTAATTCTAAAATTTTATTTTTTATTTCATTTGGCAGAATCGTAGTATTTGTGATCTCTGAAGCTAAATGAGGGGAAACAGCAGGCTCCATATAATACATCCCCGTAGAGCCTTTTTCTTCTCCAATCACTTCTTCATACCAATATTGATCGGCAAAAGAATCGCTCTCTTCTACTACACCTGTTTGAATGGGTTTAAATATTTTTGTTTTCACTCCCATTTCTTTCAATACCAGAAATAGAATGGAAGTGACAATCGTTTTGCCAATTTCTGTTCCGGTCCCTGTGATAAAAATCGCTTTTCCCATTAAGATGCAACTCCTTGTTTATGAATCAAAAAGTTCGTCCGTGGAAGAATCTGCGCTGCGATGATGGAACATAGGATACATAAGAAAATATCTCCCGGTATAGGAATCACAAAACCAAATAATAATGTTTGAGCAATCGTTAACGACTTATCGAAAATAAATTTCATTGCTGCATATAACCAAAGACAGCCAAGAAGATACACTACAAGAAGGCAGGCGAAATTAGCGAGGAAAATAGAAAATGTTTTTACCAATTGAAATCTCTTAATCAACCAGCCATTGACGTATGCTCCTAACACAAAACCTAGTAAATAACCAAATGTAGGTTTAAAAATGTAACTTGGACCTCCTCCTTCCGCAAAAACAGGCGCACCTGCCAGTCCAATCAAAACGTAAACAAGCTGGCTTAACATTCCGAGTTTCGGACCTAACAAACACCCAGCTAAATAAACAGATACAATTTGCAGCGTAAATGGGACATATGGAATAGGGATTTTAATAAACCCACCGATCGCCGTTAACGCCGCAAAAAGAGCAATTAACACCATCGACTTGATTTTCATGCTTTTCCTCCTAATACAATATTTGTTATTTATTATGCAAGAAGAATGATAGAAATGTCAACTAAAAATTTTATTTGGTTAACATATTAAAGAAGAAGGAGGTTAATGAAGGGAACTTTGCCAACTATAACAGCAATCATCGAAAGACCGATTTTGCCAGTGAAGCATGAAGTTTTTTCGGTCCAGACCCGGATAATTTTGACTATTAATAGATAGATATAAGCGATTCAAAATCAATCGGGAGCTGCAGCACATTCTTTCTTACACGGCGAATTATTCCGCCCGCTGCTTCCGGATTAAAAGAGCACAAGCTTATTATGATATAAACCGAGGAGCAAAGAAAAACGGCATCACTAAAATTGGTACCCGCACTTTCGAAAAACGTTTGGGTGCCATTTTTTTTAGCGCACGAAAGATGTAGCATTTCTACAGGAGATTTCATTCATCTCCTTCAGTCACGTTCAAGATCTGATCGATCAAGCGGCCGATGATTTCAGTTTATAATCAAGAAAGTTCTTGTTCGTGTTTATGAATTACTGTTTCGCAATCTTTTAAACACCATCTCTTTTACAGTGTCCAGTTTGCAAGACGGATAGTTTTCTGGAGAATGATGAGTTCAAGTAAAAACAACAAAGTTCGTCGTTTCAGAAGGGTAAACAAATATTTATGAGCAGTCGGGAAACTCAAGGAGTAATAGTGTTTACAAAAATGTGTAGAAAAATTTGACAAAAGTTTGCTGCATTTTCTTTAATTGTAAATTGCCTTTATTAAACATAGTTTGGTAAGGTCTATTTTTTTTCTCTTTGACAACTGCTAATTGGTATGTTAAAAGATAAACAGGCATATAGAAAATAAGAATCATTCTGTTTTATTAATAACAATGTTAGGAGAATGAACGATGGAAAATGCAGGAAAACAGATTGGGAAAGATGTTGCCGGTACGGCCTTATTTGGCGGGATTTTATTGCTGTTTTTATTCGGGGATCGTCTTATTGATCCGAGTTTCATTCCAAAAGAAGTTTTAAATGTAAGTACGTTGTTTTTAAGCATTATTTTAGAGGCCATTCCATTTATTTTACTTGGTGTATTTGCATCAGCGCTCATTCAAACATTTGTTTCAGAGGATACGCTCAAACGCTTCATTCCGAAGCACCCGATTCTCGCTCTCGTTCCCGCCGCAATTGTTGGCGCATTTTTACCTATTTGCGAATGTGCGATTGTTCCGGTCGTGCGAAGACTTGTTTTAAAGGGAATGCCGCTACATTTAGGCGTCGTTATCATGGTGACGGCACCTATTTTAAATCCGGTTGTGTTTGCCTCTACATATTACGCTTTTCAAACAAACATGGATGTCGTTTATGCCCGAATGGGACTAGCGTTTGTCGCATCGATCGTTATCGGTGCAATCATTTATTTCTTTTTTCGCACTAGCTTACCATTAAAAAAACAGCATCATTTGCATGAACATCATCATCATGCAAAAAATCGCTGGCTTGAAACACTTTTGCACGCCAGTGATGAGTTTTTCGATGTAGGGCGCTATTTAATTGTTGGTGCGCTTGTTGCAAGTGCTTTTCAAGCGGGTTTTGATCGAACGACGCTGCTGGAAATCGGGGGAGATCAGACTGTAGCACCTGCAGTCATGATGGGATTAGCGTACATTCTCTCATTATGTTCTGAAGCGGATGCGTTTGTCGCAGCTTCGTTCGGTTCAACGTTTACGATCGGTTCTCTTGTTGCTTTCCTTGTTTACGGTCCGATGATTGACTTAAAAAATACGTTTATGCTGTTTGCCTATTTTAAACCGAAATTTGTAGCTGTATTCATTTTCGTAGTAACGGTTGTCATTTATGGCAGTATCATTCTTCTGCAATCTTTAAACATTTTATAGGGGAGGGAGACTATGCGTTCTTTTCATATGTTCATTCGAGGAATTATATTAGCAGGATATGCACTATTGCTTTTTAAGCTTTTATTGACTTCTCAATTAGCGAATTATGTATCGCCGAAAATGCTTCCATTTATATATTTTGCGCTATTTGTGCTGCTTATATTAGGAGGAATGCAAATATTGCGGAGCGGCATGAATACGTCGGAGAGTCATTGTCATTGCGATGGAGAACATTATATGCCGAAGACGCCTGCTAGTACGGTGTTTATTTATTCGCTCTTTTTGCTGCCAGTAATGATCGGATTAATGCTGTCCAATCATGTGTTGGACAGTTCTGTCGCTTCGAAACGAGGCGTTCAATTCGGTGCACAGCCATTAGCGGAGAGTACCAATTCGCAGGTTCAAACGGAAGAGAAAGATTTAGTAGAGGAATATTTGCGTGATCCAGAAGGTTATATGAAAAAGGTAGACGAGCGAGTAAATGAGATTTTGCAAGAGGACAATTCGGCTGTTCAAAGTACAGAAAAGGAAAATGAGCAGTTGAAAAACGATTTAATCGGAACGGATAAAATTGTTGTGACAGATGAAAAATATATTTCTACCATTAATATGATTAGCGAAAATGTCGAACAATTAATTGGAAAAAAAGTCGAAATTACGGGCTTTGTTTTTCGCGAACGAGATTTTCGTTCGAACCAACTCGTTGTGGCTCGTTTTGGTGTTACATGTTGTATCGCCGATGCGAGTGTTTACGGCATGCTGGTGGAGGGAGAAAATGTTGCGAAGCTGAAGGATGACACTTGGATTAAAGTTACAGGTACCATTCATAAAACAACGTATCATCAATCAACCATTCCAGTCATTGAACAACCCGCTATAGAAATGATCGAGGTACCAGACCAACCGTACGTTTATGAAGAATACTAACTGACTAAAGGGTTCGATGTCTGGCATGTTCCGAAGTTTGTTGAAGAATGGTAGGCTAAAAAAAGAAAGCCTTTTGTTCCCATGTCTCTGTCAAGTAGATAGTAAAAAAGAGTATATTAAGTGCACATCTCCCTGTTAAGAAGACTGTGAAAAAAGAGTGTAATAAGCTGCGGTCTTTTCTCGGAATTCAACCGGGGAAAGGCCGTTAAATTTTTCTTAAAACCATTCGTGATTAACTCATCAATCGCTATATATGCTTGTCCTAATGGTTTTGAATGTAACTTCTCCGTTTTCACATCTCTACTAATCGCGCTCCTTCAGCTGTTATGAGTTCAACTTTTCATGCGCCGTTATACATTTCATCAGCACAAAATACTTCAGCAGAAGCAACAATACAAAAATTTCGCAGCTCAAATGGTCAAAAAGGGAACTAAGTTTAAGTTCAAGTAAAGCATAAAGATTTACAATATTCAATTTGATGCGGAAGAGGTTTATACTTAGAAGAGAGTGGAGGAAGCAGAAAAATTTCGTGAGCCGCTATTTTTTTCTTCAAGGGGACTGCAAAAAAAGTTAAAAATAATGAGGATCACCAATCTTTTTTAAACCGCAGAAATGTTGTCAAGCTCTCATGGAAGAGGAGAAGTTTTACATAATTTGTGCTGTCGCGAGGCGAGATGAATTGGTTCCCCTTTATCATGTTTATGTTCAATTATAAAAAGTAAATCTAATTGATCTAGAGGGTGACATATGAGAAAAACGATAATACTTCCGTGGACAGAAGAGTGGGAAAAATCGTATAAGAAAGAAGCGAAAATACTTAAAGCTATTTTTAAAGATGAAATCGTTGATATATTCCATATAGGAAGCACGTCTATTCCGACAATCGGCTACGCAAAACCAATTATCGATATTTTGATTGTTGTTAAAGATATTGAAAAGGTTGATTTATACAATGAAAAAATGAAGGAATTGGGATATGAACCGAGAGGGGAAAATGGGATATCTGGTAGAAGATACTTCCCAAAAGGACAAGATAACCGAACACACCATGTACATATTTATCAAATTGGCCACGAAAATATTGAAAAACATTTGCTTTTTAAAGAATACATGATAAAAAATCCAGATGAAGCTAAAAAATATGGTGAATTAAAAATGAAATTAGCAAAACAGTTTCCAGATCATACTCATCAATATCAAAAGGGGAAAGAATCGTTTGTCAATGAGATGGTTGAAAAATCTCTCAAATGGGCATCAAAAAATAATAAATAAAGAAAAAGAAACTCGGTCAAGCAATTGTTGTCCAGGAAAAAAACAAAATATACTTATTATGAAATTATTTTGTTGGCCAAAATTTTGGAGAAGACTAAAACAAATTGGTTGCAAACCCTTAAGCTATTTCTTTCTTGCAGGATTCCCCATTACTATTTTATACTATTTATGTATTATATTGTATATGTTCAGAATAAATTTGATCTCACCAACAAAAAAGTTCTTTATGAAAATCAACTCCAATTTTTATTTATAAAAAAACATAAGGAAATAAAGAGCTCAATTTTGCTTACGCCCGCTCTTATTTCCTCAGCCTATTAGACATTGGTGAAATATTTTTGACTCACCAGCTTGATTTTTTGACGCCTGGAATTTGTCCTTTGTAGGCTAACCCACGGAATGCAATGTGCGACAGCTTAAATTTACGGAGATAACCTCTTGGCCTTCCGGTAATTTCACAACGATTTTTTAGACGGATAGGAGGGGGAGCTTTTGAAGAGCTTCATAGTCCCCTTTCTCCTTTAGCTCTCGTCTTAGCTCAGCATATTTAACAACGAATTCTTGTCTTTTTCTTTCTTTCGCTATTTTTGATTTTTTAGCCAATGTTCGTCCTTCCTGTCATATCATTTATTATTGAAAATTCCTCATTATTGCGTGACATCATCGTCTTGAAAAATTCGGCTTTCTGTCGCTCCTTTTTGAAATAGATATTTTCCGCTGTATGGTTTTGCTTCTTGATCAACTTTAGAAATGATAATCTGACAAATTCTTCTTCCTATCGTTAATTCAATCGGTAGGCGATTCGCGTTAAACAGTTCCAACGTGATTTGTCCTTTAAATCCCGGGTCAACCCAACCGGCATTTTGAATAAATAGCCCTAAGCGGCCGATCGAGCTTCTTCCTTCTACAAAAGCAGTAAGATTTTCCGGCAGCTCGATGGTTTCTATAGTAGTAGCAAGCAAGAAAGAGAAGGGGGGAATGACAATTTTCTCGTTTTCAGCCACTACTTCTTTATATTTCGCTTTCGCCTCTAATGATAGATGAGCATTGGTGTGCTCATCCATCACAAGAAAATGATTTCCAAGGCGCAAATCTACTGAAGCAGGTTGAATTTGCTCTTTTGTTAAGGGATCAATGACCAATTCTTTATGTTGTATTTTCTCAAGAATAGTTTTTCCAGATAAAATCATTCCTTCTTTCCTTCCTCCAGTTACACTTTTTGTAAATTCCAAGGGAATGGATCTGGAAGAGTAGACCAGTCTTGATCAAACTCAGCGTCGGTTAGTAAACATTTATCCAATTCCTTTATAATTTCTTCAGGGCGTAAATCTATTCCAATAAATACTAATTCTGTTTGCCGATCTCCGAACTGATCATCCCACTCGTCCAGCAAATGAGGGTTTTCCTTTAAAATTTGCTGCTGCTCTTCTTTCGGTAAAGAAGCGACCCAATAAGAGATCGGTTCAATACTAACAGAAGGTCCTGCCTGTGACATCAAAAGGGCAAGGTTATTTCTAGTTGCGCACCATGCAATTCCCTTTGCCCTTACAATATTTTCGGGCATGGAGTGAAGCCAATTGTAAAAGCGCTCGGAATGGAAAGGCAAACGTCTTGAATAAACAAAGGAAGAAATTCCATATTCTTCAGTTTCCGGTGTATGCTGATCATGCCCTTGCTCTAACTCCTTGATCCATCCTGCTGAAGAGCTTGCTTCCTCAAAATTGAATAGTCCAGTGTTTAAAATCTCTCGAGGATCAATCTCACCTTTGACAGTACGAATAAGTTTCGCTTTTGGCTGCAATGTTTTTAATACCTTTTCCAGCTTTGCCAATTCTTCTTCAGACACCAAGTCACACTTATTCAAGATGAGCACATCACAAAATTCAATTTGGTCAATAAGAAGGTCTGCGATTTCACGAGTATCGTCTTCACTTAACGCTTGCTTTCTATCTAATAGCCGATCACCTGACTGGTAATCCTTCCAGAATCGATTGGCATCTACAACCGTCACCATCGTATCCAATCGACAAAAGCGCGTCAGATCGATTCCTAGTTCTTCATCAATATATGAAAAAGTCTGAGCAACTGGGATTGGCTCACTAATTCCAGTCGATTCAATAATGATATAATCGATATTTCCTTGTTTAGCGAGCCTTTCTACTTCAATTAATAGATCTTCCCTTAATGTACAGCAAATACATCCGTTTGACATTTCGACTAGCTTCTCCTCAGTTCTTGAAAGCTCTCCGCCTTGTTTGACTAATTCAGCATCAATATTGACCTCGCTCATATCGTTCACAATAACGGCTACCTTGAGCCCTTGGCGATTTTGTAAAATATGATTCAGAATGGTAGTTTTCCCTGCTCCTAAGTAGCCGCTTAAAACGGTCACAGGTATTTTTTTATCCATTGTCATCTTCCTTTCAACAATTAAAGTTTTTCTTTGACCTCAGATTGGTTCGAGATAATTGAAAACCAATTTATATAAATCGTAATCATTACGATTTATATAATATTTAAACATATTTTTTTCGTAAATGCAAAATAAACTGTGGGAGTATTGATTTAGAATGCCGCAAGCCGAATATTAAACGATATACATAAAAGCAGAACGGTTGGTGCAATCCATCCATAGCTGCCAAAAAGTACTTCAGAGAAAGGTCTTCTACAAAACAATCGTACAATACACATCATGAACAATTTCTGGAAGCTTGAAATCAATGTGCACAATGCTTTTATAAATGGAAAAAAGATTATCCATTCACAAATTCCGTTTTAGATGGTATAGTTTTTACTATTTTCAAGGAGTGGAAAAGAGATGAACCCTTTTATTCTAATCGTAGGAGCGGGTCTGTCGGGATTGGAATGGGGATATTATTAAAACGATTAGGAATTAAAAATTGCGGAATTTTAGAGCGTGACCGTATTGGGTCATCGTTTATGCAATGGCCGAAGGAGATGAGATTTATTACGCCATCGTTCACAGGATAAGGATTTGGTGCATTAGATTTAAACGCTGTTTCGCTGTCTGTTTTTGATTATAAAAAATTTGTTTAATCACCCAAAAAATTGCTGGAGAAATGGTTGTTTTTTTGTTTAAGTGTATATATCAAATTGAGGATGAACCAAGTATAATTTGATTAAAATTTTCTGAATAAAAAGAAAATAAAGTATTATTACCTGATAAACATCAATGAATATTCGTAAAAAATGATAGCGTTTTCAATTATTTAATTAATCTCATGTGAGGGGGAATGAAATTGATTAAAGCATCTAATGGTGAAGAAATTTTTATTATTGATGCACACATTGCCTTATGGGATGGAAGCAAGGAGAATCAATTGAATATCCACGGAGAACAATTTATTAGTTGTTTTTATGATTATCACAAAAATCTAAGTCCGAAAGAATATTTGTGGCCGAAAGATGAGTTTGTAAAGTATTCTCCAGAAAAACTTGTGAATGACGTGTTTATGGAAGGATATGTGGATATGGCGATTTTTCAGCCAGTTTTTCTAAAAGAGTTTTATAAAAATGGCTTTGGTAATTTTGATGCAAATGAGGAGCTTTCAAAAAAGTACCCTAATCGTTTTATTTGCAATGGAACATTCGATCCTCGGCATGGCGAACGAGGCTTAGAAAAATTAGAAGAAAACAAAGAAAAATACAACTGGCAAGGGGTCAAGTTATATACAGCTGATTGGTATGGTAATTCAAAGGGCTATAAACTATCTGATGATTGGTCAAAAAGATATCTTGAAAAATGTCAAGAACTGGGGATAAGAAACATACACATTCATAAGGGGCCGACGATCACTCCTTTAAATCGGGATGCATTTGACGTAGCAGATGTTGATGATGCAGCAAGCTGTTTCCCTGAACTGAACTTTATTGTCGAACATGTAGGGCTTCCAAGATTAGAAGATTTTTGCTGGATTGCTACACAAGAGAAAAATGTCTATGCAGGTTTGGCAGTTGCCATTGCTTTAATTCATGATCGACCTCGTTATTTTGCTCACATTATAAGTGAATTGTTGTATTGGCTTGATGAAGACCGAATCATTTTTGGAAGTGACTATGCTATATGGGAACCGAAATGGATCATTGAAAAGTTTCTTGAATTTGAGCTTCCAGAGGATATACAAGAAGAGACTGGAGTTACATTTGATTTGGAAGTGAAGAAAAAGATTTTAGCAGGAAATGCAGCGAGATTATATAACATTGATATCGAAAAACAAAAAGAAAAATTAAAAAATTGTCAATTATCCAAACGGATAGCGTGACGAATAGAGAATAGTTGATAAAAAGACTTAAAAGGGAGGTGAAAGGGAGGTAATGGATAAAGAAAAGCAAGTATATAGCATGCTTGAAAAAGTGTATGATCCTGAACTGGATCAGCCGTTAACAGAGTTGGGATTTATCGATCAAGTCATCGTTAAAGATAATCATGTTAAAGTAGTCTTTCGCCTTCCAACTTATTGGTGCTCTCCTAACTTTGCCTACATCATGGCTGAAGATATAAGGAAATATGTATCTGAGATTGAATGGGTAAAAACGGTTCAAGTTCATTTACTCGATCATTGTGCATCCGATGAAATTAATCACGGAGCATCAGCAGGAAAATCGTTTCGCGAAGTCTTCCATAATGTATCTGACGGAGATCTTGAAGAATTGCGCAAAACTTTTGATATAAAAGCCTACTATGCAAGGCAAGAGAAACTGATGAAATATCTACTAAAAATAGGAATGTCAAAGGAAGAAATTACGTCTTTATCTCTACAAGAACTGAATGAACTGTCCCTGCCCGAAGAAGGGAGGCTGTTAAGAGAAAAATATTTGGAGAAGAAAAAAGTATTCCATCACTCAAGTACATTTGCCATAACAACTCCAGAAGGGAAACCATTGACTGAAGAAGAGTTTTCAGATTACTTGAAAGGCGCCAAGCTGACAAGGTTGAGCATGGAGTTTAATGCGCATTATTGCCGGGGATTGTTGGAGGCACGATATAATTTGTCTGCTGCTTATGAAGGCAGTTTGGCAAAATGATTCATAATTTTTACAGCGTACAAATAATTTCATAATAAAAGGAAAGGTGATGTAAGATGAGTAAAAATGTTCTTATTATTACTGGCGATGCTGCTGAAGCATTAGAAGTGTTTTATCCTTATTATCGTTGTATTGAAGAAAATATTAATTGTACAATTGCCTCACCTGTTAAAAAGAAGCTCCAGACGGTTGTCCATGATTTCCTTCCTGAAATGGAGACTTTTACAGAAAAATGGGCATATAAAATCGAATCTCATGCATCAGTAGATGAGATTAATCCTGCCGACTATGATGGATTAATTATCCCAGGAGGGCGTGCGCCTGAATATATTCGTATGAATCCAAAGGTTCAGGAAATTGCTGCTCACTTTTTAAAAGAAAATAAACCTCTTGGGGTGATCTGTCATGGACAATTAGTCTTAACAACTGTAAGAGAATATATCAAAGGAAGAGAGATGACAGCTTACACTGCTTGTAGACCAGAAGTGGAAGCAGCAGGCGCTACTTATGTGGAAAAAATGCTTCATGTGGATGGGAACATTGTATCGGGCCACGCTTGGCCGGATTTACCGGGATTCATGAGAGAATTCTTTAAATTGTTGAATGTAAGAGAAAAGTCTGCTGTTTAAAACTTAAAAGGGCTGATGTATTTGAAAATGCAACCCGAATATCGGATACTTGAAAAAAGTTCGATATTCGGGATTTTTTGTTTCATCAGGAAAAATACGTTTATCATCGAATCCAAGATGTAAGCGGAGGAAATCCAATGAGGATGATTTTGAGTGACGTTCAAATGAGACAGTTAGAGAAAATCATTGGAATGTCAAACATGTGTCCAGACGTTCTCCACATTTAGAGCAGTTCTTAATTACTTGTCTAAAAGGAAATTGCCCATTGAAAGACACTATGGAATTAATGCTTGGTGTATGGCAGCAATCCCAAAGTTTTCCTGCCGGTCGTCTCCCCGAACAACATTTGCCGATTGTCTTTTTTCATTCACTCCCGTTTCGATCAAATTATACGGACTTAACGGTTTAAAGAATTTAATAACAGTAACGATATATAAAATATGACAATTCCTTCTGTTGTTTTAGGGTTAATTCCTGTCAGCTCTTCGATTTTATTTAAACGGTAGTGCAGTGTATTAATATGGATATTCATTTCCTCTGCCGTTCTTTTGATCGATTGATTATTGTTCATATAGTGTTGTAACGTTTCGATTAGAATTTGATCTTTTTCCATCATATGAATGGTTCGCTTCAAAAAATCCTTTTGCATCTCTGATGGAATATCTTCCAAGATGATTTCTAATATAAGATCCTCATAAAATACAATGCTTTTATTTTTTCGTGCTACCTTTAATGCTTTTTGTGCTTCTTTAAAAGATTTATTGATCATGTGTTTGCAAGCTGTTTTTCCTATGCCAATAGCTAAAGTGCTTTTGTATCTGTTTTCGAATCTTTTTTTTAAATCGTTTAACTGACTGTAAAAATAATTTTGTTTATAAGAAGCATCCATCTTTTTTAATACTAAAAAGCGCTCTTGCCCCCATCGAACAATAAAATGTTTTTCTTTCCCGAAGATAGAATAAAACAATTCTATGATTTCTTTTTGAATTCGATGAATATCGTAATTATTTAATGTGTGTATCTCCAATTCCATGAGTGTGCAAACATGAGTGTCATACACAGGAATGCCTAACATAAACCCGCGCTCTAAAAAATCTTTATCCACAGACGAAGCATTGATCCATTCATAAAGATACGATTCTATTCCTCTTATTTCCCATTCGTTTCTTTCAGTATAATATGCTTCTTGTATAATGAGCTCTGTCATTCTTCTAATTAAGTCCGCATAAGGCTCCACTTGTTTCGGTTCGCCAGTTATTCCGATCACTCCAATTACCTTCTTATGAAACATAATGGGCATATTGATTCCTGCTTTGACTCCTTTCAGCACTTGTGCTTTGATTTGATCAATGTAAAGCTTTTGTTTGGACTTAATAACAATCGTAGCTCCTTCATGAAAAGAGCCGATCCGACTCTCATCAGTGGAGGATATGATGATCCCATTAATATCAACTAATATGATATCCTCTTTGACTACGTCCTGAACCTCTGAAATAATTTTAGCAGCCAGCTTTGGGGATAATTGCAACTCGTATCACCACCCTTTTGGTTAAAAAGACAATAAAATAGGCATTTTTGGTATGTTAATTATATCATCATACATAGATAATATGACTCTCATTCTTTATAATAAAACGAAAAGAATAAAAGTGAGGGGTTTGAATGATTGCTCCTGATATAAAGAGGGAATTCATAAATATTGTAGGAGAAGAAAATTTTGAAGATTCGGAAGTTGAAAGGTTAGTATATTCGTATGATGCGACTCCAAATTTTCAATCGATTCCGGATGCGGTCGTTTCGCCTAGAAATACAGAGGAAGTATCTAAAATATTGCAATTATGTAATGAAAATAAAATACCGATTGTTCCGCGGGGCTCTGGTACGAACTTATGCGCCGGCACTTGTCCTGTTGAAGGAGGAATCGTTCTTCTATTTAAACATATGAACAAAATTTTAGAGATCGATGAGGAAAACTTAACCGTCACATGTCAACCGGGAGTTATCACACTTGATTTAATCCATGCGGTGGAACAAAAAGGTTTGTTTTATCCACCAGACCCAAGCTCAATGAAAATATCTACAATTGGGGGAAATATTAACGAAAATTCTGGAGGATTAAGAGGACTGAAATATGGAGTAACTCGTGATTATGTGCTGGGGCTAGAGGCGGTTCTTCCTAATGGGGAAATTGTTCGAACAGGAGGAAAGCTAGCGAAAGATGTGGCAGGGTATGATTTAACGCGCTTATTTATAGGTTCTGAAGGAACGTTAGGAGTGATTACAGAAGCGACATTAAAGCTGATCCCACTGCCTGAATCAAAAAAGACAATGCTTGCTTTATTTCAAGATTTAGAAGCTGCTGCGCGTTCCGTATCGAAAATTATTGCCAATAAAGTAATTCCGGCAACTTTAGAGTTTTTAGATCAGCCGACGCTAAAAGTAGTGGAGGACTATTCACAAATCGGACTGCCAACAGACGTTCAAGCCGTATTACTGATTGAACAAGATGGAACGCCTGAAAATGTGAGTAAAGATATGAAGGTCATGGAAGAAATATGCAGGAGTGAAAACGCCGTATCTGTACAAATTGCCCAGTCAGAAGAAGAAGCTGAAGCTTTACGAACAGCGAGACGCACCGCTTTGTCCGCCTTAGCCAGACTAGCACCAACTACTATTTTAGAAGATGCGACTGTACCAAGATCAGAAATTGCCAAAATGGTCAAAGCCATTAATGAAATAGCCGCAAAACATAACGTAAAAATATGCACGTTTGGTCATGCGGGAGACGGAAACCTTCATCCTACCTGCACGACAGATATTCGGAAGAAAGATGAGATGGAACGGGTGGAAAAAGCTTTTGCTGAAATATTTGCAAAGGCCATTGAACTGGGAGGAACAATTACTGGAGAACATGGAGTAGGAGCCATGAAAGCGCCTTATTTAGAATGGAAGCTAGGAAAATCTGGCATCGATGTGATGAAGTCGATCAAAGCTGCATTGGATCCAAACAATATTATGAATCCTGGGAAATTATTTGCAAAGGATACACGAAAACGAGTGGTGATCTCAAAATGATGACAGAATCAGAAAAGCAAAATATCCAAAGAGATTTCAAGGAACGCATGGACGAAGATGAGCTGTTAAATTGTATGAGATGCGGTTTTTGTTTGCCATCTTGCCCAACTTACATTGTGTCTGGATATAAAGAAAGCCAATCACCAAGAGGAAGAATTGCCTTAATGAAGGCAGTTTATGATGGGGTCCTTCAACCGGATGATGAATTTGAAAAGTCTTTAAACTTGTGTCTAGGATGTCGTGCGTGTGAGCCGGTTTGTCCATCGGGTGTGAATTATGGACATTTATTAGAAGAAGCAAGAGACATAATTAACCAAAATAAAAAGCATTCTTTACCTGTGCGGGCAGTTCGAAATGTGGTTTTTAAACAACTATTTCCTAAGAAAAATAATTTAATCAACATAACTAGCTTAGTTGGATTTTATCAAAGCTCTGGACTTCAAAAAGCGGCACGTAAAATAGGATTTATGAAACTGTTTCCAGATCATCTCCGGGAAATGGAAAAAATATTGCCTGATGTTCCTGAGAGAAAGACACTGCAACAGCGATCTGAATATTTCCCGCCAAAAGGAGAGAAAAAAGCAACTGTTGCTTTCTTTTCCGGATGTTTAATGGACACGTTGTTTCTCGAAACAAATCATGCAACCATTCAATTATTGCAAAAAGCCGGGTGTGAAATTGTTATTCCCAAAACACAAGCATGCTGCGGAGCTTTGCACGGTCATAGCGGAGAAAAAGAACTAGCGAAAGAATTAGCAAAACAAAATATTGAAGCGTTTGGAAAAAACGAAGTAGATTATATTATAACAAACGCGGGTGGCTGCGGCGCTTTCTTGATTGAATATGATCACTTATTAAAAGATGATCCGCAATGGTCAGAGCGCGCTGAAAAATTTGTTGCAAAAATAAAAGACATTACGTCCATTTTATATGAGCTTGATTTTCACAAACAATTTCGCCTTTCACTTCCTGAACAAGTCGTCACATATCAAGATTCCTGTCACCTGAGAAACGTCATGAAAACGTCAAAAGCTCCTAGAGAATTGCTTCGTTCAATTAAAGGAGTAACATTCACAGAAATGGAAAATGCCGATAGCTGCTGCGGCTCTGCAGGCATTTATAACATTGTCGAACCGAAAACATCCATGGAAATTTTAGATCAGAAAATGGAAAAAATGAAAAAAACCAAAGCCACTACAATAGTAACAGCTAATCCAGGATGTTTCATGCAAATGAAGCTAGGAATTGAAAGAGAAGGATTAAAGGATGTAAAAGCTGTTCATATTGTGGATCTATTGTTAGAAGCAGCGAAATAACGAACAAGCACTATATTTGATGTAATTTTGAAACTTAATGTGAATGTTTAATTGCTAAGCTGCAGTTTTTTTGTTCAGATGATTATGGGGGAGGACTTTCTCTAAGAAGCGGACTTGTTTGAAGTAGCTTTTACTCAAGTGTTTCAGACCTTCGGAAGCATCTGTGTCTGATTTTAAGTTAAATTCAACATAAAATGAAGAAAAGAAACGGAATGTACCGCGCATGCATTCCGTTATTTCAACCGCCATCAAGATAGATTTTACGGTTGGCAAAACATTTAGATTTTTCATGAATGAAATAACTAAACGTTTCTTTTTATTCCAGATTTCATTTTTATCATTGGAGATTTTTCTTGCGGCGTTGGCAAGTTTGCTTTCGTTTGATGATCCAGTCTAACTTTAAGCAGGCTCATTCCCTTTTAGAACAAGAATATTTTTTGGGCTGTCCAGAATGAAACATCATAATCATTGATATATCAACGTTTCTAAAATATTAAAGGGGCGTCTATAAGCCGGAAAATCGACTTATTAGACAGCCCCTATGTGTAGAAGACTCCGCTCATGGAATACATTATTAGCATTCCGCCTCTGTGAAAAATCTCAGCCAAAAGGTGCCTTCACCCGCAAACAAGTTACGATTGCTCCGCTAAAAAATAAATTTTCTTCACTTTCTCCTTAAACTGCTCAACATGAACAAACCGCGCTTCTCGCAAAACCTCTTTTCCATCGACATATAAAATTAAAACAGGTGCGGTAAATATGGATAAGTGACCAGCTATGTTCGGAATATCATCCGCGTTGATAAAGCCCATTTGAATCTTTGGAAACTCAGCCAGCACTTTTTCCACCTTTGGCAGCAAAGCATGACAAACACTGCAATTTGTTTTGGATATATATAAAAATGCCAAATGATGACTATTAATAAATTGCTCGACATCTTCTATGGAAAATAAATCATGGTTTGTCTGCAAAATTCATTTCGTCTCCTTTCATGATCAAAAAACTTACTTCATTATACCATAGGAAGGTATAAAGAAATTGAACAGATGCTTCACACGTTGAGAAGCGGGAGATTCACTTGGAGGGGCTTTAGAAGATGTGTATTGACGGCTTCTATTCTTTAATCGTTTGAATAGAAAATATTTGGAAGAACGATTATGAACAAAAACTGGAAGTGATGAATCAAATCTGAGAGTAAACGTTCGATGATTTCAAATTGTGCGGATGATATCGCTTACCTTAACAGGAAAGAAAACGGAAAAACGAATGATGTTAGAAGTCTTTTTTGTATATAACAAAGAAATTTTAACTTATTGCCCTTTGTATTGTTCTTGTTCGTTGATCTGCTGGGCAAAAATACCTTTTTCTATTTATTAGGCAGCAGGCAGCAAAATCAACGGATGCTCTTTTCTACCCCTTGTAAGTGAACACGTACATTAATTATGTTGAATTACACAAGTCATTCAGCCGCTTTGATGCGGAATCGTTCAACATCGCAGACCTTTATGGAGATTTTCTTCGAGAGAAATCTTCTCCAATAAATACATTAAACCCCAGCACCTAAGTACTGGGGCAAAAAAACATGAATCCCCCGCTGACGGGGTGAAATGGCCTGCGACGCGGCAGGCAACTTATTATTAAGTTATGAGCTTTTTGCTGATATTATGCAAGGAGAGGAACCATTTAGGCTCCTCTCCGTTGGAAAACACAAACGAATCCACGTTTTTTCACGTGTGAAATGGTCTGTGACGAGACAGACAACTTATTTTGTATTCTAAGTATAGAAAAAACCTTGGGAAATGTCAATACATGATCAATACACTGTCAATACGTTGTAAGTACGTTACAGATTAAATACCCATTTTACACGGTTCATAATCTTATTTAAATCATCCTTGTTTATATTGCCGATATGTTGCTTTAGCCTTACTTTGTTGACTGTCGTTAATTCTTCCACCTTTACGGCGGAAGTCTGCGTTAAAAACGGATAGACTTCCTTTTTGAGAAAATAATGTGTCGCAAGTTTTGGCGATACCATTGTTTTTCCTTTCCGATCTGTTATAATTTTGGTTTTTAACTTTGTAGTCAGCGGAGCTATCTTAACATTACCGGATGTACGGTTAATTCTGTTATTAGAAAGGACAAGCACCGGTCGTTCTCCGTTTTGCTCTGTGCCGATATTTTCCCCGAGTTCACAAGTGAAAATGGCCCCTTGAACGATCAGTCGTTTCATTTGCGTTTGCTCATTCTCAATCCATTCATTAGCTAATGTGATCTTATTGGGATACCATTCGTCTAGTTTAGCTTTTTTGTCAGCTTTTTTTAAACGTAATCGCTCACGTTTTACTGCATCTGATTCCATCTTCTTCTCCCTTTCCCTTTGTTTTATACCGTTACACTCATGATTGTATCACGTCATGATCTTAAAGTTTGTTAAAGCTTCAATATTTTTTCGCTATACATTCCCATCATTTTGTCGTTTGCAGGGTATGCCGAAACATCAATAGAATGATTATATAACAGTGTTATAACAGAATGTATCGGTGTTTTGACTAGTGATATAGACGAAGGACTAATATTGATTGAACCGAGAGACGTGTGTACCTAGTTAAGAATGAAGGAATCTGCTTTAAGAAAGTATGCTCTCATTCTCCAAGCAAGACGCGGGTGGGAGCGAGGCTATTTAGAAAAGACATTATATTCTCTTGAAGCGTTTTATGGAGATAAAACAGAGCAGCGATATGACGCCAGAAACAAGCGGCAGAAGCAGTAATGGCATGTGTTCGACAATCAAACGTAGCAGTTTGCGAAATGAAGACAAAACGGGAATTAGATCGTTATAACGATAATATACAAACGTTAAAAGTGATGGTGCCAAACAAAACGATCTGCTAAAGTACTCATGATGAGGTTAGATCAACAACAGAAATACATAAAGGAAAGGGATGAACTTCTCACGCGGTTTCTAAAGGAATCCATGGAGACACACAAAATGATCACTGTGGCCAAAGAGGAAGAGCAAAAGAAGAAAAAGTGTTTTGGTCTCTTCATCTCTTTTGTGATTGTTCATTTCACATGCATCCTCTTTTCCCTCAAGTTCAGTATTCATGCGAGAATCAAAATTGTACATTTATTAAATTAGCATTCATATGCATCTTCGCTCTGTATGAGTAAAATGTTTGTTGGAGAAAGATAAGATCCTTCCGTTAGAAGCAGGAGTTTCTCTTAAATGGTAGGGGGAAAGGCAAAATAAATGCAAAAAGGACTCTCCTCCTGTATTGTGATAAGTGCACAAACCAAACACAAGGAGAAAAGAGAGGTGGGCAAACATTAAAAGAGATCGAAATGGAATTATTTTCGATGATTCAAGAAACCTTCGGGGAACTGCTTCAACAGGTGTTGGAGTACATCGATCATGAGTGCCCTTGGTAAACAAACGTCACTATGTGCATCAGACGAAATGAGCCGGTGTAGGAAGGGCTTGAAGGGTTTATGATGGAAGAATACAGCTATGACCCGATGATGGACTGGTTTTCTCAATGGAGATAGAACCGCGTGGATCACCGCTTGCCGGGAGTATTTCGGAAAACGGCAGGAACACCGATTTACAAGCATTAAAAGTGTTGAAAGGATTTAAAAAAACAAAAGAGGCACATACAAACAGGATGAGATGGTTGGCGAACGCTTACAAAACAGATCGTAAAAACGAAATATACCCAAAAAATCAAAACAGCAAAAAAATCCCCATCAAAATCTTGTCTCAATCTCTCTGCAAATCTATTACAATAGAAATAAAAACATAATTTATAAGGTGATGCATAATGGATTCTTCATGGCTGAAGCCGATTTCTGAGGCAAAGTATTTGGCAACGGACAATGCTTATCGCTATCGGGCGATTTTACGATATTTTTATATGCAGCATGAACGAATGCGGCAATATTTGTTTCTTGAAGAAGTATTTGCATTTTTAAAAGAACATAAGGAGTTTCAGAACTATACGGAAGACGATCTCCAGCAGGATTTAGATCAGCTTGTCAAATGGAAAAACTTAATTGCTCGGCAAGAGACGGTGAATATTCGCACAATCGAAGAATTTAAAAAGAAACGGTTTCGTTATCAATGCAGTCCTTACACGGTTGAAATTGAGAGGATGATCCGCACGTTAGAGAAGCTAGGGGATTCATTCGGAGGATCTTTAGAAAAAACGCGTTTTGACCGTTTATACTCTTCACTCGTTCGAATAGAAAATATTATACAAAACGATTTTCAAGAAAAACGAGAAGAGATTAATCAAATTTGGGAAGAAACATTCGATTATTTCAAAAAAATCATTCAAAATTCTGCGGATTACATCGCTTACCTTAACAGTGAGAACACGGAAGAACGAATGATGTCGGAAGCCTTTCTTGTATATAAAGAAAAATTTACGACATATTTACGCGATTTCATCGTTGCCTTACAGAAAACATCGTTAAAAATTGAAAAGTTGTTGGAAGATATCAGAGAAGATGATGTTCACAAACTAGTCGCAATTGTTGCTGATTATCAAATGACGATTCCTCGATTAGAAGAAATGGAAGTGACGAAAGAACAACTTGAAGAAGATTTATTCGAAAAGTGGAGAGGTCTAAAAGAATGGTTTTTAGGCAGAGAAGGACGTGAAAGTGAATTGTATTTTCTTCAGCACCAAACGAATGAAGCCATTCGCCGTATGACTCGGGTCGTGCAAAGGCTGGGGGAACGTCATCACAATTTCCGCAGCCGCAAGAAAGATTTTCTCCATTTAGCAAAGTGGTTTTCCGAGCTTCCGAGTTTAGTAGATGCCCACCGACTATCCTCTGTTGTTTTCGGCTGTTTCCATACAAAGCATCTCATAACAGAGAACGATGCAACAGAAAACTTTTATCGCGATATTTGGGAAGAAGAGCCGACAGAATGGACGGTAAAGCCTCGCGTTCGCCATTACCGTGAAAAGAAAAAGCCGGAAGCGATCGAAACACATGAAAAAGAGAAACAGGAGATGAAGGAGAAATTTTTGCTGGAGAAAAAACGTGAGAAAGAAGAGTTAGAGAACCTCATTCAAGACAATAAAATCGTATTACGAGAGTTGCCGGTGATCGAACCGCACATTCGAAAAACATTGTTAAGCTGGATAGCAAAATCAATGACAAAACAAGACGGAGTCGTAAAAACGGAAAACGGGTGGAAAGTGAAAATCTTGCAAAAGGATTCTTCCTCGATTCAATTGAAAGCCTCTGACGGTACACTTACGATGCCGAATTATGAACTTTATGTCCTCGAAAAGGGAGAGATGTAACATTGGAAAAGACGGAGCAAGGGTTTGATGAAAAAGCGAAAGAAGCCATGACAGCCCTGTTTGAAAACTTCTGGATTGTCCGGGAAGAGGAACCAGAGCTTTATCAAAAGATTAGAGAACGTGAAAAAGTATTGAAACGTTACTTGCAAGAAAAGTTTGGATATCGGCTAATCATTCACCGTTATTTTGCAAAGCTCGAGAAAATCCCGGCTGAGCCAGAATCGTGGATGGGTATTCAAGATTTTCAAGATATATTAGATTATGCCCTGTTTTGCTGCTTATTAGCATATTTAGAGAGCAAAGCCGTCGATGAGAAATTTCTTCTGTCCGATTTATGTGAAGAGATTCAAGCGATGTATCCCGGGGAACTGCCAATCGATTGGACGAATTATCAACATCGGAAGTCGCTCATTCGCGTGCTGAGGACGTCGGAGCAAATTGGTATCGTAAAACGCGTCGATGGGGATCTTGAAGGGTTTGCAAATAAAGAAGACCATGAAGCACTCTATGAAGTCCCCGTTGTATCCCGCTATTTTATGAGATCATATCCGAAAGACTTGTTTCAATATGAAACGATAGAGGAGATTTTAGAAGAAGAATGGAAAGCGTCCCCGCAAGACTATCGCCGCCATCGGATATATCGGCAACTATTTTTATCGCCAGCCATTTATCGAAGACAAAAAGACGATCCTGACTTTTATTATTTAAGAAACTTTCGCCATCGCTTGCGGGAAGATATTGAAAAACATACTGATTATCGCTATGAACTTTTTAAAAATGCGGCACTTTTAACTTTACCGGAACGTCAAAGCCGCTATACGCTGTTTCCAGATCAAAAAGGTACTTCGGAGATTATTCTTCATTTTTCCAAAATTATTCGCCAGCATCTTGATGTTCACATACCTGATGAATATGGACAAATCCGCTTAACACCAAATGATTTTTTAGGTCTGTTAAAAAAATGCCGTGACGAATTTTCCGAAGGATGGAGTAAAACATACCGCGACATGACAATCTCTCAGCTTTCTGATGAAGTATTGAGTGCATTAAAGGAGTGGAAAATGGCAGAACGTGAAGCGGAGACTGGGATGATTATTCTCTACCCTCTTTTAGGTCGATTAGTCGGAACATATCCTGATGATTTTCTAATGAAAGGAACGAATGAAGATGACGAGTAAATGGGAGTTATATCGAGCGGGAGTGTTAAATTTTTGGTATTATGATGAAGAATTTTTTCATTTCGCAGACGGAAAACTTCTATTGCGTGGAAGCAACGGCTCCGGCAAATCGGTGACGATGCAAAGTTTTCTTCCGGTTCTGCTTGATGGAAAAAAGAGTCCTGACCGCCTCGATCCGTTCGGTTCCCGAGCTAGAAGAATGGAAGATTACTTGCTTGGGGAAAAAGAACTCGTCGACAGGGACGAACGAACAGGCTATTTATTTTTAGAATATAAGCGGAAAAACTCTGAACAATATATCACAACGGGTATCGGCTTACGGGCAAAACGGCAGAAAAATATGGATTTTTGGGGATTTGTCGTTTTTGACAATCGGCGCATCGGCAAAGACTTGCGTTTATATAAAGAAGAAAAGACAGACGGGAAGACGCAAAAAATTCCTTTAACGAAACGGGAGTTGATCACTGTTATTGGTGAAGGCGGTACGGTTGTTGATTCGCAACGTGAATATATGGAGTTAGTGAATAAACATATTTTTCGATTTGAGTCGCTTGATGCGTTCCACGAATTGATTGAATTACTCATTCAATTACGCAGTCCGAAGCTTTCAAAAGATTTTAAGCCAACTGTGATCTACGAAATATTAGAAAGCTCGCTGCCAGCACTTACAGATGAAGAGCTGCGACACTTGTCAGAAACGATAGAAAATATGGATCAAGCAAAACAACAATTAGAACAGCTTGAAAAAGACGAGAAGGCTCTAAAGCATCTTTGCCAGCATTATTCGACTTACAATGAGTATATGTTGGCTGAGAAAGCGAATGAATATTTAAAATCGGAAAAAAGCTTTAAAAAGTTAGCTGAAGAAAAGAAACAGTTTGTCGCACAACATCGTGAATATGAGGAAACACTTGCGACATTGAAAGAAGAGACTCAACAATTATCGATTGAACAAGAAGTGCTGCGTAAACGGGAACTTGATTTATCCAATCATGAAGTGTTTCAGGCAGAAGAAAAGCGTAATGAAACAGCGGAAAAACTGCAGAATGTAAACAAAGAGCTCAAAAAGAAAGAAAGATTTATAGATGAAAAACGAGAGCAAGAACGGAAAATTGAACAAAACTTAAACATGTATGAAGAACGTTTCGAACAGTTATTGAAAAAGCTAACAGAACAGTTAGAAATGATGCGGAACGATGCGTTAGAAAGCTCTTTTTCCGAGCATACAATCAACGAAGAAGATTTTCAGCGGAACCGAGAATATGAATTTGATTTTACCGTATGGAAGCGGGAAGCTAATGCACATTTTGATCGACTGGAGCAAATTAACGGACTTTGGAAAGAACATGATGAAATTCAATTACGTTATGAAGAAACGTATAAAGAGCTCGGCGAATTAAATAGGGAATTAGACCAACTAAAAAATGAAGAGAAAAAATGGTATGAACTGGTTGAAGACGAAAAATCCCGTTTGCAGGAAAGCGTGTTTGAATGGAGCAAAATGTATCCGGATATAAAGGTGGATGACGAAGCATTTCAAGTATTTTTACAAAGATTGAATGAGCTTTATGAGCGCTATCATTTCGAAGAGGTGAAACAACCGTTTACGAATCAATATTATCAATCTTTAGAATCGTGGAAAGCGGAAAAAATTAAAAAACAGCATGAAATGAAATTGATAGAAAATGAATTTCGTGAAACGGAAGAAAAATTGCGCTATTGGAAGGAACAAAAAGATCCAGAACCAGAACGAGACATGCAAACGGTGCAAACAAGGGCGTCGCTAAAAGAAAAAGGAATACCTTTTGTTCCGTTATATGCGGCGGTGGAGTTTCAAGAGCACGTGTCCGAAGAGTTGCGGGAACGGATCGAATCTACATTAAATCATGCTGGATTGCTCGACGCTTTAATTGTGGAAGCGGATTTAGATATCCAATATGATCGAGTAATCATGCCAAACCCGGCAATGATGGCACACACGCTAGAGGATTATTTAAAACCTGATGTAGAGAATGACTCAGGTGTTACTAAGGAACGAATCGAAGCGGTATTGCGCAGTATAATCGTATCGGACGAACAGCAAGGTAACGAATATTTTGTCATTAACGAAGCCGGACAATATTCACTAGGACTTTTAAAAGGACATGCCCCTGAAAGGGAAAAGGCAAAGTATATTGGAAGAGCCGCACGGAAACGGCTGCGTCTTGAGAAAATTCAGCAATTTGAGGAAGAATTACAGCTTTTAAACACTCAACTAAGAGAAAAACGAGAGCAGCTCGCGGCAGTGGATGAACGAATTCGCCATATTACGGAAGGGTTTCAATCGTTTCCAACTGACCAAAATGTCAAATATGCCTATGACCAGTGGAAGGAAACGAAACTCAAAGTAGAGAGCAAAGAAAAAGAAACAGAAAAGAAAAATGAAAAATTAGGTCAAATTGCTCGAAAATGGCAGCAAGTGAAAAATACTTTGCGCAACAAGACAGAAGGACTGGACCTTAAGTTTTCGAAAAAAGGGTACGAAGATGCTTTGTCTTATATGAAATCATATTTAAAAGAGTTAAATGATGTACAAATTACGCATGGAAACATCGTGCATACCGATGAAATGATCAAAAACCTAAATGATCAGCTTGAAGCATTACAAAACGAAATAGACGAAGCGAAAGGCGAAATCAATGTTCTTCTCGATCAACAACAGCGAGTATCACTTGAACTTGAGCATATCGAATTGATGTTAACGAAAATGGGAGCGGAACATATTCGTCAAGAGATTCAACAGATTCGAGAACGACTAACGTTTTTAAAAACGGAAATTCCTGAGAAAATTAAGAAACAAGCAGACATCGGGAATCAACTTTCAAACATGAAAAGCAAAATAAACGGTTTAGAGAGAAAACTGGAATTTGCAAAGGTTCTTGTCCAAGCATGGGAAGAGCTATTTGCCAAAGAATTGGAACGAGGGCTAGTGTTTGTTGACGAAAATGAAACAGGCTCGCTTTTGGACAAAGCAATAGACATTTCCAAGAAATATGGTTCTGTATTAAAAGAGAATACACGACTTTCTGTCACCGAACGATTAAACCGAATATTTTTCCAAGAACAACCGAATTTAATCGAATATCGTCCGGCACAGGAACCTGCCGATTGGAACAAACAAAATCCGTTCGTCGAGCTTTCATTAGATGAGGAATCGGAGCTAAAAGCGAACGATTTGAAGGAAAAAGCAGGACGTATCATCATTTTACTAGACTACAAAGGACAACGCGTTACACCATATTATGTATTAAAAGAGATTGAAAAAGATATATTGCTGCAAAAAGAATATATTAACGAACAGGACCGCGAATTGTATGAAGATATTATTTTGAAAACGATCGGGCGAATATTGCGAAGCCGCATACAGCGTGCCGAACGCTGGGTTAAAGATATGAACGCATTAATGGAAAAACGTGATACTTCTTCAGGTCTGACGTTTTCAATTCAATGGAAGCCGAAGACCGCGGAAACCGAAGAAGAAATGGACACGAAAGATTTAGTCGAATTGTTGCGAATGAATTCGCGGCTGCTAAAGGAAGAAGATTTGCAGCGGGTTACGATGCATTTCCGCTCAAAAATCAACCGAGCGAGAGAAATGCTTGAAGAAAGTGGGCAGGGCAATACGCTTCACCAAGTCATTAAAGAAGTGCTCGATTACCGAAAGTGGTTCTCGTTTACGCTTTATTACCAAAAAACAAATGAACCAAAGCGGGAATTAACGAACCAAAAGTTTTATAAATTTAGCGGCGGAGAAAAGGCGATGGCGATGTATATTCCTCTTTTTGCCGCGGCATATTCACGATATCAAGAGGCTGCAGAGGATGCTCCATATATTATTTCGTTAGATGAAGCGTTTGCCGGCGTTGATGAAAATAACATTCGTGATATGTTTGCTTTAGTCGAAGAGCTTGGTTTCAATTATATCATGAACTCTCAGGCACTTTGGGGAGACTACGACACGGTACCATCGCTTTCTATTTGCGAGCTAGTTCGCCCGAAAAATGCACCGTACGTTACGGTTATTCGTTATCATTGGGATGGAAAAGTGAAACGACTTGCGTCAAATCCGGACGAAGAATTTACTTTTACATCATCCATATAGGAAGGATGGTTCATGTTGGAACAAAAAGTAGCGGATGCTGTTGAGTTTTTTCGCGGTGAACCTGGCTTTCACCGCCTTTTTTTGCTGATGAAAAAGAAATATCAATCACTCGGGAGAATCGGCGGAACGGTCAAATTAGACGGTTTTTCCTTTGAAGAAAAAGAAGCGCTCGGGGCGTTTTTTGGGAAGGATTTTCATCAAGAATCTACTCCTTCGGTTTCATTAAAAATGTTTGCCGAACAATTAGAGAAAACGCGCTTTGCCGGTATACCGCTCGTTACGTTACTTGAGAATTATTTTGGTGAAGACATTACAACCAATCAAGAGAAGAGGGAAACAGATCGGAAGAAAAAAGAAGAATTTTTTCAAAACCTTATTCATCAATATCCCGAACAAGCAAGGCTTCTGTCTTTTATAGCTGAATCAGCTCCCCAAAACCGCTTTATTCATATCGCCTATTCGCAAGATAGGGAACATTTGGAGACTGTTTTAAAGAATGTGTGCACTGCGCTTCATCATTTGCCGAAAAAAGGTGATTATGAACGTCTTTCAATTTTTTCACAAAAAGTGCTAAAAGATCCGCACGCATTTGACTTACATACGTTTCAAGGAAAAGTATTTCTTCATGCACTTCAATTTTACTCTGATCAAGACTATGACTTATCCTCAGTCGAGGAAGTCAATGAGCTCCTGCAATCATTTGGCATTTTACGGGAAGATATTTTAAACTTTGTGACATGTGCGGGAATTTTGACAGAAACGGAACAGGGAATTCATTCTGTGTTTGCTTCTGCTGTAAAAACGAATACAGTACTCAATGTGCCATTGCGGGAAATATTGAAGTTAAAGCGTGCATATCCTGCTAAGGGGCAAACCGTATTTGTCGTTGAGAACTCAGGCGTATTTTCCGCTTTGTTGGATTTATTTCCTGACGCTTTTCCGCCGCTGATTTGCACAAATGGGCAATTTAAACTAGCGTCACTGATGTTAATAGACTTAATCATCCAAGAAGGTTGTCAAATATATTATTCTGGAGATTTTGATCCTGAAGGACTAAAAATGGCGCAGCGATTAAAGGAGCGGAATCAGGAGCATATTCATTTATGGCATTTCCAATTAGAAGATTACTTAGCGTCATCTCCAGAGGTTTTGCTGTCGGATGACCGAGTAGCGAAACTAGAAACTGTTACGATCGAAGAATTGCAACCGATCAAAGAGAAAATGCGGAAAATAAAAAAAGCTGGCTATCAAGAAGAAATCCTGAAGAAGCTTTATGAAGGTATTTGTCGCCACATGTGGGATTAGGCTGGAAACATGATTTGCGAGTCTGTTCCCATTCGATTTGCTAACAATGTGCGAATGGGGACAGGTGGTTACATAGTAAAGAAAATACACGTTTTGGATAGACGTGCTTACTTTTCGAGTTTATATTAACATATTTCATTATTTGAGGTTTTAAGCTTTTTGTTGGTTTTAAATTAACTCGAATGTCTATTTCTTTTTCTATATGATGAGCTTGCTCATTTTGGTGCAAGTGGTCAATAATTCCTATGTTGAAATGGAAAGACAAGCGAATTATTTTGCAGCTGCTCTAATATTGCCGTGGAAGCTCTTCCTATACTCATATAAAGCTAGAGGGGTTTATTAATTGAAAGAAATTTTGGATGGTTTCTATAAATGCGATGATTGTAAGAAGTTATCATATATGTTTAATAAGTTACAATTCAATACCAATGCCAGCAAAAGCAAATGTACCAAAGGAAATAAAAACACTCAGTTGCCATTAAGTTGGATCGCCAAACTCTAATGGAGAAAAGATTTGAATGTATCAAAGCAAGATTAACCTAGATTTAGAAATTTTGCATCAACTCCTTCAAGGAAATTCAAAAAATTTACGGTTAAAATAAACCAGATTTTACAAGCTCAAGCATCTGAAAGGATCGGATTTGAAATTGGCTAGTATTTTTAGACCCATTCATTTTTACACAATTATACGGACTCAACTCTATTAAATAGATGTATGACTGGAAATGATATATATTGTAAAATTTATGATAAAATAGCACTATATACATGTTCTTATGGTGAGGTGTGTATATGTCACAAAATTTTCGCTTTTTAGAAGAAAAATGGGAAGTTCTCGCCCGTGTTGGGGAAACGGCAGAACGAAATGTCTATCAAAATCCAAATGTGGCGATAAGTGAGCTTAGAAAATTTGCTGAAACTATAACAAAATATATTTTAGCGTTAGAAGAAATAAAGGAAGAACGCAGAACTGATCAACAGGAGCGTCTGAGAATTCTTTTTTATGAGCAAATTCTGCCGAAGGAAATATATGACTTATTTACGGTCATTCGTTTGAAAGGGAATCAAGCGGTACATAATCCGAGCTATGGTGAAGTAAATGAAGCAAAAGCTTTATTGCATATGGCGTTTCGAATTGCGGTTTGGTTTATGGAAGTGTATGGCGATTGGTCATTTCAAGCTCCAGAATATATCGAACCGACACCGCAAACATCTATATCAGAAGATGAATTGAACCATGTAGTTAAGTCATACGAAGAAAAGCTTGCTCATTTGGAAACAGAGCTTGAGAAGATCCGAAAGGAACAGCTATATATTAGCAATGAAGAGAAACAAAAACGACGTGAGTACTCACAACGGGCAGTCGCCAACTTTGAATTGACGGAAGCAGAAACCCGTATTCTTATTGATCAGCAATTACGTGATGCTGGCTGGGAGGCTGATTCAGAAAAGCTGCGTTTCTCAAAAGGAGTTCGTCCGGAAAAAGGAAAAAACATGGCGATTGCGGAGTGGCCTTTAAAACATGGTTACGCTGATTATGCTTTATTTATTGGCCCCGAGCTAGTAGGGATCATTGAAGCGAAACGTGCTAGTAAAGATATCCCATCTGACATTGAGCAAGCAAAAGAATATGCAAAACTTATTGTTCGGCATGGTCATGAAGTGATCCATGAACCATGGGGAGATCACTATGTTCCATTTTTGTTCGCAACCAATGGCCGCCCCTTTTTAAAACAGCTAGAACAAAAGTCAGGCATTTGGTTTTTAGATGCGCGGAAATCAACGAATCACCCGCGCCCACTTCAAGGATGGTACACTCCTCAAGGACTGAAAAATCTATTAGAAAAAGATACGGAACGTTCGGAGCAATTTTTGCGTGATGAAAAATTTGATTATCTTAAATTACGAGACTATCAAGTCAAAGCTATTCAAGCGGTCGAAAAAGCATTGGAAGAGAAAAAACGCAGCATTTTAATCGCCATGGCAACCGGAACAGGGAAAACAAGAATGGCGATTGGTCTCATTTATCGATTGATCAAAGCAAAGCGTTTTAATCGTATATTATTCCTTGTCGACCGAAAAGCTCTTGGAGAACAAGCGGAAAGCGCTTTTAAAGAAAGTAAGCTGGAAAATTTCCATACGTTCACTGAAATTTATAGCTTACAATCGTTATACGATCAAAAACCAGATGATGAAACAAAAGTACATATCGCTACCGTACAAGGAATGTTAAAACGCATTTTCTACAACGAGAAAACAGAAGACATTCCATCGATTGATCAATATGATTGCATTATTGTCGATGAAGCCCATCGAGGCTATACACTAGATAAAGAGATGAATGACATAGAAATTGAAATAAGAGATCACAATGATTATGTAAGCAAATATCGAAAAGTACTTGATTACTTTGATGCCGTTCGCATCGGTTTAACAGCAACTCCTGCGCTGCATACTACAGAAATTTTTGGACCGCCGGTTTTCACTTATTCTTATCGAGAAGCAGTCGTCGATGGATATTTAGTCGACCATGAACCACCGTATCAATTTGAAACGGTATTAAAAAAGGAAGGAATCACTTGGGCCAAAGGTGAAAAGGTCGACGTATATGATACGGTTTCCGGCACAATTTCACAAGAATACCTTGAAGATGAAGTGAATATTGAGGTTGCACATTTTAATACAAAAGTTATCACAGAAAGCTTTAATCGTGTTATTATACGAGAGTTGACGAATTATATTTCTCCTGACGATGAAGGCAAAACATTGATATTTGCAGCGACAGATGATCACGCAGACTTAGTCGTACGTCTTTTAAAAGAAGAATTTGAAAAAGTATACGGTGAAGTCGAAGACAATGCGATTATGAAAATTACAGGCTCTATTAAAGATCCATCAGGTGCGATTCGACGCTTTAAAAATGAAAAATATCCAACTATTGTTGTGACGGTGGATTTGCTAACGACAGGTGTCGATGTTCCAGCAATTACAAATCTCGTCTTCTTGCGCCGCGTTCGCTCTCGGATTCTTTATGAGCAAATGCTAGGCCGAGCAACGAGAAGATGTGAAGAAATCCGAAAAGATCACTTTAATATTTTCGATGCGGTTGGAATCTATGAGTCTTTAAAACCATATACAAGCATGAAGCCTGTTGTCACTCGACCAAATATTTCACTGACTCAATTAGTAGAAGAATTAGAAGGTTTAGAAAAAGAAGAACACCTTCAGCATCAACAAGAACAAATTATAGCCAAAATCCAACGAAAAAAACGCCAATGGTCAGATAAGCAGCACCAAGACTTTAAAGTATTATCTGGTGGAAAAACAGTTGATGAATTTATAGATTGGGTAAAAAACTTGAATCCTGCTGAATTAACTGGACAGTTAAAAGAGTATAAATCGATGTTCCGTTATATGGATGAAAATCGCTATCGGGAAAATAAACAATATATTTCCACGCATGAAGATGAACTTATTGGAGTTAAACGCGGATATGGAAATGCGGAAAAACCGGATGATTATTTACAATCATTTGGAGAGTTTATCCGAAACAATATGAACAAAATCCCTGCGCTAATGATTGTATGTCAACGTCCAACTGAATTAACGAGAGAAGAGTTAAAAAAATTGTTGCTTGAATTGGACCAGAAAGGTTTTTCCGAGAAAAAATTACAAGCAGCTTGGCGAGAGGCGAAAAATGAAGACATCGCAGCGGACATCATCGCCTTCATCCGCCAGCAGGCTTTAGGCGATCCGCTTATTAGTCATGAAGAACGAATTAAACACGCCATGAAGAAAATTTACCAAATGAAAGCATGGCCGCCTGTTCAAAAAAAATGGCTGGAACGTATTGAAAAGCAATTACTGCAAGAATCTGTTCTTCATCCGGACCCTGAAAAGGCTTTTGAATATGAACCTTTTAAGAGCCGTGGAGGCTATAAACAATTAAATCAAATTTTCGATGGACAATTAGCACAAATTGTTCGCGAAATTAATTATAATTTGTACAACTATCACCAAAAGAAGGAGCAAGCGTAGATGAACAACAGAGAAATCGTCCAAAAACTATGGAATTTATGTAACGTTCTTCGTGATGACGGGATTACGTATCACCAATACGTCACAGAGCTAACGTATTTGCTGTTCTTAAAAATGATGAAAGAAACCGGTCAAGAATATATGATTCCTGAAAAATATCGTTGGGATTCGTTAGTAGAAAAAGACGGGATCGAACTTAAAGAGCATTATCAACAGTTGTTGCTTGATTTAGGAAAAGAGGAAAATGAATTATTAAAACAAATTTATACAGATGCGACATCGAATATAAGAGAACCAAAGAATTTGGAAAAAATTATTCAATCGACCAATAACTTAGATTGGTACAATGCGAAGCAAGAAGGGTTAGGGGATTTATACGAAGGGCTGTTAGAAAAAAACGCGAGCGAAGTGAAATCGGGAGCGGGGCAATATTTTACGCCTCGCGTCCTTATTGATGTTATTGTCGAACTTGTGAATCCACAGCCGGGAGAACGTTGTCACGACCCTGCTGCTGGAACCTTCGGCTTTATGATTGCAGCAGACCGTCATGTTCGTGAGCAAACAGATGATTATTTTGATTTGTCACAAGAAGAAATAGAGTTTCAAAAGTATAAAGCTTTCTCAGGAGTGGAACTTGTCAGAGATACGCATCGCTTAGCAACGATGAATGCGTTACTTCATGATATTCATGGCGAAATCTTGTTAGGTGACACCTTATCATCACTAGGAGAAAGTTTGAAAAATTTTGATGTGATTTTAACGAATCCGCCTTTTGGAACAAAAAAAGGCGGCGAGCGGGCAACACGAACTGACTTCACCTTTACAACATCGAACAAACAGTTGAATTTCTTGCAGCATATTTACCGCGCTCTCAAGGCAAACGGCAAAGCTCGTGCAGCGGTTGTCCTTCCAGATAACGTCTTGTTTGAAGGCGGGGTAGGAGCCGACATTCGCCGCGATTTAATGGACAAATGCAACTTGCACACGATTTTACGCTTGCCAACTGGCATTTTCTATGCCCAAGGAGTGAAAACGAACGTTTTATTCTTCACCCGCGGGACATCAGATGTCGGCAACACAAAAGAAGTATGGGTGTACGATTTACGAACAAACATGCCTTCCTTCGGCAAACGGAATCCGCTAACGAAAGAACATTTTGAAGGATTTATCAAGGCTTACACGGCAGAAGATCGCAGCCAAGTCAAAGACGAGCGCTGGAATGTGTTCACACGTGAAGAAATTGCGAAAAAAGGCGACAGCTTGGATATTGGTCTAATTGCTGATGAATCCTTGTCCGTCTACGAAAACCTGCCAGACCCAATCGAATCTGCAGAAGAAGCGGTGGAAAAATTAGAACTAGCGATTTCGTTACTAAACGAAGTCATTGCCGAGTTAAAAGCTGTCGAACAACCGAACACCTACCAAACAGATTCTAAAGAAATGCTAAAAGTCGCAGAAACATCTGAGGTGCTTGAAAAATGAGCAAAAAGAAACAAAAATCGATGGAAGAACTACTAGAAGAAGCATTAGTGCCGGAAGAAGAACAGCCTTATAAAGTGCCGGAGAATTGGGTTTGGGTTCGTTCAGGTCATGTGGCAAAATGGGGCTCGGGAGGTACGCCTTCAAGAAAGAGATTAGAATATTATGGTGGAGATATTCCTTGGATTAAAACTGGTGAATTGAATGATGGAATAGTTAACGCTTCTGAAGAGACTATTACAGAAGAGGGACTCCAAAACTCTAGTGCAAAGATATTTCCAAAAGGTTCTATAGTAATTGCAATGTATGGAGCAACAATTGGGAAGCTTGGCATACTTGGTATAGATGCAGCTACAAATCAAGCTTGTGCAGTTGGCCAACCATATGACTTTTTAAATTCAAAATATATGCTTTATTATTTTTTAGCAAGAAGAAGCGATTTAATAGTACTTGGCAAAGGTGGAGCTCAACCGAATATATCTCAAACGATAATCAAAGACTTTCCTTTCGCTTTGCCACCTTTAAACGAACAAAAACGCATTGCTGAGAAGATTGAGCGGCTTTTTGCTAAGCTTGATGAAGCAAAGCGGTTGATTGAAGAAGTAAAAGAATCTTTTGAGCTTCAATGGGCAGCGATTTTAGATAAGGCGTTTAAGGGACAATTAGGTACAAACGATCCTAACGAGAAGAGTATGCTAGAAACATCAAATGACATAAAAGAAAAAGATCTTATTCCAAAAGAAGAGCAACCTTATGAAGTACCAGAAAATTGGGTGTGGGTTCGCTCAAGTCATGTGGCAAAATGGGGCTCAGGAGGTACACCTTCCAGAAAAAAAGTAGAATACTATGGTGGAGATATTCCTTGGATTAAAACTGGTGAATTGAATGATGGAATAGTTAACACTTCTGAAGAGACTATTACAGAAGAGGGACTCCAAAACTCTAGTGCAAAGATATTTCCGAAAGGTTCTATAGTTATTGCAATGTATGGAGCAACAATTGGGAAGCTTGGCATACTTGGTATAGATGCCGCTACAAATCAAGCTTGTGCAGTTGGTCAGCCACATGACTTTTTAAATTCAAAATATATGTTTTATTATTTTTTAGCAAGAAGAAGCGATTTAATAGCACTTGGCAAAGGTGGAGCACAGCCGAATATATCACAAACAATAATTAAAGACTTTCCTTTCGCTTTGCCACCGTTAAACGAACAAAAACGCATCGCTGAGAAGGTAGACAATTTATTAAGTAAATTAGAGACTGAGAAAGACATGGTTTTAGAAGTTGAAGAAAAGTTTGATTTATTAAAGCAATCTATTCTTAACAAAGCCTTTCGCGGCGAGCTTGGTACAAACGATCCGACCGATGAACATGCGATTGAGTTGTTAAAGAAAGTGTTAAAATCTAAATAAAACATTTATGTAAGAGCTCATTCAGTGAGTGAACTTTTACCGCTTTCAATGTTGAAGCGATTAACTTCTTATGTGATTAACAAAGTAAACTGTCAACAATCAAAGATTGGAGTTTAAATAAGGTGTATTTGTGTAATGGATTTGTTTTACAATATTATCCATTATAATAACAATAGCATTTGGTTAAGGCATCTCAAAGGATAGTGAAAACTTGAGGTGCCTTTTTGTTTTACAAATTATTATCATGATGATTGAGCGGATTGTTCGGTATTAAATTTAAATTATATGAATTTAACTTAGATGTGACCATGGAATACTAATATCACGCGTGATTTTATTTACAAAAACGAAATTTCAATTAAGGGATTTAAAGAATTAATGGAACGATTTTTAGAACTAAAAGAAAATGAATGAAAAACAAAAATTTAAAGATAAAATAATAAAATTTTTAAAACAAATATCTCGAATTTATATTAAATTTAAAGAAAGCGTTTACAAAATATTTTATTAGGAGGGACTGCCGGTGTTAACAAAAGCTGCTGTTACTTATGGAAAAGGAGAGCCTTTCAAAATTGACACGATCACGATTGATGAGCCGAAAGATGGCGAAGTTTTAGTCCGTATTAAAGCTGTGGGGATTTGTCATACGGATTTAATCGTCCGCGATCAATACTATCCTGTTCCACTCCCGGCCGTATTAGGACATGAAGGGGCTGGAGTTGTTGAGAAAGTCGGAAATGGTGTAACAAGTGTCCAACCTGGTGACCATGTTGTTTTATCGTTTAGCTCATGTGGAGAATGTGCGCAATGTTTATCAGGCAATCCTTATGCTTGTCAAAAGTTTTTTGAATTAAACTTTTCAGGAAAAATGAAAGACGGAACATGCCGCTTGCATAAAGACCATCAAGATATCGCCAACTTTTTTGGACAATCCAGCTTTTCGCAATATGCGGTTGCTTCAGAAAGAAATGTTGTAAAAGTTCCCAAAGATGTACCGCTTGAAATTTTAGGACCATTAGGATGCGGTATTCAAACGGGAAGTGGAGCGGTTTTAAATAAATTGAAACCAGAAGAAGGTTCAAGCATTGTTATTTTCGGTTGTGGCTCTGTTGGTTTGAGTGCACTTATGGCTGCAAAAGTGGCGAATTGTACAACCATTATTGCGGTTGATCTTCAAGATAATCGGTTACAGTTGGCGAAAGAATTAGGTGCCACTCATACGATCAATCCTAAAAACGTTTCTAATGTGGTGGAAGAAATTAAAGCCATTACAGGTGGAGAAGGCGTTAACTATTCTGTCGAAACAACGAGCATTCCTGCTGTGCTGCGTCAAGCGGTAGATTGTTTGGCCACATTAGGAAAAGCAGCAGTCATCGGAGCTCCTCCAGTTGGAACAGAGGTAAGCTTAGATGTGAATACGATTTTATTTGAACGTTCGCTTACGGGAGTATTATTAGGTTCAGGCGTTCCGCAGCTTTTTATTCCAAAACTTATCGACCTATATAAGAAAGGGAAGTTTCCTTTTGATAAATTGATTAAATTTTATACGTTGGAAGAAATTAATCAAGCTAGTGAAGATTCTGAAAAAGGAATAACGATTAAACCGGTATTAAAAGTTTCATAATGCTGAACTTTTTTGTTTGTAATATTCGAAATATTTAAAAAGGAGGAATAGTTTATGTCTGAAGTAAAAGCAGTTGAAAAATTTTCTGTGTGGAAGAAAATGCCTATTGGTGGTGTGTGGAAATATGGCTCCAGCAATAGAGAATGTGTTGTGACAAACCCATACAATAACGAAGTACTTGTCACTTTTAACTATGCAAGCAAGGCGGATATCAATGAAGCGTACGAAACAGCACAAAAAGCGCAAAAGAGTTGGGGACAAACTTCCGCGTATGAACGTATTCGTGTTTTAGAAAAAGTTGCGCAGCTCATCGAGGAAAAAAGAGAAGAGATTGTGGAAATTCTTGTGAAAGAATCTGGAAGTACAAAATTAAAAGCAAATGTTGAGGTCGATTGTGCCATTGCCGATGTAAAAGAAGCGGCAAAATATCCGTTACAAATGGAAGGTTCGATTCGTGAATCTCTCATTCCTGGAAAAGAAAACCGCGTTTATCGTGAGCCAGTTGGAGTCGTAGGAGCGATCACGCCTTGGAACTGGCCATTCTATTTAACCATCCGTGTCGTCGCTCCGGCTATTGCAACAGGAAATGGTGTTGTGCTGAAGCCGGATTTTCAAACACCGATTTCCGGTGGACTCATTGTCGCGAAAATTTTTGAAGAAGCCGGGCTTCCGCAAGGTGTGTTAAATGTAACAGTGGCTGATCTTGAAGAAATCGGTGATTACTTTGTCGAGCATCCAATTCCTGAAGTGATTTCCTTCACAGGATCAACAAAAGCAGGGCAGCATGTTGGGGCTTTAGCTGTGAAAAATCTGAAAAAACCTGCGCTTGAATTAGGCGGAAATAACGCCTTTATCGTACTTGACGATGCCGATGTCGACCAAGCGGTATCTGCAGCGGCATTTGGCAAATATATGCATTCAGGTCAAATATGTATTGCCATTAACCGGATTATCATTGATCGAAAACTTTATGAACCATTTGTTGAAAAATTCAAAGAAGCCACTAAGGCCATAAAAGTTGGGGATCCGTCCGAAGATGGCACAGTTATTGGCCCTATTATTAATAAAAAACAAGTGGATCGAGCAATTCAGTTAGTAGAACAAACACTTAAAGAAGGTGCAACATTAATTCACGAAGGAAAAGTGGAAGGAAACTTAATTTATCCATATATTTTAGGCGATGTGACAAATGACATGGCAGCTGCGCAAAATGAAGTGTTTGCCCCAATAGCGGTCATCATTCCTGTTGATAGTGAAGAAGAAGCTATTGAAGTGGCAAATGGAACACCGTTTGGATTAAGTGGGGCTGTATTCTCTGGCTCATTGGAACGAGGCATTCATGTAGCAAGAAAAATTAAAACAGGTATGATTCACGTAAACGATCAATCGATCAATGTAGAACCGAATGTTCCGTTTGGCGGAGAAAAATATTCGGGTTTAGGACGTTACTGCGGCGAATGGGCTATTGATGAATTTACAACTGTTAAATGGGTTTCAGTTCAAAAACAACCTCGTCAATATCCATTTTCATAATGCTTCTTCATCATGACATATTCTAACAATTTATACCCTTTTGTATTATGTGCGAAATATTGCACATGCTGCAAAAGGGTTTTCTTTTGGCAAGCTTAATTTAGAAGTTATTTCATTCATGATCACAGCGTAAATAGTTCAAAAAAGACATCACACCCGCCTTCAGTTACGATGATCGCGAACATCAAGTTTAATTCTGGGAAACTATTTTGTCCCATCTTCGCTTTTCCGCAGGCTTCGTAAGATCCATGAACGGCTTTTACGAGTTCGTTTCCACCTTCGATTTTCAGTCTCAGTCAGAGGTGTCTTGAGGAGGTTCCTGGATTTGTTTCAATATCAGCTAGCTTATTGCCCATCACAACGTTTCGAAAAGCTTTTTGATGTTAGACTAAAAAGTAGACACAGATTATTATAGTAATAATAGACTGAAAAATGAGGTGTCTACATGACAAAAAAACAAAGGCGGTACGAGGAAGACTTTAAGCGTCAAACTGTTCGTTATATTTTGGAGGAAGCGAAATCCGTTGCACAAGTGGCTCGTGAGCTCAAAATTAACGAAAATACTCTTCACGGCTGGATGAAAAAATATAAGCAAGAACCTGAAATAACAGAAACCCAAACGTTTCGATCCGAAGACCACGAAGTTCGTGAACTGAAGAAACGTATTCGGGATCTGGAGGAGGAAAACTCCATCTTAAAAAAGGCGATGCACTTCTTCGCGAAAGATCATCGGTAAAATATTCATTTATCCATGAGCATCGCTTCGATTACCGATTGGAGAAGATGTGCGAAGTATTGAAAGTTTCTCGAAGCGGTTATTATAAATGGCGTGATCGTCCCAAAAGTGCTAGACAAGAGCGTCGAGAAGAATTGACGCAGGAAGTGCGTCGTGTGTATATCGAATCTCGCCAACTGTATGGGAGTCCAAAGGTTGCCAAAAAGCTTAATCATGAAGGCATTAAGATTTCACAGAAGACGGTTTCCCGCATAATGAACAAAGAGGGAATGAAGTCTCGTACCGTGAAAAAGCATAAGGCTACCACTAACTCAAAACATAACCATCCGGTCCACGAAAATGTCTTAAACCAACATTTTACTGTTACGAAACCAAATGAAGTATGGGTAGCTGATATCACATACATTCCAACGGATGAAGGTTGGCTTTATCTAGCTAGTATGATGGATTTGTATTCAAGGAAAATAGTCGGCTGGCATATAGACTGTTCCATGAAAAAGGAGCTAGTGTTAAGTGCTTTAAAGCAAGCCTATCAGCGTCAACAACCACAGGGTTCTATCCTCCATCATTCTGATCGAGGGAGTCAATATGCTTCAAATGACTATCAAGCTAAGCTAATGGAATACGGAATGAAATGTAGCATGAGCCGCAAAGGAAATTGTTATGACAACGCTTGTATTGAATCATTTCATGGGATAATAAAAAAAGAACTAATCTATCAGACTCGTTATAAAACAAGGGAAGAAGCAAAAAGAGCATATTTGAGTATATAGAAATATTTTACAATAATAAACGTATTCACTCCGCAACAGAGTATTTTTCACCATCTGAATACGAACGTATGTACGACAAAAAGGGAGCTTAATGAGCATATTAATAGAATAGTTAGACCCGAAAATTTACCTTTAAAAATAATTAGGACAACGTCGTAATTATTTTTAAAAGGCCACCAAGCGATAGCGCGGTAGCTGCGAAAAAAAATCTATAAATTTTTGTGTCTACTTTATTGACCTAATATCAAATTGATGAGACGCTTCTGGGCAGACAAGCTGGAGCAAATTAAAAATTATTTGGAGGGGCGCAATGAATAGATACAGTCATATCGATTTAAGAGTAAATTCATGGGAGAAAGTGCGCACGTTTTATGAGAATCTTCTTCCTGCATTGGGTTTTACCCGCACTTTCCATTCGGAAAAATGGAAAGTGTTTGCAGCGGAGGGAGAGCTTCCGAGCGTTCCTTATTTCGCTATCACGGAAGATTCCAATCATAAGCCAAACGAGAATTTGATCGGGTTTTGGGCGCATGACCGGGAGGAGGTGGACCGGATTGCAGAGCTTGTAGTTCGATATGGGGGCACCATCGACAGCGGCCCCTGGCAGTTCCCGATCAGCCCGACTTATTATGCGGTTTATTTTCAGGATCCTTGCGGAAACAAGTATGAAATGGTCCACCGATTAAATTGATTCAGCACCCGTTGTTGCCCAGCCGAAACCTTTTCTTGCTGCTAGCTTCTTTTAGCGGATATCGGTTACGGTTTCCGATTTGTGCGGGCAATTTCCCGCTTGACGGCCGGTGCCACTTTAGTACCCAGCAGTTCGATGGCACGCAACACTTTTTTGTGCGGCAGCGTGCCGACGGTCAATTGCAGAAGGAAGCGATCGTGGCCGAAAATTTCATGCTGGAACAAGATTTTTTCGATCACTTGCTCAGGGCTGCCGACAAAATTGGCGCCCCGTAAGGAAAGAGAGAACTCGAACTGCTCCCGGGTCAATGGCGGCCAACCGCGTTCCCGTCCCAGCCGATCCATCATCGTTTTAAACGCTGGAAATGCAATGTCAGCTGCTTCCTGCGACGAATCGGCGATAAAACCATGTGAATTGATACTGAGGTGTGGCGTTTCGTGCCCCGCCTTTTGCGCTGCCTCCCGGTGTAATTGAGCAAAGGGCGCGAACCGTTCGGGCAGACCACCGATGATGCCCAGTGCCATCGGAAGACCGAGCATGCCTGCACGGACGGCCGACTCCGGGGTTCCTCCAACGGCTATCCAAACCGGAAGCGGATTTTGCAGGGGCCGCGGATAGATCCCTAGATTGTCCAGCGACGGACGATGCTTTCCCGCCCATGTGACCCGTTCGGATTCCCGCAGTTTGAGCAGCAGATCAAGCTTTTCTTCAAAAAGCTCGTCATAATCTTTCAGGTCGTAGCCAAAAAGGGGAAAGGATTCGATAAACGAACCGCGGCCGACCATGATTTCAGCGCGGCCTTGAGTGAGCAGGTCCAAGGTGGCAAATTGTTGAAACACCCTCACCGGATCGTCAGAGCTTAAGACGTTTACTGCACTGGTCAACCGAATGCGTTTGGTGCGGGTCCCGGCAGCGGCAAGCACTACCGCTGGAGCCGATACGGTGTAGTCGGGACGATGATGTTCACCAATGCCGAACACATCCAGTCCGACTTGATCGGCCAGTTCAATTTCCTCCATCAAGTTTTGCAGCCGTTCCCCCGGGCTGATCAATTGACCGGTTTCCGGATCAACCGTCCGTTCTCCAAATGTGTAAATGCCGATTTCCATCCGTTGGCCCCTCCTTTGATTACTGTTCGTTCATACCGATGTTAGATTTATCTTACCTTATTTATTCGAAGCCAGGCAATAAAAAGGGCTTAAGGCAGCAATCGCCTTTCCTCAAGGGTGTTTTGCTATGGATGGGAAGTTCGTTTCGGGCGATTTTATCGTAAAAAAAATTTAGCTGACAGGGAAGACGAGATGCCCCAAGATTTTTCCCTAATTCGCTTATGGAGAGGGAATGCTGGTGTGTTTTGTCGCTGTCCCAACGTTTTTGATTCATTAGCGGAGCGGGAAAACCGCACGGTGCTTTTCATATCCGTTGTTCGCTTCCAGACTGGGAATAACGCCTGTCTATTATCCAAAAGCATTTTTCTCCCGGAAACGGGCATTTTGCGGAACCCAAAAATCATGACGTATCTTCATAGAGGCTTCTTTAGAATGCTGAGAGCGGAGGGATTCTTTCTTCCATCTATTTAAAATAAATCTTGACGTTTGCCGGATATCCAACATATGCCCATACCAAAGCCGTGGCGAATGCATAAAAAATATTGAGATGTAAATTGTTACAACGGGAGGTATGGAAAATGTACCCGGAACGTCAATTTTTCGGAAGGAGACCCTTTTTCTTCGGAGGGCGGAACCCCTTTTTCTTCGGTGCGCCGTTTTTTGGCGGCTTGCTCGGCGGCTTTTTAGGTAGTGCACTGGTAGGACCGCGGCCATATCCGTTTTATCCGCCGTATTACGGAGGATTTTATGGCGGTTATCCGTACTATTGGTAAACGAAAATTTTTTCGACGAGCTGTCTTAAACGGTCATTTTAGAATGACTTTAAGGCGGCTTTTTTTATCCGCAGATTGCAAGATGTAATTCGGGATCAAAGGCAGATGTCGATTCATCATATAACATCGCTTTTGGTTCCATAGCAAGCTCTTGTGCAATTGCCACGCGCTGTTGTTGTCCTCCGGAAAGTTGACTTGGGTAATAGTTCATTTTTTTCAGCTAAAATCAACTTTTTTAAAATAATTCTCCGCAGTTTTACGAGCGGCTTCCTAGGAATTGTTGAGGGCTTTATCTGTACCAGCCATTTCGTCACCATTGGAAATAAGTTAAAGCATCGAAGAGCCCTTCTTATTTCTTTTCAAAGAGCAGCTACATGCTTTTCATTAAAAAAATGTCCAACTATTTTAACTATTCCTGATGTAGAAAGACATCTTATTCTATTGGGATATGCCCTGTATAGATTAAAATTCATAACTGTACCAAGCTTAAGGTTAAGGCAAAAATTTATGTTCCATTTTTCTCTGCCTTTCTTTTCTTAAACAGAGTATATTTTTCTATTTTAAGTGGTACAAAAATAAGTCCATAATCAGAGGTCATTCCCCGTCTGTATGTAAATCATCAATATTCTGGAAAAGCTTTACCCGATAAGCCACAAAAATAAAGCGGACGGAAGAAAAAGAACAAGTTTTCTTCGTCCGCTTTTTGTATTGTTTTTTATTAAAAGTGGTTGGCTTTGTGTCATAGCTTCTGTCATGTAGAGAATAAATTGAAAAATTTACTGCCTTCCATAGGTCTTTTGTCTTCACCAATAAAGAAATCAAGAAGCTGACTATTACACGTTGGCTTGTTACTAATCAATTGATCCTAAATTTCTTGTGATTAACAGGTCGATTGTCATGTATTCAATTAAAACTTTTTACCTATCGATTTTAAAAATAGTTCATTTTAACTATACCATTTTCACTATAAAATTTGTTATACAATTAAGTAAGAGATATTATTTGATAAATTCCTACAAATTTCTACAAAAATATAATTTTGTTTCGGCAAACTACTCGAAAGGGTAGGACGCAAAGCTAAAGGGGCTAAATCTATTTTGATAGACATGCCAGCCAGCTGCCCTTCCTATAAAGAATGGTTTTGATTCTTTTTAAGAAGGTTATTAGCGGATGTATTGTCTATTCAACTGCCCTCTTTAGAATTTTTAAGGGCAGTTTTTTTATTTTGACATAGGAAAGGAGGCTTGGTGATGGAGTAAAATAAAAATACATATTTGGCAAAGTTCATTCTAATGGCCCATTGCAAAAACATCTCAGTCGTTCTAAACCCTCTGTGTCAAAAGGGAGTATGAATTTCCCAGGGAATATTCCTGAAATTGATTTACTTCAACGTCTTCCCGGAATTTCATCTACTGATCAAACAAATTAGTGGTAGTAATAGTTAAGGAAGTAGATGTAGGAAATATTTCATGCATTAAAAGAAGTAATCGACATCAACGAAGAGCAACTCCAACCCTACACCTACTATTCCCCAAAACTATAAAAAAATTTTTTGTTAAATCACAAAATTATCCAATTGATTCAGTTTTGTTTGAAATTGGTAAAAATTACTAAAATAAAACGGTGTAAGGAGGACAATAATGAAAAGTCTGCGATTAAAGATTATTAGTGGATTTGTCGTTGTTATTTTATTATTTACTACCGCAGCAATTTTTGGTTTAAATCAACTTGGACATTTAACTGCAGATGGAACAGGAACAGGAAATACATTTGTGCTAACTGTTATTATTATTTCTGTTCTTGTCAGCTTGACGATTGCGATTGTTCTTTCGAATCGGATTGTAAAACCAATTTTCCAAGTAGTAGATCGTATGAAAATGGTGGCAGAAGGAGATTTGTCTGCAAAGCTGCTTGAAACAAAATCAAAAGATGAGATTGGTCAATTAGTTCAATCAATGAATGAAATGATTTTAAACTTGAGAAATGTTGTTGGGGAAGTAAGAAACACTGCAGAACAAGTAGCTGCATCTTCTGAAGAATTAACAGCAAGTGCCGATCAGACAACAGTTGCAACGGAACAAGTTGCTTCTGTCATTCAACAAGTAGCAAGCGGAGCTGAAACACAGACGAATGGAATAGAACGAAATGCTGCTTCTTTAGAAGAAATTGCACAAGGGGTTATCCGTGTTGCAGATAGTTCTAATCAGGTTGCAGAGCTTGCAAAACAAACTACTGAGCAAGCTGAAGATGGTGAAGGTTCCGTTGTACGTACAGTTGACCAAATGAATTCAATCTATAAATTGGTTAAAGAGACTGATAGCATGGTTAAGTCTTTATATGAACGTTCAAAAGAAATTAGTAAAATTCTTGATGTAATTAGTGGAATTGCCGATCAAACGAATCTTCTCTCTTTAAATGCGGCAATTGAAGCAGCAAGAGCGGGAGAGCATGGAAATGGTTTTGCGGTCGTAGCCGATGAAGTGCGGAAACTAGCTGAACAATCTCAGGCATCAGCAAAGCAAATAGCAGATTTAATCTTAAAAATCCAAAGCGATACAGAAAACTCTGTTAAAGCTATGACAGAAGTAACACATAACGTCGAAAATGGTCTTGAGATCACGAAGGAAACATCTGAAAAATTTGCTCAAATCGTCCAAAATATGAAGGATATTGCACCGCAAATTGAGGATATTTCTTCAATTGCTCAACAAGTCTCAGCGGAAGTAGAAGAAATAACATCTACAGCGGATGAACTTACAACAATAGCAAAAGAAAACGCAGCAACATCCGAACAAGTAGCAGCGTCTACAGAGGAACAATTAGCTTCGATGGAGGAAATAACTTCTTCAGCAAAAATGCTTGCAACAATGGCAGAAGGAATGCAAGAATTAGTTCATAAATTCAAACTATAAAATGGGGAATACAGCCCCATTTTATAGAACATAAGCATTCCGGATGCTGCCGTCTGTTGTTATACCGTAGTTTATAGAATATAAACCTTCGAGATGATTCAAATAAATCTGAGAATGAATATAAAACAAATATTTAGGCAATGAAAGAATCGTTGCCTCAGCTGATTTTATGGACTTCAGAATTTTGAACTTCAGCTTTTGAATGCTCATTTATGATGTTGTGAAATCTTTTCCGTATCGCCCAGCACCTTGCCTCCAAAAATTCCATTCGTGCCGTTCTGCATGAGTGATTCGTTTATTTCGACCTTTCTAACTTTCCCGCCGCATCTTTTTGAAAAAAATCCATGTTTTCACTAGAATATTTGACCAGTAAATTATTTCATTATGAATACTATATTGACAAAAGCAAGAAAGGTGGTGAAACGAATGAGTGTATGGTATCCAGACAAAGAAGAGAATAGACGCTCCGATTCAGAAAAACGTGCGAACGCAAAGGCAAAAGCTGATGTAGATTTTAAAAGTGACGTTGATGTGGATACGGACAACGAATTAGAGAATAAATTAAAAAATATTGATCGTAACACAAATATTGCAAAAGTAAATAATAGCGGCAACTCAAAAGTGGAAATTGATATTCATGTTGATTCCGATTCAGATGCAAAAGTTCGGTCGAAAGCAGAATCTGATCAAGATCAAAACCAAGAGCAAAGAGATTAATTGAGCATAATTAAATGTGGGTGAGATGTCTTTTTTGTCCCACCTATAATATAGGGTGAGAATGTTATGGAACATTTAGATAAAGGAGAGTTCTCTTGGTTACGGAATGCTTCTACTCAAAGCCCTCAATCAAATAAATCTTCCATTGATTCGAGCGGTAATTCAGATGTAAATGTTGATGTAAATATTCAAGTTGATACGATACCCATTGCATTTGCCGTTCTTTACTATTTATTGGCTACTAAGCAATTATCGCACGAAGAGTTTGAGTTTGCTTTACGTAAATTATTGGAGACAACAAACAAGTATAAAAAGCTGAACCGTGACGGTTCTTCAAGAGTCAATTTGTTACATCCTAATGTATGGGGAAGGTAAAATAATAAAGGAGATTTTACTTTCCTTCATTTTTTTAAAGGGAAACATGACAGGTAACCTAGTTTTTTAAGTTTTATCGTTTGGGATTTATTTTAGCATTTGATCATTTCTGAAACTGTTATGATGATAGGGACGGTACGTTTTAAAAAAATGTGAAAATGCAAAAAATTGTAAGACTGTAAAGCATCTTCCTTTATTTGAATTCAGCCCGGGTTACGATCTAGTTATAAAATGGTGAGCACGTAAATGATCGAGAAGATTGGAAAAGAAAGCTGCTGTATGGATGCAGTGAAAGTTTAAAGATTTTGTAAATTAAATTTTTTTATCCCTTCAGCAAAAAGCACTGGCACGTTTTTCTTGATTAAAGCAGCATATGTAGAAAGGGTATTATTTTTTCAACCAAATTCAGAATTGATGAAGAACATAAATGCCCAAAAGTTTGCAGGAAGAGGATATCAATCGACAGTTCATATTGTGAAAATTCGAAAATTTATTTTGTTTCTTATTGCGGCCAAAGCATGGGCCGCTCTTTTGTTTTGAAAAAGAGGAAGACAGATTATGCTAAAATATTTTTAAAATACAATGAATCGACAGCAAGATTTAGAGGGGGAAAACCATGGCGGTTAAAGCAGAGATTGATTTCCAAAAAGAATTATTTGAAGCAGCTAATAAAATGCGCGGAAGCGTGGCTCCAGCTGACTATAAACATTATGTACTGCCGCTTATTTTTTTGCGCTATCTTTCGAATAAATATGAACAGAGCTGCAATGAGTTGGAGCAAATTTTTGCGGAAAATGAAGAAATGCAGCAAGGTTTCGTTTCAGATTCTCATCAATATAGAGATAAAAATGTGTTTGTCGTCCCGAAGGAAGCAAGCTGGCACTATATAATGAAAAATGCTAAACAGCCGAATATTAAAGAAATTCTCGATAATGCGATGAAGCGAATCGAGGAAGAAAACCCAGAATTGACAGGGGTGCTGCCGCAAATTTATCAAGGCTTGAACTTACCGGTAGAAAATGTTGCTGGATTAATTGAAATTTTTTCACGTGATGTGTTTAGTGGCAGCTCGGAAGACAGCATAGATATACTCGGTCGTACTTATGAGTATTTTATTAGTTCATTTGCTTCGTCAGAAGGGAACAGAGGCGGCGAGTTTTTTACCCCATCCTGTATTGTGGAATTGCTGGTGGAGATGCTTGAACCAAAAAGAGGTATCGTGTTTGATCCAGCGTGTGGAAGCGGTGGAATGTTTATTCAAAGCGGGAGGTATGCGCCGAATAAAAAGTCTCTTTTATTTTACGGACAGGAAAATGTCGTCACGACAGTACGTCTTGGAAAAATGAACGTATTGCTTCATGGCATCAATGCGGAAATACGGCTGGGAGATTCGCTGTTGAACGATCAATTTCCTGAATTAAAGGCTGATTATGTGATTGCCAACCCGCCGTTTAATCAAAAAGATTGGGGGGCGGACAGAATATCGAAAAGCGATCCGCGCTTGATCGGGCCTGTTACAAACAGCAATGCAAACTATATGTGGATGCAGCATTTCTTATACCATTTAAATGATGCAGGATCAGCAGGGTTTGTGATGGCAAATGGCGCAATGACAACTAATGTTAAGGAAGAAAAGGAAGTGCGGAAAATATTGGTGGATGAAGGGTACATCGATTGCGTTGTCCAATTGCCGGAAAAACTGTTTTTCACAACAGGCATACCGTGCTGTTTGTTCTTTTTAAGCAAAAATCGCGATGGAAAAAACGGTTACCGTGCTCGAAGAAACAAAATTTTGTTTATCGATGCCCGAAAAATGGGAAAGCCCGTCAGCCGCAAGCAAAAAGCATTGTCTAAAGAAGAAATTGATAAAATCGCATCAGTTTATCGAGCATTTAAATATGAACATGCAAAAAGCTGCGAAAATATTGAAGGTTTCTGTAAAATTGCAAAACTTGAAGAAGTACAACAAAACGACTACAAACTGACACCAAGCATGTACGTCGGAACAGAGGCAGAAGAAGAAGAAGAAGACATTCCTTTTGAGCAAAAAATAGCCGAACTAACGAAACGGTTGCTCGAACAATTTGAAGAATCGAACAAACTACAAGAAAAAATCAAACAAAACCTGGAGGAGCTGATGTATCGGAATGGGGAAAAGTCAAACTTAGTATTCAAAAGGGAAAAAAATGAATGATCTGAGAAAATGTGAAATTTTTTTATCGGTGCTTTCGAAAATTTCCTAATAAAGATTAATCGAGGAAAAAAGGTGGTATTAAGACCTTTCTGTCAGAGAAAAGTGTATTATAATCATTATAAAAGCAGAAGTTAATATGAAACTTTTTCTTCACAAAACCAAACATTTGTTCTATTATTTTATGTAGAAACGTTTAGAGGATAGATATTTGTTATTATAAAATGAATCATGATGGAGGTTTAATATGATGGAAGAAGCGTTAAAATTAATATTATCAGAGCTAAAAGAAATGAAAGAAGGACAATCCCGTTTAGCAGTCGAACAACAAGGTGTAAAGGAACAGCTGAAAGAGCTAAAAGAAGGTCAGTCTCGTTTAGCAGTTGAGCAAAAAGGTATGAAGGAGGAGCTGAAAGAGCTAAAAGAAGGTCAGTCTCGTTTAGCAGTTGAGCAAAAAGGTATGAAGGAAGAGCTGAAAGAGCTAAAGGAAGGTCAGTCTCGTTTAGCAGTTGAGCAAAAAGATATGAAGAAGGAGCTGAAAGAGCTAAAAGAAGGTCAGTCTCGTTTAGCAGTTGAGCAAAAAGATATGAAGAAGGAGCTGAAAGAGCTAAAGGAAGGTCAGTCTCGTTTAGCAGTTGAGCAAAAAGGTATGAAGGAAGAGCTGAAAGAGCTAAAGGAAGGTCAGTCTCGTTTAGCAGTTGAGCAAAAAGATATGAAGGAAGAGCTGAAAGAACTAAAAGAAGGACAACACCGTTTGGCAGTCGAACAACAAGGTGTAAAAGAAGAGTTGAAAGAGCTAAAAGTAGGGATGAAAGAACTAAAAGAAGGACAATCCCGATTAGAAGTAAAAATGGAAAATATCGAACGAAAAATTACAGGAATCCCTAAAACTTATGAGAATTTAGAACAATTTGTAGCACGTCAGCAGCGTGTGATTGAGGAATTGTCAGCACGTTCAGTTGAATACGGGGTAGAGATTAAAGAGATTCATCGCATTTTAAAAAATCAATAAAATAGAGTTTTTTTAGATTCAGAGTGGATTTTAATTGGAAATATGAAAAAGCGCCGAAACATTTTTCATAATGTTCCAGCGCAATCCATAGTCAGCCGAATTTGTGCTGATTATTTTTTAAGGATTGTTCGTTTATCTTCCTTTGACGATGGCAATAATTCCTTCTTCATCATCCAACACAAGTTCAATCCCAGCGTACGGGTCTTCATTTAAAAATTCATCGAGCCAAAGACGCAGAGCTTCGATGATGTTTGCGGTAATAAGTACTTGCTTTCGGTCGTTTACATACGCTTCGGCAGAAAAGCCGTAATCGTCGTCATACATCAGCTCCACTACAACTTCTTCCGGCTTTATTTGTTTTTTTCGGGAAATGTACACGCAGATGGCGTTAATAATATCTTGCTCCGGAATAATCAGCTTTTCCATGGATTTGCAGCCTCTTTTTCTTTTTTATGTTTGATCAGGACGAAAATTTTGCGAATGATCGAGATGAGAATAACGATTGCCAGCAAATTAATGAATAAACCTAAAATTGAACCGAATATACCCATGTTTGCTAGCAGTCCGCCAAATAATAATCCGGCAAGCCCTCCTAACATTAGGCCTTTGAAAAATCCTCCTGATGAGAGTGTGCCTTTGGAGCCGGCAGATTGATTTTTTGGAGTGTTTGCCTTTTTATCTTGGAAATTCGAACTGTTCGTTGTAGTATTTTTATTCAAATTGAAGCTTTTTTTCCCTGATTTGTATGACTTCGCCTCTACTATCGTTGGATGATCTTGAAAAACAACATTTCCAACAGGTGAAAAAATAAGCGCGAAAGTAAACAAAGCTGCTAATAATTTTTTCAATTTCGACTTCCCCCTGTATGAAAGTATTCGTATTTTTTTTGAACTTAGCTTCAATGTTATATACGATAGAAAATCAAATTAGTTTCACGATTTGATATCTTTCTATAATAAACGAATAAAAATTTTTCTTTCATCTAAGCATGTTATTCAACAATTACAAAGTTGTAAACAAGGAATAGAAGACTTTTAAAAAATGGTGAGGCCGTTGTTTTACTTGAATATATTTTATCATGTATACTTGTTTGAAAGTATTTGCGAACTGTAAAACGTTTGGACTGCCATGTTAAAAGAGTTTTTTCAAGTTTCATCAAACTTATCTATGGACGTGTTTTTTTGGAGGCATGAAAGGATGGTTCAGCTAAAAAAATTGGCTTTTAAGCAGAAAACAAAATTGATGTTGCTAATCGTGCTTGCTTTAATCTCTGGTGCTGCCATTATTGGACAAGCTTATTTTTTTGCGGCGATAGTCGATCGCATTTTTTTACAGAAACAGTCTTTTGCTGATGTTTTCCAGTTGCTTTTAGGTTTGTTCATTGTTCTTTTGGCCAGAACTGCATCCCATTATTTCAGCGGTTTAACAGGAATTAAAATAGCGTCCAAAGTGAAAAAAGATCTTCGCCAATCTTTATTAAATAAATTTTCAAGCAACCCGCTGCAAGTATCGCTGCAAGGGAAAACAGGACAAAAAGCAAGTGTATTGCTGGATGCGGTAGATGAAATCGACAGCTACTTTAGCATTTATATTCCAAAGGCAGTTCAAACGTTGATCATACCTCTTCTCATTCTTTTCGTTGTGTTTGCTAGCCATCCATTTACTGGATTAATCATGGTGATTACAGCGCCATTTATACCGATATTCATGATCATCATTGGCTACAAAACGAAAAAGAAATCGGAGGAGCAAATGGAGAAAATGACCGCTTTATCGGGACATTTTCTTGACACCTTGCAAGGGCTGACAACCCTTAAGCTGTTCAACCGTGCGAAACAGCAGAAAGAAGCGATCAGAAAAAGCAGCCATGGCTTTCGTGATGCGACGATGGAAGTATTGAAAATTGCTTTTACCTCTTCTTTTATGCTGGAGTTCATTTCCATGCTTAGTATGGGATTGATTGCCCTTGATGTGGCGATTCGCTTAATTATTTTTCAAAACATTTCTTTTTTTACCGCGTTTTTCATGCTGATTCTAGCTCCTGAGTTTTATAATGCACTGAAAGATTTAGGAAGCGCCTTTCATGCAGGCAGGGGAAGTATGGGGGCGGCAAGAAAGATTGAAGAGGAGCTAAACGCAATCGGAAAGCCAGTAAAATGGGGGAAGGCAGTTTTGCCAAAAGGTGAAGGACCGCCGACCATTCGTATAGAAGGAGCGGGATTTCATTACGAGGGAGATAGGTTTGCCTTAAAAAATATAAATGCTGAAATCCGCCCGTTTGAGCAAGTGGCAATTGTCGGAAAGAGCGGCGCTGGGAAATCGACTTTATTACATGTGATTGCAGGTCTTGTTCCGCTTACTGAAGGGGAAATTTATGTGAACGGAATTCGGCGGTCTGATTTGAACGAAAAGAGCTGGTTCGATGAAATCAGCTATATTTCGCAAAATCCGTATCTTTTTTCTGGAACGATTGCGGAAAATATCGCATTGGGAGGAAAACTCGATGCAACGAAAGAGGAAATCGAACAAGCAGCCGAAAAGGCAGGAATTTTAAAGCTTGTCCAATCACTTGAAAATGGTTTTGATACACCTATTGGAGAAGGAGGAAGGGGAATTTCCGGAGGAGAAAAACAACGAATTGCACTGGCACGAGCGTTTTTGAAAAAACCATCCATTATATTGTTTGATGAGCCGACGACTGGACTGGATCTTCAAACAGAACAAATTTTGCAGGATTCCATAAAGGAATTAGCTCAATCTTCCACCGTCATTACCGTCGCTCATCGGCTTCATACCATTATAAATGCGGATAAAATTCTTTTTTTGGAAAATGGAGAACTCATCGCATCCGGAACACATAAAGAATTGCTGGAATCAGTTGAAGCGTACAGGAAAATGACAACGCTCCAACAGGGAGGCATGGCAAAATGAAAGATTTGCTATTTATTACAAAGCTGACATTAACAGAAAAGAAAGATCTTTTTTTGTCCATTCTCTTCGGATTTATAACAGGAATCGCGACAGTGAGTTTGTTTGCTTCAAGCGGCTATTTGATTTCTAAAGCAGCTCTTGCACCGCCAATTTACACGCTGACTGTTTTCATAGCGTGTATAAAACTGTTAGGGTTTATCAGTGCCGGCAGCCGTTACGGGGAGCGTTATTTTTCTCATCGCGCCACATTCAATATATTAAGCCGGTTGCGAGTTTCTTTTTTTGAAAAGCTGGAGCCATTGGTGCCCGCGATTTTTCTTAAATATCGGAGCGGAGATCTCCTCTCCAGAATTGTCGGCGATGTGGAAACGCTGCAAAACTTCTTTTTGCGTGTTTTTTATCCGCCGATCGTATCCACTCTCATATTTTTATGGACCATTTTTTTCACTTCGTTCTTTTCCTTTTATATTGCCTTGGTGTTATGTATCGGTTTGATTTTCACCACTGTCCTAATTCCGGCTTACTTTGCTTTCAGACTAAAAAAAGTAGAGCGTCATGTTCGGCAAAGCCGCGGGAATTTATCGACAGAAGTTACGGAGTTTTTTTATGGGTTTCGCGATTTAAAAATTTATCAACAGCTTGAGCATAAACAAGAGAAGCTTACCCAACGCTCCGATGCTTATTTGAAAGAACAGGAACGTGAAGCAATCCATAACCTCTTCAGTCAATCTGTCAATACGTTTGTATCTTTAATTGTCTCTTGGATTATTCTTTTGCTTGGCGTCTATTTCGTTGCAGGCGGTCAATTAGATGGTATTTTTCTTGCCATGCTTGTAATGATTTCATTAACTGTTTTTGAACATGCGGCACCGATGGCTGCTTTTCCAAGTTATTTAGAGGACAGCCGTCAAGCTGCTGCAAGACTATCAGACGCCACGCATCAAGACTCTTCTGTAAAAACGTCTGATGAGAAAGAAATGAAGGAGCTTCCCGGTCAACAAGCTCCATCAATTGTCATGGAGAATGTCACCTTTCATTTATTTGGTGAAATTTTAAAAAATGTTTCAATTACATTTCCGGCAGGATCGAAAACAGCCATTGTCGGACCTAGTGGTTCGGGCAAATCGACCTTGCTGGCCCTTTTATTAAAAATTTATAAAAACTTTCAAGGGGTGATTCGGATCAACGGCATCCCGATCGATCAATTAGATGACGATAGCCTTTGGAAAAATGCGAACGTTATTTTGCAGGACAACCACTTTTTCTACGGTACCGTTCGCGATAACCTAATGATTGCTAAAGATGCAGTGCTTGACGAAGATTTGGAAGATGTGCTGAAAAAGGTGAAGCTTGACTATCTTTCTTTGGCCGATCCGTTGTTAGAAAGAGGAGGAAATTTATCGGGCGGGGAAAAGCAAAGACTGGCGATCGCCAGGGTATTGTTGAAAAAAGCTCCGCTATGGATACTTGATGAACCGACATCATTTTTGGATGCTTTAACGGAAAAGTCTATTTATCATCATCTGTTTGAAGCTGCTAAAAATGATACCGTCATCCTTGTCAGTCATCGTCTGGCCGGTCTGGAAAACATGGATCAAATTATCGTTATGGATGAAGGAGCTATTGTAGAAGCGGGAACCTACAAAGAATTGATGAACAAAAAAGGATACTTTTATCAAATGAAGCAAATTGAACAAAGTGTCTTTACAGCAAATTAAAGAAAGCCGACATGGAGCAAACTGTCGGCTTTTTTTCGATTGATTTCTAAGCTTGCTTCAATTTTTATCCTCTTTTGGATATGAGCTCATCTTTCACTGCTGTCCAAAATGATAAAGCTGCAGCAGCGAATAGCACGAGAAAGGGGGCAAACGTAATTAAAAAAGTCTTCATCGTTCCACACTCCTTATTTTGCGTTTTGCCCTTTCACATAATCTTTATCGAACAGAAACAGTTTTATTAGTAAATAAAGGGAAGGGAGCAAAAGGGCTAATCCTAAAATAAAAACGATGATCAGGGAAATGGCCATAGCTTCGTTTGTAAAACTGTCATAAATGGACAAATATGGATAAAGCAAGTACGGATAATGGGAGATTCCATATCCAAAGAAAGCTAACAGAAATTGACCTACTAACAATCCGAATGCCAATCCATAATTTTTTCTTTTCCAAATGAGCCAGACAGTCCCGACATATAAAAGAAACGATAAAGCGAACATCCACCATAAATTAAGGATGCGTTCAAAATGCTCTTGGTTGTGATAGCTCAGTTCATAAATGATGCCGCAAGCTGTTATGATTAAAGGAAATGCCCAGAAAAGAGCATATTTTCTCATTAAATTCGTTGCGTCTGTATCACCAGTTTGATTCGCGTACCATGTAAGAAAAACAGCTGAAATATAAAGGACGGCCGTAATACTTAAAACGACGATGCTCCAAGATAATGGGCTTTTAAATAATGCTACGTAGTTTAAAACTGGATGCTCATCCACCATCGAGACAAATCCGCCTTCAGAAATGGCTAAGACGACAGATAATGATGCAGGGATCAATAATCCAGACAATCCATACATAAAGGCATACCCTTTATGCCCTTTTGATGAATACGTTTCAAATGCGTAATAAGACCCGCGAATGGCAAGCAAAATAATCGCAATGCTTCCCGGAACAAGGAGAGTTGTCCCATAATAAAATGCGGTTTTTGGGAAAAAACCGACAATCCCAACAAAGAAGAAAACGAAAAATACATTGGTTACCTCCCAAACTGGAGACAGGTAGCGTTGAATAATTTTGGACAATATATGCTGCTTGCCACTCAAAATGCTGTAAGCATTAAAGAATCCAGCGCCGTAATCAATGGATCCAACGATCACATAGCCGAACAAAAAGATCCAAAGGACGGATATCCCAATAATCTCCAAGCTCATGACTGCTCACCGCCTAATCGATTTTCAAGCTCTCTTTCCACCGGATTATTTTTAAACAACCGGCGAAGAATCACAATCGTGCCGATTCCTAAAATCAAATACAAAATGGCAAAAAGAATGAGCATAAGACCTACATGGCCGCTTGAAGTTGCTGCTTCACCCGTTGTCATAATTCCGCGAAGGATCCAAGGCTGACGGCCAAATTCAGTCAACCACCAGCCAGCCTCAATCGCGATAAAAGATAGAGGCCCTCCGAGCACAATGAGCATGCGGAACCATTTTTGGTTGATGAAAGCCCATCCGCGCTTCACTCCAATCCAATAGATAAGTGCTAATAAAATCATGAAAACGCCAATGGCTACCATAATATCAAAAAAATAATGAATATAAAGCGGAGGAGATTCAAAATTTGAAAATTGGTCTAGTCCGATAACTTCTGCATTTGGATCTCCATGCGCCAAAATACTGAGCAAATATGGGAATTTAAGTGCATATTTAATGTTTTGTTCGTCATCTAAAATACCAAACATGACTAGAGGAGCATTTCCTTCTGTTTCAAAATGCCATTCCGCAGCCGCCAATTTCTCTGGCTGGTACTCAGCTAAATATTTGCCGGAAAAATCTCCGATAACAGCTGTTGCAATGGAGAAAATCAGTCCTATTTTCATAGTTAAAAACAAGGCTTTTTTATGATAAACATGGTTGGAGCCTTTTAATAATTGGCATGCTGCAATAGATGCCAGCGTAAAGGCGGCTGTCATAAAGGCGGTTGCGACTACGTGTGCGACTTTTGTCGGCATGGCCGGGTTAAAAATCGCACCCAGCGGATTGACATTGATGAGTTCACCATTTACAATGTCAAACCCTTGCGGCGCATTCATAAAAGAGTTGACGATGGTAATAAAAAAGGCAGAAAAGGCGGCGCCAAGGGAGACAGGAATCAGAAAGAGCAGGTGCTTCCGCTGATTTTTAAATCGTTCCCAAGTGTACATATAAATTCCGAGAAAGATTGCTTCAAAGAAAAAAGCAAATACTTCCATAAAAAGTGGCAATGCGATCACATTTCCGGCAAGTTCCATAAAATTCGGCCAGAGCAATGACAGCTGGAGTCCAATCGCAGTTCCTGTTACAACGCCGACAGCTACGGTGATGACATACCCCCGCGCCCAACGTCTAGCCATTAAAAGATAATGTTCGTCATTTTTTTTGATCCCAACCCACTGGGCAATCATGATCATCAACGGAACGCCTACCCCAATGGTTGCGTAAATAGCGTGAAAAGAAAGTGTAAGGATAGTCAGCATTCGACTGCTGAATACGGGGTCTTCAAATAACAATTTTATTTCCTCCTTTTGAATGGGATAAATCTTTGAAACCGGTCATGAGTATATGATCAGGATGAACCAATACAATATGATTTCATTTTACTTTATAAAAATGTGCTCTTTGTCAATTCTCTTTGACAAATGTATATATAGAGAATGAAAAATATGTGAACATTGGCTCTTTTCGCTTAGTTTATGCCATATTATAGCATTTTAGGCAGCCTGTACCATTTGCAAAATCTGAAAAAATCAGCATTGCTCAACATATGTTTGTACAAATATTTAAAGAATATACATGATTTTCAAATCATATCGGATTATCTGCCGGGTTAAGAAAATATAGGGTTAAGTCCTGTGAAAAAAATCCATGTTTTCCCTAGCTTAAAAAGCCTGAAAGCAGCCAACAAGATTCTGTTTATGTTTGGCTGCGAAATTGGCAGAACGTTTGAATCCGTAATCGAACGGATTGTTGCTGCCGCCTCTAAATGTATATTTTTTGGCAAACAAAAAACGGCTGCATTCATCTTGACTATATAAAATCAAAAATGTTACATAGTCCGTTCTAAATCGCACGGGTTTTTAGCTGCTGTTCATCCGGTTAAATAGAGTCAAAACAGCTTCGAATTTATGTTGTATATTCATAAGCATGCTAGTTTGTGGGCAGGAAGCGTTCGTGCTATGATTTTTTATAAACAGCTGCCAAGGAGGGATGGATCGTATGGTGAAGAAAGTAATATTGAATGGTGTAGAGATACAAGTAGAGGAGTATGAAGAGGAAGTGGTTCATCAACCAAACGGTGAGCCATTACATAAAATTCGTTTTGCTTTTAAGGTGAGAAGCGATGAATATCATGATATTACGACGCTGCTGTATCAGCAAACGTTTGATGTGTCAGTTCCTGAAAGAGACCTGAACTTTAGGGGGACGATACAAAATTATTCCACTTCTGTGACGAATTTGTACAAAAAAAATCAGGTTGGTGATTTTCGATTAGAATTAATTGAGACGATTTAACAATGATTGTTTCAATGGCGTAATCCCATGGTGTTCGAAGAAACAGAGGGAGGCACTATGTCAATTCATGTAGAGCATTTGTACAAGCAATTTCGAGTTCACGTTCGGCAAGCAGGGTGGACGGGTGCTGTACGCAGTTTGTTTAAAAGGGAAATTCGTACTGTGGAAGCGGTGCGAGACATTTCATTTACCATTCCTTCGGGAGAAATTGTCGCATTTTTAGGGCCGAACGGAGCGGGGAAAACAACGACAATTAAAATGCTGGCCGGTTTGCTTTATCCAAGCTCCGGGAGCATTCAAGTTGCCGGATATGTACCGTTTGAACAAAAAGCGGAATTTAAGAAGATCATGAGTTTAGTCATGGGACAGAAAAGCCAGCTCATATGGGATATTCCGCCGATGGAAACGTTTCTCGTCAATAAAGCGATATACGAAATAGAAGACCGTGCGTTTCGGCAAACGTTGGATGAGCTTGTCGAGCTGCTGGAGTTAGAAGAGCTCTTGACGAAACCAACGCGGAGTTTGTCTCTCGGACAGCGGATGAAATGCGAATTGGCAGCCGCGCTTTTGCATCGGCCGAAGGTTTTATTTTTGGATGAACCGACGATCGGCTTGGATGTCCATACGCAGGAAAAAGTCCGCCGCTTTATAGGACAATATAACCGCGAGCACCGAACGACAGTATTGTTGACATCGCATTACATGGGCGATGTGACAGCGCTGTGCGATCGGGTGCTCATTATTAATCATGGGAAGCTGTTGTATGATGGTGAATTGGACATGTTGACGGAAAAATTGACGCCGTATAAATTGCTAGAGGTTCAGCTTTCGTCCATTCCCGATATTTCATGGGATGCATACGGCGAATTAGTCGATGCAAAAGAGGGTAAAGTAACGCTTCGTGTGCCGAGGGAACGCATTCACGAGGTATCCTCCCGATTTTTGCAGCAGTTTGATGTTAGCGATTTAAATATAGAAGACCCGCCGATGGAAGAAGTGATAACGCTCGCGTTTCAGGAGGATGCACATGTTTCGTAAATACTCTGTTCTCCTTCGCATGAAATATGTGGAGATGTTTGCCTACCGGCTGGCGACGATCGTGTGGATGACAGGAGCCATGGTTCAGCCGCTGATCACGATGATGGTCTGGATGAATATTGATCCTGATCAGGAGAATGCGTTTATTTTTTACTTTGCGGCATTGATTTTTGTTGAACGCATGACAAGCGCTTGGGACGTTTGGGAATTGGAGCGTGAAATAAGGGAGGGAACCTTTTCTTATCAAATTGTCCGTCCGTTTCACCCGATACATTGGGCCATTGCTGAAAATATCGTGTATAAAGCGTTATTTTTAGTCATTTTAATTCCGGCATGGGGCCTCTTGGCGGTCTTTATTCCGGCGCTGCGGCTGGATCAAATAAGTGCGGCGCAGTGGCTGTTATTCTTTTGTGCGCTTTTATTGGCAGCGGTCATTCGTTTTTTATTCAGCTACACATTTGGTCTGTTAGGTTTTTGGGTGACAAAAGTGACGGCTTTGTATGGCATGTTTGAAGCGGTGTCTCTCTTTTTGTCGGGCCGCATTGCACCGATGTCGCTCCTGCCTCCGTTTTTGAAAACGATCAGCTTTTATTTGCCTTCGATATATGGTCGGGTTTCCAATCGAAATTTTGACCGGAAGCGTCCAAGGGATGGATATTGTGTACGGATTTGGATGGGCTGCAGTTTGGTGCATGTTTTTTATGCTTGCAGTATTGTTGCTTTGGAAGGCTGGTCTAAGGAAAAACCAAGCTGTGGGGGGATAATGTGAAAAGACATTGGCGCATTTTTTGTGAATTTTTTCGGACTTGTTTAGTGGAGGAGCTCGAATATCGCAGCGAATTTTTAGGAAATTTCCTGTCGAGTTTGTTTGGCATTGGGATGGCTATTTTGACAATTCAAGTATTTTTTTATCAAACAGATAACCTCGGCGGTTGGAAATATGCGGATGTTCTGCTGCTTCTTGGTATATTCAATACGCTGCAAGGATTGATTGATTTTGCCCTGAGGCCCAACATGTCCCGTCTGCTGCAGCATATTCGCATGGGGACGTTTGATTATGTATTGACAAAGCCGGTCGACAGCATGTTTTATGTCAGCTTCCGCCATTTAGTGTTTTGGCGCTTAATTGATGTGTTTCTTGGCATCGGCTTGATAATCTATGCGTTAATACAAAAACATTATATGCCGACAATAATGGATGCAGTGATGTTTTTCATTAGTATCGGATCTTCGCTTGTCCTGATTTACGCGCTGTGGATGATGCTGATGACCACCTCCTTTTGGGTTATTCGTATCGATGATCTATCGTTTGTTTTTAATTCATTTTTTGAAACAACACGGTTCCCAATCGGAATGTATAGAGGCTGGCTTCGCATCGTGCTCACATACATTTTGCCAGCTGCCTTTATTACAAGCACGCCGGCGTTGTCTTTGCTTGGAAAATGGAACGGGATGACAACAATCCTATCCGTTGTACTTGCCGGGCTGTTCTTATGGATATCGCGCCGGTTCTGGCGGTATGCGCTCCGATCGTACACAAGTGCAAGCAGTTAAATATTCCGTGCATTGAAAAATGGCAGCAGAGAATGTGAAAAATTTGCTAATAATTTCAAACGGTAGATTTTGGTTAAGGAATGACCGAATAGCTTATTAGATGGATAGATGAAAAAGCAGAGGGGTTACAGTTTTTCAGTTGCTTTTCCCCAGCTGTTTGGCACGATAAAAGACAATGATCAATGGATGATTTTTTCGAACAAGCAGTCTGCCAAAATCAGTCGATGTCGCTTGAAAGATATATATTTCTCCCCTCATTTTTCCCAGCCTGACCTCGCTTAGGTTTTCCAGTGAAACAGTTTCCTTGTATGGACAAATAGAGAAAAAAAGAAGAAAAGGATTTTTTCTGCTTCTGTCGAATATTTTATTTTAGAGGTGTGATTAAAAAGGAAGGTTCCCATTATGGAAAAAGAAATTATTTGTAAAAGAGAAATAATCAAAATTGATCATCAAAACAAGAAAGTGGTGATAGATGAAATTGCGATAGAGTATCCGTTAACAATTTTTGTGGACAATGAGGAATTCGCCACATTAGTATGCTCGCCGTCCCATGTAGAGGAGCTTGTATTGGGCTTTTTAGCTTCAGAAGGGATAATCCGCATAAAAGCAGATGTGAAAGCGCTTCAAATTGATGAGGATAAGGGGTTTGCCTATGTTCATTTGCATCAGCCGATAGGGGATAAGAAAGAGTTTGTTTCCAAACGCTTTATCGGCTCCTGCTGCGGAAAAAGCCGACAGTTTTATTTTTATAATGATGTGAAAACAGCGAAAACGATTATGAACAGCATGACGATTTCTGCCGCACAATGCTTTCAGTTAATGGAAATGTTACATGAAGCTTCATCGGCTTTTAAGCGTACTGGAGGAATTCATCATGCGGCATTATGTTCAAAAGAGGGATTGATTAAGACATTTTCTGACATTGGACGACATAATGCTTTAGATAAATTATATGGCTTCTGCCTAAACGAAAACATTTCTTTAAATGATAAAATAATCGCTTTCAGCGGGCGGATTTCCTCAGAGGTAGTGCTGAAGGTTTCGAAAATTGGATGCGGTATACTTCTATCAAAATCGGCTCCAACAAATTTGGCACTTCAATTGGCAGAAGATTTAAACATTACGACTGTTGGGTTTATACGGGAAAATAAAATGAACATTTATACACATAGCAACAGAATAACAAAATAACAGGGGGAACGTATCGTGGGAAATGTAACGATTACGGTCAACGGGGGAGAAATAACCGCAAGGGAAAATCAATATCTTCTGCAGGCTTTGCTCGAACATGAAATGGATGTACCGCACGTTTGTTATCATGAAAGCTTGGGCGCAATTCAAACATGTGATACTTGTATGGTGGAAGTGAACGGGGAGCTTGTACGAGCCTGCAGCTACAAAGTCCAAGAAGGACTCGTTGTTGAAACAGAGACTTCTAAAGTAAAAGAATCTCAAAAATTAGCGATGGATCAAATTTTAAAAAATCATGAATTATATTGCACAGTTTGCGATAAAAACAATGGAGATTGTACAATCCATAATACGGTTAAAGCTTTAGGCATTGAACATCAAAGCATTCCGTTCCAACCAAAACCTTATGAAGTGGATTATTCAGGATCATTTTATCGATATGACCCAAATCAATGCATATTATGCGGACGCTGTGTAGAGGTGTGCCAAGATGTTCAAGTAAATGAAACATTGACGATTGATTGGAGCAGAGAGCAGCCTCGTGTGATCTGGGACAACGATGTGCCGATTGATCAGTCCAGCTGCGTAAATTGCGGCCAATGTGTAACTGTATGTCCGTGCAATGCCTTAATGGAAAAATCAATGTTAGGGGAAGCCGGCTTTTTAACAAATGTAGAACCTGGTACATTACGATCGATGATTAATTTGACGAAGGAAGTGGAAACAGGATACGGTTCGCTAATGGCCATCTCAGATACAGAAGCTGAGCTGCGCAAGGAAAGGATCAAGAAAACGAAAACAGTTTGCACATACTGCGGAGTTGGCTGTTCATTTTATATATGGACAAAAGACAGAAAAGTTTTAAAAGTTGAACCAACACCGGAATCGCCGGCAAACGGAATTTCCACTTGTGTAAAAGGAAAGTTCGGCTGGGATTATGTCAATAGTGAAGAACGGCTGACAAAACCGCTGATCCGGGAAGGCGACCATTTTAAAGAAGTTGAATGGGATGAGGCGATTCGATATGTTGCAAAACGGTTTAAAGAAATAAAAGATGCACATGGCCCTGATGCTTTAGGATTTATAGCTTCTTCCAAAGCAACGAATGAAGAATCGTATTTGCTGCAAAAATTTGCCCGTCAAGTGATAGGAACGAATAATGTTGATAATTGCTCAAGATATTGTCAATCTCCAGCAACGGTCGGACTATTTCGTACTGTCGGCTATGGCGGTGATTCAGGATCTTTTTCTGACATAGCTTCCTCTGATCTTGTCATCATTATTGGCGCCAATACAGGGGAATCGCATCCGGTTTTGGCATCAAAAATCAAACGAGCGCAAAAACTTTATGGACAAAAGCTGCTCGTGTTTGACTTAAGAAAACATGAAATGGCGGAGCGGGCCGATATGTTTATCAGGCCAAAGCCGGGAACGGATCTTGTTTGGCTGTCAGCTGTAACGAAATACATCATTGACCAAAATTGGCATGATGAAGAGTTTATCAAAGAACGAGTGAACGGCTTTGAACAATATAAAAGTAGCTTAGAGCCGTTTACGTTGGAATATGCGGAAGAAGTGACGGGAATTTCCAAGGACACGCTGATCAAGGTTGCTGAAACGATTCATCAATCTAAAACAATGGTCATTTGCTGGGCGATGGGAGTCACTCAACAGCAGCGCGGAAGTGATACGAGTACTGCCATTTCCAATTTGTTATTAGTGACAGGCAATTACGGCAAACCGGGCACTGGAGCCTACCCGCTGCGCGGCCATAACAATGTTCAAGGGTGCAGCGACTTTGGAAGCATGCCGAACTTTTTCCCGGGATATGAAAAGGTAGCGGATGAAAAAGTCCGCAGCCGTTATGAAAAAGCTTGGGGCGTGACATTGCCTAAAAATCCGGGAAAAGACAATCATCAAATGGTTAAAGCGATTCATGAAGGCGCTCTGAAGGCATTATATGTGACTGGCGAAGATATGGGGATTGTCGATGCCAATATCAATCAAGTCGGCGCCGCTTTTGAAAAGCTGGAATTTTTCGTTGTGCAGGACTTATTTTTAACAAAAACGGCCCAATATGCAGATGTTGTGCTGCCGGCCAGTCCAAGCTTAGAAAAAGAAGGAACTTTTACCAATACAGAACGCCGGATTCAGCGATTGTATGAAGCATTGCCGCCTCTTGGAGATTCGAAGCCTGATTGGCAAATTTATTGTATGCTGGCGAAAGCGCTGGGCTTCAATTGGGATTATCAGCACCCTGGAGAAATTATGGAAGAAGCGGCGTCGCTCGCACCGCTTTTTGCCGGTGTTTCCTATGACCGTTTAGAAGGATTTTCAAGCTTGCAATGGCCTGTTGAGAAAGATGGAACCGACTCGCCGCTTCTTTATGAAGATCGATTCCCGTTTGCCGATGGAAAGGCACAGCTTTATCCGCTTCAAGTCGATTATTTATATGATGTAGATGAAGAGTATGATCTTCACGTGAACAACGGGCGCTTGCTAGAGCATTTCCATGAAGGGAACATGACGTATAAATCACAAGGAATCAGCCGGAAAACCCCGAACGCTTTTATAGAAATTTCGAAAGAATTGGCTGAAGAACGCCGTATTCAAGAAGGAGCCATTGTCAAGCTTATTTCCAAATACGGCTCTGTAAAAGGCCCTGTTCACATAACGGATCGCGTGCAAAAGCATGAAATCTTTATCCCATTGAATGATACGGGCGAATTGGCTATTAATCGTTTAACAGGCAATCATGCTGACCGCGATACAAACACACCGGCATATAAAGAAATTGCCGTAAAAATGGTCGTATTGAAGGAAAAAGGAGACTCCCCAATTCGGCCAAACAACCATCGAAACGGAAAAAGAAATCCGCAAATTGGGGTCAAAGTAGAGAAGAAATGGGAGCGCAGCGATTACACGTTTCCCGGAAGCAAGGTGAAAATACATGGCTAAACCAATTACAACCATCAAAAAAATCGAAGTGTCACAAGAAGAAAAAAGAAAGCAAAATTTATTAGAAATCGAGCAAGCGTTAGCAGACAATAAAGAGGCAGTTTTAGAAGGCATAGCATGTTTACGGAAGCTTCACGATGCAGGTGTTCTGGAAATCGCCAATGCCCTTTTAGCGCGGAAAGATCAAGTACTAGAAAACGTGGTTAAGGAAGTCAGCAGAAAACCGAACATTGATGTTTTAAAAAATATCGTCAATCTGTTGATGCTGCTGGGAACAATCGATCTCGAAAAGCTGCAGGTAATGACGACAAGAATGAATGCTGGAATACAAGAAGCTGCGGCAAGCGTCAATAAAGAAGAAACAACTTCTTTTTTCCAATTGCTATCGGCTTTAAAAGATCCTGACATCAACCGATCGATTACTATGCTTCTTCATTTTTTAAGAGGAATGGGGAAATCTTGAAGGATTGGCAATAAAAGTGAAGCTTGAAAATTGCGAGGGAATGCTTTTGTGCCGAAAAACATCCTAATGAGTAAAGAAATTTGCAACCATTATGTGGAAAGGCAAAGCCCTTCTCATTCGAAAACGACTATTGCCTATCGTTCGTAAAGAAAAACTCAAGAAAAGTCAAAGCGGTCAATCATTCGGAGTTGACATAAAATTAAATATTTGTTATTAAAAAAATGATGATTAGCACTCGATTGATTAGAGTGCTAATTTTTATCTTAATTTTGCACATACGCTTTTTAGAAAGGAGAGGCGGTCATGGAAAAAAAAGAGTTTCAAGCCGAGTCGAAAAGGTTATTAGAAATGATGATCAACTCCATTTATACAAAAAAGGAAGTTTTTTTGAGGGAGTTAATTTCAAATGCAAGCGATGCGATCGATAAAATTTATTACAAAGCACTGACTGATGATTCGTTAACCTTTCAAAAGGATCAATACTACATAAAAGTTATTCCAAATAAAGAAAAGCGGACGCTCACAATCGTTGATACAGGCATAGGCATGACAAAAGAGGAATTGGAAGAAAATCTTGGTACGATTGCTAAGAGCGGGTCGCTCGCCTTTAAAAAAGAAAACGAATTAAAAGACGGCTATGACATTATTGGACAGTTCGGCGTTGGCTTTTATGCCGCCTTTATGGTAGCGGATGTTGTCACTGTCATCAGTAAAGCGCTGGGCAGCGATCAAGCATATAAATGGGAATCAAAAGGCGCTGATGGTTTTACAATCGAACCATATAAGAAGGAAGAGGTCGGAACGGAGATCATACTAAAAATCAAAGAGAATACTGAAGATGACAACTATGACGAATTTCTTGATGAATATCGGTTAAAACAAATCATTAAAAAATATTCCGACTTCATCCGCTATCCGATCAAAATGGATGTCAAAGTACAAAAACCGAAAAATGAGAACGAGAACGAATTTGAAGAGGTTGTTGAAGAACAAACAATCAACAGCATGGTTCCGATTTGGCGGAAAAATAAAAGTGAACTGACAGATGAAGATTATGAAAACTTTTATGCCGAAAAGCATTATGGCTTTGATAAACCGTTAAAACATATTCATATTAGCGTAGATGGGACGGTTCGCTATCAGGCGATTTTATATATTCCGGAAAAAACGCCATTTAATTACTATACAGCAGATTATGAAAAAGGGCTTGAACTGTATTCCAACGGCGTGTTAATTATGAACAAGTGCCCGGATTTACTGCCTGACTACTTCAGCTTCGTTAAAGGAATGGTTGATTCTGAGGACCTATCGTTAAATATTTCAAGAGAGATGCTCCAGCATGACAAGCAATTGAAAATCATTGCGAAAAACATTCAAAACAAAATTAAACGCGAACTAGAAAACCTATTAAAAAATGAAAGAGAAAAATATGAAAAGTTTTATGAAGCATTTGGCAGACAATTAAAGTATGGCGTTTACAGCGATTTCGGCGCAAATAAAGAAACATTGCAAGACTTGCTTATGTTCTACTCTTCAAAGGAGAAAAAACTTGTCACCTTACAAGAATATGTATCAAGAATGCCTGAGGAGCAAAAATATATTTATTATGCAACGGGCGATTCGTATGAACGAATTGAAAAGCTGCCGCAAACCGAGCTGGTTGCAGATAAAGGCTATGAAATTTTGTATTTGACAGAGGATATCGATGAATTTGCGATCAAAATGTTAATGACATATAAAGAGAAAGAATTTAAATCAGTCTCCAGCGGCGACTTAGGAATTAGCGAAGAAGAAAACAAAAAAGAAACTGAAAAAGAACATAAAGAGCTGTTCGAACAAATGAAAAGCATTTTGGGTGATAAAGTAAAGGATGTGCGAGCATCAAAACGGTTAAAAACACATCCTGTTTGTTTATCAACAGACGGCGAAATCACGATTGAAATGGAAAAAGTGTTAAATGCTATGCCGAACAGCCAAAACATTAAAGCGGAGAAAGTGCTTGAAATTAATACAGATCACGAAGTCTTTCAAACGCTAAAAGCAGCGTATGAAAACGATCAAGAGAAGCTGAAGCTGTTCACAAACATTTTATATAATCAGGCTTTGCTAATTGAAGGCCTGCCAGTCCAAGATCCTGTTGAGTTTACAAATGACATTTGTAAAATTATGGTTTCTTAAAAATCCAGGGCACATCTAGCGATTTGTCAAAGCTTGAACAATTTGCAGAGTTCAGCGCCACAACCGGAAAAACTTAGCTGGCTGAAAGGTGCACGATTTATAGATAAAGAAGCACAGAGAACCGATTGACTGATGCAAAAGAGCAGCAAGGCAGCAGCGGATGAATTTCGCAGATATGAAAATGAATGCTTGTTTTAGCTTTTAACGTATGGACATGCGCAAAATAATTAAGAAAGGCAAACCTGTCTTTCCGGCAGAGGCGGAAGGCAGGTTTGTTAATAGTTTGAGCTCTTTTGCAGCTAAGAGTTTTTTTTCAAATTCCTTTAACTCCCACTAGGATCGTTTGAGAAAGTTCGTTATACTTGGGGGAGAGAGGAGTTTGGTTATGCTATTTTTTGTTATATTATTTTTTCTTGGACTTTTCATATTTTTTTTAATAAAAGGAAGTAAAAATACAAAGGATGTAGCTGTTAAGAAAATCACAGTTCGCTGCCCCGATAGGAAAGCTTCTGCAAAGAATATAAAAATACTCCATCTATCTGATTTACACCTAGAAAACTTATCGATCAGCCCAAAGGAATTAGATGAGCTGATTTCAGCAGAACCAATTGATCTTATTGCACTGACAGGTGATTTTCTCGACCGGAAGAGAAGCATCCCAAAACTTTCCGCATACTTGGAAGTATTGAGAAAAACAAATCCAACGTACGGCACGTATGCTGTGTTCGGCAATCACGATTATGTTTTAAAGGAAGAAGACTTTGAAACTTTGAAAAAAATGCTGCAGCATTACGGGATAAAGACATTACAAAATGAGCACGTGACCATTCAGCTTGAAGAAGAATGCTTGAATATTATTGGAATTGATGATTACACGACAAACCGCAGTTATGTTCAAAAAGCTTTTCACGGAGTAGAAGAAGGAATGCGATTAGTGCTGACCCATGATCCAAGCGTTATTCTTGAAATGGAAAACATTCCGTTTGATTACTTGCTGTCCGGTCATTTCCACGGCGGACAAATCAATTTGCCAAAGCCGTACCATCTTTTTTACAAAGGCAAGCTTCCAAGAATGAACATTATTAAAGGACTCCATTACCATAACGAGCGGCCGTTTTATATTAGCGAAGGCCTAGGACAAACAGGAGTGAACATCCGAATTGGCAGCCGCCCTGAAATTACGTTTCATCAATTTTCATAGTATTTTTAACATATCTCTAAAATTGTAATGTTAAGATTGTGAAATTTTCCCTACTATGTTGAAGATGATTCAATAGCTAAAGCAGGATGAACTCCTGCTTTTTTCTTTTTGCAAAAAAGAGTTTATTTTCTTGTATCTTTAATAAAGTCAGCTTTCCGTTTATTTGTTATTTATAAAAGGTTAATCACAGAATCTACTAAGATCCATATTTGCTAATAACTAAAGTTAAATTTACGCTTTTCCTCTAATAGAAATGCATGAATCGATGAAAAAATATAAAGCAATCACACCTTTTGCTCCCATTGTAAAATTGAATAAACAATACTTGCTGCTTTTCCATTGTTCAGCGTGTTGATCAATCGGAATTTTCAACGATCTTGAGTTCACAAAAAATTTTTTGTGAGCGCTTATTAGTTTTTTAACTTCATCCTTTCATTCGTTTCTCCGGTTTTTTTGTAGATGACTTTATTTCTGAACGCCTATAAACATGGTATACTCTTCCTATAAGGAGGCGGAGAAAAGATTTTTTTCACGATTGGGGTATTTAATGGAGAAAAAGCAAAAACTATTTCTAATCGCAAGCTTTAGCAGGAGCTTTAAAGGGAGAAAGTAAAGATTTCAAAAATATTTGCGGCTGCAACGTTCTTATTGCCGTTTCCCTTTGAATTGGCTGGTGATTAAATTTGTCGCCTTCTTTTTACATAGCGACGCAGTCATTGAAGCGATGACAGAAGAAATGATTTAGGAACGGAGGTTTTTTAATGCTGCCAAAAACGATCGAACAATTGGATCAAATTCGGGAAGAATGCCGTAAATTAGTGAATAGACGTTCATCTGTTTCTGCTATTGCTGCAGCTGTTCCAATTCCGGGTATTGATGTGACCGTGGATGCTGCACTTGTGAAAGATCTGCTAAATGAAATTAATCAAAAGTTTGGTTTATCAAAAGAGCAAGTTGATCAATTGGATGCGAAAACAAAAGAGCTCATTATCGTACTGGCAACTTCATTAGGAAATGAACTCATCGGAAGAACAATTGGCAAAAAATTGGTGCTGAGCTTGGTGAAAAAAGCTGCAACCCGGATGGCGGCAAAACAGACGAGCAAACTTATTCCTCTCATTGGAATAGGGGTTTCGGCCGGGATCAGCTTTGCAACGATGAAATATTTAGGAAATAAACATATTGATGATTGCTATAAATTAGTTAAACAATATATCGAACAGGAGGCGTCATCAGAAAATTTTGCTGCAAAATAGTGAGTCTGGTTAGCTGCAATATTTCTAACAATAACCCCCAAAAAGCACTGATGATGATTAATTCAACTAGATAAAACCTCAGAGTAAATAGGATTAAAGCAATGATAAAGCCCCCATTGCTTAAAGGGGGCTATTGTTGAAGAGAAGATTTTCGATCGTGCTCCAAACTTTTCGGCTTTCTGGCAAAACGATGCTGTACAAAGAGGCAATATAAAACTAAACCTACCAACACATAAAGCGAAGTGTAAAAATATAAAGATGTAAATCCAGTAAAGACAACAACTGCTCCAGTTAAAAACGATCCGAGACCGATGCCGATGTCGAAGATCGATAAAAAGGTGCTGAGAGAAGCCGCTCTTCTCTGTGGAGGGACAATTTGTATAGCCATTGTTTGGAAGCTTGGAAACAAGGTTCCCCATCCAAGACCGATAAATACTGCACTTAACAAATAGATGAAGGATGTATTTGCCATGCTCAATATAAATAATCCGAAGGCAAATGAAACGATACATGGGATAACAATGACATTTGCGCCGTATCGGTCAAACCACCTTCCGGTAAACGGCCGGGAAATGAGCAAAACGATTGCATACACGACGAAGAATAAATTCGAGCCGGCGCCAAGGTTCATTTTTTCCGCAAAAACGGAGACGAACGATAATACAGTCGAATAAGCAAAAGCTAAAAAGGCAGCAATCAACGCAATGCGGAATGCTGATACCTCTACAAGTTTTTCAAAGCTGAAATTCACTTTGAAAAGTTCTCTTTTATTTAGTTTTGGCTTCATTTCATGCAGGTTAACTATTCCCCCGGTCAAAAGCGCCCCAACGGAACAAATAAGGGCAATGACGAGCATGACAAAAGAACCCCAATGATCTAACGAGGTAAGCCCTAAAAATGGTCCAATCACCATGGCGACATTGGAAGATAAAATAAAATATCCCATTCCTTCTCCTTTTTTCGATTCCGGCACGATATCTGCCACAATCGCCCCTGTTGCGGTTGTCGCGATCCCGAAACCGATTCCATGAAGAAAACGAATGATCAATAATAAGACAATTGAACTGACAAATAAATAAGAAATAGAGGCGATCAGGAAAATGACCAAGGAAATAATCAACATTTTTTGTTTTCCAAGCTTCTCCATAAATTGGTCGACGAACGGGCGAGTCACGATCGCAGCAAATAAATAAACCATTGCTATTAAGCCAGCCTCAGCTTCGCTGCTTTTTAAATCTTGAATGACAAAGATCGGCAAGGTGACCAGCAAATAATAATAGTTTATAAAAAGAAAAAAATTACAAATTGAAATACTAAAAAAATTTTTCGTCCATAATTTTGCTTCTTCCATATTTGTCCCTTCTTTGAAAAAAATCATTTTTTCAGACTTTTTAAACAACAAACTAATTGTACACCTTTTTTAAAAAAAATAAAAGAATCGTGCAAATGGTATGAAGAAAGCGGTGAAACGAAGGCTATCCATTGTTTTTCACCGCTTTCTATTAAAATATTTTTTATAAGTTCAAATTTTTACGTCAGGCTTCTCTATTCATATATTAATTGATTTGTTTAGTCGTTTTGTCATAGCTATAAAGGAAATCGGCCACTTCATAGTCTTGCGGAGTTCTTTGTTCAAAAATAGTGTTTCTGAGCAGTGTTGCAACAGGATCTTCAGTATGAAGAATTTCACCCCATGTCCGAGCGCTCGTTTGTACTTTTGCTGTACGCGGCAGCCGCTCTTTCTGAAAATCGGCGAATGCTTGCTCATAGCTGTCCGGATATTTTTTGAGCATATCTGCAAGATAAGAAGCATCTTCAAGCGCCTGGCAGCCTCCTTGAGCTAAATATTGCAGCATAGGATGAGCTGCATCGCCAAGCAATGTAACCTTCCCTTTTGTCCAATTGTTAATTGGCAGCCTGTCATACATCGGCCAGCGAATTTGCCGTTGTATAAATGTTAAGGCATTTTTCACATCCGGATGGCATCCTTTAAATCGTCTGTCCATTTCTTCAGGTGTGCCCCAATCATCGGAATTTGCCTTATAATTGTAAGATTTAAACACGACCACTTGATTATAAAGCTCTCCGCGTCTTACTGGATATTGTACTAAATGCAAATAAGGGCCGATCCACATGACGACATCGTCTAAGTTTGCGTTTGAAATTTCGGAAATCGGTATGGTTCCTCTGTAAGCAACATATTCAGAGCAAATGGGTTCGTCATCAACGAAATATTTTCTAAGCTTTGACCAAAGTCCGTCTGCTCCGATGACGGCATCAGCCGTGAACATTTCTCCGCTTTGGCTGTAAACAGAAACAACGTCATGTTCTTGCTTGACAGTCTCAATTGTTTGGTTGTTTTTGAAGCGGACCATACCTGTTTTCTTGCAAGCTTCAAGTAAAATTCGGTGGAGATCCGAACGGTGCAAAACGAGATACGGATGTTTGTATCGGGCTTTGAATGCTTCGCCAAGGTCCATTGCTGACAACTCTTTTGCCGTATAAACATCTTTTAGCACAAGACGTTTTGGAAATACAGCAACTTTTGAGATTTCCTCCATGACTCCAAATCGTTTCAGCACAGCGGTTGCATTTGGTCCCAATTGAATGCCTGCTCCGACTTCACCAAACTGAGGAGCTCTTTCCAAAACTAATGAAGTTTTTCCGGCTTCCGCTGCCGCTAGAGCAGCCGAAAGACCGCCTATCCCCCCGCCGACAATGATTAAATCTGTTTGACTGTTTTTCATATATTGATCCCCCTTATTAGAATGAAAAATGAAATGAATCGACAATTGCTTCAAGTTCACTTTTTACAAAATTCAATTTATAAGGCTGGTGTAAACTATCTTTTACTTCTTGATAACCGTTTTGACTGCTCAAACGTCGAATTTTTTCAAGTATTGGCAAATCATTTGTTGAGAATAAATAGCTTTCCTCTTCTGCAACGTGTTCATGCCACGACCAGTTCGGGACAACGGAAAAATCTCCTTTTTCCCAGTTAAATCGAGTGCCGTCAATGATCGTATAACGGAGCATGATAAATCGATGTGTGCATATGTCTATGGGCGTTCGAATGGAACCCTTTCGGAAGCTTTTGCATCCATGCAGCAATAGTCGGGAAAATTGTATGGCCTAAAAGCATTCCTTAGGCAATACATTTTGCTTAAATTTTTAACGGCGCCTACTCTTGATCTGTGTAATTTAGAAAACGTGACTAACGAAAAAGTTGGAAGCGCATTCAATGTTTTGAAAAATGGTAGTGTTAGCCTTTCACTTTTGGATCATAAAATCCACTATTAGATAACATTGTTATTTAATAATAAAAATAAATAAATATTTTAAAATTGTCAACTTTAATAAAATAAAAATTTTTCAGTTATTTTATTGTGTTTGATTTTTTCAAAGTTCCTTGTTACATTCATGTTTATAAAAGAATTTGGATATTGGGTTAAAAAATGGATTAAAAGGGGAAGAGAAATGCAGCAGCAAAAAAACGTACAAATCATTCAATCGTTGCAAACTGGCGTGCAAATTTTAGAGATTATTGCAAACAATGATCATCCGTTAAAATTTACGGAAATTCAGGAGTTGTCCGGCATTACAAAAAGCAACCTCTATAAATATTTGAACACATTGACGCAGCTTGGATTGTTGTATCGGGATAAAAGACATGGAACATATTCATTGGGAGGAAAATTTATTCAATACTGTTCGGCTGCAATTGGAAGCAAAGATGTGATCGGCAGGGTGACGCCGTACTTAAGAGATATCAGCCGCTACACAGCCCAAACATCGCTGCTTACAGTTTGGACGCATGAAGGGCCGGTTATCGCAAATATTTGGAATGCCAACTACGGTCTAAATATCGGAGCGCAAATTGGAACACGGCTGCCTTTAATGTCTGCCACAGGGAAAATTTTCGCTGTTTTCAACAAAACGCCTGAAATTGAGATTAAGGAATGGAAGTTAAAAGAGTTAAGCAAATTGACGGAAGAACAACGGAAGGAATTTGAAAAGGAGCAAGTTGAAATTGAAAAAACGTACTTTGCTTACGCAGCAGAGCCTTTAGTGGAGCACGTTTCGTCATTTAGTGTGCCGATTTTAGATTTTAATCATGATCTTGTAGCCTCCATAACATTGGTAGGCTTCACGAAGCTGATCCCGCATAAGCCGACGGATGAAGTGAGCCAATACGTCATAAAATGCGCTCGCGAATTATCTGAATCCTTTGGATTTAAAAGCGGGAAGTAGCTTTCTAGCTGGAAAGCTGCTTTTTTATTTTTAATTATTAGAAAATAATAAATATTAAAAATGGTTTGACATAGAGAGCAGATAAATTATAATATAAATGAAACGAATTCACTATTTCAATAATAAATGTTTTTTAATGTTTATTATTGAAAGCGTTTCATTTTTTGGTACCTGCAAACTTTTATTAACAAAGTTGATTTAAAAAAGGGGGATTTTTACATGAAGAAAATGAGAATTATGAGGTTGCTTGTCATGCTGTCCATTTTAGTCATCATTCTTTCAGCATGCAGCGGCAATAACGCAAACGGGGATGAGAAAAGCTCTGAAAAAGGCGGTGACGTATACACTTTTAAAGTAAGCCATGTGACACAAGAATCTCACGTCTGGCATCAAACTGCTTTGAAATTCGGGGAAGAGCTGGAAAAGCTTTCAGACGGAAGAATGAAACTGGAAATTTACCCTGCTTCTCAGCTCGGACTGGAAAAAGATATGGCACAGCAGCTTGAAACTGGCTCATTAGATTTTGGTTTTCTGACAAACGCTTATATGAGTACGCGCCAAGATTCATTAAACGCTTGGTTTATGCCATTCACGTTTAAAAATTTAGAAGAAGCGGTGAAAATGAGAGAATCGGAAGCTGCAAAGCAGATGTTGGAGGATCTGAATTCACAAGGGCTTGTCGGACTTGATTTTATTTTTGCCGGAAACCGCCACATTTTGATGAAAAACGGGCATGTCTCTTCTCCGCAAGACTTGAAAGGGAAAAAAATTCGCATTATTGGCAGCCCGGCTATTCAGGAATTTTGGGAAAAAGTCGGCGCTGGTCCAACCGCAATGCCGCTTTCTGAAGTATATACTTCTTTGCAAACTGGTGTCATCGATGGAATTGACATTGATTTAGATGCGTTAGTAACGGAAAAATATTATGAAAATGCTGAAAATTTAACGTTGACAAACCATATAACGTTCCCATCTGTTATTGTGATGAGTCAAAAAACATATGACAAGCTAACGACTGAAGATCAAGAAATTGTGAAAAAAGCATTAAAAGCAGCAGCAGATTGGGGTGTTCAAGAAGCAATTCAACGAGAGAATAAGAACTTGGAGGAATTAAAAAAGCATGGAGTTAAAGTAAAAGAACTTACCGATACCTCTGCTTTTGATTCGATCGCAAAAGAAGTGAAGGACAAATATGCTGAAAAATCACCGGTTATTAAAAAGTTCTTAGAGGAAGCGAAACAATAACGGGGGAGTTTTTATGAAGTTTATCCATAGCCTGAGTGAAATCTTACACAGTATTGAAAAAATTTTGGCGATCATTTTATGCATTTTTATGCTCATTTCATTATCTTTAGGTGTTTTCTATCGCTATTTCTTAAGCTCTCCTTTAAACTGGTCAGACGAAACCGCCATTTTTTCATTAGCATGGTTAACTTTTATTGGGGGAAGCATGAGTATTAAACGGCAGAACTCTGCTGCCGTTACTCTTTTTATGGATAAAATGAATGGAAAAACAAAAAAAGTTTTGATTGGCATCAGTTTGCTTTCCGTCCTTCTTTTCGCCTTGTATATTTTCTATTTATCTGTCATGTGGCTGTCATCATCTAATATAATGATTCAACGCTCCAATTCGATGCAATTGCCGATGATTATTCCATATTTGAGCGTACCTGTTAGTTTTTTCTTTATTAGCATTCATACGCTCGATTTGATTTTAAAAAATTTCCAAGGCAAAAAGGAGGCATTGTAATATGACTATCGCACTGTTAATCTTTATTATTCTCCTCCTTTTACAAGTACCGATTGCTTTTGTACTTGGAATCACGACGATTCTCTATATATTGTTAACTGGAAATACGGGTTTGTTATCAACAGCGCCCCAACGGTTATATTCAGGCCTTGAAAGTTACGGTCTACTTGCGATTCCGCTGTTTATGATGGCAGGGGAGTTAATGAATTCCGGCGGCATAACAAAGCGTTTAATTCGCTTTGCTACGACTCTTGTTGGGCATTTTAAAGGTGGATTGGCATATGTGAATGTCGTTTCGAATATGCTGCTTGCATCCATTATAGGGTCAGCTACAGCTCAAATTGCTATGATGAGCAAAATTATGGTGCCTTCAATGGAAAAGGAAGGATATTCAAGGGAATTTAGCGCCTCCACGACAGCAGCCGCAGGTCTTTTAGGTCCCATTATTCCGCCAAGCATGCTGTTTATTATCTATGGCGTTTCGTCAGGAGCATCGATCGGTTCAATGTTTTTGGCAGGAATTATGCCTGGAATTTTATTGGGGATTGCCTTTATATTACTAATTGCATACACAGGCTACAAGCAGAAGTGGCAGACGCATGAACGCGCTAAAATATCCGTCATGTTCCAATCTTTCTTGAATGTGATTCCTGCACTGTTAGTACCGTTTATAATTATTGTCGGTATTTTAAGCGGTGTTTTTACTCCTACGGAATCAGCAGCGTTTGCATGTGTTGTAGCGTTAGTTGTCGGTTTTTTTATTTATAAAGAACTGAAAATTAAAGATCTTCCAACTATTATGATTAATACAGCTATTTCAAGTGCTATCATTACTATGCTCATCGCAATGGCAAATTTATTTGGTTGGATGCTTTCATTTGAGAGAATTCCTCAAACAATTGCATCCTGGATGACTTCTTTAACTGAAAATCCGTTCCTGTTTCTTCTATTAGTTAATATTTTTCTATTAATTGTAGGAATGTTTATGGACGGAATCGCTGCATTGATTATACTTGTACCGATATTTACGCCAATCATTGCAAACTATGGAATTGATCCAATTCATTTCGGAGTAATTATTTGTATAAATTTAACAATTGGTCTCCTTACACCTCCAGTTGGAGCGGGGCTTTACCTTGCTTCTTCGTTGGGAAATGTCAAGCTGGAAGCCTTAACGAAAGCCATTTTGCCATTTTTGGTCGTGTCCATTATTGCATTGTTCATCATTACTTATTGGCCGCAGATGGTTCTTTGGCTTCCGAATATAATCAAATAATTGCCCATTAGCTCTAGCTTCAAAGATTTCTGGACATTTCGATAAACGTTTGATTTTGGAACAAACCCGTATTCAAGAAAGAGCGGGTTTGTTTTTGTTTGTTGGAAAGACAAAAAGCTGGAAGTATTAGAGAGTTTTTCTTTAAAGATGCATTTTCCTTTGTGCAGAAAAATAGATGCAGCGAGGAATATCGGTTTTTCTTGAAACTGCTAAACAGTTTGCACAAATTGAAGGAAAAAACCATTCCTACTATTTGTCGTGTATGAGGTTCATTCACAAGATAAAAAGCGCTTTTTACGAATCATTTAGCAAAGGGGGAGAGGAAAATCTAAATTTCGAGCCGTCTCATATTATGACAACTATCAAGCATCCATCACATTATGCAGGTCATATGCAGAAGCTGGCGTTGATGGAAAGTATCGGTCAGAGAAGAAATTTGGAAAAGATTATAATCAAAACAAATGAGGCTTGCATGAAAGTTTAATAGAACGAAACTTTCTGTAAGCCTTTTTTTAGCGTGATGACAAATATTAAGCAGATGAATTGAAATGAGGAAAGAATGCACGGGCACTGCTGAGTGAGGTATCCGCCCAGTTTTTAGAAAATAAATTCTGACTATTGACAATATTAATTTTATTTTTTAATATCGAATTAAGTAATTAAGTTCCCTATATCAGGAACAAATAAAAAATTTTATTTTTTTAGGATTGGTGGAAACGCATACATGATCATTAGTTTTGGATCAATTTTATTTTTCGGGAGGGTTTCCTATGAGCAAAAAAGAAGTCATCACGGACACAGAATTAAAAGAATATTACGATGGGATGAAAAATAGTTATTTAGGTCCGCTATGGTATGATTTAGGACACATGGTGACGAAAGAGCCTGTTCATGATGTGGAGCCATATTTATGGAAGTGGAAAACGATCCGCGATTATGTTATGAAGGCGGGAGAAATTTTAGAACCTGGAAAAGATGCTGAGCGGCGCGTTGTTTATTTGCAAAATCCTAATCTATTAAAACATGGATTAGTCGGATATGGGACACATACGTTGTATGCCGGAATCCAGCTATTGCTGCCGGGAGAATTTGCTCCTTCGCACCACCATTCTCAAGGAGCGATCCGTTTTATTATTGAAGGTTCTGGAGCTTATACAGCTGTGAATGGGGAAAAAGTGTACATGGAACGGGGAGATATGATTCTTACTCCTGCATGGACATGGCATGAACATAAACATGAAGGAACTGAACCGATGATTTGGCTGGACGGTTTGGATGTAGGACTTGTGAAAAATTTGGCTGCTTCTTTCTTCGAGCCTTATGAAAATGGATTTTATCCTGAACAGCCGCCTGAAAATTATTCAACTGAAAAATTTGCAAAAGGTGCGTTTGTCCCGAAAGGCAAAAAAGAAAAGCCTGGGTATCCGTCTCCTATTATTGGCTACAAATGGGAGCGCGCTAAATATGTTTTAGAGCAAATGAGTAAATCTCCAAAGGAAAACGAAGATCCGTATGATGGCTATGCGATTGAATACATCAATCCGACAACAGGAGGATCGGCAGATGAAAGAATCGGTTCGATGATGCAAAGATTGCTGCCGAACCAGCATACGAAAGCGCATCGCCATGTGCACAGCGCCATTTACCATGTTCTTGAAGGAAAAGGATATACAGTCATTAACGGACAAAAATTTGAATGGGAAAGAGGAGACTTCTTCATTCTGCCGCCGTGGAGCTGGCATGAGCATGTCAATGAAGGATCGGAGGACGCCTATTTGTTCTCATTCAATGATAAGCCGGTTATGGACATTCTTGGATTAGAATATGAAGAGGCCCATCCGGAAGGACATCAAAAAATTGAAAAAGTATTTACTCCAGGCCCGTAAATAGACTAAAAATTGTACAGAAGCGATTTAAGTGAGGAGTGTGCCTATGAAAATTGCCATTTTTAATGATAATCGATTAGGAATCGTAGCAGGCCAAAAAGTTTCAGATGTAACAACTACCGCTGACTGGGATCAAACAAATCCGCATGAATCATTAGTAAGGCTGATGGAAAATTTTGATTCATTAAAAGATACACTGGAAAAGGCAGCTCAAGAAGGAAAACAGTACGATCTTGAAGAAGTAGTTTTTAGAGCGCCTGTCCCTTCACCAAGCAAAATATGGGCTGCTCCTGTCAACTATAAAAAGCACCAAGAGGAGATGAACAAACAATTTAACAACGCTCCGAGAACGATTGAAGAACTTGCGCTGTTCTTAAAAGCTCCGTCATCTGTTTCAGGTCCGTCCGATCCGATTTTGCTTCCATTTAAAGACAGAAGAACAGATCATGAAGCAGAACTCGGATATGTCATCGGCAAAAAAGCGAAAAATGTTAAATATGAAGATGCAAAAGATTATATTTTCGGCTATTTCGCCTTATTGGACATTTCCATCCGGGGAAATGAAGAGAGAACATGGAGAAAATCTTTTGATACATTCACACCGATCGGTCCATGGATCGTGACGGCTGATGAGATTGAAAATCCAAATGATCTCTCATTGAAGCTCTGGGTCAATGAAGAATTGCGCCAGGACGGAAGCACGAAGCATTTAATTTATGATTGCTACAAATGTTTGGAAGTCGCATCGACTTATTCGACATTAAACCCTGGGGATATTATTGCAACCGGAACTCCTGAAGGTGTCGGACCGATCCGTGATGGAGATGTCGTCCGCATTCAAGTTGGAAGTGTGGGGGAATTTTCCGTAAACGTGAAATTTGCAGATGAGAATTAGAAGGTGGAAACATGAAAAATATTTATACGTTTAGAGTAGTGTGGGGAGATACAGACGCTGCTGGCATCGTGTTTTACCCGAATTTTTACCGATGGATGGATCAAGCCTCGCATGAATTGCTGCGCTCCGCAGGCTTTCCTGTGGCGAAGCTGCAATCGGATGAAAAGATCATTACACCGCTTTTGGAAGCATTTTGCCAGTTTAAATCACCTCTTCTTTATGATGATGAGGTAGCTGTCCATTCTGAAGTAGTAGAAGTTAACAACAAAGTTTTCAAAATCAAGCATACGTTTAAAAAAGGGGATCAAGTTGTAGCAGAAGGCCATGAAGTGAGAGCATGGACATCTGTCGCAGAAGATCGGCCAAAAGCAGTGCCTGTTCCTGAACATGTCAAAAACATCCTTTTGTCTTAATTTTAAGCTGAAGGCAAAGGTTGTTTTTGATAAACTCAATCGGAAAACCGCCATGTATGTAAGAAGGCGGTTTTCCGTCTACTTTTGATGGGAGGGATTTGAATGGCAGCAAACCGGATGACTGAAAATGTGCTGATTCATGAATTGATTGAAGAATCGGCAAAAAAATTTAAAGACCGTGTTGCTTTTGCAGAAGGGGACAATTTCTATACTTTTGAAAATTTGAATCAATTATCATTAAGATTGGCGAGGCATTTTATACAGCTAGGTTTGAAGAAAGGCGATGCCATCTCTGCACAGCTGCCCAATTGCTGGGAATTTGTTGTCGTACATCTTGCTGCATCGAGAATTGGGTTAGTGTTTAATCCGCTCAGTCCAAACTCGGAAAAAAGAGCTGCAATATATGCTTTCACATTGTGAAGCGAAAGCGTTTGTCACAATTGACAATTGGAAGGGATTCAATCATGAACAACTTGCTCATGAATTGAAGGCTCAGCTTCCTCATTTACAGCATGTTTTGGTGGCAGGGGAAAAGAAGAATGACCGCAGCATAAGTATCACAGCTTTGCTTGAATCAGAACCTGATTCCGTTTCTGATCAAGACATACATGAAAACTTACCGGCTTTTGATGATCCGTGCATCATATTATTTACATCAGGTACAGAGTCCAATCCTAAAGGAGTTCTTCATACATTCCGGACATTTGTTCCGTGCCATCTGCTAAATGGCAAGGAGTATCAAATAACGGACAATGATACCATTTTATGCTTAACTCCATTATGCCACATGTTTTCACTGCCGATGATTATCATTAGCCTTCGATATGGAGCGAAGCATTTACTTTATCGAGAATATAAATCAAATGAAATTATCGACTTATTGAAAAAAGAACAAGTATCTTTTTTGACTGCTGCACCCGCACATTTAATTGACTTATTAAGACAGTGCGAACAGCAAAATGTAAGCGGTTTAAATCCTCGGCTTATTTTAACTGGGGGAACAAAAATACCGGCGAAAATGGTTCAAGATCTTAGGGCTACATTAAACTGCGATGTTGCTGCTCAGTGGGGCATGAGCGAAATTTGTGCAGGAACCTTTACTCGTCCGGGCGATGAAGCTTCGTTAACATGGGAAACAGTTGGCAGACCGGCTCCGGTCGGGGAAGTCATCATTGTAGATGAACGGCACAAACCGCTTCCGACGGGCGAAATAGGAGAAATCGCTTTTAAAGGAGAAAGCTTATTTATTGAATATTATAAAAATCCGCAAGTAACCGCCCAGTCGTTTACGGAAGACGGCTATTTTTTAACAGGGGATCAAGGCTGGCTTGATGAAAAAGGATACCTCCATTTCGTCGGACGGACGAAAGATACGATTAACCGCGGCGGATTAAAATATCATGCTTCAGAAATTGAAGAAGCATTGCAAATGCATCCGAAAATCAAACAAGTGGCAATCGTCAGTGTTCCGGATCCTCGTCTAGGCGAACGGGGCTGCGCCTTCGTCTCTTTGCGAGAAAATGAAACGATTGATCTGGAGGAAATTAAAGAATATTTGCAGGAAAAAGGATTTGCAAAGTATAAGTTTCCAGAATATTTAGTGATTAAAGATGAACTGCCGACCACTCCGTCCGGAAAAATTTCAAAAGGGCTTGTCAGAGCAGAAGCAGCATCCTTATCTGAAAATTAAGCATGTATCAAGGCAGACAACGAGCAAAGGTTGTCTGCCTGTTTTAAACGACATGCTTTGGTCAAACGTGAGCAGAACTCACAAAAGATCAATAAAAAAGTCTGAGAAACCTTTTTTAAAAAGCTGCCCCAATGTTTGCACCAGCAGATCTTATTTTCTGAACAAAAACGCATAAGGGCTACTTTTAATAGGTGCTAGTTCATGTTTTGTGTGCTAGTTCTCTTTTTCATTTTAAAAGTTTAAACCCCATTCTTTTTTTGCCACGGATTTTATTTCGTTAATAGCATTTTGCTTTTTTTGAAGAATATGTTTATATTTTTCATCATCTGTTTCGAGATGGTTATTTACTTCAATTTGATAAGTTGCGTTATTTTCATCATCTATTACAATAAGACCATATGATAATTCTTTACTATAAAAAAGAGGAACCCAAACAATTAAATCCACTTTTTCTTTGCTATTACTTACTGATAAATTGGTATATGTCTGGAAAAGGGGAGCTTCATATACTGTAAGAACCATATCTGATTCGTTTTTCGCATAATCACCTAATGGGTTTTGTTCGAATCCTTTCGCATATGTTTTCACCAATTGGCCATTGGCATAAGTGTGGATGCCAAAATATAAAGCAAATATGCCAACAATTCCAATCATTATTTTTAAAAAAACTTTTTTATAATTCAATGATAACATCTCCCATCTTTTTTAATTCCTCATCATGTGTAACCAATATAATGGTCTTTCCTAATCTATTAAGTTCTTTTACATGTTCCATCACTAGATTGGGTTATATTTATCCAAGCTTCCTGTCGGTTCATCTGCCAATATAATACTGCATTTTTTCATAAACAGACGCGCAATGGCTACTCTTTGCTGTTCTCCACCGGACAAAGTATATATTTTTCTTTTTTCGTAACCATTCAATCCAACTTTTTCTAATGCTGCTGAGACAGTGGTATTGTTTCTATATTTCTTGTCGATCATCAGAATGTTTTCTTCAACAGATAAAGTTTGGGCGAGGGAAGTGGATGACTTCTTTGGTTACAAAGAAAAAGACGGGCGGTATATTAAACGGTTTGCATTGAAACATTTTTCGGTAGAAGGAGAGGAAAACATATGACAGAAGATAATAAAGAAAGATGTAAAGCTTGTGATGGAACAGGAATATTAGGATTTCAATTAGAAACTTGCTGGTTCTGTTGCGGGGCAGGATTAATTAGCAAAAGAAATGAAGTTAAAAAACCAAACCGAAAAATTCATTAATTTTAATATTAATATTTTCTTGAAAAGAGCAAGGGGCTGTCCGATAAGTCCCTAAAATGAAGCAAGTGGAGAAAAACAATTCGTTTCTCTCCACTTGCTTTTATATTTTTTCGATTTTTATCTGAAAGTAGCTGGCGGATGCCGGCTACTTTCAGGAAGTTGTGGGCTAATGCCACAATCCCAAACTCGACATGTACCTTGTCGAGGCCCCGCAAAGAAAATCTGCGGAACGACCGATTGCCCTTGATGTGACCGAACACACTTTCTGCCTCGACTTTGCGTCGAGCGTAGATAGCGGCTTTCTCTTCACATTCAAGGGCTGTTTTGGCCTTTGCTTTCATTTCTTCGAAGATGGGATTCCAGTGAACTTGTCGGTTGCCTTTCGCTTTTGTGCATTTCGCTTTCAATGGGCAATCGGTACAATCTTCACATTCGTATATTTTGAAGCTTTGTTCATAGCCAGATGGATTCTTTTTGTTTTGGTATTTTTTAAACGTTACTCTCCTTCCATTCGGGCAAATAAAACAATCATCCTCTTCACAATAGGTCCAGTTTTTGGCATTTTTAATGTCTTTTTTGTATGTACGTGTTTGTTCTTTTACATAGCTCCCATAAGGAATTAGAAACTCAAACCGGGGCTCTTTCTCATCACCAACTGCATATACATAGTTTTCTTCACTACCATAGCCTGCATCCGCAATAACTGTTTGGGGCATCGGTAATGAAGTGGAGGCTAGCTTCTCCATATGTGGGATAAAGCAACGTGTATCGGTCGGTCGTTGATGAATAGTATAAAACAAGATAAACTGATTCTCTGTCCCCATTTGCACGTTGTATCCGGGCTTGAGCTGACCGTTTTTCATATGGTCTTCTTTCATGCGCATGAAGGTTGCGTCTTTGTCTGTTTTCGAGTAGCTGTTACGGTCACCGAACATTTCCTTTTGTTCCTTGTATCTTGCCATTCGGGGCAGGAAATCTTCACGAATTTGTTTCACCGATTTCTTTAATTGACTGCGTTTTTTTCGCTTCTCTTTCCGAATGGATGTATCGGTCTCCTTTTCGATTTCTTCCGTTAGCGTTTCAACTTTTTCTTCTATTTCTTTTGCGGTTTCCTCCAGGTTTTGTTCGGTGATCTCTGTATGTTGATCGCTTTCCTTTTGCCCTGTTCCGGCTTCTAATTGGGTTAATTCATGAATGTGCTTTAGTGTTTCTTGGATTTTTTCTTTTAATTTCTCTTCGAATTTCAAAGTGGATTTTTTCCACACAAAAGAATACTTATTGGCATTGGCTTCGATCTTAGTGCCATCCAAAAAGTAGTTTTCCATCGTGATGTAATGTTCTTTTATCAATTTGAGAATCATGACTTCAAAGAGCTCATCCATGAAAGCTTTCATCCGTTCCCCTCGGAACTCATTAATGGTGCGAAAATCTGGTTGTTGCATCGCTGAAAGCCACATGGCAGGAATATTTTCTTTAACGAGTTTTTCGATTCCTCGGCAGGAATAAACCTTTTGAGAATAAGCATACAGAATGATTTTCAGCATCATTTTGGGATGATAGGAACTTCTGCCGCCGCCTTTATAATGAGAAAACAATTGTTTATCTGGTATCGCCTCCACCATTTCGTCCACGACACGTGCCACGTGATGTTCGGGTATGAGAGATTCAATATCATAAATCATTTGAACTTGACGGTTGTTATATGGTTTGAAAGTAGGGGCTAAATTTCTTTTGGCAGGAGTTTTTTCTTCTTTTCCATCTAGAGGAAGTGTCATTTGTGTGTTATAATTTTCACGAGTAATCATATGATTGCTCATAAAAAATCGTCCTTTCTGTAATGTTGTGTGGTAACTTCATTTTACTAGAAAGGACGATTTTTTTGTGCATTTTTTTTAAAAAGTGAAAAATGAGGGGCTCCAAAAAGTCAGTTACCCTGACTTTTTGGACAGCCCCTTTTATTTGCTAATAATCATCCGAATAAGGACCTTTCATCAAAGGGATATGTTTTATGAATTTTTTCAATTCGATTCCAAAGTAATTTTCTATATCTCGTTTTAGATTTTGCTCTAATTGAATAAATTCCCTTACGATATAGTCTAAATCAAAAACATTGTACAAATTTTGCTCTGCCCAAATAGATTTCACTCTTGCTTTATTTGAAAATGGAATTAAAGACAGAATAGCACCATCTTCATAATCGTCATATTCAATCGTATAATAATGGAATTCTGGAATATGTTCATCTGTGACTCTGTTTTTCCATTCGTATAATGCTTTATAGAATTCTAAAATAGCAAGTTCTGTTTCAAAGTATAACTCATTATTGATTTTTATTGTAAGTGTAGCTTCTACCGCTAATATGGTAGGAACATCACGTTTATCTTTATTTGAAATAATTCCATTATCAACTACAAAATTGTATTCAAAAGTTATTTTACTGGAAATGCTGTCCATATCTTACCATCATATCCTATCACTATTCTTATTTTTGTTTCACCTTTTTACAATGTCTTCCTTTACCACATCCGTGATATGACTAATCGTTGTTGGGGAGTAGGCATTTCCTAGAATTCGTTCAATAAACTTGCTAATTTCACGCGTACTCATGCCACTTTGATACATGTTAATGATCGCTTCCTCGAGCCAACACTGATAAATTGGTATATGTCTGGAAAAGGGGAGCTTCATATACTGTAAGAACCATATCTGATTCGTTTTTCGCGTAATCACCTAATGGGTTTTGTTCGAATCCTTTCGCATATGTTTTCACCAATTGGCCATTGGCATAAGTGTGAATGCCGAAATATAAAGAAAATATGACAACAATTTTTTTTATAATTCAATGATAACATCTCCCATCTTTTTTAATTCCTCATCATGTGTAACCAATATAATGGTCTTTCCTAATCTATTAAGTTCTTTTACATGTTCCATCACTAGATTGGCGTTATATTTATCCAAGCTTCCTGTCGGTTCATCTGCCAATATAATACTGCATTTTTTCATAAACAGACGCGCAATGGCTACTCTTTGCTGTTCTCCACCGGACAAAGTATATATTTTTCTTTTTTCGTAACCATTCAATCCAACTTTCTCTAATACTGCTGAGACAGTGGTATTGTTTCTATATTTCTTGTCGATCATCAGAATGTTTTCTTCAACAGTCTTATTTTCTACTAATGCAAAGTTTTGAAAAAGAAATCCGAGCTTCTCTCTATATGCCTTAAGAATATCATCGTTTTTCGAAAGATCTAAGCCGTCGATAAATACTTTCCCTGCATCTACCTTTTCAATCCCTCCTATTATATTTAAAAGCGTCGTTTTTCCGCTGCCGCTCTTTCCGCTGAATACGACAAATTCACCTTGCTTGATAGAACAAGAGAAATCCTCGAATAGAACACGATTCCCGAATTTTTTTGTTATATTTTTGATTTCCAGCATTTTATATACCCCCTTTTAATACGCGGGATATGCTTATCTGTTCAAATTTATTTATAAACAGTGAAAGAATGACAATAGTATTTATCAGCACAATTGTACTTGCGAAAAAAATATAAAGGAAAGAGAAATGATAGAACATAATTTTTCCCGCTAAGGCAATTCCCACACCTAAAATGAAGGCACCAATTAACAATCTGAATACACCTTTATACCTTTGAAAAAAAGTTTTTCCGAATACTTTATGAAGTGCTATTTCAATGGCTCTAGAATTAAAATCCATTTTTAAAATGGTAGATAAAGAAATATTAAATAAGATTAACAACATAATGCTTAAAATGATATTGATTAATAAAACTAATATTTTTTCAGCACGTTTTTCTAAATATAAATCTTTTATGTTATTTTTATAGAAAATTTCATCTTCATAGCCAATTTTTTTAATAAAAGCTTCAAAATTATTGTCATTGTTAAATTTAACTAATGAATTAAAGACATAGAAACCCATTTCATTACTAGGTAATTTACTATGGGTATCAAAAATAATGATAGGATTTTTCTTATAATTATCAGCTAAATTTGCCATATTAATATCATGTATTAATAATGTGTAAGGATTTTTAATAGTTATTGTTTCAAAAATCCCGTCATCATTTTGTAACAAGTTGGTAATTTCATTAGGTGTTGATGGATCAAATATACCTTTTTCTTTTAATTCCGCATCTGTATATCTAGAAATGAGATAATATCTGTCCTCTTTCAGTTTATTTAAATCAATTCCTAAATCTTTAATTTCCTTTTTCGCATATTTATTCAAATACACTATAGACTCATTTACATTCACCATACTTGACGAAATACCGCCATTGTTTGAAAAATCAAATGATAAATGAATTCGGTATTTATCGAGATAATCATTATAAAATTTAACTGCATATTCTCTTTCTGTTTCAAAGTTCGTAGTTTCGGTATAGTTTTTTAATAAAAAGAGGACATTATCGTAATCATAATATTCTTCCCAATGATCCCTCTGGTTAATCGTTAATATAGCATCGTAAATCGTCTTCAGATTGAAGGTTAAAGTTAAGATTAAGGTTACAGTTATGATAAACAATATAAAAAAGGCTAATATTTTATATCCTAATGTGTAATAGCTTCTTACAAATGTTTTCTTAATATCCAAATTGCGAAGCATAAGATAGAGAATATTTGTAGAAAGTACGATAACAAACAACATGAGAACTGATATTAATAGAAACTTAGATGATTCAGTTATAAAAATCGCTAGTAACATACCAATAAAAGCACTGCTAATAATAGTTACTGAATTTGTAATTATCAAGGGAACAATTATACTTTTCTTATCAGACCCATTAAAATATTTAATTAAAACTTCCTTTTTTAGGCTATTCACCTCAAACATGGTATATAAGAATATAATGAAAAACACGAAGGTCCAAGCCGAAATAATCATAAATATTGCATCATTTTGATAGCGGTTTTCTTCGGGTTTGCTCATTCCGTATTTATCAATTGTTTCAGAACGCAATTTTTCCACGCTTTTTTTAGTGCCAAAAACATAAAAGTATTCTTCTTTTTTTATCTCAGTAATATCGCTAAAGGGTTTAAATATAATTTCTCTCTTGCCGCTAATTAACGATTTAAATATAGAATGATCATTCTTTACTAATATTCTTTTTTTAAAATAATTTTTATGTTCCTCTGTAGAATAGATCGTATAGGTAGCAGAATTGTAATGCACCCCTTTGTCAAGACACAAATTGATAATATTTAAGTTATCCATTCTCTCCTTTCGCTATGAATGTGGTGCGTGTGCGATAAAGGCTTGACATGGAGCCTCTACGGGCACGATTTTTTGCGCTGGAGCGATGGACAGATAACATCGCATGGCTAAAACAGCCTATCATGCCCGTCTCTCCATATAAAGCCTCTCATCACGTTCGATGGTTAGGATGCTTGAGCCATCTTAGGTTGCTTGTACACTGTTGCTGGCGTCAAATAGTCCAAGGATTGGTGAGGTCGGTCTGTATTATAGAACGTAACATAGCGTCGAATGCCTTTTCGCAACTCTTTAGGATTCTCGAATTCATTGAGATAGATACATTCATACTTTAAAGCTCTAAAGAATCGTTCCGTACGACTATTGTCTGTTGCTCGTCCTTTGCCATCCATTGATACCTGGATGCCATACTCTTTCAACAGCCCGAGATAGTCAGCGTTTGTAAAATGGCTGCCCTGGTCACTATTGATGATGGCCGGCTTACCATGACGCAATGCCCGCTTCAGACAGTCGATGACAAATCCTTTCTCCAGCGTACTAGATAACTCGTAATCGATCACTTTGCGGCTGAACCAGTCGATGATGGTAAACAGGTACATAAAGCCCCGTCCCATACGAAGGTAGGTGATATCCACTCCCCATACATGGTTCGGACGGGTGATCTCCCATCCACGGAGCAGGTAAGGCCGGCAGTACTTGGCATGTAGCCTCTTACTAAGGTTGGGTTTTGGGTAAATAGCTTGTATACCCATAAGGCGCATGAGACGGCGTACGCGTTTATGATTCACATCAAATCCTTTCTCACGAAGTTTCGCAGTCATGCGCCTGTAGCCAAAGTAGGGATGAGCTGTATAAAGCATATCCATTTCGTGCATGAGCATGATGTTTTCTGAGCTTTCTGTTTGCCCCTTTGATTGGCGATACACGCTAGTACGATGAATACCTAATAACTGTGCCTGACGCTTGATGCTGATCGATGGGTGATTGAATTCGACCATAGCCTTTCGTTCGTCAACAGACTTATTTGAGCCCAGATTTTTTTTTCAGCCAGTCAACTTCAACCGTTAACTGACCTACCAATTTCTCTAAATTTTCTTGTTTGGCCTCATATTCTTTACGGATTTTATCCACTTCGCTTGAGCCTTTTTCAAAGACCATCGAGGATCGTTCTAGAAATTCTGCTTTCCAACGACTGACCATGACTGGGCTTAATTCATATTTGGCGGCTATTTCATTGACGGTTTGCTCTTCACGCAACACCTCAAGAACCACCTTAGCTTTAAATTCTGCGGTATATCGGTTTCTTTTTTTCATGGTATCATTATAACTTATTTATCACGCTCATGTGTCTCACCTTATGGGAGCATTATAAATTACTAGAATTAACGGTTGATGATACGACATATATTTTTAAATTTAGTTCTTTGCTCAGTCGGTCTAAATCTTGTATGTACTCTCGATTTAACTTCTCACTTTTCACATCTGTTGTATACTTAAAATCACTTTCAAATACTTTTCCATCTACATAATAAATATATGCGTCCCCTATAATTGTGAAGGCTATAAAAAATAACAGGGAGAAAAACGCAAGCTTCTGTTTATTGACCATACATCATAAATCCTCCATTAAATAAAATGGTATATTTGTCAGCTTGTTCTAATTGGAGCTGCTCTAATATTCTTTCATATTGCTTAGTATCTGCTATCATTTTGATTATAAGGGAATTAGTGTAAAAAATTCCATATTTAAACGTTAATTTTTATATATTTTTGTGGAAATATTGAAAAAAATCTTAAAACCTTGTTATCAAGAGTTTTGAGAGTTTTTAAACTGTGTTTTTCGCAACAGATCTACAAAAATTCGCACATCAACTATTAAATCCAACGTTGGAGAACGAAGCGCACCTTCATAAAGTATTGGTGATTCGATATGGATTGATCCGCACGCTTTAAAGTACTCCATCTGTTAAAATGTGTGAATGACCGCATCCGAATAGTTGAATGCTTCCGACCTTTTAAATCGCTTCATTAACTGCATAAGCAGACTTATTTTGCAAATAAAAAAGAACCGAGACACGTACCAACAGAACATCTCCCGGTTCTTGTATAGTATGCATTTTTTTCAGCTTCTCATGCTTCGATGCAACAGGTGAGAACTCTTTTACAAAGGGGGGAGACACAGTATAATTACAGCATCTCTTAAGTAGTCGATTGGGCAATTTTCCAACTCTTTCTTCGAAAGATTAGTTCATTTCTTTTGTAATCATCGTCAATTGATCTGCAGAGTGGGACACTTCTTCAAACGCTTTTCCTAATTCATTTACCACATTTACAAACGATATCAATTCCGTCTCGATTTTATTGTTTTGATCCATTGTTTTAGCCATTGTGTCCAAAATTTGCTCAAAGTGTTTCTCTGTTTCTTGCATGTTTTGATGACCGTTATTCACTTCTGTTTTTATTTTTTCAAGCGACTTTGTAAGATCCTCTACTTGTTTTTGGGTATTTTGAATGAGAGAAGATACTTTTGAAACTGAATTCTTAGTTTGTTCGGCCAATTTACGGACTTCTTCAGCTACAACAGCAAAACCGCGGCCAGATTCACCTGCTCTTGCAGCTTCTATGGCAGCATTAAGCGATAATAAGTTGGTTTTGTCAGCAATTCCAGTAACAATGCCGACGATTTCTTGCATTTTATTTGATATTTCCAATAATAAATGGACATCATTTGATATATTATCAACGGCACTATAAATGTTCGACATGTTTAATGTCTGTTGATGCATATGTTCTTTTCCTTTTTCGGCACGTTCTTGTGCGGTTAGAGATAGATTAGTTCCGTTTTTTGCAAGGGAAACGATTTCGTTTGATTGCGCGATTAATTGCTGGAAAGAAGCATTTGTCTGCTCCGAGATTGCAGCCAGATTTTGAGATGCTTTTGCAACATTTTTACGAACTGACCTTTTTTGTTCCTCTATTGCAATTGCTTCCTTTAATCTTATTGATTCAGTATCATACGCCTCTAATACCAATTGTTGTTCTAAGTTTATAATTTTAGAGACCGCTCTTATGGCAAGAAAGCAATCTTTCTTATTCATCATATTTTGTTGGATAATATCCATAAGTGCTAAAAATAGATCCTGAAATGCACACATATACCATTTCGTTTGAAGACCTATCCTTACATGCATATGTGCCATTTTAATTCTTTTGTCGGTGAAAGCTGCATCTATTCTTCCGTTAAACATTTCAACAATATGTTGTCTAAGCGTCTTTTTTAATTTTTCTATCGAACTGTTATCATTAATAATTTTTAAAAGCGATGGTTCTTTTTCCAAGTTCTTATAAAATCTATCAGCAATTAAATCAATTTTTTCTATTACGAATGGCTGTATAGCATTAATAATCTGTAAATCTTTTTCTGTTAGGTCGATCATTAAGATTTGCCTTTCAATTTCACTGCCTTTCGTGATACTTATATTGCCTTTCCCTTGATCAAAATTAAAATACGAATTTTCTTGCTTTGTTCTTTTGAAAATCACCTATATTTCACCCCGTTACAACATGTAGGCATGTGCCAATACGAATAAATCCCGAAAAATACAACAATACATAACATTTTTGAAAATATTTTACATCATCCGTTCCAAAAATGTTGGGATGATTTTGGATAACCAACCCTATTATCTAACTAGCTGTATAAGGCAATTAAATATCATTTAGCTTCTTTATGTACCTATTCACGCTGCGAGTACGGATGGCAGTGAAACGATATTGAGCGGCTAGAGCAGAAATAATAGTTTCCACAATTTTAACCATCGTACCAAATGAGTTTTTTCTTCTGCTTAATTTGTTATAAATTATTCAGTTTCAACCGACATGCTGCACTTGTTCGGCATGGGGTTGACCCTCCTCTTCGATTTCCAACTCTCTTAAAATTTTATCGCGATATTTTCGGTTTTGACGTGTTCCTGAAATAATTTCAGAAAGGCGGCTTAACGGGATTTTATGCTGCTCGCAAAACTCCTTATGGGTCATTTCAAGTTCTGCCAAGCGCCGCTTGATTTTCCACCCTAACGGAGTGATGCGTTGTTTGCGAACCGCCATTAAAATCACTCCTTTCTATGATCATTCTGTTTCCCTATGCCGAATTTTGGTAGAATGAAAGGGAGTCATAACTATATTGAGGATTAGAATTCGTTATGAGATGTTGATTCAAAAATCTATTGCTGATTAACTATGTCCTGGTGCTATCTCCGAAAGATTTTCATGTATAACGAGGACGGAGAAACGCAGCAGGAGCTTTTATCATCCTTAAAGCTTCACATCGACCAGATTGTTCAGGAGATTAAGCCTGCTCATCATGTTGTAAAACCAAACTGTGGATAAATAAAAGAACCAAGTTCTTCAATTCATGCCAGTACTAGCTCTATTTAGAGACTATCTATATTTCGGAGAATTTAATGCAGATGGTATTAAAAAACAGTGAAGCATTTCCATTTGTATATCTTCAACTGATTGATGTAGTTGGGAACAAGTTGTTTTCTCGATGCTTCAAATTGGCAATTTTTAAAGGACAGTGATTCAACAGTTTATGTATGAATTTGAAAGCTCAAAGAACTATTTTAGATAGCAAAACTCTGCTTGATGCTTCGAATGGGTATAGCCTTTGATTGAGCTCGTCTATTTCTTTCATTGTTAAGATCAATAATCAGAAGGCTTTCCGGGCATAAAGAACATTTGATATGCTGCATTTTTCAGTCGGCACGCTGTACCTGTTTCATCCAAAGCATCTGCACCGGAACAACAGCTTGCTTATTCCAATCATTGGATCGCGATGCTATTGTTGTGCAATGATTCAACTGCTAGTTCAGTTTCAAGGCTGCAAAAGCGGTTGTGATGATTAATATAGAGGATAAACCGCTGCGCACTGATTATTTAAACGGATATATAGTCCATCGGTAACCTTCATGTAATGATTTATGACGGTTCTTTTGGACCAATGGACTAGGAAACTTACGCAGATTGTCGAACTTTCACATCTATTTACACTTTATTTTTGTTTGACAAGGTAATCGGTTACCACTTTTGATTACATTATATATTCCTATAAGACGAAAATCAACAAAATTTTCCTTTAGGACTAAAAATATTTCTTTTAGGAAGATTATAGAGAGGTTGACAAAAAATGAACGATTTCAAAAAGGAATTGGGCAGTCGGATAAGACGAATTCGTAAAGAAAAAGGTTTGACACTTGAGGAAATGGCAAAAGCTACTGGCATTACGAATAGCGCACTAAGCAAAATTGAAAGAGGAGCAGTTTCAGTTTCTGCTGAGAATCTATCATTAATAAGCAGAGTTTTAGGAGTGAGTAATGATTTCTTGCTATACGGCGAGGCTTATTTGACTAGTGTTCCGATTTCTGAAACTAATGATAAATTTACGTTAGATTCTTGTTTACAAGAAATGACTGACCGTGCTTCAGCTGAAGACGATAAAATTAAAAAATCTCCATTGTTTAAAAGATTTCAGGATTTAACCATAAAATGCTTGAAAGGCGAAAACAGTTCGGTCAGCTTAGATCCTGAAGCACTAATGAATCTATTTAAAGCTTCAGCTGCTCTTTTTGCCGATCCATCTATAAAAGTTAGTGAAAACGAAATGATCGATCAACAAAATGACAAAAACGAACTTTCTCCAGAAGAGCAGGAACTAATCGAAATCCTCCGTCAATTGGATGACGGCGACAAATTTGAAATTATGACTATTGCCAGAATGAAAAGAGACATCACTAAAAGGTATGGCAAACGAAAAAAGGGGATGTCATCTACATCGATTTCCGAGGGGGCTGCCGTATCTGAAAAACGTTATGATAAGTTTGCTTAATTTTATATTCCAAAATGGTAAGTATGTTACCATTTTTAAAAATTGAGCAGGTCTCGTATTTTCCCCTAACAGGTAGACAGTTAAATGTAATGATTTTATGCTCCTAACCGTCTACATGGGAGGGGATTTTTTTAAAGCAAAGAAAGGATAAACGTTTCAATTTTTATCAAAGCATTTATTTTATAATGAAGGTTTGGATTTATTTAGGCATTTTGTAACTGAAAGACAATATTATACAAAACCGACAATTTAAATATGTAAGTGAATTTCGAAACGGATTGACCTTATCCTAAGCGGAATTTGTTGTCAATACGAACTTTTCACGAAAGTGTAATCGAGTACACTAAAACCATTCAACTAAAGAAGAACTATTAAGGGCATCCTGGCTGGTGTACTATTCGTTTTGGCTGGTATTTTCATTACGACACGAGAGAGACATGGGGCTGTCCAGAAAATCAAATCCCATTAAAAACAAAAATCATAAACATCGATATATCAACGTTTCTAAAACATTAAAGGGGGCGTCAATAAGCCGTAAAAACGACTTATTAGACACCCCCATTTTATGAGACCTTCAGGATACAAGGTCAACCAGCTGCAATTTGCGCTTTTTCAACAAGTGCATCCAAATGACGGATTATTTTGTCGTATATTGCTTGGATAATAAATTCGCAAATTGTTACATGATCCGATATACATCCCCAGTTCGCCTCTAGAGAACCACAGAAAATGGAGAAGAGAAAAATTAACTCAACTTGCTCGTTTATTAAATTCCTCCCTCAACCTCTTCCGGTAAAAAATCTCATTATATGGGAAAAAATATAAAAAGTATGTTGGCCGATCTGACAAAACAACGTTGTATCATTTTTTATTTCGTTAATATAAAAGCAAACATTCCATTCTCATTATGTAAATTTTTTTACATAGGAGGGGTTTAGATGTCAGAGGTGATTCGGAAAACGATTTTATTATTGCAAACTATTCAGCCGAACGAAAATAAAGAAGAGTGGAGTACTACGGAAATCAGTAAAAAGCTCGGTATTCCCGTTCAAACGGTGCACCGATTGCTGACTTGTTTAGAAGAGTATGGATTTGTGTATAAAAACAAACAAACGAGAAAATTCCGTCTAGGCCTTACATTGCTTCAATTAGGTCTTTCCATACGAGACAATCTATCGGTTCGTAATGCTGCAGTACCAATTATGGAAAAGCTGGCCCAAAAAACAAAGGAAAGTGTGTACTTGACCGTACCGGAAGGATGTGAAGGCGTGTTTATTGATTGTGTTGATTCGCCGCATTGGCTTAGAATTGTCGAACCGATTGGAATGCGTCTTCCTTTATGCGTAGGTGCTTCGAAAAAAGTGATTTTAGCATACTTGGAAGAGAAAACAAGAAGCCAAGTGATTAAAGATCTTGTAAAAAATGGAAGGATAAAAGACGTGGATCATCTTCACCTACATTTAATGTTAATTCGAAAGCATGGATATTGTATTTCTTTCGGGGAAACAACAGAAGGAACCGCCAGTGTGGCAGCTCCTATTTTCTCTTGGGAAAATAAAGTGATCGCCTCTTTAAGTGTTGCCGGGCCGGAAACGCGTTTTACGAAAGATGAGTTAGCCGGTTTAATATCTACCACAATCAGAGCCGCAAATGAAATTTCCGAAGAACTAGGCTGGGTACCAAACAGATGACCAAAGGATGAAAAAGTCCATCCTATGGAAGAAAAGGTAACATGGTTTTTGTAATTTTCCCAATATTCGATAAAATGAGCTTTTTTTTGGGAAAAAATTATGGAATATTGTATATAACCACAACCTCTCACAAAAAGTTCCAAAAATTTTTCAACGACTGGAGGGAAAAAAGATGTGCGGGATCAGTGGTGTCATCTTTAAAAATCCAAATCACAAAAGGAAAACAGGCGAAGTCATATTGGCAATGCTGGACAGTTTGTTTCGAAGAGGTCCTGATTCAACAGGAGTTGCCATTCTCCATCCAAAGGAAGAGAACGTCTTATATGTTGATGTGAATTATGAAACAAGGGGCAACGGGGAGAAAATCATTTCCTTCTTAAAAGATAAAGCAGATGTGCTGTATTCATCTGATCATGGCAATTACGTCAGAACAAAAATTTTCCATTCAGGAGATATCCAACATATTGTTCAAGGAATCAGTCAGCTGGACGAAGACATTTCAGTCGCAAACATCGGAGAATCGATTGAAGTGTTGAAATCTTTAGGGGGAGCTCATCTTTTAGATGCGCAATTTAAGCTTTCCGTATATGACGGGCAAGTTGCTGTAGGCCATACAAGAATGGCGACAGAAAGCAAAGTCGATATTTCCCATTCGCAGCCGCTCTGTTGCAATTCTTTCAAAGATTTAACGATTATTCACAATGGCCATGTGACAAACTACATTAAATTGAGAGCATACTACGAAAAGAAAGGCTATCAATTTATAACCGGAAACGATTCGGAAGTGATTGCCGTTTATTTAGTAGATGAAATGAAGAAAGGAGCCAGCTTAAAAGAAGCAATGACAGCATCTGTTCATGATTTAGACGGCTCTTTTAGCTATATTGCTGTTACGCCGACAGCAGTCGGTTTAGCAAAAGAACCTTTTAGTATGAAGCCGATTGTGCTTGCGGAAACTGATGATTTCATCGCTTTTGCTTCTGAAAGCTTAGCAATTACAAATGGCTTTGGGGAAAGCTTGCCAGTAAGAGAACCAGGGGCAGAGGAGGTATTGGTATGGAATCTGTGAAAGAAAGTATAGTAATTGATTGCAAGAGTGAAACGGTGACTTCAATCAACCAAATGATTCGGGATTTTGCGAAAAATAATATAAAGGAGGTCATCATCGAAAACCCTCTCGCACGCCATAACCTTGGAGTATGCATAACAGATCCGATTCATCTCATTTATAACGGAGATGTCGGCTACTATGCAGTGAGTTTATGTGATAAGGTGACAGCGACCATAAACGGGAATTGCGGCTGGGCAGTTGGTGAAAATTTAATGAGCGGAGAAATTGTCGTAAATGGAAATGCAGCGTCTTCCTGTGCAGCTTCGCTGAGAGGCGGTATCGTAGTTGTCAAAGGAGAGGCAGGCGCCAGGGCGGGAATCAGCATGAAGGGAGGGACTTTAATTATTGGCGGTAATACCGGATATATGACCGGTTTTATGATGCAAAAAGGAAAAATGATTATTTGTGGAGATGCTGGGAAAGCGCTGGGAGATTCCATGTATGATGGAGTGATCTACGTTGGCGGGAAAATTGCGGAGCTGGGGAATGGAACAAAGGTAGAGGAAGTGTCGGAAGAGGAAAAAGATGAGATAAAGAGTTTGCTTGATTTCTATCAAATAGAACCGCCGCCCTCTTTTCAAAAAATTGTTCCTAACGGCTTGCTTCATCATTTTAATAAAAAGGAGTTTCGCGTATGGAAAGAAATCTTATAAGAAAAAGCAAGGTGTGGAGTCCGGAAAAAATTGAAGAAATTCAAGAAAAAGCTCAGATTGGACGATATCGCATCCGCGGCCAAGCTACAAAAAGAATGGACTTACCTTCCTTTGACGATCTCGTCTTTACTCCGGCAGGACTGTCAAGGGTACCGCTGGAAGGGTATCGGGAGCGATGCGATACAAAAGTTGTTATAGGAGAAGGAAAGGTGAAACGTCCCCTCGTACTCGAAACACCGATCATGATTGCAGGGATGAGTTTTGGGGCGATTAATGCTCATTCTAAAAAAGCGCTTGGCATTGCAGCGACTAGATGCGGCATCAGTACATGTACGGGCGATGGGGGCATGCATCCGATAGAACGTGAATATTCGGAGAAATTGGTCTACCAATTGCTTCCGAGCCGCTACGGTTTAAATCCTTATGATTTGAAAAAAGCCGATGCGGTAGAAATTGTCGTGAGCCAAGGTGCCAAACCAGGTACGGGCGGAACGCTTCTTGGACATAAAGTTTCTGAAGAAGTGGCAAAAATGCGGGATCTTCCTGCAGGAGTCGATCAACGAAGCCCGTGCCGGCACCCCGATTGGATGGGGCCAGATGATTTAGGGGTAAAAGTAGAGCAAATTCGGGAAGCGACTGATTATGAAGTGCCGATCTTTATTAAAATTGGGGCCGGACGCGTTTATGATGATGTAAAGCTGGCGGCAAAGGTTGGGGTGGAAGCAGTCGTCATTGATGGAATGGAAGGAGGAACCGCTGCCTCACCGGAAATCCAATTGGATCATACAGGGATTCCGACCATTTCCGCTGTAGTTGAAGCAGCTCAAGCACTTTACGATATCGGTATGAAGCACGAAGTAAAGCTAATTATCGGCGGCGGAATCAGCAATGGCGCTGATGCAGCGAAAGCCATCGCACTAGGTGCGGATGTCGTTTATATGGGTTCAGCAATGTTAATTGCCCTTAATTGCCAGCGGCCAATTTATATAGAAGACTACCATGCCTTAGGGACAGAACCTGGTGCATGCCATCATTGCCATACGGGTAAATGCCCGGTCGGTATTGCGACACAAGATCCTGAGTTAATGGCGAGATTAGATCCTACAGCTGCCGCTGAAAGAGTGGAGAATTATATCAATTCGATCACGATGGAAATGCAAATTTTTGCAAGATCGTGCGGAAAAAGCAGAGTCAGTGATTTAGATCCTACCGATTTGCGCTCGTTAACATTAGTCACCTCCTATATTACAGGAGTTCCTCTAGTAGGATTAGGGGGCAAAAAACCGTATTTTGCAAGCCTTGACCATGGGAGTTCATTTAAAGATCTTTTAAAAGTGTAAAAAATAAGGGATGGTGATGATCATTGATCGGTATAGTGGAAAGCAATAACAAGGTGTTGGAGGAGACGTTAAAATATATCGAAGGTAAAAAGATCAAATTGGCGTTAGCCTCCTTTTCGGATTTGAACGGTTCTTTACGTGCGAAATTAATTCCTTCCTCCCGTTTACAGTCAGTCTGCCAATCAGGGGCTGGATTCGCCGGTTTTGCTGTAGGCGATCTCGGCCACGGACCGCATGATCCCGATATATTGTGCATCCCTGATTTGCGTTCTATGACTATATTACCGTGGAATAAAGAGATTGCTTGGTTTGCCGGAACTTTAACGGAAGATGGAACTCCTTGGCCGTTTTGTACGAGAACGATTTTGTTAAATGTGCTGACGCAAGCAAAAAGCATGGGATATACGATGAAAACGGGAGTGGAACCGGAATTTTTCCTTGTGAAACAGGGAGAAGACGGGAAAATTGCCCCGTTTGATGAACAGGATAAAGAATTGAAACCATGTTACCAACAGCAGGCGCTTATGAGAAATATCGAATTTTTAGGCACTTTGATTGAGTATATGAATGAATTGAAATGGAATGTCACACAAGCAGATCATGAAGATGCCAATGGACAATTTGAAATCAATTTTGATTTTTCAGATGCGGTGACGTCTGCTGATCGGCATACATTTTTTAAATATATGATTAGAACCATGGCAGAGGAACGAGGACTAATCGCCACGTTTATGCCGAAGCCATTTTCCAATCTGACCGGGAATGGCTGCCATATGCACTTAAGCTTATGGGATGAGCGGGAAGAACGAAATGTATTTGAAGATGCTCATGATCCAAAAGGCTTTGGATTGTCTGCAGTCGCGTATCATTTTATTGCAGGTATTCTCAATCATGCAAAAGCCTTGGCTGCTATTGTCTGTCCAACTGTCAACTCTTACAAGCGGCTAGGAGCGTTAAATTCCTCATCTGGATCTACATGGGCTCCTAATTTTATTTCTTATGGAGGGAATAACCGCACACAGCTTATTCGCATTCCTGATGCTGGAAGGATTGAGTTTCGGGCCATGGACGGTTCCTGTAATCCGTACCTGGCGACTGCTGCGATTTTAGCAGCGGGATTGGACGGCATCGAAAAGCGGATGGATCCAGGAGATCCATTTAACGGAAATTTATACATGTTCCATTCGATAGAAAATGAATTTGACAAATTGCCTTCTACATTGAATGAAGCGATTGAAGCATTAGAAAGCGATGAAGTGTTAGTCAAGGCACTAGGGGAAACATTTATGGAGACCTTTATTAAACGAAAAAAGGCTGAATGGAAAGAATATCATGACTATGTCAGCGAATGGGAAGTTGAAAAATATTTAAAAGGCTACTAAAAACAAATCGTATTGATTTATATGGAGGAATTCGTATGAATTATGACGGGATGTACGATGTGATTGTTATTGGAGCAGGTTCTGCAGGAAGTGCTGCAGCCTATTATTTAGCCCAAAATGGTCAAAGCGTGTTGATGATTGATCAATTTTCTGTTCCAAATTCCTTTGCAAGCCACGCCGGGGAAACAAGAATGCTGCGATTTGGTTATGGCCAAGGGGAAAAATATGTTGATTTAGTTAAAGAAGCATACCGGTTATGGATGGAACTGCAAGAGCAAACAGGAAAAACGTTATTTTATCAAACAGGCACTTTAGTTGTCGGCGAACGCGATTCATCTTTTGTCAATGAAACGATTCAAAGCTCTATTCATCACAACCTCCCAATTGAAATGTTCACAGCAAGCATGGTGATGAACAAATGGCAAGGCATTCAAATTCCCGAAGATTTTACTGCCTGTTTTGATCCCCAAGCAGGATTTTTGTTATGTGAAGTATGTATTCAAACTTATAAAGAAGAAGCTTTAAAACTGGGAGCCAAACTGTTGGAAAACAATCCTGTCTTAAAGCTGTCCATTCAATCGGATATGTCGGAGGTCATTACGGAGAAGGGACGTTTTCAAGCAGCCAATTTAGTGATCACAGCTGGTGCATGGATTCCGAAATTATTGCCGGAACTCGATTTTCCGATCCAAGTGATCCGAAAACCTGTTGCATGGTTTGCACCGTTGGAGGATGGACTATATGATTTTGGTCAATTTCCTGCTTTTGTCTTTGACACAAAAGAAGGTCATTATTATGGTTTTCCGAATTTTCGGAAAACAGGTGTAAAAATAGGACGTCATGACATGGGGATTGAAAGTGATCCAGATTCCGTGAACAGACTATTTGGTTCTTACTGTGAAGATGAACGTGATGTACGAAGCTTTCTTGAAAAATATATGCCGCAGGCTGCCGGCGAGCTGACCGATGGTAAAATTTGTTTATATTCACTTACTCCTGATAGCGACTTTATTATCGATTTTCATCCAAACTTCAGCAATGTGTTGTTAGCCGGCGGATTTTCCGGACATGGGTTTAAGTTTGCCAGCATCGTTGGGAGCATTTTAGCAGATTTAGTCACGCTTGGGAAAACAAAACATGATATTTCCTTTTTTCGATTAAATCGTTTTGAACAAATCGCTACCGAAAGCTAGAGTAATGAAAAAAGTAAGGAGGAGGATTCCTATGGATGGTTTCGTAAAGAAAAGAGCTTCAATATTTTTCGTTTTTCTTCTTTATCTTTTATTCCTTTTTCCGATTTCAGCCTTTGCGCAAGAGAACGAGCCGGTGGTTGATACGGGGGATACAACTTGGTTGCTCGTAGCAGCGGCTATCGTTATTTTTATGCATGTACCTGGTTTGGCTCTCTTTTATGGAGGGCTTGTAAGTGAACGGAATGTTGTATCAACGATGATGCACAGCTTTGTCAGTCTTTTAACTGTGACCATTGTTTGGGTGCTATGGGGATACAGCCTCAGCTTTGGACAGGATGTAGGGGGAATCATTGGAAAACTGGACTACCTGGCATTTAACGGAGTAGGAGGAGAGGCTGCTTTTGGTTCATTAACCATCCCTCATTATATATTTGCCATTTTTCAAGGTGCATTTGCTGCTATAACGGTTGCGATTATTTCCGGAGGAATTGCAGGGCGTATTTCTTTTCCTGCATGGGTAATGTTTTCGGTTTTATGGATCACCTTTGTTTATGCACCAATGGCTCATTGGGTATGGGGAGGCGGATGGCTTTTTGCCATGGGCGAACTTGATTTTGCTGGAGGTACGGTTGTTCATATACTTTCCGGTGTTAGCGCATTAACAGCTGCACTCGTAATTGGGCCGAGATATGAACATATGAAGAAAAATGATGCTCCTCATAATATTGTTTTATTTCTTATTGGAGCGGCCACTCTTTGGTTTGGCTGGTTCGGTTTTAACGCAGGAAGTGCACTTAGTGCAAATGGTATTACCGCTCTTGCCTTTGCCAATACACAAGTTGCCGCAGCAGCAGGGGGCTTGGGATGGCTGATCATAGAATGGATGGTTCGCAAGCGCCCGACGCTAGTAGGAACTGCCACTGGGGCAATAGGCGGTCTTGTTGGCATAACTCCAGCAGCAGGATTTGTCACAATCCCTTCAGCTTTGATTATTGGACTTGCATCCGCCCCTATCTGCTATTTTGCTATCCATTTTGTGAAAGCACGTCTAAAATATGATGATACGTTAGATGCTTTTGGAGTACATGGCATCTGCGGAATATGGGGATCCATTGCAACAGGACTTTTTGCTACTAAGTCAGTGAATCCGGCAGGGAATAACGGTTTGTTTTATGGAAATCCTGAACAGCTGTTCCATCAGGTTATAGGAGTGATTGTGGCTGTTTTGCTTGCGGCAGTAGGAACATATATTGTTTTGAAAATTGTTTCGCTGTTTACACCGTTGCGTGTGAAAAAAGAAGACGAGCTGCTTGGCCTTGATTTAAGCTTTCATCAAGAACCGGCTTATTCAGATGTTGATCAGTCGATAGAAGAGAAGGGTAAATCAAACGATATTGCTTCTCAAATGTCCTAGCATGGCAATGTATTTTTCATTGGTTGTCAAAACGGCAAAGCTATGACCAATTCAATTGTATACGCATAAAAGAATCCTCACCTGATAAACAGTGTGAGGATTCATGTTTGTTTTGATGAATTTGTAAAAACACAACAAGTAGATTTCGACAAAGAAAAACAGCCGATTATTGTTAATTTTTTATACTGTAAAGAAAAAGATTAAAAATCTGTCGTCATGTGATCGTTTTGTTCTCTTATTTCTTTAAAACTATTTTAAGCAAAAAATATACAAAAGGGTGTGGAGCTTGTTTCTGAAATATCTTTCGACTAATCGGAAGGCAGGGCTCCCTCCTCTCGTAAGGCGATTTATTCGGCTAACGATTCTCTTTTTTTGCATTTCAGAAACAAGTTATTGGCACAAACAGTTATATTTCAGATCAAGTGATACAAATTATTCAAACCAAGGAACACCAATTAACGTGCGGCCAATCCATTCGCGCAATATTTCGTTTGTGGGTCCCATGACTGCACCTGCTCGACCGTCACGTAAAAATTTTTCCACTTGCCCGGTTAGATATCCTCTTCCTCCAGAAACTTGTAATGCTTGATTTGTAACTTGTATGACTATATCTGCTGCATGAGTTTTGAGTTCCCAAAGCGGGTATAAGCATTCTGACAATTCTTTTCCACTATTTAAACATTGATCCATCCCTTCAGCTGTACGATAAAGCATGCTTCTTGCACTATCGATTAAAATTTGCGCTTTTGCCAATTCGTGGCGAATGACTTGGTAGCCGGCAACTGATTTTCCTGTATCTTTATGGACTTTTTTCTTTGCCTGGTCAATTGCTGCATTCAAGGCTCCTTGAGCAATACCAACCCAGCAAGCACTTGTGCCTAATAAAAAGAGCGGATCAATGACGTTTTCATTATAAACATTCATTCCGCCTTCAGTCCCAAGACGATTTTCAATAGGGACAAAGACATCTTTAAACTTCATCGGTCCGCTTGAATTTCCGCGAAGCCCCATAGCTGAAAAAGGAAAATATTCGATTCCCTTCTGATTATGATCTACAATTAAAAACATTAATGGATCGTCTTCTATGCTATTTGGATAATTGGTGCAAACAATATACCAATCCGCCTCGCCCGCACTGGTGACAAATGATTTTTCCGCATTTAACAAATATCCGTTTCCTTTGCGGGGAGCCGAACTAACAACATTCCAGAAGTGGCTTCCAGTCGCTGGTTCACTAAAGGCTAATGCGCCAATCTTTCCCTTTAGCACCCCAGGAATATAACGCTGCCGCTGCTCTCTAGTTCCAGCTGTATAAAGCGTTTGGACGGCAGCAGTGTGCATAACCCAACACATAGTAGTGGAAGCGCAATATTGAGAAAAACTTTCGGCTAACAAAGCAAATCCAGTTAGTCCAGCGCCAAGGCCTCCGTCGTCAACAGGGATTGTAACTGCTCCAAATCCAGCATCCGCAATTGCTTGTAAGCTTTCCCGAGGATAACGGCACTCCTTGTCTGAAATAGAAGCACGGGGCAGCAGCTCCTTTTTGCCTAATTCATGTGCTTTTTCAATTAGTTTTTCGAATCCTTCTGGGTAAGACCACCATTTTGGAATTTGCATAATTTCTTCCTGCAGTTCTGTCTGATTGACTACCATTGACATCACTCCTTTTTAAAGGTTACTGTTAAGAATGTTAACAAAAATTACAATATTATGAATATTGTGCTTTTATTTTTACATAGACGATTCTTTCAAAGAAACAGAGATTTCCTAAATAGTGGGAATAAATCAAAAACCTTGTCATTACATTTTACAATGATTCGGTACTCTCCCTGTCTCCTTTCCGTGTAAAACATCGTTGCTGATCTCATTATTGGCGCTAATAATGTTAAGTTCTCAAAGAAATAAAATTTCATTGCCTGCTCATGTTGAATGATCCGAAAGGAAAAGCTCTAATTGTCAGAACATTTTACAGATTTTTGCGAATATTCCCGCCATTTGAGAAAAAACGGTTGTGAGAACGTTACGGTTGTTATTATGATAGGATCATCAGAGTTATAAAATAATACATTTTTTGTTACAAAACATAACATAACTCTGATTATAAAAATTGAAAAAGGAGAGTGGAAAGAATGAGTGAATCAGCGGTAACAGCTATGGATCATCAATTTTTAAGTCAAAAGCCAGGAATTCAGCTAATAAAAGCTGGAACGTATGAAAAAATTGAGTTGAACAATGTTTTGAGTATACCGGCTTTGAAAAGTCAAATTATTGACGTTCCGATTAGCCCATTAGAGAAGCCTTTAACAATTGGATATTTCTCTATGCAAAAGTCGGAAGAGTTTGAATTTTTGTATACTTACTTAGAAGTAAAGGTAATTATAAAGGGGCAGATCATCGTCAGAGATGAACAAGGAAACAAATATGTAGGGGAAGCGGGAGATGTTTTTATCTTTACCCCTGAAACGAAAGTGATCTTTGATGCTGAAAGCGATGGAGATGCGATTTATACGGCACATCGATTGCCGGAGCCAACATTTTTAAATTAAACAAATGAAAGAATTTCCCCTTGTCGTAACGCGGCTTCATGGGGAGGTTCTTTCATCCAGTTTTGATCGTGAGGAGGAGAGAGGGCAGTGAGTGTAAAAACGACTAACCAACATATGATCAAAGAAATTCCGCTTATTAAAAGGTTCCCATTTCCATTTCAAAAGGACTCTTACAGGTATTCTAATAATGCGAGGCCTCTAGAATCCGGGAAACTTGCAGATATTACTCCCGAATATTTTGAAGAAATAGATAAAAAGCGTCAAATACTATTAAACCACCATGAACGTGCTTTTCAATCTTTAGAACATTCAATCGATGGACAGTGGGAAGTGCTGGAATTTTTAATAGATGAACTTGCCATTATTTACCCTGAGTATTTCTCGGTTATAAAAAATGGTCATGAATGGACGTTTGAAAATAAGCTTTTGGATGAGAAACATACATTTACTTTTGGCGATCTATCGACATTGCCCTACGAGCCTTTAGATTTTATCGGCAGACACGTTCAAGAGGATCTCATTTTTATGGGGCAAAGAGACGGTGATTTATATATGGATGCAGGACAATTGTGTTTTCCTGCCAATTGGTCGATTGCCTTTGATATTGGCATGACTTACACCGAGTTCCATTCTCCTGTACCGGTTTTTTTCGACAGCGGTTTAGCGAAAAAAGTCCTCAATTTTCTTTTGAGAATCGAGGCAGGGAAACCGTGGACACGGTTAAACTGGACTTTAACAGTGGAGCCAATCCTTGACACGTTCCCTGAGAATTTTGATGAATGGGGTCCAAAAAAGGAAAAGGTAACTTCAGAAAATGCCGGTCAGCTTGTGCACTTAAGAGTGGAGGATCAAAGGCTATTTCGTATGCCGCGAAGCAATGGGATTTTATTTAGTATTCATACTCATTTAATATCACTTGATGAGCTGAAAAAAAATGAAGATTGGTTGAAACGTTTTTTTCGAGTTTTAAAGGATTTACCTGACTATATGGCTGAATATAAAGGATTTAGTTTATACAAAGGAGAAATCATTCGCTATTTAGAAAAAAGCTTGACAGATTGAAATTGGGAAAATTGGAAGAAAATAGCGTGTGAAGAAGCTGTTTTTAAAAAACATGAAAGGAGGAGGATTACATGATGGCGCGAACACTTGAAGTGATTGTAGAACAAATTACGCATGAAACAGCTGCGATTAAAAGTTTTAAGCTAGTGTCAGCAGACCGTTCGCCATTGCCTCGTTTTAGTGGGGGTTCTCATATTACGACTTATTTGCAAACTGAAACAGGCTTAATCGAACGCCACTATTCTCTTACAAGTGATCCGGACAATACAGGCTACTATCGAATCGCCGTTCGCCGCAATGAGGATTCAAATGGAGGATCAATTTATTGGCACGATCATGTGAAAGAAGGGGATAAGATCTCCATTAGTTATCCGAAAAATTATTTTCCGCTAAGCTTTCAAGCAAAACGCCATTTATTTTTTGCAGCTGGGATTGGCATTACACCTTTTCTTTCGATGGCGAAGGAATTAAAAAAGAAGAAGGCTTCATTTGAAATACATTATGCCGCTCCTTCAAAGGAATTATGTGCCTTTTATCGCCATCTCTCCACTTTTTTTTCAGAGGAAACTCATTTTTATTTTTCAAAGGAAAACAAGAAAATGTCAACAAAGTTAATGGAAAATCAACCGATAGGAACCCATGTTTATTTCTGCGGTCCAGAGGCCATGATCAAAGGATTTGCCGATGCTGCCAAAGTCATTGGTTATTCTGAAAAAAGCATCCACTTTGAACTCTTTACACCGCCAAAATCAGGACCGATGCAGCCATTCCGGGTAAAACTCAATAAAAGCAACAAAGTGATTGAGGTGCCTGAAGGGAAAAGCTTGCTGGACACTTTATTACAGCTTCATATTGATGCGCCATATTCATGTAAAATCGGGGGATGCGGCAGCTGTCAGCTGCATGTTTTAAAAGGAGAAATTGACCATCGAGACTTTTTTCTTACCGAAATGGAGAAAAAAGAAAGCAATGTCATTTTAACATGTGTTTCAAGGGCAAAATCCGGCAGTCTTGTTTTAGATCTTTAAGAGCATACAAGAAAGGAGCAAATGGAATTGTGCACACAACAAAGGTTATCGGAATCGATGATTTTGAATTCAAGATAAACGACGTGAAATGTTCTTTTGAGGAGTTGCTGCCGGGATTTCATCAATATGATCGACTAGGAATAGTCGTACGGGAACCGGCAGGAAGTGCTGGTGCTAGCGCCTTGCTTATGGCAGCTGTCACCAGATTTTATGATTTTTATCGTCAGGATTTAACAGATGAGGAGGGCGGACTTCGAATTTATCCTGATTATTTCATTTTCCATGTCGGAAAACAGCACTTAGATCATTATTGGATGGATATATGGCCGCCCCATAAAGAGGTTATCGTGGAGGATGACCCTGAACAAATTTTAGAAGCGATTAACGATCGGGGCATCACCCGGCTGATTGTGGAAGATATCAAACCCGTTCATGCGACTTTTTTACAAGAAACCATCAGCAGTGCGCAGCAACGAATCGTCAGTGCGATAGCATATTCACCGTCAGGACGGGTTCATTTCGGCGATGTGAGTATTGCAAGCTGTCCAGCAGCAGAACGCTTCGTTTTTGACTCGTTTAATAGATCTAAGAAACTTTTTCAACAAACGGCTGCCCAATTAAAACAAAAACGGGAGAATCTATTTGTCAATGGGCGTGTTATTGAAACTTATCGCCGGATTCCTTTAACAGATGCTCTTTATATGCTTACACGCTCGAACGGTCCGGGCTTCACAACTAGCCGTTATCTTTCTATGTTGTAATTTGATAGAAATCAAGTTACGGCAATGCTTTGTTTGCTTAATATTGATTCGAACTAGCTGCAGCTTATCGTTGGAGAATATCCTGATATTCGAAAAATTCGAATTGAGAAAATTACAAATTGCTTATTCGATTCGACCATGTTGAAAAACAAACAAGGAGGTTGAAAAATGACTAAAACAGCAGATGGGAAAACAAGCGCTTCTGAAGCAGATGAATTTTTTGCGCAAAATCAGCAAGCTGGCAATCTATTTCAATTCATCACTGGGAAACAATTTTTGTTTATCATTGATGAACCGATGATTTTGCCAACGTTGATGTTTATTAAAAAAATTCCAGAACAGACGAAGAAACAAATCTATATATTGAAGAAAAATGATAGCAGCCTTCATTCGTATAAGGGGACAGAATTTTTTCCGAATGAAGCGACTGTCCTTTCATCAACATCCAGTGAGGAAATTTACAAAATATTTGAAAGTCAATTTATCGGTACAAAGCTATTTCTTTCAGTTCAATGGTCAATGTTAAAAGAGCTGAAAAAACTGGCATTGCGGGCTGGTTTTAATGAAGATGAGATCCAGGCACAAGGATGGGGGGAGAAAGAGGAAAGGGTATTTTGTGTAAAGTGTTATCATCTGAACAAGCTGACAGCACAAAAACAAGTAACGTGTGAAAAGTGTCATGCATCGTTAGAGGTTTCAAGACACTATTCTAGGCTCCATGATGCATATTTAGGTTATTTAAAAATAATTTCATGAAACAGAAGAAGGAGGGCCTGAAAAATGGTAGGTTAAAGGCTTTGAAATCTTTAGAATAAGGGGATGATCATGTGGAGGGATTTGAACAGTTTGCCGCAATCCAAATAGAAGTATTCTATTGGTGGTGCATTGCAATCATGCTGCAGATCCATGCGGGGTTTTTGACTCTTGAAGTCGGCATCTCCCGTGTAAAAAACGTATTGGCGACGGCTTTGAAAAATATTATGACGTTAGCAGTCGTGTTACCTGCTTTCTATTTTGTTGGCTGGTGGATATACAATGCGTTTCCAGACGGTTTGATTCCGAGAATGAGTGAAGCGGCATTAGCTGCATTGCCTTGGAGTGAAAATATGGGTCCGAATATAACGGATCATGCGAGTGGAGTTTTCTGGGGTGCTTTTGCGCTGTTTGCTGCTACGACAGCTTCCATCTTATCCGGCGTGCTGATCGAACGGGTTCGATTAAGTGGATTTCTTATTCTTGCCGCTATTCTTGGATCAGTTATTTGGAATTTAGCTGCTTCTTGGGGCTGGCACGGAGAAGGATGGTTTTTAACGCAATTTGGTTATCATGATGTTGCCGCTGCAGGCGTTATTCATGCAATAGCTGGGTTTTTTGCATTAGGAGTCGTGATCAATTTAGGACCTAGAATCGGCAAATATACAGGGGATGAGAAAATTGTTAATATTCTGCCGCATAATCTTCCGTCCACTTTATTAGGGCTGATGCTCATTTATGTTGGTTTTTTCGGCTTCCTCGGAGGCTGTATAATCGCTGTTACAAATGGGGAATGGATGACGATTTACGGTACTCCTACCAATTTATCGGCTTTTGTATTCAATGCTTTAATGGGATTAGCGGGAGGTTTAATAGGGGCATATTTAGGTTCAAAAGGGGAACCGTTTTGGGTCGCTTCAGGCGGGCTGGCCGGGGTTATTTCAGTAGGTTCGGGTTTAGATTTATATCATCCAGCGCTTGCATTTGTTATAGCTGTCATTGGAGGATTGATGTGTCCATTCATTGGAAATTTTCTCGAAAGGAAGGGGATTGATGATCCTGTAGGTGCTATTACCGTCCACGGATTTATCGGGATCTGGTCAGTCCTTGCAGTCGGGATATTTGCCTCCGGCTATCCCAATATAAACGGCCCGGAAATCTCTTTTATTGGACAACTCGTATGTGCAGCGGTTGTGATCCTTCTAGGATTTCTCCCAGGCTACTGGACATCACTGCTTTTGAAAAAGCTTAGTATGTTGAGAATACCAAAGCAAGCAGAGATGCTTGGTATTGATTTAACTGAAATACCTGCAACAGCTTTTCCGGAAGGAATTCCATCTACTCAAGAAAATGGAAGATTAAAAATGATCATGTCAAAGAGCAAAACTAGTTAATAAAAGGATAAAAATGTAAAGGAGGAATAGTAAATGAATACAAGTCCAATAACAAATTGGGAGCATGTCGGTGCTTATTTTACCTTTGGCCCGCATTCTATAGGAGTTGTGTTATCGATTATAGCTGCGATCGGCATCTGTGTTGCGTTGATTTACGCAATGTTTCGACATGAGAATCAAGCTTTTTCGGAAGTAAATCTATTAGCTTCGAAAGCAGTTGATGAAAAATTGGATTTTCCGAAAGAGGGTACGTACGCAGATCCATTAATGGAAAATGTAAACTAGTATAAGAGCAGGTTGCTGTCCTGATTTATCAAAATAGGAGTTTTCATACTCAAACTCTTTTTTATTTTAAATTTAACAATAAGAGAGTATTAAGTTTTGTGTCAGCCACAGCCTTGAAAGCTGTGGGATTCTGAAATGAGGAGATTAATCAATTATTATTGGAAGAATAGTACCGACAAGATGATAGCAAAATTTTCTGTTATCAATAAAAGAGGGTTTTGTATGTACACAAAAGAACCGGGCGTTGATTTTTTAACGCTCGGTTTTTCATATAAGGATAAAAATAACATCTGACCTTATAAATGACAAGAAGGCGAACACCGTCTTTTTTACTGAAACATATGAAAAGTAAAAATCAATTCCTATTTTTAAAATTCCATCTCACTTCTACTTTAAAAGGGTGCAGAAAGCTCTTTTTTATTCTTCTTTCCATCCGAAAACGGCGGAAATTTCTTTTCCTTTTATAAGCAAATATTCGCTTAGCTCATGTTCGATGGTGTCTGGAATCGATTTTTCAAAGCCGACAACAATAATAGACCCTAAAATTTCCCGCTCAAAATTAAAAATCGGAATGGCGGCAGAAGCGATGCTTGGCGCTAAAGCTTCCTGCGCAAACGATATTTTTTGATCAGCAATAAGCTGAAACTCTGTTATTAGCTCGTCTTTCGCCTGTTTGCTTAGCTTTGACAACTCCGATTCCTTCCAAACGTTTACACTTGGATCGTTTTTAAATGTCGCAAAAAGTTTTCCGGCTGCCGAGGAGATCGGAAGGATTGTTCCGACCTGTCCGCCTAAGTTAAGCCCTAAATGACTATGGATCATTTTGACGATCATTGGGCCGTTTGTTGTCCATACGGCAAGGAGAGTCGTTTCTTTCGATTTGGCATTGATTTCATGCAAAAATGGCGTGATTTTGCCGATGAGGTCCTCTTGATTGACAGCTGCCATTCCATATTGAATGAGTGTGCTCCCTAAAGAGTATAAGCCGCTTCCTTTGTCCCGATGAAGGACACCGAGATTCGTAAGGGTATTTAAATATTTATATAAATTGCTTTTTGCTATATTAGTATAATGATGAATGTCGTTAAATTTCATCGGACTGCCGTTTTTGGCAATCAGGTCAATAATTGAGAATCCTACAAGCAAAGACTGAATTTGTGCATGTTTTTTATTTTCTGTCATTGCTAAAACCATCCTTCAACTGATAGGCATACTTCATCTTATTTTACCACTTCAAAAAAATTTTTTCTATATTTTCAAAAAACTACTAAGACTTTGTCAATGAAAATATAAACTAGCAATAGATGAAGTGTGAAAGGATAAAAAATTTGTTCGGGATGCGAGAAAAATCCTCTCAAAAAAGTCTGAAGAGAAAAATGAAGTTCCTCGCCATTTGCTTAATGATGGCAAACTGTTTTTTTATTGCATCAATTTAAGAAATTTCATTTTCGGACTGCTCTCAGTATATTCTTTATTCCTTTTACTCATCCTGCATTCCCTTTAAAAAAGAATAAGTAGATTGGAAAATTATTATCAAATGAAAATACGAGGAAAGGTTACTTATAAAGCATTCCATTACATGAAATGATATCCAAAAAGTTTATCTTCCAATTGAGATTTTATGCTATACTGAAGAAGTCTAAAAAATTTTTGAAAGTTTTGATAAGTAATTGACATCCGGCTGAACAAGCAGTACATTTTATTTATATATAATTAAACCTATTATTTTAGTAGGTTTAATTTTGCGAATATATAAGTTTAGAATTGAAGGGAGAAATAAACTATGTCAAACGAAAGAAAACTTCAGCCCGAAACGCTAGCTGTACATGCAGGACAGGTGCCTGATCCGACGACTTTGTCGAGAGCTGTTCCGATCTACCAAACGACTTCGTATGTATTTGAAGACAGTCAGCATGGGGCAGATTTATTCAGTTTAAAGAAAGAAGGAAATATTTACACAAGGATCATGAATCCAACGACTGATGTATTTGAAAAGCGTGTAGCTGCGCTTGAAGGCGGAATTGGGGCGCTGGCGCTTTCATCTGGACAAGCTGCTGTTTTTTATTCGATTTTGAATATTGCTGGAAGCGGCGATGAAATTGTTTCTTCATTTAGCTTATATGGCGGAACCTATAATTTGTTCACACATACTTTGCCGAAGTTTGGCATCACGGTAAAATTTGCCGATACGACGGATCCGCAAAATCTTGAAGCAGCGATTACTGAAAAAACAAAAGCAATATTTGCCGAGACGATCGGAAACCCAAGAGGGGATGTGCTTGATATTGAAGCGGTGGCAGCAATCGCTCATAAACATTCAATTCCGCTTATCGTTGACAATACAATTCCAAGCCCTTACTTGCTCCGTCCGATTGAATTCGGCGCAGATATAGTTGTTCATTCGGCTACGAAATTTATTGGAGGACACGGAAATTCAATCGGAGGCGTCATTGTCGACAGCGGCAAGTTTGATTGGAAAGGAAGCGGCAAATTCCCTGAGTTCACCGAGCCGGACCCAAGCTATCATGGTCTCATTTATGCTGATGACATTGGTGAAGCTGCTTATATTACGAAAGCGCGCATTCAGCTGTTGAGAGACCTTGGAGCTTCACTTTCTCCATTCAATTCATTTTTATTCTTGCAAGGGCTTGAAACGCTTCATTTGCGAATGCAGCGCCACAGTGAAAATGCGCTTGCAGTTGCGAATTATTTACTTGAGCATGAAGCGGTCGAATCTGTCAGCTATCCAGGCTTGAAAAATCACCCTTCATTCGAACTTGCACAAAAATATTTGCCGAAAGGTCAGGGAGCCATTCTGACATTCGAAATTAAAGGCGGCGTTGATGCAGGAAGAAAACTGATCGATTCGGTTCAATTATTTTCAAACCTTGCCAACATCGGCGATTCGAAATCGTTGATTATTCATCCTGCCAGCACGACTCATCAGCAATTAACGAGCGAAGAGCAGCTGGCAACAGGTGTTACACCTGGTCTTGTCCGGTTATCAGTCGGTACGGAATCGGTTGATGACATTATTTACGATCTGGAACAAGCGATTCGAGCAAGCCAAGCTTAAGATCGTATCGCCAGTTAAAAATTTTGCAGGGATTGCGGCATAAGCCCACTTCACACTGAAAAGCAGCAGGCAACCTTCAGCTGCTTTCATATCGAAAGAAGTAGAGGAAAACGACTGTTTTTCTCTACTTTTATTTTATGGACTTATGGACATCCTCTGCATATTACCGTTTCCCGAAACCAGCGCTCATAGCAGTATGAAACTAGAAAGAAAACTGCCGCGGTTTAGCTGTCGTCAAAACCCCCCTCGCTGTAAAATTCTCTCGTTTCATTTATAGGTAAAAATGAATAAATGTTACATATGTTGATTATAGCCGGTATCTCTAAGGAGAAACCGGGTTTTTATTTTAATTTCCAGAAAATAAATAACATTTTAATTTTTTTCGTTGACAGAACCTGTTGTTTTTATTAATATTTTGTTAAATAAACGATAGTAAAAAAAACGTAATATAACAGAGAGGTGACACCGGTGTCCGACAAATATGTGGTGCACTGTTCCTTTTGCGATTCTACAAATGTTAAGAAAATAGCTGTTTTCGGCACTGCTCAGCTCGTTTCTCAATATTACTGCAACCAATGTAAAAGCGTTTTTGAATTTATAAGATGGCAAAATGATTTGAACAAGGAGGTGTAGTCTGTTTGACGATCCAAACGGTTGGAGTTGTAGGAAGCGGAACGATGGGCTCTGGCATTGCCCAAACGTGTGTGCAGCATGGATTTCGTGTATTGCTTTATGATTTAAATGATGCGATCGTTCAGAAAGCATTTACTCAAATTAAAAAACGCCTTAACAGATTAGTAGAAAAGGGAAAAATGGAGGAACAAACGTTTCAAGAATCAATATCACGAATTGAGACTTGCACCGATTTATCGCTGATGAAAGCGTGTGATCTTGTGATTGAAGCAGTTCCGGAAAAAATCAATATTAAAAAAGAAATTTTCCAAGCGCTGGATGAACATTGTCCAGAACAAACCATTTTAACCACCAACACATCATCGTTTTCTGTCACTGAAATTGCAAGCGTTACCAAAACAGGGGAAAGAGTGGCAGGTCTTCATTTTTTTAATCCGGTTCCGCTAATGCCTTTAGTAGAAGTCGTTAGAGGGGTGAAAACATCTGAGGACACGCTGAAAAAGCTTGCACAATTTGTCTCTTCTCTTCATAAAGATCCGGTTGTTTGCGAAGACACACCGGGATTTATTGTAAACAGAATTGCCCGTCCTTTTTACAATGAAGCATTGAAAATTGCAGGTGAACGTTTGGCGAAGCCCGAACAGATTGACAGGATCATGAAAAAGGCTGGACGTTTTAAGATGGGTCCTTTTGAACTGCAAGATTTAATTGGTATTGATGTGAATTTTTCCACAACGGAAACCGTCTACAATAGTTTTTTCGGAGAGGAAAGATTTCGTCCTCATTATTTGCAGCAGCGCATGGTTCAGTCAGGTAAGCTTGGCAGAAAGGCCGGTGAAGGATATTATCGCTATGAAAACTAAATCATTCACTGTAAAAGTAGCTGGAGAAGGCTCTTTAGCCGATTCGATCATAGCGCAATTGCGCGAAACAGGCCATCAGCTCGAAGATCAATCGGCTGTTCATTCAAATTTTGATATTGTGATCGAAACGACAAATCTCGACATCGACCAAAAGAAAAAACTGTTGGTCGAAATCGAAAAAACATTGCCAAAGGAAACGGTCATTTTGTCTACATGTCTTGGTGTAACAGCAACAGAAACCGCTTCTTGGCTCCAACATCCTGAACGATTAGTCGGATTTGCCGCATTTTTCCCTTGGGAAGATTGTGAACTTGTCGAACTTGCACCGGCTTTGCAAACCGAAAAAGAAAATGTTGAGAAAGCTAAGCAGTTTTTTGAAGAAGTTGGAAAAGAGGTCGAAGTAGTGGAAGACGGTGTAGGATTAGTATTTCCTAGAATTTTATCATTAATTATTAATGAAGCTGCTTTTGCTTTAACAGAAGGTGTTGCAAGTGCAGAGGACATAGACAAAGCAATGATGAAAGGAACGAATTACCCGATGGGCCCCCTTCGCTGGGCGGATCATATCGGTATTGATGATGTTTATGCTGTTTTAGCCGGACTGTTTAAAGAAACAGGGGAGGACCGCTACCGGCCTGCTCCATTTATCAAAAAGATGGTGTATGCCAAATGGTTCGGAAAGAAAACGGGAAGAGGCTTTTATCAATATGATTAAAAATTCCGGTTGATGATGGTAGCTTCGGGAAAAGTTCAAAATGAATCAAAATGCCTGAAAAAACGGTCAAAATGGGGGTAAGAAAATGAAAGAAGCTGTGATTGTTGATGCTGTCCGAACCCCGATCGGCAGGTTCAACGGGGCATTAAGAGAGGTCCGCCCGGACGATTTGGCAGCTCACGTCGTAAGAGAGCTGCTCAAGCGAAATCCGATTGATCCTTCCGATGTGGAGGATGTAATTTTTGGCTGCGCTAATCAAGCCGGAGAAGATAATCGCAATGTGGCAAGAATGGCCGTGCTTCTTGCGGGTTTGCCTGAAACGGTTCCAGGCGTGACCGTCAACCGTTTATGCGGATCGGGTCTGGAAGCAATTAATCAAGCAGCGCTGGCGATTCAAGGCGGATTGGGAGACGTCTATATTGCAGGCGGAACCGAAAGCATGACAAGAGCTCCATATGTCATGATGAAGCCGCAGCTTTCTGGAATGAGGGACACGCCAACTTTTTATGATACAACTCTCGGCTGGCGGCTTGTCAATGATAAATTAGCGGAAATGTATCCGCCGATCAGTCTTGGCGAGACGGCTGAAAATGTAGCTGCGCGCTATCAAATTTCGAGGCAGGAGCAAGATGAATTTGCGTTGGAAAGCCATAAAAAAGCCGGAAAAGCTATACAAGAAGGGCGTTTTCAAGATGAAATTGTTCCGGTGACAATAACAGGGAAAAAAGGGGAAGAAACGATAGTAGATGCAGATGAGCATCCGAGGCCTGATACGACTTTGGAAAAGCTGAATAAATTAAAGCCTGCTTTTGTTCAAGACGGAACAGTGACCGCTGGAAATTCCTCTGGAATCAATGACGGCGCTTCCGCACTTTTAATCATGGAGAGATCGATAGCAGAAAGACTTGGCTTTAAGCCGCTGACACGGATTGTCGGCTCCGCTGTCGCTGGGGTGAATCCATCTTATATGGGGATTGGCCCGATTCCAGCAACGAAAAAAGTGCTGCAAAGAACTGGTTTATCTATCAGCCAACTGGATTTAATCGAGATTAATGAAGCATTCGCATCCCAATCCATTGCCTGCATTAAAGAGCTGGGATTTGATATGGAAAAGGTGAATGTCAACGGTGGAGCAATTGCTTTAGGTCATCCTCTCGGCTGCAGCGGGGCGAGAATTGTTACCACTCTCGTTCATGAAATGAAAAGAAGAGACGTTAGATATGGACTCGCGACGATGTGCATAGGCGTCGGGCAAGGAATCGCCACGATTGTCGAAAAAATATAGAAAGGAATGAAAAATATGAAAAAACACTATCAGCTTTTTATTAATGGACAATATGTAGACAGTTCAAACGGAGAAGTATTCGAAACGCATAATCCTGCAACCGGCGAAGTCATAGCAACGGTAGCCAAAGCAACAAAGAAGGACGTTGACAAAGCGGTGGAGGCAGCCCGTGCTGCATTTGAGACGGGCAAATGGCCGAGAATGACGGCAGCGAAAAGAGCTCGCCTGTTAAACCGTATAGCGGAAATGATGAGAGAGCGATTTGAAGAATTGGTTCGCGTTGAAGTATTAAACAGCGGAAAGACCGTTGCTGCTGCCAAGGGTCAAATTATGCAGGCGATTGAAGATTTTGAATTTTATGCCGCTGCATGCTTAACTCTCCAAGGTGATGTCAATCAAGTTCCAAACGGCTTTTTTAACTATACTCTTAAAGAGCCGGTCGGGGTATGCGGTCAAATTATTCCTTGGAATTATCCGCTCATGATGGCCGCTTGGAAAGTGGCGCCTGCATTGGCTGCCGGCTGCACTGTTGTCTTGAAGCCTGCTAGCTACACTCCAATTACAGCCTATATGCTTGCGGAAATATGCCATGAAGCAGGTGTTCCGGCAGGAGTCCTGAACGTTATTACAGGCAGCGGGTCTGAAATCGGACCATATATGACGGAGCATCCTGGAATTGACAAAGTTGCGTTTACAGGCGAAACGGAAACCGGAAAGGACATTATGAAGCGCGCTTCTGAAACGTTAAAACGGGTAACTTTGGAATTAGGAGGAAAATCGCCGAACATCGTCTTTGACGATTGTGATCTGGAAGGAGCCGTAAACGGTTCGCTTTATGGAATTTTTTACAACACAGGACAATCTTGTGAAGCAAGATCCCGCTTGTTTGTTCATGAAAACATTTATGATGAATTTATGGAAAAATTTCTCGAAAAAGCTTCCCGTATACGAGTAGGAAATCCGTTTGATGAAGGCGTGCATATGGGGGCCGTCATTTCCAAAAGTCATCAGCAAACAATTGATCATTACGTGAAATTAGCGGTGGAAGAGGGCGGAAAAATTTTATACGGCGGCAAAATACCGGAAGGCGGAGAGTATGAAAAAGGGTATTGGTATTTGCCTACGGTTATCGGGGATGTCACAAATGATATGAGAGTTGCACAAGAGGAAATTTTTGGGCCTGTCGTAGTTGTTATGAAATTCAGCGACGAGCAAGATGTGATCCGACAAGCAAATGATTCCATTTTTGGATTAGGTTCGGCTATATGGACGAACGATCATGGAAAGGCACACCGTGTTGCGGCACAAATAAAGGCAGGAATTGTTATGGTGAATTCGCCAATTTCTGCATTTCCTGGAACACCTTTTGGAGGCTATAAGCAATCGGGATTTGGCCGGGAGCTGGCATTAGAAACATTGAATTTGTACACGGAAACGAAAAGCGTCGTTTCTTATATCGGCAGCAAACCATTAAATCTCTTTGGACTCTAATTATATGTATAAAAAAAGATCGTTTAAAAAAAATATAATTTCTATTGAATTATTAGAATATTTAGTATATTATGTTTATGAAACGATAAAATATTAAACGTATAAATAAAGGAGGAATTGCAATGTCAGATACAGTAGCAATAGAAAAGAAAAATTTAACGGTGGTCAAAAACAACGGAGTGGCGGAAATCCATCTTCACATCAATAAAACGAATGCCTATGGACTGGAGTTTTACCAAGAATTCAACGCAGCGATCGATGATCTTCGCTTCGATCCAAACATAAAAGTGGTCGTGCTGATGAGCGATGTGCCGAAATTTTTCTCGGCAGGAGCGGATATCAATTTCTTAAAAGCAGCGGATCCGCGCTATAAAACACAGTTTTGCCTGTTCTGTAATGAAACGCTGGATAAAATCGCCCGTTCGCCGCAAGTATATATCGCCTGTTTGGAAGGGCATACAGTCGGCGGAGGATTGGAAATGGCGCTAGGCTGCGATCTGCGATTCATGGGAGATGAAGCAGGAAAAATCGGCTTGCCGGAAGTATCGCTTGGGGTGCTGGCTGGAACGGGAGGAACGCAGCGGCTCGCGCGGTTGATCGGGTATTCGAGAGCGCTGGATATGAACATAACTGGGGAAACGCTGACACCGCAGGAAGCGCTGGACATTGGTCTCGTCAACAAAGTGTTCCCGCAGGCGGAAACGAGAGAGCGGACGCTCGAGTATGCGAGAAAGATAGCTGAAAGCGCAAGCTATGCGGTTTCCAACATCAAGCTGTCGATCATGAACGGGAAGGAAATGCCATTGAACGTAGCCATCCGCTACGAAGGAGAGCTGCAAAACTTGTTGTTCCGCTCCGAGGATGCAAAAGAAGGATTAAGCGCATTTTTAGAAAAGAGAAAACCAAATTGGAAAGGGATATAAAAAAGAAGGACGAAGCATATCGGCCATAAACGGCCGGTATTTTTTCATCCAGAAAATAATGCGGAAATTTAAAGACAAGTCATATGCCTTCCTCAAGGAGGAGGCAGTTTTTTTTCTGATCGGCAGAGTCGATTTAAACAGCTTCAGGCTTATAAAAAAATAGATTAAAAGGCTCCCTATCTTGAAGAAAAAACTTGTAAAAATGGAATTCCATCCAGCATAATAAAAATAAAAGCAAAATTCAGGAAAAAGACGGGTGTAAGAAAATGAAGCCAAGATCATTAATGTTTACACTATTCGGTGAGTACATTCAGCATTACAGCACAGAAGTTTGGATTGGCAGCTTAATTCAAATGATGTCCCATTTCGGCATTTCTGAATCTTCGATACGGGGAGCCACGTTAAGAATGGTTCAGCAAGGATTTTTTAAAGTTCGCAAAATTGGCAATAAAAGCTATTATTCTCTTACAAATAAAGGGAAGAGAACGATGATGGACGGGTTTGCCCGCGTTTATTCAATGAGAAATTACAAATGGGATGGGAATTGGAGAATTTTGACCTATTCGGTCCCGGAAGAAAAAAGGGAGCTTCGCAATCAAATTCGAAAAGAGCTGAGCCTCATGGGATTCGGCTTGATTTCGCACGGTACGTGGGCAAGTCCAAACCCTATTGAAGATCGGGTGATGGAGTTTATAAAAGATTACCATCTCGAGCCGTATGTGATTTTATTTACTTCCAGTTCAGTAGTATCCCATGATAATCATGAGTTGATTCATAGAGGATGGAATTTTGACGAAATTGCCAAAGAGTATGAATCATTCATTGATCAATATCGGCAAAAGTATGATGATTTTAAGGAACGCATTTGGAATAATGAATTATCAGATCAAGAATGTTTTATTGAGAGAACGAAGCTTGTTCATGAATATCGCAGCTTTTTCTTTATCGACCCGGGGTTTCCGAACGACCTGCTGCCTGCTGACTGGAGCGGCTTAAAAGCTAGAGAGCTATTTTTCAATGTACATCAGCTTTTGTCTGTACCTGCTATTCGATATTTTGAAACTTTATTTGAAAAAGCTCCCGATTGTGAATTGGAAGCGAATCGGGACAGAGCGATCAACCCTTTTATGGACATTGTTTAAAATAAAAGCAAGTAGGTGCATAATGGTGGTCAATATTGAACAAATCGGGAAAAATATATATCGCATTCCGGTTCCAATCCCTTTTCCGATGAAATACATCTATTGTTATATGGTGCGCGATGCAGACGGATGGAGCCTTGTTGATGCAGGATTTCATAATACCGAAGCGATTGAAGCTTGGAAGCAAGTATTGAAACAAATGAATGTTCGTTATGAACAGATTCATTCGATTTATTTCACTCATTTTCATCCTGATCACTTCGGGTTGGCAGGGTGGATGCAGGAAAGAACAGGAGCAAAAGCTTATATAAGCAAAGAAGATTTTGCCATGGCGCAGCGTGTTTGGGGAAAAAACAGCAGCCAGGCGGAGCAAATTGGTGAAATGTGCAGAAAAAACGGTACACCGGAAGATCTTGCGGATGAAATTGAAGAAAGTATGAGAAGTTTGGCAAAGCATGTAACGTTTCCGGAATTGACGATTCTAGAGGATGACGAGGTCATTCTAGGCGAAAGAAAATGGGAAGTTATACCGACACCTGGTCACAGCGATGGACACATTTGCTTTTATCAAAGAGAAGAAAGACTGCTGCTTGCAGCCGATCATATTTTGGATAAAATTACTCCGAACATTAGCATATGGCCCGGTTCAAGCAAAAATCCGCTTGGAAACTACATATCTTCGCTTGAAAAAATACAGCAATTGAAGGTAGACCTGGCGCTTCCTGCCCATGGGGCATTGATCGAACGAGTTGACGACAGAATATCAGAAATCATCCATCATCATCAAAAGCGCTTGGATCAAATATTTCGACTTGCGAAGGATGGCCGTACCGCCTATGATATTGCCCAAGATTTATTTCAGCACAAAAGCTTGAATTCGCATCAATGGCGGTTTGCGATCGCAGAAACTTTGTCGCACTTGGAGTATTTAGTTTTCACAGGGCAAATTAAAAAAGAGAATCGTAACGATATTGTCTTTTATAAACAAAATAAATAATGGATAAGTGCATAGCAAAAAGCTATGCGCTTTTTTTGCGGTCGTAAAAACGGCAAGAACGAAAGGAAGGAGAAAAACCTTTTATTTTTTAAATTAACAAAAAAATTTGATTTTTCTATTTTTTCTTGACAAAAGAGGCGGTTGTAAAATAATATTATGTTAAACAGACGAAATAAATAAAAACGTAATATAAAAGAGGTGAAAAAATGGATCAGGCAGCCCTTTTAAAAGAAAAAATTCAAAACGGTTTTATTGTTGAAGGCGTCGGTGACATGAATGAGGAATATTTAAAGGCATTAAAACAGACGTTGATTATTGTCGGAGATACAGAATTGTTAAGTGTGCCGCCGCTCCTTACTGTTTATGATCAAGCGCCCACTTTAAATAACAAAATTACAGCACTCGCCATTATGCAGGATGAAATCGGTCATGCACATATTGCTTTCAGGCTACTGAAAGATTTGGGCGAAGATACAGACGAATTATTGTACAATCGAGCCCCAAATAAATGGAAAAACCCTTATGCCTTTGACTTTGAACTGTCAAATTGGATTGAGCTTGGAGTGTTTAATGCGTTCTTTGACCGCGCCGGCTACACACTGCTTGGGGATGCGTTTGAGCATACATCTTACGGGCCATGGAAACGCGCATTAGTGAAAGTTGATAAAGAAGAATTGTTCCATCTTAGAAATGGTGAAATCATTATGAGAACAGCCATGAATGATCCGAAATTGCAAGAGGAAGTTCAAAAAGCGGTTGATTGGATGTTTTTAATGGCGCTTGAATTTTTTGGTGTAGAAGACCGTTTAAAATCCAGATCCGCACAGCTTGAATACCGCTTAAAAGGAAGAACAAACGATGAGCTCCGTCAAAAATGGCTGTCGACAGCAGTTCCATTCTGTGAATCAATTGGAGTAAAAGTTCCAGCTCATTATGATGAAGAACAAGGAAAATATGTGCTCGATGTCCCATTCCCTTGTAAATTTGATCCAGTCAATAAAAAATGGCTGTTCGACCAGCCGGACACATGGGAAAACGTCATTAAACGATTTAAACAAAGAGGGCCGCAAAATGAAAGGTTTGTAGGAAGAATTCAAAAAGGGGCAAAAGAATTAGAACAGCTGAGAAAAGAGGTGGTATGATGCAAAAACAAGCTGTGGATACGAAAAAATATTGGGAGGCGCTGAAAGAGGTGATGGATCCTGAATTCCCAATAAGCGTTGTCGATATGGGGCTCATTTACGACATTCAAATGAATGACGGGGAAGTGCATGTGACGATGACATACACAGCCGTTTCCTGCGCCTGCATGGAATGGATTGAAAGCGATATAAAAAATCGGCTTCTTGCAGAAGAAGAAGTAAAGGAAGTACACATAAATGTCGTATGGGATCCTCCATGGACGGTCGACCGTCTTAGCCCAGAGGGAAGGGAAAAATTAAAGTATTGGGGTGTAAGTGCAAAATGATCGCAGAAAAAATAACCTATGATATTTTTGCCCGCATTAATCGGGGAGACAACTTAATGCATATAGGCACGGTAGAAGCAGAAAACAGCGAGCTGGCAAAAGTGTATGCAACGTTTACGTACGACGAAGAGGATTGGACCGAAATGGTTGTCGTGGAACGAAACAAGCTGAATTGGGTGAAAAAACCTGATTGGCTATTTTCAGAGAAAGGAGCTGAAGCATTGTGAGCGTAATGGAACAAGGAACGCATTCTTTGATTGAATTGCTGGAGACAATAGCGGATAACAAATATGTGCTTGGCGACCGTTTAGTGGAAGTTGGTGTAAGCGGTCCGAATTTGGAAGCGACCTTGTCTGCTATAGCTATGGCTCAAGGAGAACTGGGGCATGCAAGACTTTTGTACAATTGGTGTTTTGATTTAAAAGGGGTAAAAGGCAAGAAGCCTGACATTCAAGCACAAACAGGAAAAGCTTTTCAAACAGCTGTAAACGTTCAAAACTGGATTTCTCTCATTGCTTCGCTATATGCAATCAATGCCGCAATCGATATCGTCTTTCAAACGGTGTTAAAAACAAGTCATTCCAAGGTTGCTTCACGGATTCAAAAGCTTGTCCGCGAACAACACGATCATATCATCTATGCAGAAAATTGGGCAAAACAACTTCTTCTTGATCAAGGAGCTGTCCCCTACAGATTTCAAGAAGCATTAAGGGGGGCTGCAGAGGAAGCAAAGGCTTGGCTTGCAAAAGTTGAAAAAAGTGAAGAATTGAAAAAGGAAGGTTATTTCCCGGAAACTCCTTCGTTCACGGAAAAATTTGAAAAACGGCTGCAGCAATTAAATGCGGAACAGCTTGTTCAAGCAAAGTGAGTGATGCTCATGTCAGAATCAGGCGTTCTTTTAGAAATTCAAAACAAAGTGGCTATCATTCAATTAAATAACGCAAAACGTGCCAACGCATTAAGCAAATTTTTAGTAAAAGATCTTTCTTATGCGATAAACACGATAAAAGATCATTCGAATGTAAGCGCAGTTATTTTTACGGGAGGTGAAAGCAAAGCGTTTTGTGCAGGGGCGGATTTAAAAGAAAGGCAGTCCATGAGCGAACGAGAAGTGGAAGAATATGTCGCATTGCTCAGGAAAACATTTACAAATATCTCATCTTTGCCAATGCCGACGATTGCGGCTGTAAAAGGATTGGCTCTTGGAGGGGGATGTGAACTTGCTCTTGCCTGTGACATTCGTGTCATGGAAAAAGGGGCGCTCATCGGGTTGACGGAAGTTTCTTGGGGAATAATCCCGGGAGCCGGCGGCACTCAACGGCTGGCGCAATTAGTAGGAATCGGCAGGGCCAAGCAGCTTATTTTTACAGCTGAAAAAATAAATGGTGAAAAAGCTTATGAAATAGGACTTGTCGAATATATTTGTGAAGCTGGCGAGGCAGAATTGAAAGCGCTTAACATAGCGGAAAAAATCTCGGAAAATTCAATTCATTCTGTCCGTTTAGCGAAGCAGGCTGTCGACAGTTTTGCTCGAGAACTAATGGAAAAGGGTCTGATAGCGGAATGGGATTGTTATCAAAAAACGATTTATCATCCGGATCGTTTAGAAGGATTGGCGGCTTTTCAAGAAAAACGCAAACCTGATTTTTCAAATAATAAATGAACAATGGAAGGAGAATAATGATGACAGTTGAAACAACTGCTAACAAAAATTTAACGGTGGTCAAAAACAGCGGAGTGGCGGAAATCCATCTTCACATCAATAAAACGAATGCCTATGGACTGGAGTTTTACCAAGAATTCAACGCTGCGATCGATGAGCTTCGCTTCGATCCAAACATAAAAGTGGTCGTGCTGATGAGCGATGTGCCGAAATTTTTCTCGGCAGGAGCGGATATCAATTTCTTACAAGCAGCGGATCCGCGCTATAAAACACAATTTTGCCTGTTCTGTAATGAAACGCTGGATAAAATCGCCCGTTCGCCGCAAGTATATATCGCCTGTTTGGAAGGGCATACAGTCGGCGGAGGATTGGAAATGGCGCTAGGCTGCGATCTGCGATTCATGGGAGATGAAGCAGGAAAAATCGGCTTGCCGGAAGTATCGCTTGGGGTGCTGGCTGGAACGGGAGGAACGCAGCGGCTCGCGCGGTTGATCGGGTATTCGAGAGCGCTGGATATGAATATTACAGGGGAAACGCTGACACCGCAGGAAGCGCTGGACATTGGTCTCGTCAACAAAGTGTTCCCGCAGGCGGAAACGAGAGAGCGGACGCTCGAGTATGCGAGAAGGATAGCTGAAAGCGCAAGCTATGCGGTTTCCAACATCAAGCTGTCGATCATGAACGGAAAGGAAATGCCATTGAACGTAGCCATCCGCTACGAAGGAGAGCTGCAAAACTTGTTGTTCCGCTCCGAGGATGCAAAAGAAGGATTAAGCGCATTTTTAGAAAAGAGAAAACCAAATTGGAAAGGGATATAAACGTTAGCTTTTCATATATATTGTGAAGCCTCCTGAATATATATCTTCCTCAGGCGGCTTCAATGCCGCTTCATCTATTCAAAAAATTGATATATAGGATGGTGAAAAAATGGATCTCCGCGGATTAGGTTTGCTTTACAATGCGGCAGTGCGGTTCATTGATGAAAGTGTAGAGAAAGGTTTGGGCGATAAAATAGCCATTTGTTATCGCGATGAGCGCATACACTATAATGAATTGCAGGAGAAAGTCAATCAGACAGGCAACATGCTCCGTGAGCTCGGTTATAAATTGGAAGACCGCCTTTTAATGGTTTGCCACGATACACCCGAATTTATTTATTCATTTTTTGGCGCCATAAAAATTGGTGCTGTCCCCATTCCGGTCAACACCATGATGAAGCCATCCGATTATGAATATTTTTTAAACAACAGCCGGGCAAAGGGCTTAATCATCCATGAAGATATTTGGGAAAAGATTGAAGTTTACAAAGAACGGTTTTGCTTTTTGAAGGATATCATTATCATTCCGGACAGTGAAAGCGAACAATCAGGCACACATTTAAATTTCCTCCAACTGATGAATAGGGCAAGCAAAAAGCTTGATGCAGCCATGACGAACAAGGATGATCAGGCCTTTTGGCTGTTCAGCTCCGGAAGCACCGGTAATCCAAAGGGCGTCATCCATTTGCAGCATGATATGGAATATGCTTTCAGCACATATGCGAAAAAAATATTGCATATAAGTGAAGAAGACCGATGCTTGTCCGCATCTAAACTGTTTTTCGCCTATGGCCTTGGCGGAGGAATGTACTTTCCTTTAGGAGCAGGAGCTTCAACTGTATTAGTGAAAGAACGCGCAACTCCGGAAGCAATGTTTCAGGCGATTGAAACGTACAAACCGACCATTTTCTTTGGGGTTCCGACTTTATATGGAGCGATGATTGATTATGTGTCGCGAACGGGAAAACAATTCGATTTGAGCTCGCTCAGAGTTTGTGTATCAGCTGGAGAAGCGCTTCCGAAAGCATTTTACCGCAAATGGAAAGAAATGTACAATGTCGATATTTTAGACGGAATTGGTTCAACAGAGGCTCTCCACATATTTTTATCCAATCGGATTGGAGATGTAAAGGCAGGAAGCTCTGGAAAAGTCGTTCCTGGTTATGAAGCAAAAATTGTCGACGAAATGGGCAGAGAATTGCCTCCAAATGAAATGGGAGATTTGTTGATTCGCGGAGACAGCATCGCACATGGATATTGGAACCTTCATGAGCAAAACAAGAAAAAATTTGTCGGAGAATGGCTTCATACAGGTGACAAATATTATAAAGACGAAGAAGGATATTTTTGGTATTGCGGGCGCTCCGACGATATGCTGAAGGTTGGCGGGATTTGGGTATCGCCTGTAGAAGTCGAAAATTGCCTTCTTCAACATGAAAATGTACTGGAAGCTGCAGTTGTCAGCGTGCAAAATGAAAATAATCTTGTCATTCCAAAAGCATATGTTGTTTTAAAAGATAGAACGCCCTCCAAAGAAATGGAAGATGAATTAAAAAACTTCGTGAAGCAGCAGCTGGCCCACTACAAATACCCGCGAATTATAGAATTTATTGACGAACTTCCGAAAACAGCAACAGGAAAAATTCAGCGTTTTAAACTTCGGGAATTATTAAAATCGAATTCAGCTCAATAGTTTAAGACATAGCATTGAAAGGAGTACGTACATTTGAAAAGAAACGAATTTCAGCTCAGGGTGAACTTTGGAGATACGGATGCAGCCGGCATTGTATACTATCCGAATTATTTTAAATGGTTTGATATTGCAGGGCATCAATTTTTTAGAAGTATCGGCCTTGCTCCGGCTAAACTCATCAAAGAATACAGCATCATTCTTCCGCTGCTTGATGTCCGCTGTACGTTTGAGCAGCCGTTATATTATGACGACATTATCACTATTAAAACAGAAGTAATGGAAGTGAACCGGAAAACAATAAAACTGAAGCATGAAGTATATCGTGAAGATACAAGAACCGGGCACGGATATGAGCTCAGGGGGTGGGTGAAAGAAGAAAACGGAAAAAAATTTGCAGTGCCCATACCTGAAGAGGTGAAAAAATTGCTTCAAGAAGACGGGTTTGGTGAACAGGCTCAGATCAATCCATGGCTCAGCGCATAAATGAACATTGAAAAAATGTAATGGAGGAGAGTAGCGTGGATCTTAACGTATCCATTCATGATGTGTTTGAAAAAGCATATAAGCGCTATCCTGATAAAGAATTCATTTACGATGGCTATAAACGTTTAACTTACAAAGATATCAAACAAATGTCCGATTCCATCGCCTCCGCTTTCCACCAGCTCGGTATAGGGAAAGGAGACCGCATCATTGCATGCCTGCCGAACTGGCATGAGTTTCTTGCCATATATTTTGCAATTGCAAAAATAGGCGCCATATTAGTTCCATGCAATACGCGATATCGTGTTGAAGAATTGTCTTATATAGTGGCCAATTCTGGTGCAAAAGCAATTTTTGTGGTAGAAGAGCATGGCCATTTCCATACGGTAAAATCTTTAATGGAAAGTAATGAAAGCGCTTTAGAAATGGTGTTTACGGTGCGGTTTCAAGAAGATGGTCACCATTCCTTTGAAGATTTGCTGAAAATAGGACAGTCGAAGCTGCCGCCGGAAGTGTCCATCGATCCGAAAGAAGATGTGTTTTCCATTTTATATACTTCAGGAACAACAGGACTTCCGAAAGGTGCCATGCTCACGCATTTAAATTTTGTCCATAATGCCGCATGTACAGTGGAGGCGCTTCAATGCGACGAAAATGACGTATTTTTAGTGGTCGTTCCTGTCTTTCACGTGTTTGGCATGGTTCCAAGCATACTGGCAGCTGTGACTGCCTGTGCCAAAATGGTGTTTATGGAGCAATTTAAAGCGGAAGCTGTATTAAAAATGATTGAACAAGAAAAGATTACGATACACCATGGAGTTCCGACAATGTTTATATTGGAATTAAATCACCCTCAATTCAAATCCTATGACTTATCTTCGTTAAGAACAGGTATTATTGCGGCAGCACCATGCCCTGTCGAAGTCGTGAAAAAAATTAGAAATGAGATGGGATGCAATATAACTATTTCCTATGGTCAAACGGAAACATCTCCAGTTGTGACAATTACAAGCTTTACAGACAGTGACATCATTCGTTCAGAAACGGTTGGCAGAACGATTCCAGGAGTTGAAATTAAAGTTGTTGATGTGAATCGCCAAACTGTACCGACTGGAGAAATTGGCGAACTTGCTGTGCGCGGGTTAAATGTCATGAAAGGCTACTTTAACATGCCTGAAAAAACGAAAGAAGCCATTGATCAAGATGGCTGGCTTTATACAGGTGACTTAGTGACGCTTGATGAACAAGGTTATGTCCGCATCGTTGGACGGAAGAAGGAAATGATCATCCGCGGCGGCTACAACATTTATCCTCGAGAAATTGAAGAAATTCTTTATAAGCATCCGAATGTAGTAGAAGTAGCCATTATCGGGCTGCCTGACACTGTTTTAGGAGAGATTTCATGTGCGGCGGTAAAATTAAAAGACGGAGCTTTGGAAACGGAAGAATCGATGAAAAATTATTTAAAAGGAAAAATTGCTGACTACAAAATACCGGATAAAGTTGTTTTTGTCGATGAACTGCCAATGACGCCGAGCGGAAAAATTAAAAAAGTAGAACTTCAGCAAAAATTAAAAGAAGATTTGCAAACAGAATTGCGATAATTTCATGCAAGGAAGATCAAACTGTAGACATATGTTTGATCTTCCTTCATCATAAAGTTAATCAACCTTCTGAAAAATTTGACATCCGATTGATGACCTATGGCTTCTTCATAACATTTTTTAAAAGAGTAGGAGTGAAACTGTTGAGACAAAAAGCGTCAAGATCGGAATTAATTGAAGTGGCTCAAGGACGGAGGCCCGCAGATTTAATTATCAAAAATGGTACGGTGATCAACGTCTATTCAGGAGAATTGTTAAAGCAAAATGTCGCTGTTTATCAAGACTCCATTGCATATGTCGGCGAACGGGATGTCCTTTCCGATGAACATACAAAAATTATTGATGCAGAAGGGATGTATGTTTCACCAGGTTTTATTGAACCGCATGCACATCCGTGGGTCATCTACAATCCTGTTAGTATGACTAGGAAAGTTCTTCCCCTTGGAACAACGACAACGGTAAATGACAATTTGTTTTTTTATTTGCATATGGGAGCTGCTGGATTTAAAAAAATGGTCAAAGACTTGAAAGACCTTCCGGGCAATTTTCTTTGGCTTGTCCGGCTTGTCTCGCAAGCAGATTTCAAAGGAGAAAGGGAATGGTTTAATCAAAAGGATGTCCAAGAGCTTTTAGAATTAGAAGAAGTTGTCGGAACAGCGGAGGTCACAAGATGGCCGCTTTTGTATCAGGCTGATTCCTTTTTGCTTGATACAATTGAAGTGGCAAAACAGAAAGGGAAAGTCGTGGACGGTCATACAGCGGGCTGTTCATATGAAAAATTGATTTCCATTGCTGCGAGCGGAGTCAGCGCTTGTCATGAAGCAATAACGGCAAAAGAGGCGCTGGACAGGCTGCGGTTGGGAATGTGGACGACTTTACGCAACAGCTCGCTTCGCCCTGATTTCCCTGAAGTTATAAAAATGATTACAGAAGGGAAAGTCAGTACACATCGAATTACGATGACAACCGACGGTCCGCACCCTGGGTTTATCGAAAAAGAAGGCTTTGTCGATGGATTGATCAGAAGAGCTGTAGAATTAGGAGTGCCGGTCATAAACGCGTTGCAAATGGCTACGATCAATGCAGCCGTTTATTTGCGATTAGATGATTATATCGGCGGGATTGCTCCAGGAAAATTGGCAGACATTTTACTTCTTCCAGATTTGAAATATTTTCGGCCGGATATCGTCATTTCAAGAGGTGAAGTCGTAGCCGAGCAAGGAAATTTGCTTGTGTCGACACCAAAACTAAATTGGAATCAATATGTTGTCCGGGAGCCATTTGCGTTTTCGAAGCAACTTTTGGACTATTTAAACTTGTACCGTTACCCATATTCAAGTACTGAACAAACTGTTCCGGTCGCTTATTTTAAAAGCAATGTCATTACGCAGCGAAAAGATGTTAAGCTTCCAGAAGCAGGGGGATTCGCAGATATTTCCGGTGAAGAAGGCTTATTGTATGCGTCGTTAATTGACCGGAACGGAAAGTGGGTGTCGAAAGCGATATTAGAACGATTTGCCGTTCATCTAGATGGGATGGCGTCAACTTACAATACTACAACAGAATTGCTTGTGATCGGAAGAAATCCAAAAGCGATGGCCCAGGCGGCTAAAAGAGTGCATGAACTAGGAGGAGGAATCGTCATTGTTGATGGCGAGGACATTGTGGTTGAAATACCTCTTCCATTTACCGGCATGATGACGGACGATTCATCATTTGATCAAGCTGTTCGATATCATGATGAGCTGTTAGCAGCCGTGCAGCAAAGAGGATTCCCATTCCATGACATTTTATATACGCTATTGTTTTTAACTTGTGATTTCTTGCCCGGTCTTCGTCTTATTCCATTTGGTTTGTATGATGTTAAGAAAAATGAAATGCTGCTTAAAGCGGAACCAATAAAAGATCAAATCGCGAAGTAAAACTAGAAAAAGAGAGCTGAGCCGTTTCCTCCAGGGGGGGGCAGCCCAAAAAGTCAGAGTTAACTGACTTTTTGAAGCCCCTTCATTTTAGGAACTTATCGGACAGGCCATTTTTCCAATCTTGTTTATATCCTTCAGAAGTCTTATGAAGGACTTTTCTTATGCTCTCTTTCTGAATTCGGTTCTTCAAAAGTTTTTCAGCATATACAATTGCTTCTTGTTGGACCTCATTGCCTCTATGAAGGCCATTTACAAATTTTATTCGATTATTTTTGTCTTTCACAGCAGTATTTCTCCAAAATCCTTCATTTTAGGAACTCAACGGAGAGCCCCTTCTTACAATTAGTCAAGAGTTTTTCGCAACTATTTGTTTCAGTGGATTTATTTAGGAGGCAGTGGTACCCCTTCCTCCTAAATAAATTTACGCATGCCTAATAGATCTAACGATTTTTGTTTTTTTTTCACTAGATCAAATATGTTATATTTTTCCTGAACAATTGCGAAGTTGCTGATGCGATTTCGTAATTGTACGTAAAAATGTGTGTATTAAGATGGAAGAGACACTTCAATAACTTATTCACACAAGCGATGGACGCAACTTTATGACATTTGTTATAAGGTTGCGTTTTGAATTTGTCGTAATATTCTACAAAATGATTGTTTCCAATGCGTCGTTGGCGTTAACGATTCCCTTTTCTTATCCACGATCTCATGGATTCAACATATTAAACCTGATCTTATAAGGTCCGTGAAGTAGGCCAGTTATTTCAATGCGAACCTATCGTTCTTTAGGCTGTCACGACCTTTTCTCCACTTCTACTAAAAAAATAGCAGCACAGACATTGGTCGAGGTCTGTGCTACTAATCTTAATATGTTTTTTTCGGGTTTCACATTGTTGAAGCCTCATTTGAGAGCAACAAGGATAAATACATGCTGAATCTCCTACTATTTGTTTTTTTATATAGTAAACTCCTTTTCTGGTGCACTTTAATCAATCGGGAAGCAGGCTGGATGGACGAAAATGGACAAGAAACATTCTGGGAATGTCGGTACAGTTTGGAAAAGATGTACTTATCGTTTGTTCCAACATTTGAAAATCGGCAGGAAGAATCGTTTAAAAAATAGCAGATGCGGAAAACTCAGTTCATCATTATCTTACGGTTCGTTTCAAAAGCAAAAATTTCCTGGGAAAAGCTTGAAAACTATAATCCAATTTTTCGGTTGATGGCGGTGCTTCTCATCGTCTGTCCATTGGTTGGCGAACAAATAAAAGTTTTGAACATCTGCCAGTTACAAACAGACAGAAAATAGTTTAGAAGAGATGTACTCACTGTTTTAAATAGCACAATCATATAAATCAAACTTTGAAAAAGGACAACAGTCTTTCACAGCGTAAAAAGCTGTGCTTTTTTGACGCAAAAAAATTTTTCCAGAAAGTATTGTCATTTTTTTCATAATAAAGTATGATTTATCTGTATTAAGAATTATAATACAGTTAATACAGATGTGGGGGCTGCGGGAAAATGCTTGATATAGATTTTCGAAGCCGAAAACCGATCTATGAACAGCTTGTCGATCAAATAAAAGAGATGATTGTAAGCGGAGTGCTGAAAGGGGGAGAACAACTTCCCTCCGTCAGAGTGCTTGCGCAGCAATTGACGGTGAATCCAAATACAATTCAAAAAGCTTACCGTGAGCTGGAGAGGATCGGATATATTTACTCGATTCAGGGAAAAGGAAATTTTGTTTCGGAGAAGATTGAGGCATCTAATCAGGAAGAGCTGAAAATGGTTAAAGAAAATTTGCAAAAATTAGCACAACAAGCATTATTTTTAGGGATGCAATCTGATGAGCTCCTGCAGATCATGGAGGAAATTATCAAAGATCATCAAGGGGGAAAAAGAGATGATTGAAGTCAAAAAGGTATATAAAACATTTCAAAATGCGACTGTGTTATCTAACATCGATTTACAAATTGAAAAAGGATCCATCTTCGGGCTTCTAGGTTCAAACGGCGCTGGAAAAACGACGCTGTTGAAGCTGATCGCAGGTTTGTATAAACAAGATAGGGGAGACATTTTAATTGATAAAAAACCTGTATTTGAAAATGAAGACATTAAGCAAAGATTCATATTCCTTACAGATATTCCTTATTTTTTCCCTCATTATACGATCAAACAGATGGCGAATTTTTATGAAAACATATATCCATCCTTCAGCAGAGAACGATTTCAAACATTGCAGGATGTATTTGATCTAGATCTTAAGCAAAAAATTTATCGCCTGTCAAAAGGAGTTCAGCGTCAAGTGGCATTTTGGCTCGCTTTTTCCGCAATGCCTGAACTGCTCATTTTAGACGAGCCGTTTGACGGTTTAGATCCGGTCATGAGGAAAAAAATGAAAAATATAATCATCCAAGATGTGGCAGCGAGAGAAATGACTGTGATCGTCTCTTCCCACAACTTGCAGGAAGTAGAGGATATAAGCGACCATATCGGCATTTTGCATAAAGGTGAACTGCTAATAAAACGGAATTTGGATGACCTAAAGTCGAATATACACAAAGTGCAAATTGCCTTTCAAGGAAGCGTTCCTTCGGAAATGCTGCAGCAGCTTCAAATTGTCTATCAGGAACAAAGAGGCAGCGTGCATTTATTCATTGTAAAAGGAAATGCTGATGAATTTTCCAGCTATATAAAAAGCTTTAAGCCTCTTTTATTCGATTTGCTCCCGCTTACATTGGAGGAAATTTTTATTTATGAAATGGGGGAAAAAGGATATGCAATCGAAAACATCCTTATTTAAAAAAGAGCTGTTAATTCAAAATTTCCGTTCTGTCGGGTGGGTAGGACTAGCGTTTTTGATCGGTCTAATTCTATCAGTACCGATGGAAATTGCGGTGTTGTTTTCCGGGAGAGAGAATTATAATGAAGAGAACATATATGAAAGTTTGTTTTCCATTGCACAAGAACTTCAATTATTCATGTTAATCGTGATACCTGTGCTTATGTCCATTTTTTTGTTTCGGTTCCTGCATGTAAAGCAATCCAGCGATTTTCTTCATAGTCTTCCGATTAATCGGAAAATGCTTTTTTGGCATCATTGGCTGACGGGTGTTGTGTTTTTAATCGTACCTGTCATGATTACTTCTCTAATATTGGCCGTTTTTATACAGGTGTTTGATTTGTCGAGCTATTTTCGTGATTTGAACCTTGTTAGATGGTTTTGTACTTATTTAGCATATACGCTATTATTGTTTTCTATCGGCACCTTCTCTGCCATGCTGACAGGAATTAGCACGATTCAAGCCATATTGACATTGATTATTTTATTGTTTCCTTTCGGGGTTTATCAACTTATAGTGTACAATTTGCAATACATTTTGTTTGGATTTCCGAGCGGCTATTATTTGAATAATAATCTTTGGATCGAATTTTTTTCACCGCTTACGAGGCTGATTTCCCTCGAATTCCAGCCTTTCTCTTGGTGGGAAATCGCCGTTTATTTATTGCTAGCAGCCTTGTTTTGCTGTATTTCCTTGCTTCTGTATACACGGCGGCCAGTCGAATATGTGTCACAAGCTGTTATTTACTGGAAGCTTAAACCGGTTTTTAAATATGGCGCCACTTTTTGTACGATGCTTCTCGGCGGAATGTATTTTGGCATTATTGACTATAGAGGAAGCTTATTATGGATTTGTACTGGATATGTAGTAGGTGCACTTATCGGTTACTTTATAGCTGAAATGATCTTGCAGCAGACGTGGCGAATCAAGCCTAAATTAAAAGGATTGTTTATTTATTTTATTGCAGTGATACTCATATTCATTTTGACCGGTTCTGGTGCGGGAGGATATGAGAAAAAGGTTCCGAGAGTTGCAGAAATACAGTCGGTATTTTTCAGCAACTTTTGGTACTTCGATGACAAGATGACTAATAGATTCATTTACAAGGAACCGAAAATAATCGAAGCAATTCAAAAGCTGCATACAGAAATCGTTGCCGAAAATAGATCCAAAGATGTTTCCGAACCTGAACCGTTGTTTATCGTCTATTATTTAAAAAATGGAAGCAAATCGATCCGCCAATATGAAGTTGATCGGAAATCGTTCGAACGATATTTGAAGGAGATTTATGAATCGAAGGAATATAAAAAAGCAACCTATGAAGTTCTAGACGTAAACGATCAAGATGTTGAACAAATAGTATTTCATTCTAACTATCCAAACTACTATGTTGAAAAAGTGGATATTGCCAATAATTCTGATCAACTAGCAAAAGCATTAAAAGCATTAAAAAATGACATCGCGAATCTTACATATGAAGATATGACCGATGAGAGAAAAGACTGGGGAGAAATTGAAATCATTCTAAAAAATAATAAGCAATTATTCATTCCATGGAAAAAAAGCTTTAAAGAGTTCGATGAGTGGATGAAGAATAACGGAACGGTTAAAAACGCAAGAGTGACAGCTGATGATGTCCAATATGTACTCATAACGGAGAATAACATCAATCACGATTTGGATTATAAAAATATGCTGAAAGAAATTGAACAAGATCCGCAAACGGTCAAAATTGTAGATAAACAGTTGATTGAGCAATGCTTGCAAGATGAAACAGAATCGACTTCAGGAAAAAATATTATGTTCATTGTTTATAAAAATGGAAATTATGAGGTTGGCAGCTTTGCTCATCCAGAAATAGCTGAATCGATCAAGAAACAGGCAAAAAAATAAAAAAGGATTGGAGAATTATGGATGATATAATATCCGCTCAAGAGAGCTTTCAAGACATCTATTGTATGTTTTATAAAAAAGTGTACCGGATTGCTTTTTCCATAACGAAAGATGTACATTTGGCAGAAGATGTATTGCAGGAAACATTTTTGAAATTTTATCAAAAGGCTGAACAAATTGAGGATATGGAAAAAATCTCTGGTTGGCTCGGTACAGTAGCAGCGAGAACTGCGATAGATTTTCTTCGGAAGGAACAGAAAACGCCGTGCCCCCTTGATGAATTATCTATCAGTCAAGGGGGCAATGTGGAACAAACAGCAGAATATGAATGGCTGAAAGAGACCATTTCTCAAGAAATTCGGAAACTAAAACCGAAATACCGCGAAATTTTAGAATTGAAATTGTATTATGATTTAAAAGAACAGGAATTAGCTCAACAGCTAAAGCTTTCGAAAGGAACAGTTAAAACTAGGCTTCACAGGGCAAGACGCACGCTGAAAGTGTCGTTGAAAGATGCGATGTAAAGTTCGGGTGCTCTTGCCCCTTTTTTACGTCTTTTCCCAGATTTTTGAAATCAGGGGAGAAGCTTATGAATTTTTCGCTTTTCGATATTGATACTGCTTCCATTGGAACCGGATAAAGCAGCCGATGCAAAATCCTAAAATCGCAATGAAAGCCGCTGAAAAAACTAAAATCGAAAAAATATATCCTAAAACATCAATATGAAAAGAAAATCCGATAAAAGCTAGCAGCAAGCATGTGCAGGCAATGATTTGATTGAATTGCTGATCAGATCTGTCTTCTAAATGATAGGACGAATGTGGTTTTCGTAAAAACGTTTTAGCGGCCGCCATAATCGGATTGACACCAAAAATGAGTCCAATCAAGCCAGCAATAAGCGGAATAAGAAGAAAAAGCGGCTCGTTTGTGATCCAAGTGATCAAAACAGACAAAACAATTGTCCATTGATTCGTTCTAACTAGAGGACGAGGGATGCCGTCCATGGAAATCCCACCTTTCCATATATGTTTTATGATATTTATATCATAAATGTGCAGGCATTGCATCTTTTTTGATTTTGATCAAGCCTCCATTCATATAATTATGTTACAATGGTTGGTAGATATTATGGAAATTAGGGGGATATGAAAATGTCAATCGGTTATGTAAATGGTCGCTTTGTTGACCTCAATGAACCGGTGATCCCGATTGATGAAAGAGGACACCAGTTTGGCGACGGAGTGTATGAGGTGATCCGCGTTTATAACAAAAAGCCGTTTATGCTGCGCGAGCATTTAGAGCGGTTACAGACAAGTGCTGAAGCGATTAAATTAAAACTCGATCAAACATTGGAGCAATATGAACAGCTGATAAAAGAAGCAATTGAAAAATCAGCATTAACAGATTGCGACGTCTATTTGCAAATTACGCGCGGAGTGGCCGTTCGAAATCATTTGTTTCCAGATGTTTCTGTTTCAACAACGATGACCGTAAGACCTGCAAAGCAATTGCCCCATCATTTGCGGGAGAACGGCGTTTCTGCTATATTCCATGACGATGAGCGGTGGGCCAATTGCTATATTAAATCGCTTAACTTATTGCCGAATATTTTAGCTAAACAAACCGCCCATGAAAAAGGAAGCTATGAAGCGATTTTAGTCCGTGATGAATATGTGACGGAAGGGTCGAGCTCCAACGTATTCATCGTCAAAAACGGAACAATTTATACGACGCCGCTATCAAAGCATATATTGTCAGGAATTACAAGAATGGCGGTAAAATCGATCATTGAAACAGAAGGTTTAACATTAGTAGAAGAAAAGTTTACGAAAGAGGATGTACTTGAAAGCGATGAAGTCTTCATTACGAGCACAACTTCTGAAATTTTACCAATCGTGACCGTAGACGGGCAAAAAATTGGCACGGGAAAACCGGGTGAGATCGCGACAACACTTTATCAAAAATTCCAAGAAAAAATCGCAAACGAATAACGAGCTTATTGATTGTAAAAGCCTGCAAGAAATCTTTCCTGCCAGGCTTTTTTTTATCATAAAAAACAGGGGGAAAACATGAATATTATTGATCTTCATTGTGATGCGCTGATGAAGCTGGCGAATGCTAAAGGAAAGCTGAAGTTTGCTAACGCCTCGTATTTGGATACGAATAAACAAAGATTGATCAAAGGTAAAATTAAGGTTCAATGCTTTGCCGTTTTTATCGATCAAAAAATAAAAACTGAATACAAATTCCAAGCGGCGCTTGAACAAATCGATCTGTTTTTTACAGAAGTGCTTGGAAACAATCCGGAAATGAAACAAATAAAGGATTGGTCTGATTTTTATAAGCTTGAGGAACATGAAATTGGGGCGATGCTGACTCTCGAAGGTGTTGATGCGATTGGCGGAGATCTCTACAAACTTCGACTTCTTTATCAGCTGGGAGTTCGATCGGTTGGATTGACATGGAATTATGCCAATCTGGCAGCTGATGGAGCACTTGAAGATCGAGGCGCTGGTGTAACAGCATTTGGCAAGGAAATCATAAAAGCAAACAATGAGCATCGCGTTTTCACTGATGTCTCCCATTTATGCGAGCGTGCGTTTTGGGATGTAATCGAGCTTGCGGATTATCCGATTGCGACCCATTCAAACGCCCGCGCCTTATGTGATCATCAGCGCAATTTAACCGATGAACAGGCAAGGGCAATGTTTCAAAAAGGCGGTACCATTCACATCGTGTACGCCCCCCAATTTTTAACAACTAATGATCAGGCAGCAATCAAAGATGTAATCAAACATATCGACCATTTTTGCATGCTAGGCGGAGTGAAACAAATCGGACTTGGCTCTGATTTTGACGGAATTGAGCAAAAAGTAATAGGATTGGAAAATGCGGCAAAAACACAAAACTTGATCAATGAACTGCTGAAATATTATAATGAGGACGAAGTGAAAGGATTTGCGTATCAAAATTTTCTCAATCATTTACCGAAATAGGTGCAAAAGCAAACTGTTAAGATTGCTTTTTTTTTGGGTTTAAATCCCCAAAAACATACTTGACTTATCGGAATTATAAACATTATAATAAAAAAAACGAACGATTAAAGGTGGTTAATTTTATGGAAAAAATGTACTATATTCCGAGCCAACAGGCATCGTTAGCTGCCACATTGCATATACCGAACTCTCCATCTAAAAACGGAAAATTTCCGGTTGTTGTTATTTGTCACGGTTTTATAGGAAGCCGAATAGGTGTCAACCGATTGTTCGTCAAAGCAGCCAACCATTTTGCTTCGCTCGGATTTGCCGTTTTGCGGTTTGATTACGAAGGCTGCGGCGAAAGCAGCGGTATTTACGGAACTTATGGCCTCGATCGCTTTATTGAACAAACGATTCATGTCATCGATTTTGTTGAAAAGCTTCCTTTCATCGACAAACATGAATTATATTTGCTTGGCCATAGTTTAGGAGGAGCAGTGGCGACACTCACAGCTGTACGGGATGACCGCGTGAAGAATTTGGCGATTTGGGGAGCGGTCGGTCGGCCATTTGAAGATATAGCGGCCATAGTTGGAAAGGAAGGCTTAGAAGAAGCAGAATCAAGCCAATATGTTGATTATGAAGGCTATTCCTTAACGAAAACATTTTTCCGCTCGCTTGAACAGTACACACCTTTACAAGAGGCAAAATCGTTTACAGGTGACGTATTCGTTGCCCACGGAACAGAAGATGAAGTCATTTCTCCTTCTTATGCTTGCCTGTATGAAAAAAGCTTCAAAAAAAGGGCTAACAGCGTTGAAAAATCACTCATTATCGGCGGAAACCATACATTTTCGTCTATTTGTCATTCAACCGAATTGTTTCAACAAACAGGAGAATGGCTTGAACGGCAAAGAAAGTTAAACGATGATCGAAAAAAAAAGATTATTTAATGAAAGAGTTTCTAAACGAAAAAGAAGGTTGACCGGACAGCTCGGTCAACCTTCTTTTTTTAATAATAAGGAGAAATCAAGATGTATACAAGAACACCAGTAAATGAGACGTATAGCCAAATCGGCATCGCCCAGCGAACTATTTTCCGGTGTTTTTCTACCTGTCTTGACATTCCCCAGAAAAAGGCAAACAATGCAAGCGGAACAATGACGGCTGCTAATATACTATGGGAAGTAAGAATAAATAAATAAAATGTTTTCATAAATCCTTCACCGCCATAACGGGTCGGTTCAGATTGCAAAAAATGATAGGTTAAATAAGAAATACAAAATAAGGTGGTCGTTGTAAACGCTGCGATGATAAAGTTCCGGTGTACTTTGATATTTTTCTTTTTAATTGCATAAAGAGCAGCGAGCAGAAAGACGAACGTAAAGCTGTTAAAAATCGCATTAAGTCTTGGGAAAATCGTCAAATCAAAATGGACTTCGCCTCGATATCCGAGTGGAGAGAAAAATAACAGTAAAATAACGGCATTTATAATAACTGAGAGTGTCACAACAATGCCGGTGTAATTTTTTTTGTTGTGAGGCTGTTCATAGTTTTGAATGGAGTCCATTTTTTTCCTCCTAACATAAATTTTCTCATTGTATATTTTATCATTTTAAAATGGATTTAAAAGTGACAAAGTGGTGAAAATCGAAATTTTGACAAATCTCTACTTAAATTTTAGAAAAATTTTGATAAAATGGAAATAAAGAAAAAATAGTTCTTTTGGAGGGGATGAGGATGTACAAAAAAATATTAGTTCCTATGGATGGATCTGCCCATTCTACACGCGCGCTTGAACATGCTGTAAAACTTGCCAAAACAGTTGGGTCTGAAAAAATCACGATTTTGCATGTCAATAATTTAAGATTTACAGAGCAGTATTATTTTGTTGATATTTCCAAATTAATTGATGAAGAGAACGAAGCGATTTTAAAACCAGCGATTGAATTCCTTACTGAAAGCAACGTCCCGCATGAAACACATATTTTCCAAGGAGAGCCAGCAACAATTATTACGGATTATGCAAAAGAACATGACTATTCCATCATTGTAATGGGGAGTGCAGGAAAAGGCGCGCTTAAAGCAACGTTGTTGGGAAGCGTCAGCCGAAAAGTAGCTCAAGAGGCTCACTGTCCAGTCTTAATCATTAAATAAAAATAAGAAATTTGTCCATTTTAGTTTACATACGAGCTAAAATGGGCTTTTTTTGTTTGCTATAAAGTGAAAGGGAGAAATTGTTCAAAGCTTTTGATTATTACTGGATAGGATGAAATGAAGAGGGGATGGGCACTGCAGAGAATAACAATATGCCTTAAATTACAGCAGAAGCTGTTTTGGGAATAATTTACAATTGCTGTGGCAAGAAAGGCGGTTTGCGGCATGCACTGCCCATGAATAACAGCAGTATAAACGTATTTGTGCATTAAATGAAAAACGTAGAGCAACGACGTCTGGTTTATAAGCAATCAACTTTCTGCAAGGAAAAGCAAATCAATTGCTCTATTGTGTACATCAATCGGCACCAGCTGTTACGACTTGACAAAAGAAAGGGACCCAAAATGCTGACCTTTTTGGATCCCTGCTTTTATGGCCAAAAATGAGTGCAAACGTTAAAATACTGGAACATCTTTTTATGGGAATCGCTTTAAAATCCCTTTTCCTTTTCACACATTTCCACTGCAAAGCTTCTTTAGCAGGACAGATCATTTTTTTCATTAAAATAGGCATCAAACGTTTCAGCTTTCAAAATTTCTGTTGAACGTTTCCATAGATTTGGGAAGCGGATCGCATTCAACACTATAAGAATAGGCATTGTATGCATTTAATATTTCGGTCGCCAACTGCATGTGACGAGGATTTCATTTTTTTGATATCTCTGATACAGTTACAAACTCATAACCTTGTTGTTTTAAATATGGCAAGATTAGCTTCAATGCCTCTACTGTGGATGAATGAATATCGTGCATTAAAATGATGGAACCGTTTTTTGTCTTGGCTTGAACGATTTTAAGTACTTTTTTTGGGTCATCCGTTTTCCAATCTAATGTATCTACAGTCCATAGAATGATAGGCTTTTCAATAGCTGATCTGACCTTTTGATTAACAGCCCCATATGGAGGGCGGACGCAATTCGCTTTTAAGCCCGATGCCTTGAAAATTTCTTGATCGGTCATATTTATTTCTTCAAGTATTTTCTCTTTTTTTAAAGTTGTAAAATCTTTATGGCTAAAGCTGTGGTTGCAAATTTCATGTCCTTCCGAACCTATTCTTTTTACAATATTAGGATAAAAATTAACTCTTTGACCAATCACAAAAAAAGTGGCTTTTGCATGATACGATTTTAATAAATCCAAAATTTCTGTTGTATATTTTGGGTGAGGTCCGTCATCAAATGTTAGAGCAACTATTTTTTTGCTTTTGATCGGCTCGTCTTTTTGGATAGGAGGTTTTTTCGGCAATGGTTCTGCTTTTTTTGGTTTGTTTTCTTCCATCCATAATCGCTTCCGCCACTCCTCTGTCAATAACTCTTTTCCTTTCGTTAAAGGAATGGAAATTTCAGGACTTTCAGCACCTTCTGTTACTTCATTGCTATGAAACTTGAAAACAATGAATTTGTTTGTCAAATAAATATTGGAAAAATCGTTATATGGGTGATTGAGCCACTTGTTAAGCTTCTTTTTGCTAAAGCTTTTTTTATATTTTTTTGATTGAAGAAACTGGTCCGTCAATTGAACATGCAGCTTTTCTTTTGTTTTTTCATCGATTTCAAGAATGTCTTGGCTGTTTATAAAACGTTCTGCTGCCAAATCGACTATGAAGATTTTAAAGTCTTTACTTTCTTTTTCCCCATCTGAATGGCTTTCTGAAGTAAAAACAAAAGAATAGACGCTGTCTGTGACCGGATAGAGGCGAAAAGTCAGAGAAAAATTCGACGGATCTTTAAACAAGCGCCATTTTTGGGATTGAATTTGTTCGTGAAACCGTCTTTTCTCTTCTTTGACGTAAGACTGGATGGATGCATTCAGTTTGCTGCTTTGAAATCTCGGATAGTGTATGGCGGAATGGAATTCTTTTTTATCCTCAATATCTGAAATTAAGTCAACTCCATCATATTGCGATTTTTCTATTTGTTTGCTTCCATTTGCTGGGACAGACTGTACCCTTAATGTTTTGTAATAAAAAGACATTAAAAAAATGAAAATGATCGAAATGAAAACGATGCCGCTTATTTTCCATACAAACGATTTCACTAATGTTCACTGCCTTCTTTAAATAAATGCCGTATGTAAAATGTCAACGAATATAGAGTACTATCAGGATGAAAAGATGTCAAAGCCGTTTTCCATTTTTAATAAATTTTTTTAAAATTGGCTTTTATATCCATCCATTTCTACGATCCTTGTGAAATTCGAAATATCATCATAAATATATTGTTTCAGTCCGTTTTCTTGAGCTTGATTCATGTACTTGATGATTCTTTATCTTCTTGTCATTTCATTCTTGCTTCGGTTTGGATATGCGCTTCACCAATCTTTTTTTGAAAGCTTCGTAAAGAGGTATGGATCTATTTTAAATGTTAGTTGTCGTTCGAAACCTTTATCTCAACCTGTTTCGTGACGATCTAGCGGTGAATAAAGAAGCCGAGAGAATGCGTAAAATATTTATCAAATATTCAAGATGTTGAATGGTCGATTTGCTGCTAGCAGAGCCGTTGTAATGTTCATTTCATAAATAAATTTTTTGTTGCTAAACGAAAGCTTCCCTATTTTTTTTAAGTAAATGATGATTTATTCCATTCTAGAAGTTTCCAACTAATATATTTAGACGCTCTTTCTTTAATATATGGTTCAGTCTGCTGAGAAAATTCACCTGAATTTGCATAATATGGATTACGACTAAGTATCGTTTGTAATGTCAATCGCCAAAGGAGTGTCATATACTGACTTTCATGTTTTTCTTCCTCCGGCGGACTTATGTAGCAGTTTTGTGGAACATTGCACATTGGGGTGTCGGAAGCCGCATAGCGAATTTTAATAGCGTTTTTTACTGTATTCTGAAAATAGATCAGTTGGGGATAAGCGGTTTTTACTTCGGGACTCCAGCCTACAAAAGGTTTTATGTTCAGCTGGAGAAGGGAGATTATATATGAATTTTTTAATTTTCAGAATTGGTAAGCAAGTTTCTTTACATTTTTTTTCGATTGCGCTTACAATGAAATTATAAACATTTTTTGCAAAGGAGGAGTTAAGATGTACGATGTGATTATTGTTGGTGCCGGTCCTGCGGGGGCAAGTGCTGCGTTGTTTACGGCGAAGGCTGGAAAGAAAACATTAGTTTTAGATCACGATAAATCAATGACGAAAAGGGCATGGATCGAAAACCACTATGGTGTTTTAGAAATTACAGGTCCTGATTTAATCGATATTGGGAAAAAACAGGCGGAAAAGTTTGGAGCAGAAATAAAAAACGAGCAAGTGGAAACAATTGAAACAAAACAGGATGGACACGTCGTCAAAACCGATGGCGGTTCGTATGAAGCGAAGCATGTCATTTTAGCGACAGGAGTATTGACGGATTTAGCCGAGAAAATTGGATTAAAAACAAAAGACGGAACAGAGCCTCGCATCAAAACAATATTTGATGTGGATTCAAATGGAAAAACAAATATTGACGGAATTTGGGCAGCAGGTACAGCTGCTGGCGTAAGTGTACATACAATCATTACCGCAGGTGACGGTGCAAAAGTGGCCATCAATGTCATCAGCGAGCTGAATGGCGAACGGTACGTCGATCATGATATATTGAAAAATTAATTTCAAAAAAGACAGGACATTCATTTGTCTTGTCTTTTTTTATGATTTAAAACTCGAATATAGGTGTAAGTCCAAAATCTGTAAATTGTTGAAACTTTATACCAATAGGAAATTGTTGTGGAAAAATATCTCTTGTGCAGGGAGTTTCTAAAAGAACAAAGTACAGTGTATTCAGCAAAATGTTTCCAAAAGACATATGTAAACGCCGAACCTTTGCTGGAATATTTATGAATAATATGAAAAGATTTTTTAATGAATTCTAGATTAGAAGATGTTAGGGTAATAGAGAGCGAAAAAAAGGAGGTAGGATTTATGAAGAAAATAAAAAAATTCATCTTCTCCTCATTTATTGCTCTTGCTGCCATTGTTTTCACCGGACAAGGAAGTGAGGCAAGCGCTGCCTATTCGGTGAAAGAAGGAGATACACTCTGGAAAATTGGTCTAAAATACGGGGTTTCAGTTCAAAAACTAAAATCCGTTAACAATAAAACAACTGATGAACTATATGTTGGAGAAGAGTTGACTATTCCGCCAACTATCTCAGCAAGTGAAAAAGATTTATTGGCTAGATTAGTAGAAGCAGAAGCAAAAGGAGAACCATACGAAGGAAAAGTTGCGGTTGCCACTGTTGTACTAAATCGCGTAGACAGCCCTTTATATCCTGATACAATTACAGAGGTTATTTATCAAGATCGCCAATTTACTCCTGTAGCAAATGGAGAGATTAACAAGCCTGCAAGTGAGGAATCCAAAAGAGCAGTAAATGAAGCTTTGGCATTCCACGGTTTAGGTCAAGGCTCCCTGTATTTTTATAATCCGAAAAAGACGGACGACCAATGGGTTCGAACTAAAAACACAACAATTGTGATAGGCGATCACGTCTTTGCGAAATAAGGAAGCTGCTGCTTATCAGCAGCTTCCTTATTTTTTATTCCAGCACAATCGTTCCTAATGAAAAAAATCGAATCAAGCAAGGACGATGGATTAAAATATTTTTCATCCCGTCATACTTTTTTGCCATGAGATGCATATTTTTAAAAAATTGTCATTGTCAAAAACTATTTGTGTCGTATCAAAACACCTTCCGATGGCAATTCTATAATTGGGAGGTGACATGCGATGGCACAAGACGTTTTATGTGAAGTAAACAACTGCAAATATTGGGCGGATGGAAATAGATGTTCAGCTGATTCCATTTATGTTGTCAGCCATTCGGGGAAAACCGCCAAAGATCAAAAGGAAACGGATTGTAAAACATTTGAACCGGAAACTGTCTAAATAATGGAGAGGGCCGAATTCCATTTCGGCTCTCTTTTATTATTGATAATGATTTTCAATTTTATTCACGTTTATTGGAAAATAGATTAAAAAAATGATCATACATGTTTGTTTAATTCCGCAATCATGGAGGAAAGCTGTTGAACAGCGAATTGAAGGTTGGAACGGTAAATCGATAAAATCATTTCTCCGTAACGATCTCCAGGAACCGCCCACTTTCCATTTAATTCTTTCCAAGTGGTAGCTGATCCGCGCTTCACATAATGAAATCTTGGATCTACAAGCGGCTCATCACCTGGAAGAGGCTTTGTTGTCGCATAAGCAAACAAGTGCTGCAAATGAGCGAGAACTCCTTCTCTTGATGTGGAGAAGCTTGCTCCTCGGACATTCGGGCCTGTCGCTCCAATTCCGGCAAAATTGTTTTGGCTGCGGTCGACAACCCCGGTGAAGCGAAAATAGTTCGTCTCATGAATGGCTTGTGCGTAAGCGATATCACCGCGTATTCCGTATAGTTTGCTTAATTGGATATATAAATCGCCCAGTTGAGGTGCATCTGGATTCGTATTTTTTACGAACTGATCCAACAATGTTCCCGATAAAAGCGGTTCTCCTAAAATAGAAATGTCTTCTGTGGCGGATGCTTGCGGCTCTGATGTAGACAGCAAGCTGGCTAGTTGATTTTGCCTTGGCGGATTTGCTCGCTGCTCTTCGGGAGTTAAAATAAAAGCATCTTTATAGCCCAGCTGCACAAGTTTTGCCAACTGCTCCTTCGCATTTTCCAAATGTTGAAAAGCCCCTGCTTGAACACGGTAAAAACTTGTGCCGTTAACATTAGCAGGTGAAATAAAACTGTCCACGTTTTTTCCCTTCAGTTCCTTTACGCGTTGTTCTGCATTTTTACGCTCTTTGAAGGAACCGGCAATCACTTTGTAAAGCGTGTTGTTTGAAACAGGAGCCGACGGTTTTGTCGACGGCTTTTTTGTTGTGCTTGCCTTTCTCTTTAAATTAAGGGCTTTTCCTATTCCTTCCGCCACACTGACGGCAAAATCACTTATAAAAGCAGAAGAGGTTAACAATTTGATATCGTTAGGATTATCGATAAATAATGTTTCCAATAGAACCGCGGGCATTTTCGTTTCTCTCAACACAAAAAAATTGGCGCTTTTTTTTCCGCGGTCCTGTACGTTATATTTTGGCCCGATTACGCTCATAATATGATTATGAATGATGGAACGGTATTGAATCGTTTTATTGGATGCACCGCGGTTGTAAATATAGCTTTCAAATCCTGTTCCGCCCCCTGAATTGACATGGATGGAGCAGAAAAAATCGACATTTAGTCTGTTTGCCAAACTCGTTCTTTCTTCTAAACTGACAGTGCGATCGTTCGTTCGTGTCATCACGACATCTACTTGAAAGTTTTCTAGCAAATGGTCTCTGGCCATTAAGGCAATAGTCAGCGTAAAGTCTTCTTCTTCATAGCTTCTAAATGTTGCACCAGGATCACTTCCACCGTGGCCTGGGTCTAAAAGAACGACTGTCACTTATGGATCCTCCTTCGTTCCTAAAATCAATTACCCATCCATTAAAATTTTATTCATTTTTACGGCAATCGGTTCAAATCAACACGGTTGAATTGAAAACCTTATAAAAAGTCCAATATAAAACTTGACATAGCATTTTCACATTTTTTCTACCAGAACGGATTTGAATGATGTATAATTACATTCGTCGACAATTTCATTCAAAAGCAAACAGGTGCGGACACTTTTGTCCGCTTAAAAGGGAAGTTTGGTGAAAATCCAACGCGGTCCCGCCACTGTGAATGGGAGCAACCTGAAAATGCCACTGTGTCTACGGGAAGGTTCAGGGAGCGATGACCATGAGCCAGGAGACCTGCCTGTTTGAACACGCCTAAAAACCCTACGAGGATAGGGAGGTGTTTGAAAACAGAACAAAGCGATATGCTTGTTTTCAGACATCTTCTTATCAAAAAAAGAAGATGTTTTTTTATTGGAGGAGGAACGTCATGAAAAAGTTTTCTGCACTGTTTTTATCGTTATTGCTTTTAGTTGGACTTCTAGTGGGCTGCGGACAAACGAATAATGCAGAACAAAAAGAAAATAACAGCAACGCGAGCGAACAAACATCCAAATTATTCCCAGTTACAGTGAAGGACGCATTAGGTGAAGATGTAACAATCAAGGAAAAACCGAAGCGTATTGTTTCACTTATTCCAAGCAATACAGAAATTGTTTACACACTAGGGTTAGGCGATCAAATTGTTGGGGTAACAGAATTGGACAACTATCCGGAAGAAGTGAAAAACAAGGAAAAAGTCGGTGATATGAATTTCAACGTGGAAAAAATCATTTCTTTGAAGCCTGATCTTGTTTTAGCGCATGCTTCAAGCGCTGCAAATGCCAAAGAAGGATTAAACCAATTGAAAGAAGCCGGCATTACCGTATTTGTTGTTGAGAATGCAACATCGTTTGAACAAGTGTATCAAACTATTCAGACGATCGGGAAAATTACCGGAACGAAAGAAAAAGCAGATGAAATCGTTCAAAATATGAAAACAAAAGTAAATGAATTAAAAGAAAAAGCGAAAAATATAACAGATGACGAAAAGCAAAAAGTGTTTGTCGAAATCAGTGCTCCGCCTCAGCTGTATACAACAGGAAAAGGAACGTTTATGGATGAAATGCTTGCCATCATCAATGCGGAAAATGCAGCGGGCGATCAGGAAGGATGGCCGCAAATAACGGAAGAGGCGGTAGTGAAATTAAATCCTGATACCATCATCATCACCTATGGAAATTATGTTGAAAACGCAACTGAACAAGTTCTTGGCCGCAAGGGATGGGAAAATGTTACAGCCATTAAAGAAAAGCGTGTTTATGAAGTGAATGAAGATTTAGTGAGCCGTCCAGGTCCAAGATTGGTAGAAGGAGTAGAAGAACTTGCAAAAGCGGTTTACCCGGATGTATTCGAATAATAAACACGTGGTCGCCTATATGGTGACCGTTTGTTTTCTTGTTTTTTCTATTTTTCTTGGTGTTTCCATCGGGACGTTTCCAATATCATTTTTTGATATTTTGCAAATGATTGGGGACGCCCTTTTTCACATGGGCGGAAATGGCAGCGTTGATGAAAACACGCAAAATATCGTCATGAGTATCCGTTTGCCGCGCGTTATTTTGGCTGGCCTTGTCGGCGCTTCGCTAGCTCTGGCAGGGGCATCCTTTCAAGGACTTTTGCAAAATCCTTTGGCAGATCCTTATACGCTCGGCGTATCTTCTGGTGCATCATTAGGAGCTGTTTTTGTTCTTTTTTTCGGGATTCACATTCCGTTTTTCGGATTTTTTACATTGCCGGTAGCCAGTATTTTAACCGGATTCATGACGATAATTTTTGTGATTTTTTTCGCAGGAATGATTGATAAAGCGATGAGGATTGAAACGATCGTGTTGACGGGAATCATCATGAGCTCCTTTTTAGGGGCTTTGATTTCTTTTATGATCGCGATGTCCGGTGAGGAATTGAGGCAAATCGTCAACTGGCTTCTAGGCAGCGTATCGATGCGCGGCTGGGTATATGTTATGATGCTTTTGCCTTTTTTCGTCGTCGGCTCTTTATTGATTTTAGCCAACGGAACAGAGCTGAACGCGCTCGCCTTCGGAGAAGAAAAAGCGCATCAATTGGGGGTAAACGTGAAAAAGAGGAAATTATTGATCTTGACATCAGCCTCCATTTTAGCTGGTGCAGCCGTCGCGATAAGCGGAACGATCGGATTTGTAGGGCTTGTCGTTCCTCATTTGAACAGGCTGCTTTGGGGAAATGATTACCGGCATCTTCTTCCCCTATCCGCTTTATTTGGGGCTGGCTTTTTAATTTTAGCAGACTTGGTATCGAGAACAATTATGTCGCCAACCGAACTTCCTATCGGTGTCATTACTGCATTGATTGGTGCACCAAGCTTCGCGTTTATTTTAATGAAACAACGAATGGAAAGAAGAGGGTAGCAGCATGTTGCAGATCAAAAATATTGCCGGCGGATATCAACGGCGGAATATTATTGAAAATCTTTCTTTTATTGTAGAGAAGGGAGAAATGTTTGGCATTTTAGGACCGAATGGAAGCGGAAAAACGACGCTGTTAAAAATGATCGGCGGACTCATCCCTGTAAGAAGCGGCACAATTGAACTGGAGGGAAAACCGCTTCAAGCTTATTCCGCGAAACAGCTGGCACGTAAAATTGCCTCACTTCCGCAAAACAATACGCAAATGTTTGACTATACAGTTTGGGAGACGGTAGCGCTCGGCAGGTATCCGTTTCAGCGCGGATTTTTAAAACGGTTGACGTACGAAGATGAACAAGTAATCCAACAAGTTATGGAATTTACAAACGTAACCAAATTGAAGCATCTATCGATCAAGCATTTAAGCGGGGGTGAGAAACAAAGAGTGTTTTTAGCTCAAGCACTCGCACAAAACCCATCTTTGCTTTTGCTTGATGAACCGACCAATCATCTTGATATTACCTATCAAAAAATGCTGCTTGACCAATTAAAAAAATGGACAAAGTCACATGGATTGACAGTAGTGTCTATTTTTCATGATATTAATTTAGCTAGTCTTTATTGTGACAAAATGCTTCTCTTAAAAAACGGCCAGTCCGTTCTGATTGATGATCCAAATGCGGTATTAAATGAAAAAACAATTCATCATGTATACGACGTTTCAGCGATTAAACAATCCCATCCAGAAATAGCACGCCCCCAAATGATGCTGTCGCCTGAGCATAAGCATGATGAAAAAAAAGTTTTTACGAAAGGGGATGTTATTCAGACAAAGGAGCTTATTTATGTAAAAGCGGCATCTCCGCTTAAAACGCTTTCATCCGCAGTTGTCGGAGGCGGGTTTGGCTGGCATCGTCACTTTGTCAACCGGCATGTATCAACAGACGATCATGTTTCTGGCAGCCAAACGGAGATGATAAATTTTTTGCTGGACAATGGTTTCAGCCCGAATGAAACAATCGGGATGCTGACGAGTTCTTATGTAGAAGACGGGGTTGTGGAAGAATGGGAAGAAGAGGGCATTTCGATAATTATCGTCGTTACAGCTTCTATATCACATGGTGCAGATGCATCCAAAAACATGGAAAAGCACGAACACGTTAGAGCAATCAACACTTGGATGTTCATAAACGGGCATTTATCTGACCAAGCCTTTATCGAGGGCATGGTGACCGCCACAGAAGCGAAAACGAAGGCTCTTTTTGATGAAGGAATCATCGATTCTGCCACCGGTTCGAGCGCAGCTGAAGCTTCAATGGATAGTGTGCTGCTGGCCGCAACACAAACGGGAAGCCTTCATCATCATGCCGGAACGGGCGCTACTCTCGGAAAGTTGATAGCCAAAGGGGTATATGAGAGCACGGTCAAAGCGATTCAAAATAACAAGCAGAGATGGACAATAAATGATTGATCATCCATTGCTCTTCTCTTAACCGCGATGAATAACATGTCCATTTATTTGGCAAAGCAGCCGCTTTTTTAACAGCCCTTGAACAACGTCATAGCGAAGAAAATAAATGACACGGGGCAGCGTGATAGAAATAGATATTCTTATGGTGGCTGTGCCGGCTTATTTTTTCGACCGTTTCCATGAAGATCTATTCCGTTTAAAAATAACCGGCTTCTTGAAGGTTTAAAGGAGTGAAAAAATTTGTGTTTACATTTATAACGGGCGGCGTAAGAAGTGGAAAAAGTTCATGGGCAGAACGTTACGTATTGAAACAGAGGAAAAAGGGCAGCCGGTTTGTGTACATTGCCACTTCTCAACCTACGGACGAAGAAATGAAACATAGAATTTTCCTTCATCAAAAGAGAAGAGAACAAAGTGATGTCGATTGGCTGGCAATAGAACAGCCGACGGATATTGGCAAGCTCAGTAAGCCACTCACATCCAATGATCTCGTCTTGCTTGATTGCCTGACAACCCTTTTGACCAACGAGCTGTTTAAAAAGAATGAGGACTGGGTTGAAGATCCGCTTTATCGTCGGTTTGTGTTTGAAAAAATATGGAACGAACTCATGCTGTTCACTAAGTGCGCTCAATTTGTTCTTGTTTCCAATGAAGTCTGCTGGGAAGGGGCTTTGCGGTCAAAGCTTGTGTATCATTATATCCGTCTGCTCGGACATCTTCACCAACGGATAGTCGAGCGTGCAGATTTAGCGATCAGGATGGAATTCGGCGTTCCGATCGCAATGAAAGGAGAACTGGAATGAAATCGCTGAAAATGATGGTTTACGGATTTTTCTTCTCTGTTCAGTTTTTCACGATCATTCCGGTTCGGCGGGAATTTCCGGTTGATGAAAAACGGCTGAAAATTGCGGTACTAAGTTTGCCGGTTCTTGGGCTGCTCATCGGCTGTTTAGGGAGCCTCCTATTATTTTTATTAAAATCGTGGACTCCATTATCTGATGTGGCTGTTACTTTTTTTCTTTTCTTTTATTTTATCGCGATCACCGGAGGAATTCATTTGGACGGCTTTACAGATACGCTGGATGCGTATTTTTCCTATCGAGACAAAGAAAAAAGGCTTGAGATCATGAAAGATCCACGGGTTGGCACGTTTGGCGTTTTGTCTCTTATTTTTCTTCTTTCTTTTCGCTTTTTATTCATCTTTGAAACAACAGCTGGAAATTTGGACATTTTATTTGTAATGCTGATCCCGTTTTTTTCCCGTTTAATCTCCTGTCTGTTAATGATATTAGGACCGGGGATGGCAAAACAAGAAGGATTAGGCTACTTATTTTCTAACGCACTGTCGAAAAAAGACGTCATTGTTTTGATTGTTTATCTTTTATTGCTGTTATTCATTTTTCATCATTATACCCCGTTGTTGCTAATGTTGACCGTTTCCGCTTTTTTTCTGTATTTAGTTTTGAAACGTTTTTTTCTGCGGGCGTTCGGCGGTCTGACAGGAGATGCTATCGGAGCAGCCATTGAAGGAAGTGAAACAGTTTTATGGATGATGCTGTGGTTGTTACACTTATTCGCCATGGATTAACGGAAGCAAATATGCAAAAGCGGTATATTGGTTGGACGGACGAACCGCTCTCTCATGAAGGAAAAAAAGCATTGCAAAGTTTAGCATTTCCTTCCGAACCTGATCTTTTATTTACAAGTGATTTGCGTCGAGCGGCTGAAACTGCCCGGATTATTTATCCGAACAAACCGTATGCAGTATTAAAAGAACTGCGTGAAATAAATTTTGGCGAATGGGAAATGAAATGCTACCAAGAATTGAAAGATGATGATCGTTACAGAAATTGGCTGCGTGAATTTTGGCGATTTCCTCCCCCAAATGGTGAAGCATATGAGGTGTTTTCGAAAAGAGTTAAAAAGGGATGGGAGAAAATCATTAAGCATTTTTCTTCGAAGGAAGTCGTTCACATTGCTGTTATTACTCATGGCGGAGTGATTCGCGAGCTTCTTTATCGATACAGCTTTAGCCGGAAATCTTATTTGGAATGGCAAATAAAGCACGGCGCATTTTATTGTTTAACAGGAAAACGATCAGATGTAAGGAGAGGAAAAAGATGCATGTGGTTGTCGGGGGAGCCTTCAACGGGAAAAGAAAATGGGTGAAAAAATTTTATGCCTTGGACGATACCGCCTCCTATCAATGGTTTTGCGGATATGATGAACAGATACATATTGCTGATCTTTTCCATACAAAACAATTTGAAAAAATAGCAATCATCGAAGGAATCGAACAGTATATCTTTCAGATTATGAATCAATTTGCAGAATGGCGGAACTATTGGGATATGATGGTCGAGGCATGGCGTGGATGGGAAAAAGAAGGGAAGGGGACAATCGTCGTCATCGGCAATGATATAACAAAAGGAATTGTACCGGTTGACCAACAAGAAAGACTTTGGAGAGATGCATGCGGTTTTTGCTTTCAAGATTTAGTCAAAAAAGCTGATCGCTTTGACATTATCTGGTACGGATTGAACGAAAGGCTGAAGTAAAACCGCTCTGAACGCGCCATCCTGAATTTAGTAGTGAAAGTTCTTTGAACATATATTTTTTAGGAAAAGCATACGTTTTTGCTTATCATCTTACTGCTTCAACTTCACGTGACCGTTAGATCGCACATCTTTAATTCAAAAAAAGGAGATTTTTTATCATGCGGGATGTGATTTTTCTGCCTAATGTCAGCGATGAGTATCTTGTCATTGCGGCTGATAATTCTGCTGGAGTAGGGGAAAAAGATTTCGATGTCGTACAGGTCGATTACGAGACCGTTGCATATTTTGGATTGCGTGTTGCTTTATCAGAATGTTTAGCAGTAGGCGCAACACCGATTGCGCTTGTAATCCAAAATTTTATCGGTGATGAAGAATGGGATCGGTTAAAAAAAGGCTGCTGCAAAATTTTTTCAGAATGTGACATGGAGCCGATCCCGATAACGGGCAGTACAGAAAGCAATTTTTCTATGGTTCAATCCGCAGTTGGAATTATCGTCATCGGGAAAGTGAAAAAAGATGAAATGAAGATAAAAAGAACGACCAAAGATGCAAAATTTGCTTGCATTGGCAGACCGCTTGTAGGGGAAGAGGTCATCAAGAATAAGGAGGAAATCGCTCCGCTTTCCCTTATTCAGAAACTTTTAGACCATAAATCTGTGTATGAAATCGTTCCCGTCGGCTCCAAAGGAATTCAATTCGAATGGAATGAATTATGTCAAGAAAATGGACTCAATCACTCAATGATTGTTTCAAAAAAAATTGATATAAAAAAATCAGCTGGACCTGCGACATGTTTTTTGCTCTCTTATGATCCAGCAGGGGAAAAGGAAATTGCAGCCATTGCAGGCAGGCATTTTTATCGTTTGTATACAGGTGATTAAAAACATACTAAGATAAGTAGCACAGACCACGGCCATGGTCTGTGCTACTATTTTTTATAGTAGAAGTGGAGAATAGGTCGTGACAGCCCCAGAACCTTAAGTTCGTAATGAAAAACTGGCCTACTTCACTGCCCTTATAAGAATCAGTTTCAGTATGTTGGATCTTTGAGATCGTGTATAAGAAAAGGGAATCGTTAAGGTGAAGTGAAGACTTCTACATAAAAATCGGGAGGAATGTGATATAAGGCGTTTTCAATCAGGCACATTGTTTTACAAAGATAAAATCAATAAGCGTGGCAACAGTCATCTGCGCAAAATCCTTTATTTTACGATTCAAAATATGATCCGCCAACGACGCTTTGGACACAATCATTTTGTAGAATACTACGACAAATTAAAAACGCAACCCTATAACAAATGTCATAAAGTTGCGTTCATCGCATGTGTGAATAAGTTATTGAAGTGCCTCTTCCACCTTATTACACACAATTTAACTTACAATTACGAAATCGCTTCAGTATCTTCGTAATTGTATAGGAAAAGTATAACATATTTGATCTAGCGAAAAAAAAGCAAAAATCGTTAGGTCTATTTGACATGCGAAAATCTTTTTTTGGCGGAGGGGGTACCCCTTCCGCCAAAAAAAGATTCATTATCTCAAATAACTATTGATAAACCTCTTGACTAATCGTAAGAAGGGGCTGTCTTAGAAAGTCAAATCGCCATTGAAAACAAAAAATCATAAACACCGATATATCAACGTTTCTAAAATATTAATGGGGGCGTCTATAAGCCGTAAAAACGACTTATTAGACCCCCCTCAAAGCAGATTATCGTTGATCAACGGTTTCGTTTTCATAACCATTGACAATAAGGTCTAGTTTTCCAGTATTAGGATCAATAACGAGTCCGTGTACCGGAATATTTTTCGGCATGAGCGGATGGTTTTTAATGATCTCAACGCTTTTTGCGACACTGTCCTCTACCTTGTCAAACCCTTTAAACCATGTTTTCAGTTCGATGCCTGCATTTTCTAATGTTTTAATTGTGTTTTCATCTACGCCGCGTTCTTTCAGCTTGGCAATTAGCTCTTCTGGATTTATTGACGACATGCCGCATTGATGATGGCCGATAACCATTACTTCATCTGCTTGAAGTTCATAGACGGCCACTAAAATGGAACGCATTGTTGAACCGAAAGGGTGTGTCAACACGGCACCTGCATTTTTTACCATTTTGACATCCCCATTTTTAATGTTCAAAGCTTTTGGCAGTAATTCAACAAGCCTTGTGTCCATGCAAGTGAAAATGACAAGATGTTTATTGGGAATGTTAGATGTTTCATATGGTATATACTCTTTATTTTTAACAAAATTTTCGTTGAAGGATAAAATATCGTTCAATACACTCATGTTTTCAACCCTTTCTTTTTATTGACTAAAGTATAAAATTTTTTTATGTTTGGCAAGTCAGAATTCGGCTGTCTAGCCGTTTTTCAGAGATTTCTGGCATTTAACTATAAAGACGAGCCGAGATCCTTGACATTTATTATACATGATTTGCAGGAGTTTAACGATTTTCTCAATACGAAAACGTTGACTACATAGTTTTTATTTAGTACATTAAAAATAATTTAATGATTAGGAGTGACTACATGATGGAAAATTTAGGGCTAGATTAGGAGGTCTTTTGCCACAATGAAATCTGCATACTCTCCTGCCTCTGAACATCCATCTTTGAAGTTTGGAAACGAACAAATGAATGGGAAATGGAAAACATAAGAAATTTTCTTAAAAAAATAAAACAGTATTGTCAAAAATGAAAGGCTGGCTGTTCATAAAAAAGACAAATTCTAAACTTTCCAGCTGATCAATGGAAGCAATCAATGCAAGAAATTCATTGTAAATTGGCTGGTTAAGACGTAAGTAAAGAATATCATTTTGCTTATATGGAAAATTTTTCATAATAATGAAAATGATTCATAAACAGCTAAAACAGCGTGAGTTTTACTTTGTTGCGCACAAAAACGTGATGAAAAAGTTGTCAAAACAAAGTGTCAAACTCGTAAAGGTGCTTCTGTTCATTTTTCATTTATCATATAATTTTTCTATAGAAAAGAATAATAAGAACAGAAAATAGGAGGTGTATTCCTTACTGATTTTAACCAGTAAGGAGAATATTTGGAAATATTGAATTTAGTGCTTGTGGCGCTTTTAATTGCTCTTACAGCATTTTTTGTTGCTTCTGAATTCGCAATCGTGAAAGTCCGTACTTCTAGAATTGATCAGCTGGTGATGGAAGGAAATAAAAAAGCGATTGCAGCTAAAAAGGTGATCGCTAATTTAGATGAATATTTATCAGCTTGTCAGCTAGGGATTACGATTACTGCATTAGGATTAGGCTGGATTGGCGAACCGACGGTCGAACATTTATTGCATCCAGTTTTTGAATACTTCAACCTGCCTGAATCGGTAACAGCCTTATTATCCTTTGTTGTAGCGTTTTCAGTAGTTACATTTTTGCATGTAGTTGTTGGGGAATTAGCGCCAAAAACTTTCGCGATTCAAATGGCGGAAAAAATTACATTAAGGTTTGCCCGCCCGCTCATTCTTTTTGACAAAATCATGAAACCGTTTATCAAAACGTTAAATGGATCCGCTCGATTGCTGACAGGATTATTTGGATTACAACCAGCTAAGGAGCATGACATTGCCCACTCAGAGGAGGAGCTTCGCATTATTTTGTCCGAAAGCTATAAGAGCGGTGAAATAAACCAATCTGAATATAAATATGTCAACAATATTTTTGAGTTTGACAATCGAATTGCTAAAGAAATCATGGTTCCAAGAACAGAAATTGTCGCTTTTGATAAAGACATGAAATTAAAAGATTGCATTCCCATTGTGATGGAGGAGCATTACACGCGCTATCCCGTATTTAATGGCGATAAAGACAATATGATCGGAATTGTGAACATGAAAGAAGTACTCGCCGATTATGTCAAAGGAATTGATGAAGAGAAAACTGTCGGCGAATATGTTCGGCCAGTCATTCATGTTATTGAAACGATCCCTATCCATGATCTGTTAGTCAAAATGCAAATGGAACGCATCCATATGGCCATTTTGATTGATGAATATGGCGGTACAGCAGGTTTAGTAACAGTCGAAGATATTTTGGAAGAAATCGTTGGGGAAATTCGCGATGAATTTGATGCTGATGAAGTACCGCAAATTAAGAAAATTAATGATTCCAAAACAGTTGTGGATGGAAAAGTTTTGATAGAGGAAGTAAATGATATTTTTGGTCTCCAGATTAAAGAAACCGATGTTGACACGATCGGCGGATGGATTTTGACACAGAAAATGGATGCGAAAGTTGGAGATGAAATTGATTTTGATCAATATTCATTTAAAATTTTAGACATGGATGGGTTTCATGTCAAAACAGTTGAAATTGCTGAAAGAAAGTAATGTAAAATAACTTAGATGTGTACCGATCTTCTCTTATATAAAGGAGGAGGTCGGTTTTTTGCATTCGAATGGTCCATCAATTTTATGATAAAACGCAAGAAAAATTTCATGATCAATTACAGGAACGTTTGCTCGATTGTGCACGAGTTTGGGCAATTTGGAATCTTTCCTCATTGCCGTCTATATATACGGATGGCATTCCTGCTAATGAATGGGGATAAGGAGCTCGAATATCATAATTAAAGGGTGTATAAAAAGTGAATCTTTTCTGCCAAAGCATAAAAGCGGTAAAGCACCACAACTTTATTTGTTTACATGTATTCGGAAAGGGCATTGTATTGTAAAATTTTTTTGACATGGTTCAATGCTATAATGGAAAAAAAGCTTGCAACAATGATGTATAAAAGAGATAATAAGATTTATAAAATTTTAAAATTTTGCTAGATTATTGGTAGGGGTTGTAGTAAATATGAAAGTTGTAAAATTTGGTGGAACGTCCGTTGCATCAGGACAACAAATTAAAAAAGTGTTCGACATCGTCACATCTGATCCGAAAAGAAAAATTGTCGTTGTTTCGGCTCCTGGCAAAAGATTTAAAGAAGATGTGAAAGTGACCGACTTATTAATAAAGTGCGGGGAAGAATATTTGAACAATGGCAGCGTAAAGGAAACATATGAAGCTGTTGTGAACAGATATGTTGAAATTGCTAAAGAATTAGGATTATCTAATGATATTATTGATCGAATTTCTGCTGATTTGCAAGAAATTTTACATGGGGACAAATCAAATCCTGCCCGTTTTATGGATGCGGTGAAGGCCAGCGGTGAAGATAATAATGCAAAACTGATCACTGCGTATTTTCAATCGCGCGGAGTTGAAGCCCATTATGTGAATCCTAAAGAAGCAGGGCTTATTGTGAGCGATGAACCAGGCAATGCACAAGTGCTGCCGGAAGCCTATGAAAATTTAAAAAAGCTTCGTGATCGCTCAGGAATTCTGATTTTTCCTGGATTTTTCGGCTATTCAAAAGACGGAAAGCTCGTCACCTTTTCACGTGGCGGTTCCGATATAACCGGTTCTATTTTGGCCAACGGGGTCGGAGCGGAAATATATGAAAACTTTACGGACGTAGATGCGGTCTATTCTGTAAATCCAAATTTTGTTGAAAATCCAAAAGAAATTCGGGAGCTTACATATAAAGAAATGCGTGAGTTATCTTACGCTGGCTTTGCAGTATTTCATGACGAAGCACTTATTCCGGCATTCCGTGCAGGAATCCCGGTAAATATTAAAAACACCAATAATCCATCGGCTCCTGGTACAAAAATTGTGCATGAACGAACAGATTCTAACGGTCCTGTCGTAGGTATCGCTAGTGATACCGGTTTTTGCAGCATTTATGTCAATAAATATTTAATGAACAGAGAAATCGGTTTTGGCCGAAGATTGTTGCAAATTTTAGAAGATTTTGGGCTGTCATATGAACATACACCTTCTGGAATTGATGACATTTCTGTCATTTTGCGCCAGGATCAGTTTGATTCGGAAACAGAACGGAAAGTTGTAGAGCGGATCAAAAAGGAACTGGAAGTCGATAATATAGAAGTTGCTTATGATTTAGCGGTAATTATGATTGTTGGCGAAGGAATGCGGAAAAATGTTGGAACGATGGCCAGAGCTGCAACAGCGCTTGCAAACAGCGGTGTGAACCTTGAAATGATCAATCAAGGGTCATCAGAAGTGAGCATGATGTTTGGCGTAAAAGGAACGGATGAAAAGAAAGCTGTAAAAGCGTTATATGAAGAGTTTTTTGGGACTAAATAACTTAATCAAAATTGTCCACGCCTGCAGACAAAATGTATTTTCTGTCTGCAGGCTGTTTTTTTGTTGGAACAGGTAAGACATTTATGGAGATCCGGGACTTTTTTTCTGATGAATGAGTGGCTTTTTCTTTGAAAATAGCAAGTTCATTCTCCATTTCAAAAACGAGCGATTTTACTTTTTGCTTTCTAAAAGGGTAGTCTATTTATTGAAAAACATATGGCGGCTTTACATATGCGGTTTCAAGCGGATTAAAAAAGATTTTGCAGAAAAAGTTATGGTAAACGGTCGTATGCCTCTTAAAAAGCTAGTCGTCTGAAGCATTGATGATGAAACTAGGTCGATTTTACTATTCTTTAAAAATGATGAATTTTGCACCGATATAAATAAAAAAGGGGTTTGGGAAGGGGATCGTAGATCATATGAAAAAGAATAAAACAGTGACAAGGATCACTACTTCCAAAAAGCAAGGCGGATTGAGAAGAAGGCTGCTCAGAAGCTTTGGAATATTAATGCTGCTAACATGTTTAATGGCCGTTATTAATTTTGGGGTATTAAAAAATTTAACAAATCATACGGAAAGCATCATGAAGGAAGATGTAGAAGGACTGATCCAAAACGAGAAAATGCGATACAATATTGCAGAACGCATTTCATTAATAAACCAGTTTCTTCTATATGGGGACCGAGACATTCGTCAAAAATACGAAGAATTGGCAAAACAGAGCAGCGAGATTCAAAAGCAGTTATTGAAATTGAATTCTTCACAGCAAATGAAGGATTTAGTTGCGAAATGCCACCAATGGGAATTGCTTGTCCGACACGAGGTTTTATTCGACTATGATATGGGGAAAAAGAATGATGCTTTAAAGCAAATGAAAGAAAGTGTACAACCGCTTGGGGAAACGATTATTCAAGAATTTGAAAAAGTGACGTCAGATCGGCAAAACGATGTAATCAAAAGCGGAAATAATATGATTCAACTTAGCAATCTATCTATCATCATCATATTAGCTGTTTTGGCCTCCATACTTTTAATCGGTTTCATCATGTCCTTTAAAATGGCTCGTTCCATTACGAATCCTTTGATCAAAATCGCCGGCCAAATGGAGCAAATATCTAAGGGAAATCTAATGTTGGAACCGTTATCAATAAAGTCGAAGGATGAAATCGGCGAATTGATGGAAGCTGTCAACGAAATGGGGAATCAGCTTCGAAAGATCGTGCAAGACATTCATCATGCTTCAGATACTATGTCAAAACAAAGCAGCGATTTGCTTTCTTCCTCTAAAGAGCTAAAAGAAGGAAGCAACCAAATCGCTGCGACGATGCAAGAGCTGTCGGCTGGAGCAGAATCGCAAGCTAATTCTGCCTCAGAGCTTTCTGAAGCAATGGGTATGTACATGGATAAGATTTATCAAATACATAGGAATGGAAAAGAAATGTTTGATAAATCGAGAGAAGTGCTGGAGTTGACGGACAATGGCAGCAAGCTGATGAATCAATCGAAAAAACTTTTTGATTATATGTTTACAGGCATGCAAAGCAATATGAAAAAAATTAAAAAACTTGATGAACGCTCAAAACAAATTTCCAAACTCGTTGAAGTTATTCAATCTATAGCTGATCAAACAAATTTGCTCGCGCTAAATGCAGCGATTGAAGCGGCTCGAGCGGGGGAACATGGAAAAGGATTTGCAGTAGTTGCAGACGAGGTCAGAAAATTGGCTGAACAAGTTTCCAGTTCCGTTGTGGATATTCAAAAAATCGTGGAAGAAGTCCATAGCGAGACGAATAAAGTGACGAAAAGCTTTGAATTAGGATTTCAACAAGTAGAATCGGGAATGGATTCAATGAACGAAACGAGTGCCGCATTTCAACAAATTAAAGAAACGATTAAAGAAATTTCCGAAAGAATCAACAATGCTCAAAATGATTTAACTGACATGTTATCAACGAGCGAATCGATTAATGATTCGATTTCCAACATCGCATCGATTTCGGAAGAGGCGGCTGCAGGTATTGAACAAACATCAGCTTCAGCAGCAACGGCAAATGAGTCAGCGGCAACCATTGCTTCACATGCCGAATCCATGTCAAATCTGGCTGGAGATTTGCAATCTTTAGTGAAAAGGTTTCAAGTTCAATAATCAATTTTTACGAACCGTATGACAAAATAAAAGGATGAATGGACTGTAAAGCGTGCAAGCATATTGCTGCACGCTTTTATTTTTTTCGATAAGAAAAGATTTTGACTGACTGTTTGGTAGAGCACACTTTTAAAATGACAGCGTTTACATAAACTGTTTTTTCCATTAAAATGAGCATTATAAAATAAAAAAAGGAAAAGGGGATTGGAAATGTTTTTTTCCTATACTCAAGAAGAAATGGAGAGGGCTTTAAACTTGTTTCATACGCTTGCAAAAGCGTATAAAAACGTTTCGGAACACGCCAATCGAGACAGCAAGGAGCATGGTTTGAATCCAACCGAATATGCTGTATTGGAGCTTCTGTACATAAAGGGTCCGCAAAAACTTCAGCAAATCGGGTCAAAACTATTGCTTGTCAGCGGTAATGTAACTTATGTTATTGACAAGCTTGAAAAAAACGGATGGATTTATCGGGAAAAAAATCCGAAAGATAAACGGTCAGTTTATGCAAATTTGTCGGAGAAGGGGCGCCAATATTTTGATGAAATTTATCCGATCCGCGCCTTAAGGATGGCGAGAGTTTTTTCCGGCCTATCCGAAGAAGAACAAGTGCAATTGATCGAACTGTTAAAAAAAGCTGCAGACTCCAGCAATAGTGTGCTGTTTCGATAATTTTTATGAATGAAATTCTATGTAATTATTGAATAAAGCTATGTTTATACCGATATAAAAAATGAGAACCCATAGTTGAGGAAGTGTTAAAATAATGGATCGCCTTTTTCAACAATTTTATGACCTCATTTTTCAATTTCACCCTGATATGATCGTTTTTTGTGATCCAAGAGGATTGGTCAAGGAAGGCAACCGAATGGCTGCGCATTTTTTGCAAAAGAAAGGTTCGATTTATCATTTTTTTCATACTTCATCCAGAAAAGAGATTCAGCATCTTTTTGAACAGGTGAGGATAACCGGCGAACCTGCAACTTTTGAGGCAGTTGTTGAGGAAACGCCTTCGTCCATCTTATGCCTTCCTTTATATAGCAATAATTTTTTTTATGGTTATGCGCTGATTATAAGAGATATTTCAAAAGTAAAGGAAGCGGATGAGAAGATTCAATATTTAACGCAATTTGACGATTTGACAAAGCTGCCAAATGAACAAGCTACTTTCAACCGTTTAGAGTATTTATGCCAAACAGAAAAAAATCCTGCTGCAGTTGTGAAGTTTCAAATTAACCGCTATAAATACATAAACGAAATTTTTGGGAAAGATATTAGTAATGAAGTGATTAAGTCATTTGCAAGGCAGTTAAGAAATATTTTTCCCGATACATACTTTATAGGTCGTCTGTCAAATGACGAGTTTTTAGTTATTGTTTACAATGTTGTAAATAAAGATGAGATGATTCGTGATATTGTGCATCGTATCAATAAGCTGGAAGATATACTTGTCATCAACGATTTGGAAATTTATTACGATTATAGCATTGGCATCGTGTTTTACCCGGTTCATGGAAGAACGCCGAAAACTTTAATTAAAAATAGTGAAATTGCTATCAAAATGGGGAAAGAAAAAAACGAGCGCATTGCCCAATTTAATAATCATAACAGCAAATCGATCGAACGAAGAATTTTTATAGAAAATGAGCTTTACAAAGCTGTGAAAAAAAGAGATTTATGTTTATATTATCAACCGATCGTCGATACAAAAGAAAAAAAAATTACCGGCTTTGAAGTGCTGCTCAGATGGAAACATAAAGAGCTTGGGATGATTCCCCCTTCAGAATTTATACCGATTGCGGAAGATACAGGGCTTATCGTAGAAATCGGCAAATGGAGCATGGAAAAAGCTTGCCAGCAATTAAAGGAATGGAGAGATAAGGGCTTCCGTGACTTGAAAATCAGTGTCAATTTATCTATTAAACAATTTTACCAGCATGATGTTGTGAAAATGATTACGGATTACTTGACGATGTATGAAATTCCGCCTGAATGCTTTGAGCTTGAATTTACCGAAACCGTCCCAATGTACAATTTTGAATGGTTTTTGGAAATCATCCGCAAGTTAAAGAAACTAAATATAGGTTTGAGCATCGATGATTTCGGAACTGGCTATAGTTCGCTCAGTTATTTAACGAAGCTGAAGCTGGATAAAATTAAAATTGACCGTTCTTTTATTCAAAACATTTATTTAGAGCACGACCATAATGTCGTTGTAAAAACGATCATTGCTCTAGCGCAAAATTTGAAGCTTTCCATTGTAGCGGAAGGCGTCGAAAAAAAAGAACAAGTATTTTTTCTGAATCGCCACCATTGTTTTCAAATGCAAGGTTTTTATTTCAGCAAGCCTGTTTCATCTGATGAAGCATTCCAACTTTTGCAAAATTGGCCTGAAAAGAAAAAGCAATTGTTCATTTGAAAATCTTGATCGTCGGACTTCGATTGATTGCTCTTAAAAAAACATTCTGCTTTTAACAGGTGAAACCGGCAATTTTGCCGGTTTCAACGAACGAATTAGCTCTGGCTTTTTTGAAAAAGCCGAAATGTAATATTTACCATCCCCACCAAGATGCTCCGACAATAATGAGAAGAATGAACAGAACGACGATTAACGCAAAGCCTCCGCCGTATCCTCCAGATACTCCAGACATATGAAAACCTCCTTGTGAAATGTTTTATTTCAGTTATAAACTATGCTGAAGAAGCTCAAGTTGTATAGGCGGTTTTCATAATAAATGCTCGACGATGGCTTTAATTTTTTCATGCTGATCGATGGAAAAATAATGTTTCATTGGACAAATACCTGATTTTACCCTGTTGATGCAGTAGTCCATTGTAAAAGATTCGGCATCAAGCTGTTCATTGACTTCATTCCAATGAAGCGGAGCGGCAACCGTTCCATTTTCGACTCCTCTGACGGAATAAGGTGAAATGATCGTTTTTCCCTCTGCATGCTGTAAAAAGTCAATATAAAGGCGGCTGCCCCGTTTTTTCTTCAAGCGTTCAATCGTAAATTCGTTCGGATGCTGTTCGGCTAAATAATTAGCGAAAAAAGACGTAAACCGCCTCGTTTCCTCATATGAGAAAATATTGGTGCCGATCGGAATATGAACTTGAATTCCTTTGTTTCCGGAAAGCTTTGGAAAGGAGGCAATCTCAAACCGATCTAAACATTCCTTCAGCTTGTTTGCAGCATAGATAGCCAAATGAAATTCGTTTTTTGACGGCGGATCTAAATCAAATACAATTTCCGCCGGCTGTTTTTCCTTCCACGTATTAAAGGGGATATGAAATTCAATTGCGAGCTGGTTGCCAAGCCACATAAGCGTTTTTTTATCATTGCAAATGATATAATGAATCCCGTCGATTGTTTTTGTCTGAATAAATTCCGGGGCATAATCAGGACAATTTTTTTGAAAAAATGCTTCTCCCAACAAACCGTGCGGATAGCGGATCACCGTTAAGGGGCGGTCTTTTAAAAATGGAAGCATATAATCGGATATTTCCAATAAATAAAGCAAAAAATCTTGTTTTTGTATATCATATTTCGGCCAAAGAGGTTTTTCAATATGTGTGACAGCCACATCTTTGACATTGGCTTCAGCCATTTTCAGCTGCAAAAAAGTGCAGTCTGTCCAATCATGTTCCAATGCAAAGGAATGGAAAGAAGGTTCTCTTAAACTGCCGCTGTCAATGGAAAGAAACCGTACTTTCATGCAAATGGCCGGCTCTATAGTATATAGGTGGTTTTCCTTTTTTCCTTTCTTTTTTATAATCTCCAACAACGCTTGTTTTTGGTTGTCAGGCATACCGTGAGAAAAAACGCCGGCTTGCACAATTGCTCCTTTATGATGAACAGAAATATGTATGTAGCCGTTGTTTGAATCAAATCCAGTGACAAAAAAGAGCGCTTCTTTAAAGTTTTTGATTTTCAGCCATTGTGATGTTCTTTTCTTGTTCTCATATGTGCTTAACATATGTTTGCAAACAACGCCTTCTCCTTCATGCTGGACAATTTTTTCCCATAATTGGGAAAACTGATGATATGCTTGAATCATTTGGATCGGGATCGGATTCTCTGGACTAACATGCAGCGGTAAACCGAGTTGTTTAAATACGGAGGATAGTAGTTCTTTTCGGTTGGAAAGGGGTTTTTTTGTTATATCCTCTCCTTGCAGCAAAAGTATATCGAAAACGAGAAGCTGATATGCTTCGGTCGTTTCATCGCTTTTTCTTTTCCATTTTCTTTTTAAAGAGGCAACATCAGCGGAAAAAGCTGTTTTGAGCATAACAAGCTCTCCGTCCAAAACAAGCGGAAAAAAAGGACGCCATTTTTCTATTTTTCTTTCGATAAAATGTTTAATTTCCGGGAACGATGGGGATAAATCGTTTCCATTTCGGCTCATGAGAGAAATACGGTCTTCGTCAGCTTGCAATATCGCGCGAAAACCATCATATTTTGGCTCATATAGCCATTGCTCCCCTTCCGGAATATGGAAAGATAATGTCGGCATCATCGGTTGCATAGTGTTCACCCTTAAAGATTGGAGGATAGATTTGTGAAAAATGCAGTTTTTTTAGACAGAGACGGCGTTGTAAATGAAGTGATGACCAATCGTGTCCGTTTCGTAAATAAGCCTGAAGATTTTTATTTGTTAAAAGGAGCAGCTGAAGCTGTTGCGCTTTTGAACAGATCCAATTTTGACGTTTTCGTTGTCACAAATCAGGGCGGAATCGGATTAGGATACATGTCAGAAAAAATGCTCCACAAAATCCATGAAAAAATGGTTCGTGAAATTGAAAAAAAAGGCGGAACGATTAAAGAGGTTGCCTATTGTCCCCACGCACCTAAAGAAGGCTGCGCCTGCCGTAAGCCGGAGCCAAAGATGATTGTTGATTTGGCAAAGAAATATAACATCAATATAGAGAACAGTTATATGATTGGCGATCGTGAAGTAGATATCGCTGCCGGAAAGGCTGCAGGAGCTAAAACGATATTAGTAGGCAGCCGCCATCAAGAAAAAATAGCTGATTTTCATTTTCCGGATTTGCTGTCGGCCGCCCGCTTTATTGTCCGGCAAAGCTAAGCTTTTTTGCGGGTCGTTTTCGTTTTTTTGCCTGCTGCTCCGCTTTTTTCTTCTCCCTTTTTATTTAATGATTTTGAGCGTTCGATGCTTGCCTCAAGCGCACTCATTAAATCGACTACGTTCTTTTTTGGAGACGGTTCAGCCGTTTTTGTTTCGTTTTGCTGTACTTTTTCTTCAATTTTTTCTTGAATCCGCAAACGGTATTCATCTTGATATTTCTCCGGTTGGAACGTTGTTGTCAGCTGATCGATAAGCAGCATGGCAGCGTCCAGCTCTTTTTTTTCAATATTGGTATTTTGAGGAACCCCGGGAACGTCACGGGCGTTTCGCACTTCATCTGGATAATGAATCGTTTCCATTAAAATGACGTCCTCATATGTCCGGATGACAGCCAATTGTTGTTTAGAGCGCATTGAAATCTTTCCAATTCCAATCTTCCCTGATTGTTTCAATGCTTCACGAAGCAATGCATACACTTTTTGTCCGTTTTCGCCTGGACCGATATAATATGACCGGTTAAAATAAATCGGATCAATTTCCGGCAAATTCACGAAATCGACGATTTCAACCGTTTTGTCTTCATTTTCTTCCTTCAGAGCTGCTAATTCCTCATCTGTTAAAATAATGAATTTGCCTTGTACATATTCGAACCCTTTCACAATGTCATCGTTGCCAACTTCTTCGTCGCAGTTTGGACAACGTTTTGCGTATTGAATTGGGGTATGGCATTTTTTGTGAAGCTGACGAAATTTCATATCCTTGTCTTCTGTAGCAGAAAACAGTTTGACCGGGATGTTGACGAGCCCGAAGGATATGGAACCTTTCCACATTGTATGCATATTCATTCCGCCTTTCCGTAAGTTACCTTTTCTTTCTCTTTATTTTTTGCGAAAGGATCAGAATGATTTGTGTTAAAAAATGTAAGTTAAATACTCGAAAAACGGTTCATACAAATTCCGAAAAAAGAAAAAATCGGCAATTTGCCGATTTTACGGTTGAACCAATTATTTTTTTTCATTTTTTTCTTCTTCGTCAAGAATTCCTTTTGTAGCCAGCTTGAATTCCCGCAGCGTTTTTCCTGCTGCTTTTCCAAGCTCCGGAAGCTTGCTCGGTCCAAAAAGCAAAAGTGCAACGAAAATGATTAAAATAAATTCTGTCCAACCAATTCCCATGTTCTATTCCTCCTAAAAAATGTTCCATTTCATGCCGTTATGCAATCGGAACATGAACAAATAAAACTTATGAAACATCATCCAACATCATTTTACCCTAAACAATATGAAAAATGAAGCATTTGGACGAACATGGGAAAGGATAAAATGTTTGTATTATTTACAAAAGTCTATTTTAAGGCTGTTTTCCGCTAAAATCAGCCTGAGCTTGTGCAATTAAACGCTTTGTCATTTCTCCTCCAACAGATCCGTTTGCGCGTGAGGTAGTATTTGAACCAAGGTGGACACCAAACTCTTGCGCGATTTCCATTTTAAATTGTTCAAGAGCTTGTTCAACTCCTGGAACAATTAATTGATTTCGCCTTGCCATTCGAATTCAACTCCTTTTTGCCTGTTTACGCATAGTTTGCAAAAAAGAAGTGATCTGATGTGTGGAACTTGTTGGTTAAAAATAAACAATGTAGTTGACCGTAAAATGTTGATATTGGTATGAATTTACCAGCATATAAAAGGAAATGTAAGAAAACTATATAAAAAAACTATTCAGTACAAACTGATAATTAAATATAAGAGATATCCGCTATATACCGCGTTTGTGTCCATCAAGAAAAATTAGTTATACTTATAAAGCAACGAATCGTTCGGGTTTACATATTTTTATTATGAGCTATTAAAGCTTAGTATGACAATTTTATCGGCGTATTATTTTGAAAGTATTGAATTTTAGAAAAAGGGGTGGAAAAATGCCGATCATTGAGGTGAAAAATTTAACAAAAATTTTTGGTAAAAACCCCGCTCAAGCATTGAAGCTATTAGATGAAGGATTTTCAAAGCATGAAATTTTACAAAAAACCGGACATACAGTGGGAGTGAATCGCGCTTCCTTTTCCGTTGAGGCTGGAGAAATTTTCGTCATTATGGGGTTGTCTGGAAGCGGCAAATCAACATTGATAAGATTGCTCAACCGGTTGATTGAACCGACTAAAGGAAGCATTTTTATCGATGGGGACAATTTATCAAAAATGGATAAAAAATCATTGCGAGAGGTGCGGAGAAAAAAAATCAGCATGGTTTTTCAACGATTTGCCCTATTTCCGCACCGAACGGTTTTAGAAAATGCAGAATTCGGACTTGAAATTCAAAAGGTCCCAAAAGAAGAACGAAGGGAGAAGGCAATCAAAGCGCTTGAAATGGTCGGATTAGGACAATATTTGGAGCAAAAGCCTAATCAGCTGTCAGGCGGAATGCAGCAGCGCGTAGGACTTGCGAGAGCATTGGCAAATGATCCTGAAGTGCTGTTGATGGATGAGGCCTTTTCAGCCTTGGATCCGCTTATCCGAAAAGAAATGCAGGATGAATTGCTCGATCTTCAAGGGACGATGAAGAAAACCATTATATTTATTACCCATGATTTAGATGAAGCTTTGCGGCTTGGAGACCGGATTGCCTTAATGAAAGACGGATCGATTGTGCAAATCGGTACGCCCGAAGAGATTTTAATGAATCCGGCAAACGACTATGTCGAAAAATTCGTTGAAGATGTAGACAGATCGAAAATATTGACGGCGCAGCATATTATGAAACGGCCCGAAACGATCAATATTGAAAAGCATGGACCGCGTGTTGCATTGGAAAGAATGAGAGAAGAAGGGATATCCACCATTTTCGTTGTTGACAGCAAACGGAATCTAAAAGGTTATGTAACAGCTGATGATGCATCAGAAGCAAGAAAAAAAGATGTTCGTGATATTGAAGAAATATTGCGGACAAATGTTCCGAAGGTTGAAAAGGACACTCCAATGTATGATATTTTTACGGTCATCCACGACTCGCCGATACCAGTAGCAGTAGTCGAAAAGGAAAAATTAATAGGGATCATCGTTCGCGGGTCAGTCATCGCGGCTCTTGCAGGTGAAAGCGAGGTGAGCACAAACAGTGCTGAATAATGTGTTGGATTTTGTTCCGAAAATTCCAGTTGCGGAAAAGATCAAACAATTTACGGACTGGGTGACAAATTCTTTTTCGTTTTTGTTTGATCCGTTAAAAAAATATTTTGAGGATTTAATGGAATATGTGGCGGATTTGTTGGGGGCTGTGCCGCCTGTTCTAGTCATATTGATCGTTGCCGTTATTGCCTTTTTTATAAGCGGAAAAAAGTTTGGCCTGCCGGCATTTTCCATCGTCGGCCTTTGGTTTATTTACAACCAAGAGCTTTGGGATCATTTAATAAGTACATTTACTTTAGTTTTGATCGCAAGTTTATTATCCGTCATCATCGGTATTCCAATAGGTATTTTAATGTCTAAAAGCAGAACAGCGGAAGCAATGATTACTCCTATCTTGGATTTTATGCAAACGATGCCTGCATTTGTCTACTTAATACCTGCCGTTGCTTTTTTTGGCATCGGCATGGTGCCGGGAGTGTTTGCATCATTAATTTTCGCGACACCTCCTACCGTTCGTTTTACGAATTTAGGAATTCGCCAGGTGCCGAAAGAATTGATTGAAGCTTCTGATGCATTCGGTAGCACAGCAGTTCAAAAACTATTTAAAGTAGAACTGCCGATGGCGAGAGCCACAATTATGGCCGGAATCAATCAAACCGTCATGCTGGCATTATCAATGGTTGTCATTGCCTCGATGATTGGAGCGCCGGGTCTTGGAAGAAACGTGTTATCCGCTTTGCAGCGCGCTCAAATTGGTCCCGGATTTGTTGCAGGTATCGGTATTGTCATATTAGCCATCATTATCGACCGCTTCACTCAAAGCATGAACAAGAAGCATGATCATGTATAGCAAGTTGGTCTCTTTTCGAATTGAAAAATTAAAAAGGAGTTTTGATATTTATGTTTAAACGAATTTGGAAACGCCTAGGACTTGTTGCCGGAATTTCCTTGTCGCTTTTAATGGCTGGCTGCGGATCAAACGGGGGATCTGAAGGCGGGGCGGCAGATGAAGGAAAAATAAAATTGGTTTACGTGGAATGGGATACGGAAGTCGCCTCCGCCCATGTCATCAAAAAAGTTTTAGAAGATCAAGGATTCGATGTGGACATTACACCTGTTGATAATGCTGTTATGTGGGAATCTGTTGCAAAAGGTGAGGCAGACGGCATGGTTGCCGCCTGGCTGCCGGCTACTCACGGAGATTTATATGAAGAATATAAAGATCAGCTGGAGGATTTAGGTCCAAACTTGGAGGGTGCGAAAATCGGGCTCGTCGTTCCGAAATATATGGACATTCAATCAATTGAAGAGCTCGATCAATATGCTGGCAAATTAAACAAAACGATTACAGGCATTGAACCTGGAGCGGGCGTTGTAAAATCAGCGGAAAACGCTGTTAAAACATATGAAAGCCTAAAAGGCTGGCAAGTCCAAACATCTTCAAGCGGAGCTATGGCAACGGCTTTAGGGGAAGCTTATAAAAATAAAGAACCAATTGTCGTTACAGGCTGGTCCCCGCATTGGAAATTTGCTGCATATGACTTAAAATTTTTGGAAGATCCGAAAGGCTCCTTTGGGAAAGAAGAACATATATCCACAATCGTTCGAAAGGGATTAAAAGAAGATATGCCGAAAGCATATAAAATTTTGGATCAATTCTCATGGACTGCTGAAGATATTGAACAAGTCATGTTGGAAATTTCAGAAGGCAGTGATCCTGCTAAAGCAGCAGAAGATTGGGTCGAAGCAAATCAAGGTAAAGTGGCAGAATGGACAAAAGGTGTGGAATGATCTATTTTAAGAGGGGCTGTACAGAAAGTCAAATCGCCATTGAAAACAAAAAATCATAAACACCGATATATCAACGTTTCTAACACATTAATGGGGGCGTCAATAAGCCGTAAAAACGACTTATTAGACACCCCCTTTTATCATTTTTACATGGTCCGGAGCGCCTTTAGTTTTGATCATTTCAATTGTTTATTTTTAGTAATGGCTGTTCTCTAAAAGATTTTTTTATATGAAAATTTGTTAAATTACCATAATGTGTTAAAATCATCTTATAAACCTTAAGGTAAGATTTATGTAAAGAGTATGAAGAACATATGTTAGCATTACAAAAATGGGGGTGTGATAATGAGCGAAGACAAAGAAACACCTGGAAGAAGACGAGAAAAACAAAGACGAGAAGAATTAATACGAAACCCAACTGGAAATATAAACGATGCGTTTAATAGGGCTGAAACTGGAAACCTTGCTGATTTAGTAGCTAGTTTAGGTTGGAAGGGTACTGGAATACTTATCCTTGCGATCATAATAGGGTTTATAGCCGCATCAATATTCTTAAAGTAAGGAGAGTGCTTTGAGGTCTTTTATTAGTATTTCTTAATAATTCCACAGTTGTATAATTTGATTTTTGACAAGCTGAAATAAGCATTTGCTCTAACACGTTTATCAAATGTTAAATCCTTTCTTTATTAATCAACGGAACTAATAAAGGCAGTGATCCAAATAACGAGTTCCAACCCTTTAGAACCTTTCCACCCAACTTTTCAAGCGATTGTGGAAATTGTTAACGTGTTGAATATGATAAATTCCTTCCTTAACACGTTGCATTTGGCGTTCATTGACCAACACCCCCTTCAATTTGGCAAGCTTCTTATAATTCGTTGCTGTATCAGTGCATAGCAAAGCGGAAGGTGAATAAACTCACCTATCACAGTTCAATTTCTTCGGCTTTAACACGCCCTGTTCCTGTTTTTCGAGCAATCATATTGCCATTTCTATCTTGTGCTGCGACAACTGCAATTGTAAAATTAGAAATCCCTCTTTTCTTATCTTTCTTGCCACATTTCTTAACTTTTCTATGTGATTTCACGCTCCCTTAAAAATGTTGCCCTTTGCCGTTTCTTTGTTATTATATAGGTATTGGCTGCTATAAGGAGGGGACTTATTTGAATCATCAAAAAAATGATGTTTATCTTAACATGATGGAAAATAGCTTACAAAGAATTTCAAACCATTTTCATGAAATGGTCAAGATGATGGAAGAAAAAATGGATTTTACATACGAACGTTATACAGCTTTTGAACGAATGAAAAAGGAATTGCTTGAAGACATGAGGGCTCTCGAATTTTACATAAAAGGTTCGGCTAAAAGTAGTCAAGCCCGAAAATAACGTTCGGGAATTGCACAACCGCAATTCCCGATCTAAAAGTTAGTTATTATCTATTTTTTTCGATTCGCTTTCTTTATCAATGAACGCTTTTGCCCTTGTTTGAAAATGATACGTTAAAACAGCCAATACCGCAGCAACCGTCACATGGCAAATGCTGTCGATTTGAGCTTCCGATAAAGAAGTTTGCTTTTGAAGAAGCCTTTTTGTTTGTACGAAAAGTTTTTTTTCAAACTGCCGGTTGTTGTCGATCTCGACATTTTTTACTTGTTCCAACACATCTGTATATAATTTATAAAACATTAACGGACTGATTAAATCATCATTCCGGTCGGAAATCGTATTAAAAACTTTCATCAATAAGGAACGGACAGTTTCAAAGTCGAATATGGTTTTTAAATCTTTTACAATTAACAATAAAGCAGCTTGTTCGACCGAATATTTTTTTCCAAGTTCAGGAGGACCGATGATTTCTTTTATATCACGCTTGACCCAATTTTGAACGGAAGTTGATTTCAAGGAAGTTAGTTCGCAAAAATTTCCTAAGATGACGATTTCATTCGTTGACAGTCCAAGCTCTCCTTTGTCTCTTTGTTTGCTCAATTTTTTGATGAAGCCAGGTATTTGGTTTGTTTGATCAGAGGGCAATTGTTGTTTCATCACTTCTTCAGGGGATAATTCGTGTATTCCTTTTAAAGATAGTAATAATTGAACCATAACGGAACGACGCAATTGAATTTTTCCCATAACATCCCCCTTTATTAAACAGCCTACCCTTATTTTTAATAAAAAGATATAAAAAAACAAGCATTTTATATGGAATTAATAAGTTCAGATAAATTTTTCTTGAGTATGAATTTGTAGAAATTGGCACAATAACAAATTTTTCAGTTTCGATGATCAAAATTGGAAAAACCTCTTTAAAAAAACTTGTACTTTCTTTATGATAGTATGAGCAGTAAAAAAAAGGATTGAACAAGGATGCTAGTAAATATTCGTAATCGATTAGTTTCACTATCACCAGCTCAGATGCTTGCTATTTTTTATTTTTTAGCTATCACTGTTGCGGTCATTTTGCTCAGTTTGCCGTTTGTTCACAAACCGGATGCCGAATGGACGTTTTTGGATGCATTGTTTACTGCTGTTAGTGCAGTAAGTGTAACAGGGCTGACAACTGTTTCAATCATTGATACGTTTACCGTTCCGGGGATTTTTATTTTAATGATTGTTCTCCAAATTGGCGGCATCGGCATCATGACGTTGGGCACATTGTTTTGGTTCGTTTTAGGCAAAAAAATAGGCTTAAGGGAACGTCAGTTGATCATGGTTGATCAAAATCAATTGAATTTGTCCGGCATTGTAAATTTAATGAGGCAAATTATGTTGATGATTTTGATTATTGAACTGATCGGCACCATCATATTAGGCACATATTATTTAAAATATTTTCCGGAATGGAAGGAAGCTTATTTGCATGGCATGTTTTCTGCCATCAGCGCCACAACGAATGCCGGCTTTGATATAAGCGGTTCGTCGCTTGTACCTTTTGCACATGATTATTTTGTCCAAATGGTTCATATTATTTTAATGACGCTGGGAGCTATCGGATTTCCAGTTTTGATTGAGACAAAAAACTTTATTTTGACAATTGGAACAAAAAGGACATACCGGTTTTCTTTGTACACAAAATTGACAACTGTGACTTTTTTCGCATTGGTCGTTATTGGAACAATCCTGATCTATCTAATAGAATCAAGCAATTATTTATCTGATAAAAGTTTTCTCGAATCTTTCTTCTATGCTCTGTTTCAATCAGCTACCACAAGGAGCACAGGGCTTTATACAATGGATGTCAGCATGTTCAGCGAGACGACTTTGCTGATTATGTCCATATTTATGTTTATAGGTGCTTCGCCAAGCTCTGTGGGTGGCGGTGTCAGAACGACTACCGTTGCAGTCATTTTGCTAGTTGCCTTTCATTTTGCGAAAGGCTCCAGCACGGTGAAAGTATTTAAACGGGAAATACACCCAGATGATATAAAAAAATCAATTGCCGTTATGACAGTTTCTGTTATTTTGTGCTTAACTTCGATTGTCATATTATCTGCAACAGAACGGTTTACGTTAATGGAAATTATCTTTGAAGTTTGTTCAGCCTTTGGAACAACAGGGCTTTCGCTTGGCATTACATCTGAACTTAGTCCGATCGGAAAAATCATAATCATGATCATGATGTTTATTGGTCGGATCGGCATTTTATCGTTTATTTTTTTAATTGGAAAACAGAGGAAGGAAGCCAATTATCATTATCCAAAAGAGCGGGTAATTATTGGATAAAAAAGAATTGTCATAAAATCATAGGGGAGAGGGGGAATTTTTGTGCGGATTCGAAAGCTTTTTTTTAGTGTTTTTGTCGTGCTGGTGCTTTTTTCGGGATGTTCTAAAGATCCAGAGCCGGAGGATCGTTTTGCAGACTTTGTTGCCAATTGGAGAGACCAAAATTTTTCGGAAATGTATGACCAATTGACTGCCAATGTGAAAAAAAATATCAAAAAAGACGAATTTGTTTCCCGCTATGAAAAAATTTATCAAGATTCAGGTGTGAAACAGCTGAAAATCGACTTTAAGAAACCGAAAGAAGAAATAAAGCCTGATAAAAACGGAAATATTACATTCCCATTTGCTGTTTCAATGGAAACATTAGCGGGGAAAATAAGCTTTGAAAACAAAGCCGTTTTAAAAAAAGAAGAAACAGATAATGGAAACGATTGGCGAATTGAATGGAATCCTTCCTTTATTTTTCCTCAGCTTGATGAGGGAGAAGAAATTTCCATCCAGCCTATCGAGCCGGAAAGAGGGGAGATTTTTGACCGAAATGGAAAAGGACTTGCCATCAATGGCCTGTTGTTTGAAATCGGTGTAGTACCGGGAGAAATGAAGGAGCAAAAAGAAACCATTTTGGAACAAACAGCGAAGCTTCTTGAAGTTTCCAAGGAGGAAATTGAGAGAAAATTATCCCAAGGCTGGGTGAAGGAGGACTCATTCGTCCCGCTGAAAATCGTAAATCCGGCTGATACAGAGCTTGTCAACAAACTTTTAGCCATTCCTTCCGTTAAGAAAAAAAATGTAACGGGAAGAATGTATCCTTTTGGCGAGAGCGCTGCCCACTTGACTGGCTATTTGCGGTCAATGTATAAAGAAGAGCTTGAGAAATATGAGGAAAAAGGGTACAGCTCTTCTGAGCAAATTGGCGCAGCTGGATTGGAGCAAGTTTTTGAAGATGAGCTGCACGGAACGACAGGCTGGATCATCAAAGTAAAAGGAACAGATGAAGTGATCGCCAAAAAAGAAGCTGAGAACGGAAACGATATTTACCTTACAATTGATGCTGATCTTCAGCAAAATATTTACAAAGAATTATCAACTGATTCAGGTGCAAGTGTCGCAATCAATCCAAAAACCGGAGAAACTCTGGCTATGGTCAGTGCGCCGTCCTATGATCCGAACGATTTTCTGACGGAATACAAGAAGAAAAAAGATGATCCGAATAAACCGTTTATGGCTAAGTTCAAAAATTTGTATACACCTGGTTCTGTTTTAAAGCCGCTCACAGCAGCGATTGGGCTCAATACCGGAACGATTGATCCGAATAAAAAGATTTCCATTCCAAAAGATACTTGGCAAAAAGACGGGAGCTGGGGCAATTATTATATTAAGCGGGTTCCATCCCCTGCAACACAAGTTGATTTGCGCGCTGCTCTTGCCTATTCAGATAATATTTACTTCGCCCAGGCTGCTTTAAATATTGGAGCCGAAAAATTTATAAAAGGACTAGAGTCCTTTGCATTTCATGAAAAAATTGATTTTCCGTTTCCTGTTGAAACATCGAAAATTGCAAATAACGGTATGGATAATGAAGTACTTTTAGCCGATTCTGGATATGGACAGGGACAAATTCAAATCACTCCTCTGCATTTAGCATACACCTTTACAGTATTTATTAATGGCGGAAACATGATTAAGCCCGTATTAATAAAAGAAGAAGAGAAGACACCATCCAATTGGAAAAGCCATGTTGTTTCAAAGGAACATGCGAATTTGATTTTTCAAGATTTGATTCAAGTGGTGGAGGATCCGAACGGAACGGCATATAAACCTCGAACTCCAGGATTGAAGCTGGCTGGAAAAACAGGAACGGCAGAGCTGAAAGCGGCAAAAGGAGAAAAAGGTCAGGAAAACGGTTGGTTTGTTGCTGTTGATGCGGATAAAAAAGATCTTTTAATAACGATGATGATTGAACGTGTTGAAGATCGCGGAGGAAGCCATTACGTGGTTTCAAAAGTAAAAAATATTTTCAAAGCTAGAAAGTAAAAAAGGTCAACCATCCATTGCGAAGATGAATAGAATAAACGAATTTCAGTGTTGTCATGAATCGCTTCTTTCATTGTTTGGCAGTTTTACGAAATTACGCCAAATAAGAGCGGTTCTTTTTTTATGCAAACAAAGTGCTAAATCATCACTTTTTTTAGCTGCAAAACAGAAAACGGTCCAAAATTGCCGAATAGCTTGAAGTATAAAGCATCAAAATTGCCGCTTAACCCGTTATAAAAGAAGCACAAAATACCCTTGCGGAGCAAGAAAAAACTTAAGCATTGACGATCGGGCATCCATATGGAAGCACATCCCTTTTTCCATCTTTTATAGAAACAGCTGAATAAATGGTTTGTTTCTGAAAAAGATAAAAAAGAAAGGAGGATGCAGATTGAAGAGGAAACAAGCATATAATCAAGCAGAAAAAACGAGCAAAACACCGACAGAAAGCCTTCCTGAAAAAGAATTTTCAGCATCCTATACAGATGAAGACCCGATGAAAGGGGCTAACCGAAATTCAAAAAAGGGGAAAGCACATGGAACATAATAAAAACGTAAAGAACAAAAAAGATGTGAAACAAGATTTGGAATTTGGCAATGAACTGGGAGATTTTAATGCTGCGAAAATTTACGATATTTTAGAAGAAAACAAAAGAAAAACAAAAACAAAAGGTGAGGGATGTTAAGCTTCCCTCACCTTTTTCAGCGCAGTATACGGAAAAGAAAACATATGCGGCTGGTGATCGCTATAGTTGTAATAAACTAACAAAATTGCCGGCTCTTTTACTAATATCTTTTTTTGCAAATACAGCTCAGGATTAAATGGAAGAATTTCTAAAACCGTATGCTTATATAAATCTTTTTCCGAAAGAGACAGATTTAAAAAGGTTTTTCCAAGCATTTCAGGGTTGGACAGGATAAATTGATAGATTGCTGATTGCTCCTGTTTTTTAAGCTTTTCATCCCACCATGGCTTTCGCGGCTTTTGCTTCTGATTGCGCAAATAATCGTATTTCAGAAACCCTTCAACAGTTGGCAAATGTTCTCGTTTGCGTTCTTGAATAAACGAAAATAATCTTCGAAACAAATCTTCGAGCTGATGACCAATTCTTGCCCATCCGCGTTCATCCCAGTAGGCGCCAAATTCTTGAAAGAAATCAAAAGGCGTCTCAAACACTTCTTCTACTAAATATTCCACTGTCGTGTCCATTCGATGGTCGTTCCAAAATTTCTCAAGAACATCTTCCACCTGTTTAATTTTGAGAATATCTTCAAAAGAGAGAACGTTGTTGCTTAAAATTTCGTATGGCGGTTCATCCATATACACGTAGCCAAAATGTTTAGCTCCAATTCGAAGACCAGTCCCTCTGAGCATTTTTAAAAAACCAAGCTGCAGTTCTTCAGGTCTTAATGCAAACACATCGTTAAAAGTTTTTCGAAAAGAGTTGTAGTCTTCTTCAGGAAGTCCGGCAATTAAATCAAGGTGCTGATCTATTTTTCCGCCTTGTTTGATCATCGTCACCGTTCTGGACAGTTTTGCGAAGTTTTGCTTACGTTTCACTAATTCGTTTGTGAAATCGTTTGTTGATTGAACGCCGATCTCAAATCGGAAAAGTCCTTTCGGTGCGTTGTCATTTAAAAATTGAATCACTTCCGGGCGCATAATGTCGCCAGTTATTTCGAACTGGAACACGACGCCCGGAACATGTTCATCAATTAAAAATTGAAACATGTCCATCGCATATTTCCGGCTGATGTTAAACGTTCGGTCGACAAATTTAATTGTTTTCGCACCGTTTTTCATTAAATAGCGAATATCTTCCTTGATTTTCTCCCGATCAAAATAACGAACCCCAACCTCAATGGAAGATAAGCAAAATTGGCAGTTGAAGGGGCAGCCGCGGCTCGTTTCAATATAAACAATCCGTTTGCTAAGATGTGGCACATCTTCATCAAATCGAAAAGGCGACGGCATCATTCGCAGATCAATTTTGTTCCTCTGCGGATTTATAATGACTGCTCCGTCTTTTCGAAAAGCTAAACCGCTCACGTTTTCCCATTCTTGGTTTCCATGTGCTTCCCGCAAAAACTGCTTAAACGTTTCTTCCCCTTCTCCTACGATAATAAAATCAATCTCTGAGATTTTTTCAAGCCATTCTTTCGTATCATAGGATACTTCAGGCCCACCAAAGACAATGATGGTTTCCGGCTTTATTTTTTTCAGTATTTTCGCCACTTTGATTGTTTCTGTAATGTTCCATATGTAACAGCTAAAACCGATTATGTCCGGTTTTTTTCGAAACAAATCTGTTACAATGTTCATCGCGGGATCTTTTATCGTATATTCTGCCATTTGAACTTGAAATTCTGGCTCGGCATATGCTTTTAAATAACGTATAGCCAAGTTCATATGAATGTATTTGGCATTTAATGAACTGACAATGATGTTCATATTTCCACACCTTTTTCATAATGGATATTGAGAAGTAGCGATTTTCTACATTATTGTAACATATTCTTTTCAAATAAGAAGAAGCAGGGATTCACCCTTTTGATAAGTTTTTCGTACGCGTTCTTTTCCGTTTCTATCAATCACCTTAACAAGTCTACAGCTATAAAGCATATTCGTCGAGTGTTTTTGTCATTTTAACTGGTACAGTAAAAGTGAGTTACATATTAGACGTTCGTAACGGATGAAGCATTGTTTAAGAGTTTAGACAAATTTCTCTTTTTTTATGATGAAGTTTCATTCAGTCATTTGCGCGATTTCGGAGACACAGGTCTATGATTCCTTCCAAAAAAGTTGTCAAAAAAGAAAAAGTTTATGGTTAGACGCTGTTATTTTTTCGCCAACACTTTGATTTTTATAAGTCTTTTCCAGTAAAATAAATGTACCGATATTTTGGACTTCATTTTGTTTAGTTGAACTTTGGGGTGAAGCAAATGGAATATAAACAAATCAAACCGAGAAAGCTTTATGAAGAAGTGGCGGAAGCCCTTTTAGATATGATTAAAAAAGGAGAAATAAAACCAGGAGAAAAATTGGAATCCGTTCATCAGCTTGCTGAAAATTTTCAAGTCGGCCGTGCAGCGATTCGTGAAGCATTAAGCGCATTACGAGCAATGGGGATTGTTGAAATGAAACAAGGGGAAGGAACGTTTGTAAAAGAGTTTGATCCCATGTCATTCACGTTTTCTCTTTCGACAGCGGCGTTAATGAATATGAAAGATATTGAACATTTATTAGAGGTTAGAAAAATATTAGAAGTCGGTGCTGCATTTACTGCTGCAGCAAAGCGGACGGAGCAAAATCTCCATGATATGAAAGCTGCGCTTGACGAAATGCTTATCCATATAAACGATGAAGAATTAGGAGAAAAAGCGGATTGGAAGTTTCATAAAGCGATCGCAGCCGCTACGCAAAACCCCATTTTATTAAGCTTAATGAACAATGTAGCCGACATGATTGTTGAAACGATGCGGGAAACACGAAAAATTTGGCTTTATTCAGAGCAAGTAACCGCAGAACGAATTTTTCAAGAGCATAAAGCCATCTTTACAGCAATTGAACAACAAAACGCGGAAGAAGCACAGCATTTAATGCTCGCACACCTGACAAATGTTGAAAAGGTTTTGAAAAAACATCATAAAGCCCATATAAAAACAGGGGCTAAAACAGAGTCTTTTTAACTAGGAATTGACATATGATGCAAGCGTTTTTACACATGCCGTCTCTGACTTGAACTGACAAAAGAACTGTTGTTTTTTGCGGCAATAAAAAATTTTTCGGGAGAAACCCGTTTGGGCAGCACTGAAAACCAACCGCATCCTGTATCCACAAGGAATTCGTCCATCCGTCAAAGAATTTGCCCGTTACATCGATGTTTCCGATACCCACCTCGTGACCGTGGGAGGGGAAACGTATCGAGTGTATCGCTACGAAGGGGCATTGAACGACATTCCAAATGCGGTGGTATTGTTTTGTTGGAAAACCGATCAACCGATGACGAGCGAGCATTTGCGTTGTTTTTTAAGTACAGACACAAAAACTGAGTGATCAGGCTATTCTTGAATACTATGCGAAACGCTGGTCGATCGAAAGCTACTTTCGGCAAACGAAAGAAACATTAGGGGCTGTCCAGAAAGTCAAAATCCATTGAAAACGGAACATCATAAGCATTGATATATCAAATTTCTAAAACATTAAAGGGCGTCTATAAGCCGGAAAATCGATTATTAGACAGCCCCGACATGAGCGAGCCATTAAACGATATTGGACCATCGTACAATTTACGTATATCTATTGCATGACAGAACATTCAAGTGATTTTTCAACCGGTCTTGCGAGTGTAAGATCGAGAAAAATTCACAATCTCACTGAGTTTATTTATTACGAAGCCCAACGAGGAGTGCCACTAGATTCCATTAAAAACCAGTTACGAGTGGCATTAGGGTATTTTTGTTTTCTTTTTAAAGATGGTAATAAATGTAATGGGATTTACTCATCTACAGTTTAAGTTTAAAAGAAAAGGGGCTGTCCGATAAGTCCCTAAAATGAAGCAAGTGGAGAAAAACAATTCGTTTCTCTCCACTTGCTTTTATATTTTTTCGATTTTTATCTGAAAGTAGCTGGCGGATGCCGGCTACTTTCAGTATGTTGTGGGCTAATGCCACAATCCCAAACTCAACATGTACCTTGTCGAGGCCCCGCAAAGAAAATCTGCGGAACGACCGATTGCCCTTGATGTGACCGAACACACTTTCTGCCTCGACTTTGCGTCGAGCGTAGATGGCGGCTTTCTCTTCACATTCAAGGGCTGTTTTGGCCTTTGCTTTCATTTCTTCGAAGATGGGATTCCAGTGAACTTGACGATTTCCCTTCGCTTTTGTGCATTTCGCTTTCAATGGGCAATCGGTACAATCTTCACATTCGTATATTTTGAAGCTTTGTTCATAGCCAGATGGATTCTTTTTGTTTTGGTATTTTTTAAACGTTACTCTCCTTCCATTCGGGCAAATAAAACAATCATCCTCTTCACAATAGGTCCAGTTTTTGGCATTTTTAATGTCTTTTTTGTATGTACGTGTTTGTTCTTTTACATAGCTCCCATAAGGAATTAGAAACTCAAAACGGGGCTCTTTCTCATCACCAACTGCATATACATAGTTTTCTTCACTACCATAGCCTGCATCCGCAATGACCGTTTTGGGCATCGGTAATGAACTGGAGGCTAGCTTCTCCATATGTGGGATAAAGCAACGTGTATCGGTCGGTCGTTGATGAATGGTATAAAACAAGATAAACTGATTCTCTGTCCCCATTTGCACGTTGTATCCGGGCTTGAGCTGACCGTTTTTCATATGGTCTTCTTTCATGCGCATGAAGGTTGCGTCTTTGTCTGTTTTCGAGTAGCTGTTACGGTCACCGAACATTTCCTTTTGTTCCTTGTATCTTGCCATTCGGGGCAGGAAATCTTCACGAATTTGTTTCACCGATTTCTTTAATTGACTGCGTTTTTTTCGCTTCTCTTTCCGAATGGATGTATCGGTCTCCTTTTCGATTTCTTCCGTTAGCGTTTCAACTTTTTCTTCTATTTCTTTTGCGATTTCCTCCATGTTTTGTTCGGTGATCTCTGTATGTTGATCGCTTTCCTTTTGCCCTGTTCCGGCTTCTAATTGGGTTAATTCATGAATGTGCTTTAGTGTTTCTTGGATTTTTTCTTTTAATTTCTCTTCGAATTTCAAAGTGGATTTTTTCCACACAAAAGAATACTTATTGGCATTGGCTTCGATCTTAGTGCCATCCAAAAAGTAGTTTTCCATCGTGATGTAATGTTCTTTTATCAATTTGAGAATCATGACTTCAAAGAGCTCATCCATGAAAGCTTTCATCCGTTCCCCTCGGAACTCATTAATGGTGCGAAAATCTGGTTGTTGCATCGCTGAAAGCCACATGGCAGGAATATTTTCTTTAACGAGTTTTTCGATTCCTCGGCAGGAATAAACCTTTTGAGAATAAGCATACAGAATGATTTTCAGCATCATTTTGGGATGATAGGAACTTCTGCCGCCGCCTTTATAATGAGAAAACAATTGTTTATCTGGTATCGCCTCCACCATTTCGTCCACGACACGTGCCACGTGATGTTCGGGTATAAGAGATTCAATATCATAAATCATTTGAACTTGACGGTTGTCATATGGTTTGAAAGTAGGGGCTAAATTTCTTTTGGCAGGAGTTTTTTCTTCTTTTCCATCTAGAGGAAGTGTCATTTGTGTGTTATAATTTTCACGAGTAATCATTTGATTGCTCATAAAAAATCGTCCTTTCTGTAATGTTGTGTGGTAACTTCATTTTACTAGAAAGGACGATTTTTTTGTGCATTTTTTTTAAAAAGTGAAAAAATGAGGGGCTCCAAAAAGTCAGTTACCCTGACTTTTTGGACAGCCCCTATTTTTTTGTTCTTCTCTTATTTGCAAAAGTTTAGGTATTTTCTCACTAAAAATTGTTTCAATGTCATTGATTATATTTTCTTTTGTAATGTCTTCTGTAGAATATTTAAAATTTCCAAGCTTCCCATAAATTATTTTTAGAAATGATTTTGCATCTTCTTCAGAAAGTTTTTCAATTATAGCTAAAATATCATCTAAATCCAATCTTTCATTAGGGTTCTCCATAACATTACCTCCTTTAATCATTACACTTATATTCTATCGAAAATAACACAATATATAATATGGGAAAATGGTATAATTTGTTATATAAAAATAGAGACTAGGAAATTTAATTACTAATTTCGGGTCTTTTGGGGGGGAAGCGGAATTTGACAAGAGGATACTTTGGAGTTTTCAATGCCATTTTCAAAAAAATACATGCCAAATAAACCCACATATGTATATTCGAATTAATAAGCAAAAAATAAAAATGGTTCTGTTCGTCAATATCTACAAATATGTCGTACATTTCGTGTAGACAATAAAGTTCGGCAACAAACGCTTTATAATCTAGGGAGGTTAGAGCATTTATTAGAGAATGGCTCTGTCGATAAATAAATCGAGGGATTAATCAAATTTTCAGAGCGTTACTTTGACCGAATTCACGGGCAAGGCTCTTCCTCTTCTTTCTCCGTGCTTTGGACAAAAGAGTTTGGGCCGGTTTATCTGTTCCGAAAGGTATGGGAAAAGTTAGGGCTTGGTCGGCTATTATGTAAAATCATGGATGATTCCGAGGCTGCTTCTCAGTATGACGAAGCCGTTTTTGCCATGGTGTTAAACCGTCTCATGGATCCCAATAGTAAGCATGATATCTTCAAACAATGGATCGACACGGCGGCTTTTTTTTATGAATAAAGCAAGCATATTCCTTTCTAGTCATCAGATGACCTGTTGACTAAAGATAAAAAAAGCGATAAAGTGAAAAGAAAAGGGTTACATCTTAGTTGAAACTGTTTCACAAGGCGGGGGGAGCAAATTGAAAGTTTCATTATTTGTCACATGTTTAGTGGATGTATTTAACGGTTCAGTAGGCAAAGCAACAGTTGAGCTTTTAGAAAGACTTGGATGCGAAGTAGAATTTCCGGAAAGCCAAATTTGCTGCGGACAGCCTGCCTATAACAGCGGATATGTTCAAGCGGCAAAAGAAGCGATGAAAAATATGATTCTCACCTTTGAACATGCCGATTATGTTGTCACACCTTCCGGATCATGTGCCACGATGTTTAAGGAATATCCGCACATTTTTGATGAAGATCCGGTTTGGAAAGAAAAGGCGCAAAAGCTTGCAAATAAGACGTATGAATTAACACAGTTTATTGTAGATGTTTTAAATTTGGAAGATGTGGGCGCAACATTAAAAGGAAAAGCAACCTATCATACATCATGTCATATGACCCGTCTTCTTGGAGTTCAGGAGGCACCATTTAAATTGCTGGCAAACGTGAAGGGGCTTGAATTGGTTCCGCTTCCAAATGCATATGATTGCTGCGGCTTTGGCGGAACGTTTTCCGTCAAAATGGAACAAATATCTGAACAAATGGTTGATGAAAAAGTTCGGCATATTGAGGAAACCGATGCCGACTATTTAATCGGGGCAGACTGCGGCTGCTTAATGAATATCGGGGGGAGAATAAGCAGGAAAAATAAACAAGTGAAGGTCATGCACATTGCTGAGGTGTTAAACAGTATCGAATAATGGAGGGGGGAAAGCAGGATGGCAATGAAAATTTCGGATCAGCCGTTTGATCAAAGGGTGCAAAAAAATATTGAAAACGATTTTATGAGAAATGCAGTCCAAGATGCTCAAGAAAGGCTGAGAAAAAGACGTCTGGAAGCTGCTGAAGAGCTTGGCAATTGGGAAGAATGGAGATCGCTCGGTGAACAAATCAGAAAGCATACATTGGAAAATTTGGACTATTATTTACACCAGTTAAGCGAAAATGTTGCAAAAAGGGGCGGACATGTTTTTTTTGCTCAAACAGCGGAGGAAGCGAACGATTACATCCAAAGCGTTATCAAGAAAAAAAAGGCTCGCAAAATTGTCAAATCGAAATCGATGGTGACGGAAGAAATTCATATGAATCAATGTTTGGAGGAAGCGGGCTGTGAAGTTATTGAAACGGATCTAGGCGAATATATATTGCAGATTGATGATCATGATCCGCCTTCGCACATTGTAGCCCCAGCCCTGCATAAAAATAAGGAACAAATTCGAGATGTGTTTCAGCGAAAACTTGGGTATGAGAAAACAGAAAAGCCTGAGGAGCTTGCACTCCATGCGAGAAAAATGCTTAGGGAGGAATTTTTAACAGCGGATGTCGGCATCACAGGATGCAATTTTGCCATTGCCGAGTCCGGATCGTTTTGTTTAGTGACAAATGAGGGAAATGCCCGCATGGTGACGACCATTCCGAAAACACAAATAACTGTCATGGGGATGGAAAGAATAGTTCCAACATTCGAAGAACTTGATGTGCTTGTCAGTCTTTTGACAAGGAGTGCAGTCGGTCAAAAATTAACGAGTTATATAACGGTTTTAACTGGTCCGAAACAAAAAGAGGATGTTGACGGACCGGAAGAATTCCATTTGGTGATTGTTGATAACGGACGAAGCAAAATTTTAGGAACTGAATTCCAGCCTGTTCTTCAATGCATTCGTTGTGCAGCGTGCATTAACGTCTGTCCTGTATATCGGCATATAGGCGGCCACTCGTACGGATCGATTTACCCAGGTCCGATTGGCGCTGTATTGACGCCGCTTTTTGGCGGTTATGATGATTTTAAGGAATTGCCTTATGCTTCCACACTATGTGCCGCTTGTACGGAAGCATGCCCCGTAAAAATTCCGCTTCATGAACTTCTCCATAAGCATCGGCAAGTAATTGTCGAGCGGGAAGGGCGAGCGCCAATAAGCGAGAAGCTGGCGATGAAGGCATTTGGAATAGGAGCATCGAATCAAAAACTGTATCAGTGGGGAACAAAACTGGCGCCAGCAGCCCTCAAACCGTTTTCGAAAGACGGGAAAATTTCCAATGGACCAGGTCCTTTGAAAAATTGGACGTCCATACGTGATTTCCCGGCACCGGAAAAAAACAGCTTTCGCGAATGGTTTCACAATCGTAAAAAAGAAAGTGGTGATCGTTCATGAACGGAACGATTCAAAATCGAGATTCGTTTTTGCAGACGATAGCTCAAAGGTTAGGACGAAATCCCCGGAAGGAAGGGGTGGAACGGCCCAGCTGGTCATTTCACCCTCAAGAAAAAACACTTGCTGGTTATTCTTCCGACGAACTGGTTGATGCATTTATAAAACAATGTAAAAATGTTCATGTCGATGTATACAGAACGACTTCCAAATCATTGAAAAATACGCTGAAAGAGGCGATTGCTTTTTATGGAGGCGGTCCGATTGTGACGTGGGACGATCATCGGTTTGAAGCATTCGGGCTGATGCCTTTTTTATTGGAGGAATTGCCAAACGAAGGAACAGACGTGCATATATGGGATCCTGAGCTTGGTAAAGAAAATATTCAAATTGCGGAAAGAGCAAATATCGGAATTACGTTCAGCGATTATACACTGGCTGAATCCGGGACGGTTGTCTTGTTGAATGGGGGAGGGAAAGGAAGGGCGGTCAGCCTTTTGCCGACAACGTATATTTCCATTATTCCGAAAAGCACGATTCTCCCTAGAATGACACAGGCCGCCAGAAAATTTCATCAAATGGTGGAAAAAGGCGAAACGATTTCTTCCTGCATTAATTTTATTACAGGACCGAGCAATTCAGCGGATATTGAAATGAACTTAGTGGTTGGCGTACATGGGCCAATTAAAACAGCCTATCTCATTATTGAAGATTGCTGAATGGATTGACTAAAAAATTGAACATCTGGCGAAGTCCATCGAGGGGCCTCGCCAGATTTTTTTGGCAAATGTTCGAATTTTCCATACCCCGCTAGGACCTCTGACTTATGACTTGTTTTTAAAGTTAGAAAGTTTAGGAACTGCGACGCCTTTGAAGTTATTTCTCTAACTACTCTAGATTGTTGTATCAGCATCTCGGACTGTAGAAAAGACCTATTTCTGAAAAGCTATTAGAAGCTGTTCTATTTATGTGATGTGACTGTCTGTGTGCGTCAGCCCCGGTCTTATAAGCCTTTTACTATTTTTTTTAGCATTGTCGCTCGAAGTTCAATGATTGGCTGTGCGATCGTTTTGACAAAGCGGCTCGACAGCAAGAACGTAACGACAATTGAAACAATGGCGAATACCGTGATGCTTTCTATTTCTGTAAGCCAGCTTTCAAGTTCGCTGTCTCTGAACGATTGAATGATAAATCCGTGCAATAAATAAACGTAAAAAGTTCTTGTGCCCCATTCAGTGAAAAACTGACGCTTTTTCGGTATTAACGAGAAAAATCCGAACGTCGTAATCAAAGTAAGAAAATAAAATCCGAGCCGCACCAGCCCTGAAAAGATATCCGTTTCGCCAAAAGCTGAATAAGGCATGGAACCGAACAGCCACTCATACTCAAAAGGCAAATAGAAATACGTCACAAATGTAAGCAACAGAGCACTTGCCCCTAAAGATCTTGCAGGCAGCTTCGTCATCATGGCAAAATGTTCTTTCTTTAAATAAAAACCTATTAAAAAAATAGGAAAAAAGACTAGTGTACGTGACAAGCTCAAATAGTTGCTGATGAAATCAAAATATCCAGCTGCAATACCGATAAAGAACGAAAGTCCTAAAGCGACCAATTTATTCAATTTAGAAAACGGGATCAGCATGACGTTCCAGAAAAACAAACTTATTAAAAACCAGAGGGACCAGTGCGGATTCAAAGGATCAATTGAATGGAGCAGATTGTCGCCTTTAATCAAAACATAATAAACTGTATAGATGCCATGAAAAATGAAATATGGCAAAATGAGTTTTTTTGCTATTTTTTTAACGTATCCCTGTTTGTTAAACCCTTTGGCAAAAAAGCCGGAAATTAAAATGAACGCAGGCATATGAAACGTGTAAATAAATTTGTATATGTTCATCATAATGTAATTGTCTTCAATCATCGATCGAATAAAATGGCCGAACACGACAAGAAGAATTAATATAAACTTGGCGTTATCAAAGTAGCTGTTCCTCTCATTCATGTTATCACCTTCAAAAAAAGTTTCGATTTAAAATATAAGACAAATTCAACATTTTGTAAACAGTCGTACTGAAAGGTACATCGAATTGACTAAATTGACAGTGCATGAAGGATTCTAACGTAATTTGTAGAAAATGTAAATATATTGAGAGTGTTAAAATGAGAGGTGGGAAGTTTGAAGCAAAACATTGCAGCCATTGAAGAAGATTTGTTGGCAAAACGTTTAAAAAAAGCGCAACAAGAAAATGAAAAATTAAAAAAATATTACGAAATTTTCGATCGATCAATAGATGCTATGGTGCTTTTAGATCATCACGGCAAGTTTTTTCAAGTAAATCAGTCAGCATGCCGCCTTTTTGAAATGGAAAAAGAAGTCATACTAGAGAAGTCGATAGATGATTTTGTAGCAGCTCTGCCAGGAAACGAATTTATAAAAAATTTTTCTGATCATGAAAAACAGCAATATGCGGAACTCATGTTAAAACTGGAAAACGGCCGAATCAAATATGTTGAATACAGCATCATTGAGAACATTTACGGCACATACAATCTTGCTATTTTTCGGGATGTTTCTTCGAAAAAAATTCTTGAACAGGAACGATCGATCAATGAACAGCTGTTTCCGGATTTATTTGACCGTGCTGTTGACGGCATTGTCATTTTTGATTACGAAGGATTTATTATAGATGCCAATCAATCATTTTGTACAAGCTTTTGCATTCCGAGTGATGAACTCAAAAACTATAAATTTTCAGATTTTATCGAAGATGAGAAAATGAAAAAATATTTTTATGAAATATTGTTTGAAAAAGGAAAAATGAAAGGAGAAATGCCTGTTCGATTAAAAGACGGAACGCGAAAAATTTTTGAATTTACGACCACGTCAAACATTTTACACGGATTTTACATGTCGATATTGCGCGATATTACAGAGAAGAGGCTTATGGAACAGCAAATTTTGAAGAGTGAAGAAAGGTTTAGAGAAATTTTTGAAAATGCTCTTGATGCCATCCTTATTTGGGATCATTTTGGAAATATTATACGCGCGAATCAATGGGCTTGCCGCATATTTGAACTCCCCTTTGATGAACTGTTGAAAAGCAATTTAATGCGATTTATCAATGCAAATGATCCAAAGTTTTTGCAGGTGAAAGATGAATATTTAAAATCCGGTGCCATCCGGGAAGAATTAATGTTTTACATGCCGAACGGACAAAAGAAGCAGCTCGAATTCACATCAAAATACAACCCGAAGGAAAAAACCCATATGACCATATTGCGAAATATCAGCGACCGGAAACGAATGGAAAAAGAATTGCGTGAAAGTGAACAAAAATTTCGGAATGTGTTTAACGGAGCGATGGACGGCATCCTTCTGTTTAATGATGATTGGGTGATTGTTGATGCCAATCCTGCTGCAATGCAAATTTTAGGATTAACACAAGACCAAATTGGACGTGATTGCATATTTCGATTTTTTCCCATTCATTTTAAAAGTGATTGGAAAATGGATGGGTTGACGAAAGAATTTGCGATTACGGTGAAAAATAAGCAGGAAAGAATTCTCGAATGTTCATTTAAACGCCACATTATTGAAAATATGAATTTAGTTATATTTCGCGATATCACTGAAAGAAAAGAAATCGAAGAGCGGCTGAGAAAATCGGACACTCTCAATATTGTTGGGGAATTGGCAGCCGGAATAGCCCATGAAATCCGCAATCCAATGACAGCGTTAAAAGGATTTATCCAGCTGCTGCAAGGAAGCATAAAAGAAGATTATTCCATGTATTTCAATGTCATTACTTCTGAGCTGAAGCGAATTGAATCAATCATTGATGAATTTCTTATTTTGGCGAAGCCTCAAGCTGTTCGATTTGAACAAAAAAATATTGTGAAAATCATGAAAGATACGATAGAATTATTAAATGCACAGGCTATTCTAGTAAATGTGCAAATTCATTTAGACTACGGGGAAGTGCCGGATATATTTTGCGAACCCAATCAATTAAAACAAGTTTTTATTAACATATTAAAAAATGCAATCGAAGTGATGCCAAATGGAGGCAATATTTATGTTTCGATCACAAAAGAAGATGATCACCGGGTTCAAATTTCCATTCAAGATGAAGGGCCAGGAATTCCAAAAAATAAACTGAAGCGGCTTGGGGAGCCGTTTTATACAACGAAAGAGCGGGGAACAGGCCTAGGTCTTATGGTAAGCTACAAAATTATTAAAGAGCACAATGGGAAAATTGATGTCAAAAGCAAAGTAGGGTATGGAACGACATTTTATATTTCGCTCCCTATCAATGGTCAAGAAGGTGTGTAGGATGTACTTTTTGCATACAATGAACAGCCCTATTGGAACGATCGGGATTATAGAGGAAAAGAATCGAATTGTCTCTTTGTTGATGGACGAGCAGGAGCTTACAGAGCTTCTGGCATCTTCAAAAGTTGTGGAACATAAAACGGATCTATTGGAAGAGGCAGCGAAACAGCTTAAGGAATATTTTCAAAGGAAACGAAAAATATTTTCCCTTCCCATTTTTCCAAAAGGCACTTCATTTCAGCAAAAAGTATGGAAAGAGTTGATGAACATTCCTTACGGTGAAGCTAGAAGCTATCAATATGTTGCAGATGGGATCGGAAATCCGAAAGCTGTTCGGGCAGTTGGACAAGCCAATAAAGCGAATCCTATCCCGATCATAATTCCTTGCCATCGGGTGATTGGCAAAAACGGAGCGCTTGTAGGCTATGCAGGCAATCAAGCGGATAAAAAAGCTTTTTTGCTGCAATTAGAGCAATGCAAAAATTGGGCATCATAGAACCTTTCAAAATGAAAAACTCTGCGATGCCTGCGCAGAGTTTTTAAAAAATTTGCTGTTTATATGATGTAAATGCCGTGCCGGTTCTGCATGAGCATTTAAAAAAGCTTGGACGAAATCACTCAACAGCTGTATATGTGTAAAATCTTTCCTCTATAAAAATCATCCCGGTTTGTCTTTTTTATTCTTGTTTAAATTGCAATAGTCTCGTTTTTAAGTCTTTCTCGAGCTGCATTAGTTCTTGCTCAGCCTGCTGCCTTTTTAGACGTCCTTCCTGTTGGATCCTGAGCGTTTCTTCGATTGTTGAAATTAGGTCGTCCTGTGTTTTTTTCAACGTTTCAATATCGACGATGCCTCGTTCATTTTCCCTGGCTGTTTCAATTGTGTTTGCTTTCAGCATTTCTGCATTTTTCAAAAGCAGCTCGTTCGTCGTTTTCGTCACTTGCTTTTGGGCCTCCAGTGCTCCTTTTTGCCGATATAAGGTGAGAGCGATCGCAATTTGGTTTTTCCATAAAGGAATAGACGTCAAAATGGAGGATTGGATTTTTTCCGCTAATGTTTGATTCATATTTTGAATCATCCGGATTTGCGGAGCCGTTTGGATTGTAATTTGCCTAGATAGCTTTAAATCATGGATCCGTTTTTCCAACCGATCAGCAAATTGAAGCATGTCGTTTACTTCTTGAACCGCCATTTGATCTCCAGTTGTTTCCGCTTTTTTTTGCAATTCCGGTATTACTTTTGTATGGAGCTCCTCCAATTTTAATTCACCAGCAGCGATGTAAATGTTTAGCGCGTGAAAGTATTCCTTATTATGCTCATATAAACGATCGAGCAATTGAATATCGGACATCAGCGCTTTTTTTGAATTTTCCAGCCGGACTGTAATGCGTTCGATTTGTGCCCCGATTTTTTGGTATTTGGATAAAATTTCATTGATCGAACTAGATATTTTCTTGAAAAGACGAGAGAAGAAGTTTCGTTTTTCCGGTTTTAATTCTTCCGGGTTTACTTGTTCGAGTTTGCTCATCAGCTCTTTTAAAATATCGCCTATAGGCCCGATATCCTTTTTTTGAACATAGTCCAGCATTTCGTGGGAAAAACTGGAGAGCTTTTGCTGAGCGGAAGCCCCAAATTGGACGATCGAATGCCGGTTTTTGTAATCAATTTGAGCTGCCAGCTGTGCAGCCTTTGCTTTATGCTCCTGTGAGAGCATGTCGATAAATTTTTTCGGCTGTTCTTCTTCGCCGACTGCTAAAGGTGATGCGGGCTTATCTTCTTTTTCTCCAAATGGGTCCTTTAATAGATCATCTAATAGATCCAACTCTTTCTTTTCTTCCAACGTAATCACCTATCTTTCCATTTCGTTGTTTGTTTTTTCGCAACATTTAATTCAAATTGAAGATGTTCGATATCATTCGATAAAACGGTGATTAAATCTTTCTCCAATGATTCGCAAATTTGATTCAACATCTGTTTCGTTTCTTCCAATGATGATTTAACGTTCTGATCGCGGATCGGCTGGGCGGAAAGAAACGTATACTTTTCTGCAAGCTCCACGCAAGAATCTAAATGATAGAAAAAGAATGATTCGCCTTGATAGAAGCGTTTCGGCTCCTTTTCAACGACATGATATATACGTTTGGAAAGCCTGATTGCTTCGACTAGCTGCTGAATCGTTCCGAGCGATCGGGCTCTAAATAAGGTGCGCTGCAGTCGGGCAATTTTTTGTCTTGCTTCTTTTAAATTTTCCTGTACATATTTGTATTCACTGGCTGTCAATCCGTTTTGCTTCAGCCAATTTCTTTTTTGCAGCCATTTGGTGATATAATAGACGATAATACCGCCTGCAACAGCATACAAAGACGATTGAATGAAAGCTTGGTCAAATCCTAAAAACAAGGCAAACCAAAGAACAGACATCGAACAAACAGCAATAAAACTTCTTATGAAAAACAAGAATATCGATTTCATGATCCTACCCCTGTCAGCATTGTTTAATAAATTTACGAACAAACGGAAAGCAAGGTTTCGCTTTTTACTACAATTTTACTACAATTTAGAGAAAAAGTAGAATGATTTGTGAATCGGAATGGAACGAAACGTTTTTTCAAACGTAATAAAGTACAAAAATAAATAATGGAGGGAAATCCATGATTATTACAACAACCAATTCTTTGCAAGGAAAGGAAATTGAAGAATACTTGGGGATTGTCAGCGGTACAACCATTCTTGGGGCAAACATTGTCCGCGATTTTTTGGCAGGCATTACGGATATTGTCGGCGGCAGGAGCGGCGCATATGAAAGCAAGCTTTCAGAAGGAAGGGAAGTAGCTATTGAAGAAATGACAGCGAAAGCTAAAAATCTGGGAGCCAATGCTGTGATTGGAGTGGATCTTGACTTTGAAACATTACGAGATGGGATGATGATGGTTGTAGCAACTGGAACAGCTGTAAAAATCCGATAAAATTGCGCTGTTTTTTAGGCTTGTCATTGTGATGATAGAAATAAGCGCAGCTTTTCTTAATGAAAGGAAAGAAATTTCCGACAATATTTTAAATAGAAAACAAGCATCTTATCATTGCTCAAATATTGTCCTCCGACCTATAAAACGGCAGCGGTTATTGAGGCAATAAGCTTTGGTCTGCTGTCAGCAAGTAAAAAAGAAGTCGAATTTTTTCTTTTAAAAAGGCTTTTGGATAAGCTTTTTATGACTGTATGAATGTTTTGACAATCCTCCTTACGTAAATATTAAAGAGGATTGTCAAATACTTGTGTAAAAATATTGTCTAAATTTGCGAATCTATTTACAAAAATAGTAGAATCTGTAATAATAACCGAGTGCGTGTCTTTAGACCGCGAGATTTGGAAGGAGGATATGAGAAATGGCAACGGAAGAAGAGCTGCGCAAAGAAAAGCTGTTCATAGAAATCATAATAAAAAGGCAAAAAATGATTGAAATGGCTCAAATAAACGGTATGAACAGCAAAGAGACGATTGAGCTGAGCCAAGAACTGGACAAGCTTTTAAACAAATACCAGCAAATGGTAAGCAGCGATGAGAAAAATCAATCGATTTTCCACCCTATGAAATGGACATTAACAAATCCTTTTGTTGCAACGGTTGAAAAATAAAGAAAACACATATTTGACAAGCTTAAAAAAGTTCAGTCAGCACAATCATAAATAAAATTCCGAAAATAAAAGAATATGTCGAAGTCAATTCATGACCATCGCCGTGGCTTTCCGGAATCAATTCTTTATAAATGATAAAAAGCATTGCTCCTGCAGCAAAAGCAAGACCGTAAGAAACTAAAGATTCAACAAATGTTGTTAAATAAAACCCTATTAGAGATGTGACAATCTCGATCGCTCCTGTCAACGTTGCAATGAAAAAGGCTTTGATGCGGGAAATGTTCTGATTGATTAAAAAAAGCGCAACTAATAAGCCTTCTGGTGCATTTTGCAGCCCGATTGCAAGAGCAATTAGATGACCTAAATCTTGTTTCTCTGAGGCATAACTTACTCCGACAGATAGACCCTCCGGGAGATTATGTAAGGTGATCGCCGAGATAATGAGCAATGCTTTTTCGTCAAATTGTATTCCTTCTTTCGTATGCTCCAGTTCAATGTGAGGAATATTTTTCTCTAAAATTGTTAATATAAGCACTCCAAGTATTAATCCGATGCACATTTTCATTATATTTCCGTTTGCTAATGCTTCAGGTATCAACCCCCTCATGGAAGCAGCCATCATAATTCCAGCGCTGAATGCTAATAATAAATCTCTTCCTCTATGTTTAATCGTTTTTTGCAAAAAAAGAATCGGGACAGCCCCTAAACCTGTAGACATTGCTGATAAAAAACTCCCAATATATACGTCGTACATAAAATCGTACCCCTTTTCAGAAAAAATAAATTTTGATAATAATGTTTTATAATAGATTTGTTATTTTATCAATAGAAGGAGATTTTATATGAAAGAAGCGCTCTTGTTTATTGTAGAACTGATTAATGATTTTCATGATAATATTATCCATTTAGTAGAAATGGCTGGTTTTCAATTAACAGATAAACAGCTGCATTTTTGGATCATCGGCATTTTCGGCATGGTTATCTTTTTCATTACACATGTGGTATTTAAATATATAGCAAAATTCGGCATTTTATGTATATCGTTTATTTATACAATGACCGTACTAGTTGTCATAGTGTTTGCCATTGAGATTCAACAAAAAATAACGAATAGAGGAAATATGGAATTTGAAGATATTGTGCAAGGACTATGGGGATTTCTCGCTCTGTTCTTCGCTTTTTTGAGCATTTATATCGTTTATAAAGGTGCAGTAAAAATAATGGAAAAAACACGTTCTCAAAAAGGAAGAAAAGGAAAAAGCGGAAGCCGCATGTCAAGATATCATTCATCGTAAGAAAATGATTGGGTACGACTCAGCATTTTTTAGCCCCGATCCTCTAATCGGTTTTTGATTCAAAAATAGATAAAAGAAGGTAGAAACCGTCGCTTTCATCGGTTTCTACCAATCCTGCATCAAATGCATCATCAAGCATTTTTAGATGTGGCTTACATTAGAACAAGAAGGCTGTTTTTCGTCTAGTTCAGAATCACATCGAGCTTCAGCTTTTATTTGATAGCGGCAGCTTTATCGTCACGGTTGTGCCGACATTCAATTTGCTTTCAATCTCAATGGTGCCGCCATACATATCGACAATGCGTTTGCATATTGCCAGTCCAAGTCCGGTACCGCTGTCTTTCATCGTAAAAAATGGGTCAAAAATTTTTTCCATCATTTTTTCAGGAATCCCTTTCCCTGTATCGATCACTTTGATAACTGCAAGATTTGCTTCTTTTTTGACAATCAATTCTAATGATCCGTTCATGTCCATTGCTTCTAAAGCATTTTTCGTTAAATTTAACAAAACTTGTTTAATATGATTTTTTGTACAATAAATCCGAATAGGATTATGCCGATCCATATGAACTTGAAAATTTGTTCGATGGAGATTGATTTCCGATTTAATGATCGGCATGACTTCGTCGATAATCTGATTTAAGTCGTACAGTTTGTGTTTATGAGCGGTTGGTTTGCCGAGAACGAGAAATTCGCTCACAATTTCATTGATTCGGTCGATCTCTTTTTCTATGACGGAAAAATAATGCTGATCTTCTTCTGACTGATATTTTTTCTTTAACAGCTGAATAAAACCGCTAATTCCAGTTAAAGGATTTCGGATTTCATGCGCTGTGCTGGCAGCGAGAGTACCGACCAGTTCAAGCTTTTGCGCTTTAATTTTTTCTTCTTCCAATCTTGCTTTACGTTTCAGCAAATAATATTGGATCAACAAAAAAATAATATTAAAAAAAATGTATACAATGGCGGCATAAGTTAAAACAACTTGAGAGATTTCCAACGGCTTGACCGGAGCGACCGACGCTTTCAGCACCCATGGAAGCTGGGTAATATCAGTTTGAACAGATTTTTCGGAAGCGTCCTTTTCTTTTTCGCCTGCACTGAAAAGAAAGTTGTTCTTCGTGTCGCTCACCACGATATATAAATCTGGGCTCAGTACATTCATAATATTTTGTATATAGTTTATGCTTAATGTGGCGTATAAAACGCCATTTACATCTTTTTGCTGATTTACAATCGGGGTGCAGATCGTGATAAGCTTTTTATCGTGAACTTCTGAAATAGCAGTCTTTTTTGTTGCGAGCGCAGATTGAAAACATTTTTCCGAAGAGATGTCATGATGTAATGAAACGGGTTGAGTGCCGATTTTTATTGTTCCGTCTGCATTTGCGATATAAAGGCCGGTAAAGCGGGGTTCTTGTTGTAGGGTTTCTTTTAGAGCTCTTTGAATTTGGTTTGGATTATTTTCTTGATCTATGAATAACGCCATTGTTTCCATTCTCGTTTTTGTTTCCGAGATTAAGCGGTCAATTTGACTTTGATGAATGTCTAGCATATATACGGCTTCTTTTTCATGTTTCGAAAAGAGAATATTTTTTTGTTTTTCCCATATGATAAACGAAATCAGAAAAGTGGGCAGGATTACGATCAAAATGTAAAGCAAAACCTTATGGCGATGTGTTAAGTCCAGCATTTCTTTAAACTCCTTCTTTTTCATCAACCTTTTTATTATAGCATGATCTTTTGAAAGAAGATCGGGTTTAAAAAAGTTTTTTTATTCTGAAATTTTCTGTGCAGTGATTGACAATAATGAGAAGTTTCACTATTATAATTCAAGACATTGAAATACTAAAGGAATGATGAAAGTTGGCTAAGGATAACAGCAGTATTGAAAAATCTCTAAAATTTTTTATCGTTCTTTCACGTGCTTATCGCGCAATGAATGATCAAGTTAGCAAGCACATTCAATCATATGGATTAAACTTAACGGAATTTGCCGTTTTAGAGCTTTTGTATCATAAAGGAGATCAGCCACTTCAACAAATCGGCGGAAAAATTCTTTTAGCTAGCGGCAGCATTACGTATGTTATTGATAAATTAGAGCAAAAAGGGCTGTTAGTTCGAAAAGCATGCCCTAAAGACCGCCGTGTCACATATGCGGCAATAACGGAAAAGGGGAGAAAATGGATTGAAGAAATCTTTCCTTCTCATCAAGAGATGATTGATTCGATCGTGAATATTTTGACAGAAGATGAGAAGGAAACAGCGATTAATCTATTAAAAAAAGTAGGGTACCATGCGAAAGAAAAATGAAAGCGGAACCGGCTTAATTCGGCTCCGCTTTTTTATTGTTTGGAAGAATTAGAATTTCCACCCGTCTGTTTTTTTGTCTTCCTTCTGCTGTATCATTGGAAGCAACGGGTTTGTATTCGCCGTATCCTTTCGCACTGAACTTGCTTGGGTCGAGATTTTTGTTTTCTAAAATAATTTTCATCACATTTACGGCTCTCATAACACTTAAATGCCAGTTTGAATCAAAGTTTGAATTATGAATCGGTACATTGTCTGTATGTCCGCTGATAACCACGTTGCGGGCACTGCCCATGGCGAGCATTTTGGCAATGTCAGTAGCCAAAATTTCATCTTTTTTTCTCACTTTGGCGCTGCCTGAATCAAACAATATATCGTCCCGAATCGTGATTAACAAACCCTCTTCGTTTAGTGATGTTTTAATATTGTTTTTCAAGTTGTTTTCTTCAATGTATTGATTAAACCGATTTTGAACTTCCGCTAATTCCTCTTGATCGCTGTTTCCCGATTCATCATTGTCATGAGGCTCATTTTGCACTTTTCCATTTTGTTTGTTTTCTTCGATGTTTTCCATTTCTTGTTGTGGTAGAGGGCTCGGATATTCTAAAACGCTTATGCCTCCGTCAAAATTGGAATTGAAAGCTCTTGCTAAACGCTCAAATTTTTGGGCATCTATCGAACTGAGAGCAAATAGGACGATAAAGAGCGCAAGCAAAAGGGTTAAAATATCGGCATAGGGAATAAGCCAGCTTTCATCTGTATGATGGTCATTGCGGTTTTTTTTTCTACTACGCATCGGACGCAACACTTCCTTCATCAGAAATCTTTGCCCGCTCTTTTTCAGGAAGATAAAATGCCAATTTTTGCTGAATCGTCCGCGGTGCCTGTCCTTCTAAAATGGAAAGAATGCCTTCGATCATCACCTGGCGGACGAGCACCTCCTGCTGAGATTTCCGTTTCAGTTTGTTCGCAAATGGGTGCCATAAAACATATCCTGTAAAAATTCCGAGCAAAGTAGCAACGAACGCGGCGCTGATCGAATGTCCGAGCTCCTCAATATTTTCCAAATTGGCTAGTGCGGCAATCAAACCTAATACAGCTCCTAATACGCCAAGAGTCGGAGCATACGTGCCGGCCTGAGAAAAAATGGCGGCGCCTGCTTCATGCCGCTCTTCCATTGCATTGATTTCTTCTGTCATAACATCTCGGATGAACTCGGCAGACTGACCGTCCACAGCCATGCTTAAACCGGTCTTTAAAAATGGGTCATCTATTTCCTGAAGCTTAGCTTCCAGCGCCAACAATCCTTCTTTCCTTGCGATTTGCGCCCATTCAGAGAAAAGGACAATCAACTCTTGAATCGTATAAGTTTGTGTGTCTTTAAATAAGACGCGGAATAATTTCGGTACTCTTTTAATTTCATTTGTCGGAAAGGCAATAACGACCGCAGCAATCGTTCCGATGATAATAATGACGATAGCTGCCGGATTGATTAAGACGGAAAGACTGACACCTTTTAAAACCATGCCGACAATAATTGCCATAATTCCTAAAAAAATGCCGATAATTGATGTTTTGTCCATGTTCATCAAATCCTTCTTCTTTCTATATTCAATTATTATATCGACAAAGAAAGACGAAAATTTTATATTTGATAAAAAAAATAAACGACACCTTCATCGAATCGATTTTTGCGATGCTGCTCCCAAATAAAAAAACTGCCCTAATGGACTGTTAGGGCAGCTGTTATGAACGAATAACAATTTCTTCATTTTCTACGTCGGCGATTAAATGATTGTGCACTTCACCGTCTAACAGGATGTCTGCAATTTTGTCTTCAATATGTTCTTGAATGACGCGGCGAAGCGGACGAGCGCCGAACGATGGATGATAGCCGATTTCTACCAATTTTTCTTTTGCTTTTTCTGTTACGTCCAATGAAATGTTTTGTTCTTTCAACGTGTTCCGAACTTCTTCAAGCATCAAATCAACTATTTTCAAATAATCTTCTTTATCAAGCGGTTTAAATTCGATAATGGCATCGAAACGGTTTAAAAATTCAGGCTTAAAGAATGAACCGAGAGATTCAAGGATGCTTGATTCTTTTTCCACCGTGCTGTTAAAACCGACGTGAACTTGTTTTGCACCTGCTCCAGCGTTAGAGGTCATAATAATGACCGTATCTTTGAAGCTGACGGTGCGGCCTTGGCTGTCTGTCAAGCGTCCGTCTTCTAATATTTGCAAGAAAATGTGCTGTACATCTGGATGAGCTTTTTCAATTTCATCCAGCAGGATAATGCAGTAAGGGTTGCGACGAACCTTTTCCGTTAATTGTCCTGCTTCTTCATGTCCGACATAGCCTGGAGGCGAGCCGATTAATTTTGAAACAGAATGTTTTTCCATATATTCACTCATATCCAAGCGAATCATGGCATCTTTTGAACCGAACAGCTCCAAAGCTAATGTTTTCGACAATTCCGTTTTTCCAACGCCAGTCGGGCCGACGAACAGGAAGGATCCGATTGGTCGGTTTTTTGCTTTCAATCCAGCGCGGCTGCGGCGAATGGCTTTTGCCACTTTCCGGACAGCATCCTCTTGGCCGATAATTTTTTTCGCCAAGTTTTCTTCTAAATGTTTCATTTTTGCTTGCTCATCCTCTTGCAGCTTGCCGACTGGTATGCCGGTTTTTTCTTCGATGATTTTTTGAATGTCTTCTACTTGAACGATTGCTTGCTGTTTGTCCTTTCCTTGTTCAAGCTGCTTTTCAAGGGCAGCTTCTTCGTCGCGAAGCTTAGCTGCAAGTTCGTATCGTTCTTCCTTTAGCGCTTTTTCTTTTTCATGGGCAATTTGTTTAAGCCGCTCGTGGATGTCTGCTTCATTAGCCGGCTCGGCTTTTAAGTTTAATCTTGAACCAGCTTCATCCATTAAATCGATGGCTTTGTCAGGCAAAAAGCGGTCTTGAATATATCGATGAGATAGTGTGACGCAAGCTTTAATCGCATCTTCTGAATATTTGACTTGATGGTATTGTTCATATTTTTCTTGAATTCCTTTTAAAATGCTGATCGCTTCTTCAATGGAAGGTTCTTTCACAATAACCGGCTGGAAGCGTCGTTCAAGGGCTGCATCTTTTTCGATTTGCCGGTATTCTTTTAGAGTTGTTGCTCCGACAACTTGAAGCTCACCGCGGGCGAGCGCTGGCTTTAATATGTTGCCGGCATCCATAGAACCTTCCGCAGAACCGGCGCCGACTAAAAGATGAATTTCATCGATAAACAGGATGATGTTTTTTCGGGCTTGCAATTCTTGAATTAGCTGCTTCATCCGCTGTTCAAATTGTCCGCGAATTCCCGTGTTGGCGACAAGTGATGAAACATCCAGCAAATAAACTTCTTTATTTTTTAATTTTTGCGGAACGTCTCCTTGAGAAATTTTTAAGGCTAGTCCTTCCACAATAGCTGTTTTCCCTACGCCTGGTTCTCCGATTAAAACCGGGTTATTTTTGTTGCGTCGATTTAAAATTTCAATCACTCGTCTTACCTCATCATCGCGGCCGATGACAGGATCAATCAACCCAGCTTTTGCAGCATCCGTTAAATTTCGGCCGAATTGATCGAGGAAGCCGTTCTGTTTTCCGCCCCCTGATTTCGGTTGTGCTTGAACAGCTTGGTCAAAGCTCTCAAAAGAGTTTGGCATAAATGATTGAAATAATTCATCGAAACCGCTGAATCCGTAAAAACCACTTGGGATTTTTTGTTTATATTGTTGATAGCATTCTTGACAGAGACGCATTTCTTGTTTGTTGTGATTGATTTGTACATTTAATAAAACATTGGCTTTTCTTGCTTGGCAATTTTCACACAACATATAACATTCCTCCTTTTTGACTTTGATTAACTTTGACCAAAAGAAGAAACTTCTTCGACTTTCTTTGACTTTTTGGAATCAAAGAAACAATCTCAATCATTCAATAGTTAGATTCACTGTTTGACCTTTTCTGACTTTATTATACTTTGACCTTTTTTGACTTTCAAGTCTTTTTTACAAATTTTTTTCGTCTTTTTTTCCCTTCTTGTCCATATATTGTTGATAAAGTAAGGTGGGTGAAACATGAGCAATAAATGGGTATTGGCACTTCAAATAGCTTCTGTCTATATCGGCACTGTCATCGGTGCAGGGTTTGCAACGGGAAAAGAGATCGTTGAGTTTTTTTCAAAATACGGCGCTGGAGGAATTGTTGGAATTATTTGTTCTGCCGTTTTATTTGTTTGGCTGGGAACGAAAATGATGTTGATCGGAAGACGCATTAATGCATCTTCGTATTTGCAGTTGAACCAATTTTTGTTTGGGACGTTGTCAGCTTATGTAGTCAACGGCTTGATGTTTATGATGCTGATTGGCATCACATCGGTCATGCTGTCGGGGGCGGGGGCGATTTTTGAAGAGCAACTGTCGCTTTCAAAGCAATTTGGAATTTTTTTAACGATTGTGCTTTCCATTGCTGTGATTTCGTTTGGAGTCAAAGGGCTGTCTTCCGTCAATCTATTGGTTGTTCCGCTTTTTATTTTGTTTAGCCTGATCATCTCCATTGAAGCCATCATAAGGGGTGATTTTATCGATTTATCGTTGGATGGAGTGTTTCAACCAGTCAAATCAAGCTTTTTATATGTTTCTTTTAATCTCTCTCTTGCTCAGGCTGTACTTGTTCCGCTCGCAAACGCAATAAAGGATGAAAGCGCCATTAAATTGGGCGGAGTTGTAGGCGGTCTCGGATTAAGCTTCATTTTATTTTCCAGCTATTTCTCCCTTCTGCATTTGCCGGACGCCGGGCTTTTTGAAATCCCAATGGCTGAAATTGTCAAGCAGCTGTTTTCAGGCTTTTATTACATATACATCCTTGTTATTTTTGGAGAAATATTTTCATCGTTGATCGGCAATCTGTATGGTTTGGAACGGCAATTATCATCGGAAAAGCCTTTGGCAAAAATCGCTGGTGTCATTTTCATCCTATTATTATGTTATTTAGTCAGCCTGATAGGATACGGAAAGCTCATTTCCACGCTTTATCCGCTGTTCGGGTATATGAGCATTGCCTTTTTCATATTATTAATGTTCAAAAAAATTCCAGACGATAACAAATCATGATAAAATAGTAGGGAAATGAAGGAGGAGTTTATTTGGATAAAATCGCGGTCATTTCTGATATACATGGGAATATTCCGGCGTTGTCGTCTGTATTGAAAGATATAAGCTTGCGAAATGTAGATCGAATTTTTTGTTTAGGAGATCTTGTCGGAAAAGGACCTGAATCAAAAGAAGCGATCGATATCGTCCGCAGCTCCTGCGATTTTGTTTTAAAAGGAAACTGGGACGAGCTGATTACAAGGGAAGATGTAAACGATGTCGTTCGCTGGCATCAAAATCAGTTGTCGCAAGAAGACATAGAATATTTGCGTAGCCTCCCGTTTTCCATTGATTTTTATATGAGCGGCCGCCGGCTGCGGCTTTTTCATGCATCCCCTTTCAGCGTCTGGATAAGAGTACAGCCTTGGGATTCGATTGAAAAAAGATTGTCCATGTTTGAAAACAGCGTTGAAACCGGTTTGGGAACGAAGGAGCCGGATGTTGTCGGATACGGTGATGTTCATAATGCCTTTATACAGCATTTATCCGGTAAAACGCTTTTTAATGCAGGCAGTGTCGGTAATCCGCTGGACCTGCCCGAAGCATCCTACTGCATTTTGGAAGGCACGTTCAACTCGGAGAAAAGGGCTCCTTTTTCGATTCAGCACATACGTGTTCCATATGATATTGACCTTGCCATTCAATTAGCTAGAAAAAAAGAAATGCCGGAACTAAAAGAGTATATTCAGGAATTAACGACCTCACGCTACAGAGGCTTGGAAAAGGCATGATGCGGAGGTAAAAGTAAAATTATTGTAGGTAAAAATTAGCGCCTTCATTTAATGAGAACTCTGATTGCTCATTAAATGAAAGGGAAAGTGTGGCAGTAATATAAGAAAGTGCGGCTGCTCCTGGTAGAATGATCATGGACTACATTTAGAGGATAAAAAATTGCCCACAAACGCTCGGCTCAATTCTGTTTTTTGAAAAAGGAGATTTTTTTACCAAGAGGGTACCCTGAAAAAAGTGATTTCGCTATCAAAAAATAGCGATTAAAAAAGTTGCCCACAAAGTCTTGAGTGACTCCAGTCGGAGCATGCCGTTTGCATAACCAATTCTGTATGATATAATAAGATACAACTTGAATAAAAATCCGTTTCGAAAGAACGGGAGAGGTTCTAGCACACCCTCTATAAAAAACTAAGGAAAACTATATCCTTGGGATATAGTTTTTTCAATGTTTGCGAAAGGTTTAGAAGTTGAATAGATTTATGATGATTTCGAAAGGCTTCTGAACAGCTTGCTTCCGCCTCTGTAGCAGAAAAAGAAGCATCAGTTTCTGTTTAAGCTAGGCAGTGTGAATGGCTTTCTTTTTTCAGAAAGGAGCGTTTTCAAATGGATAATAAGAAAGCGGTCGTTGTGTTTAGCGGAGGACAAGACAGTACAACTTGTTTGTTTTGGGCGAAGAAACAATTTGATGAGGTGACCGCTGTCACGTTTCATTATAATCAGCGGCATGCACAGGAAATTGAAGCAGCGAAAAACATTGCGAACGAAGCCGGCATACCTCATTATGTGCTGGACATGTCCTTATTAAATCAAATGGCGCCGAATGCATTAACGCGTTCAAATATGGAAATTGAACAAAAGGAAGGAGAGCTTCCCAACACTTTTGTTCCGGGGAGGAATTTAGTTTTTTTGACATTTGCCGCCATTTTGGCGAAACAACTGGGAGCGAAACATATTGTGACAGGTGTATGTGAAACGGATTTCAGCGGCTATCCTGACTGCCGGGACGTGTTCGTAAAATCCTGCAATGTAACGATTAATTTAGCGATGGAAGAGGATTTTGTGATTCACACGCCGCTTATGTGGATCAATAAAGCGGAAACGTGGAAGTTTGCCGATGAGTTAGGGGTGTTCGATATCATTCGCGAAAAAACGTTGACGTGCTATAACGGCATTATTGGCGACGGATGCGGCGAATGCCCTGCTTGCTTATTGAGAAAAAGGGGATTGGAACAATATTTGGCTGAAAAAGGAGCTAATACGTGATGCTTCATCAATTTTATCCGCAAGTTTTTCATAATTATAGTTATGAGCTGAATAAAGATATGCAAATATCTGCTGCACACTACATCCCGCATGAAAAAGCGGGGAAATGCGCCCGTGTACATGGCCACACGTATTTCGTCAATCTCACTATTTGCGGTGATCAGCTTGATGATTCAGGATTCCTTGTGAATTTTCAGCATTTAAAAAAATGGGTTCATGATCGATTTGACCATACGCTGCTCAATGACCATACGGATGTATTCAATGGTCAAAACAGCGAAGACTTTCCAACGACAGAAGTGGTTGCGCGGAAAATTTGGGAAATTGTCCAGGATCATTTAAATGTACTCCCGAATAAACCGAAATGCTTGCAGGTGTTTGTCAGAGAAACGCCGACAAGCTATGTTGTGTACCGTCCGAAAAGGGAGATGAAATAATGAAAAAAATACCGGTCATCGAGATTTTTGGACCGACCATTCAAGGGGAAGGAATGGTGATCGGACAAAAAACAATGTTTGTCCGAACGGCCGGTTGCGACTATTCATGCAGCTGGTGTGATTCAGCTTTTACGTGGAACGGTTCAGCAAAAGATGAAATTAAACAAATGACAGCAGCGGAAATTTTGGACGATCTTATTGAGCTTGGCGGCGATCGCTTCAATCACGTCACCATTTCGGGCGGAAATCCGGCATTGATTAGAGGATTGGATGAATTGATTATCCTTTTAAGGGAGCAAGGATTTCGCACTGCACTGGAGACACAGGGAAGCCGTTATCAAGATTGGTTTTTACTAATCGATGATTTAACTCTTTCTCCCAAGCCTCCTAGTTCAGGGATGAAAACGAACTTTACTGTGCTTGATGACATTATGAAGCGGCTGATCGATGGCGGACGGAAAGACAATGTTAGTCTAAAAGTTGTTGTTTTTAATGAGGAAGATTTTGATTACGCGAAAAACGTCCACCTTCGCTATCCAAATATTTCATTTTATTTGCAGCCTGGAAATGATCAAGTAAACGAACAAAATGATCACCTCCTGAGAAATCAGCTTTTAGAAAAATTAGAATGGCTGATCGAATTGACTGTTCTATCAAAAGAAATGAACGATGCTCGAGTTTTGCCGCAGCTTCATGCACTTGTTTGGGGAAACAAGCGCGGAGTGTAAATTAATAGGAAAGGATGAAAAAAGATGGCTGGAAGAAAAGATGATGAATTGAAAGATCTGACGCTGTTAGGCAACAAAAATACAAAATATTTATTTGAATACAGCCCAGAAGTGTTGGAAGTATTCGATAATAAACATCCAGACCGCGATTATTTCGTGAAGTTCAATTGTCCGGAGTTTACCAGCTTGTGTCAATAAGGGCACACTTCAGTGGCGACACTGTCGGATAAACCTTGTGAATTCAGGGGAAGAGGATAATGGAGTAAAAAGCGGAAATGGCAATTGTAATCGAATAAAAGAAAAACATGTTCTTGTCTCTTATTCCCATTATCTTTCCAACCCTGAGCCAAGCCTCAAATTTAAGGGAATCTTCTTCTTAAATTTGAGGAAGGTGCAGAGACTATCGAAATCACTCCAGCATGAAGCGAGTAAGAGTAGTGTTGGAGGAAGAGAGTAGAGTACACCAAGATGACAGCATATATTATCTTGGTGGAAGCGCAAGGGTTCTTATTCAATATCGCAGTTGAATAAGAATATGATATAGTCCACCTGTTTGTGAAAAACAGAGGCCAATCACCGGACAACCGGACTTCGCGACCATTTATATCAGCTATATTCCAGACAAAAAATGTGTGGAAAGCAAGTCGCTGAAGCTTTATTTGTTCAGCTTCCGCAACCACGGCGATTTCCATGAGGACTGTGTTAATATTATCATGAATGATTTAATCAAGATCATGGAGCCCCGCTACATCGAAGTATGGGGAAAATTTACGCCGCGCGGCGGTATTTCTATTGATCCTTATGTCAATTGGGGACGTCCTGGAACAAAATACGAGAAAATGGCGGAGTATCGTATGATGAACCATGATTTGTACCCGGAAAAAGTGGACAACCGATAAAGCAAGTCGCTTGAGGCGTTTTTTTGATAAAAGAACCTGCCGAAACTTGCGTTAATTGTAAAAAATTCTTGAAATGGCACTAAACTCTTTGATATAAGAAAAAGTAAAACGGAGCATTCAATTCTCCGTTTTACTTTCCGACAATTTTATAGTTTTTATGATTAACTACTGTTTTTTGTTCCAGATCCATTTCCCGAAAGTTTTCCATGTACGTAAGATCGACGATGACGGAGTTTTCATTTACTTTTTCGACAATTCCTTTGAGACCGTCTTTAAATTCAATAACATCTCCAACTTCAGCAATTTTCATTTGTTCTCTCCTTTTTTATGGATTTTCAAATATTTTGCATGATTTCTTTAGAATTGTAAAGTTTTTTTGGACAATCGCAAAAAAATAGGTGAAAAGTTTCCATTGCTCGGTAGACTGTTTTTCATAGAAAAGGAGATGGTCGAGTTGACAAATCAAGAGATACAAGACATTTTAAACAAGCTTCGTGATGGAGAACTGGAAGAATATTGTGTATCAAAGGAAGATTTTATGGCGTTTCGCAAAGTGCTGATCGAAAGGGAAGATTTTAAACATTTTCATGGAACAGCAAAACGCGGTGGCAGCATTGTTTACCGATATACAAAAGATCCAAGAAGCTGACCGATGTCAGCTTCTTAATTTTTGGCACATCTTCCTCTTAAAAACTGCTATTAAAGACTGTTCACTGTTCTTCCCGTGCCTTTACGGCATATTTCTTCAATTTTTTTAATGCTCCTTTTCTCCAATTTTTTACTTTGTTGACTGTGACATTTAGCTCCTCTGCAATTTCCTTCTGAGTTTTTCCTTCAAAAAAATACATGGTAAACCAAATTCGTTGAGCATCTGATAAAGCGGGGGCAATCCGTTCATATAAATCTCTTGCTTCAATGTCTGTATATGGAAAAAATTCCAATTTAGCAGCTATTATGTCATTCGCATGAAGAACATGCCTTTCTTTATATGTTTGTTTTTTCCTTAATTCTGTCATGAGCGAGCCTTTTATCGTTGCATAAGCATAAGTGGCAAACCGTCCTTTCTGTTCGTCATAATTGATGCTTGCTTTCCAGAGGGCGATCGCTGCTATTTGAAAAAACTCGTCTTGGTCTGTATAAATATTTAAAGTTTTCATAATGTGAAAAATTAAAGGGCGAAAAGCAGTTAGCATCTCTTCAAATGATTGATTCTTTTCCACGTGTGCGCATCCTTTCAAAGAGCGCGCTCTTTTTTTTCCGCGGTAATACAATCGTAAACGGTGTAAATCATTTGAGCGAATCATCATGATTAAGATGATACGCGTCCAATTGTCTGGGAAATTCAATTTTCTATATAGGAAAATGCAATTATTTCGTTTCAGCCTCCTCCGTTTTCACCATTTTTCTCATTATTTCTATAGAAGAAATTTAATTGAATAAATAAAAAGATGGCTTGAAAAAATAATGGAAAGAGGTGGGATGAATGAGCCGAATGTATAAGCAAAATTGGAAAAGAAAAGATTCAATTGAAAAATTGTTTGCTGTCTTCCGCAGTTCTACTGATTTTATTCAATATGACGTCAATACAAGCCATATCAAATATTGGATTTCATATTTTGAAACGTTAGTGGATGTAAATATATTAAATGAAAACATTTTAAAGCCGATTCACTCAAAATATTGGCAGTCATTAGAAGAACTAAAAAACATTTTACCGGTCAAAGATATTTTTTTAACCATTGATACGGATTTAATGAAGGAAAAGCTGTTGGAAGGCTTTGTTATGATTTCGCTAAGCGAATATGGATCTCCGTGCTTGCTCGTTAATGCAAAATTAAACAAAGCTAGAGAAGTTACACTCCCGGAAGTGGAATTTACGGTCATCGGTCCGAAAGAGGCGTTTGTTGAGTCCATTGAATCCAATATTAATTTAATTCGAAAACGATTGCCGATTGAAGAGCTGCGCATACGGACTTTAAAAATTGGCAGGCTGACGCAAACGAGATTAGCGATCATCTATATAGAAGGCATAGCGGATGAGGAAAATGTATTTACGGTTTGGCAAAGAATTTCTAATATCCAAATTGATCAAGTGAATGATAGTTCGTACATTACGGAAATGATCTCTGACAATCATAATTCTCCCTTTCCTCAGCTGTTGGATACGGAAAGACCGGACCGTGTAGTTTCCATTTTGGCGGAAGGGAAAATAGCGGTCATTGTGGACGGCTCTCCCCATGTATTAATCGGTCCGACAACTCTTGTCGAATTTTTCGCATCGTTTGAAGATTATTTTTTAAATTGGATTTTGTCTTCCTTTTTCCGTATTATCCGCCTGTTTGCTGTCTCCTTTTCCATATTGGCAACACCGATTTATGTAGCTGTTTTAAATTATCATTATGAATTAATTCCAACTGATTTACTAAACAATTTTGTCACATCCAGAAGGGAGGTCCCAGTTCCGCCTTTTTTAGAGGCGCTGTTTTTGGAAGGAACGATCGAATTGCTGCGTGAGGCGGGCGCCCGGCTGCCGACAAAGGTTGGACAAACGATCGGCATCGTCGGGGGGATTGTAATCGGAACAGCTAGTGTGGAAGCAGGTTTAACAAGCAATATTTTGCTCATCATTGTAGCGCTTGCTGCATTAGCATCATTTACAACACCTGTCTATAAAATGGGCAATACGATCAGGCTTTTGCGTTTTCCTTTTCTCATGTTTGCCGAAATGTACGGTCTTTTAGGAATCGTTTTATGCTTTTGTTTTTTAGCGACCCATCTTTTACGATTAACTTCTCTCGGACGTCCTTTTTTGGAGCCAATCTATCCTCCGAGAATTACCGATTTAAAGGATGCATTCCTGCGTATGCCGTTTTCAATGATGAATGAACGTCCGAAACAGCTGCGGACGGAGCAGCCGAAGCGAATGGATGAAGAGAAATCGAGGGAAAATAAAGATATTGATGAATAACAGCGGAAGAGGAGGAATCCAACTTGGCGCAAATAGCAGAACGTCATAAAGTTTCCGCACCGCTCGTTTTTTATTTAGTGCACAGCACTCAATTCGGCATCGGTGTATTAGGTTTTCAAAAAAATGTCGTCAAGTATGCGGGACATGATTCATGGATTTCAGTTATTTTGATCGGTCTTATTGTTCATCTGTACATTTGGATGATCTATCAAATTTTGAAACGTTCAAGCGGAAGCTTAATGACACTGCAGCACGATTTGTTTGGAAAATGGGTCGGCAATGGATTGAACATTGTTTGGATCATCTATTTTTTTCTTGGAAGCTGCGCCATATTAATAGGATATATTGAAATTTTGAAGGTGTGGATGTTTGAAGATTTAAATATTTGGATTTATACTGCGATTTTTATGGGATTGCTTTATTACATTTTTAACGGTGGATTTCGGGTAGTAACCGGATTTGCTTTTTTTGGAGTGGTTCTGCCGCTTTGGATTTTTCTTACATTTTTAATTTTCCCGACTCGTTTTGCAGATCTTCAGCACCTCTTGCCAATTATGGATCATTCACCTCAGGAAATTTTCATGGGAACGATGCAGATGGTCATAACTGTTATTGGTTTTGAAACTCTTTTTTTGTATTACCCCTTTGTCAAAAATATTGACAAATCCCAAAAATGGGCTCATATTGGAAATTTATTTACAACCTGTTCATATATCATCATCATGATTGTTTCGATCGTTTATTATTCTGCGGAAGAAGAAATATTGCGCAATAAATGGGCGACGCTAGCGATGTGGAAAATTGTTGAACTTCCTTTTGTTGAAAGATTCGAATATATCGGCATTGCTTCTTGGTCTCTCGTCATCTTGCCGAATATTTGCGTCATGTTGTGGAGCGCCAAAAGAGGTATAACAGAAATTTTTGGAATAACAGAAAAGAAGGTAATCATTTCTGTTCTGGTCGTCATGTTTTTTATAGTCAATGTCATTGTTGATAAAGAAGATATTCAATTATTAAATAAGATCATCAATATGTATGCTCTTGGTATTGTATTTTGCTATATTCCGGTTTTATACCTCATTACGTTTGTACGGGATTTATGGAAAAGGAGAACATAAACATGTGGAAAATTCTCTCCTTCATTATGTTGTTCATGCTGATGCTTTATGGATGTCTGGATAAAGAAATTATTGATGATGTCAATTTAGTGATGGTTATTGGATACGATGTCGGCGAAGGCAATAAAATTAAAGGAACCATTGTTGCTCCTGAATATAAAAAGGAGCAGCCGGTCGACAGCAAGGTGATGACGGTCGAATCAGATTTAAGCAGGGATCTGATTTCCGATTTGCAAAAGGAGTCGCCAGCCCCTCTAGTTTATGGAAAATTGCAATTTGCTCTTTACAGTGAAGACGTAGCAAAACAGGGAATTGAAAAATATGTCGACTCGCTTGAACGAGATGCAAGCGTCGGTTCAAAGGTTATTTTAGCGGTCTGCAAAGGTGAAGCGAAAAATTTGCTGGAAGGAAAATATGGACAACAGGGGACTGCCACGTACTTTCGTAATTTAGTGGAGCATAATATGCACCGGGAAAATTTGCCGATTATCAATTTACACACATATTTGCGCAACTTTCGCATGAAAGGAAAAGACCCTTCTTTACCTTTATTAGAAAAGAAAAACGACCATGTCAAAATAACTGGACTTGCCTTGTTTCAAAAGGACAAAATGGTTGGCGAAATCGAAAATGATCAGCTTTTTTATTTTAAGCTTCTTTCCGATCGATATGTTAAAGGAATTCATACGATCACAATGGATGATGGAAATAAAGCATCTATAGAAAGCATCCGTTCGAAAAGAAGAGCGAACATCGATGAAAAAAATCCGTTCCATTTAACGATAGAGCTGGAAATTGAAGGGTATCTACGCGAATATTCGGAAGGGACTGTTCGTCCGGAAATCTTAAAAAAAGCTGAAAAAGCGTTTGAAAAGGAAATTGTGAAGAACAGTATGGAGATGATCGATATGTTTAAAGAGAAAAACATTGATCCGGTTGGATTAGGGGAAGAAATTTTAAGCCATTCGAGAGGTTTAAGAAAATTGAAAAATTGGAGGGATATTTATTCAAAGATGGAAGTCGATGTGCATGCGGATGTAAAAATTACTGAAACTGGTGTGGTGCAATAATTCTAAATATTTGATTGCTTCGTTTGGCCAATGAAACGAGAAACAGAAATAAAAAAGGCTGACTAAAAATTTTCCTCCCTCTTCCGATCCTCTGTCATGTTTTTGAACTTGTCTCATATGCATGAAATAAGAAAAGAGGGAGGAAAAATGAAAACTTTTTTTAAGGGAGCTCTGCTTTTAATCGTTGCTTCGTTTCTAGGGGAATGCTTTGATTTTATGATTAACATGGTATTGACGCGGGAACTTGGTGAAGAAGGCATCGGCCACTATATGTCGATCATGCCTATTATGTTTTTCATTATCGTGTTAGCAAGCTTTGAATTGCCGATATCTATTTCAAAATATGTGGCGGAAACTGAAAAGCCGTACCATTGGCCAATGTTGAAATATGCTTTTCGCCTAACTTTGTGGATCAGCATTTGCTTCAGCTTAATTGTTTTTTTGCTGTTTCCTGCTCTTCCGCCGCTAAAAAGCTATCATCCTTCCGTTACGGTTTTATTTGTACTGCTTGTTCCGATGATTTCTTTTTCCTCTATTGCTAGAGGCTATTTAATGGGCACGCAGCAAATGGGGAAAATTGCATTTGCAAATGGATTTCGCAAGCTTGTTCAGCTTATTCTGCTCATTTTGCTGTTCAACCTGTTTGAATTTTCTCCTGAAATGTCTGTCATTGCAGGGTTAAGCTCATTTATTACAAGCGAAGCCGTTATTGTTCTTTATTTGCTTACCGTTTATGTCTATCAGGCGCAAGAACTAAAAAAAAACACGCTCGCTTCATCCAAAACAGCTTTGATCCGGCGGAGTTTATTTCGTGTCTCTGTTCCGACAACAATTTTGCGCATTTTTCATTCTATGACACATGCGATTCAGCCGTTTTTAATCAAATATGCATTAATGGCAGCAGGTGTTTCGGAGGTTGGAGCGACAGAACAGTTCGGTCTGCTTTCCGGAGTTGCGATGACGATCGGCTTTTTTCCCGCGTTTATCGCTCATGCACTGTTAACGATTTTGATCCCAACTGTATCAGAAGCGTTTGCTAAAGGAAACCAGGAACTTTTAAAGAAGCTTTTGCAGCAATCGCTCGGAATGACAATGCTTTACGGAATACCTGCGATTGTGATTATGTTTGCTTTTGCTGAGCCGCTTACAAGTTTGTTTGTCAACGGAACTACTGCAACACTTTTTTTAAAGCTTTTATGGCCGTACTTTTTTACCCACTTTTTGATCATTCCGCTGCAAGCGTATTTGATCGGTCTGAATTTAATAAAAGATGCTTTGTTTCATACGGTTTGGGCGCATTTTATCTCGTTTGTCGTCATCTTTTTGCTTGGATCGCAGCCAGAATGGCAAATGTCAGGAGTTATTATCGGGCTCAATGCAGGAGGATTGCTGCAATTGTTAATGCATTATATGACAATATGCCAAAAAATCGGCATTGGCTATTGGTCGCTGAAGGAAAAACGTGTTCATTAAGATTTTCCAGGTTGTCTCTACTGTGATCTATCGCAGCAATAAAGTATGAAATAGCGAAAGTCATCATTTTTCCATCATTGAATGGAAAAAAATAGTGCTCTCATGAAGGGGGAAGCGTTTTGAAAAAAACAGCTGCCTTGCTTTTTCATTTTCTGCTTATATCATGTGTGTTTTTAGGAAGTCAAGAGAGCGATTTGAAACAAGAAAATGCACCGAGCAAAACAACCATGAAAGAAATAATAACGAAAGAAAATTCGAAAGTGCCCGCTAACAATTTTGTTTTGCCAACAACTGACGGCAAGATGGTAAAACTTTCGGATTTTAAAGGGAAAAAGGTCGTGATCAATTTTTGGACGACGTGGTGCCCTCCATGTAAGGAAGAATTGCCTGAGCTTCAACGTTTTTATGAACAAGCGGATTCTGAGCACGTCGCATTTTTAGGAATTAACATTACTTCAGAAGAAGGGGGAAAAGAAGAAGTAAAGTCTTTTTTATCAAAGAGCGGATTTGATTTTCCTGTGCTTTTTGATGAAAAAGGCGAAGTCATGAAATTATACAAGGTTATGGTCATTCCCACTACTTTTATAATCGATGAACAAGGACAGGTGTTTAAAAAAATCATTGGTCCCGTAACAACCGAACAATTAAAACGTTTAACCGATTTGTAAAGCACAGCGAAGCTTCTGTGCTTTTCCTTTTTTAAAAAATAGAATTTTAATGCTTAACATATGAATCGACCGATTTTCCAACCTGCGTTTTTGATCTGTAAAAAACCGTGATTGAGAATGATAATAATTATTAATATTAATTATTAATTTAAAATTAATATAATTATTACTTGAAAAAAATAATTGTTGATATATAATATACATATAGATGTTGATATTTTAATAGTTTTTTACTAGTCGCCAAGAATAGCATATGGAATTCAATAGAAGTGAAGCTGAATTTTATTCTCAGTTAGGAGGTTGTAAGTGAGAATGGAAGCAAAGATGTTTCATAATACGGAATTATTTCAAGGGTTGAAACAGCATGTTGAAATGATTGCGGCCATTGTGTCAGGTGTTCTCATTTTTTTCGCTTGGCTGCTTAGCATAGATGATTTCAACATCATATCAACGATTTTATTTATTTTCGCATTCGTTATAGGGGGATTTGCCAAAGCTAAAGAGGGAATTGAAGAAACGATCCGCGAAGGCAAGTTGAATGTAGAGCTGCTGATGGTTTTTGCTGCTATCGGTTCGGCAATCATCGGCCATTGGCTTGAAGGAGCGATTTTAATTTTTATTTTTGCCCTAAGCGGCGCATTAGAAACGTATACAATGAACAAAACAAACAAGGAGATCTCTTCATTGATGGAATTGCAGCCTGAAGAAGCGCTGCTTTTAGTAGATGGACGGGAAGAAAAAGTGCATGTTTCCACTTTATCGATTGGAGATTTGATCATTGTGAAGCCCGGGGACCGCATTCCGGTGGATGGCCAGCTCATAAATGGTCATACGACAGTGGATGAATCAGCTATAACGGGCGAATCCATCCCGGTTGAGAAAGAGCCTGGAAGTGAAGTGTATGCAGGGACTGTAAACGTAAATGGATCGATCACCGTTCGCGTAACGAAAAAAGCATCGGAAACGCTTTTTCAAAAAATTATTGAACTGGTGCAAAACGCCCAATCTGAAAAATCTCCGTCCCAGCAATTTATTGAAAAATTTGAAGGAACGTATGTAAAAGGTGTGCTTATTGCAGTGGCTGTTTTGATGTTTGCTCCTCCATTTTTATTAGGCTGGAGCTTTCAGGAAGCTTTTTACAGATCGATGGTGTTTATGGTAGTGGCTTCCCCGTGCGCGCTCGTCGCCTCGATCATGCCGGCGACGTTATCCGCTATTTCTAACGGGGCAAGAAACGGCATTTTGTTTAAAGGGGGCGTACATTTAGAGCGTCTTAATAAAATTCGGGCGGTCGCGTTTGATAAAACGGGAACTTTGACAAAAGGCGAGCCGATCGTCACGGACGTAATCGTACGCCCAGACATCGAAAAAACAGAGCTGCTACAAGCAGTTTATAATATTGAGCGGCAATCCTCCCATCCTCTTGCCAAAGCTATTACAGCTTATATTCAGGAAAATGTAAAAGGACTGAAAGATGAATGGGTATCAGTGGATGAACATTCAGGGTTTGGAGTTTCTGCTTCTTGGAACGGGCAGAAAATATTCGTTGGGAAAGCTGCGTTTGTCGGAAAAGAAGAGGCTGAACAATTTCAAAACTCTGTTTCCAAGAAATTATACAAACAAGGAAAAACGGTTGTTTATGTTAAAGACGAAAAAGGAATTGCCGCAAGCATCGCTTTAAAAGATGTACTTAGACCTGATATGAAAAATTTGATGGATGAATTGAAAAGCAAAGGCATCTATACGGTGATGCTGACGGGCGATACGAAAGCGTCAGCTGAAGCCATTGCTAAAGAGGCATCCGTTGATGAATTTCACGGTGAATGTCTGCCTGAAAGCAAAGTTGACCGAATAAAGCAGTTGAATAAACAATTCGGCGTAACGGCGATGATCGGCGACGGTATCAATGACGCACCAGCTTTAAAAACAGCATCTGTCGGTATAGCAATGGGGGAGGGAACGGATGTTGCTTTGGAAACAGCAGATGTTGTATTAATGAAAAACGATTTAACGAAATTGATCAAAGCGATCGAATTGTCGCAAAAAATGAACAAAATTGTGAAACAAAATATTGCCTTTTCTCTATCGGTCATCGCCCTTCTCATATGTGCTAATTTCCTTCAAGTCATTGACTTGCCGTTCGGAGTCATTGGCCACGAAGGAAGCACCATACTTGTCATTTTAAATGGATTGCGGCTATTAAGATCATAAATAAGAAGAATAACAAGGCGGATTAAGCTATATGATCCGCCTTTTATTTTCTTTTAAAAAGTCATTTGGTTCAGAGTCATCGGGTCGTTTCGTTACAATTATGTATGCAGCTACAATAAAAATGAATCCAACCACCCACCCGATTACCGAACTGTAATAATACACATCAATTAACATCATGCCGATTATGGGTGACGAAAATGCCGCCAAGCAGAGGATCGGGACGATATTTCTTTTGATAAATGTCACAAAAAATACACTCCTTAACTCCCCCGATTGCTTTACCATTATTATTATACTAGAATGGTTTTATTTATAAAATATTCCGAGAAAAATGTAAACAACATTTAAAATAACTTTGAAGGTGAAAAATCCTCCACATTTCTTATTGATATGAATGTTCTTTTCGCTTAAAATGATATTTCATTGAATGGACACAATAGAGAGGAAGAACATCATGTGGAGAAAATGGATTGTTTTATTTTTTGGTTTGCTTGCATTATTTTTCGGATGGGAGCTTTGGCAAAAAGATGATTCAGCCGTAAACAATCGGTTGGAAGCCAAAGTAATTGATGTCGTCGATGGTGATACGATGAAAGTCATCGTCAACAATAAAAAAGAAACAATCCGACTTCTTCTTGTCGATACTCCTGAATCTGTACACCCAACGAAGCCTGTGCAGCCATTTGCAATCGAAGCAAGCAATTTTGCAAAAGAAATGCTGTCAGACAAAAAAGTTGAATTAGAGCTTGGCGTTAGAGAACGTGACAAGTATGGAAGATTGCTTGTTTATTTATATATAAACGGACAAATGTTTAATGAAATGCTGCTTGAAAACGGGCTAGCCCGCGTCGCATACGTTCATCAGCCAAATACAAAATATGTAGACCGTTTTTTGGATGTTCAAAAAAAAGCCCAGCAAAAAGAAATCGGAATCTGGAGTATAGAAAACTATGTTACAAACGATGGATTTAATGATAAGATTGGACAAGACGACAAAAAAGAGGGCTGCGACATAAAAGGAAACATTAATTCAAAAGGTGAAAAAATATACCATATGCCTGGCAGCAGGCACTATTATATAACAAAACCAGAAATGATGTTTTGTACAGAGGAGGAAGCAAAAGAAGCCGGATTTCGAAAAGCTGAATAACGAGAAAATCATTTAAGCGGGAAAATTTTTTGATATAATACATTTTATTAAAACATGAGATGGCAGCAATTATTGAACTGCATAATGAGGTGATGGAATGAAACGAATAGCTGTATTAACGTCTGGCGGAGATTCTCCGGGGATGAATGCTGGAATACGTGCAGTTGTAAGAAAAGGGATATTTCATGGGTTGGAAGTTTATGGAGTATACCATGGATATCAAGGATTAATTAACGGTGACATAAAAAAATTAGAGCTTGGCTCTGTAGGGGACATTATTCACCGCGGCGGCACGATTCTCCAATCGTCGCGCTCTGAACAATTTAAAACAGAAGAAGGACAGCTTCTTGCGATTCAACAATTAAAATCATTTGAAATTGAAGGTCTTGTTGTAATTGGCGGAGACGGATCATACCGAGGGGCTTTGAAGCTGACGGAAAAAGGCTTCCCTTGCATTGGATTGCCTGGAACGATCGATAACGATATTCCAGGAACAGATTTCACGATCGGATTTGATACAGCTCTAAATACGGTTGTAAGGGCAATGGACCAAATTAGGGACACAGCGCAATCCCATGAGCGGATTTTTATAATCGAAGTGATGGGGCGGCATGCTGGTGATATAGCGCTTTGGGCAGGAGTAGCTGGAGGCGCTGAAACGATCTTAATCCCTGAAAGATCGTTTGACTTAGATGATATTGTCAAGCGGTTGGAGCATGGTGTTGAACGCGGGAAAAAACATTCCATTATTGCGTTAGCTGAAGGAGTTATGAGCGCATCAAAACTTGCCGATATTTTAAAGGAAAAATACGGCATTGAGACGCGAGTATCGGTATTAGGACATATTCAGCGCGGCGGCTCTCCAACTGGATTTGATAGAGTTCTTGCTTCCAGAATGGGAGCGAGAGCAGTTGAGCTTCTGTTAGAAGGAAAAGGCGGAAGAGCAGTCGGAATACAGAAAAACCAAATCGTTGATCATGATATTGAAGAGATATTGAAAGAAAAGAGCGAACCAATCGGAGAATTATATACGTTGTCAAAACAGCTTTCTATTTAAAAAGAGCGGACACCGCTCTTTTATTTTTTCATCCGTTCCGTTTTGTGATACACAATAGTTTTGCATTTACGAAGTCTCCTTTTTTAATGGGGTTTGACCACTTTCATAATAAAAGAGAGCACTTCGTAAATGCTTTTTTAATTTTGATGAAATTCATTACTCAAACATTTAGTTTTATCCAAATAAAATATTGACGAAACCAAAGAGATTCCGTTTATTGGAAATGGTCAAAACGGCATCAACAGCCGTTGTCTGCAGCGACAGGGCTCCGTTTTCATTTCTTTTTTCACCTTTTTACATATTTGCTGCCCCTTTTTTTTCATTTCTTTATATAAAGAAGGTGAAAGGAGGTGCGAGCAATGGCTGAGGTTCAACCGGTCAAATCACAATTGCGTCTTGTTTTTGAAGAAGGTTTTGATCATTCCGGCAAGCCGCTGTATCGCTATAAAAATTACAGCAATATTAAAACGTCAGCTAGTGCAGATGATTTGCTTAGAGCAGCCCAAGCAATTGCCAGTCTTCAAAAAATGCCGCTTGCCAAAGTGGAACGAAACGATACGCATCAAATTAATGCATAAGTAATCTGGGGGTGAAAAAATGTCTAAATCGCTCGATCTTCTTTTTGCCAATACGGAAGGAAAGACAGTCAGAATTAATGTTGATGAACCTAAGGATTCATTAACAGCAGAGCAAATTGGTCAAGCTATGGAAACAATCATTCAATCAAATGTTTTTACTTCTTCTGGGGGTTCGCTCGTTTCAAAAAAAGGAGCCAGAATTATTGAGCAAACGGTGACAGAATATACGATGAGCTGACGGAAGCGGCCTGTTTCCGGTTCGGGAACAGGCCGGATTTCAGATGCCATAAAGGGAGGGATTGGTTTGCACGATTGGCTGTCGTTTATCAGCGATGTCGGTTTTCCTATTGTTGTGACGCTCTATTTGCTTCACCGGATTGAAGGCAAGCTTGATGACTTAAACCATTCGATTCAAATGATCCCGGTTTATTTGACACAAAAAGAAAATTAATCTCTCTCGATTGATAGCAATCAAACTGTAAAAAGTTTGGTTGCTATATTTTTTTAATGTAATGTAAAAAAAATGAAATAATTTATATTTTTCCTTGTTTTACTAATCTCCATATTGGAATGATCGCTTTGATTTCAGAAAAACCTTTTGATATTAAACCTTTTGTAACAAGGAAATAATCTGTATGTATAGACCTTTACATGTTTTTTTGATAGTATAAATGGCAGACTAAACGAATGGAGTTAGTGGAAGGTGGAAGTTTATCAAAATTTAAAAAAGGGTGAACGGGGAGCATGGATTAGCATTGCAGCCTATATTTTGTTGACCGTTGTAAAGATAGCGGTCGGATATTTTTTTCATTCGGAAGCTTTAATGGCTGACGGACTGAACAACGGGACTGATGTAATTGCTTCGATCGCGGTTTTAGTCGGATTAAAAATATCGCAGCGTCCTCCTGACCAAGATCATCACTATGGACATTTTCGGGCAGAAACCATTGCGTCTTTAATTGCATCATTGATTATGGTCATGGTTGGTTTTGAAGTTCTTACTGAAGGAGCAAAATCAATCATAAACCCGAAAACAGAATCACCTGATTTGATCGCGGCATGGACGGCTATCGGCTCAGCAATCGTCATGTTTTCCGTTTATTTATTTAATGTAAGACTTGCGAAAAAAATAAAAAGTCAAGCGCTCATGGCAGCAGCTATGGACAATCGATCCGATGCATATGTCAGTGTCGGAACATTCCTAGGGATTTTGGCGGCGCAATTTCATATCGCATGGATGGACACAGTTGTTGCGATGATCATCGGAGTGCTTATTTGCAAAACTGCTTGGGATATCTTCAAAGAAGCGGTTCATTCCTTAACGGACGGATTTTCAGAGAAGGAGTTAGACAAATATAAAGAAACAATTAACAATATACCCGGGGTTCAATCGCTTGAAGATATTAAAGCCAGATATGTCGGAAGCACCGTATATGTTGATGTTGTCATTAAAGTTCATTCTAATTTAAATGTCGTTGAAAGCCATGCGATTTGTGATGAAGTGGAAAGAAGGCTGACGGAAGAATTTAATATTACGAACGTACATGTGCATATAGAACCTTTAAAAGGCGACAGTTGAAAAAACGGACTCTTCATTTTTGGAAAGGAAAGTATGAACTGCCGAGAAAGATGAAAAAACTAAATTTTCTATTTCCATTTTAGATGCCTCACCCCCAGTCTTAGGTGTTCGATTGTAAATTTTTTCTTGCTTTTGCTGAGTGCAAAATGCATTGACCTCCCCGTTCTTTTTTTGTACGATTATATAGATTTCTGGTAAAGGAGCGTCTTTTTAAACATGGGGTCCTTTAAAGTAAAAAAGGTGTTGAATAATAATGTATTAATAGCTGGCCACGACACCTTTCAGGAAGTCGTCTTGATTGGAAAAGGAATCGGTTTCGGAAAAAAAAGGGGGGAGCTGATTTCCAACGAAACAGTTGAAAAGATATTTGTGCTGAAAAACGAACAAGAACAGGAACAATATAAAAAACTTCTTCCTTATACAAACGAGAAGATGATAGAAGTTGTTTCAGACTGTATTGCCCACATTTCAAAGAAAGTCGGACTTCCTCTGAATGAACATATTCATATAGCTTTAACAGACCATATTACGTTCGCAATTAAGAGGATCGAGCAGGGGATGGACATCAAAAACCCTTTTTTATCAGAGACTGAAGTGCTTTATCCGAAAGAATATAATATTGCTAGTGAAGTGGTGTCCATTATTGAAGATAAGCTGAAAATCAAGCTGCCCAAAGGTGAGATCGGTTTCATCGCTCTCCACATTCACAGCGCCATAACGCATAAATCAATTTCTGAAGTGAACCGCCATTCTCAGCTTATTGCTCAGTTAATCGAAGTTGCAGAAGATTCCTTAAACATCCAGCTTGATAAAGAAAGCTTTAATTATTTGCGGCTTGTAAGGCATCTTCAGGCAACAATTGAAAGGGTTCTCAAAGAGGAAAAAACGGAAGAACCAGAAGAATTAGCTTTATTGTTGAAAAAAAAATATCCTCTATGCTATAATGTTGCATGGAAAATGATTAAAATGATGCAGCAAGTATTGAAAAAACAAATTGATGAAGCAGAAGCTGTTTATTTAACGATGCATTTATATCGAATAGCAAAAAAAGAATAAATTTTGCGCACGTGTTACTGATTCGATCAGGCATGAGTGAGCAAGGTGTACTGTATAGGGATTTGTTTTCGTACAGTTGACGCCTTGTTTCACCATGCCTTTTTTGTTTTTTCTAATACATCGATTATTCTTGCTGCATTTGTCAAATGATAATTATAAGGAGGTCATGTTATGTTTAAATCAATTTTCGGTGTTTTACAAAAAATAGGACGCGCGCTTATGCTGCCGGTAGCGCTTCTTCCTGCAGCAGGTATTTTGCTTGCATTTGGTAATGCTATGCAAAATCCGGATTTAACAGATAGAATTCCTGCTTTAACGAACGACTGGATCGTGCTTATCGCAAGCGTCATGGAGCAAGCTGGGCAAATTGTATTCTCCAACCTGCCGTTGTTATTTGCAGTCGGCGTTGCGATCGGTCTTGCAAACGGCGATGGAGTTGCAGGGATTGCAGCAGTCATCGGCTACTTAATTATGAATGTTACAATGAACGGTATTTTAACAGGTTTGGGTCAAATGCCTAAAGATATTAGTTCTGATCCAGCATTTGCAAACGTTCTCGGAATTGAGACTTTGCAAACAGGTGTGTTTGGCGGGATCATAGTAGGTATCATAGCTGCTTATATGTACAACAAATATTATAAAATTGAGCTTCCGCAATATTTAGGATTTTTTGCCGGAAAGCGGTTTGTTCCAATTGTGACAGCTGCGTCCGCTGTTCTATTAGGGATTGCGATGTACTTTATTTGGCCGCCGATCCAAGGGGCATTAAACCAGTTTTCTCAAGGAATACTTGAGACGAACAAAACGCTCGCCGCTTTTATTTTCGGTGTGATTGAACGTTCATTGATTCCGTTTGGATTACATCATATTTTCTATGCTCCTTTTTGGTATGAATTTGGTTCTTATGTAAACGAAGCAGGGCACGTTGTTCGCGGCGATCAGGCCATTTTCTTTGCCCAAATCAAGGACGGTGTGGAATTAACAGCTGGAACGTTTATGACAGGTAAATTTCCGTTTATGATGTTCGGTCTCCCTGCCGCAGCACTCGCTATTTATCACGAAGCCAAACCCGAGAATAAAAAAGTGGTCGCAGGGATTATGGGTTCTGCCGCGTTAACATCGTTTTTAACAGGAATTACAGAACCGATTGAATTCAGCTTTTTGTTTGTAGCACCGCTTTTGTTTGCGATTCATGCGATATTTGCAGGACTATCCTTTATGGTCATGCATATTTTACATGTTAAAATTGGAATGACTTTTTCAGGCGGAGTGATCGACTTTATATTATTTGGCGTCCTTCCGAATCGAACAGCTTGGTGGCTCGTTATCCCAGTTGGGCTTGTATTTGCGGTCATTTACTATTTCGGTTTCCGATTTGCCATCCGAAAATTCAACCTGAAAACTCCTGGACGGGAAGATGCAAGTGTTGAAACGTCTGATGATGAGCAGGAGAGCGAAAAAGCCGGAGATCTTCCATATAACATTTTAGAGGCGCTTGGCGGAAATGAAAATATTCAGCACCTTGATGCATGTATCACAAGGCTGCGCGTATCTGTTCATGATCAAAAGAAAGTTGATAAAGAACGCTTGAAAAAGCTCGGCGCTTCAGGTGTTTTAGAAGTGGGCAACAACATCCAGGCAATTTTTGGCCCTAAATCGGACAATTTAAAAACTCAAATACAAGACATCATGAATGGAAGAACTCCAAGAGCAGAAAAAGTTCATTCTCCAGAGCAGGAAGTTAAAGAACAAGTGGAAAATGTTATGCCGGAAGAATTACAAAGCGAAAGCTTAACATTTTCATCGCCTATGACAGGTACTCTTCATCCGATTACAGAAGTACCGGATCAAGTATTCTCTGGAAAAATGATGGGAGATGGGATTGCTATTGTACCTGAAGAAGGTATCGTCGTCTCTCCTGTTAACGGTAAAGTGTTAAATGTATTTCCAACGAAACATGCTATTAGCTTGCAGTCTGATTCTGGCCATGAAATATTGATCCATTTTGGTATTGATACAGTAAAATTGAAAGGAAAAGGATTTGACATTTTCGTTTCAGAAGGCGATACTGTAAAATTGGGTGACAAACTTCTTGAAGTGGATCTTGAATATGTTAAAAATCATTCTCCTTCTATTATGACGCCGATTGTCTTCACTAATTTAAAAGAAGATGAAGCAATTGAATTGAAAAAAGTAGGCAAAGTAAACAAGGGCGAAGAAAACATTATTGCCATTCGGTAGCAGTTAGTAAACCGGCCTTGTTTAAATCGGACAAGGCTGGTTTCACAAATAATTGATTATCAGCTTGCACAACTCGACATGCACTGATAAAATTTTTAAAGAAAATAGCAGAAAGGATTTGATGCAAATGGCTGAAAAAACATTCAACATTACCGCTGACACAGGAATTCACGCAAGACCTGCGACTATATTAGTGCAAACGGCAAGCAAATTTGAAGCCGACATTAATTTGGAATACAATGGAAAAACAGTAAACTTAAAATCTATTATGGGAGTTATGTCATTAGGTATTCCAAAAGGAGCAACCATTAAAGTTACAGCATCAGGTGCTGATGAAAATGATGCACTTCAAGCGATTGAAGAGACAATCAAAAAAGAAGGGTTAGGCGAATAATGATACAGCTATCTGGGATTGCAGCATCAAACGGTATCGCTATTGCGAAGGCATACCGTCTAGAAGAGCCGGATTTAACCGTATCAAAAAAAGAAATACAAAATATTCGAGCAGAAATTGAGCGTTTTGAACAATCTGTCGAAAGCGCCAAAGCAGAGCTCGAGGTAATTAAAAACAGCACAGAAGAAAGGCTTGGTGCGGATAAAGCAGCGATTTTTGAAGCGCATTTGCTCGTGTTGAACGATCCTGAGCTGTTAAATCCAGTCAAAGAGAAAATCGAAAACGAAGCTGTAAACGCTGAATTTGCAATGAGGGAAACAGCTGATCAATTTATTGCGATGTTCGAAGCGATGGAAAATGAGTATATGCGCGAGCGAGCAGCGGATATTCGGGATGTCACGAAAAGGGTTATAGCCCATTTATTAGGCGTTCAAATCCCAAATCCAAGTTTAATTAATGAAGAAGTCATTATTGTTGCAGAAGATTTAACACCCTCTGATACTGCGCAATTAAACAAAAATTTTGTTAAAGCATTTACAACTGATATTGGAGGAAGAACATCCCATTCTGCGATCATGGCTCGTTCTATGGAAATCCCTGCTGTTGTCGGAACAAAGGAAGCTACCGCCAAAATTGAAAGCGGTGCTTTAGTCATTGTTGATGGGATTGAAGGACAAGTAATCATAAATCCAAGTGAAGATTGTATTGCCGAATATGAAAAGAAAAGAGAAAAATATGAAGAGTAAAAAGCGGAATGGGCTAAATTAAAAGACGAGCCGACGTTGTCGAAGGATGGACATCGTGTCGAGCTTGCCGCTAATATTGGCACGCCTAATGACATACAAGGTGTTCTTGACAACGGCGGTGAAGGAATAGGTCTCTACCGTACGGAATTTTTATACATGGGACGAGACCAAATGCCTACAGAAGAAGAACAATTTGAAGCATATAAAACAGTTCTTGAGAGAATGGAAGGAAAACCTGTTGTTGTCCGTACATTGGATATCGGCGGGGACAAAGAGCTTCCTTACTTGAATCTTCCAAAGGAGCTGAATCCTTTTCTTGGATTCCGCGCCATCCGCCTTTGTTTAGAAAAGCAAGATATTTTTCGGACACAGCTTAAAGCGCTGCTTCGCGCAAGCAAATATGGAAACTTAAAAATCATGTTTCCAATGATTGCGACAATCGATGAATTCCATCAAGCGAAAGCTATTCTGCTCGAAGAAAAAGAAAAACTTGTTCAAGCAGGTATTGAAGTAGCTGATGATATCGAAGTTGGAATAATGGTTGAAATTCCATCAACTGCTGTTATGGCGGATCAATTTGCCAAAGTGGTTGATTTCTTCAGCATTGGAACAAATGATTTAATTCAATATACAATGGCAGCAGACCGGATGAATGAACGGGTTTCATATTTGTATCAACCGTATAATCCGGCCATCCTCCGATTAATTTCCATTGTGATCGATGCAGCTCATAAAGAAGGAAAATGGGTTGGAATGTGCGGAGAAATGGCAGGAGACCCGATTGCTATACCGCTTCTGCTTGGACTTGGATTAGATGAATTTTCCATGAGCGCAACATCTATTTTGCCTGCGCGTTCACAAATTAAAAAGCTTTCAAAACAGGAAGCAGAAAGCTTTAAAGAAAAAGTTCTTTCTATGCAAACAACGGAAGAAGTCGTTTCTTTTGTTAAAAAAACGTTCCAAATATAAAAGATAAGGAGCCGATCAGTTTAATCTGAATCGGCTTCTTTTTTTGATGCAAGAGCCGATTTATTTACGGAAGGTGAATATAAAAGAATTTCGGCTCTAAGTAAAATGGAATATGAAAAACGCTGAGATCAGCATTTTTTGATTTTTACATCCGCTTTATTATCCCGATAAAGTCCATCAAAATATAAAAATGATTTGCAGCGAGCGTATAGCTAATTTGATGCAAACGATAGAAAGCAAAACACAGCAGCTGCAGTTCATAAAAAGCTTTTTGTAGTTTGAGCAACTAAAACGACGGGGTATCACGATATAAATTAGGATAAGTTTGCAAATGCAAAAATTTGAAGCCCTCGATATCCGAATCTCTTCTTGTTACTTTCCTCCAATTTGCTAAAACTTTTTTTCTTTTTCACAGCCGGCACCGCTACGGCGGTATCTTTTTTTAAGAAGAAACACATGCAGCCTATGCTTTTTTTATGCAAGATCGCTCCCAAAAACAAAGCCAATTGGAAATATGAAAAAGATAATTAGTTTCATTTTGTAAAAAGATAAATCAGATTGCCGATATATACATTAGAAAACGTATAAGTTTTCTTAATTATTTTTATTAAATAAAGATTTATGTAGGAGATGGAACAAATGTTTAAAAAGCTTCAGTGGAAATTGACAGCGCTCATCACCATATTGTTAATTTTTTCACTTTTGGTTGTTTTTTTCACGTCTGATTATTTTGTTCAAAAGAACATTAAATCAGATGCGTTTCATACGGGGCAATCGATTGTTAAGCAAGCGAAAAAGAACCTGCTTTTACAGATGCAGGAATATGAAAGAATTTTGCTGCTTTTCAGCAATGAACCGGAAATCGCACAGCTGCTTGAAAAAAATGACGATCAATCTTTACAGTCCGTAAAGGAAACGTTTCAATCGTTTTTAAGCGCTAATCAATTGGTCCGGTCTGTCTATGTAGCCAACACTAAGACTCTTGTTGCTGCAGAACCTGAGTTAAACTTAAAGGAAGATTTGATAATCAATTCACGACCTTGGTATAAAAGCGCTGTAACAAGTCCAAACTTTGTTTCGTGGTCAGAGCCTTATCGTGATGGGGAAAAAGGAGAATATGTTGTTACCGCCTCAAAGGCCATTACAAAGGATGGGGTGTTGCTTGGCGTTATTGGAATTGATATTAATTTAACAACGTTTAATGAATTTGTTAAGCAAGTGGAAGCTGGCTTTGGAGGGTATACATTCCTGCTTGATAGAAATGGAGTTGCCATCGCTCATCCGAAAATGACCGGAAAAAATTTATATAAAAACAACGGTCTTATGGCAGCGATTAAAAACCAAAAACGTGGTATAGCTTCTATAAAAGAAAATGGAAAAGATTCAACCATTATTTTTGAAACGATCACGGAACTAAATTGGAAAATCGGTGTAGTCTATTCGGATGCAAATCTGGAGCAAACAGCCCGCACAATCCGGAGCATTAACGTTTCCATTATTATTGCTGCATTGATTGTGGCATTTTTCATCACTAGTTTTGTTTCGAGAAGCATTTCAAAGCCGATTTTGCTTTTAGCTAAAAACGCCGACAAAATGGCTGAAGGGGATTTATCCGGAACATTAACAGTGAAAAATAAAGATGAAATCGGGAAATTGGCTAATAGCTTTACGAAGATGACCGATAACATCCGACAAATTCTCCTCGATCTGGACGGATCCGTGAAGGAGCTGCAGCAATCTGCTCAAACATTAAACGTGGTTTCGGAAGAAGCTACTGCGTCAAGTGAGGAAATTTCCGTTGCAATTGAGGAAATTGCAAAAGGCTCAGGTGAGCAGGCAAACAGTACGGAAATTATAAACGGACAAATCAAACAATTAGAAGATTGTATTCAACAAGTAAACAATGATGTAAAAAATGTCGAAAATTTATCTTACGAATCACAAAATGCCAGCTATAATGGTTTAGAAAAGCTAAATGAGCTTCAAATAAAATCAAATGAGGCTGACAAAGAATCTGAGATGGTCCAATCCGTACTACAAAATCTTGTAGATCGAGTTGAAAAAATTTCTGATATCGTGTCGACCATTTCCAAAATTTCAGATCAGACGAACTTGCTCGCTTTAAATGCAAGTATTGAAGCAGCAAGAGCAGGTGAATCAGGTAAAGGATTTGCAGTTGTCGCTGAGGAAGTAAGAAACCTTGCTGAACAATCGGCAAAAGCGACAGAAAACATTAAAAATATGATTGAAGGAATCCAAATTGAAACGAAAAATGCCTACGATGCAATGAGTCGTTCTAAGAAAATTCATGAAGAACAAAACAAAGCTGTTCAAGTGACAGGCAATGCGTTTCATGAAATTGCAATTAAAATGGAAGATTTGCTTAATGCCATTAAATCAACATTAAATGCGATCAATCGGATGAATGAGCAAAAAGAAACAGTCGTCGAATCGATTGAAAATATTTCTGCAGTAACCCAGCAGCTAGCTGCCTCTGCGGAAGAAGTCAGTGCAACAACGAACGAGCAAGTCAAAGCATTCTCAATGGTTGCGGAAAAAGCGGAATCGTTAAGCGAAGAAAGCAACCGCTTAAAAGGCTTAGTAGAACGCTTTAAGTTATAAAAAATATGCAGGGGGTGTCTAATAAGTCGTTTTTACGGCTTATTGACGCCCCCATTAATGTTTTAGAAACGTTGATATATCGGTGTTTATGATTTTTTGTTTTCAATAGGGATTTGACTTTCTGGACAGCTCCTTCTTCATTTTTGATTTGAATGCAATTCACCTAGATGAGCAGGCAGATAAGAAAATCATAACAGTTGATGTCAAGAAAAAGCATGGGTTTAAAGCTCCCTTTGAGATTTGAATTTTGGACATACTACTGCGTGAAAGAAGACAAGCTTAAACGCACCTTCGCAAGCCGCCTTTGACAGTGTTGAGCAAACAAAAGAAGCTCTATGCCGCTTAAAAATTCAGAATGGGAGTAAAACGAAAGTTCCCACATTTTGATAAGATCATGATAAGATGAAAGAAAAGGTGAAAGGATGGAATGTCAATGGATTTCGGTTTCAAAGGTAAAACAGCACTTGTTTTGGCATCAAGTCAAGGATTAGGTAAAGCGATTGCAACAAGGCTTGTGGAAGAAGGAGCCGACGTGATGATCACAAGCCGAAATGAAGAAAAGCTAATAGACGTGGCAAATCAATTAAATGCGCTTGGAAAAGGAAAAGCAGCCTTTATTAAAACAGACATTACTTCAAAAGAGGAAATTAGCAGGCTAGTTAATCAGACAATAAAAGAGTTTGGCAAAATTGATTTACTCGTTAACAACGCTGGCGGTCCCCCTGCAGGAGGATTTGAGCAAATGACTGATGAAGATTGGCAAAATGCTTTTGAATTAAACTTGCTCAGCTATATCCGTACCATTCGCGAGATTCTTCCGCATATGAAACAAAGAGGAGGGAAAATCGTAAATATTGCCTCTTCTTCCGTGAAGGAGCCGATCCCGGGTTTAATTTTATCCAACACGTTTCGCTTAGGAATTGTGGGGCTGACGAAAACGTTAGCAACAGAATTTGCAAAGTACAATATTTTAATTAACACGGCGTCACCCGGCAGAATTGCAACAGAACGGATTGATCAATTGGAAGAATGGAATGCAGCGAAGCTCGGTATTCCGAAAGAAGAGATCAAGAACAAATATTTGGAAGCGATTCCTCTCAATCGCTACGGAGAACCGAATGAATTTGCGAACTATGTGCTGTTTCTTCTGTCTGACTTGAATACATATATGACTGGACAAACCTTTTTGATTGACGGCGGTTTAGTAAAGTCCATTTAATCGGGTGTGCACTGAAAGCTGAAATGCAAGCGTTTCATAGCAGAACAGTTTCATTACTAAGCCGTATACACTGAAATGGGGAAAGGGTGAACAATATGTCAAAAAAAACAATCGGTTTTATTGGGCTTGGAGTAATGGGAAAAAGCATGGCACGTCATTTGCTTGAAGCGGGTTATCCGCTTACGGTTTATACCCGGACAAAAGAAAAGGCCGAAGATTTGATCAATCAAGGTGCTGCTTGGAAAGAATCGATCAAAGATCTCGCAAAAGATGCGAATGTTATTATCACGATGGTTGGTTTCCCGAAAGATGTTGAAGAAGTTTATTTTAGTGAACATGGAATTTTAGCCAATGCCTATCCAGGAGCCATATGTATTGACATGACAACGACAAAACCATCGCTTGCCGAAAAAATATACGAAAAATCAAAGGAAAAAGGCATTTCCTTTTTAGATGCACCTGTTTCAGGAGGAGATGTCGGCGCAAAAAATGGAACGCTATCGATTATGGTCGGAGGAGATCAAGAGACGTTCGATGAATGTTTTGAAATTTTTGAGAAAATGGGAAAAAATATTGTTTATCAAGGAAAAGCTGGTGCGGGGCAGCATACAAAAATGTGCAACCAAATTGCGATTGCTGCCGGCATCATTAGTGTTTGTGAATCGCTTGCCTACGCTGTTCGGGCGGGGCTGGATCCAGATAAGGTGTTGAAAAGCATTTCCTCCGGAGCTGCTGGAAGCTGGTCTTTGTCGAACTATGCGCCGAGAATGCTTTCGAATCAATTTGAGCCTGGATTTTATGTCAAGCACTTTATAAAAGATATGGACATTGCTTTAGAGGAAGCAAGAAGAATGGAATTAGACCTACCAGGGCTTGAGCTTGCGAGAAGCTTGTATGAAAAACTGGCTGAAATGGGAGAAGAAAATAGCGGAATACATGCATTATATAAGCTGTGGAAAAAATAAAAACGCACATCATTCTTTCAAGTCACACAATTTTAGTCAGCTTCTTCTTTTTCTCAGCAATTAATTTTCAAAAAAAATGTGGGGGCATGTCCCCCACACCTTTTGAACAGTTGAAATGAGTGAACTATCCGATCTATTATTTTCCAATAAACATTTGTGTCCAGTAATTTCCATTTTCTACGTAACCAACGCCGATATGAGTAAAGTTAGGATTTAAAATGTTTTGTCTGTGGCCAGAGCTGTTCATCCAAGCATTAACAACTTCTTCAGGAGTACGCTGCCCCATTGCAATATTTTCCCCTGCTGTTCTGAAGGAAATGCCGAACTTTTTCATCATGTCAAACGGAGATCCGTAAGTCGGGCTTGTGTGGGAAAAATATTTGTTTCTTTGCATATCTAAAGATTTTTCACGAGCTACCTTGCTTAAAGCTTCATCTAAAACAAGAGGCTTCAAACCTTGTTTTTGCCGCTCAGCATTTGTTAGTTCAACTACTTTTTTCTCAAATGCATTTACGGATGAAGCGGTTTGTGATTGTTTTGGTGTTTGGTTGTTGGTTGCTTTGTCATTGGCAGATGGTGCTGGCTGAGTTGTTTTTTGAGTAGTTTGGGCTGGTTTTTTCACAGCTTGCTTGTTCGCAGGCTGGTTTATGTTTCTTTTAATTGCTTCTTTTATAGCATTATTTGCTTCTATGCTTGAATTTTGTAAACAGTTGTTTAATAGATTTTGCAATTCTTTTGAATCAGCTGATTGAATGAGCTGTTTCAATTGATCTTCGTTTATATGATAAGGTCCGAAAGCTTGTACGTAGCTTTTGATTTGAACTGGTTGGTTTTGAATTTCAGCTGCATTGGCATTTGTGCCGGCGCCTGCAGTGAAAATGGCGGCAGCTGCTGCAATAGAAGCAATAATAGATTTCTTCATGCGTTTTCTACCTCCTTGAAATTTGTTCATGTAATTTACGAAACTATCATAACATGCGTTTTTTGTCATATTTTTGTCTATTCCTTCCATTGACAAATAATAGATTTTAAGTTTATAAACATTATCATGTAATTGTTGAAATTATAGGGTTCCAACCGAGGGAATATATGATATACTTCCTTCAAGAAGTGACAAAATTAAGCAAAATGTCTATAAATTGATAAGAATTAGGGGTTGACAATCTGTATAGAAAACAAAACTTTGTAATGTATGTTACAATATATTTACAAGTTCATGAGTCGACTGAAACATGATTTATATTAGAAAAGAAAGGAAGATTCCTTCGTGAAAAAAGAAGCGGAAACAACTCCTTCTGAGACAAAACGGCAAAGGAAAGCGAGAATTTTTCGTATCAATTTTTTCTTTTTTATCGTTTTTCTTTTATTTGCCGCACTTGTCGTCCGCCTTGGCATCGTTCAAATTGTTCAGGGTGAAGAATATGCGAAAGAAGTCAGCCGGACAGAAGTGAATGTTGCGCAATATCCTGCACCAAGAGGAAAAATGTTTGACCGAAATGGGAGAATCGTTGTAGACAACAAAAATGTTCCTGCTGTGACCTATACGGTGGAGAAGACGACCAAAACGAAAGACAAGCTGGAAACAGCAAAAAAATTAGCACAGCTGATTGATCTCGACACATCTTTTCTAAGAGAAAGAGATTTGCGGGATTATTGGATAGCCAAAAATCCAAAAAAGGCAGAAAACTTATTGACGGAAAAAGAGAAAAAATTAGAACCTAAGGAAACATATCCACTTCAGGTTGAACGGGTTCCGGAAGAAGAAATTAAAAAAATCGAGAAGGATCCAAAAGAATTGGAGCTTGCCGCTCTATATACGAAATTTTCATCCGGATATGCGTATGAGCCGCAGATTGTCGCAACGAACTTAAGCCAAGAAGAAGTTTCAAGGGTTGCGGAACAGCTGGAAAATCTTCCGGGTGTCGATGTCATCACAGATTGGGAAAGGGTGTACCCTTATGATGACGTATTTAAAACGATTTTAGGGAAAATCTCATCTCCAAAAGAAGGGATACCAGAAGACAATAAATCATTTTTTGTAGCTCGAGGCTATGCCCGAAATGAACGAGTTGGAAAAAGCTATTTGGAGCAGCAATATGAGGATTATCTAAACCCAAGAAAAGCAAAAGTTCAATATATATCTGATAAAGATGGAAATACGATTTCACAAAAGGAAATTGATGACGGCAGAAGAGGATTCGATTTAAAACTTTCCATCGATATCGAACTGCAAAAAAGAATTGAAAAAATTGTTGATCAGCAGATCAAAGCAGCAAGAGGACGTGGAAATTATTTAGTTGACCGCGCTTTCGTTGTCATGATGGATCCGTATAAAGGAGACGTTTTGGCGATGGTCGGACGAATGTACGATTCAGGAGAGATGTTGAACTTTGATTACGGTGCATTTGGGACGCAATATGAAATGGGTTCTACCGTTAAAGGTGCGACAGTTTTAGCAGGATATCAATTTGGTCTTAGACACGGAACCGTCTTTTATGACGCACCAATTCGTTTAAAAGGGACTCCGGAAAAATCTTCTTATCAAAATATGGGGGCTGTATCTGACCTAACAGCGTTGCAAAGAAGTTCAAACGTTTATATGTTCCATATCGCTATGAAAATTGCTGGTATACAATATTATCCGGGAAGAAGTTTTCCAGCTAAAGACGAAGATTTTCAAAAGATGCGGAATTACTATGCCCAATTTGGTTTAGGGGTTCCGACAGGGATTGATCTCCCGCAGGAGTCCGCAGGGCAGCAATCTGATCCTGGAACTGACAGAGGGAAATTGCTTGACCTTGCCATTGGTCAGTTTGATACGTACACACCGCTGCAAATGGCCCAATATGTTTCAACGATTGCAAATGGCGGATACCGTGTTAAGCCGCGGCTTGTAACAGAAATTCTTGAACCGACTGACGATGGGCTCGGACCGATTGCTCAAGAAATGCCGGTAAAAGTGTTAAACCGAATAAACAATACGGAAGAGGATATTCAACGCGTCCAACAAGGCTTTTATCTAGTGACGAATACTCGACGCGGAACAGCTTACGCTCAGTTACATGGATTAAATGTTGCGGGCAAAACCGGAACAGCGGAAACGACTTATTATGGTACGAAGCGCCAATACTGGGGGACAGACGTTTATAATTTAACATTTATCGGCTATTATCCTGCCAAAGATCCGCAGGTTGCTTTCAGTGTTGTCGTCCCTTGGACAAAAAGAACCGGAAGCGAAGATGTGAATAAACGTATAGCGAGAGATATTGTAAAAGCATACATCGATTTACAGAAAGAATACGCCGGAAATTCCAATGCAAAATCAAATGATGACGAGCAATAAAAAATAAATTATATAGAAGGGCCGTCGCTTTTTAACGAGCGATGGCTTTTCTATTAGTTATCGAAAACCATTCATATAAATTGAACGATGCCGCATTCGCATAAAGATTTTTCGATAAACGGTTCGAAATTCGCACATGCCGCAAAAACCGCAAACTTTTGTCCTATCTGCATATCTCCGAATGGTGTGAAACCCGAAGAAAGCGCAAAAACCGCACATGGCCGCAAAATCGGTAAAGCTCATACCACCTCTTGCATGCCTCCGGTGCGTTGTTAAACCTGAGGGAAGCGCAAAAACCGCAAAATAACCGAAAAATCCGCATAAGACAAAAAAAACTAGCCCTTTTTTGGCCAGTATTTTTTAAAATGTTGATACATACATATTTTTTATAGGGAAGGAAATGCAGTGGAAAAAGTCGAAAAAACATTTTAAATAGTAAGATTGACACATTTTTAGATGTTTATTTTGTAAAACTATATTAAAATTTTAGGTGGACAAAAAGTAGCAGGTCAATGAGCAAGATAGACTTTTTCTTTCTGGAAAGGGTAGTAATAGGGGGGCCAGGGATGAGTCAACAAATACAAAAGGGTGTGCACAATCAAACAGAAATCATTTATTCGATTATTTCTAATGAAGGCTATTTTGAATACATCTCCTCAAATTGTTTGAAAGTGCTCGGATATAAACAAAAAGAACTAATCGGTTCCAATCTTTCAGAATACTTGCATGTAGAAGATATAAATATATTTGAAAGCTTTTTATATCATGGAGATGATATCTTTCCTTGTTCCTTCCGTTTTTTGCAGAAAAATGGATCCTATATTTGGATGAAAACGTCAGTTGATGTTATATACAATCATTTGAACAAGGATCAAAGAGAATTTGTCTTAAAGTTTGCTGTCACTTCGGCGGATGACAAGATAGATGAAGTTCCCAAAGAAGTAAATCCGATACGTGCTGACGGTGCTCTTGATTTTGTGCACGAGCTTCCGTGCCCGCTCATAATTTCAAAAAAAGGGAAAGTTCAATATGCTAATACGGCTGCTGTTAAGCTGCTTGTGGCGACTAGCAGTGAAGATATTGTTGGAAAAATGGTTTTCCAATTTATTGACAAAATGTTTCACGAATCTGTCCATGAAACGATTGAAAATCTTCACAAAGGAATTGATAGCGGAATTTTAGAACAAATTTGGACATCTTTGGACGGGAACAAGATCTATGTTGAGTTGAAGAGCGTGCTTATATCATATAAAGGCGAACAAGCAGAACTGCTTGTCATTACCGATATTTCATCCAAAAAAATATACCAAAGCATTTTGCAGCAAAGCAGTGAAAAGTATCAAAGGCTGATTCAAAATTCCATCGATACAATTGCAGTGATTCATAATGATAAATGGGTTTTTATGAATGAGTCGGGGATCAAGCTTTTCGGTGCGCAAGATTATCCGGACGTATTGGGCAAAAGCATCTATCATTTTTTACACCCGGAATATCATCAGCATGTCAAAGATCAATTAGATGACATAACGAACGGAAGAACGGAAACAATCGTGACCAAGCAAAGCTGGTATACATATTCGAAAAAAATTGTCCATACCGAAATGGTTTGCATTCCGACAACATATTTTGGCGAACCGGCGGTTCAAATAATTTTACGAGATTTGTCTGAACATAAACATGCGGAAGAATTGATGATTCGCTCTGAAAAGCTTTCTGTTGCAGGGCAGCTGGCAGCAGGTATCGCCCACGAAATACGCAATCCGTTAACAGCAATAAAAGGTTTTTTACAGCTGATGCATGGTGAAATCGAAAAAGATAATCAATATTTTGAAATCATTTTTTCAGAGCTGAATCGAATTGAAATGATTTTGAGTGAATTGCTGATGCTTGCGAAACCGCAAGAAACGGTTTTTGAAAAAGCAAATGTCAAAACGATTTTACGCGAAGTTGTTACACTGCTGGAAACGGAAGCAATATTAAGAAATATTGTGATTGAGAAAAAATTTTCTGATGAGATTCAAGAAGTTGTTTGCGATAAAAACCAATTGAAGCAAGTTTTTATCAATCTCATTAAGAATGCAATTGAAGCAATGCCAAATGGAGGAACAGTTACAATTTCTACTAAATCTGAAAATTTTTCCATTGTGATTGAAATAAAAGATGAAGGAGAGGGGATACCGAAAGAGCTGCTAGAAAGATTAGGGGAGCCTTTTTTAACGACAAAAGAAAAAGGAACAGGTCTAGGATTAATGATCACATATAAAATTGTTGAAAATCATAAAGGCACGATCGATGTGTCGAGCAGCGAAAAAGGCACCGTTTTCACAATTAAGTTGCCAAAACAAAAAACAGTGCTTTAAAAGCGCACTGTTTTTCTATTTTCTTTTCAGTTGCACAAAATGCTCAAGCCTGTCCAAAGCTTTTTCCAGCTCTTTTGTCGAGTAAGCGTAAGAGATGCGGATAAACCCTTCTCCAAATTTGGAAAAAGCGCTCCCCGGGACGACCGCAACACCAGCCTTCTCAACCAGCTCCAAAGCAAAATCAAAAGAGCTTTGTCCAAATGATTGAATCGAAGGAAATAAATAAAAGGCTCCGCTTGGTTTAACAACCTCAAATCCCATTTCAACGAGACGACCGTATACGTACTCCAATCGTTTTTCATATTCTTTTTTCATTATTTGACCATCATGAAACCCTTCCGTTAAAGCGTTGTAAGCAGCTTTTTGAGAGATCGACGAAGCGCATGAAACATTATATTGATGCACTTTTAACATATGTTTTGTGATATCTTTCGGCGCAAAAAGAAATCCGATCCGCCATCCAGTCATGCTATGCGATTTGGACAGTCCATTGACGACGATCGTCTGCTCCCGCAAAAAAGAAGCGATCGAGGTATGAGGTGCGTCATACGTTAATTCACTGTAAATTTCATCCGCTAAAATAAAAATATCCTTCCCGCGAACGGCATCGGCAATCTCTATCAGCTCCTCTGCAGTGAATGTAACGCCTGTCGGATTGGACGGGTAAGGCAAAATTATGCATCGGGTTTTTTCTGTTATATTTTGTTTAATCAAATCCGCAGTTAATTTAAATTTGTTTTTTGTCGTATCAACATAAACGGGTATTGCTCCGCACAATTGAATAATTGGCTCATACCCCGGATAAACAGGACCTGGCAGCATTACCTCCGTTCCGGGCTCCAAAATCGTTCGAAGCGCTATATCAATCGCCTGGCTGGCCCCGATTGTAACAATCACTTCCGAACCAGGATCATAGGAGAGATGATATTTTTTATGTACAAATTGGCATGCTGCTTCTCTTACATCGATCAATCCTGCATTATGCGTATACGTTGTATAGTTGTCATCAATTGCCTGTTTTGCCGCTTCTTTTATATGTGAAGGCGTTGGGAAGTCAGGCTGGCCAATCGTTAGCGAAACGACATCGTCATAGTTGGAAACGATGTTAAAAAAAGCTCGAATGCCGGAAATCGCAATGTTTTTTACATTTTGGTTAATCAAATGTTCCATACAAATCACCTGCTTTAATAAGTGTCGTCTTATATTTTATCATGTTTGTCCCAAGCTTTTATTGGTAAACTAAATTTATGTCCAAAAAAATTTAGAAAGTGTGATGTCTATGATACGAACATTAGTCATTACAACTGATTTGGAAGCTAAATATGATGTGGCATTAAAAGAGATTCGAAAAAAGGAAGTTCTTTGGTACTGGGTCGATTTTTACAAGGCGACGGAAGATGAAATTAGATTGCTAGGGAAATTTTTTCATTTTCATCCTTTGTCCATTGAGGATTGTGTCGAAAATGTTGAACGGCCGAAAATAGATTTTTATGACTCTTATATGTTTGTTGTGTTGCACGGAATTCATCAACAGACGCTGGAACCGGAAGAGCTTGACTTATTTGTAAACGAAAAAGGAATCGTCACATTTCACAAAAATGCCATTCGAGATCTAAACAACATTTGGCTGAGAATCAAAAAAGACGATTCTTTAAAAAAAGGGCCTATGAAAATCATGCATCAATTGACTGATAAGCTCGTTGATGATTTTTTTCCGCCCGTGTACCATTTGGAAGATTTATTAAATCAAATTGAGGAAAACAATAAAAACAAATCGATCAATGAGTTAATGAAAGAGCTTTTTTCCATCAGGTCTCAATTATCAAAAATAAGAAGAACAATCATTCCGATGCGGGATTTGATGTACCGGATCATCTCGTCCAACAGGCTGAACGAAATGAAGGAGGAAGATTTGTATTTTTATGATGTTTATGACCATTTACTCAAGCTTGTCGAGATGACGGAGGCAAATCGGGAGCTTGCGGCTGATATAAGGGACAGCTATTTATCTTACAACTCAAACCGGATGAATACGATTATGATGACATTGACGGTTATTTCGTCTATTTTTATGCCTCTTACGTTTATCGCAGGAATTTATGGAATGAATTTTGAATATATGCCCGAGCTGAAAATGAAGTATGGCTATTATATTGTATTAGGAGTCATGGCTCTCATCGGAACAGGAATGCTTTATATTTTTTATAAAATGGGTTGGTTCCGGTTTCATAAAGGTCCAAAATTGTAGCGGGCAAAAAATGCGGCCTGCTTCGTAAAAAATAGGATGGGTAAGTTTTTGCACATTATAAAAAAGAAACTTGAAGAGTGCAAAATTTAACAATGAAAGGCGGAAAATTGCTCTTTCAATTTATCGATACAGCGGTTTTGAAAGACTTGACAAGCATACATAGAAGCTAAAAAGGAAAACAAAGGCGAGAGTAAGAAAAAATTCAGTATGCGCCCCCTCAAATTCTTTTGTAAGGTAAACAATCAAAAGGAACTCTTTTTATAAAAGGCTAAACAGTGACAGCAATACAAGCTGTTCACAAGCTTCGTTCTATAATATAAAACAGCAAAAAATTTGAAATGGAGGCTTATGATGGAGAGAATTGCAGTAATTGGTCAATCCGGCTTGATTCCGGAACATGTCCGCCTCCTGGCTGAAGAAATCGGTTCAGAAATTGCTAAAAGAGGAGCTGTTCTTTTGACAGGCGGCGGAAGCGGAGTGATGGAGGCAGTTTCACGAGGGGCCAAACAAGCAAACGGCCTTGTCGTAGGTATTTTGGCTGGAGACGACAAACAGGCAGCAAACGAATTTATTGATATTCCGATTAATACTGGATTAGGTTTTGATTACAGAAGCGTTTTGCTTGTTCATTCCGCAGATGCCATCATTATGATTGGAGGAGGAAATGGAACGCTTGGAGAATTGTCTGCCGCATATATGAACAAAAAACGTGTCATCATCGTTGAAAATTCAGGAGGATGGTCGAACACCGTGAAGCAAATCGCCTTTGAAGGCTGTTATTTAGATGAGCGGAGAACAGTCGAAATTCAGTTCGCTAAAACGGCTAAATCAGCTGTAGATCTTGCTTTTCAATCCATTTACAACCCTGTTGATCCCGATAAAAATACCGGTTTAATAGGTGACTAGCATGCGGATGTTTAAAAAGTCCAATCGGTTGAAAACAATATATCAACGTTTCTAAAATAGTAAAGGGGCGTCCATAAGCCAAAAACGACTTATTAGACTGCCCCGAGTGTCATCTTAAAAACATGAGAAGGAAGAGATTCTGTTTAAATCAATGCCGAAATATTCCCATCGATTTTGGCGAGGTCTCCAGCGCCACCCGGCAATGGACCTTTGTCCTACAAACACAGGGAAATACCAGAAGCTTCTGCCGTTTGTTAATCGGATAAATGTAAAACGATGTAAACATCTTCTAATGCCTCCGGGATCAACTGCAAATGTTCCGACTCCGGGTGATTCTTGAGGAATAAAACTTGGAGGCGGTCCTGAAGGCGGTCCTTGCTGCTGTCCAAAACCGTCACTCGGACTTCCGCCGATTCCAGGAGGGCCGAATGGAGGGAAACCGGGACCAGTCCCCGTAGGAGGAAACGAAGGAAATCCTCCACCCATCCCTGGAAATCCCGGAAAAAATTCTGGCTGTTGAACTCCCGGGAGGATTTGTCGATAGAATGGATACACGTTCATGCTCCTTTCACTTTTCAGTTGTTCACCATAACATATGCAACTTCACTTTTAAGGTGTTTGACCTACATAAAAGTTTTTTATAAAAAAAGGAAATCAAGTCGTCTTTGTCGAAATAAAATGTATCATTTACGTTTTGTGAGTAACGCTGTTCAGACTTATTTCCCATCGATTTGTAGCGAAAGAAGTATTAAATGAACAAAGAATAAAACCGATATAAAAAAGTGAAGAAGAAACGTTCGCAAATATTAGACGGAAGGAAGAAAGATATGAACGAAAAGGGAATTTTGCTTGAAAGCGGTACGAACGAGTTGGAATTTGTAGAGTTTCTCGTCGGCTCGAATAAATTCGGTATAAATGTGATGAAAGTAAAAGAAATCATTCAGCCTCTTCCTGTAACGAGCGTGCCTCACGTCCATCCATACGTTGAAGGAATTATTGAATTAAGAGGAGAAGTGCTCCCGGTAGTTAACGTACCGAAGGCGATCGGCGATCCGAATTGCGAGCCCAGCGAAAAAGATAAGCTGATAGTAACGGAATTTAACCAACAAAAAGTTGTGTTTCGCGTCCATCAAGTAACCCAAATTCACCGTGTGTCTTGGTCGCAAATTGAAAAGCCTTCTGAAATGTATCAAGGATTGGAAACTCAAATTACCGGCGTTGTCAAAATGGGAGACGAAATGATTTTAATGCTTGATTTTGAAAAAATCGTTGTTGAAATTAATCCTGAGTCCGGAATCCAGCAGGAAAAAGCGAAAAAACTGGAAAAGAGGGACAGATCTGATAAAAAAATTGTCGTTGCCGAGGATTCCCCGCTGTTGCGCAGATTGTTGAACGACACATTGACGGAGGCGGGATTTCAACAGATTGAGTTTTTTGAAAACGGCAAGGATGCACTGGACTATTTAGAGAATATTGTAAATGAAGGCGAACCGGTTAAGGAGCGTGTTGATTTAGTCATTACGGACATCGAAATGCCGCAGCTTGACGGATTGCATTTGACGAAGCGAATTAAGGAAAATCCAGAGCTGGATCATATTCCGGTTGTGATTTTTTCCTCATTGATTACGAATGATTTAAAACATAAAGGACAACAGGTAGGTGCAAATGCCCAAATTAGCAAACCTGAGGTCCATCACTTAATTGAGCAAATCGATGAATTGTTATTTAAAAATGAAGAAGATGATGAATTAAAAGACGAGGCTGAATAAGCCTCTCTTTTTACTCAATCATACCGTTCGCCTAATCGTTTAAACACCGGTTTTTGATATGTATGACGATGGAACCGTTTGGGAGAAGAAAGCGGTCGATTCGCTTTATCCATACCGATATAATACTCCAATAAATTTTTTGCCTTTGACAATGATAGATTTGTTTTCGGGTTTCGGTATGAATTATTTAAGGAACCTAAGTGAGGAAGGTTTTGGAAGTCTTCTTTTGTAGGAGGCATATGAAAATAATAATTTCCTGCCGACACCAGAACATCTGACTGCTGTTTGCTTAATTTTGGATTTTTTGAATAATGCAGTCCTTTCTTTGTTGCTTTTCCTTCAGCGATCAGTTTTTGCAGCGCCTTCTTTTTTAAATAATATAAATATTTAGGATTTGGCGCTGTTTTTGCATGCCGATTGACAACATAGATGGCTCGTGCTATATTTTCCGGCGTCTCATCCCGTAGCTTATAATGACTGATATCGTCCATGATGTCTCTCCTTTTTCATTATTTTCCGTAATCTTTATTTACATTATACTTTCATGAATAGAAAATGCAACCAGTTTTTACAGTCTATTAATTATGCCTATAATAGTTATTATGAAATATTTTAGAAAGCAGGGTGGGTCATGAGCGGAAAAGAGGAATTTCTAGATATAGACGAAGAAACGCTTTTTATCGTGTCGCAAACGTTTAAAGCGTTATCGGATCCGACTAGAATTCGGATTTTACATTTACTAGCGGAAAAACAAGAATGTTCTGTGAATGAAATAGCTGCCGAGCTTGAGCTTTTGCAATCAACCGTGTCCCATCAATTGAGGTTTCTAAAAAATTTGCGTTTAGTCAAATTTAGAAGGGAAGGAACGACCGTTTACTATTCACATGATGATGAGCATGTAAAAAAAATACTAGAGCAAACCATTGACCATGCTCGGCATAATTAAAATGGGCGTCGAGTGGGCAGTTTGATCAGGGGACTAAACGGTTAAGAGATGATCTCGGTATGGAGCCGGGGTCATCTTTTATAATTTATTGGCAGCGGGGCTGATTTCATTCATTTATTTATTTATTTATTTCACATTCTGTAAAAGATTCGAATTTCTTTCGGAGCATGATAGGGAGGGGGTGTCCAGAAAGTCAAATCGCCATTGAAAACAAAAAATCATAAACACCGATATATCAACGTTTCTAAAACATTAATGGGGGTGTCAATAAGCCGTAAAAACGACTTATTAGAACCCCCTTTTTTGCTTGTTATACGTTTAGTAGAAGTTTTCTTGAGGGTAGAAGCAAAACTAATGATGAATTTTTTCGGTAAAGTTTATTATTATCACTTTCCTTCAAACGAATATCACAAAAAAACTCCCAATCAATGCGGTTGTAGGGTGAATTCTCATCCACTATGATCCACATGATTGGGAGTATAAGTCTGACTGTCAAACACATTTTTGTTATAAAACCGATTTGATTGTGTTTTTACCTAGCCGATGCCGTTTTTCGTTTAAATATTTCGGCATCAAGATCATATAAAAGAAAAAGACGAAAAGAATGATAAGAGCCATACCGTAATAAAGTAAATCGATGTTTCGAATGATGTTTGGAAACAATAGTGCAATACATAAAAGCGTAGCAGACTGCGCAAACATCATTAACGGGTCGATCCATCCGCTGACACGTCCCATTAGCTTTGGATGAACGATATTCGGAATCCAACCGCCAATTGCTACGTTCACAGGACCGATGCACATGCCGATCAAAAAAATAATCGACAAGTAAAATTCTACTTCATCCACAAAACCAAGGAGAAAAACAAAAATGCTTGTCAAAAATATCGGTGTAACAAACATTGGAAACGGTTTTATTTTTTTAGCAAAAAATGTTGAAACTGTACTGCCGACTAAAAGACCCGCACCGAGAAAAATGGCAAATAAAGATGAATACATTTCATAAGAATTCGGTGCCAGCTCATATTTCATTGTAAATAACGGAAGAACGGCAAAACTTCCTTGAACAAAGCCGAAAATGAAAAAACCAAAAATAATGAGCGATAAAAGCCGATTATGTAAAATGTACCGAATACCTTCCAAAAAGTCGGAAACAGCGGATGATATATGTAAACCTTTCCATGACACTCGACCGTTTGGTAGCCTTGCTGATTTAGGGATTTTACACGAGCGAATGAGCAAGGCGGAAAGAACGAAGCTTATTAAATCAACCAATACGGCCCCATGAATTCCAACTGTTCGATAAGCCAATGCCCCTAATCCGACACCAAACACTAAAAAAATGCTGAAAAGTACTTGATTCAAACCTGAAGCTTGCGCATATTGATCTTTTCGCAAAATAGCTTGTACTAAACTGGATTCGGCTGGATAAAAAAATTTCGTGACAGCACTCCGCAAAAACAAGATGAAAAAAATGAGCGGAATCGAATTTGTAAATAAGGCGAAAAACAAACATGCAGTCATAATTGCACGAATCCAGTCGCAGTTCTCTGCCACCTTTTTTCGATCGAAGCGGTCTGCTACTACACCGACAATGACAAAAACAAATACAGTCGGCAAAGAATACATCAGCTCAGCAATAGTTGCGTAATAAGGTTTGCTGCTAAAATGCTCCAACAAATAAAAAGCAAACGCCATATTGCCAACTGTTGAACCCATTTGTGAAGCAAGCGCTGCAAAAAACAATTTGACAAAATTGCGGTTTTTAAAAATATCCATTGCGACTCCCCTTAACTGACACTTACAGTAGCTATTATAATTTACCTAATTCAATATGAACATCTTTTTTTCATATTTTGGTTAGAGAAATGAAAGCCAAGTACTTTTAAGCCGGTTAAAAGAGAGGATTATTTGGAATATAATGTAAACAAGGTGATTTCTGGAACTGCCAAAAAACGAAAGGGCAGTCTAGTTGTGCCCAACCCGCGATTGACATAAAGCTTCGTATGATCAACAGTATAAAAGCCCTCCGAAAAGGATTTTGCATAAGGAGGCGTGTAAAGCGGACCTATAAAAGGGATTTTTACTTGTCCTCCATGGCTGTGTCCAGATAATTGGAGATCAACATTGTAATTTTTTGCTTGAAGCACTGTATCAGGTTCATGGACTAAAAGAATAGCAAAATAGTTTTTGTCAATATTGCCCATTGTTTGATGAAAATCAGGTCTTCCAAGCATGACATCATCAAGGCCGGCGACAATCAATTTGCTTCCGTCAATCAGCTGTATCTCTTTTTTTTCATTTTGCAGTAAATGAAACTCTGCATTTTGTAATATATTGCGATAAACATCAGTGCCGTATCCGCCGTGATCATGATTTCCATAAATTGCAAATTTTCCGAAGTCGGCACGGAGGCGTTTTAAAATCGGGGCAATCTGATGCACAGCGGGATAACTGTTCGGCTCATCGATTAAATCACCAGTAAAAACAATTATATCCGGGTTTAGACGATTGATTTGATTGACGATCCGTTCCAGATTTGCAATTGTAAAGTCGTTATTTAGATGTGTGTCGCTGAATTGAACAATTTTCAAACCATCAAAACCTTTTGGTATTTTTGGATGAGAAACATTTATTTTTTTTATTTCTAGTCTTCCCGGTTCAATATATCTTGAGTAGATGTATAAACCGCTGCTCGCGAATAAACTGCACGCAGCCGTCCAGAAAAAATGCTTTAAAAATTGTCTTCTTGTCAACTTATTCATTCTTACCAACCATTTCAGTTTTTATAGCAATCGAAAAAATTATAACATAAAACTTTCAACATCTTGTTTAATGTTTTTTGACAAATCTTCACATGCACGTTTTTTCTGATTAACTATTTTGTTATCATCTATGGACAACATTAAAACAATCATTTGGAAAATATGATGAAAAAGGTTTAACTCTTCTGCTGGAGCGAGAAAGTCTTTAGGAATTGAGAAATGAATGGTGTAATTTTCATAAAACATAAAGGGCAGCTATGTAATGATTTAAATTTCTAGTAAAATTGCTATTAAGGAAGGAGGATTAAAATGGTGTCACTTTAAGGGAAAAACCTATTGTAAGAGGAAATGATGCAAGAAGATTTATTAATAAAGCAAAATTAATAACAGGCATTTGAAAGATAGAGCAAAAAATAAAATAAAAAATTTGCAAAGAGAAGGTATTAGTAATGACAAATATCTTCATAAAACCTATTGAATGAAAAGATATGGAAAAAAATAATAATGAGTCAATGATTATTAATGAAATGATGATACTGATTCATTTAAAACCAATAAAAATCAACAGTCTAGTTTTGAAATTGATAAAAAGAAAAAGTAAATTCGTTTATGTTGAATAACTAATTCAAATAATTTTAGAGGACACCTCAAAATCCCCTATTCGAATCAGCAAGTGAAAAACTCCATCCTTTTGAATATATTTTCTGCTTAGACGATTTTCTCCGTGTAGAAAAAAGTCATTTTGATGAATAGTTTTATCTGGACCCGTCATACTTATGGAAGTAATCACTTCATTTGCAAAGTCGTAGATCGGAGCAGCAGTGCTGAAGCCTTGATGAAACTCGTTCAAACAGATTGTAAATTGTTGAGATTAATGCCGTTAATTGTTTTTCGTTCATTCCTGTATATCTCTATCGGTATTTTAGCCAGAACACTCAAATTACTTTGTTTTCCTTCGGTCCGATGATTTTCGGCTATTTTTCATTTGCAAACGGAATGTTTCTGCTCTCTGTTCTTTTATTGCTCGGTTTTCTGCTTGTATGGTCATTGAAAAAACAAACTACTTTGTTGATTGTGGAAGCGGGCGCAAAACATAAAATCAATTGAGAGGCCAACCGTTGCATCCAGGATGGGCCTCATTCCAATTATGTAAAAATGGGAATGTAGCAAATGCGCAAAAACGGTTCTTCAACATTTTCTAATGTTCCAAATAATGCTATAATCATGTATCATATGAGAGTACAAGAAGCGGGGAGATGCCCATGGACCCACTAGATGTCATAACCAATACCGAAAAAATTGTGCCTTATTATCAGGCGATTTTTAGCGCAGATGAACAAAAGGTGATTGGCTACGAAATTTTAGGCAGAATTCATATGGAAGGGGAATACAAAAGCTTAGGCTTTTTTTTCCATGATGATTCGATCCCTGAAGAATACCGAATGGAAGTAGATGATACAGTCGTCAAAAAAGCATTGGAGGAAATGAAAGAACTGGATGATGATCTTCTCATTTTTATAAACAGGGATCCAAATCTGCTTATGATCGATCACGGCGAAAGCTTTTTAAATTTGCTGCTGGAAGAAAAAGAGAAAGGGCTTGATTTAAACCGGATTGTTCTGGAAATTACGGAACACAATTATTTAGGAGATATCGAACAGCTCCATCATTTGCTCACTTATTACCGGACTTACGGAATCAAAATTGCGATTGACAATATTGGGAAAGAATCGAGCAATTTGGACCGCATTGGGTTATTATCTCCTGATATTTTGAAAATCGATTTGCAGCCATTAAAATTAGCTTCACCCAGCCAATCGTATTTCGATGTTTTATTTTCGATTTCACTACTTGCGCGCAAAATCGGTGCGACGCTTTTATATGAAGACATCGAGGCAAACTTTCAATTGCAATATGCGTGGAAAAATGGCGGAAGATATTATCAAGGATATTATCTTCATTATCCGGAAAGAGAATTTATTGATCGATGTGTTCTAAAAGAAAGACTGCAGCAGGAATTCAACCATTTCATTCAATTTGAAAAGAAAAAGCTTGAAACACTTTATTCATATTCCGACCAGTTTCATCAGCGGGTGTCACAACTAGTGAACAAATATAAAAAAGCTGTCAGCCAATTTGACGAATTAATTACCCATTTAGCAGAAGAGCTTGGCGACATGAGCTTTCGTATTTATATTTGTGATGAAAACGGGTTTCAAAAGTCAGGAAATATTTTCCGAAAAGAAGACCGATGGATTTTTCAAAAAGAATATTATATGAAAAATTGGAGCTGGCGCCCGTACTTTTTAGAAAATATTATTCGCATGCGCGTCAACAAAAAAGGGTTTTTAAGTGATTTGTATAGTGATATCGAAACAGGGGAGACGATCCGCACGTTTTCCTATCCGCTTGATGACGATCATTATTTGTTTATCGATATTCCATATTCTTATTTATATGAACAAGACGGTCTCCTTTGAATAAACCCCCCTTTTTTCTCAAATAATAGAGAAAAAGGGGGGTTTTTATGCAATTTACGAATTTGATCTTCGGCGGTGTTTTTTTGTTAGTTTTGCTTGTTGGCCTGTTTTATACGTTACAAGTGGGCAGCCAGATGGAAAAAAGGCAAAGTGAGTATGATACAGAAGTAAGCGAAAAAGTTGAAAAGCGCCCGTATATTCGAAATCCGATTTTTATTGCTTATATCGTGCTGATTGCATTCGCGCTTTTTTATATTTTTTATATTAGCTTTTCAACTACTTGGTAGCCATAACTTCGCGTTATGGTTTTTTCTATTAAAGGAAATTTTGTTTTGAAAAATTTTTTTATAAAAAGTGTTGACATCGATATTGATAATCATTATCATTATAAATGTAAGACGAAGTAGTTCACAGACGTCTTGAAGTGAAACATCGCGGCTAAACCCCCGCTCCCCCTTTGTTACACATTCGGACGAGAAACCCGGCTTTGGAGGCCGGGTTTCTTCTTTCTCTTAAAAAAATGATAATTGACAAGGAGAAAGGGTGGTATTATATTATATTTGTATAAGAAAATGATAATCATTATCAATTTGGAATAAATTGGAGGTTTTCCATGATCCGCCTATACACAGATCGTTTACAAATTTCCTATGGCAATCGACTGATTGTGAAAGATATGAAAATTGAAATTCCAGATAAAAAAATTACAACGATAATCGGTTCCAACGGCTGTGGAAAATCCACTTTGTTGAAAGCAATAACTCGGATTATTCCGCACCAATCCGGTCGAATTATTCTTGATGGCGAGAGTATTTTAAAGCAGGATACGAAAGAACTGGCGAAAAAAATGGCCATACTTCCTCAATCACCAGAAAGTCCAGCCGGCCTTACCGTTGGAGAGCTTGTATCTTACGGCCGCTACCCATATCAAAAAGGCTTCGGCAGATTAACAAAAAAAGATCTTGAGGTCATAAACTGGGCTTTAGAAGTTACGAAAACGGCCGATTTTAAACACCAGCCAGTCAATGCGCTGTCAGGCGGTCAAAGACAGCGTGTCTGGATAGCGATGGCGCTCGCTCAAGAAACGGACATCATCTTTTTGGATGAACCGACCACTTATTTAGATATGGCGCATCAGCTTGAAGTACTAGAGCTTCTACAGCAGTTAAACAAAGAGCAGGGGCGGACAATCGTCATGGTGCTTCATGATATCAATCAAGCAGCTCGTTTTGCCGATTATATTATAGCGTTGAAAGACGGACAAATTATCAAAGCCGGGACGAGTGACGAAGTAATCGACTGCAACGTGCTGAAAGAAGTATTTCAAATTGATGCTGTAATAGGACGGGATCCCCGAACAGATAAACCAATATGCATCACGTACAATCTAATAAAAGGAGAAGAAAAACATGAAAAAACGTCTTATTCCAATTCTGTTCTTGTTGGTTCTCATAGTTAGCGCTTGTGGTAATAAAAAGGAAGACAGCGCTGAAAAGAAAGAAGAAAAACCTGAAACGATTACATATCAATCGGAAAACGGTCCTGTTGAAGTCCCGGCTAATCCTAAAAGAGTCGTTGTTCTCTCGTCATTTGCCGGAGATGTGATGTCTTTAGGAGTAAATCTCGTTGGTGTTGATTCATGGTCAAAAATGAATCCGCGCTGGAAAGACAAATTGAAAGATGTTGCAGAAGTATCTGATGAAGATTTAGAAAAAATCATTGAACTAAATCCGGATTTAATCATCGGATTATCGACGATTAAAAATGTAGATAAACTGAAAAAGATAGCGCCTACTGTTACGTTTACTTATGGAAAAGTCGATTATTTAACACAGCATATAGAAATCGGCAAGCTTTTAAATAAGGAAAAAGAAGCAAGAGAGTGGGTCGAGGATTTCAAAAAAAGAGCTGAAGAAACAGGAGAAGAAATTCGCGCGAAAATTGGAGAAGATGCAACTGTTTCAGTCATTGAAAGTTTTGATAAGCAATTATATGTGTTTGGGAACAACTGGGGAAGAGGAACAGAAATTTTATACCAAGCCATGAAGCTAAAAATGCCTAAAAAAGTGGAAGAAAAAGCTTTAAAACAAGGTTATTATGCTTTATCGACTGAAGTGCTTCCGGATTTTGCAGGGGATTATTTAATTGTCAGCAAGTATTCGGATGCTGATAACTCTTTCCAAGAAACAGATACTTATAAAAACATACCGGCTGTCAAAAACAATCGCGTGTTTGAAGTAAATGCTAATGAATTTTATTTCAATGATCGACTGACATTGGAATATCAGCTTGAATTCTTTCGAGAAAAATTTCTTGGAAAAAATAAGTAATAAGAAGAAGAGAAATTCAGCAGGCATGAATTTCTCTTCTTTCCATCTAAAAATAGAAGAGATGAGATGTATGTTAAAAAACGATTCTGCTTCATTTTTCTTTAAATTCATATTCGCAGTCATTTTGCTGATTGGTTCGTTTTTTTTAGCGATGGTGTTTGGAGCGGCAGACACTAGTGTAAAAGATGTTTGGCTGGCGCTAACGACAAATGCGGCTGGTAAGACGATTGATATGATTCGGGAAATTCGTCTTCCGCGCGAAGTCGGCGCTATTTTTGTCGGCGCTTCTTTATCAGTAGCCGGAGCAATCATGCAAGGATTGACTCGCAATCCATTAGCAGATCCAGGATTATTAGGGCTGACAGCCGGAGCAAATGCTGCACTCGCTTTGACAATTGCCCTTTTTCCGAACGCAAATTACTTTAGTATGACCATTGCGTGCTTTATTGGAGCAGCAGCTGGCGCCTTTTTAGTTTTTGGAATCGGTGCGGTAAAAAAAGGAAGGATTTCTCCTTTTCAAATCGTTTTAGCGGGGGCTGCTGTGTCTGCTTTTCTTTTTGCCGTCGCGGAAGGAATCAGCTTATATTTTAATATTTACAAAAATGTTTCGATGTGGACAGCTGGAGGACTTGTCGGTGCAACATGGAAACAGCTCAAGATCCTCATACCGATTGCTCTCGTTGGGATCACCATTTCTCTTTTTTTCTCAAGGCAGCTGACCATTGTAAGTTTAAATGAAGAAGTGGCAGTCGGGTTAGGACAAAAAACGGCACAAATAAAAATGGTGCTGTTTATCATCATTATATTGCTTACTGGTGCATCTGTCGCCCTTGTTGGGAATATGGCATTTATCGGTTTAATGGTTCCGCATATCGTCCGTTCGGTCGTAGGGGCCGATTATCGTTATATTCTCCCAATGTCTGCGATATTCGGCGCCTGCTTTTTATTAATCGCTGATACGCTTGCCAGAACGATTAATGCTCCTTACGAAACACCAGTGGCGGCCATTGTTTCCTTTTTAGGTTTGCCTTTCTTCCTGTTCATTGTGCAAAAAAGGGGGAAAGCTATCACATGATCATACATCCGGCAATTGTAAAAAAGCAGCGGCTGATCATACTTGTTCTGATTCTTTTAATTGCTGCAACGGCCATCATCGGAATGGGATTAGGCACCTCCTCCGTCTCGATGAATCGCTTGCTTCCAACTATTCTCGGCCACGGGACGTTTAAAGAGGAGTTCGTTTTATTTTCCGTCCGCTTGCCGCGGATCATTGTGACCTTATTGGCAGGAATGGCTTTGGCGGTTTCCGGGGCGATCTTTCAAGATATTACTAGAAACGATTTGGCTGAGCCGGGGATCATTGGGATTAATGCCGGAGCAGGAGTAGCTATTGCAGTGTTCTTTTTATTTTTTCCAATTGATGTCGGCTCATTTGTGTATTTACTGCCAGTCGCAGCTTTTATCGGCGCTCTTTTAACGGCAGGGGCTATTTACGTTTTTTCTTATGATCGAAATGCCGGTTTAAACCCCGTTCGATTAGTCCTTATCGGTGTCGGCTTCGCCATGGCTTTATCAGGAACCATGATCGTCATTATTTCTTCTGCAGAACGGCAAAAAGTTGATTTTATCGCCAAATGGCTGGCAGGGAACGTATGGGGGGCAGATTGGCCGTTTATTTTGGCAATTTTACCTTGGATTGTCATTTTGATTTCGTTTATTGCTTTCAGAGCTCAACAATTAAATTTATTAAGTTTAAACGATCCTTCTGCTGTCGGGGTTGGCTTGAAGATTGAGAGGGAGCGAATTACGCTTCTATTGGCTGCTGTCGGGCTTGCCGCAGCTGCGGTTTCTGTAACGGGAGGTGTAGCGTTTATCGGTCTTTTGGCACCCCATTTAGCACGGTCACTGATTGGTCCCCGCAATCAACTTTATCTTCCGATTGCGATTTTGTTGGGAGGGTGGCTTCTACTACTAGCAGATACAATCGGGCGAAACATCGCACTTCCGGACGGCATCCCAGCGGGCATTATGACAGCTTTAATCGGGGCGCCCTTTATCTATATTTTATTGAAAAAATCATCATGATCGAGGCACATTTCGTTTAGAAAAGAATGAGGAAAGGAATAAAATAGCTGATAGTAATTTAGAAATCTTCCATTACTCCTATGTGTCGGCTGGCTGTTCATCCTTTTTTAGCTAGACGGCATCTATTTGCTTACATGATACTCGTAATACATCTGGCTGGAAGTAAGACAAATTGATGCCTTATTTAATAAAAATTGGGCGGCAGGAGGGCTGAGATCTCCCTCCGCCGTTCCTGCCTTAGTCAGTGTGAAAAAGTTTGCCTCATAGACTCTCTTTAAATGCTCATTTTTTAGCAGAATTCAAGAAGTTTGGCAGTTGATCGAACATTTTACTGAAGGTAATGACAGCTTCTTTTTCTTCTTCGTTTTATGTGCAGCCTTTCATAAAGAGTATTTTTGTCTCCAAGAGCTTCAACCGTGATGATTTAAAATTGAACATTTTTCCCACCTAATGACGCATTGATTAGCATCTTTCAACTCTTTGTCCTAATTCGAGCTGTCTGACGTACAAAATGACCGGAAATACAGCTCTACATGATCTTTTGCTCTAGTTCAACTATTTTTGAGAAAGTTTGGCTGGCTTCATTGTTCGCTTCCGCCTCAAAGATTATTGAGCAATGGGTCCATGTTTCCCATTTCATTTCAATCAAATCTTTTCATATAACAGAGAGAGCATACGGTTTCAAAGGGGAGAAGCCCTCGCATCAGTTCCAACACTTTATTGGCGAAGAAACGTATCTATCATTTAGAATCAGTGTAAATAAACACAATTGCCGGAGCCAGAGGAACTGAATGCAGCGGTTCGAACGGTGATGTCATTTAATCGACTTGGTTAATTAAACAAAAAACAATCTGCACATGCTCCAGCTTCGGGCTTCTGATTCGATTTCCAGCTTCTTGTAATTGAAAGCTGCGAAAAAAGGAATATTATTTTTCATGATGTAAGCAAATTTCGACATAATTTTAAAGCTGCTCATTATATGTTATGTTTAGGATGTTTTTTAAAATGAAGGCACTGGAGGATGAATAACGATGCGAGCTGTTCAACCGGTATTGTCTCTAGAAGAAAAGCAATTGCTTGTCGCAATTTTGTTTCGCAACCATTTTGCGATTGAATTGGTTGTGAGCGAAATCAATGATATTGAATGCGGAAAAAAAGAGTTTGATTTATGTACATACAAAATTAGTGGAGCTTTATGACAAAATCCGTTCGCATACGTAACCTGTATCCTTGTGAGGACCAGTTTTTGAGTATGAGAGGCATCTGAACGATGCTCTTTGCAAGAGCATCGTTTTTCGCAGAAATGTAAGTTTATCACGTGATAAAACGCTTACATAATGATATCATAAAATAGGAAGTTTCTTTTTGGTAAATGGAACACATTTTCCAGATCATATGTTATGATTAAAATGAAATGTCAAAGTGAGAGGAAGAAACGAATGACAAAAGTTTTTTCTGAAGAATTTACAAATATTTCGATTAAAGATTTGATGATACCTGCAGACAAAGTGGCTCATGTCCAAATGGGAAATAACTTAGAGCATGCATTATTAGTGTTGACGAAAACAGGCTATACAGCTGTTCCGGTTTTGGATGCTCAATATCGCTTGCACGGGCTGATTACGACGAATTTGATCATGGATTCAATTTTAGGATTGGAACGAATCGAATTTGAGCGTTTGCAAAATATGAAAGTAGAAGAAGTAATGAACAAAGATGTTTCCAGATTGAATGTATCGGATGATTGGATGAAGGCGCTGAAGCTCGTTATTAATCATACGTTTGTATGTATAACGAATGAGGACGGTGTTTTAGAGGGGATTTTTACAAGAAGGGTCATCTTAAAAAAGCTCCATAAACAACTAATGATATTAAATTCCAGGTTTCCCAAATAAAAACGCCCTTGCCGGCGTTTTTATTTCATATTGGCTCAATAGTTTCGAATCCATCCAACCTTCAAATAATGAAAATATAGATATTGTTTTTTGGGGAAAGCAATTGAACGAATGCGGATGCTATGGCAAAATGAATTCATGCTTACAAACGATTGAAAGTGATTTTCAAATGAGGTGATCGTGATGAAAGAGGCGCTTATTGACAAAGATAGGGGAAAACTAGACCATAAAGAAACAAAGCGTCCGTTCGTTTTAGCTGCCGTCATGCTGGCGATGTTTATGGCTGCAGTTGAGGCAACGATCGTTTCCACAGCAATGCCTGCCATTGTCGCAGAAATTGGCGGTTTTTCAAAATATAGCTGGATTTTTTCTTCCTATTTATTAATGAATTCCGTAACGATTTTAATATATGGTAAATTGGCGGATTTGTTTGGAAGAAAACCGATTTTTGCTTTTGGCATCATTATTTTTTTAATTGGCTCTGTGCTTTGCGGTCTCGCCGATTCGATGGAAACTTTAATTATATACCGTTTTATACAAGGGATTGGAGCCGGAGCTGTGATGCCAGTCGCCACAACAATTGTCGGCGATATTTATACAGTAGAAGAAAGAGCCAAAATACAAGGATATTTGTCCAGTGTATGGGGAATTTCTGCAATAATCGGCCCCGTTTTAGGTGGCTTGTTCGTTGAGTACATAAGCTGGAAGTTTGTATTTTGGGTGAATGTTCCTTTAGGCATTTTATCAATGGCAGGAATCGGTCTGTTTTTGAATGAACGCATTGATAAGAAAAAGTCGAGCATTGATTATGCAGGCGCCATGTTCATGCTTATTGCGATCAGCTTGTTGATGATCGTCCTTGTCGAAGGAGGAGTCCGCTGGTCTTGGACTTCCTGGGAGGTTGCGGCGTTATTAGCTGTTGCATGCTGCTTCTTTATATTGTTTATTTTTCAGGAAAATCGGGCCGATGATCCGATGATGCCGCTTTCGCTTTGGAAAAATCGCTCCATTTTGCTTGCGAATGTAACGTCCTTGACGACCGGGATGATGCTTATGGGCATTTCCACCTTTTTGCCGACATTTGTGCAAGGTGTTATGGGAAAATCGGCAATGGTGGCTGGATTCACGCTGACAACGATGTCAATCGGATGGCCGATTGCCTCAACAGTAGCGGGGAGGATTTATTTAAAAGCCGGTTTTCGTGCCACATCAATTTTAGGAGGCATTTTTTTATTGGCCGGCAGTCTTGTCTTTGTTATGCTTTCAGCAGATGACGGACCTGTTCATGCTATGATCGGCTCTTTTTTACTCGGCGTCGGAATGGGGCTGACATCGACCTCGTTCATTGTATCGATTCAATCGGCAGTTGATTGGAAAGAACGCGGAATTGCCACCGCCACCAATATGTTTATGCGAAATCTCGGCAACACCGTCGGCGCCGCTTTGCTCGGCGGGATTTTAAACAGCAAGCTGCAAACATATTTGGAGGAGAATAGTGCTGGAAAAAACTTAAACATTGATTCGGCCAACAACCTATTGAATCCAGAATCAGATCTTTCCGGTCCTATAAAAGAGGTGCTTGAGTCTGGTTTGAGCATTGCTCTTCACCATGTTTATTTCGTCGTCTTTTTATTAGCAATTTTGAGCATTCTTTTTATTTTCTTTCTTCCTAAGAGAGAATTAAAATGAATGTTTTTTGCTAAACTTGTTATGACGGAAAAGCAAAAATATTTTATAATGTTTTTGAACTATTGAATCCACTAAGGAAAGGGTTTAGCGATGCAAATTTCGGAATTGCAAATCCTTGTGACTTTGTCTGAAGAAAAAAATATGAGAAAAGCGGCTGACCGACTTTTTGTTTCCCAGCCTGCTTTGTCGCAGCGTCTTCAGTCGATCGAAAAAGCATGGGGATTTAAAATTTTTTTGCGCTCACAAAAGGGATTGACTCTTACACCGGCAGGAGAAAAAGTTGTCCAGTTTGCAAAAGAAATGATTGAAAAGGAAGAGAAGGTAAGAGAGGAAATTTCTGTTTTGGAAGGAGAAGTGTACGGGACGTTAAAGCTTGCAGTGGCATCTATAATCGGCCAGCACTGGCTTCCAAAAGTTTTGAAAAAATATGTACAAAAATACCCTCAGGCGGAAATTTCACTTATAACCGGGTGGTCAAGCGAAATATTAAAATGTTTATATGAAGATGATATCCATATCGGAATCATACGCGGAAACCCTGATTGGAAAGGTTTTAAACAGCATTTGCTGGAAGATACTTTGTATTTAGTTGACACAGAAATTCAAAGCATCGATGATTTAGTACACACAGAGCGGCCTTTTATTCAATTTAAAAGTGATTCTACATACTATCAAGAAATACAAGAATGGTGGCACAGGCAATTTAAAAACCCGCCAAAAAGGACAATTGTCGTTGATCAGATCGAGACGTGCAAGCAAATGGCGTATCATGGTATAGGCTTTGCGATTTTGCCTTCTGTCAGCATTGATGAAAAGGATGGTTCGATCTTTCGACTGCCGCTCATTGATCATGAAGGAAAGCCGATTAAAAGGGATACTTGGTTGATCGGGCATGAATCATCGTTAAAGCTTAAACAAGTGCAGGCGTTTATGGAAATCGTCCATCAATTTATTAATGAATGATAAATTTGCTTGTCAATTGATTCTTTTCTTTGATACAGTAATGGGGGTACAGAAAAACAGAGAGGAGTATTGCGATGAAAATGATGGATGCAAACGAAATTATTTCATTTATACAAAACAGTAAAAAAACGACTCCTGTAAAAGTTTATGTAAAAGGTCAATTAGAAGGAATCAACTTTGGAGAACAGTCCAAAACATTTATTACTGGAAACACAGGCATCATCTTTGGAGAATGGTCTGAAATTGAACAAGCACTAGCAGAAAACAAAGATAAAATTGAAGACTATGTTGTTGAAAATGACCGCCGGAACTCAGCAATCCCGCTTCTTGATTTAAAAGGCGTAAAAGCGAGAATTGAACCAGGTGCAATCATCCGTGATCAAGTGGAAATCGGCGATAATGCAGTCATCATGATGGGGGCAGTGATCAATATCGGCGCCGTCATTGGTGAAGGAACGATGATTGACATGAATGCAACATTGGGCGGCCGTGCAACGGTTGGTAAAAACTGCCACATTGGTGCCGGAGCGGTTTTAGCTGGTGTAATTGAGCCGCCTTCTGCAAAACCTGTCGTAATCGAAGATGATGTTTTGATCGGAGCAAACGCCGTCATTTTAGAAGGTGTAAGGGTAGGAAAAGGCGCGGTTGTTGCAGCTGGTGCTGTTGTAGTGGAAGATGTTGAACCGTACACAGTTGTTGCAGGTGTTCCTGCGAAAAAAATTAAAGATATTGACGAAAAAACGAAAGCGAAAATTGAAATAAAGCAAGAATTGCGGCAGCTCTAAATTCGAAGCGTGGACAGCGTCCACGCTTATCCTTTAGGAGGGGACTCATATGAATAAGGATGCGCTTATTGCCATTCGCCGTGATTTGCATAAAATACCTGAACTCGGATTTCAAGAACATAAAACACAAAAATATTTATTAGATTATATTCATTCGCTGCCGAACGAAAGGCTTGAAGTGAAAACATGGAGAACAGGTATTTTCGTGAAGGTCCATGGAACAAATCCTCGAAAAATGATAGCCTACCGGACAGATATTGACGGATTGCCGATTGAAGAAAAAACGGGGCTTTCATTTCAATCAGAACATCCAGGCTTGATGCATGCTTGCGGTCACGACTTTCATATGACGATCGCTTTGGGGGTTTTAACTCATTTCGCCTATCATCCGATTCAAGATGATCTGCTATTCATCTTTCAGCCGGCAGAAGAAGGGCCTGGCGGTGCAGAGCCGATGCTAAACAGCGAGATTATGCAACAATGGATGCCGGATATGATCACTGCGCTTCATATTGCTCCGGAGCTTCCGGTTGGAACTATCGGAATGAAGCCTGGACTACTTTTTGCCAATACGTCCGAGTTGTTTATCGATTTAACCGGGAAGGGAGGCCATGCCGCTTTTCCGCACACGACACATGATATGGTCGTCGCTGCTTGCGCCCTTGTCACCCAACTGCAATCCATCGTTAGCCGCAATATAGATCCTTTGGAAAGTGCTGTAATTACCATTGGAAAAATTGCAAGCGGCACGATACAAAATATAATTGCCGATCATGCCAGATTGGAAGGAACGATTCGCACATTTTCTGTGGAATCGATGGAAAAAGTGAAAAAGCGGATTGAAGACATGGTCAAAGGTATAGAAATCGGCTACCAATGCAAAGCAGAAATTGACTGGGGTTCGATGTATTATCAAGTGTGGAATGATGAAGCGTTATCAAAAGAATTTATGGAGTTTGTCCAGAATGAAACAGAAGTTCAACTCCACGTATGCAAAGAAGCGATGACTGGGGAAGATTTCGGCTATATGCTGGCGAAAATTCCGGGATTTATGTTTTGGCTTGGAGTTGATTCTCCTTACGGCCTTCATCATGCGAAGCTTTCACCAAATGAACAAGCAATCTTTAAAGCGGTCGATCTTATTTGTCAATATTTTGAATGGAAAGGCAATAAATAGAAGATTCATAGCCTCCTGCATAAAGCAAGAGAAAAAAATTAGAAATACGTTCTATACAAACACGAAGTCATAATTAAAAAGGAAAGAGGATGAGAGATCATCCTCTTTCCTTTTGCTGCTCGTTCTTATGAATCATCACTTGATGAGGGAACGGAATTTCGATGCCGTTTTCATCAAGCACTTCTTTCAGCCGTTTCCGGAGCTTTCTTTCAACAGCCCACTGCTCCATGTTTTTCGTTTTGGCGATGATGCGGATGATCACATCAGACGTGCCGAAATTTTGCACGCCTAAAACGTCCGGACCCTCCACAACCTCTTCAGTTTCTTTTGCAAATTGGTCGCAAGCTTCTTGAAGAATGGACATGACCCGATTTAAGTCTTCATTATACGATATGCTGATATCAACGAGGGCTTGCATATTTCCTCTAGAATGATTGGAAAGGCCGACAATCTGCCTGTTTGGAACATAATGCAATGTGCCGTCAAAGCCTCGGATTTGCGTCGTTCGTAAACCGACAGCTTCCACAATGCCTGAATAATTGCCTGTAGTGACATAATCTCCAACATCAAGTTGTTTTTCTAGGAGAAGGAAAAATCCTGTCACAACATCGCTGACGAGCCCTTGAGCTCCAAAGCCGATCGCAAGACCAACAACCCCAGCCCCGGCTAAAAGCGCTGTGACATTGTAGCCAAACACTTGAAAAACGGTAACAATAAAAATGAAAAACAGGGCATAATGAAAGAAATTCAAAACTAATGTTTGCAGCGTTTTAGCCCGCGTGGTGGAAATTTCCTTCCGATTCTCAAGCCCCTCAAACATTTTGTGAATAATTTTATTGCCGATTGATTTGACGATAATATATGCAATGTAAATTCCAATAAGCTTGGCCAAAACTTCTCCTGATTTTAAAGCCAGATCAGCCCAATCAATAGATTCAAAAAAGTTCAAAACCATTTCCCCTTTCTTTTCAAGCCAATCATTTGGTTATTTGACGGGATCGTGTTAAACTGAATGTACAGTTGAAAGTTTAGCATAGAAAAAGGAATTTTCAATGATTGTTACATTTTTTTAATGATAGCGGCGAAAATTGGAAATAGTATTATTGTTCTCTTCACCGCAATGAAAATGTAAAACAAATTATTTAAATTAATTATTACTTAAAATTGACTAAAATTTTGTTGTTATATATAATAGTAATCGGAGGAAGGACATTGAGAAAATACTCAATTCATTCTCATTTGTTTTTGAAGGAAACGATCAAAAAGTTTCCTTTAAAATAAAATTTTAAAATGGAGGGTTACATAATGGCAGAGCGTTTGGTTGGTAAACAAGCTCCACGTTTTGAAATGGATGCCGTTTTGCCAAACAAAGAGTTTGGTAAAGTAAGCTTGGAAGAAATCATGAAACAAGGAAAATGGACAGTTCTTTTCTTTTATCCAATGGACTTCACTTTCGTTTGTCCAACTGAAATCACAGCTATTTCTGACCGTTATGAAGAATTTGAAGATCTTGATGCAGAAGTGATTGGTGTATCAACTGACACAATTCACACACACTTAGCTTGGATTAAAACTCCTCGCGAAGAGAACGGTTTAGGCGATATTAAATATCCGCTTGCAGCAGATACAAATCATCAAGTATCAAGAGACTACGGCGTTTTAATCGAAGAAGAAGGAGTTGCTCTTCGCGGATTGTTCATCATCAATCCAGAAGGCGAACTTCAATATCAAACAGTATTCCATAACAACATTGGCCGCGATGTTGATGAAACATTGCGTGTACTTCAAGCGCTTCAAACTGGCGGACTTTGCCCAGCAAACTGGAAGCCTGGTCAAGAAACGCTTAAAGTATAATGAAGCTTTTCATTCAAAGGGCCTAGCAGTACGTTAGGCCTTTTTTCAAACGATTATTTTTTTGATATTCATTCTTCAAGGAGGAAACGGAAATGAAATTACGTGAGCCAATGCCTGAATTAGTCGGAGCAACAACTTGGCTGAATGGCGAAGTATCGAAAGAGCAATTAATCGGTGAAAAACCAACATTAATCCATTTTTGGTCAATCAGCTGCCATTTGTGTAAAGAAGCAATGCCGAAAGTAAATGAGTTCCGCGATCAATATAAAGATAAACTGAACGTAGTAGCTGTTCATATGCCTCGCTCCGAAAAGGATTTAGATATTGATGATATTAAAAAAGTAGCGGAAGAACACGGGATTACGCAACCGATCTTTGTTGACAACGAACATAAATTAACCGATGCTTTTGAAAATCAATATGTACCTGCATATTATGTTTTTGACAAAAACGGCATTCTTCGCCACTTCCAAGCAGGAGGAAGCGGAATGAAAATGCTGGAAAAACGTGTTAATCGGGTGTTAGCGGAAACAGAAAACGCTGAATGATTCAACCATCTGCAAAACATTGCAGGTGGTTTTTCATTTTAGAAAAATACCTTTCCGGCTTTGAAAGGACTTGTTTTTATTGCTTCGAAGCTTTCAAAAGATAAGCATCTCCATTTACCATTCATCTGACATCCTTTTTCCAGCTCTCAATCCTAAAGAAATGATTCACATTCCAAATCACAACATGCTATAATAAATGATGCTAGTTTGAACAAAAAGGAGCATAGGTGGATGGCAAAACAATCACAAACTTTTTCCATTATGAATCTATTAAAGGTGCTTTTGGCTGTCATCGTTATCCTTTTCCTATTTTATTTGCTTGCATTTAACGACGTCGTCGTGCGTTTTATATCTCTGCTATTAAATGGATGTTTAGTTGTTCTCGCCTTCCTTGTCTATCGGAAAATAGACTATATGATAAAGATGAAAGAAGAACGAAAAGAGCCTATTCAAACCGAAAAGCTGCCTGATGAAACAGAAATGGCGCGAAAAGAACAGCAATTAAATAAACTGGAGCTTGATAAAACGCAATTGTTGGAGGAGCTATTAACAAAAGCCGGTATCGAAGAGGAAGAAAAACAAAAGTACCGAGCCAAAATTAGAGAAAAAGAGGATGAAGCTTCAAAGCTTCAACAAGAGCTAGCATTCATGAAAGGCCGGATTGCCAACTTGATTTTAAAAAGAGATCCTGAGATCGAGCGGATTGTCCTGCTGCTTGATGCGGATTTTATATTAAATCATTCGTTAGTGGAAATTAATCAAAGGTTTCAGGAAATTAGCGGCAGTTTTTCCGAACAATCCATCGAGCATTTGAAAAAGGCTAATTATATTGATCAACATTTGCAATTTACTCGAATTGGTTATCGTGAATTATTAAAGACAGCAAAAAGGATCAATTAACCGTTAGCTTGTATTTTTCTATATTTTATGATTTAATGAAATTAAATGAAAATTTCATAATATTAACATACCACTAGGGGAGCCGAAAGGCTGAGAAAGGCGTGTGCCTTGACCCTTTGAACCTGATCTAGATCATACTAGCGTAGGGAAGTGGTGCAGTAATATCGAAACCTGTCTATGGGTTTTGTATATACTTGCCCGTTCCCTTATATTGGGAACGGGCTTTTTGCATTACAAGGCTGGTTGGCAAACCATTTTTCAAAACAAAATGTTAAGAAAGGGGAGACAACGTGTTACAAACGCTATTTCAGCAAATTGATGAAAGGGAAGAAGAACTTCTGAATCTTCTAAAAACACTCGTATCGTTTGAAACGCCGAGCCCTCCGGCAAGAAATGCAAAAGAGGCTCAAAAGTATGTCGCCTCATATTTGGAAGACATCGGCTTTTCCATTGATCAATGGGATTTATATGAACAAGATCCAGTCGTAGTAGGAACGAAAAAAGGAAAAGATCCAGAAAATTACCACAGTTTAATTATTAACGGGCATATTGATGTCGCTTCAATCGAAGAGGGAGAAGAATGGCTAACGCCTCCTTTTGAGGCAACGGTTAAAGGGGATTACATATATGGACGCGGTGTAGCGGATATGAAAGGGGGAATGGCTGCCAGTCTGTTTGCATTAAAGCTGCTGCAAGAAAACGGCATTGAGCCGGGAGGGGATATCATTTTTCAGTCCGTCGTCGGTGAAGAAGTAGGCGAAGCAGGAACAAAATCGTGCTGCGACCGGGGATATCGAGCTGATTTTGCCATCGTTGTCGATTCAAGCAACTGTGAAATACAAGGGCAGGGCGGGGTGATCACGGGCTGGATTACGATTGAAAGCCCCGAGACATTTCACGATGGCACGAGAAGACAAATGATTCATGCCGGCGGGAAGCTTTTTGGGGCAAGCGCGATTGAAAAAATGATGAAAATTATTGAAGGACTGCGAGAGCTTGAACAGCATTGGGCAGTGATGAAAACGAGCAAAGGCTTTCCGCCTGGTTCTGCCACAATTAATCCAGCAGTGATTGAAGGTGGAAGGCACGCCGCTTTTGTGGCCGATAAATGTTCCCTTTGGATTACCGTTCACTATTACCCGGAAGAGCATTATGTAGAGGTGATCCGGGAAATTGAAGAACATATCCATCATGTTGCAATGGCTGATCCATGGCTTCGGAAATATCCTCCGAAATTTAAATGGGGCGGCACATCGATGATTGAAGATCGAGGAGAAATTTTCCCAGCTTTTTCATATGACGAACATTCACTCGGAGTGAAAACATTACAAAAAGCACATAAACTGGCATTTAATGAGGAAGCAAAGCTGACGATGTCCCCTACTGTGACAGACGGCGGCTGGCTGAGTGAAGCGGGAATTCCCGTCGTTTTATATGGACCGGGCACGCTTGAAGATGCACATTCGGTGAATGAAAAGCTGTCCATCCCCCAATTAAAAACATTTACAAAATCGCTGATCGCGTTTTTATTTGATTGGTATCAGAAAAAACGATGACAATTACAAAAGCTGCGAAAGGGGTAATTCAAATGTTTACAGACCGATTGTATAAAACTGCAAAACCGATTTGGGAAGCGAGTTACCATCATCCGTTTGTTCAAGGAATCGGCAATGGGACGCTGGATATCGACAAATTTCGCTTTTTTATGGAGCAGGATTATCTTTATTTAATCGAATACTGCCGCCTGTTTGCCCTTGGAAGCTTAAAGGCTCACAATCTTCAAACAATGACAGTTTTTGCTGATCTTCTACATTCGACGTTAAAAGTGGAAATGGATTTGCATCGTCAATACGCTGAAAGAATAGGAATAGAGAAGGAAAAATTAGAACAAGTTCAGCCTGCTGCTACAACCGTTGCATATACGAGCTATATGTTAAATGTGTCGCAGCGAGGATCATTGGCAGAACTGGTTGCCGCAGTCCTTCCATGTACATGGAGCTATTATGAAATCGGCACACGCTTACATGAGATTCCTGGTGCCAGTGAACATGAGTTTTACGGCGAGTGGGTAAAAATGTACGCATCAACAGAATTCGGTGAATTGGCAAAATGGCTGAAAGATTTAATGAATGAGCTTGCAGAAGGAAAACGGGAAGAAGAATTGAAATGGCTGGAAGATATTTTTGTCACAACGAGCAAATACGAATATATGTTTTGGGAAATGTCTGAACGAAAAGAAATGTGGCCAATCGAAATCAATTCTTAATATAGGAGAGAATGAACATGAAATTTTCTGAAAAAATTCGAACAAAAGCAGATCCGATATGGCAGGCCAGCTTCGATCATCCATTTGTAAAAGGTATTGCCGATGGGAGTTTGCCGCTTGAATGTTTTCGTTATTACGTTTTGCAAGATTCGTATTATTTAAGCCATTTTGCAAAAGTGCAATCGTATGGAGCGGCAAAAGCAAACGATTTATATACGACATCGCGAATGGCTCAGCATGCACAAGGAACATTTGAAGCGGAATTATCTCTTCATGAAACATTTGCCAAACAGCTGGGAATCACAGAGGAGGAGAAGGCGAATTTTAAGCCGGCCCCAACGGCGTACGCCTATACTTCCCATTTATATCGAGCGGCGATCAACGGTCACTTAGGCGATATTATTGCTGCAATACTTCCGTGCTATTGGCTATATTACGAAATTGGCGAAAAATTAAAAGATGCGAAGCCAAAAGAACCGATTTATCAACAATGGATTGCGGCTTATGGGGGCGATTGGTTTAAGCAGCTTGTCGAAGAACAAATTGACAGGCTGGATGAAATCGCACAACAAACGATAGAAGCCGATCTAAAAAGAATGGAAGAGCATTTTATCATCAGCAGTCAATATGAATTAGCGTTTTGGGAAATGGCTTACCGTTTAGAAAAATGGGAAGTGGAACCAAAAATCAGTCAATAAAGGAGTTTGATCATAATGAAAGGATTAAAACTGACAGACATTCTAGTAACAATTGTTATTTCGATCGTTTTTGGAATTGTTTATAAACTATGGGGACCGCTTTACTATGCGGTCAAGCCGATCGGGCTGCATGTCGACCAGCTCATATACGGTATGTGGTTTATTGCTGCGACGGTCGCCTTTCTTATTATTCGCAAGCCTGGAGTAGCGCTGATAGCGGAAACAGCAGCGGCATCTGCAGAATTTATAACCGGCTCTGAATTCGGCATAGAGGTTCTTCTTTACGGAATCGTCCAAGGACTATTTGCAGAGATCATTTTTGCGATTTTTCGATATAAAAAGTTTAATATCGGTGTTGTCATGCTGGCTGCAGCCGCTTCAGCAGCTGGTTCGCTAATTATGGATCTTTATAAAGGCTATATAGATGACTTAGTATTTTGGAACTTGCTATTATTCATTGGAGCTCGATTGATTGGCTCAATCATTATTGCCGGCGCGTTTGCCTATTATCTAGTGAAATCTTTGGAAGCAACAGGAGTGACTAATTTAGTAAGACCTGCGTCGCATGAAGATTATGACGCACTGAACTAGAGGTGGCAAACATGGATCTAGTATGCGAAGTGAAAAATTTACGATTAAAATATCCTGGAGAGGAATCCTTGCTTTTTAAGGATGTATCCTCTTCTTTCTATAAGGGAGAAAAAGTCTTGCTTCTTGGTCCTTCCGGCTGTGGGAAATCGACGTTTTTGCAGGTGCTAAGCGGTTTAATTCCAAAATCTATTGAAGTGCCGATGAAAGCAGAAAAAATCTTGACTCCGTCATCTTGGGGATATGTGTTTCAAGATCCTGACACGCAATTTTGCATGCCGTATGTAGATGAAGAAATGGCTTTTGTTTTGGAAAATTTGCAAGTGCAAAGAGAACAAATGCATGAAAAAATGCGAGTTTACCTGGAAATGGTCGGCCTTCATTTTGATGATCTTCATATCAGCATTCAATCATTATCAGGCGGCATGAAGCAACGGCTGGCGATCGCCACTGTTTTAGCATTGCATCCAGACGTGTTATTTTTGGACGAGCCGACTGCAATGCTGGATCCGGAAGGGACAAAAGCGGTATGGGACACGATGAAACAAGCAGCTCAAGATAAAACAGTTATCATCGTTGAACATAAAATTGATCATGTTCTTGACTTTGTCGACCGCATACTTTTATTTAATCAAAAAGGACAAATCGTCGCAGACGGTCCGAAAGAACAAATTTTTTCTCGGTATCGGAAAGAAATTCGCGAAGACGGCATTTGGTATCCCGGTGTATGGGAGGATTATCTTCGTGATAAGCAGGGGTATTACAAAAAGACCCCTTTAAAAGAACAGGTCGTGATTGAGCTTGAGCAATTTAAAGGATATCGAAAGAAGGAAGTCAAAATCGATGTACCATATGGAAAGGTTCATGCAGGTGAATGGATTGCGATAGTGGGGAAAAACGGCGCCGGAAAGAGCACTTTGTTACATTCATTGATGCAGTTTATACAAACGACCGGCACTTATTTGCTGTTAGAAAAAGAAGCAAAGAAAATAAAAAAGCTTTCCAACATGCTGTCGTTCGTTTTTCAAAATCCGGAATTTCAATTTGTCACCAATTCAGTTTACGATGAAATTGCTTATTCGTTGAGGATTGAACGGATGAAAGAAGAAGAAATTCGAACAAAAGTAGAAGAAATGCTCGAATTATTTCATTTACAGAAGCACCGCCATCAACACCCTTATCAGCTTTCAATGGGACAAAAAAGAAGATTGAGTGTTGCCGCTTCAATCATTAAAAAACAGCCGATCATGCTTTTAGATGAACCGACTTTTGGGCAAGACTCATCCAATACATTTCAGCTCTTGGAGCTTTTAGAACATTATCGCAAACAAGGGTCTACCATTTTGATGGTGACACATGATGAACAAATAGCAAAGCATATGGCGACAAGAGTTTGGCGGATCGAAGGCGGGAAGCTCGTAGAGGATGAAATTCATTCTTGTGAGGATGAGCAGATGTATGTTCAGATATAGGGGGATCTACAATGGATTTTGACATAAAAGAAACATGGCTGCATAAAATCAACCCGAGCTTAAAGCTATTGTTTCTGATCGTTTTATTTATTAGTGTTCTGTTTATTCACAACATTAATTTTTTAATCAACTACACAGTTTCCGCCTTTCTTTTATTTGCTTTTTTTACCGGTCATCCGATGAAGCGCATACTTTTATTGCTGATTCCATTCGTGCTTATTTTTGTGTCGACTGCTACCTCCATGATTTTTTTTGGAAAAGGTGAGACAACATGGTGGGAATGGGGGCTGATCCATATTACAGAAGAAAGCTTTTATCGCGGTCTTCATTTAGGATTTCGTGCCCTTATCTTCGCTCTGCTTGGGTTAATGTTTTCGTTAACGACAAGACCGGTTTTTTTATTTTATTCGTTAATGCAGCAATTAAAGTTGAAGCCTAAATATGCTTACAGCTTTATGGCAGGCATTCGTTTAATCCCTATTATGATCGAAGAGTTTCAAACAATACGGCAAGCGATGATTGTAAGAGGTGTCGAACAAAGAAAAGGCTTAGCGAATTTTTTTCATAAATTGAAAGCATACTCGATTCCGCTGCTATCGCAAAGCATTCGCAGAGCGCACAGAATTGCTGTAGCGATGGAGGCGAAAAGATTTTCGAATGACACAAAAAGAACGTTTTACTACGAAATCGGGTTTTCCAAATACGATCTTTGCTTTGTCCTTTATTTTATAATCGCTATTTTGTTAAGCTACTATGCAGCTAAGATGCTTCCGTTTTTCCCGGTTACAGATGTAAGGTATATTGAATAAATGGCAGTCGGCTGCAAAATGCTTTTTCATAATCGCTGCATGGTAGATTTAAATGATTGAATAGTCCCGAAAGCATCCAAGTAAAGTGATTGTCCCAACTTACGAAACGATGGACAGTGTCAAACAATTTTTTCTGAAAAGGAACAAGAAGTAAACCATTTTGAAGCAAAAAGTGAATGAGTTTGTTTGATTAAAAAGAGCCTCTAGGGGAAACACCTAGAGGTATTTTTTTGAAAAATCATGTTAACATTTTTTCCGTATTTGTTGTATGAAGGAAAGGGAATCGGTATTTTTGTTATATAAAATTACATAAAGTGTTAAAAAGGGGGACAATAATGAAAAAAATTTTTTTATTTCTAACGATTTTCTCTGTAATTTTCGCAAGTGGATGTGCCATGTCTTCTGCTTTAGAGGAAAAGGAATCAAGCGATGGACAGAATAGCGAACAAAATGAAACGGATGTTGTGAAAGTCGGTATTCTCCATTCATTAAGCGGCACGATGGCGATCAGTGAAGTTTCTTTAAAGGACGCAGAATTAATGGCGATTGAAGAAATTAACAACTCAGGCGGGCTTTTAGGAAAGAAAATTGAACCGGTTATTGAAGACGGCGCATCTGACTGGCCGACTTTTGCTGAGAAAGCAAAGAAATTACTGCAACAGGATAAGGTAGCGACGATTTTTGGCGGCTGGACTTCCGCAAGCAGAAAGGCCATGCTGCCGGTAGTCGAACAAAATAAAGGCTTGCTTTGGTACCCCGTTCAATATGAAGGAATGGAATCTTCTCCGAACATTTTTTATACGGGGGCGACCACCAATCAACAAATTGTGCCTGCTGTCAGCTGGCTGTTAAACAATAAAGGGAAGAAGTTTTTTTTAATTGGCTCGGATTATGTGTTTCCGCGCACGGCAAACAGTATTATTAAAGCACAATTAAAAGCTGAAGGCGGAGAGGTAGTTGTCGAAGAATATACACCTTTAGGACATACTGATTACAGCACGGTCATCAATAAAATGAAAAAAGTGAAACCTGACGTAGTCTTTAATACATTAAATGGAGACAGCAATGTCGCCTTTTTCAAACAATTGAAGGATGCCGGAATCACATCGAAGGATGTTACTGTGATGTCGGTCAGCATTGCTGAAGAAGAAATTCGAGGAATCGGCGGTGAAGTATTAGCCGGCCACTTAGCGGTATGGAATTATTTCCAGACAACGGATATACCAGAAAACAAAGCGTTTGTTGAAAAATATAAAGAAGCTTATGGTGAAGAGCGTGTAACGGATGATCCGATTGAGGCGGCTTACATAGCTGTTCATTTATGGGCAGAAGCAGTAAAAAAAGCGGGATCTTTTGAGGTTGAAAAGGTCAAGGAAGCTGCGAAGGGAATCGAGTACAAAGCTCCGGGCGGCACGGTAAAAATAGAAGGGGAGAATCAGCATCTGTGGAAAACAGTAAGAATCGGCGAAATTCAACCGGACGGCCAATTTAAAGAAATTTGGAATTCTGGTGAGCCGGTGAAGCCGGATCCGTATTTAAAAAGCTATTCTTGGGCGGAAAAATTATCTAAAAATAATGAATAATCTAAATTGATAGGAGTGAACAGCTTGTCAATTTTCATCAGTCAACTGTTTAACGGGCTGAGCCTTGGATCGATCATGTTATTGATCGCCCTTGGCTTAGCTATAACGTTTGGCTTAATGAATGTCATCAACATGGCCCACGGTGAATTAATTATGGTCGGTGCGTATGCAACCTATGTAATGCAGCTCATTTTTTCTAAATATTTGCCGGAAAACTTGTTTAATTATTACTACTTTATTGCTATACCGATTTCATTTCTCGTTGCTTCGTTTATCGGTTATCTGCTTGAAAAAGGAATCATTCGTTTTCTATATAATCGACCAACAGACAGTCTTTTGGCCACTTGGGGAATTAGTTTGATTTTGCAGCAGATTGCCAGATCCATATTTGGCGCTCCGAATGTTGCGGTTGTTGCACCTGCTTGGATGGATGGAGGCTGGCAAATATTTGGCATTACATTGCCTTATAAAAGGTTGTTGATTTTATCTCTGTCAATCGTTTGTATCGCTTTGCTTTATTATTATTTAAACAAAACGTCTACCGGTTTGAGAATAAGAGCGGTCACGATGAATAGAAATATGGCCTCTTGTTTAGGAATTTTTACAAGAAAAATAGATTCTCTAGGCTTTGCTCTCGGAGCTGGATTAGCCGGAATCGCTGGCTGTAGCTTAACTTTATTAGGACCGATCGGCCCTACAATTGGAACGTACTATATTGTCGATGCGTTTATGGTTGTCATTTTAGGAGGAATTGGCGGATTGAAAGGGACGATTATCGGCGCATTTGGCATTGGAATGCTTAGCACTGTTGTTGAATATTCCTTCGGCGCCACGATGGCAAAAGTCATTGTATTTGCAGTGATCATTTTATTTTTGCAGTGGAAACCGTTAGGTATTTTCTCTTATCGCACAAGGGCATTGGATTAGGAGGACGGATTATGCGCAGAAAACAAATGATTTATCTGTTATTTTTCCTGATTTTACTTCTGGCCCCGTTTTATTTAACCGAATTCCGCTTAGCGTTGCTCGGAAAATTTCTTTGCTATGCGATCATTGCAGTAGGAATCTGTCTTATTTGGGGGTACACCGGGATATTAAGCTTAGGTCACGGCGTGTATTTTGGGATTGGAGCTTATTGCATGGCGATGTATTTAAAATTGGAGGCTTCAAAAGGAGCGTTGCCGGATTTTATGGAATGGAACGGAGTGCAGGAGCTTCCGTGGTTTTGGAAGCCCTTCTTTAATCCTTTCTTTTCCATAATGGCAGCAATTTTCATACCAGCTATGCTGGCAGCGGTTTTGGGCATGCTTACGTTTAAAAACCGGATCAAAGGCGTCTATTTTTCTCTTTTGTCACAGGCAGTCGTTGTTGTCGTCGTCACACTTTTAATTGCCAAACAGGATTTGACAGGCGGTACAAACGGATTAACCAATTTTAGCACCGTTTTTGGGTTTTCTTTATCCTCACCAATAGTACAAATTGTTTTATATGCTATTACCGTTTTCGCTTTGTTTGCCATTTTTATGTTATCTGTTTGGATTACCAAAAGCAGACTTGGCCATGTATTAATTGCCATTCGGGACGGCGAAAACCGCCTTCGGTTTTTAGGATTTGATCCGGCTGTTTTTAAAGTGTTTATTTACAGTTTATCGGCTTCGTTTGCCGGAATAGCTGGCGCGTTGTTTGTTTTGCAGGTCGGTCTCATTTCTCCTTCGATGATGGATATTATCCCTTCAATTGAAATGGTTTTATGGGTAGCCATCGGCGGCCGTCATTCGTTATTCGGCGCCATAATCGGAGCGATTTTAACAAACGGAGCCAAAAGCTTTTTCAGTGAAACATATCCGGATGTTTGGCTTTTCTGCTTAGGCATTCTATTCATTTTGATCGTTGTTTTTTTCCCGAAAGGAATTGCCGGGTTGTTCGAAGCTTTTCCAAAGCGTATTGCGAAATTTTTTGAAAAAGGTGTGAAAAAAGGTGAATCCGATTCTGTCGTGTCATGATATTATTGTTGATTTTGACGGCTTTAAAGCGCTTCAAGGTGTCAATTTAGATGTTCATCACGGAGAAATTCGTTTTTTAATTGGTCCGAATGGTGCGGGCAAAACGACTCTTCTTGATGTCATCTGCGGCAAAACAAAAGCAGCAGATGGAAAAGTGATGTTTCAAGGAGTAGATTTGACAAAGCGGAGAGAGCACGAAATCGTTCGGCATGGAATCGCTAGAAAATTTCAAAATCCGTCCGTTTTTACTGAATTAACCGTATTTGAAAACATGGAGTTATCGATCAAACAAAATAGAAATCTTTTTTCCGTTATGAAGGCGAAATTAACCGCGGATGAAAAAGACGAAATTACGGCAATGCTTGAGAGAACCGATCTTTTAGATCGAGCTTATGACCCAGCAGGCTTGCTGTCCCACGGCCAGAAACAATGGCTTGAAATCGGCATGCAGCTGCTGCAAAAACCGGAAGTTTTACTTCTTGATGAACCGATTGCCGGCATGACTGGGGCGGAAAGGGAAAAAACCGGCTTGTTTATTCAAGAAATAGCTGAGAAATGCGCAGTGCTGATTGTTGAACATGATATGGATTTTGTTCGGAATTTTGCTGAACAGGTAACAGTTATGCATGAAGGGAAAATTTTGTGTGAAGGTTCCATGGAGGAAGTGCAGCAAAATGAGCTTGTTGCAGAGGTTTATTTAGGAAGGGAGGCAAAGGTGTGCTAAAAATATCTAGTTTGAAAGCAGGATATGATGAAACGATGGTGTTGAATAATGTTCATCTTGAAGTTGAAAAAGGAAAGGTCGTTTCCATTCTGGGAAGAAACGGGGCGGGAAAAACAACATTGATCAAAACGATTGTTGGATTGTTAAAGCCGATGGACGGGACTATTTATTGGAATGATCAGGAAATTACACATGAGCTTCCGGAAAGGAGGGCAAAAAAAGGAATCGGATATGTTCCCCAAGGCAGGGAGATTTTCTCTTCGCTGACTGTGGAAGAAAATCTCATTTTAGGCTTTGAAGCTGTTTCGAAAAAGATAGAAAAAACGCTTGTTTTAGAGGAAATTTTCGAGCTTTTTCCTGTTTTAAAGGAAATGTTGAAGAGAAAAGGAGGAGATTTAAGCGGCGGGCAGCAGCAGCAATTGGCCATTGCGAGGGCTCTTGCCGGGCAGCCCGAGCTATTATTGCTGGACGAACCGATGGAAGGGATTCAACCATCTATAGTAGAGCAAATACAGGAGGTCATTGTAAAAATTGCGTCCAAAAAAGGAATTGGCGTCGTTTTAGTTGAGCACAGCATAGATTCAGCATTTGCCTGTTCTGATGAATACTATATTTTGGACAAAAGAACTGTTGTATCAAAGGGTGTAGTAAAAAACACAAATATTGAAGACATTCAACAATATTTAGTAGTTTAATTTAAAACTTCCTCCTCCCCCTAGAAAAATTTTTTTAAATTTTCCATGTTAAAAAATATAACATAACACTTGGTGTTTCACATAGTGTGAATTATATTTGTAATAAAAAATAACATAAAAACACCTTTTATCTTCAACCCATTGAGGGAAATGGAATGTAAGAAAATCGTGTTATTTTTGATTGTCTGTTAGAAAGGAAGGGTGTTATGAAGCTGACAGCCCGAGAGCAGGAAAAATTGATGGTCGTTGTTGCTGCAGATTTAGCGCGCAGAAGGCAGAGAAAAGGCTTGAAGCTGAACTATGCGGAAGCAGTGGCCATCATCACATATGAGATTATGGAGGGCGCAAGGGAAGGACGGACGGTTTCGGAGTTGATGCAATATGGCACAAAAATTTTAACTAGAGATGATGTGATGGAAGGCGTTCCGGAAATGATCGAAAATATCCAGGTGGAGGCAACATTTCCAGACGGAACGAAGCTTGTAACCGTCCATGATCCGATCCGGTAAAAGAGGTGAAAAAATGATTCCAGGGGAATATCGATTAAAATCAGCTCCGATTGTTTGCAATAAAGGGAAAGAGGCGATCAGGCTCAATGTTGTCAATAGAGGGGACCGTCCAGTACAAGTCGGTTCGCATTTTCATTTTTTTGAAGTAAACAGGGCGCTCGAATTTGACCGGCAGCTGGCGTTCGGCAGGCATTTAAACATTCCGTCCGGAACGGCGGTAAGGTTTGAGCCGGGCGATGCGAAAATCGTAGAGCTCGTTGAATTTTCGGGAAAAAAAGAAGTGTACGGTTTAAATAATTTGACGAACGGACCGTTGACAAAGGAGGCGGACAAATGAGTTTTCAAATGCCGCGCAAACAATATGCCGATATGTTCGGCCCGACAACTGGAGACAGCATTAGATTGGCTGATACGGAACTCTTCATTCAAATCGAAAAAGATTTTACCGTATACGGAGATGAAGTAAAATTCGGCGGTGGGAAAGTGATTCGCGACGGAATGGGACAGCATCCATTTGCCGAAAGGAAAGACGTGATGGATCTTGTTCTCACAAACGCCATTATTATTGATTATACAGGTATTTATAAAGCGGATATCGGCATAAAGGATGGGAAAATTGCCGCGATCGGAAAGGCGGGAAATCCATTATTAATGGATGGCGTCACAATGGTAATCGGAGCTTCAACCGAAATCGTTGCGGCAGAAGGAATGATTGTTACGGCAGGCGGAATCGATACCCATATTCATTTTATATGCCCTCAGCAAATTGAAACAGCTTTGACATCTGGAATTACAACAATGATAGGAGGAGGAACGGGGCCTGCAACAGGGACAAATGCAACGACTTGTACACCGGGTGAATGGAATATTTATAGAATGCTGGAGTCAGTTGAACATTTTCCTATGAATTTCGGCTTTTTAGGGAAAGGAAATTCATCCGGAAAAAAAGCGTTAGAGGAGCAAATCAAAGCAGGTGCAGTTGGTTTAAAACTGCATGAGGACTGGGGTTCAACACCGGCGGCGATCGATCAGTGTTTATCCGTAGCTGACGAGTATGATGTGCAAGTTGCCATCCATACAGATACGTTAAATGAAGCCGGTTTTGTAGAAGACACCATTGCAGCGATTAAAGACCGGGTCATTCATACATACCATACGGAAGGCGCAGGCGGGGGACACGCTCCGGATATTATGAAAATGGCCAGCCTGCCAAACGTTTTGCCTTCTTCGACAAATCCGACAAGACCGTTTACAGTCAACACGCTCGAGGAACATTTAGATATGCTGATGGTTTGCCATCATTTGGATCCGGCTATTCCTGAAGATATCGCCTTCGCAGATTCCCGCATTCGCAAAGAAACGATTGCGGCGGAAGATATTCTTCATGACCTTGGCGTATTCAGCATGATCAGTTCCGACTCGCAAGCGATGGGAAGGGTCGGCGAAGTGATTACGCGGACATGGCAAACCGCAGATAAAATGAAAAAGCAGCGGGGCTCCTTAAAGGGAGACGGCCAAGATCATGACAATTTCAGAGTGAAAAGATATGTGGCAAAATATACGATCAATCCTGCGATTGCCCACGGAATATCTGAATATGTCGGCTCTGTAGAAGTCGGCAAATTGGCGGATTTAGTTGTTTGGAATCCGGCCTTTTTTGGGGTGAAGCCGGAAATGATCATCAAGGGCGGAATGATTGCCTATAGTTTGATGGGAGACCCAAATGCATCCATTCCAACTCCGCAGCCTGTTTATTACCGTCCGATGTTCGGATCATTTGGCAAAGCTGTCTCACAAACATCGATCACATTTTTGTCAAAAGCAGCAATAAAAGCCGGCATTCCCGAAAAGTTAAAGTTGCAAAAAATCGTGAAACCCGTCAAAGGAGTTCGTACATTGACGAAAAAGGACATGGTTTTTAATGGTGAAACTCCTTCTATCGAAGTCGATCCACAAACGTATGAGGTAAAGGTAGACGGTGAATTGATCAATTGTGAGCCGGTTGAAGTTGTTCCGATGGCGCAAAGATATTTTCTGTTTTGAGGTGAAGACGGATGATTATTAAAGAAACACTTGGAAATATTTATGCAAAAGCAGTAAAGGAAAAACATGTGGAGCGCGTCTATTTAAGAAGCGATGATCTGCTCAAAAGAATTCAACGAGTGAAAACAGACCACGGGAACGAAATAGGGATTCGTTTAAAGGAGGAAAAGAAGCTGGCAGATGGTGACATTTTATATGAAGATGAAAACAATATGATCATTATTTCTGTCCTGCCTGAAGATGTCCTTGTCATTTGTCCGGCTACGCTGAAAGAGATGGGAGAAATTGCACATCAAATCGGCAACAGACATTTGCCGGCTCAGTTTGAAGGAAATGAAATGATCGTGCAATACGATCATCTTGTAGAACAACTTGCAAACGAGCTGAACATTCCATGTAAACGGGAGAAACGAAAAATAAAACAACCTTTTCGATATGTCGGACATCATCACCATGATTGATTGGCTGCCTTTATTGCAGATATGCGATTCAAACTTTCCTTCCGGAGCCTTCTCCCACTCGTTCGGATTCGAAACATATATTGTTGAGCAGAAAATAAAAGATGCAAGTACATTTAAAAGTTTTTTAAAAACGTACATTGACAAGCAGCTCGTCTATACGGACGGACTGGCTTGCCGGCTTGCATATCAATTTGAAAAAGAAGGGAAACAAGAGGAGCTTTGGAAGCTGGATGAGATTCTTTACGCCAGCTTAATGGCTAAAGAAACGAAAGAAGGGAACCGAAGAATTGGCGAGCAAATGCTGAAGCTTTGTTTAAATATTTACCCTCATCCAACACTGCAACAATATGCTCAAAAAATAAAAGCGAAGGAGCTTTACGGACATGCGGCTCTCGTTTTTGCCATTGTCGGGATAAAAATAGGAGCGGATGAAAAAACAACGCTTGTAACGTATTTGTATTCCACTATTCAAACGCTTGTACAAAACGGAGTCCGCGGCATTCCGATCGGTCAAAAAGAAGGGCAGCTGCTATTAAAAGATTTGCAGGAGGATGTGAGGAGAGCTGTTTTAAAAATTGGCAAACTATCGATCGACGATTTAGGTGCGCAATCACCTGGCCTTGAAATTGCACAAATGAGGCATGAGCAATTGCATGTAAGACTTTTTATGTCTTAACAGACTGTTTTCAGAGTTTCATTATTTTTACAAACTCTCTGCATGCTTGGCTGAAGCGAAAAGGCTGGAAAGCGTAAGAAGCGATCTGCTTCTTTTCAAAAAAAACTGCAAAGCTTGATCAAAAGATAAGGGGGGGAAGATTTGGGGCTAATCCCGAATCAGTCAAAATGGAACCTATACGAATCGGAATTGGAGGGCCAGTAGGAGCCGGCAAAACGCTGCTAGTGGAAAAATTGACTCGCTATTTGTCAAAGGAATTCAGTGTTGCTGTTGTCACTAATGATATTTATACAAAAGAGGATGCCTTATTTTTAATAAAAAACAGCGTTCTTCCGGAGGATCGGATTATCGGCGTCGAAACAGGCGGCTGTCCCCATACGGCCATTCGTGAGGATGCATCGATGAATTTTGCGGCAATTGATGAGTTAAAAGAAAGACACGAGGATTTAGATATGATTTTTGTTGAAAGCGGTGGAGATAACTTAGCGGCAACCTTCAGCCCGGAATTAGTCGATTTCTCCATTTATATCATTGATGTTGCCCAAGGGGAAAAAATCCCAAGAAAAGGGGGACAAGGGATGATTAAGTCTGATTTGTTTATCATCAATAAAATCGACCTCGCTCCTTATGTCGGTGCAAGTCTTGAAATCATGGAACAAGATACGAAAATGATGCGGGGGGAGCGACCGTTCTTTTTTACTAATTTAAAGGAAGAAATTGGTTTAGATAATGTGATCAATTGGATTAAACGAAATGCGCTGCTGGCAGGGTTGTAGAAATGGAAGGAATTTTGCAGATTCGCGCGGAGCAAAAAGGGGAGCGGACCGTAATTACGGATCACTTTTTTCAAGGAGCTTTGAAAATGACAAAGCCGGTCTATACGGAATCGTCGATACCGATCGTTTATGTGATTCATGTCGGCGGCGGATGTGTAGACGGGGATGAATACGCACAAGAAATTTCCTTAGGTGAAAAGGCAAGGCTTGCGGTGACGTCACAATCTTCAACGAAAATTTATAAAACACCGAAAAAACCTGTCAAGCAGAAATTCTTGTTTACATTGCAAAAAGACAGCGTGCTGGAATGTTTGTCAGATCCGTTGATCGTTTATGAACAGGCTCGCTTTGAGCAGGAAACCATCGTCCATATGGAAAAGGGTGCAGCCTTTTTGTACAAAGAAATTATTACGCCGGGCTGGTCTGAAACCGGGCAGCCGTTCTGTTTCGATGCAATTCGGCTAAAATTAAAAGTTTATAAGGAAAATCGATTGATTTTGTTCGATCATTTTTATCAACAAGGGGATCGGGGAATTGATCAATTATTGAATATGGAAGGCTATACACATTACGGTTCGTTCCTCGTTATTTCTGACGAAGTGGATGATAAATTAATGGAAAAGATTTCATGCCAGTTGCAGGGAGGACCGTTTGATGGACGGATCGGCATTTCAAGATTTTTGCCATCTGCCTTTATGATTAGAATTTTAGGAAACCATACCGATCACATTGAGGGGCTGTTTTTGGAAGTTCACCGATTGGCGAGAGCTTATCTATTAAAAGAACCTCCAATCCTATTACGAAAATATTAAAGAGATAAATAGAAGAGGTGAAAAATGTGTCAGTCAATTTTTTATCCGTGCTTTTTTTCGGATTGATTCTCGGGATGAAACATGCAACTGAACCGGATCATGTGATTGCTGTGTCCACAATTGCCAGCAGGACAAAAACTTTAAAGAAATCCAGTTTAACAGGAGTATATTGGGGAATTGGACACACCGCTACCCTTTTGTTGATCGGGATGATCGTGATCGGATTAAAAACAGCTATTCCGGAGAAGGTTTCATTGACATTGGAATTATTCGTCGGGATTATGTTAGTGATTTTAGGAATTTTAAGTCTTCGCGATGGCAGGCACAAACTGGCGCGAAACGATGAAACGGAATATACAAATATTAAATCATTGATCATCGGTTTTATTCACGGTTTGGCAGGAAGCGCGACAATGGTGCTGTTAACGATGACAACTGTTGAAAGCTATTTTCAAGCGTTTTTATACATCTGCATTTTCGGAGTCGGGACGATCGTCGGCATGTTTTGTTTTACAACCATTCTCGGTCTGCCGTTTATTCTCGGAAGCAAAGTGAAAAAATATGTTCCGTTCATTTGCTCGCTTGCCGGAGCAATTAGTATATTATACGGCACCTTTTATATTTATGAAATCGGCTTTAAAGACGGATTGTTTATATAAATCGATTAATTGCTTAAAACCTCGTTTGGATCACTCCATCCAAATGGGGTTTTTTCATGTGTATTGGGATTATTTACTAAATCATTAAAGTATTGTATTCTTTTAATAATCATCCACATTTTTTGTAGAAACTGGTTCGTAAATCAAATATATGTAAAGAGGCGAAAAATCGCCAACCTAAAAAATCCGCAAAACTGTGAGATAGAGGTGGTTAGATGAGCTCAGCCGTTCAATTTCAAATCCCCTTTCCCTATTTTGTCATGTCCCCCAACGAAGAAATCCTCTTTGGCAACGAAGTATTCAATGAATACGTCCGTACTTCTACTAAACATAAAAAAATACACGACATATTTCATATATGGGAAGAATTCAAACATGGAAAAGTTGTGCGAACGGAGGTGGAAGGGAAAAGCTGCATGTTTCTGAAAACGAAAATAGAAGAATCTCAACATTTCTTTTATATAGGGACTTTTTCCTTAGATTTAATTTCATTGCTTGATGAGTTAAAAGAGACCCATCGCCTTAACCGTGAATTAGACGCCATTATCGAAAACTCTTACGACGGCATTTATATTACGGATAAAGAAGGTGTTACGATTAAAACGAATTCGGCAATCGAACGAATTACTGGAATTCCAAAAGAATACTATATTGGGAAAAAGGTAGATTATCTCCAAAAGAGAGGGATTTTAAAAGACTCTGTAACTCATAAAGTTTTGAAAACAAAAAGAACGGTGTCAGTTGTCCAACTAAACTATTCAGGAAGAGAAACATTGTTAACAGGCAATCCGATTTTTAACGAAAACGGCGAAATTGAGGGAGTTGTCACAAATATTCGCGACTTGTCCGAATTAAATGAGCTCCAGAAAGCCTTAAAAAAAGCAAATGAATTAAATGAGACATATAAAAAAGAGATTGACCGATTAAAAAGAAACAAGGAAGATGAGCATGATGTCGTTGTCAATAGCCAGCAGATGAAATTCATTTACGACACTGCCAATCGAATTATCAATGTAGATGCAACCGTATTGATTTTAGGCGAAACGGGCGTTGGGAAGGATGTGTTGGCTCGGCATATTTATGACAATAGCGAAAGAAGGTTTAAAGGGGAATTTGTTAAGGTCAATTGCGGAGCCATTCCCCCTGAATTATTGGAATCTGAGCTTTTTGGATATGAAGGCGGCGCTTTTACCGGAGCGAATGCAAAGGGAAAACAAGGTTTGTTTGAGGCGGCTGACAAGGGCGTGCTGTTTTTAGACGAAGTGGGAGAATTGCCATTAAACTTGCAAGTCAAATTATTGCGCGTGATTCAAGAAAGAGAAGTACAAAGGTTGGGTGGTACGAAAACAAAAAAGGTAGACGTGAGAATTATTGCAGCAACAAATCGTGATTTGAAAGAAATGGTCAAAAAAGGGGAGTTTCGAGAAGATTTATTTTATCGTTTAAATGTCGTCCCGATTCACATCCCTCCTCTAAGAGAAAGAAAAGAGGACATTTTGCCATTAGTAGAAGTGTTTTTGCGAAATGTAAACAAAAAATATCGGAAGCAAAAGAAAATAGACCCTGAATTAAAAGACTTTTTTTACCATTACCATTGGCCGGGAAACATTCGCGAGCTGTCCAATTTGATTGAAAGAATTGTGCTCGTAAATCGGGATCAATTGTTAAAGGTTCATCATTTGCCGCCGGAATATCAAAATGAAAATACGTTCCATTCGAATATTCCATCTTTAAAGGAAGCGATGGAGCAAGCTGAAAAGAATATTTTAAGAATGGCTTGTAAAAAATATAAAACGACGTATGAAATAGCGGAAGCACTGCAAACGAGTCAGCCAACAGTGGTTCGAAAGCTGAGAAAATACAACTTAAATATAAATGGTCATGAAAACTAGCATGCAAAGATCATTTATACTCCTCTTAAACAATGCTGATAAAAATAAATTTACTCCAATCTTTTTCAAGAAAGGATTGGAGTTTTTTTGTGAATCAAAACTGATTTGATCGATTCATATTTGAATCAAATATTTTTCCGAGAAATAAAGACTTTTCTACAAAGTGATTTATTTATGAATTATTTTCCCCCGCTGCATTTCGGAAAAAAGCAATAAAACGATCATGTGTCATTGGCACGCTTATTGCTTATAAAAAAATGAAAACTTGTTGAGGAGGAAGCTGCATGCTTGAAACAACGATACAGGAAATCGACCAGATGAAGCAAATGGTGAAGCAGTTTGTGGACAATGAAGTGGAACCATATGCTCAACAAATAGAAGAAGAGGATCAAATTCCCCAACATATCATCGATCAAGCGAAAGAACTGGGCCTGTTCGGAATCAGTATTCCTGAGGAGTACGGCGGGATCGGTTTAAATACGCTTGGTAAAGCGATCGTTCTTGAGCAGCTTGGTCGTACGCATAACGGCTTTGTCAGCATGATAAGTGCACATACAGGAATCGGTAGCACAGGATTAGTGAAGCTCGGTTCTGATGAATTAAAAAGAAAATATTTACCAGCAATGGCGGCCGGAGAAAAAATAGCCTGTTTTGCCTTGTCCGAGCCTGGGGCTGGTTCGGATGCTACAAATATTTCAACAAGGGCGGAAAAGAAGGGAGATTACTGGGTTTTAAACGGAATCAAACATTTTATAACAAATGCCCCGATAGCTGATATTTTTACCATTTTTGCGGTAACGGATAAGGAGAAAGGAGCGAAAGGAGGGATTACAGCCTTTGTCGTTGAAAGGGATTTTCCTGGATTAATCATAGGGAAAAAAGATAAAAAAATGGGATTAAGAGGATCTCATACAGCACAAGTCATTTTGGAAAATTGCATAGTTCCAGAAGAAAACGTTATTGGCGAGGTTGGCAAAGGATATATATCAGCCTTAAAAATTTTGGCAGAAGGACGGATTGGGCTGGCGGCCAGGTCGGTCGGCTCGTGTGATAAGCTTATTGAGATGTCAGCTGCCTATGCAAAAGAAAGAATCCAGTTTGGGAAGCCGATTGCTCATTTTCAAGCGGTTCAATGGATGCTTGCGGATATGGCGACAGAAACAGAAGCGGCTCGAACGTTAACGTTAAAGGCCGCACAGATGGTGGACGAAGGGAAAAACGTGATGAAAGAAGCAGCAATGGCCAAACTATTTGCTTCTGAAGTCTTTAACCGTGTTGCAGATCGCGCTGTCCAAATTCATGGCGGGATGGGGTATGTATCGGAATATCCAGTTGAACGGTACTATCGGGATGCCAGAATTACAAAAATATATGAAGGAACCAATGAGATTCAAAGAATCATTATCGCAAGAAAAATTCTCGAAGAAGTTTAAGGAAAGGCAGTGAATGGCTTGTGCTAAATAAACTTTTTCATATTCGCGATCAAGTGGCCGTCGTTACCGGCGGCGGGACCGGGCTGGGAAAACATATGGCAGAGGCTTTAGCAGCATCAGGCTGTCATGTGGCGATTTGTTCCCGAAAGGTTGAAAATTGCAGGCAAACAGCTGAAAACATTCAAAAACAATACAATATTCACGCGAAAGGGTATCAATGCTTCGTTCAAAATGAAGAAAGCGTCCGGCAATTTATAACCGAGGTGATCAATGATTTTGGCAAAATCGATATTTTAATCAACAATAGCGGCACAACTTGGGGAGCCGATGTTGAAGACATGCCGCTTGAGGCTTGGCAAAAAGTGATCGATGTGAATATAACAGGTACTTTCCTCATGTCGAAAGAAGCAGGCAAGCATATGATTAAACAACAATATGGAAAAATTATCAATATTGGTTCTGTTGCCGGATTAAAAGCTGAATCTCCTGAAATTTTAAATGCGACCGGTTACAGCGTAAGCAAAGCAGCCATTCATCATTTTACAAAAGAGCTAGCCCGTAAGTGGGCAAAGCACAACATTCATGTTAATGCGATTGCTCCGGGATTTTTCCATACAAAAATGACAGATTATACCCTTCGCCAAAAAGGAGACGAAATAAAAAAACGTAACCCGTTAGGAAAAATCGGTGATACGGATTCATTAAAGGCTTTGGTGCTCTTTTTTGCAAGCCCTGCCAGCAATTATGTGACAGGCCAAATTGTCGCAATTGATGGAGGCAGTTCTCTGTAAGAACGGGGAACTGTTAGATGCTTTGGTTGAATCGGATTCAGGTGGGAAGCTTTTGGCAATTTTGTTTCGAGATAAGAGGAAAAGAAGTGCCTTCTAACGAATTAATTTTATGAAAATTCAGAAAAAATAACGGCATAGATGTGAACAGTTTTGAACGTTAAGGGTCATAAACTGAAAAGAAGCTATTTGTCTTCAATAAAAAGCGCAGGAGGTTGCAATTTTGGAATTGCTAGAAGGACGCCCGTGGAGCAAATGGTATAAAGATCAACCGTCAACATTCAATTTTCCAGAAGTATCTTTATACAATTTTTTGGAGCAAACTTCAAAGCGATTTGGCAAAAACATTGCCGTCATTTTTGAAAATGAAGAAATCACTTATAACGAGTTAAAATGCCGAGTCGATCAACTAGCTGCAGCATGGAACGAAATGGGGCTTCAAAAAGGGGAAAGAATCGGGTTAATGCTTGCCAACCATCCTCATTATATTATCTCATATTACGCAGCACTTGCATTAGGTTTAACCGTTGTGCAAATTAACCCTTTTTACACGGTTAGGGAGCTTTTGCAAATTATCGTTGATTCACAAATCTCATATATAGTGGTTGATGAAAACGCTTTAATAAAAATAAAAGAAGCAAAACACATATATCCTTTTAAAAAGATCTTCGTTTCTCAAAAAAACACGGAAGAAAAAGATCGGCAATTTATCGATTTGAAAGCCTTAATAGATTATTCTAAACAGCTTGAAAAATGTACGGATGTCCAAGCAAAAGAGGATGTGGCAGTGATTCAGTATACTGGTGGGACTACAGGGAAAATGAAAGGTGCGATGCTGACACATTATAATTTAACCTCCAATGTCATTCAAAGTTATTTGATGTATGGCGATAAAATGATTTTCGGAGAAGAAATCATTTTGACGGCAATCCCTTTGTATCATGTTTATGCGATGACATGTGCGATGAATTTAGGGATTTACATTGGTGCCAAAATACTGTTGTTCCAAAAGTTTGACGTTCAAGATATTCTTGAAAAAATACAGAAATATCGGCCAAGTCAATTTCCAGGCGTTCCGAAGATGTATAACGCATTTGTCAATCACCCTGACATCGATCAATATGATTTAAAAAAACTAAAAGTTTGCACTTCAGGTTCAGCACCTTTGCCGGTGGAGGTGTTAAGACGTTTTGAAAAGCTGACAGGAGCGGCAATTGGTGAAGGGTACGGCTTGTCCGAAGCTTCGCCGACCACCCACCGCAATCCGCCATTTGGAAAACGGGTAGTTGGAAGCATCGGCATTCCGTTGCCGGCTACAGATTGCAAAATTGTCGATGAAAATGATCATGAGCTAGGTCCGAAAATGATCGGGGAGCTCTTAATTAAAGGGCCGCAAGTGATGAAAGGGTACTGGAACAATGAGGCGGAAACCAAACAGGCTATTCAAAACGGATGGCTTTATACAGGGGATTTGGCCATGATGGATGATGAAGGATATTTCTATATTGTCGGCAGAAAGAAAGAAATGATCATCGTTGGCGGATTTAATGTATATCCGCAAGAAGTTGAAAGCGTTTTATATGAGCATCCAAATGTAAAAGAAGCAGCAGTTGTCGGGATTCCTCATCAAAACGAAGGGGAAATCGTGAAGGCGTATATTGTTCCGAAACATAATAGCGAAATGGACATTGAAGAATTAAAAGGATTTTGTTATGCCAAATTAGCAAGATATAAAGTGCCAAAAGAATTCGAGATTCGTGACAGCCTTCCGAGAAATTCGGTTGGAAAACTATTAAAAAGAATATTAGTAGAAGAGGAAAAATCACAGAAAAGAAATGTTTGAAGCTTTTTAAAAAACGATCAGCTGAAAAATTGGCAGCGGTCAGCACACTAAGTTCTAAAAAAAGACTGGAGTGATAAATATGAACATATGCGTTTTGATCAAACGAACGTTTGATACGGAAGAGAAAATTATATTGACTGATGGAATCATTCAGGAGGAAGGAGCAGAATTTATCATCAATCCATATGACGAGTACGCCATTGAAGAAGCCATTCAAATTCGCGATGAACAAGGCGGAGAAGTAACAGCTGTTATGGCTGGAAATGAAGACGGTGAAAAGGAATTGCGTACAGCTCTTGCAATGGGGGCAGATAAAGCAGTTCTCATTAAACTTGAGGAGGATGTTGAGGATGGAGACCAATGGACGACAGCAAAAGTTCTTTCAACCTATTTAGAAGGAAAGAACTATGACCTTATTTTAGCCGGTAATGTAGCGATTGACGGCGGAAGCGGCCAAGTAGGACCTCGCGTTGCCGAACTGCTTGGAATACCTTATGTAACAGCGATCACAAAGCTAGAAATTGACGGAAGAAAAGTAAAAATTGAGCGTGATGTCGAAGGGGATGTAGAAGTGATTGAAGCGTCGCTTCCTTTGCTGGTCACCGCTCAACAAGGATTGAATGAGCCCCGTTATCCATCTTTGCCAGGCATTATGAAAGCAAAGAGAAAGCCGCTGGAGCAATTAGAATTAGATGACTTGGATTTGGAAGAAGATGATGTCGAGCCAAAAACGAAAGTATTAGAAATCTTCTTACCTCCGAAAAAAGAGGCGGGCAAGATATTAAAAGGTGAATTAGAAGATCAGGCAAAAGAACTTGTTTCATTATTAAGAAGCGAAGCAAATATCATTTAATCACGACAAAGGGGAGATGAGGATGGCAAGAAAAGTAATCGTTTTAGGAGAGATCCGCGATAAAGCGCTGCGCAATGTTTCGTTTGAAGCAATTGCAGCTGCAAAAGTGTTAGCAAACGGAGGAGAGGTTGTTGGAATTTTAATAGGTGAAAAAGCAGCAAATCTTGCTTCAGACATGATAGCCTATGGAGCGGATCGGGTGGTAGTGGCGGAAAATGAAAAATTTAAGCATTATACTCCTGATGGGTATGCTCAAGCGCTTATGGCAGTGATTGAGGAGGAAAAACCAGAAGGAATTGTCTTCGGTCATACGTCACTAGGAAAAGATCTTTCACCGAAAATTGCCGCAAAATTAAACGCAGGGCTCGTCTCTGATGTAACAGCTATTGAGGCAGACGGTGACAATATCACCTTTATACGACCCATCTATTCGGGAAAAGCATTCGAAAAGAGAGTGGTAACAGAGGGGATTATGTTGGTTACTGTTCGACCAAACAATATAGCGCCATTGGAGAAAAATGAGGAAAGAACAGGTAAAGTTGCTTCCATATCGGTTGAAATAAAAGACTTGCGCACGATCGTAAAGGACGTCGTTCGAAAAGCTTCTGAAGGTGTTGATCTTTCAGAAGCAAAAGTAATTATCGCCGGAGGTCGTGGAGTGAAAAGTGCAGAAGGCTTTAAACCGCTCCAAGAGCTTGCGGAAGTATTGGGAGGAGCTGTCGGGGCATCCCGCGGAGCTTGTGACGCTGGATATTGCGATTATTCGATGCAGATCGGCCAAACTGGCAAAGTAGTTACACCTGATTTATATATTGCCTGCGGAATATCTGGAGCGATTCAACATTTAGCCGGCATGTCCAATTCAAAAGTGATTGTCGCCATTAATAAAGATCCGGAAGCAAACATATTTAAAGTGGCGGATTACGGAATTGTCGGTGACTTGTTTGACGTGGTCCCAATGTTGACAGAGGAATTTAAAAAGTTAAAGGTCCTTAGTTTCTAAACCGCATTAAAAATTTGGTTTTCCTGAAGATCGGAATTTCCATTCAAAAGTCTTGTGCTGTTTTTAGCAAAGCTGCCATGAAGAGAGAGAGGATTAGGGAAAATCTCTATATGCTAGATAGTTATTCGGAAAACGGGTGCGATTCGCAGCATGAAAGGAAAGCGTTTTTAAAACGTTGAAAGTTTTCCCTCAGGGAATGAATTTGTCTTGTCGGCACTTTTGATCAAACGGCTAACTTGTTTGCATGTATTGCAAGCATCTTGGGTGAACCGTTTCTATGACAGAGTGAAGCGGACAGAGATGGACGATTCGGCTTCATCCAACCGGTTTGCTCGAATAAACCATCAGTGAAGCAAGCTATAAATTGGGGACAAAAGAGGTGAAAAAATGGATTTTCAGCTGGATGAAGAAATCGAATTGTTAAAAAGAAATGTGCGAGATTTTGTTCAAGCAGAAGTCGAAGCAGTTGCGAAACAAATTGAAGAAGAAGATAAAATCCCCGAACATATTGTGGAAATGTCCAAGGAACTGGGCTTGTTTGGATTAAGCATCCCCGAAGAATACGGCGGGCTTGGAATCGGGATGGTGGGGAAATGTGCTTTATATGAAGAAATTGGCGCCACCCATAACGGTTTTACAACATTAATCGGAGCACACACTGGCATCGGCACAGTCGGAATTGTCGAAATGGGCAATGAAGAGCAAAAGAAAAAATACTTGCCAGCCATGGCGCGGGGGGAGAAAATAGGAGCATTTGCTTTGACGGAGCCAAGCGCTGGTTCCAATGCAACCAACTTAAAAACGACCGCGATCAAAAAAGGAGATAAATATATTTTGAATGGCACAAAGCATTATATAACAAACGCTACGGTAGCGGATGTTTTCACCGTCATGGCCGTAACAGACGCATCTAAAGGATCAAAGGGAATCACTTCCTTTATCGTAGAAAAGGACTTCCCCGGCTTTCGTGTTGGAGCAGTTGAAAAGAAAATGGGGTTGAAAGGCTCTCATTCTGCTGAAATTATTTTAGAAGATTGCGAGGTTCCAGCTGAAAATATTTTAGGGGAGGAAGGCCAAGGATATGTGAATGCATTAAAAATTTTAGCGAATGGCCGAGCCGGATTAGCAGCCAGAAATTTAGGATCTTGTCAAAAGCTTTTAGACTTATCCGTTCAATATGCAAAAGAACGCATTCAATTTGATGTTCCGATTATTGAACACCAGGCTGTTGCTCACATGCTTGCAGAAATGGCAATGGAAATTGAAGCATTGCGTTCATTTACCTACCGTGTTGCGTGGATGGTAGATCAAGGAATGAAAGTGATAAAAGAGGCAGCAATGTTAAAGCTATACGGGTCGGAAGTGTATAACCGTGTCGCAGATAAAGCTGTTCAAATTCATGGCGGTATCGGCTATATTTCAGATTATCCAATTGAAAGATTTTATCGAGATGCCCGGATTACGAGAATTTATGAAGGAACATCGGAAATTCAAAAAAACATCATTGCCCGCCAATTACAAAAGGAATACGGCCAATAACCATTATGGTCATGCTGTAAATGCAAGTGTTTCGAAACGGATAACAAAAGATTGCTGGAAAAATAATATAAAAAAATTTTAAAGCTGCTCTCCGGGGGAGGAACGTACATGGAGAACATAGTCATTGCCAGCGCTGTTCGAACAGCGATCGGCCGGTATGGCGGAGCATTAAAGGATATCAATTCCGGATTTTTGGCTAGTCATGTTATCAAAGAGGCAATAAAAAGAGCAAAAATCGGGCCAACCCAAGTAGATGAAGTGATTTTAGGCGAGGTAAGGCAAACGACGGAATCTTCAAATGTTGCCAGAGTCGCTGCATTGCGGGCAGGAATCCCTGAAACGGCAACCGCCTTTACTGTGAATCGTTTATGCGCCTCAGGAATGCAGGCAATCGCTTCAGCTGTACAGCAAATTTTAACAGGCCATGCGGAAATTGTCGTTGCCGGCGGCACGGAAAATATGTCAAGGGCGCCTTTCTATTTAAGAGGTGTTCGCTTTGGCGCGGGACAGCCGTATTTGGTAGATTCCAATACTGAGGCAGGTCAGCAGCCGAATGAAATCTATGGAGATCAGCTGGGAATGGGCATAACCGCAGAAAATGTTGCGGAAAAATATAATATTTCACGGAAAGAACAAGATTTATTTGCATTAGAAAGCCAAAAGCGCGCAGAGAGAGCCATCCAAGAAGGGAATTTTCAAGCTGAAATTGTTCCGATTGAAATCAACAGCAAGAAAAATTCGTTCATTTTTCATACAGATGAACATCCGCGCCCGAATACAACCTTGGAAAAATTGCAGCAATTAAAACCGGCCTTTCGGCATAACGGAACGGTGACAGCAGGTAATGCGTGCGGCAGAAATGACGGCGCGAGCGCATTGGTCATCATGAGCGAAGAAAAGGCAAAAAGGTTGAACATTCAGCCATTAGCCCGGATTGTAAATTGGGCGCAATCAGGCGTATCCCCGGAAATTATGGGGATCGGACCCGTTCCAGCGGTGCAAAAATTGCTGGAGCGAACAGGAAAAAAGATGGAAGATATCGATTTAATCGAACTGAATGAAGCGTTTGCTTCTCAGGCGCTTGCAGTCATTCGCGAACTAAACCTTGACTATGAAAAAGTAAATGTGAATGGTGGGGCGATCGCTCTCGGCCACCCTTTAGGTGCGACCGGAGCACGGATTGTCACGACATTGCTTTATGAAATGATGCGAAGAAATAACCGATATGGTATAGCAACTCTTTGTGTAGGCGGTGGACAGGGAATGGCCATGCTGATTGAAAATTTGATCGTTTAAAAATCAACCGCTTCAAAGCCCCTGATCAAAATCCGCTGCAAAGGGATATGCATTCTGGCCGGTAGTATAGGAGAATCAATAGTTCATCTTAATTGGAAAAGGATGGAGAGATTAACATGAACTTACGTCTATCTGAAGAACAAAAAATGGTTCAAAAAACGATAAAAAAATTTGTTGAAAAAGAGTTAATGCCTTTGGAAAATGAAGTGCTCAGAAATGAAAGGGAAGGAAAGCCCAGCCTTCCGCCTGGCAAGCTTGAAGAGCTTCAGCTGAAAGCGAAAGAAGCTGGTTTTTGGGGAATTAACACACCAGCCGAATACGGAGGAGCAGATTTAGGAAATGTTATGCTGGCGATCGTCTATATGGAGGTTGCGAAAACGTTTGTACCATTTAAATTTGGCGGTTCAGCAGATAATATTCTTTACTATGCAAATGAAGAGCAAAAGAAAAAATATTTAATACCGACGATCAATGGGGAGAAGAAGTCATGCTTTGCCATGACTGAGCCAAGTGCAGGGTCAGATACACGAAACATAAAGATGACTGCCGTAAAAGACGGCGATGAGTGGGTGCTGAACGGTGAAAAAACGTTCATCACTGGCGGAAACGAAGCAGACTTTGTCATGGTCATTGCCATTACAGATAAAGAAAAGCATAAAGAATCCAATGGCCGTGAAGGGGTTACATGCTTCATTGTTGATCGAGAAATGGGGTGGAGATCAGAGTATATTCATACGATGGGAGAATGGGGACCGGCCGGGCTGGTGTTTGAAAATGTTCGCGTCCCGGAAGAAAATATTTTAGGTGGATTGCATAAAGGCTATAGCCTTGGACTGGAATGGATCGGCTTTGCTAGATGGGTTGTCGGAGCAAGAGCAGTCGGCGCAGCTGAGCGTCTTTTGCAAATGGCGATCGACTACGCAAAAGAGCGCATTACTTTTGGAAAACCGATTGCCGAAAGACAGGCCATTCAATGGCAAATTGCTGATTCAGCTGTTGAAATCGAAGCGGCAAAATGGCTGGTATTAAATGCTGCCTATACTCTTGATCAAGGAGAGGATAATCGGCATTTAGCTTCGATGGCGAAGCTGTTTGGCGCAAATATGGGGAATCGAGTAGTGGATCGAGTTTTACAAATTCACGGCGGAATGGGATATACAAGAGAATTGCCAATTGAAAGATGGTACCGGGAAGCAAGGCTTTGGAGAATTTATGACGGTACAGATGAAATTCAACGTATGATCATTGCAAGAAACCTTTTAAAAGGACATGTAAAAATCGGTCAATTTATTTAACCATTCATGAAACGTCACTTTAATACAAATTTAACCGGAAATGACGAAATTTTTCGAAAATATGGTTAGGAGGAGCAGAAATGGCTGGTCGATTTGATGGGAGAGTTGCTTTTATAACAGGAGGAAGCCGTGGGATCGGCAAAAGTATTGTCGAGCTTTTCGCTGAGGAAGGAGCAAAAGTGGCATTTATTGATCTAAATGAGGAAGCGTTAAAGGCCACAGCAAATGAACTGAAAGAAAAGGGATTTGAGGTTTTTGCAAAAGCGGCGGATGTGACTGATCGAGAACAAGTGGAAGGTACGATGGAAGAGGTCGTGAATACATTCGGTTCGATAGATATTCTTGTCAACAATGCCGGTGTCATTCGAGATAATTTATTGTTCAAGATGACAGATTCTGATTGGGACACCGTGATGAATGTTCATTTAAAAGGTTCTTTTTACTGCGCACGGGCTGCTCAAAAATATATGGTTGAAAAAAAATACGGACGGATTGTTAATATTTCATCGACTTCCGCTCTCGGCAACCGCGGCCAAGCAAATTATGCAACAGCAAAAGCAGGGATCCAAGGATTTACCAAAACGCTTGCCATTGAGCTTGGCAAGTTTGGGATTACGGTAAATGCGGTTGCGCCTGGATTTATTGAAACTGATATGACGAAGGAAACAGCTAGAAGAATCGGCGTGCCGTTTGAGCAGTTTGTAAGCGCTAGAGCTGCCAATATACCTGTAGGCAGAAGCGGAAAGCCGTTTGATATTGCAAACGCGGTAGCATTTTTTGCAGATGAAAGATCGTCTTTTGTGAACGGGCAAGTGTTATATGTAACCGGGGGCCCGAAAAACTAGAAATCGACGGGGGTGGTTCCAAATGTTTGAACAGCATATCGGAAAGTGTTCTAACAAGGTAAAAAATATCGTTGAAAGTGGTGCTGTAAAGAAATTTGCCGAAGCTATCGGAGATCCTCACCCGATTTTCATCGATGAAGAAACAGGAAAAAAATCACGCTATCAACGCAATATTGCACCGCCGACATTTCCGAGAGTATTTGATTTTGGGGTAATTGCCGGATTGAATCTGCCGAAAAAAGGGCTAATTCATGGTGAGCAGGTGTTTCATTATGTACGGCCGTTAATAGTAGGAGAAGAAATTTTTTGTTGGTTAAAAGTGGAGGATTATGTAGAGAAAACGGGAAAGAGCGGTAAAATGGGATTTTTAGTCCTCAAAGGCTTTGGAGAAGATCCAACCGGTGAAATAATTTTTACTTCTAAACAAACGATTATTATTACGGAAGCGGTTCGAAAGGAGATGATCGTTTGAACAGCCTGTCTGATTTACAAGAGGGGAAGTCATTACAAGTCATTCAGCTCAAACCTGTTTCAAGATTAGATTTAATTAAATACGCTGGAGCTTCAGGCGATTATAACCCGATTCATACAATAGATGAAGAAGCAAGAAAAGCTGGTTTGCCGGGCATTATAGCACATGGCATGTGGACAATGGGGAATCTGGCAAAACTTTTTACCCCTTATTATCATGAAGGGTTTGTGAAGGATTATTCTGTAAGATTTATAGGGAAAGTGTTTCTAAATGATGTGATCACGTTGAAAGCGACATTAAAAGAAAAATTCGACCAACAATACCGTTTTGATGTGGCGGCCGTAAATCAACATGACAGCGAAGTCGTAAAAGGAGAGGTCATCTTTTCGAAATATTAAGGAGAAAGTTTGAGGGGGCCCTACATTACTGTCAAAAAGTTCACTATTGTTGGGTCAGCAGACCAAAACGCATTAATGTAAGTTTTCGCTTGTTCTAAAGTGCAGTACGTAAACTTCTAATGTATGAGGAAAAAGCTGCCGTAATACGTTTTTACAATCTAAGCTGGCCGACATAGATTCAAGTTTTTTCAAAAGCTTTAAACTGCAAGGTGAAAGAAAGCATATAAAGGAGGCGCGAGATTAGTGAAGAGAGATGCCGTGATTGTTTCGGCGGTACGTACAGCAATAGGAAAACAAGGCAGTGCACTAGCTTCTGTTCCGGCACACGTGCTTGGAGCTGAAGTGATAAAAGAAGCGGTAAGACGGGCTAATATTCGACCAGATATGATTGATGATGTGATTTTTGGAAATGTATTAAGCGGCGGCGGGAATATTGCCAGGCTGACTGCACTGCAAACAGGTTTATCGATTAAAATTCCCGGCGTAACCGTTGATCGGCAATGCGGTTCTGGCATTAATGCGGTAAACCTTGCCTCGCAGGCAATCCGGGCTGGAGACGGGGATGTGTATATTGCCGGCGGAACCGAAAGCATGAGTCGAGCGCCATATTTAATGGACCGGCCGGAAAAACCATATAGTCCGAAGCCTCCAAGCTTTCGGAAGTCCCAATTGTCACCAAAGGAAATTGGTGATCCGCCAATGGGAATTACTGCAGAAAATCTTGCGAAAAAGTATGGGATCAGTCGTGAAGAACAGGATGCATTCGCTTTTAAGAGCCAGCAAAAAATGGCCGCCGCCATGAAGGAGGGGCGGTTTGACGAGCAAATTGTTCCGATAGCCATCCCTGTCAAAAAAGGAGAGCCGATCGTTTTTCAAACGGATGAGCATCCCCGTCCTCAAACGACGATGGAGGCTTTGTCAAAGCTGCCGCCGGCTTTTTTAGAAGGCGGAACAGTTACGGCTGGAAACAGCTCTGGTTTAAATGATGCCGCTTCAGCATTAGTTGTTATGTCAAGGGAAAAGGCAGAGGAATTAAGTTTAACCCCGTTGGCAGCCATTCGCGAGTATGCTGTAGCTGGAGTAGATCCAAATATTATGGGGATTGGACCCGTTCCAGCAACAAAAAAGGTGCTGAAAAAAGCAGGACTGACTTTGGACGATATCGATCTCATTGAAATAAATGAGGCGTTTGCCGCTCAAGTCATCGCATGCGACAGGGAGTTAAATATAAACCCTGAAAAATTAAATGTAAACGGCGGAGCGATTGCTCACGGCCATCCGCTTGGTGCAACGGGCGCGATCTTAATCACAAAAGCTGTCTATGAACTGCAGCGAACAGGAGGAAGGTATGCTTTAATAACAGCTTGCATCGGCGGGGGACAGGGAATTGCAACGATTATCGAACGGGAATAACAAAAGTAAAAACTGCCTCTCTTCGCCTCTTAATAGAAAAATGAAAAAATTTTCAAGGCAATAATCAAAACAAGTATTCAAGAAACGGTTCATTTGATAGGTGTGGCAATGAGATTATTTTGTTAACAAAGAAGAATTGTTAAAAATATTTGCATCAGTTCCATTGAAAATCTATTGAAACTAAAGAAGAAATTGAGGTGCACCGTAAATTTGCCTGAAATCGCCTATAGGCATATTACAACAATTTCCTAAAAAACATGCGTCGTTTAGCTTCCACAGCATTGAAAGAAAGGGGAAACGAGGTCAAACATTGATTGAAATCGGAATGCAAAGAGGATTAAAAAGCATTTTCCGCAGTGGGAATTTGCAATTTCATGGGTGACAATTGATTTTATTCTGAAGGGGAAAGCTTCGGAGGAAAACTTGCAAAATTTTATTTTAAAAGTGTTAAATGGGCAGATGTTAGATATTTAAAAAGATTTCCCCTTTCTTTTTGCCAATAATCAATAGAGTTTTTTTTAGATAAAATATTAATCATTGTTTTTTAAATTCTTATGCTTTCTTGAATATATTTCATGAAGGAGTGGTCCGTTTGCTGACACTTCATCACAAATTTTGGCCTAAACTTCCGAAATCGTTAACGGTTCCGGAAACTTCTATTTACGAAAATGTAGAAATAACAGCAAGACGCTATCCTGATCATGAAGCTATCTATTATTACGGCCGTTCGATCACGTATCGCCAACTGGATGAAGAAGTAAATCGAATAGCTGGTTTTTTACAGCAAAAATTCAATGTATTAAAAGGAGAACGAGTTTTATTGTTTATGCAAAACTCCCCGCAATTTATCATTGCCTACTATGCAATCATAAGAGCAAATGCAGTTGTAGTTCCCATTAACCCTATGCTGACAACAAAGGAGCTGGAGTTTTATATTCGAGATGCTGAAATAAAAACTGCCATTATCGGTCAGGAATTAAATGAAAAGGTTGAACCGCTGCTCCACAACACATCTCTTACGAAGCTTCTCATCGCAGCATACTCGGATTATGTTGGAGTTGGGTTTGATGGCAAGCTGCCAAAAGAAGTGAAAATGCCTCCAATTCGTTTTAACAGTTATAACCAGTTTCTATGGATGGATGCCATTCAGGCGAATGATATTCCAGGCGAACATTTTGCCTTGCCTGAAGATTTAGCAGTTATTCCATATACATCCGGTACTACTGGTGTGCCAAAAGGTTGTATGCATACGAACAAGACCGTCCAAGCCAACATTGTTGGAGGATATTATTGGGCTCGGGCAACAGCAAATACGGTTCATCTTGCAACTTTGCCAATGTTTCATGTAACAGGCATGATCATGGGCATGCATTTACCAATTTTTGCAGGAAGCCGGATCGTGATCATGACGAGATGGGATCGAGAAGCAGCAGTTGAGCTGATCAAAAGCCAAAAATGCACTCATTGGGTTACGATCAGCACGATGCTTGTTGATTTCCTTTCCAATCCTAGCCTAAAAGCGGAAGATTTGATTTCCTTAACTTCTATTTCAGGAGGAGGAGCGGCTTTTCCTGAAGCGCTGGGAGAGAAGCTGTATAAAATGACCGGACTATATTTTATCGAAGGATACGGTCTTTCTGAAACCATTGCGCAAACTCACTTGAATCCTTCTGACAGACCAAAATGGCAATGTCTCGGCATCCCGACTTTTGATGTGGATGCTCGCATTATTGATCCGGAAACACTGCAAGAACTAGGAGTTGGCGAAGTAGGAGAAATTATCGTTCATGGTCCGCAAGTGATGGTCGGCTATTATAACAGAGAAGAAGAAAATCGCAAAGCCTTTATCGAATTGGATGGAAAAACATTTTTTCGAACAGGGGATTTAGGACGTTATGATGATGATGGATATTTCTTCATCGTCGATCGAGTCAAACGAATGATTAATATATCTGGATTTAAAGTATGGCCGTCTGAAATAGAGTCGTACCTTTATAAACATCCAGCTGTTAAGCAAGCATGTGTAATCGGAATTCCCGATCCGAAAAGAGGAGAAACTGTTAAAGCCTTTATCGTTTTAGAGGAAGGTTATGAAGGAAAAATAAGTGTCGACGATATGATTGAATGGTCAAAAAAGCATATGGCTGCTTACAAGTATCCTCGCTATGTTGAATTTAGAAAAGAGTTGCCTGTCACAGGCAGCGGCAAAATTTTATGGCGCCAGCTTCAAGAGGAAGAAAAGAAAAAAACGGCGGGTAACTAATTTGTCGCAATTTGTTGTAAGCAATGTTTTCATTCTGCGAAAGGGGGAGAATGATGGAGATTTTTGCGCAGCAGATCTTTAATGGACTAACAGTTGGAAGCGTTTACAGTTTGGTTGCTTTAGGATTAACGCTTGTATACGGCATTTTGCATATCCCTAACTTTGCCCACGGAGCCCTTTATATGATGGGGGGATATATAACATTAACCATGATGACGAAATTTGGGCTGTATTATTGGATTGCCATCATGATTTCCATGGTAATAGTCGGGCTGATGGGAGTGCTGATGGAGCGGTTTATTTTTTATCCGTTAAGAGATGCTCCGCCGATACAGGATAAAATAGCCGCAATCGGAATTCTCCTGTTTCTTGAGGCGTTTGCCCAATTTGTTTGGGGGGCTGACTATCAAACAATGCCGACCCCATATGGTCAGGTGGTCTCCGTAATGGGGTTAACGTTCACCATGCAAAGGCTTCTTATTATTATCTCTACCGTTGTCGTGATGATATTACTGTTTTTATTCCTGAAAAAAACGTTCATTGGATCTGCTATTATTGCGATGTCCCAAAACCGAGAGGGTGCTCATTTAGTCGGCATCAATACAAACAAAATGGCAATGCTTACTTTTATGATTTCCGGAGCGCTTGCTGCGATTGCAGCTTCTTTGTCATCCCCTATCAATCTTGTCTTTCCGGGGATGGGTCATCTTGTGATCTTAAAAGCGTTCGTCATTATTATTATTGGAGGGATGGGGAGCATCCCGGGAGCGATTATTGGCGGATACATTTTAGGGTTTGCTGAAAGCTTAGGGGCAACATATATATCGAACGATTATAAAGATATTTTTGCTTTTATTCTCCTCGTTCTCATCTTAACATTTAAGCCGACCGGATTATTCGCAAAGGGGGGACATTCATGACAGCTCGTTTCAAACAAAAAGCTGTTGTATTGAGCATTGTCCTCCTTGCCCTTTTGCTTCCGTTCATCATTCAAAATGATTATTTTTTCCATATCATGACGCTGTCATTTATTTGGATGATCGGAGTGTACGGCTTAAATTTAATAGCTGGCTATACGGGATATTTGTCTTTGGCGCACGCAGGCTTTTTTGCTATCGGAGCTTACTCGCTGGGGATATTAACGGTAAAATTCGAGATTCATTATTGGCTGGCCTTTTTTCTTGCATGTGCGATCACATGCATCATTGGGTTGGTCATCGGCCTCGTTGCCTTACAAACAAAAGAACACTTTTTTGCCATTTATACGCTATGTGTTGGCTATATAATTTATCTCGTGATTGATAAATGGGAAAGTTTAACAGGCGGAGTGAGAGGTCTGATTGGGATTCCTGTTCCGCCTGATCTTGGCCCTATCTCGTTCCGTTCACCCGTCAGTCAATATTATTTTAACTTATTTTTCCTGCTTGCTGCTATTTTCATGATGTACCGGATTGTTCATTCGCTGACAGGAAGAACGTTGATCGCCATTCGAAACAGTGAAGAGCTGGCCCAGACGATCGGAATATCCGCAATGAAAAATAAATTGGTTTCCTTTGTCCTTTCAACTTTTTTTGCTGCATTGTCGGGAATTTTGTATGCATCCTTTATTCGTTTTATCGGTCCAGATATAAGTTATATAACGATGACATTTGATTTTTTAATCTTTCTTCTTGTCGGAGGAATTGGAACTCTTTCCGGTCCGATTGTTGGAACGCTGTTAATTGTTTGGATTTCTCAGCAGCTCCAATTTCTTCAAGATTATAGAATGCTTATTTTTGGCCCTTTATTAACCTTGTTAATTATTTTCTATCCGAAAGGCATTGTCGGTGGAATTTTCAGTTGGAAAATGAAAATGCAAGAAAAAAAGAAGCGTCTTTCAATGTCTGCTAAGTCAGCCACACAAAGAGCGGAGGAGGGATAACATTGTTTTTGGAAACCCGCCAGCTAACGAAACAATTTGGTGGTCTTGTAGCTGTAGATCATGTGAATTTTTCGGTTGAAAAAGGAAAAATCAATGCAATCATTGGTCCTAACGGCGCAGGCAAATCGACTTTCTTCAACTTGATCAGCGGTTTTTATCCGCCGAGCTCAGGACAAGTGATGTTTAAAGGGCAGGACATTACTCGTCTTCCTCCCAACAAAATTGCCAAGCTTGGAATTGCCCGTACGTTTCAAACAACCCATCTTTTTGAACAGGCAAATGTATTGGATAACGTTTTGATCGGGTTTCGTTTGCGAACAAAATCCAATCTGATTGATGCGTTATTTCTTACAAAGCGGTTAAAGAGGGAGGAGGAACAATCGAAGGAAAAAGCGTTCGAAGTTTTAAAGTTTGTCGGATTAACCAATATGGAAAATAAGATCGTCGCCAACATTTCGCAGGAAGAGAAAAAAAGAGTGGCGATCGCACTTGCACTTGCAACAGAGCCGGAAATCATTTTTCTAGATGAGCCTGCTGCCGGCATCAATCCGGAAGAAACGGAGGGGCTGGCAAACTTAATCGAAAAAATCGTTCAACATAACATTACCGTTTGTTTAATCGAACACAAAATGAAAATGGTGATGAATTTGGCTCATAAAATAATGGTTCTGAATCATGGGAAAAAAATTGCAGAAGGAACACCTGAAGAAATACAAAATAATGAAACAGTCATTAAGGCTTATCTTGGAGGGAGTGCCATTGCTTAAACTAAAGGGTGTTTCCGTTCAGTACGGAGCATATAAGGCTGTTAGAAATGTCGACATCGAAGTGGGCAAAGGTGAGATTGTAGTTTTATTGGGTTCTAATGGTGCCGGCAAAAGCACAGTTTTCAAAACGATCGGGGGCTTACACAAGTGTACAGAAGGAGAAATTATGTTTGAAGGAAAGAGAATTGATCAAAGCTCCCCGGCTCAGATTGTCAAAACAGGCATTGTTCAATGTGCGGAAGGCCGCAAATTATTTCCAAGAATGACCGTATACGAAAATCTTATGATGGGCGCGTTTATTCACCGCAAACAAAAAAAAGAGATTGAAAACACATTACACGAAGTTTATGAGTTGTTTCCGATTTTAAAAGAAAAACGAAACGATTTGGCAGGTTCTTTAAGCGGCGGACAGCAGCAAATGTTAGCGATTGGAAGAGCGTTAATGTCAAAACCGAAGCTTTTGCTCCTTGATGAACCGTCAATCGGGCTCGCACCGATCATCGTTGCCCAAATGTTTGAAGTGATCAAACAGATTAATAAGACCGAAACGACGATTTTACTTGCTGAGCAAAATGCTAATGCAGCGCTTCATATTGCGCATAAAGGCTATGTACTTGAAAATGGCTCCATTGTCGTCGAAGGTTCATCAGAGGAATTGTTTGCTGATGACAACGTAAGGAAGGCATATCTCGGTGCATAAATCATTTTTAATTTTATTGAAAATTAAGAAAATAAAACCGGAGGGAAAAATATGAAAAAACTGAAACGTCTTTTTGCTGCGGGGCTTCTGCTCTTAATGATGGTTAGTTTAGCAGCTTGTGCAGGCTCTCAAATTAGCCAATCTACTGGCGGCCAGAAGGAATCATCAAGCAAAAGCGGAGAAGGAACGGTAAATATCGGCTTTAGCGGTCCTTTAAGCGGACCGGCTGCTTTATATGGAGAACGGACACTGAACGGCATAAAAATGGCCGCAGAAGAAATTAATAACAACGGAGGCTTTGAAATAAATGGAAAAACCTATAAATTAAACATCGTCCCTCTTGATGACAAATATTTGCCGAATGAAACAGCCTCTAATGCCAAACGGCTTCTTCAAGAATATAAAACACCTATTATTTTTACGCCGCACAGCGGTGGAGTGATGGCGCTTCAAGTATTTAATGAGACTGAAAAGTTTTTGATTGGTGCCTATACGAGTGAACCGGATGTAACTGATGCCGGGAACTCCCTTACGATCGGCATACCGCCGCGTTATGACGGCTACGTGGAACCTTTTACAGATTATGCCATGAAACGGTTTGGCAAAAAATTAGCCGCTCTTCCGCCGTCTACCCAATATGGGAAAGACTGGACAAAAACTTTGCTTCCACAATGGGAAAAGAAGGGCGGAAAGGTTGTATATCATTCATCCATTGATTTTTCAAAGGAAACCGACTTTTTCACCATTGTCACCAATGCTCTTAAAGAGAAACCGGATGTTCTATTTATAGGCGGAGCTTCAGAACCTACTGCAAAAGTGGCAAAGCAAGCTAGAGAGCTAGGATTTAAAGGCGGATTCATTATCATGGATCAGGCAAAACTGGATTTTATGGAAAAAATAACAGGTTCCTATGACGTATTAGAAGGTTCTGTTGGAGTGCTGCCGCTCGTAAAATCTAATGATCCGGGAGCGCCGGCATTTGTCGAAAACTATCGAGCAAAATTTAAAGATGAACCTAGCTCTGAATCAGGGCTCAACTATATCGCTACGTATATTTTCGTTGAAGCGATGAAAGCAGCAAAAACTGTTGACGATGCGGAAGCTATTCGCAAACATATGCAAGATGGACTGGATAATCTGCCAAAAGACAAACGTGTATACGAGATTCCATCAATCGGTGATGACGGAAGATTGGAAGTGAAAAGAAAAGTCGCGGTAGTAGAAGATGGTCAAATTGTTTTGAAAGTAGTAGATTAATAGGTTTTCCGATCGGATTGAGCAATGATTGAAAATTTAAGAGGCTGCCTGAATGGGGAGCCTCTAAATACATTTTCCAATGCAATGTTAATGAATATTCGGATATCGGGCATGAAAAAGAGAATTGCTGTAAAGTTTCCGTTATATATTTGTAGATCAGGGTTCCATGTGCACAATTATCATTCGCTTATCTTTTCCAGTAATTTGTCATACAGCTTTTGCGTTTCGCTCCCGTCTTTTTGATTCAAAATGATATAATCATCATCTTTTTCGATATATACATACGGTGCACGCCCTTTGTAAACAAACAATTTTCCTCCTCCACCGTACGGCTCTTTTAGCCGAAAAGATCCTTTCAAACGATTAAAAGCCGCAAAGCCATTACTTTTGGCAACGACATCGGGAAGTTCATCCAACAGCTTCACACGGTCAATCTCATCAATCGGCCATTCCACCCCATATAAACCCGTTACCTTTAACTGACGGTCATTTATGATCACATCATGCTCCTCAAGTCCCAAATAGCCTAAAACGATAACGAATGTGATCACAATAGCCGCAATAATTCCGGTAATCCAATAATATTTTTTCCGTTTATGCTTTAGTTCATATTTTTGTACATAGATCGAACCGCCGAGCAGTACGATGAGAAACAGCAGCATGCCTATTTCAAATCCATATGGGATTTGAAAAAGTGCTAAAATGACCGAAATGAACAAAATGATGAACGTATAAAGCAGCAATCTACCAATTGCCTGCGGATAACCGTTTTCAATTAATCGCTGCTGTTCTTCTTCCGGTCTGTTGTAGAAGCCCGATATTAAGCTGTAATCCTGCTTCTTTACGACTAAATACGTCAGGCCCCCGTGTATGATAAGTGTGAACCCCATAGTGATTAAAAAAACGATCGTATCTGTTGACACAATGCTTCCCCCTTACGCTTTACAAAACATTTTGATTATTTCTACGGTTTTATCTTACAAATGTTTCACTCGCATAAATACCTAATGGAACTAAGCCAATCTGAAGAAAGAAGGAAACACTTTTGATGGAAAAATCAGATTTTTCAATGATCCTCTCTTTCCTTCAACAGAAATTTTTGGAATAATAATTATAATGTAACGTATGGAGAGGAGCAAGCGTATGGTGATTGCACTTGAAAATGTTTCGCTCATTCGCAACAAAAAATATATTTTGGAGAATATAAATTGGAATGTTGATGAAGGCGAGCATTGGTGTATTTTAGGAAGAAATGGAGCGGGGAAAACAGCATTGCTCAATTTGTTAAACGGCTATTTGTTTCCTTCAAAAGGAACGGTTTCCGTCATTGGATTTACTTTTGGCAAGGCAGATTTTCGCGAGGTTCGGAAAAAAATCGGTCTTGTCAGCTCATCGCTCCAAGAAAAAATTTACGGACATGATCTTGTTGAAGAAGTTATTTTGAGCGGAAAATTCGCGTCAATCGGCTTATATGAAACACCGGATGAACACGATTTAGAAGAGATGCGGTCTTTGATGACGCTATTCGGGGTGGAAAAACTAAGCGGGCGTACATATGACAGCCTTTCCCAAGGGGAAAAGCAAAAAGTGCTGATTTTGCGTGCGCTTATGCCTCAGCCGAAGCTCCTTATTTTAGATGAGCCGTGTAATGGTCTTGATATATTGGCGAGAGAAGAGCTTTTAGGGCTGATTGAAACAATTGCCAAAAGGCCCAATGCGCCAACGATCCTGTACGTGACGCATCATGTTGAAGAAATTTTGCCTTGCTTCACCAATTCCCTGTTATTAAAGGAAGGAAAGGTTTTTGCTGAGGGAAGAACAGAAGAGCTGCTTTCAAGTGAACGATTGTCAGACTTTTTTGAAGCAGGCATCGAGGTGGAAAATTTTCATGGCCGATATTATGCGAAGCTTTTGCAAAACAATCATAATAGATTGTCATAGGGAGAGTGGGGCTGTCCAGAAAGTCAAATCCCCATTGAAAACAAAAAATCATAAACACCGATATATCAACGTTTCTAACACATTAATGGGGGCGTCAATAAGCCGTAAAAACGACTTATTAGACACCCCCTTTTTCGGATTTCAGTGGAAAACTGCTTTTTCTTTTTTGAGCATTCTTTTGATCGAGCGGTCTGCTTCTCTTAAAACAATTTCCTTGTCGAGTGTTTTTATTTTTTTGTTTTCCATTACAATCTCCCCATTTATAATGGTTGTTTCTACATTATCCCTTGAAGCAGAATAAACGATCCGCGAAATCGGATCAGCTTCAAAGGAAGGGAAAGTATGAAAATGATGTAAATTTAGAATCACTAAATCTGCTTTTTTGCCGATTTCAATACTGCCAATCTCTTTTTCCAATCCGACCGCTTTTGCCCCGCCGATGGTCGCCATTTTAAATACCTCTTTTGCTTTCATTGCGGAAGGGCCGTGCTTCGGCTTTTGGATGAGGGCTGCAAGCTTCATTTCCTGAAACATATTTAAATTATTGTTGCAAGGCGCTCCGTCTGCGCCTAAGCTTAACGAAACTCCCATTTCCATCAGCCCGGGAATATCCGCAATTCCTGAAGCTAATTTTAGATTAGACCCGGGGCAATGGCTAACATTTACTCCTCTGTCTTTAATGATTTTCTTTTCTTTTTCATCCAGCCAGATGCAGTGCGCCAAAATCAATCGTTTATTGGCAAGTCCAAGATAGTCAAGATATTCGATATTTCGCATCCCTGTCTGCTGTTCAACCAGCCTGATTTCTTCCTGATTTTCCGCTGCATGAGTATGAACTTTTACTTGATATATTTCAGAAAGCCGTTGAACTTCTTTTAACAGTTCTTCTGTACATGAAAGGACAAATCGGGGAGAAAAGGCATATTGAATTCTTCCGTTTGCAAACATATGCCATTTTTCAAGCAAATCAACGCTTTCTTGGAGAGAATCAGTTGTTTTTTCGCGAAGCTCCATTGGCACATCGTCGCCACGATCCATCATCACCTTGCCTGATAAAGCTCTGATTCCGCTTCCTGCAATCGCTTGAAACGCTGCTTCTGTATGGTGAACGGTTTCCATATCGACAATCGTTGTGGTCCCGCTTTCAATCAATTCTCCAATGCCGAGCAATGCGGAATAATAGATCGATTCCTCATCATGTGCTGCTTCCAATGGCCAAATTCGTTTTTTCAGCCAATCTAACAATTCTAAGTCATCCGCCCGTGAGCGGAAAAGTGTCTGGCATAAGTGAACATGGGTTTGAATGAAGCCCGGAATGACGGTCCGATTTTCTGCATTGATGATTTGATCGGCGTCGCATGCAAGATTTTTCCCTATGTTGCTTATGATGCCATTTTCTATGAAAATATCTCCCGTGAAAATTTCATCCGCATGATTCATCGTAATAATTTGTGCGTTTTTGATCAACAGGCTCTTCATATTCCTTTCTCCTTGCTATAAGTATTGAAATTCATTCTAAGAATGTATGCAGGTAAATTCAATAAAAATGTAAGAATTTATGACAAAAATAAAAAAATGTGGAAAAAAAGTTAACAAAGAAATAATCAAACATTTTGAAAAATTGTAAAATCATTTTTAAGAAAAGAGGTGGTTTTTTGAAAGACAAAAGCCTTTTGACAGAACAGAGGCAATCATTAAAAAAAGATATTGCGAGAATTTACAACGAAGTAAATAAAGAAATTTTTCAAACAGGTGTGATTCAACTGCGAGTTGAAGTAACGGATGAAAAAATTTTAATTTTCGGGTTGCATAAACGGGATCCTGCTTTGCAAATTCTTGAAAAAGTAGATGGGGCTTTGACGATGTGGGCAGATTCGTTATTAATTGATGAATTTAAAAAGCGATTTAAATATAAAATGGAAACAATTGTCGGACTTAACGTTTTTTCGGTTTTAAAAGATTATGATCCTTCCACTGGCTCAGCATGCTTGACAATTATTCTTAAAAAAATGAGTTAGCTTGAAGGACGTTTTCCGTCCTTTAGGCTATCCATAGTTCATTCGGTATTGTTTTGATCCTGTTTACGGGATGGAAACAAGCCGTAGGAAAGAAAAGACTTATTGTTTTTCTTTTCCTGCGGCTTTTCTTTTTTCACAAAAGTAATTATTTGTTCGGAGGGGATACGGCATGGAATTTCGCTACCAGGGAGAAGCGTTTGAACAGAAATTTTTTGCAAGACTAACGAGTAAGGAAATTGCTGAATTGCCAAAGCAAAATGCTTTAATCATTTTGCCGGTTGGCGCAGTTGAACAACATGGGCCTCATTTACCGGTATTTACTGATTCTTTAATAGCGGAGGGGATTTTGCATTCAGCTTGCAAACATTTAAAAGAAGAAGATAATATTTGGATTTTGCCTCCAATTGCGTACAGCAAAAGCATCGAACATCTCGGATATGCAGGAACCATCTCATTATCTGGGAGCACTTTAGAGGCAATGATCAAGGATATTGCCGCAAGTCTGAAAAAAAGCGGATTTAGAAAATTCGTCTTATTTAATTCACATGGAGGAAACCATGATTTACTCAATTCCGTTGCCCGCGATATCCGCATTGAAACAGGTTTGATGACTTTCCGGTTGAACAGCTATGACTTCAATATCTCAGAGGATCTCATTGAGGAAAAAGAGGCTGCATACGGAATCCACGGGGGAGAAATCGAAACATCCTTCATTCTTTCCTTCAAAACCGATTGGGTGAAAAAAGAGCTTTGTCCCGATGAGTTCATCCAGTTTCCGGAGAGCGCAAAGCATCTTCAATTAAAAGGCAGCCATTATGTTGCTTGGAGGATGGAAGATATTTCGAAATCCGGGGTTTTAGGAAATGCAAAAAAAGCTTCTAAAGAAACGGGAGAAATCATCGCCAACCGTTTGGGTGAAAAGCTGGCGGTTGTTTTGCGGGAAATGGCGGAATTCGAAATGGAAGATCTCATCAACATGTCTTCCGAAAAGCAGTACAGTCCTTTGACATAGAATGGATGATCAATTGTTTCAAACATAAAGAAAACTTTGGAGGTGTGGAAGCATGGCTTGGAAACAAGAAATACAGCAGCTTTTAGGGAAGGAAAAAGTTCTGTTCGATGCAGCTTCAAGAGGAAAATTTTCTAAAGATTATTATTGGTATTCACCCATTCTCGCACAAAAGCTAAAGGATAAACTGGCCGATTGCATCGCCTTTCCGGAGTCAGAAGAGGAATTAGTTTCGTTAATATCATTCGCCGTAAAAAGAAAAATTCCGATTACGGTCAGAGGTGCTGGAACAGGAAATTATGGTCAGGCCGTACCTCTTCAAGGCGGTATTGTGATCGACATGACGAGGTTTCATCAAGTACTTGAAATCGGCGAAAACGCTGTAACGGTACAAGCGGGAATAAGAATCGGCAAGCTTGAACGGATATTAGAGCGAAGCGGAAAAGAGCTGCGAATTATGCCGAGCACATATATTCAAGCAACGATTGGCGGTTTTGTGGCGGGAGGATCGGGAGGAATCGGCTCCATTACATGGGGCAATTTGTGGGACGGCAATGTGCACAGCGCTTTCGTTTACACAATTGAGGAAAAGCCGAGAAAAATTGTTGTTTCAGGCGATAAACTCGAGCAATATATTCACAATTACGGAACTTTAGGTGTCATGACAGAGCTGCAATTGCCGATCGAGGAGAAAACAGATTGGATGCAAGCAATGGTTTTTCATGACCATTTAGATGAAGCGATAAATTTCGCCCATCAATTTTCGGGAATAGAAACTATGAAAAAAAGGCTCTTATCAGTATGTGAAGAAGCTTTGACAAAGCATTTCGCTCCTTTAAAACAATATATTTTGCCTGAAAAAACGTTAACGATGATTGAGGTCGATGAAAAAGCAAAAAGTGAATTTGTCGAACTCGTTTCCGAACATAAAGGAATATTGGCACATACCATTCCTGCCAATCAGTATCGAAAAGGGGTCCGCCTTTCGGATTTTACTTGGAACCACTCCACGCTGTGGGCCTGCAAAAATGAAGACAATATTACTTACTTGCAAGTTGAGTTTGATATTCAACACCTTTATCATCAAGTCCATTTGTTAAAAAAGGAATTTGGTGAAGAAGTCCTTCTTCATTTTGAATTTATAAAAAGAAACGGAGCAATTATTCCAACGGCCTTGCCGGTCGTTCGTTTTACAAGCGAGAAACGGCTGTATGAAATCATACAATTTTTCCTGAATATAGGAGCTAAAGTGCATGATCCGCATACTTATTTGTTGGGATTCGGCGGTTGGAGTTTACGAATGGATGAAATCATAAAAATCAAGCAAAAAAATGATCCGTTTCATTTGCTGAATCCAGGAAAAATAGCGGACGTCACCTCTTATGCACAAGTGTAACGATGGGAAAATGAATTGAAACGGCTGAAATATACCGAAAAAAGTTCTTATTATCGGCACTAGGTTCTTGGCATGAAGCAGAAATGTAACTAGAAAAATATCAAAAATAGTAGGAGGATTCGTATGCAGGCAAAAGGGAAGGGATATACAAAAATCTTCATTTTATTTCTACTCGTTCTTTTAGCTGGATGCGGCAGCCAATCAGCTTCAACTAATAACGAAGGAGTCAAAGAGGACTCAGAAAAATTGGAAAAAGTGAAGCAAGTCACGAACTGGTTTGCCGAACCGGAACATGGAGGCAACTATGCAGCTTTGATGAAAGGCTTTTATAAAGAAGCAGGCATTGATATGGCAATAGAGCCAGGCGGGCCGCAAGTTTCCCCCATTCAAATAGTGGCATCTGGGGAAGCTGATTTTGGAATCACTCAAGCTGACGATATTTTATTAGCTCGCGATAAAGGAATACCCATTGTGGCGATCGGAGCCATTTTTCAAGTGAACCCGCAGGCGTTGTTGTACCATGCTGATCAAACTATTAAAGATTTTTCCGATTTGAATGGGCGAACGGTGTACACGGCACCTGGAACAGGGTACTGGGCATATATAAAAAAGGCCTATCAGCTCGACAATGCGAAAGAAATGGCATATAGCGGACAGTTGACCCCATTTATAGAGAATAAAGAGTCAGTTACCCAATGCTACATTACGGCAGAGCCTTTCGCCTTAAAGCAGCAAGGAATCGAAACGAAATATTTGCTCATACACGATTCCGGCTACCAGCCTTATGGCAATGTAATATTTACAACCGAAAAAATGGTCAAAGAAAAACCTGAACTCGTCAAACGGTTTATGGAAGCGACAACGAAAGGGTGGGAGTATTATAAAGATCATTCGGATGAAGTAAATCCATTTATACATGAATATAATCCTGATTTATCAATGGAGGCGCTCGAATATGGGGCTGAACAGCAGCTGAACTTAATTTTCGGGCACGATGCGAAAGACCACGGCTTCGGCTATATGTCTCAAGAACGGTGGAACACCTTGCAAAATCAACTCTATGAACTAGGTTTAATTAAAAAGAAAGAAGATATCGCCAATGCCTACACAAACGAGTTTTTGGCGAAAAATTAAAAATGCGCCTCGGAGCAAGTTGGACAAAAAGGGGAGAAAGCTATGAGTCAACAGCATTTGCTGAATGTTTGTCTGCCGCTTGAAGATCCTGGTTCTCTCTTTGAAATCATCATTAACGATGATCGATATGAAAAAATCACAAAGCAGCCTTCTTATCTTCAGCGCAAAGACTTTAAAACTTTAGAGGCCCTTAACTCATCTTCCGATTCATTCATTGATTGTCAAGGATATGTGTTGCTGCCCGGCTTTGTTGATGCTCATATGCATTTAGATAAAGCCTATTCTCTCAGTAAAGTTCCGAACGCAAGCGGGACGCTTCAAGAAGCAGTAATAAATTACCGGAAGCAATCTCCCCATTTCACGGTGGAAGAAATTGAGTATCGGGCGATGAAAACTGCACTGAATGCACTAAGCCATGGTACAACAGCCATTCGCACACATGTCAATTTTGAATTGCCTTTAGGGGAAGACGTTGTGTTCCGGGCGTTGACAGCTGTTTTAAACGTAAAAGAAAAATTAAAACAATACATTACGATTCAAGTCATTCCAATGTTTTTACTGCCTGACGACGATTCGAAAAGAGAGCTGGAATGGATTGAACAAGCGATCAAAATGGGGGCTGATGGAATTGGCGGAGCTCCTCATTTAGCTGAAAACCCTGAGAAGCAAATTGACGGTTTGTTTTCGTTGGCAGAAAAGTACGACAAACCGATTGATTTGCATGTAGATGAAAGTGATGATCCGAACGTATGCACACTGGATTATATTATCCAAAAAACAATGGAGCGGCAATTTCACAATCGAGTTGTAGCCGGCCACCTTTGCTCTTTGGCGCCAATGGAACAAGAAAAAGCTCTTTCTTTAATTGAACGGATGGCGGCGGCACAAATTGGAGCGGTGACGCTGCCGGGTGCCAATATGTACTTGCAAGGTCGATTTGATCAAGGGATTGTCCGCCGTGGCGTCACAAGAATTCATGAAATTTTGCAAAGCGGGGCGACGCTTGCGGCTGCTTCCGATAATGTTCATGATCCATTTCATCCATTCGGGAAGGCGGATTTGCTGCAAATCGGTTTGCTAACTGCATATGTTGCCCATTTAGGAAGCGGTGAAGGCCTAAAACAAATTATTCGGATGATTACCGAATATCCGGCCAAATTATTAAATTTAAATAATTACGGTGTAAGATGCGGAGCGAAGGCAAGCTTCGTTCTATTAAAAGCTAGATCAGTAGAAGACATCTTTACGAATCTGCCTGTTGAAAGATATGTGTTCCGAAACGGAAAACTGCTCTATCAATCTAAAAAAGCTGAACATTGGAACGATCGCCAGTTGTTGATGTATCAGCACGAGACGGAAAGCCAATATGTAAAATTTGAAAGGAATTTACAATATGTATGACCTTGTATTAGAAAATATCAGACTGCCCAATCAAGAAAGGCATCATTTTATCGGGATTCAAAACGGGATCATTGCTGAAATTTCCCCTTATCCCCTGCAAGGAAAAGCAGTGATAGACGGCTGTGGAGATTTAGCCATGCCGCCATTTGTCGAAACACATATTCATCTTGATACGGCATTTACTGCCGGAGAGCCGAGCTGGAATCAAAGCGGCTCGATATTAGAAGGAATTTTATTATGGAACGAACGGAAGCAAACTTTGACGATGGAAGATGTCTACGAGCGAGCCAGGAAGGCGCTGAATCAGTTAATGAAATTCGGTGTTTTATATGTAAGAGCGATCGCAGATATTTCCGATGAACGTCTCGTTGCTTTAAAAACATTGCTGAAGCTGAAATCAGACTTGCAGGATATCATCCATTTGCAAATCATTGCTTTTCCTCAAAATGGTTTATTCTCATGTCCGGAAAATCAGGAACGGATGCTTGAAGCAATCAAGCTGGGCGCTGACGGGGTCAGTGCTGTTCCTCACTTGGAGCGAACGAGGGAGGAAGGGATCGAATCCATTCGATTCTGCTTTTCTTTGGCTGAAAAATACGGCCTATTTCTTCATTTCTTTTGTGACGAAATCGATGATCCGCAATCGAGGTTTATTGAAACAGTTGCATCATTGGCGATTTCATCAGGACTGGAGGACAAAGTGACTGCAAGTCATGCGTGTGCAATGGCCTATTATCCGGATAATTATGCTGCCAAATTATTAGATTTGATTGCGAGTTCCAAAATTCATATTGTAGCTTGTCCTCTGATCAACACGGCAATGCAAGGAAGATATGATTCCTATCCTAAAGGGCGAGGGATTACGAGAATAAAAGAGATGCTGCAAAAAAATATCAATGTTTGCATCGCCCATGACGATATCATGACCCCGTTTTATCCGTTAGGTAACGGGAATATATTGCAGGCTGCACATATGGCTGCTCATGCAGGTCATTTAACGGGAATGAAGGAATTGGAGGAATTGATTAGCATGATATCGATAAACGGAGCTAAAGCTCTGCAAATCAACGATTACGGAATAAAGGTAGGAAATGAAGCAAATATCATTACGTTCCCGGTTGATCATGCTATAGATTTGATTCGCCTTCAGCCCCATTGCCGCTATGTGATAAAGAAGGGCAGAGTTTTGCTTCACACCAATCCGATGGAAACCGTTTTTTATATGTAATTTAAAAGGCTTTGATTCTGTCCCAATACTGATATAGAAATATTCAAATCGGTTTTTATTTGTAATTTTAAAAGGTTAGGAGCAGAAAGCTTTATGGCAAATATTTTAGTTGTTTTTTATAGTGCTTTCGGACATATAAGACAAATGGCGCAATCAGTTTGCGAAGGAGCAAAGGCGATTGAGAAAACAGATGTACGATGTGTAAAAATTCCCGAATTTACTGATCGTTTAATTCCGGCTATTAGAGAAAATCCGTTGATGATTGATAAAAAAGGAATTTCCGCAACATTTCAAATTGGAAAAAGAAAAGAAAATTATGAGCGTGAAAGCGAAAAGCAGAAAATATTTAAAACAGCGGAAATAGAAGATTTCCACTGGGCAGATGGAGTGATATGGGGATTTCCGACGTATTTTGGATCGATGCCGTCCCAAGTTAAATATTTTTTAGAAACTATCGGCGACCTTTGTGTGGAAGGCGCACTGGAGGGAAAGCCCGCGGGCATCTTTACAAGCGCTGGTTCCATTCATTCCGGGCATGAAGCGGCCATCTTAACATCCATCGTACCGCTTCTCCATTTCGGAATGATCATTATCGGATTACCTTATACTCAAAATCCGGAATATTTAACAGACGCCCCCATTGGCGGAACTCCGTATGGACCAACAGTTTTAGCCGGCCCTGATGGTTCGCGAAAGCCGTCTGATGACGAATTAAAAATGGCTGGTCGGCTAGGGAGAAACGTGGCGTATATTGCCAACGCATTGTGTATGCAAAGAGAAAGAAACAGCTGATGATTGCGTTTGAACAAAACAATCATTCTCATTACTTTTCTTTCAGTAAGAGGGGAATTGTTATGGACGATATCCATGAAATTTTAAAGATTGCAACAACTGAGCCAAAAAAGGCTGTGCTTGCCACTATTATTGATGTGGAAGGCTCCGCTTACCGAAAAGAAGGAGCAGCAATGCTGATTCAGGAGGATGGGGAAACAATCGGCGTAATAAGCGGCGGTTGCCTTGAAAATGACCTGCAAGAAAGGGCGAAGCTTTTGCTTGAGGGCGAGTCGCAATGTATCGTATATGACTTGAAAAGCGAAGATGACTTGTCGTGGGGAAAAGGCGCCGGCTGCAACGGCGTCATACGCATCCTGTTGGAGTGCATCGATGACCGTTTGCGAAAGCATTTATCCCGGCTGCATGATTTGCTTCAAAACGGCAAGGACGTTTTCATCCTAAAACAACTCGGCAAAAATTTTTCCGTAAGCAATTATTTATTTTTTACAGAAGACACGGAAACGTTCGGGGAATGGGCTGGTGCGGTGCCGAAACAAATCGATGCCATAGCTGCGCAAGAGAAAAGCGGATTAGTTTGGGTCAATGAACTGTCCTCATATGTATATGTTCAGCGATTTGAGCCTAAACCGAGATTGATTATTTTCGGTGCCGGTTCGGATGCTGTACCACTGTCGCATTTCGCTTCACGGACCGGTTTTTCGGTTATCGTTAGTGATTGGGGAGAAGCGTTGTGCAATAGATGGCGTTTTCCTGATGCCGATCAGCTTATCATCGCTTTCCCGCGGGAAGCGGCAACGAAAATATCTTTTTCCCCCCGCGATTTTGTTGTGCTGCTGACACACCAATTTCAACAGGATCAAGAGCTTTTAAAGCTGTTGTTGCAGCAAAATCTGCGATATATCGGGGTCATCGGTTCAAAAGAACGGACAAAACGCTTGCTGGGAGATCAGGAAATTCCCCGAAACGTTCATTCACCTGTCGGCTTGTCTATTGGGGCAGAAGGCCCTGAAGAAATTGCGATCAGCATTTTAGCAGAATTAATTCAATTGAAAAAGCTTCGATCTCCTCAGAAGGTGCGTGCATAATGAAGCCGCAATCACATTTCACAAAAAGCCAGGCACTAATCGGAATGCCAAAGCTCACTTGACCAATAGACGAACCGATGGTTATGTACCGACGCTGTATCTAAACTTGTCAAGCCCCTTTTTAGAGTTCTTTTACAGTCGGCTTGGAAAAGTCGATAGCAGAGCAAGCGGTGCAATTGCACAAAACAGCCGTTTATTCAACTGGAAATCATCAACGATCTCATTTTTCAATACGAAACTTGATACGCAGCAATAAGTTGTTTGATGAGGATGCTGCCAAGCTGGATCGCTTGCCGAGTCCGCCGATTTTGTTATCCCCATTTAAGGAAGCGGACAGGCGATAATGGTGCACAATCGGTCAAATGCGGACGTCCACAAGGCATTTCCGTTTCTTATCGCAATATGGTTGCAAAAGCACGTTATTTTACTATCAAAGGAAGGGGGATGAAGTTGAAAACATTGTCCTCAAAAATATGGATGCCAACAGATTTAAGAGAAGCATGGCGATTGCGGCAGCTATTGCAATTAGAATCACACTTTATAGCCGGCGGAACATTATGGCAAACAAAATGGGAAAAAGGAGCACCGCAGCCATCTCATTTAATCAGCCTTGAGAACATAAAAATTTTAGAAGCGATATATGAAAAAGAAGATGGCGGCCAAAACTTTCTTCACTTGGGGGCGCTTATCCGATTGGCTGACTGCCTCCGCCATCCCATTATAAAAGCGAAATGGCCTTTATTGACCAAAGCTGTCAAGACCATTGCTGCACCAGCCGTGCGCAATGTTGGAACGATCGGCGGAAACGTCGCCTCAACAATTGGTGATGCCATCCCCGCCCTGTTAGTGATGGAAGCGAAAATCGGTTGTTTTGATGGGGACGACATAAAAAAAATCGATTTAGATCATTGGTTGAATGAAGAATTCAAGGATGATCTTATAACGGAAATAGTGGTGCCGGAAATTTCAGCTCCGCCATCATATGTCCATTTTTATCAAAAAATTGGGAGGAGAGAGGCGTTTTCAGGTTCTGTCGTCACCATTGCAGGGATAATCGGCCAAAATGACAACGGAACAATTGACTTTGCGCGGTTGGCAGCAGGCGGAGGCGAGAATCGTCCAAGGCGGTTAAGAATAACGGAGCAATTGCTGGCCGGACGCAAGGTTGAGTCCGCTATGCTAAAAAAGGTGCATGAGGCGGTCTTTTCTGAATTTCAACCTGTCGGCGATGCTTTTTTTTCAGCGGATTACCGCAGGCGGGTCGCCGCCAACATAGTCATAGCAGAGCTAAAAAAATTAGAGGAGAAAGATTAATATATTCAGATACGAGCTTTTTCAATTGGGATTATGAAGAAGGGAAGGGATTGAGATTGAAACAAGTGTGCATCAGACCGGACGGAGTAGAAAAAGTAACTGGACATTTAAAGTTTTTAACAGATCTTTCGTTTCCGAATATGCTGTTTGCAAAAATTTTGCGAAGCGAATATCCGCATGCCAATATCGTTTCGATCTCAACGGAAAAAGCGGAGGAATTGCCGGGAGTTCGGGCTGTCATTACTAGCAAGGATGTTCCAGGTTTAAACGGGTTTGGCTTAATCTTTCCTGATCAGCCTGTTTTATGCAAAAATAAAGTTCGTTTTGTCGGCGATGCTGTCGCGGCTGTTGCTGCGGAAACAGAGGAAATCGCCGAAGCGGCGCTTCAGCTGATCGAAGTGGAATATGAGCCGCTGCCGGTTGTTGATGATCCGGAACAGGCTATGCTCCCTTCTTCTCCGCAGCTCCATCCGAACGGGAATATCCTACACCAAGCATCTTATCAAAGCGGCAATGTGGAAGAAGCATTTCAATCATGCGACTGTATTGTAGAGGAAACGTATCAACTTCCAAGGCAAATGCATGCGTACATGGAAACAGAGGGCGGGGTGTTTGTTCCGGAAAAAGACGGCACTTTGACGGTGTATGCCGGCACTCAGCATGGATATAAAGACCGCTATCAATTAGCCCGCATTTTAAATATGCCGGAAGAAGACATCCGCGTCGTCTCAAGCCCGCTTGGCGGCTCTTTTGGCGGAAAAGACGAATTAAACATCCAGCCGTACGGAGCCTTATTGGCGCTGAAAACGGGATTTCCTGTAAAAATTCATCAAACGAGAAGGGAATCGGTGCGGTCAGGAATCAAAAGGCATCCGATGAAAATTAAAATGAAAACAGGTGCGAAAAAAAACGGCAAAATCATCGCCCATCAAGTGCGAATTATAGCGGATACCGGCGCATATGCAACGTTAGGTCCTGCAGTATTGGATTTTGCGGTTGAACATGCGACAGGCCCATACATGATCCCGAATATTCAAGTTGAAGGCTATTCGGTTTTTACGAATAACGGCGTTGCCGGTGAATTTAGAGGCTTTGGTGGAAACCAAGTAACCTTCGCATTGGAAGGGCAAATCGATCGCTTGGCGGTCAAGCTTGGAATGAGTCCGCTTGAACTCAGGCAAAAAAATCTGCGCCAGGCACATGATCCCGGTCCTGTCGGGCAAAAAATCGCCCCAACTGACGGCGCTCAACAAGTTTTAAAACAGATCAGCCAATCGAAACTATTAAACAGCTGCCGAAAACAAGATCATAACGGCTTGATTAAGACAGGCGTCGGGGTGGCAATCACCATGCACGGCGGAGGGCTGGGCTATGGACGTTTAGATCCGGCTGGCGGGAGAATTTCATTGAACGAGGAAGGAAAAATCGAAATTGCTTTTGGGTTTGAAGAATTTGGCCAAGGCTTGCTCGCAGTGATTGAACAAATTGTCATTCAAGCAATAGGCTGCTCCCGAGAGGATTTACACATTGTCATCGGCGATACGGACAAAGTCCCGCGTTCAGGCTCATCAACTGCTTCAAGGGGTACGAGCATGGTTTGGCAAGCCATTCAACGGATGAAAGCTCCGTTTCAAAACAACCTGTTGGAAAGAGCCTCACAATGTACGGATGTGCCAGTCAGTCAATTAAAAATAGGCGAAAAAGGTGTTTGGCACCAAGATGAGCTGCTGATTTCATACAAAGAACTGGCAAAACAAACGATGGATGAACCGTTAACCATTGAAACTCGATTTGACTTTCCGACAACCCCTTGCTCCATACCAGGCGGACATTTTTTATATTCGTTTGCAGCTTGTGCCGTTAAGGTGGAAGTGGATCTGGCAACTGGATTTGTTCGTGTAAAACATTTAGAGCAAGCCGTTGCCGCTGGTCCTGTTATTTTTCCGCAAGGATATTTGGGGCAAATTGAAGGCGGATCCGTGATGGCGTTAGGCTATACATTAACGGAAGAAGCGCTGATAGAAAAAGGATCATATGTAACGGAAAACTTTGATTCGTATTTAATTCCGACGATAAAAGATGTCCCCCTTTCAATTGACATCACCGCAATCGAGGAGTTGTGCGAAGAGGATGAATATGGACCAAGAGGCGTCGGGGAAATTGGCACGGTTGCTGTTGCCCCTGCCATTGCAATGGCCATTTATGATGCGACTGGCATCTGGGTGAATAAGCTGCCGGTATCAAGGGAAGAAATCGTCAATAAGATGATGGAAACGGAGATGAGCAAATGGCTGACAAGCAAATGAGCGCAAGTATAAAATTACCGTCTGAAGAACGAATGCGCATGTCGATTTTTGTGAATGGCAAAAAGAAAGAGCTTGAGATTCATCCGGCCGCTCGGCTAGTTGACATTTTAAGAGAGCAGCTGCATCTGACTGGCACAAAGATTTCCTGCGGAATTGGCCGCTGCGGCGCCTGTTCTGTCATCATGAACGGCAGGCTAGTGAATGCCTGCTTAGTCAGAGCTTATCAAGCAAATGAAAAAGAAATTGTTACAATTGAAGGACTTGCGGAAAAAGGGCTTCATCCGATTCAGCAGGCGTTTTTGGAAGAGGGAGGTTTCCAATGCGGATATTGCACCCCAGGAATGATTATGGCTGTCAAAGCGATTTTGGATCAATATCCGAATCCAACTAGTCAGCAAATAGTTGACGGTTTATCAGGAAATCTTTGCCGATGCACAGGCTACTCCGGTATTATTAGAGCAGTTCAAAAGCTTGCTGAAAAAGAAACTTCTCGCTTAGACAGCAAATGTTAAGAAGGCGGAGCAGTTCGGCGATTTTTTTTAACATGATCAGTTGAAAGAAATTATAGATTTTAGCGTTTTTCGGCTTGTTTCCTTGTCTGCAGCGTTAAAAATTTATGGCTATCGCCGAATGAAATTCGTCATACATCGAAAATAAGTGACCCATAAACAAATATATGCCTGATGAAAACAACCGGTATTCAATCTGTGATTCGTTGTAAAAAGAACCGTTACGTTTCATCATCAGCGGTGCATGTGGCTGAGAATGTATTAAATCGCAAATTTACAGCAAGTAAGCCAAATGAAAAATGGCTGACGGATGTCACGGAATTCAAGATAGGAAACGGTAAAAAAGCGTATTTGAGTGCAATTCTAGATCTGTATAGTTATGTATTAGGGCATTCGAACAATCATCAATTTGTGTTTCAAACAGTTGATCACGCTATCGCAAGGGTCAAGTCCAACCCTGCCCTAGATTCCTGGCAAATCAAACCGCTGCTTTTTTTACACAACATTCAGGACTTAATCTATCACAAGTTTAAAAGAACATAAACAACTTTTGATTTATAGTACATCTCATGGGCTTAAGAAGCGAATAATCGAAGCAAAGCGAACACATAGTATGTCAAGAGTGGGACGCTGCATGGAAAACGACCCAATGGAATCTTTTTGGGCAACCTGAACGTGTGAAAGGTATGATCTGAAACGATATGAAACGTTTAAAGCGTTACAACAAGCGATTAAGAGTTTTATAATAACAAACGCTATCAAGAAAAATTAAACGGCTTAAGCCCATTAGAATTTAGAGCTCAAGCCGTTTAAAGCAATTTTATGATTTCCATTGTCTGCTTGACAGGGGACAGTTCAACTTTTGGACAATCCCTTTAAGAAAGTTATTTTCTTTTTAATAAAATAGCTAATATCAATGATGTTTGTAGAGAAATGATAATTAAAAGAGATAGTATTAATTCACTATCTAAAGAAGTATCATAATTAAGTATATAAAATAAAATTACCGATACAACTAGAATAAGAATAAAGTTGGCAATCGTTTGTATCATAGACTTACCACTCCAACTAGATTAATAAGATAAAGTTAATGCGTATGATTTTGTATCTGTTTTTGGAGTTGACGTGATTGATAAACCTGCTGGATAAATTGATATACTAGGTGTTCCAGCAATTCTTTGATGACCATATTCCATTTTTAGCATTTTTTGATTTAGGAAAATATACATATTGACCAATGTACCCTTTGTGTTTTGTATGACTAGTAGAAGGTTTTAAATCATATGAGCCAGCCACACCAGCACTTGGCTCCCAATTACTCGGAGAATACTTAATTGAATAATCAATCGAACGTCCATTTCCTTGAGGATCTTGAGAATATCTATGTTGGTGCTGTTTTACTGTTCCTCCGCTAGTTGGTAGATATAATCCTGAATTTGAAGGGAAACCAATAGTCATTTTATCAACTAAATGAAAAGAAGGTGTTTTTAACCATTGAAAGTTACCATATATATAAAATTTATCTTCTTTTGAACGATCACTAGTTACTTTATATACTGTTCCACCTAATTTTAAAGTTGAAGAAGCAATAGTTCCCATAGTACTAATTTGTCCTGGTTTAACATCTTTTGGTTCATATATAGTAATAATTTTTGATCTAGAATCTATAACTTTAGCTCCCTCTTCAATTAATTGTCTAGCAACTTCAATGGAGCATCAGCTTTTTCTTGAGTGTTGCCAACTTCATTTACAGATAGTTTAATTCTTCTTGTGTAAGACTTTCTTCATTAACATTTGCATCGTTTTCTGCAGCAAATTCTACTCTAGTAAAATTTAGGGAAAATAAAAATGCAATTACAATAAACCTATTTTCTTAAGCATTTTAAAATCCTCCTTATTTCTAATTTTTCAAAATATTAACATATTTACTAGTATTATATTCCTTTTTTCCATTTTTACAATATTGAAAAATTTATCCTCATATCCAAAGTGTTTGTTGAATGTAAAATAAAAGTAGCGAATCGCATTATTATGGGCGTAAGCCTGTTTGCTGATAGCCTGATGTATTTGATAGAGGAGATGAACGTAAATAGTAAATTTGAAATATATATTGATGAGTTCCGTTTTTTCACATTTTTCATATGGTCTTCTTTCATGCGCATGAAGGTTGCGTCTTTATCCGTTTTAGAATAGCTGTTACGGTTGCCAAAGATTTCTTTTTGTTCCTTGTATTTAACCTGCCGTAGGATAAAATCTTCTCGAATTTGCTTCACAGATTTCTTTCATTGACTGCGCTGTTGTTGTTTGTCCTTATGTATGTTTGTATCTGTTTCCTTTTCGATTTCTTCTGATAACTTTTCCACTTTTTCTTCTAATTTCATAGCGGCTTCCTCTAGGTTTGGTTCTCATCTTTATCTGTTTTGATTGTTTTTCTTTTGTTTCGCTCCAGCTTCCAATTGTTGCTCATAAAATCGTCCTTTCTGAAATGTTGTGAGGCAACTTTATTTTACTAGAAGGGACGATTTTTTTTGCTTTTTTAAATAAAGGGGGTCTCCCAAAAGTCAGTAACGCTGACTTTTGGAAGGCCCCGTTTTTTCATGACGTTGTTGAAGAAAGTATTTGTATCCGATTAACTTCCCCGATACACTTGATACCCCCACGGTGAAATAAGCAATGGAACATGATAATGGGTATTTGCATCAGAAATGCCGAAGCGGACGACGACGTGATTAAGAAACAGCGGTTCCTTCAAGGATAAACCTTTGTTTTTAAAATAATCTCCAATGTAAAACAGAAGTTCATAAGTTCCCGGTGTTAATTGCTGCTCAGTGATGAGCGGTTCGTCAACCCGACCGTTTTCGTTTGTGAATGCGGTTTTGAGCAGCTGTTTTTCCGTTTCGTTTTGATCTGTAGCAGAAAACAGCTCGATTTTGACGTTTTGTGCAGGCGTACCGTGAGTTAAATCTAAAATATGTGTTGTTAATCCTTTCATATTCCATCTCCTTATTGACCTTTTTATTTGCCTCGTTTTTCATTTTGGAAGCCCGTTTTGTTACTTTGGAAGCGCTTGTCTGACGGGGCATGGCATTTGAATCACGGCTTTCTTTCACTATTTAACCAGCGTGTAGTTTCTTTGGTTATTATTTCTCAGCAGATTCAGTTGTACCGCCATTTATGGCGCTTAAAAAGAATATGGCTTCGTACTGTGCAAAAGATCAAAAATTACGAAAGTCAATTTGTTCTATCAAAATGGAATGTACGTGTCAGCATAGATTTCTCTCTTCTTTCACTATATCCTTCAGTCGATTATAGGCAATTTTTTTAATTTCTGCTATTGCTTGCTCTATCTCTGCTTCCGCATTGTTTTTGATTCGCTGTTCAATCGATGCAAATATTTCCTGCTTTGTTTTGCCGCGCACAGCCAAAATAAACGGGAATTGAAATTTTTCCATATACGTTTCGTTTAATTTTAACATTCGATCGAATTCTTCATCTGTCAGTTTTTGCAGCCCCGCTTTTTGTTGTTCTGTTTGCGAAAATCGGGTCATTTTTGTTTTTGCGCCTAAAGCAGGGTGATTGCGAATAAGCGCCAATTTTTCGTGTTCGTCAGCTTGATCCACGATCTCAGCCATTTTGGAAAAAAGCGATTGCACGGAAGAAAACGGGCGGAATTTTTCTGCTTTTTCTGCCACCCATGTTGAATCTTCAAATATCCCGCCTAGCTTCTCAATAAATTCAGCCGCACTGAGTTGGTTAACTTGTTCTATGTCCATTCGGCTTTCTCCTTTCGTTTTTAAAATTTGATCGTTGTCGGTGTTAACTGTTCGTCAGCAGAAGATTTTTTCAGTGAGAAATGGTGAAAAAATAAGTTTAAAAAGATGGCTGTAAGACTGCCTGTTATAATCCCATCACTAAAAAGAATTCGCAGCATAGGCGGCAGCTGTGCAAACAAATCAGGAACAACTGTGGAACCCAATCCGAGGGAAATGGAGCAGGCAATTACTAACAAATTGCTTTGCTGTTGAAAATCAACAGTGCTTAACATTTTAATGCCTGAAGCAACGACCATGCCAAACATGATCACCATTGCTCCCCCTAATACAGATGTTGGGATCATCGTGGCAAAAGCAGCAATTTTCGGAATAAATCCAAGGGTGACAAGTATAAAGCCGGCAACGATCGCAACGCTTCTCGTTTTTATATTTGTCAGCTGCACAAGTCCGACGTTTTGAGCGAACGTGTTGTACGGGAAAGCGTTCAAACAACCGCCGATGATGAAAGCCAATCCTTCGGCACGATATCCACGCGCAAGATCTTGGTCGCTAAGATCTTTTCCGCAAATTTTGCTTAGGGCTAAAAAGGCGCCAGTCGATTCAATCATGATGACAATGCCAACTAATGTCATTGTTAAGATCGGCACAAGCTCAAAAGTAGGTGGACCGAAATACAAAAATTTCGGAGAATGAATCCATGAAGCTTGCATTACTTCTTTCACATCAACCTCTCCCATAAAAGCCGCGGCGACCGTACCCGCGATAATCCCGATAAGCACAGAGATTGCCCGAAAAAAGCCTGTGAAAAATCGATTCATAAACAAAATCAAAAGAAAAACCCCAAATGAAAGGAGCAAATTTTCCGGATCACCAAATTTCGGACTTCCTGCACCGCCCGCCATGTTTTTAATCCCGACCGGTATTAAGGACAGTCCTATAAGGGTGACAACTGTACCTGTCACGACCGGCGGGAACAATAATCTTGTTATTTTGCCAAAGAGCGGAGCAAAAAGAATAATGAATATTCCTGCGGCAATGATCGATCCATAGATTGCATTGATGCCGTACTCTTTTCCTATCCCGATCATCGGTGTAACAGCAACAAATGAAGCACCTAATATGACAGGTAAACCAATGCCGAAATATTTTGTTTTGAACGCCTGCAGCAGGGTGGCGATTCCGCATGTCAATAAATCAATCGCAACTAGATATGACAGCTCCTGCGTCGAAAGGTTTAACGCTCCTCCGACAACAAGAGGAACAACAATGGCGCCTGCATACATCGCCAGTACATGCTGCAAACCAAGTGAAAAAAGATGAGTTCCTCCATTTTGATTTGTCAAGTGACCTCTCCTCCTCTTATGTAAAAAAATCTAACACTAGATGTTATTTGTTTTTCATAATAAAAGAACGATGTAGTGAAGTCATTGGTTGAATTACATAATCGTTTTTGCAAAATTTAGTTAATGTATCTAAAGCTTTATAGACAAATTACATTTTCATTTACTAAAGCTCTTGCCTCAATTTTTTTATAATTGAAGCAAATTTTTTATGCGGAATGCCAAGCGGAGGCTAATAGTGGCTTCCGGATCCTTTAAGCTTTTTCCGATGAGCTCCTCGCATTTTTCTAATCGATAGATCACCGTATTGCGATGAACGAAAAGCTTTTTGGCTGTTTCAGAAATTTGACAATGATTTTCCAAAAATAAAAACAGCGTTTGCAGCAGAGCCTGTTTTTCAGTGTCTGCCGGGTCTGAAAGGTTTGTCAAAATCTGTTCGTAAAAATCAATCAGCTCTTCTTTTGGAATCATTTTCAATAGCGTATAAATATCTTTTTTCTTATGAATTTGAATGAATTCTTGATTTCCGGAATACTGTTCTTCTTCCAGCACTTCCAACGCTTCTTTATAGCCTTTTTTTACATCTAAAAATTGTTGGCAAAGACTGCCGATGCCGAATGAGACAGTCCGTTGGAACCTGCTTCTAATTTTCGCTTGCAATTCCTTTAAAAACGGCATGATGGAAGAATGAAGCTCCAGCCATGATTTTTGAATCGGGAAGAGCAAAATGCCTACGTTCCCCTTCACAAAAAAATGAACAGGATTTGGGAACGCATCAGCTTCTTTTTCCATAAATTCAAAAATCCGTTCATTTTCTTTATGGAATTGTGTAAACGTTAAAGATTTTTTTCTTTCATCCAATTTTCCTGCTGCACAAAAATACGATTGATCATTGCGAATTTTAAATTCTTTTGCTTTAATGACAATCTCTTCTTTTGATTGAAAGGCGCCATCTGTAAAATTGATAAAAAATTCATTTTGAACTTTTCGTTTATGTTGTTTAAGAGCATTTTTTTTCATCAATTCAAATGAAATGACATTTGTCGCTTGTTCAATCGTCAACACATGCGAAGGACTGTGAAAAGGAATGGCATCAAAAACAATTAAACATCCGCTGTTGCTTTCATGAGTGTAAATGGGAAAAACGGAAACAGTTCGTTTACTAGAAATAATGGAAAAACAAGTGTAAGAGCTTGGCTGTAAGAAAAAACGAAATCCGTCTGTGTACATTTCCTCGATTTCCGGCAGACTCGATGTAACGGAAGATGAAGAAGCAATCATTTGAAAGTGCTGATCCAACAGTAAAATTGGACAGCCGATCAAGTTTGCCAAATTTTCCAGTAATGAGACGAGCCCTTTTCCTCTTAAAATATGGTTTGTAAATTGCTGATGGATTTCAATCGCATTGAGCAATTCGTTTGTCCGTTTGTCCAATATATAGCTTAATGTCTGGTTCACAACCTCTCCTAACGTAACCTCAATCGGCAATTCAATAATTGGGAAATTTTTTTCATTTGCATACTTCAGGCAAGCCTCCGGAATTTCTTCCAAAAATCGCTTCATTTTAATTGCCAACCCTGCACATTGCTGATCCGCCATATTTTTGATGAGTGCGAGCAGATCATTCGGATTGTCTTTTAAATGAAAGGCAGTTGTTACAAGCAGTTCATTCGGTTTCAGGAAATCGATGATATCCGGTGCATCCATCATATTGACGCTGAAAACTTCTCGATCTTTTCCGTTATGGCCGGCGATGAGCTTGGCATTTTTCATAACGGGAATTTTTAATATTTCGGAAATTTTCATTTTTTCAGCCCCTTTGTCTTCAAATTTTAGTGAACATGCACAAAAGATGGTGAAATTTATATCAAAATTGCCAATGTATATGAAAAAGAATAACGATAAAATAAAGTAAATTCACATTTTATGGAACAAAATGTAACAAGGATATTTGCTTATTTTGAATAGAAAAGAGGGAAGAGACATGACAGTTCATTTACTTGGGCCCATTCAGCTTGAAGAGGAAGTTGAAAGGCTGATCGAATGGCTTGCAACATTCGGTAAAACGGAAAAAGGGGGAGTTACCCGGCTGTTATATAGCGAACAATGGCTGTCAGCGCAGGAAGCGTTGAAGGAGAAAATGGAGGAATGCGGATTAGCTCCATATTTTGATGACGTCGGCAACTTGTTCGGCCGAGCAGAAGGATCATCTCCATCCTCCAAAACAATCTTAACTGGTTCGCATATCGATACGGTTATTGAAGGAGGAAAATATGACGGCGCATACGGCATTATTGCCGGCTTGTTGGCGACTCATTATTTATTAAAGCGTTTTGGAACACCAAAAAAAACGATTGAGGTCGTATCCTTATGTGAAGAGGAAGGCAGCCGGTTTCCGCTTACATTTTGGGGGTCAGGCTCTGTAACGGGGAGGCGCTCTTTTAAACATATACAAAAAATTGTTGATTCTAAAGGGATTTCGTTTGTGCAAGCAATGAATGAATGCGGTTTTGGACAGGAAAGATTTCGCCAGCCATTTCGAAACGATATTCAATGCTTTATTGAGCTGCACATCGAACAGGGCTCTGTGTTAGAAAAAAAGAAAAAATCGTTGGGCATTGTCAGCGACATTGTTGGACAGCGCCGCTATCAAGTAAAGGTTGTCGGTGAAAGCAACCATGCAGGAACAACCCCGATGTCCTGCCGGAAAGATGCGGTGGCCATTGCCTCTGAACTGATTACCTATTTAATGAAACAAGCCAAACAGGTGTGCGACCAACTAAGAGTGACCGTCGGCAAAATAAAGGTTGAACCTAACGTTCCGAATGTGATTGCAGGTGAAGTCGTTTTTACGATCGATATCCGTCATCACGAGGAAGAAATGCTGGAGCAATTTTGTTCAACATTTTCACGTCATTTTAAAAATGTGAGCGCACAATACAATGTCGATATTTTGTTAAATGAATGGCTGAACGTCAAGCCGGTCAAAATGGATCAACAATTGCTGAGACTGTCAAAAGAAATTGCAGAAGAGCAAAATCTGTCTCATGAAATCTTGGTTAGCGGAGCGGGACATGATTCGCAAATGTTCGGAACCTATTGTCCGACTGCGCTTTTTTTTGTCCCGAGTCATAACGGAATCAGCCACTCGCCGAAGGAATATACCGCAGTGGCTCATTTAGAAAGCGGCGTTAAGTTTTTAATCCATTATTTATATAGATTGGCATATTAAAAGAAAGGATTGTGGACGAAATGAAATTTCTGCCTCTACAGACACCTAATAGAACGATCATGACACCGGGGCCTGTTGAAGTCGATCCGAGAGTTTTGCAGGCGATGAGTACGCCGATTTTAGGCCAATTTGATCCTGCATTTACTTCGATCATGAATGAAGTAATGGAAATGCTTCGTTATTTATTTCGTACGGACAACAAATGGGCGTTCCCTATCGATGGAACCTCCAGATCGGGCATTGAAGCGATGCTGGCGAGCATTATCGAACAGGGCGACAAAGTGCTGATCCCAATATATGGCCGGTTCGGCTATTTATTAACCGAAATATGCGAACGTTACGGGGCTGATGTCACTACAATTGAGCGTGAATGGGGAACGGTGTTTGACCCGGAGGATGTAATTAGAGAAATAAAGAAGGTTCAGCCGAAAATAGTCGCGATCGTCCATGGGGAAACCTCAACGGGGTGCATGCAGCCGCTTGAGGAGATCGGGAAAGCTTGCCGGGAGATGGATGTAATTCTTGTAGTCGATGCGGTTGCGACAATTGGAGGAACGGACGTGAATGTCGACGAATGGCAGCTTGACGGCGTGATCGGCGGGACGCAAAAATGCTTATCGGTTCCATCAGGGATGGCTCCCATCACATATAATGACAGAATTGAAAAAATCGTTTTGTCGCGTAAAAAGGTAGAAAGAGGAATTAGGACGGAATTGGATCAGCAAATGGCCACAGGTCAAACAATTATTAGCAACTATTTTGATTTAAGCCAGCTTCAAGATTATTGGAGCCCGCGGCGATTAAATCATCATACGGAAGCTACATCAATGCTTTACGCATTGCGTGAAGGCTTGAGGCTTATTATGGAGGAAGGATTGGATAATCGATTTGCACGCCACCGCCTCCATGAACGGGCATTAATGGCCGGGCTGGAAGCAATGGGACTCACATTGTTCGGCGATAAACGCTTTAAACTGCCGACCGTCACATGCGTCAACATTCCGCAGGGCGTCGATGGAGAATCCGTGCGCCGCATGCTGCTGGATGAATTCGGGATTGAAATTGCCAGCTCGTTTGGCCCGCTCCACGGAAAAATCTGGAGGATCGGTACAATGGGCTACAGCTGCCGCAAAGAAAATATTCTCAAGCTGCTGACAGCATTGGAGGCAGTTCTCATCTATCACGGTGTTCGCATGAACAGAGGTGAAGGAGCACAAGCAGCGCTGAGTATGTATGGAAAACAAAAAAGTAAAGTATCATCTTAGATATTTATGAAACTTTTTAACATGTTGATCGAACAATTGTTACCAAAAACAGTTGTTCGATTTTTTTAATTTTTGATATTTTACACAAAATCTTTTTTAATTTTTATTTATTTTGACAGTGGATAAATCAAAAAATTACGTATAATATACCAATATAGTTTCGTTATGTGTTAATAAAAGTTACATAAAGGGGTGAGAAATATGACATTGATAGTTGAAAATGTAAAAAAGTTTTATAATGATCATCTTGTTTTAAAAGGGATAAACCTTACTGTTCAACCGCATGAATTTATTTGTGTATTGGGAAGCAGTGGCGGCGGAAAATCAACTCTATTAAATTTGATTGCGGGATTTATTAAACCAGATGAAGGAGTGATTAAGGTAAACGGATCTTTTGTAACAAAACCTTCCAAGGAAAGAGGAGTCGTTTTTCAAGATCATGCACTATACCCTTGGTTCACTGTTTTAGAAAATATCGCTTTTGGACCAATCGTGCAAGGGATGCCAAAAAAGAAAGCATTGGAAAAAGCATTACGTTATATAGAATTAATTGGTTTATCAGACTATGCAAACCATTATCCTGAACAACTTTCAGGAGGTATGAAACAACGCGTCGGCATTGCAAGAGCTTTAGCTGGAGAACCTGAAATTTTGTTAATGGACGAGCCTTTTGGAGCGTTAGATATGTTTACCCGTGAAAATATGAGAACTGAACTAATTCGTATATGGAAAGAAGTAAAGCCTACTATTATATTTATTACCCATGATTTAGCTGAAGCTGTCTATCTTGCAGATAGAGTAATTGTCATGAAAAATGGAATGATTGCTACAGAATTAGAGATTCATTTACCCCGTCCTCGAAATTATCGTGATCCTGCATTTAGTATTTTGATGGAGAATTTAGAAGAGCATTTTGTCAGCTAGTTAGGAGGAAGCTTATGAAAAATATGGCGGCCAGACAAGAAGCGGTTTCTGTCTATACGAAAAAAGTGGACAAGGTTAGAAATAAAAAATATTTACATGCTATTCCAATAATTTCTTTTTTTGTTTTATGGGAAGTCATTACAAGATTAAATATAAATTTTTCCATAGTAAATCCCGTTTTTTTTCCACCGCCTTCACTAATATTTCTAAATGGTGTAGAACTATTTCATTCAGGATTAATTACAGACAGTATTGTATCGAGTACGATTCGAATAGTAATTGGCTTTGCAATCGGAGTATTTCTCGGGGTGATTGCCGCATTATTGATAGGAAGGGTAGAGAAAATTGAATTTTGGTTTATGCCTGTCTTTAACATGATCGGCCCTATTCCAGCTTTAGCGTTGCTGCCTTTATTTATTATTTGGTTCGGAATTGGCGAAATTCCAAAAATTATATTAATTGCTTGGACAACATTTTTTCCAGTTATGACGAATACATTTGATGGAATTAAAAGTGTTCATTCTTCTTATATTCGTTCTGCATTAAGCTTAGGCGCAAATGATAGACAAATATTTAAGAAAATTATTATTCCGTCAACATTACCAAATATTTTTACTGGATGTCAAATAAGTTTAGGATTGGCTTTTTCAGCATTAGTGGTTTCAGAAATGATGGGTGCAAAAAGTGGTTTAGGGTATATTATTGTGGACGCTCGAAACTATATGAAAATTTTAAATATGTATGTAGCTATTATTTTAATAGGTATTGAATATAGTCTTTTTTCCTTGTTATTAAAAGTGATTGAGAAAAAACTATTGAAATGGAGAACAGGCGGATTTGAAAATGCTGTAGAAAAATAATAAGGGAGGAATTATAAATGAGAAAAATTTTTCTTTTTTGCCTAGTTTTTTTGACAATGTTTGCAATCGTTGCGTGCGGTTCAAACAGTTCGACAACAACTAGTGAAAATAGTAATAAAGCGAGTGATGAACTAGAAGTGAAGGATATAACATTAGTAGGGGTAAGAGATGCGCAAATTTCTTCACAACAAATCATTGCAGATAAGTTAGGATTTTTTAAGGAAGAAGGGCTAAACGTAACAAACCAATTAATTGAAAGCGGACCAGATATTGGACCTATGATTGCTGGTGGAAGTGCTCCGGTTAGTTTACAAACAAATTTTATGGATATTATTTTAGCTTCCTCAGGCGTTAAGGTGAAAATCGTAGCTCCGCTTGCACAAATTGCAGGAACACAAGCGGTTGTAGCGGGCAAGCATGCTGAAATTAATTCTCCAAAAGATTTGGAAGGAAAATCAATAGGTATTCCTAGTGGTGCTGATGTAATGATTGCAATTCAAAATATGGCCAACGATTATAATGTTGACATAAAAAAGATAAGTTTTGTGAACCTAGCTCCTAGCGATGCTTTAACTGCTCTTGAAAAAGGTGATATTGATGCAATGGCTGCTTGGGAACCGTTTATAACGAAGGCTATCAACAGCGGAGGAAAACTACTATTTAGCGGTACGGTTGACAATTTTGATGAAAAAGAAAAATCTGTTGATTGGATGAGTGTTCATACAACACTGCAAGTAACGGATGATTTCCTAAAAGAAAATCCGAATACGGTAAAAGCAATCATTAGGGCTTTAATAAAAGCTACAGATTACATTAATAAGAATAGAGAAGAAGCAATTAAAATTTTAGCGCCTGAACTTCATTTAGAAGAAAGCGAGTTAAAGGAAATTATGAATAGAAATGTTTATACAATGCAAGTCGACGATTCCTTTATGAACAAAAGCAATGGTTCTGAAGTAGGAGAATATTTATTGAGTGTAGGAAATATCAAAAATATCCCAAATAAGAAAGATTATATTGATTTTTCATTATTAGAAGAAGTTGAACCGGAACTTATGAATAACAAATAACATGAAAAAAGCATGATGGAAAAATTTTTATTTTAAATGGAGTTTGATAAAAATGATCTACGATCTTATAGTCAAAAACGGCAGCGTTGTGTTTCATGACGAAGTGAAAAAAACAAATTTAGCTGTTAAAGACGGCATTGTTGTTGAAATTGGCGATGACATTGACGGGGAAGCCGATGTCGTTTGGGATGCGGAAGGCCAATACGTTTTTCCCGGATTGATTGATGTCCATGTTCATTTCAATGAACCGGGCAGAGAGGATTGGGAAGGCTTTTCAACAGGTTCATCTATGCTTGCAGCGGGCGGCTGTACAACGTTTTTTGATATGCCGCTGAACGGTGTCCCTTCTACAACTGATCTTGAAGCTCTTCAACAAAAAGGAAAAATAGGCGAGGAAAAGTCATTCGTTGACTTTGGATTGTGGGGCGGGCTTGTTCCGGGCAATGAAAATGATTTAGCGCCTCTTGCGGAAAAAGGAGTTGTCGGATTTAAAGCTTTCATGTCTCCGAGCGGCAATAAAGAGTTCGCAGCGGTTGATGATAATACGCTCTTGAATGGAATGAAAACGATCGCCGGCTTGCGTAAAATTTTGGCTCTTCATGCAGAAGACGGCGCAATGGTGCAATTTTTGCAGAGAGAAAAAGAGCGGCAAGAAAAATTCGGTCCGGACGATTATTTACAATCAAGACCGATTGCTGCGGAATGGCTAGCTGTCAGAAAAGCCATTACATTTGCGGAACAGACCGGCTGTTCTTTGCATTTCGTTCATATCAGCAGTGCAGAAGCCGTTGAAGAAATCCAGCAAGCGAAGAAAAGAGGACTTGATGTCACTTTGGAAACGTGCCCGCATTATCTTTTGTTTGACCATGAACATACGAAAAAGCTTGGAGCGGTTGCAAAATGCGCTCCCCCATTGCGCGAATTAAGCGACCAAAAAAAATTGGTTGATTTGTTTTTAAAAGATCAGATTGACTTTGTCGCATCCGACCATTCCCCGTCGCCATGGAGCTTGAAAGAAGATGAAACGAATTTTTTCAATGTTTGGGGAGGAATCAGCGGGGGACAATTTACATTGATGGCGATGATCGAACTATCGGTTCGCTATCGCATTCCTTTTCCGAAGCTGATTCATTGGACATCTGCTAGACCCGCCAAACGATTTGGATTGGACGGGAAAAAAGGGGAAATTGCAAAAGGAAAAGACGCAGATTTTGTGATTATAAGTTTAAAAGATTCCTTCACAGTCGAGAAAAACAGTTTGCTTCAAAAACACAAGCATAGTTTATATGTCAATCATACATTTCCTTGCAAAATCTTTGCGACATTTCAACGGGGGAAATTGGTATTTGACAACGGGCGCATACGGGCTTCCAAGCCTCTTGGCCAATGGCTGAAGTTATGATGGAAAGGGTAAGGGGGCTGTCTAATAAGTCGATTTTCCGGCTTATAGACGCCCCTTTAATGTTTTAGAAACGTTGATATATCAATGTTTATAATGTTTCGCTTTCAATGGATTTTGACTTTCTGGACAGCTTTTTTTTGAACGTTTTCCGTATCCTCCATTTTGCAATCATGTTCCGTGAAAAGTTTTCAAAAAATTTTTTAGCACGTTATCTGCAGCCTTAAAGGACTTGTCGGAAAACCGAAACAGGAAGTTTGGTTAGGCAAATAAAAATGTGAACAGGGGATCTGCGAATATTGAGGTTGGCCCAATAAATAAATGAATAGGTCAGTCTTACGAATTTGTTCAGCTTTTTTGCCGAGTGACAACAGGTTCGAGGTCTCCAAAAAATCGCATAGGTGCCTTCTCCTAAATCGTTACCTTTTCTTTAGAAAATTCAGGAAGAAAGAAGGTGAGGATTGCTGAAATGACTAATATGATTATTGAAAAATAAAAAGCAACATTATAATTCCCGTGGTAACTGTATAGTAAACCCGGCACATAGGCTCCTAGTGCTGATCCAATTTGGTGGCTGAAAGATAGCCAACCAATGATAAAACCAACAGAGTGTTGTTTAAAGTATTGCGTGACCAACAATTGTGTAGGAGCAACAGTGGAAAAATCAACCAATCCAAAAACGATAGCGAAAATAATTAATAGCAGAGGGTTATAGCTATAGAATAGAATAAACAACGATAATGCCCGTATAACATATAGACAGATGAGCATTTTTCGACTGCTCCAGCGATCTGCTAACACACCAGAAAATAGTATTCCTACAATATTAAAAGCAGCCAATATAGTTACTGCTGCACTAGTCGCACTTGTTGGAACTCCACACAACTGGGCATAAGGGATAAGATGTGTATCCATTAAACCTGTAGTGGTAAAACCGCAAACGCTAAATGGTAAAATCAAGAACCAAAATTGTTTTTTACGAAAAGCATCCCAAATTGAAAAATCATTGAATTTACTTGGCTGTTCAGTTGTGCTTTCTTCTTGATCCATTCCGCCAATTGGCAACATACCTTTTTCATTAGGATGGTTTCGTAAAATTAACAGGACAATTGGAAACACAACAATCATTAAAAAACATCCCAAGATGATGACCGTTGCTTTCCAATTCAACCATTGAATTAATAATAGAGATCCTGGTACCAACAGCATTTGTCCGGCTCCAAACCCTGCTTCGACAATCCCTAAAGCAAATCCTCGTCTTTCATTAAACCAGTTTGTAACGACTACTGTTGCAGCCACGTTTGACGCTCCGCCAACCCCAAGTGATACAAATATGGCATATAGAATAAACAATTGCCATGGATGATGGACAAAAGCTGTTAATAGAATACTAACTGCCACCAAAAAAGTACTGACAGAAAGGATTATACGAGGCCCAAATTTATCAACTAACCTTCCTATAAATGGTTGGGAAAGTCCATAAACGATAAAGCTTAATGTCGAAATTAACGATACCGTCCCTCTGTCCATTGAAAATTCCCTTTCCCAAGGTTCAACAAAAGCCCCGAAAGAAAGACGAACACCTTGAACAGCTAAAAGAGATAAAAACGTGACAAATAAAATAACCCAAGCATAGTGAAATCGTAACATCATTTTAGTTTAGTCTCCTAACTTCAAAATTTTAAAGATTCAATATTTTTTCTATTCTACCGAATTGGATGTTTAAGTCAAGCCATTTTTTCCAATATTTTTCTCCGTCAATCGCGACAAAAATCAGTTCATATTCCGAGATGGTGGCTATTTTACAGAAGACGGTCTCAATGATTTGAATATGCCAACTGTCGTCTCCCCCAATCGTGCAAAAATCTCTGTTGAACCGATGCAAATCAAAGGATTGGCAAAGTTTCCCTGGAAATAATCAATCAAGCATTAAAAATGAAATGCGTATATAACACTTTTTTGGGGTTTTTATCTTCACTATGAGGAATTGCAAGCAAGACGAAAGAGAGAAGTTTGTTTGACGTTCTGGAGGCCATTATTTATCATACAGCCAAATTGCCAATTATTTATGTTTCAAAGAAGCCGTGCCAACAATGATTGAACGTGCGGAAAAGAAAATAGCGGAGAGAAAAACAGAAAGCCTCTTCTGCCTTTAAATGGGTAAAGAGGCTTTGTCTTTGTTTGTGGATTTACAATTGCTTCACGTTTTTTTTTTCGCTAATCATATGATCATTTGTTAAAAGTGTGCTGTCTAAGTCGATTGCGATTCATTTCATTAGCATTTTTCCACTGGCGTTAGGAATTTCACTACATCGTCAACAGCTTCACAACTTGTTTTGTCCGTTCATGACTATTTATATCGGATTCAATTTTGCCGTTTTTCACGCAGTTTATAAATTCTTCTACTTCATAATACATCGTTTCAAATTTATGTTCCACGGTTAAATCTTTTATTTCACCGTTTCGATATTTGATGACAACTTTCTTCGGATCACTGATTTTGTCAATTTCAATAACACCTTTTTCTCCTTGGATCTCACTAGGGAAAAAGGAGTCTGTTATTTTGGAATACATTACGACTGCTTCAAAATTATCATAATTTAAAATCATACTTCCTTGACCGTCTGCACCGGTGGATAAGTAATAGTGATTTTTTACTATGGATTTTGGTTCGCCGACTAGATGAACAATCGGTGCTAAGCAGTATACACCCAAATCCATTTTCGAACCGTTTCCTAATTCCGGTTTAAAGGCGTTTTCAATAATTCCTTCTTTATATTTATCATATCGTGAAGAATATTGATTGTAATGGAAAACAAATCGTCTGATCGGAGCGATTTCGTCAAGATGTTTTTTTAAATTTAAAAAGGTCGGTGTAACGGTTGATTTCATCGCTTCCATAAACATGGCATTGTAAGTTTTGGCTGTTTGAATGACCTCATCCATTTCTTGCACGGACGTTACTGCCGGCTTTTCGCAAAGAACGTGAATTCTATTTTTCATGGCCAAAATACTTTGTTCGGCATGGAATTTGTTGGGGGATGCAATATAAACGGCGTCAATATTGCCGCTTTGAAACATTTCTTCAAGGTTGGTGTACACGTGTTTTATTTGATATTTTTCGGCAAACATTTTTGCTTTTTCCATTGTTCTCGAATAAACAGCGCCGAGGGAAAATTCCGGGTGTGCGCTTGCAGCTTTTATAAAATGGTCGGTAATCCAGTTTGTTCCTATAATACCAAATCTCATAACGAATCCCACCTTTATTGTTCATATTTGTACATGAATATCATATTATAACATGTTCTGCAGCAGCTTTTTATTCGATTATCTTTTTTTTGAACTAACTTAAAACTCCATGTCAATAAAAACCAAAACATATTAACATGGTAAGAGCTGTCTGAAAAGTCCCGAAAAAAAGAGTAAACGACAGTTTCTTTTCATCTGCTTTTCTGTTTTGATCGAATTTCTGAAAAGGATAAACAGGCATTCAGAGTGGGAGCAAACCCAACTCGCTTGGTCAATCGGACCGACCATTACATTTATACTGGCCGTATTATTGGTGCCCTTGGGATTGTTCGGTTCGGGATTGCCTTGGCACCGAACACGCAAGGGAAAACATTGCGGGAATTGAAAAAGAACGGTATGGAATTTTGGAAACGGAAGAAAAAGTTACGAATATTTAGAGAAGTTGCTTCACGACTTGCTCCAGCAGCTTGGTAATCCTTTGTCTCGCATCAATAACCCGTGCAAAAGTTCATTATTTGCGGTAATATGATATTGAGTCATGTTTGCATATCTCTTGGTGGTACTGTTTTTATCTGTCAAAGGGGAAGCAGCATGACTCTTTTTCTTTTTTTACACAATGATATGGACTTTACTCTTCAGCTACACATGTGTTTTTATTTTTAGTCACGATATTTTGATTATCCTCTATGACTATACTTCTGATTTTGTCTCTTCACCATTTTCTGTGATTGACACACAATCCCAGTAATGAACCTGTAGACTGTCAACTTGATTTTTTGACCGAAAATGAATTTTCACATTCGTATGAACTTAATCATATATTGAAATTATATATACTAGATATATATTATTTTAGCCTTTAAAATAACTTTCAATAATGATTTTACAATAAATCCGCTTGTTTATAATATATACTTAGTATATAATGAGTGTATAAAAGCAGATGAAATAATTGAGGTAGTGTCAAAAGTCCTTGAGAACTCAGTAGATGTTCATAGTTATTTCCATTAATTAGGTGGAAATGCCATGCAATTACTATTGGCAAAAGCGCCAATAGTTTTGACATTGACGTCAAAGGCAAAGGGAACAAAAAAGCATGCCAAAAAAGTTTTAAAACCATTGTCGAATTCGGAGTTCACTTCTTCTGTGGAGGGTTTTAAGGGCTAACCTAAACCAAAAGGTAGGTCATTTGTTCTATCAGCAATTGAGACGATTACACTATTTTCGGTGCTGGTGGCATACAGAAAATCGGAGGGAGCGTCGCACTGTGGACAATTGATAGAGCGAGGCACTGACGATAATGAAATATAGTGATTTTATATGAAAATTTTTACAATACGAATAATAGAGGAGCGAACGCTATGATTAAAGTTAGCAATCTTACTAAAGAATTTTTGCAGGGGCAAGAGAGAACACGGGTGTTGAAAGGCGTCGATTTGAATATTAAAAAAGGCGAATTCGTAGCGATAATGGGACCCAGTGGCTCCGGAAAAAGCACTTTGCTGCAGCTGATGGGAGGTCTTGACGTACCGACCGCTGGAGATATACAAATTGACGGGAAATATTTAAATAAGATGAGCGAAAAAGAAAGAACAATATTCAGAAGACAAAAACTGGGGTTCGTTTTTCAAAATTATCAACTGCTTCCGACTTTAACTGTAGAAGAAAATATTGCGTTTCCACTTCATGCCGACGGCAAACTGACAAAGGAGAAGAGTCGGGTGATCCAAGAATTGATTCAGGCGGTAGGATTGGAAGGACTTCATCGCAAACGCGCCAATTTGCTCAGTGGCGGTCAGCAGCAGCGTGTTGCTATCGCCAGGGCACTCGTAAATAGCCCGACTGTTTTATTAGCGGATGAACCGACAGGGAATTTGGACAGAGCGAATGCAGAAGAAATTCTCCGGCTATTGACAGTCTTCCATCGTGAAAACAGACAAACGATCGTGATGGTTACTCATGATATTTTTGCAGCCGGATTTGCGGACCGGATTATTCTTTTCAGGGACGGAGGCATCGATCAGGTGGTATCAAGGGAGGAGGGCGACTATGCTAAATATTTGGCGAATTTCATGGCGTAATATCACTCATAACAAAAAGCGTTTTTTCTTTACCTTGTTTGCGATTATACTGGGAACATCTTTTATCACCTCTATGCTGGTAGCCGATAGAACAACTAGAGACGTTTTTAATTACTACACAGATATGTATGTAGCCAATGCAGATTATTGGGTTTTAAGCGATAAGCATACTTATCCGGAAAAAATGATTGAGCCTGTTCAAGATGATCCCGATGTTACGAATATGCTGCTTGTTCTCCAAAAGCAAGCGTTCTTTGAACTTGAAGACGATCACTCTTTAAGTCAGAGATCTGTACGAATTATCGGAGTCAGTGACCAAAACAGCCCGTTACTGGTGCTTCCTGTGATTGAAGGCAGTTTGGATAATGAAGGGGTCATATTGCCGAAAACTGTTGCATCCCTTTTAGGAAAAAAGGTTGGGGATACGGTTCGGTTTGAAGGTTTGGGAGAGGCAAAAGTTTCTGCTATTGTTGAGTATACGCAGCTGCTTGCAAGTCCTAGTGATTGGGACAGTGCTGAATCAACTAGTTTTCGGGTTTTAGTTCCACTCGATATGTTAAGAGAATGGACAGGCAAACATGATGAGATTTCTTATATGCGGTTTCAGGTCAACGGCGATGGCAAGGACCTCTTTCATTCCTTACAGCAGCAGTTCCGTGGGTCAGGTGTGTTCATTCAGCCTGTTGTAGCAGATGACCTTCAGAACAACGATATTAGCGGCCTCTATACCTTCTTTTATATTGTTGCCGGTTTATCGATGTTAGTCAGCGGTTTTATTGTCTTTAACACAATTTATACAAGCGTGATCGAAAGAAAAAAAGAATTTGCTATAATGAAAAGCTTCGGCTACACACAACGTTCTGTGTCTAAGCTTGTGCTCATTGAAATCGTACTTTTGTCATTGATCGGTACAGTCATCGGTGTTCCTCTTGGTATATGGCTCGGTGATCTGTTTATGCAGGAACTGCTCAGCATGCTCCAATTTGATATAGTTTATACTTTAAATTGGAGATTGCCGGCGATTATGGCGGTGATTGTTGGAGTGCTGTTCCCCGTTCTGTTTTCGCTTTTCCCTATTTATCATGCAGGCAAAACATCGATTTTATTGACGTTAAAAATGGCCAGCCAATCGAAGGAATCATCAAGACCTCTGCTGATTAGAGCTGTAGTTGGCTTGGTGCTTCTATGCTTTGTGTTTATCGACCACTCTGTAACTTATGCAGCCGTTTTGGCAGGTGTCATTCTTTTGTTTCCTTTGTTGTTGGCCGGTTTAAGCAGAATTATAAAGCCTGTTTTAAATTTTCTTTTTCATTATGCGGGGAGTTTGGCTGCCAAAAGCCTCTTTCAACAAATCAATCGAAATGCAAATACGGCCGCGATACTCGGCATCGGAATTTCGGTTATTTTATTGCTAGGTGCGGTGGTGGAATCAGCTCCGGAAGGATATGAACAAGAAATCAGGAATACGTATGGGGGAGATATGAGACTTACGTCTGAAGCGCCTTGGTCTACAGAAGATATAACGAAACTGCGTTCTTATGATGGAGTTCTAGGCGTTGAGCCATTAATGGAAGCGACCCCGATTACGTGGGAAACGGTTGACGGAGTAAGCAGACAATTTTCTGTTTTTGCCGTAAGTGAAGATGGTCCGTCGTTATTTGCCGATCAACATGAGGAAAAACTGTATAACCGGTTAAAACAGCAAAATGCTGTGCTTCTTGGTGAACGCGCATTTGATGAATGGGGCGGGGAGATCGGGCAGAGCATTCGGATGAATACCCCAAATGGTGAACAATCTTATGAGGTGGTTGGAGTTGTCAAAACATCGCATTATTCCGGTTATGTTGCGTTTATGGATGAGGAACGTCTCAAGGAGGAATTTGGATGGACAAAAAGCTTTGATTTGCTGCTTACTGTTGACAACGAAGCGGCCAGTTCTATCCGAGATCGGGTATGGTCTGATTTCCACGATCATCTTTCAAAGGTTCAAACGGTTGAAGATGAAATTGAGTCCACAACTTCAACAATTTCCGGTATGAATGAACTGATCTTGATGTTGCTGTTTATGATCATCGGGTTAGCCAGTATCGGCACAGCCAACACCCTTTTGATGAACACGCTGGAACGCGTTCCCGAGATCGGAACGATGCGTGCTCTTGGGTTTACTAAACAACAGGTTAGAAATATGATTATCGCCGAAGGCTTGCTCGTTGGGTTATCCGGAGTTATCGGAGGAATAGCAGCTGGGTTGATCTTAATCTATGTAACAAGTCAGTCTGAACTCATGGACGGATTTATGTCTTTCCGGCTGCCATACAGTAATATGATAATGGCAGTGATATCCGGTGTTGTGTTGAGTCTATGCGCCGCTTGGATGGCAAGCCAAAGTGCCAGCAAAATAGATATCCAATCATCACTGAAAGAAGGTTGACAACTTGTCAGTTAAATATGGAATTTTGACATTGTTATACCAAAAAAAACATCATGGATACGAATTGAAATTAGAATTGGATTCCCTTTTTGGCATTAAAGGCAAAATTAATCCCGGTCAGATCTATACTACGCTTGATCGCCTGATTCGTGATCAACTTGTCTCGTCCGCAGGAATGGACGATCAGGAAAGAAAATTATACGAGTTAACACCAAAAGGTAAAGATGAGTTGGAAAAATGGTTGCTGGAACCGGTGCCATACACCACGACAAAAGAAGATTTTTTCTTTAAATGGAGCTGTGCCCGCAAAATTAATTTTGCTCAGGAAAAGAAAATGCTTGAACAGCAAAAAGCGGTGGTGATTAAAGAAGTGATGGAATTGACCAAATTAAAAACAGAGCTGCTGCTTCAGGGTGACGAAAGCAAATATTTATTGATCACCGGTATTTTATTGCATTTAGAGGCGGATTTAAACTGGATAAATCAAGTTGAAAACCGAATCCATTAAAAGCCGCCAAGTTCAAAGAAAAGTGCGGGCCAGCATAAATAGGATGAAAGGAGAATGGGCTTAGGATTGCGATTCTGGCATATCATTGGGAACTGTTTATCGTAGCGGAAGTGTTGTCTGTCATCTTTCGATATTTTGTTAGAAAACCAAAAACTCAGTATTTTGCTGAAAGCTGAAGCTTGGCTCGGGTTGTATGTATATCTGCAAATAGGTGAGATTTCAACGTTTCTCATTGTTATTACTATATTTGTCATTTATGCTTGTACTTTTGGAATATCCGATTTTATCAGGCTAGATCAATAAAAATCGGTCAGCTGCGCGGTGTTGAGCTGTTAACAGATGAAGAAATATGAAAAGATAAGACAAAACCGTGATGCGAAATATATCGAAAAAAATCGTATATCCTCGCTCATTCACCTGGTGTTATTCGTTGTGATTCCAGCAATATTTTGGTCTATGGGGACGGACGAAACACTTAATAATGAAAATATGAAAGAAGAAAGTAAAAAGACCCCGGCTGGGGCTGCTCCTGTCAAAGAAGATTTCTAGGAGTATATGGATGAAGCAGTACAAATTCATTACTTAAATTTGGCGAAAAATCCTGGTGCTTACAAAAATAAAAAGGTTGTATTCACAGGAAAAGTTATTCAAATTATTGAACATGGGAACAACATTACTTTTAAAGTGAACGTCGATAAAAGTATAGACGGCGTTTGGAAAAATGCGATAGTCGTGAATTACCGAAATGCAAACAAAAAAAGCCATCTGCTTGAAAATGAAATGATTACTTTTTGGGGAACCGTCAAGGGATTAAAAACTTATCAGTCTTCGGGAAAACAAGTAACAATCCCTGAAGTGTACGCAAAGTATATAACGATAATGGGGAATGAAAAATAAGTAACTGAAGCGAACTCGCTATCGAACAGTTTCATGTACGAGGATGTGGAATTAAAAGAACCTTACCGGAGCTATCTAAGCAGGTGATAGGTAATGAAAGCCAAGTGTTATGTTCATCAATTTTAAATTCATCGTAACGCTTTCTATTAATTCTAAGTCACTTATGATCGTGTACAATTTTAAACCGTTGACTCGGAACAGTATATCCGTCCCGAGTTTTTCTTTATATTCTAAAAACTTAAGCTCTATTTTTTGTACTGTGAAAGCTAATTCTTTAGATTCAAATCGCTCTTCTTCACACTGCCATATGGATGGTGATCTTGACGTATAGTGGAAATTTCATTGAACATGGCACGATTGATGTCAGAAGCTAACAAGCCAGACCTTGATTGTTTTTCAGAAGCATTTTCCGTACTCCTTTTTAGAAAAGCTCTCCACTTGATCATTTTCCATCGTTTTCGGCGGAAAAGTGTGTTCAGAAGAATCCCTTGCCAATCATAAGATATAAGATCAAAATAGGAAGAAGTGTTGCAATAGTTCCGAATATCATCCAGAGCCATGACACCCGACGGTACGCTTCCGTGTTGAACTCATTTTCCTCAGTTTGAGCGCTGAGCCGTATCATCTTTCGCTGTAAGGGGAGAAGCACCCCTGCCCAAAGTACTCCTGTCAATACAAACAATATTAATGACAAGGTCAGCCAATTAAATCCCGAAATAAGATACCCCGTTCGAACGGCCATCCAAACTCCGGATGTGATGATGAGCAGCAGTCCCGGAATTGTGAAAACGAAATCGGCAAGCATGACGTTTTTGGCGGCACTATGAATTAATTCACGATTCCCTGTTTGATCTGCCCGCATTTTCCAAAAAGCCGTAATGATAATATTGCCTAAAAAAAGGACAACTCCGACAATATGCATAAATAACAGAAATTCCATATGCCTCCTCCTACCTTTCTTCCTTTGGCTGAAGCATGCCAGACATCAGCTCAGCAAAATCTTTATGATGAAAGAAATGTTTCTTTGAATCAATGGCGCCGCGCATTCGCAGACCAAATGAAATGAGCATAAACAACTCTGCTGTTTTATCGGCATCAACGGACTGAGGGATTACCCCTGCCTCTTGCCCAGCAGCTATCCATAATTTGGACATATGAATGGCTTGTTCATAATACTGTTGGAGTATGTTCTTGACATCAAGCTGATCGCTTTTTCCGAGAAGATACATTAGTACTTGATTGCCGGGATCTTGAGGATTTTCCAGATCCGACAATCGGGCGGTAATTTCATGCATCGGTTCTTCAAATGATTTCTTTTGCGAAGCCTTATTAAAAAAGCGCCCGTTAATTTCGTCCAGCCTATCTTCCAACACCCAGCTGAAAAGCTCGTCTTTGCTTTTTACATAATGGAAAATGGCTCCTTTAGACAAACCGGAACGCTCCATAATGTCATTGAGCGTTGTATTGGTGCACCCTTTTTCACAAATTAATTCTTTCACAGCGTCCAGCAGCAATCGTTTCGTTTGTTCTCGTTTCTGTTCTCGCTTCAATCAAGTTTCCTCCCGATGTTATGCAACTATTTATAATCAATTATAAAAACCGACCGTCGGTTTGTAAATAAATTGTTTTATTTGGTCAAATGCCTCTTATTGATAAATGATCATAGTTTTATCGCTATACTTTGTGTTGACATGATTGTCACTTCCATCTCTAAGGTGACTTCTTCTTCTATATGCGGGTCTAATCTTTTAACTAATGCAAAATACTCCATCTCTAGCCCCCTCTTCTTACTCAACAGAATTGATTATCGGAATGTTTTTGCCGTTTATAGTTTTCCAAAACTTCTTGCCACTTTGAGTATGATAAGTGGTAATTCACCATTATTGTTCGTACCTACAAACTCAAATTTAGCTTTACCATCTCTGTTGTTACCCATAAATTTCACGTATCCTGTTCTAGTCTCTCCTTTATATTCATATTGTACCTTAATTCAGTACTCCCAAATTTGGTGTTTAGTCTACTTGACCTTAATTTTATTGTCCAGTTTAGTGTAGCCGATTCACAATTCGAGTAAAAGACCATGTAGGAAGTTGTGTCTATGATCTAGACTAACATCAGTTAAGGGGAGAAAAAGAGTTAAGAGTCGACTAGGATAAAGCCAAAGCCGTACAACGAGTGTTTGAGTTAAGAGAGCAACATAGAGAAATGTACAGTAAATCTATCAATCATAGGGAGTGTCTATAATGGCTAGACGTTTTGATAAGTGGTCGAGGAAGGAAAGGTGATCGCTCAAACCGCAAGACAACTCGATATTTCATCAAAAACTCTTCATAAATGGGTCGCAGATTATAAAAAAGATGCCGAACATAGTTTTGTCGGAAGCGGAAACCTTAAACCAGAAGATCAAGAAAAGCGCGAACTTCAAAAGCGCATTCGGGATCTGGAGGAGGAAAACACCATCTTAAAAAAGGTCATGAGCATCTTCGCCAAAAACCAGAAGTAATTTATGAATTCCTTCATACGCATAGAAAAGAGTTTCGTGTGGCGAAGATGTGCAAAGTCCTAGGTATTTCAAGAAATGGATATTATGCATGGGTCAAACGCCCAGAAAGCCAACAAAAGAAAAGACAGGAAGCGTTGAAAAAACAAATCAAAAAGATTCATATCGAGTCAAGAGAAACGTATGGCAGCCCAAAAATCACAAAAAATCCTTCAGAAGCAAGGGGTTGAGGACGGTCGCCAGAATCATGAAAGATGGTGATATTCGTTCAAAAACAAAGAAAAAATATAAGGCAACCACGAACTCGAAGCATCATTGGCCGGTGTATCTGAACTTATTGAATCAGCAGTTTGAAGCAGATGAGCCGAATCAAGTATGGGTGGCGGATATTACGTATATTTGGACGAAAGAAGGCTGGTTGTATTTAGCCTCCATCATGGATTTGTTTTCTCGTAAAATCGTAGGCTGGTATCTTTCCGAGCGTATGACAAAGGAGTTATCGGTCCATCCATCAGCGAAGTCCTCAACCTGGTCTGATTCACCATTCGGACCAAGGGGGGGCAGCATGCATCGAATGAATCCCAAGCCATGTTGAGGCAATACGGCATACAGACGAGCATGAGTCGAAAGGGAAACTGATATGACAACGCATGTGCCGAATCGTTTCACAGCATCATGAAAAAAGAACTTATTTTCCACGAAACCTTTACGACAAGGGAAGAAGCGAGACAACGGATTTTTGAATACATTGAGTGTTTTTATAATGCCGAGCGAATTCATTCCGCTAATGAGTACATGTCCCCAATGGAGTATGAGAAGATGCATCGGCAAGGCAAAAAGCAGCAACGTTTCTCACCATAAGTTACGATATAAGGGACATCTTTCCTCTTGAGAAGAGGAATGGTTTACCAAACCGTTCTCCTTCTCAAGAGGCCACCAAACGAAGTGCGGTAGTAGGATTTTAAATTTTTCTCGATTTTACGTGTCTATTTTCTTGACATAATACCATTAGACCCTTATGAGTCAGAGCCTTATTCCCGTATAAAATACCTATATTTAGATTACTTTAACTTCTAAAAAGTCACATCCTGTTATATTATTTTTCTCTATTAGTTCTCTAAGTTCTTCTGATATGAATATTGGAATTTCATCACCCTTGAGTTTAATAATATGCTTTGATTGTATCGCCTCCTTACATAAAGCATATTTTTTTATACTATATATACTTTCACCATCAAGTTCAAACACACTATAATCTGAATTTTCTAAGTTTAATGCATCGACAACATTCAAAATGTTAGCTACCGAAAAACCTTTTAAAATTTTGTTTTCACCTTTAATCACTACATTTATAGGCAGATATTGTATACCATCATCTACTTTCTCTAAAATCGCTTTAAATCTTTCAGAAACTATAAACCACCCTAAATTGTTTGCTAAATAATCTGTTAATCTTTCTCCTTCTTTAGGGTCAAAGTAAAAGGTGATTTCGCTATTCCAATTATGAATATACTTACCTTCCGATAATTCATATTGTTCAAATCCCTTTGTATCTATACAGTATGCTACTACATCTCTATCATCACTATCATCCATTAGCAACTTATAAAATCTCATTATTTCTTCCTCCAATAATCTTTATAAAGCATCTCCGGGTTCTTTCTAATTTCCTGTTTTACTTGTTCGAATAATCTTAAAAATTTCCTTTTATCCCCCTTAGCTATTTTATCAAAAGTTCTAATATTGCTTAACACATACTCGTGATAAGCATTTGGATGTCTTCCATGATGAGGTAGTAATTCTATATTCCAAACGTCATCCAAATCTAGTCCATATTTTTTCGTTATAGCCTCTATTTGTGGAGTATATTTTTTACTTATTATTAGTAGCATAATGATGTTTTTGTAAAGGTTTACCTGCACCCTTAGTGCTAAGTTCAACGCCATCGTTGCCTGCTTTACTTACGCCTAAATTTACCTTTGTCTTCTCACTTAGATAAGCTCGAACTTTATTCTCCAATCCATTGGTGTTTTTGGGCGGAACTTTAACGTTCTCAATCCCTTCCATGGCAAATCCCATTTGCCGGTCAGGGATTGTATTTTTCAAATTGGTCAGGGCGTTGTCTACGAACCGGCCGGCTTTCAGTGCATTATTTGCGCTTTTGTTTTTCAAATGGTGCGGGATTTCTTTTGCCAAGCTTTTAGCATTTCTAATGCGGGGGAATATGCCTTTTTCCGCACGAAATGTTCTTATTTTAGGTCATAGGAACCGATCGAATAGACCTAAACCAATTTTTCCTGAATGAAACGTTAAAAATATGGTCTCACTCTACCTTCAATTGAATGAGAAGGGAATGAGCCGGATGTTTACTTTATTAAAACAGATGGGTCAGGTAAAACGGTTGATACAACATGGATTTCATTGCCGGCAGGCAAACTTTGAAATCTGTTTTAAACGGAAATAAAAAAGAGTCGTCGACCCCCAATCGTGCAAAAATCCCCGGGGATCGACGACTCTTTTAAATCTTCATTGAGCCCAAGAAAATCAAAGATTTGATAAAATTTCCTACTTTCGTTAAAATAAAAATAACCAGTCAAGCATTAAAAATGAAATGCTTATTTAACAAATTTTTTGGGGTTTTTATCTTAACTATGAGGAATTGAAACGGAGTTTGTCTTGTTTCTGAATTTCTGGTTTCAACGGTTTTTATCTTAACTATGAGGAATTGAAACCATCTCTTGATGGTGTACGTCTCATTGAAGTCTTTGAGTTTTTATCTTAACTATGAGGAATTGAAACTTGACATACATCAACGTTTGAATGAATGCTTCTCTTGGTTTTTATCTTAACTATGAGGAATTGAAACACAAGTTTGAAACAGTTACACCTTTTCTATCTGCAGTTCTTATCTTAACTATGAGGAATTGAAACATCTAAGTATTCTTTCGATGTCATCCATGTTCACTGTTTTTATCTTGACTGTCAGGAATTGAAACTTTTGTTTTCTATCGTCGAGGTAAATCTTGATGGCTAGGTTTTTATCTTAACTATAAGAACTTAAATCTCATTCATTCGGACTGGTTCACAACACGCAGGGCAACGTTTTTCATAACTTATTTACTACCCTTTCTCCTTGACAGATGTCTGTAGGAGAAAGGGTTATTTTATTGGCGAACATGATGTAGAAGATTCCTTTTTTTCTCGTTTTGGATTAAATGGACTTGTCATATGATCGTTTGTGACTGATTTTTGTCATAAAACGATCATTTTTGAATGTTTTTGATAAAAAATGATAGATTTTCGAAAGTGCTTACACTATAATGAAATTAGAGAAAGAGAAAACATCCAGATGGGAGTTGATAAGGCTGCTAACACCAGAGAGACACCGGATCATTTTAGAGCTGTTGGAACAAAAGGGAGTCGTCAAAATTCAAGAATTGGTGGAGGCAACCTCTTCGTCAGAATCTACGATTCGAAGAGATTTAAGCCAATTAGAAAAAGAAAAAAAGTTAAAGAGAGTTCATGGCGGAGCTTCCTTATTTCAACAAAGAAGTGAAGAGCTGAGCATCTCCGAAAAATCGACAAAGAATTTAGAAGAAAAGCGGATGATCGCTCAATATGCAGCGAGTCTCATTCAAGATGGTGATTGTATATATTTGGATGCGGGTACAACCACCTTTCAAATGATCCCGTACATTTCTGCTCAAAAAATAAAAGTAGTAACAAATGGATTAACCCATTTGGAAGCACTGCTTGAACAAAATATCGAAACCTATTTAACGGGTGGTTATGTGAAAAAGACCACAAGAGCTCTCATCGGTAAGGGGGCTCAAGAGGGGCTGCAATCGTATCGTTTTGATAAGGCCTTTATGGGTGTTAACGGCATCCACCTTGAGTTTGGTTATACAACTCCTGATCCAGAAGAAGCGGCTGTGAAAAGCCTCGCAATGAATCTCTCACAAAAGTCATTTGTTCTGGCTGATCATACAAAATTTAATGAATTTACCTTTTCAAAAATTACAGATTTAAATGATGCCGTCATTATTACAGATGAAATTGATCAAGAAATCTTAGAAGAATTTTCAGCCAAAACCGCAGTAAAGGTTGTGAAATAATCATGATTTATACGGTTACCTTAAATCCATCGATTGATTATCACGTCCGTATTAATCACTTAAAAATAGGAGAATTGAACCGAGCGGAAGAAACACTTTACTTCCCGGGAGGAAAAGGGATCAATGTGTCCCGCGTATTGAAACGCCTTGGTATCGATAGTGTTGTATTAGGGTATGCAGGCGGTTTTACAGGAGACTTTCTTAAGAATGCATTAATTAGTGAAAATATTGCCATCGATTTCACTGAGGTGGAAGAGCCTACCCGGATCAATATAAAGCTGAAAGGAGATCAAGAAACGGAAATTAACGGGAATGGACCTGCCATCTCAAAAGAAAAGCAGGAAAAGCTATTATCAAAAATTTCTTCTTTGAATAAAGATGATGTTTTAGTGCTTGCTGGCAGTTTGCCTCCAACAGTTCCTGAAAATTTTTACGAGACGATAGCATCGATTTGTCAGGAAAGGGAAATACCGTTTGTCGTTGATACATCAGGACCGAGTCTAAAACGGTTGATACCTATGAGACCTTTTTTAATAAAACCGAACCATCACGAATTAGGAGAGTTGTTTCATGTAAACATTGAGACGGTAGAAGATGCAATAAAGTACGGAAAGAAGCTGCAAAATGAAGGAGCAAGGAATGTAATCGTTACCATGGGAGGAAACGGAGCAGTATTGATTAATGCTGATCATACCGTATTGGCCAAAGTCCCAAAAGGTAACGTGAAAAATACAGTAGGAGCTGGGGATTCAACTGTTGCCGGTTTCTTAGCCTCCTATATTCAAAACCATGACGCGATCAAAGCATTCCAACACGGCGTCAGTGCCGGAAGTGCAACAGCATTTTCAGAAGATTTATGTACAAAGGAAAGCGTGGAACAGCTTCTTCCAAATATTCGCTTGGAAATTTATCGGTAAGGAGGATTGTATAATGAAAATCACGGATTTATTAACGAAAGAGACGATTATATTAGATTTACAGTCTGCTACCAAAATGGAAGTACTTAATGAATTAATAGAAACGCTTGCGAAGGCAGGGAAGCTTCACGATAAAGAAGCGTTTAAGGAGGCCATCCTTGCTCGTGAATCTCAAAGTACGACTGGAATTGGCGAGGGGATAGCGATTCCGCATGCTAAAACGAATGCAGTTAAACAGTCTGCGATCGCATTCGGTCGTTCAAAAGCAGGCATTGACTTTGAGTCTTTAGATGGTAAGCCCAGCCATTTATTTTTCATGATTGCAGCTAGTGAAGGCGTCCACAATGCTCATCTAGAAACACTTTCCCGTTTATCGACATTGTTAATGGATCAAGAGTTTCGTAAAAAAATTGAATCAGCCAATTCTGCTGAGGAAATCATTGAAATTATCAATGAAAAAGAAAAGGAAAATGAAGAAGAGAGCGAGCAGACCGATTCTAAAAAAGGAAAAATTTTAGCCGTTACCGCTTGTCCGACTGGTATTGCTCATACGTATATGGCAGCGGATGCTTTGAAGACAAAAGCGAAAGAGTTAGGCGTTGACATTAAGGTTGAAACGAATGGTTCAAGCGGTGTCAAAAATAAGCTGACGCCAGAAGAGATCGAAGAGGCAGACGCAATCATTGTGGCTGCAGATAAGCAAGTGGAAATGGACCGTTTCGATGGCAAACATGTCATTGAAGTCCCTGTTGCACAAGCCATTCGCCAACCAAAAGAGTTGATTGAACGAGCATTAAAGAAAGACGCACCTATTTACAAAGCTTCGGGAAAAGAAACAAATTCAGCGTTTCAACGGGGAGAACGAAAAGGATTTTATAAGCACCTCATGAATGGGGTTTCAAACATGCTGCCATTTGTCGTTGGCGGCGGTATCTTGATTGCCATTTCATTTATTTTTGGGATTAAAGCGTTCGATCCGAACGATCCATCTTACCATCCGATTGCTGAAGCATTGATGACTATTGGCAGCGGAAATGCCTTTAAATTAATGATTCCTGTTTTAGCCGGATTTATTGCCATGAGTATTGCGGATCGTCCGGGATTTGCTCCGGGAATGGTCGGAGGATTTTTGGCAGCAAATGGGGAGGCCGGTTTTCTTGGCGGATTAATTGCCGGTTTCTTAGCCGGATATTTAGTCGTTCTTTTAAAACGAATCTTTCAGGTGCTGCCGCAATCATTAGAAGGGATTAAGCCAGTTTTACTATATCCTTTATTCGGTATTTTAATTACAGGTTTTATTATGATGTATGTGGTGAATGATCCTGTTAAAGCGATTAACGATGGATTGAAAGCTTGGCTGGAAGGCTTAGGAACTGGGAACTTAGTTCTTTTAGGTTTGATTTTAGGGGGAATGATGGCTGTAGATATGGGAGGTCCGATCAACAAAGCAGCCTTTACATTCGGTTTAGCGATGATTGATGCAGGAAACTACGCCCCGCATGCTGCGATTATGGCTGGCGGTATGGTTCCTCCATTAGGACTAGCCATTGCAACAACTTTGTTTAAAAAGAAGTTTACAAAAGCAGAACGAGAAGCAGGAAAAACGTGCTATATTATGGGGGCAACCTTTATAACAGAAGGAGCCATTCCTTTTGCCTCAGCTGATCCAGGACGTGTAATTCCATCGATTATCGTAGGTTCCGCAATTGCCGGTGCGTTAACGATGGTATTTGGAATTGGTTTGTCAGCACCGCACGGAGGCATATTTGTCATCCCGTTTATAAGCGGCAGTCCATGGTTATATGTACTTGCTATTTTAATTGGTTCATTTGTAACAGCTCTTATGGTCGGTTTCTTAAAGAAAGAAGTAAAAGAATAAAAGACTAATACGAGCAGCAAATTTCTTTTAAGGGTTCGGATCTAGGGTCTGAACCCTTTTATGTGTGCGCCCGGCATGGGTGTAATCTATAGGGTGAAAGTCCCGAGCTGCGAAGGCAGAAGTAGCAGTTAGCTTAACGCAAGGGTGTCCGTGGCGACGCGGAATCTGAAGGAAGCGAGCGGCAAACTTTAAGGTCTCTCGGAACACGAACTTCATATGAGGCTAGGTATCACTGGGTGAGTTTGCACAACAAAACAAAGCCCTTTCTGCCGAAGGTGATACAAAGTAAATGAAGCAGATGGATGGAAGGAAAGATTACACTCTTACCCGGGGAGGTCTGGCTGGCAAGCCAAGTAACCTTGGTAACCTATCTAGTGATAGATAGCTGAACAGTCAGAAGTCAGCAGAAGTCATAGTACTCTTTCAAGCTCGAGATGGAAGAGGAAGGACTGAACAATTAAGGAGAACGAATCGCTAGGCATTCATCTTCTGTGTGGAAGCAGACAATCCGATAGGACTTACTTGAAGGAGGAAGTGGTGAATCCCACGGGGGACTTCAAGAGGGTGGAGCAGAAGATGGCACAAATAGAAGAATTCGTTCACGTGGAGAGGATATCAATGTTGATGGAAATGATTTTGTCACGGGAAAATCTCCTGGCGGCACTGAAACGAGTCGAACAGAATAAAGGAGGTCACGGAGTAGATGGCATGTCCGTAAAAGACCTACGAAGACACCTCTACGAAAATTGGGACTCCATTTGACAGTCGTTGAGAGAAGGAACCTACAAGCCCTTACCCGTCCGTCGAGTCGAAATCCCGAAACCGAACGGTGGAGTAAGGCTTCTAGGGATCCCTACCGTGACGGATCGTTTCATCCAACAAGCGATTGCCCAAGTGTTGACGAAAATCTTTGATCCGACCTTCTCGAACCTAGCATGGTTTCCGCCCAGGTAGAAGGGGACATGATGCGGTTAGGGAAGCAAAGGGTTATATCAAAGAAGGATATCGTTGGGTAGTCGATATAGACCTAGAGAAATTCTTTGACAAGGTGAATCACGACAAACTGATGGGGATCTTGGCGAAAACGATCAAAGATCGAATTCTACTGAAGGTAATCCGCCGGTATCTTCAATCAGGCGTGATGATCAATGGAGTGGTAATGGAAACGGACATGGGAACGACCGTCTCTAGTGAAAATACAATACAATAATAATTTGACAGTTTATTATTGTCACAACCAGTTAAAAGCTTACCCCCACTTTCTCGCCACGAGAATGCGTTCTCACGTGCTTTAAAGTGTACTCGAAGGGTATTAATGGTTTAGTCGCTTTACCATGCATATCTGCCAAACTCCATGTAGGTAGAACCATCATAAACTCTGAAATTAATGTTCAGTTATTTTAAGAGCGAAACCATTAATAATAAAAAGAACCTTGAAAGGCATATAGCCAATCAAGGTGCATAACTATTTTATTCAAATATTGTTTATTTTTCTTACCCACAATTCTATAATTTTTTTTAGTTCAATCGTTTCAATTATGCATTCTTCTTCGTCCTCACTGTAATTATCTATTATTTTGGTGATGTCCTTTTTAATTTCTAACGTACAGTTATTACCCGTACATTCCTCATAGCTAGATTCACCTTTTAAAACCTTGTGTATTAAATTTATCCACGGTTCACCATTGCGTTGAATATCCCCCATAAGAAGAATTGCTACAGGTGAAATACAACTCGGAACGTTTACTTCCAATCCTTTATCATTCTTCTTAAAACTAATTTCATATTTCATAATACCCCCCCTAATACATCGGATATACCGTCTTAACTTTACCCTCGGAATCTAATCTCATTTGTATTCTCATACCATTAGGTAATGTACCCTCATACAAGTTATCCTTAATTAATCTCTTTGATGTTAGTCTAAAAATTGGACACGGAGAACAGGGAGATTATAATAAACTTAATTACAATAGGTTCGAGGTGTCCAATCATGAAAAAGAGAACATTTGATCAAGAATACAAGATTCAAGCGGTGAGTTATGCTTGGAGGGGGACAAGTCCATCGCCCAAGTGGCAAAAGAGTTAGGTTTGGCTTACAACACTCTTCATCGTTGGGTCAAAGAATACAAAGAAAGCAACGGAAAGAGTTTTGTGGGTTCAGGCAACATCAAGCCACAAAATCAAGAAATCATCGAGTTACGCCGTCGCAATCAAGAGTTGGAGGAGGAATTAGCGATCCTAAAAAAGGCGTTAGGTATCTTCACCAGAAACCAGAAGTAATTTACGCCTTCATTTTTCAACTTTCAACACCGTAATGAATTTCTTGTTGTGAAGATGTGCCAAGTTTTCGGTGTTTCAAGAAGTGGGTATTACGACTGGCTCAAGCGTGCGAAAAGTAAACAGAAAGAACGAAAAGAACAACTCACTCAACAAATTCGAAATGAGTATCTAAAGTCCCGTAAGATTTACGGCAGTCCGAAAATTACGCAAGAACTACGCAAACAAGGGATTCGTGTGTCTCAAAAGACGGTCGCTCGCATCATGAGCGAAGAAGGCTTGAGTCCATTACCGTCCGTAAATTCAAAGCCACTACGAACAGTAACCATCCTTACAACGTATATGCCAATCTATTGAAACAGAACTTCCAAGCAACGGCTCCGAATGAAATATGGATGGCAGATATTACGTACATTCCTACCGACGAAGGCTGGTTGTATTTAGCGAGTATCATGGATTTATATACTCGTAAGATTGTAGGATGGTATATCGATACACGAATGACGAAAGAGTTAGTCATCAAAGCGTTACAACGGGCTCTAAACAGCGAAAAACCAACGGAACGAGTGATTCATCATTCGGATCGTGGGAGCCAATATGCTTCGAATGACTATCAGCAACTTTTACAGGAACATCATTTTCAAGTGAGTATGTCGAGACGTGGAAACTGTTACGACAATGCTTGTATGGAGTCGTTTCATAGCCTCATCAAGAAAGAGTGTATTTATCTGAATCGATTCCGCACGCGAAAAGAAGCGAAACAAGCCATTTTTGAGTATTAATCATACCTTTGCCCCATACACCGAGACCGACCAGATCGCCAATGCCTTTCTTCGTCTTTTCCCATTTAGAAGGGATATACTTGACATTCACTGCCTTCATGCCTCCGATTGAAACGAAATGGATTCCAACATGTGGAACAGCCTTCTGTTTCATTATAAGAGAAAATATGTAACTTTTGGTAAATAGGAAGAAAAAAAGGGAATTTTAAGTAAAAACTACCAATCATTTTTCAGATCATGTTCTTATTTTAGATCGTAGGAACCGATCGAATAGACCTAAACCAATTTTTCCAGAAAAATGTTAAATATGGTCTCACTCTTCCTTCAATTGAATGAGAAGGGAATGAGCCGGATGTTTACTTTATTAAAACAGATGGGTCAGGTAAAATGGTTGATACAACATGGATTTCATTGTCGGCAGGCAAACTTTGAAATCTGTTTTAAACGGAAATAAAAAAGAGTCGTCGACCCCCAATCGTGCAAAAATCCCCCGGGGATCGACGACTCTTTTAAATCTCCATTGAGCCCAAGCAAATCAAAGATTTGATAAAAATTCCCCTTTTCGTTAAAATAAAAATAACCAGTCAAGCATTAAAAATGAAATGCTTATTTAACAACGTTTTTTGGGGTTTTTATCTTAACTATAAGGAATTGAAACAAACCTTCTGGCAGAAGGGATCACGCTCACAAAACGCTGTTTTTATCTTAACTATAAGGAATTGAAACCGGTATCTGTCAGGTACCCACCCGGCAAACCTGGTGTTTTTATCTTAACTATAAGGAATTGAAACTTCAAATGACTTTAACGCCTATCGTTAGGCAATATGGTTTTTATCTTAACTATAAGGAATTGAAACACTTCTGCCCCTTCACGCTCTGCCCATTTTTTTATTTTCGTTTTTATCTTAACTATAAGGAATTGAAACTGGAGTGTTCAGTTCTGCCTAGAGCGAGTGCAAGAGATGTTTTTATCTTAACTATAAGGAATTGAAACTTGAGGTGATTGGATGGCAGTCAGCTATGCGAATCGAGTTTTTATCTTAACTATAAGGAATTGAAACTTGAGGTGATTGGATGGCAGTCAGCTATGCGAATCGAGTTTTTATCTTAACTATAAGGAATTGAAACTTGAGGTGATTGGATGGCAGTCAGCTATGCGAATCGAGTTTTTATCTTAACTATAAGGAATTGAAACACAGCAACGCCAAACGCAAGTAAGAATTATATTGAGTTTTTATCTTAACTATAAGGAATTGAAACTGCAGAATCTTGCACGATGTTCACGTCTTCTCCGAAGTTTTTATCTTAACTATAAGGAATTGAAACATGCTTCCACAATATCGTAATGAGCCTGTTCTTCAGTTTTTATCTTAACTATGAGGAATTGAAACTAACATCTGGAAATTGCCATGTCGTATTTTTGATCAAGTTTTTATCTTAACTATGAGGAATTGAAACCCTGTCTTATCAAGAAAAACAGCCACTGGAGACTTGGTTTTTATCTTAACTATGAGGAATTAAGCCCCTGTATCTAAAAAATATGCTAGTCTACTAATAAGTGAAGCTATGAATGAGCGCTAGACGAATACAAAAGGAGCGCATGAAATGACGTGTAAAGAACCTAAATTTACAAAAAGTCCTTTCTTCGTTGATGAACCGGGTAACTGGCACCTAAAGCCTGGAGCGCCGGAAGACATAGTAAAAGAGTTTAATGAATATATGGAAGCCCAAAAAATGTGTGTAGAAGCTCCGAAGTTAGACGAAGCAGAGTTAGAAAAAATCCTTTCAGAGCTAAAAAAACTTTGAACGACTCTTTTTTCTACTGGCTGCTTCCCGTACAAGTATCAATAGGGTCTTGGGGCAGTTGTGATGGAAAACGCGCAGAATTTCACATTCAGCGCTGTAAAGCAGCTGGTTTAATCTTAACGAAGCTTTGGCATTGTCAGGGAAACACATCATTTATATCGGTGTGTATTCTTTCATAATACATTAACAAATCCTTCGGGTAAGAAATGTTAAAGTGGAGCGAATGATTGCAAAAATATGAGTGATGAAAACCGTAATGATTGCAAGGACCAATTAGTAACAAATTGGCAAAAAAACCTAATCTGTGAATCAACGCCACAACGCGTTGATTCTTTTTTTCGCGCTTTTCGATATGAAACAAATTTGTATTTAGCGTTTTCTAAATCGAATTCTTGAGTCCAAAGTGATAAACATTAAGACTAAAGAACTGTCTCGTCATTTAACTTTTAAAAAAGAGAAGAATTTGGTATGATTATAAACAATAATGATAATCATTATCATTTATAATCTTTGTGTTAAAATATTTTCCTTGCTGTTCCTCCAATATTTGAAAAGAAATGAACATGCTAGTTGACATAAAGATACAACTAATTAGGAAGGTGGAAGCTGATGAGTGGACATAGTTTTGTTGTAAAAGAGGCTTCGAATAATTTATCTTTAGATGACTTGTCTTTTAGACTTCGAGATATTGAGTTATTAAAACGGAATGGAAATTTGCAAATTGAGCAGCAGCTAACCTTCTCACATGTTCTTATCATTGTGGTGAACGGACATGGACAATTGACGCTGGGCACAACCGAGTATCGGATTCAACAAAATCATGTGTATGCGTGTATACCTGGAGAGACTTATGGAGGTGAAATACAGGCTCTCGATGAAACAGAAATCTACCTGTTGAAGTTTGAGGTGTTCCGATCAACCGATCAAAGGTATGAATGCATGGTAAATGAGAAAGATGGACGTTTATTTTCTCTGCAAGGTGAAATTCAAGTGTTCCCTTTTGATCAACTCACCTCATTGTGCAAATCGATCTTTCAATATTGGGATAGTGATGACGAGCTGGAACGCTTCCGCAGTCAGTTTACTTTCCAAAAATTGCTCTATATTATTTTGAAAAGCCGATCTTTTTTACACAACAGATCGTCCGCAGCGCTTGAACTGGCAAAGGACTATATGGACCATTATTATTATGAGAATTTGTCCATCGAGCAATTGGCAGCAATCGCAAAAATCAGTCCGAAATATTTTGTCGATTTATTTAAAAAAACGTACGGAATTAGTGCTATCGACTATTTGACAGAGCTGCGGATCAATAAAGCAAAACAGCTTATGGCACAGTCTCATGCCAAGCTAAAAGATATTGCCCATCAAATCGGCTACAACGATGAATTTTATTTTAGCCGCAAATTCAAGAAGCAGGTTGGAGTTACACCAACACATTATATGAAAAGACGACGCCGTAAAATAGCTGCTTATCGCTCTCCCATTACCGGTCAATTGCTGGCTCTTAAAATCATCCCGTATGCTGCGCCGCTTCATCCGAAATGGACCGCTTATTATTATAAGGAGTATCGTACAGATATTTCTGTCCATCTCAATGCTTATCGGAATGGGCAAAAATGGGAGTCCAACATCGAAAAGCTGCTTCAAGCAAAACCTGAAGTAGTCATAAGTACGGATGATCTAGATGAAATGGAGAAAGAAAAATTATCTCGGGTTGCTCCAATTTATTATATTCCGTGGCAGGAGAAAAATTGGCGGGAACAGCTGCTGCTGACAGCTGAATTTTTAGGTGAAACGCAAGAAGCTGAGGACTGGCTTAAAAACTATGACAGAAAAGTAAAGCATGCACGAGAATGGGTGAAAAATAAAGTGAAGGACGATACTTTCCTCATTTTACGAATTTCCAAACAGAATTTGTATGTTCATTGCAATCGGAGTATTACTGATATTTTATTTCACGATTTGCAGCTGGCATCTGCGTATGATTGCAATCAATTAGCCTGCGATGAACGAATGACAATAGATCAGTTAATTGAATTAGATCCTGATCGGCTTCTCTTGCTAATTCGCCAAGAAGAAGAAACGTTAGCTTATTGGAAAACTTTGCAATATTCGTTGCCATGGCAAGAATTGAGTGCAGTTCGTAATAATCGCGTTTATTTCATTTCCTCAGATCCATGGCTGGAGTATTCTGCCAGCGCGCATGAACGAATAATTGACGAAATGGTAAGTCTTTTTTCTGGAAATCGTCCAAAAAGAATTCTGGATACTGTCCATGGTCATATATAAGAAAGACTTTTTATAATTAAAAATGATAATTATTATCAATTGGATGATAGGAGGACATTCTATATTATGAAAAGAAAACTGCTTTACTATGGACTTATCACGCTAATTATTCTTTTATTGGCGGCTTGCGGCGGTAATAAGGAACAAACCAGCAGCACAGGGGGAGATTCAAGCAGTAAAACGGAGCAGAAGAAGGAAGCTGAGTCAAGTGAAACGAGAACGATCAATTACCTCGGCAAAGAATATACAGTTCCTGAAAACGTAGAAAAAATTGTAATCACCGGCAGTATGGAAACGATGGAGGATGCGCTCGTATTGGGCGTTGAGCCTGCTGGAGGCATCACGGTTGGGGGAAAGTTCCCGGAAATGTTCAAGGATATTACAGCTTCAACCGTTTCGATTGGGGAGAAGGCACAGCCAAACATTGAATCGATCCTGAAGCTGAAACCGGATGTCATTTTCGCAACGACAAAGTTTAAACCAGACGTTATTGAAAAATTAGAGAAAATTGCTGTCACGATCCCGGTTTCTCATATATCAACAAATTGGGAAGATAACCTGCGATTATTGGCTGAACTTACGGGGAAACAGGATCTAGCAGAAAAAGTTTTAAAGGAATATCAAGATGACCTCGAAAAGGCGAAAGCACAAATAGGCGAGAAGTTCAAAGATAAAAAAGTAGCTATCGTTCGTATTAGAAGCGGTAATATTATGATCTATTCGAAAGATATATTTTTCAACCCTTCGTTATACGAAGATTTAGGATTTACCGTACCGGAAGAAATCCAAAATGCCAAAGCGCAGGAAGTGATTTCGTTAGAAAAATTTAGCGAAATGAATCCGGATTATCTCTTTGTCCAATTTTCAGAGGATGAGAACCAAGAGAATCCAAAAGCACTAGAGGAATTGCAAAAGAATCCGATCTGGAAAAGCATTAATGCAGTTAAAAACGACAAAGTATTCGTAAACGTTGTGGATCCGTTGGCACAAGGCGGTACAGCATGGAGTAAAATTCAATTCTTAAAAGCAGCGACTGAAAAATTGGCAAATGAATGATGTAGGGCGGGAATCATAATATGCGCTTAAAGATTCCTATATCCATTCTCATTTTATGTTCTTCGCCTATTGCGTTTGTGCTCATAGTTCTATTATCTATACTTTATGGAGCGAAAGATATAAATTTCGAAACGGTTTGGGAGGCGTTCTTTCATTTTGATCCGGAAAATGTAAATCACCAAATTGTAATACATTCCCGTTTGCCAAGAGCGATTGGAGCACTTTTAATCGGAATTTTCTTGGCCATATCTGGATCGATCATGCAGGGAATGACGAGGAACTATCTTGCCTCCCCTTCGATTTTGGGAGTTTCTGACGGATCGGTTTTCGCTATTACACTTTGCATGATTTTCATGCCGGATGCATCATCTTTGAGCATGATAATATTTTCACTACTCGGTTCAGCCATTGCTGTTGGCTTCGTCTTCGGCGTGGCGTCGCTTATGCCAAACGGAATGTCACCCGTTCGAATGGCGATCATCGGAACTATTATTGGAACGTTTCTCAGCAGTATTTCCGCTGCCTTGTCAACGTATTTTCAAGTATCGCAAAACATCAGTTTTTGGTATAATGCCCGGCTGCATCAGATGGATCCCTTTCTAATAAAACTTGCGATTCCTTTTGCAATTGTCGGGATCATAATGGCTCTTTATATTTCCAAATCGCTCACAATTCTTTCTTTAGGTGAAGAAGTTTCTGTGAGTTTAGGACAGAAAACGGTGTTGGTCAAAGCGTTAGCAATGGCCAGCACCGTCATTTTGACTGGTATTTCTGTTGCCTTGGCAGGAAATATTGGATTTGTTGGTTTAATCATTCCGCACATAACCCGATTTTTAATTGGAATCGATTATAGGTGGGTTATTCCTTGTGCCGGAGTACTTGGAGGTATTTTTTTAGCACTGTCCGATATTTTAAGCAGATTTTTGAATTACCCGTTTGAGACTCCTATTGGAGTTGTCACTTCCCTAATCGGAGTTCCTTTCTTCCTCTATTTAATTTACAAGAGAGGAGGAGGAACATATGCATAAACAAATGGCGAGACGATTTTGGACAGTGATGCTGATCAGTATAGTCTTTATTTTTGCTGCAATATATGTCAGCTTAACAAACGGTGAATTTGATATTAAAGTTATCGATATAGTAAAGACTTTGCTGCGGGTTGATCCCAATTCTGAGCATGATTTGGTCATATTTGAATTTCGCTTGCCCCGTATTTTAATAGCTTCATTGATTGGATTTGGTTTCGCAGTGGCGGGTGCAACCTTACAGGGGATCAGCAGAAATGGACTTGCAGACCCTGGCGTTTTAGGAATCAATTCAGGGGCAGGAGCCGCTATCGTTATTTTTATGCTCTTTTTTGAAGGGCAAATAACGGGAAGCGGATGGCTGTCAACTTTGGCGATGCCGCTGTTTGGTTGGATAGGCGGACTGGCTTCAGCACTATTGATTTATTTATTCTCATGGCGAAATGGAAAACTAGATTCCGAACGAGCGATTTTGGTTGGAATTGCAATAGGATTTGGGTTTGGGGCCTTGTCTATGTTTTTATCCTTGAAAATGAACCCTCAGGATTTTGAAATGGCGACAGTTTGGTTGAATGGAAGTATATGGAATGCTAATTGGAAATACATTGTCTCTATTTTGCCTTGGCTCGTCATATTAGTTCCTATTATTATAAAAAAATCGTATATACTCGACTTGCTTCAATTAGGAGAAGATAGAGCAATAGGACTGGGAATTCGTACGGAAAAAGAAAAAAATGTGTTCCTTTTATGCAGTATCGGAATTGTGAGCGCTTGTGTCTCTGTGGCAGGAAACATTGTATTTGTCGGTTTGATAGCACCGCACATCGCCAAGCGTTTGGTCGGAATCCATCATTTTTGGCTAATTCCCGTCAGCGGAACGGTCGGCATGCTTATGGTCATTGTCTCCGATTATATTGCCAGAACTGTTTTTTCTCCAGCTGAATTGCCAGTCGGGATAGTCATTTCCATCATCGGTGTTCCTTATTTCATTTATTTATTATTTAAAGATAGTAAAAAATGAAACGTGGAATTGTGTAAATGATTCATAAGTTCAAAGGTCATCCCGCATCATCTGACCTAATTATTTTCATATAGATGAGAATCATCGTTCGGCACCATTTTGGCATTACTAAGCGATGTCTTAAATACTAGGTAAAGTCTTATGAACCATAGAAGGTGATCCATTCAAAATATCGGCTACCCATCAGGTTGTTTTAATGAAGGAAGAGCCCGTTTTGCCCGTCAGAGAATAGAGTACCAGTTGCGAATACATATGTTTGTCGGCTTTGGAAAAGAGATTGAAATGTTCATTTGGAGGGTTGTAATTTTTGCCCCGATGATATCAATCCATGATATGGAGGCGTTTAACCATGCATAGGAAAAAAGATAAACAAGCTGATGTGATGGACAAAGATACTGCTGGCCGAGAAGTTAGCATTCCGAGTACTGAACAATTTTTAATACGTTCAAAAGAAAATCGGCAATACAAAATTTTGCTTGGTATACCTGATGTGCCTCCTCCTCCTTCAGGCTTTCCAGTTATTTATTTCTTGGATGCTAATGCTATATTCGGAACAATGTTTGAGGCAGTCCGTATCCAATCAAGGCGGCCCGAAAGGACAGGAATCGTTCCAGCACTAGTAGTCGGCATCGGTTACCATATCGAAAAACCGTTTTCTCCTGAACGCTACTATGATTTTACACTGACTCCGCCAGCTTCGGAATTGTATTCGAGACGAGAGGGGACAGACAGACCAGAATATGGCGGAGCGGAACAGTTTTTGCAATTTATTGATGGGGAGCTTAAACCGCTGATCGAAAGCAGGTTCAAAATTGATAAAGACAGACAAGCGATTTTTGGTCATTCACTCGGCGGCCTCTTCGTATTACAAACATTGTTTACAAAGCCGTACGCCTTCAATACGTATATCGCAGGCAGCCCGTCCATTCATTGGAATAAATCGCTTCTACTTGGTGCAGAGCAAAAATTTATCTCTAGTCTAGAAAATGATAAGCATCATATACGATTATTAATCACTGTAGGAGAATTGGAAAAATTCCATAAAAGCGGCATGAATGCGAACGCTAAAGAGCTTGCAGAACGACTATTACGACTCGGTCAAAACAATTTTCACGTGGAATTTAAAGAATTTGAGGATGAAGGCCATGTGTCCGTGCTGCCGGCGTTGATTAACCGTGCTGTGAGGTTTGCACTAAGCGAAAAGCAGGGCACATAATCTGTCAAGGCTCTTATCATGCTTAATAAAGAGAGCGAACTTTTTTCAAAAATTTGAACTGAACCCAAAAAGTTAGACACGGAAATTTAGGCAACTGTTTGGGCATGAATTCGGTATTACACCGGACTCATGCCTTTTAATTTTGCCTTATATGTGATTCAGGATGGAATTTTTGGAAGAAACTCATCAATTTTTTGAAGTGGGAATGTCGAGAAATAAATGGACATTTCAAAAATATGTGATTTTGAATTATTTTTGTTCGAAATAATATTTACAAAAATAGCGAATATATGTATGATAGGAAAATAAAAATAGTAATCATTACGATTTAGGAAGGTGAGAAAATGTTTCGATATTTTAAAAGCATATTAATACTTTTAACAACAATTTTTTTGCTTGTCGGATGCTCACAGTCTTCCTCAAAAGAAAAGGAGAAGAGCAGCAAAGAATTAACATTGCTTTTTAACTTTCCAACCAACACACTCGATCCGCATTTAGACACGAACTATACGATAGTTCGTGCGGGAGTAGGAGAGACGCTTGTCAAAATTAGTGAACAGCAAAAAATTGAACCTTGGCTTGCAGAAGAATGGAAAAGTAAAGATGGGAAAAACTGGACGTTTAAAATTAGAGAAGGTATTACATTCCATAATGGGAAAAAAGTTGATGCTCAAGCGGTGAAGGCCTCGTTAGAAAGAGCAATCAACGATAGTCCATCTGTTCAAGCGGCATTAAAAATCAGCAAAATGAAAGCCGATGGTCAATTGTTAACGATTCAAACGGAAGAAGTATTCCCGCAATTTCCTTCAGAACTCGTACATCCAAATACAGCGATCGTCGATGTTGATGAAAAAGATATTGATAAAAGGCCAATCGGTACGGGGCCATTTAAAATTACTTCTTTTGAGCCTGGGGTAGAGCTGAAGGTCGAACGATTTGAAAAGTATTGGGATGGCAAAGCAAAGCTTGAAAAAGCAACATTTGCTTTCAATGAGGATGCCAATGCACGGAAAATGGCGCTTCAATCAGGAGATGCGGACATTATTTTTAGACCGCCGGTAGAAAATCTTGAAAAATTAAAAGAAGAAAATGTAAAAATAGAATCAGTTCCAAGTTTGCGTACACATCAGCTGTTTTATAATATGAAGAGCTCCTATATGAAAGATGAAAATGTGCGCAAGGCGATGGATGCTTTAATAGATCGGAAGGAAATTGTTGAACATATTTTAAATGGACATGCCGTTGAAGCGAAAGGTCCTTTTTTCGCTGGTTCTCCGTTTGCGCCATCCTATGAAGAAAAGGAAAGCGGAATAGAGGTGGCGAAACAGTATTTTAGTAACGCAGGCTTTCAAGTAGAAGACGGAAAAGTTACGAAAGACGGAAAGGCCGTTCGGCTTAAAGTGCTAACATACGCATCGCGTCCTGAACTTCCTTTAATTGTACAAATTCTCCAATCAAAGGCGAAGGAACTTGGCATAGAGATGTCGATTCAGCAAGTGGAAAATATTGATGAGTATTTAGCGGCCAATGATGATTGGGATTTTGCTACATACAGCAGTGTGACGGCTCCGCGCGGAGATGCGGCATACTTTTTGAATGCGACATACATGCCGAACGGAGCGCTGAACTACGCGAGTATTAACCATCCAGAATTAACAGCTAGCATTCAACAATTGAACCAAACGGTAGACGTGAACGAACGGAACAATTTGGCGAAGAAAGCATTAAAAATCATTGATCAGAAGACTCTCCATTCCTTTATCGTACATCCAAATATTATTGTTGCCTATCGTGACGGAGTAAAAAATTGGGTGACTAGTAAAAGCGAGTATTATATGTTAACAAAAGATTTGGATGTGGAAGGGTAAATGATTCAAGTAGCGAAACGATTCATAGAGTTCATCATATTTTTACTTCTGCTGTCTTTCATTAGTTTTATATTTATAAAACTAGCACCTGGCGATCCTGTCAAACAGATGCTTCAAGTAGATGAAGTGTCCGTTACGAAAGAACAAATTGAAGCGCTAAGAGAAGAACTGAAGTTACATGAACCTATATACGTTCAATATTGGTATTGGTTGAAACGATTTTTCGAGTTTGATTTAGGCCATTCCTATATAACAAAGCAGCCGGTAGTTTCTGAGTTGTTATCAAGGTTTCCTGCGACCATTACGCTCACATGCACTTCTTTAATCGTAATGATTCTGATTTCTATTCCTTTAGGCACTTTATCTGCACTCTATAAAAATAAATGGGTGGACCATATATGCCGTTTGTTTGCACTAGTCGGTTCATCCATCCCCAGCTTTTGGCTGGGGCTCCTTTTCATTGAATTATTTGCCGTTCAATTAGGGATATTGCCAAGCATGGGAAAGGGAACGATTCAACACGTCATCCTGCCATCCCTTACGTTAGGAATCGCGATGTCAGCTGTTTATGTCAGATTGCTGCGTTCCAGTTTACTAGAAAGCTTGAATGAGGACTATGTGAAAGCGGCAAGGGCAAGAGGGATTAGTGAAAAACGGATATTTTTATTCCACGTTTTCCGCCGTTCTTTAATTCCTGTCATAACGATTTTTGGTATGAGTCTTGGGAGTTTAATAAGCGGCACAGTTGTCATTGAAGTACTGTTTGCATACCCGGGAATTGGAAAAATGGTGGTAGATGCGATTATTCGCCGGGATTACCCGGTCATTCAAGGGTATGTATTGTTTATTACGATTTTGATTGTCTTGATTAATATATTCGTTGATATTTGCTGCCGTTATTTAAACCCTGAGATACGTTTAAAAGGAGTAGAGAGACGTTGAAAATGTTTAGACAAATGTATTGGACGCACTCACGAACGCTTCTTTTTATACTATTTGCCTTTTTTCTTGTCATCTTGACAGCTCCGCTGCTTGCTCCATATGATCCGTTGCAAATCAATATGAATGAACGTCTGCTGAAACCAAGTGCGGAGCATTTTTTCGGAACGGATTATTTGGGGCGAGACTTATTTTCTCGCATACTAGCGGGAGGGCAAGTAACGGTCGGAACGAGTATTCTCGTATTGGGCATTGTTTTGTTGATCGGCGTTCCGTTAGGCATGTTTTCAGGATTTGTCGGAGGCCGTTTCGATCGTTATTTGATGAGAATCATAGACGCTTTTCTAGCTTTCCCTGATTTTATTGTCGCAATTGTACTGAGCGGTATTTTAGGCCCCGGTATGTTAAATTTAATTTTTGCAATCGTTGTAGCGAAATGGGGAAGCTATGTGCGGCTTGTCCGCAGCACGGTGTTATCTGAGAAAGAAAAAGATTACATTTTAATGGCGGTTGTCAATGGTTTAAGCACATTTCAAATTATTCGTAAGCATTTGCTGCCCCATGTCGTGGGAAATGTGTTCGTTTTAGCGACGTTGGATCTTGGAAAAATTATTTTGTTGATCGCTTCCTTATCTTACATCGGCTTAGGAGCGCAGCCGCCAACTCCTGAATGGGGGGCGATGCTGAACGAAAGTACACCATATTTTCACACCTCGCCATATTTAATGTTTATTCCTGGAATTGCCATTATGTTTACTGTTCTAGTTTCTAATTTAGCTGGTGATGTATTGCGAGACCGTTTTGATGTAAAAGGATAAAGGGGAGATGGTATGTCATTATTAACTATTGATCAAATGCAAATTAATTTTCGAAATAAGCCGATTGTTGAAAATGTGAATATAATTGCCAGAAAAGGAGAATGGTTTACATTAATTGGCGAAAGCGGCAGCGGCAAAAGCATCACAGCTTCTGCGATTGGAGGGCTTCTGCCGAAAGAAATGTGGATAGCCTCCGGGCATATTCAGTTTGACAACAAGGATATGACTCATTTATCGAATAAAGAATTTCAGAATTTACGGGGAAAAGAAATATCTTATGTTTTCCAAGACTATCAAAGCTCGTTTACTCCTTTTATAAAAATCGGTAAGCAAATGGATGAAATGATCCAAGCTCATTGTTCTTTAACTAAAAACGAAAGAAAAGAAATCGCTTTTCAAGCATTGGAAGACGTACAACTCCCTGCAAAACGCGTCTACAATAGTTACCCTTTTCAATTAAGTGGTGGACAGCTGCAGCGTGCATCTATTGCTATGGCCATTATGCTGAATCCGAAATTGCTTATTGCTGATGAGCCTACCACTGCGCTTGACAGTATGACAGCAGCACATGTGTTAGAGGTCATCGCGAATATCAAAGAGAAAATCAATTGTGCAATATTATTTATTACACATGATTTGAGGCTTGCTAGGAAATATTCCGATACTGTTGCAGTAATGAAGAAAGGGGAGATTGTCGAAACAGGGACGAAAACAAATGTTATTCACCATCCTCGTCATCCTTATACCAAGCAATTATTGAGTGCCGCTCCAACCTTGCCGAATAAAATGCATGAAGTGATCACGTGAAGGCCGAGCGGTCATTCAGCGTTGTACCAGCGATTAGGCGTATTGCCTCGCCTGTTAAACTGGATTTTGCAATGGAAAGGAATATGTCATAATGGCAGATCTATTATTGGCCAAAAATATCAAAAAAATTTATGCTTCAGGTCATCAAGCAGTCAACGGGGTGTCGATATCGATACAAAAAGGCGAATGCGTCGGGCTTGTCGGTGAAAGCGGCAGCGGGAAAAGTACATTGGCGCGCTGCTTGCTTATGTTAGAAAAAATAAGCGAAGGCGAAATTTTTTTACATGACCAACCATTGCATAAAATGACTAAAAGAGAAATTCGAAAAATTCGCCATTGTATGCAAGCGGTGTTTCAAAATCCGGCAGCGGCTTTAAATCCAAAACGAAAGATCATCGATTCTGTCATGGAGGCATTAGATACACATCGTAATATCTGCCCCATTTATTTGCAGGATGTAAGAGAGCACCGTGAATTATGCGCAAAGCGGCTATTAGAGATGGTTGGGATGGCGGACCGCTATCTTTATCGCTATCCCCACGAGTTAAGCGGAGGGCAAAAACAACGTGTTGCCATTGCTCGTGCGATTAGCATCCAGCCGTCTTTGATCATTTTAGATGAACCGACAGCAAGCTTAGATGTCTATACACAAGGGCAAATATTAACTCTTTTAAAGGAGCTGCAAAAACAATTGGAATTATCCTATCTATTTATTTCCCATGATCTCCCGTCGGTTCATTTTTTAAGCGAGCGCATTTTGGTAATGAAAGATGGGGCTTTTATTGACTGCTTTCAAAAGAATGATATATTCTCTCAAGCTCGCCACCCATATACAAAAATGCTCATTCACTTGTTTGAAGGTTAAGGGGGATAATAATGACTCACCGAACTTATCTATCTTTGGCGATTCCGCTTATCATTTCAACGATCACCACCCCGTTATTAGGAGCTGTCGATACGGCAGTAGTGGGACAGCTTCCTGATCCAGCGTATATTGGCGGCGTAGCTGTAGGGACGATGATTTTTAATACGATGTATTGGTTGTTTGGCTTTTTGCGGGTCAGTACGTCCGGCTTTGCCGCACAAGCTTATGGTGCGCAAGATGCCAAGCAATGTTTTTTATATTTCGTAAGACCGTTCCTCATTGCGTTAGCCGTCGGCATTCTATTTATCCTCGTTCAATGGCCGATGAAGCATATCGCATTAACGCTTATTCATCCGGATGAGAAAGTCATGACTTTCACGGACGAATATTTTTCGATCCGCATTTGGGGAGCCCCGTTTACGCTGGCGAATTACGTCATTCTAGGATGGCTCATGGGAATGTCTCGTGTTAAAATTTCGCTATTTTTACAAGTATTTATGAATCTATTAAATGTTGTACTTGATTTGTTGTTTGTGAACGTTTTTCATCAAGATGTGAATGGTGTAGCCGCCGCTACATTGATTTCAGAAGTGGCTGCATTTCTCATTGGAATGTATATCGTGTTAAAGTCTTCCGATCTTCGCCTTTTCTCCATTCCTAGCAGCGAGCTGTGGAATGCAGGAGAATTTAAGAAGATGATGGAGGTCAATCGGGATTTGCTTATTCGCACGATTTGTTTGTTAACCGTGTTTAATCTTTTTACAGCGAGAGGTGCCTCTTTTGGTACCGAAATACTGGCAGCCAATGCCGTTCTCATTCAAATTCATTATATCATGGCGTACTTTTTAGACGGATTTGCCAATGCCAGCAGTATTCTCGTCGGAAAAGCTGTCGGTGCAAAGGATGAAGCTTTGTATAAACGCACTTTATCGTTGACAGGGCAATGGGCGATAATTTCCCCCTTGTTTATGATGCTTATTTATATACTGTTTAAAGATTCGATCATTCCTGTTTTTACGAAAAATCAGAATGTGATCGAACTGGCCAGCTCCTACAGTATTTGGGTCACGATATTTCCACTTGCGGCAAGCTTCGGTTTAATTCTCTACGGTGTTTTTACAGGAGCGACCATGACCAATCCGATTCGCAATTCCATGCTGATTTCTCTTGCAGTATATATAGTTTGTCTTTTTATTTTGATTCCGATGTATTATAACCACGGTTTGTGGCTTGCTTTTATTGTTTTCAGCCTCGGTCGGTCCGTGTTTTTAGCTATGTATGTTCCAGCATTAAACAGAACTTTATTCAAAAAATGAGGTGCCGGTGATCCTAAGTGCTGAGTCTATCAAACGATTGGACACATAAAGATATGCCTTAACTTACAGATCACGATCACTGTATATGCGGAATTTTTCATTTAGCAAAGAAACATAGCAATTATTTTTGATCATCTCGTGCATCATGATACTAGCGGAAAATAAAGGATGTTATAATACTTCAGTCATCATCAATTTTTGAAAAGGGAGCATGAATGAGTTGGAAATAAATCATCGTTGTTGAAACAGTAGAATCCAACCAAAAAGTTACCGTGTAAAAATGTTGGAAAAGAATCATCATTGTTGGAACGGCAAGCAATGTCGGGAAATTGGCATCATGTGGGCGAGTTAAAAATGTGCGACAAAAAAGCAAGCAAGAGACCGACTTTCCCGTGGAATGTACGTGATGATTCGTCAAAGATCTGCTGCCAAAAATTTGCCTGAATTGATCGGCGTGATCAATGAAAAAAATAGCCACCGTGTTTTTTTTTCGAAGATAAAGGATTTACATGCAGTCCTGATTTATTGGCCCGCCTTTTCATACGGCGGTGCTTCATACTCGGAATTTGCGAAACAATTGTGAATGATTGTGAGAGGAGAAAAACAGATGAATAAAGCATTGCCCATCATGATTCAAGGTACGCATTCCGATGCGGGAAAAAGCGTGATTGCGACAGGTTTTTGCCGAATTTTTGCGCAGGACGGGTATCGGACGGCGCCGTTTAAATCACAAAATATGTCACTCAATTCGTATATTACCGTTGACGGCAAGGAAATCGGCCGCGCCCAAGGAGTGCAGGCGGAGGCGGCAAGAACGGTCGCAACGGCGGATATGAACCCGATTTTGATCAAGCCTGTGAGCGATCACACTTCACAAATTGTTGTGAACGGTAAGCCGTATCAAAATTATAAGGCAGCAGCGTATCGGCAGGAATTTTTTGAACTTGGTTTGCAGGTGATTAAAGAAGCGTATCATCATTTGGCAAGTACATATGAGCGAATCGTTATAGAAGGAGCAGGGAGCCCTGCGGAAATTAACTTAAATGATCGCGAACTTGCCAATATGCGCATTGCCCGGTTAACAAACGCTCCTGTCATTCTTGTCGGCGACATTGACAGAGGCGGTGTATTTGCGAGTTTAGTAGGAACATTGCAGCTGCTTGAGCCTGAAGATCGCGATCGCGTAATTGGGGTAGTGATTAACAAGTTTCGCGGGGATATTTCCTTGCTGGAGCCGGGACTTCGCTGGTTTGAAGAGTATACAGGCAAACCGGTTTTAGGGGTCGTACCATATATTTCTAATTTAAACATTGAGGCGGAAGACGCCGTCATATTAGATGCGTTTCCACGTACAAATGAGAAAACTAGCGAGATTGATATTGCTGTTATTCATGTTCCTCACATTTCGAACTTTACCGATGTTGACCCGTTTCTATATGAAAAGGATTGCCATGTTCGCTATGTAAAGGAGGCAAATGAACTCAGAGAACCGGATGTTGTCATTTTGCCGGGAACGAAAAATACAATTGAGGACTTATTGCTTTTGCGAAAATCCGGCTTTGCGGATGCGATAGAAAAGCTTTATCGTGCGAAAAAATCAGTCATTGTCGGCATATGCGGCGGTTATCAAATGCTCGGAAGGGAGATTTCAGACCCGCATCACGTAGAAACAACGATAGGGAGCGCAAACGGATTCGGTTTTTTCCCGATTCGCACCGCCATGATGAAAGAGAAAAGGACGACTCTTACAACAGGGATGGCCCACTTGGCTGATTGTAATGTGCCGGTGGAAGGCTATGAAATTCATATGGGAACAACTTCTTATGAAGGGGACGTATCGCCATTTATTACGACGGAAGAAGGAGTTGACGGCTGCATAAGCCAAGACAGCCTCCTAATTGGAACGTATTTTCATGGCATATTTCATAACGATGAGTTTCGAACGGCATTTTTGAATTTGATAAGAAAAAGAAAAGGTCTTCCGGCGATTTATGAGCGGCCATCAATGAAAAACATTCGTGAAGAAGCCTTTGACCGGCTTGCCGATTGTCTCCGGAAGCATGTAGACATCGAGTTTATTTATCGGGAAATGGAACGGTTTCAAAGCAAATCTTTTTTCTAAGAAATAAACGGAAATCTGATATGTTTGTTCGCCTCTTTACATTTATATGGAAATCTTTTTTGCACTGTGATTTTAGCTGTCTGTTTTTTTATAAAAATCCGGGAGGAAACGGTCATGCGGTTAACAGATGAAGAAGTGCAATCTCTTTTACAAGAGATGGAAGATTGGAAGCTTCTTGAAGAGCGATGGATTGCAAGAAAGTACCTCTTTCAAGATGATTTGCAAGAAATCGAATTCGTGCGGAAAATTTCGGACATTTCTGAAGAAGTAAACCATCATCCCTTCATTTCTATTGACTATAAGTTCATCACGGTAAAAATTTCGTCTCAGAGAGCGAAAGGACTCACAAAGCTTGATTTCGAACTGGCGAAAAAATATGATGAAGCTTATGAAAAAATAAAAGCAGGGTAAGAACGGAAAAAAGTGGATTATATGTGAAGCAGATGACGTGAAGAAAGCCGCATTTTCCGCCGCACCATAAGTTACGATATAAGGGACTTCTTTCTTCTTGAGAAGGAGAGCGGTTTTCAAAAAAATGATGCGATTTAAAAGGCATCCTGTTTTTCTCGAATAGATGGGCAGCTGAAATGATGCGGAGCTGCAAGAAGCGTGTATATGGTCTTTTTGGGGAAAATCTGCATTTATGGATAAAAAAACATGACGAAATTTTGCACACACAAAGCAGGCAACAAGGATGTTAGTTGATGTTGGTGAAGGAAAACTTTTAAGTGATCGGATCATGTCATAGCACCATTCAAAATATCAATTGACAATGTTGAAGGAAAACAACCTGCCGAATTTAATCGTATTACCATGACCGAAGCGCTGCAAAAATCCTTTTGATTTACCGCGAAGCTTCGAAAGAATTATTTATACACCGCAGCACACTTGAATATCGCATTGAACGTGTTGAAGAAATACTCAATGTTGATTTAAATCATGCAGATATGCGCTTTGAGCTCATGATGGCATACAAGCTGTATAATTTGTTTGATTTTGACCGAAGCGAGCTGGCAAAAAGGTGAATTCTATTGATCGAGCAAAGGATTTTGGAACGGGATAAAGTCCGGCGGAAAAAACGGTTAAGCTATCGGGCAAGCGTGTAAAAAACATCTCGTGCGAATTTATGAATGAATCATTTCTGACACGTATTGGAAAGCTTTAGCAGGCTTAAAGAATTTAAACTCTAAGCGAAAAAAGGCAAATGAAACTCCGACAGATGAGCCAATCTCCCTTGCCGGAGTTTTCTTTTTTTATGTGTTTTGCTGCCCATACAATCATTTTCTACACGATTTTTAAATGCCGTGCTCGGCTGCAACTTCTATGTGCTGAAACGTTGTGACGTCAAATAATCCTAAATCTGTAATTTTGAGCTCTGGAATGACAGGCAAACTTAAAAAAGAGAGCGTGAGGAAGAGATTGAAATGCCGATGTTTGCTCACTTTTTGCAAGCTGCTGTTCAATTCATCGAGTTGATGGGCGACGATTGGATATGCTTGATCTGACATCAATCCGCCGATCACAAGCGGCAAAGAGGCGAGCGTTTTTCCATCATTCACAACTACTAGCCCACCGCCGATTCTCTTTATCTCTTGAATGGAGCAGATCATATCCTCATCGTTTGTGCCGGCAACGATCACATTATGGGAATCGTGGGCGACGGTTGTGGCGACTGCACCGCCGATTAAGCCTAATCCTTTTACAATGGCAAGGCCAATGTTTCCAGTATTTTTATGGCGTTCGAGTACAGCCAGTTTTGCCAAATCTTTTTCAATGGAAGGGATGAAGCAAACACCGTCGCTCGGAACTTCCATCATTCTTTTAACCGTTTCAATTTGATTCGGAATAATTTCTATTACATGCGCTTTTTGGTTATTTTTTACGTGAATGGCCAACCGTTCTTTTGTAACCTCGTTTATGTTTAGATTGACAGAATTTCTTGATAAAACGGAAGGTTTTGGTTGATCTATAGATCCTATATATTGACCGTTTTCCGCTATCACTTTTCCGGCTTTCAAAACTTTTTCAATCGTAAAAGCTTTGAAGTTATCTACTATGACAAGATCTGCTCTATATCCAGGTGCGATCGCTCCTTTTTGCGATAGTCCGAAACATTGGGCGGCATTAATCGTCGCCATTTGAATCGCTATGAGAGGATCAAGTCCATGCTCGACGGCAAGACGAATATTGTAGTCAATGCTTCCCTCGGCAATTAAGTCGTCTAAATGCTTGTCATCCGTACAAAATAGACAGCGGTGGCTATTTTTTTCATTGACCACGCCGATTAGTTCTGGCAAATTTTTTGCAGCAGATCCTTGACGGATCATGACGTACATTCCGCGAGCAAGGCGGTCTTTTGCTTGCTCTTTTGTCACACATTCATGATCTGTTTGAATGCCGGCCGCTCTGTAAACATTGACTCCTTCAATGCCAAGACCTGCGCCGTGTCCGTCGATCTTATATGCTGATGCCGTTAAAAGCTTGTCAATGATGCGGTCATCTAAATTTTGAACACCTGGGAAATCCATCACTTCCGCAAGCCCGAGCACCCGAGGATGCTTGTAAAAAGGTGCAAGTTCATCATCATTTAACACAGCGCCGGCATTTTCAAACGAAGTCGCCGGAACGCAGGAAGGCAGCATGCAATACACATCTAAATCTAAGCCTTCTGAATCCTCCAGCATAAAAGATATACCTTTCGTCCCGGCGACATTCGCAATTTCATGCGGATCTATAATAACGGTTGTCACACCGTGGGGCAGAACTGCTTTGGAGAACTCCTTCGGTGTCACCATCGAAGATTCAATATGGACATGAGAGTCGATGAAACCTGGTACGATGAATTTATTCTCGGCATCAATGATGTTTACCCCATCATATTCTCCGATTCCAGCAATCACTCCGTCCGCAATGGCGATGTCTCCATGCAAAATTTCTAAATTGAAAACATCGGCAATTTTTCCGTTTTTAATCACAATGTCTGCCGGAATTTGTTTGCTAGCCACTTGGATTCTTTTCTTTAACATGTTTTTGTCCATTCTCACTTTTCCCTTCTGTAGTAAACTCGCGCGTTGAGTTTGACAGGGAGAGTTGTGTATCGTCTCTCGTAGTCAAACTATTTACGGTAGTTTGGTAGAAACGTTTGGACCGTATTTCCAAACTTATACGAGAAAATCATTCGTATTTTTAAAAAGAGATTATACGACTCTAATTGAAACAAAGCAAGATAGTTGGCGCATTTCTTGACAGAAAAATTTTCTCAGGTATTGCGAAAAGCTGAGAATCACAGTTTCTCTGGTGCTCCAAACAGACCGGTTTTAAAAATTGGGCAGAACAACTCCTCCATAAACAAAGGAAATCATAATGAGAATGGCAGGGTGAACCTTCCATTTTTCTAAGGCAAAGAACGATACAGCAGCAATGATGAGCGATTGGATAATTCCGAGCGAATGGACAGAGTCTTCTATCATTTCCCAAGTTAAAAGCAGCATCATGACCGCAATAACAGGCTGTACAAGCAAGGTCATTCCTTTCACAACTAAAGATTCCCGGTGGCGTTGAATCAGTTTTAACAACAGAATCAAAGCGAAAGCTGACGGAAATACAGTCGCAAACAAGGCGATGAAAGCCCCCCACCATCCGTACACATCATAACCGACATAGGCGGCGATCTTCGTCGCAATAGGGCCCGGCAAAGAATTTCCCAGTGCGAGCATATTGGAAAATTCTGCATTTGTCAGCCATTTGTAATGATTGACAATCTCCTCATACATAAGCGGAATGGAAGCGGGTCCTCCTCCATAACCGAGTATGTTGGCCAAAAAGAAACCGATGAATAAGCTGATCCAGATTTTCATGCAGACATCTCCTTACTTCTGCTCTTCCGTTTTAAATGGAAAGCTCCATATGTTAAAAACATTAGAATTACAATAGCTGGATGAATCGAAATCACTTGCAGTAGGCAAAACGAAACAATCATCAGCAGGACGCCAAGCCATTTTCCCAATCCTTTCACGGCCTTTGCGGAAAATTCGTAAGCCAACTGCCCAAGCATGGCGGCGATCACCGGCATAACAGCAGAAATCATACCGTGTATAACAGGTGAATCGCTTAAAGCTGTGACCATTTTGAATAATAGAATCATGGCCAAACATGTAGGCAAAATATGAGCTGCTACGCAAATAAAAGCGCCTAATGCCCCTTTTTGTTTATATCCTAAGTAAGCGGCCATTTTTGTCGCGATCGGACCGGGCAGGGTATTGGCAATCGCCAATATTTCTGCAAATTCTTCATCTTTTACCCAACGGTATCTGGAAACTGCTTCATAACGGAAAAGCGGTATGACGGAAGGACCGCCTCCGAATCCAAAAATTCCGGTTCTCAGCATAGCCATGATAAGACTTTTATAAGAAGTTTGCATATTTCTCCCCCTCATCCTTTATAATTTCATTCCCATGCGGCTCTTGTATCGTTTAATGAGAATTTGACAGTCAACGCTGACGACACCGCGCATCGGATACAATTTTTTTGTTAAAAAATTTTCCATTTCTTGATTATTTTTAAAGATTCCATGCATATGGAGCTTGCTTGGTCCAGTCATATGGTACAAGCTTGTAACGGCATGCTCCTCCGCCAATTGTTCTGCCACTTCCTCTAAATATTGCGGTTCCACTTCAACGTTGAAAAAGGCGGAAACATGAATGCCGATTTTCGTCGGATTGATAACCGTCGTAAATTTCTCGATAATTCCTTTTTCAATTAAGTTGTTTATTCTCGCCTGAACGGCAACTCGAGACAAACCGATTTCTTTTCCGAGATCGGTATACGATATCCGGCTGTTTTCATGCAGCTTCTCTAAAATTTGTTTATCAATATGGTCTATGTCTAAATTCGGAATGTTGTATTCGAATGCCATTCATACCACCCTTTATTTCGTTATGTAGTTAATTTTCTAATTATAATTTCCTTTAGTATACAAAATATGTTTTATGATTTCTATAAAAAAATAAAAATATTTATTTGTTTACGAAACGAAAAAAACTTTGTTAAAAAAATTTACAAATTCAAGGAACTTTCCTCAGCAGCTTTCTATAATGAAATCAAATTTTTTAAAAAAGTTGAGAGGGGTGAAGAAAATGAAACGTACACATCCAGCCATCGCTATTTTCTTGTTTTTTCTAGGATGGGTATTTATGTATGCGGATCGAAATATTTTGTCGCCAGTGATGGGAGAAATAGGAGAGCAGTGGAATTTAAACAATAGTCAATTAGGTTTGATGTCCACTGTATTTTTTATTGCCTATTCGATCATGCAAATTCCAACAGGATTTTTGGCTGATCGGTTTGGAAGAGTGAAAGTTTTAGTAATTGGTTATATATTATTTGGCATTACCACTTTTTTGAGTGGATTGGCATCTTCATTTGCATTGTTTTTGCTGATGCGCGCTTTAACAGGTATTGGAGAAGGCACTTATTACGGTTCGCAATACGGAATTTCTTCCAACATTACCCCTAAAAAATACAGAGGGATCGTTTCTGCAGTGATCAATAGCGGAATGGCTTTCGGCATTTCTCTTGGTTTTATTGCTGCTAGCTATTTCACATATACCTTAAACAAAGGATGGCAATTTTCATTTTATCAATTTGCCATTCCAACTATTATTGTTGCCATTTTGATAGGAATATGTGTACGAGATCAATCCAGCCATGAAAAAAAACAAGAAGTTCCTCATATGAAAGATAGCCAAAACTTAAAACGGTTGTTTACAAAAAATCATCTTTTCGTTTACATTCTCATCTTCTGCTCTTTATATGGATTCTTCGGAATGCTTACTTGGTTGCCTTATTATTTGCAGACGGTAAAAGGGGTAGAAGGCTCGCAAACAGGGATCATATCTTCTTTAGTGCCTTGGGCTTCGATTCCGGGGGCTATTTTCTTTGGATATGTTTCAGATAAAGTAAAAAATAAAAAGCTGCTGATCATCTTTTTAGCTTTTGCTGGAGCTGTTTGCCAATTTGTCATCCCTTATGCGGAAAATTATTCTTTGCTGCTAGCAGGATTAGTTTTTTACGGACTGCTAGGAAAATTGGCGCTCGATCCCGTATTAATATCTTATATGGCTGAAATTACGCCGTCATCCATGTACTCCAAAGTGTATGGTTTTTTCAATTTCAGCGGAATGCTTTCTTCAATTTTTGCACCTTATATTACGGGCTATTTTGCCGATATCACCGGCAAGCTTGAAATCGGCTTTTATTTGTCAGGTGTTTTGCTAATCATCGGCGCTGTTTTATTTCTATTTACGGAAGGTTCAAATCGCATGACCCATTTCGTTCAATACTACAAACCGGGGGAGGAACAAGTAAAATGAGCCAATCAATGATCGGAACGAAAAGTATGGTTGTCAGTCCGCATTATTTAGCATCGGCAGCCGGTTGCCGCATACTGCAAAAAGGAGGCAACGCCTTCGATGCAGCGGTAGCGGCCAGCGCCTGCTTAGCGGTCGTTTATCCGCACATGACAGGGATCGGAGGAGACTCTTTTTGGCTGTTTTACAGTAAAAAGGATCAAGCAGTTCGTGCGTATAACGGCAGCGGCCGGTCAGGCTATAACGCCACGCCTGAAAAATACGAAGGTTTACCCGCCATTCCGTATCGAGGCATTCAAAGTGTTATCACCGTGCCGGGAATGGTTGACAGTTGGGATGCCATCATAAAAGAATACGGAAGACTTTCATTGGCGGAGGTTTTAGAGCCTGCTATCGAATATGCGGAAAATGGATTCCCTTTTTCAAAGGATCAATATGTCAACACGCAAAAAAATGTTCAAATTCTGCGAGAATTTCCGGAAACATCATCGATTTTCCTGCCTCATCATCGAATTCCGAGCATAAATGAAAAATTTATTCAGAAGCAATTGGCGGATACATTGAAAGAGTTAGCGAACAAAGGAAGAGATCATTTTTACAAAGGCAGTTTAACAAAACGCATTGTATCAAGCCTTCGAGAAAAAGGCGGGATTTTAATAGAGGATGATTTTGCGGATCATCACGGAGATTGGGTCGAACCGCTGAGCGGAACTTACCGCGGTTATACCATGTATCAGGTTCCGCCCAATTCACAAGGCTTTGCCGGGCTAATGGCGCTAAATATTTTAGAAAACTTTGATTTTAAAACGATTCCGCACGGTTCTTTTCAGTATTATCACCTTTTGACAGAATCATTGAAAAAAAGCTTTCAAGACCGAAACAAAGTATTGACAGATCCCGAATTCTACCAGATTCCGCTTGATAAATTGTTAAGCAAAACATATGCGAAAAAGCTGGCCGAATCGATCAGTCTGACAAAAGCAAGCGAAGTGAAGACTCAGCCTGTCGGAAACGACACTGCCCATGCGGCTGTCGTGGATGAAGAGGGGAATGCGGTTTCCTTTATACAAAGTCTTTATTTTGAATTCGGTTCATGTGTTGTTGCTGGTGACACAGGGATTTTAATGCAAAACAGAGGATCGTTCTTTTCTCTTGATCGTTCGCATGTCAATTGCTTGGCGCCGAGAAAAAGAACGTTCCACACGCTGATGCCTGCAATGGCTTTTAAAGATGGAAAGCCGTATATTTTATACGGAACACAAGGAGGAGAAGGGCAGCCGCAAACACAAACAGCTATCATTACAAGAATGATTGATTATCGAATGAGCCCTGCAGAAGCAATATATGAGCCAAGGTTTGTGTGGGGAAGAACGTGGGGAGAAGAGACGGAAGAATTGAAGATGGAAGGCCGCATCTCAAAAGAAGTGATCGAATCGATGATCAAAGCTGGCCATCTTGTGAAAGTTGTTGAACCTATTGATAAAATAATGGGGCATGCCAACGCCATATTAATTGATGAACAAAGCTTTTTACATGGCGGGGTTGATCCAAGAGGAGACGGTGCGGCAATCGGTTGGTAACGACGAATTCATAAAAAGCGGGGATTTATGCTATCCGTTGTTTCATATTTAAATATATTGGAGAAGGGTTTACGGAAAGTATCCAGCTAGGGCAAAGCCTGCAGAATTCATTATTGGAATTCTACAGGCTTTTATCATTTGAAGAGGCTCTCACATCGGTATATTCAACCCTGGAAATAAATTAGGAGAAGCTACAGCCAAAAGAAAGGTTTTAGTAGAAATATATAGGGAAGCGAAAACACCAACGATTGCAACAAGCGGTTTCGCGGACTAAATCTTTCATCAAACCTCCTTAACAAAACTTACGTTGATTTCCAGCTGCTGCTTTTCGTCAAAAACAAACAGCAAAATGAAATTTTATATTCCGCAATACTGGTCCATATAATTGCTAACAAATAGCCAAAAATGCCATGATGACCATTTTAATCTCCTTCACCATCTACACAGGCAATCATATTAGAACATTTTTTATGTATTTTTACTTATCAAATTTGTATTTGATTATTTACAAGTAATAATAAGGAGTATAACTAATATATAAAAAGAAAATTTTTAACAGCGCTCATTACGTTTGTTATTTCTACTTTTATCATAGCGATTTTATTTCGCCAGTAGCATTTCTTTCTGACCAACAAACAGGATCTTCTTTTCACAATCTTCTCATGATATCTCATCTGTAAGCTTTGGGGTGTTCTTTTATGGACTACCCATATCGATAGCAATTGCTTTCATTACCAAAAGGTTTTTCGCATTTGCTTTACATATAATCTTCGGAATATTGCCTGCTATTGTATTATGGTTTTTGCAGTTTTTTCTTTAGCTATTTCCGTTATTTTTTTTCTTCGTTGACGAAGTCATTAAATATGGAATAAATAGGGGCTTAATGGTTGAATCCTCATGAAACAGAATGAAACACCGGGAAAGTTATTCTTCAGTTTAGGACTGTAGCCAATTGAGCAACATACATCTGAAAGTGAGTGCTGAAAATGTTTCAAAAAAACCGGAGAGCTTTGGAGTGCATGATAAATACCTTGGCTGTAGTATGGAAAACTTTGATTGGACGAGCAAACTGGACAGAGATCAAGAAGGAAATAACGTCCCCAGAGGATTATGCGGAGAAGGTCATAAGCATAATCAGATAATCTGCACGCGATAATGCCCAAATACGAAAATTAAAATAAATAGGCAAGACAACAATCCACTGAAAGTCGCTGCGCCAAATGCTAGATACGAGCTAAATCGGTTGAGAATATACGTTCTTCTATAGTATGATAAAATAGTTATCTCGTTTATTTTTAAAAGGGTGTTTGGATATGGACACAGAAACTGCATCTGTGAGAACGTTTAAATATGGAAACAATCTCGAAGTAAAAATTGAACTAAATGATTGCATATCCTTTTTAAAGTCTTTAAAAGATGAAAGCATCGACTTGATTGTAACAGACCCTGCTTATTCTGGAATGAATAACAAGCTGAAGCTCGGGAAGGGCAGAATCGTCGGTGAATATAAGCAAAAGGGAACGGAAAATGGGAAATGGTTTGCGGAATTTGAAGACAGTGAAGAAAACTATCATCTCTTTTTACAAGAGTGCAAGAGGGTGCTGAAAAAAGATACAGGGCACATTTACATCATGTTTGATTCTTTTTCTTTATTAAGCTTAGGGCATTTAATGAGAGAGTACTTTGACGTAAAAAACATCATCACTTGGGATAAAATCAATATGGGAATGGGGCATTATTTTAGAAGAAGGCACGAATATATTATTTTTGCTACGAACGGAAACAACCGCAAAATTAGAAACCGGTCTTTTCCGGATGTATGGAGGTTTAAACGAATTCACCATTCGAAATATCCGACGCAAAAACCGGTTGAGCTGTTCCAAGCGATGATTTATGCAAGTGCCGAAGAGGGATTTACGGTTTGCGACCCGTTTTTAGGGAGCGGATCGTCAGCTATTGCAGCCATAAAAAACAACTGCCGATTTTTAGGATGCGATATCGCAAGCAATGCTTTTACAGCCAATGAAGAAAGAATTCATCACTATCTTAAAACAAAAGAAGACATCTATCAGCCCAAGCCTTGCCATATCGAAGGCGAACCGGTATTTTGGGAATAAAGACCGATCATAACTACGCAGCTTGCAAATGTTATTCATCTTCACCAAACCATAAAAAAATCGGCGTTTAGCCGATTTTTTTATTTTGATCATTGTCTGATCCAAGACCATATTTCTTTTGGCGTGGCATTTTTTCCGTACATTAAGATGCCGACTTTGAATATTTTTCCAGCTAGTTTCATAAAGATCCAAACACTTATTATTAAGATTGCAAGTGATATGACAATTTCCGCCCATGGCCATTCCTCTAATATCGACAAACGAAGAATCAAAACAGCGGGTGATGTGAATGGAAGATAGGTGCCGATTTGCGCCCATAGCCCGCTTGGATCTGTCAGCACAGGTCCGACAAAAACAAATGACAAAAATGGCAGCAGGATAACTAATCCTTGAAAGTTGCCGGCGGTATATATATCTGCCATTGTGGCGCCGATGCCGACAAAAATTGACGAAAACAGCAAGTAGCCTAAAAGGGCAATCCCGATGAAAAGAAAAAGATGAGGAACGAACAAATAGTGAAATATCGGAACATCAATTTTCCATAAAACGATTGGAATGATAAAAATGAAAAATACAACAACTTGTAACATTCCTAATAGGAAATAACCAATAATTTTACCTTGCATGAGGTCTTTTGGCGTGACCGATGAAAGAATGATTTCCGCAATTTTATCTTTCTTTTCCTGCGAGGCGCTTTGAAAAATCATCATGCCGCTAAAAACAATGGATAGTAAAATGATGCTGGCAAAGGCCCCTGGTACAATGCGTTCTAAAATTTTTTCCGTTTCTCTTCCTCCGCCTTCAGTTTTTGAGATTTCACTAACGGTCGATTGTTCAAAGACGATTCCTTTCGAAATGGCTGCTAATTGATTTTTCGATAAACCAAGCTGCTCCAGCAGCTGAATTTGATTGGCAAACATCGGGCTAATCACATCGCTTGTGTAAACAGGGACAACGCCATCCGTTAATGACTGTTCACCGATAAACAAATAGGCTGTATTCTCTCTATTTTTTAGCAAATCTTCTATCTTATCTTCCGCGATGCCAGTTTTCTGAAGCTTGAATGGAAGGTTGTGAAGCTGTACTGCTTCCTGCAAGGCTGGCAAAATATTCAGCTTATCATTGACATAAACAGTTGTTACACTTTGATCCTCATCTGAATTGGCAAGATTTCCGAGCAGGAAAAAAGCTAAAAAGAGAATAGGCGTTATAAACAAGCTGATGATAAATGATTTGTTTTTTAAATTCCGCTTTATTTCCCATTTTGCTATTTTTATAGTATTACTCATAATTTTCACCAGCTTCCTGTAATAAATTTTGATCTGTGGCAACATCAATAAAGATTTCATGCAGGGAAATGCGGTCAAGCGATAATTCTTGAATTATCATATATTCCGGAAGGTTTTTTAACCATTTGGCAGGTTGAATGTCTTTTGTTAAATAAAGAGTTGATACATCTTCATTTTGTTCTATTCGTTGAACACCAGAAATTTGTTCTAGTACGGCGCGGTCATTTTTTCCGCGGATGACACATTTGAAATTCGCATATGTTTTCTTTACTTCCTCTATCGATCCATAAACCACCTTGCGGCCGCGATGGATCATAAATAATCTGTCACACATCTCTTCTACTATATTCATTTGATGGGAAGATAGAAGAATCGCTGTGCCGTTATTAGCTAAGCTTCTTATTTCTTTTTTAAATAACTCCTGGCTCACAGGGTCTAATCCGGAAAACGGTTCGTCTAAGATGAGCAGTTCAGGCTCATGCAGGATCGAAGCGATAAACTGTACTTTTTGTCCCATTCCTTTTGATAGTTCATCAATTGATGACTGTTCTTTTCCTTCTAAGCCAAATTTTTTTAAATAGACTTTAGCCCGCTCTTTTGCTTTTTTTAATGGGTAGCTTTTTAAATCTGCTAAATAAAGGAGAATATCCATTACTTTGACATTTTTATATAAACCGCGTTCTTCCGGCAAATAGCCAATTTTATGGCGCGGGATCATATTTTTTTGGCTATTGTGGAATGTAATGCTTCCTTCATCTGGATACATAATCCCCATAATGTTGCGAATGATCGTTGATTTTCCAGCCCCGTTCGGTCCTAATACCGCCATAATTTCCCCTTTTTTCACTTCAAACGATATATTTTGGATAATCGGCTGATGTTTGAATGATTTTCCTAATTTTTCAACTGTTAAAACCGTTTCGTTCATATTTATGTTCCTTTCTGTTAAATTGGTTGATTGAGCATAATCGTGATAATTTCTTCCAACTCTAACGATTCTGCTTTGATCCAATCGTATTGATGCTCTATTAAATACTGTTCTGTATTTTCTTGTTGTTGAGTGATGACAATTTGCTTTCCTTTTCTTCCAACTTCACCCGGTATCGGTTTATTTGGCAGAGGCCGCTGCAAAAAGTAACGTTTATATCTGCTGGCTAATTCTTCTTTTTCAAATTTTCCAAGCAATTGTCCGTTTTTCAGTACAATTAGATAATCAGCAAGCTTTCGAATATCATCTGTTTGATGGCTGGCAATGATCATCAGCTTTTCGCTTCTTTCCATCCATTCTACGAGAATATCCATCAGCATTTGTTTTGAAGGGATATCCATATGAGCGGTTGGTTCATCAAGAATCAAAATGTCGGTATCGCAGGCTAAAGTTAAGGCGATGCTTAATTTCTTTTGAACACCTTGTGATAAATTTCGATATAGCTTTCTTAAAGGGATATCGAACATTTGTACAAGCTGGTCGAAATATTTCTGATCCCATGTTGAATACCAATGGGAAGTGAGCTTCATCAATTCCAATCCGTTAAAGGAATTGCATCCAATCAATGTCTGCGGCAGGTACGAGATGTGCTGCTTCCAGCTTTCATCACGATTTTGTATTGATTGACCAAATAAGCGGATCTGCCCCTCATCTTTTTTCGCAAGATTCATCAGCATTTTCATTAATGTACTTTTACCAGCTCCGTTTTTCCCAATGAGTGCATGAATCGTTCCAGGCTCAAACGAAAGATCAATTGGCCCTAATTGAAAATCATCGATCGTTTTTCTTAACTGCATGATTTCTAACCAAGGCTGCATTAAGAACCCTCCTTTTCCCGCAATTCAACCATTACTTGTTGAAAGATTTGCTCAATCTCTGCAAACGTATAGTCATGGCGGAGCGCCGTTTGTACAGCGGTTTGAATAGCTTTGTACACCGTTTCTGTCTTTACTTTTTCTTTCTTAGCATCGTCTATGTCAGCTACAAACGTTCCTTTCCCTTGTGTTGTCTGGATAAACCCTTCATATTCAAGATTTTGGTAGGCGCGTCTAGTCGTAATCACACTAATTTCAAGGTCTTTTGAAAGGGTGCGGATCGAAGGCAGCGGTGAACCAGCAGGAAGCTGACCGCTTGCAATCAGCGCTTTAATTTGTTCTTCCAATTGATAATAAATAGGCTCCGGAGAATCTTTTGCAATCTGAATAGGAAGCTCCATTCAACTTCCTCCTTCTTAAAATAAATAATCCATTTTTTCGATTTTTTTGGACATATATTTTTGCGAGTAGAGCACGCCTATAGCAGCGAAAAGAACTGACGCAATAATACTTACTAGAGGCCATTTTTCCGCCATGAGCATCGTCAAAGGCACAAAGCCGTTTCCATATAAAACGTTAAATATCGTAAAGATAAACATGAATCCAAAAAATAAAGCGAATATATAAAGGGCAAACCTCACCGTTGAAAGCCGGTAGCCGACATCACTAGCTGGAAACGAAGCTCCTAAATGAATGCCAATACCAATCCAAATCATGATAAATGCGAAATATTCCTTTAAGTCCAACGCTGCTCTAAGATCAGGGGAAAACACATAAGTAAGAATCGATACCCCTAAATAGTAAGGAACGGCAAAGGCGAAAAAAATGATAAATCTGCTTTTAATGAGCACATCCTTTTGGATCGGCAGCTGCCTAAGTGTAATAAAAAAAGGAGATGCCCAAAAGTCGCCGCCTATTTTTTGATGATTAAATTCTTTCGGTTTGATCCATGCAGTTCCAAAACCAAATACAATAAAGAACAAAAAATCTAGCATAACGGTGCTTCTTTCCATATTTTTCGGAATGACAGTGGCGAAAAACATCGAAAACGTGATGGCCATCAAGGCAAGCAATACAAATCCCAATTTCAATTTTTTTAATTCAAACTTTGCTAGCCAAAACGCTTCCTTCCAATCGTTCATATTGATCTCCTCCAAGTGAACTGTTTTACTGTGTATATCTATATACACACTATATAACGTTTTGTTAAATTTGACCAGTCTTTTTTGAAAAAATGTATGGATAGGCATCAACAACATTCGTTCTAAAAATTTTTAAGTAACTCCAAACGGTATGTAGAAGGACTGCAAAAAAATTTCAACTTCTGGAGCACAGGATGTAAATAAAAAAATTCGAAGCAGCTGATGAAAAAAATGTACGGAGAAACACGCAGCAAAATGGAACTGTAAAAAGGTCAACAGCAGATGAAAAATTTCTATGTAATTTTGCGACAGTCTTTTTTTAAATACTTTTTCCAGCGCATATTTGCTGAATCTATGGACAGAAGTGAAAAACTCGGGAATATTCATCCTCTTGTTTAGGAAGTATAAGAAAAAACAAGAGGAGATGTTGTGATGAGAAAATTTGTCATTTTGCTCTGCCTTTCGCTCGCTCTTTCTGGATGCGGAAATGGAAATGATAAAAAGCAGGGCGCTTCTTATGATCAACAGCAAGGAACGACAACTCAGAATGAAGGAGATAGCTCGCTCATTAGGATACAGCATAGCCAATCTCCAGCAAAACGAATCCAAAAGGTAAACCCTGATCAGACGGCCCGCGACAAAAGACCTATTAACTCAATTGGATTTCTTGAGCCGATCACTCCGCAGCAATCCGTTTCTGACTTAAAAGGTGTCAGTCAGCATTTATCATATGTAGCTTTTTTCAGCTACCGAGTGAACGCCGATGGAAGTCTTGTTCCAATTGAAGACAGTGAAGCACTCGCAGCTGCTAAAAAATCCGGTGCGATTCCGATGATGGTCATCACCAATTTTACAGAAGGAAATTTTTCACCGGATATTGCTCATCGGATCTTTACAGATAAAACAGCCTCTAAAAGTTTGATCAATGGCGTTATTCAGACGATGAAAGCAAAAGGATATAAAGCTTTAAATATCGACTTTGAACATATTCGGGAAAAGGATCGTGAGCTGTATAACGGCTTTCTCGAAACGATTTTGCCGCAGGTTCGCAAAGCCGGCTTTACGGTTTCAACTGCATTGGCCCCAAAAACGAGCGATGAACAAAGAGGACCATGGCACGGAGCCCATGATTATAAGAGACATGGAGAGTTAGCAGATTTTGTTATTTTGATGACGTATGAATGGGGATGGTCCGGCGGTCCGCCAATGGCGGTGTCACCGATTCCGCAAGTTCGCAAAGTACTGGATTATGCCGTTTCCGTCATTCCGCGAAACAAAATTGTGATGGGCGCCCCTTTGTATGGGTACGATTGGACTTTACCATACAAAAAAGGCGGTAAATTTGCCAAACGAATCGCTCCGGCGGAAGCAGCAGACCTAGCGGCGAAAGAAGGAGTTGAAATTCAGTATGACAACGAGGCGCAGGCACCTTGGTTTCGCTACACCGATGATCAAAACAAAACACATGAGGTCTGGTTTGAAAATGAACAAAGCATGCAGGCAAAGTTTAATCTCGTAAAAGAATACGGACTGAATGGAGTGGCATATTGGGTGCTTGGCGAGCCTTTCCCTCAAAATTGGACTTTGCTTGAAGAGGAGTTTATTATTCAAAGACACTAAGCGGAGAAAAATGGCATTAGCCCGCAACATTCTGAAAGAAGAAGGCGTCAACTGCTTGCATATCAAAATCGAAGGTATACAAAATCAGTAGAGAAAAACAGCTCGTTTTTCTCTACTTGATTTATTTTAGGGACTTGTTCGAAAACCGTTTATGAAAATTGAGCCGTTTCTTTGCTTATTTATGATAATGATCATTTCACCAAATACTAAACAAACATATTGCTTTCATTATTTACCTGATCTATTTCACTTGTTCCATCATAAAACCGTTTTTATTCATAAACTGAGCAGGTTGCGCAAAAATGCACATGATCATATCACCACCCTGCATAATTGTGCACAAAATATCGGGTAGATCCATTCAGCTCCTGCTATTCTTGTAATCAAGGGAGGTCATATAATGGATTTGCTTAAGAACATGAACAGAGCCATACAGTATATTGAAGAAAACCTTACACATGATATTGACTTTAAAGAGGTGGCAAAAATCGCTTGCTGTTCCGAATATCATTTTAAAAGGATGTTTTCTTTTCTTGCAGGTATTACACTATCAGAATACATCCGCCGCAGACGCCTGACTCTTGCAGCATTTGAACTTAAAGATAGCAGCGTAAAGGTCATCGACATTGCGATAAAATATGGGTACAACTCACCAGATTCTTTTGCAAGAGCTTTTCAAAACTTGCATGGTATAACACCGTCAGAAGCCAGAAATCGTGGTCATTTATTGAAAGCTTATCCACGAATGACCTTCCAGTTAACAATTAAGGGAGGAAATGAAATGAACTATCGAATTGTAGAAAAAGAGGCATTTCGTATTGTTGGTATTAAAAAAAGAGTTCCGATCATTTTCAAAGGAATTAATCCGGAAATTGCCTCGATGTGGAAAAGCTTAGATGATGAAAAGATCAATAAACTTAAAAAACTTTCGAATGTCGAGCCTTTAGGCCTGATTCAAGCATCCACGAACTTTTCTGAAGGCAGAATGGAGGAAAAAGGGGAGCTTGATCACTATATTGGCGTAGCAACAACTAAGGAATGTCCAGCTGAATTTACACAACTTGTAGTTCCTGCCTCAACATGGGCAGTATTCGAAGCAATCGGACCATTTCCTGATACACTGCAGGATGTATGGGGACGCATTTATTCTGAATGGTTTCCAACCTCAAACTATGAACAAATAGAAGGTCCAGAAATCTTATCAATCGGAAGCAAAGATTTAACTTCCCCGACTGTAAAATGTGAAATTTGGATTCCGGTACTGAAAAAGTAAAAAAAAAGCATTAGTTATCTCTTTTTGTAATTAATTCCTAATAATGGTATATTAATTTTCAAGTGTTTATAGTTTAAAAAATATGAAGGGGCTGTCTAATAATGAACTGCCCCCTGTCAAGTAGACAGTAGAAATAATAAAAATATACCTAAGCGGCTTTAGCTCTATATTCCATGGGGCTAAGGCCGTTTAATCTTTATGATACCTTTCATAATTATAAAAGCGGATGTACTCATCCATCGCAAGAGCTAATTCTTCAAATGTCTGTAAATAATACTTCTCGCATTTAAAGCGTTCCCCAAAAAGATTCCATTGGCCCATTATCAATACATCTGCCTACTCTTGACACACTTTGTGTCATCCCTGCTTGGTCTATCCTACGTTTAAAACCATGAGAGGTATATTGGAACCCACGGTCACTATGAATAAGTGGATGCTCTCCATTTAAAAGTGCGGTGGCTTGATCCAACGTTTTGAATACAAGATGATTATGATTGGAATGTCCTAAAACATAGCTCACAATTGATCCATCATATAGATCAAGAATAGCACTTAAATAGGCTTTCTTTGATGAACCATATTTTAATTCTGTGACATCAGCTACCCATTTTTCATTTGGCTTTTCCGCTGTGAATTCACGATTCAATATATTTTCTGCAACATGTTGAGGGGTAGATCGCTTATAAGATTTCTTCTTTTTTTGAATAACAGATTGTATACCGGCAACTTTCATCAGTCTATAAATTCGTTTGTAATTGAAGTTCTGACCAAGCTTTCGATTTATATTCAAAGTCATTCGACGGTAACCATAGATGCCGTCAACTTTCTCATAGAGAACTTTCATCTCTTTTACGATTTCTTCATTCTGAAGTTCTCGGGAGGAAGGCGAACGTTTTAACCACTTATAGAAAGCAACTCGTGAAATACCGAATCTAATAAAAGGAACTATATATTAAAGCAGGTTATATGCAACAGGAGATCGAATAGTTAATAACTGTATCCTATTTTATTAAGCAGATCGCAGACTTCCATTTCAAAAATGACATGATCCTTTAAGCGAATTTTTTTACTTGAATTTAGGGCAAGGCTATTATGAAAATAAAAATTCATGAGAAAAGAAGGTGTCGTATGTCAACGAACAATAAACCTAACCGATTAATCACTGAAAAGTCTCCGTACTTGCTTCAGCATGCTTATAACCCTGTTGACTGGTACCCGTGGGGATCAGAAGCTTTTGAAAAAGCAAAAAAAGAAAACAAACCTTTGCTTGTCAGCATCGGCTATTCAACCTGTCACTGGTGTCATGTCATGGCTCATGAAAGCTTTGAAGATGAAGAAGTTGCAAAGATATTAAATGAACGGTTTGTCGCTATAAAAGTAGATCGTGAGGAGCGACCAGATATTGATTCCATATATATGAGGGTATGCCAGATTCTCACGGGGCAAGGCGGATGGCCGCTCAATGTATTTATCACACCGGATCAAAAACCTTTTTATGCAGGCACTTATTTTCCTAAGCAAAGCCGTTTTGGACGTCCGGGATTTATCGATGTGTTGCAGCAGCTTTCGGAAATTTATCAAAAAGAGCATGAAAAAATTGAAAAGACAGCAGCACGCATAACGGAAGTTTTAAATAAAAATGCCAGTCAAAATAAGAAAGGTGAGCTGAAGCAAAGCGTTCTTCATGAAACGTTTCATCAGCTTTCAAGCAATTTTGACACAATTTATGGAGGGTTTGGTCAGGCACCGAAGTTCCCCATTCCTCACATGCTCATGTTTTTAATGAAATATTACGAATGGACTAAACATGAAAATGCTCTTTATTTTGTGAATAAAACGCTTGTGCAAATGGCAAAGGGAGGGATTTGGGATCATATTGGCTTCGGATTTGCCAGATATTCGACAGATGCCATGTGGCTCGTTCCGCATTTTGAAAAAATGCTGTACGATAATGCCCTTTTGCTTTATACATTCTCCGAGACCTATCAAGTGACCCAAAACCCTCAATTTAAAACAATTGCAGAACAAATTATTGAATTTGTCCGGCGGGATATGCGGAATGAATCAGGGTCTTTTTATTCTGCCATTGATGCAGATTCTGAGGGGGAGGAAGGGAAATTTTACGTATGGACAAAACAGGAAGTGGTAGAGATTCTCGGGCAGGAACTAGGCGAACAGTTTTGTCATATTTACGATATAACTGAAGAAGGGAACTTTGAAGGAAAAAATATCCCGAATCTCATTCATACGAATGAAGAAAAATCGGCAATTACCTATCAAATGGGGCTGGAAGAGCTAAAAGAGCAATTGGAGCAGGCGAGACAAAAGCTTTTTGAAAAACGAATTGAAAGACCGTTTCCACATGTTGATGATAAAGTGCTGACCGCGTGGAATGCTCTCATGATTGCTGCACTAGCAAAAGCAGGAGCTGTTTTTGATCAGGAAGCATATATCGAAATGGCAAAAAAGGCGCTGGATTTTATTGAAAATCATTTAATTGTAGACGGAAGGGTTATGGTGCGCTATCGCGATGGCGAAGTAAAACAACAGGCGTTCATTGATGATTATGCATACCTTCTTTGGGCCTATATCGAAATGTATGAAGCGACATTTAATTTAACTTATTTGCATAAAGGTAAACAACTTGCTGATAAAATGATTGATCTTTTTTGGGATCAAGAAAATGGCGGATTTTTCTTCACAGGTCATGACAGTGAAGCAATGCTTGTCAAGGAGAAGGAAATTTATGATGGTGCGCTCCCTTCAGGAAACAGCGTTGCGGCCTTCGCGCTTTTGAAATTGAGCAGGCTGACCGGCAATTTGGATTTACACGAAAGCGTTCAGCAAATGTATTCTATTTTTAAAGAAGAAGTGGAGCAATACCCAAGCGGTCATACGTTTTTCTTGCAAAGCCTTTTGATGGAACAGCTGCCGCAAAAAGAGGTTGTCATTATTGGTCCGAAAGATTGCAGCAAAAGGAAAAGATTATTGAATCGTATTCAACAGGCGTATACAATGGAACTTTCAGTGTTAGTTGCTGAAGATCCAAATCAATTTGCACAAATTGCGGAATTTGCGAAAAATTATCGCATGATCAATAATGAAACAACTATTTATATATGTGAAAACTTTGCCTGCCAACAGCCGACAACAGATGTAGAGGAAGTTATAAATACATTGAACTTATAATGAAAATGTACGATACTATTATCCCCAACAGGCAGGCAGTAAAAAACGATGCATTTAATACGATGTTCTGAAAGTCTGCCTCGGACTGGGGTTTTTATGTGAAAGGACAATCCTGAAAACGGGGAGTCGTTCGTTTGCAGTTTAAAGAGCACTTTCTGATCGGTGACTTGATCCGATTGCTGACGATTCGGCTCCTGGCAGCGTAGAAGAAACGCTGATCTTATCGGCGGTGCCGCAAACATGTTGGAATAAAGAGCAATGCCCAGATAGCACAAGGGATTAAGAAAGTTCACATTGCTAGGTAATTGAAAGATCAGCGGGAAATGTGATTACAACATTTCAGTACATTAGACAGGGATATGTATGAGCATTATATGATAAAAAACGCCTGGAGACTATTCACCGGAAGCGATCGAAGCCAAGATATGTATGAATATTATTTGAGAAGACTGTCTCACGCTCAAATCGCCAGCTTGTTGCCATTTTGACGCAATGCTGGTGTTTGGCAATGAGGCAGTCTTTTTTGTGTATTTTCAACAACAATTGTTTAGTTTTCAATGATTTTTAAACAAACGCTGTCATTGTCTGAAAATTCAAATCAATTATATGATAGAACCGTAGAGGAAATACCAGTTCATTATATTTTCATTTAGGAAGGTGATAAAAGATGATGAATGGTAAGGAATATTTAGAAAGTTTAAGAGATAACAGGGTTGTTTATTTAAATGGAGAAAAGATTGATGATGTTACAACACATTCTGCCTACGAAAACTCTGCTCGCTCCATAGCAAGAATGTATGATGCTCTTCATGATGAACAGATGGGAAAAATTTTAACGATGACTACTGAAGAAGGCTATCAAACTCACAAATTTTTTAAAGAACCAAAAAATGCTCAAGATCTTTTAGAAGCAAGAGATGCGATTGCACAATGGGCCAAGCTGAGCTATGGCTTTATGGGGCGCACCCCTGATTATAAAGCTTCTTTCACAGCACATTTGAAAGCGTTTGCGGATTATTACGAAGGTTTTGAGGACAATGCGCGAAATTGGTACAAAAAAACAACAAAAGAAGTTCCGTTTATTAACCATACGATTATTAATCCGCAGGTCGACCGTTCAAAACCTCTTCATGAAAATAAAGATGTTTATGTTCGCGCTGTAAAAGAGCGGGATGACGGTATTATTGTAAACGGTGCCAAAATGGTGGGAACGGCAGCTGCACTAACTCATTATAACTTCGTCTCTAACTATGGAGCTCAAGATTTAGGAGATGGTGATCAAAGCCATGCACTCGTCTTCTTTGTACCGATGAATGCGCCTGGCGTAAAAATGATCAGCCGTCAATCGTATGAACAAATCGCAAAAACATTAGGTTCTCCGTTTGATTATCCGCTTTCCAGCCGTTTTGATGAAAACGATGCAGTCATTGTATTAGATAATGTATTTATTCCTTGGGAGAACGTACTTGCCTACAAAAATGTAAACGTAGTAAACGGGTTTTTTGTTGAAACGGGATTTGTAAACCGCTTTACATTCCAAGGTTGTACGCGTTTTGCCGTCAAGCTTGACTTTATGGTCGGCTTATTAATGAAAGCGACAGAGGCGGCAGGTACGAAGCAGTTTCGTGGGGTTCAGGCAAATATCGGTGAGGTTATTGCCCTTCGCAATATGTTTTGGGCTCTTTCTACCGCAATGGCAGCCAATTGTGAAACGAAAAATGGCGTTGCACTTCCGAACCTTCAGTACGGCGCTGCTTACCGTGTGCTCGCTCCAATGGTATGGCCGCGCGTCAAACAAATTTTTGAACAAATCGTTGCGGGGGGCCTCATTCAATTGCCTTCCAGTGCCAGCGACTTTTTAAATCCGGAGCTGCGACCGTATCTCGATCGTTATTATCGCGGTTCAGGCATTGATGCAAAAGAGCGGGTGAAATTGATGAAAATGATTTGGGATGCGATCGGAACGGAATTTGGCGGACGTCATGAGCTTTATGAAATCAACTATGCGGGCAACCATGAGAACATTCGTCTAGAGACGTTAAAAATTGCTGATGCAACTGGAGATTCCGACCGATTTAAAGAGTTTGTCGATTCCGCTTTGGATGATTACGATCTAAACGGTTGGCTCAATGATACTTGGGTATCTCCACAAAAAGAACTTGTGCAGAAATAAAAAGAAAGGAGTTGGTGGATATGGACGATCGCTTGTTTCGCAATGCGATGGGGAAATTTGCTACAGGGGTGACGGTCATTTCAACGGAGCATAACGGAGATATTCATGGAATGACAGCAAATGCCTTTATGTCCATTTCCTTAAATCCGAAGCTTGTATTAATTTCCATTGGAGAAAAAGCGAAAATGCTGGAAAAAATTCAACAATCAAAAAAATATGCCGTTAACATCTTGTCGCACGATCAACAAGTGCTTTCGATGAATTTTGCCGGGCAGCTGGAAAAACCAGTCGATGTACAATTTGAACAGCTAGGGGGGCTGCCGGTCATTAAAGATGCTCTTGCGCAAATTTCCTGCCAAGTTGTTAATGAGGTTCAAGCAGGTGATCATGTCCTTTTCATCGGGGAAGTGACGGATATAAACATGACAGAGCAAGATCCGCTTCTGTTTTTCAGCGGAAAATACCATCAGCTTGCTCAAAGCGAACAAGCGACGGCGTCGAGCAAAAAAAGGGGGCATTTCATTGAAAACAATCATCATTGATCATCAAAATGATCTAGATCTTATTGCCTCTTGCCCTGTCGTTGCTGCACTAGGGTTTTTTGACGGCGTTCATCTCGGACATCAAAAAGTCATTCAGACCGCTAAAAACTTGGCGGAAAAAATGGGGGTAAAAACAGCGGTTATCAGCTTTTTTCCGCACCCTAAAGACATAATCGGCAAAACGGGAAAACGTGTCCAATATTTGCTCCCGCCTGCCGAAAAAGCAAAAAAGTTTTCCCATTTAGACATTGATTACTTTTATTTAATACGATTTACATCGGAATTTGCAAGACTTGAGCCGAAGGAATTTGTCCAGAAATATTTAGTTCCGCTGCAAATCAAGCATGTAGCAGCTGGATATGACTTCACGTACGGCCGAAAAGGAAAAGGAAGTTTAGATACGATGGAGGAAGACAGCGGATACTCAATCACTGTCACGAAAGTAGAAAATGTCAAACGAAACGATGAAAAAATTAGTTCTACGTTGATTCGAAATAAGATTCAATCAGGATTGATGGAAGAACTTCCTGATTACTTGGGGGAATTTTACGAAACAAAAGGAAAAATGATCCATACTGATGCAAAAGATGAATTGATTTTGGATCGGTACTATATGCTTCCTCCAAAAGGATGCTACGACGTGGCAATTGATATAGGAAAAGGGTGGTTTGAGGGACGCGTGCTTGTTACTAAGCAGAAAAAAATCTATTGGCTTGGTCCATCCATATCTTCTGTGTGGAGTATTTCTCGAGTCAAAGTAAAATGGATTGCCAGAAGTTTCGATTTCACATTAGAGATCGAAGAAAAGGAAGAGAAAAATCTAGTATTTACAAAAGGATAGCGGTGTTGACTTTAGGAAAGGGGGAAGAAATGTTGGCGTTTTTACAGCAAAAAAGCATCAGCAGTGACTTGGCGAAACAAATGATTGACAAAGCGGTACAAAAGGCTGAAGAACTTGGAGTGAAAGTGAACATTGCTATTGTGGATCAAGGCGGAAATTTGAAATCGTTTTTCCGGATGGACGAGGCGCCTCTTTTAAGCATACAAATTGCTCAAAATAAAGCCTATACGGCAGCGGCTTTCGGGATTCCGACCCATCAATGGTATGACATGATCAAAGATGAGCCGAGCTTGCGCCTTGGGATTGTCCATACAGAAAAGCTTGTCGTTTTTGGAGGAGGGTACCCGATTTATGACGGAAACGATTTAGCTGGAGGAATCGGGGTCAGCGGCGGCTCAGAAGAAGAAGACAGATTGTGCTGCGAGGCTGCGTTATCTTTATTGGAAACGGTTTAATGGAAAGAGCTGATGATCAAATTCATTAAAATAAGATTTTTCAATGAAAGGGAGGATTCAAATGAGCGAAATTTTAAGATTAGGGAGATTGGAGCTTCGGGTGTTGGATTTAGAAGAATCTGTAAAATATTACACAAATGTCATTGGGCTTGAAGTGACGGGACGCGAGGAAAATCGAGTATATTTAAAAGCTTGGGACGAATATGACCATCACAGCATCATTTTGCAAAAATCCGATACAGCTGGAATGGATCATATGGCATTTAAGGTAAAAGATATTTACGAGCTGGAAAAATTAGAATATAAAATTGAGCAATTTGGCTGCAAACTTTCCCGAATTTCCAAAGGTACTAGATTAGCAGAAGGAGAAGCGGTTCGTTTTCAGCTTCCAACAGGCCATCATATGGAGCTGTATACGGAAATAGAACAAGTAGGGACAAAAACTGGGAATCTAAACCCAGATCCATGGCCGGATGGACTAAAAGGAATTGCTCCGCATCGATTGGATCACGCTCTTTTAACAGGCGATGATTTAAAAACAGCAACCCGCTTCTTTACGGAAGTGCTCGGTTTTAGACAAACCGAGAAAATCGTTACGGTAGATGGAGAAGATTTAGTCGGAAGCTTTATGTCAGTGACGAACAAAGGTCACGATCTTGCATTCGTGAAAGGACCGGATGCGAAATTTCATCATGCAGGATTTTATGTCGATAACTGGTATGAAGTATTAAAGGCAGCAGATATTTTAACCAAAAATAATGTTCAAGCAGAAGTGACGCCAACAAGACACGGCATTACACGAGGCCTTACCGTTTACTTTTTTGATCCATCCGGCAATAGAAATGAAGCATACACAAGCGGTTATATGAGCTATGCAGACTTTCCGACCATTACTTGGACGGAAGATAAAATTGGAACAGGTATTTTCTATCATCGAAGAGAACTCATTGAATCATTCTCTAAAGCACTAACATAAAAATACAAAGATCAAGAATATTCTTGTTAAAGGGGTTCGATCATCTCTTCTGATTCGGGAAACACGTAAGGAGATGTTTGCAGCCCCTTCGCTATTTATTTTGCATTCTTAAAAAAGAAATGCTTCAGATGGCTGACCGAAAATCGCTTGAAGTCGATGTTTGGGGTCAGCTTCTTTTTATACGGACATGCGAATCCATAATTTACGGATTGTTTTTTTGATGCGGTTTCCATGCCCAATTTTAATTTCTTTAACAGTACGTTTCGCTTTGTTGCGATTTCATGCCCATTTTTTTCTGGAAATTTCTTTAACAGCACGTTCCACTTTGTTAGGTCTATTCAAGGATCTGTTTTAATGTATGAAAAAATTTGTTATTTTTTCCTTTTGTTTCTTATTATGAAACAATGGAGTTGTATAAACAATAAATACCGTTTACGATTGGGATAATTAGTATTTTCTAAAAATTGCGTCAATTAATTTCGTGTCAGGAGTACGTGTTGGAAAATGATTCGATAATAGAGTCGAGAGGGGAGGAATTGGTTTGCAAGAAGCGACAAGTGCCCGTGTCAAAACCGGAGACTATGAAACTTATTTTTACCGCACCGGCATCGGAAATAATGAAGCGATTCTTTTTATCCATGGGTCCGGTCCTGGAGCAACTGCTTGGTCTAATTGGCAATATGCGCTCCCATTTTTCAAGGAAAAAGGATTTGATTGTATCGCGCCAGACTTAATCGGTTTTGGAATGTCGGAACATCCGTCTTCACCTCCGAAAGGCATCCGTTCTTGGATGAGGTTATGGGTGGATCAGCTTAAATACCTTTTGGATGCATTGGAAGTGAAAAACGTTCATTTAGTGGGAAATTCTTTAGGCGGGGCTGTTGCTCTTCATTTATTGGCCGAGGCGCCTGAACGAATTGATCGCGTTGTGTTGATGGGCTCGGCGGGCGCTCCGTTTCGATTGACTCCAGAACTTGACCGCGTTTGGGGGTTTTATGAGGATCCATCCGCAGAGGCAATGGCGCAGATCATTCGCTGGTTTGCATATGATGAAAGCTTTATTAAAGACAATCTTGACAGTATTAGTAAAATGCGCTTTGAGGCCGCAATGAATCCTGCCGTGCGCCGTTCCTATGAAGCAATGTTTCCTCCGCTTCGCCAGCGGATAGTAGATGATCTTGTTTTGCCAAGCGCCACTTTGCGCCGCATACAACAACAAGTTTTACTCGTTCACGGGCTGAATGATCCGATCGTTCCTGTTGAGACAAGTTATTATTTTGCCAAACATCTTCCGCGGGTAAAAATGATGATTTACGGACAATGCAGCCATTGGACGCAAGTGGAATATCGAGACAGCTTTCATTCTTTGCTTTTGCATTTTTTTCACAATGAAATATAAGAATATTTTTATGTTTTTATCAAAAACAAGGTTATGATTCACTTTTTCAAAGCCAGACAGCATTGCGAATATGCCTAGTACAACACAACAGTTACGGTTGTTGTACATTTCAATCATTGACGCTTTATCTAGAAAGACAGCCTGCACTAAAAGCGATTTGAAATTTTTTGCAGCCGGCATCGCATTTTCTCACTTTAGCGGCTGTCTTCCCGCATCATGTTAAAAGAACGATTTACGAAAAATGTTGGGTCAGATGTATGCTTCATTTTTATAGTTTTTTAAAGGAATGGTGTCATTATTTCGACGGTTGCGGTGCTAGTGTGTCAGGGGCCATTATTTGAACGATAACAAACTTTCTCGTGACCAAGAAATCAGTGCAATGGTAGAAATCGTTCTAAGCGAGAGTTAGCCGATGCAATAGCAAAACGTTTTCTCCATAAGCCTGAACTTCTTTCGTTCGGTTGAAGCCTTTTTATCTTTGGAAAGGAGAGTCAAAACGTATGCCTTTCATTCAAGTTCACTTGTTAGAAGGTCGTTCTCCGGAAAAAAAGGAGACACTTATCTATGAATTAACGGAGACGGTGTGCAAAGTATTGGATGCGCCGAAAGAAAATGTCCGCATCATGATTCAAGAAATGCCTCTAGAACATTGGGGAATTGCTGGAGAATCTGTGAAAAAACGAAGAGAACATGAAAAAGAGGGATGACATCGGCAGATACAAAAGTAGAAAGTTAATCGGTTATGAATGGGGAACATGTTGCGTGATTAAGAACTCCGTTCGACGCTTTCAAGAACTGCGGCATTGGTCGTGAAGAAGAAAACATAACTTAAGCAAAAATATTTATTATGCTTATAGGTGTCGGATGCCCATGATGTTATGTTCATCAACGATGCGATCAATGCTATGGCTTTTTTGTTTCTTTTCGCCAGCGCTAGTAAAAGTAGGTGAAAAATGGCGCATAACGTCATGCTGTAGAGCATGCTTGAATAATAGAAAAAATTATCATGTTGGGAAGGAGATAATAATGGTATATCAAATTCATATAGGCGGAGAAATTTTTTCTTGCGGAGAGAGCGTTGATTTATTAAAAGCTGCGAGATCTCATCAAGTAAAAATTCCTTATGGATGTGCAAATGGAGGGTGCGGAATGTGCAAAGTCAAAATCCAAAAGGGAGAATACAAAATTGGATTGTGTTCGAAAGGAGCTCTTTCGGATGAGGAGCGGCAACAAGGTTATGTATTGGCTTGCAAAACGTATCCGCTCAGCCACTTGATTGGTGATCTTGTTGAATAAAGCTAAGGTGGTAACATATGAACAAAAAAAGATCGGCAATAGATCAGCTGGAATTAAATTTTGATAACGGTTACATTTATATGGGGAAATCCCGCTCGATGATTGTGGCGACAAATGCGCTCGGATTATTGCGCAGAGATTTAATTCGCGACATGGGATTTGAACGGATGAAAGGTTTTTTGTTTCGGTATGGATGGAATCTAGGTAGACAAGACGCGAAAGAATTGATGAATCATGCAAACTGTACAGTAGAGGAGTACATTCAAGATGGCCCAAAGCTGCATACGATGAAAGGTCATGTGAAAGCGAGATGTACTTTTTTAGAAGTCAGAAGGGAAAATGGAAAATATCAAGTCAGAATGGAAGGATATTGGTGTCATTCCTATGAAGCAGAAGAACATGTGCGCCATTTTGAGACATCATCCATCCCAGTTTGCTTTACCCTTTCTGGTTATGCCAGCGGCTTCGTTTCAGAAATTGTCGGAGAAAAGACGATTTTCAAAGAAATTGCTTGTCAAGGTATGGGAAAAGAAGAATGCCATTGGATCGGCCAAACGGTGGATCGATGGGGAGAAGAAGCGGAACAAGAGCTGTGCTATCTTGAAGAGTCCCCAATCGTAGAAGAGCTGGCGGCAACATACGAAAAACTTTTAGAAGAACGGAATAATTTAAAATTTGTGACGGATGTTCATAAGAAGCTCACTGAGGAAATCATTAAAGGAAACAATTTAGACTCCGTAGTTCGTCAAGTGTTTCAATCGACGAATGTCCCAGTTTTAATTGAGAATCTGCACCTTCATCCGATGGCCTATGCCGGGATTGCTTCCAATGAATTAGAACAATATAAAAACGAACTTATTGACTATGTAGGAAAAAATCCTTTTTGCCAGCCTCAAGCCATCGTCACATCAACACAACTTCTTCATTTGCGCCATCATGATCGCCTGATGACACCAATATTTTTGCAAAACAAAATTGTAGGATATTGTTCGTTTGTTTATCGCGATTTGCATCAATATAACGCCTCAATTTCTCCTATGATTTTAGAGCGGCTGGCCTCTGTCAGCTCGGTATGCTTGCTCAATGAAAAAGCGAAGCTAGAATCGTATGAACGGATTAAAGGATTTTTTTTAGAGGAAATGATTAATGCGGGACAACAAAGCAATGATCACGACTTAATCATGAAAGCTAGTTTAATAGGAGTGGATTTATCCAAGCCTTTTTATATCTGTGTGCTGGATTGCCGGTTTCAAGAAGATGATTTATCGAAGGAGCTGGAAATGCAAAAAGAAGTTTTAAGTTTTCTTTCCGCTTACGGCAAAGATCAAAAACAAAACATGTTGATTGGCCAGCGTGCTAAACATCTTATTTTGCTGGTAACAGCAGATCAAGTTGCTAAAACAGGTATACAAACATGGCTGTCAAAAATCGTTGATTTACTATCTTCACAATTCTCTACTATTAAATTTTACGGGGGAATCAGCTCCAAAGCAAACAATGTGTCAAATGCCGGGGAAGCATATAAAGAAGCACTTACAGCGGTCAGGGTGTCATCGAAACACCAACAAATCATTTCATTTGAATCGTTAGGAGTTGTTGGTGTGCTGATTAATGAAAAGAATGAACAAGAGGTAAAAAAAATGGCTAAAGCTTGCCTTGGAAACTTAAAACTGGATGATCCAAAAAATATCGAGTTCCTGCGAACATTGTACATCTTTCTAGTCAATGGAGGCAATTTGGAACAGACAGCGGCAGATTTGGCGTTATCCATCAGCGGATTGCGTTACAGGGTGAGCAAAATCGAAAGCATTATTCAGCAGGAACTGCGAAATCCTATGATTCATCATCAACTTCTTTTATCGATCCAGTCATTAATGATGATTGGAGAGATCGATATCGGCATTAAATAATGAAGGCACCTAAAGGTACGGACATTTTCCTGCATGGGAATGGCACCGGTTGTGCTTTTGTATTCATAATAAAAGTTTCATATGGAAATTCTAAAATTTGCAGGAATCAAGTGCAAATTTTGAGTTAAATTCCATTTGGTATCCCATACTCAGGTAGACGAAAAAAACAGATGCATTTCATATGATGTGTAAAGAGTCTGCCTGGGATGGGGTTTTTAATGGCAAAGAAAAAACAAAACCTCAAATCAGGAACCTTTCATTTGAAGGAAAAGATTAAAGACACTTATATGAAGCACACCCCGAAACGATCGAACAGGTTCTCATTTTTTTAGCCTTAGCCGCTTTAAAAAATGCCTGTCCTGCGATCGAATCATTGTCCCGGCATAGTATTCCCTATTTTCATTGTTTTACTTGACAGAATATATGCACGACTAGATCTTTGTTAAATGAAAAATAAATAAAGAAAACTGGCGATTTGCCAGTTTAAAGTTCCGGCTCCATCTCTGAAAGACAAGGCGCATATAAGATGTTTTTACAATTTAATCAATTCGGCAGTAGGAAACGGGGCAATTTTCACAATTGATTGCATCTTTTAAATATTGAAGATCGTGAATGGTGATTTTTTTATTTTGAAAAGAAATTACGCCTTTTTTCCGCAAATTGCTCAACATTCGATTGATGCTTTCTCTAGTTGCTCCGCAAAAATTCGCAAGCTCCTGATTGGTCATGTCGATATTGATGAGAATGCCATTTTCAGTTTCTACTCCATAGGTGTTCGCCATTCGTATGAGTGTGGAGTATAAGGCACCTTTCTTCCCGTTTAAAATCAAATCGCGGAATTTTGTTTGAGTAATTTGATATTGCTCGCTCATCCATTTTAGGAACGAAAGGCTAAGATGCGGATTTTCAAACAGTTTGCATTCTAATCGTTCTTTTTTTATGAAATAAATAGAACTGTTTTCCAAAACTTTTGCGTTAAATATGTGCTTCGGGTCATTTGAAAAAATAGAAAATTCACCAATAAGGTCGCCTTTTTTGCAGATCTTTAGCGCTAATTCTCTTCCATCTGAAGTTGTTTTGCTTATTTGCACCAAGCCGGATTGGATGCAATATAATTCATGAACCTCCATGCCTTCTTGAAAAAGATATGTCCCTTCCCTCACGTTTATGATTCCGTCGAAATATTCATGCAAAGCACTCAATGGATCGGTTAAGAATGGATCCGCCACTTGTTTGACCATTATAAAACCTCCTTTCAAGAAGGAAACCATCTATATACCAATATTTTACCAGAACCTAGGAATCTTGATTGTGAAAAAATGGTGAATTGTGATGTAAAGCACATTTTTTTATGAATAAAAATTAGGTGATTACAAAAAAATAAAATGAATTTAAATGATAAGGAGGGAAAAAGAGTGCCGCAACGCATTCAATCGTATGTAAATCAAGCACAGCAAGCATTGCAGCAGATTCAACAAATTGCCAAAGTACTGAAACAGCAAGAACAGCAAAACGCTAATCAAGCATTTAGCTCAAATCAATTTACAGCACAACAGACACAAGCATTTGGACAAAAGGAACAAAATGCGGTGCAAAATTTGCAGCAAATTGAAAATTTGGCTCAGTCGCTTCATAGTCAAGCACAGCAGCTGCAAAATTATCAACCGAAAAACCAGTATCAAGCAGTATACCAAGCTCAACAACCGCAAAATCAATATCAAAGTCAGCAAGCATCAGGCTTCAGCATCAATCCGTTAAGCGGACAAGCGAGCCAAACAAACGTTAATGAAGTGCGCCAGCAAAATCAGCAATCAGCGCAGCAAATACCGAACCAATATCAAACGCAGCAATCATCCGGCTTCAGCTTCAATCCGTTAAGCGGACAAGCGAGCCAAACAAACGTCAATGAAGTACGCCAGCAAAACCAGCAATCAGCACAGCAAATACCGAATCAGTATCAATCGCAGCAATCATCAGGCTTCAGCTTCAATCCGTTAAGCGGACAAGCGAGCCAAACGAACGTCAATGAAGTGCGCCAGCAAAACCAGCAATCAGCGCAGCAAATACCGAACCAATATCAAACGCAGCAATCATCCGGCTTCAGCTTTAATCCGTTAAGCGGACAAGCGAGCCAAACGAACGTCAATGAAGTGCGCCAGCAAAACCAGCAATCAGCACAGCAAATACCGAATCAGTATCAATCGCAGCAATCATCCGGCTTCAGCTTCAATCCGTTAAGCGGACAAGCAAGCCAAACGAACGTCAATGAAGTGCGCCAGCAAAATCAACAATCAGCACAGCAAATACCGAACCAATATCAAACGCAGCAATCATCCGGCTTCAGCTTCAATCCGTTAAGCGGACAAGCAAGCCAAACGAACGTCAATGAAGTGCGCCAGCAAAATCAACAATCAGCACAGCAAACCCAAGCTCCGTTTTAAAAAAACGTGGCAAGCAGGAGCAAATTAGAGCTAGACAACATGCGGACAAAATGATAACCAAAGAGTTAATAACCTGTAAAAGACCGTAGAATGTATTTCTGCGGTCTTTTCATCATGTTAAGGGAAGTTTTTCAAAATATTTGTAAGAAATTCAAAAAATGTGAAACTTCATTCTTATCAATCTCGTAAAATAAATTGAAAATAATCATTATAATGGAGGAGATGACTTTAATGAGTGAGCAACTGAACATTCAGCATTCAAATGAAAAAGTGGATAAACCGTCGTTGTTAGGGATTGTGACAAGTCCGATTGAGACGCTTGAGCGGATCAAACAACAGCCAAAAGTATTGCTTCCATTAATTGTTGTCATTATTATTTCATCTTTGGCAGCTTACCTTTCAGTGTTATCAGTCGACTATAGCATCGTGGAAGAGGAATTAGGTGCAGAAGGAGCAGCTTACGTCGGCGCATTTACAAAAGTTGGTGCACTTGTGTTTGGTATCATTGGCGGACTTATTACACTATTGATTTCGGCACTAATTCTTTTTGCCATTGTAAAAATTGCCGGAAAACAAATTCGTTTTAAACAAATGTTTTCAATGACCGTTTTTATTTCTCTTGTTACTTCAATAGGAACACTGTTAAATGCGATTATTTTATATTTTGTCGGTGGAGGAGACACCCCTAATCAAGTATTTACTAGTTTAAACAGTATTGTAGGAGCTGAAGGGGCGCTTGGATCATTTTTGTCATCTATCGAAATTTTTGGAATTTGGGGAACAATATTGACCGCTTTTGGGCTTCATCATGTAGGTCAACTGTCAAAAGGTGCATCATGGACTATTTCAATCGTTTTATTCATTCTTGGCAGTCTGCTATTGACATTATCTGGAGCAACACAATCATTAGTGGGGGCATAGTAATAGTATGAGAAAGAAAGTTTTGATCGGTGTAGGAGTAGCAGTTATCATCGCTTTATTTGTTGGGATCAGTATTTTTCGTGCTGCATCGAAAGAAAATCCGACTGTAGAAACAGTCAAATTGGAGCAAAAAGAAATTACCGGGAATGTTATGATTCCCGGTACTCTTCAATTAATGAATGAACAAAAAATTTATTATGATGCTGAAAGAGGAAAGATCAAAAAAATCCTTGTCAAAGAAGGGGACAAAATAAAAAAAGGAGCACCTCTCGTCATTTATGAAAACGAACAATTAGAGCTTGAAAAGGAACAGGCCAAGCTTTCGATTGAACAAAGCTATATCAAACTAGATCAAATCAATGAGCAGTTGGATGATCTGAAGAAAAAAGAAGAAGAATTGAAGAAACAAGTCGGTAAAGAAGAAGCAGAAAAGCAAATAGAAAATGAAAAAAATCAACTGCAAATGGATAAGAAAATGACGAATCTTGAGCTTAAACAACAGAAGATTCAACTGGAAACAGTAGAAAAGAAGATTTTAGAACTTGAAGTGAAAAGCGAAGTTGATGGAATTGTGATTACCGTAGATGAAGACGCAGCAGTAGCAATGGGCGAAAATGTGAAGCCGATCATACATATTGGCAGTTTGAACAAAATGAAAGTGGAAGGGGTCATTTCTGAATACGATTCTTTAAAAATTAAAGAAGGTCAGCCTGTAGTTTTAAAATCTGATGTGGTGCCTGATGCAAAATGGAAAGGAAAAGTATTGAAAATTGGCATTTTGCCTCAACAAGGCAGTGAGATGGCGGCGGAAACAGGAAACGAGGCTGTCCAGTATCCAGTGGAAGTTCTTGTCCAAGATCAGAACATCCCGGTGAAGCCTGGCTTTAAATTGATTATGGAAATTGAAACGGAAAGAAAAAAAGCGAATGTCATTCCTCTTACCGCTGTTAAACAAGATGATGATCAACAATATGTTTATGTAGTGAAAAACGGAAAAATAACAAGAAAAGAAATTAAAACTGGTACTTCAACCGATGAATATATTGAGGTGACGAGCGGTTTAACAAAAGATGATGAAATTGTTCGTGAACCATCTGATGAAATCAAAGCAGGCGTGGAAGTGACAATCAAATGATCAAGCTGGAAGATGTGACGAAATCTTATAGAAACGGTAAAGAAACAATGGATGTGCTCAAAAACATCAATTTAGAAATCCGGCAGGGGGATTTTGTGGCCATTATGGGGCCGTCCGGTTCCGGCAAATCAACTCTCATGAATATTATTGGCTGTTTGGACCGCCCGACATCAGGTGCTTACTATTTTGAAGGGAAGGATATATCGTCTCTTGATGATCAAGAATTGGCCAAAATACGCAACAAGAAAATCGGTTTTGTTTTTCAGCAGTTTCATCTTCTGCCGCGGTTGAGCGCCTTAAAAAATGTAGAGCTGCCAATGATTTACGCCGGCATTGGAAAAAAACAGCGGGATGAACTCGCTAAGCAGGCTTTAATAAAGGTTGGACTCGGCGATAGAATCCAGCATATGCCAAACGAATTATCGGGGGGCCAAAAACAACGGGTGGCAATAGCTCGAGCCATTGTGAATAATCCAAAGCTCATTTTGGCAGATGAACCGACTGGTGCATTGGATACGAAAACAAGCGAAGCAATTATGGAACAATTTACAATGCTAAATAAAGAAGGGACAACCATCATTGTCGTAACGCATGAACATGAAGTGGCTCAATTTGCTAAGCGTACGATTGTAGTAAGAGATGGAGAAATTTTACAAGAAGATTTGGGACGGGGGAGCACATTATGAATTTGATGGAAAATTTTCGGATGGCGTTTTCCTCCATTCTTGCCCATAAGCTCCGTTCAATTTTGACAATGCTAGGAATAATTATCGGAGTCGGATCTGTTATTTTAGTTGTAGCAATCGGCCAAGGGGGCGAACAAGCCTTAAAAGCCCAAATTGCAGGCAGCAGCAATACGATAGAAGTGTATTATCAACCAAGTGAAGAAGAGTTGAAAGCAAATCCGAACGCAATGTTAGTGGATCCGTTTACCCAAGAAGATGTTGAAGCGTTGAAAGGGATCCCTGAAGTTAAACAGGTTGTTGCTTCCACGACAAGTTCTTATCAAATAAGGTATAAAGAAGAAACAATCGATGCCACGGTCTATGGGATCAATGCTGCATATATGGATGTCAATCAATTAAACATTAATAAAGGCCGACTGTTTACGGAAGCGGATTTTTTAGGCGGCAGACGTGTAGCGATTATTAGCGACCAACTAGCAAAAGATTTATTTAAAAAACAAAATCCGATTGGCGAGGTCGTTTGGGTATCGAATCAGCCGTTCGAAATTATCGGCATACTTGAAAAACCGACAGGAATTTTTGCCTTTGGCATGTCGGAAATTTACACTCCATGGACGGCTTATCGAAATGCTTTCGGTCAAACGAATTATACGCAAGTAACGCTTGAAGCAGTTAGTGCAGACGAAATCAAAGCTGCAGGGGAAAAAGCTGAGCAATTGCTAAACGACATGCATCAAACAGAAGATTCGTATCAAGTGGTGAATTTTGAAGAAATTGCAGAATCCATCGGCCAAATTACCCGTATTATGACCATGATTATCGGAAGCATAGCCGGAATTTCCCTCGTAGTTGGCGGCATCGGTGTCATGAACATCATGCTCGTCTCCGTCACCGAGAGAACGAGAGAAATCGGCATTCGCAAAGCTCTTGGTGCAACAAGGAGACAAATTTTGCTGCAATTTTTAATTGAATCGATGACATTAACATTAATTGGGGGAACTTTAGGGATTTTATTAGGTGCAGGAATTGCATCCATCATTTCCATTTTTGCCGGTTGGCCATCATTAGTATCATGGCAGGTTGTCGTCGGCGGACTTTTATTCTCAATGTTTATTGGGATTCTCTTTGGACTATTGCCGGCAAACAAGGCGGCAAGATTGGATCCAATCGAATCGTTAAGATATGAGTGATACAGAAAGCTGCTGCCTTTGCCTTCCATAGGCGAGAAAAATTCATGCTAATACAATTTGTTTCTTAAACAAAACAAAAAAGGTGTCCAACTTTATTGGACACCTATTCTTTTGAAAACATAGATACACGATGGTGCCATCGGATACTGAAAATCAATCCGATCGCCATCATGCTGCCAATAAGGGAGCTTCCTCCATAGCTGATAAAAGGAAGCGGTATACCTGTGATCGGCAGAAGGCCAATCGTCATGCCGACATTTTGAAATACATGGAAGACAAACAAGCTGATGACGCCAGTACAAAGATAGCTGTTAAACGGTTCAGTTGTTTCAATTGACACTTTAATGATGTGATAGATTAATAAGAAAAATAAACTAATGACAATACTAGTGCCGATAAATCCAAATTGCTCCCCAATCACACTGAATATAAAGTCGGTGTGGTTTTCAGGGATATATACTTGTCCATGCCCAACCCCTTTTCCGAAAATTTGGCCAGATCCGATAGCTTTTAGAGAATTGAGCAAATGATAGCCTTCAGCGCTTTTATATCCTTCGGGATTTAACCATGCATAAATCCGGCCGAACTGATATTGCTTGACACCTAAATATTTGGCAAGAAATTCAGGCATTCGCAATACAAGATAAAAAATTGTTGCAGCAAAGAGGGTTACGATGAGAAACCCTAATGTAAGAATCCGCCAAGATATGCCTGAAACAAGAATAAGGCCGGCTAAAATGGCAAACATGACAAGCGCAGTCCCAAAGTCAGGCTGCAGTATAACGAACAATACCGGTACTGCTGTCGTCACACCCATTTTACATAACAAAATGAGATCGGTTTGAATGGTTCGATGCAAATACTTTTGATGATGCTTGCAAATAATATGGCTCAAAGCAATGATTAAGAAAACTTTCATGATTTCTGAAGGCTGAAACGAAAAACCGGGAAGAGTAAACCATGCTTTAGCGCCATTTATTTCTTTGGCAATTTTTTCTGGTGAAATCATTAACAAAAATAGAAGAAATATCCCAAAACCGTATAAATACCATGTCATTTTTTGAATTTGTTCTGAATCGAACAGCATGACAACTCCGGCAATAAGACAGCTGGCTGCATAGAAGGCAATTTGCTTAAAAATAAAGTTTACCGCATATTGCCCTGAAGTCATTTGCGCTCCGTAAATGGCCACGCAGCTCGCGCAAAATAGTAGAAATATAATAAATGCTAATTGATAATCAAACCGCGATTGCGCCTTTTTGTTAGAATCCATGAAGCCCACCAACTTTATGAAAATGATTTTTTTAGAAGAGTAGAATTTCCTTATGTTAGACGAATGGTAAAAGCGAAAGGTTTCAAGCGCAAGTACGTTTATTATAGTAGCACACTTTCATTTGTTTGCACACATTTTATTCATCTATTTAAGATACCTTTGCTTCATTATTTCGTCTAATCCATAAACTGTAATTAACTGGAGATGATGAAAATGAAGAAAGTCTTGATTGGTTTGTTGCTGCTCTTCTTGGTCGCCTGCAGCAATTCAGAACAAAAATCATCCGTAGAAAGTGCTAAAATGGATCAGACCATGATAGAGAAAAAAATTGAAAAAAAAGGAGAAATGGAAACAGTTGAAGCGAAATCAGCTGCCAGCACATACTCAAACGAACGAAAAGTTATGTACACTGCGAATATAACGGCAGAAGTGGTAAGCTATGATGAAACGATTGCAAACTTAACAAAGAAGGCCGAAAGCAGAGGGGGCTATATCATTCAATCAAATGCAGTGGAACAGGATGGAAAGATCGAGGCATATGTAACGTTCCGCATTCCTCAAAATGAACTTCAACGATTTATAGAGGAAGTGAAAAAGGCAAGCATATCAGTCAAATCGGAGCAAATGACTGGTGAAGATCAAACAGAAGAATATGTCGATTTAAACTCTCGATTGAAATCGAAGCAAGCGGTTGAAGCTCGGCTCCTTAAATTTATGGAATCGGCTGAGAAAACAGAAGACTTGTTGAAAATTTCGGAAGATTTGGCAGCTGTCCAAGAAGAAATCGAACAATTAAAGGGCAGAATAAAATATATTGAAAATAGAACAGACTATGCAACAGTTGAACTGCAATTAACAGAAATAAAATCTCATGAAAATTTTTCAAAGGATTTTAATACGTGGGAAAAAACGAAAGAACAATTTTTGACAAGCATTCATTGGATTGTTCAGGCGGCATCTTGGATTGTTGTGATCGTTGTAGGGAATTTACCAATTGTTTTATTGGCGCTTATTATATTTTTCTTCGTCTATCGAACATTTAAAAAGAAACAGGAGAAAACTGAGTAATCTTTTTTACTTGTGGATCGGCTGTTAAAATGATAAAGACCGCACAATTTATTAATGAAATTGTGCGGTCTTTTTCAATTTGAATTTTTTAACTCCGTCTTCAAAGAAGCTTGCGAGCCAAGGCATGTTTTTTTAGGGGTATCTTTAATTCGTTTTTTCGCATAATAGAAGCCCTCATTATTGTTTTAGAAACGTTGATATATTGAGGATTTGGCTTTCCGGAAAGCCCTGGAAATACCGATTGCAGCGCTTTTGCTTTCGTCATCGTTTGTTTATTATGGGCAGTTTCGGACTTCACGTACTAAAAATGTGAAGTCTCTTTGTTATGAATTCGCTCCGTTTATTCTGCATTTAATTAACTAAGTAGTATAAAATATATCCGCAAATGATTGATAAAAAAAGATGCTGAAGAAACCGCTGCAAACGATGTTCAAAAAATGTTTTTATTTGTAGAGCCGGCTTAGTTTTTTCTGCGTTCACCATGTTCACCTCTCATTTGTACAAATATATGCGAATTAGAAGGTTAAAATGAATAAACACCTTCAAATGATTGGAATGATGATTATTCAGCTTGACGATTTTGTTTTTGGGAGAAGGATGATAGGAAGAATTCAGTTATGTAGGAGGACAAATAGATTAATAAACGTAGAATTATAGCAGACAAAAGAAGCTGTAAAAAGAATGAGTTTGGACGGCTTTAAAACATGTTGAAAAAATCGATCTTACTGCCTTAAGAAAAAATAGTGCGGGAAAGTAATGATGTTGATTCGGACATTCATCTTCTAAACAAATGAAGTAGGGGGCAGAGTAAAAAAACTGGAGCGAAAAAAATTTCGCTCCTGACGTTCCCCCTCATTGTATCTACTAAATTTTTGTAAAAAGCAGCTTTCCGCCAAGAACTGCAAATAAAATAGATTTGCCGTAATGAATAGCAGAAACTGTTTTTTTAGATTGAAACAGAATTTTTATTTTGCCAGCTAATGCTGAAAATAAGGAAAACAATACCAATGCCTGTACAATGAAAATAAGACCTAGCACAAACATGTCGAGCTGAACATGGACGCTGTTTGTTGATACAAACTGCGGCAAGAAAGCTAAAAAGAACAATGACACCTTCGGATTTAACAGGTTCATCAAGATGCCTCTTTTATATAAAGAAAAGAGTGAAAGACTTTTTACATTTGCTATTTTACCGGAAACTGCTGATTTCCCTTCCTTATAAGATTCCCATGCTAAATATAACAAATAGATCGCACCGACAGATTTAATAGCTGTAAAAATAACAGTAGATTGATAGAGTATGGCTGACAGTCCGAGTGATGCGATTAAAGTATGTCCGATAAGTCCGGTACAAAGTCCGAGAGAAGTGATGAACCCCGCTCGAAAGCCGTAAGACATGCTTTGTGCAATAACAAATAAATTATCGGGTCCTGGTGCAACGGTTAATAAAATAGAAGCTGCAAGAAAACTTAAAATGATGGACAATTCCATTTTTTACGTTCTCCTTTTCGCATAGTGGATCATTATAAAGTTTTTATATTTACAGAGGCTGTTTTTTTCTTTGAATAAGAATGAAAAGGGCAAAGTCAAATGACCGCCCATTAGCATGATAAAGTACGATTCGATTCAAAGAAGACAAATACTATGATGATGTTGATGCAGCAAATAAGCAAAACGAGAAATATAGAGCTTTTACTGACTTGCCTGAAACAAACGTCAAGGATGTACGGTACAGTTTCAGATAAGTGTTGTGCAATATTTAAGCAAGGCTTTCATGAGAAACGATCAGCCGGCCCTTTTTTAAAACGCCCAATTTCCTTTTCGGAAGATTGGTTCACGTGTGCCGTCCGGAAGAATGCCGTCGATGTCCATTTCTGCACTTCCGATCATAAAATCAACATGTGTAATGCTTGTGTTGAGACCATGCTGTTTCAATTCATCCTCTGTCATCGTCTTTCCGCCTTCTAAGCAAAATGCATAGGCGCTGCCGATCGCTAAATGGTTTGAAGCATTTTCGTCAAACAACGTGTTATAAAATAAAAGATTTGACTTTGAGATCGGTGAGTTATGAGGTACTAAAGCAATTTCACCTAAATAATGAGAGCCTTCATCTGTTTCGACTAATTGCTTCAAAATTTCTTCGCCTTTTTCGGCTGTTACATTTGTAATGCGTCCTCGTTCAAATGTGATGACAAAATTTTCGATTAAATTTCCGCCGTAGCTTAACGGTTTTGTGCTAGTCACATAACCATTTACCCCATCTTTTTTCGGAGCTGTGAACACTTCTTCTGTAGGCATGTTTGCCATGAAAGAAACGCCTTTTTCATTAACGCTTCCTGCTCCCACCCATAGGTGCTTTTCAGGCAGTTCAATAGTTAAATCCGTTCCAGGAGCTTGATAATGGAGCTTTCTATATTTTTTCGCATTTAAATAATCGACTTTTTGATGAAGGTTTTCATTATGTTTTTTCCATGCAGAAACCGGATCTTCCTCATTAATACGTGTTGCTTGAAAAATAGCATTCCATAATTTTTCAACTCGAAGCGATTTTTCTTCATTTGGAAAAACTTTCTCCGCCCATTCTTCGCTTGCGGCAGCGATAACCGTCCAGCTGACTTTATCCGATTGTATGTATCTGCGAAACGTATTTAAAGCTGTTCCAGACGCTTTCTGGAAATTAGCGATTCTCTCAGGCTGAATGCCTTTTAATAAATCAGGGCTTTGGGACACAATAGAAATAAAAGCTGCATTTCTTTCTGCTAGGGCAGTTCTTTCGAGAGACTTCCATTCAGGATATTCTAAAAACACGTCATCAGGAGCCTTTTCATATTTTAATCTTGTTAAAACATCATCTTGCCAGTCGATATGAATATTCCTTGCACCAAACTCATAAGCTTTTTCCGCAATAAATCGGACGAGTTCTTTTGCATCTATGCTTGCAGAAATGAACAATTCTTGTCCTTTTTGAACATTGACTCCGACCTTGACGGCAAGTTCTGCATATTTTTCAAGCTGCTGTTTGAAAGTTGTCATCATCATTCTCCTTTATTTCCTACATATTTTTTTCTGTATTTTACCAAAAAAATTAAAATAAAACCAATTGGATTGCTTAACGAAAATGAATAATAGAGCTACAATAGAGATAGAAAAGAAAGAAAAAGAAACAGGTGTGTGAAGAATATGAATTTTTTAGATGAAATGGTTATTGTCAACAAATCGCATCGAGAATTAAGAGAAAAAGCCGAAAAACTTGCGGAGAAGTTCGCGGAGCGAGCCGCGAAAAATGATCAGGAATCTTCGTTTCCATTTGAAAACTTTTCAGATTTAAAAACGGAAGGATTTCTGAAATTAACTGTGCCAAAAAAATATGGAGGAAATGAAATTTCTTTATATGAATTTCTGCTTGTTCAAGAAAAAATTGCAGAAGGAGATGGAGCGACAGGTTTATCGTTAGGGTGGCATAATGGAATCGTAATGGATTTATCCGAATCAAAAAAATGGGATGAACGCACGTTTGAGCGCATTTGCGAAGAAATTGTCGCTGAAGGAAAATTAATCAATAGCTGTGCATCAGAACCGGCTGCCGGAAGTCCTGCAAGAGGCGGAAAACCAAAAACAACGGCAAGAAAAGAAGGAAGCAGCTGGATTATTAATGGCCATAAATCGTTCACATCACTGGCCCCGATTCTAGATTATTTTATTGTAACCGCAACAATTGAAGAAACAGGTGAGGTTGGCGAATATTTAGTCCCAAAAGGAGCAGAGGGGCTTTCCATAAAAGAAACATGGGATACAATCGGCATGCGCGCGACAAGAAGCGACGATTTATTACTGCACAACGTAAAGGTCGAAAAAGACGCTCTCGTTTCGATCAGACAAGCTACATTCAGTCCTTCCACTCCGAAAGGATGGCTTTTACATATTCCTGCCTGCTACCTCGGGATCGCTATCGCCGCAAGAAACTTTGCTGTCAAATATGCAAAAGAGTATCAACCTGCCAGTCTTTCTCATCCAATTTCAGAACTTTCGGAAGTGCGGCGAAAAACAGCTGAAATGGATCTGGAGCTTACAAGCGCACGGCATTTTATGTACAGTGTGGCGAAAAAATGGGATGAACAGCCGCATTTACACGAACAAATGGGGCATGAGCTGGCTGCCGTAAAATATGTTGCCACAAACAGTGCGATCAAAGTCGTTGACCTAGCCATGCGAATTGCAGGCGGACAAAGCTTAAGAAAAGAATACCCATTGGAGCGCTACTATCGGGATGTCAGATGCGGTCTTCATAATCCTCCAGCAGATGATATAACGTTAAAAATTTTCGGTGACCGTGCTTTTCAAGAATAAAAGAACACAAAAGGCGTTTTCTCAGGCTGAAAAGTTGATGGACAGCCGAAAAACGCCTTTTATTATTTCTGTGTTCATTCGTTCCTTAGTACAAATAAAAGCTTTCATTTATTACATTTGAACAAAAAATTGTTCATTGGTTTTAACTTCATTCAATCTTTTTTTATTGTCAAAACAACTTTGTCTTTTGTTTCACATCAATTGAAAAGTAGCTGCTGTCTTGTAAAAATGTTAAGATGTCCATTCTTTCAGCTTTTGATCGGAAGGTAAAAGCATGGAGAGCATGCCGATAAATGGAAGAAAGCCGCACGCGATCATAACTGGCTTTAAGCCGAATAAGTCCGCGAGAGCACCGAGCACGACTGATCCTAAAGCGCCTAAACCGAAGGCAAGACCGACCATTAAGCCTGATGCAGTTCCGATTTTTCCAGGCATTAGCTCTTGTGCGTATACGACAACTACAGAAAAGCTTGACAAAATAATAAAGCCGTTAATGAGCATTATTGGAATTGCCCAAAATTCATTCACATAAGGCAAAATGACCGCCAGCGGAGCTGATCCAAGCATTGAGAAAGCAATGATATTCCGTCTTCCGAAACGATCTGAAAGCGGCCCTCCTAAAAATGTTCCGATTGCACCTGCTGCTAAAAATATAAAAATATATAGCTGTGTTTTGCTGATGGAAAGTCCATGTTCATGAATTAAATAAAAAGGGTAAAAATTAGTGATTGCTGCATGATACCATGAACGAGCAAAAACTAAGAAGATGAGCAGCATAAGTCCAATTTTCACTTGCTTTTTTCGAGCGGCAGGAACTTGCACAACGGCTTTTTTTGCGCTTGTTTTTTTTCGGCTGTCGAGCTTTTCCTTATACCAATTTGCAATGTATAGAAGGACGATGACGGCCATGCCGGCAATTAAAGTAAACCAAATCGCGCCAAATTGTCCCATAGGGACGAAAATAAGAGCTGTCATAATGGGAGCAAGAGATTGTCCGGCATTACCTCCAACTTGAAAAATGGATTGGGCGAGCCCTTTTCGTTCTCCCGCTGCTAAATGCACCACTCTTGAACCTTCCGGATGAAAAACGGCTGAACCGATTCCGACGAAAAATACCGAAACTAAAACAATCCAATAATTAGGTGCAAAAGCAAGTCCCAGCATGCCGAAAAACGTACACGTAAGCCCGATGGGCAGCAAATAAGGCATCGGCTTTTTATCTGTATAAAACCCGACAGCAGGCTGAAGCAAAGATGCCGTTAGCTGAAGGCTGAATGTAATGAATCCAAGCTGCATATATGTAAGATTCATTGATTTTTCCAATATAGGGAAAACTGCTGGAATAACAGCTTGAATCGAATCGTTTAGAAGATGAACAAATCCGATAATAAATAATATTCTGTATAATGTAATTTGACCCATATTCTGTTTTTGAACAGCTGCTTCCATTTTGGTTTCTCCTCTCATATTTATTCGTATGTCTAAATATTTTACTTGATTTTACAAAAATATGAAATAAAAAAGTTTAACAGTTTACAGTAGTTTTATTATGTCGACTTAGTATATATAAAGGTCTGTCTAGAAAGTCAAATTTCCATTGAAAACAAAAAACTCATAAACATCGATATAACAACGTTTTCTAAAGCATTAAAGGGGCATCAATAAGCCAAAAAAGACTCATTGGACAGCCCCCTAAAAGCGTGCAAATAGTATTTAATTTAAAGCTTCAGATAACGTTTCAAGATTGCGTTTCATAATGCTGAAGTAGTCTTCGTTATTGTTTAAATCTGTTTCCGAAACACTTTCTAAATTATGTAGCGTTAATGATTTGGCACCAATTTCTTGTTGGATGATTTTTGCTACTTTTTCAGATACATTTTGTTCAAAGATCACATGTTTTAAATGATGTTTTTTCGATAGTTCAATGATTTTGACAAGCTGCTTTTGACTAGGCTCATCTGTTGGAGATAATCCCGATATTGGAATTTGTTCAATATCGTAGCGGTCTTCCCAATAACCATAAGCAGCATGAGCCACAAGAATATATTTTGTTTTCGATTTTTTAATTGTTTCTTGAAATGATTGATCCAGTTCTTCAAGATCTTGTTTAAGTTGAGCGAAATTTTGTTCAAAATATTCTTTTTGATCAGGAGCCGCTTCCGTTAAAGCGTTCTTGATGTTTTCCGCAAGAGTAATGGCCCTATTTGGATCAAGCCATACATGAGGGTCAACATCTCCATGTGCATGATCGTGTTCCTCTTCGTTTTGGTTCCCATGTTCTTCTTCATGATCTGAATCTTCTTCATGATGTGAATGCTCTTCTTCTCCACTTTCATGGTCATGTTCATCTTCGGACGCACTTAATAATGGGATTCCTTCAGCTGCTTTTACAATTTTGACATTGCCGTCTTTCAGCGTTTTTTCTGCCTTATCAGCAAATCCTTCTATACCAGCTCCAGTATAGATAAATAAATCCGCTTTCGCAATTGCTTCCAAAGTTTTTAATGTAGGTTCATACGTGTGGGCTTCTACATTCGGTGGGTAAACACTTTCGACGTGAACGTATTTACCGCCGATTTTTTTAGTGAAATCTGTCAGTGGATAGATTGTTGTATAAATTTCAATTTCTTTTTGATTGTTTTTGTCCTCATTATTATTGTTCGTTTCGGAAGCATTGTTGTTATTTTGGCCGCAGCCGATAGGAAAGATTGCAAGCATTGCCATTAAAAATGCAAAAAAGACTTTTTTCATCGATTTGAACTCCTTTCAAAATATATGTGTACCCCGCTGTATTAAATCGTAATGATTTCGATTTAATTATATATAACATTTTCTAAATGGGCAAGGCTAGAAGCACTAAAAACAAAAATATCACAAACTATAACATTTTGTTATACCCCATGTTGAATAAGCATTTCACACCAATCCTTCTCACTGGTACCCTTTAATTAGGATATTAACAGAGGTGAACTTGAATGGTGGAAATGGTTTTGCTGCTCGCTCTTGGACTTTTGTCAGGCGCTTATGGGGTAATGGTGGGAGCAGGGGGAGGATTTGTGTTTGTTCCTGCTCTCTTATTGCTGTTGAAATTGCCTCCTGAAATTGCAGCTGGTACGGGTCTTGTTGTGGTTTTTCTCAATTCTATATCAGGGTCGATGAATTATATACGGCAAAAGCGTGTTCATTTTTCTATCAGTTGGCCGATCATCTTCGGCTCCATCCCGGGAACGTTTATCGGCACTTGGCTGTTGGGAATTATTTCACCCGACTTTTTTTATTGGATATTTGCCGCTGCTTTATTCATGCTCGGGATGTTTTTGCTTTTAAAAAAAGCTCCGGAAGAGCCGGAACATAGTATGAAAGCAGGTTTTTTCAATGAGGGCAGAAACCGTTTAAAAGCTGTTTTTTTATTCATCATCGGACTTTTGTTGGGAACTTTATCGAATTTTTTTGGAATTGGCGGCGGATGGTTGCTCGTCCCCATTTTAATTTATTTATTGAAGATTCGTCCTCACGACGCAACTGCGATTTCTCTTTTTGCATTATCGATCTATTCACTTGTTGGTGCGCTGAATCAAATTGCATTAGGGAATGTTAATTGGACGGCCTGCTTGTGGGGCGGAATAGGAGTGATGATCGGCTCTCAACTGGGAGCTATCTTATCAACAAAAGTGCCTGGAAAATGGATTTTGCAAATGTTGTCTTTTTTGCTGATAGGTGTTAGCATGAAGTTGTTTTTAAGTGTTTAAATTGTAAGGAAGTGATTCCGAATTGGATTTGGAAAGTTTAAAAATGTTTTGTCTTGTTGTTGAGGAAGGGAGCATCAGCCGTGCTGCAAAGCTTGTCTATGTGTCCCAGCCGGCTGTTACGAGAAAAATCCATCAACTAGAGGATTATTATGGAACCCCATTGTTTGACCGTTCGAACGGAAAAATGACTTTGACAAAAGCCGGCAAAATGTTATATCCGATTGCCAAAAATATTGTGGAAGAAATTCAACAATCAAAAGAAGCAGTAAAGGAAATAACCGGACACAAAGATTTTACACTAAGTGTCGGAGCGACGTTGACAATTGGGGAATATCTTTTGCCTAGTCTGCTCGGAAAATTTAAAAAAGAAGTGCCAGATGTAAAGCTTTCATTAGCGATTTCTAATACTCCGGGCATTATTGATCGGCTTGTTGACCGCAAAATTGATATCGGATTTGTAGAAGGAGTTGTAGAAAACAGCATTTTTCATGTAAAAAAGCTTGTCGATGACGAGCTTATTTTAGTATGCGGAAGAGAGCATCCTTTGAAGGAGAAAAAACAAATTGACATTGAAGAGCTGGCAAAAGAAAAAATGATCTGGAGAGAAAAAAATTCAGGAACCCGTCTCATTATCGAAAATACTTTAAAAAAATATGGGGTGTTAGATAAAATAAATTATTATATGGAGCTAGGAAGCACGCAGGCTGTAAAAGCTGCTATAGAATCCGGGCTGGGAATCGGCTTTTTGCCGAGGATTACGGTGTCAAGAGAACTGAAATACGGCTACTTACATGAATTGAAAATAAAAGATGTGGAAATTAAACGGCATTTATCGATATTGTCTCGGACTGAACGGTTCCGCAAAGAAATTGTTGACGAATTTATTGATTTCATTTATAAAAAAATGGTAAGTTCAGGTTAAAATAATTGTTTTCACAATTAATAAAAAAGGATGAAAAAAGATGGCTTTGATATCCGAAATCGCTGATCTTTTGCAACAATCTGAACATGCTGTTGTATTTACTGGCGCAGGGATGTCCACTGCCAGCGGAATTCCGGATTATCGTTCAAAAACTGGTTTGTGGCGCAAAAAGGATCCGAGTAAATTGGCAAGCATTGAAGCGATGGAGACAAACCGTGATGAATTTATTCAATTTTATAAAGAACGCCTTCAATTATATAAAAGCAAATCTCCGAATGAAGGACACTACTTGCTGGCAAAATGGGAAAAGGAAGGGAAGATTCAATCGATTATTACTCAAAACATTGATGGGTTCCATCTCTTAGCAGGAAGCAAAAACGTAATTGAACTTCATGGAACACTTCAAACGTTTCACTGCCACAATTGCGGCCAACGCTTTCTAAATGATGTATACTTGAAAAATCAATATTATTGCGGCTGCGGGGGCTTTATTCGTCCTTCCATTACACTGTTCGGAGAGCTGCTTTCGGAAGATGCTTTTAGAGATGCGGAGCTTGAATGTGAAAAAGCAGACATTATGATCGTGCTTGGTTCATCTTTAACAGTTCGGCCAGCGAACGAAATACCGCTCTTGGCAAAAAGGATGGGAGCGGTATTAGTGATTGTCAACCAAGAACAAACAGACTTCGATGAATGGGCTGATTTTGTTTTTCATAACGATATTATACAATTTTTGAATGAATTGAATAATCGATTGAACAGGTGAAATGTTAAATGAGAAGGATTTGTGTCATACCTTGCGGAACAAAAAAAGTATGGGATAAAGAGCCCAGTGCAGGTGCTGTTTCCGCAGAAAAAGCGTATATAGGAGTTTTTCACCGCCTTTGCCAGGCGTATGCTAAAAAATTTTTCGATGAATGGGTGATTTTGTCTGCCAAGCATGGCTTTTTGCGGCCAAATGATTTTGTGCCTGGTCCTTACAATGTTTCCTTTAGCATGAAAAAGCATCCTGAATTAATGACAATCAACCAATTGAAGGAACAAGCGGTTGAAAAAAATTTGTTAGATGTAGATGATATTGTTCTTTTGGGAGGAAAGAAATTCCGTCCATATATAGAACAAGTGTTTACAAATAAGACAGCTTTTCATTATCCTCTTTCCGATTGCAAAGGAATAGGGTTTATGCAGCAAAAGTTGAAACAAGCGATTGATTTTGGCCAAGAAATACAAGAATAATGTCATTCAAGTTGTAATGGGGGAGTATTGATGAAAAAGGAGTTTGCCGTAATCGGGTTGGGGCGGTTCGGCGGAAGCATTTGCCGAACGTTATCGGAAGAAGGAGCAGAGGTGCTTGCCATTGATGTGGATGAGGATCGAGTAAACGAATTTGCCAATATTGTTTCACATGCTGTTGTAGCGGATACAACGGATGAAGCCGTATTAAAAAGCTTGGGAATCAGAAATTTTGATCATGTGATCGTAGCCATCGGCGACAATATTCAAGCGAGCATTTTGACAACCATTATGTTGAAAGAACTAGGAGTTAAGCATATAACGGTGAAAGCTCAAAACGACTATCATGAAAAGGTTTTGTCAAAAATAGGAGCAGATACAGTTGTTCACCCTGAACGGGATATGGGGCGGCGGCTTGCCCATAATCTTCTTTCGAACAATGTGTTGGACTATCTTGAGCTGTCGGAAGAGCACAGCATTGTTGAAATTGCTGCTAACCGCAACATTGCCGGTCATTCTCTCATCGAGCTCGATATTCGTGCGAAATACGGAATCAATATTGTTGCGATTAAACGAAATAACGAAATTATCGTATCGCCGCAAGCTACAGAAGTAATCAAGGCAGGAGATATTTTAATTGTCATCGGAGCTGACGTCGATATTGATCGGTTTGAAAAGAAAGTGCTAGGAGAATAATGAAAACTTATATACATTCTTTCGGAGCTTTAAATGTTTCATCCGCATGGGCAAAATCAAAATCTACTGAAGAATGAACTGAACTTATCCAGTCAAGTAAAAACAATCATTTGAAGCTTACATGGTAATTGAATGAGAAGCAGCTGTCTAGAATGCCTAAAGACAGTTCTTCTCATTCTTTTTTTGTTTGCCGGCTCAAAATCCTTGCTTATTGCAAGAATGTCGTTGTTTTTTCTGGCAATCGAATACATGTCTTCTTTAACTACAAATTGATTTCTTTATTATCTCCCTTTACTGCTGCCACTTGCAGCACCTGCTCCTGAAAAATTCTGATTATGACATTATCCAAGTCGAATTTTTTCATCAAATGTTTTTCAAATGATTGCGTATAAATTTATATGATGGCACAAACGTACATAAAATGTCTTTCTGCTCTTCTATTAAACACTTGTATATCGAAAAAATTAACCATAAAACTTTTCGGTATTTTTCATTTACATGTTTTGATCTCCGTCTTTCTTCTCTTCAAGCACTCACTTTTTCGTTTTTTATAAGAACTTTTAGCTGACGGCTGCCCGCTTTAAAACCATCTACCTAAAAAAGCAAGAGCGGCCGGATGCTGCGTGTTATGAGCCGACAAAATAACAACTGGACATTTTTGCAAAATAAATCCCTCTTATGTTAAACAGTATGTTCCACTGTCAACACAAGAGGGATCGATCACAAGTTATTACTTAAATTTCCATTATAATTGGCAAGATCATCGGTCGGCGTTTCGTTTTTTCATATAAAAACGGAGCGAGTGTATCGACGATTTCATTTTTGATTTCCGACCACTGCGTAGTTCTTCTTTCCAATACTTTATTTAAGTGCTTAGTAATCAGTTCTTGGGCATCTTTAATTAAATCGCCGGATTCTCTCATATAAACGAAGCCGCGCGATATAATGTCAGGTCCTGCAGCAATTTTGAACTCTTTCATATTGATGCTGACGACAACGATTACGAGTCCTTCTTCAGATAAAATTTTTCGGTCTCTTAACACAATGTTTCCAATGTCGCCAATTCCGCTTCCGTCAATATAAACGGATCCGGACGGAATTTTACCGGCAATGGATGCTTCGCGGTCGTTCATCGCCAGCACATCTCCGTTATCCATAATAAAACAGTTTTCCTTTGGAACTCCGCAATCGACAGCTAGTTTCATATGCATGATCTGCATTCTATATTCTCCATGAATCGGCATAAAATATTTTGGCTTCATTAACCGCAGCATTAATTTTTGCTCTTCCTGTCCGCCGTGGCCAGATGTGTGGATGTCATTTAACGACCCGTGAATTACTTCCGCACCGGCGCGGAAAAGCAGATTGATCGTTCTTGAAACCGATAAAGTGTTCCCTGGGATGGGCGATGATGAGAAAACGACCGTATCACCGGGAATAATTTGGATTTGCCGATGAGTTCCATTTGCAATTCGGGACAGAGCGGCCATTGGTTCGCCTTGGCTTCCTGTACATAAAATCACGACCCGATGAGCGGGCAGACGGTTTATTTCATTTGCATCAACAAACGTATCTTTCGGGCAGCGAATATACCCGAGTTCTTGACCAATTTGGATAGCTGCTTCCATACTTCTTCCAAAAACAGCTATTTTTCGATTGTTTTTAACAGCTGCTTCAGTTACTTGCTGAAGTCGATGAATATTGGATGCAAATGTTGCAAAAATGATGCGGCCGCTTACTTTTCGGAAAATGTCGTGAATGCTTTCGCCGACCCGTCTTTCAGACATTGTAAATTCAGGAATTTCGCTGTTTGTGCTGTCCGATAAAAGACAGAGCACACCTTCTTTGCCGATTTCCGCCATTTTAGTTAAATTTGCAGGTTCCCCGACTGGAGTAAAATCAAACTTAAAATCTCCTGTATGAACGATATTTCCTGCGGGAGTTTTGACAACAATTCCATATGAATCTGGAATGCTGTGAGTTGTACGGAAAAAAGTTACGGCAGTTTTTCTGAACCGAATCACATCATCCTCCTGGATGATGTTTAGTTTAGCTTGTCTTAAAAGTCCATGCTCTTCAAGCTTATTGCGAATCAGTCCGATCGCCAGTTTACCGCCGTAGATAGGTACATTAATTTCCCGCAGCAAATAAGGTATACCGCCTATATGATCTTCATGACCATGTGTGATGAACAAGCCTTTAATTTTTTCTTGGTTTTTTACTAAGTACGTATAGTCCGGAATCACATAGTCAATCCCTAGAAGTTCGTCTTCTGGAAACTTAATTCCAGCATCAATTAAAATGATTTCATCTTGAAATTGCACACCGTACGTATTTTTTCCGATTTCGCCCAATCCGCCGAGGGCGAATGCTGCTACTTGGTCTCTTTTTACAAATTTCATATACTATCATTTCTCCAATACAGAAAAATTTTCGCTTTGTTTTTCAAATTCATAAAACGGACCGCTAATCGGTTGAATATATTCTATGTTTATGGAGCGGCCTTTTAATTTTTCACGAACTTCTCTTTCTGATTCCGCTTCAACGAAAAATGTTTTCGTTCTTTCCCGAACAGGCGGTTCATTCGGGTTTTCCTGATAAAAAACTTTAAACATCATTTGCGTAATCTCTCCTTACTTTCCATGTTAAACTAGCTTTTATTATTATAGTCGATTCTGATGGCAAATCCAACCTTCATTGAAAATAACGAAAACCGGGCTAAAGCCGCCCGGTTTCTTTAAGCAATCGATTTTCTGCGAAGCAATTGCTTCCACTGTTTTTTAATTTTTTTCTTTAAACGTTTTAACATATCAACTCCTCCTTCAATAAGATGTCAAAGTCGAGTCCGATTGTATTTACTTATATTATATGCTATTTTTTTATTTTTTTTATGGCTAAACGTGGAAAAGCTCTATTGACATAAAGCGTTTGCATACTATACCGTTTTGTTTAGTGTAAATAAGGTTTTCACGAAAGAGAAAAGGAGATTGAACATGGGGAAAAAATTTATTTTTTTTGATATAGACGGTACTTTATTGGATCATGATAAACGTTTGCCGGAATCTACTCTTGACGCGGTCTCCCGTTTGAAAAAAGCCGGACATCACGTCGCCATCTCTACCGGCCGCGGCCCTTTTATGTTTAAAAAGCTAAGAGAAGAGCTCGGAATCCATTCTTATGTCAGCTATAACGGACAGTATGTTGTGCATGAAGGAGAAGTCATTTATGAAAATCCTTTGAAGGTCGATGCGTTGGAGCAATTAATCGAAGCGACTGAAAATACTGATTACCCGCTTGTATTTTTGAGTGAAGAAGATATGAAAGCAAATGTGGAAGATCATCCGTTTATTCATGAAAGTTTGAAATCTTTGCACCTCTCGCATCCTGAGTACAGACCTGATTATTTTCAAGAAAAACATATTTACCAAGCGCTTTTGTTTTGCAAAGAAGGAGAAGAAGAACAGTTCAATATTTCTGAAGAGATAAAATTTGTCCGCTGGCACCAGCTTTCAACTGATGTTGTTCCAAAAAAAGGATCGAAAGCAGAAGGGATCAAAAAGATAATGGATATGCTTGGCGTTAGCCGTCAAGATGTGGTTGCTTTTGGAGACGGTTTGAATGATATAGAAATGATTTCGTTTGCTGGAACAGGCGTTGCTATGGGTAATGCTGTTTCGGATGTGAAAAAAGTAGCTGATTTTGTTACAAAGCCTGTTGATGAAGATGGAATATTTTATGCTGCAAAGCAATTGCAGTTGATATAAATCCGAAGCTAAACTTAAAAAAATGCCTTGCAAAGGCGATTTCAAATGGTAGTGTGCACAAAAAATTTCTCTTTATGAACAAAAAATCCCGAAAGAACTATTCGGGATTTTTTGCATGGATTTTCGTTTTGCTTGAAATATTCCGAGGCTTGGATGCCGGGCGCTAACTTCTGGCTTCATCTGTCAATTGGAGTTGCATTTTCCGGTTCTTTAAAAGGATTCTCTTTATTGATCCGATCATAAAACATAATGCCGTTTAAATGATCTATTTCATGCTGAAACACAATAGCGACAAGACCTTTTAAACGAAGATCGACTTCATTGCCTTCAAGGTCAACCCCTTTGACGCGGATGCGTGCATAACGCGGAACATATCCTGGAACCTCTCTGTCAACGGAAAGGCATCCTTCACCGCTTGTTAAATAACTTTGTTCCACTGAATGGCTTACAATTTTTGGATTGAACAGGCCGTACGAATATAATTTTCCTTTTTCATCCGTCACATGAACGGCAATCATTCGTTTTGATACATTAATTTGTGGGGCGGCAAGACCGATCCCAGGCCGCAATCCATATTTTTCTGCAATCTCTGGATCTTGACTGTTTTTTAAGTATTGAAGCATCTCCGCTAAAATTTTTTTCTCCTCTTCAGAAGCGGGCAATTCCACTTCCTTGGCAACTTGACGAAGAGTTGGATGTCCTTCCTTAATAATATCTTCCATTGTAATCATTGCTAATCACTCCTGAACCTATATCAACAAATTTCATTATACATAAATCTTTTAAAAGAAACAAAAAAGAATTGCCCGAAAATCGGACAATCATCAATTAATAGTTTAAGCAGGCAGCGCCAACAATAATGAGCAAAATAAAAAGCACAGCGATCAATACAAATGTCCAGTTTGAAACTGGAAAATATCCGTATGATGGGTAATGATAAGACGGATTGGAATAATAATGCATCTCTTTCACCTCCACATAAGGACTCCATATCGCCTTATTTAGGGCAAATGTCTATATCATCGTATGATGAAGCAAAATAAAGGTATAGACGTTTGCCTAGAAGACTTCCTTATTTATATAAATTCTTCTGTAATTTATATAGAGAAGCAACACGCTCTCCAGATAAATGATTCGCTTCCGTCTGTATCTGTAATAGTGATACAGAATTATCTGTTGTATTAGTACAGATTTAAAAGTAAAAATATTTCCAATTATCTTGAAAGCGTTTTATATATTGTTTTAAAAATAAACAAATTAATTGACGCATGTGAAAAAAGGGTGTACACTATGAAGTGAAATCGATGTGTATTACTATTTTAAATAAAAAAATTAATACAGTTTGTAAAGCGATCTTGCAATGTACTTGACGATTTTGGCAATTAAAGATCCGCAATGTGTGTCTCCATGAACAATTTGGGGTAATCTAGTTTTATGGATGAATTTAAAGGCTGAGAAAATGAAACGAAGAGGTGTGTTGAATGGCAAAAAAGGCGAAAAATGTTGTCGTTGACAGCGAAAAGCAATTTGATGCGATTCGCAAGGAATTCCAAACGTTCCAAATTTTAAACGAAAAAGGCGAAGTCGTGAATGAAGATGCGATGCCTTCCCTTTCTGATGAAGAATTAAAGGAATTAATGAGACGAATGGTATTTACCAGAGTGTTGGATCAGCGTTCAATTTCTTTAAATCGTCAAGGTCGTTTAGGTTTTTACGCACCGACTGCCGGACAAGAAGCATCACAAATTGCTTCTCATTTTGCCTTGGAAAAAGAGGACTTCATTCTCCCGGGCTATCGTGATATACCGCAGTTAGTTTGGCATGGATTGCCTTTGTATCAAGCATTTTTATATTCCCGCGGGCATTTTCATGGAAACCAAATGCCTGAAGACGTAAACGCTTTTTCACCGCAAATTATTATCGGCGCCCAATATGTGCAAGCTGCAGGGGTAGCATTAGGCTTGAAAAAACGCGGCAAAAAAGCAGTTGCTGTTACGTATACAGGTGATGGAGGAACGTCTCAAGGCGACTTTTACGAAGGAATAAACTTTGCTGGGGCATTTAAAGCACCTGCTATTTTCATCGTTCAAAACAACCGGTTTGCAATTTCAACACCTGTAGAAGTGCAAACTTCAGCTGAAACACTTGCACAAAAAGCTGTTGCAGCTGGAATCCCTGGCATACAAGTAGATGGAATGGATCCGCTTGCTGTTTATGCAGCTGTGAAGGAAGCGCGTGAACGGGCAATAAACGGTGAAGGTCCGACATTAATTGAAACATTATGCTACCGCTACGGTCCGCATACAATGGCAGGAGACGATCCAACGAGATATCGGGCAAAAGAGCTTGATGACGAGTGGGAGGCAAAAGATCCGCTTGTTCGTTTCAGAAACTTCCTTCAAGCAAAAGGATTGTGGAGCGAGGAAGAAGAAAACGAAGTTATCGAAAAGGCGAAAGAAGATATAAAAGAAGCAATCAAAAAAGCGGATGAAACTCCAAAACAAAAAGTGACAGACTTAATCAACATTATGTTTGAAGAAGGAAGCTGGCCTTATAACCTAAAAGAACAATATGAAATTTATAAAGAGAAGGAGTCGAAGTGAGCATGGCGCAAATGACAATGATTCAAGCAATCACTGATGCGTTGCGTACGGAACTGAAAAACGACGAAAATGTGTTAGTATTTGGGGAAGATGTTGGTGTAAACGGCGGTGTGTTCCGTGCAACAGAAGGACTTCAAAAAGAATTCGGCCCAGACCGAGTTTTTGATACACCTCTGGCAGAATCAGGAATTGGCGGCTTGGCAATCGGTTTAAGCACACAAGGCTTTCGTCCGGTAGCTGAAATTCAATTCTTCGGTTTTGTTTATGAGGTTATGGATTCCATTTCTGGACAAATGGCGCGTTTGCGTTATCGCTCCGGGGGCCGCTGGCATGCTCCGATCACCATTCGTTCTCCTTTCGGCGGCGGCGTTCATACCCCTGAGCTTCACGGGGACAGCTTGGAAGGCTTGATGGCGCAGCAGCCTGGTTTAAAAGTCGTTATTCCTTCCACCCCTTATGATGCAAAAGGGTTGCTTATTTCAGCAATTCGGGATAATGATCCGGTCATTTTCTTGGAGCATATGAAGCTTTATCGTTCCTTCCGTGATGAAGTTCCGGAAGAAGAATATACAATTCCGATCGGCAAAGCGGATATAAAACGTGAAGGGAAAGATATTTCGATCATCACTTACGGGGCAATGGTGCATGAATCTTTAAAAGCTGCTGACGAACTTGAAAAAGAGGGCTTTTCAGCAGAAGTGATCGATTTACGTACAGTAAGTCCGCTGGATATAGAAACGATTATTGCTTCAGTAGAGAAAACAAACCGCGCGATTGTCGTGCAGGAAGCCCAAAAACAAGCAGGAATTGCTGCTAATGTTGTTGCAGAAATTAATGAAAGAGCGATTCTTAGCTTGGAAGCTCCTGTTTTCCGCGTAGCAGCTCCGGACACTGTCTATCCATTCTCACAAGCGGAAGATGTATGGCTTCCAAACTACAAAGATATCGTTGAAACGGCTAAAAAAGCATTGAATTTCTAATTGGCTAAAAAGAGGAGCATCATCTTTTCTTCTTTTCGGCCATCAACTGAAAATTATTTAGGAGGTTGAAATCTGTGGCTTTTGAATTTATAATGCCGGATATCGGTGAAGGCATTCATGAAGGTGAAATAGTAAAATGGTTTATCAAACCTGGTGATGAAATCAATGAAGATGATGTTCTTTGTGAAGTGCAAAATGACAAAGCAGTTGTTGAAATCCCTTCCCCTGTAAAAGGAAAAGTATTAGAATTAAAAGTGAATGAAGGGGAAGTTGCAACTGTCGGTCAAGTATTAGTCACAATTGATGCTCCAGGTTATGAAAATCAATCAAAAGGCGATGAAAGCGGTGAAGCAGCAAAAGAAGAAAAGCCTTCCACAGAAGAGCAAAAAGTGGAAAGCAACGCTTCACAGTCTGCTTCAGAAGACGTAGATGTTAACCGACGCGTTATTGCAATGCCATCCGTCCGAAAATATGCGCGTGAAAAAGGCGTTGATATTCGATTGGTACAAGGCTCAGGAAACGGCGGGCGCATATTGAAGGAAGATATTGATGCTTATCTGAAAGGTGGACAAGAAGAAGCAAAACCTGTTGAAAACGTGGAAAAAGAAGCTGCAACAGGCGTATCGGCAGGAGAAAAAGCAGCGCCGGCTCCGGTTGTCCTTGAAGGAGAATTCCCAGAAACCCGCGAGAAAATCAGCGGTATTCGAAAAGCAATTGCAAAAGCGATGGTTAAATCGAAGCAAACTGCGCCACATGTAACATTAATGGATGAAGTCGATGTAACAGAGCTTGTTGCACATCGGAAGAAATTTAAAGCTATTGCGGCAGAACAAGGCATTAAGCTTACATATTTGCCTTATGTTGTCAAAGCTTTAACATCGGCACTGAAAAAATATCCAGTATTAAACACGTCGTTTGATGATGAAACAGAAGAAGTTATTCATAAGCACTATTACAATATCGGAATTGCAGCTGATACGGAAAAAGGACTTTTAGTTCCTGTTGTCAAACATGCAGATCGAAAATCGATTTTTGAAATCTCTGCAGAAATTAATGAATTGGCAACAAAAGCGCGTGAGGGCAAACTTACTCCAAATGAAATGAAAGGCGCATCATGCACGATAACCAATATCGGTTCCGCTGGCGGCCAATGGTTTACTCCTGTCATTAATCATCCAGAAGTAGCCATTCTAGGTCTCGGACGCATTTCTGAAAAACCGGTTGTGAAAAACGGAGAAATCGTTGCAGCCCCTGTTTTAGCGCTGTCTTTAAGCTTTGACCATCGAATGATCGACGGTGCAACTGCACAAAATGCGCTTAACCATATTAAGCGTTTATTGCATGATCCCCAATTATTACTAATGGAGGCGTAATAAATGGTAGTAGGAGATTTCCCGATTGAAACTGACACTCTCGTCATAGGAGCTGGTCCCGGCGGCTATGTGGCTGCAATAAGAGCTGCGCAATTAGGGCAAAAAGTTACGATCGTTGAAAAAGGATCTCTTGGCGGCGTCTGCCTCAATGTTGGATGTATTCCTTCTAAAGCATTAATTAGTGCAGGACACCGTTATGTAGAGGCTAAAGAATCAGAAGATATAGGAATAAAAGCTGAAAATGTAACACTAGACTTTTCTAAAGTGCAAGCTTGGAAAGAAAGTGTCGTCAAAAAACTTACAGGCGGTGTTGAAGGCCTTTTAAAAGGAAATAAAGTTGAAATTGTAAAAGGCGAAGCATATTTTGTTGATCGCAACACCGTCAGAATCATAAACGAGAATTCAGCTCAAACGTATAAATTTAAAAATGCAATCATTGCAACTGGCTCCCGTCCAATTGAAATTCCAAGCATTAAATTTTCTGAGCGAGTCATTGACTCAACAGGAGCGTTGTCCCTGCAAGAAGTTCCGAAAAAAATGGTTATCATTGGCGGGGGAGTCATTGGCATAGAGCTTGGAACTGCTTATGCGAATTTCGGCACTGAAATTGTGATTATTGAAGGAGACAAAGAAATTCTTCCAGGATTTGAAAAACAAATGACAGCTCTTGTAAAAAGAGCGTTGAAGAAAAAAGGAAATGTCGAAATTCATACTAGCGCACTTGCAAAAGGTGTTGAAGAAACAAAAGACGGAGTAAAAGTGACATTTGAAGCGAAAGGAAAAGAGCAAGTAGTGGAAGCGGACTATTGTTTAGTTACAGTAGGACGCAAACCAAACACTGATGAACTTGGTCTCGAACAAGTCGGAGTAGAAATCGATGAAAAAGGCTACATTAAAATTGACAAACAGTGCCGGACAAATATTTCAAATATTTATGCTATCGGCGACATCGTTCCAGGACCTTCACTTGCTCATAAAGCTTCATATGAAGGGAAAATTGCTGCAGAAGCGATTTCTGGAAAACCTTCTGAAATCGATTATAACGGAATTCCTGTCATTGTCTTCTCAGAACCTGAGTTGGCTTCTGTCGGATATACGGAACAACAGGCTAAAGACGAAGGAATTGACATTGTGGCAGCTAAGTTTCCATTTGCAGCAAACGGCCGCGCATTGTCATTAAATGCAACCGATGGATTTGTAAAATTGATTACACGAAAAGAAGACGGCCTTGTTATTGGGGCTCAAATCGCAGGTGTCAGCGCATCAGATATGATTGCTGAACTTGGACTTGCGATCGAAGCAGGCATGACGGCAGAAGATATTGCCTTGACAATTCATGGCCACCCGACATTAGGAGAAATTGCAATGGAAGCTGCCGAACTTGCACTTGGAACACCGATTCATATTATAAATAAGTAATGCAGCCCAAAGGGGGCAGTCTAATAAGTCGTTTTTTCGGCTTATTGACTGCCCCTTTTAATGTTTAATAACGTTGATATATCGGTGTTTATGATTATTTGTTTTCAATGGGGATTTGACTTTTTGGACAACCCCTTTTTATGATGAAAAATAAATGATGGAACAATTCTCTCACTGTTGTGAAAGTTTTTTCACAAAAATATGTTGTGCAGAGATTTTGAGCACAAATCCTATTTAACTAAAGAATCTTCTCAGCGCTTAATTACCTCAAACCGACATTCTCATTATTCGGAAAGCACTTCTGAGACCGGCTCTACAATTTCATCTTTTGTTGAAACTGATCCTTTAATATGCAAAATGATGCCGTCATGATCCATCACGATAATGGAAGGATATGTTTTAATATTAAACCGCTTAGATTCAGGGTTATCAGCTTGGTAGATCATCATATTGTCCATTTCCTCTGGAAATTGTTTTTTTAAATCTAATAAAGCATCGTAGTAAATTGATTCTTTTTCCATCATTTTTTGGTCGGTAAAAAAAAGAATTTGTTTTTTGTCGGAGCTTGAAATCGAGTGATCGTCTTTCGGATCAGCAATACAAGATGACAATAGAAGCAGTACGGCAACGGTATAGGTATATGCAATAAATTTCACCATTGTCCTACCTCTTTCGTTTAAAGAAAACTGGTAAAATGTGTTCATTTTTTCTTAACGCCATTTTAACATATTTAATTCCGTCACTTTTGAATGTTATGCAAATGTTACAAAAATAAAATATTATTTAAACAAATTAAAAAATTCAAATCGTGTACGAGAAGTATGATATCTAGAGCGAATGTTTGAGTTGTTGGGTTGTAGACTTTAGATGCACGTAATGGATCATACTCAGCATCATGTAATGCTAATGATCATAAAGATAAAGGTCATTTGAAAGCTACTTTGAACCAAAAAAATGTCCCCATCCCCATATAAAATGTACAAAACTTTAATTGTAGCGGATAAAATCAATTTACATATTTTTTAATGCATAAAAAAATAAATGTGTTATACAATTTTCTGCTTGACGAATATAATGTGACATATTAATATATAACTATCAGGTCATTTTGTCTCCACTTTATTCTTTATGACGCTATATGGAAAAGGGGAATACAGGATGGGAACAATTGTCTGTCAAGACTGCAATTCAACAATTCATTTCTTTGATGATGAAAAAGTTACGGTATTGTATGGTAAATGCAACAATTGCTGTACAGAAAAGAATCGTAAAAAAAGCAATCATCAATAACATATTGAATAACACGTGTAACAAAGGGGTTTAAGATAAATGGGCTGTCTTTAAGGCAGCTTTTTTTTATGTAAAGCAAATGCTGGTGATCTTAATGGAATGGATGCTTGCAGGATTGTGATTGAGAGCTAAGACAGAAAAACATCGTTTGAATTCATTTTTTATCAATTCACCTTTGTCTTTTTCAGTAAGTACGGTCATTGCGGTTTTTAAGTGTTAAAACGACAGCGGTGCGGTTTGTAAAGATTGATGAAACATATACCAAATGTCACTTGTGCATAAAAGGTTGGATGAAAAATTTATTGGATTTACGACAAATTTCGCAGCCAATATTGGAACTGGCAGCAATTCGATATAGCGAAGTTTGTTATCGATGTCTTTTCAATAAAAGTATAAAAAGTGGTGTCTATTCCATTCATTAGGCGGTAAAATGTAGCTAAAGGACTTTTGTGAAAGGAGCTTTACAATGGAGGTAATGGCAGCAAGCGTCTTTTCGGCAATTATTATATTTATTACTGTCTTTTCTATGATAAGGGTATTCATCATCGCTTTTAAGAGGAAAGAAATAACGCTTCGGGAGTTCATCATCTTCACCATATCTTCAATTGTTACAGGTTTAATTATTGCTTCCGTTTTACCGTTTGTTTATCAAAAAATATTTCATTACATCTATTAACTGTTTTTTTAATGAAAGACCTTCCCTACGAAGCAGGAAGGCCGTCGTCCATTTTTTAGTTATGTATTAGCACTTTTTACAGAAGCATTCGTAGTCAATTCCTTATTTGAAAGTCCTTTATTTTTCAAAAACATACTGACTCCAATTAAAGATAACGCTCCGCCAATCATTTGGGAAATAGATGTAGCTTCTCCTAAAAATAAGTATGCTAATATAATTGCCCCTATTGGTTCACCTAAAATACTCATTGAAATTGTCGTAGCATCCAAATATTTTAAAAGCCAATTAAATAATGCGTGACCAAAAATATTGGGGACTAGTGCTAGAAGTACAAATATGCCCCAATCATGAACTGAATAATGAATCAGCGGGATCTCGTAACTAAGATTGTAAATCAATAATACAAATCCACCTATAAAGAACACGCAAAAACTATATATTGATGTTGGAATTTTTTTGCATAATACTTGTCCAAAAAGCATATGAATGGCTACTGCTAACGTTCCTGCTAATGAAAGGAAATCTCCATATAATGCTTTTGTAGAAAGATTAATATCTCCCCATGCAATAATGATTGAACCGCTAACAGCTATAAAAATACTCACAATCCCAATAAGGTTTGTTCTCTCTTTAAAAATAAAATAAGCTCCTATCATAACAAATACAGGCTCTAATGTAGTTATAATCATTGAACTTGCTACTGTTGTATATCTAAGGGAATCCATCCAAAATAAGAAATGAAAACCTAGGAAGATTCCAGATAAAAGTAGTTGAATCCAATCCTTCCATTGAATGTTAATAGCTCCTGTTTTGATTTTCTTCCAAGGGAGAAACGGCAGCATAACGATCACCGTAAAAAGCAGTCTATACATTCCTAATATAGATGCAGGCGCATCAGACCATTTAACAAAAATAGAAGAAAATGAAATAGAAATAACACCAATTAGTAAAATAAAAATAGGCGGAACGGGAAATTGATATTCTTTCATTGTTGTCGCTCCTTTTAAAAGAATTGAATATTATTATAAATTAAATACGGTAATGGTTTTAGCCATTACCGCAGCAAAATTATTTTATGATCGATCTTCAGCAAAATTTGGTTTCATCCGTTTTTCGACTTGTCCTCGAATGTATGGATTTATAAAGCTTCTTCAGCGATTTCTCATTTAATCGGTTTATGCTCTTTAATAACGCGAATGTAGGAAAGAGTTGGATCTTCTGTACCTTGAACAGGCAGGCCGGCATCTAAATTTTTTCGGATGTAATGTAAATTTTCTTTAGTGATGATTTCTCCTGGTATGAAAATCGGTATGCCCGGTGGGTACACCATGACAAATTCTGCAATAATGCGTCCGACAGATTGTTCAAAAGGCACCATTTCCGTCTCTGCATAAAAAGCATCTCTAGGTGTCAGCGCCAAAACAGGAATATCGGGCAGAAGGACAGAGACTTCCGCTTGCTTGTTTGCCTGATGGGAAAATTCTTTTGACAAAGCACGAAGCGCTTTTATTAAAAGTGATGTTTCATATTCTGTATCACCGGGCGTGATCAGACAGAGCAGATTGTACAGATCGGAAAGCTCCACTTCAATGTTGTATTGTTCTCTTAACCACAGCTCTGCATCATATCCCGTTATGCCTAGTTCTTTCACAGAAATAATTAATTTTGTCGGATCATAATCATACGTTGCATTCGTTCCCAAAATTTCTTCTCCTACACAATATAGATGATCAATTTTGTTAATTTCGTATCTTGTCTGATTCGCCAATTGAATCGTTTGCTCTAATAATTCATAGCCCTTCGTTGCCAGCTGCTTTCGAGCTGCATCCAGTGATGCAAGAAGCAAATAGGATGTCGATGTCGTAGTCAGCATGCTTAAAATCGATTGAACACGGTCAGGAGACACAAGACCTTCCCGAACATTTAAAATAGAGCTTTGCGTCATCGATCCTCCCAGCTTATGAACGCTAGTTGCCGCCATATCTGCCCCTGCCTGCATGGCGGATAATGGCAGCTTGTCATGAAAATGAATGTGGACGCCGTGCGCTTCGTCTACAAGAACAGGGACATTATATGAATGAGCAATATTTACGATTTGTTTTAAATCAGCTGAGATTCCGAAATACGTTGGATTAATGACTAAAAGCCCTTTTGCATCAGGATATTGCTGAAGAGCTTTTTCAACTGATTCTGTCGTTATTCCGTGAGAAATGCCGAGGTTTTTATCCACTTCAGGATGTATAAAAACGGGGGAAGCCCCTGAAAAAATGATTGCTGACATGACCGATTTATGAACATTTCTTGGAACAATAATTTTATCTCCAGGTCCGCAAACCGACAGGACCATTGTCATAATGGCTCCGCTCGTACCTTGTACCGAGAAAAAGGTGTGATCGGCCCCGAAAGCTTCAGCAGCCAATTTTTGTGCTTCTTTAATAATTCCTTTTGGCGAATGAAGATCATCCAAAGGACCGATATTAATTAAGTCCATCGCGAGAGCATTATGTCCGATAAATTCTCGGAATTTTGGCTCCATTCCGGCTCCTTTTTTATGGCCGGGAATGTGAAATTGAATTGGATTTTTTTGAATATGTTCTAAAAGACCTGTAAACAATGGTGTATCATGCTGTGACAATTTTCCTTTTCACCTACTTTTTAAAGGTTCCCCAAAATTAAAAACAAATGAAATTATAGCACTTTCCTTTAAAACCTGCAAAAGGCATTAAATATGGTTTTTAATATCTTTGTGCTTCTCTTTGTTTGAGCTACGTTTTTATAAAGAAGGAATTTAATGCGTGGAAAAAGAATAATACGAAATGGGGAGGGGTAAACATGGTATTTTCAACAAAAATTACCGAACTGCTAGGGATTAAATATCCGATCATTCAAGGGGGACTTGCTTATTTAGCGTATTCAGAATTAGCAAGTGCAGTAAGCAATGCAGGAGGGCTCGGTCAGATCACGGCTATGTCTCTTCCGAATCCAGCTGCGCTTCGAGAGGAAATACGGAAGGTGAAACAAAAAACGGATAAGCCGTTTGGAGTGAACTTCGCCATCGGTCAGCATGGCCGTCCATTTTCCGATATGCTTGATGTGGCGATTGAAGAAAAAGTGCCGGTCATTTCCATCACTGGCGGGAACCCGGCTCCGCTTTTTGACCAATTAAAAGGTGTCGATGTAAAAAAACTAGTTCTCGTTGCGGCAAGAAGACAAGCGGAGAAAGCGGAAGAGCTTGGAGCAGATGCAGTGATGGTCGTCGGACAGGAAGGCGGCGGTCATTTAGGAAAAGACGATATCGGCAATTTCGTATTAATTCCACAAGTAGTGGAAGCTGTCTCCATACCGGTGATTGCTTCTGGAGGCATTGCGGACGGGAGGGGACTAATGGCAGCATTGGCTCTTGGAGCTGAAGGGATTGAAATGGGAACTCGTTTTATTGCAACGAAGGAATGCGTTCATGCACACCCGTTATATAAAGAAGCAATTGTCAACGGTACTGAACTTGATACCGTCATTATTAAAAGGTCGTTAGGGGCACCAGGTCGGGCGCTTCGAAATAATTGGACCGAAAAAATTTTGGAAATTGAAAGAGAAAGAGGAGATTATGAGTCGCTAAAAGATTTCATTAGTGGAGAAGCGAACAAAAAATATATTTATGAAGGCAAAATCGAGGAAGGATACGCATGGGCCGGTCAATCTATAGGGCTGGTAAAAAATATTCCGTCTGTTGCGGAACTGTTTGACGAAATCATTGAACAGGCGAAAGAGATAAGGCGGAAATGGTCCAGCATTGCTTAATTGTTTTCAAAAGAAATAATGGTCAGCGATGCAGCGCATCCTGACCATTTTTAAACAGTGCTTTTTTGTGTGATTTGATAAAGCGGCATTAACGTTTTAAACGTCTCGTCAACCTTTTCCAAAAATTGCTCCCTGCTCATGGAGAGAACTTCATTTTTTGGAAGGTTGATGCCGCATAACATTTCTGCTTTTTTCACCGATTGCAGACGTTGAAAAATTCGTTGAAAATCTTCGTCAGATAAATTTTTTTGTTTTTCCGCATCCGGTTTTGTATGATCGGCTGACCAGAAATAATCTTCAGGAATTTGCTTTCGAATTTGCTGCCAATTCTGTAAAAATTGTTTTCCGATTTCTTCTTTCACAGGGGATTCATAAATAATGGCAAACCAAACAAAGACGTGTGTGCTCCATAATCCGATTTGAAAATGAGGGAGCTTCTTATAACCCCGTTTACTGTTTGCAAATGCAACCCATGTGTCATTGGGAGGATGAACGGTACGGCGGGCATGTTTTGCTACATGATAAAATATTTCATCTCCCGTCAAAGCAGACAAAGTAGGTGCAAAATGCTGTCCCAGCGCTTCAAGTTTTGGGCGCACCCGTTTTTTTAGCTCATCCATTCTCGCTTCTAAACCGTCTATTTGAAAAACTTCAAAATCTTCCTTCACAAATGGCACAAAATCCATAAAAATCCTCCTTGTGTTGTTTGTCCACATTGTAGCACAAACCGACAGAGAAAGAAAAATAATGTGGGTGAAATATTGCAATGATAAAGGTGAAAAACTTGATTTTCTCCATTTCTTTACAGTATGCTAAAAAAGGTGATTGAATAGAAAGTGGGTAAGATAGATGAACTGGCATGAAATAGATCAAAAAGCAAAGCAATGGATTTATGAGGCTGGTGAAAGAATTCGCCAATCATTTCAACAAAAGCTGGTCGTTGAAGCGAAATCAAGTCCAAACGATTTAGTGACGAATATTGACCGGGAAGTAGAGCATTTCTTTTGGGAAAATATTCGCAAAACGTTTCCGGAACACAGCATTTTAGGAGAAGAAGGTTCCGGTCATGAATTGAAATCATTGGACGGTATCGTTTGGATAATTGATCCGATTGACGGAACAATGAATTTTGTACATCAAAAGCGGAATTTCTGCATTTCGGTTGCTGTTTTTGCGGATGGTGTCGGTCAAATAGGACTGATTTATGATGTCGTCAGAGATGAAATGTACCATGCGATAAGGGGGAACGGCGCCTATTTAAACAAAACGGAGCTTCCGCCGTTACAAAAGAAAACAATAGAAGAATCCATCATCGGCTTGAATGCATCATGGCTGGTGGAAAACAGACGAATTGACCCAGCAATATTAAGTCCGCTTGTCAAACGTTTAAGAGGAACGAGATCATTTGGTTCAGCCGCTCTTGAATTTGCCTATGTAGCTGCAGGCAAGCTGGACGGCTATATTACAATGAGACTTGCTCCTTGGGATTTTGCGGCAGGTTTAATCCTTGTCGACGAAGTAGGCGGGGTTACGACAACGCTTGACGGAAAACCAGTCGATTTGCTTAAAAAGCAAAGCATTTTCACCGCTAACCAAACCATTCATCAACAAATTATCGAGGAGTATATTAAAGGGAAAATATAAAGCTGCAAATGCTGTTGACAGCTTATAGATCATCATAGCTTGCTAAAAAACAAGCATGAAGAAAGCAGTATAAAAAGTCTCTTATAAAAATATGAAAGAATTGGTATCGTTCGGCAAACTTCACATCGTGATGGCAGGCGAGAAAAATGGAACAAGTGTGGAGCAATGAAATGTTGTAGCAATCAACGTTTTGTAAATAGGGCTAAAAATCGGGTTGTTTAAAAATTTACATAAAATGGAACTTTTTTTTATCCATTCCATTTCTGGCTGGTCTTTTGAAAAAGGCTATTGTAAATGAGTTTTAGCTAAAACCGAACATATTGTGAAACAAAAGATGGGTCTTTGTAGGTTTGAAAGAAACTAATGCCATGTAATAAAGCCCCTCTATCAGTAGAGGGGACGATCTATGTATCATAAACCGTTTGAAAGTATAAAATGGCCGATGCCAAGATGTAAATTCTTTATAATAATCCTCTCTCTCGCATTTTCTTTTTTTGGGTAAAGCCGAGTCCAAATACTATAATAATTCCAATGATGCTAACAACTACTCCCAACAGGCTGCCAGCCCCTATTGCAAAGCCGACCAACACAATAAGCAGCGCCGCAATGGTGGCGAGAACCCAAAATATCCATTTTCCGTTGCCCATTCCCATCCTCCTTTCATCAATCCAAGACGAAAACCATTAATAGCCTTTAAGCCTCTTTCCATCTTTAGTTTATCGAAAAACGTTCAACGTTTCCACAGTATTTATGGTATAATAGCCTAGGTTCAGTTTAGCAAATAGGAGATGACAGTGTGAAAGTTAGAAACGACTTACGCAATATTGCTATTATCGCGCACGTAGACCATGGGAAAACAACATTGGTTGACCAATTGCTTCGCCAATCAGGAACGTTCAGGGAAAATGAACAAGTGGCGGAGCGCGCATTAGATTCCAATGACTTGGAGCGCGAGCGCGGAATCACCATCTTAGCCAAAAATACGGCGATTGAATATAAAGGAACGACCATTAATATTTTAGATACGCCTGGTCATGCCGACTTTGGCGGAGAAGTAGAACGAATTATGAAAATGGTCGATGGCGTGCTGCTAGTTGTCGACGCCTATGAGGGCTGCATGCCGCAGACAAGATTTGTTTTGAAAAAAGCGTTGGAACAAAACTTAACACCGATTGTCGTCGTGAACAAAATTGACAGAGAGTTTGCCCGGCCTGAAGAAGTTGTCGATGAAGTGCTTGAGCTGTTTATTGAGCTTGATGCAAACGATGATCAATTAGAATTTCCGGTTATTTATGCTTCGGCCATCAACGGAACGGCAAGCACAGATCCAACTAAACAGGATGAAAATATGGAAGCTCTATTTGATGCGATTATCGAACATATTCCTGCACCTGTTGATAACAGCTCAGAACCCCTTCAATTCCAGGTGGCGCTGCTGGATTACAACGACTATGTTGGGCGGATCGGCATCGGCCGCATTTTTCGCGGAGAGATGAAAGTCGGACAACAAGTCGCATTAATGAAGCTTGACGGAAGTGTGAAGCATTTCCGTGTTACGAAAATGTTTGGATTTAAAGGATTAAAACGATTGGAAATTGAACAGGCAAAAGCTGGTGATCTTGTCGCTGTTTCTGGAATGGAAGACATTAATGTCGGGGAAACGGTTTGTCCAGTTGATCATCAAGAGGCGCTACCTGTTCTTCGGATTGATGAACCGACGCTGCAAATGACGTTTTTAGTTAACAACAGTCCTTTCGCAGGCAGAGAAGGAAAATATGTGACGGCGAGAAAAATCGAAGAAAGGCTGCATGAACAACTGCAAACAGATGTTTCGCTAAGAGTGGAGCCGACGGATTCCCCGGATAAATGGATAGTATCAGGGCGAGGCGAGCTTCATTTATCCATTTTAATTGAAAACATGCGCAGGGAAGGGTATGAGCTGCAAGTTTCGAAGCCTGAAGTAATTGTAAAAGAAATCGATGGAGTACTTTGCGAACCGGTTGAACGGGTGCAGGTGGACGTTCCAGAGGAATACACAGGTCCTGTCATGGAATCATTGGGCGCGCGCAAAGGGGAAATGGTCGACATGATCAATAACGGAAATGGACAAGTCCGCTTGATTTTTATGGTGCCATCGCGCGGATTAATCGGCTACACGACCGAATTTATGTCTTTAACAAGAGGATACGGCATCATAAACCATTCGTTTGACTCGTATCAGCCTATGCAAAAAGGACAAGTTGGCGGAAGGCGTCAAGGGGTTCTTGTTTCAATGGAAACTGGAAAAGCTACCTCTTATGGCATTCAACAGGTCGAAGATCGCGGAACGATTTTCGTTGAACCCGGAACAGACGTGTACGCTGGGATGATCGTAGGTGAACATAATCGTGAAAATGACCTTGTTGTAAATATATGTAAAGTAAAACAACAAACAAATATCCGTTCTTCGACGAAAGAACAAACGGTCGGAATGAAAAAAGCTCGGATTATGTCGTTGGAAGAAGCACTTGAATATTTAAATGATGATGAATATTGTGAAGTCACGCCTCAATCGATTCGTTTAAGAAAGAAAATCTTGGATAAAAACGAGAGGGAAAAAGCAGCGAAAAAGAAAAAACTGTCAAATCAAAGCTAATGAGTGAAAGGGGGAGGGACGTAGTGACAGAAGAACAAGTAATTGAAAGGCTGTCTTTTTTTGCGCGTCTTTTCCGTGTTCATGAGCAGCATGATGTCGGAATGTGGTATTTGTATATTACCATTCTGATTTTATCAATTATTGTATATAAACTGGGATTTGCTAAGAAGCTCCCGATTTTAAAGTCTGCTATAATCTATTTATTTCTCGCTTTGGGCTGTACGGTGCTGACGTTTTTGGCAATTTTTCTGCCGATTGCAGAAGGATTGGTAGTCGCTGTCCTTATTTTAAGCATATATAAAATTCGGCTTTACTATTCGAAAAAAAATGAAAACAACACATAGCTTTAAAGAAAATAAAAACAGATGTCGGTATGTGCCAGTGCGCACCACCTTCATCTGTTTAACTTTTTTCTGAGTATTTTTCTGTTCTCAAAAAAGCTCATTCCTTTTTCTTTCGCGGTACAAACGGAACTTTCCGGTTGATAGTCTTTTGTTTGTTTTTTCCGTAATTCGATTATAGCAAGTATTGCACATATATGTATGAATCGGTCTATTCCTCAGCTGTTTTGCCTTCAATGATTCGTCATCAATTGTTTCGATTTTATCGCATAAAACACATTTGACTTTCATCTTGCTTCTCACACTTTCTAATCAAATTTTTAAGCTTTGTACAACGTTGTTCGTCTCAGCATCAAAAGGCTTCGATGATAGTTTGGATTGCTTTCAGACAACACGCCTCTATACTCACTCGCCTCTCGCATAGTATATCACGTTTTGCTTCCGCTCACACAATTTCTTTTGCAACTTTGCAAAAGAATCAAGCCAGCAGCGGCTTTATAGGACTTACACACAATACAATTTCTATAAGAAAAGACAGAAAAATAAGCTATTGAGCCACTTTCGAGCATTGCAAAAAACATTGTGAGACAGGTCAATACTCTTTATCCAAACCAGAGCCATTTGCATTTCCGTTCCGACTTGGGATCGTGAATCATCCGGCGATAGTCAAGCTATTATTAAAATGAATAGACATACTGATCTTCAGCCGAGCAGGTCGATAGTGAAACAATGTTTTATGAGTTGTTATTTTATTAAATATGACAAAATATCATCGGATTTTGACTAAAAGGTGTTGAAAGCAATGAAAAACGCTTAAGCTTCGGACTTAAGCGTTTTAATGTCTTTATTGTTGTTTTTGGTTTGATTGATCACGCTGTTCTTTATTCAGCTCTTGATTTTTTGACTTCGGAAGCTGATCTTTTTCATTCATCGGCTGCTTTTGTTGATTGTCTGTCGCGTCACCAGGAAGATCCGGCATCAATCTTCCGACAATTTGAGCGAGCTCATCTAGAATGCCGCCAATGGGCCGGCCGTTTTGAATTTCCTCTCCAATTTGGCGGATTCGTTCATTTGTGTCTGGATCGGCAATAACTACAGCATAAGCCCCGTAAGGATCGTTTTTTAATGATTCTGCAACGGAATACTTAATCGATTCAACTTTTGAACGATCCAGCTTTTTGTCGACATCAATTCCGACGACTGCATAATTTCCAAGAACAACTGCAGTTGCATCATTTACATCTGGAACATTTTCGGCTATTTTTGCCAAGCGGCGGGCGATTTCCTGGCCGGATTTGCGATCAACATTTTCCCGCACGGAATCTTTGACAGTAATTGTTCTTGAATAGTTTTCACCACGATTTTCCTCTCGTGCATTTTCGTTTGTGGAACAACCGTTTAAAATAAAGCCGACAAGCAAAATAAACATCAAAAAGCTGCGCATGCTATCACTCCTTTTCTTACAAGTAAGGTGTAAAGTAATCCATTACTTATTTCGTGCTTCCGTCTTTGACGAATAACATTGGTTCTAGTTACAAAACTTATAAAGAAGCCTGAATCTTTCGGAGTTAACTCCCGACTGGATTGTAGAAGACATCGGCTTAGGCAGCATCTTTCTTTATTTATTGTTTAATAAACCTTCTATCTTTATTCATAAAGACATATATTTTAGCTAAGGAAGCCTCCAATAATTTCGGATGAGGGAGGAAGAAAGATTGGGCAAGATATATGTGCTGGATACGAATGTTTTGTTGCAGGATCCGAATTCCATTTTTTCCTTTGATGAGCACGAAGTTGTAATACCTGCCGTTGTTCTTGAAGAGGTGGATTCCAAAAAAAGATATATGGATGAAGTTGGACGAAATGCGCGCCAAGTTTCAAAAATCATTGATCAGTTGAGGGAACAAGGGAAATTGCACGAAAAAATTCCTCTGCCAAACGGCGGATCTTTAAGAATTGAATTAAATCATCGTTCGTTTCATGATCTGCAGGAGATTTTCGTGGAAAAAACAAATGATAACCGAATTTTGGCAGTAGCCAAAAATTTATCATTGGAAGAGCAATCAAAGAAAGATGGAAAATCGGTAATTTTAGTCAGCAAAGATGCTTTAGTGAGAGTGAAGGCAGATGCGATTGGACTTCATACTGAAGATTTTCTGAGCGATCGTGTAGTAGAAATTGACCATATCTATACAGGGTTTCTTGACCTTTACATAAGTATGGAAAACTTAAACCGATTTTATGAGAAAAATGAGCTGCTGCTGTCGGAAATAACCAATCATCCTTTTTATCCGAATCAATTTATTTTGCTGAAGGATGCTTTAGGAGGCAAATCATCTGCCATTGGGATTGTCGATAAAACAGGGAAAAGATTGAAAAAGCTTGTTTTTCAGCATGACCATGTTTGGGGAATTCAGCCGAGAAATGTTCAACAAACGATGGCATTCGAACTATTAATGAGACACGATATTCAGCTCGTGACTTTGATCGGCAAAGCAGGTACAGGAAAAACGCTTTTGGCTTTAGCGGCCGGGCTGATGCAAACAGAAGACATGGAATCATATAAAAAGCTTCTTGTCGCCAGACCAATTGTTCCAATGGGAAAAGATATCGGTTTTTTGCCGGGAGAAAAAGAAGAAAAACTGAGGCCTTGGATGCAGCCGATATGGGATAATTTAGAATATTTATTTAATACGAAAAAAGCTGGCGAGCTTGATGCGATTTTAGCAGGTATGAATTCGATCGAGGTGGAGGCGCTGACTTATATTCGCGGCAGGAGCATCCCGGAACAATTTATCATCATCGATGAAGCGCAAAATTTGACGAAACATGAAGTGAAGACGATTTTAACAAGAGTTGGCGAAAAAAGCAAAATTGTGTTGATGGGGGATCCAGGACAAATTGATCATCCTTATTTAGACGAATATAACAATGGGTTGACCTATGTAGTGGAAAAATTTAAAGATCAAGCAATTGCGGGACATGTAAAATTACTGAAAGGCGAACGATCCCAATTGGCGCAAATAGCAGCAGATTTGTTATGAAAAAGTGAGATGTTGTAGTTTCAAAAGCCTCAGGGGTCAGAGATAAAAGTGTGAGCTTTGCAGAAGCTGATTTATCTTAGGCTCTTTGCAGCATCCAAAAAGATTTTTTGCGCTAACATTTGCGATTCTACTCAAATTGTGAGCGATGGAAAAAAAGGGACTGTCCAGAAAGTCAAATCGCCATTGAAAACAAAAAATCATAAACACCGATATATCAACGTTTCTAAAACATTAATGGGGGCGTCAATAAGCCGTAAAAACGACTTATTAGACACCCCAAAAAATTATTTTACGATTATTGCTCTCACCTTTTTAATTGGATCATTGCGGTTCGAGCCATCTCCGTAAATGATGTGGACAGGGCCGTCTTCTTTTAGCGGTTTTCCTTCCTTGCTAAATGCCAAAATGCATTCTTCTGCTTTTTCAATCGGCATTTCGACTTCGCCGTTTTCGGTTTCAAAAACGACCGTTTTGGCGTTCGTTAACGGTTCAGCATTTGATAAAAACGGTTTAAGCGGCATGCCAAAAGTCCCGGTAAGCACCTTTTCTTTTTCAAATTTTTGTTCCGTTTTTAAAGTAGGCGGAAATACAGCTCCCTCCTGAATCTCCCGTTGCCATTGATTTGCTGTTTTTTTCACATAGTCCTCTTCTATGTTTTCCTCTTTGCGGCCTTGATCAAAATATGTATTTAAATCAATGCGGCGGTCATCAAAGATCCAAACACCTGGGTCCAAAGTAATTGGAAATTTTACATTCCCTTTTATTTGAATAATATCGCTCATGAGCATCCCTCCACGTTAAAGTATAAGCGCTTTTATGGATTTTGTCACATTCCGTTGTCCATTTCAGTTCAAAAAGGCGACAGTCAGGCGGCTGAGTCCAGACGCGGCAAATCAATCAGACAAATTCTTCTAGCATTTTTTTGGAAGGTTCATACATATATATGAACAACTTTAAAATTATTAGGGAAGGAGGGTGCGTGTTTCCTTGCAATTTTCCTTTATAACATTTAATATTAATAGATAGAATAGGGATTCCTTAATGGGGAACGGAGGGATTCAGATGGCATCATTTGAAATGGTTCTTAGTCACCGGGAAAAGGCTCTTTCGCTTTTAAAGGCGGATGCAGATAAAATCATGAAATTGATTAAAGTACAAATGGACAATTTGACAATGCCTCAATGTCCTCTTTATGAAGAGGTTTTAGATACGCAAATGTTCGGATTATCTCGGGAAATTGACTTTGCTGTCAGACTAGGACTGATTGAAGAACGCGAGGGAAAAGCTCTGCTTGATGAGCTTGAGCGTGAGCTGTCAGCTCTGCACGAGGCATTTGTACGAAAATAAAAAGCTTGCTCAAACCGGTAAAAAAAAGGTTTGGGCTTTTATTTTATCTTTTCCATTTCTCATATCGACCTTCCACAATAGGTGTTCCTTCGTAATTTTTATTTTGCCATTGAGAAAATGAATTGTTCAAAGTATAATAGAAAATAAATTTTCTTTACACTTATGAAAACAATGACTGTGTATTTATTTTGCAACAAGAAGAGCAGCAAGTCGTAAGGAAGATGAACATGTTGAAACGAATTTTAAAATCATATGATTATTCGCTTATTTTAGCAGTTTTCTTATTATGCGGTTTCGGCTTGGTCATGGTGTACAGTTCAAGTATGATCATGGCAGTCACGAGGTATTATACGGAAAGCGATTATTTTTTTCGCAAGCAATTGTCCTCGCTCCTGCTTGCAACGATAGCCTTTCTAGTTATGATGTTTTTTCCGTACCGCGCTCTGCTGAACGGAAAATTTATAAGAATTTTGTTTTTTGGATCGATTGCTGTTCTCGGGCTGTTATTTATTTTTGGACATGTTGCCGGCGGTGCGCAAAGCTGGTTTAAAGTTGCCGGAAGAGCCATTCAGCCGGGAGAATTTGTCAAGCTTTCCGCCATTATTTATTTATCAGCTGTATACGAAAAAAAGCAATCGTACATATGGCACTTCGGAAAGGGAGCATTGCCTCCGGTAATCTTTACCGTATTGATTTGCGTTTTTGTTATGCTTCAGCCTGACATTGGGACATCATTCATTATTGGAATGATAGCCTTGTCTATTATTTTATGTTCAGGTATGGGCATCAAAAACATGTTAAAGTTAGTATTGCTTGCTTTATTTTTCTTATTGCTGCTAAGTCCGCTCATTTTATTTAAGGCCGATGATATTTTTAGTAAAGAACGTCTTTCCCGCTTTACAGGGTATACGGATCCATTTGAACATGAAGACGGAGCAGGTTATCAGCTCGTCAATTCATATATTGCGATCGGATCCGGAGGTCTTACTGGACTGGGACTGGGGGAAAGCGTGCAAAAATACGGATATTTGCCGGAAGCGCACACTGATTTTATTATGGCCGTTGTAGCGGAAGAGCTAGGTATTTTCGGTGTATTATTTGTTCTTACGCTTTTGGCGTTTATCGTTTTAAAAGGCCTCTATATTGCAAGAAAATGCACCGACCCGTTTGGTACATTGATTGCTGTAGGAGTTTCAAGCATGATCGCTATTCAAACGGCCGTCAACTTGGGAGGAGTGACAGGGCTGATCCCGATCACTGGTGTTACATTGCCGTTTGTCAGCTATGGAGGCTCATCGTTATTAGTACTATTAATATCGATGGGATTGTTAGTGAATGTTTCAATGTTTGTCAATTACCGGGAGCAATATAAAAAAGAAAAAGAAATTGCAAGCATGTAATCGTTCCGCCATATGCTGCTCTAGTTTTATTTTCTTGAAAATCTAATATACACTGCAAGGGGGATTTATATGACGAACAGAAAAATTGAAAAAATCTTAGTAGCAAATCGTGGAGAAATCGCGATTCGGGTATTTCGAGCTTGCAATGAATTGAATATCCGAACCGTTGCAATTTATTCCAGGGAAGATTCAGGTTCTTATCATCGATATAAAGCAGATGAAGCTTATTTAGTTGGCGAAGGAAAAAAACCGATCGAAGCATATCTCGATATTGACGGTATCATTGAAATTGCAAAAGCTCATGACGTGGATGCTATTCATCCCGGATACGGTTTTTTATCTGAAAATATCGAATTTGCTAGAAAATGCGAAGAAGCCGGAATCATTTTTATCGGCCCTAGAACAGAGCACTTAGATATGTTTGGCGATAAAGTGAAAGCTAGACATCAGGCGGAAAAGGCCGGAATTCCAGTCATTCCAGGCAGCAACGGTCCAGTCAAAAGCTTGGATGAAGTGATTCAGTTTGGTGAAGAATACGGGTATCCGTTTATCATTAAAGCTGCTCTTGGCGGCGGAGGCCGGGGAATGCGCATAGTCCGTTCAAAGGCTGGAGTAAAGGATTCTTATGAACGGGCTAAATCGGAAGCAAAAGCAGCATTCGGCAGCGACGAAGTGTATGTAGAAAAGCTGATCGAAAATCCGAAGCATATTGAAGTGCAAATCATTGGTGACCACGATGGAAACATTGTTCATCTTTATGAGAGGGACTGTTCTGTTCAACGTCGTCATCAAAAAGTCGTGGAAGTTGCTCCAAGCGTTTCTTTAAAGCAGGAATTAAGGGATAAAATTTGCGAAGCGGCTGTACGGTTAATGAAAAATGTCAACTATGTCAATGCAGGTACGGTGGAATTTTTAGTTTCCGGCGATGACTTTTATTTCATCGAAGTAAATCCGCGTGTTCAAGTAGAACATACAATTACTGAAATGATTACGGGGATAGATATCGTTCAAACACAAATTCTTGTGGCAGAAGGCCACTCAATTCACAGCCCGGAAGTTGGAATTCCAAGACAGGAAGACATTAAAACATGGGGATATGCTATTCAAGCAAGGGTGACGACGGAAGATCCGCTGAACAATTTCATGCCGGACACTGGAAAAATTATGGCGTATCGTTCCGGAGGCGGCTTTGGCGTTCGATTGGATACCGGAAACAGCTTCCAAGGCGCTGTTATTACACCTTATTATGATTCATTGCTTGTAAAAGTATCGACATGGGCGCTATCGTTTGAGCAAGCTGCCAGAAAAATGATTCGAAATTTAAGAGAATTTCGAGTTCGCGGAATAAAAACAAATATTCCTTTTTTGGAAAATGTCATTAAACATGAGAAATTTTTATCTGGAGAATATGATACGTCCTTTATTGATTCGTCGCCTGAGCTGTTCGTTTTCCCGAAACAACGAGATCGGGGAACAAAAATGCTCACATATATTGGGAATGTGACGGTGAACGGTTTTCCAGGCATCGGGAAAAAGAAAAAACCAGTATTTGATGAGCCACCGATTCCGCACGTAAAATTATCGGAGCCTATTCCAGAAGGAACGAAACAAATTTTAGAGAAAGAAGGAGTCGACGGCCTTGTTAAATGGGTAAAAGAACAAAAACAAGTGCTGTTGACGGATACGACTTTCCGAGATGCTCATCAATCATTGCTGGCAACTCGCGTGCGTACAAATGACATTAAAAAGATTGCTGAACCTACTGCGAGATTGCTTCCAAACCTGTTTTCGCTTGAGATGTGGGGAGGAGCAACGTTTGATGTTGCCTATCGCTTTTTAAAAGAAGATCCGTGGGAAAGACTTCAAATTGTCAGAAAGCATGTGCCAAACTTGCTTCTGCAAATGCTTTTGCGCGCATCGAATGCTGTCGGATATAAAAACTATCCAGATAATGTAATTAAAGAATTTGTCGAAAGATCAGCGGAAGCAGGCATTGATGTGTTCAGAATCTTTGACAGCTTAAACTGGGTAAAAGGGATGACCCTTGCCATCGATGCTGTCCGAAAAACCGGAAAAATTGCCGAAGCAGCCATCTGTTATACAGGGGATATTCTCGATCCAACAAGAAGAAAATATGATTTGAATTATTACAAACAGATGGCAAAAGAATTGGAAGCATCAGGCGCACAAATTTTAGGCATTAAAGATATGGCAGGATTGTTGAAGCCACAGGCGGCATATGAGCTTATTTCAGTGTTAAAAGAAACGGTCGATCTGCCAATTCATTTGCATACACATGATACGAGCGGAAACGGCATTTACACATATGCCAAAGCGATCGAAGCAGGGGTCGATATTATAGATACGGCGTTGAGCTCAATGGCCGGTTTAACTTCTCAGCCAAGTGCCAATTCTTTATATTATGCGCTTGAAGGTTCGGAAAGAAGACCGAATGTTAACATTCAATCATTGGAAAAGCTGTCTCAATATTGGGAAGAAGTGCGCAAATATTATCAAGACTTTGAGAGCGGCATGAAAGCTCCTCATTCAGAAGTTTATGTACATGAAATGCCTGGCGGACAATACAGCAATTTGCAGCAGCAGGCGAAGGCTGTAGGTTTGGGTGACCGCTGGGAGGAAGTGAAAGAAATGTACAGCCGCGTCAACCAAATGTTTGGTGATATTGTCAAAGTAACTCCGTCATCAAAAGTTGTTGGTGACATGGCGCTCTTTATGGTTCAGAACAATTTAACGGAAGAAGACGTATATGAGCGTGGAGAATCGCTTGACTTCCCAGATTCAGTCATTGAATTTTTTGCCGGATATCTCGGCCAGCCGTACGGAGGCTTTCCGAAAGAGCTCCAGCGCGTGATTTTAAAAGGCCGTGAGCCGATTACAGTTAGACCTGGTGAGCTATTGGAGCCGGTTAATTTCCAAGCATTAAAAGAAGAGCTGGAGCAGCTGCTCCATCGTGAGCCGACGCCTTACGAGACGATCGCTTATGCACTGTATCCAAAAGTGTTCACGGAATATTTGAAAACATATGAACAATATGGAAACATTTCTGTTTTAGATACACCGACATTCTTCTACGGAATGCGTTTAGGCGAAGAAATTGAAGTGGAAATTGAAAAAGGAAAAACGCTGATTGTGAAGCTAGTTTCCATTGGCCAACCGCAGCCTGATGGAACGCGGATCGTGTACTTTGAATTAAACGGCCAGCCGCGTGAGGTTGTCATTAAAGACGAGAGCATCAAATCAACTGTTCAGCAAAGAGTCAAAGCAGATCCGCAAAACCCTGAACATATTGGAGCATCTATGCCTGGAACAGTAATTAAAGTCTTGGTAGAAAAAGGCGAAAAAGTAAATAAAGGCGATCATTTAATGATCACTGAATCAATGAAAATGGAAACGACTGTTCAAGCTCCGTTTGCAGGTGTTATTAAAGATATTTATGTGAAGAGCGGAGAAGCTATTCAAACAGGTGATTTGTTAATCGAAATCACTAAATAATAAATTTTGTGCCAGCCATTTTTGGCTGGTTTTTTTATGTAAAATTTTAAAATTTAAAACTTCGTTTCGAAAAAACTATTGAAAATGATTTTCACTCATGTTATTCTTTAATTAATGATGAAAATCATTCTCAAGAAAGGCTGTGACGACATGACAATGCTTTTTGTCGGTAGTACGGTTTTGATTTATAGCATTTTAATCGGATATGTTTTGAAGCGAGTCGATTCAAATTCATAAATAAATTTTTCATATATTACATAGCGGGGATTGGCAAAAAACAGTCAATCTCTTTTTTATGGGAAAACTGAGCTTTTTAACAGTCGCTTGGGAGGAAGCGAAGCGGGTTTTTTCTTGTCCAGGCTCCTGAAAATAATTTTTTTGCCTTCATTTACGGGCAATATGGTAAAATCAACATGAGGAATTGACGAAAAGGAGCCTGAGGTATGGGAAATGTAGTTGAGCAAGAACGAATCAGCAGCTTGATTCAAATATTTGAAAAGCTTCCTAAAGAAGTCAAAGCTTCCTATAAACAAAAATGGAAAGAATTAATTGAAAAAGAAATGCAGGATCAAATCCAAATTGCATTTATGGGCCATTTTTCGGCAGGAAAATCATCGCTGTTAAACAAGCTTGCAAACGGAACCATTTTGCCTTCGAGTCCGCTTCCGACCAGCTCCAATATCGTCATGCTGGCGAAAGGCGAACGTTTGACCCGTGTGCATCTGTTTAATGGCAAAATGTATGAATCGAAAGACGATTTGGATAATGAGCTGATCAGCAAGCTGTGCAAACAAGAAAATGAAATTGAAAAAGTATTTATTCAACGGCCTTATTTTACGATTCGTGAACATCTGATTTTAACAGATTCGCCGGGAATTGATTCGACGGATGACGATCATCGCAAAAGAACAGAATCGGCGCTCCATTTAGCGGATTACATCGTATATGTGACGGATTATCATCACGTTCAGTCGGAGCTGAATTTTTCTTTCTTGTCAAAGCTGAGGGGGATGAATAAACCGATCATCGTCATCATCAACCAAATTGATAAGCATCAAGAAGATGAAATACCTTTTTCAACGTTTAAAACAAACATTGAAGCCTCGCTGACAGCTATCGGAATTGAAAAGGAAAATATTTATTATACGACAACGAAATCGCCTGAGCATCCTTTAAACGAATTTAAGCAGTTAGAGGAGCGGTTAAATGGGCTAGTCGATAATAAAAAGCATTTAGTGCGAAAAAATGTATTGGAGCAGGCAAAAATTTTGCTTCAACAAATGAAGGAGGATTTGTCTAAAGAGAAAGCGGAGAGCCTTCATCTCTCATTGGATGAATGGAATCAGCTTGATCAGCTGCTTCAAAACAGCCAGCAAAAATTGTCGGAAATAGAACAGAAGCTCAAACTGATAGATGAAGACATTAAACAGTTTGAAGCAGCATTTGATCAAGAACTTGATGGTTTGTTGAGAAACGCCAATCTTATGCCTTATGATACAAGGGAAAAAGCGGCAAAATTAATTGAAACCCAGAAAAAAGATTTTAAAGTTGGTTTGTTTTTCTCAAAAAAGAAAACAGAAGAGGCAAAACGAAATGCACTTATTCAATTTTATGAAGAGCTGGCCAAAAATGTGGAATCGCAAATTGTATGGCACATCATCAATATGGCGAAAAAATATTACGAAAAGCATCATATCGACCAACCTTCTCTTTTACAGCAAATACTAAGCTTTTCGATCGAATTTGATGAAAATATGCTGCTTGACGTGATCAAACCAGGGGCTGAATTAAACGGTCAATATGTGCTCCAGTATGGGAAAGATGTTTCAAATGCTGTACAGCAATTGTGCAAACGAGAAGCTCAAAGCTTGCGCGATCACATGATCAAAGCGTTACACAAGATGAATCAAACAGAAAGAGAACGGATGAAGCAGGAGCGGGAACAGCTTACAGTCAAACTGATGCAAATGTCTAAAGCGATTGATGAGAAAGAACAATTTATGAATGAGTTTAAACAGCTTTCCGACATATTAAATGGTCAAGGAACTGTTGACAATATTGATATCGAGCGATGGAAAGCCGAACATCTGCAAAAACAAATCATGGAATGGAATTCTCTTCAATTCCTTATTTCGAATGAAAAGCAAAGAAAAGATAAAAAAATAGAGAAAAAAGAAACCGAACGAAAACATGAAGCGGCGAAGAAAGATCAAATGATAAATAAGCTGCAAAAAGGGATTGAAATTTTAAATGAGACTGGGCTGGAGCATTCAGCCAACCGCTTAAAAGAAAAACTTTCTCAAATTGAGAACCGCTCCTTTCAAATTGCAATTTTTGGCGCGTTTAGTGCAGGAAAATCGAGCTTTTTAAATGCCTTGATTGGTGAAAAAATTTTCCCTTCCTCGCCAACTCCAACAACCGCTGTTATCAATAAATTAACCGGTGTTAAAGATGGCAAAAAACACGGGGATGTGGAAGTAGTCTTTAAAAATGAGCAGCAAATTTTAGAAGAAATTAATGAATTGCTAGCACCGCTTTCTCTTAAGGCGGAGCGATTTTCCGGTTTGCGCGAAGCGATGCTTCAAGCAATGAAACGAACGGAAGATGAAATGGTTCAACGAAGGCTGAACACCTTTTTAGAAGGAATCTCATTTTATGAAAAAGAAGATCAAAAAGTGAAATGGATCAAGGCAGATGAGCTTGAGTCATTTGTTGCAAAAGAAGAACGGTCATGTATGATTCAGGATGTAACGATTTATTATGATTGTGATCTGACTAGAAAAGGGATTACTCTTGTTGATACTCCAGGTGCGAGTTCATTTCACGGCCGGCATACAGAACTTGCTTTCCAATATATAAAACATGCGGATGCCATTATCTTTTTAACTTACTACAACCATCCATTTTCAAAAGGAGATCAGCAGTTTTTGGATCAGCTTGGTCTTGTAAAGGACGCCTTTACGTTAGATAAAATGTTTTTTATCATCAATGCAATTGATTTGGCGGAACATGATCAAGATGCAGAAGATGTTCGAAATTATGTCGAGCAAATGTTATTGTCCCATTCAATCCGAGAGCCGAAGCTTTTTCAAGTTTCAAGCTTACAGGCATTGGAAAAGAAAAAGATTTCAAAGGTTCGAGACGAGTTTCCGCATTTTCTTAAGTCGTTTGAACATTTTATCCATCATGAATTGATGACCGTTTTAATTCAAGCGGCTGAACATGAATTTCAACAGGCGGTCTCAGAACTTTCAGATATGATCAAGCTTTTGGAGCTTGATGAAAGCGAACGCGATCAGAAAATTCGCGAATTGAAGGATCAGCTCAATCGCATGCAGGAATTAATTCGTACGCAATCAGTTGATGAATACGTTATAACATTCCAACAGGAAACGGAAGAATTGAACTATTACGTAAAACAGCGGCTTCTTCATAAACTTCCGGAGCTGTTTAAAGAGGCGTATCATCCTGGCAAATTTACAAACAACACAAAGGGAGAAGCAGCCATTTTAATGGATTGTTTTAACGAAATGATAGAAGGACTGAATATTCAGCTCCAGCAGGAAATGAACGCTACAACACTTCGTATTGAAAATTATTTAAACGGAATATTGCAAAAAATCAATCAGAACCTTTCCGACATGGTTGCTAAACAATGTGAAGCAGTTCCGTTTTCAAATATAGAAGAGGTTCAATGGGAAGAAATCCGGATCCAAGTTTCCGTTTTCCCTTACATTCAATTTGATGTTTCAAAAGCACATAAAGTGTTCCGAAATACGAAATCATTTTTCGAGCAGAACGAAAAGCAAAAGCTGTTTGATATTTTAGAACAGAATTTGAAAGATACGATTGACATGTCGGTGAGAGCTTTTGAAGAGCATCTGGCTCGCCATTACGAAGCATTATTGAAAAAGGAAATCGAACAGCTGAAGGAAAAAATGATTCAGGAAGGGGAACAATTTATTCAAGCTAGATTAAAAACGTTGACAGCACCAAATGATGTACAATGGATGAAAGAAAAATTCAATGAATTAACATCGCTTTCATAAAGAGGGGCAGAAGCTCCTCTCTTCCTTTGAAAGTGCTCGAACTTAAAAATTAGGGGGAAAAAAGATGGCAGAAGTACATAAAGAGATAACAAAGCATTCAAACCGACAGCACGAGATCGTGAAAAGGTTTTTGCATCTAGAAGAAAAACGGGAGCAGGCAATCGATGAAGCTGTAATGCTTTGCGAAAAGGGGCTTCATTTTTCCGTGCAAACGATTAACGAAATTACAAAAGAAATGAATGAGCTGGCCAGAACCACCGGAATCGTTCCGCAGCGAAAATACGTAACGGAAGAAATGGTAAAAGAATATGTAAGTCGGAAGCAAAGCTAAAAGGAACTGGATGACCCAGTTCCTCATAAAATTTATGGAAGAGTCTTTATTTTCTGGATGCTAACAGAACGTGCAAAATGGTTTGTGGAAATGTTTTTTGCCGGGAGAAGCCGCAAAAACAAAGCTCATCCCTCTGATCAAAAAGCGGATGATCTCATGGGGCCCCGCTCTTGATGGAACGCTCATAAACGTTGTTAGTATATTGTGTTCTAATATTAAAGGTCCCGGTGAATGTTCACAAACGTTGTTAGTTTATCGCGCTAATACATTAAGGTCCCGCTGAACGCTCCGAACGTTGTTAGTTTATTGCGTGCTAATACAATAAAGGGTTCCAATGAAAGACCAGAACGTTGTTAGTTCTTCTTCAATAATATGAGTTAACACATAAAGCCCTCCGAACGATAAAAAATGCTGTTTCCAAATATAAGCAACGCGAAAAAACTTAAAATCAGCCGCTTGTTGTTCCTTCATGATCAATCCCTTTTTGAAGCTGCAATGCTTTTTTGGCTAATTCATCAGCCGTTTTGTTTTGCTTTTCGGGAATCCATTTAATAAAAAACAAATCCAATTGATCGATGAGCTTTAACGCTTCTTGAAGATGGCTGTTATAGCGTTGATTTTTTGCATAACGTTTAAGCACTGCTTGCTCCACTGCCTGTGAATCGGTTCTGAAAGAGACGATCTTATATCCTTTTTCAAGGCAGATCATAAGTCCTTTGACTAATGCAGCAAATTCAGCTTCATGATTATCCATGACGCCAAGGGGGAAAAAATATTTTTCTTGAATGTTCGATCCTTTTATATAAATACCGGCGCCGGAAAGTCCGGGATTTCCTTTTGCCGCACCATCTATGTAGACTTCTACCAATCAATTTCACTCCCTTAGAGGAATTTTTTTAAAAATGAAGAATATAACATGTCATCAAGATCATGATATGGATGAAAAAAGCTTAAAATAGATGTGAGGAACTTTTGATCTTATTAAGTAAAACATCTATTTGACTGCCTTTTTCTTTTTAAAAAAATCGATGTGATTATACCATACAATTCGATCAATGTCTGTAAAAACCCTTTTGAGTGAATCGGTTGCAAGGTTGAACAGAATATGGTATAAAAAATTAGTCTCTTCAATTGAGAATGCGAAAGATACATTTTCGAGAAAGTACAATCTCTTTTTGTGAAACAGCATAATGATAAATAAAAAACAGTGGAGATGGAATGATGAAAGATCGTGCGGCTATATTTGAAAAAGTGACTGAATTAATGGATGAATATTGCGTAAATTGTTTTTTAAAAGCTCATTTTCGAAAAGAATACGGAAAAACATATGCCCATTCATTTTGTATTAATAAATGCACGGTGGGACAGCAAATTAAAGAGCTGGGGAAAAATTTGAGGGGGACACGCAAACGCGTCGATCGAAAATTCAGTAATAAATAAAAATTCCGAAAATAAAAAATAAAAAGAGGCAAAAGCCTCTTTTTATATTTGAAGATCAAATGATCATCGATTATAATTTTACAACGTTCGCTGCTTGTGGTCCACGATTTCCTTGGACAATTTCAAAAGATACCGCTTGACCTTCTTCTAAGGTTTTGAAACCTTCGCCTTGAATTGCAGTGAAGTGGACAAAAACATCGTCTCCGCCTTCAACTTCAATAAAACCATAACCTTTTTCATTGTTAAACCATTTTACTTTACCATTTTGTTGCATATTTCGATTTCCTCCTAATACTTTCCGCACAAAGCCGTGCTTAAAAAATTTTTTATCATTTAACAGGAATATAATGCAACAAGCAAGGTCTCAAAACCTTAGGCTGCCTATATTCAGCTAAATGATATATCTACTATACACTAACCAATTATTGAAAGTCAAGTTTATTCCAATGATTCGAATTTTTGTCAAAACGCTAAGATGGAAATTGATTGGGAATAAATCAGCTTAATTGCCGGCTACATGACAAGGATGCTTTCACCGTGAAAATCGGTGCTGTTTTCTCGTAAAAAAAAGCATTTTCCAGGTAATACGAGGAAGTTAATACGATAAAGCGACATCATTTTATAAAAAAACGAATGTCTTATTGACACTCGTTTATGAAATATGTTCATGAATATATTTAGACATTCGTTCACTTTCTAACTTTATGTCGTCTAAAATGGTGTCCACAGCGTTTGGATGGTACAGTTGAAAAATATTTTTACGCATTCGTTTTAATTTATCAGGTGAATGCAATAATTTGTTCACCTCATCAATCATATCAGATACATTGTTGACGATGACCGCAGCGCCGTGTTTTGCAAAGAATTCCGCGTTTTCTTTTTCCTGCCCAGGAACCGGGTTGTATAAAACGAGAGGAACCGAAAGGGAAGAAGCTTCTGTTAACGTAATTCCTCCGGGTTTTGTAATCAACAAGGAAGCAATTCGAAACAGCTCGTCCACTCTTTCGACGTAACCCAAAACTTTCAATTGATCTCTGCTTGCTTTAGCAAGAGGGGCTAAGCGGTCTTTGAGCGCATGATTGTTTCCGCATACAACAACGGTTTGGACGTTTTCTGAATAGCGCATCGCTTCGCAAATTTCTTTCACATTTTTTAAGACGCCGTGAGCACCTGCCATAATAAGCAAAATATGTTTGTTCTCACTTAATCCATATTTGCGGTACAACGGTTCTATCTCAATATTTTCTTCAAATCGGCTGCGTATAGGAATTCCGGTAACTTTTACGTCTTTTTCGTCGATCCCTAAGCTGAGAAGTTTTTCTTTTACATCTTCACATGCAACATAATATTTATCTATGTTTTGATGCACCCAAATTTTATGTAAACAAAAATCTGTCATGACATTAAAGGTCGGAATCACGTGACCGGTGCGTCTCCGGTATTCGGGTACGACGATCATTGGAAACGTATTGATGATGATATCGGGTTTTTCAGCAGCAATCACTTGTTCGAGTTTTTTTCTGCCCATTGTGTAATAAACATTCATGACTCGTTTATTGTACATTTTATCTACACCATAATAAAACAAACGGTAAAACTGTTTTCCAAACGAAAAGCTCTTTAAATACAGGTATTTTGTGAATTCAGTAATGAGTGGATGAGACTCTTGATATAGATCGCAAACGATGACGTCCATACCCCGTTCCATACATCGCTTTTCCAGCGTCTTTGCCACTTGAATATGCCCGTTTCCGTACTTTGCTGTCAAGATCAAAATTTTCTGCTTATTCATAAACGATTTCATCACCTCAATTTCAGAACGTCGTATTTTAATCCGACCAGGTTGCTATTATTATTCCCAAATATAAGGAGTTTCTTGATATACATAATAGTTAAGCCAGTTGACAAACAGCAAATTCGCATGTGACCGCCAGCGATTGTAAGGCGATTTCGTCGGGTCGTCATTAGGGAAATAATTTTTTGGGATTTCGATGTCAAGTCCTCTCGCCAAATCTCGTTCATATTCATCTCTTAATGTTGTTGCATCATATTCAGGATGTCCGGTTAAAAAAATAAATCTCCCGTCTTTCGAAGAAATAAGACATACACCCGCTTCATCCGAATAAGACAAAATCTCTAAATCTTTTTGTTTTTTCACTTCTTCCACATCGATGTCCGTATGGCGAGAATGGGGAACGTAATAGATTTCATCGAAACCTCTTAACAGCTTGACGGAAGGATCTGATATTTTATGTTCAAAAACGCCGAAGCATTTTTTCGGCAGCATATATTTATCGATGCCGTAATGATAAAATAGGCCTGCTTGAGCACCCCAACAAATATGCAAAGTAGATGTCACATTTTCTTTCGTCCATTCAAAAATGTTTGTCAACTCTTCCCAATAATTAACAGCATTAAAAGGCATTTTTTCAACAGGAGCCCCTGTTACAATCAACCCGTCGAATTTTCGATGCTTGACTTGATCAAACGTTGTATAAAATTGTTCTAAATGCTGCTTTGCCGTTGTTTTTGGCGTATGGGTTTTCGGACGCAAAAACGTGATATTAACTTGAAGCGGAGAATTTCCTAAAAGTCTGAGAAGCTGGGTCTCCGTTTTTTCTTTTTCTGGCATTAAATTTAAAATGGCAATATTTAATGGGCGGATATCCTGAGTGTAAGCCCTTTTTTCATCCATCACGAAAATGTTTTCCTTCTCCAATATTTCTTTTGCCGGCAAATTTGCTGGTATATTAATTGGCATGTATGTGCACCTCCGGAATGTAATCGAAAAACAAAAAAATGAATCATGTGCAGAGCGAAACAGAACATGATCAGACTAAGTTTTGCTAATATTATAGATAGTTTAAAATGATATTTCAATTTTAGATTTGTTATTATTATGACTGTAATGTAAAATCAACGTAAATGGAGGGGGAGGCGTGATGACTGTTTATGACTTTGATGTAAAAACCGCAGATGGGCAAACAATATCACTATTACAGTATAAAGGAAATGTCATGCTCATTGTCAATACTGCAAGTTATTGCGGCTTTACGGAGCAATACAAAGATTTGCAAAATTTATATGAAACATACAAAGAAAAAGGATTTGTCGTACTGGCGTTTCCGTGTAATCAGTTTGGCAATCAGGAGCCGGGAACGGACGAAGAAATCCAAACATTTTGTGAAAATTATGGTGTGACATTTCCCGTCTTTTCAAAAATTGATGTGAGAGGCCCGAATGCCCATCCTTTATTTGTGTATTTGACCGAACAAATTCCAGGCGTGTTTGGAACAAAGATGATTAAATGGAATTTTACAAAATTTTTGATCGACCGCGACGGCAATCCGGTAGAGCGATTTGTTCCGCAAACAAATCCGAAAGACATCGCTCCTTATATCGAAAAGCTTTTGTAAATTCTCCATTATTTCACTGCAAGTGCTTTTGGAAAGAATTTTGCAGACTGGCATGTTAAAATGGAACTAGCTAAGAGGAAGTAGGGAGTGACATCTTGTGAACATTAAGTCGATTGAACCTACCCCAAGCCCTAATACGATGAAAGTAATTCTCGACCAAGAGCTTCCGGCAGGTAAAAGGAACAATTATAAAAAAGAAAATGCTCATGAAGCACCAAAGGAAATCCAATCCATTTTAGCAATTGAAGGGGTGAAAGGGGTTTATCATGTTGCAGATTTTATGGCCATTGAACGAAACAGCAAATATCATTGGCAGGATATTTTATCAGAAGTAAGAAGCATTTTCGGCGAGCAGGTTGAAGATAACAGCCAGGACGCCTATTCTCCTGAAGAAGGATATGGCGAAGTAAAAGTGTTTATTCAAATGTTTCACGGCCTGCCGATGCAAGTAAAGCTGACAGACGGACATGAGGAGCGCCGCTACGGGCTGCCTGAACGCTTCCGAAACATGATCATGGAAGTTCAAAAGCATGCGAACAACGTTGTTTTAGAAAGGGAATGGAAGGAGCATGGCGTCCGCTACGGAGATTTGGATGCAATCGGCCAGGAGGTTGTCGATGAAATATCAGCAGCCTATCCGGATGACAGGCTGGAACGCATAAAAAATAGAATCATTCATCAAAAGGATGAAAAGGAAACGTTTAAGCGATTCAGCTACAAAGTAACGGTTGACATGCTTGATGATCCTGATTGGCAAAAGCGGTTTGCCCATTTGGAGCAAATGGATCCAACGCTTGAAGATTTAGATGTGCTGGAAAAAGCGTTGAATGATGAGAAAGCATCGATACGAAGACTTGCAACGGTCTATTTAGGAATGCTCGAAGATCCGGCTGTCCTTCCTTTGCTCTATAAAGCGTTAAAAGATAAAAGCGTTACTGTTAGAAGAACAGCAGGTGATGCGCTATCTGACATCGGGGACAAAGCGGCTATTCCTGAAATGGCGAAAGCATTGAAGGACAAAAGTAAACTTGTTCGTTGGCGAGCAGCCATGTTTTTGTACGAAGTAGGAGATGAATCTGTTTTAAAGGAACTGAAGGAAGCGGAAGACGATCCAGAATTTGAAGTGAAAATGCAAATAAAGATGGCAATAGAAAGGATCGAAAAAGGAGAAGAAGCAAAAGGATCCGTTTGGAAGCAAATGACCGAAAGCCGGCAAAAGTAGCATATTTCTGTTTCATAAACGAATAATGTTAAATATAGTAAAAATTAGGGGGATTGAAAATGTCAATGGCTTATGAAGAGTATATGCGTCAGCTCGTTCAACCGATGAGAGATGAGTTGACAAATGCCGGATTCCGCGAATTAGTTACACCTGAAGAGGTGGATCAATTTATGGAATCAGCGGAAGGGACAACGCTCGTCTTTGTGAATTCCGTTTGCGGCTGCGCAGCGGGACTTGCAAGACCAGCGGCAACACAAGCTTTAGTAAGAAGCGAAAAAACTCCTGACCATCTCGTAACAGTTTTTGCGGGTCAAGATCGGGAAGCGACGGCAAAAATGAGGGAGTATTTTATCGGTTATGAACCGTCGTCGCCGTCAATGGCTCTTTTAAAAGGAAAAGAAGTTGTCCATTTTATCCCAAGACATGACATTGAAGGCAATACGCTGGAAGGAGTTATGGAAAATCTTCTTCAAGCATTTGAAAAGCATTGCTAATGATATTCAGCTTCTTAAAAGTAAAAGAGCTCATGGTCTTCCATGAGCTTTTAGTCTGTAAGTTCCATTACAATTAAATATGCAAGTGTAATAAAGCTACCTATTATAAACATTGCATCATACATATGTACTTTCCTCCAATCAACTAGAAAAAATTTTGCAGGATGAGTTGAACGGTCATTTTCTGCCGGTTTCCCAAATTGTCGGCTTCCGATCTGCTGCCTCCAACTTCTGATTTTTATTTTACCCTTTTTTCTCGTTTTTTTGAACCCATTTCTTTTCAGTCAAAAAACTCTATCAAATATCTATTTTGATTAAAATATGATAGAATGATAGTATCGTTTGTTCATTTGGCGGAAAGGATGTTGGGAACTTGAAAAATTGGATTCGAAAATCGCTTGTCGTTTTATTTACACTCGCAACATTCGGGCTTGTAGCGCCTCCGTCCGCCTTAACCGTCAATAAACAGGCTCCTGACGCAAACTATGCACCGGAGGCCGAAGAGAAAAAACTATTACTGCATCGTGATTCACAAGATCAGTCAGCAATAGAACAGCCAAACATTGTCGATCAATTTTTGTTTGAAGCGGAAAAACAATCATTTGAAAAATTCGGTAAAAAAATCAGCGGTGTGATAGAAGATGAGTTTCGCAACTTAGTTTTGCCGCAAATGGAAGAAGTGATCAAAACCTTCTTGGCAACGGAGAAGGAAAAATTTGCAGATTTGGCTATATCCCAAAAACCTGCGAATGGAAAAGGAGAAAAAATTTTTCACATTTATGATCGTATGAGCGGAAAAGACTTGATACGATTTCATGTTCGCGTCGATCATCCGCCAAAACAGGGCTATTGGTTTGATTTTCATTACCATACATACCATGACCACTTTCAAACCCATTATGCATTGGGGAAAATTTATTGGGACACAAACACACCTCCAAATTGGTTGCAGTAAAGGAAGTGATTGAATATGGCGTATTCACTTGAAAAGCTCCAAAAAAAAGCGATTGAATTGTTGGAAGATCGGGGAGTAACATTAAAAGACATTGGACAAATCGTGTTGGAGCTGCAAAAAAAATACATTCCCGATCTGTCTCTTGAAGAATGCACATACCATGTTGAAAAGATTTTAAGAAAACGAGAAATCATTCATGCTGTCTTGACAGGAATTGCTTTAGACAAGCTTGCGGAACAAAAATTGCTTCCTGAACCGCTTCAGCAAATTATCGAATCAGATGAACCGCTATATGGAATTGATGAAATTTTATCGTTATCGATTGTAAATGTTTATGGGTCAATTGGATTTACGAATTATGGCTATTTAGACAAAGAAAAATTTGGAATCATCAAAGAGCTGAACAATAGCCATGACGGGAAAGTCAATACATTTTTAGACGATATCGTGGCAGCCATTGCTGCAAGTGCAGCTAGCCGCATTGCTCATAATAACGAAGATGTAAATGATAAGCTGGAAGAGATAAAATAATTTCAGAAAGTGTGCAGCGGGAAATAATTGGCGATTCGCCAATTTTTCCATTTTTAAAGATGGAGATTGCAAAAATAAGCTGCATGAGACGGCTTTTTCGATCCGGATTTTGAAAAAATTTTTTCGTTTGACAAACGGTTTAATAGCAATGGGAGAACGAGCCGATTGTAAATTAAAGTAACATTTCAACTAAAGGATGTGTCATCAATGGAACAATACTTAAATTTATGCAGACATGTGCTTGAGCACGGGGTTAAAAAACAGGATCGGACGGGGACAGGAACCATCAGCACATTTGGATATCAAATGCGTTTTGATTTGGCTAAAGGGTTTCCTCTTGTTACGACGAAAAAAATTCATCTAAAATCGGTCATTTATGAGCTGTTATGGTTTTTAAAAGGTGATACAAACGTAAAATATTTACAAGAACACGGCGTCCGAATTTGGAACGAATGGGCAGATGAGAACGGCGACTTGGGCCCCATTTACGGCTACCAATGGCGTTCGTGGACAGGTGCAGACGGAAATACCATCGACCAAATCTCAAATGTAATTGAACAAATTAAAACGAATCCACATTCACGGCGATTGATTGTAAGTGCTTGGAACGTCGCTGATTTAGATAAAATGGCCCTCCCGCCGTGCCATGCGTTTTTCCAATTTTATGTTGCGGAAGGAAAGCTTTCGTGTCAGCTTTATCAACGATCCGCAGACCTTTTTTTAGGTGTGCCGTTCAATATTGCTTCCTATGCGCTTTTAACGATGATGATTGCTCAAGTTTGCGACTTGGAGCTCGGGGAGTTTATCCATACATTCGGCGATGTTCATATTTATAACAACCATATTGAGCAAGTAAAATTGCAGCTGACGAGGGAGCCGCGGCCTCTTCCGACAATGAAATTGAATAAAGAGGTAAAATCCATTTTTGATTTTACTTATGAAGATTTCACGCTGGAAGGGTATGATCCTCATCCTCACATTAAAGGTGAGGTGAGTGTATGATTTCCTTTTTGTTTGCGATGGATGAAAACCGGCTGATCGGAAAGGACAATAAGCTTCCTTGGCATCTTCCGAATGATTTAAAATATTTTAAAGAAACAACGATGAACAAAAAGATCGTCATGGGCCGTAAAACCTTTGAATCGATTGGACGGCCCCTTCCCGGAAGAGAAACGATTGTGTTAACAAAGAATGAAAAGTTTTCTTGCGAAGGCTGTCTCGTTTTTCATTCGATAAATGAATTTTTGCAATTTGCCCAAAACAATAAGGAAGAAGAAATGTTTGTAATTGGTGGAGCGAAGATTTTTGAAGCGCTGCTTCCGTTTGCCGATCGGCTCTATGTAACAGAAATTGAGGAGGAGTTTGAAGGCGACACATATTTTCCAAAAATTGATTTTTCTGAATGGAAGCTTATTTCCCAAAAAGATGGAGTAGTTGATGAAAAAAATGTTTATCCGCACCGCTTCCTTGTGTACGAGCGAAATAAATAAGAACGGTCTGAGTCAATTTGAAGTCAAGGAAGCATTGCTTCTTTCGCAGGCTTCTATAGGACATTAAAAAAGGCGCTCAAGCGTCTTTTTTAGTTGTGCCATATCTTGCAAGTAATACATATAAGAATCATATAATTTCACATGTAAAATTGGATTCAATCGGTCAAAAAAGCCGATTTCTAAATAAAAACAATAGATGTAATTTTATTTTTATTTGAATCGTGTTATAATTTAAAAATTAAGAAATTGTTTAAGGGCAGGGATGTACGATGACGAATTTGACAAAAGTTGAAGCATTCGTCCAAGTAGAAGATATATTAAAAGCGCATCAATCATTAAAGGATGTTGTGACACATACTCCATTGGAATTTAACCAAAGATTATCTGAAAAATATGGTTGCCGGGTATACTTGAAAAGGGAAGATTTGCAAGTTGTACGCTCTTTTAAAATAAGAGGAGCTTACAACAAAATGAAACATTTGACTCCTGAGGAAACGAAAAATGGAGTTGTCTGTGCAAGTGCTGGAAATCATGCGCAAGGAGTCGCATTTTCGTGCAGAGCGTTAAAAGTGCATGGAAAAATTTTTATGCCTTCCACAACTCCAAAACAAAAAATATCTCAGGTGGAATTGCACGGAAGAGAGTACATTGAAATTGTGTTGACAGGCGATACATTTGATGATGCGTATAAAAAAGCGCTTGAATGCGCCGAAAAAGAAAACCGTACGTTCATCCATCCGTTTGACGATAAAGATGTCATTGCGGGCCAAGGCACCATTGCTGTTGAAATTTTAAATGACAGCGATGAGCCAATTGATTTTTTGTTTGCTGCTATCGGCGGCGGAGGGTTAATGTCTGGCATCGGCACATACTTTCAAAGCGTATCGCCGGAAACAAAATTAATCGGCACGGAACCTTCCGGAGCACCAGCTATGGCGAAATCACTCGAAAAAGGCGAAGTAGTCGAACTGGATGAAATTGAAAAATTTGTGGATGGAGCGGCGGTCCAGCGGGTAGGAAATCAGACATTTTCCATTTGCCGGACAATTTTGGACGATCTTTTACTTGTGCCGGAAGGAAAAATTTGTACAACGATCTTGAACTTATATAATGAAAATGCAATTGTAGCAGAACCAGCAGGTGCGCTTCCAATCGCAGCGCTTGATTTTTACAAAGATCAAATAAAAGGAAAAAATGTCGTTTGCATTCTTAGCGGAGGCAATAACGATATTGAGCGCATGCAGGAAATTAAGGAGAGATCCTTAATTTATGAAGGCTTGCAGCATTATTTTATCGTTAATTTTCCGCAGCGTGCGGGTGCTTTACGTGAATTTTTAGATGAGGTATTAGGTCCGACGGATGATATCACTCGCTTTGAATACACGAAGAAAAATAATAAAGACAGCGGTCCTGCGCTTGTCGGCATCGAAGTCAAGCATCGGGAAGATTACCGCGGATTAGTCGAAAGAATGAAAAAGAAAGGTTTTCCTTTTACAGAGGTTAACAAGGACAGCAACTTATTCAATTTGTTAATTTAAAATATTTTTGTATATGACAAATTTTTGCAAAATTCGCTCCTATTTTGTTGTATAATAGAAGAAACGGGTAAAAAGAGGATTGATACTTTGCTATTTAAAAGCCTAGAGTTCAAACTTGAAAATGGACAGAAGGTGAAGATTGTTGAAATCCCAGTATTGGAGGAGGATAACTCTTACCGTTTCATGTTAAATATTCATTTGCAGCTTTTTATAGCGAACATTTGCAAAGAATCAAAGCCAAAAAGCCTTTATAATTTTCGAAGCTATTTGAAGCATGCTTTAAAGTGGAAAGATTATGAATCAATTTTTCAAGACAACCGATTAAAACATAACGCTTAAAGAAATATCCCTTGCAGATATTTGATTATCGGCAAGGGCTTTTTATTTTTTTAAGCGTTTTGGAGAAGAAGGAGAGATCTGCGAAATTGACCGTTTTTGAATTTTTAAGTTTCAAAATATGTTAGGACGGGTAAAGATTAGAGACTGTTTCTTTTCTTTTGATCAGAAACGTGATAAGGTTGAAATATTATTGTTTGATAGGAAGTGAATGTATTGACACAAAAGGTAAGGATCGTTACCGATTCAACAGCAGATTTAGATAAAAATATTTTGGAGGAATACAATATTGAAGTTGTTCCGTTAACCTATACATTGAATGGTGTATCTTATACGGACGGTATTGATTTTGAACCAGCGGAATTTATTGAAAAAATGATGGAATCAGCAGAAATACCGAAAAGTTCTCAGCCTTCTCCGATCCATTTTAAGGAAGTGTATGATCGCCTTCATGCAGAAGGTTTTCAAGTGCTATCCATTCATATGTCCGGTAAACTGAGCGGAACAGTGCGCGCCGCACAGCAGGGGGCAAGCCTGACCGGGGGAGAAGTTACGGTCATAGATTCCAACTATATATCTAGCGCTTTAGGTTTTCAAGTGATTGAAGCGGCAAAAATGGCAAAAAAGGGAGCAATGTTAGACAAAATAATCTCTCATATAGAACAAGTACGAAAAAACACTTTTCTTTATGTATCAGTAGACACTCTCGAGCATTTGGAAAAAGGGGGACGGATTGGAAAGGGAAAGGCTCTATTAGGATCGTTATTGAATATTAAACCGATCGCTTCTTTACAAGACGGGATCTTTACGCCAATCACAAAAGTTAGAAGCCATTCGCAAGTTGTTAAATTTTTTATGAAGCAATTGATTCAAGATATAAAAGATCGCGATTTGCTGAGGATTGGGGTGGCGCATGCCAATGCATTAGATTTGGCGCTGCGCTTAAAAGAGGAATTGTTGAAGATCACAACCGCCGATAAAATTGATATTTGCACAACGACACCCATCATTTCCATTCATACCGGCAAAGGAGCTTTAGGAGTTTCTTACTATGTGAAGCCATAAGTAAAAGCTAGTTTTTTGAATCTTTTATGAATCATTTTGGAATTTGTTTTCACTTGAATGAAAATTTGATACACTTTCGATGAGAATAGGTGAAAGGTGAATGATCGATGAAGAAGAAAATGTTCATTTCCTGTTTTCTGTTATTGATCTTTTTAACGGCTTGCAGTGGAAATAAAATAAAAGATCCGTTGAATTATAAAGTGGAAAATTTTGAATTTACGGATCAAAACGGACAGCCCTTTGCTTTAGCAGATTTAAAAGGGAAGGTTTGGGTAGCTGATTTTGTTTTTACAAGCTGTGAAACCGTTTGTCCGCCGATGACAGCCCATATGGCTCAATTGCAGGAAAAAGCGGAAAAAGAAGGTGTTGAAGTCGAGTTTGTATCATTCAGCGTTGATCCGGAAGTAGATACACCAGAGAAACTGAAACAATTTGCAAATCAATTTTCCGATTCTCTTGACAACTGGCATTTTTTAACCGGATACAGCCAAGAGACAATTGAAAACTTTGCAAAAAACAGTTTTAAAACGATCGTTCAAAAACCGGAAAGCGATGATCAGGTCATTCATGGAACGAGCTTTTATTTAGTGGATCAAAACGGAGTTGTTTTAAAAAGCTACAACGGTGTTGAAAATACGCCGTATGACGAAATCATCAACGATATAAAAGCTGTTCAATAAAGTTTAAAGTTGGCCTAAAGCGTCTGACAGCAGGGGGAAAGGACCCTCTGTACATGATGCCTTTGGGTCAATTTTAAACTTTTTTTCGTATGATATAATAAAAAGAAAGAGATCGTCACAAGGTGATAGGAATGCTGTCGAAAAAATTTTCTCTTCTTATTATGACTTTTTTCTTATTAACCGGATGTGTCCAAAAATCCACTGCTTCTCCTTCAAATCAAGCGAAGGCGGAAGAGGAAGAGAGCAAACCGATTGAAACTGAAATCGCTGTCGCGGGGAATGAAAGTAGGTCCAGCTCTTTTCAATTGCAAGGAGATATCAAAATTGTTGCACTTGGCGACTCCCTGACAAAAGGAGTGGGCGACCGAACAAAAGAAGGCTATGTTGGTCTCGTTTCAGATGAATTAGAAAAAAAGGAAGACATTTCATCTGTTTCAACAGTCAATTTTGCAGCGATGGGGCATTCAACGGAAAATTTGTTAAAAAAGCTTGATGAAGATCAAGTAAAAAAGGAATTGGAAGATGCCGATCTCATTTTCATGACGATTGGTGCCAATGATTTAATGAAAGTCGTGCGGGAAAATATTTTTGAATTAACAGTTGAACTTTTTCAAGAAGAACGCCTTCTTTATGAACAACGTTTAAGAGACATTATGAACAAGATCCGGTTGACAAATGAACAGGCAGTGATTGCGTTTATTGGGCTTTATAATCCGTTTGCGTGGAAATTGGCAGAATTTCCGGAAATTGATATGATTATTTCGGAATGGAACGAGCGGACGAAACAAATTTTGCTCGGAGATGGACGTGCGGTATTCGTTTCAATTCAGGATATTTTTCAAGAAGGAGAGGACAAAAACCTCTTATATACAGATGAATTCCATCCGAACGAGAACGGATATGTATTGATTGCGGCAAGGGTTATGGAAACATTGGAAAATGGAACAAAAAAGGATTGAAGTAAATGAATAAATGGAAGCTTGCATTTTTTATCTTGTTGTTTTCCAATTTTTTGATTATTCTCATCTCCTCTGGTCTTCTGCTTATGCCTGGGGAAAAACCGCCTCTGAAAAAGGAAGCGGAAGGTAGTAAAGATTTTGCTGTCTTTAAAGTGGAAACAGATAAACAGACAGTAACTAAGGTCATCAATGATTATTTAAAAAAGGAAGCCGTTCATCAGCCTCTCACATACTGGGTTGAAATTACGGATGATATTAAACTGTACGGCAGCCTTCTCGCTTTCGGCCGAGATTTGGACATGGTCATGTCTTTTGAACCGAGTGTACAGCAGGGAAACGTCATTTTAAAGGTGAAAAGCTTATCGGTTGGGAGACTTTCCGTTCCGGTCTCTTATGTGTTGAAATATATTGATTCCCAATACCACTTTCCAAAAGAAGTGCAGATTGATGCAAAAAATCGCCAGATTGTAGTCTTTCTTGATCAGCTGGCATTGGAAAACGGGTCTAAAATTCAAGCTGAAAAAATTGATTTGGAGGAAGGGGTAATTTCAGCAAATTTGTATGTTCCGCTCCCTCTCAAATAAGTAAGCGGGTATCAAAACCCGCTTTTGTTTTGTCAAAATTGAACACGAAGACCTTTTGGATAAAAGTTTTTAATGGTTCCTTTCGTTTCTTTTCCCCAACCGATCGATTCGCCGTCTATTGTCATTAATATCCATCCCCTGTCTACACCCAATGGAGATGAAATCGTTTCTCCCGTTAAATAAGCTTGCCAATCTTTTTCGTTCGTTGAGAAGGAATAACTGTATTTCACATCATTTGGTGTGAGTGACAGGGCAAGATGATGATTCGGTTCAAATCGTTTCTTTTTGATTTCTCCAAGATGGAGACCCGCCCGCAAAACGTTCAACGAAGTAATATCTGGGCATTTTTCAGGTAATACATACAGCTGTTGTTTTTTTAAGAAAAATGCCCCGGTTATTCTTTTCTTTAAAAAAGAATGTTCGAATTGCTGAAACTCAGCTAATTGCTGTTTTTTGACATTTGATTTTAAATATGAAACGCTGCTTCTCGTATTGTTTTCGCCATTTTTGATTAATTTCGCAACGAAATGCCCTTCACCTTTGATTTTATGCGGCCAAAGGCGGATGCATTTTGAAATTTCTTCAAAATTCGTTTTTGTCCATTCCACTCTTCCTCGATCAAAACCTTCACGTTTAGGAATTTCAACAAGAGACATTTCTGGATGCATGCTTACAAATGCCTCAATAACCTGTTCATTTTCTTCAGGAGAAAACGTGCAGGTGGAATAGACGAGAGTTCCGCCGGGTTTTAACATTTGAAACGCTAAAGATAACAGCTTTTTTTGCGTGTACGAGCATTTTTCAACAAGATCCTCGCTCCAAAATTCGATGGCGTTATCATCTTTTCGAAACATTCCCTCTCCAGAGCACGGGGCATCAACTAAAATTTTGTCGAAATAATTCGGAAAGTGTTGAACCAGTTTTTCGGGCCGTTCATTTATCACAATAGCGTTTTGAATTCCGAAACGTTCAATATTTTCCGATAGTGCTTTCGCTCGTTTGAAATGAATTTCATTTGAGATAAGAATTCCTTCATTTTCCATCGCCGCGGCAATTTGCGTCGATTTTCCTCCTGGCGCAGCGCACAAATCTAATATTTTTTCTCCAGGTTTTGCCTGAAGCACTTCAGCAGGAACCATAGCACTCGGTTCTTGTATATAATAGAGCCCAGCTGCATGAAAAGGGTGTTTTCCGGGCTCGTCTTGTTTTTCATCGTAATAAAATCCGTCTTCACAAAAGGGAACTGAAGAAAGAGAAAAAGGTATTTTCCGAATGAACGTTTCTTTTTCGATTTTTAGACGATTGAAGCGCAGTCCCTTGATCGGTTCATCTCGCAAAGCAGAAAAAAAATCATCTGCTTCATTTTTTAACAATTGTTTCATTTTCCGGCAAAAATCATCAGGTAATGCCATATTTCAGATCTCCTTTCCTAAAATATTATAGCGGAATATGAAACATAATGGCGAAAATTCTTTCTGGCGAATTCTTGACGGAGAGGTGAAGATAAGAGAAAATAAATTGTTAGAGATGAAACATTTTTATAGAAAAAGAAAAGCAAGGGAATTTGGTGTAGGGGTGATGTATTTGAAAAAAATATATTTAATTGCTAGCATCGTCATGTTCCTCCTTGCTGTTTATTTTGGCGGTATGGCATATAAACAATACCTTGCTGGAAACTTAGATTACAATTTAGACAAAGTTTACATAAATGTCGGTTACTGCGCCTTGTTTTTAAGCATTGCTGTATATGTACTTCATTTGCGCGAGCATAAAAGTTAAAGAAAAGCGAGATAGAAAGGGGATCCAGAAGGATGAAAAACGTCCTTTGATGGATCGCCTTCTTTCTTTCCTGTAAAAGTAAAAATTTTACATCGTAGTTGATTCTTGATACATAAAAATTTAAAGTCAAAGATATGCAGGTGAAGTTATCATGTTACGTTCAAATAAACAAAATATCTCCCTCATATTGCTGCTTTGCAATGTTTTTATCGCTTTTTTAGGAATCGGACTCGTTGTTCCGGTTTTGCCTGCTTATATGAATGAACTAAATTTATCGGGCGTTTATATGGGATATCTCATAGCAGCATTTTCAACTGCCCAGTTGTTTTCCTCGCCGGTCACGGGGATTTTTACTGACCGTTTTGGCAGAAAGATTATGATTGTCATCGGTTTAGTTTTGTTTGCTGTATCCGAATTTTTATTTGCAATAGGTTCTGCGTTCTTCTTGCTTTTGATTTCAAGAATAATTGGCGGAATCAGCGCGGCATGTATTATGCCCGCTGTTACTGCGTTTATTACAGATATCACCACTTTAGAGGACAGGCCGAAAGCGCTTGGATATTTGTCTGCCAGCATTAACGCAGGTTTTATTATCGGGCCCGGCATCGGAGGATTTGCAGCAGAATTCGGCATTCGGGTGCCGTTTTTTCTTGCGGCATTTATTGCGCTTGTCGCAGCCGTTTTTTCCATTCTCCTTTTAAAAGAACCGCTTCCAAATGATAGCATTCAACAATTAGATGAAAAACAAACTCGTCTTCAATTTTTCAGCGAATTAAGCAAATCGATCAAACCTCCGTATGTTGTACCGCTATTGATCGTGTTTGTTTTAGCATTTGGTCTTTCCGCATATGAAACGATGTTCGGTTTGTTTGTCGATAAAAAATTCGGTTTTTCACCGAAAGATATTTCCATCGTCATAACAACAGGAACGATTTTTGGACTCATCGCCCAAATCGTTTTCTTTGACAAGCTAGTGAAGTATCTTGGCGAGAAAAGGTTGATTGAAATTTGTTTATTAGGCGCTTCCGTCTTTATTTTTCTGTCAACCTTAGTTGACGGCTACTTTTTCATTATGGCTGTAACGTTTGCTGTATTTTTAGCATGCGATCTTCTTCGACCAGCTGTCACCACTCTATTATCCAATATGGCAGGAGATGAACAAGGGTTTATTGCCGGCATGAACTCTACTTATACAAGTTTAGGAAACATTGTCGGTCCTGCGATTGCAGGAATTTTGTTTGATATCGACGTCGATTTTCCATACGTTTTAGCTTCCATCGTTTTGCTTTTAGCCTTCATGATGGCAGCGTTATGGCCATTTCGTGATAACATGGAGCAAAAAAGGAAAAATTCTTAATGGAACGAATATACTAGTTTTTGCACTTCGCTATGCTTGAGTTGCAAATCAATTGTTTTGTTCTTTTTAATCGTTTTATAATGTATTGTAGGAAGAACAAGTTGATCTTTACTTTTGCGATGAGAATGAGCAGGCAGGAAAATTAGCTAAAGGGAGGGAAAAATGATGAGCAATGAAAAATATGAATTGGCTACTTTTGCGGGTGGCTGCTTCTGGTGCATGGTCCAGCCTTTTGATGAGCTTCCGGGAATTATTAAGGTTGTTTCCGGATATACGGGAGGACATAAGGAAAATCCGACATATGAAGAAGTGTGCTCGCACACGACGGGTCATGTAGAAGCTGTGCAAATTACCTTTGATCCGAACGTGTTTCCATATAAAAAGCTTCTGGATATATTTTGGCAGCAAATTGATCCGACTGATCCGGGCGGACAATTTTATGACAGGGGAGAATCTTACAAAACGGCTATTTTTTATCATTCGGAGGAACAGCGCGAGCTCGCGGAACAATCGAAAGAGCTTTTAGAAAAAAGCGGACGTTTTGAAAAACCGATTGCGACCGAAATATTGCCGGCAAAACCTTTTTACCCAGCCGAAGACTATCATCAAGATTACTACAAAAAAAATCCTTTTCACTACAAACGGTATCGTCAAGCGTCTGGACGGGATGAATTTATACGCAAGCATTGGAGCGACTGGGATAAAGAAGAGCTGAAGAAACGATTGACTCCGATGCAATATGAGGTGACGCAAAACAACGGGACGGAGCCTCCATTTCAAAATGAATATTGGGATCATAAAGAAGAAGGGATTTATGTCGACATCGTCTCGGGAAAACCGCTTTTCAGCTCGCTCGATAAATTTGATTCAGGCTGCGGATGGCCAAGTTTTACAAAACCGCTTCATCAGCATGAGATCGTCGAAAAATTAGATACATCTTACGGCATGATCCGTACAGAGGTTAGAAGCAAAACGGCGGATTCGCACCTTGGACATGTTTTCCCTGACGGTCCAGAACCGACAGGCCTTCGCTACTGCATTAACTCGGCTGCGCTTCGCTTTATCCCGAAAGATCAGCTCGAACAAGAAGGCTATGGTGAATATAAAAAACTGTTTGAAGACGATCAAACAGAGTAAAGATTATATGTAAACGAATGGGCACAAAAACATGTGCCCTTTTTTTATTAAATGTTCAAATTTATGTAAAATTCCGTTAAAACCTATATACATCGTAAAACAAAATTAGTATCATATATTAGGTTGAATTTTTATGGATGAAGGAGGGTGAAAATCGTTTATGAATAGCGGTTCTTTTTTAGATCCGGACGGACCCGAGATAGGTAAGGCAGTATGTATGCGGAAAGAGGCGCTGTTCGTAAGCGATGACACTCTTGCGCGTGCAGACTGCCTCTAGCAAAGGAGGTTAAAGCATGCTGAACATTTATATGTCAAGCGCGAACGGCCAATTGAAGGAAATTGAAGATATTCAAAACGGTTGTTGGATCAACATGGTGGCACCGACTGAGGAAGAAGTTCATTTCGTTTCAGAACGGCTGCAAATTCCAATAGACTTTTTTAAAGATGCACTGGATGATGAGGAAAGATCCCGGATTGAAAAAGAGGACCACAATGTGTTGATTATTGTTGACATTCCGGTTATCACGGTAGATGACATCGGGCAAACGTTTTATGAAACGATCCCGATCGGAATGATCATTACTGACAGTTGTTTTATTACAGTATGTTTGCAAGGAAACCCAATCTTTGAACAGTTTGCCAGAAACAAAGTTAAAGGTTTTTATACGTTTATGAAAACGCGTTTTGCTTTTCAAATTTTATATTTAACTTCAACATATTATTTGCGATATCTGAAACAAATTAATCGCAAAACGAGCGAAGTAGAAAAAGAGCTTCATCAATCGATGAAAAATAAAGAATTTTTTTCATTGCTCAGTCTGGAAAAAAGCTTAGTTTATTTTACGACATCGCTGAAATCTAATAATATTGTCATGGAAAGGCTGCTGCGATTAAATTACTTGAAAATGTATGAGGAAGATCAAGATCTTTTGCAAGATGTCATTATCGAAAACAAACAAGCAATTGAAATGACAGAGGTATATTTAAGTATTTTAAGCGGAATGATGGACGCATTTGCATCAGTCATTTCCAACAATGTCAATATTGTCATGAAATTTTTGACGGCAATTACGATCGTCATCTCTATTCCGACATTAGTAGCGAGCTTGTATGGAATGAATGTGCCGATACCGTTTCAAAATCATCATTTTGCGTTTTTTATTCCCATTTCCATTTCATTGCTCATGTCAAGTTTAACAGCTTATATTTTTTGGAAAAAAAGATATTTTTAAACTTGTACAACCATAACTGGTCAGATGACTCTGAACTAATACTAGCAGCTTATGTCGGAAAAAGACGAATTTGCCCACTCCTTTTCTTTCGTTGACCGCTGCCATGTCTATAGTAATCTCAAATAATCTAAAATTTGTAAAATTGATTTTTTAAGACAATCAAAATGCGGTCGCAGATGAAGTTCCTCCTCATGTTTCTTATAGGACGATATCATCTGCCCGCTTGCACAACTGGTGTTTCCAATTTCCAACTGCAGGGCGTTTGTTCCAAAGAATTTGGAAAAATAGGCATGTGCACATACCTGAAAGTCCAAAAAAACATAATGTAAACTGAAACCTAGATTAAAAAATGAGGAGTGGGGCAAATGCATTTTCACCATCACGATTTTCACCATTGTGGACATGGATACGGTTATCCGGTACATGGTGCCGGATATGGCTGCGGATCTTCATTCGTTTTGATCGTAGTATTATTTATACTTTTGATCATTGTCGGCTGCGCTTATGTAAAATAAAAAAATCCTGCCTGTTCGGGCAGGATTTTTATCTGCATTTTATGTAAACTTAATTCAAAAAATAGTTGACATATATCCTTTCTTTTTTTACCATTTAAGTATTACAGAAAAGGGGGATTACGAAATGAGAATCGATTGGGTTGAATTAGCCGAAAACGTACTATTTGGACATAAAATAACTTATGAGGAAGCTGCTGCAATTTTGGACTGTCCTGATGAAGAATTGCTGCTTCTTCTGCATGGTGCTTACAAGATTCGAAAAGCATTTTACGGGAATAAAGTGAAGTTAAATATGATCATGAATGTAAAATCAGGATATTGTCCTGAAAACTGTTCCTACTGTTCCCAATCTTCCGTATCAACGGCTCCGATCAACAAATACCCGCTGCTTTCAAAAGAAGCCATTTTAGAGGGGGCCAAACGGGCACAAGAGTTGAAAGCTGGAACTTTCTGCATCGTTGCAAGCGGAAGAGGGCCTACAAACCATGAGGTAGAAAAAATATGCGAATCTGTACGCGAAATAAAAGATACATACAACTTGACGGTTTGCGCATGTTTAGGAATTTTAAAAGACGAACAGGCGGAACGATTGAAGGAAGCTGGTGTCAATCGATACAATCATAACTTGAACACATCAGAAAGATATCATGAACATATAGTCACTAGTCATACATATGAAGATCGCGTAAACACAGTTGACAAAGTCAAACGTGCAGGGATTTCTCCTTGCTCCGGTGTGATTATCGGGATGGGTGAATCGAAACAAGATGTTATTGAAATGGCTGCTGCTTTAAAGAAGATCGACGCAGATTCTATTCCGGTTAATTTTCTTCATCCTATTGAAGGAACTCCGTTGCAAGGAGAAAATAATCTTAATCCTCGATATTGTTTAAAGGTGCTTGCCTTATTCCGCTACATGCTGCCGACAAAAGAAATACGCATTTCCGGAGGAAGGGAAGTAAACTTGCGCTCGCTACAGCCTTTTGGGTTATATGCGGCTAATTCTATTTTTATCGGAGACTATTTAACAACTGAAGGACAGGAAATGTCAAAAGATCACGAAATGTTAAAAGATTTAGGCTTTGAGATTGACTTAAATCCGCTTCCAGAAACCGTTCAATAAGGAAACGGTGTCTTGGCATAATGGATCGTTGTTTTTTAATCAGTGGAGAATAAATATGGTCCATTCTATAAAACAATAAAAAATCTTTTTCCAGCTGCAGCTGAAGAAAGAGCATTTTTTCTCTTTAAAACCGCTCCATAAAAAGGCGGTTTTTTTATTTTCGAAAATTTATCAAAACGTTATAATGAAACAAGCAAATTTTTTAGGAAGGTGGAAATATGAGTTCTTTTTATCATTATTTGATGACGTTCAGACATCCTAAACCGAAGGACAAAATCAGCAAGTTTGCAAACGATGCTTATCTTGACCACAGCTTTCCGAAAAATTCAACTGATTATGATGAACTCAGCAATTACTTGGAATTAAATGGATCATATTTGGAAAACATGTCTGTTTTTGATGAAGCTTGGGAAAAATATGTTCAATTGATTGAACAAAAACATTGACTGAGCCTTCAAAATAGTCCGCCCAACTCAAACAAGTTGATGATGCATATAATGTGATAATCGAAAGAGTGATGGCATTAAAGGGGGTGCCTTCATACTGAAAAGAAAAAAACCGAAGTTCAATATTGGCGATCAAGTCGTTATTACTTTGTACGGTACTTTGGGGACGATTACAAACATCCATACGATGGACGAAGAGTTTTTATATGAAATCAATTACAGTGAAATTTTATATTTTGAACATTCATTACAGTTTTTATCAGAATATGATGGGACTGTGTTTGAGTCAGAAACGGTTGAAGTGGAACTGATGTTTGGAATTGGCGATCTTGTTTATGTGAAAGGCTATGGTGATGAAATTTTCAAAATTGTCGGGTACCGGACGGAATTGTGGAGGTATAAAGACGATGCGTGGGAGGAAGTGATTTATGAATTAGTGCGGGTGCGCGACGGGGAATGGATGGAATCATCTGCGGATGAATTAAAGCTGGCCGTTTCGAAAAAAGAAGCAGATCAACATTTGCAAAATATTCATATTATCCAACATATTGCTGGGATGGGCGCACAGAAAAATGCTTCTGCTCCGATGAACAGCCAAAAAAACGAAAAGAAAACAAAGCCTATGCAGCAGGAAATCATTGATTCCCTCCTTGATCTGTATAATGATTACAAAGGTCTTTACGATTTATTTGGGGATAAAAAATATAAGGAAATGATGGACGTTGTCATTCAATATTTGAAAAAAATGAGCCGCTTACCATGATCTTTTTTTGAAAAATTTTCTAATGAAAAAACTGCAATGGATGACAAGTAATAGAAATAGAGGAATGGAAGATTACCAGGTCTTCCAATCTTTTTATTCAAAAAATTTTTTAAACTGAAACCAATGCAGAGTTTTTTCGTAAAAACAAGTAATACAAGAAGGAGGGAAAAGGTGTATGTTGAGAAAATTCATCAAATCGTTTTTAGGCCATCGCCCTTACCATTATTCCAGCAGCAGCCACTACCACAAAAAGCATTATCCTAAGTCAAAATACAAACATGATCCAACTTCTTACGGCCATCATTATTATAAAAGAAAACATCGCTCTGGGTTTGGATTCTTTTCCGGTTCGTATAGCAGCTGATGATGGAAGTTTGGAAAAAGTTTTGGAAGCCGTTTCCGCTTTGGGGTGAGCGGCTGCATAAACCAGGATCTGTTATCGAACGATACGTAGTCCAAAAATTTTTAGGAGTAGGGAGCTACGGAATCACGTATCTTGCAGAAGATTTGTCCACACATCAAAAAGTCGTTTTGAAGCAGCTCCGAAAGCGAAGAAAAACAACGGGTGAACGGCCTTTTCAAAAAGAAAGGGAAATATTGCAAAAATTAAGTCATCCTGCCGTTCCAGCTTTATATGCTGAAATCAATGATGGTAGCCATCAATATCTTGTCATGGAATACAAAGAAGGGCTAACATTTGAGCAATTAATCTTTCAATTTGGAAAAAAATATTCCGAAAAAGATGCTTTTCATTATTTAACAAAAATTCTCGAAGTTGTCCAGTATATACATGATCAAAACGTTGTCCACCGTGATTTAAGAATACCGAACATTCTTCTTTACAACGACAGTATTTCCATCATTGATTTTGGCTTGTCCCGTTTGATTACAGATGAAGAAGAGGAGAGTTTTCATAAATGGGAGCCGGAAAAGCAAAGGATGCGTAAAATTAGCTTTCAGACGGATTTTTATGCGCTGGGGCATTTCGTATTGTTTTTGCTTTATTCATCATTTGATCAAAAGGGAAAAAAAGAAAAAAGTTGGGAAGAGGAGCTAGATATTTCCGTAGAATCAAAGAATATTATAAAAAAGCTGTTTGGAATGGATGGTTCATACAGATCAGCAGAGGAGATTCTAGAGGATATTCAGAAAAATTCCGAAATAGGGGGAGAATAAATGTCTCTATTTAATAAAATTTTCGCGGGCATTGGGATTGGAGCGGCAAAAGTAGATACGAAGCTTACCTCCTCAACGTTCTATCCCGGCGAAGAGGTGAAAGGCATTGTTGTCATTAATGGAGGAAACGTTGAACAAAAAATTGACGAAATTTACTTGTCCGTTCTTACGCATTATATAAAAGAAGTAGATGAGCGTAGAGAGAAGAGGCAAGCAGAAATCGCTAAAATACAAATCAATAAACCTTTCGTCATACTGCCGAATGAAACGAAAGAAATTCCGTTTTCATTTCAGCTTCCGCTTGATACTCCAATTACTATCGGAGCATCCAAAGTATGGATTCATACCGGATTGGATATTAAAGGAGCGATCGATCCGAAAGATACGGACTATATCGACGTTGTTCCCGGCGGCTTAATGAAGGAAGTATTAAACAGTATAAACCGAATCGGATTTAAGCTCCTTCAAGTTGAAAATGAAGCAGCGCCATATCGTTTAAGAAAAAGGCTACCGTTCATTCAAGAGTTTGAATTTTATCCGACTTCCGGTCCATTTAGAGGCCGTTTAAAGGAGCTTGAAATTGTTTTCTATTCGATAGGCGAACACGATATTGAAATGATTATGGAAATTGATCGAAGAGCAAGAGGACTTTCCGGGTTTCTCGCCGAAGCGCTAGATTTGGATGAAAGCTACGTTCGAGTTCGTGTAAGCAGGCAGGACGTGCCGAATCTTGATAGCAAGCTTATCAATATCATTCGCCAATATAGCTGATAAACAAGGAGAGCCTAGTTTTTTTGTATGAAAATTTTTCAATCATGTCCAATTTAAAAGGCTGTTGTCATAAAATCCGACGGGGAATAGAATCAGTCGGTTATGGCGTAAGTAGGTGTATAACAAAGCTCTCATATTAGCGACAACGGAGAAGACTATTCCGTTTAGAAAAGCTGTCAAAGTAGCTGTGCAGTCAAATTACGCGGCATTTTTAACTAGCTAAATTTATTGTGGCCGCGATAAAATCGGACCAACCCAAAATGGGAGGAAGAGGGCGCATTAAGGCTGCGAAAATGGAAGGGGTGTTGGGCAGCACATATCGTCACCCCTCTGCTTTTGCTGCTCAGAAATAGAAGCCAGCTATCAAAAATTTATGGCGATGAAGAACTTAAAAATCAAAGCTCTCTATGTATATAAAGACGGAAGGAAATGTATCCAGTTCACACACTCTCTTGAAAAGATGAATGAACGGATTTATCAATGCGCGGCAACAGTAAACTTCTTAACTTGAATAAGAAAATACCAGCAGCACGCAAAGGAAATTCTCCTCCACCTTATTAAAAGGCGGCCATCACTACTATTTAACATCAAAAAGAAGCATCATTCTTTTATTGCTTTGCTCGGTTAATTTTACTATTGTTCATGAACCCATAAATAGTTAAGAAAACAAAAAATATACATAAGACTGTAAAAGTGATGCTATAACCTATATTATGTTCGCTGTATTTGTCATAAGCAAACATCCCCAACACGATCGAATTGATCAACAAATTTAATAGTATGAATGGATGTATTTTTTTATCCACTGTTTTCCACCACCTCCCCAACTATCATTCTATCATAGGTTTCAGCAAAAATTGTTTCGAATATCAGCGATAAAAAGAATAAGACGTTTTAAACGATTTGCGTTTTTCCTATTTTTTACTATACTAAGAAATACAACGAAACGAAGGGAGGAAAAAGCGATTACCTTTCCCACTTTCGCTAAAAAGTGGCATATCTTCGCTGCCTTAGATGAATAAAACATATATATTTTTCATCCTGCTTTTTTATTTGATAACGAGTTCCTTTGCGATTAAAAATGAGACAGTTCGCCATGTTGACGATACAATTGTTCAATCAATCGAAGGGGTTCGAAATGATCCATTTACTTCCATTATGTTCTTTTTTACAGAAATTGGTTCATATCATATTCTTCTCCCTGTCACTATTTTCATAAGTATTTATTATATATTTCGAAAAAAATGGATCACGTTCATTATTCTTTACATAAATTTATACGGAGTTCGTTGGATGAATGAAATGATAAAAGAAATGGTGAAAAGAGAGCGCCCTGATTTTGATCGACTGACCGATATTTCCGGCTACAGTTTTCCAAGCGGTCATACGATGAATTCAACAGCTGTCTACGGTTTGATCGCTTATTTAATCAGCACCCGCATAAAAAAAGGAAAGCGGGTCGTTTTTGCTGTTTCCAGTATTTTATGTCTGTTGATTGGATTAAGCAGAATTTATTTGGGAGTTCACTATTTAACAGATGTTTTGGCGGGATTTGCGGTTGGATTGTGCTGGCTTATGTTTATCTTGACAATATCAGAAAAGGTTCGACAAAAGTAGTTGACATTCGCAGCAGGAATTCCCTCCATTGACAGCAAATAAGTTTGGAAAATTGTATTTGGAGGGGACAAGGTTGGCACTGAATCTTCTTAAATTGTCTAATCCATCGACCGATTATGATGTGACGATCTTTCAAACACCAAACATCGGGGAGAAAAAAGGGTATCGGCCCGTATACCGCTTAACTGTCCGTGCAAAAAATCATCAGGAAGTGCTCAAAAAAATTTTTCGGAAATTTAATATTTCGGAAGCGATCCCTCCGGATTATAACGGACGTTATATTTGGACAGGAGACATTGTTTTTATTGATGAAGGAAAAAATGGAACAAAGTATTATAAATTAGTGACCGGTGGGTGGGAAAAAATTCACCGCATTCACGTCCGGTGATTGGAGGATGCAAAATATGCTGCACGGATTCTCATGAAAAATCTGCTATGTTATGATAATATTACTTCAATTATTTTTAAATGAAGGGGCTTGATAACATGAGCATTCATATTGGTGCGAAAAAAGACGAGATTGCTGACAAAATATTGCTTCCCGGTGATCCCCTTCGGGCCAAATATATTGCGGAAACTTTTTTAGAAAATGCTGTATGCTACAACAAAGTTCGAGGAATGTACGGTTTTACCGGAACTTACAAAGGAAAGCGCATCTCTGTCCAAGGAACAGGAATGGGGGTTCCATCGATTTCGATTTACATTCATGAACTCATGCAAGAGTACGATGTGCAAACGCTTATTCGCGTTGGCTCCTGCGGTTCCATTCAAAAAGACGTCCACATCAGAGACTGCATTTTAGCTATGAGCGCATCAACGAATTCCCAAATGAACCGCATAACGTTTGGCTCTGTTGATTATGCGCCTACCGCTAATTTTGATTTGTTGAAAAAAGCTTATGATGCTGCAGTATCAAAAGGAATCGACGTCAAAGTCGGAAGCGTGTTCACGACGGATTTATTCTATAATGATCAAGCGGAGCACGAAAAATGGGCTGAATACGGAATTTTGGCACTTGAAATGGAAACGGCTGCTCTTTATACACTTGCTGCGAAATTCGGCAGAAGAGCATTATCTGTTTTAACGGTCAGCGACCATGTCCTGACTGGGGAAGAAACATCTGCTGCCGAAAGGGAATCGACCTTTAACGAAATGGTTGAAATCGCTCTTGAAGCTGCTATACAGGAATAAAACGGCATGTGCGGCGTCATGCCGCTTTTTATTTTTTAAAACATGTTCACAAAAATTGAAGGAAACGGCTTAGCTCCATTTATTACATTCACTCTCTTGTTTTAGTTTTTGAAAGATCGTCATCTGCTCCTTTCTTTTATTGAACGTTATGATAAGTTATAATGTAAGAACCGTTTTTCTTCTGTTTGGACAAGTGTTAAAATAGGAGTGAGAGATTATACAAGGTGGGAATTTTTATGCATAAAATCATCGCAGTCACGATTCTTGCAGCTTTGATGCTTGCCGGATGCTCAATGCCATTTGATAAGCTTCCCTTTTTTCATGGAAGCGACTATGTTGAAGAGAATGAACCGCAAGCAAAAACAGTAGAAAACAAAGAACTCGTCCAAACAACGGAAAAAACCGTCCAAACAGAACAAATTGATCCGGAATTTTTGCTTGAGGAGCAATATTTTAATGTCGTACAAACGGTTAACGGTCAACCCGTTATTCAAAATCCTGACAATATTTTAGTTCTTGTCAATAAAGATTTTTTCCTTCCTGTCGACTATAAACCAAATGATTTGACAGTGCCAAATATACAGTTTTCATTCGGGGACGCGGATGTTCCGAAGCGTTATTTGCGCAAGGAAGCAGCTGCGGCACTTGAACAGCTTTTTGCAGCTGCGAAAAAAGACGGCGTGATTCTTTTCGGAGCCTCAGGCTTTCGTTCGTACGATCGGCAGGTTGAGCTGTTTGAAGCAGAAAAAAAACAAAAAGGGGAGCAAAAAGCAGTTCAAGCAGTAGCAAAACCTGGTCAAAGTGAGCATCAGACAGGGTTATCTATTGATGTGACGAGTGAAAGTGTAGATTTTCAAATTACTGAAAAATTTGGGGAAACGAAGGAAGGAAAATGGCTTCAACAAAACGCCCATAAATTTGGCTATATTATCCGCTATCCGAAAGGGAAAGAAGCGATCACAAAATATAAGTATGAGCCTTGGCATATTCGCTACGTTGGAAAGAAAGCTGCAAAAGTCATATATGAAAATAATTTAACACTTGAAGAATATTTCCAAAAAGTAAAGAAAATTTAACCGAAGCTCTCCCGCTGAAGCGGGATTGATTTTTTCATAAACAAGAGATGAAGGATGAAAGAGCGTTGATTTAACGTTTTGACTTGCCATTTCTTTGCCGACAGAAACACATAGATCGTTTGACGATATTGTAATTGTCGGACATAATGAAATGGATGGATTAAAGGGGGAGTTGTGTTGTATATTAAAAAACGAAATTTTTTCATCGCAATTGTACTGACGGTCATAATAACTTGCGGTTTTACGCTCACATTACTCAACTTTACGTCAGCATCTGAAAAAGAAAATGATAGTTTTGAGAAGCTTTATTCAGCATATGATACGTTAAAGCAAGAATATTATAAAAAAATAGATGATGAAAAATTGGTAGAAGGTGCTGTCAAAGGGATGGTAGAATCTCTCGACGACCCGTATACGTCATATATGGATTTGAAAGAATCAGAAGGATTTGAAGAAAATATATCTTCAAGCTTTGAAGGAATCGGTGCAGAAGTAACAGAGACGAACGGCTATATCATGATCGTCTCACCGATAAAAGGCTCGCCTGCCGAGAAAGCAGGGTTGAAGCCGAGAGATAAAATTTTAAAAGTTGACAATAAAAGTGTTGAAGGAATGTCTGTGAATGAAGCGGTATCTCTTATTCGTGGCGAAAAAGGAACGAAAGTAAGCCTTGAAATTGAACGGGATGGCGTCGGCACGCTGACCTTTACGATTACAAGAGATACGATTCCGATTGAAACAGTTTATAGTGAAGTAGTAGAAAATAAAATTGGAAAAATACAAATCACAAAATTTTCCGAGAACACTGGAAAAGAATTGGCAGATGCATTGACGGAGCTGAAGGAGAAAAAAGTAAAAGGAATTGTCCTCGATTTAAGACAAAATCCTGGGGGATTGATGGACCAAGCCATAACGATGTCAAATATGTTTGTTGATAAAGGCAAAAAGATTTTGCAAGTTGAAGCAAAAGACGGATCAAAGGATATTTATAAAGCGGAAAATCAACCAATCGTTGATGTTCCGGTCGTAGTCATCACAGATAATGGAACAGCCAGCGCAGCCGAAATTATGGCCGCGGCTTTGAACGAATCGGAGGGAATTCCGATTGTAGGAGAAAAAACGTTCGGAAAAGGAACCGTTCAAAGCGCTAAAACGTTTGAAGACGGTTCGTCGATGAAATATACGATTGCCAAATGGCTGACACCTTCAGGCAAATGGATTCACGAAAAAGGAATAGAACCTCAATATAAAGTGACTTTGCCTGAATATGCTCATTTACCATATTTAAATCCGGAAAAAACGTTGCAGGAAGGCGACGTTTCAACAGAAGTGAAAACAGCTGAGAAAATGCTTCAAGCTTTAGGCTATAAAACAGATGTGGACGGATATTTTGATAAAGCATTAAAAAATACTGTTGTTGCTTTCCAAAGAGACCATCAATTAAAACAAACGGGCAAAATCTCACAAGATACGACAATCAAACTGATGGATTTAGTAAGAGAAAAAATTGAAAAAAATGATACCCAAATGAAAAAAGCAATTGAAGTATTGAAATCGAAGATGGAATAAAATTGACAGCAGCGGCTTGGTCTTCCGGCCGCCTTCTTTATTTTCAGATTTGTTCAAGCATATTGTTGACATTGAAAGGACTTTATTTAAGGAAAGTCCTGTTGCAAAAGCTTTACTTAACTGATTTTTTCTATACGATAAAGCAAGAGGGAATGATTGCTAATACAACTAAGGCATCCAAATATATGTAAAGTGATCGCAAATAAAAAAGGGCAAGTGACAAATATTTTGCTTTTAAATTCTTGCCTACCTTCTCCACTTTTCATTTCATTTTAAAAAATTTAATAATCATAGACCTCCCTATCGTTCTGCCATTTTCATTTCATTTTTGTTGAGCTTTCATATAATGCGGCGAACGTTCGCTTCGATATTTTTGAATTGGTGTTAAGAAAAGGGATTAAAGTAAAATGCGGAATCGGATTTGTCTGCATTTCATCTTCAGTTTAAGGAATATGTTGAAGATCCCTTTTGGCAGTGCGGAGTTTATCCATACGAAAATTGGATGAGTGGAGGCTGGTTAACAAAACCGGCCTCATTTTACTCAGATGGGAAAAGATCAATTTCCGTATAATGATGATCTTTTAATTTCACGAATTTAATTTCAAGAATTCCGTCAGAAAAAACGGCTTTTGTCCCTTTTCTTTTCACAGGTGCAGGAAATACAAATTTTTTTTGTTGATTTTTTTCCGGATAATTCATAAGATGCAAATGGTGTTGGTTATGTTGGATTTTTATCATTTTTTTTAAATCATCATTCATCGGAAGTTTAATATAGATAAATTCATCTGTCTCATAAAATTCAGGTGAAGGAGGAGCTTCTTTATGATTCATAATAGGAAAAGGACTGGTGAATGGGAATTGCTCCGTATAGTGTGAACCAAACGCTTGCTTCATTACTTCCTGAATATATTGTTCAACATGTCCGGCATTCATGTTTTTCCAAAGATTCATTGCTCACACATCCCTCTTCGACCCTAATTGTTACATTGTAATATATGACTGCTGCGGAAAGATCGTTCAAAACAATTTCTTGGAAAAAGCGATCGAAACAGAATATAATGTGTGATATGGGAAGGAAGATGATCTAGCATGAGATCAGGAATCATGTATATTAGTCTATCTTATATTTTATGGGGGATATTCCCTATTTATTGGAAAGTATTAGACCATGTGTCATCTGAGGAAATTTTGGCTCATCGAATCATATGGTCTTTTGTTTTTGTGTTGCTGTTGCTTTTGTTCCAAAAACGATTTGCTGATTTTTTATATGAGTGCACAAAAATCGTTAAATCACCCAAGATTTTGTTAACGTTGGCTCTTTCATCCTTCTTAATCAGCGCCAATTGGTTTGTTTATATTTGGGCGGTGAATCATGACCGTGTACTTGAGACAAGTCTTGGTTATTACATAAATCCATTGGTGAGCGTACTATTAGGAATGATCTTTTTGCATGAAAAATTAAACAAAGGGCAGCAGACCGCGTTTTTGTTTGCGGCTTTCGGAGTGCTCATATCAACTGTCCATTATGGCCATGTCCCGTGGACATCGCTTATTCTTGCGAGTACATTCGGGTTTTATGGACTGGCTAAAAAAGTGATAAAATTAGATTCTGCTTTTGGTCTGGCGCTTGAAACGTTTGTTGTGTTTCCAATTGGAATCATTTATGTGCTATACTTAGAATCGTTAGGAAGCAGTGTTTTTTTTGAATGGGATGCATCGACCAACTTTCTTCTAATGGGAACAGGCGTCATCACGGCGATCCCTTTATTGCTGTTTGCGAAAGGTACGCCTAAAATTCCGATGTGTTTTCTCGGAGTCTTGCAATATATTGCGCCAACGATCACTTTTTTTCTCGGCGTTTTTCTTTACCACGAGCCGTTTACTGTTGTAGAATTGATCACCTTTGTTTGCATTTGGACAGGCATCATCATTTTTACAATGAGTGAACCTTCTTTCAAAACGATATGGAAGACTAGACTCTCAAAGTAACCTCATGCAAGCAGGTTCCTCGAGGTGAATAAATGTGAATGATAACGAACTTCTTCATGCATACAGAAAACTTTGGTCAAACCGAACTCTTTCAGTAGGGTCAGATGAGAAAAAAACGTTGGAAGAGGCGATTAAAAAAGAACTCCTCGATGAAATGACTCACCCTAGAGTAAGAAAAAGTCCAGATAAAAAATTACTAGATGCGCTGAAACGCATTATAGCAGCCGACATTTCACCGGAAGAGAAGCTTGAATTAATCAGCAAGCATATGGAGATGTATGAGAAAATCTTAACAAAATAAAGAAGGTGGAAGCTTTGAAACCGATTGATCCGATAAGGGTTCAAAAAATCATTGATTCTTTTTTACATAAAGAGGTGTATATTCATCTTGAAACGACAACCGGTGCTTATACTTCACACCACAATCAAAACAGCATGACTATTGTCGCGTTTGTCCGAAATGCAAAAATTACATTTTCACAAGGTAAAATAAAAGGAACAGGACCATACCGTGTCGGATTAAAAACAGAGGAAGGCTGGGTGTATGCTGAAGGTCTTACCGATTATACCGTTGATGAACAAAATCGCCTTCTCATGGCCGGCCACGATCGAGATGGAAAGCTTGCCATTGCATTACAAATTAGTGAAACTCCATTTTCTTAAAAAGGAGAGAGGAATAAATGGAAGAGAGGTTATTAGTGATCCTGCCTCATCCCGACGATGAATCGTTCGGAGCAGCAGGACTGATCGCTTTAAAACGGAAAGCAAACGTACCTGTCACGTATGCTTGCTGCACTTTAGGCGAAATGGGCCGCAGCATGGGAAAGCCTTTAATCGCCAATAGGGAGACATTAAAAGATATTCGAAAAAAAGAATTGGAGCAGGTCGCAAAAATTTTAAATATAAACGATTTACGAATGCTCGGCTATCGGGATAAAACATTGGAATTTGAAGATGAAGAAAAATTGGCAGACCACTTTGAACAGATCATCCGGGAAGTCAAACCGACCCTTCTTGTCACGTTTTATCCTGGTTATGCTGTTCATCCAGATCACAACGCTTGTGGCGAGGCGGTTATTCGTGCGGTGAAACGCTTGAAAAGGGAGGAGCGTCCAACCGTTTATTGCATAGCTTTTTCAAACGATCGATTTGAACATATAGGCGAGCCGGATGTAGAAATCGATATATCTGAAGTTGCAGATATAAAAATACAGGCATTGAAGGCTCATCGATCGCAAACTTATTCCATCGTAGAAAAAATAGAAGAAGGAGGAAAAGACCTCCCTCAATTTCAACAATTTTTTCATAAAGAAACGTTCTGGATTTACCCATTTGATGATGAAAAATAAACGATCGAATAGGTTGCTTTGAAAATATTTACAATACAGGTCTATCATCCTCTTTTTTGAAAAAATGATGAATTTTATCTTATAATATAGTAAAATATGAAGAAAGTTGTCGATATAATAAGTAAGAAATTTTATTGTACGATAAACGAACATAGGATGTCTCATATGAGGAGGAAAGGCTGTATGAAGAAAAAAGTGTTGGGATTAACGACATCCGCGGTTCTTGGATCTTCGGTTTTCGCAGGAGTCGCTTCCGCTGAAACGATTCGAGTAGAAGCCGGGGATACTCTTTGGGGAATCTCGCAAAGATATAATACTACTGTTGTAAAGTTAAAAGAAGCAAATAGACTTACAAGCGATACAATATACATAGGTCAGGTTTTAAATATTCCTTCAGAAGCATCGTCTTCTCCGAAAGCGAAAGTAACTACTAATAATCAAACAGAGGCGGCTCCTAAACAAACTGGTTCGACATACACAGTGAAAAAAGGTGATACGTTATGGGGCATTGCCAAAAACAACGGAACGTCTGTCAGCGAATTAAAAAGGCTGAACGGATTAACCAGCGATTTAATTTATCCTGGCCAAGTGTTAAAACTATCTGGATCCAGCCAAGCTGTATCTAGCGAAAAGGTTAGCGCCAAAGAACAGGTGCAGGCGCCCAAACAAACCTCACAAACTTCAAATAAAGCAAGTTCACAAAATACATATACCGTCCAAAAAGGCGACTCTCTATGGAAAATTGCTGTGAAATTTAAATTAACCGTCAATCAATTAAAAGCTGCGAATAACCTTTCATCTGACGTTATTTACCCCGGCCAAGTATTGAAGCTGTCAGGCTCTTCAGCTGATAGTGCACGTCAAGTGAATTCCGGTACAAAAACGAATTCTGATTCATCTACTCAAAACGGCAAAGTTTTAGTAATGATTCGAGAAGCCAAAAAATTAGTTGGAGTTCCGTACAGATGGGGCGGAAATACGCCATCTGGTTTTGACTGCAGCGGATTTGTTTACTATGTATTAAACAAAGTGACATCCGTTTCTCGGTTAAGTACAGCCGGTTATTGGAACATGATGAAACCAGTAAGTTCACCAGATGTCGGAGACTTTGTATATTTTTCAACATATAAAGAAGGTCCTTCCCACATGGGAATCTATCTTGGAAATGGGGATTTCATTCATGCCGGATCAAGTGGCGTGCAAATATCGAATTTAAACCAAAAATATTGGAACGATCGATATTTAGGAGCCAGATCTTATTTTTAAAATTATATTTTGCGAGAATGAGAAACATGAAGCAATCAGCCGTTTGTTGGCTGATTGCTTTTTTAATCGGAAGAATGATAGAATCGTCTAATTTGCCGATACATCCATCTTACTGGAGATTTTGTATATGTATGAAATTTAGGGTTGTTAAAAATGTTTCGACATTATTGACAAGAAATACAATTGTATATAAAAATTTATATTTTGCAACGAATTCAGCAAATGATATGGAATAATTTTTAGAAAATAAGGCATACTCTGTTGATCTGAAGGAGGTGCTATAGGTATTGATTAGGAGCACGGTCATACAGGATATTACAGATATTGTAAATCTGTTCGGTGGGACGGACTCTACCATGTAAATATATTCAATTAATATCTACTAACATGAGGTGAAGAAGCTATTGGAAGTTAGTGAAATTTAAAGAAAACGTGAGAATTTTGAAGAAAATTAAAGTTTATAGAGGGAGGGTGAAATGATCCCAACACCATTTTATTATTATGCTTTTAGGCTGAGAAGTGATATCCAAGCTGTAAGGAATGCTTTACTTCCCCCTAAAACATCGGTCTGCTTGAGGGTCAAATCAATCGCTTACAAATAATAAAACGAGTGACTTGCGGACGAACTGGATTATTTTTGTTAGAGAAACAGGTACTTTATCGATTGTGATAACTATTGCGAAATAACAAATATAAACTTGTTTTCAACCCTTACTCGTTTTCATAAAAAATTTCGTAAGAACCATATTTAAAATCATTTCTAAACAAAAGATCGAAGTCATCACGAGAAACCATGTCTTCTATCTACAACAATCATCTGGTAGACCGATTGATCATCCCTTGAAAGCAATGGTTGGATTTTAAAAAATTCTATACGAAAAAATCTTGTCTCAATCGAGGTGTAAATAGATATTGTTTTTGCACAAAAATTGTTTTATAATCATTATGGAATTAAATAAATAGCATCCTCATTCACCCGATGAGGTAGAGGTTGCGGCTTTTATGAGTACTGCGAACGAGATGCAGAGAACATTGAAGACTTCGCTGGAAAGGGAAAGCCGCCGAAGTTCGCACATTTCTCTGGATGTGCGGACTGGGGTTGCCACCGAACAGGGGCAGCACTGTCACGGTTTGCCTGGAGAAAAGCAGCCGTGGAGCGCTATCTTCACGGAAGGGTTGATACGGGTAATGTTTGTATTGCCGCCGAATCACCTTCGGCGGCTTTTTTGGTGCGCCCAGCATGGGTGTAATCTCTAGGGTGAAAGTCCCGAGCTGCAAAGGCAGAAGAGCAGTTAGCTTAACGCAAGGGGATGGTGCGGCTATTTTGCCTTGGCAGATACGCCAAGTAAGTTCAAAGAATTTGGCGAATGGATCAGACGAAGACTTCGAATGTGTTTATGGAAAGAGTGGAAAACGCCGAAAACAAAAATTCGGAAACTCAGAGGATTAAGTGTTCCAACGCATAAGCCATTCGAGTGGGGTAATACGCAAGAAATACTGTCGGATTGCCTGCAGTCCCATTCTACACAAAACCCTCGACAACTCCTACTGGAGTCGACAAGGGTTAAGAAGTCTATTCGAAAGATATCAATTTCTGCGTCATCTTAATTGAACCGCCGTATACTGAACGGTACGTACGGTGGTGTGAGAGGTCGGGGGTTAGTCACCCACTCCTACTCGATTATCACCCGGCTCCTTTCCATGACAAAGAAAAAAGGAGCGATGAAAACAATGGAAAGCGTTATTAAAAAGAAGGAAACAGCTACGACCGCCCATTCTTCGCCTAACCAGCTTCGACGCAAGCTAAAAACAAGGCATTTAACGATGATTTCTCTTGGTGGGACGATTGGCACTGGATTGTTTTTAGCCAGCGGTGGAGCAATTCATACTGCTGGGCCGGGCGGAGCGCTGGTAGCGTATATTGCAATTGGTATAATGGTGTATTTTTTGATGACCAGTCTTGCAGAAATGGCAGCTTATATGCCAGTTACTGGAACGTTTAGTACGTATGCAACTAAGTTTGTCGATCCTGCGCTCGGATTTGCTCTAGGATGGAATTACTGGTACAACTGGGCCATTACGATTGCCGCAGAGCTCTCTGCTGTGACTATAATTATGAAATTTTGGTTTCCTGATAGTCCTTCACTTTTATGGAGCGCTTTATGCTTAGTAATTATGTTTCTGCTTAATTATTTATCCGTTAAAGGATTTGGCGAAGCAGAATATTGGTTTTCGCTCATTAAAGTAGTAACAGTCATTATTTTTCTTATTGTCAGCTTTTTAATAATTGTAGGTATTATGGGTGGTGAAGCGGTTGGATTTAAAAACTTCACCATCGGCGACGCTCCATTCCATGGTGGTTTCATGGCGACTCTCGGCATTTTTATGGCGGCGGGTTTTTCTTTCCAAGGAACAGAGCTGCTTGGAGTTGCAGCAGGTGAAAGCGAGGATCCGAAACGTAACATTCCTCGCGCCATTCGGCAAGTATTTTGGCGCATTTTGCTATTTTATATATTGGCTATTTTAGCAATCGGACTTCTTATTCCATATACGAATGAAAATCTAGCGAATAGCGATGTTACGGTCAGCCCGTTTACTCTCGTTTTTGACAAAGCTGGCATTGCGTTCGCAGCATCCGTTATGAATGCTGTCATTTTAACAGCGGTTTTATCAGCTGGAAACTCTGGTATGTATGCGTCTACTCGGATGCTTTGGGGGCTAGCAAAAGAGGGGAAAGCGCCAAAATTTCTGGCTAAGTTGAATCGCCGGGGAGTCCCTGTTAATGCATTACTGGTTACTGCTTCATTAGGAACACTTGCTTTCTTGGCTTCGTTTTTTGGGGATGGGATCGTCTATGTATGGTTATTAAATGCTTCTGGTATGTCGGGGTTCATTGCATGGCTTGGCATTGCAATCAGTCACTATCGTTTCCGCAAAGCGTATGTTGCGCAAGGGAGAGATCTCCGTGATCTTCCTTACAAAGCAAAATGGTTTCCATTCGGACCGCTGTTCGCTCTGGTACTTTGCGCGGTCGTCATTTTGGGACAGAACTACAGGGCCTTCATGGGAGAATCAATCGACTGGTACGGTATTCTCGTTTCTTACATTGGATTGCCATTGTTTTTAGCAGTTTGGTTTGGCTATAAAATCGTGAAAAAGACAAAGGTCGTTCCTCTCGATGAATGTGAATTAGACTAAAAAGCCGCTTGAAAAGACGCATTAGTATCCAAAATCTGCACGTTCGGTGTTCAACGGATTTTGTATGCCATCACAACGACGAAAACGCTCGTATGGTGCAGGACAAGTGTAAACGAATGATGGTCCAATCAGAAAAGCCGCTCTTTCTTGATACGGAGCGGCATTCATCAGTTAAAGGGAAAGCTTCATCTTTTTTCCATCAAATGATTTGCTCTTTTTATTCCGATAATTAAGATTGTCTGTTCAGAGCTCCCAACATCCAGAGATGGGGGAATGGCGGAAAGGCGTCTTTCATTTGGTAAGATAGAAAACGATTGGATTGAATCCATTCCTCCCAATATATGTAACTTGACATGTTAACATCTGCATGGATATGTAGCTTGGACCGTTTTTCGACGGTCTGAAAATAGGTGTCTTTCTTAATGTTGCCAAAATGTTAAATGATACATTTGAATTACAAGATCTATATATATAAAATTTTAACTAAGCTACTGGTATGCGAAAGTTGGGTTCAATATAAATAAATTTCTATATAATTTATTGATTTATAGGGGCTGTCTAATAAGTCGATTTTTGGGCTTATAGACGCCCCTTTAACTTTTTTTAAAACGTTGATATATTCATGCTTATGATTTGATGGATTTTGACTTTCTGGACAATCCCAGTAGTACAAACCACGTCTATGGTTTGTGCTGTCTGTAAAAATTATAATATTTTAAATTCAAAAGAATCTTAAAAATTAATGTGTTAAAAAAGGATATGATATAGTTATGTAGTGAAACAATATAAAAAAGAACGTGATGATTAGAAAGGAAATTTTTATGATGTCTTTAGAGCTTCATTTGCCAAAAGAAATAATAAATGTAATTGAATCTCGCAAAAAGCGGGTGCATTCTGATCAAGATCAAAGATTAATTGGACAAGGCGGTTTTTTGTCTGACGATCCAGTCATTTTGTATGATGCGCTGGTGGCATTGGCCCTTGGAAAAAATGTTTTGTTAAAAGGACCGACCGGTGCTGGGAAAACGAAACTTGCTGAAACGCTGTCATCATTTTTTTCTCAGCCGATGCACAGCATTAACTGTTCAGTTGATCTTGATGCCGAAGCATTGCTTGGATATAAAACGATTGTCAATTCCAGCAATCAAACAGCCATTGAGTTTGTCGAAGGACCTGTTATTCAGGCGATGAAAAAAGGGCATTTTTTATATATAGATGAAATCAATATGGCGAAACCTGAGACATTGCCAATTTTAAATGGGGTGCTAGATTACCGGAGGCGGATCACGAATCCATTTACACAAGAGGTTGTGGCGGCGAAAGAGGGATTTGGTGTCATCGCAGCTATTAACGAAGGGTATGTAGGGACGGTTCCGTTAAACGAAGCGTTGAAAAACCGATTCGTCGTGATTGATGTTCCATATGTACAAAATGAAAAGTTAAAACAAGTGCTCACTGAGCAGTCTTCTTTAAAAGATGAAAAGCTGATAGAAAAGTTTCTCACATTATCCAGCGACATTATTACACAAGTAAAAATTGGGAAGGTTTCGGAAGAAGCAGCTTCCATCCGGGCTTTGATCGATGCCTGCGATTTGTCGGTTTATTTGCCCCCTTTAAGAGCGATTGAACGGGCCATTGCAGCAAAATTGGATGATGAGCTGGAAAAAAGAGCGATCATGAACATTGCAGAAACCGTTTTTGAGTGAGGGAAATCCGATGCATTATATAAAATTTAATGATGAAATCATAGATTCAATGTTAATGATGGAGCTGTCCGATTTAGCGCAAACATTGACAAAACGAAGAGATATCGATATCGCTTTTGCCGTTCAGTCTTACTTTCATCCAACAGAACAAAAAATTTATATCAGCCATTTTTGGAACGATCGTGCGGAAGAAGACAAGCTTGCAGGATTTAAATCAGACATTTATTTGCGCGCAATTGGCAGCTATTATTATACGGATTTTCATCAAATTGCTGCATTTCATGATCTCGTTCGGACATTACATCATCAAAAATTTGCAAAACAGCTGTTGATGCTGCTTGAAGATGTCCGGATTGAAGAACTGGTTAAACGCGATCGTCCCGGGACAAAGCGCTATTTCCGCAAGCGACTGAATATTTATAAAAAATATTACCATGATCAGCTGAAAGCAAGTCTTGATCGGGGATTTGCAACCGATGCGCTCTTTGCGGCCCTGTATGAAATGGCTACGGCCACATCACCTGTTTTGAATGTACCAGAAATAAGCGTCCAAATAGATGAATTGCTGCCTTTCGTGAAGGAACAAGTGATGAACGTATACGATGCAAATAGCACGAAAGAAGTTTCCGATATTGTCATGAAGACGATGAGGCTGTTGGATGAAGTGTTGAAAAAAGATTTGATCCATACTTATTTCATTTTGCCTGATTTATCGGAAAAAGATCTCCATACCTTGACTTTTGACGACATGAAACGAAAAGACCGGCTTCAAAATCAGGATGCACTGGATAATGTAAAAAAGGGCGATGAAGATCTTCATGATGAAAAAATGGCCATATGGCATCGTGAAACATCCACACCGACGAAAAGCTTTTTGCAATTTGATTTAGAACAAGGAACGCAAACGAATTTAATAGATGAACATGCAAGGCAAACTGAGACGGGAGATCAGGCGCTTGTGATTGTGGAAGGTTCAGCTAGACAGACTCAAAACAATTATTATGACGAAGTAAATGCTGATGAAAAGCTGCAAAAAGAAGCAGAGCAAGAAATACAACAACAACTCGGGAAGGAAAACAAGCATGCAAAAGCATATTTCCTGACGGCAAACATGCCAAAGGAAGCAGAAAAATCTGCGTATGAAAAGGAATTGCAGCAATTGATCGTGTACAAAAAACGTTTGCAGCGAATCATTCAAAAAACGCTTGAACATAAAAAGACATATCCAAAACAAGATGAACATTTCGGCAGATTGAATAAAAAGCTGTTGCGTCTATGGACGGATGAAAACCCGAAGCTTTTTTTCAAAAAAAGGAATCCTGCGAATGATCTTGACGGGGTGTTTACACTGCTCGTCGACTGCTCTGCATCCATGCACGACAAAATGGAAGAAACAAAACGAGGCATCATTTTGTTTCATGAAACGTTAAAGTCCGTTCGGGTTCCACATCAAATTGTCGGTTTTTGGGAAGACTCGGCAAACAGTACAGAAAACAACCAGCCGAACTATTTCAAAAAAGTAATCAACTTCGAAACTTCACTTAGCTCCAGCTCAGGACCAGAAATCATGCAGCTTTTGCCTGAAGAAGATAACCGCGACGGTTTTGCGATCCGGCATATGACAAACGAACTGCTTGCAAGAAAAGAGAAGCAAAAATTTCTTCTTGTTTTTTCAGACGGTGAGCCTGCTGCCTACGGATATGATCAAAACGGAATTGTCGATACACATGAAGCCGTAATGAATGCTCGAAAGCACGGTATAGAGGTGCTGAACATATTTTTATCCGCCGGAGCAGTTGAAGAAAGCAAAAGAAAGGTAATGAAAACGATTTATGGAAAACACAGCATCATGGTGCAAAATATCACAGAACTCCCGGACGTCTTGTTCCCGCTTTTGAAAAAATTGCTGCAAAAAACAATCGAATAAACCGCCAAAACATGGCAGAATACAACATGTATTCAAAAAATCAAGAAAATTATTATATAAAGATGCTAATTTTTAAGTAAATACTATTGGTCAATCTGATGAATAGTGTTAAAATAGCGGTGGAAGCGGTTATTTAAAAAAATATAGCTTGCTTCTTGTGGGATGGTGATGAGAATTTAAAAAAATTTTTTGTGGGGAAACAAAGCAGAAGAATTCTAATGATTAGTGATCATTGGGGGTTTTTAAGAAAATGGAAGAAACTTCGTCAAATTTAAAAATCGCATGGCGTGATTTTCACGGACCTAATTTAGGGTATGTCATGGACTTATATGAACAATATTTAGAAGATCCGAATTCTGTTGATGAAGAATTAAGAAACATGTTTGATGCTTGGGGGGCTCCTGAGGCTCTAACTGAACAATCTTATGTAAACTCCTCATCCACTGTAAGCAGAAATTTGTCTTATACGTTTGAAAAGCTGCAAAAAGTAGCAGCTGCTGTAAGGTTTGCAGAGGATATTCGGACATTTGGACATTTGGATGCTTCTATTTATCCTATGGGGATAAAACATAACGAAGAAGATGTTTTGAATGAATCAAGATACGGTCTGACGAAAGAGGACTTAATTGAAATACCGGCCAAATTGTTGAGTCCGTATACTCCTGATCATGTACACAACGGGTACGAAGCGATCCAATATTTAAAAGATGTTTATTCAAAATCGATTGCATTTGAATTTCAGCATGTCCACAATTTTGAAGAGCATGAATGGCTCAACGAAATGGTGGAATCTGGGAAAATTTTCAAAACACTTTCAAAAGAGAAACGCATTTCTCTTTTGAAGCGATTAACAGAAGTTGAAGGATTTGAATCTTTTCTCCATAAAACATTTGTCGGCCAAAAGAGATTCTCCATTGAAGGTGTTGATATGCTCGTTCCGATGCTTGATGAGCTGATTTCTGAAGCTGTGAAAAGCGGAACGACAAATATAAACATCGGAATGGCGCATCGGGGCCGACTAAGCGTGTTGGCTCATGTGTTAGGAAAGCCATTTGAGCTTATTTTCTCTGAGTTCCAGCATGCACCGAACAAAGAATTGGTTCCGTCTGAAGGTTCAATCGGAATCAACTACGGCTGGACCGGAGATGTGAAATATCATTTAGGTGCGGACAGAAAAATTAAAGATCATAATGTTGTTCGTGCACGGCTCACGCTAGCGAACAACCCTAGCCATCTAGAGTTTGTGGATCCGATTGTGGAAGGGTATACACGTGCAGCCCAAGATAATCGTAATGTGCGCGGATATCCTGAACAAGATATTCACAAATCCATGGCTGTGCTGATTCACGGCGATGCAGCATTCCCTGGCGAGGGAGTCGTGGCAGAGACTCTTAACCTTAGTCAGTTAAACGGTTACAAAACCGGAGGAACAATCCACATTATCGCCAATAATATGATCGGATTTACGACGGAAAGCCATGATTCTCGATCAACAAAATATGCCAGCGACCTAGCCAAGGGCTTCGAAATTCCGATCGTTCATGTGAATGCGGATGATCCAGAAGCATGTTTGGCAGCTGTTTATATTGCCATTTTGTATCGCAATAAATTCCATAAAGATTTCTTAATTGATTTAATCGGATACCGCCGTTACGGGCATAACGAAATGGATGAGCCGATGGCGACAAATCCGTTGCTTTATGAAAAAATTAAGAAACATGAAACAATTTGCAAATTATATGCTAAACAGCTTGAAAGCGATGGAATTATTTCCTTAGAAGACGCAAGAAAGTTTGAACAAGAAGTGCAGGATCGGCTGAAAAAAGCATACGATAAAGTTCCAAAAAACGAACACCAAGAAGAGGAAATTCATATTCCAGAAACGGTCAGCCATGGTCTGCCCAAAATCGACACGACTGTGCCGGTGGATGTCCTTGACAAAATTAACAAGGAATTAATTACGTTCCCAGAAGGATTCACCGTTTTTAATAAATTGCAAAAAATTCTAGAACGCAGGGCAAAAGTATATGAAGAAGAAAGAAAAGTAGATTGGTCGCTTGCAGAAGCGTTCGCTTTTGCGACAATCTTGAGAGATGGAACTCCGCTTAGAATTACTGGACAAGATTCGGAACGCGGGACTTTTGCTCATAGACATTTAGTCTTGCACGATGTGAAAACAGGCAAAACCTTCTCGCCGCTGCATCGTTTGTCGGATGTTCAAGCATCGTTTGCGATTCATAACAGCCCGTTGTCTGAAGTTTCTGTATTGGGATTTGAATACGGATATAACGTATTTTCTCCGGAAACGCTTGTCATTTGGGAAGCACAATTCGGTGATTTTGCAAACGTTGCACAAGTCATATTCGATCAATTTATTTCAGCCGGCAGGGCAAAATGGGGACAAAAATCTGGACTCGTCATGTTGCTGCCGCATGGATATGAAGGCCAGGGACCGGAACATTCCAGCGGGCGTTTGGAACGGTACTTGACCCTTGCTGCAGAAAACAATTGGACGGTGGCAAATGTAACGACTGCTGCTCAATATTTTCATTTGCTAAGAAGACAAGCAGCGATTTTAACAAAAGAAGAAGTGCGTCCGCTCATCATTATGACACCAAAAAGCTTGCTGCGTAATCCAAATACGGTTTCCGACGTTACAGAGCTGACTGAAGGTCAATTTCAACCGGTTATTGAACAGCCTGGTTTAGGTCAAAATAAAGAAAAAGTAAAACGTTTAATTTTGTGCACTGGCAAAATATCGATAGAATTGGCGAATGGTCTGCAAAAATTAGATCAAAAAGATTTTCTTCATATTGTACGGGTGGAGGAAATTTATCCGTTCCCTGAAGAAGAAATTAAAGAGATTATAGAAAGATACCCTAACTTGCAGGAAATCGTCTGGGTGCAAGAAGAGCCGAAGAATATGGGATCGTGGATTTTCACATATCCGCAATTAAAATCTATTGTGGGTGATAAGCTCGCTGTTAAATATATTGGACGTCCAAGACGGTCAAGCCCTGCAGAAGGAGACCCGACAATTCACAAAAAAGAGCAGAGCCGAATCATAACAGAAGCGCTTACATGGAATGAATGAGGAGGAAATTTAAAAAATGGCTGAAATTAAAGTTCCAGAACTAGCAGAATCCATTTTAGAAGGTACAATTTCTCAATGGTTGAAAAAACCTGGCGATAAAATTGAAAAAGGCGAATACATTCTTGAGCTGGAAACCGATAAGGTCAATGTTGAAATTACTGCTGAACATGCTGGTGTTTTAAAAGAAGTATTTAAAAATGAGGGCGATGTTGTCGAAGTTGGCGAAGTCATCGGAATCATCGATGAAGGCGCAAGTGAAGCTCCACAGGCAAGCAGCCCTCAGCCAGAACAAAAAGTAGAAGCCGCTCCAGAGCAAAATCTAGAGGAGCAAACAGTTCAAGTGGAATCGGAAGAACAGTCTGCAGGCAAACCGCGCCCAATCGCAACACCTGCAGCAAGAAAGCTTGCACGTGAAAAAGGAATCGACTTATCGGCCGTGCCGACGGCTGATCCGCTCGGTCGTGTTCGCAAACAAGATATTGCATATTATGAAGCGCCAAAAGCGGAAGAAAAAGCCCCTAATAAACCAAAACCAGAACCGCAAGAAACACAAAAGGCAACGGTTGCAGATCAGAAGCCTGTGGAACGGATCAGAATGTCCCGCAGAAGACAAACCATTGCCAAACGTCTAAAAGAAGTTCAAAATACAGCAGCTATGCTGACAACCTTTAATGAAGTGGATATGACAGCAGTTATGAACATCCGCAAACGGAGAAAAGATCAATTTTTTGAGGAGCATGATGTTCGTTTAGGCTTTATGTCCTTCTTTACAAAAGCAGTTGTCGCAGCCTTGAAAAAATTCCCTCTACTGAATGCGGAAATTCAAGGCGATGAAATTGTGTTGAAAAAATATTATGATATTGGAGTAGCTGTTTCTACAGATGAAGGTTTGGTTGTTCCTGTTGTAAGAGATGCAGATCGTTTAACATTTGCTCAAATCGAGCAAGAAATTGCCGATCTTGCAGCAAAAGCGAGAGCAAATAAACTTGCGCTTTCGGATCTGCAAGGAGGAACATTTACGATAACTAACGGCGGTATTTTCGGATCTTTATTGTCAACACCGATTTTAAATGGACCTCAAGTCGGTATTTTAGGGATGCATAAAATCCAGCTTCGCCCAGTTGCGATTGACGAAGAGCGCATTGAAAACCGTCCGATGATGTATATTGCTTTATCATATGACCACCGTATTATTGACGGAAAAGAAGCTGTCAGCTTCTTGGCAACTGTCAAAAAGCTGTTGGAGGATCCAGAGCAGCTGCTGCTGGAAGGGTAAATCACTAATGAAGGAAGAACGCATTCCGCGTTCTTCTTTTCATATGAAAACGAGCGATTGAAGGAGTGGAAAACATGAATCATCTATCATGGAAAAACAAAAAAGCGAATAAAAAAGTTGTATGTTTACATACAAATGCAAAAAAGTATATGGTAAATAATGTATTGACACCTGGACAAACTTATGATGTCTTGAACGAAACGGAAGAGTATTATTTTATTATCGACAATTCCGGAAAAGTAGGCGGGTTTTACAAAGAATATTTTGAAGAAGCAAAATAGCTAATCATCCCTTTATTTTTTCTTTCCTTTTTGAGAGGAGGTGTTGTTCGTGTTCGTTTATACTGAAGAGGATATTCGCAACATTGACAATCTGGCAGAAAAAAATGGCCTTTCTTCTATTGTGTTGATGGAAAACGCCGGGCGCTCTTTATTTCAAAAGCTTGTTTCGTACGTAAAAAAAGATGATCGCATTTTAATATTGTCCGGTAAAGGCAACAACGGCGGAGATGGAATTGTTTTGGCCAGATATTTAAAACAAAACGGCTACCATGCCGATCTTTCTTTTCCGCTTGGGGCACCGAAAAGTGAAGCAGCGAAGCATCATTTCGCTTTTTATAAAAACAGCGGTTTTCTCGAAACAGCCGAATATGAACAAAATCATTACCAAGTCATCGTTGACGCTTTGCTGGGGGTCGGTGCAAGGCATCCGCTAAGAGATGATGTGAAAAACCTCATTGAATGGATTAATGGACAAAACGCTTTTGTCGTTTCCGTTGATGTTCCTTCAGGAGTTTTATCCGACTCCGGAGAAGCGCCGATAGCGGTTAAAGCAAACGTCACCATCAGCATCCACGGATATAAGCGATCAGCCTTTTTGCTGCCTTCTTCATCTTTTTACGGAAAAAAGGAAGTTGTGTCCATCGGCCTGAAGGAAGAAGGGAAATGGAAGGTCTGGACAGAAAAAGATGTGAAGCAAACATGGCCGAACCATCCGTCTTTTTCCCATAAAGGCACTTTTGGAACAGGCTATTTAATTGCTGGCTCCGACGAAATGCCGGGAAGTGTGCTTCTTGCTGCGAAGGGAGCTATGAGGGCAGGAATTGGCAAGCTTGTGATCGGCACAACACCATTTGTAGCCGGTGCCATCGCCGGGCAAATTCCTGAAGCAACTTATTTTTTTGAAGGTCTTATAAAAGCAGGAGATGGTGAATTCCCGGAAAAGCTGTCAGTATGTGCAATTGGACCAGGTATCGTTCCTGGAGAAGAGACCGAAAAAGCCATTCAATCCATCTTACAAAACGATTGGCCTGTTGTGCTGGATGCCGGTGCGTTACATAAACGCACATATCCGAAAAATAGACAACATCCTATTGTGTTAACACCGCATCCGGGTGAATTTAGCCGTTTAATCGATCAGCCGATCAGCTATATACAAAAGAACAGAATCGAAGCTGCTTCTAAATTTGCCGTTGAAGAAAATGTCATTGTTGTTTTAAAAGGCCAATATACAGTGATTGCATTTCCGGATGGAACAGGAATGATCAATCCAACTGGAAACATTGCTTTGGGCAAAGGCGGAAGCGGAGATGCATTAACGGGAATCATCGCTGCTTTTTTGTCCTATTATGAGAACAAAAAAGCAGCTGTGGCAAATGCAGTCTATTTACACGGTTTATGTGCAGATCTGTTTGTAAAAACGAAAGGTGTAAGATCAATGCTTGCGGGCGATATTCCAGACATTTTGCCGGAAGTGATGAAACGATTCGAATAGCCTTATCAATATGGCTTCCAAATGACTTTTTTTGCAGTTTGAAATCTTTGTTCCACTTCTGGCCAGTTGACGATTTTCCAAAAATTATCGATATATTTTTGCCGATCGTTTTTATATTGCAAGTAGTATGCATGCTCCCAAACATCTAATACAAGAAGAGGAATGACATCCCATTGGCTTAAGTTTTGATGCTTTTCCGCCTGCAATATTTCCAATCTTCTTGAACGGGGGGACCATACTAATATCGCCCAGCCTCCGCCTTCGACTGCTTTTGCAGCTTCGCTGAAATGCTTTTTAAATGCTTGAAAGCTTCCGAATGAATTTTTGATCGCTTCCTTTAATTCACCTTTCGGCTCGCCCCCGCCTTTTGGGTTCATGACATTCCAAAAAATTGTATGCAAATAGTGGCCTGCCCCATTGAAAGCTGCTTCCCGTTCCCAATGTTTAATCAATGAAAAATCTCCTGTTCTCCGTGCTTTTTCCATTTCGATTTCCGCCTTGTTTAAACCGTCTACATAGCTTTGATGGTGTTTCAAATGGTGAAGCCTCATGATTTCTTCTGAAATATACGGCTCAAGCGCATTGTATCGATAGGGAAGAGGAGGAAGCTTATGTTGTCCTATCGGCACAGCCAAAGACCGGTCATCTTCACCTTCAATAAATGATCTGAATTCATCATACAATTGATTCGCCTGTTCATAAAGTTCGCTTTCTGAAACGGACTCGGCTTTGTCCAGCTCTGTTTTGAAACGGATTATTTTTTCCTCGAATTCGCTTGCAAAAGGGTGTTCTGAAATGATGTTTCCATAAAGATCATCACACCATTTTTTTAATTCATTAATATACGATTCACTCAAGACAATAAAACCCTCCTTTTCATTCAATCGTCCAGAATACTATATGAAGCAATTTGAAAAAGGGTGAACTAAAAGAAGCGCGTCTTTTAGATGGAAGAGGGGAGCTCCTTAAAGCGGTTTTTCACCAATTAAAAACGGATGATTTTTTGAAGACGTGCATTTTTTTTGTGAGAGGAGAGGCTGGATGGGAAGAAATATGTTTGTAAATACTCGGTCTTGTTATTAAAAAAGAGCAGCTGCCTGAATTATGTATGAAAAATGCCATGCATATCAATGCAAAATAAGATCAGGGGATTGTCCCAAAAGGATACATCCATTGGAATTCAATAATCAAGAAATGCTGATATATCAGCATTACTGAACATGAAAAGGGGGATCCAATACCGTGAAATCAACTATTGGACAGCCCCTTAAGTCAATCTGCCCAAACATCGTTCATTGAACAGTATACTTTTCATCTTTTAAAATAAGCACGTCAGCTTCTTTAGCTTTTTTGGGAACTAATAGACAAACTCTATTTTATGACAGAAGTAAGTACATTCAAATTTCATTTTAACAACAAATACTATGTAACTTCTTGATTAGATCTGCCATCATAACAAAAATTTTATCATCATACGCATTTTCATCCTGCTTTAAAATGTCGTCTATATATCTTGGTATTCCTTTATAAAAGCTTTAACAAAGTCCGTGAAATGACAATCCAGTACTTTTTGTTTGCTTGAATCATAATACAACAATCAATAAACAGACGATTTTGGGATTTTTTTAATGTAATATTTTAAAGCATTCTCATAGCTTCTACGGTCCCTTGAACTATTTTTCATTACTGAATTTGATCAAGTAATCTCCGATATCTAATAAAAGACCATCACGGAATGTTGTTTTTGTCCCTTTTCAACAATATACATATATAATCTTTGGTAGAAATAAAAGGATAGCTCAAAAGGAGCATCTTTTGTATCCTCATATTCTTCAATCTCAAATAATAGCTTCATCTGTCTATACACCCTTTAAATTCATTTTGTTTACTATTTGTACAGATTTCATATATAAAATTACTTGATTTATCCCGTTACTTGGTTTTCCTTTAAAGATTTCATAATCTTCTTCATTTCTGTTTTTGAAAGATTTTTAGAAACAATGTTCATTTTATATCGCGATTTTCCCTGTAATTCCTTTTTGATGCTGTGCGTCCTTTAATTTGTAAAAAGCAGAGAAGACAACGCTTTTTTTAATTTAAAGCCGAACAGGGAAGGGGTGTTCTGCTGTATTATGGACAATTACTGTTTCTGTTGTTTTTCACAGAGGAAATGCCCGAGCTTTTCTCAATGCAGAAAGTACTAAAGCAGGCGGAACTCAACCTTTTAGGAGAAGTTCTCGACAACTGGAAAGCCCCACAGAAATCATTTTCTGTGGGGCCTAGATATTGTTTTTTAGACAGGCGCTATTCTGAATTATATATTTTAATTTAAGCTAATCCACACGCTTTTTACTTCTGTATAGTTGTTCAAAGCATATGAACCCATTTCGCGACCGATACCTGATTGTTTGTATCCGCCAAACGGAGAAGCTGCGTCAAATACATTATAACAGTTGACCCAAACAGTTCCTGCTCTCAAGCGATTGGCGACATAGTGAGCGTTGGCCACATCTCTCGTCCATAAACCGGCAGCTAAGCCGTATTCGCTGTTGTTTGCCCGATCAATAACTTCATCTAAATCTTCAAAAGGCAATGCAGCAATGACCGGACCGAATATTTCCTCTTTGGCAATTGTCATTTTATCTTCAACATCAGCAAAAATTGTAGGAGTGACAAAATACCCTTTTTCAGATGGCGTAGATCCGCCGGTCACAACTTCTGCGCCTTCTTCAATTCCTTTTTCAATATAATTCAACACTCTTGACTGCTGCTCTTCAGATACGAGCGGCCCCATTTCTGTTTCCGGATTCAGACCAAAGCCTTGGCGGATATTTTGGGCATGGGAGGCCATATCTGCTAATACATTATCGTAATGTTTTTTCTGAATAAACACACGAGAACCTGCACAGCATACTTGACCTTGATTAAACATTACACCGTTTAATGCACCTGGAATCGCTTTTGACAGATCAGCATCCGGCAAAATAATATTCGGCGATTTGCCTCCTAATTCCAGCGTAACTCGCTTCAGTGAACGTGCGGCATTTTTCATTATCAGCTTGCCAACTTCCGTCGATCCGGTAAAAGCAATTTTATCTACCAGAGGATGATCAACAATCGCTTGCCCAGCTGTTTCCCCAAAGCCCGGTACTATGTTGATAACCCCAGGTGGGAAACCTGCTTCTTCAATAAGCTCTGCTAAATAAAGGGCTGAAAGTGGAGTTTGTTCTGCAGGCTTCAAAACGACTGTACAACCAGTTGCAAGAGCGGCACCAAGTTTCCACATTGCCATTAGAAGCGGGAAGTTCCATGGAATAATCTGGCCGACAACACCAACAGGTTCATGTCTTGTATAATTGAAAAATGGTCCGTTGACAGGAATGGTCTGCCCGACTATTTTTGTAGACCATCCGGCATAGTAACGCAAGTGTTCAATGGCTAACGGAATATCTGCATTTCTAGTTTCCCGGATCGGTTTTCCGTTATCCAGCGTTTCCAGCTGAGCTAGTTCTTCTTTGTTTTCTTCCAGTAAATCCGCCAGTTTGTACAATAATCGGCTTCGTTCAGCAGCTGATATTTTGGACCATGGCCCGCTGTCAAAAGCAGCTCTTGCCGCACGGACAGCACGGTCAATATCTTCTTTGTCCGCTTCATAAACCGTTGCAAGAGTTTCTCCAGTTGCTGGATTAGGAGTGTCAAACGTTTTGCCGGAAACGCTTTCGACAAATTCACCATTAATGTACAACTTTTTTTTCCCTTTTAGAAACTCCGCTACTTTCCCTTCAACATTAGCGATTAATTGACTCATCGATCATCCTCCTAATTTTTTTTTTCGTTGTGTAAACTCTGGATGAACGAAATACAGTTTTATAATAAAGGAAAATTCAGAATATTTCAACCCATTTTTTAAAATTACCAAAAATCTCCTGACCAACAACTGCTGGATGGCCGCAGAAAACTTAAGAAAACAACTTTATTTCAGTCATCAAGACAAACTATTTAAGAATAATCGTATAAAGAGAAATGAACTTCAAAGAGGTGATGACAATGAATGAGAAGCATCAAAAATCTTTTACGACCGTAAAATCATATCGTCCTTTTCATAGCAGATATGATCCATGTAAACCAATCGGTGTCAAATACTATTCCACACCGCCAAACCTTTTCCTCGGTTTTCAGCCGCCGAACTTGCAGCAATTTTCCGCAAAAGAAGCATTAAAAAAAGGGACTCTTTGGCGATTTTTTTATGACTATTACGAAAATCCGTATGAGAAAAAAGGGAGGTAGCCAAAATGAAGGAGCTTCCTCAAGAGTACTATCAGCTCCTTGAAGAAATTCAAGCGGCTGATTTCGTGCTTGTTGAATTATCGCTTTATCTAGACACTCATCCAAATGATATAGAAGCAATCCAGCAATTTAACCAATATGCCCAATACTCAAAACAATTGAAGCAAATGTTTGAATCAAAATTCGGTGCGCTGCAGCAATTTGGAAACAGCTTTTCAGACGCGAACTGGAGCTGGGGAACGATGCCGTGGCCATGGCAAGTATAGCTTTAATCTGTTTAACTATACTCATACGATGAAAGGAGAAAGAACATGTGGTTTTATGAAAAAAAACTACAATATCCTGTCAGGGTGAGTACGTGCAACCCAAAACTTGCAAAATATTTAATTGAACAATACGGCGGAGCAGATGGAGAACTTGCTGCCGCCCTTCGCTATTTGAATCAAAGATACACGATCCCCGACAAAGTAGTAGGACTTTTAACGGATATTGGAACAGAAGAATTTGCTCATTTGGAGATGATCGCAACAATGGTGTATAAATTGACGAAAGATGCGACACCGGAACAATTAAAGGAAGCAGGACTAGGCGAGCATTATGTCAATCATGACAGCGCCTTGTTTTATAACAACGCTGCTGGAACTCCGTGGACTGCGACTTATATTCAAGCAAAAGGGGATCCGATAGCTGATTTGTATGAGGATATAGCTGCCGAGGAAAAAGCAAGAGCTACTTATCAATGGATTATCGATATGTCAGATGATCCAGACTTAAATGACGGATTAAGATTTTTGCGCCAAAGAGAAATTGTTCATTCGCAACGTTTTCGGGAGGCGGTGGAAATTTTAAAAGAAGAACGTGATCGTAAAAAGTTTTTTTAAGAAGTTCAAGGAGCATCCAATCAGACGTACTTTCATCTATTGGATGCTCCTTTTATGTTTCAGGCAGAACATTGTTGGTAATATCCAAGATTGACAGCATTGATCGAATTTTTTTACTCTCTTTCTTTTAAAATAATACAAACAGCTGTACAATCGATCAATTGAAGCTGTTCACGTACAAAAATAGTGTATTTTGCATTACTTAATCCATTTTCTTTAGCCCATGAATAAAATTCAAAATCATATCCTCCTCCTTAATATTTATGAAGACATAGTATTTTCTACTTCTACTATGTCTATCCCAATTTTATCCTTGATATATCATCTAGGTTAGAAAAGAATGGCACACCCTAAAAATAAAAATGCAACAAAAAAGGATAAAAGTAACTCTCCTCCTTGAAAAATGGACACATTACTTAAATGGTTATTTATAACATACTGTATGGAAAATACACAGCTATCTATGCAAAAGAAAACTCAAAAATGTAAGTGATCCAGTTAGGTATTATGAGCGATGCTGCGAGTCCTTTAATAATTACCATAAATCTGAGCATATAAACGAGTGCTACTGCACTTACCAATAAAGAAAAATGTATAAGTCTGACCGAGAGCTATAATTTACATAGTCTCCTAAGAAATGATTAACTCCTAAAGAAACAAAGTAAATGATTAGGCTAGGAACAGCCATAGCAAAGAATAAACAAAAGCCTATAAGGAACATTCCTGTTAGAAGTTTTTTCGGGGACTTGAATAAAAAAGCCCTCTTGGTATGATTCGGGGGTGTCAATCGGATTAATTGCCCCCTAATTTGGATACCAAGGAGGACTATACATGAGTTCTATCTCAAACAAGAAGATTAATCAAGTCACCGATCAAACGCTCATCGTTGGCATGGATATCGCGAAAAAGAAGCATTATGCCTGCTTTGTGGATGAGCGAGGGAGGGTGTTAAAAAAGCCGTTTCCCGTTCTGCAATCGAAAGAAGGATTGGAATGGTTGTACCAGTGCATCGTGAAAGCGATGGAGGAAGTTGAAAAAACGGAAGTGATCGTTGGCATCGAGCCAACGGGACATTATTGGCTCAATCTCGCTTACTTTCTTGACGAGAAGGGCATTCCTCTCGTGATGACAAACCCGATGCACGTGAAGCGCTCCAAAGAGCTAGACAACAATCTTCCAACCAAGGCTTTATAAGTCCAAGACACTGCCCCTTGAGTTTGAAAATCTCCATTAACATTAGCGACTGTTCTAGCAGGGTCAATTTTTATAGAGATTGATTGGTTTTGAATAGCTTTTGGACTCCTTTATGAACTGTTTCATCAGGCTTTGACTACTATTTACTCGAGCTATCCTCGTAAATGCTGTTTTTTTAGGAATTTTTTTGTTTTTCATTCTGCTATATGAAAGAATGATTCAAACAGTATTTGTATGTTAGTAAAATCGCGGAAAAAGAAGGCTGGAAATCAAGGTGAAACTGTTCCTTAGAAAGCCCAAAAAGAAAAATGAACTTCCTATAACCGAGCATACAAAATTTATGCTTCACGGCTGCCGCACTCTAAAACTACTGTATTCAGTTGTTCATTCCTTTTTAAAATGATCTTTTGATTTGAAAAATCAGTTAAATCAGCATCCGTTGAATGAGTGGCATAAATTAAAATTGCCTTGTTTTGCATGACGTAATTTTTCAAATAATCGAGAATAACTTTTCTTGACCTAATATCGAAATTGACAAAAGGTTCATCAAGGAGAATCAAATTAGGCGAAGATAGAAGTGCTAAAATTAAAGATAGTTTTTGTTTCGTTCCTAAAGACAGTTCGCGTGTAAGGGTATTTTTATATTTGTAGAGTCCAATTTTTTCTATAAGACCTTCTAGAGACGAATCTAATCTTTCCCCATTCAGGAAGGATAAGATCATATCAATTGTTTCAGCCGTTGTTAAATAATCGTATAAAAATGGTGTATTGCCAATTAAGGAGACTCCTTTTATATACTTTTGAAAATCGTCCTTTAATGAAATATTGTTTAACTTGATGTCCCCATCGAATGTTGTCATTCCACCGATGATATTCAACAACGTTGATTTGCCAATTCCATTTTCACCAAGTAATTCAACAATGCTCATGTTATCTATTTTTAAGTTAATACCGTCAAAAATGTAGGCTGATTCACCATATCTTTTTTTTATATTGATCAATTCAAGCATGTTTTACCTCTCTTTTGTCAGAAAATTATATAATAATAAAAAATGTGAATAAACAATAAAGAAAAAGAGTATAGGATATATACTGCCGAATTTCATTGAATAAAAAGCTACAACGCTGCATGTAATAGAAGGCAACCCTAAAACGAATAAATCTTCTAAAGGATTAAAAAAATATACAAAAAAATTGTTTTTAATATCTTCTATTGATAATTTTTGAAAGCGATAGACTCTTTTTGAAATGATTTTTATTGTGTAGAAGTAAATGATTGTTGAACATAAAACAGTGACAGCTGAAAATAATGAAAATCCATAAAGGAGGAATACACCAGCATAATAACTGATTAGGATTACGATGAGCCTTCTTGACAGAAATTTAGAAAGCGAATTCTCATAATAAGTTTTTTGATCAAACTTCTTTATATAATAAAAATCGCTTAAATTACAGTCGTTTAACAGTTTTGAGCTATTTATGATTCCTTGAGATATCATACTAATCATTGCGCTTTCAATTCCTAAATAAACCGAAATGATAATCAATTTATGAATATTAAAATAAAAATGAATCATACATATCAGAACTAAAGAAGCAGCTGCAAACAAATAAGTATACAATATATATAAGTAGTAAGTTCTATTTTGACAAGATCGGGATAAAGCCGCTTGATACTGATCTAAATGCAGGTCATTTTTATACCGGATGAAATGTTCTTTCTTTTTCGTAGCGTTCGGCCCGTGAATAAATAAAAAGACAATCTGAGGATTGCTCCATAAAAATTTTACAATAATAGTAAAAAAAACAGCTATTAAGAAGAAAATCTCGTATAAAAGAATGGTTATGTAACTAAAATGAAATTCTCTCATAAAAATCAACATAAAAAAACAATAAGACAAAATGTTTGTTCCAAATGTTAACAGCAATTTTTTAATAATCAGTAATTGAAATTTAATTTTGTGAGCTTTATACATCCATTGAGAAATATTCTCCAGTTCCACATGATCGTAATCATCATTATTAATATCAGTGAACAAAAGCGTTATAAAAAAATAGATAGTGGCGATATAAAAAGGATTTATATTTATAAAGGAATGAAAAAAATAAATGAGCAAATAGACAAAAATCGGTGCTAACATCGAAGCGAAAGTAATGACTGCATTTACGTTATAGAGAAAGACCAGCAGCAATTTTTTATCGCCGCCAGCAAACTTATTTAGAAAATTCCCAAATAAAATCTCGAAATTTGCTAATGCTTTTCTTTTTTTCATTAACCGCTTGTATTTGAAGTATTTCATCTTCTTCAATTCCCCAACATTTTCGTAACAATTTTTACCAGATTAAAAATTCCTACTAAAAAAACGATTATCGAGATTACGAACAATATTCTCATTTTAGCCTTAAATTTTTTTTCCATATTATGCACCTTCCTAAGATCATTGAAATTGCACAACAGTCATGAACGTTTGAATGATAAGCGTCAAACCATAAGTGGTCGAAAATATTATTGTACACAGTCTTATTTTTAGGCTGATGGAAGTGGAACTGTCTAAATATGATAAATATAAGTAGAAAAAAACAACCAATAGGATTTGCGAACCTGGAAACCAGCCCAGCCATTGAATATCTTGCAGTTGATTAAAGCCAGCCAGTGAAATGATCGTCATATTTAATAAAATGGAAACAAGATTCGCAAAAATGATGGCTGATAAAAAGTTACTAAATGTAAACTTTTTATTCGTCATGACATTTGTAATATAAGTAACAAATATTGTTTCGATTATGATCACGGTAATTCCCGCAATCAATTGTATTAAAATTAACAAAGCAGCAACAAACGAATGTGCAAACAATGGAAAGCTCGCTTGCAGTTTATCAAATTGCTCAATCACTTGAAACTGTTTAATGGAAAAAAATGAATTCGCCACAACTGCTAGCACTAACAGGCAAAAAGAAAGTAAATTTATTATTCTTTCATTTTTTAATTTGAGCATATTTATCCCCTTTATAAGAAAAGGTGTTCCGCCTTATTACAAAAATTAAAACAGCAGGAGGCTAAAGGCTATTACAGTTAGAGTCAATCACCATGAAACATAAGAAATTTCATTGAGAGAGACCATCAAGAATAATTCCGGCAGCAGTCAGATTAAATTCATAACTTATCCTCTCAAAATTGCTTTAATTTCACACAAATAATATTCTTTCCTCGTTTAAAATTGCAACTGAATGGGCTGTACTTAGTTGGTCAAAAATTTTTAGTTCAAGTAGACTATAAACAACAAATCATGCAATTGTACTAAAGCGGGAAGCCAAATTGTAATCAACCGAACTTGCATAGCTAAGCAGCCCGTGAATTCTTATGTGATGAAACCCGAAAACAAAGTCATGTAATTTCTTTTAAACTAGTATTTCCGAATGAGGATTTTGGCAATTTATAGAAATATTATAATGAAGGTTGGATCCCTTGGTCAAGCTGCTCCTAAATTTTTCTAATGGTTTTCAAAAGGTGGCATGTTAGGAATAATGATTTTAAGTAATCCATCCCATTAATCTACGTTTTTTCAGACAGAATCATCTTGTTTGTAACACTCATTATTGCGTGAATAAAAAATGTTCATGCCCGATGCTTCCGAGATGCAATCTAAATTTTAAAAAGGTCAAGATTCGGTGGTAGAGGAAAAGACTTTCGAATTAACCAACAGCCGAATGCCATTCCACTTTATGCTTAAACAAATATTTTAACAAATAGCATGGAGGTCTTGTCATATTGTGTGACAATTCATTTTGCAAACAATGTTCTAAATGAAAAAAAGATATATTTTTATATGAACTTATATTATGATTAAAATAAAAGGATCGGAAAACTATAAGTTTACATAATTATATTATTGTAAAAAGGAGATGGATGGAGAGATGACGGAAAAAAGAAAACCTAGCGGCTTTTTATTGAAGCAGCGCGCTTTTTTAAAATTATATTTAATCACGATGACGGAAAAGAAGCGGCTGTATGGTTTTAAAATATTGGATGAACTGCGGGAAGAGTTTCGCCCGTATGGCTACCGTCCGAATCATTCTGAGCTGTACAAAGCGCTTCATGATTTAATAAAAGACGGCATTTTAAAACAAATTAAACGAAAAAAAGAAGGAGCCGAGTTTCAAGAGGTTGTCTATTATCAGTTTGTCGATTATGAAAAAGCAAAACAATATAAAAGACAACTAAAAGCAGAGCTGGACCGCTCAAAAGCAATTATTGAAAAAGCTATACGAGACAATTTTGCATAAATATGGAGGAGTATTATGATCAATCTTGCAAAAAAGCTGGAACAAATCGATGGCAAAGGATATAAAGCGTACAAACAGATTCAAGGCTCGTACAAGTTTCCTGATTTTGAATTGTTGATCGATTATGTACAGGGCGATCCGTTTGCGAGTCCTTCGAAAATCAGAATATTGATCGCTAGAAGCAAAACGGCTTTTTTACAAAAATGGACAAACAGCCGGCAAAGAAAGATAAGATGTGAAGATATGATTGTCCGCGAAGTATTTCAAGCTATTTCTAATTTGAAAAATAACGTACGCGGCTCTGGAAAAAGCGGGCTGATCATGATTGACAAACCGGGGCAGAAGGTGTTAGAACGGACAGCTGTTCAGATAGGAGAAAACGATATTACAGTTTGTCTTTCAATCGGTCTTCCGGCTCAAGGGAGAACAATATTAGGCAAGGAAGCCAAAAAAATATTTTTTCAACTACTTCCCGAAATTTTGCGGCATTCTGTCTTTTCTGTGAAGGGGAAAGATATTGAGAGCGCGATTCAGCTTTGCGATCAGCAAATGGCGATCCGCTCCTATATGAAAGAGAGAGGAATAATAGCGTTTATTGCAAATAATTCAATTTTGCCGCGTGCAAGCGGCGTAAGTGATCAGCCGTTGAAGGGCGCTGTTCCTTTTCAAAGTCCAAAGGAAATGGAAGTCTCAATTCCTGTTCCGCATCGGCAAGAACCGTTGAAGGGCATGGCTATATACAAAGGCATCACCTTGATCGTTGGAGGAGGTTATCATGGAAAAAGCACTTTATTAAAGGCGCTCGAGCATGGTGTTTATGACCATATTGAAGGGGACGGCCGTGAATTTGTTTTGACGGACCGTTCAGCATGCAAAATACGTGCCGAAGATGGCCGCAGTATAAAGAAGGTGGATATTTCCGCTTTTATTAACAATCTGCCGTTTCAAAAAAGCACAAAATCCTTCTCTACGGAAAATGCAAGCGGCAGTACATCGCAGGCAGCCAATATAATGGAAATGCTAGAAGCAGGAGCAAAAACATTATTGATCGACGAGGATACAAGTGCAACAAACTTTATGATTCGGGACGCCAGAATGCAAGCATTAATTCATAAAGAGCATGAGCCCATTACTCCATTTATCGATAAAGTTTTACAATTGAAGCAGGATTTTGATGTCTCAACAATTTTAGTTATGGGCGGATCGGGAGATTACTTTTCCGTTGCGGATCGCGTAATTAAAATGGATCATTATAAGCCTTATGACGTCACACATGAAGCAAAACAGATTGCCTGTCAAATTAAAACCGGAAGAAAGCATGAAGGAGGGGAGAAATTTGGAGAATGGAAGCTTCGTATTCCGGAATCAGGCAGCTTGAACAGCAGAAAAGGGAAAAAATCTAAAATTGCTTGCCGGCTTTCTGAAATTCAATATGGACTAGAAAAAATTGATTTATCTTATGTAGAACAGCTGGTCGACGAAAGCCAGACAAGAATGATTGGAGAAATATTATCGTATATCGAACGGACAAACCTTTTTGACAGACGCTTAACAGTATCACAATTGCTTGATTTCGTAGAAAATAAGATCAATCAGGACGGTCTCCAAAGTTTTTCGGCCCATCATGGTCATCAAGGTGAATTGGCGTATGTAAGAAGATTTGAATTAGCGGCAGCCTTGAATCGGATTAGGGCGTTAAAAATTCGGGAATGAAGAAAAGACTTTCTTCCATAAAAAATTTTTCTATCATCATCAACGAACTGACGGGTGCCCCAATTTTGACAGCGCAAAGAAAGCGAGAGACTCCGAGCATTTCTTTTGCTTAGACGGCCTCGACCGCAAGCTTGCCGGCGCGAAACGGGCGCGGGAGTCGCAAGCTTTGAATCTGTCAATGCTCGTTACGAAAACGATTTGGCATGAACTTGCTGGTTTTCCCGCTTGTCCGTTTTCTTTTTCTCTTTTAAATAATCAATTAAAACTAGCAGAATAACAATGAAAAAACAAATGCTTGATAATTGAAAAATCGTTCCTAAATCAACATAGGATGATAAGAAGCCTAGAAAAACCGCACTTATTCCTATTCCTCCATCCAATGCTGAATAATACATTCCGTTTGCGACTCCTCTCCGATCGGCAGGTGTTTTAGAAAGCACCCATGATTGCAAAACAGGAAGCAGTGACCCAAAACCGGCGCCAAATAAAATACCAGCTAAAACAAGCATTCCGACTGAGTATGTGAAAGATAAAACCCAAAAGGCGATAAATGTTAAGAATGAGCAAACAATGGCAAGAAGCCAAGGACCGCTTCGATCAAACCACCTTCCTGAAATTGGTCGTACAGCAGTTGCCGCCAACGCATTACATAAGTAGTATAAGAAGATTTGATCGATCCCTCTTTCTTGGCCGAATATGACGATAAACGTGACAATTCCCCCATAACCGAAAGCTGATAATAATGTAATCAGTGCAGGAAACGCCCCATGTTTATCAATGAGTGAGCGAAAAAAAGAAAAATCCTTTACATGTATTGATTTTTCTAAAACAGACTTTGGCGTTTTGTATTGAACTAATGAAAGGGCGATAATCGATATGACACCGAAAATGGCGGAACCGATGATGAGCGGCTGGAATCCTAAATGTTGAAAAAGCAAAATGCCAAAACTAGGAGCGATGATCATCCCAATGGTGATAGATAAACCATAATAGCCCATTCCTTCTCCGAGGCGTTTCGTTGGAACCAATTCAACAGCTGCCGTTCCATTTGCTGTTGTTGACCAGCCCCAGGCAAAACCGTGAAGGAGGCGGACAATTAAAAATAAAAAAACAATCGATGTAAGCGAGTATGAAAGGGTTAAAAAGAGTAAGCCTACAGCTCCAGTTATAACGAGCCATTTTCGTTTCGCTGATTCAAGAAGAAAACCAATGAGCGGTCGAATGACAACAGCAGCGATGGAAAAAAGGGTTGTAACAAGCCCGATTTCAATGTCCGATGCTCCAATTGCTTTCGCTTGCGGCGGCAAAGTAGGCAAAAGCATTTGAAAGCTCATAAAAATAAATAAATTTCCGATAATTAACAAAATGAATGATTTTGTCCAAAGCGGCGGCTTGGCGGTATGAACGGCAGAATCCTTCATGGATTTGATGGCACCTCCTGCATTGTAAAAACAAAAATATTTAGATACTCGAACAATTACCAACTACTCTATTATACAAATTTTTCAAAGGAACTCAATGGATTGGTTGCCTTTTCTTTTTAATAGAAGCTGGAGGAGAAAATTCACAAATCGATGGAAATCTAGAACAGCGATGGGGTGAAAAAGTTTCAACTGACACATATTACAAAAAAAGCCGATTTTCTTTCAAACATGAGAAAGAAAATCGGCCGTTTTCTTTTATCGGTTTGGCATGATTTGTTGAATTTGACTGTTTGCAAATTTTTGTTGCAGCGGTTTGATGATGTTAGCGAATAAGTTTTGTCGTCTGCCAAATCCGTATAATGCTGCAGCCCCCAAACCGACTAAAGAAATCCACATCATGCTGTTTCTTTGCCGGTTCTTAGGAAACATGGAGCCTTTTTTTCCCATTTTGAAGAGGGACCCCATTTTTCTCATTATAAAAGCACCTCTTCCTAAGTTGTGTTTGGAAGAACATCTTCCAACAGTTATAGTATTGTTTTTTCACGATTCTTTATTAGTTACAGTTGATTCCAATTTTATTTTAGCTTCTAATCAGCTTTCTTTTCTACATATATTGGTACAAAGGGAGGGAAATTCTTTTGTACCGAAAATTCAGAAGACGACGAAGACGCGGCCCTCTGCCGGCTAAATATGTTTTTTTAATTACATTTGTCATTTTCAATGTTTTGACAGCATACAGCTTATGGCTGATCAATGCCATTATTGAACCGACATTGGTCAGAATAGCGGAAACAAAGACGAGGCAAATTGCCGAACATGCAATTCATGATGCTGTTTCGAAAAAAATAGCAGAAAAACTTGATATGAAGGAATTGATCATTATTCATGAAAAGAAATCAGACGAAACGGCGACTTACAGCTTTAATTCCCAAATTTATAACCGTCTTATTTCAGATGCGACCGTTTATATTCAGCAATATTTAGATGGGAATGTGGAGGTTGAATCGGAAGACGGCATCCCCGTCAATCAAAACCCAGATGGAAAAGGCCTGGTTTATCATATTCCACTCGGATTAATAACGAACAATGCGCTCATCTCCCATTTAGGTCCCGAAGTTCCCGTACGCTTTGAACTTATTGGTTCAGTTAATTCAGAAATTAGCACAAAATATAAGGAAATTGGCATTAATAACGCTTATTTAGAAATATATATGGACATTTTAGTTAAAATTAACGTCATTATTCCTTCGATTTCAAAAGATATGGAAATAGAAAATTCAGTGAAAATTGGTGATTTATTTATTGAAGGAAAAGTTCCGCAGTTTTACAACAGCGGCGGGACTGGTTCGGCACCTGCTGTCATTATGCCTGAAAAATCAAAATAATAATGCGGAATAAAATGGATATAAGGGAAGAACATCCCTCTTTTACTTTTGGGCATTTAGGAAATATTAAACTTGTAACAACAAAAAGGAGGAATTGACATTGACAGTTTCAACTCAAGTTCAACAAACATTAGCAGGATTAAAAAGTGCTCAAGCAAGCTTTGAAACGTTTGCACTGCAAACGGAAAACAAGCAAGCAAAACAGATTTATCAACAGGCTGCGCAGCAAACACAGTCAATCGTTGATTTGATTAATACTCGCTTGCAGCAAATCCAGAATGAAGAGCCTCAATATAGACAACAGTAAAGGTTGGTATTTACCAACCTTTTCAACACATCACAAATAAGAGTGAGCTGGTCAGGATGAAACATTTTATATTCTTTTTCACTTTCCTTTTTGTTTTCTCAGCATGCCAACAGAACGATATGGTCGATCCGACTTTAGAACAACCGACAAAAATCAATTATTCGACGAAGAACGCTCCTTTTAATCAAAAGGTCGCGAAAAAGGCGGAGGAAATTGCGGAAAGCTATGATGGAGTTCCCAAAGCCATAAGCGTCAATACAGACCGCAAGCTATTGCTTGCTTTTCAATTAGATCATATGAAACGGTTTCAATTAAAACAAAAGGAAAAAACAATTGAAAAAAAATTAAAAAAATCTTTCCGAGATTATGATGTCACCGTTTCAAGCGACATGAAAATTTATTGGGAAACAGAAAAATTAATTAACAAACTGGAAAATCTGGACAAGCGTGAAATGAACAAGAAAGTGGAAAACATTATTCAATTGAGCAGAGAAGAAACATAAGAAGGTGTTTTCGATGGCGAATGAGCAAAGAAAACTTCAAACGAAAATCATGCAGGAATACTATCAATTGGAGAAAAAAAATGAAACGAAAAGACCTGTTGTCCAAAACTGTTTACGAGCCTTTTTAGTCGGTGGAATTATTTGCTCCATCGGACAAGCGATACAGTTTTTTTACATGTACTTTTTTCATTTTACTCAACAAACCGCTGGAAATCCGACTGTTGCCACGATGATTTTTTTATCTATGCTTTTGACCGGATTTGGTGTTTACGACCGGATTGCTCAATTTGGCGGTGCCGGAAGCGCTGTACCAGTCACAGGGTTCGGAAATGCTGTTATTTCTGCAGCGATTGAGCATCGAACAGAAGGATTTGTCCTCGGTGTAGGCGGGAACATGTTTAAATTGGCCGGATCTGTTATTTTATTTGGAACATTTTCTGCATTTGTAGTTGCTTTAATCAAAACGATTTTAATTAAATGGGGTGGTTTTTGAAATGCTGAAAGGACATCGCACTTGGGTATTTCATAATCAACCCGTGATCATTTCAACCGCTACCGTTGGCGGGCCGTTTGAAGCAAATGGCAGACTAGCCGACGATTTTGATCTTCTTCACGAAGATTTGTGGTTGGGTGAGGACTCTTATGAAAAAGCTCATAAAGTGCTTTTTGAAGAAGCGTTTTACAAAGCAATAGAAAAAGGAAACATTGAAAAAGAACAGGTGGAATTTATTATTTCCGGAGATTTAGTGAATCAAATCACCCCGTCCAGCTTTGCAGCAAGAACGTTCGGCGTTCCTTATCTCGGCATTTTCGGCGCTTGTTCTACGTCGATGGAAGGGCTGGCATTAAGCGCATTTATCGTCAATTACGGCGGAGCAAAATATTTACTGACTGGTGCGGCCAGCCATAATACGGCAATCGAAAAACAATTTCGCTATCCGACCGAGTACGGTGGGCAAAAGCCACCGACTGCACAGTGGACAGTCACGGGTGCAGGAGCTGCTTTGTTAAGCAATGAAGGGAAAGGACCTGCCGTGACCTCGGCAACGATTGGCAGAGTGGTCGATTTAGGCATGTCTGATCCGTTTAATATGGGCGGTGCGATGGCGCCGGCAGCAGTTGATACGATAGAAGCGCATTTCCGCGATTTAAATATTGATGCGGACTACTATGATTTAATTGTAACAGGCGACTTAGGAAAAATCGGACGCAACGTCGCTCTTGAATTATTTGAAAAAAATGGAGTTCAAATGGATGAGGAAAAATTTCAGGATTGCGGTTTAATGATTTATCGGGAAGGACAACCAGTTTTATCCGGTGCAAGCGGGGCGGGCTGCTCGGCAATTGTCGTATACGGCCATTTATTAAATCGGATGAAAAAAGGCGAGCTGAAGCGAATTCTCGCTGTCGCAACTGGGGCGCTGCTTTCTCCGCTAACGTTCCAGCAAAATGAAACCATTCCGTGCATTGCACACGCTGTGTCCATTGAATTCAGGGGGTGAAACATTTGGTTGCGTCATTTTTTTGGGCGTTTGTCATAGGCGGATTAATTTGTGTAATTGGACAGATCATGTTTGATGTGTTTCATTTAACACCTGCTCATACATTAAGTACGTTTGTCGTGATTGGAGCCATCTTGGACGGTTTCGGGCTTTATGAACCATTTATCGATTTTGCGGGTGCAGGTGCAACCATTCCGATTACAAGCTTCGGAAATTCTCTCGTTCATGGAGCGTTGCAAGAAGCAGAAAAACATGGATTGATCGGCGTTTTAACAGGTATGTTTGAAGTGACTAGCTCCGGTATTTCAGCAGCTATTATTTTTGGTTTTATCGGAGCGCTTTTATTTAAACCGAAGGGGTGATTGAATTGACAGTAGCATCACAGGTCAAGCAAACGCTGGCCAGTTTAAAAAGCATTCATGCGGGATTGCAAAACTTGGCCATTACGTCAACTGATGAAGAAACGAAACGAGTTTTTCACGAAAACATGTTAATATCTGAAGAAATTATCAATGATGTAAAGTCTCGAATTGGAGAGCTGGAGTTTGAGGAACCTGAGTATAAAGGCTTTTGAAAAGAGGGATGAACATGCCAGAGTGGGTTGAAGTCATTATTCGTTCACTTGCCATAATAGCTGGATTATTTTTCATTTCCAAACTATTGGGAAAAAAACAGCTTTCCAAGCTTTCCTTTTTTGAATACGTCGTCGGCATTACCATTGGTGACATTGCCGGGACACTGTCAATGGATACGAATTTAAATTTAACAAACGGTATTATCAGCATTGCCATATGGGTGATGATTCCGGTTATTATTTCATTCATTTCCATGAAAAGTCCGTCGTTTCAGCAATTTATTGAAGGAAAACCGACCGTTTTTATTAAAAACGGAAAAATCATGGAGGAAAATTTAAAGAAAGAAAAATATCCTTTGGCCGCTTTGTTGGAACAATTGAGGAAAAATAATGTCCATCATGCCAGTGATGTGGAATTTGCTATTTTGGAAACTACTGGTGAACTGAGTATTTTGCTAAAAAAAGAAAAACAGCCTATAACGGTAGGAGATATCAAAACGAACGTTGCCCCTGTTAAAGAACCGCAAACCGTCATAATGGACGGAAAAATTATGGACGAAGCTCTTTCAACGACCGGTTTGAATCGAAGATGGCTGAAAGAAAAACTCGATCAATTAGGAGTCGCCGTCGAGAATGTTTTTTTAGCCCAAGTCGATTCATATGGACAACTCACTGTTGATTTATATGATGATAAAGTAAAAGTGCCTGAACCTGTTGAAAAACAGCTTCTACTTTCATCCCTTAAAAAAGTGGAGGCAGATTTTGAATTATACGCTCTGCAAACTGAAAATACGGAAGCAAAAAACATGTATGTAAGAAATAGAAAAAAAATAGCTGAAATGATCAAAACATTAACGCCTTTTTTGCAAGGTTGACTGAAAGGGTGGAAAAGTGAAAACATACGATTGCATCATTGTTGGCGGCGGGATCGCCGGTTTATCTGCGGCCATTATGCTTGGAAGGTATAAACATAATGTTTTAGTCATCGACAAGATGAACGGAAGATCGACGCTATGCAGAAGCTATCATAATTTGTTAGGGTGGCCTGACGGGGTAAGCGGACAGACACTGCGTACTCTTGGAAGAGAACATGCAGAAAAATACGGAGTAAAATTTTTGAAAAAGCTGGCAGCAAAAGTCGAAAAGCAAGGAAAAGATTTCCTTATCGAAACGGACGATCGCAGCATATACAAAACAAAAAAATTGCTGATTGCAACAGGGGTTACCGACCGCATACCAGAAGTGCTGTCAGAAATAAAGCATTGTTTAGGCATTTCGGTATATGTTTGCCCTGATTGCGATGGATATGAAGTAGATGGGAAATCGGTCATTGTAATGGGGGCAGGAAAAGCAGGAGCGAAGCTGGCTCTCTCACTAACGTACTGGACGAAAGACATTCATTACGTGAATCATGATGGAGAAGAAATTAATGCTGCATTAAAAAATGAACTTTCTAATAAAAATATCGAATACATAAAAGAACGGTTAACGAAAGTGATGAGAGACGGTGAATGGTTTAAGGGAGTTGAATTGGAAAGCGGAAGACGCCTTTTCGCGGATAGAGGCTTCCTCGGATTTGGCGGCAATCGCGTTCATTCAGATCTTGCCGCTCAGCTCGGCGCCGAGCGATTAGAAAATAAGCATCTAGTCATCCATGCACGGACGAAAGAAACGAGCGTCCAAAATGTTTGGGCAGCCGGAGACGTTGCGGCTCACTCGGAACAAGCTGCAATCGCAATGGGGGATGGAATCCAAGCAGCGATTTGGATTCATAAACGGCTTTTAGAGGAACAACGGACTTGATGTTGATTGATAGATCTGAAAATTCCGAGCTGTTCAGGGCTCCATTATTTTGCCGATTTTACGACCGTAAAAGTTATCGACAAAGAATGACGAGCAATTTAGGAGCGAATGCTCGGATTTGTCTTGAATTAGTAGAATTAGTATTGGAAAAAGTTGACTGAACATAAAGCTAGGAGGGGGAGGACATCAATTGTTTTGAGCGCTGGAAGTTTCGATGCCCTCCTTTGTGTTGACATGAAGATATTTATGATTACAGCCTTTCACGGCTGCAGAGAAAGTAAATGTGATCAAATAAGTGAGAATCCGAAAATGGAAGTTCTGCACATGATAGGGATTGAGCATTTGTTTTTGGCGAAAAAGCTCTCTTCAATCTTTAATTTTTTTACGATGAAGGCTCAGATGTTTTCAACTAAAGCCCCGAATTGTTGAAGTGTATGTTTCACATACTATTCTCCAGCTTTACATAGGAATTTTTATCAAAGACAAGAAATCATTCTATATTATTTGCACGATAAGATTCATTTGCAGCTGCTTTCCTTTGTTGAAGTAAAAATAAAAATACACCTAATAAAACAAAGAAGCCGCCTGCAATCTGCAAACCGACAACAGTTTCACCTAATAGGATTGCTGCTAAAATTGTAGCTCCTATAGGTTCAAATAAAACACTCATCGAGATAGTGGCTGAGTTTACATACTTTAATAAAAAATTATATATTACATGAGCGATTGTAGGGACTATTGCCAGCAACAAAAAAATTCCCCATTCCTTTGAATCATAACCGCTGATGGGTACATTCGCAAAAAGGTTTAAATCGTTAAAGTAACTGCAGCAAAAAAATACACAAAAACTGTAAATCCAATGAGAAATCAGCTTTACCGTATTTTGTCCGATTAATAAATAACAAACAATTGCCAAACACTTAAAAAGGATAAAATATCACCAATAATGACTGATTGGCGATTAAGCCCAAAATCACCCCAACCAACCATAACTACTCCTATAATTGAAATCACGATAGCGATTAAAGTTGAAATAGTTGTTCTATCTTTGCAAATTAAAAATCCTCCTAACAAAGCGACTATAGAACTGCAAAAAAAGTATTATCGTCGAACTGGCCACAGTTGTCAGTTTCAAAGATTCAAACCACAAAGCAAAATGTAAGGCTAAAAAAACACCTGCAGCTAATAAAATCAGCCATTCCTTTTTGGAAATCTTACTAAATATTTCCTATTTACATAGATCATTGGCAACAATAATATAGAGGCTAAATACATGCGATACATACTTAGTATAGTTGCCGGTGCTTCCGACCATTTGACGAAGATTGCTGCAAAGTTACAGAAATGATCAGCAGAAATCCAACCGTTTTTTCATTTTTCCTCATTTGGGTTCAATGCACATTCTCATACGATTACGATACTGTAGAAACCCGCTTAATACCTAATAAAATCACGGGCAACAGTATACCTATGAAGTAGAAACTGTTTAACGGTATTATCTATAATTTCTCAAATTGCTTCTGCGAAATTATTTCAGCAGCGATCCAGAACGAATATTCCATATCCAGTGATGTTAGTTTATTCGAAAATCTATTACTCAGATAATTTCATCAATTAACTTTTTATATTATCTTTATAAACTGGTCAGCCCTGTATTAACTGTTCGAGCTGTACCAATACCTCATTAGTTTTTTCGGATTTAGAGGCTGATTTTCTCGCTCCTAAATCGATAAAATTCGATCAAATTCTGTTTTGCTTTTTTAAAGGATAAATCCTATATAAACAGGATGTTTGATCAAACTTTCAATTTTATATAAGACGATTATTTATCAAACTTTATTTTACATCTGCATTTTGCAAATGAAGTAGATATATCGTTTAACTGAGCAGCCGTTAATCCTTTGGCTTTTTTGCTGCAAGCAATTCTTTTTCCTTGCCTAGGACAAAACATTCATATTGCACCGAAGCCCGATTGAAAAAAGAAATCGAACGGATTGCTCAAAGTGGTATTATGCACTGGTTCTATGGTCATAGAGATTCTTAAAAAAATTATGGCAATATGGATGAAAAAGAGCTATGATGAGTATATTACATATTCAAAAAATTACAATTATTGGGGTGAAACTATGGTCGCTCATGAAATTGAATACAAACTTCATGGAGACGATATGCAATTTGTCGAAATTGAACTTGATCCTGGCGAAAGCGCCATAGCAGAAGCCGGCGCCATGATGATGATGGACGATGGTATTGAAATGGAAACAGTATTTGGTGACGGAAGTAATCAATCAAAAGGTTTATTAGGTAAACTTGTTGGCGCAGGGAAGCGTTTGATTACTGGAGAAAGCTTATTTATGACAGTGTTTACAAATCATCAGATGGAAAAAAAACATGTTTCCTTTGCCGCTCCGTATCCCGGAAAAATTATTCCGCTTGATTTAAAGGAATTCGGCGGGAAGGTCATTTGTCAAAAGGATTCATTTCTTTGCGCTGCAAAAGGGGTTTCCGTCGGAGTTGAATTTCAACGGAAATTAGGGACAGGATTTTTCGGCGGTGAAGGGTTTATTATGCAGAAGCTTGAGGGAGATGGATTAGCTTTTCTTCATGCAGGCGGAACGATTATCCAGAAGGATTTGCTCCCAGGAGAAAAACTTAAAATTGATACAGGCTGTTTAGTAGCAATGACAAAAGATGTTGATTACAATATCGAATTTGTCGGCAAAGTGAAAACGGCATTCTTTGGCGGCGAAGGTCTGTTTTTCGCAACCGTACGTGGACCGGGTTCTGTTTGGGTGCAATCATTGCCCTTCAGCCGTTTAGCTGACAGAGTTTTGGCCGCGCAAAGTGGAGGCAAAGATGAAGGCAGCATTTTAGGCGGAATTGGGGATTTGTTTGATGGAGATTGATTATTTGCAATGACAAGAGGAAGCGGCGCATACGATTCCTCTTTTTTTTAATGAAAAAGGCCATAATAAAAACCTTTGTGAAAAAAATAAAATAGTAGTATAATATTTAAATATTAAAATTAATTGAAAATTAAAAAAGGAATTAAAAGCGGGGGGATTTATTTTGGCGCAATTACGCAGCAACATGATCAAGAAAGGGTTTGACCGTGCACCGCATCGAAGCTTGTTGCGCGCAGCTGGTGTAAAAGAAGAAGATTTTGATAAACCGTTTATTGCGGTTGTTAATTCATATGTGGACATTATTCCAGGCCATGTTCACTTACAAGAATTTGGAAAGCTTGTAAAAGAAGCGATTCGCGAAGCTGGCGGCGTGCCATTTGAATTTAATACGATCGGTGTCGATGACGGAATTGCAATGGGGCATATCGGCATGCGCTATTCACTGCCAAGCCGAGAAATTATTGCTGATTCTGTTGAAACAGTCGTCAATGCACACTGGTTTGACGGCATGGTCTGCATTCCGAACTGCGACAAAATTACGCCTGGTATGTTGATGGCAGCTATGAGGATTAACATTCCGACGATTTTTGTCAGCGGAGGACCGATGGCTGCCGGAAGAACAAGCGACGGCCGGAAAATTTCCCTATCTTCAGTTTTTGAAGGAGTAGGAGCTTATCAATCAGGAAAAATAGATGAAAACGGATTAAAAGAACTTGAAATGTACGGCTGTCCGACTTGCGGATCTTGTTCAGGCATGTTTACAGCAAACTCAATGAACTGTTTGTCTGAAGCATTAGGTTTGGCCCTGCCTGGGAACGGAACGATTTTAGCTGTTTCGCCTGAACGGAAAGAACTTGTCAAACAAACGGCAAAACAATTAATGAAATTGATCGAAATGGATTTAAAACCTCGTGATATTGTGACGGAAAAAGCAATTGATAACGCATTTGCTTTAGATATGGCGTTAGGCGGTTCGACCAACACGGTCTTGCATACTTTAGCCCTTGCCAATGAAGCAGGCGTTGATTATCCGCTTGAACGGATCAATGAAGTGGCGGAAAGAGTGCCTCATTTAGCAAAGCTTGCGCCGGCATCTGATGTTCATATTGAAGATTTACATGCAGCTGGAGGAGTTTCCGCCGTATTAAATGAGTTGACGAAAAAAGAAGGAACTCTTCATTTAGACTGCATGACGGTAACAGGAAAAACGCTCGGTGAAAATATTGCCGGATGCGAAGTAAAAGATTACAACGTTATTCGCCCAATTGATAATCCGTTTTCTGAAAAAGGCGGACTTGCCGTATTATTTGGAAGCCTAGCTCCAGATGGCGCTATCATTAAAACAGGCGGCGTTCAAGGAGGAATCACTCATTTTGACGGCCCTGCCGTAATTTTTGATTCTCAAGAGGAAGCGCTTGAAGGAATTGCGAAAGGAAAAGTAAAAGAAGGGGATGTTGTCATCATTCGCTACGAAGGTCCTAAAGGAGGCCCGGGAATGCCTGAAATGCTTGCGCCGACATCACAAATTGTTGGGATGGGTCTTGGACCGAAAGTTGCTCTCATCACGGATGGACGTTTCTCCGGTGCATCCCGCGGTTTATCGATTGGCCACGTATCACCTGAAGCTGCGGAAGGCGGACCGATTGCCTTTGTAAAAGAAGGAGACCGTATTGTGATCGATATTGAAAAACGGACGATTGATGTGCATGTTAAAGAAGAGGAATGGAACAAACGAAAAGCGGAATGGAAAGGCTTTGAGCCAAAAGTGAAAACCGGTTACTTAGCTCGCTATTCCAAACTGGTTACATCTGCTAGCACAGGCGGCATTATGAAAATTTGACGTCACTAACCGCCCCCTTTTTCAAAAAATTAAAAATTGGACAGATTTTCCTATATTATTCATAGCTGCACATATTTCTAGAAAGACGCGACTGCCGCGTCTTGCTAGCATTTTTCAGATGATCTCACTTGATTTGGCGAATTTTTCTGATCCAATACTGCTGGAAAGATGAGGGGAAGCAACATACAGAAAGTGTGAAACAAAGATCTGCTCATCTCGTTTTGACGCATATAAAACAGAGAAAGGATTCAGAAGAAGCACGAGAACGGATTGTTTTTTTCATTATGAAATTATGAAAGCCCATTTTTTAATGATTTCAAATGGGCTTTTTCATGTTTTAAAGTTGAAGGGGGCTGTCCAGAAAGTCAAATCGCCATTGAAAACAACACCGATATATCAACGTTTCTAAAACATTAATGGGGGCGTCAATAAGCCGTAAAAACGACTTATCAGACACCCCCTTCATCTATTTTTCAAGCGCTTACATTTCGGCTTCTTTATATCCAGTATTGGCTTTAAACGTCACTTCAGCATATTTTTTCTCATCCCGCTTGGCGGAAACAAGCGTACCAATCAAACCACCGATAAAACCTGCTGGTACTGATATGAGCGCTGGGTTTGTCAGCGGGAAAATAGGATCGCCGACAAAAAAGGCTTTTCCAGCTTCAGGATGAATGACATTTGGGCTGATTGACACTAATACAATCGCTGTAATTAAACCAGCCAGCATGGCAGTGACCGCTCCGGCAGTGTTAAATTTTTTCCAATAAATCGTATAAACAATGACGGGCAAATTAGCGCTTGCTGCTACACAAAACGCAAGAGACACAAGAAATGCAACATTTAATGATTGAGCGCCAAGGGCTAGCAGGATTGAAAATGCGGCAACGCCTACAGAAGCCCATCTTGCAGCTAACACTTGCTGTCTTTCCGTAGCTTTTCCTTTTTTAATGATCTGTCCATAAATGTCGTGCGCGAATGCGGACGCACCAGACAAAACTAAACCTGCAACAACAGCTAATATTGTTGCAAAAGCTACTGCAGAAACAAAGGACATTAAGAAATCTCCTCCAAGTGCTTTCGCAAGCAGCGGCGCCGCCATATTTCCAGCAGGATTTTCGGCTATAATCGTTTCTGAACCGACAAATTTGGCTGCACCGAATCCTAAGAAGATTGTCATGACATAAAAGATTCCGACAACCCAAGTTGCATTAACTACTGACGCACGTGCAGTTTGTGCATCTTTAACGGTAAAAAAGCGCATTAATATGTGAGGAAGCCCTGCCGTTCCCAACACTAAGGCAAGCATCATTGAAAGTAAATCGAGCGGATTTTTAAATACAATTCCTGAATGTAAATAGTTTTCACCGTGTGGAGTCGCTTGTGACATCTCGTTAAACATGCCAACGATATTAAAGTTAAATTTCAATAAAACAAGGAATGAAATAATGACCGTTCCTGCCATAAGCAATACAGCCTTTATGATTTGCACCCAGCTAGTTGCAGTCATTCCACCAAATAATACGTAAATGGTCATCATGACTCCAACGATCAATACGGCGATCCAATACTCAATCCCCAATAACAATTTAATGAGTGCACCTGCACCAACAAGCTGTGCGATCATATAAAATATAACAATTGTGATGGAACTAAGAGCAGCTGTTGCACGGACTTTTCTTTCACTGAATCTTGAGTTGATCATATCTGCGAGTGTATATTTTCCTAAATTTCTGAGAGGCTCTGCAACGATGAATAGAACGAAGAGATATGCGGTTAAATAGCCGATGCTGTAGTAGAAACCATCAAATCCATTCAATGCGATGGCGCCTGCGATACCAAGAAATGATGCGGCTGATAAATAGTCTCCAGCTATCGCAAGTCCATTTTGCCACCCAGTCAAGCCTCCGCCGGCTGTATAAAATTCGTTTGCGGTTTTTGTTCTTTTTGCAGCCCAATACGTGATATATAACGTGACTAAAAGGATGATTAAAAACAGAATAAATGCTGGTACACTCATGAAAGTGCAGCCCCCTTATTTTATTTTATATTTTCTTCAATAATTTCTTCCGCCAATTGGTCAAATGTTTCCGCTTTTTTTACATACATCGTAGCGAACACCCAAACCATGACAAAAAGACCAAGCGAATAGAGCCACGTCCATGTAATCCATCCGATTGCTTTATGCTCCAAGATGGATGTATAACCCGTGAGAATCGGCAATAAAAAGTAAGTGATGAGAAAAACGATTATAATGGGTACAATAAAATTCCGCTTTTTTTGAATCAACTGTTGAAATTTGCTCGTTGCAACAATTTTCTCATAATCGAGAATGCGCTCCCCCTGTTCTTTCTCCTTTCCGAATGTTTCCATTGTACCATCCCCTTTCTTTGGTAATATTCGTAATTTTTTGTCAATTACAATAATAAGTTATGCTAAAAAAATAGTCAATCATTTTTGTAAAACGTTTTCAAAATTTCGTTTGTAACATTTTGGAAGTGAGAGGCTGCATTGACACACAAAATGGAATCGTTTACACAAATGCGTTTGGATGTCCGGAAATCAGGAAGCTGAATGAATGCATAATCAGTGATGGCCATTCAAAAAAACAGTAAAATCTATTGTAAGATTTTACTGTTTCAATCATTTTTATTTCCAATGCTTTCGCAAAAATTCATCCCGTCCGGAAATTTCCCGATCTTTTTTGTATGCTTCTGGATTTTTTTGATAAAAATTTTGATGATATTCTTCTGCTGGGTAAAATGGCGCAGCCGGTAAAATTTTGGTTACGATCGGTTTATTGAATTTTCCGCTTTTGGCTAAGGCGAGTTTAGATTGTTCTGCCAGCGTTTTTTGCTCATTTGAATGATAGAAAATGGCTGTCCTGTACTGACTGCCTCTGTCGTGGAATTGTCCGCCGTCATCGGTCGGATCGATTTGCTGCCAATAAATTTCAAGGAGCTTATCATATGGGAACACCGTTGGGTCAAATTCGATTTGTACCGCTTCATAATGCCCAGTTGTCCCTGTTTTGACCTGTTCATAAGTAGGATTTTCAACATGCCCGCCCGTATAACCAGAAATGACTTTCTCAATGCCGTCCCACTGGTCAAAAGGTTTTACCATGCACCAAAAACAGCCTCCGGCGAATGTTGCTTTCTCTAGCTTCTTCTCCAATTTCTTCACTCCTGGTCCAGTTAGAATGAGTTAAAGTTTAATAATATCATAAAGTTAATGGCAAATCCCGAGATTAAACAGTAAAATTTTAAATTGCCCAGCGATAATAGCTATCCATAAAATGGAGGCTATAGAATAGATCGTGGTTCGTTTTCTAAAATTTTTATATTTCAAGATAAAAAATGCCGCTACTGATACGATGGAAAAGAAAACAGTTAAACCTAACATTCCGACAAATGGAGTAGACCAATAATAATTGTTAAAAATCGGGATGATGATTGTTGGTGTGTAAAACTTTGACAGCGAATAGATGCCAAACAGCCATGAGATAATCATGAAAACAAAGATGGAAACAGTTGTCAATTTAATTGCCAAAGGTATCTCCTTTCTGACTTTTATTCCGATCTGTTTAATTGTATTTTATGTATGCTGCACGTTGTTGTCAATTGATTAAGTTTATAAATGATATAATAAATGAGTGAGCTATCTAAAAGCGACTAAATTGAAGAAATGTAAAAATCTGTAGCCGAAAAAAGGCAATACAAAAAAATTAATTCGCTTCCGTTTAGGCGAGTAGAGTCGATCTTTTTATATCAGGCTGCGTGTCTTCTGAGCTAACAGTCAATCTTTTTCAAGGGGGACTCTTTTTTCGATTTAGGGGAGGGGAAGGTTGCAAGCTTCCAGCTTTGCAGCCAGATTGAACTAGTAGCTCGAACACAAGATGGTGAAACCAACCTTTTAAGCAGCCGAAGCTAAAAGGAGGGAAAAAGCTTGCATAAAAGATCTTTAGACGGTTTCTGCGTTCAACGAAAAAAGTCTATCTTTAAATGAAAATTTTCAATATTGTGGGGCTGACCCTGTTATTTCCAACGGAAGTAATCGAAAACAAGAGCAGGATTTTAAAAAACGATAAGAGGAGGAATCGACATGGTCTTTGCAGGAAAAACAGTCATTATAACCGGCGGTGCACAAGGGATCGGGAAAGCGATCGTTTCCGCCTATGCAAAAGAAGGAGCAACAGTTGTGATAGCGGATGTGAATGAACAAAAAGGAAAGGAAACAGCTGAGGAATATGGAGCGACGTTTATCAAAACGGATGTCAAAAATCATAAGGACGTCATCAAATTAATAGAAACGGTCAAACATACAACGGGAAGAATCGATATTGTGATTAACAATGCAGGTGTTTCAAGATTTAAATCTCTTTATGAGCTAACGGTTGAAGAATGGGATGACATATTACAAACAAATCTTCGCAGCGTATTTTTATTTGCAAAGGAATCTGCAAAATATATGCGAGAAAATGAAAGGGGAGGTTCGATCATTAATATTGCTTCAACAAGAGCGTTCATGTCTGAAAAAGATTCGGAAGCGTACGCTGCGTCTAAAGGCGGCATCGTTGCTTTAACACACGCTTTAGCTATTTCATTGGGGGAAGACAAAATTAGAGTCAATTGTATAAGCCCCGGCTGGATTGAAACGAACAACTATGAACTGCTTACTGAGCGCGATCATCTACAGCATCCTGCAAAGCGAGTCGGAAAACCGGATGATATTGCCAGAGCGTGTTTGTTTTTAACTCATCCCGACAACGATTTTATTACGGGAGAAAATATTATTATTGACGGCGGCATGACGAAAAAAATGATATATGAAGAATAAATCTTGATAAAAGGTAAGGAAGCAAGAGAGCCCCATTCGTTCAAAAAAAGCTCTCAGCAGGACGTGGTCGTAAATCCTTCAACGAGGGGCACTTTGCTTATTCGAAGGCTGCGTCAATGTAAGATGAAAGAAAAAGGTGATTCTTGGATGAAACAGACGGATTACTCAGAAGGAAATATTTTAAAGCAGCTCATCACTTTTTCCTCGCCTATTTTATTAACGAACTTGCTTCAAGTTTCGTATCAAATAATTGACAGTTTATGGGTTGGAAACTTGCTGGGGGCTCGTGCATTAGGGGTAGTGTCTCTCTCTGGAACTGTCATTTTCACAATTCTTTCTTTCATTATCGGGATCAACCAAGCAACATCAACGATTTTGTCCCAATTAAAAGGAAAACGCGATGAACAAGGGTTGAAACGGTATGTGAATGCCTTTGTTGTCACGCTGTTTATATTATCGATTTTGCTTGGAGTTTTTGGATTTATTTTTGCTGAACGGATTTTATTTTTGCTTGGAACACCTGACAGTTTAATTGCAGATGCATCCTTATACTTGCGAATTAATTTTCTTGGAATTATTTTCTTATTCGGCTACAATTTTGTGGCGACATTGATGCGTGCACTTGGAGAAAGCAAAGCCCCGGTTTATTTTGTTGTTTTGGCTGTTCTTTTAAATGCCGCTTTAGATCCATTATTTATTTCTGGATTTCAATTCGGCATAGCCGGAGCGGCTTATGCAACAGTAATTTCCCAAGGGATCGCCTTTTTATTCGGAATATATTTGGCGATTCATTACAAATTAGTTCCTTTTACATGGCCGCGTATGCCGAAAAAAGAAGAAGTTTCTCTTATTTTAAAAATCGGGGTTCCGTCCGGCATGCAAATGATGGTCATTTCCGCTGGAGTGACGGCGATCATGAGCGTTGTAGCTAGTTTTGGCGAAGACGCGCTGGCCGGATTCGGCGCTGCTCAGAGGCTCGATAATATTATCTTGCTTCCCGCAATGGCCCTCGGAACTGCTGTCAACAGCTTGGCAGGCATAAACATCGGTGCCAATCGATGGGATCGAGTTTATAAAATTGCTCAATATGGATTGATGTATAATTTAGCTATTATGGTTTTGATATCATTGCTAATTCTCTTTTTCGCCCGTTTTGGTGTGGAATTATTTATCCAGGAGGAAGAAGCGGTGCAATTTGGTGTGAATTATTTAAAAATCGTCGCTTTCTTCTATCCGTTTCTTGGCATCAATTTTGTGTTAAACGGTGTTGTTCGTGGATCTGGTGCGATGATGCAAGTCTTAATTTTAAACATCATCTCGTTTTGGGTGCTGCGTTACCCGCTCACATACCTTTTTTCCAATTGGATCGGCGAAGACGGCATCGGTGTCGGAATGGGCGTCAGCTTTGTTATTTCCAGCTTATTCGCCTTTTTATATTTTAGGCTCGGCGGGTGGAGGAAAAAAGAATTGTTTCACGGTACAGCTTAAATAAACAGCCATCCCATAAAACTATTATAGGGATGGCTCGCTCTTTAGCATATCGATAAAATAGTAGATCATCCGGGCTGTCAGCCCCCAAATCACTTTATCTTTATAATAATAAAAATGTTCTTCTATTTTCGGTGAATTCCATTTATATTTTTTTCCCCCGATGATGCTTTCATAAGGAAAATTTTCTTCAGGCTCTGCCCGAAAATGAACTTCATAAATTTCTGGTTTCGTTTCTAAAAAGAATTGAAAAGGAACTGTAAATACTTCGCCGACTTCGTCTTTGTTTGGCTCTAACGAAGCGTCAGGATCGATCATGCCAACAAAAGGATAAACAACCGTTCCGTAGGCAGTCATCACATAATCAAGCGGATATACATGCTGAATCATATCGGCTGAAATACCTAGCTCTTCTGATGTTTCGCGAATAGCTGTATGTTTTGCATCGTGATCGGTCGGCTCAACTTTCCCACCTGGAAAACAAATCTCGCCGGGCTGCCTTTTTAATTTTTTGGCGCGTACTTCAAACAACAAATGAACTTCATCATTTATTCGCATAAACGGAAGCAATACCGCAAATTTTACTAAACGATCCATCCCAATTATCGTCGGAGTATGATTTTTAACCTTCTTTATAATATCTTCGATCTCCATACTGTCACCTTCAATCTAACATAATCGATTAATTTCATTATAAATGAAAAAAAGAACTGGTTGGCGAGTGGCATGCATATTTTCGAATAAACGTAAAAAATTTCGCAACAATAAATAAGAAGATGATGATATATATGAGAGGTGAGCAAGAATGAAGTGGTTTAAAAACAAAAAACGTACACATGAACAAACGGAACTCGAAAGAAGAACGGATGTACATGACTTATATGAACCGTCCCGTGAAGCATATGGTCAAGCCTATACCGTAGAAGATGGGACAAAAAACAAAAAATAAAAATTTTATAGACAAAATGCTGTCTCCTATTCCTTTTTAAATGGCGAAGATCTACAGAATATATAAATGATTTCTGTGGATCTTTTTTAGTTGTTAAGGATTTTTCTGAAAGTAGAAATTTCAAGGAATTGTACCTTTTGCAATAAATGAAACGCTGCAAAGATGGTCTGAAATTGCGATTATAGGATTCATATGCCGGTGGCACAATATTATGTTTCGTTTATAAAACAAAAAACATGACAATTATGTAAAATATGATATAGTTTACATATAACAAAACATATGTAAAGACATCAGAAAGAGGTGAAGTTGACAAGATGAAAGAGATGTCAACAAAAAAGCTATTAGGCATTGCGGGACTCGCATGGCTTTTTGATGCAATGGATGTCGGCATTTTATCTTTTATCATTGCCGCGTTAAAAGAAGATTGGAATTTGACGGCAGAACAAATGAGCTGGATCGGGAGCATCAACTCGATCGGCATGGCTGTAGGGGCATTTTTCTTCGGTCTCTTGTCAGACAAAATTGGCAGAAAAACTGTCTTTATTATCACATTATTGTTATTTTCGATCGGCAGCGGCCTGTCGGCTTTTACAACCACATTAGCAGTATTTTTGCTGTTAAGATTTTTTATCGGCATGGGGCTGGGGGGGAATTGCCAGTAGCATCAACGCTAGTATCAGAAAGCTCGCCGACAAAGGATCGGGGAAGAATGGTCGTGCTGCTTGAAAGTTTTTGGGCTGCAGGATGGTTGATCGCGGCAATTATATCTTATTTTGTTATCCCTCAATTTGGCTGGCGTCTCGCCCTTATTTTAACAGCTCTTCCGGCTTTTTATGCGATTTATTTGCGCATGAAGCTTCCGGATTCAAAAAAATTCAAATCGATACAAACAAAATCAAATGTATGGAAAAATATCGCAGCTGTCTGGTCAAAAAAATATGTGAAACAAACAGCTGTACTTTGGGTGTTGTGGTTTTCTGTTGTTTTTTCTTATTACGGGATGTTTTTATGGCTTCCAAGCGTTGTGATGATGAAAGGCTACAGTTTAGTGCAAAGCTTTGAGTATGTTCTTATTATGACGATTGCACAGCTTCCGGGATACTTTAGTGCGGCGTGGCTCATTGAACGAATCGGTAGAAAATTTGTTCTTTCTCTTTATTTATTTGGCACTGCACTGAGCGCATTCTTTTTCGGATTTTCCGATACAACGGCAGAGCTTTTAATATCTGGAATCTTTTTATCATTTTTTAACTTAGGGGCTTGGGGAGCGCTTTATGCTTATACACCTGAGCTTTATCCAACAGAAATTCGCGGGACAGGTGCGGGAATGGCCGCATCGTTCGGAAGAATTGGTGGCATTTTCGGGCCTTTATTAGTTGGTTATTTAGCCGCTCTCAAAGTTTCCATGGTAGCCATTTTTACAATTTTTTGCGCTGCCATTATTATTGGAGCACTAGCTGTTCTATTGTTTGGACAAGAAACAAAAGCGTTGGAGCTGGAGTAAAAATACAGCCTCTAAAGGAATTAACCCTTTAGAGGCTCATTTAATTTGAAAATAATCAGCTAGTTGATTGGCCAAGTAGCGTAGTTCAGGATATTCATGGAGATTTGACAACATTCCTTTAATGACCGGAGTTCTTGGCTTTTCAGCCGTTATTTCAGCTTCTAACACTTCAATCGTAATGTTTAACTGTCCATCATCGATTATAGAACGGCTCATTTCTTTTATCTCATTTAAAATGTTCAACGGATGGCTGGGGGATTGAGGATGATTGAACATTTTGGTCATGATCTCAGCTGGAATGATGGGGTCATTTTGTTTTGCCAGCATTCCTTTGACTAAATCATCTGCTGTTTGCAAAATGTATTTTGCCAATTTTTCCTCATCTACTCTCACCCTATTTTCAAATATGAGGAACTGAATGAATGAAAAAAAGATTCCTTGAACGATAATGTTTACATCTGCTATATACTTATCAATTGACTTGCCGTAAATGTTTTTCAGATTGTTTGTTAAAAAATGAAAAAAATCGTTTCTTAGGTTTTGTAACAACGAATCAATTTTTTCATTATTTTCTTTTAAATTTTCATGCATCTGCGTAATAAATATTTCTTTATGCGCCAAAAATTCTTTTAATTGAACAGACAATTGTTTAATAAACCGCTCTTTTGGATCTTCGTAATTTGCCCCGATTTGCTCCGTTTTTTTCTTTAACTGACTAAAAAACTGCTCCAAAATTTTAATTAACAGCTCGTCTTTTGACTTGAAATAAAAATAAAACGAACCTTTCGGAATGCCACATGCATTGGTAATTTCTTGGATGGAGGTGGAAGAAACGCCTTTTCGAGCAAATAGCTTCATCGCAGCTTCAATGATTAAACGTTCTTTTTCTTTCACATGAACATCCCCTTATTGTCGGAAAAAATTTTATTAGTTTAGTTGACTACTAGTTAACCGGTCAATTATAATGACTATATAGTCAACTCACTATAAGTATGTATAAAAAAAGGAGAATTGTCAAATCTTCATGAAAGGAATGGGACTTGGTGGAGAACATTATTAAATTTTCGCTCCGTAATAAACTGGCTATTTGGATTTTAACTATCATTGCAATTTTTGCGGGACTATTTTCTGGATTTAATATGAAGCTGGAGACGATCCCGGACATAAACACTCCCATCATAAGTGTTACGACTACATATCCAGGTGCAACCCCTGAAGAAGTACAAGAGAAAGTGACGGTTCCTATTGAAGAAGCTGTTCGCAATTTGAACGGGGTGGAAATCGTCAGCTCTAATTCGTTTGAAAATGCATCTTCTATTCAAATCGAATACAAATTTGAAAAAGATATGGAACGAGCAGAAGAGGAAGCTGAAAAGGCAATCGAACAAGTCGAACTTCCGGATGGAGCAGGAGAGCCTAAAATTGCAAGATTTAGCATGAACGCTTTCCCTGTTTATACAGTGAGCTTTTTTGATGAAGGAAAAACACTTCCTGAATTAACTGAACTGGTTGAAGACATCATTGTTCCTGAATTGAAAGGAATCGATGGAGTAGAAAGCATTGTAACTTCTGGACAGCAGGTAGAAGAGGGGCGGCTTGTTTTTCATCAAGACAAATTAAAAGAGCTCGGGCTAAATGAGGAAACAATAAAAGATTATATTCAAGGTGCGGATCTCCGTGCGCCATTAGGTCTTTATACATTTAAAGACACGGAAAAGTCTGTTGTTGTTGACGGAAATATTACGACAATTGACGATTTGAAAAAGCTTAAAATCCCAGTCACTGGATCAGCACAAGGGCAGCAAGCTGGAGAGGCGCAAATGAGCCAAGTGCCAAACGGTTTGTCTGGAGCAAATGGTGCAGCGCCAAATCAGGCGATCCAGCAGCAAAGCATTGAATTGCCAACAGTCGAATTAGGAGAAATTGCCGATATCGAAATCGTCGGAAAAGCTGAATCCGTATCAAGAACGAATGGAAAAGAAGCAATCGGACTGCAAATTGTAAAAGCTACTGATGCGAATACAGTTGAAGTTGTGAATGAAGTAAAAGAAAAATTGGATGAATTAAAAGACGAATATAAAGGCCTCGGAGTCGTTTCAACGCTGGACCAAGCGGAACCGATTGAAAAATCTGTTGAAACAATGCTGAATAAAGCGCTGTTCGGTTCGATTTTTGCAGTTATTGTCATTTTGCTGTTTTTGCGCAACATTCGTTCAACGTTGATTTCCGTGGTGTCAATTCCGCTTTCCATATTAATTGCATTAATCATTTTGCGTGAAATGGACATCACGTTGAACATGATGACGCTTGGAGCTATCACAATGGCGATCGGCCGCGTCATTGACGATTCGATTGTCGTCATTGAAAATATTTACAGACGGATGACATTAAAAGGGGAGCCGTTAAAAGGGAAAGAGCTGATTATTGCAGCGACAAAAGAAATGTTTATTCCTATTATGTCCTCAACCATTGTGACGATTGCGGTTTTCTTGCCGCTCGCATTTGTCGAAGGGATGGTCGGACAGCTATTTATGCCGTTTGCCCTTACGATTGTATTCTCGCTTTTAGCGTCCCTTTTAGTGGCGATTACTATTGTGCCGGCACTTGCTCACGTTTTATTTAAAAAAGGAGTAAAACGGAAAGGCGAAAAAGAAAAGGAAGCTGGCTTTTTGGTTACTAACTATAAAAAAATATTAAATTGGTCTTTGAACCATAAATGGATAACATCATTGATTGCGATCCTGCTTCTTGTCTCCAGTCTGTTTTTAATTCCTGTCATCGGTGTAAGCTTTTTGCCGAATGAACAAGAAAAGCAAGTTATCGTAACGTATGATCCGGATCCAGGGCAAACGCTGGAAGAAGTAGAAGATATCGCATTGAAGGCAGAAGATTTCCTTGTCGACCGTGATCATGTAAAAACGATTCAATTGTCTGTCGGAAGCGAAAATCCGATGAATCCTGGAAATCGAAATCAGGCCATTTTCTTTATTATGTATGAAGATGACACACCGAATTTTGAAAAAGAAAAGGAGAAAATTGTTAAAGACTTAAATGAATTAACGAACGAAAAAGGCGATTGGGGCACCATTGACATGATGATGGCAAGCAATGAGTACACATTGCATGTGTTTGGCGATTCGATGGAAGATATTGAGCCTGTCGCCCAAAAAGTGCAAAAAATCTTGGAAGATGAAAAAAACTTGAAAAATGTCGAATCAGGTTTATCGAAAACTTATGATGAGTTCACGTTTGTTGTTGATCAAGAAAAGATGAGCAAGCTAGGATTGACCGCTGGGCAAATTGCGATGGCATTAAGCCAACAGCATGAACGGCCGGTTTTAACAACAATCCAAAAAGAAGGTCAAGACATTGAAGTTTATATTGAAGGGGAAGAGCAAACATTTGATTCGATTGATGAGATGAAAAAGAAAACCATTCAGTCCCCTCTTGGCATGAATGTGAAAATTGGAGATGTAGCGAAAGTAAAAGAAGGCGAAACATCCAATACGATTACTAGACGCGACGGAAAATTTGCAGTTTCGGTCAGCGGAGAGATTACTACTAATGACGTTAGCCAAGTAAATGCAAACATTCAAAAGAAAATAGATGGTTTAGAATTGCCGCCTGGTGTGAACATTGAAACAGGTGGAGTGTCCGAACAGATCAATGAGTCGTTTTCACAATTAGGATTGGCTATGCTCGCTGCCATCGCTGTTGTCTACTTTGTGCTGGTGGTTACGTTTAGTCAAGGACTTGCGCCTTTTGCCATTCTATTTTCACTTCCATTTACCGTCATCGGCGGATTTGTAGCGCTATGGCTTGGGGGAGAAACATTGAGCGTTTCAGCTTTGATCGGCGCGCTCATGTTAATCGGCATTGTTGTGACGAATGCGATTGTGTTAATTGACCGTGTCATTCATAAAGAGCGTGAAGGACTTTCTACAAGAGATGCGCTCATTGAAGCAGGGGCAACTCGTCTAAGACCGATTTTAATGACTGCGCTGGCAACAGTTGGAGCATTGCTTCCTCTCGCATTAGGTTATGAAGGAGATGGAGGCATGATCTCGAGAGGACTTGGTTTAACCGTCATAGGCGGATTGACCAGCTCGACTTTGCTGACTCTCATCATTGTTCCGATCGTCTATGAAGTATTAAGCAAATTTAGAAGAAAAGCTCCAATCGAGGAATGATAAGAAAAAACCTGAAAAGCACTGAATAGGCTTTTCAGGTTTTTTGCATAACTTGCTGAAACAGTTTTTATGAAAATAAGAATATCAATTGTTTTGAAAAATTTTTAAAAGGGTCAATTATTCAAATTCCGGCAATAAAAAAACGCGCTAAAAAGCGCGTTTTTTTAAACGGAGAAGGTGAGATTCGAACTCACGCGGCGGTTGCCCGCCCTAACGCATTTCGAGTGCGTCCCCTTCAACCACTTGGGTACTTCTCCATGGTCGGGAAGACAGGATTTGAACCTGCGACCCCCACGTCCCGAACGTGGTGCTCTGCCAAGCTGAGCTACTTCCCGAAAAACGTCAGCATTGATATTATATATTAAAATAAAAAATTTGTCATCAAAAAATTTTAACCAATCAACAAAAAGTTTGGAAAAGGAAATTAATCTTTTTTTGTTGAATTATGTAGTAGGCAAATAAAAGAAAGGAGTCACATAACATTGAAGGTACAAAACATTGGCGATGACATCACATTAATTGATCTTTTTGACTTAGGATTAGAAAACAGAACAGGGGCTTACGTTCTTCACGAAAAAGAGCTGACCATCATCGAAACAAGCGCGAGCCCGTCTGTCCCATATTTATTAAAAGGTCTTGAAAGTTTAGGAATTGATCCGAAGGATGTTAAAAACATCATTGTTACGCACATTCATTTAGATCATTCGGGAGGTGTCGGGCTTTTTCTTGAACATTGCCCAAAAGCAAAAGTGTTCGTCCACCCCCGCGGGAAACGTCATTTGCAAGATCCATCGAGATTAATTGCCAGCGCCAAAACGGTGTATGGAGAGGAGCAATTTCAAAAATTGTTTGACCCGATTTTGCCCGTGCCAGAAGACCAGCTAGTTGTAAAAGAAGATTTGGAAACGCTTCAAGTAGGCGATGATCGCGTGCTGACATTTTATCACACACCAGGTCATGCGAATCACCATTTTTGTATACATGATTCCAAAAGTAACGGCATCTTTACCGGCGACACGATCGGGGTTTTTTATTCAATGCTCTTAGATTCAGACTTAGAGTTTTATTTGCCGTCTACTTCTCCTAACCAGTTCGATCCGGATAAAATGCTTGAATCATGCGAAAGAATCGAAGCATTAAACGTTTCGAAAATATTTTTCGGTCATTTTGGCATGAGCGAGCATCCAGAGGAAGTTTATAAACAGCTAAAATATTGGCTGGACATTTTTGTAGATCAAGGCAAAGCGGTTGTAAAAGAGCATGGAAGCTTGCCGTTTGAAGAAAAATCAAAGCTTCTATCTGATAGATTGTACAGCACGTTGCAAGATTACTTAAAGAAAAAACATATTTCCGAAGATCATCAAGTGCACGAGTATATAAAAATCGATATGGGCATTTGTGCGCAAGGGATTATTGATTACTTGCAAAAAGCAGAAAATAGATAAGGCTTGTATGGAAAGAGATATACGCAAAATTAAAAATGTTGCGTTACAATCGAATCATCCGATGGGTTTGTGTTAGAACCTGGCTTGCGGAGGATATTTTTCAGCAAGGGACGTTTGACCTTCATCCCCATCGGGGAATCGAAACTGTCACATATGTAATTGACGGGATTTTGGAGCATTTTGATAACAAAAATGGATATGGCAAGCAAAGCCGGGGATGTTCAATGGATGACTGCTGGAAGAGGAGTAATCCATCAAGAAGATCCTGCACCTGGATCTACCGTTCACAGTCTGCAGCTGTGGGTTAATTTGCCGAGTTCAAAAAAACTGACCGCTCCCCGCTATCAAAATTTGAAAAGTGCTGACATGCCAGTTAGAAAAGAAAAAGGAGCGTTGATTCGGATTTTTTCTGGTTCGTCAAAAGGTATTCAAGCGCCGACTAAAAAATTGCGTTCCTGTCACGATGGTGGAAATGATTCTGGAACCTGATGCGTCCGTTCATCAAGATCTTCCGGGAAGCTATAATGGTTTTCTTTATATTTTAGAAGGAAAAGGCTTGTTTGGTGCGTCTAAAACAAAAGGGGAAAAAGGGCAAGTGCTGTTTTTAACAAAGGGTGCTGAGGGAGAGGAAAGCTACATAACCGTCACAGCGACAGACAAACTCCGGCTGCTTCTATATGCGGGAGAACCTCTCCATGAACCTGTCACAGCTTACGGTCCGTTTGTTATGAACACGTAAGAAGAAATACGGCAAGCAATCGTCGACTATCAAACAGGAAAGTTTGAATGAAAGAGAATAACAGTTTGATAAACTCTCCGACTTTTATGCACGGAAGGAGAGTATTTTTTTGTAAATAAAAATTATTTCTCGGGAAAGCGCAAAATTCAACAATGACAAAGAAAAAACGAGAAAAAAGGTAGCATCTGTCGAATGGTTGTATATTGAAATGTTTTGTGTCAGATTATGTGACATAAATTATGTTTCGTTCTTGTTCGGCTTGTTACAATAAAGAGTAAATTAGTGGAGACAGTAGGTGATAAATATGCTGTTTTTAAAAAAATGGAATCGAGCAGCGGATCATGAAGAAGATAGACAAAAAAAACAGATGGAGGATTCGTTTGCGGCACAGGTGGAAGTTGCTGCGGATCAATTAAAAGGCGTCATTGAGCAAATGAAATTAACCGCTGTTTCCCTTGATGAACGATCTTCCTCGAGTAAAAAAAGCACGTTTCAGCTATTAGAGCATATTGAGCAGACCGCGCAAGACACAAATAACGTTTCAGAAAAGATGCGTAAAATTGAAGAGGCAGCTGTAAAAATCACAGCATCTTCCCAAGAGATACATTCCTCAAGTATATTATTTTATGAACAGCTCGTAAAATCGAAAACGCAGCTGCAAAAAATACAAGAAGAAACGGAACAGCTGCGGCAAAATCATTTGAAAATTCTTGATCAAATGGATCGGCTCGTTTCTTTTTCCAAACAAATGGATCACATTCTTTCTTCGATTGGAGCGATTTCCCAAAAAACAAAAATACTTGCATTAAATGCAAATATCGAATCGGCAAGAGCCGGAATACATGGGAAAAGCTTCTCGGTCGTTGCAAATGAAATTGGAAATTTAGCAAACCAAACGCATGATGCGGTTGAAGAAACACATCAAATTCTTTCTTCGATTCAATCAGAAATTGAGTTTTCGACCAAAATGGTAAAATCGGAAAACGATCAGATGAAAAAGAATGTGGCTGAATTACTATCTTTAATTGATGTTATCCATTCCTTTCAAACATCGTTGGGCAAAATCACATCAATGGTATCGGATTCGAAAGACGCTGTCGAATTGCAGTGTGATCATGTACAGGAAATTACTACGGTGCTCAAGCAAATATCAGATATGGCTCATGAAAATAAAACATATGCACTGAGAGTTTCAAAAGATATGGATAAGCAGCACCAGCATATTGAAGAGATGATTGCCATCAGCGAGACATTGGATCAAACCTCTAAAGAGCTGCAAACGTTAGTCAAAAGGGATCAGCTTCAACAAATTACAGAAATAGATTTGGCAAAAATCAACGAAATGAAAGAAAAAGTGATGAATCTTTTAACACAATTTCCACTGTATGAACTAGATGCGGATGTTCATAAAAAAGCATTGGATCAATTTTTTGAGGAGAACGAGCATATCGAAGCTATTTGGTCGAATCGACTGGACGGTACATTCGTTTATTCCAACCCTCCTGCAGGCTTAATAAATGCAAAAGCCCGTCCTTGGTTTATCGAAGCTAGTAAAAATAAAATCTTTATATCAAGCATCTATACATCTGCTGTTACAAAAAAACCGTGCATCACCATTTCCTTCCCCATTCATAAGAACGGAGACATCGTCGGGGTTATCGGTGTCGATTTAATAGTAAAATAAGCAAATGGTTTCAATCCTTTTTGAAACGATATAATTTTCGCCCTTTTATTTAAAAATGCGGTTTCACAACCGCGTTTTTCTTTTCTCTCAAACAAGAAAATTAAAAAAAAGAGAATGAATACTCAAAAAATTTTCAGAAAGATTAGCCTGTTTTTCTGCTCGATCCATCCGCTTCTCTTTAACTCCGCAACACAATGCTTAAAGCATTTTTTTAATGATGGATAAGAACATGTCTTTTTCCTCGCTTCCATTACGAGCCGCAAAATTTCCCCTTCGTTAAAGCCGTTTCTCTTGTTTATATGGAGCAAATAAAAACAAGTCAATAAAATCCAGACACACACTTCAGACAAATTTCCTTTGGCAAATTCTTTAAAAACGAATTCCGGGACTTGAAAATACCTATTTTTTACATTTTTATGTAGATGCTGTTCAATAATTGATTCATGATGGTCTTTTTTATACTCATTATTAAATATGTAGAGAGGCAGTGAAAAATATTTACGATGTTCATAGAAAGAAGGATTTAATTCATTTGTCAACATCTTGACCCCCAAAAACCCTTTTGATCAGCATGAACGGGAAATATTTTCGTAGAATTGTTTATTTTTGGCCGGTGCCCGCTTTTGTTTCTTCCAGTTTGATAAGAAAGGAAATGACATCTGCAAGTGCTTGCCTATAAACTAGCAAATTTTGAGTATCCATCAAACAATAGATGGTTCCTTTTAAATCATCGCAATCGTTTTTGGCTATGCCCAGCTTTTTAAGCTTTTCTTCAAGCTCGTTGTATAGAGCTTTGAGCTCACGGTTTTGTCGATTTAACAAAGCTTGCTCAATTCGATTATAAGCGAATTCATTGAAAGCTTGCTCAAAGTTCATCTATGCTCACCCAACCCTTTGAAGATAAAAATGAATAAAAAATATTCATTTTTATAGTAATACAAAACGAATTGAAAGTAAAATAGGAAAACGTTAAACTATATTATAGATGAAGTAGCAAAGAAGGAATGTAACAGATGGAAATCAATAAAAAAATCGGAGAACAAATAAGAGAAGTGCGAAAAAAGTATAATATATCGATGGTTCAACTGGCCGAGGATTTGGAAATTTCTCAGCCAAGGCTTTCCAGAATCGAAAATGGTGAACAAGAAATTCCTATTAGCCTCATTCAAAAGTTTTGCCAAAGATTTAATATACCGATGGGAAGCTTTTTTAAAATGATCGATAACGAGGACATATCCCTTGTTGATGATCAAGTAGAACATATTCTTTCTACTTTAAATGATGAGCAAAAGAAAGCATTATATGTTTTTTTATCTTCTTTTCAAAAATAACCCTCCATCCCTTGATCCCTTCATGAATTCGTGACGAAAGGCAGACCGAAAATAAACGAACAAATGTTCCTTTTTATTTTACCATGTTTTGATAGTTTTTGGAAGCGGTGAGAATCCTCTTTATTTTATTTTTATGGAGAGTTGAATCACCGCTTTTTAGATCCAGGCAAGTAACTGCCGTATTATATGCACAGTAAAAATGGAACATGCTGATGCATCGGCTTAAAATATTTTGCTAGAATGTAAGAAGCCAAAAAGTATGTTTGAACAAAACTATATACAGTTGATCCACTTTTCAAAAGCACAATCAAATGGAACTTCTGAACCATTTCAATAAAAATGACTCGAAAATCATTTAAACATTGTCGTAATAAAGCGAGAAATATTTGGGATTTGAGTTGGAATGGAAGTCGGCAGCGAAACATATTTATCTATAAAACGGAGCATAACTGCTATGTTGATGCAGCTTCCTAGAAAATCTTACAGTTCTCAATGAAAGGTTTTTTAGAAGCTCGCTAATTTCATGGCGGGCCAAGCAAATTGATACAATGACAGCAGGACGAAAAATATGAAATGATGCTTAATGATTGACAGCCGCGCCATAAACTAATAAAATTGGATTGAAAATTCGGAATTTTTAGGAGGGGACCAAATGGAGAAATTTGAGAACTACAATAAAAGCTATATTAACGGACAATGGGTTGAAGGAAAAAGCGAAAGCATATTTGAAGATGTTAATCCTTACGATAATTCCCTCATCACAAAAGTGCGTTTAGCAACAAGAGAACAAGTGCAAGAAGCATTTGAAATCGCTCAACAGGCACAAAAAAAATGGGCGAAATCGTCTGTTGAAGAAAGAAAGGAAGTTATTCGAAAAGCAGCAGAATATTTAAAGTCTCATCAGGATGAAATTGTAAGCGTTATCACTAGTGAGACAGGCGGAACTGTTTTAAAGGCGAATGTAGAATTGCACTTGACGCTGGAGGTTCTCGAAGAAGCCTTGAACTATGCAGGAGCCATACATGAAGTCAGGGAAGTCCCAAGTGCAATTGAAGGGAAAGTGAACAAAATTTACCGTCTTCCGCTCGGAGTGATTTCATCAATATCACCGTTCAATTTCCCGATGAATTTATCGATGAGAACAATCGCTCCTGCGATTGCATTAGGAAACAGCGTTGTCCATAAACCGGATATACAGGTAGGTCTTGTTGGAGGCTCGATCATTGCGAAAGCATTTGAATATGCCGGACTTCCAAAAGGAGTCTTCAACATGATTTTAACCGATATTCCTGAAATCGGTGATGAAATGTTGACAAATCCGATTCCGCGCTTAATTAGTTTTACCGGCTCCACCGCCGTTGGCAGACATATCGGTGAAATTGCTGGCCGCAATTTGAAACGGGTTGCGCTGGAGCTTGGAGGCAACAGTCCGTTTGTCGTGCTGTCGGATGCCGACGTAGACCAGGCAGTGAACGCCGCTGTTTTCGGCAAGTTTATCCACCAAGGACAAATTTGTATGATCGTCAATCGCTTTATCGTTCATAAAGATCATTACGATGAATTTGTGGAAAAATTTGTTTCCAAAGCAAAATCTCTTCCTTATGGGAACCCTTCCGATCCCAATACGGTCATTGGACCATTAATCAATGAAACGCAGCTGAAAAAAGCTTTAAGCTACATTGAAGAAGCTAAGAAGGAAGGCGCAACACTTGTCTTAGAAGGGAAAAGAGAAGGAAACGTCCTCACTCCATTTGTCTTTACGAATGTCAAAAATTCAAGCAAGCTCGCGCAAACAGAAGTTTTTGCGCCCATAGCGACAATCATTAAGGCTGAATCAGATGAAGAAGCGATTGAAATGGCAAATGACACCGAATATGGTTTAAGTTCTTCTATTTTCACCAGCGACTTGAATAGAGGGGAACAGCTTGCGTTGTCCATTGATTCAGGCATGACCCATATCAATGACCAAACAGTCAATGATGCTCCAAATATTCCATTCGGCGGAAACAAAGGAAGCGGTTTAGGACGTTTCGGAAATCCATGGGTTGTCGACGAATTTACCGTGACAAAATGGGTTTCAGTTCAAGAAAAAGAGCGTCAATTTCCGTTTTAATGATGACAACTCCCTATACATTGTGTAGGGAGTGATTTATTGTAAGAGGAATTTTGGACGAGGAAATTCCTTTTGGGGAATAAGCGATAGTTCTAGAGAAAAATATAAAAATACATCCTCTTTATAAACGAAAACAATTTCATGAAGGCACCTCTCATGCTATCTGATTTTTTATTAAAACGAATCTTACCAATTTTTGAATTTTATTGTCCACTCTTAAGTATGCGGTCAGCTTTTGAAGAAAATTGTGTTTCACGACTTGATAGAGTTGAATCTTTGTAAAAAAAACTAGAAAGATGAATCATTTGCTTTTTATACCTATAACGGGTATAATGTATACAAACGAAAGGAGGGAGGGGTGTCAGTGACAGAAAATGAAAAACATGATCACGAGAAAATAATGGTTCCTAGAACTTCTGATGAAATAGACAAGCTTTTAAAGAGGCTGAAACGGATTGAAGGGCAGGTTCGCGGGGTACAAAAAATGATTGAGGACAATCGTTATTGCATTGATATTTTAGTCCAAATTTCAGCCATTCAAGCTGCGCTGCAAAAAGTAGGTTTCAACCTGTTGGAGCGGCATGCCAGCCATTGTGTTGCGAAAGCGATCAAAGAAGGAAGCGGTGATGAGTCGATTCGTGAGCTGATGGATGTGATCAAACAGTTTTCTAAATAAGAGGTGGAACAAATGAGCGAACAGAAGCTTGTCACATTAAACATTACCGGCATGACATGTGCTGCATGTTCCGCGCGCATTGAGAAAGTGCTGAATAAAATGGACGGAGTAGAGGCAACTGTCAATTTAGCGATGGAAAAAGCAACTATTCATTATAACCCTTCGAAACAAAATCTTTTAGACATCCAGCGGAAAATTGAACAGTTAGGTTACGGCGTCGAATCGGAAAAAGTAACATTGGATATTGAAGGCATGACGTGTGCCGCATGCAGCGCACGTATTGAAAAAGGGCTGAAAAGAACGGAAGGCGTTGTAAATGCGACTGTCAATTTAGCGACAAACAGCGCTGTTGTGGAATATAGGGAAGGCGTTGTTTCTGTTGAAGATCTTTTAGAGAAAATAAAAAAGCTTGGTTATAAAGGACAAGTTCGGGACGAGACTACCCATCAATCGGATCGAAAAAAAGAACAATTGCATCATAAAAGAAGAAAGCTTATTGTTTCTATTTTATTATCACTTCCTTTATTGTATACAATGATCGCCCATTTACCGTTTGAAACGGGGCTTGCGGTGCCGGATCTGTTTATGAATCCGTGGTTTCAGCTGTTGCTGGCAACACCTGTTCAATTTTATATCGGCGGCTCATTTTACACAGGAGCTTACCGGGCTTTAAGAAACAAAAGCGCAAACATGGACGTGCTCGTGGCGCTCGGCACATCAGCAGCCTACTTTTATAGTTTGTACGAAGCGATCAAAACAATTGGCCGTTCCGATCATATGCCGCATCTATATTTTGAAACGAGCGCAATCTTGATCACCCTAGTGCTCGTTGGAAAATATTTTGAAGCGATTGCAAAAGGTAGAACGACAGAAGCTATTTCCAAGCTGTTAAGCCTGCAAGCGAAGGACGCGCTGGTCATCCGCGACGGGAAGGAAGAATGGATCCCGCTGGAGCAAGTAAAAGTAGGGGATGAGATAATCGTAAAGCCCGGAGAAAAAATTCCAGTCGATGGAACGGTCATTTCTGGAATGTCTTCTGTCGATGAATCGATGATCACAGGTGAATCTATCCCGGTTGAGAAAAAAGTCGGGGATGCAGTAATTGGCTCCACAATCAATACAAACGGCCTTTTAACAATACGGGCAGAAAAGGTTGGGAAGGATACCGCTCTTGCCAACATCATTAAAATTGTTGAAGAAGCGCAAGGATCGAAAGCGCCAATACAGCGAATGGCCGATGTCATATCCGGTATATTCGTTCCTATTGTTGTAGGCGTTGCGATCGTGATGTTTGCTGTTTGGTATTTGTTCATAACGCCATATGATATGGCAAGAGCGTTAGAAGTAGCGATTTCTATTCTTGTCATCGCCTGTCCTTGTGCACTCGGATTGGCAACGCCGACATCCATCATGGTCGGATCAGGAAAAGGAGCAGAAAACGGGATTTTATTTAAAGGGGGAGAGCATCTAGAAGAAACACATAAAATCAATGCGGTCCTCCTTGACAAAACGGGAACGGTAACAAAAGGAAAACCGGAAGTGACCGATTGTATTGAATTAAAAACAGGCATGCTTTATTATGCCGCTTCTGCGGAGAGCGCTTCTGAACATCCGCTTGCCCAAGCAATTGTGGAATTCGGTAAAGCACGTTCCATCAACATACAAAAGCCGGAGCATTTTAAAGCCGTGACTGGACATGGCATCGAAGCCAAAGTAGATGGAAAACATATACTTGTTGGCACAAGAAAGCTGATGAAAGAACGGTCGATTGCAACTTCAGCCCATGAAGAGAAAATGGTGAAGCTTGAATCAGAAGGAAAAACAGCTATGCTAGTTGCAATTGATGGGGAGCTTTCCGGCATCATCGCTGTCGCTGATACTATTAAAGAAAGCTCAAAAAAAGCCATTCAAACATTAAAGGAAATGGGAATCAACATATTTATGGCAACGGGAGACAATAAAAGAACAGCGGAAACAGTAGCGAAGGAAGCGGGGATCGGGCAAGTATATGCTGAAGTGCTTCCGGAGGAAAAAGCGAAAATCGTGGAGGATCTACAAAAGCAAGGATATCGTGTAGCAATGGTTGGAGACGGAATGAATGACGCACCCGCTCTAGCAGTTGCCGACATCGGCATGGCGATCGGAACCGGGACAGATGTCGCCATCGAAACGGCTGACGTCACCTTGGTCGGAGGCGATTTAACACACATTCCAAAAGCGATTTCCTTGAGCCAAAAAACGATGAAAAACATTCGGCAAAACTTATTTTGGGCTCTTTTCTACAATTCAATCGGCATACCAGTTGCCGCCCTTGGCCTCTTGGAGCCTTGGATCGCCGGAGCAGCGATGGCACTCAGTTCAGTTTCCGTTGTCACAAACGCGCTGCGTCTAAAACGAATTAAACTGTAAAGTATTTGCAACGATTTAATCTGAATATCTTAAAATCATACTAAGGAGGAAATGAAAATGAATCTTACATTTCAAGTAGAAGGAATGTCTTGCAATCACTGCAAAATGGCTGTTACAAACGCTCTAAAAGAGCTGGACGGAGTCGAAAAGGTCGAAGTATCACTTGAAAAAGGGACTGTTGAGGTAGAATATGACGACAAAAAAGTAACAATTGAAAAAATGAAAAACGCCATTGAAGATCAAGGCTACGATGTCAAGTAACCATCCTCTCCTAAAAGGGGATGGTTTTCCTTTTGCTAGTTCTATATGAAAGCTTCATGCCTCAAAAGGTTGAAAAGAAGAGTCAGGCTATTACAACCTCTTTCCTTCTATAGATATAAATATTAACTATTTGTCGTTTGATGTCAGCATGCCCCTTTCCTTCTTCTATTATTAAATACTAACTGATAGAAAGTAAACTATTGATTGCTTGATCTGTCAAGCAAGCATATGATCTATCCGACTTTTAAAGTTTGCGAAATGATTGAACGAATCAATGAGAAAATCGGCTGTCAAGCAGGTATATTGAATATGTAATTTTGCATAATATTTGACAGAAGTTGGATTAATAATAGAGAGCTTAATTATGCTCGCAGACTGAAAAAATGTTTAAATTTTTAAGCGAACTCATGTTATAATTGTTTCAACACTTGTCATTTTGCGAGGCAGAATGCAAAACTCTGAACAATCTTTGGAGTTTCTTTCCCAAAAAGTTTTAAAAGGTTGGATATCTCCCAATTTGATAAAACAGTCAAAAACAGGAATTCATAATCAGCTTGCCAACAATAAATTATTAGAATATTCGGAAGATATACCGTGTATTTGACGAACTTTTATACGATAAAACCTAATCATTGTCAGTTAACTCAAAGGAACAGCATTTGCTGCATACATAGTAAAGTAAAGAAGGAGGATTTTTATTGGAAACGATTCAAAAGATGTTTGAGCACTTGCATTGGGCGAACGAGCGTATATTAGACACTTTGCAAAAGATTGAAGGGGAAAATAATGGAGCACTGCGCTTGTTTTCGCATATTCTTTTAACTGAAAAACTATGGTTTACAAGATTACAAGGATTGGACAGCTCACACATTGCGATTTGGGAGGATGTACATATAGATGCCTGTGCAGAACTTGCAAAACAAAATGAACAGAGCATTACATCGTTTTTGAAAAATTTGACGAATCGTGATTTAGACAACATTGTCACTTACAAAAACAGTAAAGGAATCGAGTTTCAAAATACATTAAGGGAAATTTTAACTCATGTCGCTTTGCACGGACATTACCATCGAGGACAGATCAACTTGAGACTGCGATCTGAACGGCATGAACCAGTGAACGTTGATTTTATCACATTTGTAAGATAAGCTCCAAGACAGTTTGCCAAAATTATGTTTATTGTTCATAAATGAAGCAAATAGGGGATGAAATCAGGTATGGCAAATGAAGGTTCTATTATGACTTGGACGTTTTATGAAGAGACAGATGTTCCAAAAGAAGTGGAGGAAATTTTAATTGAAGGGGAAACTGCGGAAGCTGCGTATAAAACGGTTCGAGATGTTGCGGTCGTGACGAACAAAAGAATAATCATTGCCGATCGTCAAGGAATTACAGGTAAAAAATGGAAATCTACACCATTCCATTTAAATCGATTGTCATGTATTCTTCTGAAAATGGAGGAAAGATTGACCTTAATGCAGAACTCGAACTATGGGCTAGGGCAGGGAAATTCAAATTATTATTAAATAAAAAAGTGAATATTCGGAAGCTTGATCGAATTATTGCAAGTCATATTCTGTAGTTGTACTCTTTAAATCAAAAGAATTTTTATATTTTACAAAAATAAATAAATATAACATTTACAATGCTGCACTAAGAGATTTTTGAATCAATAGGTGCAATAAAATGCAAAGATTGTTAAGAACATTTAAAATTGCTTCTATGAAATTTTTCATATAGAATGATTGTTTGAGAGCAATAGCACCTATAAAATTTCTTAAATCTCGGTGCTTTTTTTGTTTTTTCAATACTAGGATGACGCTTTAAATTCCGCTTTTTAATAAAAGTATCCCGCTTATCTGCAAAGTTCTTTGGCATATTACTCCACCGTCTTCAAAAAACAGTTTTAATATTTTACTAAAAAAACTGTTCCGTTCTGTTCAAAATGGTTCCACAGAGTAAAAATAATTGTCTAACCTTCTTTATTTGTTTATGATGTAAGCAAATAAGATAAGGTGTGTGAAACATGGAAGCTTTGTTTAATTGGGAGTTAGTGATTTCATCTGTCGTCATGGCAATCATTGCTTCTTTTTTTTCTGTTCACATGATTCAGAACATACAGGTGTCTACTGAAAAGGATAAGTGGTTATACATAATGTTAGGAACGATATGGGTAGGGTTAGGAATTTGGTCGATGCAATTTATTGACATGCTCGGTGATGATTTATATTTGATTGCAACGTATTACACCGTCTGTACGTTATTATCTTTTTTGCTAGGGATCATTGCATCATTCGCTGCTTTTTCCATGAAAGATAAACAAAAAAATGTTTCTAATGCAGCGGCGATTTCGATTGTAGTGGGTTTAAGTATTTTTGTAATATATTATATTGGTATAAAATCATTGAAAGGGAATGAATATGACGGATTTTATTCCGTTCTTTCTAACTTAATCGCTTTTGTTTTAGCGGGAGCAGTGATTGCCTTTTTCCATCACAATAAGCGATCTCAAAAGCTTCAAATGAAAGCGATCATAATACCTTCAATTGTTTTGGGATTGGGTATTTTCATTTTTCAATACACGGTAATGAATGAAATAAAAAAAGCTGGATTATTCATATATGAGCAGATTTATTCGGTTTCTACATTGCTGGCAAATCAACTTCTCCTTTCAATCATCATGATTTTTATGATTTTTGCATTTGTTCAAAAAGAAAAAAACAAGCTAGAAAGAAAGTTTGAAACAACAAATCTATATTACGAGTCATTGATTTCGTATAATCCGTATATCGTTTTCATCATTAATATCGACGGAATGATTACGAATATAAATCCTAAAGGATTAGAAATCTTAAAAGCAAAAAAAGAACAAATGATTCATCAATCGATTTTTTCGTTTTTGCCTCAAGACGATGCCGAAAGGGTAAAACAGAAAATGAATCGTTTGTTGGAGCATAACGAAAATGAAATAGAAGTTTCGTTTAAAAATAGTAAAGGTGAATGGATTCCTTTACTTTTAACGTTTGTCCCTATGATCGTTGAAGGAAAAAATGAAGGTTTTTTCGTCATCGCCAAAGATATGAAAGAATTAAAACAATATCAAAAACGACTTCGAAAAATGCAGAAAGATTTAATGAATACATTAGAACGCCAGCAAGGAATGACATTTAAGTTCGTCAAAATAAACGATCAGTTTATCCATACGTTATGTGCAGGGGAATTGCTCTATAAACTTGGCTATTCTCCCCATGAGATTATTGGAAAGGATTTGCGGGATTTTTTGCCGAAAGAAGTCGCTGAAGGGCAGCTTCGAGCTTATCAGAAAGCCTGGAATGGCGAGATTGTCCATTTTGAGGGAAAGCTGAACGGATATGATTACTTGGCTGTGTTAAGTCCGGTTATAGAAAATGGAAAAGTTGTTGAAGTCATCGGTTCTTGTGTAGACATAACCGTCAGAAAAGAGCAGGAAATGAAATTAAATGAGTCGAATGCACTAAGACGGACGATTATTGACAATCTGCCAATCGGAATTGTTGTGATTGATCATGAAATGAAGATTATCGCCTTAAATAAGACGATATTGAAAATTTTTCAAATCAATGAGCCAATAAAACAGCTGATTGGGAAAAACATCACAAATTATTTTCCAGCCGTTGGCCGAAATGTTGAAGAGAACACAGGGGAAGTATCAAAGATTTTCACTCCCTATAAGCATTTCTCTGATGAAGTGAACATCAAAAATAGTAAAATCTTGAAAAGAAGTTATTTTCCTTTTTATATGGACGGGAAACTGAAAGGCCATTTATGGACGTTTGAAGATATAACAGAACAAAAGAAGATGGAAAACAGCATTATTCAGGCGAAAGAAGAAGCCGTCAAAGCCAATATGGCGAAATCGGAATTTTTATCGAAAATGAGTCATGAATTAAGAACGCCGTTAAATGGAATCCTTGGTTTTTCTCATTTGTTGGAACTAGATAAAACGTTAACGGAGCAGCAGCAAGCATTTGTGGAAGAAATTTTAAAAGGAGGCCGCCATTTATTAAATTTGATTAATGAAATTTTAGATCTTTCCAGAATTGAAACAGGAAAAATAAAAATTTCAAATGACGAAGTACAAATTGATTCGGTCATATGTGAATGTATAGCATTGATGAAGCCAGCGGCAAACAAAAAAAGGATCAAAATCATCAAAAGCATTGATCAGTGTGTGGATCAAATGATCCACATTGATTCGTTAAGATTAAAACAAGTCATTTTAAATTTGTTAGATAACGCGATTAAATATAATGTTGAAGGTGGACAGATCCATATAACCTGTAAATGTCAAAACGGATTTCTAGTTATTCACATAATTGATACCGGAATCGGGATATGCGAAGAAGAATTGAAAAAAATATATGAACCTTTTTATCGTATTCAACATGTGCAAGTTGAAGGAACCGGTCTCGGACTTTCACTTGTAAAACAACTGATAGAGCTGATGAACGGGGAATTTGGGGTTGTTAGCAAAATAGGAGAAGGAAGTGACTTTTGGATTAAACTGCCTATGTTGAATCGAGAAACGAATCATGCTGTTAAGAAAGATCTAGAACACAGGCAGCACCATTAATATATATATATAAACTGTTTTCTATGTTTACGGAAAATGCCGCATGAGTTATGGGAAAAATGTTATTTTGTTCAAATAGGTTAAAAGAGTTCCGTTTAATGTTGGAATTTAATGACTGATCGTTCAGTTGCCTTGTTACAAAGTGTTTTGCAATATTCAATATGCAAAAGTAAAAGGTTTGATGAAAATCAAAGCTTTTTTCATTCCAGTGATAATGAAAACCTTTTCTTAAGCAAAAGATACCATCTTGTGGAAATACAGGAAATGAGAATTATAAAAAACTTTATTAGACGAACACGTCAAACTTGCCGGCAATGTCGAAAAAGCAGAAGAATTTCATACTTGAACAGGAGGCTTGCTAATCATAGCAGCTTCTTTTTTTCATAAATACAATTTCCTAGTTACAAAATCATGAATACAAGACAATGACGATTCTGAAGCTTTTCCTTCTGGATTCAAACTTCTGCTAAAAAAAATGAAATAATTTTAGTATGATTATTTAGTCATAGGTCTTTTTTGCTATTGTTTTTAGTTCAAAAGAACTATTTGGGCAATATTTGTAAGTTTGAATAAAAAAGTCGTAAAATGTCGGATTTTTGACATATTCTGTCCTCTATCATTTTTCTTAAGTCAAAATACGTTCCTCTCATGCTGGAGGCTGGTTAGACAATAAGTTGGAATACAGTTACATTGAACATAGAACAAAAATATCATAAAACATGGCAAGGGAGGGAAAAGATGAGAAACAGTGCAGCCAATAAAATGGAATCAGTTTATCAACCGATTTGGGATTTAAATAATTGGAATGTATTTGGATATGAGGCATTTTTAACCTTTCCAGATGGCCAAATGGACATAGAAAAAATATATGAACTGGCACGGGGAAAAGGATGTCTTTATGAACTGAACATAAAGGCGATATTAAATGCGATTACGTGTTTTCCGATTGAACGTTTGGATGATTCATTAATATTCGTCAATCTTTTCCCTTCCACACTCATTCATCATCAATTCGAAAAATTTGTCGAGCGGTTATTGAAACAATATCCTCAAATACAAGAAAAAGTTGTATTTCAAATAAATCATACACCAAGTGAAAAGCATATATGGGACTTGCCAGATTTAAAAGATAAAATAAACATGTTAAAGAAAAACGGTTTTGATGTAGCATTATATGGCGTTGGAAATGGAACGGCTGTTTTACAACAAATTGTTGATTTTTCAGCAAGCTATATTAAACTTGATCGGCATTTTACTAAAGAATTATATCGTTCTAAAGAAAAACAGCACATTGTCTCGCTTTTAGTGCAATATGCAAAACAACAAATCACTATTATCTTGGAAGGAATCGAAAAGGAGATGGACTTAGCTAAGGCAAAATTGTTAAAAGTTCCTGTTGGCCAAGGAAATTTATTAGGAAAACCAGAAAAATCAGCCGTCCACACCATTGAAGATATTTTTCGATAAGCACTCCGACAGATGAATGAACATGTTTCTCCTGAATTTTATATGGAGAGGTAGATGCAAATGAATCAGTCAGTTTTAGCGAAAGGAAAAAACATACAGGAAGCGATCGAACTAGGTTTGAGTATTTTAGGGACTGATAAGGAGAAAGTTTCGATTGAAATCATCGAAAAAGGCGGCAAAGGATTTTGGAAAATTGGTTCTAAACAGGCGATCGTCAGATTAACAAAGCTGGATGATCAGGAAACATCTTCTAAGCAAAGCTCTATAAAACAGGATCCCTTAGAACAGATCATTGATTCGTTAGAAATCGAATCATTTGCAAGCTCTGAACCAATAAAAGAAAATTCATTAGAAGGTAAAGTGTGGATAAAAGATGGAAAATTATATTGCCAGCCAGCTTCAAATAAATACCCGACCGTTACTGTTGGAAAAGGAATAAAGTTGTATAAAAATGGTCAACTCATTACCGGAACAACCATCGTAACAGAAATGGATGAGTATAAAATTCAAACGGATGAAGTTGTAACGGAAGGTAAATGGGATATTACGATCGACTCTGACAAGCTGCATGTTTTTTTACAAATAGAACCAGGGTATCGAAAAACGTATAAAGTGAAAGATATCGAACCTAGTGAGCATATTGTATTAGAAGGAGAAGAAATTGTTGAAACGATTCCAGCAGTTGATTACAATCAAATTTTAAAAAAACTAGAAGAGCTGCGAGTTATTCATGGATTTAACCATAATGAGATTATTAAAGCAATTCATACGGACCGGCCAGGAAAATTTACAATTGCATCTGGCATGAAACCAAAAGAAGGGGAAAATGGAAAAATCGAGCTTCTCGTTGATTTAAATAAAGGAGCAAAAGTGAAAGAAAAAGAAGACGGAACCGTCGATTTTCGTGAAAAACAGGAGTTCCCTTCAGTTGAAAAAGGACAGGTCATTGCTATTGTACATCCTCCTGTCCCTGGAATACCTGGAATTACGGTTACGAACGAACCTTTACCACCTAAACCGACATATCCGCTTACGATTCAGCCGGGAAAGGGAATCGCTCTTATCGAGCAAGGTAAAAAAATTTTAGCTACAGAAACGGGGCGTCCTCTCATTGAACAAAGGGGATTAATCGTCAGAGTATCTATATTGCCAAAACTTGTACATTCTCATGATGTGAATTTATTATCAGGAAACATTCGTTTTAAGGGTGATCTGGACGTTCTTGGCAATGTGGAAGAGGGAATGGTTGTAGAGGCGGATGGAAACATTTTGATTCAAAAAAATGTATATGGAGCTACAATTTCATCGAAAAATGCCATTGTCGTTCATGGAAGCTTTATTAAAAGCACAATCTCAGCAGGAAAACAAAATATTTATTCATCCGAGCTCATTCGATTATTAACAAGCATTCAAGAGCAAATGGATCAATTGATCAAATCCATTTATCAAGTCATTAAGCTCCCTGCATATAAAATGTCAGACTATTCATCAAAAGGATTACAGCCGTTAATAAAAATTTTGCTTGAAAAAAAGTTCAATAATTTGCTTACGCTTGTAAAGCAATATATTGCGACCTGCAATAATGGGAGTCATATTTTAGAGCTGGAATGGTTAACAATTAGCGAACAGTTAAGACTATGTTTCCTTTCACCTGCTGTAAATGAATACCATACGATCGAAAAAATCAATCAGCTCATGCAAAAAATAACTGAACTGTTAGAGCGGCAAAAAAATGAACAGGATGATCACTGTTTTGTCAAACTAAAGTATGCTCAAAATAGCACCATTTATTCCCGAGGGGACATTTTTATAACTGGACAAGGCTGTTTTAACAGCAAAGTGTATGCTGGTGGAACGATCGCCATAAAAAATGTCCTCAGAGGCGGGGAAATATTTTCCGAAAAAGAGGTCATGGTGAGAGAGAGCGGTTCAGAAAGCGGGGTTATGACAAAAATCAGCGTGCCAAGCAATGGAAAAATTATCATTGATCATGCCAATGAAGGGACAATCATCGAAATAGGAAAAATGAAGCATGTGTTTCATGAAGGGAAAAGAAACATAATAGCGAAATTAGATAAAAATGGAAATCTTGTATTTTAGCGACATAAAAACAGTTGACGTTTGAAAAAGGACGTGCCGTTTATAAAAAGATTTTTCAGCAAAACGAACAGGCATGATTTAGAAAGGAAGAATTTTTGTATGTTTTCTTATAGCCTCGATCAATTGAACGAAAAAGCATACGTCCGGTTTGTCGGAGATTTAGATATTGAAGTCGCGGAATTAATGGAAACAGAAATTATTCCGGCTCTGCAAACCTATACAAATATTGAGTTTGATTTTCAAGAAGTTCCTTTCGTTGATTCCACCGGGATTGGACTGTTATTAAATTTAATCGAGACAGTCAAAAAGAATGGGTTGGATGTTCAAGTGAAAATAAAAAACGTTCAACCTTTAGTGAAAGATGTATTTGATATGCTCCAATTAGATAAAATTTTAGGAGAAAATGTATTTGTATAGGTATTACGATAATGAAGTGGGATGAGTGCTATTTTAGAAGCAGAAAACAACATGTAGACGATGCAGTATTGGTAGAAATCAGCAAAACAGCCGATTTCTACCTTTTGATATGTAAAAAAATACTAATATTAGCATTTTGTGTATTTTACAGATTGTTGAGACTGAGTTGGGAGCCCGGGGAAAAATCAAATTTTTTCTATAATGTTTCTGTTAAAATAATTTTTATTTAAAATTGGCATCCCGGTGGTTTTATATCGGGAAAAGATTTGAATTGCAGAACGATCCTTGCAGAAATCGACGCATTTCAACTTTTTCGCAGCTTGCAAGCATCTTTTCGGCGACAAAATTTGATTATAATGAAAAACTTATTTTATGAAAATATTTATGTGAAATTCATAAAGCAAAACGGCTTTTCAGCATTTTAAGTACTTGGATAAACATCGAAGACGCTGTCTGCATCATGGAGACATCCAACAAGGAAAGATGCCGGTTTCATCCGCAATTCATGCTTTCCTTTTGAAAAGGAACATCATCATCCATGCAGAATACACAATAAACTCAAAAAGACGGCACGCAAACTAGAGCAACGAGGTGGAGATTTATGGAGAAATACAAACTGATTATTGCAGATGATGATCACCCTTCAAGACTGATTTTATCCCATTTTATTCAATTGTTCCCCCAATATGAAATCGTCTGTGAGGCAGCTGACGGAGAAGAATTAATTCAACGATTTATGAAGAAAATTCCTGATATTGTTTTAGTTGATGTCGATATGCCGAAAATTAACGGAATGGAAGCTATGAAAATATGTAAAGAAATTCATCCGTCCTTGCAAGTCATCTTTACAACTGGGTATGATGAATTTGCTGTTGAGGCATTTAATCTGTCTGCTACAGATTATATCGTAAAGCCAATTGAACGGACTCGATTATTTACGGCGCTTGAAAAGGCGAAAAAAGCGATTGAAATAGAGAAAAAATTATTAAACAAGCATCCATTTAAAGAGATTAAAAAGCTTTCGATTAAATCGAATCAAACCTTTCATTACATCTCATCGGACGACATCCTTTTTATTGAGAAGAACGGAAGAAAAACGGTGTTTCATACTGCAGAACATCAACACGAAACAAACGAATCCCTGCAAGAAATAGAAGGGAAATTGCCTTGTAATTTCTATAAAACTCATCGTTCCTATATTGTTAATTTGAAAAAGATCATAAAAATTGAACCACAAGGCGAAACGTATGCCGCCCATTTTTCTGGAAGCGATAAAGTTGCCTACATTTCGAAATTGAAAATACAAGAGGTGCACGGATTGTTAAGGGCATGATATTTGCAAGGGAGAAGTTCTAAAATGGATTTTTTCTTTTTTATATTGAAAAAGCTTTAAAAATTATTCGGGGATTTTTCATTCAATTCGTAAAATATGTCTGACCCGAGTTTTTAAAAGAAAGGTGTATCATACATGCCGATCTTGTTGAAAGAGAAAGGGTTCATGCTTATTGTCATCGACTTTGGCCTGCCCATTATTCTAATACAATTATGGAGTTTAGAGAAAACACATATACCATTTGCCATTTTAATAGCGATTCTTGCAGGGATATTAGAAATATTTCCTATCGAACTCCGCAATGGTAAGAAGCTTTCTTGTTCAAGCATTTTTAACATTGTGGTTCTTGTTCAAATGGGAATTCCGGAAGCTGTGATTGTTGTTCTCATCGCTTCTTTATTCTTATTTTACAATAGCAAATTAAGCTTTATTTCTTGGTTATTTCAGGCCAGTCAATGTGCGGTTGCTGTTTTTTTATCAGGATTTGTATTTGAGTATTTTTTTGGCAAACTCGGCGTTTTTACATATATAACCTCCGTTTTCGCATTTGCATGCACAACGTTTATATATTTTTTCATCTTTTTTGCCATTACAATGATCTATAAGAGTCTCGTTTTCTCTCAAAATTTTTCGGATGTTTTGAAAACAGAGATGAATGATACATTGCTAGCATTTGCTGTGACATTTATTTTAGGATTTCGGCTTGCTGCTATTGATTACGATCAACAGCCTTTTCCATTTTGGTTTGAAACGATCTTTGCCGTCGCTGTTTTTCTATTCGCTCGATCCATTGCTCAAGTACAAGTTCGTCATAGAAAAAACCATTTTACGACCTTAGAAAATATTACACAGTATATGGAACAAAAAGTTCATTTGCCTAAGGGGCATTCTAAAAGGGTAGGAGATTTAGCACGCCGCATCGCAGAAGAGTTAAAGTTAAGCCCCAAACATGTTGATGCTGTTCATTACGCTGCCTTGTTGCATGATATTGGAAAAATACAAATGGAGCATGAAATTTTTCAGAAGCGAGGGGCTCTTACGCTTGAAGAAGAAAAGCTTTATAAACAACATTCCGAGTTAGGGGCAAAGATGGTTTCAGCAATATCGGGAATCGAAAAAGCTGCCCAGTATGTCCGTTTTCATCACGAACAATGGGATGGAAAAGGCTATCCGGATGGAAAAAAAGGAGAAGAAATTCCATTGGGAGCCCGCATTATTGCTGCGGCAAATGAGTATGACAAATTGATGCATTCTTCTGGAATTATCAATCAAAAGAAAGCTTTTCAAAATTTAAAGAATACAAAACTTGATCCAAAATTAGTAGAAATTGTTTTAAAAATAGCTGATTTCAAAAAGGCAGGCAAAGATCATCATCCGGGATTGATTCAGGCTCAAAATCAGCAGCACTTTCACGATATAAAATATAAAGGCTCGAAGCTTCTGAAAGATTTTTCTGTTGTACAAGCTGTATTTTATCAAAATGGCAGCTTCTATCATATAAATGGCGAAAAAGTTCAGATTCCTTGTGAACAACAAATCAAAAGCCTGATTACGAATCATCCTATTCAAAATGGATATGCACATGAATTTATTGAAGATGTTCCAAGTCGGAAAATGTATAACGTTCATTGGATCTGTTTGGAAAAGAAAATATTATGTCTATTGTTTGATGTAAGTCATTTACGAGAATATGAGAGAAAACAAGAATTGAGGATACGTACAATTTACCGTGATTGTTTATACGCCGTCACACAAGGAAAATTGACTCTGATTGAACGGGAAGAATTAAAAAGCTTTAATCAAGGTGAGAAAATTGCAGAATTTCCTGTTTCTGAAAAAAATGATGTTGCGGCATGTAGAACATTTATTGACCAGTTGTTAAAAGATCGGCATATTTCAGAAAAGAAAAGATATAATGTGCTCTTATCTATTTCTGAAGCTGTAACAAATGTATTAAAGCATGCGGTTGAAGGAAAAATGAAAGTTTATTTGAACCATGATTGGTTAAAAGTGATTGTAGAAGATAAAGGAAATGGCATCAAATTAAGCGAACTGCCAAAATCAATTTTGTTAGAAGGTTATTCCAGCAAACGGTCATTTGGGCACGGTTTCAGCATTATGTTAAAAATGATGGATAAAATTTCAATATATACAAGTACAGAAGGAACGACGATTATTTTAGAAGTAGATTTAAAGGATCGACTCATAGAGAGAAGAAAAAACATTCCATTATGATAAAGATCATTTTGCAATCAAGTACTTGATCCTTTCGTTCGGAGTGAATGCGGATGAATTTCTTAAAGAATAAAACGATCATTGGTCAAATTATTACAATGATTGCGCTTATTCCGATTATTATTTGTTCTATTTTCATCTTTATTTTTGTCAGGCAGATGGAGAAAGAATTTGATCATTTTCATAGAAATGATGTGTTACGAACAGCAAACATTTTAAAAAGCGCGATTGAAATCAGCGAAAATTCCAAAAAAACGGTTGAACGTTTAATTGACGAAAAGCTGCATTTAATTTCAAAAGAGATTGCAAAAGAATTGCGCGGGAAAACGATCGAGGAAGTGACTCAGCAAGATTTAATTGCATTGCGCAATAAATATGATGTGTACAATATTTCTTTATTGGTAAGAAGAAATGATGATATAATCATTGCCCAATCTTCAGACCCAAATGAAATTGGTTTAAGCACAAAAGAGTGGGGGTATTGGTATGATGCTTTTCAACAACTGATGTCAGGTAAGCCTGTAACAGTAGGGAAAGGTTATTATCAAGAACATTATTGGGTTGGTCCGATCTCCAAATCAGACTGGGAAAACAAATATTTTAAATATGCCTATTATTATGACGGAACAACTGAATTTATGATTAATCCGTATATTCTTGATTCTGAAATTTATCATGCAACGAAGCATTCGGATCCTGAAGCGCTTATTCATTCCATTTTAAAATTTAAAGAAAGTGAAATCGAAGAAATTGCGGTTATAAATGCCAATGTACTGCTTCGGAGCGAAAATCGAGATATTATTGAACCGGAAAGAGATGCGCCGATATTATATGGAAAAAATTCATATAAGCATGAAAAAGATCATTTTTATATTCAAAAAGTTCTGAAAGAAAATCAAATGGAGTCAGTGAAACTGGGGGAAAACTATCGGAAATATTATCTGCCAATTCCAAATGACAGGGTTATTACGATTGTCACCGACTTAAGCGCTGGCACAAAGTTTTTTCATAATATCATTTTTTTGTTTGTCCTGTCATTTGTTGCTGCCTTTGTCATTATATTTTTCGTTTTGCAGGTCATTACGAAAAAATATTTAACTCCGATCCCTACTATTCACCGTTATATTAATAAAATTGCAGCAGGCGATTTGACCGAAGAAATTCATGTCGATCAGAAAAATGAATTCGGTGATATTGCTGCCCATTTAAATGAAATGACTAACCGCATCAGCCAATTAATTGTCGATATTAAAAACGATATTGAAACATTAAGGCTCGTTTCAAACGTTTTATCAGAGACAGTGCACTCTTACTTTCATGTCATGGACGAAGTTTCAACAACCATGACAAAGGAATCGCGGGAAATTTTTCACGAAATAGAATTAGAGGTGAAAGAAATACGACAAAACTATGAAAATATCAATCAACAACTGGAAAAACTAAAAGAAGCGAATCATTTTGAATTCCATCATGTCTCTAATTTTATTATTCAATCAAGTCATCAACTCATAAGACTGAATGATTTGATGAAACAAAATGTCAAAAAAGTTACGGAAATGAATTTATCTTCTTTTGATGCGATACAGCAATTGAATGAAATTATTATTCAATTAGACAACCTTTCAAAGGATTTAGAAAATAAAATAAATAAATTTAAAGTTCAAGAATCATGAAACACATAAAGATGAAAATGAATTGCTCAGTTTTTCTGCTAAGGAGGGTATGTATGGGTCTTACGGTTCAAAAGGAAATTCAAGATCAAAGCCTCACATTATACATTAAAGGAGTTTTAGATATTTCAACGGCTCATGTGTTTCATGCTCATTTTAATGAAATCGGCAATTTTCAAGTATTGACGATTGATTTTAGCTATTTGGAATTCATTGATTCATCCGGAATTGGTGAAATCATCGATTTAATTTATTTATCTCAAGAAAAAAACATTAAATTAGTTTTTAAAGGTATGAATGATTTCACAAACCATTTATTTGAAACAGTTGGATTATACGAAATTTTAAAATCGATTCAAGGGGAGGTTGTTTGATGCAAAGAGACTTTTTAACGTATCAGCAATCTTCCTATACGATAGAAGATGTTAAGAGAAAGGAACAAATGCTGCAAAGGGAAATAAACTTGGCACGGACGATACAAACAACGTTGTTGAACGGGCATGCTCCATCGATCGAAGGGGGAGAGGTATTTGGCTATTCTATACCTGCCCGATTAATTGGCGGGGATTATTACGACTTTTATCCGCTTGTCAACGGAAAAGTGCGCATCGTTATTGGGGATGTGATGGGAAAAGGGATTCCTGCTGCGATGCTCATGATTTTAACGCGCGGCGCCTTTCGGACAGCCGCTGAAAGCACGCAAAGCCCCGGAAAGACGCTGACAGCAATGAACAAAGCGTTATACAATGATTTGAGAAAGTTAAAATCTTTTGTTACCGTTTTCTGTGCCGATTGGGATCCGCTGTCGGGAACGTTTACATATGCAAATGCCGGCCATCATCTTCCGCTGTTTATAAGAGGCGATGCGGTACATGAGCTTCCAAAAGTGAAAGGGATTATGATTGGTGGTCTTCCTAATCAAATTTACCATGAAGAATCGATCCAATTATTTGAACATGATTCAATTTTCTTTTATACAGACGGAATCATTGAGGCGCAGAATAAACGAGGTGAGCAATTTACATTGGAACGGCTGATCGAAACGTTAAAACAAAATCAGGATAAAAATGCCGGGGAGATTGAAAAAAAAGTGCTGGAATCGATTCATAAATTTACAGAAGGCGTTCCGCAAAAAGATGATATGACTATGGTATTCTTAAAAGTAGGGAAACAAAAAGTCGATATTTCAAGTTTAAATTCGCCTGTCATGTAACGTTTGTTTGAAAACGTGATTGTTTGGAGGAGTTGAAATAAAAAATTTTACACTAGTTGGAAAAATAAATCTTGGGCTGGGAATCGCTTTTATCATAGCTGCTCTTTTCCTTTTCATGCAGCATTTTTACAATGTGTTTTATTTAAACCGCTTTCTTTTGAGATTTCGTTCGTTTGTCTTGGACTTTTATGATTGTTTTCAGCAGCTTTTTATCAAAAATCGAATGGAGCATGATTATGCTTTTTGGACAAAATGACCCAAACAGTCCATTGTACTGTCTGGGTCATTTTTATATATATATTTCGGTACACGAAAAACATTGACTCGGATAAACGATTGTCATATGATAAATAATGCAGTTTATAAATATTTCACAAAATGAAATATTTATTTAATGAATATTTTTTTGTAAGGGGGATAAAAAATGAATGTGAAAAAGTTGGTCATATTAAATATTGTTGTTCTCGTTGTTTTGGTTTTAGGAGGTTTTGCCGGATTCTATTATTACAATGAGTCGGTCAACTATATTAAAACAGATTACGCAAAAGTGGACGGACAGCAATTAGTGATCGCCGCCCCTGCTTCCGGAGTCTTGACAAAATTTGATGGAAAGGTTGGAGCACAATTTCAGAAAGATAAAGTCATTGGAAAATTAGCCGTACCTGGGGAGGATGAACCTGTCAGCATTCAAATGCCCCAGTCCGGAACGATTGTCCAAACAAATGCGGTAGAAAATTCATTTGTGGCAGCTGGTACCCCTTTGGCATATGCATATGATTTCGATCATTTATGGATCACTGCCAATATTAAAGAAACCATTATTGGGGATGTAAAAGTTGGTCAAGATGTTGATATTTACATCGACGGGTACAGCGAGTCTAAACTTTCGGGAAAAGTAGAGCAAATCGGAAAAGCAACAGCTAGCGTCTTCTCATTGCTTCCAAGTGAAAATGCGGACGCAAACTATACGAAAGTAACACAGGTGATTCCTGTGAAAATATCTATTGCGGATGCAAAAGGGCTAGGAATTATGCCGGGAATGAATGCAAAAGTACGCATCCATAAATAAATGATTTAACCATATAAACTGAAGGAGGTGGAAGCATGCCGTTTATCATCAGTTATACGTTTTTCACTCTGATTGTGCTGATCGTCATGAATGTTTTCCTTGTCAGAAAGAAAAACTGGCATACAAAAAAAGAGGAAGCACTTGATAAGGAAGTGCCGGTTGGAAAAGTGCTGTTCGTTTTAATGTTTGGGATGTTCATTGCGATTTTGAACCAAACAATTTTAAATGTAGCGCTTCCGGTCATGATGACGGATTTAAATGTCAATGCGACAACAGCACAATGGCTGATGACAGGCTTTATGCTTGCGAACGGAATTTTAATACCGATCAGCGCATTTTTAGTTGAAAATTTCGGTTTTCGCAAGCTGTTTATTACAGCGATGATCTCGTTTACAATTGGATCGCTCGTTTGTGCCGTATCAGCAACATTTCCATTGGTGATGATTGGCAGAATTATTCAGGCGATTGGTGCAGGAATTTTAATGCCGCTTGGCATGAACATTTTTTTGACTGTTTTTCCTCCTGAAAAAAGAGGAACAGCCATGGGGACGATGGGGATTGCCATGATTCTGGCTCCTGCAATTGGTCCGACACTCTCAGGATGGGTTGTGCAAAATTATGATTGGCATTTTTTGTTCTACGCGATGGCTTTGATCGGTTTAATTGATATCTTTTTCGCCTTTGCTTGGTTCCGTTTAGAAAAAGAATTAACTCGCCCGACGTTTGATATCCAAGGGATTGTTTATTCAAGTATTGGATTCGGCGGCATTTTATACGGGTTTAGCGAGGCAGGAAGCAAAGGATGGTCAAGCGCGGAAGTTATCATCAGCTTAATGGTCGGAGTTGTTTTTTTAATTTTCTTTGCCGTAAGACAATTGAATGTGGAAAAACCTCTGCTTGAACTAAGAGTATTTAAGTACAACCTCTTTACGTTCACATTAATTATCAACTCGATTGTTACTATGGCATTATTTGGAGGAATGCTGCTTCTCCCGATTTATTTACAAAATATTCGCGGTTTTACACCGATTGAATCGGGTTTATTATTGCTTCCAGGAGCAATGATCATGGGATTAATGGGGCCGATAGCAGGAAAAATTTTCGATCGATATGGTGTAAGAGGATTAGCAATTGTCGGTTTGGCCATTACAACATATGGAACATATGAATTCACGCAGCTGACGGCCGATACGCCCTACACAACCTTATTAGGAATATATATGCTGCGGTCTTTCGGAATGTCATTGATCATGATGCCGATCATGACTGCCGGTATGAATCAGCTGCCATTAAAGATGATTTCCCACGGAACAGCCATGTCGAATACGATACGCCAAGTGGCTGGATCTATTGGAACCGCATTATTAGTAACGGTTATGACACAGCAATCAACAAATCATTTATCAGATTATATGAATCTTGTTTCAAAAACTGATCCAATGTTGATGAATCAGCTGCAAGCACTTGGCAGCAGTATGGCTCAATCAGCCGGACTTTCTGCACATGCTGGTCAAACTATTGGTGCTCAGGCACTTTTAGGGCAGGCATTGCAGCAATCAACCATCGAAGGGATCAACGATGCATTTTACATTGCGACCGTTTTGGCATTCATCGCGCTAGTTCTTTCCTTTTTCTTAAAAACACCAAAGAAAACGCTCCAGGAAAGCTCGTTCGAAGCAGCAAAAGTTAAAACCGAAGCATCTTCCCAAGAGTTATAAACAAAGATATAATGAATGAAACGGGGATGTCCGGCAGAGGACACCCTTTATATATGTGAAAGGAAGGGAAAGTAATATTATGAATCCGACATCCTCCTCCATGACGGAATTAGAGAACGAATTTATAAGGATTTTTCGTGATTTGCGAAATTTTTATACAATGGGAAAAAAATATGGCTTGTCAAGAAATGAATTTTTTATTATGAAGTTTTTGCTGAAAAACGGCCCTCAAAAACTATCTACCATTTCCCAAGAATCTGATATATCTCCCAGTTTCCTCACAGGTATTACTGATCAGCTAATCGAAAAAGGCTACATCGAACGGAATAGATCAAAGAAGGACCGCCGAATTGTCCAAATCTCTTTAACAAAAAAAGGAGAAGAAACCATCATAGCGGTTCAACAGGACTTGATTCAATATATGCGTTCCAAATTCAACGCATTTACAGAAGAAGAAATTCAAGATTTAATTCGACTTTTGCGGAAAATACCATAATATCGTCCGTGGTCTTCAAAATCAGTAGTGCCTGACTTTGTAATTTTAGTCAAAAAGAGACGAGCTTGTTTTAAAACGGTGCACTTTTTCAGAGATGATCCATTGACAAGACGGGGAAATTTGTGTATTCAATGTCAAAACGGGTCATGCTGCCTGTTTGACGTGGAGAGGAATCTTAACGGCTGCAAAGGGGGAAAAGAAAATGTGCAAAATTACGATCATTGGCGGAGCAGGAACTCTTGGAGCCGCCATCGCTTTCAAATTAGCAGGGAAAAAAGCGATCGATGAAATTTGTCTCATCGATCAAAATGAAAAGCTGCTGCTCAATCATTTAATGGATATGGAAAATGCTTATCCGTCCAAAACGATTTATAAAGGGACTTTTCACGATTTAAAGCACTCTAATATCGTCATCATTACGGCAGGCATCCCAAACCGAACCGATATTTCTTCTAGAGATGAGTTTTTAGAAGGAAACTTGCAATTGTTTCGTCAAATCGGAGAAGCCGTCGCAAAACATGCCCCAAACGCTTTGATTATCACCGCTTCCAATCCAGTCGATGTCCTGAATTACTATTTAGTCCATACGTTTCAATTTGATAAGAAAAAATTAATAGGATACACCATGAATGACTCCTACAGGTTTGAATGGGCGCTTCGCCGAGTTCTAAAGCTACACGAGAATGATAAAGTATCAAGCCCTGTTATAGGTGAGCACGGAGAAACACAAGTTCCGCTTTTCAGCCAAGTCAAAGTAAACTATAAGCCGCTGCTTTTATCAGAAGATCAGAAAATTCAAGTTAAAGAAAAGCTGACAAATTGGTTTCGAAACTTCAATGACCTAGGCATAAACCGAACAACCGGGTGGACGTCTGCCGTCGGTATGGAAAGGCTGATTGATCAGCTGCTTCAACCAAAAACGTCGACAGCAATCGGTTCTGCGGTATTAAACGGAGAATACGACGTTTCTGGCATTAGTTTAGGTGTACCTCTAGCAGTGAATCATACAGGCATCCAAAGCATCCTTGAATGGGAAATCGAACAAAAGGAAAAAGAGTTATTTCAACAATCTGCTGAAAAAGTGAAGCGTCTCATCAACGAGTTTATTATGAATAAAAAATAGACAAAATGGAAGTTTCTTCAAAAAGAGCGCATCAATCTATCTAGTAGACAATAAAAAAGCTCACTATTCCGTCAAGGAAACTATGCTAGTTTTTGTTTGGTTGTTCCCCAATTCAGCTTTTTAACCATTTTAGGAGGTTACAGCACTGGAATAGATTTTTTTATCCTGTATGATTTTTTGAAAATCATACAAACTGCAGACTTGCCGCTTAACGATAATCTATTGCTGCTCCCAAACGAAGTTGGAAGATCTTAAAGAATTAATGGAGTTGATCAAAATGGAAGCAAAAACTTATGAAATTATTTCTATAAATGTAGGAAAACCGAAAAATTTCATATATAACGGCAAAGAATTTGTCACTGGAATTCAAAAGCAGCCTGTTGATGGACCGGTTTTTTTGTCATTTCTTAATTTTTCAGGCGATGGTCAGGCAGATCTTGTTCATCATGGCGGTAGAGATAAAGCGGTATGCGTTTATCCGTATGATCATTATGCCTATTGGGAGCATGAGCTTGAAAGAAAGCTGGATGTGGTGGCATTTGGTGAAAATTTGACAGTAAAAGGCTTGTTGGAAACAGAAGTTTGCATCGGGGATACGTTCCAATTAGGGGAAGCGGTTGTGCAAGTTAGCCAGCCTCGGCAGCCATGCCATAAGATTGCCAAAAAGCACAGGGTGAATGACTTGCCGCTTCGTGTTCAAAATACTGGTTATACCGGTTTTTATTTTCGGGTGCTGAAAGAAGGTTGGGTGGAGACACAATCAAGCTTGCAGCTCATTGAAAAACATCCGCTAAACATAACGGTTTCTTTTGCGAATCAAATCATGTTTCATGATAAAACAAATAAAGAAGGAATTGAACAAATTCTTCGTGTGGACGAACTATCGGAAAGCTTTCGGGATTCATTGATGAAACGCTTACAATCCATTTAGGAACATCTACCAAAAGAAGGGGTTGGAAAATCGGCTTGTATATAAATTAGAAATGCAAGAGAGATCATTAAAATTTCAATGATCGTTGTTTTTAGATTACTATTTTCAAAGGTTGAGCTTCTGTGGAGAAAGCGTCTTACATTTCAGCTACTTCCCATATAATAAGCCAACGATCCACTGATGCAGGGCAGATCGTTGGCTTATTTTACAAAACTTTGCCATCTAAAAAGCTCCAAAATTTGAGTTCTTGCTTTTTGTGAGAAAATGGGAATTCCTCCAATCTATTTCTGCAACTAGAATCTGATGATTCGATACTTTTTCTCCAGCATTTCGTCTAATTGATTGTACGAGAAAGAGAGGTGCACCTCGGCATGCGAGATGAAGATTTGGTTCAAAAGGCTTTAGAGGGGGACGATTCAGCCTTCCGTGAGCTTCATGACCGCTACATTGGCCAAGTGCTCCGCTATGCATATATGCAGACGGGGGATTATCATCGGTCAGAAGAAATTGCTCAAGATGTCATGTATAAAATGGCGGTTCATTTAGCGAACTTTCAAGGAAGATCAAGCTTTAAAACTTGGCTGTTTACAATTGGAAGGCGGGTTGTTATCGATTACCATCGCAAGTATAAAAAAGAAAATAACACAGTCTATTTAAGCCCCGAGGACTTAGGGCATAAACAGGATAAACATTTAGTAGAACAAAATATTCTGGAATATTCGCTCAGAGAACAGATCATGGCCAGTATGGAAAAATTGTCCCCGGATGAAAAGACGGTCCTTTATTTAAGATTTTTTGAAGGAATGTCTATAAAAGAAACAGCCAAGGTAATGTCGAAAACGGTTATGGCGGTTAAATCGCTGCAAACAAGGGCTAAAAAGAAATTGTCAGCCCATTTAAAAAGCGAGGTGAATGATCATGAAAAAACAACTCGTACCGCCGAATAGCGAAAAGCGTGAAGAGTCAATAAAACAGCTTTTTCATCACTTTTATATAGAACCGACAGATGAATTTAAAGAAAAAAGTTTTCAAAAAGCTTTAGCCGGAATTGAATTAGCTAGAAATAAAGGGAGAAGGAAAAAAGCCGCTAGCAAGCTTCAGCTTGTATTCTCATTTGCGGCCGCAGCAGCTGTATGCATCCTTCTAATGATTTTTCCTCCTTTTCAAACAAATGAGACGAAAGAAGACGGCCAGCATTCAGATCAACAAAGCATACTAATGTCTCCCCAACAATCTCAAAATGCAGAAAAGGAAGAAGAAAAAGGAGATATCAACCGACCTGAATCGATCGAAATGACAATTTCATTGGAAGGAATGGAAGAAAAGGAGCTGTATCACCTCGTAAACATAAAGCAACTACCTTTTACCACATATATTCCGGATCGTTGGCAGGCAGAATATATTGAAGAAAAAAATTTGATCGGAGCAAAGCTGATAGCGGTGAATGAAAAATATGGGGAAGTTGATGTCATGTTTTTTCCAAAAGGGACATCTTTAGGAGAGGCGGAAAATTACATTACAGATGAATTGCTGGGAAATGTTTCTTATAAAGTTTTATCAGCGGAAGAAGAAGAGAAAAGAAATATACCTGATTGGTCTCTCCGTTCCTTTCATTATGAAAATGTAGAGCAGACGAGAACGGGCGAGATTTATTTAAGCGAGCATAACAGACAGTACTTTTATATACAGAGAGAGTTTGCTAATGAAGCATTGGAAGGATGGGGTTCAAGAACAACAACGATTTTGGAGCAATGGGAATGGAAGGACACGAAAAAAGGATTGTGGGATTAAAAAGTTTTATGAATCAGAAATGTGAGCAGCTACTATTTTTTCCGGTAAATACTTTTTCATCCACGGGGCAAACCCCGTGGATGGTTAATCTTCAGGCAATACTGTTTTTGCAATCGTTTGGTCGAGCGCTTCGAAATCATCGTAATGAATCACTTCATAAAGTTCCTTGCGAGTTTGCATATTCTCGAGCTCGCTTTTTTGAGTTCCAGACGATTTAATGGTTTGGAATAGGCGTTCATACGCTTTAGCGGCGGCGCGAAGAGATGAAACAGGATAAATCACCATTGAATAGCCGAGTTCCGAAAATTCTTCTGCTGTATAGTAAGGAGTTTTTCCAAACTCTGTCATGTTTGCGAGAAGAGGAGCTGAAATTGCCCGGCTCACCTTTAAAAAGTCTTCTTTTGTTGAAAGAGCCTCAGGAAAAATAGCGTCTGCTCCCGCTTCAACATATCTTTTGGCGCGTTCAATGGCGCTTTCAATTCCTTCAACTGCATAGGCATCCGTTCTGGCAACAACGACAAGAGTCGGCGCTGCCTGTTTAATAGCTTTAATTTTTTGCATCATCTCCTCTACAGACACAAGCTTTTTGCCGTTTAAATGTCCGCATTTTTTCGGAAGATCTTGATCTTCGATTTGGACAGCAGCTACTCGTGCTTCTGCCATTTCTTTAGCTGTTCGGGCGGCATTCAAAACACCGCCGAAACCGGTATCAATGTCAACGAGAAGCGGCAGATCAGCCGCCCGCACGATTTCCCGCGCCCGGCGGGCAACCTCTTCTGACGAGACGATGCCCAAGTCAGGAAGCCCTTGGCTCGCGGTATAGGCGGCGCCTGACAAATAAAGCGCTTGAAATCCTGCTTTTCTCGCTATAAGTGCAGCCATTCCATCATGGGCTCCAGGAATTTGAAGGATTTCCGGTGCGTTCATTAACGTTCGAAACCGATCGGCCAACTCCTCTTGTGTCGATTCTTTTTCAACGATCCAAACCATGGAATCACCTTCTTTTCTGTCATTTCATCTTAGCTTTACAGAACCATTAATTACGTTTCTAGAGGCAAGCCGTGTTTTTCATTAAACGAGCGCTGCCCTCGTCAAGTCTACTCGAGGGTGCCGCCCTGTATCCACGCTTCGCTTACGGTCTGTTTTGTACCCTGATCTTTTGTCTGTTAACTTCCGTCATTTGGTACAAAATCGATTCTTTCGTTCTTTTTGACTGCCCAAAAAATTTTCGCTTTACAGAACATTTTTCGGTGTGGCCGATTGCCACACCAGCTCGATATAGTTATCTCAAATGTTCTTACAAGGTTTATAACATGTTTTTTCTTGCCAAACAATGAAATTGCGCCAAAGTAACATGCATCTGATGCAAAACAACGTGTGATCTGCCCCGGATTTATATAACAAATAAGTTTACAAACTCATGTACAAACGTCTCTTCCAGCACGTTCTGGTCAAGCGAAACGTCTAAGATTTGCTTGAGCTGCTTGTTTGGGAACCGTGTTGCCAAATTGTTTTCATATTTTTGGATCAGCTTAGGCAGACCTTCTTGACGGCGGAATCTGTGGCCGATTGGATATTCCCGCACAACTTGGCGCGTTTCCGTTCCGTCTTTAAACCGTATTTGAACTGCGTTTGCAATTGACCGTTTGTCCGGATCGAGATAATCTTTGCTGAACTGTTTATTTTCCACAACTGTCATTTTTTCACGAAGCGCATCGATTCTCGGGTCTTGTGCGATTTCATCTTCGTAATGATCTGCTGTTAAATCGCCATAAATAAGACCGATGGCAGTAATATATTGAAGGCAATGATCACGATCAGCCGGGTTGAGAAGAGGTCCCGTTTTGTCGATGATGCGAATGGCTGATTCATGCGTCGTGATCGTGATTTCTTCGATCTCATCAAGGCGATCTTTTACTTCAGGATGAAGCTCAATGGCGCATTCAGCAGCTGTTTGCCCATGAAACTCTGCTGGATATGATATTTTAAATAAAATATTCTCGATTACGTATGATTCCAAAGGACGGGCGAGCTTCAGTTTCTGTCCTCGGAACAGCACGTCTTCAAATCCCCAGTTCGGAGCCGATAGGGCAGAAGGATATCCCATTTCACCTTTTATGGCCATAAATGCAAGACGTACAGCGCGGCTTGTTGCATCGCCAGCCGCCCACGACTTGCGAGAACCAGTATTTGGAGCATGTCGATATGTCCGAAGACTTGAATTGTCAATCCAGGCATTGGAAAGGGCGTTGATGATTTCATCTTTTCCCCCGCCAAGAAGCTTCGTAACGACAGCAGTTGAAGCAACCTTTACGAACAGCACGTGGTCAAGCCCGACTCTGTTCAGGCTGTTTTCAAGTGCCAGCACCCCTTGAATTTCGTGGGCTTTTATGATCGCTTCAAGAACTGTCCTCATATTGAGCGGCTTTTTCCCTTCTGCCACATTCGTTCGGCTTATGTAGTCGGCCGCAGCTAAAATTCCCCCCAAGTTATCAGAAGGGTGACCCCATTCCGCTGCAAGCCAAGTGTCATTATAATCGAGCCAGCGAATCATGCAGCCGATGTTAAATGCACCGTGCACGGGGTCTAATACATATGAAGTGCCAGGGACGCGGCACCCGTTTGGAACAACCGTCCCCGGAACGATCGGACCTAAAAGCTTTGTGCATTCAGGGTAGCGAAGAGCAAGTATGCCGCAGCCCAGCGTGTCTAACAACACATAGCGGGCGGTTTCAAACGCTTCTTTACTTTGAATTTCTTTATTTAGAACATAATCGGCAATTTCTTCAAGCAGTTTGTCTGTTTGTCGATTTTCATTATTTTTTACTAGTACTTCTGCCATTTTTACAACCTCCTAAGCTATCCATTACTGTTGTACTTTCAAAGAGCGTTTTCCTGTATATTTCACGCGCGGACGGAACAAACGGTTGTTATTATGCTGTTCGATCACATGGGCGCACAGGCCTGCTGTTCGAGCGCTGAAGAAAATAGGAGTATATAAATCAATCGGAATGCCAAGCATGTAATAGACAGGAGCCGCATAATAATCGAGGTTCGGATACAATCCTTTTTCCTCTCTCATAATGGTTTCCCCGGCTTCGCATATTTCAAGCAATCGAAAATCGCCCCGTTGTTCGGACAGCTGCTGCAATGCTTTTTTCATAAGCAATGCTCTTGGATCCATTTTTTTCATATAGACGCGATGGCCAAATCCCATGATCCGCTCTTTATTTGCTAATTTTTGTTTAATCAATCGCTCAAAATTTTCCTTTGTACCTGCTTCTTCAATTAAATACATCACCGCTTCATTGGCTCCGCCATGCAGGTGTCCTTTCAAAGAGGAAACCGCACCGGCGAGAGCACCATACAAATCTGCATGTGTAGACGATATGACGCGAGCGGCAAATGTAGAGTTTGGCATTTCATGTTCGATATAAGCGATGAGCGAGCGGTCGAATATTTTCGTTTCAAGTTCAGTTGGTTTTTTTCCTGTAATCATATATAAAAAATTTGCACTGTAGGAGAGATTTTCATCTGGTGGAATGACTTCTTGTTGATTGAGTAGATGATAACTGCTGGCAAGAATGGATGGCATCTGTCCTAGAAGATTGATAGATTTCGTTTTATTGGCCTGTTCAGATCTGTCATCAATGAGCGGGTCAAATCCTGCTAAAATGGAAATGCCTGTTCTCAGGGCGTCCATTGGATGAGTTGTCTTCGGCAGCTTGGAAAATACGTCGTAAAGCACGTCTGGAAGCTCTCTTTTCGCTAGAAGCTCGTTTTCAAATCTAGCTCTTTCTTGTTCAGACGGAAGCTTGCCTTCAAGCAGCAAAAACGCAACCTCGACATATGATTTTGTTTCGGCAAGTTCAATTAAATCGTATCCTCGAATGACAATTTCTTCATTTTCTACATCGAGAAACGAAATCGTTGTCTCAGCTGCCACTACGTTTTCTAATCCTGGTCTAAACTCCATCAAATATACCTCCTTCAAAAGTTTTCGAAAACGCTTTACTATTGATGCAAACAGGGAAAAATGAATATCGGGATGATCGATCGCTTTCACAAATTTTGTTATTGGGCAATTGCTGAGACAATAACATTGTTCATTTCTTAAAGCCTATTCATTTCTCCCAAATCTCAAAGCGATCTTGCTATAATTGACCGCCTCTCCTTGTCGAAGCTTAAATGGTTAGGAAACCATTTTTTTACTTCTGGAACAAATATAGCACATTTTTAAAAAAAAGAAAATGAATCTTCGGAATTTTCGTTTTTGTAAAACGACAGCTTTCACAAAATTCATTTGAAGAACTGACTTTAAAAATGGAAGTCAGCTTCCAGCAATCGGCGGCTTTGCGGTTTTAATGTCTTTTGGATGTTGACTGCTTATTTATATCTATTCAAATCTTTTAAATAGACTGGAAAAATAGTACGATATAAGTAAAAAATAACATACTTTCTTCATTGGATTTCATAAAAGGATGGGAAAAATGACAGAGAAAAAAATCGGCATAATAGATTTAGGATCGAACTCCATTCGCCTCGTTATTTTTCATATTGATCAAAATGGACAATATAAAGAGCTTTACAATTTTAAGATCAATGCCCGTTTAGCTACGTATATTGACGCCGAAGGAAATTTGTCCAACGAGGGGATCGAGGTTGTCATCGATTCTTTAAAAAAATTTGTTCCAATCGTTCAATTTCATCAAGTGGCAGAAACGAAAGGGGTTGCAACGGCAGCTATTAGATCTGCCAAAAACCGGAAAATGGTCTTAGAGGCTATAAAAAGAGAGACGAATTTCGATTTTCGCGTCCTTTCCGGCCAAGAAGAAGCCTATTACGGCTACTTAGCTGTTATACATTCCGTATATTTAACTGAAGGCATAACCATTGATATAGGCGGAGCAAGCACGGAAGTTGCGTATTTTAAAAATCGGGAGCTCGTCCATTCATACAGTTTTCCGTTTGGGGCCCTCACATTAAAGAAAAGGTTTATTGCCAACAGCGAACCGAAAGAATCGGAAATGAAAGAGCTGACAGCGTTTTTGCGAAATGAATTTTCTTCGCAAAAATGGCTTAAAAACAAAAATGTTCCGGTAATCGGGATAGGCGGCAGCGCCAGAAATCTAATACGGCTTCATCAAAATAAAACCAATTACCCGTTATTTGGTATTCATCAATATGAAATGGAACCGAATGAAATTAAAAAAATAAATCAATGGCTGATCGGAATGACTGTCTCGGAGCGTCAAAAATTAGATGGACTGTCGAAGGAACGCGCGGATATCATCATTCCTGCAATTGAAGCAATTTATACGCTGACGGAAATCGTATCAGCTCCATTTTTTACAATGAGCAGCAAAGGCTTAAGGGAAGGGGTCTTTTTTGAGGAGGTGTTTTCCAACTTAAACGTCCGGTCTTTTTCTCAAGTAGCGGACGAAACATTTTCCAAGCTGGCAAGTGATTATAAAATCAACTTGAAGAATACATCATTTCTCCTTCGTCTTGCTTACGTATTTGTCAGTGAATGTGAGGCAAAGAAAATTATATCTTTTACTCAAGAGGAAAAAGAAATTTTGTTTAAAAGCACAAAGCTGGTTCAATTCGGGGAATTTATCGATCATCATTCAAGCAGTCAGCATACGTTTTATATTTTGACAAATCGATCGCTTGACGGAATCAGTCATAAAATGCGGTTGAAACTCGCATGCGTCGCTTCCTTTAAGTCCAAAAAAACTTTGATGAAATATATCTCTCCTTACAAATCATTATTAACGGAAGAAGAAATTTTATCGCTGGAGCGATTAGGCGCGATTTTGAAATTCCTTTATTCCCTCAACACGACACACCGTTGCATCATTTCCGAGCTGGAGGTGAACAAAAAGGAGGGGGAAAAGATGGAAATATCTTTAGCCTGCAACAGTGATTATACTTTTGAAGAGCAGGAAGCAAATAAGCAAAAAAAGCATATGGAACGCGCTTTTAACTGCCAAGTCGAATTATCATTTACACTCGTCTAATGGACATACGAAAGGTAAAAGGTGGGCGAAATTATGCAAGATAAGAAAGAACAATTGATTCCAGATATAAGCCGTCCAGAATTTTATAATAACCGGGAATTAAGCTGGCTTGCATTTAATGAGCGTGTCATGCAAGAGGCCATTGACTTTGAAAATCCTTTGCTTGAGCGGATGAAGTTTTTAGCTATATTCAGCTCGAACTTAGATGAGTTCTTCATGGTGAGGGTTGCTGGTTTAAAAGATCAAGAAAAAGCTGGTTTTAATTTACCGGAAAATAAAGCCGGCATGACGCCAAAGCAGCAGCTTAACGCCATTTCGGCGAAATGCCACACATTGGTCGAACGCCAATATGCAATATTTAATGAATATGTACAGGGGGAATTAAAAGAGGAAGGGATTGAATTTCTCAAGCTTAATGAATTAACTGGCGAACAATTCCGCTTTTTGGAACAAAAGTTTGATGAGCAAATTTTCCCGGTTTTGACGCCTCTTGCGATCGATGCGTACAGACCGTTTCCAATGCTTTTAAATAAATCGTTGAACTTGGCCGTATTGCTTCAATATAAGAAAAAAGAGCGGAAAAACCCTTTTTTTGCGATCGTTCAAGTTCCTGCTGTTTTGCCTCGATTCATTGAAGTGCCGAATCAAGATGGAAAGAGGCAGTTTGTATTTCTTGAGGATTTGATCAGCAGTTTTATTTACAAACTGTTTCTCGGTTACAACATCATTTCGGTCTCACCGTTTCGCATTACGAGGAATGCAGATCTGACCATTGATGAAGAAGGGGCGCGGGATTTGCTGGAAGTGATTGAGAAGGAGCTGAAAAAGCGGAAGTGGGGTGCGGCGGTCAGGCTTGAAATTCAAAAAGGAACGATAGATGAACGTGTTTTAAATTATTTAATGGATGTGCTGGAAATTCAAAAAATGGATGTTTATGAAGTGGACGGCCCGATCGATTTAACGTTTTTATTTCCATTTTATACCCATTTGCTGACCGATTTTGAGCACCTTGTTCATGATTCGTTCATTCCACCACCCCCGCTCGACTTGCCGAACGGAAATTTGTTCGAAGCTATATTAAAACGGGACTTATTATTACACCATCCGTACGAGTCCTTTCAGCCTGTTGTTGAATTTATTGAAAGTGCAGCGGATGACCCTCAAGTGTTGGCAATCAAGCAGACGCTGTATCGTGTAAGCGGAAATTCGCCGATTGTTCAAGCATTGGCAAAAGCGGCGGAAAACGGGAAGCAGGTGACGGTTTTAGTTGAATTAAAGGCAAGATTTGATGAAGAGAACAACATCCATTGGGCAAAAATGCTTGAACAGCACGGAGTTCACGTTATTTACGGCTTTCACCATTTAAAAACGCACAGCAAAATTACCCTTGTCGTCCGGCAGGAAGAAGGAACGGGTAAAATTCAACGCTTCGTTCATCTGAGCACGGGAAATTACAATGATGTCACGGCGAAACTGTATACGGATATCGGCTTTTTTACAAGCGAAGAAACATTTGGGATCGATGCAACCAACTTTTTTAATTATTTGAGCGGTTATGCGGAAAAACCGGATTGGAATCATTTTTCTGTATCGCCATATGATATGCGGGAGACCTTTATCAAACTCATCAATCAAGAAATCGAATGGCACCAGAAAAGCGGCAAAGGCCGGATTATTGCCAAAATGAATTCTTTAACAGATAAAACGATCATCATGAAGCTTTATGAAGCTTCGCAGGCTGGAGTCAAAATTGACTTGATCGTAAGGGGAATTTGCTGTTTGCGACCGCAAATAAAAGGCGTGAGCGAAAACATTCAAGTGCGAAGCATCGTCGGCCGCTTTTTGGAGCATAGCCGTATTTTTTACTTTCACCATTTTGGGGAGGAGAAAATTTTCTTATCCTCTGCTGACTGGATGACAAGAAACATGATTAAACGTGTTGAAATTCTTTTTCCGATTTATGATGTCCGTTTAAAAGAGCGTTTGAAAAACATCTTGGACATACAACTAAAGGACAACGTCAAAGCGCGTTTTCAGGATGCAACCGGCGATTATCATTATGTTGAACGGTCGGAAAACGAGCCAGTCATTAACTCGCAAAAAATTTTTTATGAAGAAGTGGTTCGCTACCATGACGCTGACTGATCAGCAGCGCAAGTTTTATGAAAACTAGAGAACTTTTTCACATGCGGAAATGATCATATCCGATTAAAATGATAGATTTTTGTCCCCTTCAAACAAATTGCTTTCAGATTCGAAATGTTTAGTATTATAATGAGTCTTGAATGAATTTTTTGCTATTTTTTGAAAAAAGGGGATGAATAAATGAAATATCGCAAATTGGGAAGAACGGGGCTAAAGGTTAGTGAAATCAGCTTGGGAAGCTGGCTTACATACGGAAACTCCATCGAAAAAGAAACGGCCATTCGGACGATTGACAAAGCGTATGAGCTAGGCATCAATTCATTTGATACAGCGAACGTTTATGCAACTGGGGAAGCGGAAAAGGTTGTCGGTGAAGCATTGCGGAAATATCCGCGTGAATCATATGTTTTGGCAACGAAAGTATTTTGGCCGATGGGAGATGGCCCCAATGACAAAGGCTTATCGCGGAAGCATGTGTTTGAACAGCTCCATGCCAGTTTAAAACGCCTTCAATTAGATTACGTTGACATTTATTACTGCCACCGCTATGATCCGGAAACACCGATCGATGAAACGCTGCGCACAATTGATGATCTTGTCCGGCAAGGAAAAGTGTTATATGTCGGCGTCAGTGAATGGACTGCTCAGCAAATACAAGAAGCTCTTGGCACAGCAGATCGATATTTGCTGGACCGCATCGTTGTCAACCAGCCGCAATATAATATGCTGAACCGTTATATTGAAAAGGAGATTATTCCAGTCTGCGAACATAACGGTATTAGCCAAATTGTTTTTTCGCCGCTTGCACAAGGTGTTCTGACGGGGAAATATAAGCGCAATGGAGACATCCCAGAAGGAAGCCGTGCGAGTGATCCAAAAGCAAATAAATATATCAATGATTTGCTGACAGATGAAAATTTATTGAAGGTAGAAAAATTAGGAAAAGTGGCGGATAAATTAGGAATTAAACTTTCCCAATTGGCGATTGCTTGGGTATTGCGGCAGCCGAATGTTGCCAGCGCTCTGATCGGATCCACCAAGCCGGAGCAAGTCGAAGAAAACGTCAAAGCAATTGATGTGGAATTAACGGAAGATGTGCTCGAGGAAATTGAGCAAATCCTGTCGTAGTTCTCCTTATGGCAGAATTTTGATTGAAGAACAGACGTTTCAATAAAAAAGGGGAGAAAGGATTGTTTTTGTTCAACAAGTCTTTCTCCCTTTTATTTTTCATTTTTTGGACTTGGAAGCGATGCAGTCACCCCTTTAATTTCTTAATTGATTTGAGTGCCGGACCTTCTACAACATCGCCGTCTATTGAAAATCTCGAACCATGGCATGGACAATCCCATGTTTTCTCGCCGCTGTTCCATTCTAATTCACAGCCTAAATGGGTGCAGGTAGTATCTACGATGTGGAGGCTGCCATTTTCATCTTTGTAGGCACCGGCTCTTTTTCCGTTATAGGAAACGACTGCTCCTTCATCAGGGGCTAAATCTTCCGGCTTTCTTAGAGCAAACTCAAGCTTTCCTTCAATCAAATGCTTTGCAACATCCGTATTCATTGAAATAAACTGCTTCACGCTTGGATCTGCTTGAAATCTTGCTGGGGTAAAAAGCTCGCGATATCGGTTTTCCTTTCCTTTAATTATATCGACAAGCAGTCGTGCGGCGGCTGTGCCGTTTGTCATTCCCCATTTTCGAAACCCTGTCGCAAACAGGATATTTGCTTTCTGTTCGTTTATATGTCCAATATAAGGAATTTTATCCAACGTTGTTAAGTCTTGAGTAGACCATCGGTAAGGAATTTTTTGTATGCCGAATGCTTGATCGCCAAAAGCTTGAAGGGACTCGTAATGCTGAATCATCGGGATTCCTTGTCCAGTTTTATGATTTTCACCTGCGATCAGCACAAGCTTTTCTCCATTGATCGTGACGGACCGAAGCGACCGAACCGGATTTTCGGCGCTGATGTACATGCCGCCGGGATACTCAATTTTTGTTTTGACAGCAATAATATACGATCTTTCCGCATACATTCTTGAAAAATAAAAGGCGGCATCATAGAAAGGAAAATGCGAACAAATGAATACATAGTTGCACAAAATGTGATAACCGTCTTTTGTCAAAATTTTCGGGTGTGGGCCGTGTTTTATATCGACAGCTGCTGTATTCTCATAGATGTCTATCCCTTTTTCCGACGCGTTTTCCACAAGCTTTTGCAAATATTTTAACGGATGAAATTGGGCTTGATTTTTCATCACAACTGCTGTTTTTGCCTGTACGGGAACAGGGATGTTTTCCACAAGCTCTCCTTGAATTCCAAGCTTTTCATATGCTTTATATTCGTTTTCGATTTTTTTTATGTATTGCTCTGAATTCGTATAAACATATGCATCCTCTTCTTTCCAATCGCATTCGATGTTGTGCTCCTGTATCGTTTGTTTGATAAACTCCATCGCATCGCTGGCTGCTTCATAATATAGCTTTGCATTGCTTTCCCCAAAGTGCTGTATAAATTCATCATAAATCAGCCCGTGTTGTGCGGTGACTTTTGCGGTTGTATGCCCGGTCGTACCATTTAAAATACGATCCGATTCGATCAGCGCGGTTTTGATTCCTTCTTTCGCAAGCAGATAGGCGCTTGTGATGCCTGTGATCCCGCCGCCTACAATCGCTACATCAACAAAAATATCTTTGTCAAGCTTGTTGAAGGAGGGCAGCTGAACAGAATCTGGCCAGAACGGTTTCGAAAGCTTAGGAAGTTCATTTTTACTAACGGCTTCTTTCATAAAAAAGTTCCTCCTATTAGATCTGATGATGCTTTTATCTTTGCCTAATATTTGGGTTGTTATGTGCATCTGATAATTTTGAGCGGCCTTTTTATTTCAATTAAGATATGCTACGTTTCAAAGAAATAAGTTGCTGATCCCAATCATTCCTTGCTTCTACTTAGGGTTGCTGTAGGAAAATGCAGATTGAGACCACTAAGTAAATTCCGAAATAAAAAGCCTAATTCTCTCATTTTAAATGATGAGAAATTAGGCTTTTTCCTTAATTAGACAATATAAATTATAATGGACAAACATTAAAGCATAAGTTTCTTTACGAAGAGCACTCGAATAGTTATTATATGACTACAACCGAAATAACTAAAATTACACATTTTTATTATCATTGTATTCTTTAAGTAATTTTTCACATAAATCCTTGCAAATTCCTTGAGAATGGTATCTACTCAATAATTCACTTAGGTTTATGAATATTTTATTTTCATTTAATATATTTTTAAAATCTTGATAAGTGCCCTTTCTATTAATTTTCACCTTTGTTTCAGGGAAAAGGCTATTTATTTTATTATTGACTTTGTTATTGATTCTTCACTCTCAGCCACTGGGTTTTATAATGTTGAAGCAAAAGTCAAAATTGTTTCGATAAAATGTATATCATCTTCATATAAACCATTTTTTCATCCATTCACTTACAGCTAAAATCCCCACAAGTATCACTCCTAAAAAAATAAGACATCTGCCATACGAATAGCTCAGCTTACAGCTATTGCAATGTTCTCAGCGGTAGTTTTACTCATTCTAGTATTCTTTTTTAAGTAAACTGGAAGTCTTGTTCTAACCATAGCAGCTGCATCTGAACCAGCATTTTCAAATTGCGTTAACCAATTTCCGATTTTTTACTATTATTTTTAAACGTTCTGGCAGTAGCTGCGTCTATTATGTTAAAATGTCTTGCCGCATCAAATACCGCATCTCCACCCGCTCTAAGCAACTGTGCGACTTTCACTAGAACACCCATATTATAATGAGTACTGCCTAAAAATCCATTTTGAGAAGCTTAAAATGTAATAGTAATGATAACCATTGTGAACATTAAACTTTATTCAGCACCCTTTAATAGGTACAATGAATATTGACACCGCGAGCGAACAAAAGCTGGAATATCGGTGTAAAGGAGTGTGTCTGTCTTGTTTGATTTAATGCCTTTAATGCTGGAGCGAGTGGGAATTTTAGTCATTTTAGCTTTTTTGTTATCAAGGATGAAGGCATTTCGGCGAATGATTCATCATGAGCATGGATTAAGCGAAAAGCTAATGCTGATTGCCGTATTTGGATCTTTTGGCATTATTAGTAATTATACTGGTGTCGAAATTGCTCAAGGCAATATCAGCTCACAAACATGGCAAATAGAAGTGGATGGAGATGCCGCAATTGCCAATACAAGAATTATGGGAGTAGTGATTGGGGGATTGCTTGGCGGTCCATTCGTCGGCATCGGCACTGGTCTAGTAGCAGGACTGCATCGGATGACATTAGGAGGATTTACCGCGTTTGCTTGCGGAGCATCTACTATTTTGGCTGGATTCGTGACCGGTTTCCTTTGGAAGCGTTTTAGAATAAAAGACAATTTTTCACCTTGGAAAGCTGTTTTGACCGGAATTTTTATGGAATGTACTCAAATGGGACTTATTCTCTTACTTGCCCGCCCGTTTGAATCCGCAGTTAAGCTTGTAGAATTAATCGCTCTTCCGATGATTACGATTAACGGATTTGGGACTCTTATTTTTATTTTAATTATTCATTCGATTCTAGTGGAGGAAGAGCGGACGAAGGCGCTTCAAACACATAAATCTTTTTACATCGCGCAGCAGACCTTGCCATTTTTCCGAAAAGGCTTAAATGAGCATTCGTGTAAAAAAGTAGCGGAAATTATTTTAAAATGGACGAAAGCAGATGCCATTTCCATTACCAATCGGGAAATTGTACTCGCTCATATCGGTGCCGGTTCTGATCATCATAAGCAGGGGCAAACTTTAGTAACAAAGCTGACAAAAAAGGTTTTAGAGCGGGGGAAAATCATTAAAGCAAAATCGAAGGAGGAAATCCAATGCCCAAATTCTGATTGTCCGCTTCAGTCAGCGATTGTTATGCCGCTTCAAGTACACAACCAAACGGTTGGCACGTTAAAGCTTTATTTTTTAGACCCGAGTCTTATGGATAAAGTGGAGCAAGAGCTGGCGGAAGGACTTAGCAAGCTGTTTTCTACCCAATTGGAGCTTGCTGATGCAGAACTGCAGAGAAAACTGCTGAAAGATGCAGAAATTAAAGCTTTGCAGGCGCAAATTAATCCGCATTTCCTGTTCAATTCGTTAAACACGATTTCCAGCTTGATCAGAACTGATGCGGATAAAGCTAGAAAGCTTCTTTTAAAATTAAGCGTGTTCTTCCGAAGTAATTTACAGGGAGCTAGACAATTTGTCATTCCGCTTGAAAAAGAGCTTGAGCATGTTGAAGCGTACTTATCTATTGAGCAGACAAGATTTCCTGATAAATATCATGTAAGTTTTGATATTGACCAAAGCTTAAAGAAAGTAATGGTTCCGCCGTTTACGCTTCAGCCTCTCGTCGAAAACGCTATCAAGCACGCTTTTGCCAATAAGGAGCATGGGAAAGTGTCCATTCGGGCGTATGCAGAAAATGATCAAATGATCTTAATCACCGAAGATAATGGCAGCGGCATTCCTGATCATTTATTGCGCCAATTGGGAAATCAGACCGTTCAATCGAATGATGGAACAGGAACAGCTCTTTGGAATATAAAAAAACGAATAGAAGAAATTTATGATTCCGCCGGAGCCTTCCATATTAAAAGTGATGAAAATGGAACGAAAGTGACGATTAAGTTTCCATTAGAAATGAAAGGAGAAGTAGCCGTATGATCAAGGCTTTTATCGTGGAGGATGAACCGTTGGCAAGAGACGAACTTATTTACTTGCTTAAAAGGAGCAAGCAGGTAGAGATTGTTGGGGAAGCGGAACAAATGGATGAAGCGATTGAAAAAATCCGCCAGACCGACATGGATGTGATCTTTCTCGATATACAGCTGTCATCTCATGAACAAGGGATTAGACTTGCTGAAAAGCTAATGGAGATTGATCATAGACCTGAGATTGTTTTTGCAACCGCTTATGATGAGTACGCTTTGAAAGCATTTGAGCTGAATGCGGTTGATTACATTTTGAAGCCGTTTGATGAAGAAAGGATATTTCATACAATTGAAAAAATTTCAAAGCGGCTGGAAGCCCGCCAAGAAAAAAGACCGCAATATTTTCAAATGCAGGATGAAAAGATTCCTGTGTCATTAGACGACCGCATTCTGCTTATTAACGTGAAAGATATTCTTTATATTGAGTTTAATGACGGAAAAACCATTATCACTTGCCGCGATCAAAAATATGAAGTTAAAGAATCGCTTGTCACTTTTGAAAGAAAGCTGCAGCAAACGCACATCATGCGTGTTCATAGAGCTTATTTAGTCAACTTGAATGAAATAGTTGAAATTCAGCCGTGGTTCAACTCCACGTATCATGTAATCATGAAAAATGGCGAATCGATCCCGGTCAGCAGAACTTATACGAAGGAACTGAAAAAGCGATTGGGCATTTAAAAAAAGCTGAAAGCTTTAAGCAATATTTGTGACAAAATTGTTGCAATTCAATTTAAGAAATTGACGATTTATCCCCGGATTCTTGCATTTTGTTTTGAAAACCGATCATGAAGATGTTTATTTAATACAATGAATGTAAAAAGCAAGAACAAAGGGGAGGTTGCAAAAAAATGAATGCGATTACAATCGTGATTGCCTCAATGTGTATTTTAATGATCGCCTACCGTCTTTACGGAACATTTATGGCTGTAAAAGTTTTGAAGCTGGATGATTCAAAACCGACACCAGCTCACGAATTAAATGATGGAAAGGATTATGTTCCGACGAATAAATGGGTAAGCTTCGGGCATCACTTTGCCGCTATTGCTGCAGCAGGACCGCTCGTCGGACCGATCCTGGCCGCACAATTTGGATATTTGCCCAGTCTACTGTGGCTTTTGATTGGTGCCGTAATTGGGGGAGCCGTCCATGATGCAGTCGTTTTATTTGCTTCCATGCGGCAAAAAGGGAAATCATTATCGGAAGTAGCAAAAGAAGAATTAGGCCCGGTAGCCGGCTTTTGTACAGGACTTGCCATGCTGTTTATTATTACCATAACAATGGCTGGTCTTTCCATGGTTGTTCTTCATGCATTGGAAAAAAACCCTTGGGGCACGTTTGCAGTCGGAATCACCATTCCTATTGCAATGGGAGTCGGAATTTTCTATAAGAAAACAGGCAATTTAAAATTAGCTTCAACAGTTGGCTTTATTTTATTAATGATAGGTGTTTTCGCAGGACCTTCCATACAAGAAACAGCTCTTGGGGATTGGTTGACATTCGATACTAAAACTTTGGCGCTTATTTTACCAATCTATGCATTTTTTGCTGCGGCTTTGCCGGTTTGGCTGCTGCTTGCTCCTCGTGATTATTTGAGCAGCTTTATGAAAATCGGTGTGTTCATTGCGCTGATCATTGGTGTTTTTATCATTAATCCTTCTATTGAAATGCCGGCCTTTACAGAATTTATCCACGGCGGAGGGCCGATTTTAGCTGGACCTGTTTGGCCGTTTATATCGATTACAATTGCATGCGGTGCGATTTCAGGATTTCACGCTTTTGTCGGATCGGGTACAACGCCGAAAATGCTTAATAAGTGGAGCGATATAAAAGTTGTCGGCTTTGGAGCCATGTTGGTGGAATGTTTGGTCGGCATCATGGCGCTGATCGCTGCAACAGCTCTTCATCCGGCAGATTATTTTGCGATCAATTCCGCACCGGAAGTATTCCGGACACTTGGAATGGATGTTATTAATTTACCAGCTTTAAGCCAGGAAATAGGTTTAAATTTGGAAGGAAGAACAGGTGGAGCGGTTACACTTGCAGTTGGAATGACTTATATTTTTACTGCGATTCCATGGTTTGAGAATTTGGCTTCGTATTTTTTCCAATTTGTTATAATGTTTGAGGCTGTTTTCATTTTAACTGCGATTGATGCAGGAACACGTGTAGCACGTTATTTAATTCAAGATTTCTTCGGTGAAGTGTATAAACCATTAAAAAAGGTAGACTCCGTTCCGGCTTCCGTATTTGCAAGCGCTTTAGCCTGTTTTATGTGGGGGTACCTGCTTTACTCAGGAGATATTGGATCGGTTTGGGCATTGTTTGGCGTATCGAACCAGCTGATGGCGTCCATCGGACTGATTGTCGGTGCGACAGTCATTTTAAAAATTGCCGATAAACGAAGATATATGCTTACTTGCCTCATTCCGTTAGCTTATTTATTTGCTACAGTAAACTATGCAGGCTACTGGATGACCGTAAATGTTTATTTAAATCCGGAAGCTGCAGGCTACAACGTATTAAACGGAATTTTATCCATCATTATGCTCGTTCTTGGTATTGTCATCTTGGCAACGGCATTGAAAAAATGGATTGAAATATGGAATGATCCGGGCTTTCAAATGGAGGCTAAATCAGCCTGACACAAGGGTAATTGGGCGGCTCATTTGTTGATGCCGCTCTTTATTTGTTTAAACATCACAACAGCGGTGGCGACAGAGGAGGAGAAATGATCAAACGATGGCAAAAAAACTTAATGGAAGTAATGGATCGTAAAAGCAATATCATGTACAATAACAACTAACTAATTAGTTAGTTGTATAAAAAAGGGTGATTTTTATGGCGAGAAATAAAGGAGAAGAGAGCAAAAAGAAAATATTTCAAGCTGCTGCGGAGCTGTTCGCTCATAAAGGTTTTCATGCTACAAAGATCAGCGATATTGTGGCAAAAGCAGGGCTCACGCAGGCAGCTTTTTATCTTTATTTCAACAGCAAGGAAGAAATTTTCGAACAAATGCTTGAAGATTTTGAAAAGCAGTTAATTCATTTTAGTGATGCAGGAAAAAAAGTGGCTGATATACAACCGGAGCAAGTGAAAGACCATGTCCGTGAGACAATCGCTGACATTCTGAAGTTTCTCGGAAAAAATCCTCACTTAACGAAAGTTGCACTCAGGGAGAACAAAGATGATCGTTTACGAAGCATCATTGTTGAAAAAATAGCAGCAAATATGAGCAACAATCAAAGACTTGGAATTGTTAAAACGGAAATTGACACTCAATTTGCCGGTGAAGCATTTCTCTCAGTGATCGAGCACATTATTGAACGATATGTAATGACAGGAGAAAAAACAGAAAATGAACTTGCGGACCAAGTGTCCCTTTTGTTCTTAGAGGGGATTTTGAATAAAAATTAAAAGGAGGAACATGAAAGGTGCTGGAATGACGTTAACATCATTTCGCATTAGTGTATATGCGAAATAAAAAAACGAGATTAGATCAGTCGTTTTCCATTGGATAAAATGCTATTTAAAACCGCTAACCAATTTATTCGGTTAGCGGCTGCTCCGTTTTATTAAACGTTACACGATTTGCCAGTTCTAAGTCTTTCACGGCGTCTTCAGCTGTAACAAATCCTTCCCATCCTTCTTCTTCAATGATTCGGCAAAAATCAAGGAAACGGTCTTGGACCATTGCCTCATACCACAATTGCCGCTGCTCCAATTTGATTGTCCGTTCGTATGAAATGCTGGATAGTGCTTTAAGCGGGAACGATTTATTTTTGAAACAATGAAAGGCTGAAGAGCGTACTTTTTCAACAGCGTTTTCTACCGGTTTTTTCGGTATGCTGTCTAGTATTTGATCGATCAGCTCGCCCTGTTCTTTTGAGATTTTGCCCTCTAAATATAATTTTTGGGGAATCCATCCTTCAAGTACAATCCGTCCATGAGTGCAATGAATTTCCCATTTTGTCGATTCCGGTGCGTCAGGATCCATCGTAAAGCCGTGGTAATATTGAACAGGAACTAAAGAATATATGTTGTTTCCCGAACTTTTTTCGTCTTGTTGATAAACTGGTTTATGAAGAACGCTTGCCCAAACACGCTGTTTTTCACCGTTTTCCTCCGTCAGAGCAAAACCGTTCGCATCGACCGCTTCTCCGAGTAAGTGGCGACCGACCTCAAAAAAATGAACTCCATGTTCAATAAAAATGCCTCCGCTTAGTTGATCATTCCAAAACCAATGGCCATTGGCGACGTGATGAGCCGAGTTGGTGAGACTTGCATGATGCACGAATCCAAGCAGCCGATGGCGGACGATCCATTCAACAGCTTCTACTAGCGGATTGTAACGCAATACAAGGTTCACGGCGAATGCACGCTTTTGTTTTTTTGCATAGTTCGCATTTTCCAAAAGTTCCTTGGCATAAAGGGCACCAGGTTTTTCTAACAAGACATGCTTTCCGTGTGTTAAAGCCAGTCGGCTAAGTGAGGAGTGAAGATGGGGCGGTGTTGCTAAAATGACAATATCGATTTCAGGATCGGCTATAAGGTCGGCTGCCTCATAATATTCTTTTGGCGTTATCGCATTATGTCTCTGTTTTTGAAAAGCAGCCATCACGCTCTCCCGTTTTGTATCCGTCCTTCCTGCGACAGCTGTCAATTGAAATTCAGGCAGCCGTGCAAGCGCACCGGACAAAAAAGTGGCAAAAGCGCCCGCACCTGCGATCCCCACTCGGTAAGTCTTCATCTTGCCAGACATGGTGTTTTCCCCCTTTACGTTATGGAGTTTGACAACTTCATTATAAACGAAAATATAGTCTCGTAAATTTTGAATTGCACAATTAGTAGGATGTATATTTTTCAAAACCGATTCTGTTAAGTGTAAAAAAAGTTTGAAAGATTTGCGTGAATGAGAGCAAGGAAATGACAGAATGATCGTTGAATCAAATCTAGGAAACCTGCTCAAACAACGATTCCTAACAAATAACTTTTAATTATTTATTTGTATGCAAAAGCGATTGCCATCATGATTCAAAGGAAATTCGGGATTTGCTTCCGGAAAAATCCAATCTGCCTTGATTATAAACATTAGAAAATATAGCTTTTCTGCAAATGGGCTGATGCGGACAGTTTGGAATCACTTATTGATGCTAAGCTTGTTGAACAAAAATCAGCTTTCGAAAATATTTGCCGGCGCTTCCATTAGTTTAGTTGAGACGGGGAAAAAATATAACTGCTGCAACGAAATTTTTTGTAATGTTTAAAATATTAAAACAATAAATTCATATTTTTTGATATGATGAAAGTAAGGTTTTGAAAAAAGAGGTGTAAAATGGATTTTCCGATTTATATACATTTGGGTCCTGTTTCGATTCATCCGCATTTATTTTTTGAGACTTTGGCTTATTTTGTCGGTTTCAGAGTTTACTTGCATACGAGAAATAAAGAAAGAATTCCGCTTGATAAGGCGATGTGGGTCGTGATCGGTGCGATAGCCGGGGCTGCGTTAGGATCAAAGCTCCTGTATTGGCTTGAAAATCCTGTTGAAACGCTGAAAAATGTGACGAATCTCAACTATTTAATGGCCGGGAAAACGATCGTCGGTGGATTGCTGGGAGGATTGATCGGAGTTGAAACCGCAAAAAAGCTAATCGGCTGGAAGCGCTCGACAGGCGATGATTTTGTCTTACCGCTTATTATTGGCATGAGCATTGGCAGGATAGGCTGTTTTTTCACCGGCCTCTCAGACCATACGCACGGCATCCCAACGACTTGGGTGACGGGTGTTGATTTTGGAGACGGCGTGCCGAGACATCCAACTCAAATATATGAAATTGTCTATTTATGGCTGATCGGTTTTTTCGTTCTATACATAAGAAAAAAGAAAACATCTCCGTGGGAAGGGTTTCTGTTCCAGTTTTTTATGGTTTCCTATTTGCTGTTTCGCTTTTTTATTGATTTTATCAAGCCGACACCTCACCCGTATTTTGGGTTAAACAACATTCAGTTAGCAGCTTTCGTCGGATTGATGTACTATTTGTTCCTTATAAGGAAAAAAAGAAGGGAGAAATTTCAGTATGCCAAATAGACCATACATTTTCTATGAATTAACGAACAGCATTTGTTCGAAATGTTTGCGGAAAACGGAAGCAAAAGTCATATTTGAGAATGATCAAGTTTTTTTAGTAAAACATTGCCGTCATCATGGAAGAGAAAAAGTATTGATCTCAACCGATATCGAATATTACAAAAAATGCCGTGAATTTTTGAAGCGTGCAGAAATGCCGTATCGCTGGAATACCTCCATTCAATACGGGTGCCCGTATGATTGCGGCTTATGTCCGGATCACGAGCAGCACAGCTGCTTGGCATTGGTGGAAGTTACGGATCAGTGCAATTTGCAATGCCCGATCTGTTATGCGGAGTCTTCCCCGAAAAAACAGAAATGGCGCCCACTAGAGGAAATTGAGAAGATGTTTGATGCGATTGTGAAAAATGAGCGGGAACCGGATATCGTTCAAATCAGCGGCGGTGAACCAACGATCCATCCACAGTTTTTCGAGATATTAGAAATGGCGAAATCGAAGCCAATTAAGCATATAATGGTGAATACAAACGGAATTAAAATTGCCCAGGACAAAAAATTTGCTGAAAAGCTGGCTCGCTACATGCCCGGATTTGAAATTTATTTGCAGTTTGACAGTTTTGAAAAAGAGGCGTTAATCGATCTGCGCGGAGTAGATTTGCGTGCAGTCCGAGAGAAGGCAATAGAACATTTAAATGAATACAACATTTCCACAACATTAGTTGTCACGTTAAAAAAGGGTGTAAACGATCAGGAGGTCGGAAAAATCATTAAATACGGTCTTTCGCAGCAGGCAGTCAGGGGAGTCACCTTTCAGCCGGTGCAAATTGCCGGAAGAACAAAAAATTTTAACCCTGCAACTGACCGATTAACGTTGAGCGAAGTTCGCAGCATGATTATCGAGCAATCGGAGGTTTTTCAAGCAGACGATATTATTCCCGTCCCTTGCCATCCTGACTGTTTGGCTATGGGGTATGCGCTGAAGTTAAACGGGGAAGTGAAGCCTCTGACGGGTATGATCGATCCGCATATTCTCCTTGAAGGAGATCAAAATACGATCGTATTTGAACAGGATGAACAATTGAAACATAAAGTTTTTGAGCTATTCAGTTTAAATCATTCTCCCGGCTCTTCCGCGATGTCACTAAAAGATTTATTATGCTGTCTGCCGAAAGTAGCGATACCGGAAAATATCAGCTATAACAATGTGTTTCGTGTAATTATTATGCAATTTTTAGATGCTTATAACTTTGATGTTCGTTCAGTTAAAAAATCCTGTGTTCATATTGTACATCACGACGGCCGCATCATTCCGTTTGACACGTATAACTTGTTTTATAGGGACAGCCTTGAAAACCGGCTGAAAGAAATTCAAACAGAAATGGCGATGACTGCGCATGAATGAGCATACAAAAGACATTTGGAAAGGCATCGGTATTGTGCTTCTTTTACATGGGCTATTGTTGATTTTTCCGATTACGATCTTTTTTATCGGTTTTGTTCAGGTGATTTATATCATTCCAGCAGTGGTGATCGCCTTAATGAAAAGAAAAACAGCGATTGCTCAAGGAATACTGATCGCAGCTGGGATTACGTTTTTAGTGAATACAGCATGTTTCGGAGTGTTTATGATGGGATGGTACTAACGTAAAGAGTTTACAAACATGGTATAAAAAGCTGTAAATAAAACTTGTAGAGAAAAATATTGTCCTTCTCTACAAGCTCTGTAGCGCTAATCTAGGGGAAAATGGTCAAATTATAGGATTACATTTTTAACTTTCATAATGCCCTTTCGCCTCTTTTTTCGGCCATATTGTATAGCTGAAGCTCCATAAAAAATCGATAAACAGGATGAACGTCCATTTTGCCGAAAATGATAAAAGTGCTTCTGTTTTCTGGAAATCGTTGACAAAAAGAACCATGAACAGGAGAAGGGCATTCCCAATAATCCATGCTAGAAGGTGGCGGTACCAGCCTTTCCGTTCATAAGCAGCATGCTGTTTTCCGAATTGAGGCCGTTTATTTGGCCGCTTTCCTCCAGCAAATCGGTAAGCAAACTGTTCATCCGCCCACTGAATCATCCGTTTGCCAAATGCAACCGATACCCCAATATATACAGCAGACAATCCGTGTACAAAATGAGCTGTTGCGCCGTCTTTCAAATCGAAAACCGTTGCGATGATTAAAACAAGATCGATAAGAGGCGTACACAATAGAAGGAGCGACCCGATTTTTTTCCAGCCTAGAATATATCTGGCGAATAATCCGGCGCCGACAAATATCCAAAACAAAATTTCGCATATGACAATGAGCCAACCGATCATGATTCCACTCCTTTTTAAAACACACGTATTAAATAAAAATTTAACACAAGTGTATTAAAAAAACAACCATGATATAATAAAAATATGCCGAAAAAAGTGGATCACGTAAAACAAAGAGAAAAAATTGCTGTAGCGACATGGAATGTCATTGCGAAAGGCGGGATGGAAAAAGCAACCGTTCGCAATATTGCGAGAGAAGCAGGAGTTTCCGTTGGTTCATTAAGACATTATTTTTCAACTCAAGCAGAATTGCTGTCATTTGCAATGAAATTGGTGTCGGAAAGGGTGAGTCAACGAATTAACGAAATTGATTTTTCTATGCCGCCGCTTGATGCAATGAAAAGGATGATCCGGGAGGTTTTGCCGCTTGAAGATGATACAAAGAAAGAAATGGAGGTATGGTTTGCTTTTACCCAGAAAGCTCTTTCGGAGCCGGAACTTCAGCCTTTAAGCAAAGAAGTATATCTTAAAATGCGTTATGGATTTGAACAGGTCATCAAGACTTTAGTCAAACTTGATCTTGCGCGGCCGAATATCAATGTAGAGCTGGAGGTGGACCGTCTGTATGCGCTGATCGATGGCTTGGCCATTCATGGATTAATGCATCCGGAATATTTATCTAATGAGATGATCGAATCCATTTTGGACAGTCACTTAAAATCTTTGTGCAAACAAGAGGTTTTATAATGGTTTCCGTCGAAACTAAGAATATAAATCAAACAAACTCGCATCCGCAAAAAAATGAAAGTTTAGGAATCCTTTCTAGCTTCTGATATAAAAGGAGGTGGAAAAATGGTTCAGCTTTATTACACAGATCAATTCAGTTTTGCACCTATTGTGGCTCTGCAGCAATCATTGAAAGAACATGAGAAAAAACAGTCTATTGTCGAAAAAATATATGAATCCAATCTTGGGGCCCAATCAGAAAAGGACAACATAAAAGATTTGAGGAAGGAAGCGCTGGCACACGGATCTGTTCTGAAAACAATCACGTTAAAAAGGGGGAAGTCAAACGCTCTAATCGTTCCTTGGAAATCAACTAAGTTCTACGCGAAAGCAAGGGGGCGGGCAGGATTTGGGCGTTTTGACCGCCTCGGTGAAAAAATTGATGATCTAGCTTCAGAATATGTTTATTTAAAAAACTGGATTGAAGAAAATTTTTTTGGTGAACAACGAAAAGAGCGGCTCGACAAACTCGATCATTTTTTTCAACAAAGCATCCAACAGTTAGCTGATTCTTTTTCAAAATCAGTTGGCGGCTTTTTTGTGAAGCATGGTCTCCCAGACGTGAAAGAGGAGATGTATAACGATATTTTAAAAGCTTATGAACAGCGCATCGAACAATATACATCTTTTTTACGCAAGCATGAGGATTATGCCCCAATCGACAGAACGGATGGTGAACAGCTGTTAAGGGGAAACCATACTTTTAAGTTGGAGGCGCTCCGCCAACAATTTTTACAGAAGGAAAGCGCTTTAGAAACCGGCGATCATTATACAATATATGATTTTGAAGCGGCTGGGTCCTTTTATCAAGAAGCGGTCCGAACAGAACATGGCTATACGGCTGCAAAAAGCGAAGAACAAATCGGGATTGAACTCGGATTATTAGGGATGAAGCTGGAAGCATTGCTTCATACACCATTGTCTGAAAAAATGCGCGGCAACCTTGAGCATGTATACCATTCATATATCCAAAAAACGATTGAATCATACAACCGCTTCCAGGAGGAAAAGAGGGAAGAAGCATATGGACGGAGCAAAAGGGCTTATTCCATACTTGATTCGAAAATCATCGATGACATTATTTCAAGCATGAGAAGGCACGCAAAAGAAAAAAATATAGATCATGTCTTTTTGCATATTATTCCGTCTGCTTACGTTTCATATGAACAAAAAACAAATGATGCGAATTGGAATGATCTTGTCCGTTATCATTCCTCAAAAAACGACTGGGACATGTTTTTTCAAAATGATTGGTCGGCGCATCATGCGTATTATCCATTTACTTACAATAATCTTATCAACAATTGGAACTCTTTTATAAATAAAACAGAGGGTCTATTGGATATGAAATTTGATCAAGAGGCGGTCATTTTTGAAGCGAGAATTTAATTTATGAAGAAATGGATAATCAAACATTAAATGGAAAAAAGTCCGTTCTTTGAAATCATTTACAATGTTGCGATGGATGGAAAATTCATAAATTTGAAGGGAAAATGGAGATCCACGTCAAAATCCCAGTATTTTACCTCTAGGACTTTGACGTGGATTTTTTTATTTCGGGTGCAAGTGTAATAAAATGGAAAGGTCTTTGCATCATTCAAGAAAAAAGGAATAGCAGATCAACAAGAAAAATAGTTAAACGATTCATCACCGTTATGAAGACATAATGAGCGGCCGCACCGCCTAAATTTCATAGTTTGAGGAGTAAAGTAAGAATTGTTCCTCTAAAGAAAACTTGGGAAGGTTAGTCAATGTAACAAAGGATGTAAACATTGATAACCTGACGATTCGGTTCTTTCATATGTGTTAACAAACGAATTTAAGTAAATAAATTAAACAAACTTTGCGATGTGAGCAATTGACAGATCGTCATGAACTGAAAGAAATGCAAAAGGAGGACACGTCGTTTTTGATGACCGTTGTTTCTCCTGCCCATTTGCGGTCAGGACGAATTACATTTCACAGCTCTGATCGTTGCATAGTCCTCCGCCATCAGCTGCCAGTGGTTTGAGCGGCGAAGAAGAGTTTTCTTCATCCCATATTTTTTGAAAGCTTTTCAAAAATACTTCTGTTGGCTGCGCCCCAGAAATGGCATATTTGCGGTTGATGACGAAAAACGGCACACCTCTGACACCGAGACGTGAGGCTTCCTGTTCATCCTTTCTAACTTCCTCTTCCAATTGACTGCTTGAAAGCACTTGCTTGACTTCGTCGCCATCCAAGCCTATTTCTTCTGCGAGTTCAACTAAAACTTGATGGTCACTGATTAATTTCGATTCAGTGAAATAAGCATAAAAGAGCCGTTCGTGCATTTCTCTTCCTTTCCCTTTTTTATCTGCATATTTCGCTAATCGATGGGCATCGAACGTATTTGTTGGCTTCATTTCCTCGAAGCGAAATGTCAATCCGACGGACTCTGCCTGTTTGGCAACATCGTTATTTGCCCGCTTCGCTTCCTCAACGGAAATGCCGTATTTTTGAGCAATGATTTCATGGATGGAAAGATCGTATTCCTTTTTGGCGGTTGGATCAAGCTCAAAGCTGCGGAACACGATTTCTGCTTGCTCCTTGTGCTGAAACAGCTCGAGCGCTTTTTCCATACGCCGCTTTCCGATATAGCAAAATGGGCAAACATAATCAGACCATATTTCAATTTTCATGTTTTCACCTTCTTTTATGAATCAATCGCACATCCATTGTATCGAATGAAAAGAAACAACTTCAACTTTTTCGACTTGACAGAAAGAAACAGGAAAACTTCATTTTTCATAAAACATTAAAATGATTGAATCTGTTTCGGACCTATGACGTTTGCGAAAAAAGCGTGAGATTTATCTGCAAGAAGATGTAAAATGTTGATCAACGGAATGGAATCGGAGCGTTTCATGTAAAACGGCCAGCGAAACATTAGAACTAACAGCGATTTTGTTAATATTACAGATGAAATCAACCTGAAGCCTTTTTATTAAAAAATTACGGAGAAAAATGAACTTTTTCCTTTCACGATTTGTATAAACAAATGAATGATGGGAAAGGAGATGACAATTATGCCTGTAACCGGCTGGGTAATCAGTTCAATTGTAGGCGGAATCATCGGAACGATTTTCGGTGTTTCGATCGCTTCTTTAAATAAAAAGGTCGTTCGGGATCGATGGGGAAACATTGATTTTAAAAAAACCGATCTTTATTTCTATTGGACCCGTTGGGATACGATTACGGTTATATCCGCAATTTATTCATTTTGCTGCCTCACAGGACTCTTTATCTTTCTAATAAGGGGAGATAACATTAACAGTCCTGTCATTCAATTTTTCCTTCATCAATCGTTTATGTTTACTTTAATGACGTTTCTTTGGTTCATCGGAAGAATCCTGTATGTGTTCAAAGGAATTAAAGAGCGGTGGTCAGATGAATTTAACAGATGAAAAGCTGATGGAAAAATTTCAAAACGGTGATACGGAAGCTTTGAACGAGCTTTATGAACGATATCGAGCACCGCTTTTCCGCTTTATTTACCGTTGTACACGGGACGACCAGCTTAGCATGGATGTCGTTCAAGATGCATTTTTGAAGCTGCAGCAAAAAAAGCATTACTTTTCCCCTGAAAAAGGGAGGCTGAAGACATATCTTTTTCAAATTGCTTATCATACGATGATCAGCAAAATAAAAATGAGAGCAAGGTGGCACCGTCTTCTTCCGTTTTTATATAAAGAGCCTGTCAACATATCCCGTTCCGATGAAAAAATGGAGGTCGAGCGGATGCTTCAATCGCTTTCAAACGAACAGCGGGCCGTTATCGTATTGTTTTATTATCATGATCTGTCACAAAAGGATATTGCGCGCATCTTAAACATACCTTTGGGCACGGTGAAATCAAGGCTGTATCAAGCGGTTCAAAAAATGAGGAAAGAATGGGGGATCGAATCTGATGGAAAAGGATCGTGAAATTGATAAATTATTAAAAAAATATACAGTGGAAGTACCGGATTTTCCAATGAAAAAGTCAAAAATGGAGAAGCTTGCTAATTGGCTGTGTGAAAAGGCTTCATTTCCGATTCCTGAAGAACGAATCACCTTTAAAGGGATGGTATGTATTCAGGTTATTCCAATTGTTGTTTCGCTAGCTGTTTCGGTTTGGATGATTTTGTGAACCGATGGATGGGATCATCTTTGCAGGTTGATCCCTTTTTCCATCAATTGCTCGCCGTTTAACTGACACTTGAAACAGGAGCTTCTCAGTTCTATAACGAAAGCATTGAGAGTGCAACGGACAGTCCTGACTGCTAACTCGGCGAATCTGTTTTTATGTGACGCGGATCTTTTACAGTATAAAAGCTTAGCTCACACAACATTTTTCTATGCGAAGAACATATTTTAGAGAATGGAAACTAGCGTTCAGCACGTTAGAGAAGCCTTCATTTATTGGAATGCACCTTTCACGCGTTTGAAGAAGAGGAAGTTTGCCAATTTTCATACAAATTGATTGACAGGTTGATAGTTAAATGATTTAATAGTTAAATAGTTGAACTATTTAAAATAGGGGGCAGACAATGGATCGAAAAAAAATAGATGAATTGATCGAACGGTATATTAAGGTTTCGTTCATTGTGACGAAAAGAGCGGAGGAACTTGTGAAATGTGAAATTGATCCAGATATCACAAACGAACAACACTATCTTTTGCGCTATATCCATCAAAAGGAAAGGTGCACTTCAACAGAACTAGCTAATGTTTTTCGAGTGAACAAAAGCGCGATCACAGCGATGATTAATCGGCTTGTTGAGAAAGGATTTGTTCAGCGAATTCGCGATGAAAAAGACAGGAGGGTCATTTATTTGGCTTTGACTGAAAAAGGGAGCAATTTGTTTGCAAGCACAGAAGAGAGAGTTCATAAAGTTGTAGGATCGTTCATAACAAAATTTTCGGAGGACGAGATCGAATCATTTATTCAAACCTATGAAAAATTGGCAAACGTATTGCTTGAACTGGAGGTTGAGTCATGAGGGCAATCCTGAAAGGAAAATGGTTTGTACTCATTTTATGGCTTGTCGCTGTTATTGGTTTGCTCTTTACATCGCCAAACATGGAGGAGCTTGTGCGCGAAAAAGGGCAAATTACGGTTCCGGAAGGTTATTCCTCTTCGATCGCGAATGACATTTTAAAAGAAATTCAGAGCAAAGAGCATTCAGGAGATCTAATATCAGTCGCCCTTGTGCTGCATAATGAGGACGGGCTGACAAAGGAAGATTGGAAAGAAGCGGAACAAGCTGTAAAACAGCTTGAACAACACAGCGAGAATTTACGGATTACAGAAATTGTTTCGCCTTTTCATCAAGAGGAGTTAAAGGATCAGCTTGTTTCAAAAGATAAAACCACCATCTTGACGTCAATACAAATGGAAAGAGACGGAAGAACGGCAAAAGAAATGACATCCGCTCTTTATAAAGTGATCGATAATATTTCATTGGAGCATTATTATACCGGCAGCTGGATCATCGATGAAGACGTTATTGTCAGCTCGCAGGAAGGAGTGAAAAAAACAGAAGGCATAACAGTCGTGTTTATTTTGATCGTCTTGCTGATCGTTTTCCGCTCGCTTATAGCACCATTTGTGCCGCTCTTGACAGTCGGCATTACATATTTGGCATCACAGTCAATTGTCGCCTTTTTAGTTGAAATGGTGAATTTTCCATTGTCCACTTTTACGCAAACATTTTTGGTCGCCATTTTGTTCGGGATCGGTACAGATTATTGCATTTTACTGCTAAGCCGCTTTAAAGAGGAGCTTGGCAAACAAGAAAGCCGAACTGAAGCGATTATAACAACCTATCGCACGGCAGGAAAAACTGTGTTTTTCAGCGGTTTAGCCGTTATGATCGGCTTTGCGGCGATCGGATTGTCATCATTTAAGCTTTATCAATCGGCTGCGGCAGTCGCTGTCGGAGTCGCCATCCTGCTGGTAGCACTTATGACGCTTGTTCCGTTTTTCATGGCTGTGCTTGGCCCGGTGTTGTTTTGGCCAGTTAAAGAAAATCTGGAACATAAACAGAGCAAGCTATGGGACTTTGCAGGACGTTTTTCGTTCACCAGACCGCTTGTTTCTTTAATCATCGTAGGAATCATTACCCTCCCAGTGCTGCTTTCCTATGACGGCAAGCTGTCGTTTAATTCCCTTCAAGAAATCGGGGATGATTACGACTCTGTCAAGGCTTTTAATATTATTTCGAAAAGCTTCAACCCAGGCGAAGCGATGCCGACAAAAATTGTGATCAAAAATGATGACAACATGAATAGGACGGAATATTTTGCTTTAATTGAAAAAATAAGCAGAAGCATCGAAAAAGTTGAAGGTGTCGAGACGGTCCGCTCAGTAACGAGACCGACAGGCGAACAGATCGACCAATTATTTGTGACAGAACAGGCGAAAACGCTGAAAGACGGAATTGGTCAGGGAAATGAAGGGCTTGAACAAATCAGCTCCGGTTTGAATGAAGCGAGCAAAGAGCTTTCTGCATCATCTCCGAAATTAAAACAAGCTACAGACGGTATTGAAGCGCTCGTTTCCGGAACAAATGAATTAAAAGCAGGCGTCGGTGAACTTGAAAAAGGGCTTTCGCAAGTTAAACAGGGGATCGAGAGCGGATCAATGGGGGCCGGTGACATAAAGAAAGGGCTTGAGACCGTTCAAAACAATGCGAAAAAGCTGCAATCCGGCGCAGAACAGCTTTTGAAAGGATACGAAACAGCCGGAAGCAGTCTATATTCATTGCTGAAACAATATCAACAGATGGAATCACATCTCGGTCAATTGTCAACACATTTATCCGGCATGAGTGAATCTTTAAACCGCATCGAACAACGACATCAGCAGCTTCAGCAGGATGCTGAGTATCAACAGGTAAAAATGGCAGCTTCCCAGCTTAGTGAACAAGCAAAACAAATGAGAAGCGGATTTCAGCAAATTAACGGAGCGCTTCAGCGAGTGACAAATGGAATAGAGCAGGCGAACCGTTCATATTCTGAATTACTTTCAGGTCAAAAAGCGCTCGTTAATGGAATGGGAGAGCTCATCAACGGGCTTGATCAGCTGCAAAAAGGGTTGAATAAAGCAGCGGTTGGACAGCAAACCATCATTTCAAAATTGCCGGAGCTGTCTAACGGCTTAAGCCAAGTCAACAATGGACAGGAGGAATTGCTGCAAGGTTTTTCTCAGCTGGATGGACAAATGAATCAGCTGATTTCAGGCCTTGACAAAAGCGTGGATGGTCTAAATCAAGTAGCCGATGGTCTCGGTTCTGCCGAAAATTACTTATCTGGTCTTTCTTCTTCAAATCAGGAAATGGCAGGCTGGTACATGCCGAAGGAAGTGCTTGAAAGCAAAGAATTTGCGGATGCGAAAGAAGCTTACTTATCGAATGACGGCAAAGTGACAACCATTGATGTTGTTTTCGAGAAAAATCCATATTCAACTTCAGCGATGGATCAGCTTACTGAGGTCAAACAAGCGGTGGAGTTTACCGTAAAAGACACGAAGCTTGAAAATGCGAAAATTGCCTATGACGGGGTTACTAGCATTTACTCCGACTTGAACGAGATTTCAGCAAACGACTACTCCCGCACAGTTGTATTGATGCTGATAGGGATTGCTCTTATATTAATTGCATTGCTGCGCTCTTTTGTCATGCCCATTTATTTAATTTTATCGCTTATTCTAACGTATTACACATCAATGGCGGTGTCAGAAGCCATTTTCGTTCGCCTTCTTGGATACGACGGTTTGAACTGGGCAGTTCCATTTTTCTCATTTGTCATTTTAATTGCGCTTGGCATAGATTACAGCATCTTCCTTATGAACCGCTTCAACGAATACAGAGATTTGCCTGTCACAGAAGCGATGCTTTCAGCTATGCGTCATATGGGAACGGTCATTATTTCCGCCGCGGTCATTTTAGGCGGAACATTTGCGGCGATGCTTCCGTCCGGTGTGCTGTCGCTGCTCGAAATTGCCACAATTGTTTTAACAGGATTATTTTTATATGCTCTTGTTGTACTGCCGCTATTTGTACCGGTGATGGTCAAAATGTTTGGTAAAGCGAACTGGTGGCCGTTTATGAAAGAGGAATAAGCGAGAAGGGAACATACGCTTTGTGCGTAGGTTCCCTTATTTTCATTTGTGCTATGAGAGACTTCTGCTATCAATGAATTGAACGGAATTTCCGCACTTGAAAATTGTCTTCAAGTAATACCCAATTTTGCGGGAACGGATAGCCAAGTACCCAATAACTAATTCCCTGTAAACCGTAATCCTTTACCGCATCAAATTTTGCCCGGGTGCTGCGCGCGTCTTCAAACCAGACCTCATGCGTACGGCCTTGTTCATCCACATACCGATAAAACGGAGATTGAGATGTTCGATCATACTGTATCACAGCACCATGTTGAACTGCTCGACGAATCGCTTCTTGCATATCGAATGTTTCTGCTTCCTGACCTTGAACATGGGGAAGGAGCCAGTCACGAGCATATACTTGGAAGCCCATAAAGATTTTATTTCTTGGAATGACGGTTACAGCATAATCTAGCACTTGTTTGATTTGATTAAGCGGAGAGATCGCCTGAGGAGGTCCAAGCCTATAACCCCATTCGTATGTCATTAAAATAACGAAATCTGCAATTCTGCCGTGTGCGGCATAGTCGTGTGCCTCATATAATATTCCTTTTTGTTCTGCGCTCGTTTTAGGGGCGAGCGCGGTCGAAACAAAATATCCTTCTTTATGCAATCGATCAACGGCGCGCTGTAAAAATTGATTATATAACTCACGATCGTCAGGAAATACATTTTCAAAATCAATATTTAATCCACGATAACCTTTTTCTTTCATAGTGTTTATAATGGTGGTCAATAAACGATCTTGCAGTTCCGTATTTGAAAGGATGGCATGAGCCAGCCGTGACCCGGGGTCCCTGAACGTAAAATTTGTTATGCTCATCATTGGTATCACTTGTTCTGTTAAAGCAGCTTGAAGAATCGCTGTGTCGTTTATTGCATCGAGTCCGCCGTCTTCCCGGATGATATAGGCAAATGGAGAAACGTATGTTAAAAAGCTGCCAGCTTCTCGAACTTCTTTGCCTCCTTCTTCGCCTGCATGGATCGTATATGCATTTACGTCAATGACTGGTTTTACAAAAGGAATCGTTAATCTTGTCCCCGGATAAAGAAGGTCGGGATTTTGAATTCGATTGGCTTTGGCAATTTCCTGTACGGATATACGGTAAATTTGAGAAATTTGCGATAAATTCTCTCCAGGCTTCACAGTATGGATGCGAGGCGGAATGTTTAAAATCATTCCCGGATTAATTTTTGAAGGATCACTAATATGGTTAGCCTGAACAATAGACCCGACGGCAACTCCATATTTTTGGGCAATTTGCCATAATGTTTCCCCTGCTCGGACGATATGTTGACGAAAAGCAATGGGAATCACAAGTGATTGGCCAATCAGTAATCGATTAGGATCGGGCAGACTGTTTGCAGCAATAATTTCAGAAAGACTGATACCGTAGCGTTCAGCTATGTTCCATAAAGTCTCTCCTCTTTGTATAATATGAATGATCATAAGTGCCTCCTTTTTTTGTTTATATATATGTTGAAAATGGTTGATCTAGAAAATGACATGAGAGAAAATAGTTTGCTGAATATAATTTTTTTAAGGTCTTTACATATAACAAGTGTAGTAAATTGTCGTTAATGGATAATTGATCTAATCATCAGGCCGAATATACTTGTAAACGTTGTGCTCTTCATCAAACAAATAGATCGGTCTTAATCTCCTCCTTTACAGCATCATTTTCTGTGGGGGTGCTAGAAAATTATTTAACGGGTTTGATTCTCATCGAACGGCAGGTTTGCACTTTCAGACAACAAAAATTTATTGATAAATTCTGTTGTCTTTCATCATTTTAAGAGCTTTTACAAAAGCGCCGTTTTTTTAAGTCTCTTCTTTTTTTACAAAATGAAAATTTTAGAAAATCAACTTTTTTACTTAAGAACGTTTTTACGTAAAGGAGTTCAAGCGGCTAGAAGAGAAATTATATTTCTGGGGAGGGTTCAGGATGAAATGGATTTACATTTTTTTAGCGATACTGGGTGGGATGATGATAGGAATACAGTCGCCGATTAACGGAAGTCTAGGCAAAAAAATCGGTGCTGTTGAAGGAGCATTTGTCTCTTTTTTTGTTGGAACAATGGTTTTAGCGTTCCTTGTTTTATTTTTTGGAAAGGGCCACATTACCGATTTGTTTCAAGTTCCAAAATGGAATTTGCTTGGGGGATTTTTAGGCGCGATGTTCGTCACGTTTACCATTATTTCTGTTCCGAAGGTTGGGGTGGCCGTAACGCTCCTTGCAGGAATCATCGGTCAAATGGCCATCAGCGTCATCATTGATCATTTTGGATTATTTGGAATGCCGAAAAATCGAATAGACATAAACCGCCTGATTGGGATCGGGCTAATGCTGACAGCTCTGTTCTTTCTTTACCGCGGCAGTGAATGAGATTTGTTTTTAGGGGAAAGCAGCGTATAACATAAAGTATCACCCTTAAAGAGTCAAGAACATTCTTACATTTTCTTGACTCTTTATGTTTGATTGGTTATAATGAATTAGCCATTTAGTTCGTTTTATCATGGATCCATTATAAGTCGTACCTCATATTGAAATGCAGGCGATCTTATATGGTCTGCATTTCTCATGAGTGTGCGGCTTTTTTTCTTATGAAAAACAAACAATGAATGGTAAAATCTTTTTTTTGGAGGAAAAAGCATGAACACAGGTAAGGTAAAATGGTTTAACAGTGAAAAAGGGTTTGGATTTATTGAAGTCGATGGTGGAGACGATGTGTTTGTTCATTTTTCGGCGATTCAAGGCGATGGTTTTAAAACGTTAGAAGAAGGGCAAACTGTTAAATTTGAAATTGTCGAAGGCCAACGCGGACCTCAAGCGGCAAACGTACAAAAAAACTAATCCTTTCAAAGTGGCGCCTTATTTAGGTGCCGCTTTTTTTAGAAATTTATAAACATCTCGACTTGAGGATTACTGTTCGATAAAGCAGCATGTGTATAAACATTCTTGATTTTTAAATATATTGGGGAGGTCGAAAGAGGGGAGACCATTTTTGAATATATGTGGTTGACTGTTTTGAGTTTTTTAGAAATGCAGGGGGAACAAATAGTACATAACGTTTTAATTCGCGTGTAGTTAATGAATGATAAGGAGCTGTCCAGAAAGTGGAGCCCATTATAATCATAAACATCGATATGAACGTTTCTAAATATTAAAGGGGTTTGTCTATAAGCCGAAAAAATGACTTATTTGACAAATCCCTTTTAAATATTTGAAACAAACTGCATACCATTCCAGCTTCGTCGTGACACCGTTTTTAAATAGAAACAAGCTAACTTTTTGTCGTAAACGCAGCATCCGGAAGCTTTTTTATTTATTTCTGTTCTTCCAACACCTGTTTTAACAAATCACCTAAACTTGTGCCAAAAGAATCGCTTTTCGGGCTGTATTTTTGAATTAAAGCCCGATCTTTGCGGTTATTGACTGCCGTTTTCTTTTCTTCCGCTTTTTCAACCACATTGCAGCGGCGGCATTGGAAGTAAACGCCGGCTTTGCCGTTATGGATTTCCATTCGTTTTTTGCATTGTGGACAGCGCCGGTTGGACAGCTTCGGATCTTTTCGTTTGCTATAGCGGCATTCCATGTTCGAACATGCTAATAAACGTCCTTCTTTTGTAGAACGTATTTTTAAAAAGGAGCCGCATTCCGGGCACATGGAGCCGGTTAAATTGTGTGCTTTGTAGCTTCTATCGCTATTTTTTATTTCATTAACGAGCCGTTTCGTTTGCTTGCGAATGTTGTTTAGGAAAAATTCAGGATTTCCTTTTCCCCGTGCGATCGCTTCAAGCTCTTTTTCCCAGCGCGCTGTCAGCTCAGGTGATTTTAGTTCATCATTGACAAGTTCAATCAGTTGTTTACCTTTTTTCGTTGGGTAGAACCTTCCGTTTTTTCGCTCAACCGCTTCTGTTTCGATAAGTCTTTCAATAATATCCGCCCTAGTTGCAGGAGTGCCGAGTCCGAACTTTTCCATCTGCGTAAGAATGTCCGCCTCTGAATAGCGAAGAGGAGGTTCTTCCAATTTTTCTTCTATTTCTACTTGATGAACAGCAAAAGATTGTCCTTTAACTAAAGCAGGGATGTTTCTGTTTTCCGGCTCATCCTGCTGCTTCCCTAAAACGGCTTTAAATCCATTATTCAATACAATTGTCTCTTTTGCAGTGAGTGTTTCTCCGTTCACATCAAAAACCGCATGGACGGTTTCATATTCGTAAGCAGGATAAAACAGCGCCAAAAACCGGCGGGCAATCAAATCATACAGCTTCCTTTCATCAGTGGAAAGCTGGCTCATATTTAGCGGTTCCTCCGTCGGGATAATGGCATGATGATCGGTCACTTTTTCATTATTGAACACCCGTTTTAATAAAATTTTTCCTTTGTTGGAAAGGAGAGAACGGATTTCGTCTTTATAGCCGGAAGCCATTGCCTGAAGCCTGTCAAACATTGTCGATTCCATATCCGCAGTTAAATAACGGGAGTCTGTCCGCGGGTATGTGACAAGCTTATAATGCTCATAAAGCTTTTGAAGTATCGTTAACGTTTTCTTTGCGGAAAATCCGAAACGCTTGTTGGCATCCCGCTGCAGCTCGGTTAGGTCGTATGGAAGCGGCTGATTTTCTTTCTTTTGCTTGCGCTCCACTTTGATGACTGTACCTTTTTTACCATTCAGGTTTGCCAATAGATGTTCAGCCGTTTCTTTAGAAAAAATTCTTTTTTCGCCGTTTCGCTCCCAGATGGTATGAATGGAACCGATTTTTGCATGAATCGTCCAATACGGCTTCGGTACAAATTTTTGAATTTCTGTTTCCCTTTTCATGATCATGGCAAGGGTTGGGGTCTGCACGCGCCCTGCCGAAAGCGGGTCATTATATTTCGTCGTCAAAGCTCTTGTCACATTTAAGCCGATGAGCCAATCTGCCTCAGCACGGCAAACAGCAGACTGATATAATGCTTCAAATTGTTTCCCAGGTTTTAAATGCTTGAAACCGTCACGAATGGCTTTATCGGTCTGAGATGAAATCCATAGGCGCAAAATCGGCTTTTTCCAGTTCAGCTTTTTTAAAATCCATCTTGCAACGAGTTCGCCTTCACGTCCGGCGTCTGTTGCGATAATGCAATCTTTAATGTCCGTTCGTTTCGCCAACAGTTCTATGCCTTTATAATGCCGGCTCGTTTGTCTAATTACTTTTAACCCCATTTTTTCTGGGATAATTGGCAAATCTTCCAGCCGCCATGTTTTATATTTTGGATCGTAATGTTCCGGCATCTTCAATTCAATTAAATGACCGAGCGCCCACGTTACGATATACTTGCTTCCTTCAAAGTGAAATTTATGCTCTTTTTTGCAGCCAAGCACACGGGCTATCTCACGTGCAACGCTCGGCTTTTCAGCTAAAACGAGAGATTTCATATAATGCTCCTTTCTTTCAATCAACAACGTTTTAAGTATAACGGAAAGGAGGGAGGTTTGCATTAGTTGAATGAAAAAGCATAATATGTTTCAGTTTTATATCTCTTAAGGCAATGAATTCTTGTAAAGGTTGTACTATGGGATGATTGACTGTTCACATACAGAGGATGCATGTTCAAATTTAGTTCTTTCGTATTACCTCAAGAAATCAATCACACTCAATTTAGGAACATGTTCGTTTCTTAAAATCAGCAGAGACAAGGAGAAAGCTGGCAATTTTGAAAATTAACAAAAATAAAAAACGAAATATTTTAAAATCTGTTACAATATAGGTAAAAAGGGGTGGATTTGTGGAAGCTTGGCAATTTGATAAAAAAAGGTATATATGGTTGTCCTTATTAGTGCTGGTGCTTTGTTCCAATTTTCTAATATATAGGTCGCCTTTGTCGATTATGGTATTGCCTGAGGAGATGGGATGGGTCATCCTTGGCACTTTAATGGACTTGGCAATCGTTGTTCCGCTTTTAATGGCAGTAATATATAAAAAGAATTTTTCAGTTAAACGTTTTATTATTTGGATGGCAGGAGGATTAATTTTAGCTAGGTTTATCATTCCAGCAAAATACTTTGAGCCATTTGCAGCAATATCTTATATAGGTATTGCCATTGAAGGATTGTTAGTATTGTCAGAATTAGCTTTGCTATTCATGTTTTTGCGCTATTTGCCTGCAATTATTCGACAGGTCCGCATGAGTGATGACAGCTTGTTGTTTTCTTTTCCGACTGCTGTTGAAGAAAAAGTTCGCAAACATCCTATTGTACACATCGTAGCATCAGAATTCCTTATGTTTTACTATGCCTTTATGTCGTGGAAGAAACGACCGCCGAAAGGTGAAAAATACTTTACATTGCATAAAAATTCCAGCATAGTGGCATTTCAAATTATGATCATTCACGCAATTATTATTGAAACGATCGGAATTCATTGGTGGCTGCATGATCAGTCCAAGCTGTTGTCCATTTTGCTGCTTATTTTGAATATTTATTCAATTATCTTTTTTCTCGGCGACTTACAGGCAGTACGCTTAAATCCATTGAAAATGACAGATAATTACTTGTACTTATCTCTTGGATTAGCAAAAAAAATGGTATTGTCGTTAGATGACATAGAGTCAATTACCATTGATCAAAAACAATTAGAGAAAAAAAATAGATAAGAAAACAACTATTGAATTTATTGCTAGAGATTTCGAAACGGTACATCCGAATATGATTTTAGAATTAAAGAATCCTTGCCGTGCCACACTTTTCTTAGGATTTCAAAAAACATATTCGAAAGTGGCTTTACGTTTGGATCATCCTGATACGTTTTATAAGATGCTGAAAGAAAAAGCTTCTCAGGCAAAATAACAAAAGGCCAAATTAATTAAGAGAATAGTATTAATTTTCAAAATAATAATAACGAACGTGAGCAGCTGTGGTGCTCTAGCTAAGTTGTCTGTCGTAAGAATAGTGTTTTTTATGGCATAAATCGCTATTTTTTGTTGCAGCCGTTCGTTGTTAAAGTGCTACAAACGCTGATTGGCCAACAATGGATCATCAATTGCAACAAGTTGAAGTTGTTCAGGGGAGCCAATTGTGACGGATTAAAAAAAATGCCACATAGTTAACGGCAAAATTATTTATTTCCGCCGCTCACTAACACTTTTTCCTGACCCTGTTGCCCACGCAATCTGTGATAGGGAACTTCCGGCAAGATACTTTATGTTAACTTGAGAGGGGGATATATATCATACATACCTATTGAGCAGAATAATTTCTTGATCGCAAGGGGAAAAATACCTTTGGGATAACAAACCGCTAGTAACATCTAATTTAGTTAGACCCGCCATGGCCTTTATTTGAAACCGAAGACAGCTTACGAACAAATATATTTAGGAGGTATGATGATGAAAGCACTAATATTCCGTGGACCAGGCAAGCTTGAGTGGGGAGAGAAGGACAAGCCTACGATTCAGGAACCAACAGATGCCATCGTAAGAATCACCAAAACGACAATCTGTGGAACAGATTTACATATTTTGGGCGGAGATGTACCGGCTGTAACTGACGGACGGACATTGGGACACGAAGGTGTTGGTATAGTAGAAGAAATCGGCTCAAGTGTCAACAATTTCAAACCTGGAGACAGAGTGCTGATTTCTTGTGTGACTTCTTGTGGAAGCTGCGATTATTGTAAAAAAGCGATGTACGCACACTGTGAAAAAGGCGGTTGGATTTTAGGGCATTTGATTGACGGTACCCAAGCAGAGTATGTTCGGATTCCATATGCGGATACAAGCATGTATCATATCCCTGAGGGAGTCGATGAAGAAGCGCTTGTTATGTTGAGTGACATTTTTCCGACAAGTCTCGAAATCGGGGTAATCAACGGCGAAGTTCAACCAGGGGATGTAATCGCAATTGTCGGGGCCGGACCGGTCGGAATGGCAGCACTGTTGACAGCACAGCTTTATTCACCAGCGGAAATCATCATGATCGACCTTGACGATAATCGTCTGGAGCTGTCCAAAAAGTTCGGTGCCACTAAGACAGTGAACAGCTCAAAGACAAATGCGGTTGAGCAAGTGCTTGAACTAACGGACGGAAAAGGTGTTGACGTAGCGATTGAAGCGGTCGGATTCCCGGTGACCTTCGACATCTGCCAGCAAATCCTAAAGCCGGGCGGACGGTTGGCCAACGTTGGTGTTCATGGTAAGCCTGTCGAATTGCACTTAGAACAATTGTGGATTCGCAATGTCAAAATCACAACTGGACTAGTTAGCACGAGTACGACACCGATGCTGCTAAAGACGGTGCAGTCAGGAAAAATTAAACCGGAACAGTTAGTCACTCATCGTTTTTCGCTGGACCAGATTTTGCAGGCATACGAAGTATTTCGCAATGCGGCTAAAGAAAAAGCGATGAAAGTCATTTTATCCAATGATTAACCTTTAAAAAACTTGATGTAAGTGAAGCATTGTTCTTAAAAAGTAAACCATTTTATTGTAACCCCGTCCTAAACTTAGAACGGGGTTATGTGTGTTGGATGGATGCTTAAATTTATTAGAAAAAGAAAGCTTCATTATTGGATTGCGAGAAACACCATTATGGAGCGGAAAAAGATTAACCTATCTGTTCGTTTTTCATATAAACTGTAAAATGTAAGAAAGCAAAAACGTGCTAGCAGCTGTATGTTTACAAGACTCTTATAAATTCAGCGTATTTTATTCGAAAACTAAGTCAACGATTCGGCGGGGGAGAGAAGCTATTTCACGGAGTTCGTTCACTTTGGAAAGGCTTTTTTCAACTTCTGCTTCTTTTTTTATAGCATTGCCGTCATTTTAAGTTATGAGTGTTTGTGTCTGCGCGCTTTGCGAATCTTCATGGAACATAGAATAAATCATAATAGTCTAGAGTCTGATATTGATTTCAAGATTATCATCTGTTTGGGAGGCTCGTTTTTACTATTGGTTTTAAACACTCAAGACTTTTCAGTCCCGAATGCTTTCACTTGATTAATGCAAAGATTAGGTTAATAATTGAGGTGCAAAACTTGCATTTCATTATTTTCTGTTTATTCTGTCATTCATAAGCTTTTTGATTCAATTGAAGGGGGAATGTTATGAAAATCGCTGTTGCTGGAGCTGGCGCGGTCGGCGGCTATTTTGGAGCTTTATTAAAGAAAGCCGGACATGATGTTGTTTTCCTTGCAAGGGGCAAGCATTTAGAGGCAATGAAAAAATCAGGTTTAGTGGTTAAAACGAATGATCAACTCCTCACAATAGACGGTGTTTTTACAGATAAAATAGAGGATTTTGCTGATTGTGAGCTGATACTGTTTTGTGTGAAATCAACCGACACGGAAAGTACAGCAGAACAGATTGCCTCTTTGCAGAATGATCGCGCAGTTGTTTTGACGCTGCAAAATGGAGTCGACAATGAAGAAAAGCTCGCTCAAATTTTAGGTGGAAAAAGGCTCTTGTCAGCTGCAACCTATCTGTCGTCACATGTGGAAGAGCCTGGGGTCATAAAGCATAGCGGAAGAGCAAAACTAGTGATCGGTGCTCTGGATGAATCACTCATTTCGTTCCGCGATAAAGTGGCAGATCTTTTTCGTCAAGCTGAAATTTTTGTAAAAACAACAGATGATATCATGCTGGATAAGTGGAAAAAGCTGTTGTGGAATGCAACCTTCAATCCGCTTGCTGCTTTATCCAAAGCGACTGTCGGTGAAATTATGGAGCATAAAGAATTGAGGAAAACAGCTGAAAATGCTTGCCGAGAAGTGATGCGAGTAGCCAATAAAATCGGGATTCCATTAGATGAAGAAATGTTTCATCGCACTTTTGCCAATTCAGGAGCAGCTCTGAAGCATAAGCCGTCCATGCTGCAAGATCGATTGAAAGGAAAAAGGATGGAAATCGAATCATTGTGCGGGTTTATCGTGAAAAAGGGGCGGCAGATTGGTGTTGAAACGCCTGTTCTTCAAACGTTGTACAGCAATTTGCTTTTTCTTGAAACACATCGATGATCCGATGGACAATTCCTATACACATGAAGGATTCAATTCCATTCATACATAAATATCGATCGATTGATAAAAACAGAAAAATAAGACATAAAAGAAAGGACGATTTAGCATGAAAACCATTCCAGATACAGAAATTTATGTAAGATATTGCGAAACGGATGCGTCAGGCCATGTTAACAATACAAGCTATTATTTGTATATGGAGGAAGCTCGGACTAAATTTTTAAAACACATGTCAAAACAAGTAGGGAACCAAGACTGGAAATTTATTTTAGCATCCACAAAATGTGATTACCTTGCTCAAGCGTATGCCCATGAAACATTAACGGTAACTTCAAAAATTACGCGGATTGGAACGAAAAGCTTTTCGATGGAGCATGAAATAAAAAATGCAGAAACGGGGAAATTGATCGCAAAAGGGGAAGGAGTTATCGTTCATTACAATTTTAAGTTGCAGCGTTCTGAGCCTTTAACTCCTGAAATGCGTTCGATCCTTGAACAATACTTAGTAGCTGTTTAATGAGCAAGGCAATTTTGTAAGCCTTATCAGTTGAATTAATATCATTCTGATTAAATAACTAAAGAAAAAGGATTTTCCGAATGTATCCACCGGAAAATCCTTAAAATTTGTTATTCAAACGCATCACGCACAACTTTTTTGACCGGGTCGACTGCATACCAGCCCCATGTAGAAGTATGTCCCTCTTTTGTCTCCGGATCACTGATCACGATTTCATAAACGTGAATAATATATTCGCCTTTTTCATTATCATGATCATATTCAACGTAAACGTTAGAAGTATTTTCAATTTTTAAATACTCCCGAACTAGCTGTTCAGCTTCAGTATGGCTTATAGGACGGCTTTTCTTTGATTCCTCAGCCTTTTTTTGCTCTTCCTTTCTCTTTTTTGCTTCTTCTTCAGCTTTTTGCCGCTCTTCTTGAAGTTTTTTCTCCTGCTCCTGCAAGTATTGATTTTTCGCCGCAGCCGCTTGATTCATTAATTGTTCTGCATTTTTGGTAACGCTGACGATCTTCTCGTTATTTGATGTTGTTTCCGCAATTTTCTTAAATATGGCGAATGCTTCGTCAAACTTGTTTTCTTCCAACAATGCTTTCCCTGACTCAAGTTCAGATTCCATTTCTTTTAAAGCAGCGCTCGTTTTTTCCGCCTCTTCGATTATTTTTTCAGCTTTCGGTTTGAGAATATCAAGAATCTTGGAGGTTTCATTTGAATTTTTGATTTTTTCTGCCAATGATATGGCGGTTTCAAATTCTCCTTTATCAAGGGCAGCAACGCTGTCTTTAATTTGTTTTGACAAATCCAGCGCCAATTGAGCTTCTTCAGTGTTTTTTTCATGAAGAGCTTTGTTAAAAAACGAGATGGCGTCGCTGTATTGTTCTTTTTTTAGCGCTTCAATACCAGATTCCATGTTGGATTTATATTCTTTTGATGTACATCCGAACAGAAACATCATGGCAAAAATCAAAATGTAGAAAAATAAGTTCCGCTGTTTCAAGTTTTTACCGCCTTTTCTAATATTATTGATTTCATGTAAATTATATCCCTCAAAATACGGCTCTTACAAGAAAAAATTTTATTCAAAACGTTACTAAGAAGTGTAATAGGCAAAGCGTTTAAAAGGAATGATATAAAAAGATTGAAATTCAGAAAGGAGAGATGAACGTGTCAAATGACTTTTATTCAGCAGTCAAACATCGACGCACTTATTACGGAATCAGTAAAGAATCAACTGTTTCTGATGAGCGTATTCAAGAAGTGATCAGCCACGCAGTTCTATATACACCATCCGCTTTTAATTCCCAAAGCGCCCGAGTCGTTCTTTTGCTTGGCGAGCATCATAACAAATTGTGGGATATAACGAAAGAAACGTTGCGAAAAATTGTTCCAGCGGATCAATTTGCTTCAACAGATGAAAAAATAAATTCATTCCGAAATGGATACGGTACTGTATTGTTCTTTGAAGATGACCGCGTTGTTCAAGGGTTGCAGGAACAATTCCCATTATATGCGGACAATTTCCCGATTTGGTCACAACAGTCTTCTGGAATGCTGCAATTTGTGATTTGGACTTCGTTGGAAATTGAAGGATTGGGCGCCTCGCTGCAGCACTATAATCCGCTCATCGATGATGAAGTGAAGAAAGAATGGAATATACCAAATGAATGGAAACTAATTGCTCAAATGCCGTTCGGAAAACCGACAGCTGAGCCCGGTGATAAAGAAATAAAACCAATAGAAGAGCGATTGAAAATATTTAAATAAGATGCTTTTGTTTTCAAATTGTTGTCACCCCTTTTCAAAAAGTAAAGCTGAAAAGGGGTTTTGCATTTGAAGCAATTCAAATCGAAAGAGAAAAAACGGCTGTTCTTTTTTTATATTGGAAGGAGTGATATTTTTTCTTTGACACTTATGATGTAAAAATTTTTTCAAACGTTTCCTACTTATTATCAAAAAAGAAAATAAAGGTGAGCGAAACAATTGCTTTTTTCTTCATCTTCCTTCACTATGGTAATGTACGCTAATATAAATATTAAGACAACAATTGCTTCATTTATGGAAAACGCTCTTCAAGTTTCATCCCCATCAAGTGTATATTCTTCCTATTTACAAAGAAAAAATATTACAATAACATGTATTAAGCAGTCTATTTGTATCGCTAAATAATATAGAAAAATTGTTAGAAAGAAGGATTTATATGGGAGAAGAACGAGACCTGGCACAGGAAACCTTCAATAAAGTGCCGCTCATGATTGTGTTAATGTCCGGTGCTTTTGTTGCCATTTTAAACCAAACGTTGCTTGGAACTGCTTTGCCGCATTTAATGATGGATTTCAAAGTTGATGCCAATACAGTTCAATGGCTGCAATCGATTTTTATGCTTGTTAATGGGATTATGATACCGATCACCGCGTTTTTGATTGGTCGTTTTACGACAAGAGGACTGTTTCTTACAGCCATCGGAATTTTTGCTGTTGGAACTGCAATTTGTGCAATTGCTCCTAATTTTTCTGTTTTAATGGCAGGGAGAGTGGCGCAGGCTGCTGGTGCCGGAATTATCATGCCGCTGATGCAGACAATCTTGTTTTTAATTTTTCCCGTTGAAAAAAGAGGAACGGCAATGGGGATGTTTGGACTCGTTATTGCATTTGCGCCGGCAATTGGTCCGACTTTATCCGGTTACCTTGTAGAGCATTTTGCATGGAGAAGCTTGTTTTATGTGCTCTTACCTATTGTAGTCATTGATCTTATCTTAGCTTTTTTCATCCTGAAAAACGTTACGCGGCAAACTTACCCAAAAATCGATATTTTATCCATCATCCTTTCAACGTTAGGCTTCGGCGGTTTATTGTATGGATTCAGCGCAGCTGGAAGCAGCGGCTGGGGGAGCGGTCAAGTTATTTTATCGCTCTTCATCGGTTTGATCACTCTTACTTGGTTTATAATTAGACAACTGCAATTGGATGAGCCGATCCTGGAATTCAAAGTATTTAAAAGCAAGACATTTTCGATCACAACTGTTTTAGGCATGATTGTGTTTCTGTCTATGATTGGCGGAGCAGTTATTTTGCCGATGTTTATGCAAAATATGCTGGGATTTTCAGCATTTGAGTCCGGACTGGTGCTCTTGCCAGGCGCACTTGTCCAAGGGGTGGCCAACCCGATAACAGGCAGATTATTTGATAAATTCGGTGCCAAATGGCTGGCGATTATTGGATTTTTTACCTTAACGATCACGACGTTTATGCTGTCACACCTCACCTTACATACAACGTTTACATATTTAGCGGCAGTAAATGCTTTCAGGATGGTCGGTGTTGCGATGGTCATGATGCCGGTGACAACCGCTGGTTTAAATCAACTGCCTACATATTTAATTTCACACGGAACTGCGATGAACAACACAATGCGGCAAGTAGCTGGTGCAGTTGGAACAGCTTTGCTTGTGACAGTCATGACAAATACAGCGTTGCCTGAAAAAGGTATTGAAGGAATGATACATGGAGTAAATATATCTTTTGTAGTGGCAGGTATATTCTCTGCGATCGCTCTCATCTTATCGTTTTTTATGAAAAATTCGCAAGCAGCAAAAGACGAAAGTCTAAAGGAAAAAGAAAACAAGCAAATTGTGAGCGAAAGCTAATTTTTTTCTTGGCAATAGCTAAAAAATAAAGCAGAAGCAGGGTAAGCCCTGCTGCTTTATCGTTTTATGTCTGCTGATTGTTTATTTGATTGCCAGCCGGTTGATAATGATTGATGATCGCTTGAGCAGTATTTTGCTGAAAGACCGGCACTTGATAATAACCTTTTTGGTTCATATATTGCCAAACTTCATAAGCTTGCTCTGCGCAATTTTTCGCCCCTTGGAGCACGACATTTCTTAATTCCGGATCTGAGCATTCCAATGCAGCATGCATTCTTAATGCTGCTGACGCTTTTAAACATCCTAACATTCCTGACGCAACATCATGGTCGTTCATCTCGTTTATTGAGCTGTTGGGAGCTTCCGGTGTTCCGCCTGAGGCGCCAAAGGAAGGGCTTGCATTTTTCAATGGGCGGTAAGTGCTGAAATTTTGCTGACTGCTCTTGTTTCTTACTATTTGAACGATTGAATTGTATTCATTTGTCATAAAAATGATTTGATTTTGCAAAATGTTTTGCAGCTCTGGATCTTTGCAATGGGGCTGATAAAGTTGAAATTGGTTAATTCCATCAATTGTGTTTGTTAAAACTTCATGTACTTCCATTAATTCATGAGCACCTAATTGATTCATACCTTCAATCCCTCCTAAGTAATTTTTTAACAGTTAGTATTATGTTTGAAATTTTTCATTTTATACAAAAAACCCCTCAGTCTGCGATACTGAGGGAAAACTTTTAAGAAATTATTTTTACACGCTCTTTTCCAGAAAAGCTTTTACATACTAACATCTGACTAAATCTATTAGAATAATTTGTACGTGCTTGTATCGTTCCTTGTTCATCCATTGTGAGGATCCATCCTGCAGGCAATTCTCCTTCAAAATATTCAATGAAAGATTGAAGCTTTTCAGTCGATTCAGGGATCGTTACATACCCTTCCGTTAGTTGATACCATAAATCTCTGACAGAACGAAGGGCTTCTTTTAGTTTATATTCTTTTTCCAGTTGTTTGACACTTCGATAGATCATTTGATATTCACTCCCTAATAAAAACTTATAACATTGAAGAGTGAATCACTATGAAAAAATTTTTCCAGTTGAAGGTAAAAAAGCCAGACAATTTGCATCTATAGCCTAGTTGTGCGTGTATCTATTTGCCATCTTCTTGTCATTTGTTGTATGCCCAGCCGATGCTTCGAATCCAGCTATTTTTGCATAGATGTCACTGTCCATTTTGTACTGAAGCTTTCTTTTTAATTTTCTAAACCTCTTCAATCTTTTGGGCTGCCATCAACCGAGCGGAAATTGACTTTCAGGCAAAGCAAGCTTTTTGGCCATTATGCAGTGATTTTCTTGTAAACAGGAAATCTTTACAGCGATCAGGACGATTTTGATAAAATAGGTAAGAGAAAAATAAGAAGTTTCTTTATTATTTTAAAAAAAGAAAGGAATTGGGATGAGGATATGAAATGTTTTTCAATTGATTTAGATGGCACACTATTAAATTCGCAGCATGAAATTTCACATGAAAATTTATCAGTTTTACATGAATTGAAAAAGCAAGGACATGAAGTCATTTTAAATACGGGACGTGCATTTCCGGACGTCATCAAGATTAAAGCGGTTGAAGAGCTCCAAGTGCCGATTTTTTGTGTTAATGGGGCTGTATTATATTCCGATAAAAGAGAGCTGATGTATGAAGCAACAATAGATGAAAAAACGTTTAAAGAAATTTTTGCAGCAGTAAAAGCTCTGGATGTCGGAATTCTCGTTTACACCAATCAGGGTGGCTTTCCATCCACTTTACCGCCTTTGCATAAGCTGAGCTGGAATGAGATCGAAGAGATGTTTCGCCAATTTGATTATGACTCTATTTTCAAGCTGGAAAATGTAAAAATCTATAAGCTGATTGGATTAGTGAATCATGATGAAACGGAAAAAATCGATCGAGTGAAGGAAGCATTAAGCGAAAGAAGCGACCTATCCATTGCCTCATCATTTCCTAATAATATTGAAATTACCTCCAGCGAAGCGCATAAAGGAAAAGCGATTTTACGCTATCAAAAAATGAAGCAGCTGACATTTGAAGAAATTTATGCGTTTGGCGACGGAGGCAACGACATTGCCCAATTCGAGATCGCGACCACATCGGTTGCAATGGGAAATGCTCCAAAGGAAGTGAAAGAAAAGGCCGATTTTGTCACGAAAACGAACGATGAGAACGGCTTTGCCTATGCGGTAAAAGAACTGTTGAAGGTTGTATCAGTTTAAGCAATGCTTCATGCTGCCCGAAAGAATTTATGTAAAGCAGGAAGCCGCTTATTTTACTTATTTATATAAAATATAGAAAACGATTTTTTTCATTTTTGGCTTAAGTCAATATATTGTTGCAGCGGGGATGGAGACTCACAAAAAAGGATTCTAAATTTAGTGAAAGCTTATCAAGATATGTCAGATATTTATTCCTTGTTTTAGCAAATGTAGTGGAATCTGCCTTCTATTTGGACTTGTATTAGAGAAAAGTCCGCATTGGAAAACTAGCTTAATAGTTTTCCTTGCTGGAAGGCAAATTTTTTTGAAAAAATATTATCGAATTTTGCAAAAAAATAATGAACGTTTTGGACATATTGCTAAATAATTTGTTACTATATGTTATCATAGAACTGTTAACTAATGATGGGGGAGTGATACATGTGGCGATGCCAAAATATATAACAAACATCGACAAAATTGAACAAATCCCAAAAGAGGAACGGGAAAAGCTGAAGCCGATCACAGAAAAATATGTGTTTCGGGTCAATGATTATTATTTAAGCCTGATCGACTGGAATGATCCAAACGACCCTATCAGAAAATTAGTTATTCCAAATGAAGGAGAAATGCGAGAGTATGGGAGGTGGGACGCATCAGATGAAGATACAAACTATGTCGTTCCTGGCTGCCAGCATAAGTACAAAACAACAGCATTGCTGCTAGTTTCTGAGGTTTGCGGAGCATATTGCCGCTATTGCTTTCGAAAAAGATTATTTAGAAGTGATGTAAAAGAAGCGATGGCAGACGTACAGCCTGGTATTGACTATATTCGCAAAACTCCTGAAATCAACAATGTTCTTCTAACTGGAGGGGATCCTTTAATCCTTGCTACGAAAAAATTGCGCATGATCATTGAAAGCTTACGAGAAATCGAGCATGTAAAAATTATCCGCATCGGCTCCAAAATGCCTGTCTTTAACCCTATGAGAATTTATGAAGATGAATCTTTACTCCAACTCATTAGAGAGTTTTCCTCTCCTGAAAAACGAATCTACATTATGGCTCACGTCAACCATCCGAGAGAAATTACGAAAGAAGCAAAAAAAGCTTTTGAAGCGCTCCATGACGCCGGAGCAATAGTGGTCAACCAAACTCCAGTATTAAAAGGAATTAATGACGATCCTGTTGTTTTAGGCGAATTATTAGATAAGTTATCATGGGCGGGAGTAACACCTTATTATTTCTTTGTGAATCGACCTGTTGCTGGCAACAGTGACTTTGTATTAACATTGAAAGAAGTTTACGATATCGTTGAACAAGCAAAAGCAAGAACATCAGGACTAGGCAAGCGCGTCCGCCTGTCAATGAGCCATACCTCTGGGAAAATCGAGATTTTAGCTATCGAAAACGGAAAAGCGTATTTGAAATATCACCAATCTAGAGATGGCAATTATGGACAATTTATGGTGCTTGATTGCCCTGATGATGCAACATGGTTTGATGATCTGCCTGGCAACGAAAAGTATTGGAAAAAACCGAAAAAGAAAACAGACCAAGTTGTTTCAGTCAATGAATTGCCAGATCATCCTCAAAAAATAGCAAAATAAAAAAATGGACAAGGCTGTCGCTTGTGACAGCCTTTAAAAAAAATCGTTATAAACGAAGCAAAATTATACAGGGGTTAAATAGACGAAAAGAAACAGGGAAGCAGATGAGAATTTTGTTCGAGGTTGATTTTGCCGTTTGCGTATGGAGAAGTCTAACAAAGAGGCCAAGCTCAAGTTTCAGTTTTTTGCGATTTGAAAAAGTTCTCTTTCTTAATAAAAGGGAAAAAGACACTAAAACTGCAAAGAAATGAATGGATGAGTTTGGTGGTTAGAGCTACGAAAAAATCGCCAGTAAGCTAACAGAGTAATATCGAAAAAATACAAGAAAACTCCACACCTTCATCCAAATTCAATACTAAATGAAAAAATCTCCCCAGAAAATATTTTTTGATGATCCACAAAATTCCGCAAATGCCGTTATCTTTTTCTTTTCATCTTTTGCACGTTGTCTCCCTCACTGCATTAAGCTTTGAGAAAATATGCATTTTGTTAAGAAATATTCATTCCCAAGTGTGCATGTCCGTCAGCAAAAGCGAATATGATAGAAAACGATATATGACATTTATCATATTTTGAATATGACATATATGACTACACAGATCGATTTCCCTCATTTATGATTAGAAATATCAAATAAAGAAGGGAATCGAAACATGATGAAACAAATGCAAAAAAAATTAAGAAAGCAAATGGCTCCTTATGAAAAACCTAACACGATGAATAGTGTTTGGCAGTTGGTCAATACGACTGTGCCGTTTTTTCTGTTATGGTTTTTAGCTTATCAAAGCTTATCCATTTCTTATGTTCTTACTTTCGCTATTTGCATGATCGCAGCTGGATTTTTAGTTCGACTTTTCATCATTTTCCATGATTGCTGTCACTATTCCTTTTTTAAAAACCGCCTTGCCAATAAAATTTTTGGAACAATAGCTGGTATTTTAACGTTGTTTCCGTACAGCAAATGGCAGCACAACCATTCAGTCCACCACGCAACCAGCTCAAATTTAGATAAGCGCGGAACAGGGGATATATGGGTTTTGACAGTTGATGAATATTTGTCAGCACCGCCTTTAACTAAATTCGCCTACAGGATGTATCGAAATCCGTTCGTGATGTTTGGGCTAGGACCGATTTACGTTTTCCTTATTAAAAATCGGTTTAACAGAAAAAATGCGAGGTTAAAGGAACGCATCAACACATATATAACAAACATATCAATCGTTGCCTTAGTTGGGCTGCTTGGTTGGACGATCGGATGGGAGCCGTTTCTTATCATTCAAGGCACAATCTTTTTCATTTCAGGCTCTTTAGGCATTTGGCTTTTTTACGTACAGCACACATTTGAAGATTCTTATTTTGAAGAAGATGAAAACTGGGAGTATGTGAAAGCAGCTGTTGAAGGGAGTTCATACTATAAGCTTCCAAAACCGCTGCAATGGCTTACTGGAAATATCGGTTTTCACCACGTCCATCATTTGAGCCCAAGGATACCTAATTATAAGCTGGAAGAGGCACACAATCAAACGTATCTTTTACAGAATGTACCAACCATCACTCTAGCGACAAGCTTAAAATCTCTCCAATTCCGCTTATGGGATGAGCAAGCGAAAAAGTTTGTCGGGTTTAAAGACTTATCGAAAAAGAAGGAAAAAAAGTCGAAAGTCCATATTGAATCTGAATTGTAAAATCTTTAGAAAATTGGGCAAAGTTTTCAAGACGCAGTGTACCTTTTTATGATAAGATAACATGTAAAACAAATTTTTAGAGGATTTGACCATGCAAAAAAAGTATATGATCTTAGAGAAATTCTCGGGAATTACTCCTTATATATGGAGCGTTTTTAGCATATTGCCGTTTTATTTTATTTTTCAATCTTCCTCCACTAAGGAAATCATTGCAGGGATCGTGCTGACACTTATATTTTTCTTTGTATATCGTTTAGCTTTTATTTCAAAGAAGTGGCCTGTCTACTTGTGGACATCAATTTTAATTGGGATTTCTATCACGATGACGATCCTTTTCCAATTTATCTATTTTGCTTTTTATATTGCTTACTATAACGGTCATATCAAAAACCGCATTGCTTTTTTAATATTGTACATCATTCACTTAGCTGCAACGACCATCTCGATCAACTATAACGTGGTTCTACAGGAAAAGTTATTCTTAAAGCAATTGCCATTTGTCATCATCATTTGGATTAGCGTCATCCTTCTTCCATTCAACATTTATAATCGAAAAAAGCAAGGGCAGCTCGAAGAACAGCTCCAAGATGCCAACAAAAGAATTTCCGAGCTCGTGAAACAGGAGGAGCGCCAGCGAATTGCCCGCGATCTTCATGATGCGTTAGGCCAGAAGCTGTCCCTTATCGGTCTAAAAAGCGATTTGGCTAGAAAATTAATTTACAAAGACCCTGAACAAGCCCGCAGCGAATTAAAAGACGTTCAGCAAACGGCCAGAACTGCATTGAATGAAGTAAGGAAAATAGTTTCACAAATGCGCGGGGTTCGATTGAAAGAGGAAATCATACATATAAAACAACTACTCCAAGCTGCTGAAATCAAGTTGGTAAGTAATGAAGAAGAATTCACACTATCAAACGTATCCCCGTTTATTGAGAACATTTTAAGTATGTGTTTGAAGGAAGCAGTAACAAATGTCGTAAAACATAGTAAGGCGTTTACTTGCCGGATTGCCATTCAGCAATCTTGGAACGAAATATGTATTACGGTGCAAGACGACGGAATCGGCATGGAGGAGGAACGGGATCTTGCGAAAGGAAACGGACTGATCGGAATTAAAGAACGTCTGGAGTTTGTGAACGGCAGTCTGGAAATTTGCTCGGAAAAAGGGACTACATTAATCATGAAAATACCTAATGTAGTAAAACAGACCGTTAAGGAGGGACTCAAATCATGATTCGAATCGTCATAGCTGAAGACCAGCGTATGATGCTGGGCGCTTTAGGGACTTTGCTTAATTTGGAAGAGGATATGGAAGTGGTGGGGAAGGCGAGCAACGGAGAAGAAGCTGTTTCACTTGTGAAGCAATATCAGCCTGATGTTTGCATCATGGATATCGAAATGCCCAAAAAAAGTGGCCTCGAGGCAGCTGAAGAGCTGAAAGACCTGGAATGTAAAGTGATCATTTTAACAACGTTTGCCCGTACTGGTTATTTCCAACGGGCTTTAAAAGCTCGTGTCAGCGGCTATTTATTGAAAGACAGCCCCAGCGAGGAGCTGGCAAGTTCGATCCGCAGCATCATGGCAGGCCGGCGAATCTATGCACCCGAGCTGATGGATGATGTTTACAGTGAAGAAAATCCTCTCACGGAAAGGGAGAAGGAAATATTAGAACTCGTTGCCGATGGAAAAAACACAAAAAAAATCGCGGACGAACTGAAACTAAAAACCGGAACGGTCCGAAACTATATTTCAACGATTTTGGATAAGCTTGAGGTAACGAACCGGATCGAAGCGATTAAACAATCTAAAGAAAGGGGATGGTTTAAATAGACATAAGAAAAATTGTTTTTTCGCAACTAAATCAAAACATGATAAGAGACGTAACCGAAATCTTGCAGGCGAACAAAATGAACAGTTATTAATACCTTTCCCAAAAACACGTTAAGTTCCTCAATATATTTCGTGGAACGATGAGATTCAGGTTCCGCCTGCCAATAAATTCACGTATCATATTTATTCTGGTTAAGCCGATAACGGCACCCTGTTTGTTTGAATTTATATTTTTCTAGAGAAAATGATTATTATATGATTCTCGTTATACCATTTATGAGTTTTCAAGCATCGCGAGCCAAACAATCGCTTTGTGAGAGCCTGAGTGCGTCATGCTTCTCGGTATACGAATTATAGAAAGAATTGTTTTTCATAGATAAGTTTATTTCTTAAGTTCTGATATGCGCTTACTTTTTTTTACTGAACATAATCAAACATTGTACTAGTAAAGCCGCCAAAACTAGACAACTGGCAGCAAACGGAAGGGAGGAAGGCGCCAATCCTGCAAGCAATACAATCCCTCCAAGAGAAGAACCTACTGCACTTCCTAAATAATTAGCGGAACTGTTTAAAGCTACAACAGCAGCGTCATGCTCAGGCTGGTAACGAAGCCGTTCATGTTGTTGCGGGGCTTGCGAAGCCCAGCCCATCGCCCCCCATAGAACAAAAGGTAAAAAGGATCGCATCGGGAAAGAGAGTGCAAATGGTATGCAGATCATAGCTAAAGCCATTATGGCTATAATTCCGGCCATAAGCATTTTCGGTTGCCGTCCGGTCAATGAAATATCCAACGGAAAAGCTCCCGATAACGCCCCCAATGCCCCGTGCCCACCAATAAGATGCAAACGTGAGGGTGCTTTTAAGTTATCCAAAATGGTTGAAATATAAGTATAGAGTCCCAAGCTGGAAATGCTTGTTAAAAAAGTTACGCTGATGATTGCAGCAACTCGTCCGTTCGCCATCATGGCAAAACGATGCTGCATCGATGGCGGTGGAAACGAGATAATCCCTATCATAGCGACAAAACCTAATTCTCCTATTTATAAAAAGGGATAAGCTTTAATTCTATTACGAATATGTAAAATCGGTGTCTTCTTCATTGATCGTTTCAATTTTCCGACCTTCCTAATCTCGTTCGAATCATACGTTTATTTTAAGCAAACATCTTCAGTCCCTTTATCGTTTATAGAACAATACGGCGAACTGGAGGAAGTAATTGCATCTAAAATAAAAAGCGTTGACTTTTAGAGCAATGTTTTGTAATATTGAGACCATAAATACCCATACATGTATGTGTAAAACGATTAGTTTAAACCAAATTTACAACATTCGATAGGAGGAAGAAGGGAATATGACTGTAAAAACAATCACGGCAAAAGAAATTGCAAACAAAATCATCCGCGGGGAAGACTTGTTTATAGTCGATGTACGCAATCAAGAGGAGTATGCTGATTGGAGAATTGAAGGAAAGAACGTACAAGTTGTAAATATTCCTTATTTTGAAGTTCTTGACGGTGTGGATCCATTTCTTGAGCAATTGCCTAAAGAGAAAGAAAACGAAATTTATGTGGTCTGTGCCAAAGGAGGATCATCGCTATTTGTTGCCGAACAGCTTGAACAAGCAGGTTTTTCACATGTTTATTCCATTGAAGGCGGTATGAAAGCGTGGAGCGAGCATTTACAACCGGTCAAAATCGCTGAGCTGAAAAACGGCGGTGCGATTTATCAATTTGTCCGTCTCGGGAAAGGCTGCCTGTCCTATTTGATCGAATCAAACGGAGAAGGTGCGCTTATTGATACAAATCGCATGACGGATGTATACGTTGAGTTTGCGAAGGAACGCGAGATTTCTATTAAATATGTCATTGATACCCATTTGCACGCAGACCATATTTCCGGCGGCCGCAAGTTAGCTGAACAATTGGGAGCGACGTACTATTTGCCTCTAAAAGATGCGACAGAAGTGACCTTTTCCTATGCACCGATTCAAGATGAGGACCGCATTCAGGTCGGTCATGCAGTGATCGAAGCTGTTTACTCACCGGGACATACAATTGGCAGCACTTCGTTTATTATAGATGACCAATATTTACTAACGGGAGATGTTTTATTTATCGATTCGATCGGTCGTCCGGATTTGGCTGGAAAAGCGCAGGATTGGGTGGGGGATTTGCGCAAGACATTATATGAGCGCTATAAACAATTAGCAGATGACCTGTTGGTTTTGCCTGCACATTTTATGGTACCGGGTGAAATGAATGACGATGGTAGTGTTGGTACTACATTAGGTATGTTGTACGCAAAAAATCATGGTCTCAATATCGCGAGCGAAGAAGAGTTTCGAAAAACGGTGACGGAAAACTTGCCTCCGCAACCGAATGCTTATCAGGAAATTCGGCAAACAAATATGGGAAAGCTTCATCCAAATGAAGAGCAGCAACGCGAGATGGAAATCGGTCCAAACCGTTGCGCAGTCCGGTAATGATTAAAAAAGGGAGACTTGAGTCATTCATGCCGAGTCTCCTTTTTCTCCCTCCGCAAATATTTTTTAAATTAAGTAAAGGGAAAGCTATATTGATAACTAACAAGTAAAGACAATGCCTCTGTTCCAAAAATTTGTTTAGAAAAATAAATCGGTTGATTATATACTTATACATGTATATAATTGTTCATAAATAAAAACAATGAATGAGGTGGAAAGAAGAATTGGAAGGAATACTGCTTTTGGCTTTATTTATTTTGTTATCAATATCTGTCTATCGGCGGTATTATCCAGTAAGAGGAGTTCCGTGTGTTGACTACCGCGATGAAAGTATAAATTCTTTAACGATTCTAGATCTTCGTGATTACAACGAAAAAACAAATCATTATCCCATTGCGAATTCCTTTCACATACCGTTTGCTTATTTAAAACGGCATGTTTATGAAATTCCTGATAAACCAATCCATGTGATTGCAAGTGATGAAGTAGGAAAAAATTTAGGCATTCGCTTTTTGCGCAGCCGCGGTTTTAAAGTGAAGAGCTATTCAATGGCCGATTGTCCTTGCAAAGAAAGGAGAAATGCCAAATGGAATACAGCAAAGAAATCAAAAACCGCCTAAAACGAATTGAAGGACAAGTAAAAGGGATTATTGGTATGATGGAACAAGAAAAGGACTGCAAAAGCGTGATTTCTCAACTTTCTGCTGCACGAAACGCTATTGATCGCACTATTGCCGTTATTGTAAGTTCCAATTTAGAGCAATGTATCCGTGAAAGCTTAGAAAATGGAGAAAAAACGGAACACCTTGTAAAAGAAGCTGTAGAGCTGTTGGTAAAAAGTCGTTAAAAATTTGTCAACTTTTCTTTGAAAAGTTGACAGATTTTTTTACCCCTATTAATATACATATAGGGGTAATGGTAATATTAAAGGAGGTTATTGACAATGAATGCAGATAAAGTATTAGATGCAAAGGGTTTTGCATGCCCAATGCCAGTCGTAAGAGCAAAAAAAGCAATTGATGAGTTAGAAGCTGGTCAAGTTTTAGAGGTGCATACAACGGATAAAGGTTCCAAAAACGATTTGACCGCTTGGGCAAAGGCAAGTGGACATACGGTTGTTAATATGAAAGAAGAAAATGGCGTTTTTACGTTTTGGATCAAAAAGGGATAATTTTTGCTATCTTTATACCCCTATGAGTATTTTGGAAAGAAGGTGGAAACAAAGTGTCGGAGCAAAAGAAAAAAACAACGATCATCTTGTTTAGCGGTGACTATGATAAGGCGATGGCAGCGTATATTATCGCGAACGGCGCTGCTGCCTATGACCATGAGGTTACAATTTTTCATACGTTCTGGGGGCTTAACGCATTGCGTAAAGATTCGACAGTTCCGGTGAAAAAAGGATTATTAGAAAAAATGTTTGCGAAAATGATGCCGCGTGGTGCTGACCGCATGGGACTGTCGCGGATGAACTTTGGCGGAATAGGAGCGAAGTTAATTAAGCGGGTGATAAAAAAACATAATGCTGTGCCGCTGCCGCAATTAATCGATATGGCAAAGGAACAAGGAATAAAGCTGGTTGCTTGCCAAATGACAGTCGATCTTTTAGGACTCCAACAGGATGAATTAATAGACGGCATCGAATTTGCAGGGGTTGCTGCGTATTTAGCAGATGCTTCTGAAGGAAATGTCAATTTGTTTATTTAAGGTGGGGTCTATGGTTCAAACCATTATTAATATTGGTCTAGTTCTATTGGTGATATGGTTCGTTGTCAATCGGTTTCTGCCCATAAAAGGAGTGCGAATCATATCTGTAGTGCAATTAAAGAAGGAATTACGAAAAAAAGATGTTCATTACATTGACGTACGCACACCTATTGAGTTTCATACGAATCATATTCCTGGTTTTAAAAATATTCCGCTTCACGAGCTTCCAAAACGAGTTCATGAACTATCAAAAGATAAAGAAGTTATTGTGATTTGTCAAAGTGGAATGAGAAGCGCCAAAGCAAGCAAATTATTAAAGAAATTAGGATTTCAGCGTGTAACCAATGTAAAAGGCGGCATGAACTCTTGGTCATAAAGGTTGCTATGAAACAACTATTCTGCTAAAGAAATTTGAGGCGTTGTTCCATAAAAGGAAAACATTCAATGTTATTGATGTTCATGAACTAGAAGAAGTCGATTTAGGAAAATTTCTAGTTCCATAAATATTACGCCCTGACTGTTTAAGTTTCTAAGAATGAACTAGATACAGAAAAAGAAAATACTCTCGCCTGCTGTCTGAAGGAAAAAGCAGACGAGCCGAAAACTATCGGAAAGTTGCGGAAATTAATGCATAAATAAGAAGATCCTGTAGAATAGTTCCCATTTAAGGAGGAGAAAGTCATGATTCAAGTAGATATGACAATAGACGCTAAAGGGTTGTCTTGTCCGATGCCGATTGTCAAAGCGAAAAAAGCGATTCATAAGTTGCAGCCTGGACAAGTACTGGAGGTACAAGCAACAGACAAAGGATCGAAAGCGGATATGAAAGCATGGGCAGAAAGCACTGGACATCACTATCTCGGTACAATTGAAGAAGAAGGGATATTAAAGCACTATATTCGTAGAGCATGTGAGAGCGAGGCAAAGAATGAAGCGAAATTCCCCCATGTTATTCGCAATGAAGAATTAGCAGACAAAATAAATGATCCGTCAATTATCATTTTAGATGTCCGTGAACCGGCAGAGTTTGCATTTGGGCATATTCCTGGTGCCGTGTCAATTCCTCTTGGAGAATTGGAGGAACGAATCAAGGAACTCCCGCAAGATAAGACCATTTATGTCGTCTGCCGCACGGGAACGCGCAGTAGTTTGGCAGCCCAGAAATTAGCAGAAAAAGGGTTTTCAAACGTATGGAATATTGTCCCCGGTATGTCAGAATGGAATGGATCGCTTGAACAATGATTGAACAGTTGGTTATCAATATACAAATATATGATAAAGGTACAAAAAATCTTTAAACAACAAAAAAACATTTTTATAGTATACATGCGAACTATTTTGCAATTGGAAAATGAAAGGCGAAATTTCTCAATATTGAATTGTTCCTTATTGTGAATTAATCGATGGTTCATTGCATTGGGACGAAAATTCATTTATCGCCTTGGGCATCAAGCAATAGGCATACGATGATGAAAAAGAAGAACATGATCGGTCATTTTCGAATTAAAAAGGATAATTCACTTACTAGCGGGGTGCATATACGCACCCCGATTTTAACAACATCAAAGGAGTAGTATATCAATGGAAATAACGTTCAATTTTATTATCGTAATGTTTCTTATTGGCTTTATCGGTTCCTTCCTTTCCGGTATGGTTGGGATTGGCGGTTCCATTATTAAATATCCGATGCTTCTTTACCTGCCCCCGCTTTTTGGGCTTGCCGAGTTCAGCGCCCATGAAGTATCGGGAATTAGTGCCGTCCAAGTATTTTTTACTACGATTGGCGGTGTTTTAGTCTATCGGAAAGGTGGATACTTAAATAAGTCGTTAATTTTTTATATGGGGAGCAGTATTTTAATTGGAAGTTTCATTGGCGGATACGTTTCTAGGATGATGAGTGAAGGAAGCATTAATCTTGTATACGGCATTTTAGCAGCATTTGCTGTTTTGATGATGTTCGTGCCAAATAAAGGGATTGATGATATTCCATTGGGCATGGTGAGCTTCAATAAATGGCTGGCAGCTTCGCTTTCATTTTTGATCGGAATTGGATCAGGAATCGTCGGAGCGGCAGGAGCTTTTCTATTAGTGCCGATTATGCTTTCTGTTCTAAAAATTCCAACGAAAATGACGATTGCCTCCTCATTAGCGATCACGTTTATTTCCTCAATCGGATCGACATTTGCAAAAATCACAACGGGCCAAGTTGAATTCATTCCTGCAATAATTATGGTCATTGCAAGTTTGATTGCATCTCCTTTAGGTGCAAAAGCAGGACAAAAAATGAGCACAAAAGTACTCCGCGTAATTTTAGCTGTCTTAATTTTAGCGATGGCAGCGAAAATTTGGATCGATATTTTTTAAGCCGTCAGTGAAAAAACTTTCATGTGTGATTCGAAAAAACGAATCAAGATGTATAATAATTATGGCGTATCATTTATTGGTTTTAAAGTTAGGAAAAACAAGAGAATATTTGGAGCTCTTACTTGGATGATAAGGATGCTATAGTGATCAAGTGTATGATGAAAACAAACATGAACTATATGCAATGATTCGCCTGATTATGCAATGGTGTTCAGCGCGCTTTCACCACAATCTAAAAACAATTTCGCTCTGCAAGTGTGTCTGAAAAGGATTTTGTCCGCATTCAATATAGATGTCTTTCGCTTATAGAAGGAACAATGAATTTGTTTTTACGATCATCCGGATCAAAGATTCAACAGTTCATCTTTGATTGGCTGCTCTGAAAACATGTTTATAAGGTTGTGTTTGAACATGAAGCGCTGAGGAGGCTGATTGACTGTTCAAGAATCAAGTTGATTATAATTGCATGTAATTTTATTATCAGGGCTTTACAGAAAATAAAGCAGTTTATTGCTAAAAGACTTGGATTTTGCTTTTATGGCTGGGCTTCGTGTATTATTGAATTAATAAAAAAATTATTACGTTTTAGGGGCTAATGATCACTGCCACGCTGTCAACAATCAGAGCTAGTCGTCAAGGTATTGTAGATTTGTTGGTTATATGCTAATCTATCCATGCAAGAGTGATCAACCTCCGTTTTAGGATTGTCGTTGTTTGTGTTTTTATTGTCTGTTAATGCAAATTTTATTCCGCTGTTGTTTTGAAATATAAGTATTGTCAATTGGAGGTAGCAATGGAACTTTTAGAAGTGTTTAAAGCCTTGTCAAATGAAACGAGGCTGCAAATCGTACAATGGCTCAAGAATCCGGAAGCTCACTTTCCCAAACCGCAGCACGGTGATATACATGAAGATGGAGTATGTGTGAGTGATATCCATAAAAAAGTTGGACTGTCACAATCTACTGTATCCCATTATTTATCGATGCTGCAAAATGCCGGATTGATAAAGGCAAAACGTGTTGGGCAATGGACATATTATAAAAGGGATGAAGAGAACATCAAAAAATTGAATGAATTATTATCAAGGGATTTATAGGCCTATTTTTTTAATTGTTGCTTTTGGCTTGAATCCCTTTTTATTTTGTTTTATTATATTTATAGATTCAGATATCGAGAATTATCGATTTATAATTACTTATATTGATTATTCTAGATATTTAAATAAATAAAAAATAAACTTCAACTAATTTTCACGTTTTATGAAACCGCTTTTTTTGTAATCGTTATCAATTTTTGAGCGGTTGAAATGCTTCTTCTTTGTCAAAAAGCGAAAGTATTGGAAGAAGGAGTTTTGCATATTGGTGACGACATCAGATTAGATCGTCGTTCGATAAAGTGGTATGAGAATTTCATGACAAGGATCAGTGATGTCAAACTGCTAGCATTTGAGGAGGTGAGGGCAGAAACACAAAAAATGATGCTTGTTCAAGCGAACAAAATTGAAATAGTGTCATTTGAGATCATGACAATATGAATCTGCTAGTTAAATGAAAACTATGAAAGGGAGCGAAGCAAAGATGTTGCGAGATATTGATTTACAATCTATCCAAGAAGTAAGAAATTACCTTGAGGAAGCGAAAACAGCTCAAAAAATAATGGCAAAGATGACTCAGAGCGAGATTGATCATATTGTTGAAAGCATGGTTAAAGCGGCAAGGGAAGAAGCTGAGCGATTGGCTGCTATGGCAGTAGAAGAGACTGGCTTCGGGAATGTTCCTGATAAAACAGTAAAAAATCTGTTCGCTGCGAATGATGTTTACAATTCTATCAAGGATGTGAAAACAGTCGGGATTATTCGTCGCGATGAAGAAAACCGCGTATGGGAAGTTGCTCAACCTGTAGGGATCGTTGCAGGAATTGTTCCATCTACAAATCCTACCTCAACAGTCATTTTTAAATCATTGATCGCAGTTAAAGCAGGAAATGCGATTATTTTCAGCCCTCACCCAGCTGCTGCAAAATGTACAACGGAAGCGGCAAGAATTATGCAAGAAGCAGCAGAGCGTGCCGGAGCACCAAAAGGTTTGATTTTGTGCATTACCCAACCAACATTGGCAGCAACAAACGAGCTGATGAAGCATAAATTAACTGATGTCATCCTTGCCACAGGCGGTCCTGGATTGGTAAGAGCTGCTTACAGCTCCGGAAAACCAGCATACGGAGTAGGTCCTGGAAACGTACCTGTATACATTCATGAAAGTGCCAATATCGAAAAAGCTGTTGAACTTATTATTGAAAGCAAAACTTTTGACTACGGAACAATTTGTGCTTCTGAACAAGCTCTTTTAGTGGATGAGTCGATTAAAGAGAAAGTTGTTGCAGAGATGACAAAACAAGGCGCTTATTTCTTGAATGAAGAAGAAAAACGAAAAGTAGAATCCATCATTCTCGTAAACGGTGGACTGAATGCAAAAATTGTAGGAAAGTCACCTCAAGTGATTGGTGAAATGGCAGGTATTGAAGTTCCGTCCGAGGCGAAAGTGATCGTTGCAGAAGAAACAGGAGTTGGGAAAGAATATCCATTCTCAATTGAAAAACTATCTCCAACTCTAGCATTTTATACAGTGAAAGATATGCAAGCAGCAAGCGAGCTTGCCCAAAAACTTCTTGATGCAGGCGGACTTGGTCACACAGTCGGAATTCACGCTGAGGATGAAAAAGTAATCGAAGCTTACACAATCGATAAACCAGCAGGACGTATCATTGTAAATGCCGGTACAACATTTGGCGCTATTGGCGCTACAGTGAACGTAAAACCGTCCTTGACTCTTGGCTGCGGTGCTATTGGCAACAACGTTACATCTGACAATGTTACAGTCAATCACTTGTTTAACATTAAACGTGTTGCATTTGGAGTCCGCCAAATGCCAAAAAAAGAGGAAAGTGCACAAAATGAACCTGCATTAACTAAATAACTTGACTGTCCATAAAAACTCTTTTGATAGATTAAAAGACTGTATCAAACATCTGCCATGTTCTTTGATACAGCTAAAATAATAAATTCGACACTCCGGAAGTGATAATGCGTTTACCCCCCTAAAAAAATTTAGTTGTAAGGACGATATTCAGTACAAAAATCCATGCAGGAGCATCTTTTCCTGCATGGATTTATTATTACACACATCAACTAGTAAGCTCGTGCAGTTCACTGGATCTATTTTAAAAAGTTTATTGTTAATTTAGAAATCGTAAAGTGGTAGCGGGAAAACTCCCAAAACAACACTAGATTATTGGTTGCGCTGCAAAAATAAAAAGCCAATCATTGCCATTAAAAGCATTTTATGATGTTTCGACAAGTTGTCAGAGAGCTCAACGATATCATTGTACACATCACGAAAAATATTCGTATATTCATGAGGGAAATATCCATTGTAGAAACGGGCCCACTGCCGACCTTCGGAATCTGTTAACGTAAAATCACCAGAAAAGGCCTTAACCTTAACAGGGAGAATCAGCTTATCATCAGCATCTCTCAGCTCACCTTTTATGTTGACTAGACTTTTCCAATCCTCTTGTACATATTCTCCCAGTTTTCGGTCATGTACATTCTTTACTGTTACAATCGACTTTTTCATTCCTTTTCTCTTAAAGGTAAACAGCACATTTCCTTTATTCGAAAAAACACCATAAGTAATCGGAAGCGCCATGATCAGTGAATCACGAAGCAGCAGGCTCATTGGGTAAAAAATAAAAGCAATACGGATTGGCTTAATCGTTCCAACAAAATGGCCGCTTTTTTCAAACAGTAGGAGACGAGGAAAAAAACCAAGATCTTTTTTTAAAACTAGATGATCCAACTCAAGGAGGGAAGCTTTTGACTCATGAATTTGAATATCTTTCACCTTGTTATATTTAATCTGGTTTGAAACTCCGGTAAAAAACAAAAAAAGATCTACAATACCTATTGAAGAAAGATTTAACCAATTTTGTAAAGAATCTGGTCGATCGATGAAAAAAACAGAAATACCAATGAGCATAACTATAGAAGATAGAGCAAATGCTGCTTTCATTCTCCGTTTATACATAGTAGCAATCATCAAATCAACTCCAGTGAAACATAGGGAAGTCTTTCTACCTCATCAACTATCAGTTTAGATTAGTAGTTTATTGTATTTAATATTTTTTACATCCTTTTAGTAAAAAAATGGAGAAGACATCAAGATAGGCGGCTTTGAATTGCTCGTGCTCACCAGCCTTAGCAATCCTAAGTTATTCATTAGCACAATATGCCAAATAGAGAACTGTATGATTGGGCACGTTTTTTTATTTATTTTCAAAGGTCAGAATAAAAGTTTAAATACAGGTTCTTTGAATAAAATGGAATAAATTTTTGCTTTGTGTATGGTATTTCCAGGAAATAGCACAGGGTTAAAAAAAGAAGTGAGGTTATCACTTTTTGAGGTGGTTGTAGGTTACATAATTTTTTTCGTAACGTACGGATGGAAACGTCATGTTCGCCAATAATTTCGTAAACAGATTTGAAGCTTTCTTGGAGGTTTTTCATTTCTTCGTTTGTTTCCATTACAGCTTGTTTAATTGATTTTTGTTCCTGTTCAATCCGATTCAATCGCTCTTCAACATAATTTAAGCGTGTTTCTACTTGATCTAATCGCTCTCCTACTCGATCCAACCGATTTTCGACCCGATTCAATCGCTCTTCAACATGATTTAAGCGTGTTTCTACTTGATCTAAACGCTCTTCTACTCGATCCAATCGATTTTCGACCCGATTTAATCGATCATCTACCTGGTCCAATCGCGTCCCGATATAATCCAGTCGATCATGCACATTTTTAAGATCATTGTCAATAGACATCACTTTTTCTAAAATTAAGTCGAGTTTTTGTTCCATTTTTTGACTCCTTTTAAAAATCTCCTTTTCTCAATTTTATTCGAATGAAATGGTTCTGACAAGTACGGATTGGGTGCCTTGAGTTGATTAAATGCAGTAAATGCCCGAGCATTAATAAAACATTTACATCTGAAAGACTATGTGACGATAAAGGGATTCATGCTCAAACAAGTCGGTGGAATGTGTTGAAGATTATGCTTTCGCTTTATCATTCATAGTGTGTTCGAAATATTAAAGAATAAGATAATTGAGAATTAAGGTATTTTTATGTAGAAAGGCATAAAATTGCTTTTCAAAATCAGGAATCTTTCATCATCATCGAAATAAACCCTTTGTGTTGGTTGATCTTTATTGTTCAAACTGTTCAAGCCAATTAAATATTCGTCTTCATGCTGTTTTACAAGTCTTATTTTAATACAAAAGAAAATAATCAAATGCTAAAGTATAGAAAAAATCAATAGGTGATCCGAGCTCTATAATTAAGATTTTGTTGAAATGCTGTCTATTTTGACAGAAGTAGGTTTTGTGAATATAGATAGCGATAAAAGCTAGAATTGTTAAAATAGTTACTACGAAAGCAGTTTTTTATCCTACGAACTCCCATTGGTTAATGAGAAGAAGAAAGGGGGGAATAGTTGCTGTAATCCATGCTTGAATAAACGCGCCCCACCCAGTAAAGATAGCAATGTTCTTTTTTGTGCAAGCAGCAAGTAAAATAATGTCCATAGAAAGGACCACATAAGCCAAATAATACCGAATTTTATATCTTGCAGTTTAATAAAGTTTATATGCTGTATCCTAAAGCAAGAATTGCTACCGATAGAGAGTACCAACCTAAACCTGAAGAGTTAAAGTTTTTTAGATTCGAAATTCCTAACATATAAATAAGTTAAACCAAAAAGAAAAAAGCCGGATGCGTTTAAGATCATCCATGAATCTCCTGTAGATGTAAAAATGAGATAAAATGGTGTCATAACTTGCATCGATCCAATAAATAAGTTAAACACTCTTACACTTTTTTCATCGACTTTTCCCAATAGCATTAAACCATTGATAAATAATGCTGCACCAACAAACATTAGACCGACTTTATCCATGCTCTTCCCCCTAAACAGTGAAATAATTATCACTTTTCTTGTGCTGTTTCAAAGAGGATGAGATTGCCGTCCTTAATTTTTGCAATAAATTTGGTTGGGTGATCTTGATGTAATCTCTTGCTGATTTTTGCAGCTAAAGGAACTTCTATATATTTTCGAATAGCGCGTTTTAAAAATCTCGCGCCATATCGCTGGTCAAATCCTTTTTTAATCAAAAATTTACGAGCAGATTCATCGAGCTGAAGTGTGCAGTTGTATTTTTTTATTCTTCGGTTAATAGCTTGAATGTTGAGATCAAGAATATGTTCCAGCGCATCTTGTTTTAGCCACTGAAAGACAAAAATATCATCGAATCTGTTGATAAACTCAGGACTAAATCGTTTTTCTAATTGGGAAAAAACTATAGAGCGGAGAAAATCTTGTTCTGTTTTTCCAAAATTGGAAGGGCTTAAAAACCAAAGCAGTTTACGTAATCTATATTTTAAACTTTTATTTGCATAACTAATAATTTCTTTTGCCCCAATATTGCTTGTCATAAAGATCATGGCATTACGAAAATGAATAACCTTCTCTCCAGATGTCATAACGAGTATGCCGTTATCCATTACATTAAGCAGGGAATAAATCACTTGGTCATTTGCTTTCTCCAGTTCGTCAAAAAGAACAATTCCAGGTTTACTGTAGGATCCTTCAATTTTTTCCTTTTGAAATAAGGAGTTCCCCTCTTTGCTTCCTACATATCCTGGAGGTGCACCAGTTAGTGCCGCAGCATAATGTTCCTGGGTTAGTGTATTCATGTCAATACGGCAAAAAGCCTCCGCATTTCCGTAAATAGCTTCACTAAGTACGCGAACGATTTCTGTTTTTCCCACCCCTGTAGGCCCCAGAAATAAGGCTACATACAAAGGGCGGTTTTCTTCTGTAATATCCGTCCAAATTATATTTAACATTTCTTCTATACCTGCTAACACTTCATCTTGTCCCCAAATTTTTGAACGTATGTGCTGAATTACTTCGTTGACTTCAAAACGAAATCGGGTCACTAAGGGAGAAGAAGGATTAAAAGTTTCTGAATGGTTATCAGATGATATAGAATTTTGCTGGCGATTCTCATTTAAATCCTTTAATTTAGATGTTATAAATGTCATAGCATCATCTCCTGATTGGCGATCAGGAGGTCAAGTCCTAGAACCTGACCTCTTCTCTTTCTTATTCAAGATCATTTTCCAGTTGTTTTCTCTATTTCTTCATGAGGGATTCCTTCTATCGGACATTCCGCAGTTCCCACTGTAGAACGTGTAATCTTTTCTACATTTTCACGAGCCTTCTCTGCATCAAGCACCCAGGTGCGGTAAAAATCAAATGGACACTCTGCTAAACCACGGCCGTCATCTCCCGATTGAATTAAACCGGTATACCCACGGTGAAGCAGTTTAAATAAGTGGTTTTGTGATTGCGAATTTTTGCGGAAATCACGGATTTGCGAAATCGACAGTTCCGCGTATTGGATTCCGTTTTCTTCTGTTCCGCATTCCCCTAATGTACGGCCATCAAAACCAACAATAGCTGAATGGCCAAAGTAAGAATAGACGCCGTCGAATCCAGATGCATTCGCAACAGCTACATACGTATTATTTGCCCATGCCATAGCCTTTGCCATAATGATTTGCTGTTCTTTTGAAGGATACATATAGCCTTGGCATCTCACAATAAGTTCAGCGCCTTTCATGGCGCAATCACGCCAAATTTCCGGATAGTTCCCATCGTCGCAGACAATTAAGCTTATTTTTATTCCTTTTGGTCCTTCTACTACATAAGTTGTGTCTCCTGGATACCACGCTTCAATTGGACACCAAGGAATAATTTTTCGATATTTTTGTACAATTTCTCCTTTATTGTTCATTAAAATCAAGGTGTTATAAGGAGCTTTATTGGGATGATCTTCATGTCTTTCACCTGTTAAAGAAAATACCCCCCAAGTGTTAGCAGCACGACATGCTTGGGCAAATATTGCAGTCTCTTCTCCAGGAATGGAAGAGGCAGTATCGTACATTTCTTGTTCATCATACATAATTCCATGAGTGCTGTACTCTGGAAAAACGATTAAGTCCATACCAGGAAGTCCCTTTTTGATTCCTACAATCATGTCTGCTATTTTGCGACAGTTATCTAATACCTCATTCTTTGTGTGAAGACGAGGCATTTTGTAATTGACCACTGCTATACCAACTGTGTCATGGCTGCTTGAGATATCCCCATGTCTCATTTTTCATTACTCCTTTCTATAATTGAATGTAAAGCTGGAAACGTAGCCTATTGTTTTGTTTCCTGCTTTCTCGCTTATATCTACTGCAAGAAATATGCCAAATTTATAAATGCTTTATTTTTAGTATAGGAGGGAAAGGGAGGATTTCACTTTTGCGACATTATTATTGATGAAATATTTGAAATGTTATGAATTTTATAATAAGATTAAAGTGAAATAGGCATGTTTAATTTTTATACATTGTCGCAAATTGATACAAAAGAGGGATTTATATGAATATTTGCATCGGCTTTTTATTTTCATTAACGGGCATCACTTCCTTGACAGAAATTGGTCAATATCGAGCAGCTGTGTATGCTCTTGAAAAATTCCAAAAAGACAACAGTAAATCAAATATTACCTTTACCTTTGAAGCAAGAGACATTCGTTCCGATCCAATTGAAAGCTATAGACAAGCATTAGATATGGCGTGTTCAGGGATAAAAGTTTTTGTAGGATGCTATACGTCCGCATGCCGGAAAGCTATTTTACCTGTTCTTGAACAATACGATTGCCTTTTAATATATCCGGCGCTTTATGAAGGACAGGAGATTCATCCAAATGTTTTCTATGTTGGAGAAATTCCCAATCAACAAATCACTTCACTGCTTAAATTTACGATTGAACAATTTGGCAAAAAAGTTTACCTAATTGGAAACGATTATGTTTACCCTAGATATACGAATCAACAAATTAGAGAGATGTTATATGAATTGGACGGGAAAGTGATTGGGGAAAAATATGTTCCATTAGGGCATAAAGAGTTCTCGACTTATTTGGAAGAGATTAAACATTCTTCTTCCAATGCAATATTGTCTACGCTTGTCGGGGAAAGTATATTACCTTTTTATAAAATGTATTATGAATTAGGATTCAATCCTGAGGAAATGCCTATTATCAGCCCAATTACAACAGAGCTGGAGATACAAGCAATGGAGCCAAAATATGCAGCTGGTCATTACAGTTGTTTTAGTTATTTCCAGTCATTAGATATTCCTGAAAACGATTTACTTGTAAAAGGCATGAAAGAAAAATATGGTTTGGATACTGTTATTTCCTCGGTTATGTGCAGTACTTATATAGGGGTTCAAATAGTATTAGACGCGATATGTCATTTACAATCTACAGAAAGAAAAAAAATCACAAAATATTTATATGAGAAAGAGTTTTCATCACCGAGTGGAAAAATTAAAATAGAATCTAATCATCATGTGTCAAGAGAAATGAGGATTGGAAAAGCAAAGGAAAATGGACAGTTTGAGATTGTTTGGAGCTCGGAAAAACAAATTTTTGCTAGACCGCTTTTAACAAATACGCTTTTTGATTCTGTAGATGAAGAAGATATATGGAAAGGTTTAGTCGAAGAAATAGGGAAAGAGGTATCTGATGGAATTATCGCCGTTGACCAAAGTGATAAGATACTATACGTGAATCCCCATGCTTTTGAAATAACGAAAGCTAAATCCGGTGATCTTTTCGATGAAGCGAACCTATTGGATATTGGTTATGAAGTAATGAAAAGGAAAATGAGAATGCCGTACAACGCTTTTTTGATTTTTATAAAGAAAAGATCAGGACAAGCTATTCAGCAGTCAAATGAAAAATACCATTTTGGAAAAATAGCAACTTACAATCCGGCCTTTCAAAAAGAGCTCCGCATTGCTTCGATCTCCTCACAATTTGACGCCAATGTATTGATATTTGGGGAAACAGGAACTGGTAAAGAAGTTTTGGCAAGAACGATTCATGAGCAAAGCCCTCGCCGAAATGGACCGTTTATTGCTTTGAATGCCGGTGCTATTCCAAGAGAACTGATTGCCAGTGAGTTATTTGGATATGTGGAAGGAGCATTTACTGGTTCAAAAAAGGGTGGAAGCGTTGGGAAGTTTGAAGCTGCCAACGGGGGCACATTGTTTCTTGATGAAATTGGAGAGATGCCATTAGAATTGCAAGTAAGCCTTCTTAGAGTGTTGGAGGAGCGAAAAGTCGTTCGCATAGGTGACTATAAAGAACGTCCAGTTAATGTAAGGGTCATTGCTGCAACAAACCGCAATCTAAAAGAGGAGATTGCTTACCAAGGTTCTTTCCGTTCCGACCTGTATTATCGATTAAATGTATTTACTATTCAGATTCCTCCGCTTAGACACCGATTAGAAGATATCCCTTATTTATCTGCACAATTTTTGCGCCAGTTTCATCAGTATTATGGAAAAGGACCACTAGAGTTATGCGATTCCGCATTGCAAATGCTTCAGTCCTATTATTGGCCAGGAAACATTCGTGAACTGAAAAACGTGATGGAAAGGGCATTTCTTTTAGCAATTCATGAGACGAAAATCTGTCCTATGCACTTGCCTGAAGACTTCCAAAGCTCCAGTACAATAAAACAATCTCATGTAGTTGGCAATCTAAAGTCTTTGGAAAAACAAATGATCGAGCAAGTTCTCCAAGAAACAAAAAATATGACGGAAGCTGCGAAAATACTTGGTGTAACTCGTAGCACATTATACCGAAAAATGAATAAATGGAACATCCGCAAAAAACATTTTAAAAACAGTAGTAATTGATTTTTGTCAGCTGTTGTCAGAAAATAGAGAGCCTGTAATATTTTACACGGCTCTCTTTCAATTTCAATGTAAAAACTCTATTTTAGTTTTTGCATTCTCCTTACATTCCTCTTTAACAACAAGCGATCTCTACATTTTTCATCAAAAATATTACCAAAAGGACGATCAAAAGCCTCAATTTGAAAATGGACTTAATGGTTTAAGTATTATGATAATAAATTGTATACATATGAGTGGGGTGCTATCATTTATTAGTAAATAAGCAGTCTGTAACGCAGCTTGTTTGTTGTAATCTTATAAAGGTTCGAATATGACAACCGATAAATTAAAACCGAAAATTCATTGAATTTTGATATATCAATTGTAAAATTAAACGAAAATATATTTTTTTCTAATGGTGGTTCTTATCTTTTTTTTAATGAAAGTTTAATAGCTTTTTTTACTGTATATCTTATTGAATGTATCTTATTTGATGGATGTAGCAACATTTCTTATATTCCCTGTTGATTGCTCATGGACCAAATGTTTAAAGTTAAAAGTAACACTGGTAGACGTAGCAACGGGCTGGGAAAAAGATATCTTAAGATTCAAAATCTATATCGATTCACTTCCCATGAATACGGAAATGAAAAACATTCATAAAAAGAGAAATTTGATATTCTTTAAAGGGGGGCGCTCCGTGTACTTCAGTATCAAATATAAATATATCGTACTTTATTTCATTCTCACCATTTTTCCCCTTGTTATATGTGATCTATTAATTTATCAAATTTGGACAACAAAATTTTACAACAATACTGTTGAGTCTCAGACGAAAATAATTAAGCAGCTGAATCGCTCTTTAGCACTTTTCAAAAAAAATGTTGAATCCACTAGTCATGGGTTTTCTATTATCGAATCAGGATTGTTGCAGGAATTCCTTCAAGGAGTTGACTTCAATGTGCCTGCCGATCTGATAATCACGGACCACGGGAAAATTGTCTATTCTGCAAACTCGTGGAAAAATGATAATAGTTTGCTTGAAACAGTGAAAAACAATGAATCTGTCAACGGCAAAGTCAGTGGGAATTTTACGTTCAAAGAAAGTGGCCGAAATATGCTCGTGATTTATAACCATGATCCGGAGACGAATCTTTCTGTAATTAGCGTGACTGAGGTATCTAAAATATTAGAAAAAAATGAAAATAACAAAAAATTAATGGTTTATATCATTATCAGCAGCATTGTGGTCAGCATATTTTCAATTATACTCATTTCATTACATGTGACTTCCCCCATTCGTTCTCTCAGAAAAGAAATCAAGGCGATAGAAAATGGGGATTTTAATCACTCGTTTGATCGAGATGTAATGATCAGAGATGAAATATGGGATATTGAAATAAGCTTTCATAAAATCATGTTAAAATTAAAGGAACAAGCGAGGATTCAGTATCAATTAATCTCATTAACGAATCAAGCAAAATTCAAGGCATTGCAGTCACAAATCAATCCGCATTTTCTTCATAATGCATTGGAAACAATTAATTCGTTGGCCATTATTCATAATGTTCCGCTAATTGCCCAAATTTCTAGGTCGTTATCGAAAATGTTCCGGTACAATATGATGCAGGATACTGAAGAAGTATTAATCAAAGACGAGTTGGATCACATGGACAATTATCTAAATGTTCAATTAATACGATTTGACGGTTTTATAGAATGTGAACGACAAATCGATCCACAAATTCTAGAATACAAAATCATCAAATTTGTTCTCCAACCGATCGTTGAAAACTGTTTCATCCATGGGTTCAAAAATTTAACTGATAAAGGAATGATTCGAATTGAAGGCAAAATCAATGAAAACAAGCACATTGTCATCAGCATTTCCGATAATGGACCAGGTATTCCGGAAGAAAAGTTGCAAAAGCTAAACGAGGAACTGAAAACGTTTACTTTGGATAATAAACACCCTCCAACCAATAAAGAAAGTAACCGAATCGGAATTTTCAATGTAAACAATCGTTTGAAAATTGCTTATGGGGAAGAATACGGCCTTCAGTATCACAATATTTCACCGCATGGACTATGCGCGGTGATCACGATACCTATTCGTAATCGTAAACAGCAGGAAGAGGAGAGTGGTTGATATGCTGCGCATGTTGACTGTGGAAGATGAGCCTTGGATTAGCAAAGGAATAGAGAAGATGCTGCCATGGCAGCAATACAATATTCAAATAGTTGGAAACGCAAGAAATGGGAAAATCGCTTTGGATCTCATCAAACTATATAAACCTGATATCATTATCACGGACATCAGAATGCCTGTCATGGATGGTTTGTCCATGCTGGAACAATTGAACAAGGAAATGACATCTTATCCCAAAATTATTATTATTTCCGGTTACAACGATTTCGATTATGCCAAAAGAGCGATCAAATACGGCGTTTCCAATTATATATTAAAGCCGATCGATCCGGAAGAGCTGAAAACAACCATTGAAAACATCAAGAATCAGATTGAAAGAGAAAGGCAGGAGCGAGAAAACATTAGTATAATCCAGTTGAAAAATTATATTTATGAGCGAATCTCTAATAGAGAAAAACATATGGATGCTGATGTAGTGTTTCCTTGCAAATATTATTTGTTTATTTTCTCCTTAGTCCCTATTTCGAATGAGGAACTGAAAAACATTGGCAGGAATTTTCTTTTACGTATGGGTTCCCAACATATCTACGTAGTCTATGAAGATTCCTCAGAGGCGTTAATAAACATTATAAAAACAAACATAAAACAATTGCAGAAGCGTTATCCTTGTGGCGTGAGTCAAATACATGAAGGCGAGGATCTTTCCGTTGAACATGCATATAAAGAAGCTATTCAGAATCTAAAATATTATCGAGAAGACGAAAAGAATGTGTCAAATCATGTTTTTTTAAACATTGAGGATGAAAGTAAATTGCTCTTGGCATTGAAACAGGGAGAGAAAAGAGTGTTTACTCAGCATTTGAACGAAATTTTGGACAACAATCAAACTTTGGAAGCACATTGGTTTATCCTGTTTCAGCTTTATATAGAGATATCCAAATATTTCAACATTGATAATAGGCTCGATCAGAATAAAGCATGGTTACAGGAATTCAAGTCGATTTCTCAATGGGATGACTTGTATAGGTGGAAAACAATATTTTTTGATCCACTGATCGACTATATTCTATACAAGTGGGACAAATATTCCAAAGATTATTCCCTTCAAGTAAAAATATTTATTGAGCAAAACTATCACAATTCTTCACTGTCCCTAGATATGGTAGCAGAGTATTTGGAACTTTCGCCATCGTATCTCAGTTGGTTGTTTAAAAAAGAGACCGGAATCAATTTCACCTCCTACATTGCCAAAAAAAGAATTGAGGAGGCAAAGAAGCTTTTAATTCAAACTAAACTGAACTTATATGAGATCAGTAAGGCAGTCGGCTTTAACGATGTAAAATACTTTATCAAAGTATTTAAAAAAGAGGTGTCTTTAACACCGATTCAATTCAGAGAATTGAACACATAAGATGGAAATAGTACGGAGGTATTATAAGTGAAGAATGATATTCAAGGTTATAGCATGTTTGTAACATTAATAGCATTTATCGGATGGACAATTTCCGCGATGGATACCTCCATATTTTTCTTCGTGGCTCCACATTTAATGGAGGAGTTTGACTTTTCTTTAACTGAATTTGGCATTATTGTTGCGGCTGGATTCATTGTAGCTATTGTGTTCAATATTGTGGTAGGTCCTTTGATGGATTACTTCGGAAGAAAAGTAGTTTTTCAATGGATTTTATTTTTGGTGTCGATTGGCACCTTTTTGACTGGTTTATCTTGGAATTTCGAATCACTGACTATTTTCAGAATTCTTGCAACCGGAAGTGCTTTTGCAGAATATGCGGTGGGCGCCACTATTTTAATTGAATCAGTTTCTGCCAAGCATCGGGGGTGGATCGTCGGGATTATGGCAGCGGGTTGGCCTGCCGGGACAGCAATTTCTACCCTTTTGTCAATATACGTTGTACCAGAATGGGGGTGGAGAAGTGCTTTTTATCTCGCATCTATTCCTGCATTTCTAGTTATAGTCGTCCGTTTGTATATCAAAGAACCTGTTAGATTCAAGGAATTGGTTAAATTTAGACAAAGTATTAAATCATATACTGCCGAAACAAAGGAAATTGTGAGCCAAAACAGATTTAAAATAAATAAAGAAGAGGTTCTAAAATTTACGTATTTGCAGCTAATGAAAGGGGAGTTACTCAAAAATACCCTATTAATCTGGGTATATATGAATCTTGTTGTGATTGCATATGGTTTGTTAATCTGGTTTGCTCCCTATTGGATGAATTATGCGTTTGAATTAAATTGGAATGAAGCAATATGGACTGTAGGGGCGGGAAGCTTAGTTAGCATGTTAGGTTTTGTTTGTTGCGGATGGCTCAGCGGGATTATTGGCATCAGGTTTGCCAACCTGTTATTTATTGTCATTTCCATACCACTGACCATTTGGATGACATTTTTTGCTCAAACATTCAATGCTTTTTTGCCTGCCTATTTGTTATGGAACTTTTTTGGCGCGGGCATATGGGGAACCATTCCAAGAATTTTTACAGAAGCTTTCCCTACAAGAGCCAGGGGCACTGGTTCATCGATCGGTTCCGCTTCTTGCTGGCTTGGCTGGGCTGTCATCAGTTATTTGGCACCTCATATTATTGAAGCAAACGACTATTACACAGCCATTTCGTTTTCTGGTATCATTTTATTGCCGTTAGCACTTATTCCACTATGGATTATTCGAGAAATTCCTTCTTCAAGTGAACTGGAAGATTATATATCTTGAATGGGGTGACTTCTTCCTGATACAAAATTAAAGGAAATATATCGTAACAAAGATTGTGTATCAAGTGCAAGCAACAATTTTTTACACTCGGTTGTTTCAATACATCTATCAAGTAACAACGTATTTAACCGTTCGAAAGGACATTGAGAATTTTAAAAAATATTAATATACTGCATTCGTTCTATAACGAAAAAATGCATACCCCGAAAGGTACGCATTTTTTCGTTATTTTTTTCGGTTATATGATCTGTAAGGTTCATATTTAGTGTAAATATTTTCTCTTCGGGTACGGTCAACGAACGTAGTAGCAGCACCGGTTTTTCTATTTACATACAATTCATCTATATCTACAGTTCCTGTCACGACCATATTTTTGTTGGTTTCTCCTTCAGAAACGATACCGTTTGGAGACCAAGCCGAATCGCAAGGGCTCAAGATCGACGCTCTTCCAAATCCATTCGGTAAAGGTGTACCCGGCTCACCAACAGTTGGACAGTGCACGAAATACACTTGATTCTCGATGCATCGAGCTTGTGCACAATGACGAACACGCCAAAAACCATGCTCCGTAAATGTATAGGAAGGACAGAAGATAATTTCTGCACCATTAATGCTGTAGATTCTTGAAATTTCCGGAATTTCAGCCTCATAACAAACAGCAAGTGCAATTTTGGCAGGGCCAATCTCGAAAACTGCTAATTCATCGCCTTCTGAGGTTTTCCAGTCGCTTTCCGAAGGAAAAATATGAGTTTTTTTGTGTTCAATATAGGTACCGTCTGGTTTAAAAATATAGGCAATGTTGTAATACTTGTCGTCTCTTCGCTCCAAGTGTGATCCACCAATGATTACCTGCTTTTTTTCTACCGCCAACTCGATAAAGAGTTGTTTATAATCATCAGTGTATTTGTCAATCAAAATAAGATCTCTTGCTGTTAATTTTTCGCTGTCTGGAAAGCTGGTCAGCAAACCGACGGTAAATAGTTCGGGAAAGATCACATAGTCGGATTGCTGTGGAACTTGCTCGATCAATTCAACAACTTGATTTTTAAAATCATCAAAACTTTTTGTTCGTTCTACACGAAACTGGCAAGCGGATATGGTTACTTTTCTCATTTTTTTCCTCCAAGAATTAATTTTGTAAATGATCCTCCGTAATCTAAATTGATTTATTTTACGGAGGATGTAAGTGTGTACGGAATGTATCTTTTATGAGCGAAGTATATTATTCTTCGTAGAAGTTGTCATAGATTTCACCGAGAGTCGCAAACCATGCACCGCGGGATTCCATATATTGAATCAATTTTTCTAACATTTGGATCATATGTGCTCGTCCGATTGTTTGTGGGTGTGTCGTCAACACGAAACAAGCCCCTTCTTCTTGATCACATGCATAATCGAAAATGGATGCCCAACGCTCAAAAATATCTTGGGCAGGTCTTTGCCCTTCTTGTATACCTGTTATATATTCTACTTGTGGAAAATCATCGAGGTACCAAGAAACAGGGATTTCCAATATGGTGCTTTCTTTCAAGAAAACGTTCGCTTTATCAGCGTTTACTTCTACCGGTCTCGGCCAGTAAGGATGAAGATCATTTCCCATCAAACTGCTATCGTATTTAAACCCATATTTTTCTAAAATGCTCAATGTATTTGGACTAAAATCCCAATAAGGAGATCTGTAGCCACGCGGTTTCACGCCGATTTTGGCGAGGGATTCCAACCCCATTTGCATGATTTTGTCTTCTTCTTCATAGCTCATTGTGGTAGGATTTTCATGAACATACCCGTGATGGCCAATTTCATGGCCACGAGCCGCTACCTCTTTGCAAATGTCAGTGAATGTATCCACAGTATGACCTGGAATAAACCAAGTTGTTTTGATGCCGTATTTGTCAAACAGTTTTAACAATCTTGGGGCACCAACTTCAGCGCCGAACTCACCACGTGACATGTAGGCAGGAGAAGTGAGGTTAAAAGAACCGATCCAGATGGATTGTGCATCAAAGTCACACCCAATGTTTACTGCTACTCTTTTTCCTTTCGGAAGCTTTACTTTTCCGTTTCGTTGTTTTCCGATTTTTTGCATTATATTTCCTCCCTTATTTGTTAAATTTGATTGCGCTTTCATTATAGTTTTAAGATTAAGGGTTTGAAAATTCCGATTATTTTAGCATGGTGTAAAATTATTTGATTTTTCATTTAACAACATTTTTTGTCGGATTATTCCAAAACAAAGAAGCTGCTTCAAACGTCAATGCTAACAGCAGAAGAAGGCACCGTTTGCTTATATTGTTTATGTTTCGGATATTTTAGGAAATTTCGATCAGCGCTTTGAAAAATTCAAGAATGCGTCAAACTGACAAGTTTTGTTCAAAATAATTAAATCGATACCTGACTCATTACGAATTATGTTCTAGATTGTTAAACAAGAGAGCCCTTAATATTGAACTCTATTTCAAATTTTTGATCAGAAAATTATTAATCTAAACATTGCGGAGGAAGAAACGGGAGATTATTAAAAGAGGTCAGAATGACTAATAAAGCCTTAGCTTTGTGCAAAAAGGAAGCAGTTTTATTTGCCTGAGATCTAGGTTCGTTTAGCAGGATGTAAAAATTTACACATAAATTTTAACTGGGCTGTATGTCTCGACATTTGAAACTATGTGCAAACTATCGGAAAAAAGAGAAAAGCGGTAAAAATTTACGAAAGTTTTCTATAGTTAGTATGTTAGTAATTAGTAATAGCAATTCCAAAATTAGATACGTATATTGAAGTTACATATCGAAACAACATCATTTGGTATATAATAGAACTGAAGAAGATATCATAATTGGGTCATTTTCATTAGTGAAGCCGTTAGCCAAAAAATTTGTTCCGATATAGCAATTTATAATTGTAATAGGTATAACATAAGAAAATTAATTGCAAAAGAGGTGATTTGATGATATTAGTAAGCTCCTGTTTAGCGGGGTTAGAAGTGAGGTATAATGGGACGCATTGTTTACATAATAAAATATGGAAATTAGTTCAGGAGAAGAAAGCCGAAATGGTTTGTCCTGAAATATTAGGCGGATTTTCGACTCCTAGAGAACCTGCAGAGATCATCGGTGGAAACGGGGAGGATGTACTGGATGGAAAGGCGAAAGTAGTGGATCGGTCAGGCAACGATGTGACAGAGCTTTACATAAAGGGCGCTTATGCGGCTTTAAAAAAAGCAAAAGAAATAAAAGCAACATTAGTAGTTCTCAAAGAGAATAGTCCGTCCTGCGGCAGTTCAATGATTTATAACGGCGAATTTACTGGAAAGAAAATGTTTGGAAGTGGGGTAACAGCTGCTTTACTAAAGAGAAACGGGTTTCAGGTCATTTCAGAAGAACAATTTGCTGAACTAGATTCTTTTTAACTACGAGTTGAATTGGAATCGATTTTTTAAAAGTCCGCTTTTTCCTGTTCATATAATTTAGATTGATAGAATAACGAACGAATCCTTGAATTGTTCAATTGAATGCCAACAATACCCGTTGTTTGTGCAACAGTTGGTTTGTCATTTTTTAGAGAAAGACCGGATGCTATATCATTGAGTTGTTTGTCCATCTGGGTAATCTTTTTTTCGACTTGGTCCAACCGCTCATTTATTTCGGTCAATTGCTGCTTTGTTAGTTCAAACTGTTGATCAACTTGTTCAAATCGTTGGTCCATTTGATTTAAAACGTTAATCGATTTGTTCAAAGCGCTGCCTTGTTTCCCGTATGATTTTTTAGTTGCTCCGCTAATTCCTTCAACGCTTGTAAAATCATCTTAGCTATAAGATGGGCCCAAATTTCTTCATTTTTATTCTTTCTCATTATAACATGTTCCAGCCATTTCAACGAAGACCACATTATTTTTTTCAAATCGGCATTGAACTGATAATGAATGGGAAAAGCGAGGAATAATCATATCCTTTTAGACGGCATTTTTTAAGATAAAAACATTTTGCAAAGCATTCCTACTCAGCTTAACCGCTTATCTTCAATAAAAGCTCCTTTCACCCGAGACTGGCTGCCATTTTGAGTGCGTATTTTAGTTAACCAATTGACATTAATAGATAACAATTTTATCATTTAATTGTTAACTATTTTATTTTAAAAGTTAACATAAAACAAAAGATTGTAGGTTGAAAAATTAGAAATAGCTTTTTAATTAGTTTAATGAATTTTGAAGGAATTTCTTTGACAAAAACAAATGACGGAGGCAGGAGGCCAACGAATGGAAGAGGAAAGGTATTATAGTGTCAGAATGAGAGCTGCCAAGAATGGACCTCATGAACATGGCGGAAAACATATATCTGGTGGAGAACTGCTTTCAACCTATAGTGATTTAAAAAATTCAGTAAATGCTTTATTAGAAAAGGGACTTCATCACTCAAGAGGTACTCCGGATTTTATGCAAATTCAATTTGAATCTATTCACGAACCGATTAAACGAATTCAACCATTACATATTGACACAAATGAGGCAGATACAGTAGAGAAAGGGCGAAAGTTGTCTAGGCTGCTTTTGGAGAAAGTCGGTATCGAAAGACAGGTTATTGAAAAAGCATTTACAGAATGGACGAAATATTCAGGAATGAGAGGCGCTATATTAATTGATGTTCATTCAGGAAAACGTATTGATGATAGGCAGGAAAAGGGAGTGCGTGTTTCAAGAATCGATTGGATGAAGACGAATTTTGAACATTGGGCAGACTATTTTCATGTGCCCAAGAGTACAAGAATCAGGGAAGCACTTGTGATTGCCACAAAGGTGTGTGCGCATCCGGCTACCATCGCTGAACTATGTTGGTCAGACGATCCTGAATATACTACTGGCTATGTTGCAAGTAAAAAGCTGGGGTATCAACGTATTACAAACCTAAAAGAATATGGAGATGAACGCGGCTGCCGCATCTTTTTTGTTGATTGCAGGAAAGATCTGAATGCCTATATTCACTATTTAGAAAAACAGCCAGTCTTTATTCATTGGGAGGTAGAGAAATGAAACAACAATTAATCGAAAAAAGTAAAAAATATCTATGACTACCTTTTACACAGATGATGATCATCCTTTAATAATTGAAAGCGGCCAAGGAATGAAAGTTAAAGATATTGAAGGAAAAGAATATATGACGGCTTTTCTTCCGTTTGACTAACGTACATGGTCATCGTAAAAAAGAACTGGACGAAGCAATTAAAAAAAAGCTCGAAAAAATGGCCACTCCACATTGTTAGGCATGACAAATGTTCCAGCAACAGAGCTCGCGGAAAAGCTCATTCAAATAAGTCCTGAAAAGCTGACGCGTGTTTTTTATTCAGATAGCGGAGCTGAAGCGATGGAAATTGCTCTTAAGATGGCGTTTCAATATTGGAAAAATATCAATAAGACAGAGAAACAAAAGTTTATTACAATGCAAAACGGCTATCATGAGGATACGGTCGGCGCCATAAGTGTCGGTTCCATCCAGCTTTATCATCAAGTATATGGGTCATTAATGTTTGAAAATTTTAAGGCACCTATTCCTTACGTTTATCGGTCAAAAAGCGGCGATCCGAAACATTGTCGTGATGAATGCTTAAACATACTTGAACAACTGCTTAAGGAAAAGCATCAGGAAATTGCGCAACAATTGAATCAATGGTCCAAGGATGAAAGATGCAATTGTCACGGGTAACAGAAAAAGAGGTTTTGCTTTTTAAAGACATAATGAGGTGACAAGCGTTGAACTTTTATGGATGGTTAAACGACCGTTTAGCGAAGACAAAGGAATCCGGCTTGTATCGGACGCTTAGAACAATGAATACTGCACCTAGTCCCGAAATGTACGTAGATGGCCAAAAGTACATAGTATTTTCCTCAAACAACTATCTGGGCTTGGCCAATGATTCACGCTTGATTCTTGCAGCAGAAAAGGCATTGCACGAGTTTGGGGTTGGGAGCAGCGGCTCGAGGCTAACGACAGGCAATACGCAGTGGCATCAAAAGCTTGAAAAAAGATTTGCAGATTTCAAACAGACTGAAAGTGCCTTGCTGTTTTCAAGCGGTTATTTGGCGAATATCGGCGTGCTTACTTCATTGCCTGAAAAAGGTGATGTTATTTTTAGCGATCAATTAAACCATGCGAGTATTATCGATGGATGCCGTCTCTCACAAGCGGATACCGTCATTTATAACCATGTAGATATGGAAGATTTGGAAAAGAAATTAAAAGAAACAAATTCATCACGGCGACGCTTTATTGTCACAGATGGTGTCTTTAGTATGGATGGTACCATTGCGCCTTTAGATAAAATCATGTCACTTGCTCAACGTTATCATGCATTTGTCATTGTGGATGACGCACACGCAACAGGAGTTTTAGGAGAAAACGGCAGGGGAACAAGTGAATTTTTTCACGTCTTTCCGGATGTAGTGATTAGCGCTTTAAGTAAAGCGGTTGGAACGGAAGGCGGGGTCGTTTCTGGATCGAAGGTTTTCATTGACTTTTTGCGAAATCATGCCAGAACCTTTATCTTTCAAACCGCACTATCACCATCTATTTGTGCAGCTTCATATACAGCATTGGAAATCATCGAACATAGTAAAGAAAAACGACAGCAATTGCTTATAAAAGCAAAACGAATAAAAACTAGTTTACAAGAAATGGGGTACACCGTGAAGGGAGATCATACACCAATTATTCCTGTATTGATCGGAGATGCTCATAAGGCTGTCCTATTTGCAAAAAGATTACAAGAAAAAGGAATATATGCCCCGGCGATTCGACCGCCGACTGTACCTATCGGAGAAAGCAGAATTCGGTTAACGGTGACCGCGGACCATAGCTTAAAGGAGATAGATTATTTGTTGCATGCATTTAAATTAATCGGAAAAGAGTTGAATATGATCAAATGAAAGGTTTTTTTGTAACAGGAACTGATACTGGTGTTGGAAAAACGATAATAGCTTGCGGACTAGCAGCTGTATTAAAAGAGAAGGGAATGGATGTCGGCGTCTTTAAACCGTTTTTAAGCGGTATTTCTCGTGATGATCCAACAAGCGATACAAGTCTTTTAAAAGGGAACCTCAAAGTCGAAAATTGACTTATGAGACACCCCATGTAAAAATTCTACTTCTTTAATATAGAGCGTTTGAAAAAAATGAGGACGCTTCTTTTGATAAGGCAACTGCAAATTATTTTTCTCCGGCACAACAGAATAAAATCTTTAGATGAGCAGAAATCGAGATTGTTTATATGTTTGCTTTTTTTGGATCTAAACCCCATCTCTTTAACTTTTTGACTAATGTGGAATGGTCGATGCCGAGTTCTTTTGCCGCAATCCGTAGTGATGGATGTTTTTTGATCACATCTTTTACAATTCGCTGTTCAAATTTTTCCACGCGCTGTTTCAGCGTCAAAGCTTCTTCACCGTCTTTTTGATCATGAATGTGCAAAGGAAGATGGTGCGGTTCGATCAATTGAGAGGGAACCGATACGATCATGCTTTCTATTAAATTTTTCAATTCTCGGACGTTTCCTGGCCAATGGTAGCTCGTTAAAGCCTTCTTAGTTTCTTTTGACAATGTTTTATCGACATGGTAAAGCTTGCAAAAGTATGAAAAGAAATGATCAATAAGCGGTGATATATCTTCTTGGCGTTCAGATAAGGGCGGAACAGTTATTTCAACAACATGCAGACGGTAATAAAGATCCTCACGAAATTTTCCTTCTGAAACAAGTTGCTTTAAATCTTTGTTCGTTGCAGAAATAAATCGAATATCAAGCTTAATTGGCTCCCTGCCTCCTATTCGCTGAATTTGCTTTTCTTGCAATACTCGTAATAACTTTACCTGCAAAGAGAGAGGCATTTCTCCTACTTCGTCAAGCATAACGGTTCCGCCGTCCGCCAATTCAAGCAGACCAATTTTCCCCTCTTTATTCGCACCAGTAAATGCACCTTTTTCATAGCCGAATAGTTCAGATTCAAGCAGATGTTCAGGAATGGCCCCGCAATTCACTTTAATAAACGGCTTTTGTTTCCGTTGGCTGTGATGATGGATAAAATTGGCGATCACCTCTTTTCCTGTTCCGGAAGGGCCTGTTAAAAGGACGCTTGTTGGAAAAGGCGCCACTTGTTTTACTTTCACATAAATGTTTTTCATTTTTTTGCTGTTGCATATAAACATTTGTTCTGATCCGTTCACATGAGCCGAAAAACGGTTTTGGTTTATTTCGGAAATACTTTTTGCTTTTTCTAACTCTTTTCTAAGTTTATTTAATTGTGTGATATCCCTTACGCTCGTTACTACGAGCTCAACGTCTCCTTGATCATTAAATACCGGATTTCCGGTGACAATGACATCTTTTTTGCCTCCTATTTTTTGCATAATGGAAATTTGTTTCTTTTTTTCCAAAACTAAGAGAGATACTGACTGGTCAATATAACCATTCGTCATCAGATCCCTCATATGCCTTCCGACCAGTTCTGTGCGTTCAAAACCTGTAATCTCTTCATATGCGGAATTAACATAGATCGTAATCCCTTCTTGGTCAACAACATAAAGGCCGTCAGTTGAAAACTCGATAATCGCCTCAAGCTGTGTTAGTAGGCTGCGATATTGCTCGATTTCAGTAATATCTTGAATAACACTGATCGCACCGATGCGCTTGCCGTTTTGATACAGAGGAGTCCGGTTTACCATACATTGTCTGTCCGCTAGTATCATTTTTTGACCGATTGAACGATCGCCGCTTTCCACAACCTCCAAAATTTTTGTGTGAGGGACGAGTTCTTGAATATGCTTTCCTTCCCAGTTTCCATTTTCCGCTTGCAATAACTTTTTTGCAGCAGCATTCATCACAACAATGTTTCCTTTTCGATCGACGACAACTACTCCGTTATGCATGCATGAAAAAATATTTTCCCAAGTTAAGGAATTAATAGAGTTTGCTTTGATTATAATCACAACCTTTCATCTGATTGGTGAATTTTTTCAACCGTTTGGTGAATAATTTCACCATATATTTTCGATAATTTCGATTATTAATCCTTTTTTATGGTGAAATTTTTCAACAGTTTTCAGTAAAGAAGCTTAAAAATCCCTTTGTTTGTAAGAAGCTTTTTTTGGCATGCATTTTGCATTTAAATTGATGAGCAAAAAATAAGGAGGGGGAAAGTAGAACGAATGATGAATGAATAGAAAAAAAGAATATACTGCCTCTATTCTTTCAGCAGTATTTCTTGTACTGTATAAAGAAAGCGCTTACGGAATTTGGAATATGTTGTGGTAGAAATGGCTGAATGTTGAAATAAAAACAAGAACACATTTTTACATGTCGTCATTTAAGAATTATCTCATGTCTTGATTGACATTTTCTATTTCATTATAGGAGGGTTTTTTATGGCAAACATTATTAAAAAACACCCGAAACTGTATGTAATGGACAACGGCCGAATGAAAATGGACAAAAACTGGATGATTGCGATGCACAATCCAGCAACCATTGACAATCCGAACGTCCAGACTGAGTTTGTCGAATTCCCGATTTATACCGTTTTAATTGACCATCCTGAAGGAAAAATTCTTTTTGACACGGCATGTAATCCAAATTCCATGGGTCCAGCAGGCCGCTGGTCTGAAACGACGCAAAAAACGTTCCCATGGACAGCGAGCGAAGAATGTTACTTGCATAACCGACTTGAGCAATTAAAGGTCAGACCAGAGGATATTAAATTTGTTGTGGCATCTCATCTTCATCTCGATCATGCGGGCTGCTTAGAAATGTTTACAAACGCAACCGTTGTCGTACATGAAGACGAATTTAACGGCACATTACAATCTTATGCCCGCAACCAAAAAGAAGGGGCATACATTTGGGCAGATATTGATGCATGGATAAAAAATAATCTTCAATGGAGGACAATCAATCGGGATGAAGATCATGTTGAACTTGCGGAAGGGGTGAAAGTTTTAAACTTTGGCAGCGGTCATGCTTGGGGAATGCTTGGTCTTCATGTACACCTTCCTGAAACTGGCGGCATCATTCTTGCATCTGATGCGATCTATACGGCAGAAAGCTACGGGCCGCCAATCAAGCCACCTGGAATTATTTATGATTCTCTCGGATATGCGAAAACGGTCGAACGAATTCGCCGGATTGCCAAAGAAACAAATTCCCAAGTATGGTTCGGGCATGATGCAGAACAATTTAAAGGATTCAGAAAATCGACGGAAGGATATTATGAATAAAATTTCCCGAGTTTATATAGAAGAAATGGGTGGAAACGTCCATTTCGATTTTAAAGAACACAAATGTCGATGCTTTAAGAGAACATTCCAGGGTGTGAAGGAGGAGAGTCATGACACATTCAAAGCTAGTTTTTACACCTTTATGTTATACTGGATGGGGTTCGTTAAGCCAGCTTGTTCCGGAAGTTGAAAAATATCAACCTAAGAAAATTTTTGTTGTGACAGATCCGGTGTTGAATGACATAGGGCTCGTTGACCGCGTCACATCTCCATTACAAGAAAAAGGATACAGCATTGATGTATATACTGACATCGAACCAGAGCCTCCGTTTCAAATCGGAGAAAAGCTTGTCGCCTATACGAGAGAAAACAAATTCGATCTCGTCATAGGTTTAGGCGGAGGAAGCGCAATGGATTTGGCAAAGCTTGCAGCAGTCTTGTCTGTTCATAAAGGAACAGTGGAAAGTTATTTAAATTTAACAGGTACAAATCAAGTAGATAAAAAAGGTCTCCCCAAAATTTTGATACCCACAACTTCCGGAACGGGCTCTGAAGTCACTAATATTTCTGTCTTATCTTTAGAAAGTACGAAAGATGTTGTAACACATGATTATTTGCTCGCTGATGTAGCAATTATTGATCCGGAACTAACTGTCACTGTCCCGCCGAAAGTGACCGCTGCAACGGGGATCGATGCATTGACACATGCAGTGGAAGCATATGTCTCAATCAATGCCAATCCGGTAACAGACGGTCTTGCCCTGCAAGCGATGAGACTGATCAGCCGTTCCATCCGTAAAGCTGTGTTAAACGGAAATGATAAACAGGCGCGGATTGATATGAGTTACGGCAGCTATATTGCCGGATTAGCTTTTTTTAATGCCGGCGTGGCAGGCGTACATGCTTTAGCCTATCCGCTTGGAGGACAATTTCATATTGCCCATGGCGATTCCAATGCAGTTTTATTGCCATATGTGATGGGCTACATCCGAAAAAGCTGCCAAAAAAGAATGGTGGACATATTGAATGCTCTAGGCGAGAATTCAAGCTATTTGTCTGAAAAAGAAGCTTCCTATCAATGTGTCGAGGAACTAAAAAGATTAGTGGCAGATGTCGGAATTCCGACAACTTTGGGAGAATTCGGCATTCCGGAAAGTGCGATCGAAAAATTGACGGAAGACGGGGTGAAACAAAAAAGATTGCTCGCAAGAAGTCCAATGAAGCTTAATAAAGAAGATATCCGAACCATATATCAGTCAGCCTTTCAAGGGATAGTAACGGAACCGTCATAATTGTCGATAACTTGAGTTTTATAATTCACAGTTGAAAGGAAGATAAGGGCCAGATTTTTGATATTATCCCCTTATAGTTAGACAGAAAAAAGAAAGGGATGTCACTGTCTACTAGAAGGGGGTATTTTTATAGGTAAAAATTAAAAAACATACAGTAAAGAATATAAATTAGATGTTGTGAAGAAATATTTTGATGAGGGAAGGACAAACCTTGAAATCATGGATCACTTTCACAACTCTGTTTTTGCAAAATAAAAGTGCAGAGAATTACAAAATCCTTACGCAGTGATATACAAGGTGCTTTACATGGAGGGGGGGACATGAAAACCTTTTTTGGTTTTGCCGAAACTGTTGAAGCTGGTGCTTGGCTAAAGAATCATGGCTACAGAGGATCCATGCCAAGCCCTTGATGGATAGATCGCATATATGTATATTTATACAAAATTTGGATATAGATATACTGCAAAACTCTGTATTTTTTTCTTTCAGAAAACAACATGTCAACTAGGAACAAAGCAATGCCGTTCGAAGAAACGTTATCGAGTGGCCATCTTTCGTGACACCCATGGACATGAGATTCGCATTGTAACCAATGTTTTGACTATCGGCGGAAAAGATCGCCGATATGTATCCAAAACGTTGCACGGTCGAGATCTTTTCGGTGGATCAAGCAGTATCCTATTTGGGACAATAGAAAACGCAGTCTACAATTAGTCGTTTGCGTCGTCATTGCCTGCGTGCTGTTAAGATGGCTATAGAAGTAGGTGCAAAAGGGGCTTACTTTCATTTCTTTTGAACGTCAACTTCTTTTTGGGCAACTTCCTCTCAATTGGCAAAATGAACTTCAGACGGCAAGTAGCCCACGTTTTGTCTAATTTCTTTTGGTCGTGTTGTAAAATATTAAAAAATAAGATATTGACTTCCAAAATATTGATATAGTATTTTTTAATAAGGTAATAATTTTTTCCTATTATAAGAATTTTTACCATTAAAGTCTATTATTATATTTTAAAGAAAAAATACTAGTGTTAGTTACAGTATTTGGATTATCAACTTGTCAATAATATCCTAGCCGTATGTTTTTATTAACTTTCATCGATTCGGTTTGGTTATTATAAATAGACTTCTAATTACAAGTAATGCTAAAAAGGGGCTGTCTAATAAGTCGATTTTCCGGCTTATAGACGTCCCTTTAATGTTTTAGCAATGTTGATATATCAATGTTTATGATGTTTCGTTTTCAATGGATTTTGACTTTCTGGACAGCTCCTTTTAATATTTATTAAATTTAAATGTATATATTCAATCAATTGAAGAAAAAGTAATTTCAAAAAATCCATCAAATGAAGGATGATAAAAGTCTAATTTTGTTTGTGAAAACTTGATAAGGACTACTTACAAATAGATTCCCTTATCCTTTTTTCTTATATACCGTGCGAATAAAAACTCAGAATGTTTTTTATTAGATAATATGCCGACATGATAAAACACTGACCTTTTTAAGCTGTACCATGCAAGTAGTAAAATATTGAGGTGATGGCATGATTCAATTAATTAAGCTTGAACTTAGTAAGTGTATGAAAAGAATAGAGTTCAAGATAGCATTTATAGCTGTTTTTTGTGCAATATTTTTAGACTACATTATTTTGTGTAAAGAATATTATGGATCGGAATTATCTAAGGTAATGTCTGCTTCAACTGGTACTATTCTTACAAACGTTGTCGCAACACCTTTGTCACCAATAGTAGGGATCTTGCTGCCACTAACCGTAAGTATCATTTATTCTGTGTCATTCCTAGAAGAAAAAAATTGGGGATTAAGTAACTTTATTCATACAAGGGTACACAAAGAAAAATATATTTTAGCTAAAGCTATGTCGATTACTCTAGTAAGCTTTTTTGTAATATTTATACCATTATTAGTAAATGAAATTTTAGCAATTATTGCTTTTCCAATCCAAGGACATAATACATTCGGTTTACCAGATTATAAAAAGTTATCGTATATAGATTCAGGAATTATGTTACAAAACTTACAGGTGTATTATCCATATTGCAATATTTTAATATTCATCATAATAAGATCATTATTTGCATCTAGTTTTGCTCTTATGGCATTCGGAGTATCATTTTTTAAAAAAGTTAATAAATATGTAGTCATATTATCCCCTTTTATTAAAGGTTGAACTTAGAACAACTGTATCAAGCGATTGACGAATCAGGACTGGACGAATATCAGTACATGAAACGAACCTTTAAAAGCTGGGAGAAAGAAATCATCAATTCGTTTATTGATCCCTACACTAACGGTTATTTAGAAGGGATTAACAATAAAATGAAAGTCATTAAACGAATGTCTTATGGTATTCGCAACTTTCAACGACTTAGAAATAAGGTATTATGCTCACTTATTTAACTTTCATACATATAAAAGAGGTACACTTCACATCAAGTGCACCCCAACAATTGACATAGAACTGTTATAAAAAAATAATACAGAAGCTCATTCAGTACTCTACAAAAATAAACGATAATGAAACGAGAGAGTTCTTAACACAAAAGATGGAAGTAGAAGGTGGCCAATATTATAAGCAGTTTATTCAGATAGAGGATATATTAAATAAAGCCGCCTCACTAGGTAATAATTTACGTGGTACAATTAGAAGGGAATACACTTCAAGATAAACTTTATTCTATTTGTAGAGAATTTGGTGATTATTTTTACAATTGAAGACGTAAAAAGGATGATATTTCGAGGAGAGAATATATCAATGGCAGGTTTAAATGCTCTAAGTATTTTATATGATACTTATCCAGTTCATATGAGGGAGCTAAACCTTGCACAAAGTGTAAAAGAATTAGGCATGGAACGATATTTTCATATTTACTATTACTGTAATTAAGGGAAAAGTAAATAGATATGACTGATACAGATTTTTCTCGTAGGCACGTTGATATTGATTTAGAAATTGACGGATATACACTAGATGATTATTTTTTTGAAGAATTCGGGTCCAAGTATCCAAATAGGAGAACTATGTTCCTTATTCAATGCGTTAGACCAGCAGTTGTTATACCAGAAGATGGTTATTTTACTTGGTGTTAATATCATGTCAATTCTACCTTACTATAAGTGTGTCGTAAAGAATAGTGTGGATGTGAAAACTGTTCAGCAGTTAGCAGGACATTCAACTTTGGATATAACATATAAGTTATATGTTGCTAGCATAGCATAAGACAACAAAATGTTATTAAAGATTTAAGCACTCGCTATCAATCGGTGAGTGCTTTTTTAGGTAGGTAGTGGGTTTACAGTTTTTTGACATATTGAGCTTCATTTAGTAACCATAACACATCTAAAGATAGGGATTGACTCAATTCCTAGATGATACGATTACAATTATTACTTAATGTTGTCTTGACTTTACAATAAACGAAATTATACTAAACAAGGGAGTGGGTTTATAAATTTGTTTGGTTCTTTAAGTTACCGTTTCTATTCATATTAATTGAATATCGAGAAAAGACCGCAGCTTAATATACTCTTTTTTTCATTGTCTACTTGACAGGGTTATGTGCAGTATGTTGTTTAGGTATCTCACTTTTCATAAGCCACTGCTTTTCTATATAATCATATAAACAGTCGGGAACATCTGCATAACTAGATAGTACTGTTAAAGGATTTACATCCAGTGGCAGTCTTACCTTTCCTTTATTTTGGAAAACCTTTCTTCCTTCTTTTTTATTTCTGTCTTCAACTAATTTATCTAGAATTGATATAAAAAATGCTATTTCAAACTTTCCTCTAAAGATTATTTCTCTCATGGGATGACTATTCATTTGTTTGAGTTTATTTTCGAGAACAGATGCTGGAATGCTCACTGGTATCTCCAAAAATTTTTCAATTTTTTCTATTGTGTATTTAGCAGTTACCTTCTCTAAAGAAACGTCAATTAAATGTTCTTTAAATGATAAATTATTTAATCGTAGTTTTATTTCTTTTTTTGTTTTAGACATATATTCTTTGCAACAAGCAATCCAAGCATTTAATAAAGCAATATTATCATGGAATTCTTTTTGTCTCTTAAGAAAGGTATCCATAGCATTTTGGAAATCAACATCTGTTTCTTCGAGATTAAATTCACGCTTTAATATTCTTTCTAGTACATTTGGAGAACTATACAAATTTTCTACAGAATAACAAGGAGTTTCATAAATTTTTGGATTATTAAGTGGTGCATCGAAGTCTCTATCAACAAAGAAAAACAATCTCACCTCGTTGTATTCTTGATGTTTAATTATTTCTTCGTATGCTTTTATAACCCCTTTTTTGCCATTACATCTGATAAATTCTGGCTCTTTCTGACAAACCATTGTAACCCTTGGTCCATAATATTTAGCATCTTCTCCCTCTACAAAACAGTAGGGAATATTTTTATGTGGTTTATACTTTAACAAGAACTTATGAAATCCAACTAAGCCTTTTTGTCTTTTATTTCTAAGGATTTCGTCTCGGCTTAGATTTTCATTATTATTATTCTCCATAATTTTGTAATCTCTCCTTTACAAACATATTGATTCCCATAGCATACTTGTCGAGTTGATTATCAAAAATAAAAGGAGAGTGGGTTACTGCAAATAAAAACGAGCATTTGCCTGAATTTATTATGTCTGGTAATAGCATTTCTTGCCATTCGATTGAAAGAGAGAGTTCTGGTTCATCAAATAAAATAATAAAATTATTATTAAAATCTAGAAATACTCGTGATAATATAGATACAATTTGTTTTTCACCAGAAGAGAGCTGGCTCAATTCAACTTTTCTTCGTTTTTTTATAGTCTGAATAAATAATTCTCCATTACTTTCATTGAAAATTACTTCCTTATCCACCAAATATTTGTTACATATCTTTGCAAATTCTTTTATAGAATCGTCTCTTTTCTTATGCTTCATATAGTTATTTATTAGGTTATTTAAGTAAAAAAGTAATGAATTATATTCTTTTCTAAAGATTTTATCAGTAACTATTAAATTAGAAATATACTCTTTGTCTGCTATATCTAAATCATTACCAAATCTGTCTAATACAATTTTTAGTATTTCACTATTTTTAAGTACGTCTTTTTCTATTTCATGGGAAGATTGTTCTTCTGGGTAAATTAAATGCTTTATCATATCACCAGTTACTTTTGAATAACTTTTAAGTGATTCCTCTTTTATATCATTTTTTATTTTGTTAAAAATATTTTGAACATCATCCATACCAAAATTTATTATTCCAAATTCGTTGGATAAATTTTCATGTAAGTTAAGTCCTAATTTTTCTAACTCTTCTTCTATTCTTCTGTATGTAGGAAAATAAAGTATTTTTTGATTGAATATATCCTTAATTTTTCTATCGACGTTATATATCTTTTCATTATATTTATAGGAATTATTTTCCTCTATTGTTCTTCTTAAATGCATAATCAATCTGTTTATATGAGCAAACGGAATACCTTTGCTTTTAATCTTATCATAATACTGATTTCTAAAATTTTGTAACGACCCCTTCCCATATACTATATTTAATGCTTCATGGAGTTCTTCTTCGTTTAAGTAATTTTCTAGATGTTTATAATATCTATTCGCCTCAGCATTCAGACTTAATGAAAGCCATTCTTTTTCTAAAGTTATTACTTCATTTGAAGATAAGTGTAAATGAATTTCGGAGAATTCAATATTATTAAGTTGATAAAACTTCCTAGATAATATGTAATATAATGTCGTTAGGATTGTAGTTTTTCCTGTTCCATTTTCACCTAGTAAAATTCTAATATTGTTATCAAAAGTCAAAGAAACATCTTTATCTCCGTTTAACCCAATTATTTCAAAACGTTCAAGACGAATATTTTGATTTTCATACATTGAATCCATTATATCCCTCCTTAGTTAATTCATTAATATAATAACATTTTTAATTTATTATATAGAATACAATTTTTAGAGTTATAATTTTCATTGTTTATGGAAAATAAAGGAGGATATGTTTTAATAGATTAGGCACTCTACAACTAAAATATGTAGAAGAGAATTATACGATTATAATACATGCAAAAGAAGGGCTTGAATTAAATGGTTAAGTGTTTACTAGGTTACCTAGTAAATCCCGGTGAAGCATACAATCAAAGGAAACCTTCATCCGCAGGCTCAAGAGTTTAATTTTTTTGGTCACAAATTGGTCACATAGTTATTAAAAAATAAGATGAAAAATCTCAGTAAACTTGTTCGTTATATAATAAGAATAGCGGTATATTCATACGATTCCGTTTATAAACCATAAATCCTTCATATTACAAGGGGTTATGGTTTTTTATTTTTATGTATGTATAACCTTACTCATACCATATTCTTGTAGTAAAAAAATCCATATAAGTTTATTTTTTTTAATGTATTGAAAGAATGACGACATGTAATTTTGAAAAAATATGAGACCATCATAGTATTTATATAAATCTAAATTAAAATTTCGACAAAGGAAAAGAAGAGGAATCAGAGGTACTGTCAAGAATTTTGTGTAATGTAAGATAGGTAGGGTATCTCTGAAATGCATTTAGAATTGAGAGGGATATTTCCTCCACGCAGAAGACTGAATATTCAGTCTCCTGTGAGGAAAGGGAGAATTCCCTTATTTTGTTTATTTACAATATTTGGTTAACAATAACGTTCTTCAAACATTCGTTGAAGGGCTTCATGCGCTTCGGCAAATGCTCGTTACTTTCGCCCTGCCCATTTCTCATTAAAATCTGGAACAGTCAAATACACGACTTTTTCCGCGGCTTCTAAACTGCTCAAACTGTTCATCGGCTTTAGGTGCTTTGTTTGTTTGGAAACTCGATCTATTGGTTCAAAGTGCTCCTTCGTTTCTTTCGTATGTTTTTTTATTGCTTACAAAATCATTTCCACTCATTTTGGACATAGATGTGCCTTTTCTTTTATATTCATCGTAACATGCTCCAGAAATTTTAACGTAGATCACATTAAACCTTTTAAAATCAACATTTGAATGGTCTTAAATGGAAATTTAAAAAATGTTTGGAATAATATGTTATTTCAATTCCAAAAAAACTCTTTTTTTCCAATCCTATGTTTATTTGTCAGAGAAGAGAGCTGCTCATACTTCAAAAAAATATTTGTACCTTTTTCTGTTTTTTTGTCGGAATTTTCTATTTATCATCTTGATTTCTCCTCCTCATTTCGCTTTAATAAAAATGTATCCATCATTTTCCTGAAACATTTTTTGAAACATATGTAAAATAATACATTAATTTGAAAGTTATTTAAAAAATCTAAATAAATGTCCGTTTATTAAAAACGAAAGCGAGGGGAGATCGTGCAGTTGAACGATAGGCAATCGGTCAAGTTGTAACCGCTTTACTGATATAAAGTGAGAAAATTCAGAATTATCAAAAAGGAATTGGATACGGCAAGATGAGCCGTTGGATTTATTTTCCACTGATGATAATAAATAAAAAACTAGATATGAGATTTAAATTTTCCTAAAAAACAAACCTACAGCCGTTTTTTTACATTTGTCGATTTAAAAGGAGGATATGACGGAATGACTATGAAAGCTAAGCTTTTTGCTTTAATGGCAGGTTTTGTTTTTTTGTTATTGTCCAGCACGTTTCTAGTATTATGGTTGGAAAGAAACACTTTAGAGAAAAAAGGGAATGAAATAACTGATGAAGTATGGAAGGAAGCGGAAACAAAATTAGAGGTGGAAGTGGAGGCGTTTGCGAATCAAATTTCCAGAAATTTAGTTGAACTTGAGCAGTCGATGGAGAAAAATATGCTGAATGCAGCCTATTTATTGCAGGAGCAGGATCGGGTGAGAACGTTACATAACGAAGATTTGAAGCGTTTGGCAGAGCGAACAGGGATGACAGATTTTTATCTGACAAACCGAGATGGAATTTTTGTTGCATCTACAGAGAAAGCGGCACTAGGGAATAATTTATTTGATATTTGGGACGGATATCGCAAATTGCTGACGGGTGAAGAGCAGATGCTGCCTTCAACCTTGACGATCAAAGCAGAGACCGGAGAGATTTTCAAGTTTATGGCCATTCCCCGCGCTGATGGAAAGGGAATTGTCGAATCGGCGTTAGATGTAAGCAATTTTGAATCGTCGCTCGCCCGTCACATCCAAGAGAAGGAAGAAGTGAAAGCAATTTATTTGTTTGATCCCAAACAAGTCGTATTGATGGAAACATTAAAGAAAGAACAGCGATCGCTGTGGGAAAAAGGAAAGGCTGCAAAAAACGAAAATGTTCAGTCAGTCTTTTCTTCCGGAAAAACTCGGATTTTCCTGAAGGACAATCATGTGGAGGCTTATGTTCCGGTAAAAGCGGATGGAAATGTGCGTTATGTATTATATACCTTGTTAGATGCTGCCCCGTATTTCCAGCATGCCGAATCCACTAACCAAGTATTGCAGGAGTTTCAGCAGTTGATTAATGGGGTTGGATATAAAATCATGCTGGCGATTTTTATCTTTTCACTGTTGTTCCTCTTTGTCCTTTTTGGTGTGATCCGCTCGGTGTTAAAGCCGTTGAAATTTTTCTCTAGAGTCCTGCGGGAAGCAGGGGACGGGCAGGAAGTAAAATGGGAGCAAGTAAAAGCGAAAGAGTTAAAAGAGATTCAAGAAGCAATTACAGAAGTGGTACAAAAGTACCGGGAAATGCTGTCGGCAATCCAAGGCAATTTAGTTGCTGTCACAAAGACCCAGAAGGAATATCGTTCAGAGATGGATACAACGCTGGAGACATTGGAACAGGTTACCAAGGCTGTGACAGATAATGCACACAACAATCAACAGCAAGCTGAGCAGCTGAATGAAGCCGGGGAAATCGTGGAAAATATGTCCCGTACCTTGACGAATGTTTCCAGCATGACATCCGAGCTCGAAGACTTCTCAAACAATGCCAAGGGTCTGGCGGAAAGCAGTATTCGGGGGTTGGAAAATATTACGAATGTAATAGAAAATATCTACAAAGGAGTAGAAGAAAGCGGCAGCCGAATCGAAAAGCTAGCCAAAAGTTCAGAGGAAATTGGAGGAATTATTTCACTAATTAAAGGTATTGCGGAACAGACAAACTTGCTGGCGTTGAACGCAGCCATTGAAGCCGCTCGAGCTGGAGAACAGGGGAAAGGATTCGCTGTCGTGGCCGAAGAAGTCCGAAAACTGGCGGAGGAAAGCAGAAGGGCAACTGATAAGATTGCTCAAATCTTATTGGATATTCAGCGAGAAATTGCCAGTACGAAAGAAGGAAATGACAATCAATTGTCAGTTATTATAAGCAGCAGACAGGGAATTCAGCATGCGAACGATTCTATTCAGCATTTGATTGATGCTACGAAAGAGTCGTCACGAAAGATTGCCCAGCTGGGAGATTCGGTTGAAACTATGTTTCAAAACGGCCAATGCGTGATTGATGTATTTGAGAATATGCACGGCAACATTCAATCCAATGCCGCAAACAGCGAGCAGCTGCTGGCCATGGTGGAAGAGGTGACGGGAGCGTTGAAGAGATTGAGGGATTTGTTGAATAACATGACAAATTCCACCAAAAATTTAGAGGAAGTAGCGGCTGCCACCCGCTAAAAATATGAATTGCTAATATAGAAAAGCCGCCGCAGCGGCTTTTTTTCTTTCAGAGAAGAAGAAAAAACAAATTGAACTGGAGAAATGAAAATATGAATGGTGTGGTGTATTATGGTATAGAGTGTAGGCAAAAGCAGACGGTTCGATTTTTCAACGGCTTCGTTACTTAATCTGTTTTACGAACTCATTGACAATTATCTGCAAATAGAATATTCTATAATTAGAAAAATATCTAAATATCTAATTTTTTTGTTTTATAATTAGATGATTTTCTAAATATCTAAATAGAATATTACTTATTTTTTTAAAAGGTGGTGCGTTCTTTGTTATTTAACGAAGCGTTTAAAGCCATTGCTGATCCCACTAGAAGAAAGATTCTTTCCTTGCTAAAAAATGGGGATTTAACCGCTGGTGAAATCGCTTCCCATTTTGATATGCAGAAACCGAGCGTGTCGCATCATTTAAAAATTTTAAAGCAAGCGGATTTGATTCAAGATCAACGCGTCGGACAGCATATTTATTATTCGTTAAACACAACTGTCTTTCAAGATTTAATGAGTTGGTTTTATGATTTTTTACAAAAGGAAGGGGATAAATGATGAGAACAAATCGCTTCGTGGTCATGTTGACGGTTTTTAGTTATTTGTTAAGTTTGATTGCGATCCCATATCTACCTGATGAAGTGGCCACTCATTGGAATACGGCTGGTGAAGCGGATGGGTACAGTAGCAAATGGTTTGGGGCGTTTAGTCTCCCTTTCATTATGACTTCAATCGTATTGTTAATGACACTTTTACCAAAAATGGATCCGAAAAAAGCAAACTATGAAAAATTTAAAGGGAGCTATACCATAATAATCAACGTATTAGTGATCTTTTTTATCGCTCTTCATATCGTGACATTAGCCTATAACCTAGGGTTTCCTGTAGATGTGGATTTATTTGTGCCAATCGGAATCGGAGTTTTATTCATTGTATTAGGAAACTACATGCCTAAACTCAAACATAACTACTTCGTTGGGATTCGTACACCTTGGACGATAGCGAATGAAACAGTTTGGAACAAGACGCATCGTATAGGCGGAAAAGTGTTTGTGTTCATGGGATTAGCATTAATGTTGACGGTATTTATTGAAGGAATATGGGGTTTTATCTTGTTTTTAGCCGTTACATTGAGCGGGGTTGTATATTTGTTTGTTAAATCCTACCTATATTTCCAGGAAGAACAACGGAATGGTTTGCGGTAAGTGAGCAAAATGAAAGAATAGTATGTTCGATTCAGGAACAACAGTCTTCTATTTTTTAAGTATGAATTTTGTATAATATTTACAAAAAAGATCCCGTCTTTTTCTTTCTGTTTATCATGAATAGGAATAACGATACGATATTGGAACGAGATAGGATGATTTTTTATGTACTTTTAAAAAATCATAATAAAGAGAAAGTTTTACAGTCAGTTTATACTGACGTTTTTTGCAGATTTGATATAAAGTTTGGTAGAAACTCTATTATAGAAGATGATAAAGAGCCATATTTATGCATCTTTTTTTAACCGATATAATAAAAGCAAGAATATTCCGATATTAATTGAAAAAATACAGTAATAATTATAGGCATTATTATAATATTGAAATTTGTAATTAAGATTAAATGTTGGTTCAGCCAAGATGAATCTTAAAATATATACATTCAATTGAATGGGGGAATCTGATGAAAATATTTGATGCGCATTTACATATTATTGATCCAAAGTTTCCATTATACGCAAATCAAGGCTTCTTGCCCGAGCCATTTACAACAGAGGATTATTTACAACATGTAAATACAGTTGATTTAGTAGGTGGAGCAATTGTTTCAGGCTCTTTTCAAAAGTTTGACCAAACATATTTGTTGGATGCATTACAAAAACTAGGAAAGAATTTTGTTGGTATAACACAGCTTCCATACGATACGTCCGACGAAGAAATTATTGAGCTAAATAAACACGGTGTCCGAGGACTGCGTTTTAATGTGAATCGCGGGGGCTCTGAGGACATTCGTCGATTAGATTATTTTGCTAAAAGAGTTTATGAGCTAGCTAATTGGCATACAGAATTGTATATTAATTCAAAAGAGCTACCGGCTATCAAGCCAATTATCGCCCAACTTCCAGCAGTATCCATTGACCATTTAGGCTTGTCGAAGGAAGGATTTCCACATTTGCTTGCATTAGTTGAAATGGGTGTACGTGTAAAAGCAACAGGATTTGGACGAATTGATTTTGACCCGGTTGAAGCGATGAAAAATATCTATAAGGTGAATCCAGATGCCCTCATGTTTGGAACGGACCTGCCTTCTACAAGGGCAAAAAGACCATTCCGGTTTTCAGATATCGAATTAATCCAAGAGCATTTTGATGATAAAGCAGTTAAAAAAATCCTTTATCAAAATGCAATGGAATGGTATTGTAAATAAAGTAAAGTGGAATTAAGTGCGAAAAAGGGAAATATAAAGCGAAAGTTTTCAAAAAAATTAAGCAAAGGAAACATTTCACGCCTTTTTATTGCATATTTATATTTTATTCAAACAAAGCATATACGACAAAATGGGATGTCTATTTAGATGGCATCCTCTTTTTTTTGTTTTGGAGAAAATGGATTATGTCATGTTCTTCGCATGGAACTGTTTTCAACCTGCAGTTTAAAAAAAAACACATTGACTATCCAGTCAATTTTAATATAATGGAGTTGACTGCTCAGTCAATCCATACAAAGCCACCCAAAGGAGGCGTAAGGATGAAAATTATCGATGTTAAAAATTTGACCAAAACGTATAAGAAGAACAGGGGAATTGTGAACTTAACGTTTTCAGTTGAAGAAGGGGAAATTTTTGGATTTATCGGTCCGAATGGAGCAGGCAAGAGCACAACCATTCGAACGCTTTTAAATTTCCTCTATCCGACCAGCGGGAGCGCTACGATTTTCGGGAAAGATATCGTCAAACAGTCAAAGGAAATTAGACAAAATGTGGGCTACTTGCCGTCTGAAGTTCATTTTTACGATGATATGAAAGTGATTGACTTATTAAAATACTCGGCAGGCTTTTACAAAAAATTTAACCAAAAAAGAATGAAAGAGCTGGCAGAAAGACTTGATCTCGATCTCCATAAAAAAATTGAGGATCTCTCATTTGGCAATCGGAAAAAGGTTGGGATTGTCCAAGCGCTTTTGCATGAGCCAAAACTTCTAATCTTGGATGAACCGACAGGCGGACTCGACCCGCTTATGCAAAACACTTTTTTTGAAATTCTTACAGAGGAAAGAGAGAAGGGAACAACGATTATTTTCTCCTCTCATATTCTTTCTGAAGTGCAAAAGATGTGCGATCGGGTTGCCATTATTAAGGAAGGGGAGCTTGTTAAAGTAGAAACGATTGAAAATCTCACGAAAAACAATTTGAAAAATATTACCATTACGTTTGAACAAGCGAATGCAATTGACTTCGATCTGGAAGGAATAGTGAAAAAAGAAATAAACGGCAGCGAAATGACGCTGCTTTACAGCGGGGATATAAAGACGCTTCTAAATCAATTGAATACTATGCCGGTTCAAGATCTATTAATTGAAGAGCCGTCTCTCGAAGAAGTATTTATCCATTACTATGAGAAGTAAGGGAGGGAACTATATGATTTTTAAAAGAGAGTTGAAACGGAACTTAAAATCTTTGATTATTTGGAGCGTCGTACTCAGCGGTCTCATTTTATTGACGTTAAGTATTTATCCGCAGTTTGCTGAGCAGCAAAATGAAATGAACAAACTGCTTGAATCCTATCCGGAACCGATAAAAAAAGTGTTTGGAATGAATGAATTAAATCTTGGAGAGCTAATGGGTTTTTACGGAGTAGAAATATATATGATGACTACACTTTTAGGAAGCATCTACTCGGCCATTCTTGCATCCAATATACTGGCGAAGGAGGAAAATGAAAAGACGATTGAATTTTTGCTGTCAAAACCGGTCGGAAGAAGCCGAATCGTAACAGAAAAACTTTTGGGCGTTTTCGTAAATATATTGATCTTGAACGGAGTTTCAACGATAACAAGTATCATTGGATTTCAATTTGCAGATGACCCGGATGTACCGACAGACACATTTAGCTTACTAACCGTCGCAACCATTTTGCTTCATTTGACATTCGGTGCCATTGCGTTTATGTTGTCATCAATGTTGAAAAAAACAAGAAGCATCATGTCTGTCTCACTTGGGATTGTCTTAGCTGCCTATTTTATGAATGTGATGGCAGGGATTTCGGAAGACTTAGAAGTTCTAAAATATTTCAGCCCGTTTAAATATGTGGACGCCGCCCAAATTATTAATGATAATAAATTAGAGCCTCTTTATATGTTTATTATGGCTGCTGTCATTTTCATTAGTGTTATCACTTCATATATGGTATATAGAAAGAAGGATATTGCAGTTTAATGAAAATTGAGGTGTAAAAATTGTATTCAGCATTTGAAAAGCAGCCGCAGGAAAAGAAAGATTTGATTATCAAGGTGGCCATTGAGGAATTTGTAAAAAACGGTTATGAAAAAGCTTCTACAGATGTCATTACGAAGCGGGCGGGAATTTCTAAAGGAATTCTTTTTCATTATTTTAAGAGCAAGAAAAACTTATACCTTTATTTAGTCAATTATGTGAAAGATCTTCTAACGAAAGAAGTTATGGAAGCCATAAAACAAGTTAAAGCTGATGATTTCTTTGAAAGAATTAAAGAAATTGTCCTGATAAAACATAAAGTGACAGCGAAGTATCTGCTAGAAGCTCATTTTATTGCGGATGCTTTCGCCAATCCCCCTGTAGCAGTTAAGGAAATGAAAGAAATTATTAAGGAACACTACGAAACGTACCAGGACGATTTTATGCTGGAGTATGTTTATATTAAAGACTTAATCCAAACGGAAAAACTGAGAGATGATATTTCCGTTGATACCGTGATCAGAATGACGATGTTTATCTGTGAACAGCTGTCTAATAAGTACTTGACTCTATACAAAAATAAACAAATTGATATTGCTCATATTTTGGATTCTTCGATAAAGGAACTGAATGATTATCTTAAAATTGTGAAATATGGGATTTATAAGCCGGAATAAATGTTGCTCCATTTTCCCGCGGCGAGTAGCTGCGGGATTTTTGCATATTAGCAGCAGTTGAAATAGTTACTCCAAAACAAAGAAGATTTGATTAAACTTTTTAACAAAAATTGATCTAAAAAAGCAAACTAAGAAAAATTTAAGGGCAGTTATATACAGAAAAGATCTGTCTGCCAGCGGATGGAATCACGTAGGCTAAACACTCCAATTGTAAAGCATAAAGCGCTATGCTCGTAAAATGTCATGAATATATAGCTAATCAGTTATAGATACGGTCCATAAAATCAGCCGTTATCAAGTAAACTTTATCGAATTCATCGTTGCTAATAAGAGTCATCATCCTTTTTCATTAATTATTGGGAGAGGAAAACGATGCAAACAAACGTTGACCAGTGTACCCGTGTATATACGACGATCTATCCAATATTAATTGCTATCAGTATCGGTCAATCGACATGAAGCCATGCAGTCGGTTGTTCCTGAGTGTTTTCGATGTTGAAAACATCAATGCGTTTATCGTATTCGCAAATTGGTTGAATCGCCTTTAATTAAATATAGTATTTTCATTTTGCACGCTGATCGTCGGTTTACTTGCAGATTGCTTTCCTTGACTGTGAAAAATAAAAAACGGGAGAGACTATAGTAACCTATTATTTTTATAGTTGAAACTTTTCAAATATTAAAAGTATAATAGCTGTTGTATTCATAAAATTGGAAGGGGAAGAAATAATGGGAATTCTTGTAAAACTAAGCAATTTTGTCAGCAATACTTTTGCAATTTGGGTATTAATATTCGCAGCATTAGCTTTTTTTGAGCCAAAAGCATTTACATGGGTCGCCCCATATATTGTGCCGCTGCTAGGTATCGTCATGTTTGGAATGGGATTGACCTTGTCAGCCAATGATTTTAAGGAAGTCTTCGCACGTCCGATAGATGTGCTGATTGGGGTAATCGCCCAATTTTTTATTATGCCGCTTTTGGCCTTTTTGCTCGCTACCTTATTGCCTGTTTCACCTGAAGTAGCGATCGGCATCATTCTTGTTGGCTGCTGTCCTGGCGGAACGGCTTCCAATGTCATGACGTATTTGGCAAAAGGTGATACGGCGCTTTCAGTCGCTGTTACGTCCGTGTCAACCCTGCTTGCTCCCATTTTAACACCGTCCTTAATTTTGCTGCTTGCAGGGAAATGGCTGTCCGTTTCAGCCGGTGCTCTGTTTTGGTCAATCGTGAAAGTTGTACTTATTCCTATTATTCTCGGACTGATTGTACAAATGTTGTTTAAAAAACAAGTAAAAGCAACCGTTCAAATTCTTCCGCTCGTTTCCGTTATCGCTATTGTGGCTATCGTGGCTGCTGTCGTCGCTCAAAACCAGCAGGCTATCGCAAAAAGCGGGCTTCTTATTTTCCTTATCGTCGTTGCTCATAATGGGCTTGGATTGCTGCTCGGCTACTGGTTTGCGAAGCTGCTTAAAATGTCAGAACCGAAACAAAAAGCGATTTCGATTGAGGTCGGCATGCAAAATTCCGGACTTGGAGCTGCGCTGGCGACTGCTCATTTTTCGCCTCTTGCCGCTGTTCCAAGCGCAATTTTTAGCGTTTGGCATAACATCTCTGGACCGATTGTGGCGACCTATTTCCGTAAAAAAAGTGAAAAGAAGGAAAGCAATCAATCAACGATTACAACATGATCTATAAAGATTAGCAGCACAGACCAATGACAAAGGTCTGTGCTGTTATTTTTGTAGTAAAAAGTGGTACTTGAGTTACTTTAAGGGCTAAATCTGTTGCTGTTGTTCCGTTAGGCAGCTCGCCAACAAGTCTTACTCCGATGACCGTGACAGATCCAGAACTATGAGAGTTCGTACTAAAAACTGGCCAACTTCACTGTCCTTATCAGAATCTGTTTTAAAATATTGGATCCATGAGATCGTGTATAAGAAAAGTAATCGATAAGGTTATGTGAAGATTTCTACAAATCATTGAAGAGGAATGAATAATTGGCAAAGTGTAATGGCATTCGTAGTTAGAATGGAAAAAATTTTTGATCAATTCAGCTGTGAAATTTTCCATAATCACGCACAGTTTGAAATATGGGCGCAGTTTTATAAGGTGGCGTTTTCAATTTGCCGAATCATTCCACATGATTGTTCCAAAACGGCTTTGGCGAATTACAGCAGTGTGTAAAAGTCAATCCATTAAGACAGAAGTAGGTAAGTTTCTGCTTTTTTTAGTTTTATGACAATATTCGACAGCATTTTTTTGTCTATTATGTATATTTTGGACTAGAAAGAGTCAATAGAATAAGGGAGAAAAGTCCTACTTGATTTTAAGCTTTGAAATTCAAAATGCATTACTACAAATTTGAACGCATGAGAAAAGCTGGGAAAGCTAATGAAGAAACGTTTATAAACATTTAATCAGTAAATTTCTTGAGGGTGCAATTTAAAAATGTGCAGCTACAAAATTTTTTTCGAGCAGATCATTCAAAACTGTATTAGTAAATTGACTTATTATCTATTACATTAACGATCATCATGGATACAGTGTTCGTTTTCAAAAAAAGGGAGTGGGAAGTATTAAAAAAGATCTTTCATCGCTTAAGAAGGTTAACTTAAAATGATGAGAAAGCTTTTTGTTGCGATCACCGACGAATTACTAGTTGGCAAATTATAAGAATTAATGTTTCGGCTAAATGAATAAAGCTTGATTAGAGTATTATTTTTAACATTTGTCTTTTTGAGCTAAAACTAACATTATCATGAGTGTATTCGGCATTATCAGGACTTTTAGAAATAATTTTAGGTTTATATGAGTAAAAAAAGCGTTAATAGGTAAGACGATACCCTTTATAAATGTTTTTTGGCATTGGGAATCGCTTCAAGGTAACTGATTAAATATTCATTCGTATTTAGTGATTAATTGTGACAAAGATTAAAAATATAAATTTCAATAGCTTGGGAGGTTAATATGGGAGATGTTCAATCAAAAACAGTCAATGCTTTTTGTCTTTTCCTTGTAACGATTCACTTGCTTATTCTCTATTCGTTCGTTTTTATGACAGACAAATTAGATACTAGGCTTGGGCAAATGGGTTCTCTGATTACATTAGTTTTAGGAATAGTCTTTTGTTATCAGTCCTTTAAAATTAAATCCCCGTTTAGATATATTTTGCTAATAACAACGGCTTTTGTATCAATTTTAGCAGTACTAGTATTGCTGATATTCTTAATTGCTTGTTTTTAAAAGAAGGATTATTCACTCCTTTATATTGTTTCAACAATTTATGCTGAAAAAAAACAATACGATAAGAATTGAAAGAAATCAATAAAGCAGTCTGAAACAGTATACAGTAGATGCAGCAAGGAAGGGGAATACAATGAATACGAATCTTTTCTATACATTCCTTCTTTTATTCTTGTTTGCCTTGTTAGCAAGATGGTTCAAATCGAAAGAAGCGGAATGGCTTGGATCGCTTGGAGAATATAAAGTCCGAAAAGAAATAAATAAGATAGAAGAATCGTCTGAAAAATACAAATCTTTTCATGACTTGTATATTCCGAAACAAGATGGCTCCACTTCGCAAATAGATCATATTATTCTTTCTGATCATGGGTTGTATGTGATTGAAACCAAAAATTACAGCGGTTGGATTTTTGGTGATGAAACGTCAAAATATTGGACAATTTAAATGCTGCAGCACCTATCCCAAATGCAGGTTTACACAAAAGATTCGCTAATTTTCTCTGTTGTAGAATAATTGTGGGAGCAATTGTACTCCCATGAAATATGAGTTAAATTCCAACTTCTGTGTGTGAACTCGTTTTATGGTTGGCTAACGAAACAATTTTTTGCAAGGAGCAAAAAAGTTACATGTTATTAACATAAGAACTACCATTTAATCATTTACTCTCGTAAAGCTGCCCTTGCTGCATCCATATATTCAATCCTCTGCAGGCGCGATCATAAATCTTTTGTTGTTCATCAAATGCAGTTGGGACGTTTTCTAATCCCCAAAATACCTTGATACGCTTTATTATTGTTTCGTAATATTTAATTTTGTCAGGCTGTCGATGTGTAAACGTGACGAAACTCCTCGAATGCTATTTATGTATGAGTGGAATGTAAAAAATTTGTTCCATTAACAAAAATGTTTTTTATTTACAAATAACATTTGACAATTCTTAGTAAATCGTTTATAGTAAATTTAAACTTAAGATCGGAAGGGTGAACTGACCTAATGAAGTACTAATCCTATTTATGAAAGGTTACAATTGAAGGCTATGTTTAGCAGACAATCTCTGCTGTGTTTGCAATGACTTCAATTGTCGTTTTTTCAGAATAGGATTGGTCTTCTATAGGTGGATCTAAAAGAATAGTTTCTTTTTGGTGTGCCCCTAAATATTTATGCCTCCTATTCTGAATGTATATAGGAGGCATTTTTTTGTCTCCTAAGTTAGTACAAAGGAGATGTTCATATGCTCTTATTAGAAGCTCATCATATAAAGCACTATGTACAGGATCGTTTATTACTAGATGTGGATCGATTGGAAATCCATCAAAAAGATCGAATTGGATTAGTTGGTCGAAATGGAAGCGGGAAAACGACGTTACTTCATATTTTAGCTAAAAAAATTTCTTCAGAGGAAGGGAGCGTTATTCAACATACTCAATGTGAACTTTTGCCGCAGTTTAAACGAACTGATACAACAAAAAGCGGTGGTGAAGTGACGCAAGAATATATTCAAAAAGCTTTTGTGAAAGATCCAGAGCTTTTACTTGCAGACGAACCAACAACAAATCTCGATACAGACCATATTGAATGGTTAGAAAAGAAACTGAAAGAGTGGCAGGGGGCATTTATCATTGTTTCACATGATCGCGAATTTTTGGATGCTCTTTGTACGACCATATGGGAAATCAATGAAGGAAAGATTAAGGAATATACAGGCAATTACAGCGATTATGTAAAACAAAAAGAAGTAGAGAGACGTCAAGAACAGTTAGCGTATGAAAAATACGAGAAAAAGAGAAAGCAGTTAGAAGAAGCATTAAAATTAAAAGAGAAAAAAGCGGAAAGAGCAACAAAGACTCCTAAAAAGGTAAGTAAATCAGAGGCGAAAATTACTGGAGCGAAGCCGTACTTTGCCAAAAAGCAAAAGAAGCTGCAAAAAACAGCGAAAGCCATTGAAACGAGATTAGAAAAACTTGAAAAGGTAGAAAAAGTGAAAGAATTCCCGCCGCTTAAGATGAACTTGCCGAATGCAGAAGCGTTTAAAAATCGAATTATCTTGCGTGTAGAGGATGTAACAGGCAGGATTAGCGAACGTGTACTTTGGAGCAATGCAAGCTTCCATGTACGCGGTGGTGATAAATTAGCGATTATCGGTCCAAATGGAAGTGGAAAAACGACGCTTGTAAAAAAGATCATCAACGAAGAGCCTGGCATTACACTTTCCCCGGCTGTGAAAATGGGTTACTTTAGCCAAAATTTAAATATATTAGATGTGGAAAAATCTATTATTGAGAATGTCCAGTCTTCTTCTAAACAGAATGAAACACTTATTCGGACGGTTCTTGCGAGAATGCATTTCTTCAGAGATGATGTATATAAGCCAGTAGAGGTTTTGAGCGGCGGTGAGCGGGTAAAAGTTGCGCTGGCAAAACTATTTTTAAGTGATATCAATACGTTAATTTTAGATGAACCGACGAATTTTCTTGATACGGAATCTGTTGAAGCATTAGAGTCTCTTCTAAAAGAGTATGAAGGAAGCGTGATCTTCGTCTCCCACGATCGCCGATTCATTGAAAATATCGCTACACGAATTTTGGCAATACGTAATCAAAAGATTGCACTTTTTGAAGGAACCTATCAGCAATATAAACATGCTCAACTGCAAAAAACTCGAGACACTGCAAAAGAAAAACGTCTCTTACTCGAAACAAAAATATCAGAAGTACTAAGTCGCTTAAGTATCGAACCATCTAAAGAATTAGAAATGGAATTTCAAAAACTTTTACGAGAAAAAAGGGAATTGGACAAGTTTGAATAATTGCGAAGAATTCTTTTTTGAACCAAAGGTAATTTCGATGTATAGCTTTTATTTAAAGAGCAATACCAATATCGTCTTGGACAGTTGAGCAAAAAATACAGAAAAGATTTTATAGGAAGTGATGAAACTGCTTGGATCACGATCATTTAAAGCTTATAAAATGATCACGTGTATGTGTTAAGCACAAAATGCTGTCACAAACTTCAGGTATTATTGTTTTCTAAAGGGATCAGATGGTGGAGAATCAGGGAGATTAATGGACAGCTTCTTCAAGAAAATGTTGTATAAAAGCGGAATAATTGCTAGTTTTCTTTGACTTTTTCAGATAAGATCTCTATAATAATCGGTGTACTGAAAATTTAAAGGAGGATTATTAAAAAGTGTATTCTGTCAGATTGCGTTTCCCAGCTTTGAACTAAGTAATTAAATACGTTCAAAGGCTCTGCTTGTGAATGCAGAGTAATGGGAGCAGTCTGTCCTTTTTTAATAATCTTCATTTCATATAGAAAATATGTAATATGAAGACAGACGGGTTTCGTCTGTCTTTTTTATATATGTATAATTATCCTTCTTTTATTTAGCAAAAGGAAGGTTTATCCCGCTTTAACGGGCAATAAGTCCCCGCTTCAAGACTAAAGCTATAATAAGTCTAAGTGGGGAATAACTGCCCGTAAAAGCCCGATTGGTTTAGCTAACCATCAGTGGGGATGAAGGCCGATTAAAAACGCAGCGTCATCATTTCTTCATCGGCACTAGCACATGTCGCCCACTGATGGAAGTTTCACTTTATTTGGTGACGGCTTCAAATAGCCCCGTAATTTAAATAAGGATGGGTCTTCTTCCCTTTACTCTGAATCACAGGCAGATCGCCTGTGTTTTTTTATTTGGAAAGGGAGAGATCACATGACCAAAAAAATCAAAAGTGCAGAACTTGTTAGTGAATTTGTAGCGGCATTCAGATGTCCACTCTGTAAAAGTTCGATGAGGGTTGTTGATTTGAAAAGCCTAATATGCTCTAAAAATCATACTTTTGATTTCACTAAACAAGGATATGTAAACTTGATGACTCGTTCCTCTACTAGTCATTACAAGAAGGAATTGTTTGAAGCAAGACGCAAAATCATTATGGAAAGCGACTTATACACATTCGTGCATGAAGCGATTGCAAGGTCGATAAAGGAGTATATGGACGTTTCTTTTAAACCTTTAATGGTTGCAGATGTAGGGTGCGGAGAGGGCTCCCATTTACAAAGGATTTTGGACGAATGTAAGGTTTTGGCAATGACTGGGGTTGGTCTTGATATTTCAAAGGAAGGCATTGCCATGGCTGCGAAGAGATACGAAAACCAAATTTGGTTAGTAGGTGACTTGGCAACATCACCGCTTGCGGATCAATCGTTTCATGTAATTCTAAATATCTTATCTCCTGCCAATTACAAAGAATTCAAGAGGATATTAGTTGAAGATGGACTTGTCATTAAAGTTATTCCTCGTCCTCATTATTTGAAAGAGCTGAGAGATGAACTATTTGATCATAACGAAAAAAAGGTCTATAAAAATGATCAAACAGTGTCGCTTTTCAAAAAACATCTCCATCTACTGGATGTGCAGCATTTATGTTACACAAAGAACCTTAATAAAGCTGATCTTAAACACTTGGTGCAAATGACCCCGCTAGCATGGTCTGCGGATAAAGGGCGTATTGATGCGTTTATAAATCGGGATTCGGCTGAGATCATGGTGGATTTGGAAATTTTAGTAGGCGTAAAGAAAACATTTGCAACAAGAATGGGGGCTGCGAATCATGGAAAAAGTATTGATTGAGTTAAATAATATTGAAGTTTCATTTTCCGGCCAACTTGTATTAAATATTCCTCGACTGGCCGTACACCAATTTGATCGTATCGGGATTGTCGGAAAAAACGGGGCCGGAAAGAGTACGTTGTTGAAGCTTTTGGCAGGCCAAATTACGCCTGATAAAGGTCAAGTACATCGCTTTGTCGATTTTGCTTATTTTGATCAGCTGTCAAGACCGGTTAAACGTGAAATCGATTATAAATTGCTAGGAAGGTTGTCAATCCCGCAAACAGAAGTGAAAAATTTAAGCGGCGGAGAACAAACTCGTTTGAAATTAGCGGAAATTTTCTCCACCTATCATGAAGGTTTATTAATAGACGAGCCGACAACACACTTAGATGAGGACGGTGTGCAGTTTTTCATTGATGAGCTAAGTTATTACTATGGCGCGCTTGTTCTTGTAAGCCATGATCGTCATGTGCTGGATGAACTCGTTACAAAAATTTGGGAGGTAGAAGACGGGCGTGTAACGGAATATACGGGGAATTATTCAGACTACGCAGAACAAAAAAAGCTCACTCGGAATAGACAGCTTAAAGAGTACGAAAAATACGTGAAAGAAAAAACGCGTCTTTTAAAAGCAGCTGAGGAGAAAATGAAAAAGGCTGAAAAAATTACTCAGCCAAATAAACGTATGTCAAAAAAGGAAACAAAAGCAAAGGCAAATAAAATGTTTATGACGAAATCAAAGGATACAAGCCAAAAGGCGATTCAACGTGCAGCAAAAGCGATTGAGCAGCGTGCGGAGCAACTCGAAGCAGTAGAGGCGCCAAAAAAGGAACAAACCCTTTATTTTCCTCAGCCAGCTGCTCTCAAACTGCACAATAAGTTTCCCATTATGGCGGATCGATTGACGCTTAAGGCAGGAAATAAAATTCTGCTTAAAGAAGCCAGTTTCCAATTCCCATTAGGGAGCACGGTCGCTATCACGGGAAAAAATGGTTCAGGGAAAACAACACTCCTTCGTCATATCATCCAGCAAGGGGAAGGAATTATTCTTTCTCCGAAAGCTGTCATCGGATCATATAAACAAATGGGCTATCAATTTGAAAAGAACGAAACAGTAGTTTCATTTATGAAAGAACGAAGCGACTATCATGAAAGTAAGATTCGTGCAGTTCTGCACGCAATGAATTTTACAGGAAATGATTTAGAAAAGAACGTCCGCAATTTAAGCGGTGGCGAAGCTATCCGTCTAGTTTTGTGTCAACTATTTTTAGGAAGATACAATATACTGATTTTAGATGAACCGACCAATTTTTTGGATGTTTTTTGTATTGAAGCGTTAGAGCGTTTTTTAAAAGGATATGAAGGAACTGTTATCCTCGTATCGCATGATCGCATGTTTATTGATCGTGTCGCAGATCATATATATGTCATGGAAAACCAACAATTGAAGCTAAGAAACTGAAGCAGGGAAGACGTTCCTGCTTCTTTTTTATAAGAATCCTTTTTAGGCGGGTGATTTTTTAATAAGAAATTGTATAGTGTGAACGCTTATTTTTCAAAAATAGAACTATGTGCTAAATAAACATTGAAATAAAATAATGAAAATAATTAAACAAGAAGGTAAAGGAAAAATGGAAGTTTAAGGAGAAGAAAAAGGATTAAAAACAGAGAATTCTTTAAGGGGTATCAAACAGAAGCATAATGGATGCTTTTCACTCTAGATCAAACAATCAAAATAAATTTGCTATTTACTGATTGTTAAAGTTTTTAATAAAAATGTTATGTTAACTGTATGGTGAGTCGGGATACAACCAAAGATTCCAGCCCTTTGTTTCTTTGTGATACAGTTAGAAAAAAGAGGATGGGTGATTGGGAATCATTCATTTTTCCATTGGTCATGTTTGCTTTTCTTATTGCTTTTGCACGTGCAGTGTTCTTGTAGTCAAATCATTAGTCATGAGAAAAGTTCAGCACAAATTGATAAGAAGCTGGATAGAATCATTGAACTGTTAGAGAAACAAAGCAAAGGATAACCTATTCTTTTAGACGGTTTAAGGAGGCCGTTTTACAACATAGAATTAGACAAAAACTAACCTAAAAACATTGTGTCTGAGGGGGAACGATTGCCTTCAGGGAGATTTCAAGAAGTACCTATTTATCCAACTGCACTCAAATGTATGCCGATCCTGCGGCACGAACATTGTATCTGTACCAATGGATGAATTTGGAATGAGAATTTATGAAACATGCAAACTTAGATTAATACATACTATTCCGGAATTTTTTTAAGTCAGGAAAGAAGAAAAAAACAACTATTAACTCTTGTGCGAAGATATCAAACGATTGTTTTATAAGAGAGAACAAATCAAAGCAATATCTGTGTCTTCTTGATCAGTTCCTTACCTACAACATTCATCTGGCAACCCGATGTATCATGCCTTGATAGCGATGGTTAGATTTAAAAAATCCTAAACGGTACTGCACAAGCAAACTAAGGAGTTCAGTAAACGCTTTCAAAAAAATCCTTCTGTACAAAAAAGAAAATACCCACAAAATTTTGACTCAATCTTATTAAACGAGGATTGACATTTGGGGCATTTATTACGTATTTTATAGATAACAGCTATAAAATATTTAACTTTTCTGAAAATTGTGTTAATATAAGCTGATGAAGGAGATTTTCTATGGCAAATAAAACTTTAAAAGAAAGAATTATCGATACGGCTCTGCATCTTTTTGAACAATACGGCTATCATGGGGTTACTGTCGATCGGATTGTCACAGAAATCAACGCATCAAAAGGCGGCTTTTATCATAATTTTAAATCAAAAGATGAACTTCTTTATCACATTCACGACGTGTTTATCACCTATGTGCTCAACAAGGCACAGGCGGCCTATGAAAACTACAAAACCCCAACAGAGCGTTTATGTGCTATTATTCAATCATTTGTAAAAGTATTTCATTTATATAAGCCGCATATAACGGTGTTTTATCAAGAAAGCAATTATTTAAAGCCGGAGTATGCACAAAAAATTAATGAAAAACGTGATGAGTTTAAGCAGGTGATTTTTCGGGTCATTCGCGAAGGAATTGACGCAGGCGAGTTTCGCCCAGAGCTTTCAGTGGAAATTACAGGAATGACGATTATTGGCATGGTGAACTGGACGTATAAATGGTATAAGCCGGAAGGGCCGATGACAATCGAGCAAATTGCCGACTATTTTATTGATTTTATTTTGCATTCTGTCCTTACAGAAAAGGCTAAGCAAAAGGCGGAAAATATCATTTATTTCATCAAAAGCAAGCAGGCTTCGCTTCAATCATTTTAAAATTTAAAAAATGATTTTTAGTTAACGTAAATTTTTCACGAAAAACAAACCGACTAGTCGGTTTTATAATAATATATTAGAAATGGGGGAGAGAGCATGAATTTTGAACTTACAAAAGAGCAACAGATGATTAAAGAAATGGTAAGGGAGTTTGCTGAGAAGGAAATTGCACCAAACGCAGCGAAATGGGATGAAGAAGCCTATTTTTCCATCGAAATATTCAAAAAGATGGGGGAGCTAGGGCTATTGGGAATCCCGTTTCCAGAAGAATATGGCGGAGCTGGAGGCGATACGATTTCATATGCTGTTGCTGTAGAAGAAATTGGCCGCGCCTGTGGCGGAACAGGTCTTAGCTATGCTGCTGCTGTCTCATTAGGTGCAAGCCCTATTTACTATTTTGGTACAGAAGAGCAAAAGCAAAAGTGGCTTGTTCCGATGGCAAAAGGAGAGGCGTTGGGAGCGTTTGGGTTAACTGAACCGAATGCCGGTTCAGATGCTGGCGGAACCCGAACGAGAGCGGTGCTTGACGGAGATGAATATGTGATTAATGGAGAAAAATGCTGGATTACGAATGCAGGACATGCAAGACAAGTGATTGTCACCGCAGTGACCGGAAAGGATGACAAGGATAAAAACATCATCTCTGCTTTCATTGTTCCAACAGACGCTCCGGGATTTACGATTCAATGCAATTACGACAAAATGGGTGTCCGTGCCTCGAATACGTGCGAGCTTGTTCTTGAAAATGTACGCGTGCCGAAAGAGAACATATTAGGGGATCCGGCAAAGGGATTTAAGCAATTTTTATATACTCTAGATGGCGGTCGCATTTCGATTGCTGCTCTTGCCGTTGGCATCGCTCAAGCCGCGTTTGAGAAAGCGCTTCAATATGCGAAGGAACGGAAACAATTTGGTCAATCCATTTCTAAATTCCAAGCGATTCAATTTAAGCTTGCCGATATGGCGATGGAAATCGAATTAGCCCGCAGCATGGTGTATAAAGCGGCCTGGCTAAAAGATCAAGGGAAACCGTTTACAAAAGAAGCCTCTTTCGCTAAACTGTTCGCTTCTGAAGCTGGCTTCCGCATATGTAATCAGGCAATTCAAATTCATGGAGGATACGGGTATATGAAAGAATATGGGGTCGAGCGCCATTTGCGCGATATTAAGCTCATGGAAATTGGTGAAGGCACATCAGAAATTCAGCGGATCGTTATTGCCCGTCAGCTTGGATGTTAAAGGACAGAAAAATGGAGAGGATGAAAATTTATTTAAACAAAGGAGGCGCATGTTATGACGGAGATGTTAGAGGTTACGGTTGGCAAACTATTAGAAGAAAAAGCGAATGCTTATCCAGAGCATGAGGCTGTTGTGTATGCAGATCGCGGACTTAGAATGACATACAGGCAGTTTGATGAATATTGTCGTCTTGTTGCTCGAAGCTTAATGAAACTGGGCATTCAGTCAGGAGAGCATATTGCAATTTGGGCAACCAACACTCCTGAATGGCTGGCATGCCAGTTTGCTACAGGCAAAATGGGGGCTGTACTTGTGACGGTCAACACGAACTACCGTACAGCTGAATTAGAATACTTATTGAAGCAATCAGATTCCACGACCCTTCTTTTAATCGAACAATATCGCGATACCTCTTACATTGACACGATCTATGAGATTGCCCCGGAGCTGTACGAATGTCAGCCAGGACAGCTGAAGGCGAAGCGTCTTCCACGTCTAAAAAATGTCATCGTTCTTGGTGATAAGCGTTACCCTGGCACATATACATGGAATGATCTTTTGGCGATGGCTCAAGATACCGCTGAAGATGAACTCGATCAACGAATGAACTCCCTTGACCCGCATGATGTCATCAACATGCAATACACTTCAGGAACGACAGGATTTCCAAAAGGAGTTATGCTCAGCCACTACAACATTATCAACAACGCCTACAATATTGCTCAATGCATGAAACTCACGAAAGATGATCGATTATGTATTCCTGTGCCATTTTTTCACTGCTTTGGCTGCGTGCTTGGCGTCTTAGCATGCGTCTCTGTCGGCGCTACGATCGTACCAATACAAGAATTCAATGCTACCCAAGTGCTTCAAACGGTTCAAGACGAAAAATGCACCGCTTTACATGGTGTGCCGACCATGTTTATTGCTGAGTTGAACGATCCTGATTTCGAAAAATACGATCTGTCTTCATTGCGGACAGGAATTATGGCGGGATCAAATTGTCCAATTGAAGTAATGAAGGCGGTTATCGAAAAAATGGGAGCCAAAGAAATTACGATTGCTTATGGACAAACTGAATCTTCGCCTGTCATTACTCAGACGAGAACAGATGATCCTATTCATTTGCGCGTCGAGACAGTCGGGCGTGCTCTTCCAAACGTTGAAGTCAAAATAGTCGAACCAGGCACAAACAAGGAAGTACCGTACGGTGTGCAAGGAGAGCTATGTACGCGAGGGTATCATGTCATGAAAGGATATTATAACAATCCGGAAGCGACGAAAGAAGCGATTGATGAGGAAGGATGGCTCCGTACAGGCGACTTAGCAATAATGGATGAAAATGGATATTGCCGCATTACTGGAAGACTAAAGGATATGATCATCCGCGGCGGAGAAAACATTTATCCACGGGAAATTGAAGAATTTTTATATCAGCATCCGAAAATTCTAGATGTTCAAGTGGTCGGTGTACCTGATGAAAAATACGGAGAAGAAGTAATGGCGTGGATTATATTAAAACCAGGGCAAACTGCGACGGCTGAAGAAGTTCAAGAATTTTGCCGCGGAAAAATATCGCGTCATAAAATCCCCCGTTATATTGAATTTACCGATTCGTATCCGATGACAGCATCCGGAAAAATTCAAAAATTTAAATTGCGCGAGCAGGCAAAACAAATTCTTAGTACAAAGACAACACATGAATAGGAGGAGTTGCATGTTTAAAAAAGTGTTAGTGGCCAATCGGGGAGAAATTGCAACTCGAGTCATTCGAACGTGCCGGCGGTTAGGAATTCAGACAGTAGCCATATACTCAGAAGCAGATGCTGATTCGCTCCATGTAAAATGGGCAAACGAAGCTTATTTAATTGGAAAGCCGCATGTCAGTGAAAGTTATTTGAATATTGACAAAATCATTGACGTTGCAAAAGCGACGAAAGCGGAAGCGATTCATCCAGGATATGGTCTCTTGTCGGAAAACCCGACATTTGCGCACCGTTGTGAAGAGGAAGGAATTGTATTTATCGGACCGAATGCTGATGTTATTGCGAAAATGGGAAGTAAGATTGAGTCGCGGAAAACAATGTCAGAAGCAGGCGTGCCGATCGTCCCCGGCATCTCCTTTCCGCTTCAAAATGTTGAGGAAGCAGCAAGCACAGCAGCGACGATCGGTTATCCTATTATGTTAAAGGCGTCTTGCGGCGGTGGCGGTATCGGAATGCAAATCGTCCATAATGAAGAGGAATTGCACAAAGTGTTTGAAGGCAACCAAAAGCGGGCGACTTCCTTCTTCGGCGATGGGGCGATGTATTTGGAAAAGTATATTCAGAATCCGCGCCATATTGAAGTTCAGCTTCTTGCTGACCACTACGGGAATTATGTGTATTTATGGGAACGTGAATGTTCGATTCAGCGGCGTCACCAAAAGGTGATTGAAGAAGCTCCTTCTCTGTTTTTAGATGAGCAAACAAGAAAAAGAATGGGGGAGACAGCCATTCAAGCTGCCCAATATATCGGTTATACAAATGCAGGAACGATTGAATTTCTTGTTGATGAACAGAAAAACTTCTACTTTCTTGAAATGAATACGCGTCTTCAGGTAGAGCATCCAGTAACTGAGGAAATCACCGGTCTGGATCTTGTCGAAGAGCAGCTGCGCATCGCTGCTGGGGAAAAGCTGGGCTATAGCCAAGATCACATCCAGCGTCAAGGGCATGCCATCGAGGTGCGGATTTACGCAGAGGATCCAAAAACATTTTTTCCATCCCCCGGAACCATTACTGCGCTTCAATTACCGGAGGGAGAGCGTATTCGCAATGAAACAGCGGTTCAAAGCGGAATGGTCGTAACGCCGTTTTATGATCCAATGATTGCTAAATTAATTGTAAAAGGCGAAAACCGAAAGGAAGCGATTAATCGCATGCTGCAAGCGCTTGGCAGCTATCAAATTGAAGGAATTAAAACAAACATTCCAATGCTAAAAGAAGTGTTGGCACACCCAGAATTTCAAGCGGGACATACAACAACCGATTTTGTAAATCGGCATTTAAGCAGCGTTTCTATCAAAAAATAAGATGTTGATCAAGTCTTCCACTTTTCTTGATTAGAGAGTGGAAGACCTTCAATCTGCAAGTTCAGGAAATGGAGGAGTAAAAAGATGAATCAGATTGTTGCAATAATGGCAGGGAATGTATGGAAAATTGTTGTTTCTGTCGGAGAAAACATTGAGAAAGGGCAAGATGTCGTGATTTTAGAATCAATGAAAATGGAAATTCCTATTGCTGCAGAAGCAAGCGGAATCGTTAAAGAAATTCATGTGAAGGAAGGCGATTTTGTCAATGAAGGCGATATTTTGCTTGAATTTGAATAAGAGGTGAGGCGCGTGGGCAACTGGCCTAAACACGTTACGATTAAAGAGGTAGGGCCTCGTGATGGGCTGCAAAATGAAAAGACAGCCATTGCGACTGAAGATAAAATTGCTTGGATCAATCAGCTTTCCAAAACAGGGTTGACGTACATTGAAATAACATCATTTGTTCATCCAAAATGGATTCCGCAGCTAGCCGATGCGCTAGATGTTGCAGCAGGAATTGAACGAGCTCCTGGTGTTACTTATGCAGCGCTTGTTCCGAATCAAAAAGGGCTTGAAAATGCTTTGACGACTCAAGTTGATGAAATCTCTGTATTTATGTCTGCAAGCGAGACGCATAATCAAAAAAATATTAATAAATCAATCTCAGATACCTATCCTGTCTTAACAGCTGTTGTTCAGGAGGCAAAGCGTGCTAAGAAAACCGTTCGCGGCTATCTTTCAACGGTTTTTGGTTGCCCTTATGAGGGGGAAGTTTCCATTGAGCAGGTAGCTGCTATATCAGAGCGGTTGTTTGAAATGGGAGTGGATGAGCTTTCTTTAGGTGATACGATCGGTGTTGCTACCCCTCGCCAAGTGGAAGCTGTACTCAACTCGCTTCTAAAGAGATTCCCGAAAGAAAAGCTATCCATGCATTTTCACGATACAAGGGGAACAGCCTTAGCCAATGTGCTGCTTTCATTAGAAATGGGGATTACGACTTTTGACAGCTCGCTTGGTGGACTGGGCGGCTGTCCGTATGCACCGGGAGCTTCCGGAAACGTAGCGACTGATGATTTATTATATATGCTTCATGGCATGGATATTGCTACAGGCATTGATGCTGGGCGGTTAACGGAGGCAGCGCTATTTATTCAAAATAAAATCGGTCGAGCGCTCAATAGCCATTATTTGCAAACCGTTGATCCTTGTTTGTCCTAATAAAGGAGAGTGATTAAATGGAATCTTCTATTCTCTATGAGGCGGCGAATGGAGTGGCAGTGCTAACTTTGCATCGCCCGCAAGCAGTCAACGCTTTGTCTACAGCGCTGTTAATGGAGCTGAAGCAAAAGCTTGGGCAATTAACGTTTGATCGCTCGATCCGTTGTGTGATCGTAACAGGAAGTGGAAAAAAAGCATTTTGTGCTGGTGCTGACTTAAAAGAACGTGCCAGTATGACTGAAACAGAAGTGAGAAAAACGGTTGCGCTGATTCGCGAGACGATCAATGAATTTGAACAGCTTCCAGCACCAACTATTTGCGCGATTAATGGCGTTGCATTTGGCGGAGGCCTCGAATTGGCGTTAGCTTGCGATATCCGTATTGCCTCTGATCATGCTCAGATTGGATTAACCGAAACGGCGCTTGGGATTATTCCAGGTGCTGGCGGAACTCAGCGTCTCCCGCGTTTAATCGGAAAAGGCAAAGCAAAGGAGCTCATTTTTACGGCTAAACGGCTAACGGCAGCGGAAGCAGCCAGCATCGGAATAGTAGAATATGTTGTGCCGTATGAGCAGTTAATGGAAAAGGCCAACGAACTTGCCGGACAAATAATTCAAAATGCGCCGATTGCTGTTGCCCAAGCTAAAATAGCCATTAATCGAGGTCTGGAAGTCGATTTATATACAGGTTTGAAGCTGGAGCAGATGGCTTATGAGATGACAATTCCAACGAAGGATCGTTTAGAAGGGCTGCAAGCCTTTAAAGAAAAGCGGAAGCCTGTTTATAAAGGAGAGTAAAGGAGGAAGTGCAAGTGATCAACGAGCAAGCAAAAACATTGACCGAGAAATTGGCGGAACAAGTCGAAAAAATTGAACAAGGCGGCGCATTAAAGTACCATCAAAAAAATGCGGAGAAAGGCAAGCTATTCGTACGAGATCGTCTAAAGCTGTTATTTGATGAGGGAATGCAATTTGAGGATGCTTTATTTGCCAATTGTCTTGCTGACGGTCTGCCAGCTGATGGCGTGGTAACAGGGATCGGAAAAATCAACGGGCAAACCGTATGTGTAATGGCCAATGATTCAACGGTAAAGGCGGGATCGTGGGGATCACGAACCGTAGAAAAAATCATTCGTATCCAAGAAACCGCAGAAAAGCTTCGGTGTCCGATGCTTTATTTAGTAGACTCGGCTGGGGCTCGGATTACGGATCAAGTCGAAATGTTTCCTGGTCGCCGCGGGGCAGGGCGCATTTTTTACAATCAAGTAAAGCTTTCTGGAAAAGTGCCGCAAATATGCTTATTATTTGGACCATCGGCGGCCGGCGGTGCTTATATTCCAGCTTTTTGCGATATCGTCATTATGGTCGAAGGAAACGCTTCGATGTATTTAGGATCGCCGCGAATGGCGGAGATGGTGATTGGCGAAAAAGTGACGCTTGAAGAGATGGGTGGAGCGCAAATGCATTGCAGTGTCTCTGGATGTGGAGATGTACTTGTGAAAACAGAAGAAGAAGCCATTCAGTTTGCCCGCAAGTACTTATCTTATTTTCCAGCCAATTTCGCTGAAAAACCGCCGATTATCGAAGCAAAGCCAGCTAAGAGCTTTGAAAAAACGATTGAGGACATTTTACCCCTGAATCAAAATGCGCCGTTTAATATGTATGACTTGATCGAGCGTTTTATTGATGAAGGCTCTTTTTGCGAAATCAAAAAGCTGTTTGCACCTGAATTGATTACAGGACTTGCTCGCTTGAATGGACAGCCAATCGGTATACTCGCTAACCAGCCGCGCATCAAAGGCGGTGTCCTATTCCATGATTCGGCTGATAAAGCAGCCAAATTTATTACTTTATGTGATGCCTTCCATATTCCGCTTTTATTTTTAGCCGATATTCCAGGATTTATGATCGGCACAAAAGTGGAAAGGGCAGGAATTATCCGCCATGGAGCGAAAATGATTTCAGCGATGTCAGAAGCAACGGTTCCGAAAATTTCTATTATCGTGCGAAAAGCGTATGGGGCAGGTCTTTATGCGATGGCTGGCCCGGCCTTTGAACCGGATTGCTGCTTAGCGTTTCCTAATGCGCAAATTGCCGTGATGGGACCAGAAGCAGCGGTTAATGCAGTCTATGCCAATAAAATTGCTGAGCTTCCTAAAGAAGAACAGGCAGCCTTTATTGAACAAAAACGGGAGGAGTATCGCCGCGATATTGATATTTATCGTTTAGCCTCAGAGATGGTGATAGATGGAATTATCGCTCCAAACCAGCTTCGCGAAGAATTGATTCGTCGCTTTGATGCCTATATGTCGAAATATATCGTCTTTTCGGAAAGAAAGCATGGAGTATATCCGGTGTAATAAAAAAGGCTCTTTGTCAAATATTGGGGTTCAGGCTGCCGCGCTTCGCTTGGTGGCCTTTTCTTCTGGAAAGGGGGTACCTCCCTTTCTAAAAGAAAAGGTAGCGCTAGCCTATATGTCCCTCAATTCTTTTAAACTTGTGGATTCATAGTATTTTTGAACGAAAACGGGTAAAATTCTTATATCAATAGGCATTTCGCTTTCATACCTCCGTTAAATTGTTGATCACTTGCTTTGTCTTGTCGCATTTGATGAGGGAAGATACGCCTTTCTTCTATACGGACAACCATGTCGCAGGTATGTTGTGATTTTTGATTCAATCCAGCTTAAATAGCTTTGGATCCATTGCTTCTCGAAGAGGGCGTAACCGGGCCGCGCTGCTGAATTTAGAAAACGAACTAACGCCAGTGACGATATCCAATGGGTCGAGGGCGCTGCAGAATAATTTTTCCCCTGTGCCAAGCTCTCAACCTGAAAGCCAGTATTTTCCAGAAACGTCTGAGCTTAATTCTAATGCACCATAAGCTGCGCCCAATGCAACCACTGCCGGCGACAAATGAATGAGACGAGCGCTGTAATTTGTCCCCAGAATTCTTTGTTCAACTGTCCGTCATTGATCCTTTTGCATTAAAAATTAATAGATTTTATCAAAAAGCATCATAAGGGAAAATTTTATAAATTTCACGACCAAGTATTATGCCGTTTTGCAGAGGCACAATGTTACAAGCGAGAGACGTTTCCAGTAAAAAAAAAAGAGAACTATGTGCTAAATGAACAATATAAAAATAAATTTAATTTACTGTTTTTAAGGAAGTAAACACAAAATCTGAAAAAGGGGAATGCTATAAACCCCTTTTTTTCCTCATCATTTGCTATAATTGATGTTAACTTAAAGAGTAAGTCTGTCAATTAACTCTGTTGAATAAGATTCGCGTTCATTTCACTGTCACGAATTTTTCCTTCGTGTAAATATAAAATTCGATTCCCCAATTTTTTTGCTTCCTCAAGATGATGGGTGACTAATATAATGGGAATGCGCCAAAGCTTATGGATACGTAATAGCTCTTCATGACCTTTTACACGTGTTTGATTATCTAATGCAGAAAAAGGTTCATCTAAAAGCAAGGCATCCGGCTCGGTTGCAATGGCTCGTGCAATGGCGACCCGTTGTTTTTCGCCGCCTGAAATTTCAGACGGATATTTATCTCTAAGGTGTTCAATTCGCAGCTCTTTCATTAAATTTTTGACAAAGCTTTCATTTTGCATGCCATAAGCAATGTTTTTCCAAACAGTCATATGGGGAAAAAGCGCATAATCTTGAAATACATAGCCGATGTTTCTTTTTTGAATAGGAACAAATACTTTCTTATTTTCAAATAAAATGGTGTCGTTTAATCGGATGATGCCAGCAGCAGGTTTGCTTATCCCAGCAATACAATTTAAGATTGTCGTTTTTCCGGAGCCGGAGGGGCCAAAAAGGACAACAATCTCATTGGCCACTGAAAATTTTACATCTAATTCAAAATGGGATAGTCTTTTTTGGATTTCAACGATAAGCATAAGAAAAAACTCCTTTAAGTAAGCGACAATTTGAACTTACTATTTTTGTACATGTCTCATCATATTCCTTTTGCTCCACCAATTTAGCCATAAAATAGCGCTAAAGCCAAGGGCAACGATAATGATCACCCAAAATTTTGCCGCTTCCAAATTACCTGACTCCACCGCAAAATAAATGGCTAGAGGAATGGTGTCGGTGACATTCGGAATATAGCCGGCGAGCATGAGAGTGGCACCAAACTCTCCTAACGCTCGTGCAAAGGATAAAACTAAGCCAGCTAACAGTCCTGGCCATGCCAGTGGAAAAGATATCGTCCAAAACACTCTCCATTTCGATGCCCCCATTGTATATGCAGCATTTTCAATATTTGGGTCATACTGCCGAAACGCTGCAGATGCACTTTGATACATTAAAGGAAAAGACACGACGACTGCTGCGATCACAACAGCATACCAAGTGAAAACAATTTGGAAATCAAACCAATCAAGCAGTAATCGACCAATAAATCCGTTTTTACCAAATATATATAATAAACCAAAGCCCACAACTGTAGGCGGAAGCACGAGTGGCAGCAAAATAATCGCTTCTATAATACTTTTCCCTCGAAAGGAGTTACGACTAATCAATCGTGCCAACACAACCCCAGTAACAAATACAATAAACGTGGCGATTGTTGCCGTTTTTAAAGAGAGTATAAGCGGCGAGTAATTCATATTTGTCGTTCACCTTTTCATAAAGTTTCATCATTTTTCGTTATAAATGGTTATAATTATTTTGAACTTTGGAGTAAAGGAAATGGTAAAACAAGAAGTTGAGTCATTTCCATTGAAAAAGAGCGAAACAAAACATGATATAATCAAGATTAGATATAAACTACATAGCCATCTTCTTGTTAAGAAAATAATTAATTTTATTTATATTTAAATATAAATCATTGATACAGAAGTTATCAATACAATATATCAAATTACATTTAATTACTTATAACGAATTTTTTTATGAAGGAGCAAGTAGGTATGAAAAAAAATCTTTCTTATACAACCGAGGAAGTGGCAAACATATTAAAGGTTTCAAAATTAACCGTATATGATTTAGTGAAAAAAGGGTTATTACCTGCTTATCGTGTCGGACGACAAATGCGAATTGATCCTTCCGATCTAGAAGAGTATATAAAAAAGTCAAAAGAAGAACTGCAGCCAAGCTCCGTACAGTCATCAAAAAAAGAAACATCGATTGAAACTCAAGGGTATTTGCAACCTAGACAATTAATTATAAGCGGCCAGGATATGAGCTTAGATATTTTGGCGAACTACTTAGAAAAATCCTCGAAAAGGTTTCGGCCACTTCGTTCTTATGTTGGAAGCTTAGAAAGCCTAATTTCAATGTATCAAGGATATTCAGACATTGTCAGTACACACTTAATCGAAGGAATTTCAGGTGAATATAATGTTCCGTATATCAATAAGATACTAGTGAATTTTCAGTATATCGTGATTCATTTACTAACAAGGAAGGCAGGCTTTTACGTCAAAAAGGGAAACCCGTTGAATATTAAGCATTGGGAAGATTTAAGAAGAAAAAATATAAAAATTGTGAACCGGGAAAAAGGTGCGGGTGCTCGTGTTTTACTAGATGAATGTTTGAGAAAGTATCGCATACCTGTTTCTGAAATTAACGGCTATGACAATGAGGTAACCAATCACGTAAGTGTCGCAAGTGCTGTCGCTAAAGGGGATGCAGATGTCGGGGTAGGAATTGAAAGAGGGGCTAACCTAGTTAAAGATGTCGATTTCATTCCGTTAGTTAATGAAAAGTACGATTTGGTTATTTTAAAGAACGATGAGAATAGAGAGTTAATTAGTCAAGTCCTGCAAATTTTAAGATCGGTTCACTTTCAAAACGATTTAAAAGCACTAGGAGGCTATGATTTGTCACAAACCGGACAAGTCGTTTATGAAAGCTGAAATGGATCCAGCTAAAAGCCAGGGGTTCTCTTAAAAAACTCTGGCTTTGTTTTATCACTTTTTGGCACTGGAATATCTGGTTTTCTTGATTCGTGAGCACTGGAAATGAAAAACCAAAAAGAGAAACATAAGTATATCTTTTTCTATTATATTTATTTATAATTAAATATAATTAATTATAAATAAAAGAAAATAGGATGTTGTAAAGATGAACATTCATTTTAAAGCGATAGGAAAAATTCTAACCCCTTTTAACACCTTGGAAGGAATGCCGATTCAATCGGCGGCGGCGAAAAATGTAGAAGGAACAATAGAGTTTAACCCATTGTATGTAGAAGGGATGAAAGATCTGGACGGCTTTTCACATCTTATTCTTATTTATTATTTTCATAAGGTTCATGAATATTCATTGCAGGTAGTTCCTTTCTTAGATGATCAACCCCATGGTATTTTTGCAACAAGATTCCCGAAAAGACCGAACCCAATCGGCTTTTCAGTCGTTCGATTGAAAAGTATTGAGGGGAATCATATCCATGTCCTAGATGTCGATGTATTGAACGAAACACCTCTACTCGATATAAAGCCTTACGTTCCGATGTTTGATGCAATAGAAACATCTAAGATTGGATGGTTTGAAAAAAGAATCGAAAACGTAGATAAAGTAAAAGCTGATAAAAGCATTTATTGAAAAGGCGGTATTGGCAAGGCCGATTAAAAAAGCACCTTATGGTTTTTTCATTGCACTGAACAAATGTGTTTTTTCTATCCGTGAACGGAGACACTTTACTATTCTATATAATTATATTTTATATAAATTAATTATATACTATACAAAATAGTTATAAGAAATTATAATAAGTTTTATATTAGATTAAAAGTAGAAGGGGGAGAGAAAGCATGAAGCATTCTATTCGCATGATCATGATCATGTTTTTGTGTGCTTCAATCTTTTTTATTTTTGGTTGTACAAACGAGGGAGAAAAACAGGAATCAAAGAAGACAGAGGATAAACAGACAGTACAATTAACCATCTCAGCAGCCGCAAGCTTACAAGATGCCTTAACGGAAATTCAGAAAAAGTATGAAAAAGAACATGAAAATATAAAAATTACATTTAACTTTGGAAGTTCTGGTGCATTGCAACAGCAAATCGAACAAGGAGCGCCGGTAGACCTATTTTTCTCGGCTGCTGAAAATAAGTTTCGTCCACTCGTAGACAAAGGATTGATTAACAAAGAAGAGAGCAAAAACTTGCTAGGAAATGAAATCGTTTTAATCGTTCCGAAAGATAAAGCAGACACAGTAAAAGGATTTCAGTCTTTGGCAGACAGCGGTATTAAGCAATTTGCATTAGGAAATCCTGAAACTACTCCAGCAGGTCAATACGGGCAGCAAACTCTGACCAAGCTAAATCTTTGGCCAAAAGTAAAAGAGAAAGTCGTATACACAAAGGATGTGCGCCAAGTATTATCATATGTAGAAGCAAATACAGTGGACGCAGGAATTGTATTCAAAACTGATGCTCAAATATCTGATAAGGTAAAAATTGTCGACATCGCAGACGCAAATATGCATGATCCTATTATTTATCCAGTTGGCATCATTAAGGACACAAAGCATAAAAAAGAGGCTGCCGATTTCTATCAGTACCTACAGACAGAAGATTCGTTTCAAATTTTTGAAAAATTCGGATTTAAGATTTTGAAATAAGCGGGCTTCATTACTTTAAAAACAAAAAATCATAAACATCGATATATCAACGTTTCTAAAACATTAATGGGGGCGTCAATAAGCCGTATAAACGACTTATAAGACACCCCCAAAGCTCCTCAAGAACAACACTGTCATATTTTGGAGCACGAGGACTATGAGATGATAAGACCTTACATCGTTATTAGGTAATTGATTATGGTTTGTCAAAAACTTTTAGTAAAGGGCCCCTGCTAATCGACTTTCAAAAAAATAACCATGCACAACTCATGAAAGCAGCCCATAAAGTATATTATCATTCTAATGGATAATCGGGAGGAATCTATATTGAGTTATACATTTCCGGGAGGTCAACCGCAGGGGAAGCCCATCTTTATCACAAGTAAAATCAGGGAAGCGATGGTCGCTGAGTTAACCGCAATTAATGATTATAATTACCATATTGCAAATTCCAACATGGAAGAAGTCAATAGGGTTTGGAGAATGATCATGCTGGATGAAAAAAAACATTACGGAATGTTTCTAACCCTCTTGCGCAAATACGATCCTGTACAATATCAAACCTATCTCTACTATCAAAACACTCATTTGGATGTAAAGGAACCAATGCAGACCTATAGACCCAATTATGATAAACAATTGATATTAAATCTTGTCAGAAGTGATCTTAAAGGAGAACTAGAGACAGCCGTACTTTATGATCAATATGCAGCTGAAATCTCTATCCCGGATGTTAGTCATGTTTTCTCTGTCATTAGCCGTGATGAGAAATTCCATGCAGAACATTTAACGAAGCTCTTGATAAGTTATGATCCTGATCCCTACAATGGTCTGAAATAAAACTGAACTAAGCCCTTAAACGGTGAATTCCCTCCTTACTCAAGGGGAATGTGTCATCCTCATTCCCCTTGAGTAAGCAGTCTTCTCACCATAAATGATAAATCTAAAAGTCATGTCATTCATATAAGCTTCCCTAGCAATTTTTTATCTACAACTATTTCCACTTGTGATACGGTTCACCTTTAATTAATCTTAAACTGTTCAACAAATTCAATCCCTTTCCATTAGTGAAGTGACAAAAAATATCATCAAACTATAATTTTACTGAACCGTAAACTCTGACTCTTCACCTCTATATTTTTGAACTAATGTCCCAGCATCACGATTCTAACTCTCCCGCAGCCGCTTCATCACCATCCGCTCCCACCACTTCCACGGCAATATATTTTTCAAGACCATTCCTAATTTCACGCCTTTGCCAACCGGATACCGCAATTTCGGATAAGGAGACTTTGCCACGTGTACAATCTGTTGGATCACTTCATACGGAGAGGGTGCCGTGTCAGCAACATGGTTGACATATTTCAAAATTTTCTCCATCTCTTTAACATAAGGAGAATCCGGATTGACAGATACCGCATCCAGCCCTTTTGACCAGATTTCCGTTTTATAGGATCCCGGTTCAATTAAAACGACATGAACACCGTACGGCAGCATCTCTAAACGCAAAGACTCGCTGAATCCTTCCACCGCAAACTTTGATGCCACGTAAGGTCCCATAGAAGGGAATCCGATTCGTCCGCTAATACTGCTTATATTCACAACCTTGCCGCTTCTGCGTGCCCTCATCGACGGCAAAACAGCTTTTGTTACTGCCACCAAACCGAAAAAATTCGTTTCGAATTGCCTCTGCCATTCTTCAACAGCAAGCTCCTCCGTAAACCCTCCCGCTGCATACCCCGCGTTGTTTACCAACAGATCAATTTGGCCGTAATCTTCAATCACATTCTGAATTACAGTTTCCGCTGCGGAAAAATCGGTTACATCTAGTTGGATAATCTCAATCCGGTCTGTTACACCTGCTTCTTTGGCCGCCGCTTCCAGTCGTCCTCTCTTATCCAAATCTCTCATTGAAGCCAGCACGCGGTAGCCTTCGCGGGCAAGCGCTACACTTGTTAGCAATCCAAAGCCGCTTGAAGCTCCTGTAACAAACGCAACAGGTTGTTTCTTTAAAGTTTGATTCACAAGATTCCCTCCAGCTATTCATATTCTAACACTGCCTTTTTGCTAAATATATGTAGAGCATCATCACTGCTTTCGTCCGCAAATTCCTTCAAAAATCTGCTCCACCTATATGTTTTGACAATTCCTGTCTCTTCTTAATAAACACTTTTTATTGGAATTGTATCATGAAAATAATGAGATAAAATAAATCCTGCCTTCTTTACAGAGGATTGGTTAAAAATATTTAATTATTAAAAATCGCCAAGTATAATAATTACCGGCGATTTCTAACTTCTATCATAGCTCATATGAATAAGTCGCTTTGCCTTTTCAAAATCTTCATCGTTATAAATACTGACTTCTAAATCCCCTGTTCCGATATGACCGATATTTCGTACATCACGGCTAAATCCTGGCTCGAGTTCAATTTCATCTGGATTCACTTTTAAAAATAAGACGATTTTTTCTGTCTGAGGATGCACTTCTAAGCAGACAAAATTTTTAATGCGCTTAAAGGCTATGTAGTATTTTAATACAGCCATTTGTACATCATCGCCTAGTGCCATAATATATGCTTTTATTGCTTCAAACCGGTCTTTTAATTCTGTACTGGATTGTTCCAGATATTCGGAGACTGTCTTATATCCGGGCTTCGATGAGTTAATATGGTTTTCAACTTCCAGTAATGGTTGTGCAGTTGTTGTATTTACTAAATCGAGCAAAAGAAATCCATCTTTATAAAACTTATACTGGTACAACTCAATGTTCCGATTAATTTGTTGAACAGCATGTTCGTCATATTTTGTGAATCCACCCGCAATACATAATAAGCGCGGATTCGTCCAATCAATTGCGTCAGCCAAGTCATTACCGTATTTGCGCATTACCATAAGAGTTAATTCTGCTTTATGATCCAACAGCCAGTCCAGATAATATAATCCTTGGTTAATGACATTTTCATTGACAGCTCGTTTATATTCGATAATAACTGGGGAGTTATTTTCATCAATACCTAATGTATCGATTCTGCCGCCATGTGTCTTACCAGTAGAATATTCTGATGCTAAAAACCGTACACCTAAAAATGTTTCAAGATTACGCTCAATAAGGGTTTGCAGCGATTTTTCAATTGTCAGAGATGTGCCTTCCAATTCACTTACATGTTCTCCATTTATACGAAATAATTTAATATCACCCATGAAACTACTCCTTCTTTTATTGTGCATCTAAAACTACGATTACAATAAATGAATAATGATAGTATACAATAAGCGTTGATATTTATGAGACATATTAGTCAATCTATGTAAAGAATACGGAAGAACGTAACAAAAGACCCCAATTCAATTTTAATAATGTTCCACTCGTTCGGAAATATGTTTGCAAAATTATTTTGGCTCTTGGAAATACTAGAGAAACCAATCAATACATTCATTACAAAGACTGCTTGATTATTAACTACATGAAATGTTTATTACCCTTTGCAAGAAAGGAAATCATGTTGCAAACGATACAGATGATGAAACAACAGGAGAAGCAAAAGTGGTATTGTTAATTACTTTTCTCTCAAGCGCCCAGTTTACGAACTATATGATAACTTAAATTTTAAGTCAATAGAATATCTAGACATGTCGAGCATGAGGAATTTCAAAGAGACATCAAGAAAAGATAAAACAGTTTGAAGCGCATTTGAAAAAGCTTTGTGAAACTATATTATGTGAGGGGGATAATCGAGGAAGAAAAAATAAAAATCCAACTTGACACATATGTTTAATTTATTTAATATATTTACTAAAGATTTTTCGAAATATATAAATAGTTTCCTTTATTTCAAAAATAAACATGCCGACTGGATTACTAGAGGCTCTCAATTCAATGAAAATATTCATTTGAGTTGAGAGCCTCTTTTCGTTTTTCCGATGCTTGGTGCTCTAGACATGATCTATGGAGCATATACTGTTTGATTCGCAAATTAAATTACATATTTAAAATAAATCGTTCCGACCACAAAATGAGTTTGACTATATTGGGGGCTTAATCCCAATGGGAAATCAAGTGAAGATGCGAGGATTTTTGCCTTTAATTTATGGAAAAACTGAAATTTCTTGTTACAGTTCGGCCGGGGCTTGATCTTCTACCATAGCTGCATGAATGGTAGTGACGATTGACCGTTTCGCAACAGCAGATGGTTGAATAGGACGAGAGCCCGCAGCTTAGCGGGGATGGTTTATTTCTTGATCACAACGCACGATTTAAGCTAACGGATGATTTTTCAATAATGTTATCGAAATATTTTGCCTGATCATAAAGTTCACCAGTGTGTTGAAGAAGAAGTCGTCCAATTAATGGCTATCCTAACTCTTTAGCCAACGCTTATTTCGGTGGATCAGGTATGGCTGCTATAAATGTAGCATCTGAACATGAATATTTACTTAACGTAGGGAAAGCCGCCTTGATTGCAGCTAAAAGCAAAAGCTGTCTGAAAAAATGAGATTTAGAATTCGATGTACCCATTATCTTAGAGAGTAAAGCAACTGAATGGTATGGAGACAGTTGAGTTAATTCGGCATGTTGAGGAAAAAAACATCACAAATTTTTTTTCGCATGGATTCATAAGGAGAGTTGTATGAGCGAACTCCATAAAAAAGAGAGCAAATCAGCCTTACTTATGGGCGGGTAGGTCTTGAACGAGGAGGTGCTGAAAAATTCCGGATGATAATATCAAAATCTTTTTTCTTTTCAAAATAGTACAGAAATTATTTAATACAATATTCACGCTTTACCGAATAAAGAACTTCCTTGTTATCGGTACAGGTGGTCATGGCAATAAAAATTTTGGCCAGAACGCAATATGATTGGAATGAATTGTAGGGAGGAAACAGCTCATGAAAAAGAAGAAAATGCATTTGCTTCAATATATGATGCCGCCTGTAACTCATCACAGCAGCGCGACATGGAAGCATCCGCGGAATATGACGATGACGAATGCTTTTCAATGGAATCGTCCGGAAATTTGGCAAGAGGTTGCCCAAATCGCCGAAAGAGGCAAACTTGATGCAGTATTTTTTGCCGATACGGAAGGCATCTATTCCGAGTATGAGAACAGCTACAAAAGTGCCGTTCGCTATGCCTCGCAAGTGCCTTGTTATGAACCGTCAGTTTTAATGGCATTTATGGGTGCGGTAACAAAGCATATTGGACTGACCATGACGTTTTCGGTGGCAGGTTATCCACCATACATTTTAGCACGCAAACTGGCCACCTTGGATCACCTGTCACGTGGACGTGTCGGCTGGAATGTTGTCACTGCTTTTCATAAGAATGCATCTGAAAACCTTGGGTTGAGTGTTGAACAGTATCATTTATCCCACGATCAGCGCTATGATCGGTTGGAAGAGTATATGGAGGTTTGCTACAAATTATGGGACAGCTGGGAGCCGGATGCAATCGTTATGGATGCAGAAAATAACATATTTGCCGATCCGGAAAAAGTGCATCCGATCAATCACGAAGGAAAATGGTTCAAGTGCAAAGGCCCATTGAATATCGATCGTTCCCCGCAAGGGCGCCCGGTTATCCTTCAGGCTGGACAATCATCACGCGGAATCCAATTTGCCGCTAAACATGCCGAACTTATTTTTACTCTTCAGCCTGATCGCGAAGCAATGAATGTTTATTACAATCGTTTGAAAGAAGGAGCAGTGAAAGCTGGGCGCGATCCGGATGATGTCAGAGTCTGTTTTGGATTGCAAGTATTTGTTGGAGAAACAGAGGAAATTGCCCGTGCGAAAGCTGCACTCCACAATTCTCTCGTTCCGGCTGAAGCAGGGGTAACGATCTTGTCCGGTCACTTGGGCTACGATTTATCCAAACACGGACTGGACGAATTAATTGCTGATTTAAAAGTGCCTGGTATTCAAGGAATGATTGACGCTTATAAACATAGTAGTTCTAAAAATATAACCATTCGTGAGGCTGGGATGTTACATGGTCGCGGCGTCATGACTCCACAGTTAGTAGGTTCGCCAGAGCAAGTAGCCGATTGGATGGAAGAGACAATGAAGGAAGTAGGAGGAGACGGCTTTCTGTTAAGTCCAGCTTATTTGCCCGGCTCACTGGAAGAGTTTGTTGAGTTGGTGGTGCCAATTTTACAAAAACGCGGTTTGGCAAGGACAGAATATGTTGAAAACGGAACATTAAGGGATAATCTGAAGGCCCTGAACGCCTAAAAACTTGAGCAAATGCTGTAGTTTTCACCTTTCCTCGAGAAAAAGTGAGGATGGGCTGGAAAAACCATCATTTATATAGGGAGGATGAAAGCTTATGTCAAGAATTATTTCTGAAAATGAAAATCCTATCACGTTAACACTCGGTCAAGTACGTGAAAAAATTCGTGAAATTGTGGATAAAGTTATCCGTCCCAATGCAGATCGTATTGATCGAAGCAAAGAATTTCCAAGTGAAAATATCGCCGTTCTTGCAAAAGAGGGGTTTAACAGTATTTTACTTCCAGAAAAATTAGAGGGATTGGGATTGAACTATTCTGCCTTTGCAATTGTTGTTCAGGAAATAGCGAAGGCATGTCCCTCCACTGCACTTATTTACACTATGCATGTAGAGGCAGCCCGCACGATATACTCTCATGGAAATGAAGATCAATGGGAACGGTGGTTGAAACCGATTCGCAGTGGAAAGTTTGGTACAACTTCAACCAGCGAAGGAGCAACAGGAGGACATTACTGGTACAACATAAGTGAAGCTGTAAGAACGGATGACGGGTACATTATTAATGCTCAAAAATCTTTCACCACGAGCAGTGGATTTGCGGATTTTTATGTATTCCAAACAAAAACACCAAATGCTAAATCACCAGATGACATTACTTATTTTATTGTGGACGGTCATCAAGAAGGGATAGAAGCTGGAGAATGGGCAGCGCTGGGAGTGCGTGGAAATCACAGCTCTTCGCTTACCCTTCGTAATGTTTTTGTAGATAAAAAGGATCGTTTAGGTGAAGAAGGTGAGGGAAAAGAAATTGTTCAAAACGGTATCGCTTACCTGATTGGTCTAGGGGCAACATGGACAGGAACCGCTATCGGGATTTTGGATGAAACACTTGCATATGCTAAGCGGAAAGTTCATCAGGATGTCAATAAGGCATTAAGCGATTATCAAGTTATTCGCAGCCAGCTAGCAAAAGCGAAAATTTTAACGGACAGCCTGCAAGCCTGGCAGAAGGATTTAGCTTCTCAATTGGATGAATGGTTAGAAAGCGGAGAAAAATACGCTCCAGAAGAGCTGAAAAATTCTTTACTTGAATTCAAAGTCCTAGCTTCCGATGCAGCCAATGAGATTGCACAAATAGGACTTGATATCAGCGGCGGATTCGGTTACCGTGAAGGAACTTTGGAAAGATTATATCGAGATGCCAGAGCAGGCAGCGCCATGGGACCATCAAATCATATCGCGCGAGAAATGATCGGGAAAAATTTGTTGGATTAGGGATAAACTAAAAAGATGCATCATCCAGAAAAAATAAAAGAAATAACAATAATAAATGATTTTGGGGGAGAAGACAAAATGAAAAGACTTTCGTATTTGATTTACATAATTTGCTTAATGGTACTAATAAGCGGTTGTGGAAAAGCTACTAATGCCGGTGAAGATAAAGATACATTAGTAATAGCAACGAATCCTTCGTTTAATGGTTTTCCAGAAATACTTGAATTTATAAAACCTAAGTTGAAAGAGGAAGGTATAGATTTAAAAATTGAATATGTAAATGACATTATTCAGCCTAATGAGCTCGTTCATGACAAAAGTGTTGATGCGAACGCTTTTCAACATATTCCTTATATGGAAGCTTACAACAAGCAGCATGGAACTAATTTAGTTGCAGCGATTAAAGTACTTGCTTGGCCTTCCGGACTTTATTCAAAGCGTTATAAAGACATAAAAGACGTTCCTGACGGGGCAACCATCAGTATACCGCAGGATCCTTCCAATAACGGAAGAGCGCTTGATTTCTTAGCAAAACATGGATTCATTAAATTGAAAGAAGGGGTAGGATTACAAGCAACTAAAAAAGATATCATTGAAAACAAAAGAAATTTCAAAATTATCGAATTAGATCAAGGAATGTCAGCAAAATCTCTTGATGATGTAGATTTAGCTTTTATTTTAGGAGGATATCAAACAGCAGTTGGTCTTCACTTAAAAGATGCGCTGCTTGCGGAAGACTCTAGCTCTGAATTTATAGGCGTTATCACGACTAGACCAGACAACCAAAATGACGAAAAAATCCAAAAATTAAAAAAGGTTTTGCATACACCGGAGGTTAAAAAATTCATTGAGGAAACATTCCATGGGGACATAATCCCAGTATTTGAATAATGGGGGCTGTCACAAATGATACATTTAAAAAATATAAAGAAAACTTATCAAATTAAAAAAGATGAGAAATTGGAAGCAATTAAATCCGTATCATTAAAAGTGGAAAAAGGGGATATCTATGGGATTATCGGATTTAGCGGAGCAGGAAAGTCAACTCTGCTTCGTACAATCAATCTCCTTGAAAAGCCTGATGAAGGGGAGGTTCTTATTGAAGGAAGAAATATAATGGCTTTAAAGAAGAAAGAGCTGCGGCATATGAGACAATCGATTTCCATGATATTTCAACATTTTAACTTGATTCATAATAAAACGGTTTATGACAATGTATCTTTTCCATTAGAAATTGCCGGAATACCATCCGTTAAACGTAAAAGTATAATAGAAGAATGTCTTTCCATAGTTCAATTAGAAGATAAAGCAAATCAATACCCCTCTAATTTAAGCGGGGGACAAAAACAAAGAGTTGCCATCGCAAGAGCTTTGGCAACGAACCCGAAAATTTTGTTATGTGATGAGCCTACATCAGCTTTAGATCCACAAACAACGGATAATATTCTATCCTTTTTAAAGAAAATTAATCAAGAGCTAAATATAACGATGGTTATTGTTACACATGAAATGGATGTAGTGAGAAAAATTTGCAATAAAGTAGCCGTAATGGAAAAAGGAAGTATTTTAGAGGAATTTTCGTTATCAGACAATCAATATAATCCTAAGTCTGATATTGCTAAATTAATATTTAATAAGGACAAAAGGATGATCCTAAATGTTTGAAAACATCATTCAACAAATTCCTGATATAATAGAAGCCACTAAGCAAACAGCCATTATGGTAGGTATTTCAGTAACAGCTGGCATACTATTTGGAATTCCTTTAGGAACGATTCTGTTTTTAACAAGAAAAGGGCAATTATTAGAACAGCCGCATATTTTCAATATTTTAAATTCATTAGTGAATTTAATTAACGCATTTCCATTATTAATTTTAATCGTAGCTGTCATTCCGTTTACTCGGCTGTTGGTAGGAACATCCGTGGGAACGGTTCCTGCCTCTGTACCGCTTTCGATCGCTATTATTCCTTATTTCGCCAGACTAATAGAACAATCTTTAGTGGAAGTAAATAAAGGGGTCATCGAAGCAGCTATTTCAATGGGAGCTAATATATTTCAAATTATATGGAAAGTAATGTTTGTTGAAGCGAGAGCAGGAATGGTAGTCAGCTTATCTAATATTATTATTCTTTTAATATCTTATTCTACCATAGCGGGTGTTGTTGGCGCAGGCGGTCTCGGAGATTTTGCCGTTCGAAATGGCTATTATCGTTATCAACCGGATATTATGCTTGCTCAGTTGTTATCATGATCATTTTAGTTTCCATTATTCAAATTAGCGGCAGCCGTTTAGCCAGTTTTTTGGATAAACGATAAGCTAAACGGAGTCATTTATTGCGGGATTTTTGAACATAGTGTCTTAACAAAATAATGATTCGTTTCAAAGCATTGCTTGAATCGAGATCTTCTATAAAGTTTTAGTAAAATCCAGTCTCGCATAAGAAAATGCGATTAACAATTGTTCCCCCTCTTTTAATTTTATATAGATGAAGGAAGCTGTTGACATGGGTTATTGTTCAACAGCTTCTTGTTTTAAACATAGTATTGGCTTCTTAAAAAAGTAGGGAATTTTAACGTTTTATTTTTTTCCTCATAATCAATTGTGTAAATTATTTGCACTGATTTTAAAAATTTCTTTCATACTTTCGGGTCAATTATAAAGATTATGTTAAAAATCGTATTTTCCGTTGATTTATATAAGTATATTGTTATATGTTTATTGAAGATAAGGAAATGATAATACAAAACAGTATTCATGTCGTGGATATGAAAAGACATTTTTTAGTGTGCGATGAACCATAAAGTAGATTGATATATAAGTAAATATTTATATAACTATATATATGTATAGGGGTGTTCCAAATGCAAAAAGCAGTGGTGGAAATAGAAAAAGCAGCACACATTTTAAAGCTACTCGGTGATAAAACACGTTTAACGATTATGGCCATTTTAAAGAAACGCGAGTGTTGCGTCTGTGAGCTTCTAGAAGTATTTGATATGAGTCAGCCGGCTATTAGTCAGCATTTACGCAAGTTAAAAGATGCAGGATTAGTAAAAGAAGATAGAAGGGGGCAATGGATTTATTATTCTTTCAATCTAGAAAATGAGTTATATGATTTCATTCAAGAAATTCTGCAACACATTCCAGATCAAACAGAGAATATTCGTAAGATTGAGGAAACCAACCCTACACTCCGTTGTGGTTGTTAACCTATTAATTTTAATTTAATTGGGAGGGAAAATGAAAAATACGGGGAAAAAATGTCTATCTATACTTATCGCTTTGGATTTTCCTTGCTATGGCAGCAAAAATTGGCTTTGGATTTGTCTTTCTGGGCTTTGTAGACGCAATAAACAGTTTACAGGCAGGAACCACTTCGATTCCAATTGCCATTGGTTTAATTTTCATGATGTATCCTCCGTTGGCAAAAGTTCGCTACGAGGAGATGGGACGCGTCTTTAAAGACATAAAAGTATTGGTTTTGTCTCTTGGACAAAATTGATGTTTGTATTGGCGATTATATTCTTGCCAGATAAACCGAAATACATGGTCGGACTCATTCTAATCGGTCTGGCACGTTGTATTGTGATGGTGATCGTCTGGAATGATTTAGCGAAAGGAGATACAGAGTACGCAGCTGGGCTTGTAGCGTTTAACTCTGTATTCCAAGTGCTATTTTACTCTATGCGTATATGTTTGTAACAATCATTCCAGAATTGCTTGGACTAGAAGGTGCTGTCGTTCATATTACAATGATGGAAGTCGCCAAGTCGGTGTTCATTTACTTAGGCATTCCGTTTCTTGGCGGGATGGTGACGCGCTTTCTGCTGGTAAAAGCAAAGGGCAGACAATGGTATGAAAAAGTATTCATTCCAAAAATCAGCCCGATTACATTGATTTCTTTATTGTTTACGATTATCATTATTTCTCTTTAAAAGGAGACGCTATCGTAAGTTTGCCGTTGGATGTAGTGAGAGTCGCCATTCCATTGTTCATATACTTTGTATTGATGTTTTTCGTTTCCTTCTTCTTAGGGAAGAAAATTGGAGCGAGCTACCCTGTCACCACCACACTTGCCTTTACAGCCGGCAGCAATAACTTTGAGTTAGCGATTGCTCTAGCTGTTGGCGTGTTTGGGATCCATTCTGGTGCAGCATTTACAACTGTCATTGGACCACTTGTGGAAGTGTCTGTCATGATTGCATTGGTCAACGTAGCATTATGGTTTCAACGAAAATACTTTAAAACCGAATCAGTATCATACTAACAACAAAGGTGGAATGAACATGAAAGACAAAAAGACGATTTACTTCTTATGCACTGGCAACTCTTGCCGCAGCCAAATGGCAGAAGGATGGGCAAAAAAATATCTTGGCGACGAGTGGGAAGTGTACAGCGCCGGTATCGAAGCTCACGGATTAAATCCAAACGCGGTAAAAGTCATGAAAGAAGCAGGAATTGACATTTCTAATCAAACATCCGATGTGATTGATCCGGAAATTTTAAATAATGCTGATTTGGTCGTAACATTATGTGGTCACGCCGCAGACCATTGCCCGGTAACACCTCCGCACGTGAAACGCGTACATTGGGGATTCGATGATCCGGCAAAGGCAGAGGGGACAGAAGAAGAAAAATGGGCTGTGTTCATGCGTGTTCGCGATGCGATTGGTGAAAGAATTAAACGTTTTGCTGAGACTGGTGAATAATTTCCTTCAGTTCTCTATATCAATAACAAAAAGAGCCTGGAGAACTTTCTTGGGCTCTTCGTGTTTTTTGGAGAAGAATTAATTAATTAACGAAAAAGTCATATAGCATTGGCTGTTGCAAGACAATATCAAAATTAAGATTAATAGATTTGCTGCAATGGGGCAGATTTTAGGGAGAAAAATAGATATTTAATTTAGGTAAAAGTTTTAAGGGATTTATAGTACGATTTGAGGCTTCAATTATTACATTTTTGAAACACCGCCCGATTTCTAACATTATTTTATTTTGGTTATGTGTAGTTTAAGTGGGGCTTGAAAGAATAAAATCGAGAAAGCTTCCGATGCGAGCGTCGATTCACAATCGCCTGAATGTGGGACCTATTCAAGTTTCGATATTGGCTGTTTTATACGAGATGTTGATGTATGCGATGGATTCAACTACCGCTATGGAACGCACGTTAAAGAGTTAGGTGATTAGTTGTCGGATGACTTTCGAAAGACGGAACATTCCTTTCTCCAGGTCAGCTAAAGAAGCGTAGGAATAAGAAAGGCGAAGGTACTGGGCTGCATGCTTATCATAGACATTTCCTGGATTTAATAGAATTCCATGCTCTAATGATTTTTCAAAAAGTTCCCGTATGGAGATTGAAGGCAATATGCGCAGCCATATATAAAAACCACCTCTAGGAACAGTCCAGGTCGCAATATCGGAAAAATACCTCTGTAATAAATCAATCATGATCTCTCTTCGAACCTTCAATTCTTTTCTGACCTCTTCCAAATGTTGATGATAGAGCCCGCTTGCTAGCCATTCCGCAACTGCCCATTGAGACAAGGAACTGGATCCGTAATCGGTTTGCATTTTAATATCCGCCAATCGCTCAATAACAGGCTTCGGTCCGACTATCCAGCCGATTCTCAGACCGGGACTCAATGTTTTCGACATGCTCCCAAGATATAAAACAAGCCCATTTTTATCGATGGCTTTCAATGGTGGGGGAGGCGGTGAATCGAGCCAGAGTTCTCGGTATACGTCATCCTCAATAATCGGCAGCCGCTCCTTTTCGCATACATCGATCAGTTTTCTCCGTCTTTCTTCGGACATCAAAATTCCTGTTGGATTATGAAAGGACGGAATTGTATAAAGCAATGAAGCATTTTGCCGCTTTTTTTGTTCCGAAATCTTATTAGCTTGAATTCCATGCTCATCTAAAGGAAGTCCAAATAATCGCATTTCGGCAGATTGAAATACATGCAGGGAATACAGGTACGATGGTTTTTCCAGAAAGATCGTAGCACCTCGCCGCAATAGACCTATTGATATCAATTGCAATGCCTGCAGAGCTCCTGACACAATCAAAATGGAAGAAGGGGAAGCTTCAATCCCGATGGTTTTCAAATATCTACTGAGCTGTTCCCTGAGAAAAAGCAGCCCTTTCGGTTCCTCGTAGCCAAGTGAATCAATGTGCCCCGTCAGCTTTTCAAATACTTGTTTCATCATCTCACGTGGAAATAAATCTGGAGAAAGCTCTCCTGTTCCTAAACGGATGATATTTGAATCAAACTCTGCTTTATTGATTTCCTGTATCGTAGGCAAATTAGGATAATAACTCCCCGCTTGCACATAGGAATTCCAGTCTGGGAGAGGGGTAGAGGTCATCAAAGACCACGAATTGTTAATAATCTTGGTACCGCCTCCTCTTTTTCCTTCCAGCAATCCATCAGCAATCAATTCTTCCATAGCCGCCACGATCGTACTGCGGTTCACTCCGAATGCTTTGGCCAATGTGCGTTGAGGAGGGATTTTTGTCCCTAAAGTCCATTCTCCTGTTTCAATCTTTTCTTTAATATATTCTTTGATCTGGATATAAAGGGGAACTGGAGTCGATTTGTCTGGCTTCCAATCTAATTCATTCACGAAAAAATACTCTCCCTTTACAATCATATGAGTCGATTATACAACTTGGTTGGTATTGAATCCATCCAATTGGTTGGAGACAATAATCGATTTCCGAGTAAAATTGTATTCATATGCTATACAATAGGAGGGATTGGAATGGCGGAAGCCTTTATTCACGGACTTATTCTTGCATTTGGACTTATTCTTCCTCTTGGCGTCCAAAACGTTTTTATTTTTCATCAAGGAGCTCTTCAGAAACACTTTATTCATGCGCTCCCAGCCGTTTTAACTGCATCACTATGTGATACACTTTTAATCATCCTTGCTGTTTTCGGAGTATCTATTATGGTCTTGGGTTCTTTTTTGATCAAAACGATTATGCTGTGCTTAGGGATTTTATTTTTGTTATACATGGGGTGGAGCACTTGGAAAAGTACCCCTTCTGCTGTTAAAGAGAATAACGGAAAAACAGCTAAGGAAACTTTTACACCATTCAAACAAGTTGTGTTTTCAGCATCGGTCTCGCTGCTCAATCCACATGCGATCATGGATACGATTGGCGTGATCGGAACGAGTTCACTTCAATACAATGAAGGGGAAAAAGCAGCTTTTGCACTTGCCTGTATTCTAGTTTCCTGGATCTGGTTTGCGGGGCTGGCTTTGGCAGGGTGGAGAATAGGGGATCTAGATCAATCTGGACGTTTGATGAGTGCTTTCAACAAAATTTCCGCGCTCGTCATGTGGGGAGCAGCGATTTATATTGGATTCACACTGGCAAAATAAAAACAGGAGTTTACAGTAGAGGTTTCATTACTCCAAATAGTAAACTCTTGTAAGTCTATGAAACAGGATAATAAACTAAAAGAAAAAAACCAGTTGCTGATTACTATAATAATCGGGAGACCAATAACTAGGAGAAAATTTTTTTGCGGAGTTGAAGGGAGGAGATAGGATTGAAACACCCGTATGCTCATTATCGTTCTTTATTTCCTGTTTTAGCATCGAAAATCCATCTGGCGAGCTGTTCGCAAGGAGCCATTTCAAAAACTGTGTCCGAATCGATTGAAGCGTATATGAATAGTTTGCTAACGACGGGGGTTAATTGGAATCAAGCAATAAAAGTAGTTGAACAGGCAAAATACCGTTTTGCAAAATTAATCGGTGCTGAACCTAATGAAATTGCTGTATTATGCTCGGTCTCTGACATTTTTTCTGCTATCGCCTCTTCACTTTCTTTTGAAAAAGGGAAAAATATCATTGTGACGACAGATATGGACTTTCCAACCGCCGGTCATGTATGGCTCGCTCAGGAGAAATTTGGAGCAAAGGTCAGATTTATTCCTTCTCAACAAGGAGTCATTCCTTTAGAATATTATGAACGTTATGTAACGTCTGACACACTTGTCACATCCATTTCCCATGTCTGTTATTACAACGGTTTTAAACAAGATCTCAAAGCGATTGCAGACATTGTTCATCGTAAAGGTTCACTTCTTTTTGTTGATGCATATCAATCTGCTGGACAGGTGCCTATTGATGTAAAGAAAATGGATATCGACATATTGGCAGCAGGAACAAGGAAATACTTGTTAGGTATTCCGGGAATATCCTTCCTATACATAAAAGCTGAATTGGCAGAGAAATGGAAGCCGCGCGTCACAGGATGGTTTGGTCAGGAGGATCATTCGAAATTCAATGTTCATCAAATTATACCAGCAGCTGGAACACGTCGTTTTGAGACTGGAACGCCTTCTTTTATAAGCGCTTATGCAGCAGCTGCCGCTATTCGTTTACTTCTTGAAATAGGAGTGGAGAATATATCTTCTTATTTAAACCTATTAGCTCAATTCGCATTAGATTATGGACAAGAAAAAGGATTACACACTGTTACTCCTTTATCGGCTCACAAAAGAGGCGGCATAACTGCTTTTTATGTAAAAAATGCTGGGCAAATAGAATCGATCTTGAAAGAGAGAAATATCATTGTTTCTGCTAGAAACGACGTCATCCGAATCGCTCCTCATTTTTACAATACGCAGGATGATATTCGGCAAGCAATTGACGAGCTAACAACTGTTTTAACAGCGAATAAATAAGCAGCACAGGTCTAGGTACTGAAAGACTCGAAACTTTTTCATGGTTCCAATAACAATATATGAGTGGTTTAAAGCGGACAAAAGATTTGTGTGAATAGTCTATTTTTAACTCTGTAGTGCAAAATTCAGCTAGTTTCATAACTAATGTCTTAACAGTTTTTTTCGGCTCCATTCAACGATCTGATGGAGCTTCAGTTTATTATTAAAAATGAAAGGGTTTTTCTTATTTTCTCCTTTTACAGGGAAAAAAACTTCCTCAACAGGTAGTACAAAAATTGACTTGTGAATGATAATTATTATCAATCACTTGTAACAGTCTCCATAGGATAGATTCAGTTATACGTAAGTTAGGCATACCGTAAGTAATTTATTTTGATATATCTTGTGCATTTTGCTTGCAGGATTGTTCATTCTCTCATAGCAGTGAAAACAAGGAAGAGACGCGCAAGCGGTGTATAGGAATGATACATATAGTTGAAGGTGTCTCATGCATCTGGGTTTTATCGTTTCTCACGGCTGCTTTTTGGACATTAAGATCGAAATGGAAAACTAAAAAGAAAGGTTGAGAATCAATGAAAATCGAACAGATGTCTGATAAATTAATTAAATACGAAGTAGGTACTTCTGTTACAGTGGACCATATGCGAGAATTGGTTAAGATTCTTGAAGAAAAATTAAAGCAGCAACAGACATTCGGAATCATTATTATAAGAAACGGAGATCATCAGAAAAATCCTGAAGCAACCAAATGGTTTAATGGTTGGTTGAAGAAAAATAAACCTCTCCTAAAGCAATATTGCGTCGGTGTAGCAATGGCTACAAATTCTGATAGATTGCTGAAATTATATAAACCCTTAGCTGGAATGATAATATCAAAGATGTTTGGTTGTTCTGGAGAAATGTTTACTAACGAGTCTGATGCAATTACATGGATGTTGGGAAAAATGAGGAATAGGTAAATGAAAACACGATCGATAATGGAAAGATCCTCTTATGTATCTTGTTGTCGAGATAATTGTTTCTCCCGTTTGGATTTAGGCCTTTCTATTCGTTTATTTATATGCAAAAAAGAGAGGGATGAGCCCCTTAGCGAGTTTCACTTAAGCCATAGTTAAACTTTCATGACCGAGTAGTTCTTATACGGTACATAGATTAACATTTTCTTATTGTAACAAGGTAGCAAATGTATGCCGCAATGATGGAGTGAAAGACGTTGAGGGGGCAGCCCTTGTGTATATAAAAAGTGACAGAATTATTCTTGATTCAATAACAAAACGAAAATAATTCTGTCACAGCTAGATGGTCTAAGCGTCAACACTTCATTGCTTTTGATTGGTCCATCGTTTTTCCGCACCAAGTCGATTAAAAGGTGTGTTAAAAATGGGTCAGTCCACATCTGTTTAAACGCGTTAAAGCGGTAGGGAGCGGGCGGAACGCTTTCTAGAAGATGACTTTTACATTTTTCCTCTCACAACAATTGAAGATAATAAAAAGCTAGCCCAGCTTTACGTTGATGTTAGCTTATTGTTTAAACGATTATCAACCCTTCATGGCCAGTATCAGCGGCCAATAATAGAATATGAAAGTTATCACGATAATGAGAATACCACTAACGGCCAAGTACATTGGATATCTGCGAGTGATAGCCATTTCCTCTTTTTCGTTTTCTTCAATCGGACGTTGTAAAATGTTTTCTTGAAAGTCCCTTTCTTCGGCAGTGATTTCTCCGAATTTAGAGCCTATATATAAGGCGAGTGAGCTTAGGATAATACCGATAATCACGGGATTAAAATAAACTGGAAGTCCGACTCCAACCTTTTTCAAGCTTTCTCCAAATACAACACCTAAAAAGCCCATAATAATACTCCATAAAGCTCCGGTTTTTGTTACCTTTTTTGAATAAACACTGGCAAAAGCAACTGGACCCCAAGAAGCGGCGAATAGTGTTGCTGCAAAATAACCAATCCACATGATAGAAGGCGGCTGCCAAAGACCAATCAAAAGAATGACAAAACTAACGACAATCATCGAAATGCGGCTTGCTCTTAGCAATTGTTTGTCCGAATACGTTTTGTTTCTGGATTGCTCCATAATATCTCTCGTAACACTTGAGCCGATTAGCTGCAGGAAACTTGCACACGAGGAAAGGGCTGCAGCCATAATCCCGCTTATGATAATAACTCCCAACCATGTAGGGACCATGTTCATGGCTGACCAAATAAATACTTTTTCCGCAGGTTTAATATCCGGATTAACGGTTGTAATCGTTGAAATACTAATATGAAGGAATAGATAAATCGTAATAATGGAAATCGTCGCCCAGACACCGGAACGAATAGCAACATGTTCATTTTTAGCCATTAAGTAGCGGCTGCTTTGCCACGGGCTGATTGCAATAACGGCAGACCAAACTAATCCTAAAATAACAGCCCAAATCAAAGCCTCCCACGGTTCGCCCATATAAGCATTAGGACCGGTGATTCCGTGCCAGCTTAATAAATCTGGCCGTTCCGGATTGGTCGCTGCTTTAATAATAGCATCCGGAACTCCTCCTGACTTGCCTATAATAAAGGGGAATGAAATATATGTCGCGATGGAAAACAAGAAAAACATGATTGTATCATTCACCATTACACCCTTTGCTCCGGACAGAACCGTGAAGGATGCATATACAAGCCACATAATTAATAAGGCAACGAAGTAGGAGACGCCCGAAATTTCCGACAGCAGCACTGCTCCGCCTTGTGTAACCGCCACTAAATAAGCAGAAATTCCTAGGATCGTCGTAATGGCAGCGGCCATCCTTACTTTGTTTGATTGAAAGCGGTTACCAAAATATTCAGGAACAGTTAAAGCCTTACTTCTTCTTAAGTATCGCCCGAAAAAGAAGACACCAACCACATAACCTGTTGCATTAAAAATAACGAGAATTAATAAAAGAATAGGGTAACCTTCATAAGAAAATCCTGCTTCACCCATAAAGGACACTGTGCTTAAAAATGAAGCGACAAGTGTTCCTGTTACCATAAGCGTGGAACCTTTTCTGCCTGAAACATAGTATTCCTCAGAGCTTTTTACTTTCCTTGAAAGAACCAAACCGATAAGGACGTACAGAATAAAGGATGCCGCAATACCGATTGTATAAATCATGATATCCCCGCCTTTTAATCCGTATTTTCCGAACGTTTTGGAACCGTGCTGTGATCCATGTTACGGATAAATGCATGTGTAATAAGTCCAAGAATAATCAGTGAGCCTCCATAGCCTAAAGTAAAGAGAAACTCCCCCATTTCATTCACTCCTTTGCATTTGTTCAATTAAATACCATGCAAATTGTGTGCCATTTCTAAAATTCTGTTAATTTTAATGTTAACTAGTCCCATATAACTTCAGTTTATACTTACGAAGCTTTCTCATAATGGTCGTTTGATTCACCCCAAGGGCTTTTGCCATTTTTCTAGTCGTTTTATATTTCGATAATGCGTATAAAAGGACATGCTTCTCTGTTTCTTCAACGGCTTTTTTCAATGGTATTTCCTTAAATGAAAAGTCGTTTTGAATCCGATTGTCCATGGCAATTGGTAAATCTTCAATGCTTAGCAGGGGCTTGTGAGCAGTAACCACAAGATGTTCAATGAAATTTTCGAGCTCTCTGACATTTCCGCGCCATTCCTGCAGTTGGATGAATAATTTAGCATTTTCATCAATATTGATGCGTTGCGAATACTTCCTATTAAATTTTTCAAGAAAATAATCTGTCAAAACTAAAATATCCTGTTTGCGTTCTCTTAAAGGCGGAATTCTTAACGGCACAACATGCAGACGATAATATAAATCCTGGCGAAATGTTTTCTCTTCGATCATCTGCAGAAGGTTCTTATTCGTAGCCGAAATAATTCGGATATCGACTTGTTTTTCGGACGTACCTCCGACTTTTTTGAAGGATTTTTCTTGAACTAAATGCAAAATTTTGACCTGCAGCTCCAGCGGCATTTCACCAATTTCATCTAAAAACAATGTCCCACCGTCCGCCAATTCAACCAGTCCGAGCTTTCCATGTTTATTTGCGCCCGTAAATGCTCCTGCCTCATATCCAAATAATTCCGCCTCTAATAAAGTTACCGGAATGGCTCCGCAATTCACTTGAACAAAAGGTTTATTCTTCCTCGGACTGTGTTCGTGAATAATTCTCGCTAATACACCTTTGCCTACACCGGATTCACCATGAATAAAAATCGAGGAATCCATGGGCGCAACCTTTTGAGCCGTTTGCAGCGTGGAGATCATATTTGGGGATTGTGTAATGAATTTTTGCTTGCCTGCTGTAAGGATGATTTTATTTTCTTGTTGAAGGGAATGGATTTCTGAAAGTTTTCTTTTCATTTCAACCAGTTCGGAAATATCTCGAGTATTACAGACAATCCGGTATAATTTTCCTTCTTCATCAAAAACAGGTTTGGCCGTAGCCAGAACGGTTTTTCCGTTTGGGTAATACTGCTCAATGGATTGAACCGTTTGCGTTTTCATCGTTTTTAATGTGACCGATTCCTTAATAATACCTTTTTGTACCAATTCACGGATGTTTTTATTGATAAAAGCCTCAGGAGGAAGACCTGTAAAATATTTGCATGATTCACTTACAAATAACACATTGCCATTTGCGTCGGTAACAAAAATTTCATCATAACTGGAATTCAGGATTTGGGTAAGCTCTTTAATTTTTTTTAGGGAAATATCTAATTGTTCTTGAAGAGAGGCGTTCACATGTAATAGATCATGAATCTGTTGCTTGTATTTGTCAACACCCATCATATTTTCACTCCTTTTTGTAAAAATTGAACACATTTTGCATCAATAAAATCCGTTTGAATAGCCTGGAAGCAGAATTTTAAACTGTTTGCAAGTAATATTAGAGATTTGAACCCTTTTTGCAACGGGTGATGTAAAAAAGGTTCAATCTTACGAGAAATTATATAATTGTTTTTTCTAAATAATTTCAAAAAATTGAAATTTATATGAAATATAGTTGGCATGATTCTTGCTGGTAAAATTTATAAAAATATTTCTTGGGAGAGAGTGATCATGACACAATTTAAACATTTATTCAGTCCAACCATCATTGGTCGTACGAAATTAAAAAATAGGATTTTAAGTACAGCCCATCAAACAAATCATGTCATTGATGGGATTCCAACCCCGGATATGACGGCTTATCATGTTGAACGGGCAAAGGGCGGTGCAGGCTTAATCATCCTCGAGGCTGCAGCTGTTCATCCATCTGGGAAGCTGACGACAAATACCATTGCCGGGTATGATGAAAATGTAGTCCCTGCCTATTTGGAACTGGCAAATGAGGTGCATCAATACGGAACAAAAGTGTTCTCGCAATTATTTCACGGAGGCAGGGAGGTTGTTTCGAGCGATTACCGGAATGCCGCTTGGGCTCCGTCCGCTGTTCCCAGCCTGCGTTTCAGCACGATGCCAAAGGCGATGAGCATTGAGGAAATCAAAGAGGTGATTGAAGGATTTGCCGTTTCCGCAAAATTAGCGAAAGAAGGAGGTCTTGACGGGGTAGAAATCTGCTGCTCGCATGGTTATCTTCCCGCTCAATTTTGGTCGGAACAAACGAATTTCCGTACCGATGATTACGGGGGCTCGTTTGAAAATCGAATGCGATTTATTGTAGAAGTAATCGAACAGATATGGCAGAAAGTGGGAGAAGACTTTACGGTCGGAATTCGTATGAGTTCGGATGAAATGACCATGGATGGCACCACTATTAAAGACGCCGTGAAAATAGTTGAATATTTAGTAGAGCGGGTAAGGGTAGATTTTATCGATGTCACTGCTGGGGATTCCAGCACCTTTGCCGGCTCGACACATATCGTCCCGCCTTCACCAATAAAACATGGATACCTTACTCCCCAATCCTTTAAAATCCGTATGGCCGGGGCTGTGCCTGTATTTGTGGGCTCCCGGATTGTTGACCCAGCGGAGGCCGAACAGATCGTGGCAACCGGAAAAGCGGATGTAGTGGGCATGACCCGTGCATTGATTGTCGATCCCGAAATGCCTAATAAGGCGTATTCTGGGAATTTACAGCTGATTGATGCCTGTATTGGCTGCCTTCAGGCCTGCATCGGTCATTATCACAAAGGATTAACAATTGGTTGTGTGCAAAATCCATCTGCAGGGAAGGAAGTGCAGGTTACAGCATTAAAGAAAACTGCAAGAGAGAAAAAGAAAGTACTTGTAATCGGAGCGGGACCAGCAGGGATGCAAGCGGCCGTCACATTAGATGAACTAGGGCATGATGTCATTTTAGCTGATAAAACAGATAAGGTGGGAGGATTATTGCATACATTAAGACAGGCGCCCATGAGACAGGAGCTCGCTGAATCCATGCTCGATAATTACACACGAAAATTGTCCAATAGTCATGTAAAGCTTGAGCTAGGTTTTGATGTTCAGCCCGCCGATATTATACCAATTTCACCTGATGCCATCATCTGTGCTAACGGTTCGAGACCGTTTATCCCAAACATTCCCGGAATAAACAATTCTAGAGTGATGACGGTTGATGAACTGTTTAATAAGCGGGGGAAAGACATCGGAAAAAGAGTTTTGGTATTTGATTTTGCGGGGGATTGGCCGGCGATTGAAGCGTCAATTGATTTAGCCGGAAAAGGCCATATCGTTTTGTTGATTTCTGCTAGGCTCCATATTGGCGAAGAAGTTCATCAATATTTAAGGAATGAATATTTAAAAAAATTGTATCAGTTGAATGTTAAAATGAAACCGCATTATGATTTAGAAGAAATTAATGATGATCAGGTTGTCATCAGAAATCTATTTTCTTATGAAAAAGAAATGATAGAAAATTGGGACACGATCGTTCTTTCACTTGGTCGTGTACCAAATAGTGAATTATACGAACAAATCAAGCATTTGGCACCACAGGTATGGCAAATTGGAGACTGTTTGGCACCAAGAACATTAGAAGAGGCAACATACGAAGGTTTCATGACACCATTGCATCTAGGGGTTAAGCAAAAAATAACAGGTAATGAACGATAAGCAAAACAGGCGCGAAATGTTTATATATTTTTGGTAAAATCCTCTTGAAATATTCAGAAAATTCTTTTAAAATAAGTGTAAACTTCATCCTATCTTCCTTTTACAGGTGAAGGTAATGAAGATATCTCTTTTTAATTTAACAGTTGACTGATAAGATTCCATTTCCAGCCTTAGCCGGCTGGTTCAAATGGTTCGTAAAGCCAGTCCATATCACTAAAGTGTGTTTGGGCTGGCTTTTTTGTTTTTAAGAAACCTTTTTCAATAGGAGGCGGTGAACATCGGAGGCGCACTAGAGGGTGTAAAGGTATTAGATTTGACTAGGGTGCTTGCCGGCCCATATTGTACGATGATTTTGGCAGACCTCGGAGCAGATGTCATTAAGGTAGAAGCCCCGGGCGGCAGCGACGAAACGAGGTTCTGGGGACCGCCGTTTCAAAACGGTGTCAGTGCTTACTATTTATGTGCAAATCGCAATAAGCGAAGCATTACCGTGAATCTGAAATCGGAAGAGGGCAGGGAAATCATTCGAATTCTGGCAAAAGAAGCGGACGTGCTCATTCATAATTTTAAAACTGGATCGATAGAAAAATGGCAGCTCGACTACGACTCCTTACAAAAAATAAATTCACGGCTCGTCTATTGTTCCATCACGGGATTCGGGGAAACGGGCCCGTACCGGTATCTGCCGGGTTATGACTTTATTATTCAAGGGATGAGCGGCCTGATGAGTATAACCGGAAGTGAAGAGAGCGGTCCAATGAAAATCGGTGTTGCCATGGTGGATATTTTAACAGGATTATATTCGGTCATTTCCATTGAAGCGGCTTTGTTGGAAAGGGGAAGATCGGGCAAGGGGCAAAAAATTGATCTATCACTGATGGATACAGCGGTCAGCTCGCTTGCCAATGTCGCCAGCAATTATCTAATTTCCGGGAAGGTACCGCGTAGACTCGGGAATGACCATCCGAATATAGTCCCTTATTCGAAATTCAAAGCGTTAGATGGGGACATAATTATCGCAGTCGGGAATAACCGGCAGTTTGCCACACTATGTGAAGTAATGGGGCTGAGCGAAATGGCAATGGATGCTCGCTTCTGTACGAATGTGGCAAGAATGGAAAATAAGCTGGAGCTGACGAGGATTTTAGAATACCAGCTCCAGCTCAAAACGGTCAATGAGTGGATAAAACTGTTTTCAGAAAAAAATATTCCATGCGGTCCCATCCATACTATAGATCAAGTATTTGAACATCCACAAGTTTTGGCCCGTGATATGGTTGTCCAAGTCGAACACCCGGAAGCAGGAATGGTAAAACTCGTTGGTTCGCCTGTTAAACTATCAAGAACGAATACAAAGATAGAACGTCATCCGCCGATGGCCGGGGAGCATACATGGGAAATCCTGCAGGAAGCTGGATTTTCATTTGAGGAGATTACCTATTTTAAAGAGAATAACATTATTTAATCGCGGGAGGAGTTTTTAAGATGAATTTTGAATTCACAGAAGAACAACGGATGTTGAGAAAGATGGTCAGAAATTTTGTTGATAAGGAAATTATCCCGAATATGCGAGAGTGGGATGAACGGGGATATTTCGATCCGATCATTTGGAAGCGCTTAAAAGAATTAGGCTTGCTGGGTGTCTGCATCCCTGAAAAATACGGCGGCAGCGGAATGGATTATAATTCGCTGGCCATCGTTTGTGAAGAACTGGAAAGAGGTGACACAGCTTTCCGCACGGCGGTATCCGTTCATACCGGATTAAACAGTATGACGTTGTTACAGTGGGGGACCGAAGAACAAAAGCAAAAATATCTCGTTCCGCAAGCAAAAGGTGAAAAAATCGGCGCCTTTGGCTTAACAGAACCGGGAGCTGGATCTGACGTGGCATCACTTGGAACAACGGCTGTTAAAGACGGTGACCACTACATTTTAAACGGCTCCAAAACATGGATATCTTTATGCGATGTCGCCGATCATTTTATCGTGTTTGCGTATACAGATAAATCGAAAAAGCATCATGGAATTTCCGCCTTTATCGTCGAACGCACTATGCCTGGATTTTCATCCAAGTCCATTAAAGGAAAGCTCGGAATCCGATCCGGAAATACAGGAGAATTGTTCTTTGATCAGGTCCGTGTACCAAAAGAAAATTTACTTGGCCAAGAAGGAGAAGGATTCAAAATTGCGATGTCTGCGCTGGATAATGGACGTTTTACCGTTGCTGCAGGGGCAGTAGGCCTGATTATGGCATGCTTGGAAGAAAGTGTAAAATATTGTCACGAGCGTAAAACATTTGGCAAAGAAATTGGTAAACACCAGCTTGTCCAGCAAATGATTGCCAACATGGAAGCGGGATTGCAAATGAGCCGTTTATTGGTGTACCGTGCTGGAGAGCTCAAAAACAAAGGATTGCGCAATACGAGAGAAACATCTCTAGCCAAATGGCAGGCCTGTAATTTTGCCAATAAGGCCGCAGATGATGCGGTTCAAATTCACGGAGCCTACGGTTATTCCAATGAATATCCTGTTGAGCGCTTCCTAAGAAACTCCAAAGCTCCTGTTATTTACGAAGGAACAAGAGAAATCCACACCATTATGCAGGCAGAATATGTGCTTGGGTATCGTGAAGATAAGCCATTAAATAACATGCTGCCAGCCTGGCCCTTTGAATGTGATAAAGAGACAGTAACGGATAGTTAGGTACCAATCGATAGCAGGATCGGATTCCATTTTGCATCCGATCCTCCTATTGCTTATTGATTGATAGCTTCATACTGTTTATACAGATCTTTTAATGCGGCAATTAGGGCATTATTGGCCTTTCCTAAATAACCATTCTTTAACTCTTCCAACGGCTTTTCAATGCCGTTGCGCAAACTATGACCTTTCAAGAGCCTGGAAATATATTCTCTGCCGTGTTCGGTAGCAAGCGTACAGGAAGCATCCACAATCACACCATATAATTTATCAACCTCTGCTGTAATCGTTAAAGTTTCATAAACACTTCTGGCCGCCATCCCTGTCGGAAGTTTGGCGTGACCGGCAATAAAATAAGTATTCATCCATAATCTCTCCTAATCGTTTTATTTTTAGAATAATATGAAAATAATCAAATGATAAGACTATTGATAGATGAAATTTCCAATACATCCCTAACGAAAAAGTTATGAAAATGAAAATATGTGAAAGGCAGAATTAATAGCAAACTTATTTTATGTGGTACGCCATACTTGGTCATATACATTCGTATATGATTTGAATGTATTTTCTCCCCGTTGGAACAAGTGCGTTCGATATCTATGGATTAAAACAGGTAGTCGTTTGTTTAAAGTACCAAGGTACCCTAAAATTTACATCTTTAATGCTCGAATGAAGCGATATTTAGAGGTAAGCGTTCAGATTACGGAGCTCTTTCTCTCATTTGAAGTGATTTTTAATCGCTCTTGTGAAGAAAAACTTATCATTGAAGCGGAGGAATTTAGCAGCTTTTGTCGTAAGCTAAATACAGAAAGGAATCTTTGTTAAGAATCTCAACCATCCTGCCCTGCGAATAAGAAAAAGGGTTAAGACAACAATGTTCGATTAATCAAATAGATTCTAACGGGAGGTTGTTTAAAAAGTAAGGTGGTGTTGTAATATGGATAGAACTACTATTTTTATAAGTTCTGTTGCACAAGATACGCTTTCCTCTATCCGAAACGCTGTATTTGAAGAATTAAAAAATATGGGGCATGAACCTATTCGCTTTGAAGATAGTATGCGATATATTCATCAAGATGCCATCCGAACTTGTTTGGAGTACGTATCAAGAAGTGATATCTTTCTACTATTTATCGCGGATAAAGCAGGAACATTCTTAGAGGATGAAGGGAAAACTGTTACTCACCTTGAATTTTTACGTGCATATCACGAAAATAAACGTCTTATCGTGTATGTTCACGATATAGTTCTTGATACCTATTTTCGGACGATCAGACCTCAAATAAAACAATCGTTAGTACAGTATTTAAGGGAACACGGTAAAGAACCGGATTCAATGTTGAATTTTATAAGCGAAAATATTAAAGAGGAGCCTCATATTGCCGAAAATTATGTATGGTACTTTCTTTATGATGCAGAACAAAAAGGGATATATTTCGAAAAATGCTCATTAGGTGTCGAAATTCTTTCAAACATAAAAAGCTATCTTTCAGCTCTTTTCAAAGAAAGCCTTCAATACTTAAATATTCGTTCTGAAATAGAACGGAGCTTAGAACATGTAGAATTATACGGGGATTTTTATGAACTATCACTTGAATTCATAAGTTTATTGCGGAATGGGCAAATTACAAATTGGAGAAGGCTATTAGCGCTTTTACGATCTAAGATGGTCGGCTGCAATATTTACTCTACAAATACAAAGTACCAACAAGAAGCTATAGGAGCATTAATGGACTGTAAAGCCGTAACTCTTTACGAAAAAAGAGATGAACAGATGATTTGCAAAGAATATGATGGATTAACAACTCCTGAGAACTTTTCATTAGATGATGCTTCTTCTTACGTTGTGCAAACATATAATGATCATAATCATAATGAAAAGCTATACTATTCACTGGAAAAAAGAATATGCTATTTCTTGTTTAAGGTAAAGACTTATGTATTTTGCTTTCATCTGCCCCTGCTAGGAGAGTGGGATTATTATAAACTGAAGGCTTACCAAGAGAATATATTTAATGCTATACTTGAATCAAAAGGATATTCTTATTGTTACTTTATCAAAATGCTGTTAGGAGGTCTCTCAAATGAACAATTATAAAGAAAATGTAATATTAATCGCCTCCGCACCACATGGATATGGAAAAAAAGTTGTAACGAATCGTCTTAGTCAAATGAAACGTGATCACGCAAACTTACAAAATAAACTTTCCCAAATAAAAAGTTCATTTCGTCATTCAAAATAAACGCTCATGATGAAGGAGTAATATCCATTTCTTCGAATGTTTCAAATTTGCACGTTCTACATTTCAATATGTTCAAGATAGCAGTAGAAGCCCATCTATCACCAAAGTATTCAAGAAGAAGGTCATTTGATCTTCTTCTTTATTTATATAGGTTCAGACTGAAAAACCGACATAAGTAAGGTTAAGATTAGGCAAAGAACAGTCGGAATGCTTTATACAAAATGTTTGCAGATTATGATCGTATGATTCAAATCAGCAATGAGAGTAGAAGAGAAGAAACTCCCCAATTGTTTGATTATCTTTAAAAAGAAGCTTCTTGCATACAAGCTTCTCTTAGTGTTTCATCCGACTTTATTCCTCACCCGGGAAGTTCCACACGATGTCACCTCTTTGAACGATTTATTTGACTATTAATATATGAGCGTCTTTAATGATCAGTACTTGGCGAAATCACTTTTCTGTTCCTTTCTTTGAGTAATAAGGTTGAGCATTCCGATCAAGTAAAGAGCTACATAGTTAAATATGACTACAACTCATATTAAAGTAAATACCAAATGTTCCAGTTTTTTCTGGTATATTTTACCAGAACATATAGATTATTGTATAGATATAGAAATGGTATTTATTTGTAAAATGTTGCTTTATGTATCACATAGTGTAAGTCACTTTAACTGTTAAATTTAAATAAAGAATTTTTGTATGATTCATAGACCAAGAGCATTTGTGATAATCATGCAGGTAACAATCCCGAACAAACTGATGAAGAGGAAGGCTTGAAAGTAATCAAATGATGGCCGGCTCAAGAAATGAACAGTGGTAAGCATTTATCAAATGTCATTAAGTATCTATATGTAGATATTTAATATAAGTAAAATTCTGTTCCAAACTTTTCATGCATGTAAGAGAATGCAGAGACAGTGAAGGAAATAAAATCAATTGATTAAAAAGGGGAGGCATTTTTTTGAATATAATACCATTGTTACTATTAGTGAGCCTCCGTTCTTTTATTTATTTCTTCTGAAGGGTTTAATTTTTTTATTATTACTGTAGATGAGTAAATTTTATTACATTTATTACCATCTCCAAAAAGCAAACAAAGATACCCTCCTTGGAGCGATTGGATCATTTGGCGTGCGAGAGCGATTTTACTAATTCCTGATGCCCCCATACGAATTTGCCTTTGGTGTGTGAAAAATGATGATCACACCCTTCAATAGGAGACTTAGCCTGTAACGAGGGCTTTGTCTTTTGGCAAATCGTATCATCAATCATCAGTAAAACCGGCTCATTCGTTTGTTTCGCTACTCGATGAATCTGTTTACGAACGTATTGTTGTATGGCTTGAAGGAGTCGTATTTCGTCCCAAACGCCTTTGTGCAAAAAATTGTTTATGTTGTTCGGGCCTCGGATGATGACTCAACTCGTGAAGATCGGTCCGGTATACCAGAGAACCCTTTTGTCATCATTCTATCAATGACATGAACGAGATGGTTCATTACTGACTTCAAGTAATAAAAAAACAATCCAAGAGAAGATAACGTATTGTAAATGTCTTGATGATGTGCTAATTTATCCATACGAGAGACATGAACCTCCTTGTTTGGGTAGTTTGGTAGCAAATCTATTCTAACCAAGAATCGGTTCATGTCTCTTTTTATGTTTATTTGTAAATTTATGTTAGTAAATTTACTCAAGTACAGATTATTATTCCAATCGCTGCAAACGGGTATCGGTTTTTCATATTTAGCTCACAGTTAGAATAGTTTAGCTCATAAAAACTTAAAAAGGTCAATAAGCTAACGAACGACGATACTTCAGAACCGTATCGTCTTTCTTGTTTTTTTATGTCTATTTCTTTTTAAAATGGTATAATAAGTAAAAAGCTTATTAATTAAATAGGTGTAGGCTTTAATTTGGAAATGGATAAACATTCTGAAATTTTTTGGGAAATAGCTATCGAAATAAGCCGCTAACAATTAATAAGCGATAGTACCAATGTTGAGTATGACACCATATTTAAATCGAAAACCGATTAAAGTAGATAAACATTGGTAAAGTTAGAGTAATACATAATTTGTGACGATGAAGTACAACAAGCTTATCAAGAAAAAGATAACAATTACGGCAGTTATGGCAAGAGATCGATTTACTAGAACAAAAAGAACAGTATTATAAAACCCTTTTAGAAAATAGCTCTTCTATAGAAGAAACCGAACAAATTAGAAAAGAATTGCATACGTTACAGCTAGAGTATGAACAGAAGGAAAAAGAAATACAATCCTTAAACGCTTAGAATAATACTATCTGTTAAAGATAAATTTGCTGAAAATCGACTGTAGAGATGTCGTCTTTAGATTAAACGGAACTCCAAACACAGAGTTATTTGAGAGTTTCTAGTTTTAGTTTATGTTGATTTTTTGGGTTAAACTTGCTTATCAATAATCGTCTTGGAGGTAAATATGAGTGGACAGATATTAAGTCAAGCATTAGCAAAACTTTCAGGGCATGATTTGCGATTAGTTTATGCTTTACTTTGTAAAACAAATATTTTCAATCTTATTTCCACTAAGACTAAGGACTTACTATCATCTGATGAATCAAATCATTTTTCAAAACATCTCGAAGAAGAAGCGAAAAAGTTGCTATCTAAAACAGATGAAGAAATTCGTTTGTCATTATTTCTAGAATTAACAAAAATCGCACAGTTAAAAGGTGGGAGATACGATTTAAAAAAAGAAATAGAGGATAAGTGTCAAGAGATTGTGGATTGGGCTTTTAATGAGTTTCAGAAAAAGAATAAAGAATTTCAACAATACTATAAAGAAAAAGATATAGACAAGTTAGAAGCAATGATACATTGGCAAATGAACCAAGTGTTTAAAGAATTGGACCTAAAGTTAACAGGTTTATCTGAGTACGAACAGGATCAATTGGCTGAAAAAGTATTGGAGTTTGTGAACTCACTTCCTTCAGATCAACAAGAAAAAATTAAAGAAAAATTAGGTGTTCAGGAAATATCCAATAAAGTAGTCAAGAATATAATGGCCCAAAGTGGTGCAAGTATTCTTTTTGCAACAATTGTTGAGGTAAGCGGTTTTGCTTTTTATACAACAGCGACATCGATGTTGGCAGCATTTATGGGTTTCTTTGGAATTACATTGCCTTTTGGTGCATATACCACACTTACTTCAACAATCGCATTTCTAGCAAACCCATTATTTATTCTGCCCTTGATTTTAGGCGGGGGAGTGTTGCTAGTTAATCACCAAAATAAATCATTACGAAAACGGTTAGTTCCAATCGTTTTAATGCAGATCTCCTTGCCATATTTAACAAATCCTGAAATATCTTATCATGACTTATCTGTTATCTCGAATGAATGGATTCCAAAATTTGATAACTATAAACAGTTATATCATAAATTAAAGCTTAATCAAGAGGAACAAAGGAAACTAAATAGAGAGATTTCTGCATTGAATACAAAATTGCAAGCAAGAGAAGCAGATAAAAAAGAAAAAGAGAACAAAATTTCTGCAATAAAAGAAAAATTAAAAGAAAAGCTAAAAAATGATAAGGGACGACCTTATATAGAAGGATTAACTAATCAACTTCATTCAATGCAGAATCAAATCGTCGGCTTAGAAGAACAAATTAAAATTGAAAAACGTTCATCAACCGGCTTTTGGAGATCCATAAAAACAGCATTAAAAACAAGTAACTATCAATTAGAGATTGTTAGTTTAAAAAGAAGAATGGATCAAACCTTTGAGCAAATGGTGGAGATTATTTTACAGGGAAAGTTGGAGTATGCAAACGAACAATTTGGACAAGTCAATTCCTTGCAATTGGAAATACAAGAATTACTTCAGCAAATTTCTACCTTACAAATTCAGTTGTCTGAAAAGAATAAAGAACTATCCAATTTGCGAATAAAGGAACGTACGATTCGAAACGAAATAAAAAATAAGGAAATTGAAACATATGGATTAGAGCATATTGTATTAAACTAGCAGAAAGAAGAGATGAACGATGATGAAGGGCATAAAAAACGAGCAATTTTGGAATTTATGGAGACAAAAAAACTATGAAAAGGCATTATCATGTTCGGTTGCTCCAACAGTGTCATCCCAAGAACAGCGTGTACGTAATCTATTATTTGGAGGAAAAAAACAAATTCAACAGACAGTAGCTATTTCGACCATTAGTGTCGGTGAGTTTTTCTATGATTTTATCATGCTGGATCCCTTGGCAGTAGAAGGGATTGATTTTGCTAGGGAAGAAGACTTATCCCATCTTTTTTCTTTAAGTGAATTTGCCAAAACAGTTGATACTACTTCACTAACTGGAGAAATGGCACAACTACAAGGGTATGTAGCAGAGCGAATGATAGGAAGCGAACTTCAAGCACGGGGCCATGATGTCGAATTTCCTGCTACTTCTAATCAAGCTGGTTATGATCTTCTTGTGGATGGGAAACCATTTCAAGTAAAAAATTTAATTAATCCACAAGGAGTACGAGAACACTTAGAGAGATATCCTGATATTCCTGTTTACGTTAATGAGGAACTTGGGAAATATTTCGAGGGGAATCCTCAAGTATATGTTACTTCTGTTTCACATGAAGAAGTCATCAATACAACAAAGCAGACGCTTTCTCACGCAGCCGATTTAACTGATTTTGAGATTCCTTATATTACGTTTATTATTTATACTGCTTCAAATGTAAAGAGAGTATGGAGAAATGACCTTACAATTGAGCAAGCTGTTATAAATATTTTAGTTGATTCTACCGCAAAAATTGCATTTGCAAGTTTAGGAAAAATGACAGGAACAGCCCTTGGTGTTGCACTATTTGGCCCACAGTATGGAATTCTATCAGCAGGCATAGGTGCCATACTTTTTGGATCTCAAAGCCGCTATGCATCAGATTTTATTAAAAAAGCTCTGGCAAGCAAGGAAGAAAAAGAACTAAAAGACTCGGCCTTCTATCTGTTAGAACCGATATTGAAAAAAGTGGATGAAAAAATCGAAATCAGACATGATAAGCTTCGTAAGCTTAAAGAAGGATTGGAGAAAAGCCATACCAATGAAATATTGCTTCAAAAACTAACGGCAATGAAAGATGAAGATATACAGTATATTGCTTATAAAAAGAAAGAGCTTGAGAAAACATTATCTGATATCCAAAACGGTCGGATTTATGTACTAGACGGATATAAGGAAATCATGAAAACTATACCGAAAACAGGTGTTCATCCTAATAATTATCAATCTGAGTTAGATTTTGCAAATGCTGCATTTATAAAACTAAGAGAAAAGGTTTTATAAATTTCAATTACTGCTGTTTCTATTGATGAATGATCGGACTGTCTATCGCGCACAAGCAAGATTGTAGACATGCGTCAAGGGAGTATTTCCGTTCGCAGCTAAGTGGGAGAAAGAACGGAGTTAACCGTTTAGCTGCACCTTCATTCATGAGCGGCAAGACACTGTTATACGAGAATATAGTAGAGAGAAAAAATTCCCCCCTCTCTACGAACATCATGAAAAAGAAAGCATGTTTAGCGCGTATTCCTTAATACCGTAATAAACCCATCCAGTATTTGATGACTGATTTTAAACCTTTTCGGAGATAAAATTTTAACGCATCGTCATTTCCGTTTGATACAAAAATAAATATGTCCTTGATTGATTCAAATGAACTTAACCACTCCATCTATTTTTCGAATAAAACGCTGCCAATTCCATGGTTGCGATATCCTTCTTTTTTATAAAACTGCGAAAGGCAGCCAGCGTCATCGGTTGGAACAGAATCAAAATCAAAAAATGCGTCACTCGGCAAAGTCGAGAAATTATTGGAATAGATTGTTTTTGGAGAAATATTGCTATATGCATATCCAACAATTTCATCATCATCTTTCGCTACAATGATGTAGTTCGCTTTAGCTTTTTCGATCGATGGAATCATTCACGTTTCAAAACACATACCGTCAAACCACTCCGGATGGATCACTTGCTTTAGATTTTTGATAGGCCATTAATTCATTGCATAAATCTTTAATACAAATAATCTCGTCTTCGGAAATCACTTCATAACGAATACCCATGTTCCAACTTCTTTCGAAGGGATTATGTAAAAATAAGGAGAAGGGCATGCCTCTCCTAGAAAAAAATTTGTGGGCAGTTCAGAAACAGATGTCGTTGATGCTCATTAAAGTTGCCTTTGCTTTTTTATCTTATGAGGCGAATGCTCAAGATGTCAAGGCCTTAACATTTGCGATACATAGCAATGTTTAGAATCACATTTTTCATTTAAACCACTCTAAGGAAGAAAAACTTATCATTGGAGGTGGAGGGAGGTGGAGGAATTTAGCAGTTTTTGTCGAATTTAATCTCTAATGAATGTTTTCAAGTTAATTTTTATGCTAAAAAAGGATCTAAGGTTAGAGCAATTCATGATTTGTGTGTGATGGTATACATATTATCAGTTTCAAACATTTTCAACACTATTCGAATTAAAATTTAGGTAAGTGTAGGTGATAATTCGTGAAAGATGTTTTAACATCGATTGTAATTCCACTTGTTGTTGGGATTGTACCTGCTTTTATTTCGTATTTAGGAGCTCGGTATCAGGCGAATAGTGCACTACAAACTGTTAAAGAACAACAACAGGCAGAGTTGCAAAAATTGAAAGAACAACACAGTGTTGATTTGCAGAAGCTAAGAGAACAACAACAGGCGGAGCTAGAAAAACTAAAAGAGCAGCAGAATACAGAGATACAAAGGATAAGAGAGCAGTCTTTGCGTGATATAGAGAGAATAAAGGTTAAAATAGAAAAACAAGCAGAACTTTATGAAAAGAATGCCCAAACGGATATCATAAAAGAGTTGTTTGGAAAAGCAATTGAAGGGGACATGTCTGTATTCGAAAACTTGGAGAAGTTAGATAAATTATCTAAGCAGATGCAGAAAGGAATCTTTGTTAAGAACCTCTGAAATGCTTGTTGCATTGGTGATAGAGATTTATAGAAAAGTTATTGTAACTGCATTGGAGAATCATTTAAAAGCATGTGAATTTGAAGTAAACTTTAACTAAAAAAGAAAATCATATTCGTTTATATATGAGCGGTTTTGAAGTGTTCCCGGATCAAAATTTGGATACAGAAACATTGCAAAACGCGAAATTAAAGACAAAACATGCTGTTGCAGAAAGAAAAAAGCTTTTATCGATGAATATCGAAAAAAAATTATTGCATTCATCGAGCATGTGGAACTGATTGAATTACATTAGGAACGTATTATACATGGTTAAAACATGACAAATCATTTAACGAAGAATTTTATAAAATTAACGAAAGGGCAGTTAAGTAGTCAATAGCTGCTTTATATTTTTCGAATTTTAGTTTACATAATATATATTATAGGAAGTTATAAATGGATCTTGTTTCACTAAAGAGATTACTTGTTGTGATGAGATGAAATAAAAAAATGAAACAAATTGTATTTTAATTGCATTTAATGAATTTCTTTTTAAATTGTAAATTTACATTGCAATTTAATTAATTGATCTTTAAAAATTGATCTTAAAAATTCGTTATGATTTGCTGCGTGTTTAAATTCATTCCATGATTAATTTAGGATTATGATTTATTTATTTTTATTAACGCTTCATTTTTGTTTGTTCTATATCCCGAAGTCCGTTCATTCATCTCCTTCTAAGTTTACATAATATATTTATGTTTTTAAAAAACTCCACTCATACCCTCATCCTCATGATTTGAGCGGCAAAATCAATGAATTATTGCCGCTCTTTGCCGTTCTTTTACTTCTCTTTTCCATTTTGTGGTATAAATTGGAAGCGATCATTAAAAAATGTTTTGTAGCCGAATTGCAGTGATAAAAAAGATGAAATCCCTACACTTCCGGCAATACCGATCAAAATCACAATTTGATATTCGATTGCAACTAAAGGGCTTGTACCTGCAAGGATTTGACCTGTCATCATTCCCGGCAAAAACACTATCCCCATACCGACCATGTTATTGATAGTCGGCAAAATAGCTGAATCAAATGCAGAGTTTACGATTGGTTTTGTTGCTGCATCGGGTTTAGCACCTAACATGAGCGCCCCTTCAATCAGATTCTTTTGGGTAGCAAAATTTTCGATCATTTCTTTCATGCCTAGCGTTATACCGATCATTGAATTTCCAATAAACATTCCGGCAATCGGGATAAAGTATTGAGGTTCATACCAAGGCTTAAAATGAATGACGATTAGATTAAAATACAACAGGCTGACGAGAGAGCCGATAACCATTGACAGCACAATGACCAGCTTCAATTTTTTCGATAAAGGCTTATGAAGCTGTTTAAATATATTATAAACGGCAAACGATTCCATGAAACAAAGCACCAATAAAACAATCCAAGGTGAAGGATTTTTAAAAATATACATCAATATGTATCCGACTAGCACAAGTTGAATCGTCATCCTGGCAGTTGAAAGGACAATTAATTTTTCACGTTTAATTTCTCGTTTTTTTACAAGCAATATTAAAATAAGAACAAATAAATATGCTGCCGAGAGCCTCCAAAATTCGATGTTGATAACTTCTTGCTTCATTGATTATCACCTGTTGGTTTATTTATCGTAATAACTTTATCTGCATATGTTTTTGGTATTGTATCTGAGTGTGTTACCATAATAACCGTTTTTTCTTTTTCCTTTGAATAACGAATGAATGCATCCATGATTTTCTCTTCAGTTCCTTTATCTAGCGCAGAGGTTGGCTCGTCTAATAAAAAAACTTCTGGATCCATTAGAAAAATTCTGGCTAGTGCAAGTCTTTGTTTTTCTCCGCCGGACAATTGTTCTACGTCATCCTCTAATTTTTTTTGCAAGCACACAAATTTTAGTGCTTCTTTCAACTTTTCATCGTCAATAGGCTCTTTTTCAGATAAAATTCTGCCGAAATTCAAATTCTCTCGAATATTTCCTTCAAACATTACTGGCTGCTGTGAAAGCATCACAACTTCCCGTCTTAAAGCGATTGGATTCCATTCAAACAATGACCGGCCTTTATAAACAATTTCTCCTTGATCTGGCGACAGCATGTGATTGAGCATTTTTAAAAGTGTTGTCTTTCCTCCCCCGCTTTGGCCAATGATGCACGTTACTTGTTTTTCTTCAATTTTCAACTCGTCAATGTAAAGAATATCTTTGTATCGTAAATTTTTGATGTGAAACATGTAAAACAGCCCTTTCTTCATAAAAAGCGAAATCCCCTGTTTTGAATATGAATAAAGTTGCAAATGATTCAAACCATTATACTTATTAAACACTTCTCTCTTTATAAAAAGCTTGGCACTCTTATTTATTTTATTTCGTGCAGCAAACCACTGAAAATTTTTTATTTCATTTAATGTCGGAACAAAGGAATGGAAAAAAGATAAAAAATTTGAATTTTATACCTCTTGTTTTAAATAAAAAAAGCTTTTTGAATGAAATTTTAACGTATTTGGAGCATTTTGTAAAATTTTTTGCGAAGCGGAAAATCAATGTTATTGAAAGGAAAACGCCTTTTGATCATGAGGGCTTAATGAAGATCGACATTTTGCGTCTTGAAGCAGTTTTCTTCCCTGCTTTGGAGAAATGATCAGAGGAGCTTAAAAAAATTTGTCCTTAACCTTTCGTTTTATCCATCTGCCTCAGCAATCCAACAATTTTGGGGCTCTAGACACTTCATAAGCCCCTGGCCTTTTTTGCAAAACGGGATGCAAAAGCATTCAACTCGATATGATAAAATTTTTTCCTTAAAACAATAGAATAACTTGTGAAATAGAGCTGATTGAATCGTTCAGAAAGAATGACATAAATCAAAACAGACGGCAACGAGGCGGTTATAGGACGGTACGAGAACACCCCGACAAGCTCGTTGTCCACAACGCTTAAGCAGCCCTTCATCGATAATGAAGAAGCTCTTATATGCCGAATGAAAAATATGTACAGGGCTCCTTAGAAATTTTTCCAGTTCCAAGAGCCCGGATTGCGAAACATTTGATATGATCATGCTTTTTTCAAAAGTGTCTCTTTCCTTGTAGTTTTCAGCTTGGCGTCCTTTTATTTAAAGACAGAGTAAGTTGATTGGTTTCATGGTAACTAGTTTCTTTCTGCAGCTAAAAATTCTTTTCTATAATGATCAATTACCTATAAAAGTTATAGTTCACGGCGGAAGTCACCGCTTTTGCCGCCTGTTTTCTCCATTAAATATGTTTGGCCAATGACCATTCCTTTATCGATTGCTTTGCACATATCATACACGGTTAAGGCGCAGACGCTCGCAGCAGTTAATGCTTCCATTTCAACCCCTGTGCTTCCTTTTGTTTTCACAAATGAATGGATCATTAATTCATATTTGTTTTCGTCGCATTTCCATTCAAATTGAATATCCACCGCTTTTAAAGCAATCGGATGGCACATTGGAATGATGTCAGCCGTGCGTTTGGCGGCCAAAATTCCAGCTACTTGCGCTACTGACAGAACATCTCCTTTTTTGACCTGTGAGCTTGTGATTTTTTCATACACTTCTTTTGAAACAAGAATACTTGAGATGGCATGTGCAGTACGGACTGTTTCCTGTTTCTCTGAAATATCTACCATTTTTGCCCTTCCTTGCTCATTTAAGTGAGTCAGCTTCTTCATGTTTTTAACCTCCACTCATCGGCGGAATAAGGGCGACAACATCCCCATCCCGAATGATGTCATCTTCTGCAGCAAATTCTTCATTGATGGCAAAAAGGACGGAGGATAGGGCGGGCAGTGAATATTCTTTTTCCAACCGTTCGCGGAGTTGTTTAACAGTTATTTCTTGATATGGCAATGTCATCTCCTTTTTATTCAGCTGCTCTTTTAGTTGGGCGAAAAATAAAATTCGGATCATGACTTCATCTCCTTTGGAATGCCTTTTTCATAAGAAATCGTTTCTTGCTGATTGCCGATCCACAATGAGCCATCCTCCCAATGCTCTTTCTTCCATATCGGTACCATTTCTTTAATCCGCTCGATTGCATAACGGTTTGCTTCATAAGCATCAGCGCGGTGAGGAGTAGATACGGCGATGACGACCGCGGCATCCGTAATTTCTAATCGTCCGATACGATGGACAATGGCAACCTTAGCATTCGGAAACTGCTGTTTAATTTCAGCTCCGATTTGTTCCAGTTTTTTTTGAGCCATCGATTCATATGCTTCATATTCTAAATACAATGTTTTTTTTCCTTTTGTCAATTCCCTTACAGTTCCGATAAATGTAACGATAGCTCCGGCATTTCGATCCACAACAGCTTCGATGACACGTGAAACATCTATCGGTTCTTTCACAATTTGAAACATAATTATCCCTCCAAATATAATATAAAATGGCATTATTGTCTCATTTCCAACAGCTTCTCCTTTACATAGTTCACGATCCAGCTGATATACAAATCTTCATCTTTAATAAAAAATGAATGTTTTTCTTTCAAAGGGATCGAGCTAATCGATGCGATCACATTTGATAAATCAAGCAGATGAAGATCTTTCTCATCACGGATACAGACAATTTTCGGGTATGGAGCTTTTTTCAATCCTTCGATAATCAATACATCAATTGAAAAATGCCGGTAAAGTTCCATAATGTTCGAAAAATGTTCATTCGCTTTTATTTCAGCTTGCAACAGCAAAGTTTCTTCCCCTAGAACCGCTGAAACAACAGCACCAGCTTCCCAATGCCGATACGTATCTTTTTTTGGAACATCCGGTTTTCCACCATGACCGTGATGTTTAAAAGTACCGACTTTTATCCCATGATTGGTCAGCTCTTTGATGCATTTTTCAATTAGCGTAGTTTTTCCGCTGTTTTGATGCCCTACCACTTGTAAAATCATCATAGCCAACTGGAGGCTCCTTCTTCATCTTCGATTAACAGCACGTTAACTTCACTGCCTGCTTGAAATCCTCTGCTTCCGCCAGGCAAAACAATTAAACTATTAGTATGAATTAAGGATGAAACAATATTTGATTTGTCCCTTCCAATCGGATCAGCTACTAGCTTTCCATCATGATAGGACAGTTTTGCTCTCACAAAGCGCGTGAACGGATTCGGCTTTAAAAAATCTTTCGTTAAAATCGCCCGGGCTCGTTTTAAATAACAATTTTTTTGTCCGAGCATCGCCCTTATATACGGACGGACAAACAGCTCAAAACCGACATAACAAGCGGAAGGGTTGCCTGAGAGGCCGAACAAAATTTTGTTGCCGACAACTGCTGCAGAGGTAACACTCCCTGGACGCATGCCGATTTTATTGAATAAAACTTGGGCTTGAAGATGCTCGTACACCTTTGGGATATAATCAAAATCGCCCACTGACACTCCGCCTGTTGTGATGATAATGTCGGCCATTTGCATTGCTTTTGTAACAGCTTGAAATACATTTTGAAATGTGTCTTTCACAATTCCGTATAAAATCGGTTCACCGTGAGCTCTGAAAATTTGTGCCTGCAGCATATAAGTATTGCTGTTGTGAATTTTTCCTTTTTCCAGCGGTTTATACACTTCAAGCAATTCGCTCCCGGTTGCTATGACGACAACCTTTGGGCTCTTCATAACCGGAACGTAATGATACCCGAACGTTGCCAGAACAGCGGATATTCCCGGAGTGATCACGGTTCCTTTTTCGATAAGCAAACTGCCCTTTTTCATATCTTCTCCGATGCGGGAGATGTTTTCTCCTGCCTCAACTTTTCTTTTTATTTGCACATATGTTTTTCCGTCTTTTCTGAATTCCTGTGTTAATTCCTTCATGATGACGGCATTTGCACCTTCTGGAATGGCAGCGCCAGTCATGATTTTAACGGCTTGAAAAGGTTTTAAAGATTCTTTCCAAACAGAATCTGCTCCTTGAGTCCCGACGACTTCCAAAACTGCTGGATTGGAAGCTGAAGCGGCCTCGGTCGATGCTGCCCAAACAGCATAGCCGTCATAAGGGGATCGATCAAATCCAGGTACATCCGTTGTAGCAGTTATATCTTGACCAAGCACACGATGAAAGCTGTTTTCGATTGATACATACTCTACTTCACCTTCATAGCTTTTTTCCAACACCCGGTCGATTGCTTCCTCTACTTGAATTGGCTTTCGCAACGCTCCCATTCCTTTCCACCCTTCTTGCCCCCACCCGATACTACCAAGGAACATTTATTTTGTTTTGGAAAAGGAGGCTTGAGGAAAAAGGTTATTATGAACAATATACTGGTCATATTCATCCTTTGTATTAATATTGATGAAAGCATCGTCATCATTGATCTCAACATATCTAGTATGAATACTTGGAAGAAAATGCTTCATGCTTAACTTATTTTGTTCAAGGTGCCATCGTATTTTTTCCTTCACTCGATGATGGTACATGGCGATCAATGGCTGAATATTTCCGTGAACACTAGGAACAATCGCTTCACAACCGTCATTTCTGTATAATTGTAATTTTTTCAACAAATGCGCATTGATAAAAGGAGTATCACAAGGTAAAACGATATACCATTCGGATTTGAATTGGGACATAACGGAATAAATGCCGGCAAGAGGTCCTTTTCCTTGATACAATTCGAGATCTTGAATATATGTCAGCTGGTTCCTTTGCAGCCATTTCGTATCTATTTCAGGATGTATGACAACAACCACGTCTTTTGTGATACATTGCAGCGCTTCGATACTATATAAAATAAATTCCTTTCCATTTCTTTTCGCAAATGCTTTCGGTTGCCCAAACCGTTTCGACTGTCCTCCTGCCAGCACAATCCCGATCATCTTGTTCACTGACGATTCATCTCCCAAACAAGATGGCGAAGTTCCGGCAAAATCAGCTTTTCCATGGCAAGACGAACCGCATTTGTCGATCCCGGCATGCAAAAAATGACTTTTTGTCCAATTGAACCGGCAAGCGCTCGACTAAGCATGGATGCGCTTCCAATTTCTTTATAGCTTAAATAACGAAACAATTCCCCAAAACCAACCATTTCTTTGTCAAGCAATTCTTTTACCGCTTCAACCGTCACATCCCGTTTTGTAAAACCAGTCCCGCCGTTCAATAAAAAAACATCAATTTCGTCAGAAGCCTCTTTCACAGCAGATTGAATGGCTTCCCGTTCATCTTTCACAATCTCGTAATCTATTATTTCCATTTGTTCTCTCGTTAATAATTCGATGATTAATGCACCGCTTTTATCCGTATCCTTCGTTCTCGTATCAGAAACGGTGATCACTTTGCAGCGAACAGGGTCATTTGCCTTGCTGCGATGTTCAGATACACTCATCAATCACACCTCACCCGCCAATATAAGACATTTCCACACGTCTGTTTGCAGAAAGAGCATTGATCCTTCCTCTTTCTTCGGAATAACGATCGTCCCGAGCCTGCCAAACACGGGTGATCTCATCCAATATTTCTTCACCGCTTGCTCCCTTTCGCATTTTAACTAATAAATCAACGCCGTTTGAGGCAAATAGCATGTATACTTTTTACCGTCAGCTGATAGGCGCATTCGCGTCAATCATAACAAAAAGCTCCTGATAAGGAAGAAATAAAACCGCCTTCCACATCCGTACCTCGGTATCGATACCTTTTAGGAACCTCGCCAAAAACGTTGACTGAACTGGTTTAAGAGGTATTTCTTGGTGAATCATATCATGAACTTCTTTGCTCGTCAAAACTTCGTCCATTTTCCAACCGTTTAAGGTTTCGACATCCATATATTCGATGAAGCGGATCGTCATTCCTTTTTCTTCAAAAAAACGAGCCATCGGTAAAATTTCGCTCTCATTTATTCCTTTTACAACCATGTTCACCTTTACGGCCAGACCTTGTGCAACCGCTTCTTCAATTCCTCTAACAATTTCCTCAGACTTTGCATTACCTCCGTTCATTTTAGAAAAAATTTCGTTATTTAAAGCATCTAAACTGACATTGATCCGGTTCATGCCCGCTTTTTTAAACGCTTGGCATATGATATTAAAAATATCCGTTAATGGTCAATGAAACGTCTTGAAGATCTTGAATATTTTTTAACATCGATATTAGTACATCAATGTCCTTTCGTCCCTCCGGTCAGACGAATTTTTCGAATGCCTAAACGTAAAGAGGCTGGCCAAACGATATATTTCTTGAAACGTCATTAGTTATTCCCGTTTTATAAAAGAATACTGTCTTCCTTCCATTTCAGCATACAGTATACACAACGAAAATTACATCGGTCTGTCACCGAAATGCGCAAATTCAATAAAGGGCGGTTAATTGATCTCGCAACATCTTCCTCTCCTTATACATTCATTCTTCATATGTTACAGACAAGATAAACAATAGAATGAGATCTCTGTCACATAAATTCGAATGATCATAAAAGGTTAAATTAATTGTAAAAAAAATTTTCTGAAAAAGAAACCTATTTGGAATACATTTTGCCAATTTATCATTTTTTTATGGCTAACATGATGGGGCTCTATATAATGAATTGAGAAAGCAAAATAGATACACAAAAAATATTTTACGATTTCGGCAAACGGAGGCTTTCATAATAGAATCAGCAGTTTTCATTATGGACAATGTACCAATGCTTGGCGACTTGATGGAAAGAATGGTTATTATATTAGAAAACCGTTCATCCATCAACAGGATCTTCTTAGCTTTTTCCATTTAGGGTCACCTGTCGAGAATCCGTCCAGACTCGAAAAAACTCAAAGTTGATTGAAAAAAAGATACTATCGAAAAACAACTGATAGAAAAATCATTAAAGAAAACCGCCGGCAACAAATCCAAAGCTTCCTGAGAATTAGGGATTTCACAAGTTACACTTTACAATAAGATGAAAAAATACCAGCTACCTAAATAGATGAACAACTTCTCAATCGTTTTCGAGAATGGCATTAACTTGGTTTACGCCCCGCTTTTTTCTTCTAGCACACTTTTCAGGCAACCATCTTTTTGATGTCAATGACATACTTTCAATGTTAGAATGATCTTTTTGCAATAGCGCTTTGCGGGTTAGACGTATTTTTCGCACAATGGCCGCTGACCATATTAGCAAAGAAATAAATTTCCCTACATGCCATCAGCTGTTTCCGCTTTAAAAACACACACTCTCCTTTCTATTTCAAGCAAAACAATATCCTTAGCGAAATGGTACCGATCTTTCATTGAAAACTGAAACATTTTCTAATGATGTTGTAACATCTTCCCTTCCCTCAATTGGAAGGATATATGCCAATACGGCATCACGAATCAATTATTCATAAACTTTTCAAAAGTGATGCCGATGAAGTGAAGCAAATCACAAATTGCGGGAATTGTTTTTACTATGATGAACATTGATAAAAAAGATGGAAAGGAGAATATGGATGGGAAAAACTGTTGAATTAGATGTTCGCGAAGATTTAAAGAAGAAATTAGAGCCGTTTCAAAAAATCATGGCGGCCATTCAGCCTCTTGCACAAGGAGATGTATTTATTTTACACGCTCCGTTTAAACCTGTTCCGCTTTTTCCTATCATGAAGAAAAAAGGGTTTTCTTATCAAGCGGAAAAAATAGAGGATAAACATTGGAAAATTACCTTTGTTAAAACGGAGGAATGAAAAAATGATACTGGATAATCGCGGCTTAGAGCCCCCACAACCGATGATGCGGACTTTAACGGCATTAGCAAAATTAAAAAAAGGAGAAGCGTTGAAAATTATTAATGACCGCCGCCCGATGTTTTTATTTGAACAGCTTGACGATCTCGGTTATACCTATCAAACGCAAAAGCGCAGTGATGGAAGCTATGAAATAACGATTGAAAAGAAGGATGACGATGATGACGGCTAATCATACTTATGAAACGAATATTCGAATCCCTTTTTCGTTTATTATTTTTGGCTTGCTGGCGTTTTTCCTTTCTCAAATTCTTTTATTTCTGTCAACTCGTCAGCTTTCAACCGGAGAAATGCGCCTTCCTGTCGTATTGTCAGCTGTCCATTTATTAGTGATTGGCTTTGCTTTAATGACAGCCATGGGGGCCATGTATCAGCTTGTTCCAGTCGTGTTTTTAACCCCGATATGGAATGAATCATTTGCTTTTATCCAAATGGTCGTCACGTCATTAGGAATACTATCTTTTAGCATCAGCCTGGCCTTTAATATTCAAATGGCTATATTTTCAGGCTTGCTTCTTACTTGCGGGATTGTAATGTTTTTATGGCAGATGTTCATGACATTAAAAAAACAGAAGAAAAGAACGGTCATCACTTTATTTGTTGGTACTGCCCTCATTTGTTTGCTCTTAACGATCGGGCTCGGATTGACGCTTGCCTATCATTTTTGGAGCGGCAGACAATTAATCGATCATGATTTGATTTTCAAAGCACATATATTGCTGGGATTTTCCGGCTGGTTTACACTTCTTATCTTCGGATTTTCTTACAAAATGGTTCCGATGTTTTCATTGGCGCATCATTTTTCAATGAACACGGCCCGATATGTCTACATTTTTTATATAAGCGGTCTTGTGTTAACTTTCATCAGTTTTATAACGGCAAATGACCGGTTGTTATCAGCAGGGCTTCAATTGATGGCTGTCGGATATGGGTTGTTTGCATACCATATGTTTGCCATTTTAAAGAAAAGGATGAAGAAAAAGCTGGATAAACCTTTTCTGTTTGCTCTTTTGGCCATTGTTTTTGGAGTCATCCTGCATATAGCGGCGGCCGGTTTTTCTTTTGAAAGTGAAATCCATTCCCGCATCTTTTCCATCATCATCTACTGTTATCTGTTCGGCTGGATTGTATTAAGCATCATTGGCTACTTATATAAAATTGTTCCTTTTCTATGGTGGACACACCGGTATAGCAAAAAAATCGGCAAAGAAGCGGTGCCGACTTTGAAACAAATGATAAATGAAAAATGGATTGTGATGGAATGCTGTTTATTTGTTGCGAGTCTTATCGGCATGATCGCTGCTCTTGCCTCTTCAAGTACTGGTCTATTTTATCTTGCTCAAGGAGGAGTGGTGCTGTTTTCTGGATTATTTGCCTGTACGATTGGCTCCGTATTGCTGAAATAAAAAAATGAGGGAACGATTTACTGAAATATAAAGGGTGATGTTACAATGGAAATAAAAGCAAAGATCTTGGAAAAACTGCAAAACGTTTTAGATCCTGAATTGGGAATTAATGTTGTTGATTTAGGACTGATCTATAAGATTGAAGTAAAAGACGGAACTGCATTCATTTTAATGACATTGACTACACCCGGCTGTCCGTTGCACGACTCAATAGCAGGCGGTGTGAAACGCGCGTTGCGTGATATTGAAGGCATTCAAGACGTAAATGTCCAAATCACTTGGAATCCGCCTTGGTCCCCTGATAGAATGAGCGAAAAAGCATTAAGGCAGCTAGGGTTCCTTTCCTAAACGTTTTTCAAAGACTGTTCCTTTCCTGAAAGGGACAGCTTTTTTTATGAAAGAAGTCCCAATTATTTTGGTGTTTTTGGCTCTTCTTCCAGCTCCCAAACAAACGGCATCACATTTAAAATTTTCGTTTAATCGTTTCCCAGCCAAAAAAATCCCCTTCCAGGAAAATCTTTTTACAAATGCTGTCTTCCTGCAGGGGATAATCGCTGTTCCTTGTTTTTCCAGAGGTGTCAACCAAAAAAAATGTAACTGAAATTGCAAATGACGTTCGTCCATTCCAATGAAAAAGCTCAAAATATCGTCATTCCGTAAGAATTGGCAAAACTGACGCCAACTATGGGACAATTAAAAATAATAAAAGCAAAGAATACATTTACCGTCGGCCATACCGGTCAGTAAATTCCGAGTGGAATTCGCATGACAGAACCTTGCAAGACGGGTTGGCAACTTAGATGCTTTTTTATGTTGCTGTCAGGTTATAAATATCTTGGAACGTACTTGCTAACGGAGATAAAATTCGCCATACGGCAAATGCAAATGTCATGGCTAAAGTGGTGACTGGCAGTAATGCTTTTTGTTTCACCAAAATCCCCCTCCTAAACAGATGAATGGTGCCATCATCTGTACCATAAAAATAGGCGGGGAATGTTTGTGAACTTTATCATATAATTATTGATTGCCAAATAATTGTTAAAATTTCACCTCAACAAAAATGTTTTTCCGATTTTTGCCCATTCAATCAAATTGAAAAACCGCTTGCGTTTCCAACGGTTTAAACTTCCCGTTTTTGGCGAAGCGCTTTAGGAATGTATACACAATAAGGCTCACTTTCCAAATAGTCGCCTGTCACAGCATACGCTCTTGAGCGTGAGCCTCCGCAAACAAAACGAAATTCGCAAACACCGCATTTTCCTTTATAAAGATTTGGATTGCGCAATTTTTGAAATATTGGTGAAGTTCTGTAAATATCGGCCAGTGGTGTTTGTCTTACATTTCCCGCTTTGATTGGAAGCAATCCGCTCGGATAAACATCGCCAATATGGGAAATAAACACAAAACCGTTGCCATCATTTACTCCCTTCGGAGCACGGCCGAGTCCGTCCACTTCCCCTGTAGCCCCTTTAAACAAAATATCTTCATAATGGATTTCTTTTCCATCTATTTGCTGTTCACGCATTTTGGCTTGCAAGACGACACGACGGTAATGTTGTCCGGCAGTCGTTTTAATATCAAATGGTACACGTTTGCTCTTTTCATATAACCAACGAAAAACTTGTTCATGTTGGGCGGGAGAAATCATATCCGATTGTTTTCCTCTTCCAGTTGGTACGAGGAAAAAAACGCTCCAAAGAACGCAATCAAGTTTTTCAACAAAATCCGCCATTTCTTCAAGAACATGAACATTGTAGCGTGATACAACCGTATTAATTTGAACAGGAATCTTAAATTCATGCAAATATTTGATTCCTTGCATCGTTAAATCGAAAGAACCTTTTGTGCCGCGAAAATGATCATGAATTTCCGCATTCGGGCCGTCCAAACTAAATGCCCAACGGGAAAGCCCGATATCTTTTACCCTATGCATCACTTCTTTTGTTACATTTGGAGTTGCACTCGGCGTGATTGAAACACGCAATCCCTTTTCAATAGCATATTCGGCAAGAGCGAATAAATCCGGCCGCATTAATGGATCACCGCCGGTAAATACTAATAGCGGCTGGTTCATCGCAAAAATATCATCAATTAATTTTTTTCCTTCCTGAAAAGTCAACTCATGGGGATCACGATGATATTGCGCCTCGGCTCGGCAATGCAAACAATTTAATTGACATGCTCTCGTCAACTCCCAAATGACAATAAAAGGGTTTTGGTCATAATCCATCATCACATACAAACTCCTTTCTTTAAAATGAAAAATATCTCTGCTTCTTCTCATCATATAAAAAGGTGAAATTTTCGAAGTGAAAGCCATCACACTTTCCGGTAAAAGGGAAGAAATGATTTTTACGAAAAAGTCATTCTTTTGACAAATGTTCAGCTGCTGCGGATCTTCCCCGCGATTGCTTCGGTAATTCGCAAATGGATGAGGTGGTCTGCCCCAAACCTTAAGTATGTTAGACACCTTATTTTTATTAGTAACTATGATTTACATCACACGACTCATTTGTAAAGAAACGCTATAATATGAAACGAAAATCAAAGTTGAAAAAAAGGTGTGATACCATGACAAATAGCTGGGTGTTTGAAAGATTAAGAAGCGTTCCCCTTTTCCGTGAACTGTCTGATGAAGAATTGACTTCCATAGTTGCTATCTCTCAAGTACGTACCTATCAACCAAAATCGTATGTATTCATGCAAGGCGACATGCTGGAAAACGTATATTTCATCCATTCAGGAACTATTAAAATATATAAAACGGACAGAAATGGAAAAGAACAAATCGTTTCCATCTTGCAGAATGGAGAAATGTTTCCACATACCGGATTTTTTTGCAAAGGATCTTACCCTGCTCATGCAGAAGTTATGGAAGAATCTACATTAATTGTCATTCCCATCAAAGATTTTGAGGAAACGCTTATGCTCTTTCCGGTATTGTCCATCAAATTGTTTCGTGTGATGAGTGAAAAAATTATAGATTTGCAAAATCGGTTAGAAGAGCAAATTCTTCATAATACATATGAACAAATCGTATTGTTGCTGTTGCGGCTTACAAAAACGAATGCACTGCCGCAAGGAAAACTTTATCGTTTGACAACCCATTTAACGAATCGGGAATTGGCAAATATGATCGGAACTTCCCGTGAAACCGTTAGCAGAACGCTTAACCAGATGAAGCGGAAGGGTCTTATTCTTGTTGATGACGACGGATATTATTTGGTTGATGCTGAACAATTGGAGAAAGAAATCTTTATGTAGCGGCCGCCAAAAAGAAAACTTATTTTTGATGAATGTTTGAAGCGATTAAGAATCATAATAAAAGAAAACGAATTTTCATGGAGGAAACGAAATGTCCACAAAACGTCAAGACAAGAAAATGAAAAATAACCCAACCTTCGGAGCATATGATGAACCTTTTAAGAGCGGCAGCGAATCCGACCTAAAACAAGGTTTGGCCATAACGCAGGAACAAATAAGAGATACATATACGGAGGGCACAATTGATGGGATGATGGAGGATGTTGACGGCAACAACATCCCGTTGAAGACTGAAAAAGAATAATAATTCCTTTTTTTCCTGATATTAAAAATTTAAGTGAAATGCCTGTACCCCCCGCAATCATCATGATGATTGCGGGGGAATTTCATGGCCAATTTTGTCTTGACAGCGTTTAAAAAAATATATCGGCATTACTTCCCCCAAAAAATCGAATGATCATTGGGCAATCAACCTTCTGCAAAGGGAAAATGCGCTTACGGCAGCATGAACAGATTGATGATCATAAACATTGCAAAACAAAAATATACGGCATTGCCCACTTCTATTAAACCGATTTTTAAAATCGGCATTTTTTTTCCGTAAAAATAAACAGCTCGAATAACACTCGGAATATAAGCTATTATAAAAACGGCATATTCGGTAGCGACCAAGCCGATCATTAAGAAAACATGAAAACCCCATGACAACCATTTATAGTTCGGATTGTTTTTTTCCCGAATCATTGTTTTGACATAAAAAGTGCTGCCCACAAAAAATAAAAAACAAAGCATTATGGTGATGAAGGCTTCTTTTGTTATTTCTCCGCTTACAATAAAAGAACTGGCAAGACCTCCAATGCAAAAAACAGCGATTGCTGCTAGATCATTGAAAAAAGCACGATCTTTTTTCTTTTTCCCATAATAAATATTTATTAAAAAAAACGGTGTCATCGCCATTCCGAAATATATTATTTCCCATCTATACATTAATGGAAAGAGCAGTATAACGGCAGCAGCGGCAAAATAAAGAGCAAACCACTTTATATAAAATGGCTTGCGCTTATTTTTCATAGCCATCAGTAACGGATATGTTGCTAAATATAAACATAACCAGCCGATAAATAATGGAATATGAATCCAAGAGAACCCTCCTATATAAGCCCCCAATAGAAATGGTATAACAAGCATTGCCCAGGCTCCATGCTGTTTTGGAATCACTAATTTCTTGACGGTTGCCATCATGTATCCACCTTTCATCAACAATTTCTTCTAAATTCCATTATAGTGAAAAAAACTAGCTACGTTGTGATTTGTTGCATACCTCTCCGTTTTGTCACAAAATAGCCACAACACTAAACGGGAAAGTGACACCTGTCACTATTGAAAAGAACGAGTTGCGGTATTATCTTTTTAACAATGAAATTGGGAGGGCAAAATAATGAAAACAATATTTACGGAAAATACGACAGTTGGAGAAATTGTCGCAATGCTTCCGAAAGCGAGCGATGTTTTTAAAAAAAATAAAATTGATTTTTGTTGCGGCGGTGATCGCTCTTTAAAAGAAGCAGCCGATAAACGGGGAGTGGCGATTGAGGAATTAATGAGTCAATTGCAGGATCTGTATGCTGCAACTGATGAAAAAACAGAGAAAAATTGGTTGACAGCAACATACTCAGAACTTATTGACCATATCATAAATAAACATCATCGTTATTTGTTGGAAGAACTACCAAACCTTAGTCCCTATGTGACAAAAGTTATGCGAGTCCACGGCGGAAATCATCCACATCTAATAAAGGTTCATAAATTGTTTAATGAATTAAAAACGGAACTAGAACAACATTTATGGAAAGAAGAGTCTGAAGTATTTCCGCTTATTAGCCAGTTCGAGAAGCAGCCGACAAGCGAAAACGAACAAAAAATGAAAAAAATGATTGCCGATCTTACGAATGAACATGATAAAACAGGGGATATCATAAAAGAAATTAGGCGGATCACAAATGACTATATCCTTCCGAACGGGGCTTGCCGAACATATCAACTCGTTTACAATCGTTTAGAAGCTTTGGAATCAGACTTATTTGAACATATTCATTTGGAAAATAACGTATTATTTCCACGCATTCTTCAATAATTTCGGGTGGAAGAGGCGGCGATCCCCCGCCTCTTTCTTCACCATTTCAACATCACGGAAACGGACTGTTCAGACCTTGATCTAACCATTAAAACTTAAAACGTTTTATCAAGGACGAAGCTAAAGGCTATTGACAAGCAAAGTTTCATGGCATGCCGTCGTAATAGAGTTTTTTTCAGAGAATAGAAAGCTAAAAACGAAAAGCGCCTCGGTGTGTGACGTCATTTTCGCTGATGTTGCTGAATAAGCGGCTTTCGATATGGTTTCTTTCTTTTTGGAAGCGCTCTTTTTCTTGTTTTGATATTCTGCTTGTTTGGCACAAAAGAAGAATAACTTAAACATCTTTCTTCTGATATAATAAGTATAATAAGTTATATCCAACTTTTTTCAACTACACCACTACGATCACAAAGGAAGTGAAGGGAAATTGGAGGAATTTGTAGGATTTTGTATAAGGTGCAGCAAACCTATTCATTGTCTAAACGGTTTTTTGAATGGGGCTATTGACGAAAAAAATGGGTCGTTGTTTTGTTTTTCATGCTTAGAAGAGAATGAAAATTCGGATTTTTCTCATCAATCTCATTGAAAGCGTAAATAAATGGCATTTAGATTATGCATTTCAAACAACGTTTAGAAATGTGTCCGAATAATATGTCTGATCGAGACCAAGGGGTTTTCTTTCAGAATTTGCTCCTAAACCGCCAATGAAGCAAAATATCACTGTATTAGATTGAAAAACCCCTATCCTCACTAAATCCGGATAGGGGTGATCATTTTTTATGCTTCCGTTTCCAGCCAGCTATCAGCGACTTCTCCTGCCTCCTCTTTATCTATGTAAAAGGAACCGTTGCTGTATCGATCAGTCACCTTCACATTGGAAAGAGGCACTATTTCCCTGATACCTTTCTCCGTTTCCAATACCAAATTCTCATTTCCGTTGACGAGTAAGATGGCCGCTGTCCGATGCGGGTTTGTTTTCAGCTCTCTGTACAGCATTGATCCTCTTCTGGCTCGTTGTGTTCGTTCGATTTCCCCGATATTGATCATTTTCACAGCGCCTCTGTGCGTGACAATGGCGAGCTTTTGATCGTTAACATGTTTCTCAGCAAACACAAGTCCAGAAACGACTGCATCGCCTTCCTTTAATTGGATGCCTTTGACTCCTGCTGCACGGGAGCCGACAATATTCACTTCTTCTTCGTGAAATAAAAGACCGTATCCAAAACGGGTGGATAACAAAATCAATCCTGTTCCATCAGTTATATGAACCGCAACCACTTCATCGTCGTCTTTTAAATTGATCGCAACAAGCGGCTTGGAGTATCGCTGAGCTTTATATTGGCGAATTTCCGTTTTCTTCACCATGCCTTTTTTCGTAACAAACAAGAAAAATTTCTCGTCGTCAAAACTTTTTAAAGGAATGCCTTGTACAATCCGTTCATCTTGATCAATCGGAATGGTCCTTGAAATATGCTGTCCAATATCCTTCCAGCGAATATCCGGAAGCTCGTGAACAGGACAATATAAATAATTTCCTTTGTTTGTGAATAAGAGAAGAACATCTGTTGTGTTCATTTCATACTGGCATAACAGTCGATCCGAATCCTTCATGCCGAAATCTTTTCCGTTTGATGCTGTATACGACCGCAAGCTCGTACGTTTCACATAGCCGTCTTTTGTCACAGTAACAATTGTATCCTCGCTTGCGATGAGGGATTCCATATTGATAGTAATGGATTCAATTTCCGCCTCAATCTTCGTCCGCCGCTCATCGGCAAATGTTTTTTTCAATTGTTTTAATTCGGATTGAATGACTTTGGAAAGCTTTTTTTCATCCTCCAAAATGCTTGTTAACCCCTTGATTTTTTTCTCAAGCTCTTCTTCTTCCGCTTTCAACGCTGTAATATCAGTGTTTGTCAGACGGTACAGCTGCAACGAGACAATCGCCTCTGCCTGCGGTTCAGTAAATGCAAATTCACTAATTAAATTATCTTTCGCATCCCGTTTATCTTTTGAAGCACGAATAACAGCGATCACTTCATCCAAGATGGATAGAGCTTTGATTAATCCCTTTACGACATGCTCCCTTTCTTGAGCTTTTTGGAGTTCAAAAGTCGATCGGTTAATCACGACTTCCTTTCGGTGTTCGATGTAAGCATCCAACAATTCAGGCAGGCTTAATAATTTCGGATGCCGATGGTGAATTGCAACCATATTAAAGTTATATGGAACTTGCAAATCTGTGTTTTTATATAAGTAATTTAAAACTCCTTCAGCATCGGCATCTTTTTTCAGTTCGATGACGATGCGAAGACCTGTCCGGTCCGTTTCATCGCGCACCTCGGCGATTCCGTCCACTTTTCTTTCGTACTTAAGGTCATCTATTTTTTTTACTAAATTTGCTTTATTGACCTCATACGGAATTTCTGTAATGACAATTTGCTCTTTTCCGCCTCGGATTTTTTCAATTTCCGCTTTGCCGCGAACAACAATTTTTCCTTTTCCTGTTTTATATGCTTTTTTAATCTCGTCGATTCCTTGAATGATTCCTCCAGTCGGGAAATCAGGGCCTTTTAACACTTCCATTAATTCCTCAACTGTGCAATCCGGATGATTCATTCGCATAATCACAGCATCAATGACTTCGCCAAGATTATGCGGAGGAATATCAGTTGCATAGCCGGCTGAAATCCCTGTTGAACCATTGACAAGCAAGTTTGGGAACATCGCCGGGAGAACGACGGGTTCTTTCGTTGTATCATCAAAATTCGGTACAAACTCGACTGTATTTTTCTCAATATCTTTTAAAAGCTCGGAAGCAAGTTTGGACAGCCGTGCTTCCGTATAACGCATGGCGGCAGGAGGATCGCCGTCAAGGCTTCCGTTGTTTCCGTGCATTTCCACTAAAACATTGCGAACCTTCCACTCCTGGCTCATCCGAACCATCGCTTCATATACAGAAGAATCTCCATGCGGATGGAAGTTCCCGATAACATTCCCGACTGTTTTGGCCGCTTTTCGAAATCCTTTATCATGCGTATTTCCGTCCATCAGCATCGCGTATAAAATTCTCCGCTGCACCGGCTTCAGCCCGTCGCGAACATCCGGAAGCGCGCGGTCTTGAATAATGTATTTGCTGTACCGTCCAAAACGGTCGCCCAGCACATCTTCAAGGGGTAAATCGACATAACGTTGTTGAGCTTCCATGCTGCTCCTCCTCTAGCACATTGTTTTAAATTTCGAACATGTTGTCATTTTCGTCAATACCAAAAGACACATTTTTTTCGATCCATTGTCGACGCGGTTCAACCTTGTCACCCATTAAGGTTGTCACTCTTCTTTCCGCTCTTGCTGCATCATCAATCCGGACGCGGATGAGAGTGCGTGTTTCAGGATTCATCGTCGTCTCCCATAGCTGCGGCGCATTCATTTCTCCAAGCCCTTTGTATCGTTGGATTGTGTAGCCTTTGCCGACCTTCTTAATGGCAGCGGACAGCTCCTTCTCATTCCATGCGTATTCGATGACTTCGGATTTGCCGCTGCCTTTGCTTACTTTATATAAAGGCGGAAGCGCAATATAGACTTTCCCTGCCTGAATGAGCGGCTTCATATATCGATAGAAGAAAGTCAATAAAAGCACTTGGATGTGGGCGCCATCCGTATCAGCATCCGTCATAATGATCACTTTGTCGTAGTTGCAATCTTCAATGTTAAAATCAGCACCGACGCCAGCTCCGATTGCATGAATAATTGTATTGATTTCTTCGTTTTTAAAAATATCCTGCAGCTTCGCCTTCTCCGTATTGATCACTTTTCCGCGCAGAGGCAGAACAGCCTGAAATCTTCTATCCCGACCTTGTTTCGCTGATCCTCCCGCAGAATCCCCCTCCACAAGAAACAATTCATTTTTCTTTGGATTCCGTGATTGAGCAGGCGTAAGCTTTCCGCTTAAAGACATTTCAGATTTTTTTCGTTTTTTTCCTGATCTTGCTTCTTCGCGCGCTTTTCTTGCCGCCTCTCTTGCTTCTTGCGCTTTTATCGCCTTTTTAATCAGGAGGGTGCTGATCTCCGCATTCTCTTCTAAAAAATAAGATAATTTTTCCGAAATGACTGTGTCAACAGCAGATCTCGCCTCTGTTGTACCGAGTTTTCCTTTCGTTTGCCCTTCAAACTGCAAAAGTCCTTCAGGGATTCGGACGGAGATAATTGCCGATAGCCCTTCACGAATATCTGTTCCTTCCAAGTTTTTGTCTTTCTCTTTTAATAAACCGGTCTTTCGTGCGTATTCATTAAACACTCTTGTCATGGCAGTTTTGGCGCCTGCTTCATGTGTGCCGCCGTCTTTTGTTCTCACATGGTTGACAAACGACAAAATGTTTTCGCTGTAGCCGTCATTAAATTGGAAAGAAAATTCGACTTCAATTCCTTGCTGCTCACCTTCGAAAAAGACAACAGGATGAAGAGTTTCTTTTCCTTCATTTAAATATGCGACAAATGATTCGATCCCATTTTCATAACAATAAGATTCTTGAACATTGTTCCGTTCATCAATCAAATCAATTGTTAATCCTTTTAGGAGGAATGCAGACTCCCGCAATCGTTCACTCAATATGTCAAATTGAAAAGTCGTAGTGCTGAAGATGAGAGGATCTGGTTTAAAATGGACTGTCGTACCGGTTTCTTTTGTTTCTCCTATCTTTTCTAATGTCGTAACGGGTTTCCCGCCCTTTTCGAACCTTTGCTTGTAAATAAATCCGTCCCGTTTAATCGTCACTTCAAGCCACTCAGATAAAGCATTGACGACTGAAGCTCCTACTCCGTGCAAGCCGCCGCTTGTTTTGTAACCGCCTTGCCCGAATTTTCCTCCTGCATGAAGCACGGTTAAAATTACTTCCGGAGTCGGCTTACCAAGCTTATGCATGCCAGTCGGCATTCCTCTTCCTTTATCAGCAACAGAAATGCTTTCATCTTTATGTATTTTGACAATGATATGGTCTCCGAAGCCTGCTAATGCTTCATCTACAGAATTGTCAACAATTTCATATACAAGATGATGCAATCCTCTAGCATCCGTGCTGCCGATATACATCCCAGGCCGTTTCCTTACTGCTTCCAATCCTTCCAATACTTGAATCGCATCGTCATTGTATTCCATTATCTTTGCTTTTCCCACAAACAAATAACTCCTTTCAAAAAACAAGAACAGATGTTTGTAAACTGTATTTTACATGGTTTCCCTGCGTTTGGCAATCTTACACGGCAACGTATATTATTGTATTACTCAAATGTTGTATGTTTCAAACCTTTCTTCAAAAAAAGAACCCATCAAGATGATGGGGGAAACATTTGTTATTTTGTTAACGCATGCGCTACTTTTATACACATATCCATGATAACGGGATAACCTTTTTCTTTTAATAATTGATATGCTTCCTCGTTAACGCAGCCTAATTGAGCCCAAAAAACATCGGCATCAATTTCTAAAAATTCTTTCGCAACATCTAATAAATGCTCGGAACGTCTAAAAACGTTTACAATATCCACATGGCCTTCAATTTCTTTTAAGGATGAGACCGCTTTGACACCCAAGGCTTCATCGATCATTGGATTGACAGGAATAATCTCATACCCCGCATTTTGCATCGCTTGTGAAACTTGGTAAGATTCTCTTTCAGGATTGTTGGACAAGCCGACAACAGCGATTCGTTTGCTTTTTTTTAAAATATCACGGATTTCGTCCAGACTTGGATTTTGCATGAAAATTTGTTCACTCCTTCCAATGTTTCTTTTATTATAACTGTAAAAGCGTCGAACACCAAAGTTTTAAAACGGCTTTTATCAACAAAATATAGTCCTGATCGAATCAATTGTGTACAATAATAATAGAATCATGAATATAAAGGAGTTTCATTATGTCTTTTCTATTAATCTTAGTCCTTATCTTAGCTTATTTAATTGGTTCCATCCCCTTTGGACTTATCGTTGGCAAAATTGGATACGGCATTGATATTCGTGAACATGGAAGCGGAAATTTAGGTGCAACCAACACTTTTCGAGTGCTTGGAAAAAAAGCCGGGCTGTTTGTTACGGTTGCAGACATTTTAAAAGGAACTCTCGCAGCTAGCCTCCCCGTATTGCTTAGTGGCGACCTTCACCAAGCATGGACGCTCATTGCAGGAATGGTGGCTGCTGTAGGACATATGTATCCAATTTTCGCAGGCTTTCGGGGCGGAAAAGCCGTGGCGACAAGCGGAGGGGTGCTGCTTTTTTATAGCCCATTACTCTTTTTATCTATGCTTGCTGTATTTTTTCTTGTTTTATATGTATCAAAATATGTTTCTTTATCCTCTATGGTTACAGCACTGTATACGTTAGTTTATACCATTTTTACCGGTGATGCGGCTTTAATGATCATTGTCGCGATCCTCGCAACCTTTGTTTTCTATCGGCACAGAGCCAATATTAAAAGGATCATAAATAAAACAGAGCCAAAAGTGAAATGGCTGTAAAATAGAAAGGAGCGGGAACTCATCTTCTCGCTCCTTGTTTTAATTGTGATAGTTTGATAAACACATCCATCAACGTTTTATAGCCTGATTCAACAAACATTTTTACATATTCACACCAGATCGCGGCTGTCATTTTTGCATCTTCTAAGGCGTGATGACGCTTTTGGACCGGGATGGAAAAAAACCGGCAGCATTCATCTAAACTTACGGCAATTTGTTCTCGCTGAACGAGCCGGAACAGCATGGCTGTATCCACAATCCGATGTTTAAATGGAATGCGGAAATGCTCCTTATTAGCTTCTGTAAGAAAATTTTTTTCATGATTGGCATGATGGGCGACAAGCGTCCGATTTTCTGCAAATTGATAAAAACGAATCAATACTTCCGATATAGGGGGAGCAGCTCTTACGTCTTCTTCAACAATTCCTGTCAATTTTTTTACGTCAACGGGAATTTCCCCTTCATACTGAACAAAAGAGTAAAATGTATGCTTTTCTTCAATCTGCATGCCGTGAACTTTAACTGCTCCAATCGAAAGAATTTGATCCCCTTTTTCCGGAAAAAAACCTGTTGTTTCCAAATCAAGCACAACAACGTCCAGCTCCTGAAGAGGAGTTGACAAGCTTTCCTCCCGCTTTAAGTCTTGTTCCATTTTCCGCAAAAACGCTGCATGCTGAAGATTCGTTTCAAGACCTGTAAATGCTGAAGATTGCATTTTCCCCTGAAATTGCTTCATCAAGTGAAAAAAAGATGGAAGTTTCATGGATTAACGCCCTTTTCAATGATGGATTTCGTTTCATTCATCAATTTTTTTCCGCCTAAAATGATTTTTTTTAGCCTTCCTTTTTCTTCTTTTGATAAATCCTTTAAAGAGAGGTAATGAACTTCATCATATGTGTTCGCTTTTAATGAATTTTTAAAATGAATCGTTACTAATTCTTGAAAATATGTGTGATATGGAGATAATACATGACGAAAATACTCCTGCTTCATCAGAAGCTGAAACCTTGACAGCGTAGACGTATCCAACAATCGTTCTTTGATCGCCAATAAGCGGACAGAATTAATGTAAGGCAATAACCCGGCCTGTTTTAAATCAATAGCGCCTGAATGAGGGCCGTATGTTTCAGGCAGCAGCTGATGAAAAATACCCACCCCTTTTTTGACATGCATTGTGTTGTTTAACAATCGACCAAGAAAATCAGGATTATATTGAATATATTGGAAAATTTGGTTTTTCAGTCGATGAATCGATTCGGATTGTCCGATGATCATACGCGCATCAAAAAAGATTAATAAATAGCGGATAGAATCAAATGTTTCATCCTGCAGCCATTTATTGATCTGCTTGCTCCAGCTTTGTTCCGATCGGCACCATAAAGAAGTTGAACACATGACATTTCCTTCGCAGTAAGGATAACCGATGACGTTCAAGCCGAATGAAACTTCTTTTCCAAGCAGCAAAAAGTAGTCGAGAGCTTCTTTCTCATTGGAATGAAAAATGAGTCCGTGGTCTTGATCGCTTATTTTCGCCTGCTCGCCTCTTCCGCCGCTTCCGACTAAAAACCAAGTAAATTCACAAGGCGCAGGGCCGTATTTCTTTTTTACAATCTCGAAAGAAAGATGGAAGGATTGTTTCATAACCTGATCGTGTATACTGTTTAATTCCGTCACTGTTTTCGCTTTTTGCAAATGGCTGTTGCGCCATTCCTTCAATTGTTTGTAAGGATTCCCCATGTGTATAAAAATCCCCTTTTTTATAAATAAGCGTACAGATGATACATCATCCATACGCTCTTGCGGTTAGCTTCCAAGCTTTTGTTCATTAGATTCAAATGCTTCCGGATACCCATAAACTCCGTGCTCGCTTAAGTCCAAACCGATCATTTCTTCTTCTTCTGTCACCCGCAAGCCATTGAGCAATTTTTTCATCACAGCTAAGATGACGAATGAAACAACAAAGGCGTATAAACCTGAAGTAAACACTCCCAATGCTTGAACGCCGAGCTGTGTAAAGCCTCCGCCGTAAAACAATCCAGGGTTACCAATAGTTGCTAATTCAGGGGTTGCAAAAAATCCAGTTGATAAAGTGCCCCAAACACCAGCTACTCCGTGAACAGACAAACAATAAATCGGATCATCAATTTTAACTTTATCAAAAAACTTCATACTAAAATATACAAGAATTCCAGCTATTAGTCCGATTACGACAGCAGCCCATGTGTCGACAAATGCACAAGATGCGGTAATGGCGACCAATCCTGCAAGCGCTCCGTTTAACATTGTCGGTATATCAGCTTTTCCGCCAGCGATCCATGAAATGATCAAGGCGCTTACGGCTCCTGCTCCGGCAGCTAAATTCGTGTTCAAAGCAACAAATCCAAAAAATCCATCCTCAACTGTAATCGTGCTTCCTGCATTGAAACCGAACCAGCCAACCCATAAAATAAGTACGCCTAGAGCTGTATAAACTTGGTTATGTCCATAAATATTATTAACAGAACCATCTTTGTTATATTTACCGATCCGAGGCTTCAACAAGATCGTTGCAGCCAAAGCTGCCATTGCACCTGTCAAATGAACAACGGTAGAACCTGCAAAATCTTGTTTTCCATGTTCTGACAGCCATCCTCCGCCCCAAATCCAATGAGCAACAACTGGATAAACAAGTGCGGTAAACAATACAGAAAAAATTAAATAAACTGAAAGTTTTGCCCGTTCCGCAAATCCAGCAAAGGCAATGGCGAGAGAAACTCCGGCAAAGGCTAACTGGAATACAAAAAAGACGGATGTTGAAAGAGATAATCCATCTATTTCATATCCTGAATAAAAAAAGTCAGACATTCCTACAAAAAAGTTGCCGTTCTTCCCAAAAATAAATCCATAGCCGACTGCCCAGAAAACAATGGAGGCAATTCCGAATGTAAAAACAGTTTTTCCGGCAATATGTCCGGCATTTTTCATTCGTGTAGAACCCGCTTCGAGCAATATAAATCCTGCTTGCATAAAGATGACCAAAATAGCTCCCAGCATCACCCATAAACTGTTCATTAACGTTAATGAGTCCATAGCACAACCTCCCATGTAATTATTTCTTCTTAATTGTGTTATAAAAAATAACATAAGAAGTATATCTCTATTTTTACACCCGTTTTATTTTAATGTCAATTCATTTTCCATAATTTTTCGAAAAAGTATGTTAGGAAATCTAACATATAAACAAAATTAGACAATAGTTTATTTTTTCCGACAAAACGTTTATGATAGTAAAAACAGTATTTAAGGAGGGTTTTATGAGAAAGGTTTTCTTAATATTCGCAATTATTTGTTTGATGCTTTTTTCAGGATGCGGCAGCAAAGGTCAGGCGAATGAGCAAAACGCGGTAAAAAAAGAAAATGTGGATGATTCGCCACAATCTATACAAGCTGCTCCCAAAAAAGTGGAGCCGACCGAATCGCTCGTCACTGTTTCTGCAATAGGTGATGTTCTCATACATAGCCAGCTTTTTAAAGATGCGAGGACCGGGAGCGAATCATACAATTTTAAGCCAATGTTTGCAACAGTAAAACCTTTGCTCTCAAAAAGCGACTTAGCCATCGCCAACCAAGAATCGATCATTGGGGGAACAGAACTTGGAATCTCCAGTTATCCGTTGTTTAACAGCCCGTTCGAAGTGGCAGATGCGCTAAAAGATGCTGGCATTGATCTCGTCTCAACAGCAAACAATCATAGTTTAGATAAAGGAGAAAAAGGTATTTTAAATGCGATTCAGCATTATGAACAAATCGGGCTACCGTATGTAGGGAGCTTTAAAAACGAAGCGGACGCCAATACATGGAGAATTCAACAGGTCAACGGGGTGAAAATCGGCTTTCTTTCGTATACATATGGGACAAACGGTATTCCAGTTCCGAAAAATAAACCCTATTTAGTAAACCTTATAGATGAAGAAAAAATGAAAAGGGATTTAGACACACTAAATGGACAAGTTGATGTAACTATTGTTAACATGCACTGGGGAGAAGAATATCAATCCTTTCCAAGCGACGCTCAAAAACAATGGGCACAGCTGCTAGTCGATCATGGAGCAGACATAATCATCGGTCACCATCCTCATGTATTGCAGCCGATCGAATGGCTGGAAGCAAAAAATGGAAACAAGAGTATCGTTGTGTATTCGTTAGGCAACTTCTTGTCTGGCCAAAAGGGAGATGGAAAAGACATCGGTGGGATTTTTTCGATTGATGTAATTAAGCGGACTGATGCTAACGGTACGACACTGACTTTGAAAAATCCGCGTTTACTCCCTACCTATGTTACCAAAAATAAAAATCATCATTATTATGTTGAATTGCTGGACCGAATCGACAAAAACGCCTATGAAAAAGTGATGAAGCATATGCATCAATGGTTGGAAACGAAAGAAGTGACGAACTCTATCCAGTAGAGTTTATTCATGGAAAGAAAGCTTTTCATGTAATATAATGTAAACAGGAAGCTGATATTAGGAGTGACAAAAATGAAACTGAATATTACCGATGATGCAGCAAAATGGTACAAGGAAGAATTGGAGTTAAACGAGGGAGATGCAGTCCGCTTCTTTGTCCGATATGGCGGATGCGGTCATGTGCAAAGCGGATTTTCCCTTGGAATTGCAAAAGAAGCTCCAAATCAAATCGGAATAAAAGCCGAAAAACTAGGGGTCACATTTTATGTTGAACATGATGATTTATGGTATTTCGACAATCATGACGTGACCATTCAATTGGATGAAAAAATTCATGAACCTGTTGTTCGTCTTATAAATTAGCAAATCGATTGAAAGTATGCTATAGGTCGAAAAACAAGTCTTTGTCAAAGAGCTGTTCTAGTAGACGAAGCATGCTATAGTCAGTAAAGAAACCCAACCGCAAATTTAATTTGCCGATTGGGTTTCTTGTTTCATCTCATCATTTTTTACTCAAATCTGACTTCCACATGATGCCCGTCAAATCTTTTATTTTTTCAGCAATTTAAATTTTCTTAAATGATCGGTTAGCTGATATTTTTGCAGGATTTCTACTTGTTTTTCCCCCAGCAGGTCAAAATGCGGAAAATCTTTATGATGATGAATCCACTCCATTTTCAAACCGTTTTCATTTCCCCATTCTATTAAATGCTTTATATTGCTGCATCCAACCTTTGTTACAGAATGATAATCCGGAAACCGTTCATCATACCAATAATGCGTTAAAAAGGCGATTTCCCCTTTCCGCACTTTTTTCTTCCACTCAGCAAGCTCCTCTTTCTTGATTCCAAAGGCCAATCTTTATCTCTCCTCTTTCATCGCTTTTACATATGCTTCGTGCCATTCAGGATATAATTTCTTAAATACAACTGGGCGAAACGTTTCTTTTTTTACGCAAACATGGCTGGAAAAACCTTTTGCTGCCAATTCGCCATGAGAATTGAAAATTTCGTATCCATATACTGTTTTAATTCCGTTATATTTCTCAATCCACGTATGTATTATTGCCTTTTCACCGTATGTAATCGGTTTTTTATATTCGATTTGAATATCCACGACAGGGGAAATTATTCCGTCTTTCTCCATCGCTGCATACGAAAAGCCAAGATCTTGGATCAGCTTCGTCCGTCCAACTTCCATCCATATAATATAATTGGCATGGTACACGACACCCATTTGATCGGTTTCCGCATAACGAACTTCTATTTCTTTTGATGAAACAAACATAAGCTTCTCTCCCTTGCAAAAAATGAAATCGATCGAAAAAGCCTGCATCAGCGTCTGTGATACAGGCTTTCTATTTTAGGCCTTTTCAACTTTCTTACTTAAATTTTTTTGCGGAGTCTGTTTTTTATTCAAGCCGGTCCAACAAAGTTTGTCCCATTGTTGGCCGTTCATCAAATGAATTTAGAAGGCAAAAATTTTCAATGAACAATTTTATTATAACATTTCTATTTGCAATCGAAAACTAAAATGGAATTATCAACCTAAATTGAAAGCTAGGAGTTTCGTTCACGGGCTTCATCTTTAATTTCTTGTCGCATCGCCTCAATGCTTTCTTCTCTGCGGCGATTTTTTGCCTCAATCTGTTCACGCTCTCTGTCGTTGGCAAACTCTAATGTTTCTTCTGCTCTTTCGATGTTTTCAATCGTATTTTGTACCATTTCCTGCAATTTTTCAACATTGTCGGAACGGTCATCACGATTTGTTCGATTTTGCATCAAATATTCTCCTTTCTGGGAAAAATTGTTTTATCGCCATTTCAAATATAGTTTGTGCATTTGATGTTAAATTATGAAACGAACCTGTTTCCTCAATGAAAAGGAGAAAAATGATGGAACCATAATTATATTATGTAAATTAAAAGGCGGTGGACATATGTCCTACTCGCCTTTTGTCTGAATCACTTGAGGATGCTCATTCGTCTTATTTTGCATTTTTTTCCCTTTGTTTCCACCGAATCCTCTCGGTTTTGTTCCGATATGATTCGGATTAAAATGAGACTGGATATCATTTGAATTTGTCATCAAACAATCGCCTCCTGCTTTTATTGTTTACCAATAAAGCAGAAAACATGCTGTCAAACACGACTGTTTGCTATCAGCTCGATTTTTCCAATTGCCGTTTTTCCAGCCTTTTTTCAAGTCTTTCTTCAATTTCATTCAATGCTTCACGGTCTTTTAGCAAGTTTTGCTTATTTTCCAACACAAGCTGTTTAAACGAAATTTTCGTTTTTTTCATTTTTTATCCCTCACTTCTTTTCTCTGTTACTTTTATTGTACAAAATATTCCGACACTTTCCCGTTGAAAATTTGAATGTTTAATGACAATATAACCAATAATGCAAAATTTCATACGTTTCAAAAAAACTCTTCTTTTGCAAAAAGAAAAAATCGGCAAAGTCAGCCGATTCTTTTTGATTCCCGAAAGGAAATCAGCGTCTTTTTATTTCAGGTTTAGTTTTTCTTTTATCGTTTTTTCATTTAATTCTCCCACTACTTTATCTTGTATGACTCCATTTTCATCAAGAAAAAATGACGTCGGATATGTAAGAATTTTATATCCACTGTTCATTTTATTTTTTGGATCAAGTAATATCGGAAACGTAAATCCAGCCTGTTGAACAAAATTTTCAACATCTTTTGCACTTTTCTCACTGGCAGTAAAGTTAACCGCGACAATCGTTATTTCATCTTGATGCTTTTCATATATTTTTTGCATGATCGGCATTTCTTTTTTACATGGTGGACACCAAGTGGCCCAAAAGTTTAAAAGTACTTTTTTTCCATAAAAATCGGAAAGCGATTTCTTTTCTCCATCCAAAGTCGTCACTTCAAAATTCGGAGCTTTGTTTCCTATCTCTAAACCGACTGTTTCCTTCTGGGAATTGATCCATTGCCATACTGCAATCGCTGCTAATACGATTAATAAAAAAACAGCAAGCTTTTGTTTCATAAACCATAACACCTCTGATTCAATACGATAGCATTTCGAAATGATGCCCAATTTCATCATATATTATTTTTGTGAAAAAAACAGTATTTCATATCAATTGTCTAATTTTAGCCAAAAAATAACGGGAACTATGAACAGTTCCCGCTTTTTTTCAATTATTATCCTTTTAATCTTTCTCTTAATACCATTTGTAAAATTCCGCCATGTCGGTAGTAATCAATTTCAACTTCACTGTCAAAGCGAACTAATACTTCAAACTCTTTTTTGTTTCCGTTCTCATCAGTTGCCGTTACTTTGATGTAATCGCGCGGTTTTACCGATTCATCAATGTGAACATCCAATACTTCTTTACCGGTTAAACCAAGTGTTTCCGCATTTTCGCCTTCTTTAAACTGAAGCGGAAGAACACCCATAAGAACAAGATTAGAACGGTGAATACGTTCGAAGCTTTCAGCGATGACCGTTTTGATTCCCAATAAGTTCGTTCCTTTAGCAGCCCAGTCGCGAGAGCTTCCCATTCCGTAATCTTTTCCTGCCAGTACAACAAGTCCTGTTCCGTCCTGTTTATATTTCATGCAAGCGTCATAAATAGACATTACTTCGCCTGTCGGCCAGTACGTTGTATATCCGCCTTCAGTTCCTGGTGCAATTTGGTTGCGAATGCGGATGTTTGCAAACGTACCTCTCATCATTACTTCGTGGTTTCCGCGTCTTGAACCGTAAGAGTTGAAATCTCTTGGCGATACACCTTTAGACAGCAAGTATTGGCCTGCAGGAGTATCTTTGCCAATCGCACCTGCTGGAGAAATGTGGTCTGTTGTGACAGAATCACCGAATTTTCCAACAACGCGAAGCCCTTTCAACGGTTCTACTTTACCAGGCTCAGGAGACAATCCTTCAAAGAATGGCGGATTTTGGATATAAGTAGACTCTTCGTCCCATTGATATAATGGCTCATCTGTTGTTTCAATGGCATTCCAGCGTTCGTTATCATCAAATACACGTTCATATTCTTTACGGAATAATTCTGGTGTAACAGTTTGTTTCACAACTTCATTAATTTCTTCCATTGAAGGCCAAATATCTTTAAAGTAAACATCGCTTCCGTTTTGATCCTTTCCGATTGGATCATTCAGTAAATCAATGTCAACAGTCCCTGCTAATGCATAAGCAACAACTAGAGGCGGTGAAGCTAAATAGTTACCTTTCACGAGCGGATGAATACGGCCTTCAAAGTTCCGGTTTCCGGAAAGAACAGATGTGACGAGCAAATCATTTTCAGCGATCGCTTTTTCAATTTCATCTGCAAGCGGTCCAGAGTTCCCGATACAAGTTGTACATCCGTAACCGACAAGGTTAAACCCTAATTTTTCAAGATAAGGCATTAAGCCAGAATTTTGAAGATAACCGGTTACAACTTTTGAACCAGGTGCCAATGATGTTTTTACATATTTCGGAACAGTCAATCCTTTTTCAACAGCTTTTTTTGCAACGAGACCAGCGCCTACTAAAACATATGGGTTTGACGTATTCGTACAGCTTGTAATCGCCGCAATAACGACTGCACCCGTTTTCATTGTTGTTTTTTCGCCATTCGCAAATTCAACCGTTACTTCCTTATTAAGTTCTTCCGGCTGCAAGCCAAATCCTTGGTTTCCTTGCGGAGCTGTAAGAGCTCTATGAAATTCTTCTTTCATTTTTGAAAGAGGAATTAAATCTTGAGGACGCTTCGGACCGGAAAGATTTGCTTCAATTTGAGAAAGATCGATTTCAACTACATCCGTAAAAATAGGATCCTCTGCTTCAGGCGTGAAGAATAAACCGTTTTCTTTACAATATGTTTCCACTACTTTTACATGCTCTTCATCGCGACCAGTTAAACGCAAATATTCAAGCGATTCATTATCAACAGGGAAAAATCCGCATGTTGCTCCGTATTCAGGCGCCATATTCGCAATAGTAGCACGGTCAGCAAGCGGAAGCTTTGCAACACCAGGGCCGAAAAACTCCACAAATTTTCCTACCACGCCTTTTTGACGCAGTACTTGAGTTACTTTAAGGGCTAAATCTGTTGCTGTTGTTCCGTTAGGCAGCTCGCCAACAAGTCTTACTCCGATGACTTCAGGTACAGGGAAATAGGAAGGCTGTCCAAGCATTCCAGCTTCAGCTTCGATTCCGCCGACACCCCAACCTAAAACACCGAGTCCGTTAATCATGGTTGTATGGGAGTCTGTTCCAACTAACGTATCAGGATATGTTTCGTATTCTCCATTTTCACCTTCAACCGCATGGACAACGCTTGCTAAATATTCCAAGTTTACTTGGTGGACAATACCTGTTGCTGGCGGAACAGCACGGTAGTTGTCAAATGCTTTTTGAGCCCAATTTAAAAATTTATATCTTTCAGCATTTCGTTCGAATTCAAGATTCATGTTATATTGCAGCGCATCATCTGTTCCGGCACGATCCACTTGAACAGAATGGTCGATAACAAGATCAACAGGCTTTTCCGGATTGATTTTTTGTGGATCTCCGCCCATGTCAGCCATCGCTTTTCTTAATGAAGCTAAATCAACGACAGCAGGAACGCCGGTGAAGTCTTGCAAAATGACACGAGATGGTTTAAATGGAACATCCAAATTTTTAATTTCATCTGTTCCCCATTTCGCAAGGTTTTCAACATGTTCTTTTGTAATAACTCGTCCATCCACTTGGCGCAGGACTGATTCCAAAAGAACTTTGATTGAATAAGGCAAACGGGAAACTTGACCAATTCCTGCATCTTCTAGCGCTTTTAATGAATAGTAGTTGTACGTTTTTCCGTTAATTGAAAAGCTTTTTCTTGCACGGAAAACGTCATTTTTCTCTAACTGTTGCTGTGACATGTCATTTTATCCCCCTTTAAACGTAATTTCGACAAAAATGCCGAATATCTCCCCACTTTAAACATCACACATTTAAATCTTAATATACTTTTTATGATAAGTAAATATCAATGATGTTATCAATTATTATAAGAAATGCTTATTTCACTAAAAAATTTAAATATTTTCAGTATAATTTTTCTTGCTAATGAAAACGTTCGTATAAGAGAAAAAATAGTGAAAAACGACGGAAGCTCCGCCGCTTTCAAGTCTCATCCAAATTCACTTCCTGCACAATTCGATCTAAATCGCGCTTGTACTGTTCTAAATGCTTTCTCTGCGTTTCCGATGCAACTTCCAATGCATTTTGAATTTGTTCATACGCCTCATTAATTTCCTGGCGAAGATGCTTTAGCTGATGTCCATAATCAGAACTGTTTTTCGTTAGATTGACATGTACTTTATGAACTTCCACCATTCCTTGTTGCACTGCATCAAATGCTTGTTTTTTATTTTTATGGTACGGCAAATATAGCACTCCTTTCGTTTTTTTATCTTCTATAGTGTTTTTTTCAAGAAATCAATTTATTCTAAAATGAATGAATGATTTCAAAATCATTCAAACTAAACGACGAAAGATAACAATGCTATTCTTTACTATTAAATATTAAGGAGCGATGTATATGGCAAAAGATCAAGTACAAAATGATCAAAAACAAAACGTTCAAAATCGGAAGGGACAGCCAGAGCCGTTATCTGGATCGAAAAAAATAAAAAATCGAAATCATAGCCGCCAAAAACATAACTCGGAGCATGATTTATAAAAAAATGGGGATGTTTAATTGAAATGTCCCCAAGTAGACAGCGGAAATAATAAAAATGCTTTAAGCGGCTTGAGCTCTACATTCTAATGGGCTTAAGCCGTTTAATTTTTTTGATAACGTTCGTTATTATAAAACTGAATATTCCTTAATGGTCTGTTGTAACGCTTCAAACGTTTCATATCCCTCTTTCACATTATAAGGTTCCCCAAAAAGATTCCATTAGGCCGTTATCAATGCATCGTCCAACTCTTGTCATACTATGGCTTTTAAGCATATCATAAGTCTTTCTTCGGCTTATAGACGTCCCCTTTCATCTTATAGAAATGTTGAAATGATGTTTATGTTTTCAATGAGAATTTGACTTTCTGGACTGCCGCAGTTTTGAATTTATACACGTCTTTTCTACATATTATGTCTTGCGGAAATCCTTCGTTTATGGTTTTTCTTTAATGACGAATTTTTAAGTTATATCTATTTTTCATTTAGAACAATGTTTTTGTTAATAATAAAAAGTTGATGACAAATGATTGAAATGAAAGTGGAATCTATCATAAAATATAGTAAGGTGAAAATGGAAGCTTTTTTTCAGCAAATGACAGATATTGATAATATAAAATTTTTAAGTCTGGAGGCTGTCATGAACGGGCGTTTATATGAAATGTTAATTTATCCTTCCAAATCAGGCGATATTAAAATCAGTATTTACCGTGATGCAGTTGAATACCAAGTTTTCGCGGAAATTAATGACTGCTTTTCTGTCGGCCGTCATAAAAAGAAATTAGAAGCTGTGAGACGTGCTGTAAAAGAATTGATAGATGCATATGAGTCGATTAATCCTTAACGGTTTTCATCAACTTCGCCGAAGTGCACGAATTAATGGAAATGTTAAGGCGATGGGGGTGATTTCATGCTTGAAGGCTGGTTTTTATGGTTTATTCTCATATGGGTTGTGTTTCTTATAACTATGTTATCGATTGGCGGCTTCTTCATGTTTCGCAAATTTTTGAAACGGCTGCCGAAAGAAGACGGAAAATCTGAACTTGATTGGGAAGAGTATTATATTCAACAGACTCGGCATTTATGGTCAGAGGAACAAAAGGCGTTGTTAGAAGAATTGGTTGCACCGGTTCCAGAGCTTTTCCGCGATGTTGCCAGACAAAAAATCGCAGCAAAAATCGGTCAACTGGCATTAGAAGAAAAAGCTCCATCTATTACGCAAGATTTAGTCATTCGAGGCTATATTATCGCAACTCCAAAACGGGACCATAAATTTTTAATTAAAAGACTAAAAGAAAAAAATATCGACTATTCCAAATATGAAGCACTCTTTTAAACAAAAACATAAGCCTTTCGGGGATTTGTCCCGAAAGGCTTATTTATATGGAATAAACGGTAACCTGCTTTAAACAGCCGGCAGCTATATGTATTTTTTACGTTCCGTTCAGTTGATTTTTCAGTTTTTTATACGAAATGAACATCGCAATTCTCCAAGGAACAATCATTCCAAAAGCCAGCAGCCAGAACATACCGCTTAATTCGCCAACATCGATAGACGCGCTTAAATAAGATTTTAGCAGAATTCGTACAACTAACAGACCAATCAAAATGTAAACAAAAGCTTTTGACCTTTTTAAATAGATTTCTTCTCCCCGAACTTCAAAAGTAGAGGTTTTTATTAAAAAAATCGAAAAAATCAGCCCGACTGTCAACGCCTCCAAAATTTCCATCGGCGTTATGCGGAATTGCGGAAATAAATACATAAGGGCTCCAGTGCTCATAAAGATCGGAGGCAAAATAATTTTTTTCGCTGTCGCCGGCTTTTTAGCAGCCTTTGTTCTGATCATAATTACGACAATGCCCATTAATACAGCCGTAATAGAAGACCAAATGACCATGCAGAACCATCCTTTTATTTTCAGCTTCTTTCTTTAATAATATTATAGAAAAAAAAGCAAAATGAAAAGGCTAATTCATAACTCTTTTGATGGCTTCCATCACACGATCTTCATCAAAAGGCTTTGTAATAAAATCGAGTGCTCCTGCTTCTATCGCTTCGATAACCATTTTTTGCTGTCCCATTGCCGAACAGATAATGATTTTCGCATCCGGAAATTCCTGTTTAATTTTTGTAATAGCCTCAATGCCGTTCATTTTCGGCATTGTGATATCTGTGATTAATACATCTGGTTGTAATTGTTTGTATAATTGTACCGCTTCGATGCCGTTTTCCCCTTCTGCAACAACCTCAATACTATGCTTTTTCAAAATGTCCTTTAATGTTTCCCTTAAAAATTTCGCATCGTCAACGATCAATGCTTTCAAATTAATTCCACCTCAATTATCCTCGCAAACTAAATCCTTTGATATTATACTACTTTCTGTCACAAAAAAGTACCGAGAGGTTTAAAATATTGTCAAAAATCTCGTTTTTCTCTTAAATGACTAAAAATTAAAACCCGGTTGGTAAAAATATAAGAATTTTGTTCATCCAATTAATAATTTTAGTCATCCAATCAAAAAACAGCAGAATTCCCATGAAAATCATGAATATGCCTCCAATTTTCATGATTTTCACATTATGTTTTTTGATCCAATTCATCCGCCCGATGAAGAATGATAAAATAAAGAACGGTACTGCAAAGCCTAGCACATATGCTGTCATATACAGAACTCCAGAACTAGGATTGGTTGCCGCTAAACCGATTACTACCATAAGAATTGGGCCCGTACATGGAGTCCATCCAGCTGCAAACGCCATACCAATCAGAACAGATCCAAGAAATCCGGCTGGACGATTTTTGAATTCAATCCTTCTTTCCTTCATTAAAACATCAGGTTGAAAAACACCGAGAATAACAAGTCCAAAAAAGATAATGAGGATCGCTCCTATTTGTCTTATCAGATCTTGATAGTTCAAGAAAAAGTTTCCAATCAAGGATGTGCCGAATCCCATTGCGATAAAAATGGCAGAAAAACCAACTAAAAAAAAGAAAGTATGTAATAAGCTTCTTTTTTGCAGCATAGCGTTTTCAGTTTTCAACTCATTAACCGATACCCCAGTTATATACGATAAAAAAGCAGGATATAAAGGCAAGCTGCACGGAGAAATAAACGATAAAAAACCTGCTCCAAATGCTAAAAACACATTAATTTCCGACATTTTGCTGCTCCTTCCAAAAGATTTACCTCCATCCATTCTAACAGATCATTGAATAAATGTTTAAAAGAACGTTTGACATTTTCCGCACATTATTACAATGAACCTTCCTGCCATGAATACCATATTCTTACAACTTCTTATAACGAAAAAAGAATTAATCTTACCTTGAGAAAGGAAAGACTAATTCTTACTTCACAATTCCGTATAAAACAACGCATATATTAAATAGTATAGATAAAAATTACATGATGTCAAAAAATATGATTGGTCATCATGAACTAATTTAATGAAAAATCATTAAATAATGCCTGAAACGAAATTATTTTAATTGATTTTGCATCGCTTTCATCATTTGATTGATTTTCTTCTGGGACGGTTTCATTCCCATTTGCATCATCATCATTTTCAACATTTGTTCGTTAATAGGTGGATTTTTCTTCAAATAATTCATCATATACTTTCGAGCGATAAAAAAGCCTAGCGCTACGCCGGCAAGTAATGCCAGAACAGCGATTAATATCGCCAGCCAAAGTTCCATCTTATTTCCTCCTTCATGTTGTCTATCATACAGTGTACTAAACCATATGACATTATACAATATTTCATTAGCAAATTTCCGCAACTTTAGACAAATTTTCTTTCTTTAATCGGACTCAGCCACCCGTATCGTTCATTTGTAAAATCCATGGCAAAAAAATAAGGATCAAATTTTCCCAATATATCAAAAAACAATAACTCACCGTCAAAGCTGCCGGTACAAATCATTTCAATATACCGTTCCTTTAAAACCATAGTAGCTTGTCCTTTTTGATTTTCCATTTGGATGGCGTGAATCGATGATACCTTTTGATAATGGTTTCGGTGAGACAAGAATGACTGAAGCAGCAAATCTATTTCTGAAATGGGAATGGCTCTTGAAATATAATTGACTTGCCTTTCCAATTGTTCAAAAATAGGATGCGTTTTCCTTGTCCAAAAAAATTCTTGATATAACTGAAAAATTTTCGATTCCCTATGATAAAAATGCTCAGCAAATTCCTTTTTTATCAAATACAAATAAAAGTGCCTCATGCGCTCACCTCATTGTTACATTCCTTTTTTGCTATTATAAAGCAAGGAATGTAAAAGGTTTGTCTTATGGTGGCGGATAGAGGCACTAATTTTGGCGATTATTTCCGAACTAATTCTTTTACTTTTTCGACAACATTTTCAACAGTAAAACCGTACTCGCTTATAATTTTTTCCCCAGGTGCAGATGCTCCAAACTTGTCGATAGCTAAGATTTCACCTTCAGATCCGACATAGCGCTCCCAGCCAAGCGAAGATGCCATTTCGATCGCAAGACGCTTCGTTACGCTGCTAGGAAGAACTGATTCTTTATAATCTTTTGATTGCTTTTCAAAACGGTCCCATGACGGCATGCTGACGACTTGCACATCAATTCCATCAGATGCAAGAATTTGTTGAGCTTTAATAGCTAATGCTACTTCTGAACCTGATGCAAGTAGAAGAGCATCCGGTTGATCCGATTTCGCCGGTGAAATGACATAAGCGCCTTTTGCAACACCTTCTTCAGCATTTTCTTTCGTACCTTTAATAGTTTCTAAATTTTGGCGCGTTAATACTAATGCAGTCGGTGTTGATTTAGATTCAAGCGCAGCCTTCCACGCAGCTCTTGTTTCATTTCCATCAGCTGGACGAATGACAGAAAGATTCGGCATTGCTCTCAAAGAAGCTAATTGTTCAATCGGCTCATGTGTTGGTCCGTCTTCTCCAACCGCTATGCTGTCATGAGTGAACACGTAAGTTACAGGGAGATTCATTAATGCTGCTAAACGAATCGCTGGCCGCAAATAGTCAGAGAAAACAAAGAACGTTCCGCCAAAAACACGTAAACCTCCATGCAGAGCCATACCGTTCAATGCTGCTCCCATGGCAAACTCTCTGACACCAAACCAAATGTTTCGTCCGCTGTAATCTTCCGCAGAAAAGTCTCCTGAACCTTTTATTGTCGTTTTGTTTGATCCAGCTAAGTCTGCAGATCCCCCAAAGAAATAAGGAACTTTTTCAGCTATTGCATTTAATACTTCTCCAGAAGAAGAACGGGTTGCAACGCTTTTTCCTTCTTCATAAAAAGGTAAAGATTGATCCCAATTTTCTGGCAATTCACCATTGATTGCTGCCTTTAACTCTTTTGCAAGTTCAGGATATTCTTTCTCATACTTTTCAAACAAATTATTCCATTCAATTTCTTTCTGCTTTCCACGTTCTTTTACATTTTTCTCAAAATGCTCATAAACTTCTACTGGAACATAGAAATCTTCTTCAAATGTCCATGCATAGGCTTCTTTTGTCAATTTTGTCTCTTCTGGGCCTAACGGCGAACCATGAACGGAAGAAGTGCCTGCTTTATTCGGCGAACCATATCCGATTGTTGTTTTTACTTCAATTAATGTCGGTCGTTGTTCATCCAATTTGGCTTCTTCAATGGCTTTCGAAATCTCTTCAATGTTGTTGCCGTCCTCAACGCGCAGCACTTGCCAGCCCATAGATTTAAAGCGCTCTTCTACATTTTCTGAGAATGATTTATTTAAATCCCCATCTAGGGAAATATCATTCGAATCATAAAGAACAATTAATCGTCCAAGCTTCAAGTGACCAGCTAAGGAAGCTGCTTCAGAGGAAATCCCTTCCATTAAGTCACCGTCACCGCAAATGACGTATGTGTAATGATCAACAATATTGTATCCTTCTTTATTATATGTAGCTGCTAAATGACGTTCTGCCATCGCCATTCCAACGGCCATTGCTATTCCTTGGCCTAATGGTCCAGTTGTTGCGTCAACGCCAGGTGTATGTCCGTATTCAGGATGTCCAGGTGTTTTGCTTCCCCATTGACGAAACGATTTAATATCATCCATGGAAAGATCATAACCCGATAAATGAAGCAAGCTATAAAGCAGCATCGATCCATGTCCGGCAGATAAAACAAAGCGATCTCGATTAAACCAATTAGGGTTTTCAGGGTTAATGTTCATAAATTTCGTCCACAGCGCATAAGCCATTGGTGCGGCGCCCATTGGCATTCCAGGATGTCCGGAATTCGCCTTTTCAATCGCGTCAATGGATAATGTTCGAATCGTCATGATGGATAAATCTTGAATGGAATGAGTCACCATTATCATCCTCTCATCTGTATTTTCAGTTTATAATCTTATCTTTATTGTTGTAATAAGGCAACACCCCATCCATTAATGCAGCCTTTTATTTTTTAATTTTTTCAATTTTTCCGGTGTAACATCATTACCTTTCGGATCAATCACTGTAACATTTTTTAAGGTGTTTTGAAAATCCCGACGAAACGACTCTAAATATTCCTGCCTTAATTGCTGCTGCTCAAGCTTTTCCTCTTGCGTCAATCCTTCTGACTTAGACTTTTTAGATAGTTCATTAATACGGTTAAGTTTTTCTTTTGAAATCATAAGCTGAACCCCTTGTATATTTTTGCCGCGCTCTTTTATCATACTAAATGCAACCACTAATGACAACAATTATTGCTATGATTCTCCTTTTTCTGACAAAAATTGTTGATATCTGCGATGGACAGTAGCTTTTGAAACGTCATAGCCGAATCCTCTTAACGTTGCCGCTATTTCTGAAAATGTCAGGCCGTTTTTCCGCAATCGGTCAATCTCCTCGATCGGAACTTCTTTTCGCTCTCTTTTATAGGAAGAATTTCTATTCTTTAAATTTTTTTCAGGCCTGTACCCATTTTGTATAGCTCTCAACATTCCCCGCTTTATTTTCAAATTATGAATTTTTCGTTGATATTCTTCGACAATTCCTATGATTTCAAGCACCATCGTGTCTGATTCAGACAGTTCCATCTCCCCGCGATGGGCAGCGGTGAAAATTTTCACACCTTGTTTCAAAATGGAATGGACAATGGCGATTTTGGCATTCCCTCTGCCAATTCTTGTTTCATCCTGTATTAATACCGCTTCAATTTCTTTCTCCTCAATCAATTCCAGCAGTTGAAAAACCCCTTCACGATCAACATCATACCCGCTCGCTTTTTCTTCTATCACTTCAACAACTTCCATACCGTTTTCAGCTGCGAGCTTTAACAGCTCGTCCTTCTGTCTTTTCAAAGATGTTTCCTGCTCATCTTTTTCAGTGCTGACTCTTGCATAAACGACTGCTCTCATGTTAAATGCTCCTTGCGGTTATTCTTTGTTTGCCAAATATTCAGCATTGTAGTATTTATTTTTTTCAATCGGAATGACGATTGTTTCCCCCGGTTTTACAACAAGGCTTTGGAGATTGTTTCGCTCCTGAACCCATTTAACAAACTCTGAATGAGACATATTGTCATATTCTTTATATTCATCAGCGATTTTCCACAAACTGTCCCCTTCCTTCACTTGAACCTCCAAATAATGATCGAGCTCTTCCCTTTCTCCAGTATACGAAATCGCCAAAACTGCCGCCATGATGACAAGGAAAAAAGAAACGATGTAAGACCATGATAATTTATCCATTTAGAACCGCCCCCTGAAACAGAATATTTGTTCGGTTTTTTGTTTTTAAGTATAAAAGGGAACACATGTTTCTGTCAAGCAAATATTCGAACTTACGTTTGCTTTTTTGGAAAAATCATGCTATAATCGACACAAATTGATATGACTGAGGTGCTTGACATGTCAACAAAATTATCTAAGAGACAACAAGATATTTTGAACTTCATTAAGGAGGAAGTAAAAAAGAAAGGATACCCTCCCTCTGTAAGAGAAATCGGCGAAGCGGTCGGTCTTGCCTCCAGTTCAACTGTTCACGGGCATTTAGCAAAGCTTGAGAGCAAAGGACTGATTAGAAGAGACCCCACAAAGCCGAGAGCCATTGAAATTTTGGACGATGATGGCAGCCACCTTCTAACAAACAATGTGATCAACGTGCCGGTCATCGGAAAAGTGACGGCTGGTATTCCGATCACTGCCGTTGAAAACATCGAAGAATATTTTCCGCTTCCGAATCATATTGCGTCAGGTGATGATCAACTTTTCATGCTTGAAGTAGTCGGAGAAAGCATGATCGAAGCAGGCATTCTGGACGGAGATTTAGTTATTGTCAGACAACAGCAAACAGCCAATAACGGCGACATCGTTGTCGCGCTCACAGACGACAATGAAGCGACCGTAAAAAGGTTTTTCAAAGAAAAAGACTTTATACGGCTTCAGCCGGAAAACCCAACAATGGAACCGATTATTTTAAAAAATGTGACAATACTCGGAAAAGTGATCGGGCTATACCGTTCCATACACTGAATATTCGATGTCTCAAAACAGGTGAGGCATCCTTTTTCTTTTTATAAAATTTTCAAAATTCCCTCTCTTAGCGATGCTAAATTTTTAAAAATGTTTTCTAATCAATATGTATGCAGACAAGCTAGATTCAATGAAACAAATTTCAGGCGCCTTCTCCGCGCCTGCATGCAAAGCTATTATGCAACAATTCTCAACAGTCATTGTTTTTTGATTTATTTTGTTGTAGAATTTTTTATTGTAGATTTCGCTTCCTTAGCCAGTGCCGGGATGATTTACTGAATTGTTTGAATTCTTCTAACTGCTTAAATTTTAGGTATAGGAGAGGTGCTATGAATCAATTACTTATGAAACAAAGTGAATTGGAAAACGCAAAGCAATATGTCAATGAAGTATTTCAATCCGTGCAAGAAAAAAATCCGAATGAGCCTGAGTTTCTTCAAGCTGTAAAAGAAATATTTGACTCGCTTGTGCCTGTATTTGCTCAACATCCTACATATATAAAGCACGGAATACTTGAAAGAATTGTTGAGCCGGAAAGATTGATCATTTTTCGCGTTCCATGGGTGGATGACGAAGGAAAAGTGCGTGTAAACCGCGGATTTAGAGTGCAATATAATAGTGCAATTGGGCCATATAAAGGAGGCTTGCGCTTTCACCCGACCGTCAACGCCAGCATTATTAAATTTTTAGGATTTGAACAAATCTTCAAAAATTCATTGACTGGGCAGCCGATCGGCGGAGGAAAAGGCGGATCTGATTTTGATCCGAAAGGTAAATCAGATGGGGAAATTATGAGATTTACACAAAGCTTTATGACAGAGCTTTACAAACATATTGGACCAGATATTGACGTTCCTGCCGGTGATATTGGAGTTGGCGCAAGAGAGATCGGATACTTGTTTGGCCAATATAAAAGAATACGCGGCGGATTTGAAGCTGGGGTGTTAACCGGAAAAGGCATTGGTTACGGCGGAAGCCTAGCGAGAACCGAAGCGACAGGGTATGGAACTGTTTATTTTGTTGAAGAAATGCTTAAAGACCATGGATTAAGCTTCAAAGGAAGCACAGTTGTTGTCTCTGGTTCTGGGAACGTTGCCATATATGCGATTGAAAAAGCAACACAATTAGGTGCAAAAGTTGTCGCATGCAGCGACTCTGATGGCTACATTTTTGATAAAAATGGAATTAATCTTGAAACGGTTAGAAGGTTAAAAGAAGTTGAAAGAAAAAGAATTAAAGAATATGTAAATGAACATCCTCATGCAGAATATTATGAAGGCTGTTCCGGAATTTGGTCCATTCCGTGCGATATTGCCCTCCCATGCGCTACTCAAAATGAAATCGATAAAAAAGCAGCTGAACTCCTTGTTTCCAACGGACTCAAAGCTGTTGGAGAAGGCGCCAACATGCCGTCTACATTAGAAGCGATCGACGTGTTTTTATCAAACAATATTCTTTTTGGACCTGCAAAAGCTGCTAACGCAGGCGGAGTTGCTGTTTCAGCATTAGAAATGGCTCAAAACAGCGCAAGATTATCTTGGAGCTTTGAAGATGTCGACGCAAAATTACGTGATATCATGAAGAACATTTACCGAAATTGCGTCAACGCTGCAAATGAATACGGCTGCTCCGGAAATCTTGTCGTCGGCGCTAACATAGCAGGATTTAAAAAAGTCGCTGATGCAATGGTAGAACAAGGAGTCATTTAAAAGATAGAAAAATGGTCATTTCCATCATTTATTCTTTATAGTGAGTAAACATATATGATAATCGCTAAAGCTTTACCTACCCTGCTTTGGCGATTCATCATGCTCACTATAATACCCCATCTTAACTTGAGTAAATAGAAATTGACATCACATCTATCCAAATTCACTCTTCTTTATTTCCACATTCAATCAAATTTTTCCCTATCAGTGTATCCCATTCAATGAGAGAATTGAAGTTTTATGTCAGATTTTCTTACATATTTTTTTACGCTGATGCCTGGATTGATTATCTCTTGCTTTTTAAATAAAAAAGGCAGATTGCACTGATGTTTGTTTATCTGCTTCTTCTCTTCTTTACTCTCAATATTTTGTATCATCAAATATAAAATTTATAGAAACAAAGTAACTGCTATTAAAATTGATTTTTCCAATTAAAGCATTTTATTATTGATATGGTTGCTCCTTCTATCCAGTGCCAATAACCTTCAGCACAAATACTTGTTCATCTAAAAAACACCGAATACGGCTGCCCATCCTCCAATGAAACGGCGGTATTTTCACTGACTGACTTTGGATAAGACGATTCGTTGACGATGTACTACCGACTTTACATGCATCACGTAAAAATGCTAAACTGAACGCAGACAAAATCGACATGCGCCCTAACCGAAAATACAGATCTTTTGCAACGCAAACATATTTCTGGAAGTCATTCGGGGGGAACAAAATGATTTATCATTTAGCAGGAAAACTTGCAATATTGATCATTAAAATTTTTAGTTTGCTAGAAGTCAAAGGCAAGCAGCATATTCCGGCAGACCATCGTTTTATTGTTACATGCTCTCATCGCAGCTGGGTAGATGTAGTCTTGCTCGCCGCAGCACTTTTTCCAATTCATGTCCATTATATGGCCAAAAAAGAATTGTTTCAGAACACGCTCATAGGTTGGTTTTTGAAAAAGATGCATGCTTTTCCAGTTAATCGTGAAAATCCTGGACCGAGCGCACTAAAAATTCCTTTGAAACTGTTAAAAGAAAATAAAGTTGTTGGAATTTTCCCGAGCGGCACAAGAACAGACGAGGAAGTTCCTTTAAAAAGAGGCGCGGTTACAATTGCGATGAAAGCCGGCGTTCCCATATTGCCTGCAACCTATCATGGTCCAAAAAGTTTAAAAGATTTTTTTGCCGGAAAAAAAGCTGTCGTTGCATTTGGCGAACCAATCTATTTAGAGAAAAATGCAAATCAAATTGATGATGCGCTTCAACAGCTTGAACATAAGCTGAAAGCTCTTGAAAAAAGCATAAACGACTAAACATTGACGTTTCTGATCAGCTTGTCATTTTTAGACAAACTGATCAGAAAGCTAAAGGCGAAGTAAAGTTCTGATATTTTCATTTATCGATCTAGTTCGATCCACTTATTTGTCTTCAAAGGCGGTTTGTACGCACGAAGTTTATCTATTAATATAGAGGGATTGTCTGCAAAAATCATAAACTGTTTATGCGTTTCAGGCATGAAGCCTCCCTCTACCGCATTCTCAATCATCTGTTTTACCGGCGTGTAATAGTCATCGATATTTAACAACGCCACAGGCTTTTCATGAATCCCAAGCTGCCCCCAGCTAACCGCTTCAAATATTTCCTCAAAAGTACCATAGCCTCCGGGAAGAGCAATGAACGCATCTGAAAGCTCTCCCATTTTTGCTTTCCGCTCATGCATATCATTGACTTCATAAAGCTGAGTGAGATGCTTGTGGACAACCTCTCCTTGAAATAAATTCGTCGGCATAACGCCCAATACGGTGCCTCCTAACTCTAATACGGTGTTTGCAATCACTCCCATCAGACCAATGCTGGAGCCTCCATATACGAGCTCAAGCCTGTTTTTTACCAATTCTTCTCCTAGTTTGATAGCTGCTTCTTTATACTTAGGATTTGTTCCCGGATTCGATCCTGCAAAAACACAAACACGTCTCATATTACCACTCCTGCTTCTTCTCTAAACGTTCTGACGAATGAGAAAGTCCTATTAAAAGCTGTGAATGGGATATTTCCATCACAGCTTTATTACAAAATTATTGAAAAATCTTACTGATTTTCTCTATTTCTTCCTTTGTTAACTGGACATCTAACGTTTTTAAATTGTCAAGTACCTGTTCCGGCTTCTTCGCACCAGGGATGATCGCATCGATGGAATCGACCGTTAAATACCATGCTAGCACAACGTGAGCAATTTCAGCATTTTTCGCTTCTGCGATTGGACGCAATTGCTCGACTTTTTCGAGATTACGCGCAAATGCTTCCCCTAGAAATAAAGGATTTTGTGCACGTGAATCATTGAACTTCTCATCTTTCGAATATTTTCCGCTTAATAGACCTGAGGCAAGTGGAAAATATGGTATAAACGATATTCCATTTTCCGCCGTGTAAGGAAGCAAATCTTTTTCTGCTTGTCGTTTAAATAAGTTATATTCGGACTGAATTACATCGACATACCCATCTTTGTTCGCTTCTTTTAATTGTTCGAGCGAGAAATTCGATACACCGATCGCACGAATTTTCCCTTCATCCTTAAGCTTCTTCAATTCACCGACAGCTTCATCCTTCGGTGTCGTTTCGTCCGGGAAATGAATGTAATATAAATCTATGTAATCCGTTTTTAAGCGTTTCAGGCTGCCCTCGACCGACTCGCGAAGGAAATCGGGAGAGTTATCAAGAACAACTTTTCCGTCTACAAATTTGTGAGCACCTTTAGTAGCAATGACTACTTCATCACGACGGCCAAACTCCTTGACGACTTCACCGATAATTTCTTCCGAACGCTCAGGACCGTAATAAAATGCCGTATCCAAAAAATTTATTCCATGATCCAAAGCTGTACGAACGATTTCTTTCCCAGTTTCATCGTCAAGGTTTGGAAAAATGTTGTGCCCGCCAACAGCATTTGTTCCAAGCCCGATTGGGTTCACATATATATCGGTCTTGCCTAATCTAGTCTTTTTTGTCACAATATTTCAACTCCTTTCGTTAACATTATAACAAATTCTATCAGAAAAATCAGTTTTTAACTAATAAGCTATTAAATATTATTATGGCTTTACAAATGAAATTATGAAAGGATTCTTTTATTCATTTTCAAGCAGCAGTTGCTCGACTGTTTATTGTTTGTTCCATTATGTTCAAATTCTTGAGGTTGTCTAAAGCAGCATAAAAATATCTTAAGCGATTGCAGCCTGCTGCAATAACAAAATAAAGAGGGGGCTGTCTATTTGATACCTTTTACAAAGCTCTTGAATAGTACATTCTCGGTTTTCATATGCAAGTAAAACTTCAAGTTTGAACTCTGTAGTATATTGCTTATACATAGAAAACTCCCCCTAAGGTAAAACAGATTTTTTATATTTTAATCTGTCTACCTTAAGGGGAGCATATCATAAGTCGATTTTCCGGCTTTTAGACGCCCCTTTAATGTTTTAGAAATGTTGATATATCAATGTTTATGATGTTCGGTTTTCAATGGATTTTGACTTTCTGAACAGCCTCTTTATTTTATGGACTTATCGGACATACAATTTTTTTCAATCTTGTTTATATCCTTCAGAAGTCTTATGAAGGATTTTTCTTTTGCTCTCTTTCTTCATTAGGTTCTTCAAAAGTTTTATGACGGACATTCAGCACATACAATCGCTTCTTGTTGGACTTCATTGCCTCTATAAAGAACATTTATAAATTTTATTTCATTATTTTTGTCCTTCACAGTTGTATTTCTCAAAATCTTTCATTTTAGCAACTCATCGGACAGCCCCACTGTTTGCTTGAAAGCAATTCCGTCCTTTACTTTCAATCTTTTTATTTAGAACGATATTCTTTTTTCGGCAATTATATCAATTAATTAAAACAGAATAAAGCATTACTGAAAAATTGCAAATTAGTGCCTCTGTCAAAACATTTATTTTGCGAATACTTATCTTGATTTCATAAAATCCACCGAACGCTCACGATTTTCTATTTAAATCTTGTGGAATTCGGCGGCTCTGTTAATATATTGATGCACAAGGTTCAAAATTGATAAACATTTTTTCAAATATAAGAACTCCCGCACTTTGACGAAACTTTTTGCATTACGGATCATTTTTGATCCGCTTTGCGTGGAATTAAGCAGCTCTTTTGATATATCGATGTACGAGCCTTGAGAATGACAAACATTTACAAATGGAAGAGCACGCCCAATTTCCTTCCGCATTTTGTTATAAACATTTTGGAATGACGGCTAATTGATTGCTGGCAACATTTTGATCCAATTTACTTGCTTTTATTGGTATCTTTCACAGCTTATTTTTGATAAAGCTGCCGGTACCAATTGGATGCTGCCTGAACTTCTGATAAAGTCAGCTCATGTCCTCCGTTTTCCCAATGCAAGTGCACATTTGCGTTGTTATTTTCTAAAAATGTTTTAAGCTCTATTGATTCTTCAGGAGAGCAAATTTGATCACGCTTTCCAGCTGCAATAAAAACGTTTTTTCCTGAAAGATCCGGCAGATCCATTCCTCTTCTCGGCACCATCGGGTGATGCAAGATGGCTCCATTTAGCGCATCCCGAAAATGGAATAAAAGGCTGGCTGCTATATTCGCTCCATTGGAATAACCGATTGCGATTACAGAATTTCGATCAAATCGATATGTTTGTGCTGCTTCATCTAAAAAAGAGTTTAATTCCTTTGTACGGAAAACAAGATCTTCTTCATCAAAAACTCCTTCGGCAAGTCTTTTAAAAAAACGCGGCATTCCATTTTCAATTACATTTCCGCGCACAGCTAAAATCGATGCTTCTGGATCAATAATTTCTGCAATGGGAAGAAGATCAAATTCATTTCCGCCGGTTCCATGCAGCAATAGGAGAGTCGGTTTTGCCGGATTGCTTCCTTTTTGAAAAATATGTTTCATCGTTTTTTCTCCTTCTCAGCGTTTATTAAGCATTACTTTTCTTATTCGTCAAGGTTACGGACTTCCACTGGCATCAACTTATTTTCCAACCGTTCCCGATACTTTTCGTAACGCTCCGGAAGCTTTAATTCTTTTCCAAGTGCATCTAAAGATTCATCAATTGCAAAACCCGGAGGATCTGTTGCAATTTCGAACAAAATTTCACCATGCTCTCTGAAATAAATAGAATGAAAATACTTTCGATCCTGAACTGGCGTTACCCTGTATCCATTTGATTCTAAAGATGTTTTCCATTCTAATTGATCGTTGTCGTCATTTGCCCGAAGCGCGATATGATGGACTGTTCCAACCCCCATGATGCCGCGTCCGGAAGAAGTAATTTTTACATCAACGACATTGCCGATTTCACTTGGAGAGTGAAAACGAATAAAATCTCCTTCCCTTCCAATTCGTTGAAGTCCAAAAATATTCTCCAACAACTCTGACGTTTTTTCAGGAAATGATGAATATAATACGGCGCCGCCAAATCCTTTAATGGCAACATCAGAGGTGACATGGCCAAATTCCCATTGATTTAATTCTCCTTCTTTTCGTTCCACTAGCTCAATGTTCAAACCGTGCGGGTCTTGAAACGCAAGCAGTGACTCACCAAACCGTTCTGTCATTGTAAACGGAATTCTAAATTTATCTAGTCTTTCTTGCCAAAAGCTCATGGAACCTTCTGGTATCACATAAGAAGTTACACCCACCTGACCATTGCCGATTTTTCCTTGATACGCATCAGGCCAAGGAAAGAAAGTAATCAGTGTCCCTGGCTTTCCTTCTTTATCCCCGAAATAAAAATGGTACGTGCCGGGATCATCGAAATTCACAGTTTTTTTAACTAACCTCAGCCCTAAAACTCCAGCATAAAAATCAATATTTTCCTGCGGATGGCCGACAATAGCAGTAATATGATGAATTCCAGCTGTTTTCTTTTTCATCTTTGATTCTCCTTTATTATTTGCTTTACGCGATTCGTTTTTGTAAATCAATCATTTTAATAGGTCATTATTTCGAATTAAAATATCTCGAATTAAATTATTTTTAATTCAAAATAATTTTATCAAATCTTTCATTTATTGTCAAAAAGCTGATCTGTTGAATTTTTCATCTCTTTTCGTTCCGTATTCACTAAAATACCATCCTTACCAAAATGAAAGCAATCGCAAGAGCAGCGTTTGAATGCGAAGAGAAACCTCCCTCTCCTCTTGCGCGCAAAATCGTTACAGAAATTGTTGTTCTGGCCGCAGCAAGGGCAATTGGCCGTTCCATAAATTTTTTTGTGATGACTCGGCAAACACAGTCGAATTTAAGATTGGTGATGAACACGCAACATCCTGAAAGTAGCCGGCATCCGCCAGCTGCTTTCAGATAAACCGAAAACATGCAAAAGCAAATTGCTTTTTGCAGACTGATCGTAATGACCGTTGCAATTTAATATTAGTAAATCCGTATGGCTTTAGCAAATGTAGACAAATGAAGTTGAATACCGTAACCGGACAGGTATCATTTCTGATCTTCTTTTTTATCATCTAATTCAAAGAACTCAGCAAAATCCATTAACAAAGCATCTTTGTCTTTTAACGCCAATTTTGCTAAGATGATTTCAAGAAGACATAAGCCAATTAAAATAAGTAATCCTTTCATCATATTCCTCCCCCCCCTCAAACTCATCTCTTTGTCAACATCAACATAATGTATGAAACGCGTTTCAGGTCAAGGATTTTTAAAAGAAAGGGATATTTCATGGCAACGATTCGTGATATTGCAAAGCTTGCAGGTGTTTCTGTTACAACGGTTTCGAGAGTTTTAAATAATCATCCATATGTCAGTGACGAAAAAAAAGAAGCGGTTTTAAAAGTGATAGAAGAAATCAACTATAAACGGAACATTCATGCAGTCCACTTGTCTAAAGGCTTTTCAAATTTGATCGGCGTCGTCCTGCCTAAAATCGATCATCCTTATTTTAGCAGCATTGTGGAAGGGATTTCGGAGGAAGCGATCAAGCATCATTTGCAGCTTGTTCTCTTTCAAACGAATTATGAACCAGCAAAAGAGCTTGAAGCATTGGAATTGTTGCGGGGAACCTTATTGGATGGTGTCATTTTTTGTTCAAGAGCCATTTCCTTTGATGTATTGAAAGAATATAAAAATGCTGGACCGATCGTTCTTTGCGAAGATTCAGACCAAAGCCATTTCCCTTCTTTGAGCATTCCGCATGAACAGGCATTTCAGTTTGGTTTGGACTATTTAATTTCGAAAGGTCATACGAAAATTGCATTTACTTTAGGACGAATGGAAGGGCCAAACAGTAAAAAAAGAAGAAAAGCCTATAAAACAAAAATGAAGGAATTAGGCGAACCGATTCGAAGCGAGTGGATCTTCGACAAATGCCTATCGATCACTGACGGCAAACAGCTTATGGAAAAGCTTCAGCATTTAGAGAAAAAACCGACTGCCTTTTTTGTTACAAACGATCAAGTGGCAGCAGGTATCTTATTAAGTGCCAAACAATATAAAATAAAGATTCCTCAAGACATTGCCATCTTAAGCTTTGATAATCAGCCTATTGCCGACATCATGGGAATCACTACTATTGAAATCCCAATAAGAAAAATGGGGAAGCTTGCGGTGCAATCGATTATTCATTGTAAAGAAAAACGGGAGCAAACAAATAAGAAGATGACTCTCCCCTTTCGGTTAATTGAGCGGAAAACTGTGTAACCCATGAAGAAGGATGCCCCCTCTTTAGAGTTCAAATCATTCCTGCCAAACGATCATCTGCAAAAACCGAAGCAGCTTGGCAGGATTTTTCATTTGATTTTGTAATCATTTTGACGATTTGCATGCGTCTTTTTCCATATTCCGTTTTCTTTTGACGTTCAGTGTGAAATTCATCGATTACTACTCAAAGCTGGTTAACAACTTGTCTGCATACTTACTCCCCTTTTTGGCCGACAGCAAAGTGTACGTCAATCACAAATGGCCTTACAGATGTTTTCAATTGCATAGCAATGAAAATCCTTAAAATTGGAGTGTTATTTCCCCAAACCGCTTTTTAAAACAATTTTCCTACTCCGTTAATTTTCTTCTTATCAGCAAGCTTGCGATCACGATGCTCAAAATATTTGCTGCATAAACAAACGCTTCATTTCCGTCAACCATCGAGTTGAATTTGTAAAAAAAGTGCGGCCATGGTATAAGTTCGCCGTTTGTCACGTATTCGACAACCGTATAAATGGCAATGAATCCGAACGCCATTTCTACATTTTTGACCAATAAAATCAATAACGCACCAATCAGCAAAAAATTCAACCCGAGCAGCAAGGCGAATAAAATTAAATGCCAAGGCACATCCGCTAGATTACGGAAGAAAAACAACAAGATCATTAACAGATTCATCACGGTGTAATATCGCATTAAATCAATAACGGCGTGCTTTTTATACAGATTGATCAATGTTTCCCATGCCCCGTCCTCCCTTCTAACCATGATCCGAAGCAGAACATAATCATTGAAAGGAAATCGAAATACGCCTCAAGTCGTAGTTCAAAATATGCCTCAGGTTCGTTATGAGCAGCGACGACAAAAGGTAAGATGAAAATTGAAAGGAGGTCATTCAAATTATGAAAAAAATCGGTTTGTTCATCGCAGGTGCAATAGCCGCAATAGTTTTAATCGCCAATCTCGGCTCAATCGTCGGACTTCTTATCAGTTTGCTTGTTCTATACTTTTCGTTTAAACAATTTGTGAAATCCGACAAAAAATCAAAAAAATGGTTTTGGGGGATTGTCGGGCTGATTGCACTATCTGTTTCAGCTGCAAATGTCCCAGCTATTCTCGGTTTAATCGCCGCATATGTGCTTTATCTCATATTTAATAATTGGAAAAAATCGAATGATCCGTATGTGTCAGACGATCCATTCACCAATTTTGAAAAACAATGGGAATCACTAAAACGACAATAAATGGAGGGGAAAAAAATGAGCATATTTACGAGATTAAAAAATGTGATTATGGCCGATTTACATGATTTATTGAATGAACAGGAACAAAGGAATCCAATTGCGCTATTAAATGAATATTTGCGCCAATGTGAAAAGGAAGTTGAAAAGGTTCAAAAACTAATCGAACGCCAACGATTATTAAAACAAGAGCTGTTAAGAGAATACAACCATGCTGAACACTTAAAAGAAAAAAGAAAATATCAAGCCGAAATTGCGTTGAAAGCGCAAGAAGAAGAATTGCATCAATTTGCCATCAACGAGCAGCAGCAGTATGAGGAGCGTGCATCAAAATTAAAACAAGCGCTTGAACAAGCAACGAAACAGCTCATTGACTTAGAACATAAATATGAAGAAATGAAACATAAATTAAAAGATATGCATATAAAGCGCATGGAGCTGATGGGACGAGAAAATATTGCACGCGCCTACTCCCGGATCAACCAAGTTCTTGAGCAGCATAATTCCGAAAAGAACCATTTTGTTCGCTTTGCTGAAATAGAGAATTACCTTGATGAACTGGAAAATCGAATCAACAACAGATACGATACATTAACATTTGATGCAAGAATCGCAAAGCTTGAAAAAGAATTAAAAAATCAAGAAACGGATTCAAATTCTTAACGTAAATTGTTATGCTATAAGGGCGTAGTTCTCTACGCCTTTCCATATTTATGTTCACACTAATAGGAAGGAGAGGAGCCTCGTGTTTCATCAATCGAAAATAGATTTTACAAAATGGATTTTCGTCATTGGCATCATCTTATTCATCGCAGAGCTTTTATTTTTCAATGGTGAGGCCCTTTTCTTCCTAATGATGATGATTTTTTGCGTATATATTGGAAGAAAAAGAATGCCGAAAAAATCAGGATTATTGTTATTTTGGATCGGAATAATTGGCGGCGTTCTATCTTTTTTCAATATGTTTACATTCCGACTGCTTCTATTTGCTGTTTTCATTTACTTTATTTTTCACTATGTTCAAAACAAGCAGGTAGCTGCTAAAAAGTCTCCTAAAATTGAAGAAGCAGATCCAATCCTCTCGCAAGAAGAGAAATTTTCCAAAACGCCTCTTTTTCAAAACAGATTGTTCGGAACGCAGCGAACCGAAGAACAAATATACAAATGGAACGATGTCAACATTCAAACAGGCATCGGCGATACAGTAATAGATTTAAACTATACGATTCTTCCGAAAGGTGAAGCGGTGATTGTCATCCGAAAGCTTATCGGCAATATCGAAATAATTGTTCCTTACGAGCTGGAAGTGTCCGTCCACCATTCCGGTTTCATCGGCTCCTACTCCATTTTTGATTATAGTGAACCGAATGTATGGAACGAAACAATTCGATATGAGTCCAAAAACTATCATGAATCTGCCCAAAAAGTGAAAATCATCACCTCTATAACCTTTGGCAGAATAGAGGTGAAAAGAACATGAATGTATTGCAAAGACAAATTATTATCTGCTTAGTAACATCAGTAGTCACTTTTTTATTTTTCACTGTTTCGCTTTTGCTTACGTTCCTGTTTCCTAATTGGACATTATTATGGAAACAAAAAATTCTTGATATTCCGTTTATCCTCTTCACGTTCGTAATCAGCAGCGCCATCGGCTTGCTTTTCGGCATTCTATTCGGACTTCCTTTTAAAGATAAACTACACAAGATTGAAGACAAACTAAAAAAAATAACAAAAGGAGAAACGGTTGAACAAAATGAACATATAAACATTAAAGAATTAGATGAAATCAACCTTCGAATTGACCAAGTGCAGCATCATCTCATTGAACAGACGAAATTAACGCAAAAACTTGCAGGTGAAAACGCAAAAGAACAAGAAAAAAGATTGGAAGAAATCATTTCACAAGAAAGGCAAAGGCTGGCACGCGAGCTGCATGACTCTGTCAGTCAAAACTTGTTTGCAGCCTCGATGCTCATTTCTGCTGTTAAAGGAAACAAGGAAAAAATCGATGAAGGAACGAGCAAACAAATCCATTTAGTTGAAGAAATTATTCAGCAGTCCCAGCTTGAAATGCGCGCTCTTCTTTTGCATTTGCGGCCTGTCCCTTTAAAAGGTAAATCTTTGCAAACTGGAATTGAAGAACTGCTCACAGAGCTGCGGCAAAAGGTGCCGATGAACATCCAATGGAAGACAGAGCAATTTCCTCTAGATAAAGGGATTGAAGACCATTTATTCCGCATTTTGCAAGAATCGGTGTCAAACACTCTTCGCCACGCCAAAGCGAATACACTTGAAGTATTGCTGATCAAACGGAAAAATATGGCCATTTTACGGATTGTCGACGATGGTGTAGGATTTGATGTTCAATCGGCAAAATCAGGAGCATATGGTTTGCAAAACATGTATGAACGTGCAGCCGAAATCGGCGGAACATTGCAAATTGTCAGTGTCCCTCATGAAGGAACTAGATTGGAAATAAAAGTACCGTTGTTAACAGATGAAGGTGATAAAAATGATTAAAGTATTACTAGTTGATGATCATGAAATGGTAAGAATCGGCGTTTCGGCTTTTTTATCGTCCCAGCCTGACATAGAAATCGTCGGCGAGGCTGATAATGGCAAAAAATGCATTGAACTAGCTTTACAATTAAAGCCTGATATTATTTTAATGGACCTCGTCATGCCGGAAATGGACGGGATTGAAGCGACAAAAGAAATACTTCATCAATGGCCAGAGGCAAAAATCATTATTGTCACAAGCTTTCTCGATGATGAAAAAGTCTACCCTGCCCTTGAAGCCGGTGCTGTCAGCTATATGTTAAAAACTTCAAAAGCAGACGAAATCGCCGATGCGATCCGTTCAACATATCAGGGACAATCTGTCTTAGAGCCTGAAGTGACAACGAAAATGATGGCAAGAATGAATAAAAAACAAAACCGCCATCCTCATGAAGAATTAACAAACCGAGAAATGGAAGTGCTGCTTTTAATGGCTCAAGGGAAATCAAATCAAGAAATTGCAGATGAGTTGTTCATTTCATTAAAAACCGTCAAAGTTCACGTCAGCAACATTTTAAGCAAACTGGGCGTTCAAGACCGCACCCAAGCCGTCATTTATGCGTTCAAGCATTCGCTAATCAAGTAAAATTGGCAATAAGCGAAGAAAAGAGAAAGTGGAATGGTTTTTCACCGAAGCACAAATACAGGAAATTTCATTCGAAATTTATTTATCATTTTACATATATAATCAAAACAAAAAAATTGCTAGTTTTCCCAACCTAATAGAAGATCACATACGTAAGCGATGTTATTCATCTCCCAAATGGATGCATATTCGTCGACAAAAGCAAATATAAACATGTTAACGCTTGATAAAATCGGCTAAAAATAACTCAAAAATCTCAAGCGAAACGATGGCGGAAATCGAAATAATCGGTAAAATCGGTAAAAGAAATCAGAAATCCTCCTATTCGTTTTCCGCCAAAAACTAGTTTTCTCTTTAAAAAACAATAGATGAACAAAAGTCCTAGCATGACTATCTAGGCTGCCGAAAAATAGCAACCTTTCCTTGCAGATAGCACATCTAATAAGCCTTTTGTTTCTAGCTTTAGGAACAGTGTAAAATGAAATTCATAATAAGGTTCTTCTGCTCGAAACTTGAAAAAGACGTAATTTTCCCCCAACAGTATTCCGGCTTTTATCGTATATATGGAGCATGCTCTTTTTCCAATGCATCCTGCAGCCATCTCGGATGCATCGTTAAAAGGTTTTCCGGCAGATCGTTTGGAGCGAAAAACCGTGCATCAAGCGTTTCATCTGTTTTTTGACGCAGCGTGCCTCCAATGATTTTGCACTCAAAGCAGGTTGTAATAAAGTGGCTGATTTCGCCATTTGGGTATAAAAAAATTTGTGAATCCGGATCTGAGTAAATGCCGATCAACCGGGTTACCTTCACTTCAAGACCTGTTTCTTCATAAATTTCTCTTATAATTGCTTCTTCCACCTTTTCTCCCGGCTCTACATGCCCTGATGGAATGCCCCATAGTCCGTTATCCGACCGTTTTAATAGGAGAACTTGCTGCTGTTCATTAAAAATAATTCCCGCCACTCCTGCTTCGATCCGCTCCGGCCATGCAAAATCACGCGTATTCCATTGTTTAATTTTGACACGATCATCAAATAAAGACTGCAAATTGCCGATCACCGCATCCGGATTGCGGTAATCCCCGGGAGATGGAAACGGTGCATTCTTCCCGTTGGAAATTAAAATCGCTTGAATCCCTGCTTGATGAGCACCTAATATATCAGTTAACGGGTTATCGCCGATCATAACCACTTTTGCTTTAGACGAAATCGATTCAATCGCTTTCTGGAACATAAATGGATTCGGTTTGCCAACAATGTACGGTTTTTTCCCGGTTGATGCTCGTATCATTTCAGCAACAGCTCCTGTTGCAGGCAAAGGACCTTTCGAAGTAGGGAAACTCATATCGGCATTCGTTGCAATAAACTTCGCACCATTATGTATTTGTTTTACCGCTTCCTGAATATCGTACAAAGATACATTGCCGCTCCAGCCGACAACAACGGCTTCTGCCTCCTCTTCACCCTTTACAACCATTACTCCTGCTTGACTGCACTCGTGCTTTAAATGATCGTCCCCCAGCACATAGGCACTGCGAATATTTTGTTTTCGCAAATATTGAGCTGTCAACCAAGCGGATGTAATGATTTCCTCTGGACTTGCTGTAATCCCCATTCGCTTGAGCCGTCCGGCAATTTTTTCTCTCGTTGTACAAGGATCATTTGTAAGAAACCGAATCATTTTCTTTTCTTGACGCAAGCGCCGCAAAGATTCAACTGCCCCAGGAAGCGGATTTTCTCCTATGTAAATCACTCCGTCCAGGTCAAATAAAAACACGTCAAATTCATCTATGATCATGAAATCATCCTTCCTTAGTGAACCATTTTCGCATGAAACAAACTGATTGAAAAAACCTCCTCATCACCAAGCTAATTCAAATTAAAGTGATCGTTTTCTCGAAAAGATTTGAACTTATTTAAAGTACCTCAAAACTAACTCGTGTTAAAACAATCGTTTTCTCAATTAACCATTTCTTAAACTGGCGCAAAACTTTTAGAAAGTTTTTTGTTAAACCAAAAGATGTTTCAATGAAACGATTTGCCTTGCTTGAAAGTTTGCATGAGCTTGTATGAGGAGAATCTTCTCTCTTTATTTCCACTTCTACATATGATTATAATAGATTTATCGTTCACGCAGCAAAAAGGCGGTTTAAATGAAGAAAATGTGATGTGGAATATTGGGAATTTGAGCAATAAGACAAAAGTTTTTTCAAAAAGACTGTGCAATTCGTGCACACTAAGAACTAATCTCTAATCAAATGTATGCTTTTACGACTGATCTCCTTTCTAATAAAGAAAGGTCTGTATTTGATCTGACATTTATGCAAGTTGTCTTCCCCCTCTAAATGCCAGCAATACTGAACATTTATCCCCCTTTTTGCAGGGAGCTGGTCTATGTATCGCTCAAAAGTTTAAGGTGAGGACATTTATCCCCACCCAAATACATCTTCTGATATCAAAAAAATCAAACACATTCTTCTATTTTCTAAAGCTTAAATTGCCGTACAAATTCATTCAGCTCTTCGGCTAGCTTCGCTAGTTGTTCGGAGCTGTTCGCCACTTCTTCCATAGAACTGCTTGTTTGTTCGGCTGCCGCAGAGGTTTGCTCAATACCTGCTGCTGATTGCTCGGAGATCGAGGCTATTTCCTCGATGGAACGGTTCATTTCCCGGCTGTTGGAAGCGATTTCCGTCAAGTTGTTCGCAATCGTTTGAATATGATGAACCATGTCCGTAACAGCTTTGTTGATCGTTTGAAATGTTGCGCCTGTATTTTTAATTTGCTCTGTTCCTTGTTCAACCTCCTGATAGCCGCTCTTTAAAGCATCAACTACATTCTTTGATTCATTTTGGATATTGTCGACAATGCTTGTTATGTCTGAGATTGAGACGGAAACTTGTTCAGCGAGCTTTCTTACTTCATCTGCAACTACTGCAAAGCCTTTTCCGTTTTCGCCTGCTCTTGCCGCTTCAATCGCTGCGTTTAATGCTAGAAGATTCGTTTGGTCCGCAATTCCTTGTATGACTGATACGAGTTTTGTAATTTTTTGCAAATGTCCGTTTAAACCGAGCACTTTATCAACAGATTGTTGAAAAATTTCGTCAATTTTCGACATTTGTTCGATAGAAGACATCATTAGTTTATTTCCTTTGCCGGCAATTTCAAGCACCTCTCTGGAGACTGATTCAATATGCTCCCCTTTTTCGCTGGCATCTTGAACTTTTTCGACAAATACCTCCATCTTTGCTGCCATGTCGCTCGCGCTGCTTGCTTGCGTTTCAGCGCCTGATGCCAATTCCTGCATGGTGGTTGAAACCTGCTCTGATCCGGCCTTCACTTCATTTGCAGAGTGGGTCATCTCCTCGCTGTGGCTTGTCAGTACTTCAGAAGCATTCGAAATGTTTGTAATCATTTCTTTCAGTTTATTTTGTAGCTGATTTATGGCATGTGCCAGATTTTGTGTTTCATCTTTCGAACGGATTTTTATTTCACCTTGTGTTAAATCTCCATTAGCCAGCAAATGCATGCGCTCAGATACGGCGTGTATTGGTTTGGAAATGCTGTTTGAAAACAGCCATACGATGAAAAATCCAATCACAATCGTTGCGCCAATGACAATCATTAAAAAAACGAGAAGATCTTTAGCCGGCTGATTGAAATCCATTAAATACGTGCCCGCACATACAACCCATCCCCAATGAGGATCAGTTTTTGAATAGGCGACTTTTTTTTCAATTCGATTTTCGTTGTCAGGCAAAGCCCATTCGTAATAAGTTAAACCGCCACCTTCATTTCCGGTTTTAATCATTTTTTGATTGAATTTTACGCCTTTGGAATCTTCGTCATTCCAGCCTTGTCTGCCTTCTACAACTGGATGTGCAATAAGAGTTCCTTTTTGATCGATAATATACAGGTAGCCGTTTTCACCTAAATCAAAATTTTTATTAATTGGCCGTTTGCCGTCAGCATTCTTTTCCCCCAATATCGCAACTTTTACCTGTTCCTGCGCTTCTTCTAAAGACAATGTTCCCTTTTCAACCTCTTTATTTAACGCATCGATTAACTCAATGGTCATTTCGACGCTATTTTTTAAGTTCTTTTCCCCCAGCTTGTTTAAACTGGAAGTTGTTTTCTGATAGCTTAACAAGCCTAAAATGACTAACGGAATCGTTAATAATAGAAATGAAATGGTCATTAGCTTCATACGTATCGTGAATTGAAATTTCTTTTTCATGAAAATCATTACCCCTTTGTTATGCCATAATTTTTTTAAAGACTTAGTTCTTTCCTCTTAGAAAAGCGTTACGAACTCATTTCCATCCATTTTCACTCCCCAAATCCGAAATTGGTTGCTTGACATTTTAATTATCGGCCTCTAAACATACTTTTTTTAGTTAATTAATCATTTATTGTCAAATATGTATTTTTTTAGCTAACATCGAACGTATATGGTCAAAAATATAATGAACCGATAATCCTTTATTTAAGCGTTTTCATTAATTTTATCGTTCATTTAGTGCGGTTCTTTTACGTCAATGAAGCAAAAATAATCTGAAAATAGTCTATATGTTCGATCCGATAAAATTTATTTTTCTAATTCATTTACTATGAATAAGCAGCAATTATTTTTTTGTATTTTCCCTCATCGGCTTCGGCTCGCCTAATAAATATCCTTGAGCGTAATGAACCCCCAATGCTTTAGCCATGTCTAAATCTTCTTTTTTCTCAATTCCTTCTAAAACTAGTTTCATATTGGTACGTTCGCAAAGAAATAAAAGCTTTTTAATAACATCTTGATTTTTGCCCGAATTATATAAATTTTGGCCTAAAGAACGATCGACTTTAATATAATGCGGGTTTAAATCGACAATGGTTTCTAACGATATTTCACCTTTTCCGAAATCATCAACGGCAACTTTATACCCTTCATCTTTTAAAAATTGAATATTTTTTTTCAACAATTCAATATTTTCGATTTTTTCACTTTCATTTATTTCAAAAACTACTTTTTCGGTCGACTGAAAAAAAAGGTTTATTTTTTTTATAAATTGGGTAAAAGAATGATGAACAATCGTCGATGGAAATACGTTAATAAACAGCTTTTGCTGCAGGTCTCCCATCGATGTTATTGCATTGTGAATGGAGCAAGTATCCAGTTCATATAAAAAACCGCATTCACGGGCGATTTGAAACAAAATTTCCGGATCGGAAAAATATTTGCAGCGAAGCAAAGCTTCGTATCCATATATTTTTGATTCTTTTAATTCATAAATAGGTTGAAAAAAATGACAAAATGATTTGTTATCTATAATTTCTTTTATCCTTCTAATTTCCCATTTAACCAATGGAAGAACCTCCTAGACGTCTATCTATAGACCTATTTCGGATAATGTCTAATGTTATATTTCATATTTTTAGTATATATTTTAATACTTTTAATATCAATAGTCTCTTGGGGGCTTAACTCTCATAGTAGATTGTAAAAAGGAATCACTATTATCCCCAAGGAGTGACGGTTCATGACTAAAATACAGCAAATAATCGGAGAAAGAATCCGAAATTTTCGCAAGCAGAAAGGGTGGAGTCAAGAAGAATTAGCAGATATAGCAAATCTACATGCTACTTATATTGGACAATTAGAAAGAGGTGAAAAAAACGCAACATTGGAAAGCATTAACAAAATCGCAACGGCGCTTGAGGTTTCTTTAGAGGAATTATTTAAATCTATTCAACCAAATTCAAAAAAACCAGATTATACTTTGTCGCAAATTATTACAAAACTTCAGGCAAGGCCGGTTGAAGATCAAAAATTCATACTAAACATGCTGGATCTCCTATTGAACTGGAAAGATAAGTAGCAGTATTCCAAAAGGGGGAACAATCCCCCTCTTTTGGAACTTATTTATCATTTTACAGCATGTTAGCAACATGCTTTTCAGCATCTAAAACATCCATCTCCCCTGATAAAAGCCGGGGCAGCAAAGCGTTTTGCAATTTTTTGAGCCGGTCATTTTCATTGGCATTATGTATCATCATCGCATAATAATTGCTGGTGAAACGTATAAATTTTTTTAAAATATCATCCGGCGGAAGCACAATTTTCATTTTTTTTATCTCATCCGCGCTGACATTCGGCTGTGCAGATCCAGTAGACCGATCTAAAATTTTTTGGCGGAAATCCGGCAATTTAGTTATGGCATAGACAAATGGCAATGTGTTCATTTCGTGCACGCTAGAATAAAATTTGCCGACACGTTGATTTAATAATGCGGGTTCTTCAAAATAGTAAATGCCGCATTTCCCGATTTCAGCGCCTGTTAGCCCAATGAGCAGATCTCCTTGTGTAATTTTGAAACGATCTAATCGATGGAATAAAGATGGATCTACATATGCTGCATCTTCTTTGTTGATGAAAGGCGGGACAATATTTTTTATTTTTATTACTGGTATGCCTTCACATTTCCATTCCTTGCTTTTAAAAGCATATCCATTTTGTAATTCTATAACTTCACCTAATGTTCCTGCCTTCCATCCTTTCGGAATCATTCCCAATTCAGAAACTTCGAATCCTCTATCTTTAAAAGGCCCAAACTCTATGAACCAGTATTTGTAAAGTGTCATGATCGTTTCATCGATCGTTTTATTTATCTTGATATTCAGTTCAATTTTATCATCAATTGTTCCTAATATGTCCGCAATCTTCTCTTGCGTCCGCATGTCCGGCAGCAATACGAGCGCATTTTTAATAGAATCCATGCTGACAGCCGGATACGCAGCTCCCTGTTCCTGAGAAACTAAATAATCTGTAAAAGATTGATTGGAAATAAGGTAATACACATACCTCGGATGAATATGCTCCGTAGGCCGAAGAACCGCAAAACCGGTCGATACAACTTGATTTTCTTTCGGATTTTTTAAAAACAAAAAGGATCTTCGATTAGGACGGACGGTCGAAAGAATTGTATCGCCTGCTCGAACCAGCCTTTTTGCTCTGCTGGGCGCTTCATGAATCAAATATTGCGATGTCTCCCTCAGTTCGCCTGTTCCAACAGACGAAATATCGATGTAATCGATCATTTGAAAGGGAAATTGTTTCGTTAATGATTCAGGATTTATTTGAACAATCTCACCAAGCCGAACTTTCTTCCAGCTCGCCACATAAATTCCTCCACATGCATTAATTTTGAAACTTTATGGGGCAGTCTAATAAGTCGATTTTCCGGCTTATAGACGCCCCTTTAATGTTTTAGAAACGTTGATCCGTTGATATATCAATGCTTATGATGTTTCGTTTTCAGTGGATTTTGACTTTCTGGACAGCCCCATGACAATTCCGAAGCAACAATCAGATCGCTTCCCCAATTTTTCTAGTTATAGCTCGTTCAGAACATAATCCTCCTGTTTTGATCCATATTGATTAGCTTTTCATTTTCAATCAAAGCGGATAAAAAAGACTGCACTATTTTAATTTTTCTTCTGCTTCCGGCATGATGATAGATGTAAAAATTCTTTTTTTTCGGTTAGGAGCAGGCTGGTTTTCCATTAGCTTTTTCATCGCCCGGTTGACAGTTTCAGCAAATTGAAAAAACTCTTCGTCGCTTGCATAAAAGCGAACCTGCCGAAATCCCACCCCATCTTTTAGGAGATCGATTTGTTCTTGTCGTAAATATCTCTCATAATCCGCTAAAATATTGGCGATAAATCTCATAAATATGTTCAAATGTTCATCTCTGCTTATATGCTGCAAATCGCTGTCTTCGAGCCCAATCGTTTCATCCGGCAAGGCATAAACTTTTTCTATTGTTCCCCTTATCTTTCTTTTCTCAACGATTTCAATCAGCTTTGCTTCTTCAAGTTTTTTTAAATGTCTGTACAAGGATGCTTGCGGAACTTCCGGCAGAAACTCCATTATTTCCTGCACAGTCAAGCGTTTTCCGATCAATGTTTGAATGATCCGAATCCGTACCGGATGCAAGATTAAAGCAGCTTTTGATTCAATCATGAAAACACCTCATTGTACCGTTTGTTCAACCATTTTTGCAAATGGTCGCAAAGCTCTTCGTGAAGCGGTTGATCCGCATTTTTGATATAATTATTTTTCATTTTCAACATATTAATCTCATCTTCTTGTTTTTTCAATAAATGATCCATATTTTGAATCATATAATATTCCAACTCCCCTTTCACTATAGCGGGAAGGCGGTTGAGCTTTTCCGGATCAGCTTGAACGTCCTTGTCACCGGTAATGGCCAAAACAGGGCATTCTATTTTTTTTAAATCTTCGAGCACATCGTATTGCAAATGCTCCCGAAACCATTTAGCATTTATTTTTTGAAAACCAACTTTGATCACATCTTGATCAGATTGCATGATTTTTTCAAAAAGGGCATTCGCCTTTTTTTCGTTTTTTTGCTCGATGTTAAACATGCGGATCATTTTTCCTTTTAAACCTGTTACATTGCTTAAAGCTTCATACACAAGCTTTCTCTGTCTTGTTAAAGCTTCTTCCAGCCTCTCCCCTGCCCCTGAGAGAAGAATGAGCCCATCCATTTTCTCCAAGGTGTTTAAAGCAACTGCCAATGTTGTTCCTTCACTGTGCCCCAAGGCAATGATCCGATTTTCATCAACAAGCGGATGTTGTTTTAAAAATTGTACAGCGCTAGCTGCATCCCGGACGAAATCCCACATTCCTGCAGATAAATAATCGCCGCCGCTTTCACCAACTCCCCTTTTATCATATCGCAACACGATAAATCCTAAAGAAGTAAGAAATGATGCCAATTGCTTATATATATTCAACTGGAATTTTCCTTTTGCATCATTGCCGTCGCGATTCAACGGACCAGAACCGGAAAGAATGAGAATAGCCGGCTTTTTTTGGCTGTTCTGTAACACGGATAACGTTCCTTTTAACTCATATCCGCAGCTTTGAAAGCTGATAAATTGTTCAATCATGTTAATTTCTCCTTTATTTATGTTATTATTATCATTATCGATAATAATAACAAATAAGTCAAGAAAATTCTGATGATTGTTTTTTGCATATAAATGTTATCAGAATTGTGCCTTCAGCCCACAGCATATTGAAAGCAGCCGGCATCTGCGAACTGTTTTTTTGAGAAAAATCGTAAACATACAAAAGCCCTTAGAGAAAAACAGCTCTTTTTCTCTAAGGGCTTTATTTTAGAGACTAACGGACAGCACCGATTCAAATGTTCTATCATTCTACAACGGCTTTCCTATCAAAATCTTAATTTGGGAGCACTGCGTCGCTGACCATTTCCCATTCGTGAATCTCATACCCTCTAGCGCCAGTCACAACATATGGATCTTCTTTCGCAAGCTTTTCGGCCTCTTCAAAAGAGCCGGCGCGATAAATCACCATACCGCCTGTGCCGTCGGTAAATCTGCCTTTTGCAAATATTTTTCCTTCTTTTCCTTTCTGCTCTAAATAATTCAAGTGATCATTCCGAAACGCTTTGCTTTTTTCTTCATCTTTCATCGGCAATAATACGACAAAATATTTCATCTCAACCACTCTTTCTATTAGATTCATCGCTTACCATTTTACTTGAAGCTGTCAGTCTTGAAAAGCTTCATGTCTTAAGTTCCTAATGTCAATCAAATATTTCTTGCTGCATGCGAATGTGCTCTATTGCGCAATCTTCTTTGATGGAGCAGTTTGATCAACGGAGGTACTGCGATGCATACTAACACAATGCGCAGTACTTGAACGACCACAACAAATGTTGAATCTTCATGAAGTACAGCGGCTGTTGTAGCCATCTCCGTAATACCGCCCGGCGCAAATGCAAGAACTGCTGTGACAAAGGTTATTCCAGTCAGCTTTGAAACAATAAAAGCGCAAATAAACAAGGAAAGAATTAAACCAATCGTGCTGAATAAAGCAACCGCCATTGTTTTCCCTAGCCCTGTAAACATCTTTTTATGAAATTTCGAGCCGATGCTTGCAGCGATGAAAACTTGCGCCGCTATGATCAAAATGTTCGGCCACCATGGAGTCAAGTTGTGGCCTGCAAATGATGAGCCGGCTGCTTGAATACTAGCAGCACCAAGCATTCCGCCAACGAGCCAAGGTGCAGGGAACTTCAGCCGCTTTCCAATGTGATACCCTGCCAATGCCCCTAGTGCCAATACTGCCGTCCAAATCATTTCGTCCATTTCCAAGCTAGGAAACATGAACGCTGATTGGTTGTTCGAAACTTCAAGCTTCTCAGAATGGACCGCAAATGAAGAAACAAGAAACGGGATCACAAGCACTACTAAAAATACCCGCATCGTTTGTATAATGCTGACGACACCAATGTTGCCCCCGACTTCTTCTGCTATGCCTGGTATAACAGACAAGCCCCCGGGCACCGTTCCGAACAAACTAGTCAATAAATCTGTATGACTGAACTTCCACAAAACGAGTCCAGACAGCAGCGAGAAAACAATGGACAAGAGAAGCATTGTCATGATGGACATCCAATGATCTCTAAAAATATCTATAACCGTTAAATTGATTTTTTGCCCTAATTCAATCGCCAAAATAAATTGCCCAGCATTCATCCAAAATCGAGGCAAAACATACTTGTCATCGGACGATGTTGAATTGGTATGGCTCCAAAATGAAAAAGCCCCTGCCATCATCAATGTTCCGAGCATCCAGCCGATGGAAAGGCCTGTTAGAGATAAAAGCAATCCTCCAATACTGCTGAATAAAATAAACGAAACATTGCGCAAGAAACCTTTCGTTCGTATCATGTCAATCCTTCTTTCTAAACAAAATATCTTGCGGCATTCGAACTTGCTACAAACATATTGTATACTTTTTTTAGATATAAATAAAATATCAATAATCTATGCATGATTATAAAAATTATTGATGGAAAAAGAGAGGTAATGACGATGGATGATCGAGACTGGCTTATTTTGAAAGTTCTCTACAACGAAAAAAACATTACAAAAGCTGCAAAAAATTTATATATTTCTCAACCAGCTTTAACAAACCGGCTTCAGCAAATTGAAAAGGAATTCGGTGTACAGATTGTTCATCGAGGAAGGCGGGGAGTTGAATTTACCCCGCAAGGAGAATATTTAGCGAAATGTGCGAATCAAATGCTGCTGAAAATACAAAAAATAAAAGAAAATGTTGTGAACATGGAGAACCGAGTAACCGGCACATTAAGATTAGGGGTTTCCAATTACTTTACAGATTATAAACTCCCCGGTCTTTTAAAGCTTTTTAAAAACGAGTATCCCGACATTGAATTTAAGGTCCTGACAGGCTCGAGCAGCGAGATAGCCCATTTGATCCACAGCCACGAAGTCCATGTCGCTTTCGTAAAAGGAGCTTACAGCTGGAACGATCAAAAACGATTACTATTTGAGGAATCCATTTGTATTGCTTCTAAAGACAAAATAGATCTCCGGGAGCTTCCAAATTTGCCGAGAATTGATTACCGGACGGATCCCTTGCTAAAAACGGCAGTGGACAATTGGTGGTTTGAGAATTACTCCCAACCACCATTGATCAGCATCGAAGTCGATAAAGCAGATACGTGCAAAAACATGGTGTTGAACGGATTAGGTTACGCTATTTTGCCAAGCTTGATTTTAGATGATGCCGACGATATTTATAAAATCGATCTGAAATCGAAAAATGGGAAGCCCATTTTAAGAAAAACTTGGATGTTTTATCACAAGGAATCGATCCAACTGAAATTTGTGAAAGCGTTTGTCGAGTTTATGGAAAAGCTCGATTTTCAAAAAATTCCATAAAATGCTATGACACTCGTATAACCTTTTTCCTTACATATGTTGCTTGGAAAAAGGTTTTTCAAAATTTCCGCAAACGTAATTACGTTTGAAACCGTTCATAATGAATAATAGATTCCTTCCGAACCATTTCTTTTGCGGGCGGTTCCTTTTCAGGATAACCTAAACCTAATATTGCAACTACGCGGCGGTCTGATGGAATGTTTAAGGCTGTCCGGACAAAGTCTTCCCGTTTTTTTGATTCTGCTTGATCCTGTGAGTGATATATCGCACCAAAAGCAGCCCCTAAACCTAATTCAGTTGCAGTCAGCCATATAAAACCGCATGCGATCGAGGCGTCCTGCAGCCAATATTTGCTCACTTCCGGGCAGCCTGTAACGGCTATGGCCGCTTTCGCCTCTTTCAACCAAGAAACAAAAGGCGTGGCGTTTGCCAATTCATCAAGCTTTTCACGATTTGTTATAAGTATAAACTCCCTGGAAGGAAGATTGTTCCCAGAAGGGGCTAAATAAGCTGCTTCTAAAATTTGCTCCAACCGTTCATATGGTATAGGCTGATCTAGAAACTTTGTCATTTCACGTCTTTTCTGTATAGCTTCAAAAACGTTCATGCACCTTCATCCTTCTTTCTATTTTTTCGCCTATTTTGCTTTCGTATGAATGTACCTTTTCATAAACGATTTTTTCCCTCTCCTGTTCAATACATGATATGGAATCATTATATCGATTCATATGGATCCACAAAAGAATCATTTTAGCCAAAACTTAGGAAGTTTAATTCCGAAAAATTAAAATATAGGAATGGACGAACAGCGTTATTATTTAGATGCTGCTGTCTATAATGGCAGCTTTATGATACCGACAGAGCCATTCACTTTACTTTTTAATTATTTCACAGTTTGAAGTTAATTTTTTTTATTTATAAATAAAAATCCTAGTTTTGACACTAAATACAAGATAAAAAGAATTACTAAAGTTCTAGCAATTACATAACCATCAACAGCCAGCTTATATGCTTCAGGCACTAGTGAATTGGGTTCAATTAACAAATAAATTGAAATTATCAAAACAATAGAAATAAGTATATACCCTAAAGCTGAAACAGATTCTTTTGACATACATGTTTCTCCTTTTTATCCAATAATAACATTTTTTTGTTGGTACTGGAACATTAGAGATTTCTAAACAATGATAATTAAAATAATTGGAACAATACGCTAAAGCCGGATTGAAAGTGAAATCGGATAATAAGCAGCTAGTATTCACCCGTTATTATCCAATAGAGTATAAATGAAAATATTTAACGACAAGTTGGAAAGCTTCTTGAGTCGTAATCCATCGCTGCCTAAGAAAACGAGACACACGCTTCATCGTTTTTTGAAGCCGGATTGAATATTAAAAAGATGCAGAAATAGTGACAGTAAAACTATCTATGCTCATATCACGAGATTAGAAAAGATCATCCTGCTCATTTCTAGATTTTTAAAAATGCACAACATAAAAAAACTTTCCCAAAAATCGCGGGAAAGAGTTTGGAAACGTCATGATTATTTGCCAAGCAAAAATGATACACAAATTCATTTTCAGTTAACCATTAACTGTTCGTTCAAAAATCCCTTATTGTTTGGCAGGTCGGGATGTTGTTAAAAAGGATATTTTCGATATTCTTTTTGAATCGAAATCCATTTTGTCATCGTAAATTCTTCTACCACCCAAGGATTTCCAAATCTTCCCATTCCGCTCGACTTTGTTCCGCCAAACGGAATTGTCGGGCTGTCGTTGACTGTTTGATCATTGATATGAGTCATTCCGCTTTCAATTTGAAGTCCTAGTTGTTCACCTTCACTTAAATCCTCTGTAAAAATCGCAGAGCTTAAACCATATTCTGTATTATTCGCCATTTCAATGGCATGATCGTCTGATTCCGCTTTCATGATCGTAGCAATTGGTGAAAATAACTCAGTTTGAGCAAGCTTGCTGTTGTTATCAACATCCACAAATACTGTCGGAGTTAAAATATTTCCGATACGCTTCCCTTCCAACGCAATTTTTGCTCCTTCTTTTTTTGCTTCATTTATAATATTTAAAGCTTTTTCAATTTGTGTTTCGTTTATAAGCGGTCCAATAATTGTTTTCGGGTCAGACGGGTCTCCGTAAGGCAACGATTTGGCTTTTTCCACAAATTTTTGTACAAATTCATCATATTTATTTTTATGGACAATAATTCTGTTTACAATCATACAAATTTGACCTTGATGTATAAACTTTCCAAAAATAGCTGCATCAACAGCACGGTCTACATTTGCATCTGCCAGAACAATGAACGGGTTATTTCCGCCTAGTTCAAGGGCAACCCTTTTCAGCATGCTGCCGGCAATTTTTCCGATATGCTTGCCAACTGGCGTTGAACCAGTAAAGCTAATAAGCTGTGAATGCGGAGAAGTGAGCATGTCATCGCCAATTTCATCAATATCCGTTAAAATACATTGAAAAACACCTTTTGGCAGTCCTGCATATTCAAATGCCCTTGCAATGATTGATCCTCCTGTCAAGGCTGTTTGAATATCAGGTTTATGAACGACACTGTTTCCAAGTGCAATAGCAGGAGCAATTGTCCGAATGGATAAATTCATCGGAAAATTAAAAGGCGAGATGGATGTTATAACTCCTAAAGGAAGACGATAAACACGATTCACTTTCCCCTTTATATCGGCTTCAATTTCCCTCACTTCATCTAATTTCTTGGCCATTTTCACAGCTTCTTCCACAAGCCCTACCGTCAAGTCAAGTTCAACGTTAGCCTTTATGAAGCTTCCGCCTGTTTCACGAGAGATCACTTTTATGATTTCGTCGCGATTTTTTTTGAAAAATTCCGCTGCTTTCCGTAGCACTTCTTCTCGCTCACAAGAAGACGTTTTTCCCCATTCTTTTTGAGCTTCTTTTGCGTTTAAAAAAGCTTGTTCAAGTTGCTGTGAGGTCGCTAGCCGAATCGTTTGAATGACAGTTCCATCATAAGGATTCAAATTTTCATATGTTCTCTTACTTAATCCCTCGACCCATTCACCATTAATATAACTTTTGTTCAATTCCTCAAAGCGCTCCATATCGTTCCCCCTTTTACAATTTATTTATTTTAGTGTAGTTTTTTATAGTTCGCACAAAATTATTCTTGCTAAAGGCCGGAAAGCAAATGACAGATGAACTGTAAATTGGTTCCAAAAACAAAAAAAGAGCCGGACATAAGCTGGCTCTCATCTTCCTTTCAACAATATAAAAGATGCATACAATCCCGCTCAGCAGACATTGAAACCTAATCTGCTAATATAGCTATTTCCCCCATTTATACCCTACTCCCCAAACAGTGTGAAGAAATTGATCGATTGGAAAACCGGCTTGTCTCAGTTTTTCGCGAATATTTTTTATATGAGAGTCGATGGTTCGCTCTTCGGTCTCGGCATCGTATCCCCATAAGGACACAATGATTTCTTCCCTGCTGAACGCTCTGTTCGGGTGCTTTAAAAGCAGCCCTAAAATATCGAATTCTTTCGGCGTTAATAATATGTCTTCGTTTTGAAAATGGACTTTATGTTCTTCTTGATCCCACACCAATCCTTGAACATCAATAATTGAACGCTTTCCTGCGGAACGACGCAGCACCGCTTCGATGCGAGCAAGCAGTTCAGCTTCGTCAAACGGTTTTGTTATATAGTCGTCCGCACCGAGTTTGAGGCCTTTAACAATGTCGAATGTTTGGTCTCTTGCTGTTACCATTATAATAGGAACGTTTGAAAATTCTCTTATTTTCCGGCAGGTTTCCCAGCCATCCATTTCCACCATCATAATATCGAGCAGGACAAGTTCAGCTTTGTTGTTTTCTAAATATCGGATGGCTGATAATCCTGATTCGCACTTGACGCAATGATATCCTTGAGGGGAAAGATAAAGATCCAGCAAGTCCAACATTTTTCTTTCATCATCAACGAGCAAAATCGTGTACATCCTTATACCTCCGGCAGCGTGATAACAACGTTTGTTCCTTTTCCGTATTCACTGGCGGCGTAAACCGTTCCTCCGTGCGCTTCGACGATCTCCTTAACAATGGCCAATCCGAGACCAGTACCGCCGCTTGTTCTTGATCTTGATTTATCCACTCGGTAAAATCGTTCAAAAATATGATGCAAATCTTCCTCTGGAATTCCGATTCCATTGTCTGAAACAATGATCACTATGCTGTTTTTCTCCGCTCTTGCTTCAATCGATACAACTGAGCCTTTATCGGAATATTTTAAAGCATTGTCCAACAAATTGATCATCACCTGCTCAAATCGCTTTTGGTCAATTTGGACGGTAATGTTTTTTTCACATTTATAGATAAGTGACATGTTTTTCTCATGAAACGCAGGTAGCATTTTGTCATGTAATTTCTTTAAGAAATCACACAGGTTGGCCGGTTCCTTATGGATTTGAAATGAATGTTGATCCATCTTTGCTAATTCAAACAGTTCCTTTACAAGCTTTTGCATATTCTCCGCTTCTTCATAAATAATGGACAAATAGCGGTTCCTCTCCTCTTCTTTTAGATTCGGCCTTCTTGCGATATCTGCATACCCTTTTACATATGTAAGAGGGGTTCGGAGCTCATGAGAAATGCTGGCAAGAAATTCTTTTCTTTCTTTTTTTAAATATTCCAAATCTCTCGCCAATGTTTGAATCGCTTCCCCCAGCTCCGCCAATTCGTCCTCCCCTTTCACTTGCAAGCGAACAGAAAAATCGCCTTTGCTCAATTTTTCGGTTGCCTGTTTCATACGAATAAGGGGATTTGTTATCACTTTTGATAAAAAAGCGATCGTCAAAATGGTTAAAAATACCGAAAGAAATCCAACCAAAACGAAATGATGCTTTAACTTATAGATCATTTTTTGAATAGCATCGGTATTTTGAAACATATAGACATACCCTTTGATCTTGCCGTCAATACGTATCGGGCTTACTGTCGCTATATGCGACTCTTTTTGCCAATTTCTTTGCACGATTATTCCGTCATGCGGAATCGTTCTGTCCATTGTATTTACAATTTTTTTGGCAAAAGGCAATATGTCATCGGAATAATACAATATATCGCCTTTCTCATTTGTAATCACTACATCCGTCACCGCTTCCGATTCCATCATCGTCACATGCTCCAGCGTGGAATGGTCAAAGTTTTTTTCCAGCACATCGCGATGGTTATTTCCTCTCGCCAATAGATGCTCAAACTCCTCCTCAATTCTTGAATTGACCAAAGTTATGTACAATGAGACAAATAAAATGATTTCGACTCCCAAAACAAACACGAAAAATAGCAGTCCTAATTTAAACGAAATTTTTTTCACTTTTTGTCCCTTCCTTATCAGCCAACTAGCTTCCTCTTCAAAAAGGAAAGCTCTTCGCCGCCTTTAACCGAACGTTCTGTTCTCATTTTTTCATTATATCATTTTCATCCAACGCTTATCTGTTCTCCCCCGTCCGAACTTTAAAACAGCGAGCGGATGCCAAATGCGGGCACACCTTTTGGCGAGTAAATAATTTTCGCATAAAAAAATTTACAGGATCAAAAATGGACCGTCTCCATCATTTTTGCACATTTTTTTGTTAAAACAGATGCAAAGAAAATGTTAGGAGGAGGAATTAGAATGAAAAAAAATAGTAAGCTGCTGATTTTTCTTACCGTTTTAACAGCTTTCATGCTCTTTTCTGCATCATGTTCCAACGGAAGCAGCAACGACCATACAGGAGAACATACAGAAGGCATGAATCATGAAAAAATGGACCACAAAAATATGAATGATCATGCCAAACATAACGGAAAAGACAGTCAGAGCACAAAAAATCAAGCCTTTTCCAAAGCGCCTGCACAATTCAATCCAAATGCTGAGGAAAGCTTAATTGTTCAAAACACGAAAAATATAACGAGAATTCCTGTTGCCGATCCAATTCGTGCATCCATTTACGTATCCCAAACCATTTGGCCTGCCACACATAAAGAAAATCAACCCGGAGCCGTTATTCTGTCGCCTGTTGGTCAATGGCAAACAACATTAGCCGGAGCTGACTTAATCCATCATCCAAATAACGGCCCGATCTTACTGATTCATCAAGATAACATTCCCGATAAAGTGTTGAGTGAAATCAAACGGTTAAATCCGACTGGGAACCGGAACGGCACTCAAATTGTTGTGTTAGGAGATGTTTCAAACAATGTCATCAACCAGTTGTCAGGTTATAAAATAGAACAGATCAAAGGAAAAAATCCCGCAGAATTCGCAAGAAATGTCGATCAAGCTTATGCAGAAGTATCCGAAGGCTATCCAGAAAGCGTGATCATCGTTTCTTCAGAGGATCAACATAAACTATATTCCATACCAGCCGTTAATTGGATTTCCCATATGCCTGAGCCTATACTGTTTGCTGCTGAACACGAGCTTCCTAAAGAAACGAAAGATGCGCTTAAGAAACGGAACAAGAAAGCAAACATTTATATTTTAGGACCAGAGAAGGTTATTTCTAAAGATGTAGAAAATCAATTGAAAGAATACGGGACTGTTCATCGAATAGCTGGAAATGACCCTGTAACCACTTCGATTGAATTTGCCAAATTTAAAGATAAAGACACTCAATTCGGATGGGGTATAACGGAACCGGGCCATGGTGTTTCTTTTATTTCAACAGATTCACCAGAGCTTGCTTTAGCTGCCGCGCCGTTTTCACATCTCGGCAAACATGCACCGATGATTTGGTTAAACAAAGGACAGCTTCAACAAGAAACATATGATTTCTTGGCAAGCATCAAGCCAACCTTTCAAGATGACCCGACAACAGGTCCTTACAATCATGGTTTTATCATCGGAGATCAAAAACAAATTTCCTTTCAAACACAAGGAATTCTAGATGACAAGCTTGAAATTGCTCAGGAAGACGGACACGGGCATGGAGGGCATTAAGGAAAACCGGGCGTGAAAATTGAACGCCCGGTTTTCCTTAACTTTTTAAAGTAAATAAACAGCTTCATATGGTAAGTGTGAAAGGTCGCTTCCATTTAGCTTCCTGCTGTTTGAGGAGTTTTATATTCTTTCTGCCCCCCGAGGACAAAGTCAATTTTTTTCATTTTCCAAAATAACAAAAAGTGCAAAACTAAGAATCGTACAAGCCACATCATCTGTTTTAAATTGTATATTTCCCTATTTATTGAAAACATTGAGTATTCTTCATGATGAATAAACTGGCGTTTTCAATTAACTAAAAATGTTTGAAAATGGCGGATTAACAAGAGATAAATTTGTGTAAATAATGATTGGAAAAAGAGAACAATAAATCCAACAACACTCATCGCTGTTGGGCCGAAAAGGAAGCTCCCAATCATTTCTATTCGTTTTTATCCCGGAACAGGCCATCGCCATGCATATTCATGCATATTATGGAAGGTTTTCTGCCGATTGAATGGGCTTTATTTTGGTGGGGGGTTACTTTACCTTCTTTAATTATAGGCTTACTTTCTATTAAAAAGAAGCTTCAGGAGCATCCTGAATTCAAAATGATGCTAGGTTTATCTGGAGCATTTGCATTTGTGCTGTCAGCATTAAAAATATAATACTTGCTCTATATGAATTTATTTTTTCAATATGCCTTTTACTGTATAATCCGTTCTTTTACATTTGCCATTTTTATAATAATGACTGACTTTTTGATCATATGGCACCCCTTTGCTCAGCTACGATTACCTAATTTTGCATAACTTATCAGCCCAAATCATATGCGCGCAGTCCGGATCATTTATGCAGGATAAGAGTGTTCCATCGACAATTTACTGATATGAATAGTAATGCTATTTAACTCTATATTTAAAAACTTTAAAAAATCTTCAGCAACTTTTTGTTGAATCTTTTCTGCGATGACGGGTAATGCTTCATCCAATGGATAAAATATGGTGAGGGTGATTTTTATATTCGGCAGCTCGTTTAATGCAATATCTATCCGATGGCATTTTTTTACTGCTTCTACCGAAGTGCAGGCATGGGAAATGATTTGTTTTAAAACGTGTTCAGAAATGTGGATGGTTCCTTGATGAAACCGTGGTCTGATAATCGTTGTTTCGCCAATCTCTTCTTTTTGGGTAGAAAAAATTTTCTTTCCCTTCATAATGATCTTCTTTAAAATATTTTGTTCGACTTGTACATATGGAATCGGAATAATATGTTTCCCCTCTGTTTTTCTCACATATAATGCCATGTTGATTTCCTTTGACGATCTAATTTCTTCAATTTTGTAATATTTGGTGATTTTTCCTAATTGCAATGTTTCCGCAATTTGATCAACCATTTTTGTAGACGTACCAATAATAAGAATCGAATGAATATCAAGTGCTTTAATAGCATTTTGGACTTCTTTTCGGTGATCCTCATAAAAAAAGACAGCCCGTTTAATAGCGGTTATATAGTTCTTTTCATATTTCGCTGAACTCCCTGCAGCTTTTCGCCCTTTATAAATTAACAATCCATCATCAATCATAGCCGGTATGTTTTTACTATGTGCGAAAGAAAGTGCGCTGGTGCTTTTTCCCGTGCCGCTGCGGCCAACAAGAGCGAATACGCGCATTGGGTGAATACCCCTTTCTTAAAAATCTTTCAACCTGAAGGAAAATGCCCGTAAAACTTAAAGGCGGGCCGGATCCGGCAAACCGGAAACTCTATTCTGTCTATTTACAGGAAAATTCAGTTCGTATGATAGCAAATGTTTGTTTCGGGACTCCGATTGTTATGAGGGATATTAATATTCATGAATTTCAAAAAAATAGGCTTTGGATCGAGCATCATACACAATAAAACAGAGGAAGCTTTTTTACTTGAAAAAACTAGCAAATTATTAAAATATTTTTAGTCGATTGTCGACTGAATTTTATCGAATTATACACATTTTTGTTGAGGAATAATAATCCCCTCTTTTATAAATGTTTCTATCTCTTCTTTACTGTAGCCCATTTGCTTTAGAACGGTTTCACTATGCTCCCCCTGAGCTGGAGGGACCGTTTTGATCCTGCCCGGTGTGCGCGATAATTTTACAGGTACACCAAGCATTTTTAAGATTCCGAGGGAAGGATGCTCCATTTCAACGACCATTTCCCTTTCCTTGATATGGACATCATTTAAAATGTCCGAAAGCTTATTAACCGGTCCGCATGGAATTTTCGCAGATTCCAACATGTCAACCCATTCATCTCTCGTTTTTCTTTTAAATATTTCTTCAAGTATGGAAATCAGTTCATCTCTATTTTGAACCCGGTCCGGATTCGTTTTAAATTTCCGGTCTCTAAGAGCTTCCACATCCAATACGTCAACCAGCGAATTCCAAAGGCTGTCATTTCCTACTGCAAGAATAAAGTGGCCGTCCGAAGCTTCAAAAACCTGGTAAGGCACAATATTCGGATGGGCTCCTCCCAGCGGCTTTGGATCATTGTTTGTCGCAAAATAGTTGCCGGCAAGGTACGTTTGCCAAGAAACCATCGTGTCGAGCAAGGAGACATCGATCCATTGTCCTTGACCTGAACGCTCTCTTTCCCAAAGTGCTGACAGAATGCCGATTGTTGCCCACATTCCTGCTCCGATGTCTGCCAAAGAATATCCAGCTTTAACTGGTGTACCGTCTGGTTCGCCTGTAACGGACATTAACCCGCCCATTCCTTGAGCCAGGACATCATAGCCAGGCTTTTTTGAATACGGTCCTGTTTGACCGAAGCCGGAAATCGAAGCAAGAATGACTCCGCGGTTATGCTGCTTTAAGATGTCATAATCAATTCCGAGCTTTTTTAATGTGCCGGGTCGAAAGTTTTCAACAACAACATCCGCTTCTTCTACCATTTTCAGTAAAATTTCTTTTCCTTTTGGATCTTTTAAATTTAAAACAACACTTTTCTTATTGCGGTTGACACTTAGAAAGTACGCGCTTTCATTTTTAATGAACGGAGGACCCCATTGTCTTGTATCATCCCCTTGTGGACTTTCAATTTTTATCACCTCGGCGCCTAAATCAGCTAATGTCATTGTGCAAAAAGGGCCGCTCAATATTCTCGTTAAGTCAATAATTTTAATTCCTGCAAGTGGCAGCATGTCAACCTCTCCCTTTAAAATTCGGTTTTCTTTTTTCTACAAAGGAACGAACACCTTCAGGAAAATCATTTGCGTCAATACTGGACGCCGTACCTGTATCCCACGGAAATGAAAGTGCCGGCTTATTGTAGGCGACAGATCTTTTAACAGCAAGAAGAGACGCCGGTGACTGCTCCATAACTTTTTTCGCCAAACGTAATGTAAAATGATCCACATCCTCATCATCCGGAACCATGTAATTAACTAATCCCAATTGACAGCATTCTGAAGCGTCTAGCAGTCGACCTGTATAAACTAAATCCATCGTCCGGCTCCCTCCGATCAGATCTGCAATCCGTTTTACAAACATTTGGTTTAACGTAATTCCCAGCCGTCCGACTGGGATTCCCATTTTAGCTTTAGAGGTCCCAACCCGAAGATCACATGCTAAAGATAGAACAAATCCTGCACCTAATGCCGGACCATTTATAGCGGCAATGGTTGGCAACGGAAGTTTTTCAAACGTCGAAATGGCTTGTTCCATTAAGCGGAAAGCTTCGTGCGCTTCGTTAATCGACATTTGGTTAAATTCTTTCAAATCAGAACCTGAACAAAATTGATCCTTGCTTCCGCGCAGGATCACCACTCGTGTTTTCGGGTTTTCAGGAATCAGCCTTCCGATTTCCGCCAGCTCCCTCCACATCCCCGATGTTATAGCATTTTTTAGGCGTGGACGTTGGATCGTTACAATGGCAAGCCCGGCACTTTCCTGAAGTATAATTTTCCCATCCGCCTCGACCTGACTAATCGTTACCCTCATTAAAAATCACCTATCTCTTGTCTTCATATTTTTTAACAAAACCATCAGGATTCAAAAAATGCTCTTCCTAGAAGATGGACGACTGTCGACAATCATCTTGTTACAACCATGATATCCCCTCATGTTATAAAAGTCAATAAAAATTCTAAAAATTTTAAATTTTCATTTTGTATTTGCTGAGGAAAACCTACTTATGTCATGTTTTGATTATGACCCGGTCAATAAGCTGAAAAATAAAAAAAGGAGCTTATATGAAAAGGGCTTCACTCCTTCATATGAACTCCCTAAAATCATGTATATGTTGTTCGTTTCAAGACATTTACAGCGCTCGTTGTTTTCCCTTTTTTGCTGCTAGTACGATTGTTTATTTTTCGTTTTGTTTTCGACCCTTTTAATTACGCTATGATTATGATTTTCAAGCAAAACAAGCGCTTCATCGATCAGGTTTTCCTTTAACAAATCTAAAATAATGCGGTGTTCCTTCAAAGACTTTTTTATATGCTCCTCTTCAAGAAACGATATTCTTTGAAGTACAAGCAAAGGACGTCCTAATCTCCAATACATTTCTTTAATAATTTCGCTTTTGCTCATTTCAATGATGAGCATATGAAACTCTTGGTTCAGATTGGCATACTGTTTTTCGTCATCAACCTCTGACATCTTTTGTACCAATTGCTCCATTTTCTTAAGAATTTCTTCATTTATCCCGCGGACTTTAATTCTTTTCATCGCAAGGCTTTCCAATACGATTCTCATTTCAAGAAGATCATAAACTTCATCTTCCGTATAGCCTTTCACAACAGCGCCTTTTCTAGGAATTCGCTCTATTAGCCCTTCATTTTCCAGCAAATAGAGCGACTCTCGAATAGGCGCCCGGCTCGTTCCAAACTCTTCTGCGTAAGTGGACTCAATAATTTTTTCTCCGGGCTTCAGCTCCCCCGCCATAATTTGGTTTGTTATTTTTTCCGCTATTTTGTGGGACAACGAATGATTGTAAAATAATTGATTATTTTTCATTCCCGCTCTTCCTCTCTATAATGTCGACTGTCTATTTTTTATAATCCTATTATAACTTGTTTATAAATACAAATCGAAAAATTCTGTAAAGTCGGCATTGTATTGGAAGATTTTCCGCAAATCTTTCGTTTGCTGCACTGTTCTAATTTATTCGAAATTTATAGAAGTTCTCCTTCCTCCATATATAAAAATTAATGTGATCCCTTTCATTATAAATGACTTCATAAATAAGAATATTCAAATTTTTATTACGAATATTTCATCGCTTCGTACATCCTGTCGACAATTGACAAAGATGCATATTTTTCATTTTGCTTTCGTAAACATTTTTGTAAATGAATAAATAGCTGTAAACAATCTGTGATGAATGGAAAACGGAGAAAAGGAGGGAATGTGCGAAAAACACTTTATCTTAATCTTATAAATGCTGTTTCTCTCTTTATTTTGCCCTTGGACCGCCTTCTAACAAATAGGATAAGCAGCCGATTTCCTTGTGAAGTCGCCGAAATGTTCAGGTATGTCATTCAAAATAAAAGCATACATTTCAATTATTTTTTCGAGAGGTGCCGATTTATGATTTGAAATTATATTTTTCAGAATATTCAAATAAAACGTCACCTTTATTCTAGTCATTCATATTCTTATAATGCATTGTCGATCGTCGATTTTGTAAGCTGGGGTTTTTAGAAAGCGGTTTCAAATTTTTGGGATTTTCTATTTTCATTCCAAAGCTTAGGAGGAAAAATCAATATGAGTATTGAGCTCATTGGAATTATTGTGCTTCTGTTGATGTTTATTGTAGGTTCAGTTTTGCCAATTAACCTCGGTGTTTTAGGGTTCGTAGCTGCTTTTATCGTCGGAGTTGTATTCAGCGGATTAAATATTGACGACATTTACAGCGGTTTTCCGGCTGAATTGTTCGTCACTCTTGCTGGAGTGACTTATCTGTTTTCAATTGTTGAGAAAAACGGGACAGTTGATTTGATTACCGGATGGGGTCTTCGCCTAGTCAGAGGTAATCTAGGTCTCGTGCCATGGATAATGTTTTTGCTTTGCGCTATTTTAACTAGCGTCGGCACTTTGGGACCTGCTGCTATTGCGATCCTAGCGCCGATTGCGCTGCGTTTTGCCGCACGATACAACATTAATCCTCTCTTGATGGGGTTATTGTTAGTGATTGGTTCCACAGCGGGATCCTTCTCACTGCTTAATCCTTATGGAGTGATTGTTAACGGCGTTATGCAGGCAAGAGATCTTCCTCATTCGCCGGGGTTGCTTTTCATAAACGCTTTTATCTTCAGTGTATTTGCTTCTGTGATTGTGTTCATCGTTTTGGGAGGACTTCGGCTGCTAAAAAAACGAACTGCTGCCGAAGAAGATGCAGCGTCTAGAGCTGAAGGGTCCTCCGCAAATGAGAACAATAAATCACAAGAAAATGGATTAACTTTTTACAGAGGCATCACACTTTTAGGGATCATCACACTCGTCGTCCTCGCTCTTATGTTCGATATCGATATTGGCTTTGCAGCGCTTGGAGTAGGATTAGTGCTAGCATTAATTGCTCCAAAGCAGCAAAAGGGCGTTCTATCACGGATGCCTTGGTCTGTGATTCTCTTAATAACTGGTATTGTCACATACGTAGGCGTTTTAGAAACAATTGGAACGATTGATTACATGACTGACTTAATCGCAAAAGTAGGAAATCCGGTAATCGCAGCCCTTGCATCGTCATACGTAGGAGGCATCGTTTCAGCTTTTGCCTCGACAACAGGGTTTCTGGCAGCTATCATCCCGCTGGCAGCGCCCATTTTACAGGACCCGACCATTTCTTCCGTCGGTGTCGTTTCAGCCATTGCCATTTCTTCAAGCATCGTCGATATAAGCCCCTTCTCCACTAACGGTGCATTGCTGCTCGCAAACGTACAAGGGGTAAAAGAGAATGTATTTTTTAAACAGCTTTTACTTTCTGCTGTTGTAGTCGTAGCGCTTGGACCTGGGCTCGCCTGGCTTGCTTTTGTATTAATTGCGGGATAGCATGGCAAACGATCATCCTTTCGCCGGCAGAAAACAGTTTTTTATAACGAACAAGCACAGCTTCAAGCTGCAATAATGAAAAAAACGTTGACCGCTTGATCTTTTGGATAAAACAAACACCTCCATTCATCGAATTTATTTGATGCATTCGACACTGGAGGTGTTTGTCCCTTCCCTCATTTAACCGGGCCGCTTTTAGACAAATTCGTATAGTTTTTTTTTGAGACGAAGCGGTGCAATGAAATCTTGCTGTATATAGCGTCAAATTGATTTTATTAGCAAATATATAAAATAAGGCGCCCCCAAAATGGAAACAACGATCCCGACAGGCAGCTCTGAAGGAGCCATGATAACCCGTCCTAATGTATCTGCAGCCAAAAGAATGAAGCTTCCTAAAGCGGCAGTAAGGGGCAAGCATTTCGAATGCTTTGGCCCGACTAGTTGTCTTGTAATATGAGGGGCAAGCAAGCCAAGGAACGTAATCCCTCCGCCAACCGCTACACAAACTCCTGCCAGTGTAACGGCAATGATTAATAAAATCTTGCGTTCTCTTGCAACGTTTATTCCTACCCCTGTTGCTGTTGAATCACCTAAAAGCAATATATCGAGAACCTTTGATTTATAAATCGCGATCGGAATAAGGATCAATAACCATGGTAACAGCGCCCACACATAGTTCCAGTTCGCACCCCAGATGGCTCCCGACAGCCAAGTAAGTGCTCTTGTAAAATCATTCGGTTCCATTTTCATTTGGAAGATGAGGATGCCGGCATTGAATGCCGCATTCATCCCTATTCCCATTAATAAAAGTCTTATCGGTGTAGTATGTCCATTTTTTCGAGATAAAAAATAGATTAAGACGGCGGTAAGAAAAGCGCCTGCTAAAGCCGTTATGGGCAAAACATACACGGAAGCCCAGCCGTTCAAAAAGGAAGCTCCTTGGAAAAAGAACATATATAATACAACGGCAAACCCTGCTCCTGAATTAATCCCCAATATTCCCGGATCCGCTAACGGATTTTGCGTAACCCCTTGGAGGATAGCCCCTGAAAGGGAGACTCCCATCCCTACGAGCAATGCCATGAATATTCTAGGCAAACGGAATTGGAATATGGTCAATTCATTTTGATCTGTTCCATTTCCTAATAGGGCGGCAATGACCTCATGAAGAGGTATTTGTATATAGCCGGCATTAATACTTATGATTGCGGTTATAATGATGAAAAAAATAGTTGAAAAAAACAATGTTTTGAAGTTTATTAATCTTTTTGACATGTTACACCCTCCCCTCTTTACGGGCTAAATAGAGGAAGAAGGGAACCCCTACAACGGCAGTTATCGCTCCAACAGGAGTTTCAAACGGAGCATTCACCATGCGTCCGACAATATCAGCCGCAATTAATAAAATCCCGCCTAAAACGGCAGAACAAGGAATAATCCAACGGTAATCCGTTCCGACTAAAAACCGTGCAATATGAGGAACGATGAGTCCGACAAAGCCAATCACTCCAGCAATTGAAACAGCTGCCCCTGTTAAAAGCAGCACCGTGACCGCTCCTAAAAATTTTACCACATTTGTATTTTGCCCGAGACTTTTGGCAGCTTCTTCGCCCAAGTTAAGGACGGTAATAGAGCGCGACAGTAAGATGGCCAGCAAAAGTCCGGAAATGACGAACGGCAAAAGAAAATGGACTTGGGTTGGTTGGACAGCTGAAACTCCTCCCGCAAAAAAATAGCTGATATCCTTTGCAATATTAAATTTAATTCCTATCGCAGTCGATAAGGAGGTTAGGAGTGATGTAATCGCTGACCCGGCCAAAGCCAGCTTCACAGGCGTCATTCCTCCGCGAGAAAGGGAGCTAATGCCGAACACAAGACAAGCGCCAAGACCTGAACCTATAAAAGAAAAGATTGATAGACCGAAATAAGAGATTCCCGGTAAAAATGCCAGCGCAATGGCAATGAGAAAGGACGATCCTGCCGTTACACCCATAATAGAAGGAGAGGCTAATGGATTCCTAGTCATTCCTTGCATAATAGCACCGGAAACAGCCAAGGCAGAACCGACGAGAATGGCTGCGACTGCACGGGGCAAACGCAATTCCCTGACAATGACATGAGCTTGATTGTCCTCTTCAAAGGCAAAAAACGCACCAAGAACATCCCGATAACTCAAATCCGCAGCACCAAAACGAATCGATATGACAACTGACAGAAATAAGCCAATGATGCCTATGAAAAGAACGATAAGAGCAATCCATCTATTTTTGCTTTTATGTAAAGATTCTGAAGCAGGTTTCGTATGTATCGTTGAATCCATAAACCATTTTTCCTCCAAATGATAAAAATTAAGATTGACAAAGTGGCAGAGATATATTTTAATTGAAAATGGTTATCATTATTGCTTCCCAAAAATTTATTTTATCATATGAGTTGGAGGTTTAGAAATGGTATTTCAGAAAAAGTTATTTTCTCTAATAGGAGCTGCGCTATTAGCTCTATCACTAACCGCTTGCGGCGGACAAGGAACCGACTCCTCTTCCGGATCGGATCAAGCTTCAAATGAGAATGAAAAGTCAGCAGAAACAAGAACATTAACAGATGGAATGGGAAATAAAGTGGAAGTTCCTGCTAATCCAAAAAGAATTATTGCCAGCTATCTTGAAGATCATCTTGTTGCCCTTGGCGTAAAACCTGTCGCACAATGGAGTGTAAACGACGGGAAAACCGTACAAGATTATCTGCAAGATGAGCTGAAAGGAATTCCAACCATTCCTCATGATCTTCCGTTTGAAGCAGTTCAAAAAATGAATCCGGACTTAATTATAATGGACTCCGCTAGCATGGTAGAAGGCGGAAAATATGAACAATATAATCAAATCGCCCCTACTTTTGTTATTGGTGAAGAAGATAACAGCGATTGGCGCAAAGAATTGAAGCTTATTGGCGAAGTATTAGGAAAGGAAAAAGAAGCGGAAAAAGCTCTAGAAGAATATGACGCCAAAGTAGCCGAAGCGAAAGAGACAATTAAAGAAAAAGTAGGAAATCCTTCAGTCGCAGCAGTCTGGTTAGTAGGCGGACAATTCTTTATCGTAAATGAAAAACTTTCAAGCGGTGCCGTCATGTACGGAGACTTAGGATTAAAAGTGCCAAAAGTTGTAAAAGAAATTTCAGCAAACTCAGCAGATAACTGGAGCTCTATCTCTTTAGAGAAATTAGTAGAATTGGATGCTGACTATTTGTTCTTAATTAATAGTGACGGTTCCAATGCAGCACCTTTAAGTGATGCTCTATGGAAAAGCATTCCGGCTGTAAAAGCAGGCAACGTTTTTGAATTTTCTCCTGAAAAAAGCTGGTTGTACACAGGCTCTATTGCCAATTCGCAAATCATCGATGATATTCTAGATTCTTTAGTACAAAAATAATGAAAAAGGGTATCCATCACGGATGCCTTTTTTTGTTGGAAATTTCAACTGAGCGGTTTTTTCCGTTACGCCTTTCCGTAATGGCGAGCTGTCACAAACTTCAATGTTGTAAGAATTTTAAACGTCTAATTCATATAAACAGCAGGCCATACAGCTGCTAGAAGATCAAATGAACTTTGTTTTTTGTTTTGCTATTTTCTGTCAAAACCGGACTAGATAGATCACATCTCAGTGTGCTGATCTGAAAACGAAGCAAAAACCGAACTTGATTGATCACAAGTTTATCCTTTTCTCAATGTCTGGCCAATAAAGCCAAAACTGTAAGGTTGAAATTCATGGTTTTTGCCGGAAAATTCCCCTATTTTTTATGTAATGGTTGACACTTCATTACATTAGTCGTTGAAAGTTCTTGTTTGCTATTTTCTATGTAATAACGCGCGTTTACGATTTTTTATTGTTCATTTTCAAACTCAAGCTGATCTGCATTTGATTCAGGCTGCCGATGATGAAAACGGATTCCCCTCTCAGTTGTACAAAATCTTTAAACCGTTTGAGGACGCTATTTTGTGCTTTGCAATAGCCTTTGAAGCCTTATTCTCCCCTTCTGCATAACCGAGCTCCATATGTACATATTTTCTATTTTTCCTATGGCACAATCGGCATCTATATATGTTAAATATTTAAAGGCGGATTTAGCGAAAATGAAGAACGCTGTTTCAATCGGCATCTATAATCCTTACACTAAAATGAAAAGCTAAGAGGCTCTTAAATCAAGATTTCCTCCTATCTCGAATCAAGAGCCTCAAATAATTCAGCTGGTAGTTTATTAAATCATATTAATACTATCTATATAGTAGTATTTTAGGGTGCAAATGCAGATAGAAATTTTTACTAAAATCCATTGCGTAAAATTTCGTTTTCGATAAATCCTCATTCAAAATTTTTGGAATTTGCCACAGCGTTTTGATCTGCAAATCACTAGCAGATAATTGAGAAGGGTTGAAGACCTTTTAGTAAATTCAGTTCACTTACCCATGCTTTGATGAGAATTCACTGTCCTTCCCTTTCCAATGTACAGGTTTAAAAGAATCATGCGTATTTTTTGATGAAAATTATAATTTTTTGCTCGTCCAACGAATCAACCCTGTTTCACTATGCGGATGGGAATCCCTTTTGGTTTTTTTATATTCATATTCTAATTCTGATAACGTTAATTTGCAAAGCTGCTCCTCATTCTTAAATGCATTTAAGACAATCAGTTTGTTGATCAATTTTTTTCTTCTGATTTCTACAGCCTGACGAAGAAGGTTACTCATGTGATCCTCTCCTTATCATAAAATTTTTACGTTTTTTTAAATGGTTATCCGATTTCGCTGCACCAGCTTTCTTAGTGCAAGTCTGATCTTGTTAAGACTATTTCATCCTCTGTGCCTTACACGGATCATTTATATTCCTGCTGCGAATTTAAAAACTAAGAGGCTCCCAAATCAAGAAAATCCATCTTGAATGGAGCCTCTAGTGAACCAGTCGGCGTTTTTAATTTTCCAGTAAATTTAACATTATATTAAAACATATTAATCCTACCTGTCAAGTAGAAATTTATGTTTTTATGAATATAGGCAAAAAAATTCTCCCTCACCGGTCGTTGATTTGTTAATGCCAAAGTACAGATTGATTTCAATTATACAGTCCCGATCCACCCCGAGAAACAGTCCCTTTTGAATGTGCAGTAACATGCTAAAATGTGAAGGGTTCAGGGTTGGCCCGGACGTCCATCCTGACGAATGTACGGTAACATGTTAAAACCCTATTTCACAACTTGTATAGGTTGTTTCAGCAGGCAAAAAATAAAGCAGCTTACCGTTTTCTTAACAGAAGAAATGTCGTTTTTTAGACGATAGCTTTTTTCTCTAAGCAATTATTTGAAAGAGGTGGAATTCCAATGCTGCTGTTAAAAAGTTGGGAAGTCACTATAGCAATTTTTTGCATTATATGGCATAAAAGCGTTGGATCCGTGCTTTTGTAGAACAAAGAAATGAGCCGTTCACATTTAGCAACTTGCCGTTTAAATCATAATACCCCGCTCTGATGGAGCTGATAAATCGGTTGCACGAAAACTTATAGCCCCTCACTTAATGGGTTTCTCCTGCCCCTAGTAAACATAATAACAGTTCATTTTCTCTTCTGTTGTTGAACTCTTTTTTGTTCCAGCAGCTGGCAAATGGATTTGATCCCGATCATTCCAAATTTAGCTTTCTACATAAAGCGGGATATCTGGACGTCTTTTAACGTCAACACATCGAACAAAAATTTTTCTTCAAATGTGTAACATTGAATGCCCTTCCAATACCAAATATCCCCAATCTTTTACAACTAGATGAATTTTTTATATAACTTGTGATATTTGTCCGTTTCAAAAAGCCCTGCTAATACATTTAATGTATATAGATATTCTAGGAGGTGAGTTTCCAATGTTTGGTCATACTAGACCCATTATATGTCCGCCTAAACATGTGGTTCGCGACCGTTTCATTCCACGTGTAGTTCCTTATATCCATCCAATTGTAAGGATTAATCGTTTCAATATTGTCAATGTTCCTAGACATATTTATAGACCAATTACAAGAAACGTAATTGTTGATCCAGGATACCCTTCTAAGTGCTGCTAAATGACATTACAATGCGCCCCTCTTTTATTAAGGGGGCGTTGTTTTGTTTTAAATTCCCTTAACGCCATAACCTCAAGAGATTCCATCATTATTTCGCATTTCAAAAGTACACTAATGTTCAGATTTTCATTGGAGACACCATAAATTAAGCCGACACAGACCAAGCAACTATTCCTTTGCAAAATGCCGATGCGTTTATTGTGAACAAAGGATTTTTGTGCCCTCTGGATGTTTCAATGTATACAAAAGGAATTTTTCGTCTTCTGATTCGCCATCCTCTGGGATGTTGTCTGCGGCCATCCTCCAAGATCAGACAGCTTTCTTTTTATCAACCCATTCCAACCTGTTTGCCCAACAATATCCATACTTTGAGTTAATCCCCATCAGTTGCAATACATCCATTTATATCCATATGATGAATGAGTCGACACTTTTTTTATATTAGTTTACATAATTATTTTATGGGTTACTAAACTTAATCTTGGCTAATTTATCAGCTGCTGTTCGCTTCAACATTGATTCTGCAGCGGTTTCCAATCGATTTTAGCAGCGCTTTTGGCTCTTGCTCTTACCCGTTGCTTGTGCAGTATTTAACAAAAAGCTCCCTCCTTTGAAGTTGAGTTTTGAAGGAAAAGAAAAAGCACCTTTCAAAAGGTGCCTACACTTTTTTTCTAAATGCCCTTCTTTCCGCATATACTGCACATTCCGGACAAACTTTCATACTATTTCCGTTATGGTCTACATAATGATAGTAAGTTTTTGTTTTTCGCTTACACAAAAAGCACCGCTTATGAAATAGACGAAACATAATTCAACTCTCCATACTGTAATGTTTGAAATGCACCTCACAGGGTGCAGCTTTTAGATGTTCCATTTTAATACTCTCCACAAAAAAACGTTCGATTCCGAACGCTTTTAAAATGTTCTACCTGTCTTTTTCCATATATTTTTTTATCTTTTTTTCTTCCCATTCTTCCCCGAATATGCCAAATGCAAACGTTGAGGCGCCGTGTACTAAAAGCCCAATCCCCCAGCCAAAAAGCGGATATTGAAACCACCAATTACCGGGATCCGAAATTAAATTAAAAACAAAAAGCATAGAATTCACTAAAACATAAGAAATGAAATGCAAATAAAAGGCTTTCAAATTTTCCACTCTTTTTTTCGCCCTTAAATATTTTTCATCTTTTTCGACTTTCAACACCCCCCTATATAGCTTAGTTTTTGAACAGCCTTGTTGCCACTCATAATGCTGAAAATATTTTCCTTCACCGTTTACATTTAGGAATGAGGCACAACAATTTCTAACCTGCTGTTGATTCGGTTTTTCATAAGTCTTGAACCGTAAACGCAACAAATTTGCTTAAGTTTCGGCATTTACCTCTCTTCTTTTACTCCATTCGACAAAGGGGTAATTTTTCCTTCTTTAAACAATAAGGATTAACAAATTTTTTGCAGGAAAAAGGCGAATAAAAGCTTCAAAAAAATATGGGTAACCATTCAATGAAATCGTTTCACAAATGAATTACACACCATAAAGCTCTCAGCAGGATGGATGAAATGAGCTTTTTCATCTAGAGAGGCCAGAACAAGAAGGTTGGAGCTGAATCGCCATTGGCTAACAAGTACATCCAGTAGCATTCTTTTGAACAATCTTTTTCTGTCAAAGCGGCAACCGTACCGTCATCCAAACCTTTAATTTGCAGCGCATCTTTCACTGGAACAGGGTGTGGCGCCTTAAACAGCTCCTTCATCATTAGAATGGGGGTATCCGTCTAATCATGAAGGAAATGACCAATTTTCAAACTTCCCAGCAGGATTTACATCTACAATTATGGGGATCGTGATGCCATGCCTGTATCTAGAAGACAAGGAAACACCTTGATCATATTTCATAAGCAAATACCTGCATCAATTTTACTGTTTTGAACATCATATCGGCACAATATTTTTATATCTCAAATGTATCATATGACCGCCGCAAAGTTTTTTATTCCTTATTTTTTAACAGCAGGGTCTATAAAGGGAGCAATTGGTAGGCATCAAACGTAAAGGCCTTTAGTTTGGTGTTGCAATTCCTTATAGGTAAGATAAAAACGGTATTCCGCGAAAGACATGAACCGGCCAGCAATGTTTCAATTCCTTATAGTTAAGATAAAAACGTCAACACATCGATCGAAGATTCACAAAGTACCGCGTTTCAATTCCTTATAGTTAAGATAAAAACAAAACTTTTTCGCTCATTTTTCGTACCCCTTTCGCTGTTTCAATTCCTTATAGTTAAGATAAAAACGGTGCCGAAGTTGATCAGCGACGTGTTATTTTGGAGTTTCAATTCCTTATAGTTAAGATAAAAACTCGTAGCAAGATGGCAACTTGCTGCCTGATGATGGGTTTCAATTCCTTATAGTTAAGATAAAAACCCCAGAAAATGTTGTTAAATAAGTATTTCGTTTAAAATGGTTAATTGGTTATTTTCATTTTAACGAAGGAGTCAAATTTTATCAATCCTTTGATTTGTGTGGGCTCAATTGAATTTTAAAAGAGTCGTCGATCCCCCGGGATTTTTGCACGATTGGAGGTCGACGACAAATTTTCATTATTTTTATAAAGAAGAATGTCAATGATTCCAGTATTCTTACTGATCAAAGGCTTGTTTTTAGGACTTTTTATTCGGACAGAAATCGAGAAGAGTTGTAAAGAATTAAAGATCCTGATTTAGAAAATAGATAAGTGGATTATTTGACATTACATCATTTACGGTAAAGCCATTGTTGCATTCCTCCTTATGTTTGTCCATTGTAAATTCTACAAAGGAAGGGGAAGCAATGTGGCTCTTTTCTATTTCCCTTTTGACACAATTATATGGACTAATTGGTGACGCAATTTTCTAGTCTGCAACGGTCCAGTTACACACGATTTTCTGTTTCAGATAAATGAAAATTTGCAGCATGTGCTATCAGAAAAAGTGGAATGTTAAAAATTATTGGATTTAAAAAAATGGGGCTGTCCAAAAAGTCAGGGTAACTGACTTTTTGGAGCCCCTCATTTTTCACTTTTTAAAAAAAATGCACAAAAAAATCGTCCTTTCTAGTAAAATGAAGTTACCACACAACATTACAGAAAGGACGATTTTTTATGAGCAATCATATGATTACTCGTGAAAATTATAACACACAAATGACACTTCCTCTAGATGGAAAAGAAGAAAAAACTCCTGCCAAAAGAAATTTAGCCCCTACTTTCAAACCATATAACAACCGTCAAGTTCAAATGATTTATGATATTGAATCTCTCATACCCGAACATCACGTGGCACGTGTCGTGGACGAAATGGTGGAGGCGATACCAGATAAACAATTGTTTTCTCATTATAAAGGCGGCGGCAGAAGTTCCTATCATCCCAAAATGATGCTGAAAATCATTCTGTATGCTTATTCTCAAAAGGTTTATTCCTGCCGAGGAATCGAAAAACTCGTTAAAGAAAATATTCCTGCCATGTGGCTTTCAGCGATGCAACAACCAGATTTTCGCACCATTAATGAGTTCCGAGGGGAACGGATGAAAGCTTTCATGGATGAGCTCTTTGAAGTCATGATTCTCAAATTGATAAAAGAACATTACATCACGATGGAAAACTACTTTTTGGATGGCACTAAGATCGAAGCCAATGCCAATAAGTATTCTTTTGTGTGGAAAAAATCCACTTTGAAATTCGAAGAGAAATTAAAAGAAAAAATCCAAGAAACACTAAAGCACATTCATGAATTAACCCAATTAGAAGCCGGAACAGGGCAAAAGGAAAGCGATCAACATACAGAGATCACCGAACAAAACCTGGAGGAAACCGCAAAAGAAATAGAAGAAAAAGTTGAAACGCTAACGGAAGAAATCGAAAAGGAGACCGATACATCCATTCGGAAAGAGAAGCGAAAAAAACGCAGTCAATTAAAGAAATCGGTGAAACAAATTCGTGAAGATTTCCTGCCCCGAATGGCAAGATACAAGGAACAAAAGGAAATGTTCGGTGACCGTAACAGCTACTCGAAAACAGACAAAGACGCAACCTTCATGCGCATGAAAGAAGACCATATGAAAAACGGTCAGCTCAAGCCCGGATACAACGTGCAAATGGGGACAGAGAATCAGTTTATCTTGTTTTATACTATTCATCAACGACCGACCGATACACGTTGCTTTATCCCACATATGGAGAAGCTAGCCTCCACTTCATTACCGATGCCCCAAACAGTTATTGCGGATGCAGGCTATGGTAGTGAAGAAAACTATGTATATGCAGTTGGTGATGAGAAAGAGCCCCGGTTTGAGTTTCTAATTCCTTATGGGAGCTATGTAAAAGAACAAACACGTACATACAAAAAAGACATTAAAAATGCCAAAAACTGGACCTATTGTGAAGAGGATGATTGTTTTATTTGCCCGAATGGAAGGAGAGTAACGTTTAAAAAATACCAAAACAAAAAGAATCCATCTGGCTATGAACAAAGCTTCAAAATATACGAATGTGAAGATTGTACCGATTGCCCATTGAAAGCGAAATGCACAAAAGCGAAAGGCAACCGACAAGTTCACTGGAATCCCATCTTCGAAGAAATGAAAGCAAAGGCCAAAACAGCCCTTGAATGTGAAGAGAAAGCCGCTATCTACGCTCGACGCAAAGTCGAGGCAGAAAGTGTGTTCGGTCACATCAAGGGCAATCGGTCGTTCCGCAGATTTTCTTTGCGGGGCCTCGACAAGGTACATGTCGAGTTTGGGATTGTGGCATTAGCCCACAACTTCCTGAAAGTAGCCGGCATCCGCCAGCTACTTTCAGATAAAAATCGAAAAAATATAAAAGCAAGTGGAGAGAAACGAATTGTTTTTCTCCACTTGCTTCATTTTAGGGACTTATCGGACAGCCCCATTCTAAATGTTAATTGATTAAAGACTAGTTACGCAGCTGAGAAACAATATTCTCATTTGATAGTTCTTTCGCTAATATGCTGGAAATAACATACTTTACAAACAATTTATTTAGCAAAATGAATAAACTTAATAGTAATAATAAACCAACGGTAATCATCATTAATACTTCATTATTTAGCGCCTTAGAAAGAAGAATAGCAAATAAAATAACCGTTCCATAAGAGAAAATATAAATTTTTTTGTTTCCTGATTCGATTGTTTTATAAAACTGGGATGTGATTTCTTTGCTAGACATTCCGTTTAAATAGAGAGACAGTAAATCACGATTTATTAACTTGATGAGAGAATTTAAGCTGTTTTTATATACAATGACAATTACAATAAGTAAGCTTAGCTGGAAAAACAAAAGCAAATGAAAAGAGACTTTCGAATTTTGTACTAAGTTCTCCAATCCTTCAGATTGATAATATACATAAACTTCATCTTCATTAAACATTTCATGAAAGGATTTGACAAAATCATATATATATTCTGTTTTTTCTAAGTTCACAATAAGTGATTTAACACCTGAATAGTTACTGCTATTAATTGTTGCCAACATTTTATTATATAAAGGTTGAGCGAGATAACATTTATCCTTTAGAAAATATGTGCCTGATCCTTCATAATAATAGTTTGTAGTTTTAACGGGCTTGTGATTCAAATCAGAAATAATTAATGTTTGATTTTTAAAATGTTCTGGCAGCACTAAAGCATTGTCATCAACTTGTTCGTCAAAACTAATAGCTTCTCTAGTAGTTTCATTAAGAGGCAAGCAATCTAAAAACTCTACCTCCTCTTTTTCCGACGAATAAATAAGAGGAATTTCATAATCATAGGTAAGATTTTTAACATGAGGCAAATTTAAAATTAAGTTAGTATCGTACTCAAATTCTCCTGTTTCTGTATATCCATTGATCAGTACCATTGATAATTTATCATTATTTAATATATTATTATGGATGTTCTCAGCAGAAATAAATACTGTAAAGATCGAAAATATAATCAATATTAGTAATAAAAAGTTTAGTATCGCAAGCTTTCTTAAACTTTTTAAATATTTTTGCTTTATATAATAAAAAACCGAATCATGTTTTAACATAGTTCTTTCAATCCTTTATTTAATTGAATAAAATCAAATGATTTGTCTGAATTTTCCACAACAAATTTTGAATGGGTTACTACTATAATGACCCTATCTTTTTTTATACTAGATAAAATATCCATTATGATTTGAATATTCTCTTCATCTAAATTATTCGTTGGCTCATCCAATAAAATAAGCGGATATTCAAATACCAATACTTTTAAAAAAGCTGCTCGTTGTCTTTCACCACCAGAGAGATTATTTACTGGAATATCTAACTTGTTTTCCATTTGTATTTGCCTGCTGTATTTATTTAGTTTTTCGTTATCTAAAGGCTGGCTGTTTATAAGTGAGATAATTTGAAGGTTTTCTCTAATTGTTAAAGTCTCTATTAAATTTAAATCTTGGAAGAAATACGCTATTTTTTTCCGCAAGTCATCAACTAATTCAACATCCTCAAAATTAATTTGTTTATGGAATAAATTAATGGTTCCTGAGTGAGGTTTTTGTATTAAAGATAAAATATTGATAAAAGTGGTTTTCCCACACCCGCTTTTTCCATAAATAGCATATAAACCAGGTTCATTTATCTCAAGAGAGAGATTTCTCAAGATTATTTTTTCGCCGTATTGAAAGTTAATGTTTTTAACACTAACATGAATATCCTCATAGTTGTCAACGGAATTTTTGTGCAAATTCATCACCCTCTAATATATTAAGGATATTATTCAAATACACACTTAGCTCAAAAACATAGTTACCTATTGGTTCACAATATCCTAAATAACATTCATACTGCTCTACCTTTTTTCTAATTAATTCCTTATCTATATCAAGGTTATGCTTTTGAACTAGACTAGTATAAATATTTAATATAATATAGAAGTCTTTACTTTCATTATTTAAAACTTCAGGATATAATTTTTTCATTTCTTCGATATCTTTGGGAGTAGGGTCAATGATATCGTACTTTAGTACCTTTGTAAGTAAGTCATCTGACTCTTCTATAGCAACAGCTTCAGAAGTAGCCATCTCACCAGTTGCCTTATAACAGTAATACATTTCATTAAATAATTTTATGTCTCGGCAGTTTGTATTTTCAGCAGCTTCTTGATTACGAGAGGATTTTCCAATCACTTCTTCTGCATAGTTTAAATAATATGAATATTGGTAATAACTTTGATCTCTATTGTTTTTCAATTCCTGACTAAAACTATCTATGCGATGGCTTAGTACATTTAAATATTTATCGACATCAGAAATTTCTTTACTAGCAAATACATTCGACATTAAATATAGATTTCTTATACTCTCCAATGAATAAAAGTACGTATGAAAAGGTCTTGTTTCTGATAATATATTAGTCATAAACTTTTTGTTCTCAAAGTGTTGCTCTAGTTCTTTTGCGATCATTAAATGAACCCAATAAGTAATTTCATCTCTGAATAATATTGTTATTTGGTTTTCTTTCTTTTCATATATGTCTTTTAAATGGTCCAAATTTACTTCAAGATCATATAGATTGCTTAAAATAATAGAGGCATGAAGAAGAATTGGTTTATTATAGTCTAAGTCTAAAAGGTCTTGTTCAGTAAAACTTGAAATGTTATTTTCAATTTTATCTTTCATATCTGCAACTGTGTTATTTATCTTATAATCCAATATTAGAAAATAATAATACTCCACTTGATCAGCCTTGCCTGGATTCTCTAGCTTCATAAATACTTTTTTTATTTTTTCTAACCCCTCTGAATCACCAATATATTCCATCATATTATAAAGAAAATATAAATCAAAAAATGAACGAACCTTATTAATTTCTTCTATTGAGAATAAACTATCTTTTTTTAACATTGATAATAAAATCCTACAATAAAAATTATTTTGTTCTTGCCTACATTCACTAGGCTGTAATTTATCATTTATTTTGCCAAGATATAATATCGAGCTATTATTTTTCAAATCAGATATTTCCTCAGACTGACTGGTTACTTCAAAAACACTTCCATCATTACTTTCTTTCATATAAGAATTGATTGTATTAATAAAATTATTACTATGAATAGGCCGATTTTTAAAATAAGGTTCACTGCAAGCTGTAAGCAGGAAAAAACATACTATAAGCAAATAGATATTTTGTTTCATATAAACATATCTCCTAACCTATTAGCCTTTATACTGGAAATGAGGTAAAAAGTGTAGATATTCTGCTCTAAATATTAGATTTTTGCAGTAGCTGTGTATGTTCTATTACTATAATCAACTATAGTAGTAGTGTACATGCCAAGATATATTGTTAAACCGCTTCCACAAACATTTCCAGAGCTTTTATAAGATTTTGTAGTTGTGCTTCTTGAATAACCAGGACTAGATCCACTACCACTTGCTCCGGCTCCGCTAAAAGAAACACTTCCTCCAACTGTATAAAACGAAACTTGATGAGTTAACTTCTTAAACCCGGTTCTAGTAGTAGAACTATATGCTTTATAATTTCCGCAACCTTTCGTCAGACAAATAAGGTAAATCGGCTTTCGCTGTTACATTGTTATCGGGATTAACGCTTTGGTTAGAAAAGAACAGGGCGGCGATTTACAGTTTTGGTGGCTCGATAAGCATCATCAGATGGTGAAAATGTAAAAATAAAACATAGTAATATAGAAAAAGATAAAGCAAGCATTTTTCACCTAAATAATTGAATATTATACACTTTTTACCTTAATTATCATTTTATCACATTTATAGGTAATTTGGAGTATTTTTTACATTATTTGTTTATAATGATTGTTTTTTCTTTTTAGTATTTTTTGTGGTTTGGACACAATTAATTTTGGAAATAAAATGAATTTCCTGATCTGATCGCTTATCAGTAAATAAAATGAGCGCCTAGTAAGCGCTCATGTAGACAATATATTAACCAGAAAGTTAATAACCTTCTTCTTGGATGAACCCTTGTTCTTATAAAACTTGTTGATACCGCTTCATCAGATAACGTCACCATGATCGGAATGAAGAATGGGCTTCTTCATTTCTTTCTATCGTTTGCAAGCAAAAAATACAGAGACGTGCAAGCTGTTTCACCGCACATAAATAAGGAGCGGTCAATACAAATGTTTCAACAAAGGCATCAGCATCGCTGGCTCATGGATGTTTCAGCACTACATCCGTTTCCTTGACCATAAAAATTGATTAAGCACGACCGCATAGGCCGTGCTTTTTGGTTTAAAATTTTTCTTCATCGTTAAGATAAAAACGCACCTAGCTGAAACAGGAAACGCCGATCTAAGAGGTTTTCAATTTCTAATAGTTAAGATAAAAACAGTGCTACTTGTTTGTACAATTGCTTGCCCCATTTTGTTTTAATTCCTTCTAGTTAAGATAAAAACGTTCATGACTGATACGATCATGACGGATATCTACAAGTTTCAATTCCTTCTAGTTAAGATAAAAACGTACCAACAGCGTTTTTGTAGTTCAGTATCACGCATGTTTCAATTCCTCGTAGTTAAGATAAAAACACGTTTTGTAGGTATTTCAACTGAGCAACGTGATGGCAGTTTCAATTCCTCGTAGTTAAGATAAAAACTTTATTTCGGCTGGGACAGTCGCTACGGCGTCATACAGTTTCAATTCCTCGTAGTTAAGATAAAAACGGACATTCGCGATCGATCCGTACCGCGCATTCATGGTTTCAATTCCTCGTAGTTAAGATAAAAACAAAAAGCGTTCCTGCGCTGCGTGTTCTGACACTCCTGTTTCAATTCCTCGTAGTTAAGATAAAAACGGAACTTGCCCCACCAGTGGTTACGGGTGAAGCGGAATTGTTTCAATTCCTCGTAGTTAAGATAAAAACGCGGAAAATAGTTCCCCGCCTCGTCTATTACAACGAGAGTTTCAATTCCTCGTAGTTAAGATAAAAACGCTAAAGGTGATAAAAATGGCCAAGATCGTTTTGGAGTTTCAATTCCTCGTAGTTAAGATAAAAACCCCACAAATTGTTGTTAGATAAGTATTTGGTTTTAAATGGTTTATTGGTTATTTTCATTTTAGCGAAGGTGTTACATTTAATCAATCCTTTGATTTGTCAAGGTTCAACGAAGATTTGAAAGAGTCGTCGATCCCCTAGGATTTTTGCACGATTGGAGGTCGACGACAAATTTCCATTATTTTTTGAAGAAGATGTAAATGATCTTAGTAGTTTAATTGATCAAAGATTGTTGCAAGACTTTTTGTTCCAATACAAGACAGGAATCCGGAAGAGGCGTTGTTAAAAATCGAAGATCCTTGATTAAAAATAAATTTAGAAAAAGACTATTTTAATAGGAGACTTTTTGCTGCTTGAGTATCCGAATTAATACAAAAATTTATTTAATACCATAAGATCTTTTACTTGCTTTTCTTGTTCGAGAATCGCGAACATAAGAGGTCATAAACCCGCAATAGGTCCACCGTTCTTCATAACAGACATTTTTAACATTAATGAAATAATTTCATAAATCTCTTGTTTAGTAACCTAAAATGTTCGGCACTGAAAACACTTACGAACCTCCTGTAATGTTTTGTATAATAGCTAACATTTTACCAGGACTTCGTAAGTGTTTTCTACTTTTTTTGACTGAATCTCAAAATATGGTAATGAATCACAAAAATAAACAACTAATTGGTACCCTGATATAAACGATGAATCTCAGTGTTTGAATGACTTTGACGATCACATTGGGTGAAAAACTCTAATTTATCGCTTCAAAGAAGGAAAGGATCTCTTCCTTAGAAGTAGCTTTAACCATTTTAAGAACGTTTTCTTCTTCCGAACAATAAATAGCGATTTTAGATAAAATATCCAAATGTTCATTGTCTACTGCTGTAATACCTATCAAAATATGAACGATATTTCCATTTCCAAAATCAACTCCCTCGGGGAGCTGTATCACGCAAATTCCTGAAGATTTTACAGATGTTTTTGCTTCTTCCGTTCCATGCGGAACCGCAACATAGTTGCCCATATATGTAGAGCTCAATTCTTCTCTTTCTAGCATTTTACTAATGTACTCTTCTTCTACATAACCGTTATGTTTATTGCAAAATAAAAGTACATAGTTTTGCAAGAAATTTGTGCAGAATAGCTGCATAAAAAAAGGCTTGCCAGCTCACCCAATAACCTCTACTGTTGAGATTGAGCAGAACTTAACAGTAGGAGGATAAGAAAGGATGCTAGCAATGCCTGAAGTTAATTATATCAAACATTTAAGAGAAGTCGAAGATATGTCAATCTCTGAGATCGCTAAAAAGACAGGTAAAAATTGGAGAACAGCAAAAAAATACGCTGACGGTGAAGTACCAGTAGAATCTCTTCCCTTCCGTCGAAGGGGAATGATGTACGAGGAAGAGTACGGAGAAATCGTAGATTGTTGGCTTGAGGAGGACATGAAGCTTAAGAAAAAAGAAAGACGAACAAACAAGAAGATGTTTGAACAACTTAAAGAAGAGCACGGGTTTAAAGGTTCTTATCGAACCGTTTGTGAGTACATTCAGCATCGCAGACCACAAATAAAAGAAGAAAAAACCACAAGATACGAACGTCTGGAGCACCCTCCGGGCGAAGCCCAAGTGGATTTTGGAAATATGACGGCTGTAAAAGACGGCGCATATAAAGACATCAAAACTCTTATTCTCAGTTTTCCATATAGTAATGCCGCCTTTTCTTATCCCCTGCCGGCAGAAAACTCGGAGTGTTTTCTAGAGGGCTTGAAACAGTTATTTCACCAGGCTGGGGGTGTCCCGACATATTTACGAATTGATAACCTGTCGGCAGCGGTTGTAACGGTAGGCAAGGGAGACAAGAGAAGCTATACGGACTCTTTCTTACGCTTCCAGTCCTATTATGGATTTGAAGTACAACCATGCAATCCCGGTAGTGGACATGAAAAAGGGAATGTAGAGAAAAAGGTAGGCTATACAAGAAATAACTTTTTTGTAACAGCCCCAGTAATGGAGGATTTTTCACAACTGGCCCACTGGCTAGAAGAGAAAATGGTAACCGATCGAAAACGCCCTCACTACGAAAAAGGAGTTCCGATAGAAGAATTGTGGGCTGAGGATCAGAAGCAATTAAAAGCTTTGCCAATCAGTGATCTTCCAATCTTTTCAATCGACTCGGCTACTGTAAATAAATATGGCGAGATTCTAGTCGATAGAGAAAAATTCCTTATTCATAAAGCGAGGATCAAACAGACACTAGTTATTAAAAAGGAATGGGACAAATTCACTTGCTTTTCGAATGACGGTGAAATGATCTATCAAGACTCACGTCCCTATATGATGACCACAAGGCCTATACCATGGGACAACATCTTGGCCGACTGGGAGAAAAAGCCACGTGCTGTTAAGTATTCTCGTTTCTTTAAATACCTGCCCGAAAGAGTACAAACTTATCTTACGATAAAACCTGATGAGATTAAGAAACGGGTGGCAGGCTTAAAAAAACTGCTGGAGGTTCATGCCTTACAAGACATCCATAAATGTTTGGAAATGGAGCAACGTATTGAAAAAGAGCCGCACGAATTGGGTTCCTTATTGGAAGCTCAGAAAGCAACTTATCCGGAAAAATTGTCAGAACCCCATACCCCTTCTGTATTACTAGATTATGAAACGGATTTAAGCATGTATGATCAGAGGCTATGTCCGACCTTAGAAGGGAGGGATAACTGATGATCGCTCGTGATCTGAAAGAAGTCTGTAAAACCCTGCACCTTGCTTATATAGCTGATCAGTATGAAGACATTGTCTTTGAGAATAAAGAACAGTTTTTATGTGATGTATTACTGGCCGAAGTCTCATCAAGACAAGCTGCCAAGGTATCGAGACTAATAAAAAAAGCCAAATTTAGAGAACTGAAATGGTTGAAAGATTATGAATGGAACGACCAGTTGCATCTGCCAGCTACCACGACAAAAGAAGAGATTTGTGACCTTCGTTTCTTACATGGGAAACAAAATTTATTGCTTCTTGGCTCACCAGGAACAGGCAAAACCCATTTAGCGACAGCTCTTGGATTAAAAGCCTGCGAAAAAGGGTTTGAGGTTCGTTTCTTTCGTGTCGCAGATTTGGTAGGACAATTAGAGGAGGCGTTAAAAGAAGGTACTTTACAACGAGTAAAACGTCAAATCGATAAGTGCGATTTACTTATACTAGACGAACTGGGATATGTTCCTTTCCAAAAACAAGGATCGGAATTATTGTTTCATATCATAGCCGACTGTTATGAACATAAAAGTGTGATTGTCACATCGAATTTAGAGTTTGGCCAATGGAATCGAGTGTTTGGAGATAACCGCTTAACTTCCGCTTTAGTGGATCGCTTGGTACACCATGCCCATATCATCGCATTCACAGGTGAAAGTTACCGGCTGAAAAATGCTCTTTCTTCTGTGAAATTGAATGGTAATTAATGTAAAAAAATAAAGCTGCAAGCCTATGTATTTTTCGCTGCAATACTCTGCACTTTTTGCTTGCAAAAAACACCGTTATCAACTAGGATTTTCCCTGCCATTTTAATTGCGTCAATTTTATCTTTTGCTTTTTGGTTAAGAACGATATTATTAGTTGTTAAAATTTCTTTTTTCATGTCAAATTCACCTCTTATTTTTTTATAGTTATATGAAATATTGGGGGCTGGGATAGGTTTAGGCTTTGTCATGTATTTTTTTATTATTGGATATTCGAATTGCTTTGAATATTTTCACTTTCTCTTGAAATTCTGTTGAACAATAACAGAATTTAGAATAATCTTTTTAAACAGTACTTCTTCTGTGGTGGCCATATTGTTTTCTAACAATTCATGATGCTTACCAAAATTAAAACCATCATCAGAGTACAGTCTTTTCCCTTTGATTAATCCATCATACCTTCCGCCTATTCGAAAACCAATCAATAATATCTTTAAAAAGATGTAATTGATCAATTAAATTAGATTCAATATTATGTGGATCGTTCGGTATAATTACCGTTATAAACATGTGTGACAATGGTAACACCTCTTACTCAAAATTGAAAGGTTGGTAAATTCAAAGCTTTATGAACCTTCCACGTAAAGTTCTATTGCACTAATAAAAATCATTTAGAACAGAACATTATAAGGAACTGGTTGAAATTAATCAGTCATTCTTCTTTCTCAAACCCATCACCGCATGTTGGACATACCGTATACCAAGAGTAATGGCGATCTATTTGACGATGATAATTATTTGGATGTTTAATAATTTTATGACCATTATGACAGTGTACTTTCACCCAAAACTCACCACATTTTCCACAAGTCAAATAATACTTCGGATAACCACTTTTCGTGAACCTTTCTTCTACTTTCACTTGGTTCGAACATCCACACGACCAGCAAATATTATATACACCAATTCGAAATTCCATTAACATACGGAACCAGTTTTTAAAAGCATGTGTAGCAGAGGGAAGTAAATAAATCGCTCCGTATTTATGTACTTCATCACTATCCGCATTTTGCAACATATTCGGAAAAAGATTTCGATTGTAATAAGCATAATAGTTTTCTCCTAATACCTCTTTAGACATTCCAAAAAAAACATCGGAATGTATTAAAAAAGAAGCTAAAGTTTTTCCATCCCATTCGGTTGGAAGCATTTTCCCGTATTTATTAATCGCTGTTTTTATTAATTCTTTTTTTAGTTCATCTTCCCCTTGATCACTAAAGTTTTTATGCTTGGCATCTAAATAGACATTTCCTATTAAGTTATTATTTTTATAAATACAGAATACGTAGTCTGGTGTTTTATACTGTCTATTATTTGAATTTGAAGAATTAATTATATTCTCTTTTAAGACGTAGATTTTTGGTTCATAAAAAAATTCAATTGTCCAAGACTCAAAGTGAAGTTGCGTTTTAAAACCAGTTAATTCTCCCTTGTTACCTGCACCTAAAAAATGATCAATACAATCGATGACATTATTATAATCTTTAATTGCCCATCCCATTTCTTCGGTAAGTATATGAAGTATTTTAAATAAGCACCAAGTTTCAAATAATTGTTCTACTTTTTTTACCCCTAGACTCCGACTTACCTTCTCTGGAACAAGGGATATACCTATTTCTTCCTCTAATGCTTGCAGTAACCGCCATACAGATTGATAATAAGGATCATGCAAAAATAGCTGCGTCGGTACTAATGGTTCAGGTGTATTTATTTCTATAGAACGGAAGAAGGGTAAATCGAGCCATTCTTCTATTTTTAGCTCTATTTCCTCATAAATCTGAGATTGTTCATTCAACAACAATCTTTCATTTGTTATTTTCTTCATACCTTCTAAAGTATTTAAATCTAATTGTTTTTCCATACATTGATTTTCAAGACGCTCTGCCTGATCACTATGTTCAAGCAAAAAGTCGGCTAACTTAGAATAAATTACTTCTTCATCATTAGGAGATTGTATTTCTTGACCGTTTACTAACACGGTAAAAACCGATGTAAGTTCAAATACATAATCACGCCTATATGAATTTGGTCTTTCCTGTCCAAATATGTCTTGCTCAATCAATGTTGGAGGTCTTGGGATTTTAGCCCACCCTCGAATTTCTACTTGAACTTGAGATTTCAGACCATCCTCAAGTTCCTGAATAGCATAATGAAGTGCTTTCCATATTTTCCAATGATCCCTTAAAGAATTAGACTTATTTTCAATTTTACAAGAGTAGGGATTGATGTTAGGAAAAAAGTGTTTATTTCTCCAAATATACTTATATCCTCTAATTTCTAAATGTGCTCGATTTCTTTCAAAATCCCATCCTGAACTAAAGATTGTTATCAATTGATTTTGATTTAAAATATAATCTTTAGGATATTTTCCCGAATGAACAGAACAAACAATGGCAACCGGAATAGTTTGTACATGATTGTCAACAATTGACTGAAGCTGTTTTAGTCGACTAATCTGGTTTTCTTTCAATTGTTGACGTTCATTCACCAATTCATCTATTTCCTTTTTCATTTGCTCGATAGTATTTTGATAATCATTAAGTTTAAACTCTCCCAAAGAACCGCTAGCCATCATTAACCGTTTTACATTACTGCTACTTTTCTCGTAAATCGACCTTAATTCGTTCAATTTTTGATTTTGATCGGCTCTCGCTAATAGCGATGTCGATTTATAAAAACGACAATATTCCTTTAACCGTTGTAATTCTTGTTTAATGATTTTATTTTCATAGATTGCTTTATTTTCGTAAGTAACAAATGTCCGATATTTGTTCTTACCCGGATTTAATTCTCTTTCCAACTCTGTTCGTAGATGAATTTTTCCACCATCGCTACCTTTACGCTTTTCCCAGCGGAACGAAAGCTCTCCTGCTGGGCTTGCACTAATGGCTCCAATTGGTACTTCAAGTTCCTTTACAATTTTTTGTAATCGCTCAGGAGTACGCATACTTTTGATATTAACAGATACGTTCATTTTATTTTTTCGCACAAGATCTTCTCTTATACGAAATAAATCACTGACCATAATTTCATAATCTTCTATAGGAATACCTGAAGGGAGAAATGCTAATCTTTCTTCTAGTTCAACTTTCCCATCTCTTTCAACTACAATCTTGATGTTTCCCGCATGTACGATTCCAGCTATCCAGCCATCTTTGTCATAACAATACTCTCCTCTCTTGTTCTTTTGTCTACTAAAACGGCTTAATTCAAACCAGACTTTACTCTCTTTGTCATAATATAACTTCCTTTTATTTTTACCATCCGTAGATTCAAAATAAACATCTATCCCTTCTGCTTCTTCTCCTTCAAGAGTTATCCCAACTTGAAATATCTTTTTTGTTACTTTCCCATCGGCGTCAATTACATACCCTCGAAAATAGTTAAATGTATACCAATAATTTCTTTCATAATCATAGTTTACTTTTTCTCCTAACTGTACTTCCATTATTGGCAGAGTTTTATCTGTAAATAATGGAGCATCATGATTATAAAGAACATAAATCATGTATGGCTGTAACCTCATCGCCATAATGATCAACTCCAGTAAGAGAAAATTCTAGTTTTTTTAGAACTCACCAACATATTTAAACCCTTTTTATAACTTAAACTTGATTCTTCTAAAATGTCTTTAAGAAGTTTCACAAATTGTTCGTGACTTGTTTCACTACTGTCTAACAAAAAGTGAATACGTGGTAAAATTTTCATCGTTATTAGCTCATCAGCTAGTTTTTTACCTGTTAATCCAAATGAAGTTGTAGCTAACGTATATAAATCGATATGTTTCTCTACCCTGTTATTGTAATTAGCATTTAATTGGGTAAGAACTTCTTCAAATCTTTTCATTTCTTTCTTCCCTTTATCAGAAACTTTTTGACTTAAATCAAGCGAAAAATGAGAAGCAGGTAAATTAAACACACCTTCTTTCTGCGCTTGTTTAACATTCTCTTCTTGCCGTTCTATTTGAATAACAAAACTGCGATCGATCACTTTCGGACTCAAAGGCCGTACTGTACCATCAACGTTCATGGTCCCGATTAAACGCACATTTTCAGGAATTGAAAATGCCCATCGATATCGCTGTAAATTATGATATCGTTGTACATAAGAATATTGCTCAATATTATTAACTTCTAATTCTTTTTCAATCCAAGTTTCTAAATTTTCCTTATCAGCATGCGGAAACACTTTTTGTACATACCATTCAACCTCCTCCCTATTTTGTTCATACTCATACTTGCTGTATATCTCAATTTGTTCATTCTTCTGCTCACGTATGCTCAATATATCTGCTAAGTAATATTCAATTTGCGCTAAATTCAACTCATCTAAACAAATTAAATATAAAGTATTGGAATTATGTTTAGCCTCTACTAATGTATCCAAAAATACAGAAGGCACATATTGCTTTCTTATTGGATTGTAAAAACCGAGCAAATCTTGTTTATCTGTCCAACTTGGTTGCACCGGAATAATTTTAGCTTTTGCAGAAACTACTTCAGCAAACGCAGACACCAGACTCGTCTTTCCCGTTCCTGATGGACCACTTAAAATAACAAATTGATTTGTTTTTAAAGCGCAATAAAAACGACGAATCGTATCTTTCTCATAGTTTAATCCTCGCAAAGCAATTTGCTGCTGAATAAGTTGTACTAATTCTTTTTCAACTTCTGGTTTTTCCAACGAATTAATATTTTTCGATGAAGCGCTTTTTTCTTCATATCCACGAAAGACATTAAAACCAAGCAACTTAAGTTTTTTACTTTTTTCTTCTACTTCTTGTTGAATCTTTGATAATTGTTCTTCTAGTTTTTTAACCCTTTCTTCTTTATTTTTTAGGAGGTTAAGTTTGTCTTCGATCTCTTTTAGATACTCCTCAGCTTTTGTCTCAATTAAATCTTTATACAACTTGCTTAACTCAGTTACTGGAAAAATAGAAAATTTATCGTTATTATCAACCTCTATTAGTCCTAACACCTTTAAATCTTCAATTGTAATACCTAATTTGCTAAATAATTCACTACAATCCTCTAACTTTACGATACTCTCTTTAATTACATTTAAAATCTCTCCTTTTTCCACTTTCTGAAGATTGTATTGAGGTGTTTGGAACTGAAATAATACCAAATCATCCGGTTCTAGCCCTTTGGCTTCAAGTGCAGCTCCATAACAAATCGCACTCTCCGTCCGTTCTGCATTACTCAATATTTGTCCAATTGGCAGACCCGTATAAGGATTTATTAAGTCTCCTACAAGAAAATAATTAGCTCCTTCACGAGGCGTGAGAATTTTTCCTATTAAATAATTTGTTTTTAAACCTATCGCTTCACATACATATGTAAATTTGTCTTGGACGCTTAAGTTTACATATTCAGAAACACTCTTTAAAGTTTTTGCTTCTGTTATCAAGATTATCTACTCCTTTTATTAAAAATAATATTTTTCAATGATAACGTTTTCATGTATCAATGCATTATTGCTCATCATAGAATCATTTCTGAATAATCCATCCGTAAACAAATTTTGTAGTCACTAATTTTTATTGAACCATACTCTTTGAAAAGCTTGATAATTATGTTTGCCAAAACCATTATTTATTCATCTCTTTTATGTCAACACGAACACCTGCTTTATCAGTTGTTTGTCGTTCATATAACCTTAAACATCCTTTACTATACATAAATTTTATAAAAAATCTTGTCGAATCATGTCACAAAAACAAAAAACAGAAGCACAAACGGCTTCTGTTGTAAGTAACATAATACTATCTATCGCCTTAACACCCGTAACATAAATTAATCCATGTCACTCTCTGGCCCGATCAAAGCGATATTTGTACCGGTTGCTAAAAATGTTTGCAGGCAAATTCGATTTTTTCTTGTTCTTCTGGATGTAAAAATTCTTCAATTTTTTGTTTCGAGAACGAAGTATAGTCTTTCTTCGCCGTCGTTGTCGATGGAGGGGCCCAGTCTGGGTTGTACGAACCGATTGGGATGTCGATTTTGAACCAGCTTGGCAGTTTGACGTATACTTTTACGATTCCTCTCCTACTCGACTCGATAATTTTTAGTTTTTGTTAATCTCAGCCTACTCAGATTGTAGGATAATGTAGATAATAGTACTTGATATAAACAATTGTTTTTAACATCGAAATGAAATTGGTATGTTTCTCTGGGTGAAAAGACCTTTTCTTTTATCTTAAATTATTTTTATAAAAAATTTGTCAAATCAGGTCATAAAAACAAAAAAGACATAAGCAATAACAACTTCTGTATTTATTGATTTATTATCGGCTTATTGCCCGCAGCAGAAATTGATTGATGTCTTTCTCCAGTCCAGTAAATTCGATGTTGGTGCCGATGGCTTCGAAGTGTTTGCGGGGGAAGTCGATTTTAGCGGATTCTTCTGGGCGGAGTGCGCCTTCCTGTTCTATTTCTGTTGTTTCGAGAAGGCACAGTTAATCTTTCAAGATTTTATGGATTTCTTCTTCTGCCAGATCGAGCATATGTGCAATTTCCGTTATACTCATTCCTTTTGCCATCATTTTACGAATAAGCTCACGTTCTTTTTGCTTCATTCCTTGTTCCAATCCTTGCTTTAGTCCTTGTTTCAGCCCTTCTTCCAACCCCGCCCGCCGTTCGCCGCGGATGTTGGAAAGCTGGTCGCGCAGCCATTTTAACCGCATTTCATACGCATAGCGATTTCCGGACCGACGCTTAGTTTTTCCCATTCCTCCAGCGCTTCGCGGATTTCCTGCTCATTCATCGCCAACACCTCCAGTTCGTTTAAAATCCTTTCATCAACCTCTCTTTTCCGCACATCAACCGCCGACAACATCATTAACCACGGCCATTCCGAGGATCGTTTCAGTTCTCTCCTGTATTTCTCCCATTTTACCATAACTGTGACAAATCAATCGCATGGAATTCAAGGTGCGCACTCTAAAGGAAATGTTCTTCGTCTTCCCGGATGTGGAATACAGTATGGAAACGGTCGGTTTCGTGTGGGAAAAGTGGGTAATTGAGGTTCGTGAGCATAATGGTCGGAGGCAGTTCACTATATTCTTGGCCTTTGGAAAGAGAGGACGAAAACAGTCGGGCCCAATAATACAACACGCGCTCAGGCATATCATGCTGGTGCACAACCTGAATTTCAAAATTGATCCGCTCGCCAAGGTCCGTAAACACAAGTACATCCAACCGGCTCATCTTGCCATCTTCCGTCTCTTTCGGAAGTTCCGTGTTTTCGTACTGGACATCGACGATGCGATCACGTCCCGTTTTTAGCAAAATAAAGAGCCATACTTTCTCTGGAATGTGTTAGCCAACTCAGAGAATACCCTACCTCTTTTCTTTTTATCTAGTGATTTGCTTACACAAAATTTTATACATCATCCAACAATCTTTTAAGAATAGCCAAAAATAAAAACCCCAGCCTTAAGCTGGAGGTACTTTGCTTATGGTTAGGATGACTGGGAGCTTTTTCGCAACCATATGGACGGTGATGAGACATCTTCCAACTCTTCTTCACTGAGTTTCGCCAGTCTAATGCAACCATATTCGAATCGTGACAAGTACTGAGCCTAAAAAATAATATCGTAAGATTCATTGCCTTTTAACAGCTGTAAAAAATCTTCCGTCTCCATCACGGTATCGACCGGAACAACGGTACTATCATTATTTCTAACGATGCAGATGACTCTTTTTCGATGCGTACTTTTTCGCAGATAAATAAGTTCTGTTTCTCCAATCATTCCCATCCGAAAAGCTCTCGCCAAAAGGACATCTGTACTTAAAAAGCTGATTGGATTGATAGTGGGCACGTTTAACAAGTTATGTTTAGATGAATAATCCATAATTTTTTTCTTTATTTCCACAACCGCAAAATCACTTGTGCTAATGGAAATTTGTTTAATTTTATTTCCATAATGGTGAACAAGCAAGAAAGCCAATGCAAGAATAGAAGTTTCTCCAGCGTTTTTCTTTATCTTCCCTTCTTCCTTGCTGTCAAAGCCGTTTTCATAATAATTCCCAATCCATTCATCATCAATATCTACTCTGCCTGATTCCGCTTCTTGAATCTGTTTTTTTGAATATCGATGCGGCTTCGATCCGGGAGAAGAAGCATTGGCAAACACTTTCATGAGTTTCAAGTCATGATAATCTACCAAAGGGAGGTAATCCGTTTCTTCATCCAAATAAAGCAACTGTTGAGGGATAGAAGAAAATATATTGACGCCGATGTTCACTTTAGCATACACCCAGCCTGGAACTAAAATAAGGTCGTAATATCCATAGATTTTGTCAACTGGAAAATATTTTTCGTGTTGGGTGCAAAAATGTACATTATTATTGTCAAGTATACAAATCCGCAAATCATGCCCTTTTGTAATAAAACTGTTTAACTCTTTAAAACTACCATCTCATACATGATTCAATTCCTCTAATGTCCGGCGAAATTGGTTGAGAAACTCTTCATGTTCCTTATACATTTCGACTTCTTCATGTTCTGCGCGCTTTTCTTTGATTTTTGTTTCTAATGCTCCTAAGTCGATAATATTGCTCGGCTGAACCAATGATACATCTAGGGCCAACTTGCGGAACATCTTCTCGAATTCTTGCTGGCTGATTCTAATATCAAAGTTCTTTTTTATTTGCTGGCGCAGTTCTTCGTTTTTATATTCTCCTGCTGATTCATATAGTTGGATGAGGATGGCTTTGTAGGGTGTTTTGAAGGTATCGATGCAGTGCATAATTCGCTCAACAAATGGCAAGTGATGGCCCACCTGATAAAAATACTCATAGACATCATGACCTAAAAGCATTTGGCTGGCAAAATAATCTGCTTTTCTCTCAGAAAGATCAAATTCTGTTGAAATTATGTGGGACGAACTTTCTTCAATCCCTTTGATTAAGTGGTAGATTTCATGCCAACAGATAAAATACTGATACACCCTCGGTTGTGCCGTGTTAATGACAAACACTTTCTTACCATTAGGCAATTCCCGGATGGCGCCACCCCAATTTTCGTCAGGTATAGGAACTTGAATAAGATAGTGTTCTTTTAGTATTTGCAGGGCCTGCTTTTCAGGTGAAAGGATGCGGATTTTTTTATATCTTGTCTCCACAACCGTAATAAGTCGTTCAATTTCCTCTTTGATTTCTTTGTTCAGCTTGACCGTCTGATCCAGATTTTCACTAGTAATTCGCATCATTTTCCCATGCCTTTCGTTTATAGATAGATGGCGGCAATATCTAATAAGTCATCAAGATCGTTTAAAATCTTTTGAATATGTTCCGGCCTGTTTTCTTCCTGTAAACGATCAGAATATTGCATAGCCGGTCTCTGCCATGATTCAGGAATGATCACAGGAGGATGCAGAAAGTAATCCTCAGGCAAATTGAAAGCTGCCGTAATTTTTTTTAGATGGGTTTCAAATGTAACTGGGCTTGAAATTTCCCCGGCAAGAATTAAATTTAATGTTGGACGAGAAATGTTTGTTAACTTAGAAAAAGATGATTTTGAAAATCCTTTTAACCTAATAAAAGTGGCAATATTCTCGCCAATTTTCTTACGATGTTGAAAGAAGTTCATTTTTCCTCCCTCCTTGTGCCGCAGTATCAACTTGTTTCAAAATATACTTGCTGTTAATAATTATACCCTAAATATCTTTTTTGCAAAAATAAATTTTACAATTTGTAAAAAAATCAATGCTACTTTAAAATAAAGGACGTTTATGTTCACCTTAACTAATTTTGGTAAAAACCACTTCAAAACATGTCATAAAAACAAAAACAGAAGCCAATACAGCTTCTGTCATTAAACTTCGAGGAGACAGGCATTTGACCAGTGTACTACTTCAGCTCATCATATTTTTTCTTTGAACCAAACGCTTTTTCAATCGGATACTTTTTTTCATTTTTCTCCATTTTATTGATGATTGCTTCTTCTAAATCAATGCCTAATTCATGTGACAATAAAAGTGCGTAAATAACAACATCAGCTAGTTCATCCTTAATATTTTCAAAATTAGCTTGAACTGCTTCTTCGCTTGTTTTCCATTGGAAATTTTCCAGCAATTCCCCCGCCTCTAACGTTAGGGAAATCGCTAAATCTTTTGGAGTATGAAACTGTCTCCAATTACGAGCATCTCGAAATGCGATTATTTTTTGCTGCAAGTCTTTCAAAAAGCTCACCACCAAACTAGATCGCTTACAAATTTTACATAAATTATAGCAAAAAAATGCTATTGGAAGCTATTTTATTCCAATTTTTAAATTAAAAAACTCATCCCTGCCTCATTGAGGCTTAAAGCAATAGGGGTTCTCATCATCAGTAATCGTTCACTATAAAAATTGTAAAACTAGCTTCAGAATAAATGGATACCTTTCTAAAACCAATAAATATAAAATTGCTATAAATTCGCAATGGACAAATATTTAGTATGTAAATTTTTGCATTTTGTTAAATTTTTAAACAAGCTCGCTAACATAGAGTCTGGATATTCACTTTCTGCTAAAGAAATAAGGTTTAATAAAATTTCCACAGTATACCTTTTGATTAATTCTTTTTCTTCTTGTGTTAATTTTTTTGTATGTGCTTTCTGGATTTCTCCTGTCTTCATAAAAACTAATTGTGCAATAAATCTATTACCATGTATAGTGTATAAGCGTTCTCTACCATTAAGTTCTTTTTCTTTTTGGGATAGCATCTCATCTACCACTCTTAATATTTGAACTTGTTTCCAAAGTTCTAAGCTATTAACGCTTGAGTTAAAAAGTATTTTATATGGTGCTCTTTCAATATCCTCCCACAGTTTACCAATCTCACGTTTAGCTTGTACAGATAGATCAACTTCTATCTGGTTACAAGCTCTTGCAATAGTCGCTTCAACAATGTCGAAGCTATCTTGATTATTTGTTATAGTATCACCTGATTTATAAATATATGTAATTCCATGTAGATTAAGTTCTTCCTTAATACGTTCTTGTTCAGGGTCTAGTGCTACAAAATCTCTTTTTTCAATTCTGTTTTGGGTATTAGTATTTCTAGTAACTTCCCTTTCAAAATTTTCTGGACTATCTTTTAATTGAATAAACCTTATTGGTACACGAGCTAATGCCACTTTTTCAGGGAAATTTCTTGCTGCTAGCGCAATTGCTCCAGCAGTTTGAGCACCATTAACAATCTTTAAATCTTCAATTTCAAATAATCCATAGTCACGGGTATTTCCACCAATTGGCTTTTTCTTTATAGTAGAGCATAAAGCAGTAATTCCATTGTTGTAATACCAAAATTTTTCAGGCTCTTCTTTTAAAGTCTTGATTATGTTATTGTTGACATCTGTATCACCTAAAAACATACGAATGTTTTGTGCAAATAACCTAGGATAATATTCTTCCCACCATAAAGCAATATCACTTGCAGCTACTTGGCCATAATATGCTTTAAATGGTTCAGAAGTATATCCCCAATTAGACAAAGCAACATCTACATTTATAGGTTCACCTTGAGCACCTTTTGCAATCATATTATAAATATTACTTTGTTTTAAAGCTTTAAAAGTAACAAATTCGGACGAATCATTTAGTTCATCAAGAAAAGAATTAATATCATCATTAACATGGGAACTTAAGTCTGCTTGACCTGTATATGTAAGTAAAACCATAAATTTGGTATTCGCATTTCTTAATGCCATCTCAATTTCATCTTTACGTTGCAGTACTTTTTCATTAAATTTTTCAAATTTCGGGATAGTAAGATCACGGATTCCTTGGAAAAATTTTTGAATATCCCCTCTTTCAACACTTCCATTTCCATCATTTTTCCATTTCGATTGAATTAGATATAGAACTTTTTCTTTTTTATGATAATATAAAGCATCGATCCCATTATCATTATAACCATCAGTAACACATTTTCCAGCTTCAACAGGACTTATTTCGCATAACATCATAAGTGAAAATGCAGCAAGTGACCTGGTCAAAAAAGCATTTTCCCTGTCTTCTTCGGATTTCCCGTCATAATCTGAAAGATCTATTAAATTGGTAAATTTCTCAGTGAGAAAGTTTCTTATAACCCCCATATGAAACATACTCATTTTTCTACACTCCGTTTCTATTGAAAATTATGAAACATCAACAATAATTTTGCACAAAAGATAGAATTGTTGGTAATAATAATTTCTATAAAACTATTGTCAACCCCCAGTTAACAACAATGTTCTAGGGGATACAAAATAATTCAAAAGTTACATATGAATTTTAAATGTTAATTACATATATATGTACATACTCATTTGATTGAACATGGGAACAGCTTCATAAAACTGTTTATAATATATTTTATTGTGCTTGCAATTGATTGAATAATATCTTTTATGATTCAAAAAATTTAACTTTTCCTTAGTTGAAATAAGAAAGTCACTACTGTTCAAACAGTCCTCGTCAAATGGTTAATTCGTACTTTTTTAAAAAAAATATTAAACAATTGTTTTTTAAGACAAAGTTTTTTTCTTCATAGAGAGTATCTAACTTTTAAGGAGATTTATATTTTATCCAAGTATATAACATAGGTCTACTATTAAATTTTTTTTATAAAATGCTTAATTGATTTACTAATTTCTTGTTTCCATACAGGTGCATGAGCATTTCTTGGAATAAGACAAGTATCTAAAAATCTTCTTAAATCTTCTGGATTAAACTTTTGAATTGAAAAATACTCCATAATATTTATAAAATCTGTTAATGTAATAGGAATAATGTTAAGAAAGTCTGGTTCATCTCCGTTATACCATACTCCAATTCTAAATGTTTCAGCAGTATTGTTATCAATTGATCTGGCTAGAAAAAGTCCATAAACTGGTTTTCCTGTTTTTTGTTTAATTCTCTCTTTTTCTTTTGCTACATGCCTTCTAACAGGTTCACCTTCTGCTGCTTCTTGACGAGAGGAACTAGTTAAAGTCACTTCTACAACTAATACATAATCATCGAATTCAAATATCATATCAGGCCCATTAGGAGGAGCAAAACCCACGGGTAGAAAATCATCATCTATTTCAAATCTTCTAGCTTCATACGGTTTATTCACTAAATGATTTATTCCCAAAAATGCACGCCAAACTGCCCACTCTAAATATGCAGGTTTCTCGTCATTACGTATGTTTATTTCAAACTCTTCGCCAATATTTTGTTTATCTAATAACTTAAGATATGCAATAATTTCTTTAATTTCTTCTTTTTGTTTTTCAGCATATTGTTGTTCCCTTAGTTCCTTATACATTTCTTCAAGTTTTATACGAATATGAGTTAATTCAGTAGCATTTGAATGTTCCGGTATTTCAGGAAGATTTTTTTCATTTATTCCGAATTGTTTTATTAGTTTAACATAATGTTTAATTTCATTTCTCGCACCAATTTCATCATCAGTGGGGAGTTCAGAACCTTTCCAAAGTCGAATCAAATATTCATTTTCATTATTTTTGTCAATTAATGGAGAAAAACCAGACAATATTGATTCTATTAAAGGAAGCTTATCTTCATTCAGAACGATCCTTTTTCCTTTAAGTGAAAATAATCCAGTAAATCTTAAATATCTGAAATTTGTATCTGCATAGTCCTTTATACTTTGTGCTCGTATTCCTGCCTCTTTTCCTTTTTGATTATATAGCTCAGAGTCAACTTTACGTTTGGCCATTAAACCATTCATTGCATTTCGTTTTGATCGGTATTTTTGAATTTCTCGTACTGCATCTTCAAACTTATCATGTTGTGTATAACTTTGTACTATTGCCATTTCTGGAATAGATAATCCTTTAGGGTTTTCCATTTCAGTAAGTTTTTTCACTACATCAAGACAAAATTTTAAAGGACTGAAACTATCTTCTTGATCCCATCTATTTTCTATAGGAGAAGGGATTTGATATGCTAAAATTGTTCTTAACATACATTCCTGCTGTTCTCTTATTGTTTCCGCTTTAATTAATCTTAATCCACTAGGAGTAATTTCATATGGGAGTCCACTCAAATTAATTGATCTTTCATTTGGAGTTTTATGGTAAATGACTTCGTTGATCTTTGGATCAACTTCTCCCTCCCTAATATTTCGTTTAAATTTGTGTGTGATTAAACCTAATTGGGTAAAAGCTGAACGCCATTTTCGTCCATATTCAGGAAGACTACTTCCTCCCGCATCAATAACTCCTGCATCAGCTAATACTCTTGCTAATTGCTCTTCACGCTCATGAACAATTAATCGGCCATATAAAGGAGATTCATAGAAAGCTTTTAACCCTTCTTTTAACCGCGCAGGATTTCTGATTGTTGTATTTCCAATAACCCAAGGTTTTTTCATTCCCATCACCTCTATTTATTTAAAAACCTTTTACATAATAATATTACAAATTTATAAAGAATTGGATCAAATAAAAATAAAATGCCAGGATGTCTCTGGCATTTAATAACCTACAAATAGGTACTCTTTAACAAGATTGTTATTATCTTTCACTTTATGCCCATGATTACCGAAAGAATATCGATAATCTATTGCAACTACATCTACATTTTCTTTGTATTTTGATATCAAAGATAGCATTTCATCTTTTGTCGGTAATGAATTAGAGGAATATGAAACTATGAGAATACTATTTTTATGCTTCCGGAATAAAATATCAAAAGCTTCATATGCCCCTTTTTGAGAACTAAATGGAGTTGGATAGCTTTTAAATTTTTTTGTTTTTGTATGCCATTGCATTTCAACCCCTTTCCAATCACAAGCTAGCCCTTCAACAAAATGGTATCTTCGCACATATTCATTATCCGAAAGAGGGCTATAATAAGGAGGGTCAATATAAACCAAATCTGCCTCTTTTCGACAATTCATTGCGTCTCCATGTCTTGCCTTATTATCTTTTCCATTATCGAAAATAGCTTGATTAATGGTCTGAACTGCTTCTATAAACTGATCTTTTAAGGAAAGAATTAAATCCCGACGTCCATCGTCATAACGAAAACCAGTATAAGTAAAAATGCCTCTTGGTCGCTTCTTTAAGCATGCTCTAGCTAAAGCAGAAATTGCAATTGCTTTTTTATATTTGTTTTTTAATCTTGATAGGTTAGATCTAATTAAATCAATAAAATTATTATCTTCATCAGAAAAATATAATTCTTTAAAAGTATTTGAAACAAAATAATCCTTTGGAGTTTCAGGATCAAATAGTATTTGCAAATCTTTATCATTTAAAGTAATTTCACTATTTTCAACCAATGCTTTTGCAAAATTTGCGCAAAAAGCCATATAATCATTGCTAAAAACCTGTTTATTTTGGGTTTTAAACATATAAGAAACGACTCCGGTACCACTAAATAAATCTAACACACTATTAAATTCAAATTGCGAAGCTACTCCCCATATATGTTCAATAAGATTTTGCTTGCTACCCATAAAACGGGTTGAAGGAAATTTTTCCATTTGTTGAGGTAATTCTATAGGTCTGGGTACCAAATAGATACGCTTTTTTGGTTCAACCTTAATTAAGACATCTTCACCAGTACGTTTAGAACCTTTACTGTTTATATTTCGTCTAGTTTTATGGACGCTAATGGAATATTTGCCATATAGTTCATGGACCAACGGATGGTTAGAATTTGTTAGTAATACATAACACCCTAGCTCATGTAAACGATGTACCTCTTCTGCCAATTCAATATGATCTTCCTCATAAAACTGTTCTTTTGTATATCTTTTAAAATCAGAATAGGTTGAAATAGGCAAATATGGAGGATCTAAATAAATAAAGTCACCTGGTTGAGCATATTCTTTTAATACTTTTTTATAGTCCCCATGGATAATTTCTACTCCTTGAAGGACAATACTTGCTGCTTTTAAATTTTGTTCATCGCAAATAGTTGGGTTTTTATAGTGACCAAAAGGGGTGTTAAATTTCCCTTGACGGTTTACTCGATAGAGCCCATTATAGCAAGTACGATTTAAGTAGATTGTTCGTGCTGCTTGTTCGACATTTGAAAGAGTTGTTGGGTCTAGCTCTCTTATTTCGTAATAGTATTTTTCATCATTTTTCATTTCTTTTAAAATTGATATTAGTTCTTCTACATTACTCGCTATTATTTTATAAAGATTAATTAATTCTGGATTTAGATCCGCAATTATCGCGTTTTTGGGTTTCAAGGCAAAAAACAAAGCTCCTCCTCCCAAAAAAGGCTCAATGTAACGATTGAAATTCTTAGGAACTTGAGGAATTAGAACATCAAGTAACTGTTGTTTTCCACCTGCCCATTTTAATACTGGTTTAACTTTTATATTATTATCTATTATCTCATTATGATGTATTTGCTTCATTTTTATCACCTGAATAGTTATTTATTTTGCTTAATAAATTTATAAAATTTATAAATAAACCTTACATATTAACTAAAACTAATTTTAAAATATTATTTCGATATAATATGTATTGCTATTTTGGAATTTAATATTACGCTAATTAAAATCTATTTTAAATTTTCATTAAACCTTTCGAAAAATAACCTCCCAATAGGGATACAATCATTATAACAAAAATTCCATTTACTAAGATTAAATTGCCTCATTTTTTTAATTTTTATTATTTTTATGCAAAACTGGTGTTATGTCAAGAAAATGGACACGTTAAACAGAGAGAAAAAGCTGAATTTATGCAGCTACTTTTCTCTGGTTAGAATAATATGCATCTTCAAATTCACATGGCGACATAGCCAAGGGCGGAATGACTTCTTTTGCGGTTGGAGAAGCATTCGATATACTCAAAAATGGTTTGTTTCGCTTCTTTTCGGGTCCGGAATCGATTCAGATAAATGCACTCTTTCTTGATGAGCTATGAAATGCCTCCATACAAGCGTTGTCGTAACAGTTTCCACGTCTCAACATGCTCACTTGAAAATGATGTTCCTATAAAAGTTGCTGATAGTCATTCGAAGCATATTGACTTCCACGATCCGAATGATGAATCACTCGTTCCGTTGGTTTTCGTTGTTTAGAGCCCGTTGTAATGCTTTGATGACTAATTCTTTCGTCATCCGTATATCGATATACCAACCTACAATCTTACGAATATATAAATCCATAATACTCGCTAAATACAGCCAGCCTTCATCAGTAGGAATATACGTAATATCTGCCATCCATATTTCCATTCGGAGCTGTTACTTGGAAGTTTTGTTCCAACAGATTCGCATACACGTTGTAAGGGTGATTATTATTCGTTGCCTTATATTTATGCACCGTAATCGATCTCAATCCTTCTTTACTCATGTACGTGCGACCGTCTTTTGGGACACACCAATCCCTTGTTTGCGTAGTTCTTACGTAATTTTTGGACTGCCGTAAATTTTCCGTAACTTGAGATACTCATTTCGAATCTGTTGGGTCAGTTGTTCTTTTTCTCTTTTTGGTTGCTTTTTGGGCGTTTCAGCCATGCATAGTACCTACTTTTGGAAATACCGAGCACTTTTACACATCTTCACAACAAGATCATTTCGGTGTTGAAAAATGAAGGCGTAAATTACTTCTGGTTTCTGGTGAAGATGCCTAATGCCTTTTTTAGGATCGCTAATTCCTCCTCCAACTCTTGATTGCGACGGCGTAAATCGATGATTTCTTGATTTTGTGGCTTGATATGTCCTGAACCCACAAAACTCGTTCCGTAACTTTCTTTATATTCTTTAACCCAACGGTGAAGAGTGTTGTAAGCCAAACCTAATTCTTTCGCCAATTGGGCGATGGGCTTGTCCCCCTCAAAGCATAATTCAACAGCTTGAATCTTGTATTCTTGATCAAATGTTCTCTTTTTCATGATTGGACACCTCGAATCGATTGTAATTAAGTTTATTTTAATCTCTCTGTTCTCTGTGTCCACTTTTTAGACTAATATCTAAACAAATTCGCTTTTAACAATTGTGTTTAGCGCTGAACGAATATTATACTTCGGAATTTCTTATACAGTAACATACTACCTCCTTTTATTATGCAAGAGACTATAATATGAATTATGTTGTATTTTTCAAAATGGAATTAACTAAACATTACAGTTCAAAATTGATTCAAAAAATAAGAGCTTCCCATCTTTTCCTTTTGGAAAGCTATGAAACTAGTATCATATGATATGGTATGTCAACACTAAACTAGACAATTTTTTGAGGTGTTTCTCTTTACTCCACTGGGCTTATATAATCAAGTGTTCAATGTATTCTAACATGATAGCTCCTCAGCTACTTTTATTGAACACATTTAATAGGTCATCAATTTTTTTCTTGTATTTGCAGAAGTTTGGGCTTTCTAAAGCCTCTCACGTTTTTCTCGTTTTGTTAACACAAACGGTTCAATATTTTTTCCAACCACTTATGTAAAAGTCTGCTCAAAAGAATTTTCTTTATTTATTCCGTTTCTTTCTCCTTTAATAACAGACTCTCTATCCTTCAAAACCCGATATTAATAACCTCATTATGATTGGTACCGTCAAGAATTTTGTGTACAGATACTTAGGGTATTCGTATTCTCAGATTTTGCTTTTTTATCAGTAGGAGGAAAGGTCATGCATCTTATTAGGAGACTGAATTATTCAGTCCCCTAAAAGGAAACAACATGTTCCTCCGTCTATGACTAAGTTGTTTTTTTTAAATTTAGAAATACATTTGATGAAATATTAATTAACAAATTCGTTTTTCCTCTTTTTGGATTAAGCCAAAAAGAAAATTGTGTTGGGTAACAAAAAAGAATAATGCAATTAGCTGACTTCTTATACTGTTCATGAAGTGTTTGAAACGAAATATTTAATTTCAACTGTTTATAGTTTTTAAAATTAATAAGCGACTGTGTTTTGTTAAATTAGTTAAATTTCCAAAATTTACAAAAAGATCCATATGAACTGAGTTTGTTCTGAGGAGTATAGAGTGTGTGGGAAAAGCAATAATTTTCTCAAATTGATTAATCAGAATGGGGATTCTTTGGGTGTAATTAGTAAAATGGATAACTGCTTGGCGCCTTCCTTCATAAGTGGAACCATTGTTTAAACAAGCTTCCTCAAATAGTTTTAATATATTTGGAGGAATAAAATTCCCCTTCCAAATCTAAAATTTTCGTTTGATATTTTACATGGGGGGTTAATTTATGTAGAAGTGCTATGGTTGTTTCGCAAACTTCATAATCTTCATAAATAACCTATGCACTCCTTACAATAAAAACCTAATGTCAATATTAATACATACATAATTATTATAATATTCTGAAATTAATTTATCAACACCTAACGATTTATTTTTTTAATTGGACTTTTTCTCCCCGTACCCGCAGTAATACACTTGGAACTGCTTTGTATGGTTGCAGGATCATCAGCATGCCCAACAGCTTTTTTCAAATGTACCGAGAGCCGGATTTTGGAGGCTGTTATTGACAATTAAAAGATGTATGAAATGGTAAATAAGTATATTCATCATTTGTTGTATAACATTTCATACATCTTGTCGCTTGACATGTGACCTCTGCGCGTATGCTTTCTGGCAAAGTGGAAAGCCTCAGGACTTTGCCAGACATACAAGCCGATCAATCTGCCACTCCATGTAAAGTGGAAAATATGCAAAAATTTATACATAAGCTTAATTGCAAAACACTACTTTCTTAATTGCTATTAACATGACGCTTTTAGCTGAATGGCTAGGGCAGAAGGCGATCAGCTGAGAACACCATGTGTTTTGGAAGTACGAAATGGAATCATAATCTGCTGAAATGTGATCGAGGAGATTTTATTATGATTAACATGAAACTGCAATTAAGAGGAAGTTAGAGCAAATACTGTTGCAAAAATATTAATCTTCCATTCCAATGTTGAATCAATTATTTGGGGTCAATTAAATATTTGTTCATCTTATATAAAAGACTTTGTCGAGATATGCCTAGTTTTCGGGCTGCAGAAGCTGCTTGTCCGTTTGATTCTTCTAAGGCCTGCACGATGAATTGCTTTTCTATTTCTTCTAATTTTTCTGGAAGGGGTTTATTCTTTTCACTTTCAATTGGAAAGCTTTCTTGAACAAGATTTTCATACCTGCTGTCTCTTATTTCTCTGGGGAAGTCTTCGATGGATAACCATTGATCACGGCATAGAACTACAGCTCTTTCAATTGCGTTTTCCAATTCTCTTACATTGCCTGGCCAATGGTATTGGGTTAAAGTTTCTATTATTTTTTTGGATATTTGGAAATTTTTATTATACCTTTTCCGCTGTCTATTCAAAAATTCTTCTGCAAGTATCGGTATATCTTCTTTCCTTTCTCGTAAAGGCGGAATATAAATATCTACAACATGCAGCCGATAATACAAGTCTTCACGAAAGCGCCCTTGTTCCACCATTTTTTTCAGATCTCGATTCGTCGCAGATATAATCCTTATATCGACATTTCTGATGGTGCTGCTTCCTAAACGCATAAAGGCTTTTTCCTGTGTGACATGGAGAAGTTTAGCCTGCAATGATGGGGAAATTTCACTTATTTCATCTAAAAAAATTGTACCGCCATTTGCGGCTTCGAATTTCCCCGGTCGGCTCGAATTGGCGCCGGTGAAAGCTCCTTTTTCATATCCAAACAATTCACTCTCTAGTAGTTGCTCCGGGATTGCTGCACAATTTATTGATACAAACGGCCCCTTGCTTCTCTCGCTAAGGTCGTGAATCAGCTTTGCAATCAAACTTTTTCCCGTTCCGCTTTCCCCCTGAATTAGAACTGTCGCATCTGTATTTGCTACCCGCTCCACAAGATGAAAAATTCTTTTCATGGCAAGACTTGTTCCGATCAATTCTGATTGTTTCTCAATATCAATTAATTTTTCCTTTAAAAGCTGATTTTCTTCCTTCATCTTTAACCATTGTGAAGCTTTTTCAATTACTACGACAATTTCATCCAATCTTACCGGCTTTACAAGGTAATCAAAAGCTCCTTCCTTCATCGCGATGACAGCGCTTGGAATATCCCCGTAAGCAGTCATGATAATATAAACTTTTTGCGGATATAAACGATTAAACTCCTGCAGCAGCTCCAACCCGTTTATATCAGGAAGCATTAAATCAAGAAATACAATTTCCGCATTCTTTTCATTAAACGTCCTTCTGGCTTCATAACCATTAGGTGCAGTGTAGACACGATATCCTTTTTTTTCTAAAGCGGAACTAATTATTTTTAAAAGCTTCACTTCGTCATCAACCAATAAGATTTTTCTCATTGCCATCACCTATTTGTTCTAATCTGGGAAGTTGGACGTACAAACTAGTACCGCTCCCTTCCACACTTTCCGCCCATATTTTTCCGTTATGCTGGACAATAATTTCGTGAGCTATAGAAAGTCCTAATCCAGTTCCTTCTCTCTTTGTAGAAAAGAAAGGATTAAAAATCCACGGAAGCTTTGACGCTGGAATTCCGACTCCGCTATCTTCTATTTGAACCATGCAATTTTTTTCGAATTTTTCGACTTTAATCAGCAAAGTTCCTCCTTGTTCCATAGCTTGCATACTGTTTATCAAAATATTTAGAAACACTTGTGTTAATCCGTTTTGGTTGGCAAGGACATATACTTTTTTCTCTGCATATTGTTTGATGACCTGAATCCCTTGATCTTTCATTTTTTTTCTTAAGTGAGATAATAACTCATCTATGACAGCAATAACGTTTATCGTTTCTTTGATGTTATCTTCCTCACCTTTCGATAGTTTTAAAAAGTTAATGAGTAATTGATTCATTCTTTGAGATGTCTCTAAAATGTCATTGGTAAGCTCGGCAATGATGCTATTTTCAAATTGCAGCTCTTTGATTTCCATAGATATTGCTTCTGCAGCTGCTTGCACGATACTTAGCGGATTCTTTATTTCATGAGCTATTCCGGCTGTCAGTTGTCCCAGGGAAGCTAATCGTTCACTTTGCCTTAAATATTCTTCTAATTTTTTTATATGACTTACATCTCTAATGACTATGATCGTCCCTACTACTTTATTACCTTCTCCATGATATAAAGAAGAATGGATTTTTACATCGTGTTTCTTTTTATTTTTATCAAAAATGTAGCTTTCTACATCATCAAACTCTTTTCCTTCCTGTAACGTTTTCCATGAAAGAAAAACATCCTTATTTTCCTTAATAGGGAGATCAATAATATTCCTTCCAATCGCTTCTTCCCTGCTAAATAATGTGAGTTCCTCAGCTCCTCTGTTAAATGTAGTAATTTTTCCATTTTTATCAGTTGTAATGATTGCGTAAGGAATTGATTCAAGAATATAAAACATCCTTCGCTCGTTTTCTTTTAACTCTCCAGCCATTTGCCCCATTGTTCTTGATAATTCTTCTATTTCATCATTGGTTTTAATAGGTTCAAAATTCTTCTGTTTATTTTGGTTGTATTCTTTTACTTGTTTCATTAATTGAATAATCGGACGAACCACCCGATTTGTCCAAAAGACCGTTAGTCCAGCGGCAATAAATAATACCGCTGTGAAGCCCTTTAGCAGCAATATTCTGACATCTATTGACGATTGCATTGCCTGCTTAATTGGTTCGCCTACGATAAGCCCGAATCCGATCATCGATAAAGGCCGATACGCTGCAATCATGTGTTGATGAAACAGCGAACCTTCCCATATGCCGAATTTTTCTTTATTTAGATAATCGCGTATGGGGTGTTCTTTTAAAGAAAAACCGATCGTCTCCAGCTCACTATGCCCGATTATTGTGCCGTTTCTGTCAATGATCGCATTGACCCCGAGTTCACCAATCTTCAATTCTTTTAGATATTCAGAAAGCATTTCCAAATTGACGAAAGCTACGACCCCGCCTTTATACATTCCATTTTCATCGATTGAAGGATATGCGATGGCAATAGACTTCCTTCCATCCTCAAGTGTAATCATATCGGAAATGTAGTAGGTTTTGCTCCAGGAAAGGTAATTGTGCAGATCTTCAAAGCTTTTAGCATCTAAAGAAACGGCATCTGGCACCTTAACCACAATCTTGCCTTCTGAATTAAAGGCTTGAATGCTCAAATAAAGAGGTTGCTGAACGACCATTCTTTCCATCTCGGACAAATAAAAGTCTCTATTTTTCTCTGTAACTTTCAAAACGTATGCGGAGGCGACCCGTAAGTCGCTCGTCATACTTTGAATAATATCACTAATACGTTTGCTCAGCGTCCTGGCAATCAATTCATCCCGATACGCAATCTGATCACTAAATGAACCTTCCATGACACGTATCGTGAGCCAATAAAGGAACGACAAAGTAAAGAAAATAACAATTAATGTTATAGATAAATACCGTTTGGTCAATTTTGAACCAAAAACGTTCATCTTTCATTCCACCTAATATATAAAAATTTCGACAGCTCGAAGTTAGAAAAATCCTGACTATAGGATTGTCCCCTAATTTTTGCCGCTTATTTTAGGTGATTCTTGAAAATTCCCTTTCTTGGCTAGAAAACGAAATCCTCTTGCCTTATATTCGGACTTCCACGAATGAATGACTTTGTTTTCGCTCTTTTGGATAAAGACGCGGCGGAGGATTAAATATATAAAATAAATCGGTCGTAAAAAACATATACTTCAGCACAGATCGATAAGCCTGTTGCTGTCAAACACATTCCTTCTCCAGTAAACGATGAAACGCTGGGACGTCCTAGACGGAATTCCATGCTCTTACAGACAGCCTCAAAAGAAAGAGAGTATATTCTTAAATCGTATCTCCCGGTTTTGTCAGAGAATAGCCGGGTGCTGGACGTCTCCAGCATACTGTTTTTTCTCGACTTTTCCATTTTGGCGGTAACAGCAGATCGTGCGATTGATTCCTAAAATCTTTTGTAATTGAATTTCCATTCTTGTTCCACATCTCGGCTTCTTCCTGCTATTCAATAAGCGAAGGTTCTTCTTCTTGTAAATTACTCCATAATACATTTCTAAACATAAATTCTTGAATTGGTCGTCCTTATCCTTCAATTTTTTACTTCTGCTGAAAGGATTTCTTTATCGCTTTTACCCATAAGCGCACGAGATTCGGGCTGAATACATCCCATCAACCCGCTAATGTTTTAATGCTTCTTTCGCTGTTTGCAGCATAAATTTCACCCTATATATCAAAAGCCCCCATCATTTGGTCACTTTGATTATGAAACAACTTTTTCAAGTGTCCAAATTCATTAGGGGGTGTCGGATTTATCAAGAGTAAAGCATAATGAAAGTTATATTCTTATATTTCAGTAGACAAGCCGTTTATAACAAAACGTTCTTCTCGATTGAATTAATTTTTCTTGGTTAAACCACCAATCGTTTTGTATAGTTTCGAAGTTTGCCACTAAAACCTCTTCTTGATTTGAAGAAGCTCCCACAGGTGAATCTAATCCGTAGATGGGATCTAACGTATACAACCCGCTTCTTCCTAAAAATTTCTTTTCAGTCCCTACAAAGTTTGAAACAATCGTGTATGCTTGGGCGCCAGCAGCGATGGCATCCCAAGTTGAAACGGAGCCTTGCGGATATTTTTTTCTCGATATGCTGCTTTTTAAATCTCTTCCAAATTCTCCTTGCCAGCTTGACGGTATAACTATCATATCAGCTCTCTTAACCGCTAATACCCCTGCAACTTCTGGAAAAACCGCATCGTACCCGATCATGATTCCGATATCACCGATAGCTTCTGAATGAAAGACCTCAATTTTATCTCCGGGGGTCGCCCAAGCTTTTTCGGCATTGTGTAAATGTGTCTTTCTGTATATTCCCATGATTTCGCCTTTCGGACCCGCAAGAATCGCCGAATTGTAGAGATGGTCGCCTTGTCTTTCCACAAACCCAAAAACCATATGAATGCCGAATTCCTTTGCGAGTTCCAATAACTTTTGCACCCAAATGCTGTCCAAAGTATCAGACAATGCAAAAATATCGTCTGCTTTTAAGTGATCCACGGTCCCAGTAAGAGAAAGCTCCGGAAGCACAACTAAATCCAATTTGCTTTTTTCTTTACTCTCAAGCGCAACATTTGAAATCATGCGTTTAATCTTGACTAAATTCGCTTCCTTATTTCCCAAAGCTGGTTCGTATTGTACAATCGCAGCCCAAATGTTTCTGGAAGCCGCCGTTTTCTTAAAATCCCATGGTGCTTTATATAACATCAAGTCTTTATAAAGTTCGGGTCTTCTTTCTGCAAATCTTTTTTTGACCGGATTATCATACTTTGCAGGGTCAATTTGACAGTAAAGAATCGTTGGGGCATCAACCGCATATTCTTTTGTTTCAACCAAATCAGCCTCTGCGAGCTTTTCCCCTTCCGGCGACCAGACCGCACTGGCCCCGATCATATGATAATCGTTCTCCGCATTTGAGCGGTTGGCGCTGATGATGTATAAACCATTTGCTTCCGCTCTGGCCTGGAGAACCGCAACGGATTGTCCAGTAGAATTCGTCAAGAATGCGAGGATATCAGCACCTTTTAGTGCGGCTAGACGAGCTGATTCAAAATAAATCATATCCATACAGATGTTTATAGAAATATTGCCTATTTCCGTATCAAATACAGGAATTTCTTCATCTCCACCAGCAGCCCAGTGTACCTCAGTTTCCCACAAATGAATTTTTCTATATTTTCCAATATATCCATCTGGTCCAATCAATGCAGCTGAGTTATAAAAAATGTCCGTTTCAGGATCGACTTCAGGCATGCCTATAACAATATACGAAAAGTATTTTTTTGCGATTTTCTCGAAACATCGGGTGGTAAAGCCAGGGATCGTATCAACGAACGGCCGTATCGCTTCCCGGTCTCGGTAAAAATAGCCAGTTGTCGCCATCTCGGGAGTTACAATGAGTTTTGCTCCGTTCCTGGCTGCCTCTGCTACGGCGTCATATAAAGCCTTAATATTTTCGTCTCTTTCGTTCAGCTTTGGATTAAATTGTACGCATGCCACTTTAAACGGTTTTTTAGGTGTTGCCATCTCCTTCCCTCCACTCTTTCTAATCCGCATGCTTCCGCAAGGACATCATGATGCCTGCACATGCTTGGTTCATCCGAGCTGTTCTCCCCTTACAGCTACCAAAAAGTTAGATACCCAACAATTGTTTTGGATTGTGTACAATCATCTGTTCTATTTCAGCTTCAGTAATTCCCGATGATAACATGTCTTCTACAAAGCTGCTTAGTGCTTTGACCGGGGGAATGTTATGCTCCTGCCCATAATCTGTAACCAGTACACACTCTTTTGCCCCCAAGCGTTTTATGTTTTCTGCCATCTCTTCTATTGAGAGATCATGAAAATCACTGCTGCAGGCCAGATAACATTTTTCTAAAATCGCTCCTTTTTTGCTCAGTTCTCTCTGAAAATCAAACGGAATGGGGGCGATTCCTAAATCAACATGCTGGATTAAAATTTTCTCCACTTTGTGCTGCCTTGCGGCTTCAACGAGAGCCATCACTTCTTCCGGATTTAAATGACCAGTTGCCAAAATGATGTTTGCTTCAGCGATTAAAGAAAGGATTTCATGAACTTCAGGAAGAATTTTGCGATTTTCATCCCAGATCTCAAGACCATTTTCAGGTTGAATCAATGGACGATCTGTATTAAAAAGACGAGTCTTCTTTCGGCCAAAGTGACAGCAATGCTCTTTCGCTGAAACGGTTGGCATCCATATAATTTTCGCACCTAAACGAATAGCGACATCGACCGCAGTTGGAGACAAACCGCCAGTAAAATGGTTGCATACCAAACCGCCGTAAACATGCAGGTGCGGTTCTTTTTCCCGTATCAAAGCAGCCCGATCAACCGTCTGAGTTTCATGGGCTTTCAAAACAACTCCGGCCATTTTAGCTCTTTTAACATCTTCAATCAATTCCCAATCCGTTTGTTTTCTTGGAAAAATGCTGGGGTAGCTATGGCAATGCAATTCTATCGCATCTTTTAATAGCGGATGATATGATGTCATGATCCCATCTCCCTTTCTTAGTAGTGCGAATACACCCAGCTGATATTCACTGGGCGTATATTTGGCTTCTTTACTTTAAATTGTTTTCAGATAATGCGGAAAAAGTTCCTATATATTTCCCGAAGAATTCCGCCACCTTTTGCAACAATTTTCTGAAAACCGGATGATCGTGATACATGAAATCATTATGTTTTCCATCGATCAAATAAAATAGTTTCGGCTCTCTTGCATTTTCATATAAGGAAATAGACTCTTCCACCGGATGGAGCAAATTGTCTTTTCCATGGGCCACAAACAGAGCAGCTGGAGAAACATCCGCCACGACTTTTTCCGCGTTCATTTGAATGATCGACTCGGTAAATTGCAATGCAGTCAGTTTGCCAAAATGAGTGAGCGGCGCCAATTCTTTATCAACGTAATCTTTTGTTGCAGGGTCTAAAGGATAATGGATAAATGCGTCTGCCAGTAATGATTGTCCCGTAGTAACCCGATGGATCCTATCTTCTTCAACCGTTTGCAAAATTCTCGCCCAGTCAACATAGGAATGGACCGTCTTAAGCCATCGTTCTCCGTTAAAAAAACCGTTCAAAGCAGCTACCGCTTTTACCCGTTTATCACTGGCCGCAACCCTTACCACGTTTGAAGCACCCATTCCCCAGCCTATTAGACCGATACGTTCAGAATCCACTTCTTCCTGAATCTGCAGGAATGAAATCGCATTTTTTATATCTTCAACTTGTTCGTCCAAGATCACTCTCCCCTTGATCCCTTCGCTGTTGGCGAATCCCCTGTAATCAAATCCTAAACAGACGTAACCAGACTCCGTAAGATTTCTCGCAAAAAGCCGGGGATAAAAAACATTAAGCCCGTTGTAACCTGAATTCGGAATAATTGCAGGTCTTTTTTCTCCCGGTTGGTAATCATCCGGAAGGTATAAAGTACCATCTAATTTATACCCTTCGCTGTAAAAGCTGATTTTCCGTTCTTTCATCGAATTCTCCTCCTAAATCAATTTAAGGGTTATGCAGCTTTATATCAGGTTAAGAAATACGTGATTTGGAAACGGTGACATTGCTTTTTGGCAATGTCTCGCACTGTAACACACTTCTTACTCTGTCCATCTCATTCCATCAATGATTGATTCATTGTGGAAACCGCTTTTTATTCATTTTCCTTGCGTAAAAGATCGGAAAAAAACGTATAAGTACGGTCTGCCATAATCGGTAAATATTCATGACCATATTCATAGTAAAAAACCATTTCTTTTTTTGACTTAATTTTGTTATAAACGGCAAACTGCGTAGACGGAGGACATTTTTGGTCTTCTAGAGCAATCCCCCATAAAACATCAGCACAAATCCGATCAGCTAAATGCTGAATATCAATATAACCCAATTTGTAAAATATTTCTTCTTCCCGTTCATGTGTGGGATCTAAATATCGAAAATAATAATGAATTTCCTCATACCCGGTATTTTTCATATCCAATTCTTGTGCCCGTCTATAGTCTGATAAAAAGGGATAGAGCACAACAGCTTTTTTTATCACCGATGGTTCCAGTGCGGCACACGCTAAAGCTAACGCTCCTCCTTGTGATTCGCCGTATACGCCAATTCGATCACGATCGACATGCTCCATAGAGCTTAAAATTCTTACCGCTTGAGCCGTATCTAAAAAAACATTTCGATAATAAAGTTGATGAGGATTTGGATCCTCAATTCCGCGAATAATATGACCCTTTAATGTCGAACCTTTCACTCGCAGATTATCCTCTGACTTTCCTCCTTGGCCGCGGCAATCCATTGCCAGCACTGTAAAACCGGATGCGGCATACGCCAGTTTATTTACCCAGTCCCCACTGTTCGAATGGTATCCGTGAAACCATACTAACCCTGGTGTTTTCTCCTTCTGCACTTTCGGTTTGACTAACTGACAGTGAATCTTCGCCCCGCCAACTCCCGTGAAATATAAATGATAGCAGTTCGCCACAGTCGTTTGAAATGCTGCCGGAATCAGCTCATAATGCAACGATTGGACCGATAATTCCTCCAACGCTTGACTCCAATAGTCAGCAAAATCAACCGGCTTCGGATTTATTCCTGTATATTTCTGTAATTGCGTTAACGGCATATCAAACATTATGAACGTCTCTCCTTCCCAAGTACCGCATCCGAATTACATAGATTTGGCAGACGGAGCCAGCAGCAACACTGGCCGCCCCAATAACTTCCTCCCCTTGTGTCTAATTCGTTTCATCAAACGTCGATTAATAAATGCAAAAATTCGTACCAACACTAATTTCCATAATCTGCTGACGGTTATTTATAAATAAACGAAAGAATAAAGGCTTTATTCAGCAAGACAGCCGTTATTGTTAAAATGTGCTGCCAAAATGTTAAACACCCTTTGGAACTGAGTCATAGGCCATCACCTTCTCATCAACTAAGTATTTTCTGATAGCCTGTTCGTTCCATTCGATGCCCAAGCCGGGCCCTTCAGGTGGTACAAGTGTACCGCGCGGAGTAACTTGCAGCGGGCTGTTAATGATTAAATCAAAATTCTTAACATCGGTGCCTATAAATTTTTCCAAAATTGCAACTTCTCTAGTGGCACATCCTAAATGTACATGAACATCCCAATGGTAATGCGGAGCAATGGTTACTCCTTGCGCACTTGCCAAAGCTGCGATCTTAAGCCATTCCGATACACCGCCGCACATGGTTGCATCAGGTTGGATATAATCTAAAGCGCCCTGCCGGATGAGCTCCTGGAATTCCCAGCGTGTAGCTCCAACTTCTCCAGTAGCAAGCGGAATGGACGTTTGTTTTCGCAGGCGTACATAGGCTTCCACCATATCGATAGGGAGCGGTTCTTCAAAAAACGTAATATCGTATTCTTCTACTCTTTTACATAATTCGATGCATTCATTGACGTCCAAATAAGCTTGGTTTGCGTCAATCATCAGTTTAACGTCTGGACCGATTAAATCCCTGACAAGTTTTACACGTTTGGCTTCTTGGACTGGATCCAACCTGCCAACCTTGATTTTCACGGCACGAAACCCTTGATCCATATACCCTTGTATTTCTTGTTCCAGTTTCGTAAAGACTTCTAAGCCTTCGTAATAGTATCCGCCAGAAGCGTAACACGGCACTTCTTCACGGTAAGCCCCAAGCAATTTATATAATGGCATCCCGGCCAATTTAGCCTGATGATCCCAAAGGGCTATATCGATTGCTGAAAGAGCATGTAAGAGGCTTCCTCTTCGCCCTGCCCGTACCGTTTGCCAGTACATTTTTTCCCATATTTTGTTGATATTGCGCGGATCTTCTCCGAGCAGCATGGGCACCAGCAAATCGTCCATTGCGGCTTTCGCTGCCCGACCGCTTATATCCTGAAGGCAAAATCCAACGCCCTCGATACCTTGATCAGATTGGATTCTCACCAGGATATGTTCACGGTGCGTCAAAGTCTTAATTGAAAATCCGACAGGTCTTTCTAAAGGTATACGAATCCACTGTGTTATCACTTTAGTAATCTTCATTGAGCAATCATCCTTTCTTTTTAAAAAAAATTGCAGCCATAGTGTATTGTCCATATGCAAATTTCTTTACGATGTAACCGCATTCGAGTAGAAACCGCCGATCGTGCAATCGATAATATTAATCAATGCTTCTTTTTTTCGAAAACGGATATTAGCTTTTTGATATCTCCCATTACACTTCCTTGAAAAAATTTTCAAAAGCTCTCTATTGAACTAATCTCGAATCATCATTTAATCAAGTTTTGGGATGTGAGCCATTCTCTGGCAACTTCCGCAACATCTTTATGTTCAACGTCCACCATGTAATTCAATTGAATCAACGTTTCAGAATTTAGACGACTCGACAATTCATTCAACTGATCAGCCAGCTCCTCATTTTTTTCCAAAGATTCTTCTCTAACGACAGGTGCTGCATTGTAAGCTGGGAAATAATGTTTATCATCTTCCAATATGATCAGGTTGAATTCTTTGATACGTCCGTCAGTAGAAGTGCCGATAGACGCATCTACTTGTCCTTCTTTTAATGCGTTAGGCAGCAGCCCGGTCTCCATTTTGATAACATTTTTTGGCTGGAATTTAAATTCATATTTTTTCTCCAATCCTCTTAACCCGTCTTGTCGTGCATAAAATTCGGCATTGGAAGCAAATTTGATCTCCTTATGATTGTTCACATAATCCGCCAGATCAGAGATCGTCTTGATTCCCAGTTCATTCGCTTTCTTTTCGAGCATCATAATCGCATAGGTATTGTTCAATTCGGCCTTGTTCAGCCAAACCAATCCTTTTTTCTGATCGATTTCTTTTACTTTCTCGTAGGCTGCATCGGGATCTGTTTCCACAGGCTGATGGTTATAGATTACTAACGCAGTACCCGTGTATTCCCAATAAAGGTCGATCTGTCCATTTTCTAAAGCTTGTCGAACAACAGTACTCCCCATGTTCGTTGCTTCTTTGACATCATAGCCTTTTTCTTTCAAGTAAATGGAGGTAATTTTCGTAAGAATGTGCTGTTCGGTAAAGTCTTTGCCTCCAACTGTAATCTTACCTTTCGATTGATTGTCGGATGTACGATTCTCATCCGTTGAAGTTTTTGAATTCGAAGTTCCACAAGCAGTCAGCATCAATATGGCAATAAGCAGGAATACGAAGCTCCTCATTCTCTTCACATTGGATTTCATGTTCATCCTCCTCGCTTTCTTATACTGCTTCCTCGTTCCGTTGAAGTCCTTTTGGGATGATAATCTTCTCTAGTTTTCCTAGCAGAAAATCTAATGTAATAGCCAAAAGGGTAACCGGTACAGCTCCCGACAGCATAATTCCAGTGTCATATAACGATATGCCGGTAAAAATTAAATCTCCTAGACCACCTCCTCCAATCAAGAATGCCAGAGCTGCCGAGCCTACGTTGATCACAATGGAAGTTCGTATGCCCGCTAAGATGGCGTATAATGCATTCGGCAGCTCGAGCTTCCATAGGATCTGCCATGAGGTCATTCCCATTCCCTTTCCCGCATCGATGATAGATGGGTTGACGCTTTTAATACCTACAACCGTATTTCGCAAAATCGGCAATAAAGAATAAAGCCAGAGGGAAAACACAGCCGTTGTATACCCGATGCCCAAATAACTCATAATAAGAGCTAGAACGGCTAGGGTGGGGATCGTTTGACCAATGTTCGCAAAATTGATTACGATCCAATCATATTTCTTGAAGCGAGGCCGCGTAATAAAGATTCCAACCGGAACGGCAAACGCCACCGCCAACATTGCAGACAAGCCTACTATTTTTACATGCTGTTGAAGCAAGATGATCAAATCGCCGGGGTTATCTTTGATAAATTGAAATGCTCCCTCAAAATAAGCCCATATAAACAGACAAATGATTAATAGCGTTATAGCTATACGAAAGGACAGCTCTAGTTTTTTTCCTCGCACTAAAATCACCCCTGATTTACGATCGGCTTTAATTTCTTCGTATGGATATCCGTAACGATCTCAAAATCATCTAAACTTAACAGTCCGATCCTGCGATCTTTTTCGTCAACTACCCAAGCATTCCCCGTCGGCGAAGACAAAACAACCGAAAGCGTCGTTCGCAAATCGGTATTCACTTTCACAACAAAATCATGATAATCATTTCTTGTCGTTCTCTTTTGAAAGTGATCAATCTTGCTTATCAAATCTTTGACAGTGAACAAAGTCAACCGTTTTAATTCCCTGTCGCTTCCTACAAAATCCCGCACAAAATCATTCTTTGGATTAGATAAAATTTCATCAGGAGTTCCATGCTGCATTAATTGACCCGATTTAAAAATCGCGATCTTATCCGCCAATCGGATCGCTTCATCAATATCGTGACTGACGAAAAGAATCGTCTTTTTCACATTTTCTTGAATGCGTAAAAACTCATTTTGTAAACGCTCTCTTATGAGCGGATCAAGTGCACCAAAAGGTTCATCCATCAGCATGACGGGCGGATCTGCCGCAAGCGCCCTCGCAACGCCGATACGTTGTTGTTGTCCTCCAGACAATTCCCAAGGAAACCTTTTTCTGTATTCTTCTGGATCAAGTCCAACCATTTCCATGAGCTCATTGTATCTTTTCTTGATCTTCGCCCGTTCCCATCCTAATAAATTTGGAACGACTGAAATGTTTTCCTCGATTGTCATATTCGGAAACAATCCGACTTGCTGAATTACATAACCAATGGAGCGCCTTAATTCAATCGGATTGAGCTTACTTATATCTTTTCCGTCAATGAATATCGAACCATTTGAAATCGGAATCAAACGATTGACCATCCGCAACAGCGTTGTTTTTCCGCATCCAGAAGGTCCAAGAAACACGCATATTTGCCCTTTTTCGATATGAAGACTGACGTTGTCTACTGCTTTTACTTGTTTGTTTCCACTTTCGTAAATCTTTGACACGTTTTTAAACTCTATCATTTTTTCACCTCTTTTTCTTAAACTTCTTTTAATCTCGTCACTTTTGGCACCTTTTGAGAAAGCTTTTTCTGAATTCTTCCTAAAACAAAATCTATTGTAATGGCTAATATGGATACCCCGATTGCACCCGCTTGAACCATCGTTTTATAGCTTGTGGAAATCCCTCTTGCGATATATTCGCCAAAACCACCTGCTCCGATATAAGCTGCTATTGTTGCTATTCCAATAATAAGAACGACAGCCATTCGCACACCAGCCATAATTACCGGAAGAGCTATGGGAATTTCTACTTTGTACAAACGTTCCCATGTAGTCATTCCCATTCCAATTGCAGCATCACGAACATTTGGATCAACATTTTTAATTGCTACATAAGTGTTTCGAATAATTGGTAATTGTGAATAAAGAAATAATGCGATAAATGCTGGTACAAACCCGATTCCTTGATTGATGATTGACAAAATCGGAATCATAATTCCGAACAAGGCTATGCTCGGAATGGTCATAATGATCCCGGCCACGGTTAATACGAGATTCGCTAAGATTTCTTTCTGGCTGATATAAATCCCGAATGGAACTCCGGTTATAATGGCTACACCTACTGACAGCCCAACCAATTCAATGTGTTCCCAAGTCATACGAACAATATCATGCCAATTTAAAAAAATGAAATCCAACAATTCCAAATAACAGCCCCCCTTTATCAATTCAATTTAAAATTATTGAATATTGCTAAATAAATGAATATTTACAATTCATCTATTTAACTATAATGCAAAATGCATGCCAACTTATTAGCAAGTAAATTTCATGGTTTTTATAAGAAAACAGTAAAAAAATTAGACACATCTGTAAAAAAATTTTTACAAAATTCCAGAGGACATTTTTTTGATTGGTTTTTATATGACAAGATCTATTGGCATAGGAGTTGCAAGACAAAATACAACCAAAGATGACTACCGTAGAGGGGGATAGTTGATTTGATATCGATGATTTTTCTTATATTAACGATTATTGGTTTTAACATTTTATATATGGCTTCAGTTACCCTTCGCACGATTCTAGTGATTAAGGGATACAGTCTCATCGCTTCTTTTTTATCTATGTTTGAAGTATTTGTATATTTAATGGGATTAACTATCGTCTTAGATAATCTGGATAATCCAATCAACGTGTTTGCTTATTGCATGGGATGGGGAATTGGAGTTTATTTTGGAAGTAGAATTGAAGAGTACATGGCTCTTGGATATGTGACGGTTCAAATAGTCGTTGATTCTTTAGAGCATGAACTGCCTTCATACCTGCGAAACCATGGCTATGGGGTTACATCTTGGTATGGAGATGGAAAAAACGGCAAGCGCCTTATCTTACAAGTGTTAACAAAACGGAATAATGAAAAAAATTTATTGTATTTGATTAATGAACTCTCTCCTCAATCATTTGTAATTTCATACGAACCGAAATACTTTAAAGGAGGGTTTTGGGTCAATAGATTGAAAGGGAATTTCGTGAGGAACAATAAAAACTAGGGAGTACTCGCACTCTTCTTATTTAAGTTAACTAGATTAGCCAATTAAGATTAAGTGTTTTTAGGTCACTCAATGTACTTTCCAGTATAGAAGAGACCAATAAACCGTTTATCCAAAAAACCATGTGCAGCGTTGTGTAGTTCCCAAATTTCGCAACAAAATTCGAAAAAAAGAAGTCGAATCGGCAAAGGTCTTCAAACTGATTTATCTCGCACAAGGAGTGGGCAAAACAAATGTTTATTCAACAAAGGCATTGCTCACGCATTGATGTCCGGATCTACAATACGTTCCTCCAACCATAAAAATAGATTAAGCACGACCGTATTGATATTGGCCGTGCTTTTTTGTTTAATATTTTTCTCAGTTAAAAATAAAAAACACGCTGGAACTATGCATTTTCGAAACAAAGTGCCTTATTTAAGTTCCTTAGTTAAGATAAAAACGGAGATCAAAGCTCGTTTAGACGAAATTGGCATTGAATAGTTTCAATTCCTCATAGTTAAGATAAAAACGGAGCTATTGAGAAAAAAAGAGGAAATTAGACGATTCTAGTTTCAATTCCTCATAGTTAAGATAAAAACAACGCTTCATCGAAGCAGGCGAAAACACACCGCCTACGTTTCAATTCCTCATAGTTAAGATAAAAACCGGATTCGCAGTCCCCTTTTTCTTACCATTAGCATAGTTTCAATTCCTCATAGTTAAGATAAAAACCCCAGAAAATGTTGTTAAATAAGCATTTCGTTTTAAATGGTTGATTGGTTATTTTCATTTTAACGAAGGAGTTATATTTTATCAATCCTTTAATTTGTGCGGGCTCAATGGAGATTTGAAAGAGTCGTCGATCCCCCAGGTTTTTTGCACGATTGGAGGTCGACGACAAATTTCATTATTTTTAAAACATAACGTTTGTTTTCAGATCGACAATTCAATTTTGTTTAAATCCGTGTTTTTTCCAGAATGCTTTTTACTGCTGCTTCTGTATCATAGACAATATTTCACCAGCTTTTTCTCGATCTCTTCTTTCTTTGGAACATTTTCATCTATTGATTTTGTAATATGGTGATTGCTTTGAATCTCAAATTGATTATACACCAGATGTAAATTTATACAAGAATTGATTGTTAAATCCAAAAATTATATGAACAATATATTTCTCAACCATTTTTTTGGTCAACTCGTCCGCTCCGGCGCATACATAGCCGGCAGCGTTAACTTCTTTACGGTTTAAACATAATCTTTTTCAACAAGTTCAGCTTTGCAACGTTTATTATCAACAAAAAAGCGTCTAGATGTTCGACGCTTCCTGCCCAGATTTCGTACTTTTTAACTTCGCATTGACAACAACCCTTCATGCATTGTGATGGTGTTACCCGAAAAACGAACCATCTGGTTGTTACCATTTCCGGCCAAACCGCTTGTTCCTCTAGCTGATTCAAGTACGCTTATGCAGCTGTCAAGAAAGGAAACACTTTATACTTTTCCAACCAGCTATCGCCCCGGATTTATGTCTGCCATTATTTCTCCGTTGTCTTTTCAAGAGCATATTTGATTGCAGCGACGGATCCGATCCCATACAAGGCATATTTTAATCCGTTTACTAAAACCTCAAATGAGAAAGCACTGGCTTCAAAAATAGAGAAAGCAACGCCAAGTACAACTGCGACAATCGGAATGTAGCGATTCGAAAGATTGGTTGCTTGACGGATTGCGTACAGTAAAACGGCTAATGCCACATATGCAGTGAACTCAATTGATAGAATAGCTTCCATTTGAACATCTCCTTTCTAATTGTCATTGCTCCAACATTAGTGTATTCAAGACCTAGGGCAAGAGAAACAGCAGAAGCATAGCAATTCAACAAATGAGTTACTTGTCTACCGCACGGTTTTTTCCGTCACTGAACACTTACTTCAATGCAGCAAAAATAATAGCTACGACTCCTCCGATCACTGACACAATAATTGCGCTTGTGATCGTTAGCCGTAGCCACTTTGTATCGTCCTAAATAGATCGAATGTCATTAAATTAATGATCGCCAAAACAATTGACATAGAACCGTAATTAAATTACATTCTTATCCTTTGAATTTCAAATGTCGATATTTAAAACTCAATCGTTTGCTCGATTCTCATTAAGAATTTTCAAAAGAAAAAATGAACTTACTAATAAAACAGGTATTCCTATCAAGATGTATAAAAAATTTTTCGGCATAATCATATCGTATACATACAAAAAGAGTTGTCCAAACAAACAGGACTATATATTTTAATATTTTTCAACTCCGCATTCATTTATCCATCGCTGCTTAACATAAAATCTCTATGAAACTGTCATTTACTGCTAATTTACATTGTATTAAAACCGATGGATAAACATAAAAAAGGTCGTGTAGTATGAATGAAAGCATTTTTATTTAGAAATCTCACAACATATTGGTTGGTATCAGTACTGATAACGATCTGTCTAATCCCTAGATTCAGGATGGAAACTCCTGATGAAATATTTCCTATATTTTTATCTGCTGGCTTCTATGTATCTTTCATTGTTTTGTTGTATGGGGTATCCGCATCAATCCTCTCTGAAATTTTAAGTAAAAGTATTATGAAAAAAGAAAATCGACTATTAGTCAAAGCAATTGTATACTGTCTTTCTATATCTATATTTGCATTACAGTCTCCTCCTGAATTACTGATTTATGCAGTTATTCGTGCAGTGTTCTATTATTCTGTGGACGAATTTATTCGAAAAATATAATAGCAATAAACAATAGCCCAAGGATTTTTCTTTTGAACCTAAATAAAAATGCTCTATCAAATACAACTTCTAAATTTTATGTCGTTGGACGAATTTTTAACGAATGTTCCGTTCTTCTAATTTCGCATATTCACCTGCTTTTTACATTTAGATGAACAAAAAACACATAGTTTTGACGGCATCTCCTTTTTTATACGATTCAGCGAGCGATTAGTCTCACGCTTTTAGAAGTCCTTACGCAATTTCCTGCTGGATTAGTTTGATGATCAAAAAAAATAAATGTGTGATTCTTTAAGGCTTGTAATTGCGATTGAAGAATATATTCATTTTTTACCATTACAGTCGTTTCCAAGAAAAAATAACGGCCTTTCCCCGGTTGAGTATCGAGAAAAGGCCGCAGCTTCATATACTCTTTTTTTAATATCTGCTTGACAGAGTTATGTGCAAGTGACTATTACAGCATTGTTGTTCGATCTCAGTCGGAAATGCCCACTTGACAGGGTTTTGCGAAAGCGCCTGACATTTTTTATATCTTACACTAATAAATCCAGCAACGCAATCAGCGCAAAAGCGACGACAGAAATAATTGTCTCCATTGCGGTCCATGTCATCAACGTTTCTTTGACGGTCATGCCGAAATACTGTTTGATCATCCAGAAGCCGGAGTCGTTGACGTGCGATAAAATGAGTGATCCCGCTCCTGTCGCTAATACAAGCAATTCAGCGTTCGTGCCAGGAATGCTGGCCGCAATTGGGGCAACGATGCCTGCCGCTGTCATCATCGATACCGTCGCAGAACCTGTCGCAATCCGAATGAGCGCGGCAATTCCCCAACCTAACAGCAGCGGAGACATTTGCGAATGTGTAGCCCAGTCTGCGATTTGGTCGCCAATGCCAGAATCAAGCAACACCTTATTGAACGCCCCGCCAGCGCCGATGACAAGCAAAATATTGGCGACAGGACCAAGGCAGTCATTGGCAAATTTTAATACTTTATCGCGATTGAATCCTCGAGCGTAGCCAAGGCTAAAGAACGAATAAATCGTCGCGATCAAAAGCGCGATGATTGGATCCCCGATAAAGCTCAGCACTTTCGATGCTTCCGACGCTTGATCCAGCGTAACATTAGCTATGGAAGCAACCAGCATTAAAATAACCGGAAGCAGAATCGTAAATAACGTGTTGCCAAAGCCAGGGAGGTCTTTCTTTTCTTTATGCTGTACAAGCTGCTCGGCGATTTCACCAGGCACTTGTTTATACATGCGCGACCCGATCCATTTTCCAAACAACGGGCCGGCGATAATGGCTGTCGGCAGCCCGACAATAAGCGAATAAAGAATTGTTGTCCCGACATCGGCTTTAAAAATGCCGACGGCAGCCATCGCAGCCGGATGCGGCGGAACAAGTCCATGCACGACAGATAATCCGGCAACTAGCGGAATACCAATTGTCACAAGTGAAATTCCTGTTTCCATTGCAATTGTAAACACAAGCGGAATTAATAGCACGAATCCTACTTGGAAAAATACTGGGATCCCCACTAAAAATGCGACGACCATCATTGCCCAATGGACGCGTTTTTGGCCAAAACGGTCAATCAATGTTTTCGCAATGCGTTCAGCGCCTCCGGACTCCGCCATCATCTTTCCAAGCATCGTTCCAAGCGCCAATACGATCGCCAAAAAGCCAAGCGTATTGCCAAGACCTGCTTTAATCGAATCAATAATTCCCGGCGTTTCCGGCGACGGTGCGATCAGCGGCATCCCCATTGCCAGCCCTACTCCAACAGATGTCAAAATCAAAGCGACAAACGGATGCATTTTCGCAACCGTGATGAGCAGCAATAACACAACAATCGCAGCAATAACAATCGCGATTCCCATTTCCATTCCTCCTCTTTTCTGTTTGATGCAAACTAAACCGATTTAGTAGCTATCCATTTCTACGCTGGAAAGAAGCAATCACATCAAACTCATCCTTTAAGCGATCATATAATCGTGTATATATATCAAATAGTTCGGAATAAATAAGCGTATTTTCTTCATTTGGCACATGGCGTGATAAAATATGAATCCACGTTTTCACCGTATCAAGCGATGGAATATCGCCAAGCGCATACAATGCCAATGCTGCAGCGCCTAGCGCAGACGCCTCGTGCGTTTCCGGTACTAACAGCTCTTTTCCCATCATATCGGCAAGCATTTGCCGCCAAAACGGAGATTTCGCAAAACCGCCAGATACGCGGATTTCCGACAGCGGCCCTGTGACATCGCGAATCGCCAGAGCGACAGAAAAGACGCTCATACATACCCCTTCCATCACCGAGCGAATAAAATGCTCCCGCTTATGACGGAGGCTGATGCCGAAAAAAGTCCCTCTTGCGTTCGCATTCCAGTACGGTGCACGTTCGCCAGACAAAAATGGAAGAAACAGCAATCCTTCTGAACCTGCTGGAACTCTTTCAGCGTACTTTGTCAGCAGTTCATATGGATCAATGCCGAGCCTTTTCGCCACTTCGCGCTCTGGGCTGCCAAATTCGTCACGCAGCCAACGCAGCAAAATACCGCCATTGTTCGTCGGCCCGCCAACGACCCAATGATTTGGTGTAAGCGCATAACAAAACGTCCGCCCTTTTTCATCTGTTTTTTGAATTGGGGAAATCGTCCGCACCGCGCCGCTTGTTCCTATCGTAATCGCCGCCTCCCCGGGCAAAATCGCTCCGACGCCGACATTAGCGAGCACCCCGTCACTAGCTCCGACAACGACAGGGACGTTCGGATCCAAGCCCATTTGCTCAGCCCATTCTTTCCTCATCCCCCGCAATATGTGCGTCGTTGGCACCAAGCTCGATAACTGCGCTCTTGTCATTCCGAGAAGTTTAAGAACATCCTCATCCCAATCAAGCGTATCTAAGCGGAACAGACCCGTTGCTGAGGCGATCGAATAGTCGACAACATATTGGCCATATAATTGATACAGCACATATTCTTTCATCGATACAAATTTGTGCGTCTGACGGAATAAATCAGGCTGTTCCTCTTTCAGCCAAAGCAATTTTGGAAGCGGGGACATCGGATGAATCGGGGTTCCAGTCCGTTTGTAAATGCTTATGCCGCTTAATTCATCCAAAAGCCGCTCCGCTTGTCCGACACTGCGGTTATCGGCCCAAATTATGCAGCGGGTAAGCGGGCGTCCTGATACATCAAGCGCCATTAATGAATGCATCGCCGCGCTGAATCCGATCGCCTTCACTTGGCTAGAAGGAATTTTTAACTTAGAAATAACAGCGTTTACAGTTTTCACAACAGCTGCGAAAATCTCCTCCGGATCCTGCTCCGCCCAGCCTGGATGCTGCTGTATTATTGGATAATCAATTGCGTGGGAGGCTAGCGTCCGCCCCTGTTCGCCAAACGCCACCGCTTTTGTGCTCGTCGTTCCGATATCGACACCAATTACAACTGGTTGTTTTGCTTCCATGTCTGCTCCCTCTTTCTATGATGTTTTTTCCTTTACCGATCCTCGTTCGATAAACGTAGGCGAAAAACGAAAAACTTGCGGTTGATGCTCGCTTTTTTTGGCGATTTGCAAAAAAAGCCGTTCTGCCGCTTTTTTCCCCATGGCAAACGTCGGCTGCGAGATCGTCGTCAACGTCGGCGTATAAACATGGGCAAACGGCACATCGTCAATGCTGATGATCGCCAATTCGTCAGGAGTATTAATATGATTTCCTTTAATAAAATACAAAACTTCCATCAATGTTAAATCATTGATCGCAAACAATGCTTCCGGCAAGCGGCCGGATTCATACAACCTTGTCAATTCTTTTTGAATACGCGGGATCTCCGTTGTGATAAAATAATCGTCAACAACTGGAAGTCCCTTTTTTACTAACGCTTGCCGAAATCCTTCAATGCGCTCCATCCTCGGAACGATATGGGAAACAAGCGGCGGAGTGACAATTCCGATGTGTTCGTAACCACGCTCAGCAAAATATTCGACCGCCAATTCAGCAGCCTTTTGATTATCAAGCAGAACTGCGTCCGCTTTAACCTCCGGAACCATCCGATCGACAAACACAAGCGGAAACCGTTCTTCAAGTAATTTTTGATATATATCAGCGTTTTTTCCTGTTGGAAAAATAATCAAACCATCGACTTGTTTTGCCCGCAGCATCTCAATATATTTCTTTTCTTTCTCCGGATCATCATCGGAATTAGAGACGATAACATGGAAACCCCGCTCTTGGCACTCTTCCTCAATCGCATGCAGCACTTGCGTCGTAAGCATATGCATAATGTTGAAGACGACCACTCCGATTGTCATCGTTGTTTTCTGTTTTAAGCTGCGGGCGATAATATTCGGTTGATATCCCAATTCCTTAATCGCCATGGCAATTCGTTTTCTCGTTTCCTCGCTCATATATTCATAGCGTTTATTTAAATATTGCGACACCGTGCTTTTCGAGACATCCGCCAACTTTGCGACGTCAGCCATCGTAACTTTCTTCAAAGGGATCCCTCTTTCATTACTAAATCGATTTAGTATTTATAAGCGTTTTCATAAACCGGTTTAGTAAAATTATAAAACAAAATGAAATCGTTTTAAAATTATTTTGTTAAAATTTTTTCTTTAAAAATCAACATATCTAGCTTCCAAACGTTGTAAATAAATTGATATTTTTGTGAACCTGTTAAATGCGGACAAATCCAATTTTAAAAAAACTGCCCGTTTATATGGATAGATTCATTAATCGCCGATAAGAAAAAAACTTCGCAAAACATTGACGGAATTACCGGCTGTACGCAACAGTGATCATAAAAATGTAATTTTCGACATCTATGACCCGGCACAAAAAATCTGCGATACTAGTTGACCCTTAACGATGAGCCGAAAACAACATGATTACCAGTAAAAATCCATCTCCTCCCCCGTTTCAAATCCAGAAGCCGGATAGTGAGAAAAGGCTGGATAGCAAAAGATTGTAATTGCTGAATAAAAACAAATCGCGTTCAACAAAGCTGAACATTTCTGACCATTGAAAGTCGTGTAACTTAACATTCTCTTGACCATTCTTGTCAAACCGTGATACGCTCGACTTACAAATTATTTTAAAAATTCTAAAAATAATGTTACAAAGGGGTGAATATGATGCACATGGCAGATGCCTTGATTTCACCAGCTGTTGGTGGAACCATGCTGGCAACTACTGCTGGAGTTGCAGCTTATTCAATCAAAAAACTCCAGAATGAGCTGGATGAAAAGAAAATTCCTTTAATGGGAGTGATGGGAGCATTTGTTTTTGCAGCACAAATGATTAATTTTTCAATACCAGGCACTGGTTCAAGCGGACACCTCGGAGGAGGAATGCTGCTGGCAATATTATTAGGTCCTTATGCGGGATTTTTAACGATGGCTTCGATTTTGTTGATACAGGCATTGTTCTTTGGTGACGGCGGATTGCTTGCTTATGGCTGCAACGTATTTAACCTTGGTTTTTATACGTGCTTTATAGCATATCCATTCATATATAAATGGTTTACACGTAAAGGGATTACTTCCAAAAGGATTTTTGCTGGTTCGATGGCTTCAGCACTGGTTGCTCTCCAATTGGGTGCTTTTAGCGTTGTCCTTGAGACTCTTTTATCAGGAAAAACCGAATTGCCCTTTGAGAAATTCGTATTGTTAATGCAGCCGATTCACCTTGCGATCGGAATAGTTGAAGGGCTGGTGACCGCAGCAATCATTACCTTCGTATGGAGGGCTAGACCTGACATTTTGGAAAAAGCAGCAAACGAGGAAGCCTTTGGCAATATATCTATGAAGAAAGTATTGACAGCCCTTTCAATCGCTGTAGTTGTGGTTGGCGGTTTGTTTTCTTGGTTTGCATCCGCTAATCCTGACGGACTGGAATGGTCTATCGAAAAAACAGCAGGTACGGCAGAATTGGAAGCTCCTGACGGCATTCATGAAACACTCTCTGAAATTCAAAGCAAAACAGCATTATTGCCTGATTATGATTTTAAAGCAAGTGAAAATGAAAAAACAGCTGGACAAGCTGAAAATGCGTGGCCTGCTGTTAATGCTGGGACAAGCGTTTCGGGTATAGTAGGAGGAGCATTGACTCTTGCATTAGCCGTATTCACAGGGTGGGTCATCATGTTGATTAAAAGGAAAAAAATAAAAACGACCGCTTGATCATTTTTATGGTGGGGCCCTCCCTTTAGTTTATTAAAAATATATAATAGGAATGGATGTAAATGTCGAACATGATAAATTCGCTGTCTAATATGAGGCTTCTGGATGATCTGGCGCGAAAAGAGACCTTTATACACAGAATTCATCCACTAATAAAGCTGTTAACCACAGTCGTCTATTTGACTGTGGTTGTATCATTTGAAAGGTATGAAACAATTGGTCTTTTTCCTTTTATTATTTATCCTATACTAATTTTTGCTTTTGCAGAGCTACCAGTTGCACCAATTTTAAAAATGATATTGCTTATTGAACCTTTCATTATCGGAATTGGAATATTAAATCCATTGTTTGATCAATCTAAAGTGCTGTTTGGTGGAATTGCCATTTCAAAAGGTTGGGTTACTTTTTTATCCATTTTAATAAAATGCAGTTTAACAGTGACAGCCAGCATTTTACTCATTGCAACCACAGGGATGGATCGGTTTGCTGCAGCTTTGCGGATGCTCAAAATACCTAAGATTTTTGTCTTACAGCTTCTATTAACATATCGATATATATCGGTGCTGATCGAAGAGGTTTCTAGGATGATAAGGGCGTATTCACTTAGGGAGCCAGGACAAAAGGGATTAAAGTGGAGCGCTTGGGGCTCTTTTGCCGGACAAATATTGCTCAGGACTTTTGAAAGAGCAGAGCGGGTATATCAAGCAATGAATTTAAGAGGCTTTACAGGAGAGTATTATACAGGAGATATTGCAAAACTAAGCTTTAAAGATCTTGCCTATTTTGCCGGATGGAGTCTATTTTTTATTATTGCAAGAATTTACAACATACCTGTATTGATAGGGTCATTGTTTACAGGAGTGATTTGATAGGATGAGTCATCATAAAATTGAAGTGAGGAATCTGCATTTTTCGTATCCGGATGGACATAAAGCAATTAAAAATATGTCTTTTTCCATTTATCATGGTGAATCAGTCGGAATCATTGGTGCAAATGGTGCTGGGAAGTCTACGCTGCTAATGCTGTTGATGGGAGTTTATTTTCCGGATGGCGGAGAAGTGCTGGTAGGAGATGTGCGTGTAACCAAAAAGACATTACCGATGATTCGCCAAAGATTGGGAATGGTTTTTCAGGACCCTGACGACCAATTGTTCATGACTACTGTTTATGAAGACGTTGCCTTTGGACCACGAAATTATAAGCTGGAAGAGGAAGACGTGGAGAGACGGGTGATGCAGGCACTGGAGAAGGTTGGAATACCTCATTTGAGAGACCGAGCCCCCTATAAACTATCAGGAGGAGAAAAACGATCTGCCGCAATTGCATCCGTTTTATCCATGCAACCTGATGTATTGATCATGGATGAGCCAACTTCTGGCCTGGATCCAAAATCAAGACGGAGAATAATTGATTTGTTAAAAAGCTTTGAACATACAAAAATAATTACCAGCCACGATTTGGACATGGTACTTGAAACCTGTAAAAGGATTATTGTGATAAAAAAAGGAGAAATAGCTGCAGATGGAACCGCAGTGGACATTTTATCCAATGAAGATCTGCTGAATAGCTGTGGCTTGGAATTACCTCTTTCACTTCAAAATTGTCCTGTTTGCGGAACTTCAAAAGACAAATTCGGATATATCCATGAGAAAATTGTAGTCGACAAAGAAGCCAAAAAAGAATTGCGATTGACCGGAGAATGAGATTGCTTTTGAAATTTGAAGAAGCTCAAATAAATTCAACTATTTCGAAGCAGTTGACCTTATGAAATAAGCACTGCCTAATCTGACGAGAACGATCAAAATATTCTCTCGTTTATTTTGATGTTCCATGCCCCCCGCTCCGACATCACTTTCACAAAAAACATCGGCTGGCTCATTGATGTTCCGAACTTAACTTATATCCGTTTCCCCGATTATAAAAATGATGAAGCACGACCGCATAGGCCGTGCTTTTTTGGTTAAAATTTTTCTTCATAGTTAAGATAAAAATAGTATTGGCAATTGATATGGACGGACAAGGGGATCGTTTCAATTCCTCGTAGTTAAGATAAAAACGTTGGATGATTTGGATGTGCGGATCATCCTACGATGTTTCAATTCCTCATAGTTAAGATAAAAACGGAAATAAAAAAACGAAAAACAAAGGAGAGATTTGTTTCAATTCCTCATAGTTAAGATAAAAACGATACAGGCTAAGATATCCGGTACGCCTTGCTTGGGTTTCAATTCCTCATAGTTAAGATAAAAACCCAAAAAATCACTGTTATATAAGTATTTAGTTTAAAATGATTTATGAGTTATTTATATTTTAGCGAAAGAGTTACATTTTATCAATCCTTTGATTTGCGTGGGCTCATTGGAGATTAGAAAGAGTCGTCGATCCCCCAGGATTTTTGCATGATTGGGGGTCGACGACAATTTTCATTTAAAACAGGCTTTCCACGTTTGCAGGCCAACAATCAAATCCGTGTTTTATCTGAAATATTTTACCTGATCCATCTGTTTTAATAGAGCAAACGGCCGAACTAGAAGTTCATGCCGTTTGTTATTTCCATTGAATGGTTAGAGAGATAGACCATCATCGTCACGGTCTCTGAACTAAACAGTATTGAAATCAATACGCTTAAGCGGCATCATCCGGTAGTGTCCATATTCCACGGATAAAACGCTGTGTTCTGGGTTTATCCTTCTCACTCATTTGCGGTGAGAGTGAGACCATCTTCAACGCATAAAACGCCGTGTTTCTGGAGCAAGGATACGGCCTACCGATGAATAACGATTAAGTAATCACTCCACTCCACCAAGATGCAATACAAACATAATCATAGCGGCAATCGCCGCGCCGGCGAAAGAAGAAGGCGTCTGAAAACCGTAAAAAACAGCAACGATGGGAACCGCAAATACCTGCAAGCAAAATATCGGTAAAATGACATCAAGCAAAATCAGAATAAAAACATCTAAGCTGTCTTCCTCCCTATCGTTTTAGCTTGTAAATTCTCTCCGGCCTTCCAACAGAGCCGTACAAAATGTCAGCTGTCACTTGAGAAATGGAAACAAGATATTCTAAATATCTTCTTGATGTCGTTCGGCTCGCGCCAATAAGTTTCCCTACTTCTTCCGCTGTAATGCCGTCTCGATATTGCTTCACTACCGCCAGCACTTTCTCCAATGTCAATCGGTGAATTCCTTTTGGCAGTTCCCCTTCTGCGTCTCCAAAGGTACGTTCCCGTCGAATTAATTGATCGATTTCCTCCTGTCCAATCAATTCTTTTTCCTTCATCAGTTCATGCATTTTATAAAAATATTCTTTGTATTTCACCAATGTTTCGGTAAAACGGTCGAGCATAATCGGCTTGATAATATAGTCAAACACTCCACCATGCATCGCTTGCTTTAATGTATCAATTTCTCTGGCAGCTGTAATCATAATAATATCGATATTTGCAAAATGCTCGCGAATCCATTTTAAAAATTGAATCCCATTCATATCAGGAAAATAAATGTCCAGCAGCACTAAATCGGGTTGCAGCACTTCTATCAGTTCTTTCCCTTCCTGTTCGTTTGTGGCAATCCCGACCACTTTATATCCTTCTACTTTTTCAACAAAGCGGCGGTTAATTTCGGCAATACGTTTATCATCTTCGACAATGAGCACTTGAATAGTGTATTCCATCATAATTCCTCCCGTTGCTTCGGAATGATAACGGTAAAAACGGTTCCTTTTTCTCGCTCTGATTGATAAGTAATGTGCCCTCCAAGCACCTTTAACGAATTTTTTACTAAATCCAGACCGTATCCTCTCTGTGCTTTCCCCTTGGTGGAAAATCCCCGTTCAAATATTTGTTCAGCAATCTCTTCCTGAATACCCGTTCCGTTATCTTCCACTTCAATGATTAGATCGTCGCCAAGATCGGTTAAAAAGACGTTGACCCGCTTTTGGTCACGCCCATTGTGCAATGCCGCCTCCATGGCATTATCAATAATATTGCCGATAATCGTAACAAGATGATCGCGGTCCAATTGTTTCGGAATATCTTTAAAGCTGCTTTGCCGATCAATATCAAATTGAATTTTCAGCTCATTAGCTCGGTTAAATTTTCCGATTAACAGCCCTCCAACAATCGGGTCAGGTACTTCTTTCATCACAAAACGAACGATATCCTGCTGCATGTTTGTTTCTTTTGTAATGAGTTCCAACGCTTCTTCATAAGATTCCAGCTGAATCAATCCAGAAATAAGATATAATTTATTGGAAAATTCATGTGTCTGCGCCCGCAGTGCTTCGGCATAGCTTTTTAGCTGGGAAAGCTCTTTTGTCAATCGGTACAGTTCCGACTTATTGCGAAATGTCGATACCGCCCCAATGACGTTTTCTTTTTTATCAACAATCGGAATGCGATTAGTAATGATCGTTTCTTCACCTAATATCATTTCGTCATCATATTCTGCTTCACCTGTTCGAATTACTTCTAACAGCCTAGAATGAGGAATAATATGTAAAATATATTTTCCTAGCACATCTTGTTCTCTTTTATACCCTAACAGCGTCATCGCCGTTTTATTGACCATTGTAATGATTCCTTCCTGATTCACAGCAACAATTCCTTCACGAATCGCTTCTAAAATCGCCTGCTTTTCTTGGTATAATAGCCCGATTTCTTTCGGTTCCAATCCATGAATCGATTTTTTTACCGTTTTGGCAATAACAACCGCTCCAATAATCCCTAGCAATAGAGCAAGGATAGAAAATAAAAAAATGTTTGAGGTATATGACCAAACGATATCCTCAATATCTTCCAGCAAAAAGCCTACCGATACGATGCCCACCACATTTCCCTGCTCATTGAAAATCGGTGCTTTTCCGCGTATCGCCGGACCGAGCGAACCAACCGCTTCAGAAATAATCGCTTTTCCTTTAAGCACCTCGTGATTATCTCCCCCGACCATCTTCTTCCCAATTCGATCTGGGAGCGGATGGGCGTAACGAATTCCTTGTCTGTTTCCCACGACAACGTACTCTGCGCCTGTTTTTCGACGAATCATTTCTGCAAACGACTGAATTTGTTGATGAGGGTTCGGCTGTTTAAAAGCGTTCCGAATGTGCGGCGTAGCGGCCACCGTTTCTGCTACATTCAGCGCCCGCATTCCGATTTGTTCTTTCAGTGTTGCCGCAAGCATGTACTGAAACAAAAAGGAAAGAAAAATAATAACAAATAAAAGCAATGAACAAATAATGATCACCAGTCGCGTTTGCAGCTTCATTTTTCTCTCTCCTTGACTAAAAATAGAGAAAGACTATCCGCCAAAAGGCAATAGTCTTTCCCTTATTACATATCTTCATTTACAATAATCGACTTCCCTTTTAATTTCATGATAAATGGCACAACAATCCATAAAAACGCTATGATCAGCAGTACAAGTGAGATTGGTTTTTCAAAAAACACCATAAAATCGCCATTCGACGCTGTAAGTGCTCTTCGCATGTTATTTTCGATCATCGGACCAAGTACCAGCCCTAATACAAGCGGAGCAAGGGGAAAGTCATGTTGTGCCAGCAAATAGCCTAAAAGGCCAAACCCAATGAGTAGAAACACATCAAATATTGTGACTTGCACCGCATAAACACCGAAAACCGAAATCGCAACAATAAGCGGCAGCAAATATTTAGTCGGGGTTTCAATAATTTTAGCAAATATTTTGACAAGAGGCATGTTTAAAATAAGCAGCATCACATTGCCGATAAACATGCTGGCAATAAGCCCCCATGCAACATCTGGATGTTCGTCGAAAAGAAGAGGACCCGGCTGGACGTTATACATAATTAACGCACCCATTAAAATCGCCGTCGTCCCAGAGCCAGGGATTCCGAGCGTCAACAGCGGAATCATCGCCCCTCCTGAAGCGGCATTGTTCGCTGATTCCGGCGCCGCCACGCCGGCAATCGTTCCCTTTCCGAATTTTTCAGGCGTTTTGCTTAATTTCTTTTCCATGATATATGAGAAAAACGAGGCGAGCGTCGCCCCTGCTCCCGGCAATACGCCGACGAAAAAGCCTAGCAGCGATCCGCGCGCAATCGGACCCACGCTTTCTTTTGCTTCTGCTTTCGACGGAAGGATGCGGCCGATTTTTGCGATTTCGCCGTCATTTTTCTCCTTATGAAGAATGGCTTTGAATACTTCTCCTAAGGCAAACAAACCGACCGCTACCGTTAAAAATTCCAAGCCCCCGTATAGAAACGAAATGTTATACGTAAACCGTGCCACACCTGATACATTATCAAGACCAATGGTCGAAAGTAATAAGCCGAAAACAGTCATCATCCACGCTTTTGTCATCGAGTTTCCCGCCAGTCCACTGACAGCAGCCAATCCGAGAAGCATTAAGGAAAAATATTCCGCTGGGCCGAATTTCAACGCTACATTGGAAAGCGGCTCTGCCAACAGCACAAGGGCAATTAAGGAAACGAGCCCGGCGACAAATGAACCGATCGCCGCAATCGCTAAAGCTGCCCCCGCCCTTCCCTGCTTTGCCATTTGATAACCGTCCAATGTCGTTACAACAGAGGAGGATTCTCCAGGCGTATTTAATAAAATCGATGTTGTCGAACCGCCGTACATCGCTCCGTAATAAACACCAGCAAGCAAAATAATCGAGCTTGTCGCCGCTTGAGCTGGGTCAAGACCGGACGTCATTGAAGCGGTTACCGGGATGAGCAGCGCTACCCCGCTCATCGGCCCAATTCCTGGCAGCACTCCTACCGCCGTTCCGATGAGCACTCCAAGAAAGGCGAAAAACAGATTGTGCGGCTGCAATGCGGTCTGAAAGCCATCAATTAAAAATGTCAATGCATCCAAACTTTTCCACCTCCTTTACTGCAACCAAATTGGCCAGCTAGGCAACGTTCCTTGCAACAGCTTGACGTATAGCCCGTATACCCCCAGAGAAAAACAAGCGGCAAACAACACCGATTTCCACAGCCCACCTTTTTCCATTGCCTGAAATCCAATAACAAGAAAGACAAAAGTGGTAATCACATAGCCGACTGTTTCTAATAAAGCGGCATAGAAAACGGCGGCAAGTAAAATGATGAAAAACTTTTTATATTGCAGCGGCAGCTTTTCGCTTTCTGAGTGCGCATATTTTGCTGTTTCGAAGAGCAGTTTAATGCTTAATAACACAAGAATAAGTCCTAGCAAAAATGGAAACACGTTTGGTCCGACGGCACTCCCATACGCACTTTTCGAGATTCGCAGACTTTCCACCATAAACAAAGCTCCAACGGCCAAAAAGGTGATGGCAGCAATGCGATCAAACGTTTTACTCACTCACATCCCTCCGTTCTTGTTATAAAGATGGGGAAGAATTCTCTCCCCCGTTCACTTACTTATGCATTCCGAGCGATTTTAGCATGTCGCTAATAAGCTGTTCTTGTTCTTGTAAAAATTGTGTAAATTCTTTGGAACCTTTGTATTCAGGCTCCCAGCCTTGTTTTGTTAACTCCTCTTTCCATTTTTCATGCTCAGACAATTTTTTGAATGTATTTTCCCAAAACTTTTTCGCATCGTCAGACATTTGTTTTGGACCAAAGACGCCGCGCCAAATTGTAAATTCCGCATCAATGCCAAGCTCTTTTAACGTCGGTGCATCTTTCAAAACACCGCCAAGACGTTCCGGCGCTGAGACAGCAAGCACCCGCACTTTTCCTGCTTTTACATATTCCCCGACAGAAGAAGCATCGGTTGCAATGACATCGGTATTTCCGCCAAGCAGCGCTGCAATTGCTTCCCCTCCGCCATCGTACGACACGTATTTCACTATTTTCGGATCGATACCGGATTTATAAATAGGAAGAATCGCAACCAAATGATCCATAGATCCTGGTGCAGATCCGCCGGCAACCGTCACCGATTTCGGATTTTGCTTAATCGCATCCAATAATTGAGACATCGACTGAAATTTCGAATCCGCTCTGACCACGATCGCTCCAAAATCTTTGGTTAGTTGGGCAAGCGGTGTTGTATCTTTATAACCATATGGACTGTTTCCTTCCGCTTTTAAGTTGTTAATAATGATCGGCGGGGAGTTGACAAACAGCTTATAATCATTGTTTTTATCTTGCGTCGCATATTCCGCCATAAACACGGTTCCTCCACCGCCCGGTTTATTCTCTACCGTCATCGTTTGCTTCACTAGATTTGTTTCATCCAATATTTTCGTAATCGCTCTTGCTGTTAAATCCCAGCCGCCCCCAGCACCTGAAGGAGCGACAAACATAATCGGTTTTGTTGGATAATTTTCTTGTTTGTTAGATGATTTTGTCGTCGCAGTACTTCCGCAAGCCGCCAGCATCACCGCGACAATCCCCATCACTAGAAAGAACCACCACTTTTTCATTTCAACAGTACCCCCTTGTTTTTTGACAGCGTTTACATTTTCAAAGGTATTATAGCAGCAATTTTCTGAATAATGTTTTTTTGCAAATAAAAATAATTATGTGCATTTTGTTCATAAAAATAGAAAAAAACCTGTCCCCGACTGATGTGGCAAAGAACAGGTTAAATTACAAAAGGATGGCCTTCTTCTCAAATAGAGCCTCGTCTACTCTGGATTTTTGAATAGTTTGTTGTAAGGTGACGGTTTACTTGTCGTTTTATAAGTAACAGAAATAACGGAGCAATTCCTTCGGTTAAACCGCATAATATTACACGGCTGATCCGATCAAATGATTATTCGTCCCAAGTTTGCGGATTGGAGAACGCAACCCGGACGACTTTGTCGGAAATGAAACATTTAAGCGTTGAAGGATTTTTGAATATGGATTCATATGCGCTCTACAGTTTTTTTCGTCTAGCATTCGATTGGCTGCAGTTTAACTTCTTTCTTCCCGTTTGGTACGATCCGGACGAGTTTCCTCGTCTTTCATGGTATTCCATTCTTTCGCTTTCTTTTACTTACGAATTTCATAGTTTTGAAGCTATCACTTTTGAATACATTTTTTATAAGATTGGCCGTTATCTTTCACAAGTCTGTGCATAATTTCCTGCTGGATTGTAGAGATGATCGCTATAAAAATAGATATGTGATTTCTTTTTCTTGAAAAAGTATGGCTTGTATATCATGAAAATACTTCAATACTGAAAGATGGATAAAAATGTTCCTGTCTACTTGACATGGGTCACTTCACATTGGCCGTGCTTTTTTGTTTAAAGTTTTTCTTCATAGTTTAAAATAAAAGCATATTTTGGGCGGAAATTGCGCCATCCACAACAGGGCTTCAATTCCTCATAGTTAAGATAAAAACGGGTCAATGGTTAGCAAAATTAATAATCGAGACATGGTATTTCAATTCCTCATAGTTAAGATAAAAACGACAGCAAATTTACGCGCTTTGCTCGATTTTTACGAATTTCAATTCCTCATAGTTAAGATAAAAACCCCAAAAATGGTTGTTAGATATGTATTTGGTTTAAAGTGGTTGATTAGTTATTTTCATTTTAGCGAAGGAGGTACATTTTATCAATCCTTTGATTTGCATGGGCTCAATGAAGATTTGAAAAAGTCGTCGATCCCCTGAGATTTTTGCACGATTGGAGATCGACGACAAATCTTATTATGTTTAAAACAGGTGTTCCACATGTACCGATCAACAATTCTATTATTTGGAACTTGATTTAACACCTCTTACTTAATTACAATTCCGGCCTCCAAATAAAGAATGGCATACTTACCGAAACCTGTCCATCCTTCATGAAATGACAGAAAAAGGTCAAACGCATGGCGATGGGATAAAAATACGAGGAAACATTCCTTATCGAATATCGATTAAAGAAAAAAGTTGGCAGATTCACCCTCTATTTTTTACATTATCTATATCTATTATAGGTTCCCTTAAAAATAGGCAAATCAACCCCTTTTTCTCCGCACAAAGGCAGAGCTTTGAATGGTTCCTCAATCATGCGGATTCTCTACTCGAATTCCAATTCGATCCCTCCCAGAAAATTTCCGAAAGTGCATCTTTTCCAATAAAATCTATCCATAAAGGCTATTAATGTAGGTTCATAAAAGTTTGTTACGAATTTTGATGGAGAATACAACGAACACTTTTCTTATTCTAAATGTTCTAACAAGAAGTATCGCCACCGGCTCTCCAAGTATCGATCGTCTTTTTCACAAAATCTTCAAGTCCGCTATTATGCAAATCAACTGACTTTTTTATGCGTATACATCCTTTTCCATAATCCAATCCGGTCAGCAACTCCTTGGAATTTTCTATTTTCTCAATATTGCCCACGTATAGACTCACATAAGATTTTTGAGCATTCAAATGGAATAATTTTGAGGGCCCGCTGCCATAACATAGCATCTTGTATTGGATGCCCTCCTCGAGTTCAGGCGCATTTTCTAATATAAATTGTCTTACAATTAGGAGCTTCTCTTTTCTCCAGTCGTCGTCTAGCAGTTCAATATATTCTTTTGGGGTTTTAGCATCGTATTGCATTGTCAATCCTCCATAAAAATCTTTTTTTTATCTTATCTTATTTTCTAGTTTTAAGCAAAACTACCGTTAATGATATGTGTCAAGATTTTCTCAGGATGGTTATCGGATCAATATTTCAGACGTCCTCATCTAGTACACCACAGCCAATGATTTTTTGGAAGTCTCAGTAATGTTTGCCATTATGGGTGACCTTCCGCAATCGTCCCGCTCCGCTTGAATTGGACTGTATACCGCTACACACCCTGATCAATGGTCGGGTTCTCTGATACAATATTGCGGACATCTTGACGGGTCTTCTCGGCTTCCTACTGCTTACGGACGCTCCTTTGTCTGCCCTTCACGTCTGATTCATGATCCCCTAGATGATTTTGACCCTAACTTCGCCACCCCTTTGTCTCCAGTACATTCTCCGTTTTTTCATCCGGTAGATAGCAGGTGGATGTGCGCTGATTGGATTCATCCCCCTCAGTCCGTGGGCTCCCTTCTGAACCTCTTCTCCCGGTCCCGCCAGTCCCAGATGTACTCCCAATTACCAAGGATATCGTTGCTCTAGTAAGTTCCTAATGCCTTCTCAACAATCTGCCCTTTAATAAACCGTTATAGTTTTTAAGCAACTCTTTGAACATTTAACAAATGTCTTGATAAGTTTTTTGTGCCATGGACATTTAACCCTACTAAAAAACTTTTAAATTAAAAAACACACGTTCGGAATTACTTCCATAACGTGTGTTTGTTGCTTTTAAAGCATCTAAAGACAAGTTTTATGACTTTTTCATCATCTCATCTAATTGTAAACACAAGTTGAGGCAATACTATCAATTAAATTTCATATAGTCTCTAGTAAACCTCCAAATTTTAAACACTTCATTGCAAATTTAAGACCTATGTTATACCTAAATGCTCACGCAAGGTACAACCCTTATATTCGCTCCTGAACAAACCTTTTTCGACCAGCATTGGAATCAGCTCATCGAAGAATAATTGCAAAGATTTTATCGAACCGCCTGGAAGAGCTATAAATCCGTCCATTGCACCGGCTTCAAACCACTCTGTAATTTCTCTCAGTGCATCCTCAGCCGTTCCGACGACCACCCAATGTGCGGATCCGACAACCTCTGGCCTTGACAACAGCTCTTCCACTGTAGGCTGCTGATGCATGATCAGCCTGCGCAACAGATCAGCGTGTGTTTGACTTCGTACTGGCTGATTCGGGTCGGGAAGCAAATCGGCAGTTACTGGCTGATCCAAAGGCAGATGGCTAATATCAATGCCTAGAATGGATTTGACGGCTGCATATCTATGTGCAATGCTCATACGTGCATGCGCCTCTCTGTGCAAATCGAGCGCTTCGTCCCGGGTCTTGCCTAAGAAAAAATACAGTCCTGGCAAAACTCGGATCGCATCCGGACGGCGCCCGTGCTTCCTCGCTCGTCTCCTCAAATCTTCACGCAATTCGATGCCTGAAGCAATGTCTGGTGTTGCGGCAAAAATAGCATCCGCTACTGAAGCGGCAAAATCTCGTCCAAAAGTCGAGGCACCTGCCTGAAATAAGGGAATCGATCCTGATTTATGGGCTGGAAGATTGAGCGGCCCTTTGACACTGAAAAAATCACCGGAATGATTAATTGGAGAAACCATCTCCCTGTCAGCATATTTACCCGAAACGCGATCAACAATCAACGCTTCATGCGGGTAGCTCTCCCAAAGCTTGAGTACGACATCAGTGAATTCAATGGCTTTTAAATACCTTTCTTCTGTTGACGGCATGGGGGAATTACTGAAATTTTCGGCTCCCTCAATAGAGGTTACAATATTCCAACCGGCACGCCCATTGCTGATCCAATGCAAAGACTGAAGCTGTCTTGCAACGACGTATGGCGGGTTGAAGGTAGTGGAAACGGTCGTAACCAGCCCGATCTGATCGGTTTCGCGGGCAATTGAGGTAAGGAGAATCGTCGGATCGAGGCTGCTAAAAGCAGGAGAATTCCCCAGCATCTCTTCTTTGAGAAAAAGTGCATCAGGCTTAAAGACAAAATCAAGCTTTGCCTTCTCTGCCATTTTCGCCAGCCTGGCATAAAAGTCGCTCGAATACAAATTTTCCACGCCGCTATCTTCTTGTCGCCAGCCATTTCCTCTCATCCAGGTTGTTGACAATGACAACCCGATGCAAAGTTGTCTATCTTTTGTCAATCGCACCACCCTTTCCTATAAGTAATTTGCGCTCGGAACATGCTCCAATCAGATGTATGGCTGCAATAGGTCGTAGTGATCTGATCTCTAATGTCTTTCGATATCGGCTGTCACTTCTCCCCAACCTGCAGGGCCCGTACTGTGTTTCTTTAAATAATGGTGGAAAATATCCGTCCAGACTTATGGAACTGACCGATGCAGCAACACTAATTTCTTTATGTTTTAGGAACGTGTCATCACGATTCGTTTCGTTTCGATTAAAACAATGTATTTCGTTTCGAAATTATTCACGTTGGTATTTCCTTGTTTTCTCCAAGACCGACTCATCACCGTCTAGTCCACCATCCAACTGCCGTCTGCAGAGTCCATCTCTCTTGTCTAAACCTACCAAATTTGCTGAAGTGATTTTTATTTTAATAAAATTGATAATCATTTTCATTATAATACTAAAAATGCCTCCGTTCCATGAACAAAATCCAGAATTTTTTTTGTACTATTTGCATTGTCATCCAAGCAGAAGCAATATTTCCATTCTACATGGACCTTGAAGTAGCTATAGAAATAAAGAGAAAAGATCTACAAGAACAAAACCATTTCTCGACAATGAGAATGGCTTTTTATCTTTATTTAGAAGTTGTTACTACCCGTTCACTTGAAGTTTTACTAAACATAAATTTTGTTGAAGCTGTTTCATGATTTTACTTGTAATTGTGCTGCCTAATTTTGCGCCAATTCGCTCACGGTGTTACCTTTCAGTTTCAATTTTTGAAGTGGATAAATAAGATTTTAACTTTGATCCTGTTAAGATTAGCCAACAAATCCTGATCCTTGTCGTCATTTGCTTCCACTTTAGCATCGCAAACAGACAAAAAGCATGGAAAAGCTTATATTATAAGAGCAATCCCGTATTTTTGACGTGATTATTATACTCCCGTTTTTTTGCAGAAAAGCCGTATTGAACACTTCCTTTACTCTCTTTCCTCAATTAATTGCACTTGATTTTTTAATGCGAAACATAAATCGTTTTTTCACAAAATTTTCTCTTCCTTAACTTTTACCAATAATCTGACAGCTTCCTTCAACCCTTCATGGCAAAAAAAATACGCCACCCCGGATCGGAATGACGCTCCATTTCGATAAAATTTCCAAGAAGCCAACATAACACGTCACTTTTTCTGTCACGAAGGCACATTTTATATGTGCAGCGCAAACTTCTAAATAATGTGTTTGTTTGTAAATTTGTTAAATAGTGTTTAAAGTAACTTCTAAACGTTTTTTGTTCTGCCCTTTACTTTTGATTTTCGAAATTTGAAAAGAGCCTATTTCTTTTGTTTCCTTTACATGTGTTCCTCCACAAGCCTGTTCATCAATGTCCCCAATAGTAACGAGGCGAACATTTTGAATAGAAGGAGGCAGCAAATTAATAACTGTTTTAATAAAACCATCAATTTTCTCAGCTTCTTCACGGCTAACGGTTCGTATTGAGACATGATGATTTTCTTGGATTAACTTGTTTGTTGCTTCTTCCACCTCATTAAATTGTTCATCTGTTAATGGTTCTTCAAATTGAAAATCTATTCTGGCCCGATCCTCAAAAATTTGATTCCCTGTCGCCAACGCCCCAAATTTGCTATAAAGATAACCGGCTAATACATGTAGCAGAGTATGGTAACGCATAAGTTTATATCGTCGATCCCAGTCTATTAGTATTTCTACAGGACCTTGCTTTAGTTTTTCAGCATTGTCTACATAATGGACAATTTGTCCGTTTTCTCTTTGAACCTTATTCACTTTAAATATTTCATTTCCTTGTTTGATCATCCCTGTATCATGAGGCTGGCCGCCGCCTGAAGGATAGAAAATTGTCTCGTCTAAAATAATTTTGTTTTCTTTAATGTCTATGACTTCCGCCTGATGCTCTTTTTTATAACTGTCTTCTAAAAAAACTTCTCTTGTCATTTGTAAATCCCCCTTTAAAAATTATGGAAATATTATGTACTCTTAATTTATTATAACAAATGGGATTTATCTGATTATGATTGACACAGAGATGGATCGAGATGAAATATAGGATTTTAAAGGAATTGCAAAATGCATACTGGAATGAAAGAACTTGACTTGAACTTTAAAATTTTTTCACTAGATTGATTGCCATTGTAATGGGGTTAGTAACAAAAAAACTAAAACAGCCTATCTCTAGATTGGATTATCGGAAAAGGAGCACATTTACAAGATCATGATGCATCTCCTAATAAAAACATCACTTTTTATGATTTCAGTTACTTGATAAATCAATGAATAGGGGGACTAAACGTGAATTTTGATCCAAATCAGCATCTCCATTTAGGGTATTATGAGAACAATGTTGATCTAGAAGCAGTCGCATATAAAATTCAGAATGAAAATAAGTGGGTAATTTTTTTAGATAATGAACAAGATACAACATTAGTTAAAAAAATATTAGATAACTATGATTTCCATACAAAATATGGTTACAAGCTTTTTACTGTTGATGCAGATGATTTATCTTATAAAGTTGGAAATAGACTTTTTGAAAAATGGTTAAAAGAAAATAATATTATATAAGAAATACGGAACATTTTTGTTTAATACAAAATAAAAATTTAGCAGCTTGCAAAATAAAAAATCATTGTTATCTCCCTCTTCCCTGCCTTCTAATTGGACAAAAAAGGCTGTTAATAGAGAAAAATGCTTGCAATAATTCAACAACATCATATCAACTATTTGTATTAAGGGATGTCTCTAATACCAACGCCAAAGAGACGGGACATAGTTTTAAAACAGTTTAAAAATATGCGAATAAAAAAGATAGGAATCTGTTTGTGAGACTTTTTATAACCAGATCGATAAAATTAAGACAAAAATGAGATAATCGACAGTTTTGCGATAGCCTTCTTTTGAAAGTTAAATAAAGTTATGTTTTGCTAGACATTCTAAGTAAAATCTAAATCCTTCATCATTTATTATTTAAAAGTAAAATAGACAATTTGCTTATGTTAAAAAAAAATCAGGACTGCTCTTTTATTATTTAAAAGTAAAATAGACAATTTGCTTATGTTAAAAAAAATCAGGACTGCTCTTTCATCGATTTTTGAACAGCCCTGTCTATTTCTGCTTGCATGTTTACTTCATAACTTTTTCAAGCAAACGGGTATTGACATTTCCGCTAACAAATTCTTCGTCCTGTAAAACTTCTTTTAAAAATGGGATTGTTGTTTTAATCCCTTCAACTGTAAATTCATCTAATGCGACAAGCATTCGTTTCATGGCATGTGTTCGATCATAACCATGGACGATAACTTTGGCGATCATGGAATCATAAAACAAAGGCACTGAATAGCCTTGGTAACAATGGGTATCAATCCGCACTCCAGGTCCTTGCGGCATTTCCCATTTTGAAATTAATCCTGGACTTGGTCGAAACCCTTCTTCCGGTGCTTCCGCATTGATTCGGCATTCGACTGCATGACCAGTAAACCGAATATCTGATTGGGTAAAGCGAAGTTTTTCACCACGTGCAATATTTATTTGTTCCTGTACTAAATCAACACCTGTAATAGCTTCAGTCACTGGGTGTTCAACTTGAATTCTTGTGTTCATTTCAAGGAAATAAAACTTTTGTTCATCTTGATCCACAATGAATTCAACCGTCCCTGCATTTTCATAGGAAATGTTTTTTGCTAGCTTCACTGCTGCTTCACGGATCTCTTGGCGAAGCTTTTCAGAAATATTAGGTGCGGGCGCTTCTTCAATTAATTTTTGATGCCGGCGTTGTGTTGAACAATCCCTTTCACCAAGATGAATAACATTTCCGTGTTGATCGCTAAGGATTTGCACTTCAATATGCCGGGCGTTAGGGATATATTTTTCAACGTACATAGTTCCATCACCGAAAGCTGCTTTCGCTTCAGCTGAGGCTGATTCAAAAACCGTTTTAATATTGGCATAATCGGTAATAATTTTCATACCGCGGCCCCCTCCTCCAGCTGCAGCCTTTAACATAATGGGTAAACCTATTTTTTCAATGGTTTGAATTACTTCCTCAAAGGATGCCACTTTTTCGGAACCGGGCAAAACAGGGACGCCGCATTGCTGTGCGATTGATCTAGCGACAAGTTTGTTTCCCATTTTCGAAATGTGCTCCGGTTTTGGACCGATAAATATGAGACCATGATCTTGACAGTTTTGTGCAAGTTCGGCTACTTCCGATAAAAATCCATACCCTGGATGTATTGCATCTGCCCCAACTGATTTCGCTGCTGTAATGATCACGGGAATGTTTAAATAACTTTTGGTTGAATTAGCTGGTCCGATGCAAACGGTTTTGTCGGCTAATCGAGCTGGCAGACTGTCTATATCAGCTTCAGAAACAGCAAGAACTGTTTCGATTCCTAAAACTTTACAAGATCTTATAATTCGAACTGCTATCTCGCCTCTATTGACAATGAAAATTTTTTTAATATTCATTTGGCCTGCACCCTCTATCTTTCATTTAATAGAAATTAAGTTTTCCAACATAAAAAGAGCAACGTAAAGAGAAGAAATCGGTATAAAACCGATCCCTCTAATTTCTGAGCTTAAAAAGCGATACCCATTTTATATTTTTCCAATACGATAAGAGGTGCTTACGTCTATTTGACTTTAACTGAAAATAACGGTTGGCCGTATTCTACTAGTTGTGCATCCTCAACATGAATATCGACAATTTCTCCTTTTACTCCCGCATGAATTGCACTGTATACCTTCATGACTTCGATTAATCCAACTGTTGTCTTTTCTTCAACTTGGTCGCCAACTTTTACATACGGAGGAGCACCTGGTTCAGATTGAGCATAAAACAAACCGGCCATTGGCGCTTTAATAATTTCAATCCCTTCTTGTATGGCAGGTATTTCTTTTAAAGTGTTTGAAGGTGCTTCCTCAATCACAGCTTGTTCTTCCGTTGCAGCTGCCTCTTGGTACTGAATTTCTTGTGTTTTTGATTCTACAGGAGTTTCAGCAGCGACTTGGACAGTTTGTTTTTCAGTCCCACTTGATTCGATCACACCATTTTTACCGATTACAATTTTATAATCTTCATTTTCAAGCTTTAAAAAGTTAAAAGAAGAAGCCTCTAATTTTTCAATAAGAGCCGTGAGGTTTTGTACATCCATTTCACTTAAAATTTCCAATCCCTTTTTGTTCATATTTTCCCCTCCTACGTTTTCTTTGACAAACCCGCGTTCTATCCGAAACTTTTTTATTTTGTTAAAACTAAAGAGCTGTTAAAACCTTGTATTTGCACATGTGTGATATCTTGCTGCTTACTAAGTTTATCTAGCAGTTGTACTAATGGAGTTGACGCTGAAAAATAGGTCTTATGAGGCCCTGCTTTACGCATCTCTTCAATTTCTTTTGTTCCTTTCATAATATAGCGAAGCAAAAACTCTTCATCCGATAAATCAGGACCGCCGAATTGCTCTCTTATTTTATGAAGAGGTACATCTCGATCTGACGGTTTTGACAACTGTTTTGCTCTCGGCAAAGATAAAATCTTATCCCGTAAATTTTGATCCATCCAAGTGTAACCAGAGTCTTCACTAAATATTCCTTGAGCGAATTGAATAATTTCATCAATTACTACTTTGTAGCGCTCGCCTGTAGCAACATTGATCGCAGCTTGACTGACAACAAATTGAGAATACGGAGTAATCATCACCGGATAGCCTAAATCTTCACGAACACGCACCGTTTCTTCCAATACTTCATCTAATCGGTTTTCAAGTTTTAATTCTTTTAATTGGTGTTTTAAGTTTGATATCACTCCGCCCGGAATTTGGTAAACATATTGGGAATAATCGTAATAGAGCGGTTGTCCGATAGGCAGATTTTCTTCTTTCGCGATTTGCATTAATTTATCTGAAGCCCGCTGGATTCTTTCTAAATCTAAGCTTGTTTGATGGCCTAAATATCCGGCATTTTTTACTGTATTGAAAACGGATGGCTGAGAAGATCCGTCCGCTAACGGCGGAATGGCAGTATGAAGGGTCCGAACGCCAAGTTTAACCGCTTCCATATACACCGCTTCGGCTAATCCCGTTGTACAATGGGAATGGAGTTCAACAGGAATGCCGCCCGCGTTTTCCAAAATCACCGGCATCAACGTTTTGATTCTATCTGGTGTTAAAAGACCTCCTTGGTCTTTTAAATAAATAACATCCGGTTTCATTGCAGCTAACTCACGGGTTTTCTCGGCATAATACTCATCCGTATGCCGTGGTGAAACAGTATAAGAAAGAGCTAGAACAACTTCTAAGTTTAAACTTCTTAAAAACGGAAGATACCATGGATAAAGTTTGTCTACATTCCCGAAAATATTTGCCATAATTTGTACCCTGTTTAATACTCCCGTTTCCACAATCCGCTTATAAAACAGTTTCACAACTTCAACAGGGGCGTTTATAATCTCAAAGGGAAAAATGGCCGGTTCCCCCATAGTACCTTTTGTTACATTTGGCATTTTTTCCGCCAACATACGAACCAATTTCCAAGGATCTTCTTTTAAATCTCTTATCATCTTTTTGAAATTAATCGGCATAACGGGTACTTCAACAACGCGAAAGCCAGCATTTCCAATATCTTCTGCAACCGCTTCCATCATTCCTGTACGCATTCCGGCTGCCCACAAACTTTGGGATCCATCGCGAAACGTTGTATCAACAAATTGCAAATTCATTTTATCCCTCCATAAATTTTTTAAAATTTCTTATAAAAGTAACATTTCTCGCTATATGAAAATTCTATGAATCTTATTAACAAATAGTCAGTATTAATATAGAAAAATTTTTTACACATTTATTTCTTGAACTAATTTCGCTTTCATTTCAAACCTTGGTAATGTTCCTTTTGGAACAAGTTGAACATCAGAGGTAAAAATCAGTTTCGAACGAAGAGTACTCTCTATCTCTTTTTTCAATGCCGATTGCTCACTTTCGGTTAACCCGTCTTCAACCTCCACTTGAATGGGTAAAGGAGGATGTACTAACGGCGGTTTTTGTTTTAACAAGATTCGAATTTCTCCCGTTACTTGTGGACGGAAGCTGCTGACCACATCTTTAATAGCTGATGGAAAAACATTGACACCTCTTACAATAAGCATGTCATCAGTTCGTCCGATGCATCTGATTCTGAAACTTTTTCTGCCGCATTTACATTCACCTGTTTTAACCCGAATTAAATCTCTCGTGCGGAAGCGAACGAGCGGACAGCATTCGCGATCGATCGCTGTATAAACGAGTTCCCCTTCTACTCCATCAGCTATTGGAATCGTTTTACCCGTTTTCGGGTCAATGATTTCGCAAATAACAAAGTCTGAGCCTATAAAATGCATTCCATCCTGTTCCGGACACTCGCTAAACAAGACAGGAGCCATATCTGCATTTCCCATTGCCTCTAAAACTTTACATCCCCAGTCTTGCTCTATTTTTCTTCTTACTTCCGGCAGACCACCTCCCGGTTCGCCTCCTACAGACATAATTTTTATGCCAAGATCTTTTGGCTCCATATGAAAATGGTCCCGTACATATTCTGCTAAATAGCTTGCATAGGAAGGGGTGCAAAATAGAACATCCGCCTGAAAATCTTGAATGCTTTGAACTACGCGTTCAGAAGCGCCGGTACCAATAGGAATAAATGTTGCACCTAATCGTTCAATACCGTCTTTCATTGAACTTCCAACGAAAAAAGTAAGTCCCATGGCAAAAACGATTCGACTGTCTCTTCCAATCCCGTGGGTCTTCAATACCCTTGCAAGAATTTCTGTCCATACATCCCAATCATGCCTTGTGATCCCAACATATGTTGGCTTCCCTGTTGTTCCTGATGAAGAATGCACCCGAATGACATCTTCTAAAGAAGCGGCCGCGTGCAACCCTAGAGGCGGCTGAATTTTTTGGCTCTCCCTTATCTCATCCTTTGTTGTAAAAGGTACTTTCTCTAAATCCCTGATCGTTTGAATATCATCAGGCGAAATTCCTGCTTGTCTAAATTTTTCTCTATAAAATGGGGAATTTTCATACACATACTTTATTTGTTTCCTCAGTTTTATTTCTTGAAAATCCTTCAATTCCACATAAGGTTCGTTGAATGCGTTTTCAAATTTCAGAATCATTTTTGTCCTCCCTAAATTATGAATATTTTGTTTTTATTGAATTTTTCGATTTGATGTTATAATAAAAAACAGTTAAATAAAAGTATACATTCCCGCTATATGACATTTATCAAAAAAATAGTTGTATAAAAATATAGATTCTCGCTATATGATAATTTCAAAAGTTTTGGAGGAAGCGTATGAATGAAACCTATTCGATTCACACAATCAAAAATGCCATGAACATTCTAAAACTATTTACGAAGGAGAATCCTGAATGGAAACTATCAGAGATTTCGAAACAGCTTCATTTAAACATTAGCACGACCAAAAGGTTATTGGTGACCCTTGAAGATTATGGCTACATCTTGCGAGATTCTCAATCAAAACGATATAGGCTAGGCTATATGTTTCTCCATTTATCTGAAATCATTACAACAACAATGGAAATTCGAAAAGAAGCCAGACCCGTTTTAGAAGAACTCGTTCAAAAATTGGATGAAGCCGTTCATCTAGGAGTCCTGGAAGGAACTGATATCGCATACTTAGACAAAATTGAGAGCAAACATCCGATCCGGTTAAATTCACACATCGGGAAAAGAAATCCATCCTATTGTACAGCCTGCGGAAAAATCATGTTAGCTTATCAAAAAGAGGAGAAAAGAGAAAAGTTAGTGAAAAAAATTGAAGAAAACGGGATTGTACGTTATGGACAAAATACCGTTACATCTGCTCACGAACTGATCACTCAATTAAAGGAAATTCAAAAACAAGGTTTTGCTATTTGTATTGATGAATTTTACCAGGGGATTAGCATCGGTGCTCCTGTTTATGATTATACAAATGAAGTCATCGCAGCGATTAGTGTTACAGGAAGAAGTAATCGGATTACCAAAGAGGATATTCCCTATTTTACCCAAGAAGTCATCCGAGCCGCCAAAAAGCTTTCGAAAATGCTCGGATATTTTAATTAATCTTTAGGCGGGAGTTGCTAAATTACATGAAAAAGAAAACTTACTCTTCTTTAGAAAATGCCTTAAGAATTCTCGATTTATTTACCATGGAAAAAAGTGAATACTCCATTAGAGAAATTTCAGATCAACTTGGAATCGCCTACAGCACTGCTCATCGGCTAGTAAAAAATCTTGAAGACGAAGGCTTTATTGTAAAAGATTCCATATTGAACAGCTACCGATTAAGTGTGTCCATTCTTTCCTTAAGTTCTGTTGTGACAGCCCACACAAAACTTATCAGCAATTCTACCTATTTACTTAAGAAATTATCTTCTCAATTTAAAGCAACGGTTCAAATTGGTGTGATGCACCGCGAACACATTTACTATATTAATAAAACAGACTACGAACATCTTATCATGGGGTATGTGACGTACATAGAAAGAAAGGTACCTTTACACTATACAAGTGCTGGAAAAATTTTATTGTCGCAACTATCTGAAGAGGAAATTATCAATTATTCCGAACAATATCTTTTAACTGCTACCGCTTTTTCAAATATTGAGGACTTTTTAGTTGAACTCAAACATGTAAAAACTAATGGATATGCAATTTCAGCGGATGAACATTATCAAGATTTCATCACTGTCGCCGCTCCTTTGAAAAACACAAGCGGTCATATTATTGCTGCTATTGAATTGATATATCCAAATGATGCAAAACTATTGCGAACGATTGAGCAAAGGGCAAAAGAATTCATGAAAGTTTGCGAGAAAATTCGGCTTAACTCGTAACGTTCAAAATGGCTCCAATCCTTTCTAGAATCATTAGTTAGATAGCGGTACTATTCAAAGGATGCTTCTTAACTGGGATAGTTGATGTCCATCTCTTTTATCGGTATGTTTTAAGCGTTTGAAAGGTATGTCCTGTCTCTTTGGTGATGACTTGCAAAGATACCCTTCATTTTATATTTGATGTGATGATGTTGAATCATATGAAACGCTGCAACATCATCAGGAATCAACACAACTGAAAAAGAAGCTGAACAACATCTAGAGACAGGCAAGTCGCAAAAAAATAAAAGAACAAGACGATTGATTTCTTTGACCAAATAAAAAGAAGGTTACGCTTAAAAAATACTAAAACAAAAACGACTAGCTAAGATCAAGGGCAATCGTCGTTTTGCAGATTTTCTTTGCGGAACTCGATAAGGACATGTTGAATTGGGAATTGTGACATTACGACATCCTGAAAACAGCAAGCATCAGCCGGGTCCAACATTGAAACTGATTCTGGCAAGGACAATGGTAGGAAGCCAGCTTTTTGTAAGAACTCATGTTTTAGGACTGTTAAGACCTTTTCTCCACATCTACTAAAGTAACACAGACATTGGCCGGAGTCTGTGCTACTACTCTTCATATGCTTTCAAGAAAAACTTGATTTCTCCATGGAAGAAAGCTGATAATTCACGATCAATTTTTACAATAGCCATATTTACAATTCGATTTATTTTAAGAATCCAAACTCCTTAATAAAGTAAGCAATTACTTTTAACTCATTTCTAAAATGGAAAAAAGCATTTTTAAATACTTTTCATTTAACACAATTTTGTTTCGTAAATTCTTCAAATCACTTTTTCATGTATGCACTAAAACACCATAAAATATGGTATTATTTTCTTGGGAGGTGTTTCATTTGAAAATAGATAATATGGTGATTTCTCAATTTCTTATAGGTTTTTCTTTGCTTCTAATATGTCTGACAACGGAACAGAGTAACGATATTCTTCAAAAATGTTCTTTATTTATTGGAATTCTGTCTATTGTTTCTGGTTCAGTTTGGGCGTTTGTAAATGGCAAAAGAAATAAAGATCCAGTCTGATAATTTATATCGGCTGCTTGTTGGCCGATTTGGACACCTCGAATCTCTGTTTCCATTTACATTTTTTGACTAGCATCAAATGTGAAAAAATTTAGTTGACGAATAAATCAAATTTACCATAACCATCGTTATCAAAAATGATTAAACGGCCTTAGTCCTGCGGATCAAGACTAGCGACTCCAATCTTAATGCAGTCGATCCCTTTATGGTCTTAGTCATTCGAAGTTTAGGATCGAGACCGCTGATTGTTTCCACGTTCTGTTTGAAAGGAAGCAGTTCATCTTGGATTAGTGTGCTTTTAAAGCTAGATAAAATTTTAATGCTGTAAAGGTTCATTTTTGTAAAAGGTTAAAAACTTTTGATCATAACCTATCGTCAAGTGAGAAATAAGATTCGTTTTAAAGTAACCATAAAATTTTTCGAAATCAACAATTTCTCTGCCAGCGGAGAATGGAATATCTTGACTTGCAACAACAAATGGAATAACGCTGGCTCGCTCATAAAATTCATAAACTAAGGACAAGTCTTCAGCCTCTGCATAACCTAATATGTATTCTGTTTTCGGAAAGGAATATTTTTCATCCAAAATGTTTTTGATTGTTACAAACTTTGGAGAAAGCTCTAAAAGGAAGTCATCGTAGTAATCAGGAATCATTGCATAGATTATTCTTTTTTGAGGAAACAATTGATTTATAATATTTTCCAATATCTCTTTCGAACGGTTTTTCTCAATGTCAAATTTATATTGTATCATAAGCAAGCACCTCTATTTTTTTGTCTCCCCATTTGGGATTAATATGATGCTTTCTAATTTTAGTTGTCCGCTTATTTCCTTCTTTATAATTTAAAACAAAAATCGTTGTCTTAGTACCAATATTTTTTTCATAATTTTATACCTTTTTACAGCTTTTCATACTTTCGTTACATGCGGTTTTGCAACTATAGTGCTCTTAGCCACTCTCTAATTGCAGCAGCAACTGAACCCTTCAAGTAGAACGTCCTAATTATGAAGAATTTAATATTTCCTCCAGTTTTGATACGGAGGCATTTGCGAACTTTCTTCTAATTTTGTTAAATCAACATCTGGAAAATCGATTCCCGTTTCTAATAAATAAATTAGAGAGGAATTTTTCATATTATGAAAAAGAAAGATAGAAGCAAATATTCTTTGGCAGATCACATCTTTGCTAAAACAGTTGTATCTTTCATGTGCTTAGCCATTATTTCTTTTCCTTTTCTTGTTTTTTATTTTGTAATGCATCTTATTTCATGGACAAACGATGTTCATATTCATGCATCGGGAACCCTATCTTCTATAAAAATTGTTCTCAAATTTTTTGTAACTACTCTCTTTATTACAGTGATCATGGATATGATATTTTCCGCCGTGTTAAACCGTGCAAAAGGAATTCTTGGTTATATTTCCGAAGCTCTTCTCATGCTCGCCTTTTTCTATTTGTATGTGTTCATTTATTCTCTTCTATCTAATGAAATTGTAATGACAGAAAAAGGTCGTCTTTATGTTTCCCTATTTTTGTTTTTCGGGTATTTATCTATTCACGCAGTATATGTTGGCGCAAAACGGCTTTCTAAATTTATAGTAAAAAATTGAGATAATTACATTTGATACGAGGTGCTGGAAAAATGATGAGAGAGGCGTTTTTTCTTTATATATTTTTACAACTATTCACTGGAGATTTGATATTAGGTCAATAAAGTAGACACAAAAATTTATAAATTTTTTTTCGCAGCTACCGCGCTATCGTTTGGTGGCCTTTTAAAAATGGCTATGTTAAAGTTTAATGTTGATTTTATATAAAAAAGCAGAACTTCCAATTATCTGGAAGTTATATATCGTAGTTTAGTCTTATTCACCTAAAGCCCCCTTTAGTTGAAGAGTAAGAGACATCTATTTAAGTAACCTCTGAACTATTTTTGTTTTCCAAATACCAAAACCTATCAAAGCACCTACCATATTAAGTATAAAATCATCAATATCAAAACTTCCTCTTCTTGTAACTAATTGTGTTACTTCAATAACAAATAACAATATAATCATCGAGAACGTAAATCCACCTACCTTGTTTATCTTTTTAATATAGTAAGGTAGGTAAATTCCCATTGGTAAAAACATAATTAAGTTACCAAAGAGGTTTTTTATAGGTATACTTATATTCAAACTTCCGTCAAACATTGCCGTAATATATGTACTAATAGTTTTAAATGGAACGAAATTTGAAGAACTCCTTAAATATTCTATTAACGATAAGTCTGTCCATATATGACCTCTAATTCCCACAAACATAACTCCTACAAATAACAGCATTACCAGTGCTAATAAATAAAATATGAAACTAATACTAAAAATTACCTTTATTACTTTTTCCATTTACAGCTCATCCTGTCTTTCTTCGTATTTTTAATGTTAGCTCTTAAACTATCCCGCCACGTTAATTGAATAAGATATAATGTTAAATCACAAATTTAGTTAATCTGTAGCTCCTTTTTCATGGAACAGTCTATATGCCAGCCGACTATTTTCCTTGAAAACAAACATAATACTAGCTAGATAAAGCCAACCTTCCGTATGCATTGACTAGTCTCTGTCCATCTCTTTCTTCAACAAGCTCTCAATATAATCGTTAAAACGTTCCGTTCCATCTTTCAAGGAATACAAAAAATACAATTTGTGAAAGCTAATCCAATAACTCTCAAAATCTTAATGATACTTCCTACGAAGGATACAAATATATACAGTTCGTCATTCCTCCAAATAAAAAGGCACCCCGAAGGATACTATTGTTTTAAATTCTATTTTAGAAATAAGATCAACACAGCACAGGCTATACCTGAATAAATCCAGATTGCTTGATCTTTGGCACATTGAAAAAACTTTTTCATTTTAAACCAACCTCCTTTTGGTCTACTCAATTCGACAAAATGTGTCGATTTCCTGCCCAAAAAAGAAAAACACCCGAAAGAGTGTTCATATTGGTATATCTATAATTTCAAATCCTGTTTTTCATTTGTTGGACTAATCATTGTGCAAAATAAAAAAAGTGTGGTCGTCCAAATGCAACCACATTTTTTTAATGCCAAAAACACAATAAACATGTTGTTATTTCAGTATTAATATTGTGTGTTCTTGTTCCCAAGAGTGTACTTTAGTGTTGATTCTGTACTTGCTTTTATTTTTGCTTTTCAAAAGAAAATCCTTATATATTTATAAATATCAATGCTTTTTATAGTTTTAACTTTCATTCCAAAAATATTGGAAGAACTAAGTAAAATTCTTCTATTATTTTTATCTTTACTAAATTTAAAGTTCTGTTTGCTTAACTGTTCCGTCCTCAAACACACGATATTCCTTGCGTTTATTGTTTTCATCAATATAATAAGTTAGAAAAATAATTTATAATTCCTTCATCTGTCCATAATATGAACAAATTCCATTCGCAAATCTCCATTTTTTAGACCTTTTTCATCCACCGTATCGAATCCCCATTTCTTGAAAATCCTTCTGTTCCCCAAAAACATAGCCTTCTTTGGTTACATAACCATGTCTCCATACTTTATGACTTTCCAAAGCACTAGTACCAATAGCTTTTGGTTCCCCTAATAAATTCTTTACTTTTTCTTGAGTCATCCCTATCTTTAAGTTATTCTTTATAAAATCGTTATCAATTTGGTTTTCAACTTTTTTAAAGGTTTCTCCTCTTGTCTTTCTTCTTTTTCACTATTTTCTTTTGTTGCTTTCTCATTTTGAACTGCATTTCTGGTTCCTTTTCTTTCTCATTCGTTTCATTAGTTACATTTTCTTTTAAAACTTCTTCCCCTTTTTCTTGATCATCACTTTCCTCAGTTACATTTTCTTTTACATCGCTTTCCGTTTAGAGTCATTTTTTTGCTTTTCACCATCATTGTTTTCAATAACCTCTTTTCCCTCTTCTTCCTCAGCTACCTTAAGAGAAGTGGATGATGATTCATCAGCATCAGCCGTTACATCCTTGTTGCTCGTACTGCATCCCCCAAGAATACTAATAAAACAACGAATAAAATGTTTTTCAATTAAAATGATCCCCTTAAAAAATTTGATTCATCACCACTTTTTGTGATTTTGGCAAAAAAGAAGAAAGCACTTTCGAAAACTTGGCAATAATGTTAGCTACCACATATTCGTCCGTCATGGCAAGGGATGAGAGTCCGAAAGCGCTCACGGATGAAATTCAAAAAAATGGTTCGCTAACCTATGACTTACATCTGTTTTCAGCGAATCAAAAAAGTTCCCACAAAGTCTTGACTGACTCTGTTTTAATCTGGTGCTTCCATACACATGCAATATGTGATATTATTACGAATATATGTTCTTGTTGGTGATTATGATGAAAAATTGAAAAAAAGAGGTGTGTTTTATGATTTTAGGAGTTCATGCTTATTTAAGAATGGATGGTAATGGGAAAGAAGCAGTGAAATTTTATGAAAATGCACTGGATGCAGAAGTTCTGGGAGTTCAAACTTACGGTGAATTGCCTGAAAACCCAGAATTCGCTCTTCCTGCTGAAGCAAAAGATCGAGTAATACATGCACAATTAAGAGTCGGAAATACGTTTCTTATGCTATCTGATACATTTCCAGGTCAACCATACCAACTTGGTTCACAAGTTGAAGTAGCGATCACTTTAAATGATGTAGAAAAATCAAAAGAAGTATTTGGAAAACTTCAGGAAGGTGGCGAAGTAATCATGCCACTTCAAGAAACTCACTGGAGTCCATCATATGGACAAGTTAGAGATAAATTCGGCATAACCTGGCAGATTTCAACAATAGTAGAATAATTTTTGTACTTTGGAAGATACATCCCCCTATTCTATTCTTTATTTTCTTACTATAAACGATTAAAGAACAATTGTTGAAATTAACTTATATTTCAAATACTTGGAAGCACCATTTAACTTATGCATAAATGGGTGCTTTTTTATTTTCAATTCTTATTTTACTCAACTAACTGCTTCTTCCTCTTTCAATTGTTTTTTAGACTTTTTACTAAACAAAAGAGTAAAAGAAGAAAAGGTACTTGTTCAAACGGTAAGATTTAAAAAGATTGTGATAATTTTACTTCAACTATCGTGTTCAATAGTTGAACAATACTGACAGAAAAGACCGATTTATTCATCTGGCCCGATCCATTAAGTCCTGGTTGACACCGATGTATTTTTAATGTTATGGCAAGCGATAAATGGTTAAATATCAACTACTCAAAATTCATGACTTGTACACCTCGATTCGCTGAGCAAAGGCAAGCTTATAAAAATGCCCTTGCTTTTAAACGATAGTACTTACTCTCGCTCTTTCCCATCTCATTATTATGATTTTTATATTATCCTAGATACCTAATATTCCCATAACCGTCGCTCGGCTTATTTCCAGAGCGTCGCTCGTTTCCTGCAAATTCCTTATCACTACAAACATCTTCCGTTCAGATCCTTGAGTTAAGCTAACCGCTACTTCTACTATCACAGATTAGGACTTTTACCCTAGCGCACAAAAAAAGGAATCGGACATCCGTCCGACTCTTTTGCCATAAAATTTCTACATTTATTTTACTAACCGCTCAACTTGATTAACAACATTTTCAACCGTAAAGCCGTATTCTTCAATGATTTTATTGCCGTTTCCGGATGCACCAAATGTGTCGATTGCCATTACGATGCCGTGGTCGCCGACATATTTTTTCCACCCGAGCGGAGAAGCCATTTCAATTGCGACTCTTGCTTTTATCGTTGTTGGTAACACTTCATTTTTATAAGTCTCATCTTGTTTTTCAAATCGATCCCAAGACGGCATACTGATCACATTAACTTCAATTCCTTTTTCTTTCAATGCTTTTTGTGCGTGGACAGCCAGCTGCACTTCAGAACCAGTCGCAATCAACAATGCATCAGGTACTTCTTTTTCTCCTTTACTTATTACGTAAGCACCGCGTTTTACCCCTTCATAAGCAAGCTCTTGCGTACCTTTCAATGTCGGCAAGTTTTGTCTTGTTAAAATTAATGCGGTTGGCTGATCTTTACTTTCAAGGGCAAGGCGCCATGCCGCTTGGACTTCGTTACCGTCTGCAGGGCGTATAACCAAAAGATTTGGAATGGAACGCAATCCGGCTAATTGTTCAATCGGTTCATGAGTCGGACCGTCTTCACCGACAGCAATGGAATCATGGGTAAACACATACGTAACCGGTACGTTCATAAGAGCTGCCAAACGAATGGCCGGTTTTAAATAGTCACTGAATACTAAGAATGTTCCTCCGTACACTTTCACCCCGCCGTGAAGTGCCATTCCATTTAATACCGCACCCATACCGAATTCGCGAACACCAAACCAAATGTTCCGTCCGGCATAATTTTCGGCAGAAAAGTCACCTTCTCCGTTTAAGTAAGTTTTGTTTGATTCTGCAAGGTCCGCACTGCCGCCAAATAGGTATGGTACGTTTTTCGCAAGGGCGTTTAACACTTTTCCGGAAGACACACGTGTTGCAAGAGTATCAAAACCTGGTGTAAATTCCGGCAATTTTTGATCCCAATCGGCCGGAAGCTCTCCGTTTATTGCTGCTTCCAATTCTGCGGCAAGTTCCGGGTACTTTTCTTTATAAGTGGTAAACAATTGATTCCAAGCATCCTCAGTAGTTTTGCCCGGCTCAACTATTTTCTTATGAAAATCTGCATAAACTTCTTCCGGCACATGGAAATCCGGATGATTCCAACCGTAAAATTTTTTCGTTAATTGTATTTCCTCTTTACCTAACGGTGCACCATGAACTTTGGACCTACCGGCTTTATTCGGCGAACCGTAACCGATCACGGTTTTTACTTCAATTAATGTCGGTTGTTCCGTATTTTCCCGGGCTTTTTTAATCGCATCATAAATCTCTTTCGTATCATTTCCGTCTTCTACTCGTAAAACTTGCCATCCGTATGCTTCAAAACGTTTTGCCGTTTGATCGGAAAAAGAGCGGTTTAAGTCACCGTCAAGGGAAATATCATTGGAATCATATAAAACAATAAGTTTGCCTAATTTTAAGTGACCGGCAAGCGACGCGGCTTCGTGAGAGATCCCTTCCATCAAGTCGCCGTCACCGACAAGGGCATATGTATTATGATCAATAACCGACAAATCTTCTTTATTATACTTACTTGTCAAAAATCTTTCTGCCATCGCCATTCCAACAGCCATCCGAATTCCTTGTCCCAATGGGCCTGTTGTTGCTTCCACGCCGTCTGTATGATGCACTTCGGGGTGACCCGGTGTTTTTGAACCGTATTGACGGAAGTTTTTCAAATCATCCATTGTTACGTTATAACCGGAAAGATGAAGTAAACTGTACAAAAGTGCCGAACCGTGACCTGCTGATAAAACAAAGCGATCTCTATTGAACCATTTTGAATTTTTCGGGATATGTTTCATAAATTCCGTCCAAAGAACGTAAGCCAACGGAGCCGCCCCCATCGGTAATCCGGGATGTCCGGAGTTGGCTTTTTCGATCATGTCAATGGACAAAGTACGAATTGTATTAATGGATAATTGTTCTATGGAAACTGTGTTGACCATTGGTGTTCCTCCTTACATTTTATAAATGCCTAAGAGCAATCGGTCAACTTCCGATTGCCCTTTTCTTTCAAATAAAATTAACCCTTTATCGGAACTTTCTTCCAATCCTCTAAAAATCGTTCAATTCCTTTATCTGTTAATGGATGTCCCCATAGTTTGGGGAATAGGTTACCCGGGATTGTTACAATATCAGCACCGACAACTGCTGCTTCTTCGACATGTTCAAGGCTACGAACACTTGCCGTAATAATTTCTGTTTTAAAATTGTAATTGGAAAGTACGACTTTTAAACTTCTAATTAATTGAAGACCATCTGTACCGATATCATCAAGTCTCCCTACGAAGGGGCTTACATAAGTGGCACCGGCTTTAGCAGCCATTAAGCCTTGGGCAACTGTGAAAATTAAAGTAACATTTGTTTTGATTCCTTCTTTCGAAAGAATATTAACCGCTTCCAATCCCGCTTCAGTCATCGGAATTTTTACAACAACATTAGGCGCCCAACCGGCCAATACACGTGCTTCCTTCACCATTTCTTTGGTAGTCAACCCGATAACTTCAGCACTAACTGGTCCGTCCACAATACTACAAATCTCTTTAATAACTTCCTTAAAATCTCTTCCTTCGCGGGCAATAATTGTCGGATTTGTCGTTACACCGTCGACTAATCCAAGACTTGCTACTCGTTTTATCTCTTCAATATTAGCTGTGTCAAGGAAAAATTTCATGTTACTACCTCCTTATACTGTTAGAGCTGCCTTTCTTGTGAAAAAATGCTCAGTTTCGGTATATCGCATTTTTTTATCTCTTCCGTTAATTAATAATGAATGAGTAATAAACTTATTTTTGTCTTGACGAATCCCTCTTATTAACATGTTGTTTGTAATACCCGTTGCAATAAAAAGACAATCATCAGCATTGACTAAATCGTTAAGGATAAGCACTTGTTCAGGATCTGATAACCCCATTTTTTTACATCTCTCATACTCCTCTTTTGTTCTCGGCAGGAGTCTAGCCTGCATATCACCGCCTAAACTTTTTATACCGACAGCTGCCAAAACTCCTTCAGGAGCACCTCCAATGCCGATAAACATATCAATATTTAAATGTTCTACACATGTGGAAATCGCAGGAATAACATCACCTTCTTCAAATAAAAGTACCTTCCCACCAAGACTACGAATACTATCTATCATTCCTTGATGGCGTTCCCTTCCTTGAATAATGACTGTTAATTCATTTACTTGCTTTCCACTTGCTTCCGCTACAGCATATAAATTATCTTCCAATGATTGATTGATATCAATTATACCTTTTGCTCTAGGTCCGGTAGCGATTTTTTCCATATACATATCCGGAGCATTGAGCAAAGCGCCCTTAGGAGTCGCGGCGATAACGGCTATAGCGTCATTTTGACCATTTATGGTTGGAGTTGTGCCATCAATTGGATCGACGGCTAAATCAATTTCAGGACCGCTTCCATTACCGACCCGTTCTCCAATATAAAGCATTGGTGCTTCATCTATTTCACCTTCACCAATCACTACTGTACCGGACATGGGGATCTGATTTAACAAGGTACGCATTGATTCTGTTGCTGCTCTGTCCGCTTCCATCTTATTCCCGCTTCCAACCCATGCAAACGAAGCCAATGCCGCTGTTTCAGTCACATTTAAAAAATCGAACATTAATCGATGCACTGACGTCCACCCCTTTTTAAATAAAACAATGACATATTTAGCAACCACATGAACCGGCAATAGCTTGTTGACCTTGTTCGGTTAAAAATTGTTTTTCTTTCTTTACAATTTTATCTATCTTCCGTTGAGAGCCGCCTTGCCATTCAACGTTTAAGTAAGCGGATACAACTTTCTTTGCCACTTCCGGTCCAATAATTTGTGCACCCATTGTAAGAATTTGCGCATCGTTACTTAACTGTGCCCTTTCAGCGGAATAGACATCATGAGCTAATGCTGCACGGATACCCGGAAATTTATTCGCAGCAATACATACACCAATTCCTGTACCGCAAATAAGAATACCGCGTTCTATCTCCCCTTTGTTGACCCCTTCTGCCACTTTAAATGCAACGTCAGGATAATCAATTGCATCTATCGAATAACAGCCGTAATCTATAACCTCATGTCCTAATTCCTCTATAAAATTTTTTATTATTTCTTTTAATTCAAAACCATTATGATCACATCCGATTCCAATTTTCATATTTGTTTCCCCTTTCAAATTCATCTTAATTTTTTTATTTTTTACTATCCATTATCATTTTATTATATTTACTTTTTATTTTCAAGTTTTATTTTCGTTTATTTTCGTTTCGATAATATAAACAAAACTTTTTATTATTTTTAAATTTTTATTTACTTGCCATATTGCAAATAATTGTTTAAACTGATATAAGTATTATTATGGTTGTTTTTATTTGTTTTTAATTACTTTTACTTATTAATGAAACGTTATTGATACAATTTATGTAGGTTAGGAGGGATAAAAAATGAATAAATTATTTGCGACAGAAAGAAGACAGTTAATTTTAAATATATTACGGGAGAAAAAAAGAGTAACTGTTAAAGACTTAGCTAAATATGTAAACGTTTCCGAGGCGACATTACGGGCTGATTTAAACATATTAGAAGAAGAGGGGCTTTTAACTCGTACACATGGCGGTGCTGTTTTGAATGAAGATCTTCCTGCAAAAAAGAGTTTCTCTGAGAGGGAAAAGAAAAACCGAGAATCCAAAATTGCCATTGCTAAAAAGGCAATTGATTTAATTTCTCATAAAGATTGTATACTTCTTGATGCGAGTACAACATCTCTTGAATTAGCTCGGCTTTTACGTGGGTCAAACAAACATATTACAGTCGTAACAAACGGCCTTTCTCAAGTATTGGAACTAAAGGAGAACCCGGTAATTAATGTTATATTAATCGGCGGTATCGCAAGAATGGGATCCATGGCAATCGAAGGACTCCTTGGTAAAAGCGTGTTGGACAAAATTAATATTGATACATTGTTTACATCAGCTAGTGGTTTTACAGTTGAAGAGGGACTTACCGATTTTAATGTGTATGAAGTTGAATTAAAAAGAGTGATGGTTGAAAAGGCAAACAAAGTTGTTGCCCTATTGGATTCATCAAAAATCGGAACAAGTTCAATTGCAACCTTTGCTACTTGTGAGGAAATTGATACATTAATTACTGATCAAAATATTTCAAGCGATTTATATAATCAGCTGATTAATTATAACATAAAAATTTTATAAAAATTTTTCAAAATAGAGGTGCATAATATTATTATTTTTGGCTGCATCTCTTTTTTATGTAAGAGTAAAATAATCCAACCTGTTTATCAGAGTAAGGATGTATTATTTGGATGTAAGGTTATTAAAAACACGACAATATAATGGGATCGTTTCTGACTATGCATGGAAGTAGCTGATCAAGGCGTCCGTATCGATCATTCTTATCTATATTTGATTTAGAAATTTCTTAAACAGATAGCAAAGATAATAAAATGGATTGAAAAATTTTCCTTCTTTGTCTTCACAATACTATAGATTCATGAGGAGATTATCTCATAATATAATCAGACCTAGAAAATGTGCAAAGTTTAACGATTACTTTTTTATTATATTTAATCAACATTTTTTGTAATTAATTAAAATTCTTATAATAAGTTGGATAGTTTAAGATACAAGCAGACCTCTCCTTCTTCATCCCTTCAAAATACAATCACAAAAAATGATGAGGAAGGAGAGGGCAGAACGTCTGTTGTTAAGTAAATCCAGCACATTCAAGAAATACAATCGAAAACGTTCTAAATTTCTGTAATATGCTCTATTTTTAATCTTATATTTGCTTCCCTAGATAAGAAATATTGGGAGATTTCACCTTTTTAATTTTCTATTATCTGGGCTACCTCATGGAATGAAGGGTATAGACTACTCCAGGAAATCATTCTATCCTAAAAAGGATTCAAAAATCGGGATCTCAGAAGAGCTTTCATTGTTTGTCTAAATCACAAAATTTAATGATAAATCTTTATTTTTTATTGTTTTTTCCTAGAATTCGAATCTTATAATAAAAAATTATGTTTTTATATATCCATTTTATCCATTTAAAAGATTTATAAAGTGAAAGGTGTATTTTCTTTTTGAAAAAGACACCTTTATTACATTTGATACAATAAAGGTGCCATTAAATAATAAGAATGGATTCATTTGTGTTGCTTTTTAACCGACTTTTTCTACCTTATTATTTACATAATTTAAGAATGTTTCTAATATAAGATAACAGGAAGTTGCTCCCGGATCTTGAACTCCAATTGAACGATCTCCTAACCGGCTAGAACGTCCTTTTTTCGATAGCAAATCTTTTGTAGATTCCATTCCTTTTTTGGCCTGATGCACAGCAGATGTAAATGCACCAACAAAGTCACCGGATTTTTTAACCTTTGCTTCAAGTTCGTTTAAAAAAGGTTCTAGCGTATCAACCATTGTTTTCTCACCAACCCGTGCACCACCGCGTTCTTGAATCCCTCTTCCAAAAGCTATCCAATATTCCGCTAAATCTTGATCATTAATCACTGTTTTCCCTTTTATGACTTTTGCACCACGTATAAAACCTGTGGCATATAAAGGACCAACAGATGATCCGACTGCATTTAAGAACGTTTTGGCGACAGTTGTATTTACTTTAGCGGGATCTTCTTCATTTGCTAATTCATTTTCTAATTTTTCGTTTACAGCTTGCCAGCCTATGGACATTGTTACACCATGGTCACCATCACCTAGTTTGCGATCTAATTCACACAGATAGTCTTTTTGTTCTTCTATTACATCTACAACTGCTTTAAAATAGCGCATGAAATCTTTTGCTGTAAATTCCATTTAGAGACCTCCTTACTTATTTCTGTACAAACATTGGTGTATTAACTGGATGATCAATCATTTTTTCCAATTCCTCATCCAATTTCATTAATGTAATTGAACAGCCACCCATTTCTAATGAAGTAATATAATTTCCAACATATGAACGATATATCTTAATCCCACGTTCACTTAATAATTTTTCAACTCGACGAAAAATAATAAAGAGTTCCATATATGGTGTAGAACCAAGGCCATTTACTAAGACAGCCACTTTATCCCCTTCTTCGATTTCGATATCTTCTAAAATTTCATTAACTAAGCGATCTGCTACTTCATCTGCCGGTTTAAGCGGACCTTTTTCTATCCCCGGTTCCCCATGGTGTCCAAGTCCAATTTCCATTTCATCATCACCAATTTCAAAACTTGGTTTACCGGTTTGAGGTAATGAACATGGTGTTAAACCAACACCCATTGATCGAATATTTTCATTTGCCTTTTTTGCAACCCGAACAACTTCGTCTAAATTATAACCAAAATCAGCTGCTGCACCCGCTGCTTTCCATACAAAGAATTCACCTGCAATCCCACGGCGTTTTCCCTTTTCTTCTTTTGGCGCAGATGCCACATCATCAGTTGTTATAGCAGTACCTACACATATATCCTCATCCAATTCAGCCATTTCAGCTGCCATACCAAAGTTCATTACATCACCTGCATAATTACCGTATAAATAGACGACCCCTGCTCCTTTATCAATTGCTTTTGTTACTGCCAAAATTGGTTCTGGAGATGGAGAGGCGAAAATATTGCCAACTGCTACACCATCTGCCATTCCCTCACCAACATAACCCATAAAGGCTGGTTCATGACCAGAACCCCCTCCGATTAATATACCTACTTTCCCTTCTCGAGTTTTACGTGTTGTAACTATTGCTCGTTTATTTTCAGGTAGTTGTTTAACATAGTCTGGATAGGCTTTTACATAGCCCTCAATCATTTCTTCTACAACATTTTTCGGATCATTTATCAGTTTCTTCACAGACGTACACTCCTTTGATTAATGATACTATTATTAATGCTAATCCTTTTCTTTTTAATAGTACTACTATTTTTAGTTTTTAAACTATTTTTTCTTTTACATTCTTAGATACTTTTTTGACCGTTTCATCAGGAAGTTTTAAAAAGTTTGTTAAAATAGCCGCTATAAAGTATAATCCAGCTAATAACCACATTAAACCTTTAACGCCAAGAGCATCATAGAATAGTGTTACTATTGCAGGGCCGACAAAAACACATAAACCAGCCCCCAAGTTTAAAATTGACATTGCAGCTCCCTTATCTCCGTCACCAACTAAAGAAGGAGTTAAAGCTGATAGTGGAACAAATCCAGCTAAACAAGCTCCCCAAAGTATACCTGCTAGACCGACTAGAAATACATTTTCTTCAAAGAAATATGGTGTGTAGAATAGCATTAATGTGAATACACCACAACCTACAGCACCAAACCATTTAACCGTTCTTCTCCACCCTAACTTATCACCAACATATCCAAAGATTAAGTTGAAAGCGATATTAGAAATAAAAATTGTTCCCCAAATATTCAACCAAACGGTTGTACTAACTCCTTGTTTTCCCAAATAAATCGGTAAAAACAACGGAAAAGCATATTGAGAAGCTTGGTTGATAACACGTACAATCCCGGCAATTCCAACTTTCGGCTCTTTTTTGACAATTAAAATACCATTTAATAGCTCTTTCAATTTATTTTCTTTCTTAGATTCATCCACTTTTTTAACATCAATTTGGTCGCGGTTCACAACTACCGCTAAAAATGCTCCAAATGCGATAAATACAAGTGCTACCCATAAAGTACCTATGTGGCCAATAACCGGTATGGCCCAACTGGAGAAATATGCCCCCAGTACACTTAATCCGCCAGTAAACACAAACCAGAACCAACCAACAGCTTTCCCTAATTGATAGCTAGGTGTCCGATAAGTAATCCATACTAAAAATGCGTAGGCAAATAATGGATAGCCAAATCCCCGAACAGCATATGTAGGGATCATCAAACCGTAATGTAATTCAGGTAACGCAATAGTTAGAAATAGTACTTGACCTATAGTATAAGTCAACACACCAAGCAACATTGTTTTTCGTGGACCTATGGCTTCTACCAATACACCCGAAAACCATGCCCCAATCGCAATCGTTACTCCATATGCGGTTGTAAGACCGGCAGCTTGTTGGACGGTAAGCCCACGATCAACGAGATAGGGACTTATCCAAGCAAGTTCTAATCCGTCACCCATCATAAAGATTAAAACTCCAACATATCCCCAAAACAGATGAGAAGGAATACCAATACGATCCAAAAACGACTGTTTTTTCGTTAAATTTGTCATTAATTTCCCCCCTTTTTCTCTGAAAGACATTACGGCACTAAAATGACTTTCAAAGATTTTTCCCCTTTTTCCATCAATTCAAATCCCTTTTCAAATTCTTCAAGCGGTAACTTATGAGTTACAACACCTTCAGTTGGGAAATCACCGTTAGCAATTCCTTCAATAACCAACGGGTAGCAATAAGGTCCTAAGTGTGATCCTAAAAGATCAAGCTCTTTACGGTCACTGATAATACTCCAGTCAACTGTTACAGGTTTGCCAAATACACTAAACTCAACAAAACGACCTAATTTTCTAATGGCAAGAAGACCTTGTTCAACGGAAGAAGGATGACCTGTAGCTTCAATGTATACATCACAACCGTAGCCGTCAGTCATATTTTTAATTTCTTGTACTACGTCAACTTTAGTCGGATTCATAACAATGTCGGCACCAAATTTTTTTGCTAACTCTAAACGATCTTCTTTTAGATCTAAAACTACTAATGTTTTGGCCCCGGATTTCTTAATTGCACCTATCATTCCTAAACCTAATGTACCGGCTCCGGAAAGTACAACGACATCTCCTAATTCAATCTGCGCACGTTGTACAGCATGTAAGCTACAAGCATATGGTTCTATTAAAATAGCTTTTTCAATTGGTAGATCTTTCGGAACCTTATGGTTAATTGCTTCTTTTGTAAACTTCATGTATTCCGCCATTCCGCCGTTTACATTGTTTTGAAATCCGTAAAGGTCATGTTTTTCACACATCCAATATTGACCACGCTTACAAAAACGGCATTCCCAGCATGGGACAATTTGTTCGGAAATTACGCGATCACCAATTTCAAAATCTGTAACAGCATCACCTTTTTGAACAATTTGTCCAATAAATTCATGTCCTGGAATCATAGGCGCTTTAATATAAGGAGGCTGTTTTTCATCTCCCCAGAAACTTGGCGCTCCATAGAATGCTTTTACATCACCGGCACAAATACCGCAAGCTTCCACTTTTACAATTATCTCTTTATCGTTTTCAATTTTGGGAGTCTCTACTTCTTCTAATCTATAATCTCCTGGTGCATAAGCAACAACTGCCTTCATTGTTTTTGGAATTTCAAAATTTTGCGATTTGTTATTAATAGCTGTTAATTTCATTATTATTTATCCCCTTTCCAAAAATTTTAATCGTCATTTAAAAGTAAATATTTACAAATAAAAGAAAAGAAAAAAATGCAATCGCTTTCATTTGGTGGTTTTATTTTATCACTTACTTTTCTTTTTTGTCAATAATATTTATTTATTTTTATTTTTTGTTTCGTTATGAAAATATACTACCTTCATTTATTGACTAATAATAAAAAATGAAATAAAATGCATAAAAAAGCGAAAATTAATATTTTTTATTTTTAATATTATAAAAAAGAAAGGATGGTATTCATGTCTTTTCAAGGATATGATAAAAACTTTAACATTAAGGATAAAATTGCAATCGTAACTGGTGGTGCTAGCGGGATCGGAAAAGCAATTTCAGAACTGTTTCTTGAAAAGGGAGCAAAGGTTGCAATTTTCGATTTAAAAGAAAATGTAAGTAATATCGCAAAAGAAATTAATGATGAAAAAGCAATCGGGATTTATTGTGATGTAACAAATAATGATAGCATGGACCAAGCAATACAAATGGCGAAAAATTACTTTGGGAAAATTGATATTCTTGTAAACTGTGCTGGCATTGCTTTACTTGATGATGCTGAAAAAATTTGCGATGATTATTGGCAAAAAACGATTGACATTAATCTAACCGGTACATTTAAAATGTCACAAAAAATCGGCAATGTGATGATTGAACAAGGTCATGGGGGAAAAATTATTAATTTAGCTTCACAGGCAGCACTCATCGCATTGGATAATCATGTTGCTTACTGTGCAAGTAAAGCCGGCGTAATTGGAATGACTAAAGTTTTAGCTTATGAATGGGCACAATTTAAAATTAATGTAAACGCTATTTCCCCGACAGTTATCTTAACTGAATTAGGTAAAAAAGCATGGAGTGGTGAAAAGGGAGAAAAGGCAAAGAAAGAAATTCCACTTGGTCGTTTCGGATATCCTGAAGAAGTAGCTGCTGTTGCACTATTTTTAGCTAGTGATGCAGCAAACTTCATTACAGGGGAGAACATTGTAATAGATGGCGGTAATACAATTAAATAGAAGCATTCCTGTTAGGAAAGTTTGGTGTTTATGCCAAGAAAACGGACACGTTAACAGAGAGAAATAGCTGAATTTATGCAGCTACTTTTCTCTGGTTAGCGTAATATGCAGCTTCAAATTCACATGGCGATACATAGCCAAGAGCAGAATGACTTCTTTTACGGTTGTAAAAGCATTCGATATACTCAAAAATGTCTTGTTTCGCTTCTTTCCGCGTGCGGAATCGATTCAGCTAAATAAACTCTTTCTTGATGAGGCTATGAAACGACTCTATACAAGCGTTGTCGTAACAGTTCCCACGTCTCGACATGCTCACTTGAAAATGATGTTCCTGTAAAAGTCGCTGATAGTCATTCGAAGCATACTGGCTTCCACGATCCGAATGATGAATCACTCGTCCCGTTGGTTTTTCGCTGTTTAGAGCCCGTTGTAACGTTTTGATGACTAATTCTTTGGTCATTCGTATATCGATATACCAACCTACGATCTTTCGTGTATATAAATCTATAGCGCTCAATAAATACAACCATCCTTCATCAGTAGGAATGTACGTAATATCGGCCATCCATACTTCATTTGGAACCGTTGCTTGGAAGTTTTGTTTCAATAGATTAGAATATACGTTGTAAGGATGGTTACTGTTCGTGTGGCTTTGAATTTACGGACAGTAATGCATCTCAAGCCTTCTTCGCTCATGATTCTAGCGACCGTCTTTTAAGACACACGAATCCCTTGTTTGCGTAGTTCTTGCGTAATTTTTGGGCTTCCGTAAATCTTTCGTGACTTGAGATACTCATTTCGAATCTGTTGAGCCAGTAGACAAGGTCAAATCTACCTGCACCAGCTCGAGGACTCGTATTCCTGTAGAACGACCTTGTCCTTTTTAAGCCTATAACCTCGGTTCCGCCGCATCCAATTTTCGAATGAGTTTTTTCAAATCCCCACATCAAGATTTATTCACTACTTGTTTTTCCTCTGTATTGATGCGTGTGAGGTATTCGTCCGTTTATTGTTGTAACTCCAGAGAATTCGTGATAATGTCCCCCTCCTGGAAGTGGAATAGCCGGTCCGGTAACGCCACTTATCTCATGCCTATGCCCATCATTGAAGGAGGTAAAGGTAAAATAACGGTGTGTATGTGGAACACCACTTGGTGCAGGTTCTGTCACACCAACAAATTTATGACTATGGCCTACATCAAAAGAAGTAACTCCGGAGAATTGGTGAACATGTACAGGCCTACCGTCCCAAGTAGTAATATACAAGTTATGCGAGTGATGCGAATCAGAATCATCAGAATGAACCAAATAGCCGCTAACGGGTATCTCCATCGTTTTTCCCCCTTCATTCATTTTCCTCGTATCATATGATGATGGGGGTGTTGATGTGTGGGCTAGTATCAGATAGACTACCTCCCATATTTGCCTGCTAAACAAACTAACAATTTTTTCAACATTTTCATTCTTCTTTCTAAAAACGTAACCTCAAAACTCAACCGTCACTTTCATCGGAACTTCTTTTGCAAGATATGGAGTTAACTATGCCATAAAAAAATTCGGAAAAAAAGCAGTCCAATTTGGTAAAGAGACATAGTTACGGAAAAGTATTGTCTTCTGTCTCAAAATTAGATAAAAATAAAATTCATTACATTATGCAATCAAAACACAACTGGCATAAGGTAACGAAAAACAACTGGAATGAGGTTTCAAAAGTAATTTCACATGTGATGCGCTATGGGAAAGAATCTTCGTATAAGTCTGTAAGAAAGAAAACTTTAAAAATGAATGGCCATACTGTTACTGTTACCTTTACACGAATTCGTGGGCAAATAAAAATAAGTGATGCGTGGGTGAATAAGTAATGATAAAAAATTTAGATAGTCTTATACTTTCGAATAATTTTGAAGATGCCAAAAGATTAGTTGAATCAATAGATTTTAAGACATTTTCTAAAGAAATTCTTTATAATGCGTATAATAATTGTAGTATTATTTATTATAGTTTCTTAAATTACTTATTAATTGAAAATGAGACTAGTAAAATACATGACCTTGCATTCTCCCTATTAGTAAATCCATTAATCCATTTGGAAGGTGCATATAATTCAGCACTATATCATGCATTGAGATCTGTTGAGTTAACAAATAGAAAAGATGTGGGAAGTTTAGAAAATTTACTATTTTTAAATACCATACCAGATAAACTTATTAGTGACGAAGAAGCAATTAAAATTTGTAAGGAAATTTTAAAGCTCGATAATAAAAATGAATTGGCTAAAGAATCCCTAAGTGAATTATTACAAAATTAAGGAATATTTTAAAAATTTATTTTATGGACTGCCCCTTTTCTTTCGGTGAAATATCAAAAATAATGTTTAAAAGTATAATGCTCCCATAAGGTGAGACACATGAGCGTGATAAATAAGTTATAATGATACCATGAAAAAAAGAAACCGATATACCGCAGATTTTAAAGCTAAGGTGATTCTTGAGGTGTTGCGTGAAGAGCAAACCGTCAATGAAATAGCCGCCAAATATGAATTAAGCCCAGTCATGGTCAGTCGTTGAACGATCCTCGATGGTCTTTGAAAAAGGCTCAAGCGAAGTGGATAAAATCCGTAAAGAATATGAGGCCAAACAAGAAAATTTAGAGAAATTGGTAGGTCAGTTAATGGTTGAAGTTGACTGTCTGAAAAAAATCTGGACTCAAATAAGTCTGTTGACGAACGAAAGGCTATGTTCGAATTAATCACCCATCGATCAAAATCAAGCGTAGGTATCCATCGTACTAGCGTGTATCGCCAATCAAAGGGGCAAACAGAAAGCTCAGAAAACATCATGCTCATGCACGAAATGGATATGCTTTATACAGCTCATCCCTACTTTGGCTACAGGCGCATGACTGCGAAACTTCGTGAGAAAGGATTTGATGCGAATCGTAAACGCGTACACCGTCTCATGCGTCTTATGGGTATACAAGCTATTTACCCTAAACCCAACCTTAGTAAGAGGCTACATGCCAAGTACTGCCGACCTTACCTGCTCCGTGGATGGGAGATCACTCATCCGAACCATGTGTGGGGAGTGGATATCACCTACCTTCGTATGGGACGGGGCTTTATGTACCTGTTTACCATTATCGACTGGTTCAGCCGCAAAGTGATCGATTACGAGTTATCTAGTTAACTAGCACGCTGGAGAAAGGATTTGTCATCAACTGTCTGAAGCGGGCATTACGTCATGGTAAGCCGGCCATCATCAATAGTGACCGTTTAACTGAGCACCTCAATATGATCTATTTCGTCTTCGTATATACAAATAGCAATAGGTTGATCTGATAATTCAATGGACAAACTATCCTGTTCTTCTTCAAAATCTTCCTTGTCATTATAAGTAGCAAAGCCTTTGATCGATTCGCCATCTTTCGTATAAACAATCACACTTTTTCCACTATATTCCCATAATTTCATGTTCATCTCTTCTTTCAATAGGCATGACATGAGTTTCTGATTTAGAATCGTGTTTTTAAACGGTTACTTGGCGTTTAAGTCCTATTAAACAATGAAATATGTACGTCTATATCCCGTCAGCCTAAACAACTTCTTTATGGTTCCAATTCCTTTGCGATCAAATTCAAGAGTCCTCGTACCAGCTACTGATGGATTAGTTTCTGTTAGACAACTTCCCCTAACAATCCTTTCGCTCGATTTTTTTTAGTTTCTTATAAAACGTTTATAGACTTTTAAATATTCTTATAACTTTTTTCTTACTTGGTTATATTTACTAATTAAGAATATCATGTTTAATTTCATTTTCAAAGTTACTTATTTTTCATTGCATCGCTTTACTTATTTTCTTTATTTATTATGCATAGTAAAATAAACCCATATGGAGGTGAACAAATGGATGACTTAGGAAAAATAATTGCTCTAGCTATTTCGATCCTGACGCTTCGTTAACTCTGGCTCACCAACCGAAAGACGAAATTAGAGATCGAAAAACTAGAGTAAGAAATTAGAAGACAGAGAAGAGAAGATTAATCCTCCCTTCTCGATCCTAAGTATACCATAAAAATTATGGATATATTACTAATATTAATTATTGTTATATGGGTGTTCATTGTTTTATTAGGCGTCCGTTATTTATTTCTTAGAAAGAAACGGGAACACTTGAAAAAAGTGAGGAATAAATTAAATGCCGAAAAAACAAACCGAGGCGAATAAAAAATGACAGCAAAAAAAGAATACGCCAAATATTTAAGCAATCGTTCAAGGGCCAGAAGTTTTATTAGAAGACAGGCTACTTTGAATGATTTAGAGGAGTTGAAGCAATTAATAAAAGAACGTGAGGAACTTTTGAAATCTTCCCCCGATTAAATTGACATGACCGCAAAGGCCATGTTTTTTTGAACAATTTTTAAACAGGGGGGCTAACACTATTGATGATGAGCTATAACATTTATCATACATTGATGTACTTTTCTAATATTTCCATCTGCTTTTTTAATTTTTTTCAAAGTCACAGTCAATTTCTTTTAATAAAATTTCACCTTTGTTCATAAAAAGCACCCTGTTTATTATTTTAAATCAGAATGTTCTGAATAATCAATTTTTAACAAACAAATAGACCCGCTCGTATGAGTGGAGTTTTTATTTTGAGACAATCTGATCGGCCTCTATTACCTAATTAAGAAAATAATCTAAAAATTTTTCAGTAGTTTTTTCCTAAAATTCCCTTTTTTATTTCTATTTGGTTCACCACCAAAAGATGTACTTGATTTTTACATTAAAATGTGATAAAGATCTCTATACGGATACGCAAAGTAAAACGTTGGATATTTCTGTATCCATATCCTCGACGTTTAATCTGTTTTCTGCAAGAAAAATTTACAGAGTATTGCAGTATATCTTTATCAAAATTTTGTATAAATATACATACATGTGATCTATCCATCAAGTGCTTGACGTGGATCCTCTGTAGCCATGATTCTTTAGCCAAGCGCCAGCTTCAACAGTTTTGGCAAAACCAAAAAGGTTATCATGGCTCCTCCTCCATGTAAAGCCCTATTGCATATCACTGCATAAGGATTTTGCAATTCTCTGCACTTTTATTTTGCAAAAAACACAAATGGGACAGCGCAGCCTCCCAACAATTTCAAGCACGGCATCACCTCCAAATAATTCATTCCACTAAAATAAAAAAGCCCTGCCAAACGGCAAGGTTATAGCTTGTTGACAAAATGGGCTAACTGAAAAGAACCTATATGCTCTTTAAAGATGGTGTTGATTAAACCATCAATTGATCATTTATTAAGTTTGCAAATCGAGGAACGTGGATTCAAATGATGAGACAAAGATTTTTAGTTATCGTTTTTTAGAAAACCCGCCGTCTTCCAAATCTTAAGAGAAAAAGAGCAGCGATTAAGAAAAATGGGATAAATCTTCTTCTAAAGCCGGTGCGAATAAACATTCCTCCTCGTACTGGATCGACCTATTCTATTACTCCTCTATGAACCCATCCATTACGATCGATAACCTCAACTGGCTCTCCCTGATATCTCCTTAAATGTTCCACTTTATCCCTCCTTTCTGACAAGGAGATTTTTGAATATTGGTGGACGGCTAATTGCGATCCCTGCTTTTAAGTTATGTTTTTAAAAAAGAGTTAGATTGGACAAACTCATCAACTATAAGAAAATTCCACAAATTATCTAATAAATAATACGATACCATTTAATTATATTTCCAATTTATGCAAAATGGTGTGTTACATTAAAAGAGCTCAGATCTAAACCAGATCTGAGCCCAGCTTGTCAGCATTTGACCAAATTAACAACTATAACAGCTTCTCTTTAATTTCTTTTATTGTTAGCCCTTCTTCTTCTTTCAACCTTTTTATTTCTTTCAATCGTTCAAGTGCTTTCACACGAGGATATCTTCTCATCAATCTGGTATCTTCCTGTTCAAAAGGAACGAGTCCCTCCTCGGTATAAAATTTAATGGTACTGTAACGAACACCAGAAAGTCGAACTAATTCACTAATACTTACAAACTCTGATTTCTTGATTTTCTCTAAACTTCTCCGTTTTGCCATTTACTTTCACCTTTTATGTTGCAGCAGATGCACTGGTAGTAATTGCAGCATCCATATTTCGAATTGCTTTATCAATAGATTGAATGGTTTCAAATACCTTTTCTGTTTTAAGTTGCTCTATTTTTCGTTTCAATTCTTTGCGCTCGAAATCAGAAAAATAATCATTTAACATTTTCTTCGCATTTAAGAACAATACTAATACAACGGTATGCTCTTCCACATTACCTTCTTCTAATAATTCAGCACGGATTTTTTCAACAATGTAATTGCGAGTGCTTGCAACATCTACATATTTTTTCTTTGGTAAGACAAACAAGATTTCGGTATTTTCCACTTTTAGAACATCTTTTTCTACAAGGCTTTCTACCACTAATTTATAAATTTCACGTTGCTTATACCAATGCTGATAAAAATAAGATGCCCAATTTTTAACTTTTTTCGGTTTTTTCGAAGTCATGATTTCTAATAAACGGTCAATGGCCTTATCTCCAGTAGGAGTAGAATCCAAGATAGTTACTGTATTATCGTCTTCAAATTGTACCTTTCCTTTTAGAGATAACTCGACTAGACAGGCCATGACTGTATAGAGTGCGATATGCTGCCGGAAAATCGATTTTAGTTTATTTGTTTCACGGTCTAAAGCTAATAATACAAATTCTTGAGGAATAGTTAAATCTTTTAACAATTGACTTACCTCCTTAAAAATGTATTTACGATTTTCCTACTTATCACTTACTACTTATTACTTACTACTTACTATATGTGATTAAGCAAAAAAATGCAACCCCAATATTTATGATCCAGGAAGAAAACCTCAACCAAAAATACTGAAGAATGATCAAATGCTTATATAAATCGATTAGAATAATCCGGTTCAGTTATGTAAAAGTTTCAGCCATCGACGTACCATGGAATGACTTATTCCCAATTCTTTTGCCACCGCTTTGTATCCCATACCCTCTTTCAAATATAAATCCACCGCTTTCTTTTTAAACTTTGCATCATATCATAGAAAAATCCCCTCCATAGTAGACTGGACTGACCCACCTATTTGAGACACAGAAAAAACACCTATGCTGCCTGTTTCCTGAACTCAATAGGAGACAGGTAGTTTAATTTGGCCTGAATTCGAATTTGATTATAATAATAGATGTAATTCTGAACCATTTGTTTTACAATAGAGTTAGTGAGATTTTGTTTTTCTTGTGAATAGAATGTTTCAGACTTTAATGAAGAATGAAACGATTCTATTACGGCATGATCATGGCAGTTTCCTTTGCGGGACATGCTCGTGGTAATGCCTTTTTCTTTGGCTAAATGTTGAAAAGCATAAGACGTATGTTTTTTGCAAGCAAAAAGTGCAGAGTATTGCAGCGAAAAATACATAGGCTTGCAGCTTTATTTTTTTACATTAATTACCATTCAATTTCACAGAAGAAAGAGCATTTTTCAGCCGGTAACTTTCACCTGTGAATGCGATGATATGGGCATGGTGTACCAAGCGATCCACTAAAGCGGAAGTTAAGCGGTTATCTCCAAACACTCGATTCCATTGGCCAAACTCTAAATTCGATGTGACAATCACACTTTTATGTTCATAACAGTCGGCTATGATATGAAACAATAATTCCGATCCTTGTTTTTGGAAAGGAACATATCCCAGTTCGTCTAGTATAAGTAAATCGCACTTATCGATTTGACGTTTTACTCGTTGTAAAGTACCTTCTTTTAACGCCTCCTCTAATTGTCCTACCAAATCTGCGACACGAAAGAAACGAACCTCAAACCCTTTTTCGCAGGCTTTTAATCCAAGAGCTGTCGCTAAATGGGTTTTGCCTGTTCCTGGTGAGCCAAGAAGCAATAAATTTTGTTTCCCATGTAAGAAACGAAGGTCACAAATCTCTTCTTTTGTCGTGGTAGCTGGCAGATGCAACTGGTCGTTCCATTCATAATCTTTCAACCATTTCAGTTCTCTAAATTTGGCTTTTTTTATTAGTCTCGATACCTTGGCAGCTTGTCTTGATGAGACTTCGGCCAGTAATACATCACATAAAAACTGTTCTTTATTCTCAAAGACAATGTCTTCATACTGATCAGCTATATAAGCAAGGTGCAGGGTTTTACAGACTTCTTTCAGATCACGAGCGATCATCAGTTATCCCTCCCTTCTAAGGTCGGACATAGCCTCTGATCATACATGCTTAAATCCGTTTCATAATCTAGTAATACAGAAGGGGTATGGGGTTCTGACAATTTTTCCGGATAAGTTGCTTTCTGAGCTTCCAATAAGGAACCCAATTCGTGCGGCTCTTTTTCAATACGTTGCTCCATTTCCAAACATTTATGGATGTCTTGTAAGGCATGAACCTCCAGCAGTTTTTTTAAGCCTGCCACCCGTTTCTTAATCTCATCAGGTTTTATCGTAAGATAAGTTTGTACTCTTTCGGGCAGGTATTTAAAGAAACGAGAATACTTAACAGCACGTGGCTTTTTCTCCCAGTCGGCCAAGATGTTGTCCCATGGTATAGGCCTTGTGGTCATCATATAGGGACGTGAGTCTTGATAGATCATTTCACCGTCATTCGAAAAGCAAGTGAATTTGTCCCATTCCTTTTTAATAACTAGTGTCTGTTTGATCCTCGCTTTATGAATAAGGAATTTTTCTCTATCGACTAGAATCTCGCCATATTTATTTACAGTAGCCGAGTCGATTGAAAAGATTGGAAGATCACTGATTGGCAAAGCTTTTAATTGCTTCTGATCCTCAGCCCACAATTCTTCTATCGGAACTCCTTTTTCGTAGTGAGGGCGTTTTCGATCGGTTACCATTTTCTCTTCTAGCCAGTGGGCCAGTTGTGAAAAATCCTCCATTACTGGGGCTGTTACAAAAAAGTTATTTCTTGTATAGCCTACCTTTTTCTCTACATTCCCTTTTTCATGTCCACTACCGGGATTGCATGGTTGTACTTCAAATCCATAATAGGACTGGAAGCGTAAGAAAGAGTCCGTATAGCTTCTCTTGTCTCCCTTGCCTACCGTTACAACCGCTGCCGACAGGTTATCAATTCGTAAATATGTCGGGACACCCCCAGCCTGGTGAAATAACTGTTTCAAGCCCTCTAGAAAACACTCCGAGTTTTCTGCCGGCAGGGGATAAGAAAAGGCGGCATTACTATATGGAAAACTGAGAATAAGAGTTTTGATGTCTTTATATGCGCCGTCTTTTACAGCCGTCATATTTCCAAAATCCACTTGGGCTTCGCCCGGAGGGTGCTCCAGACGTTCGTATCTTGTGGTTTTTTCTTCTTTTATTTGTGGTCTGCGATGCTGAATGTACTCACAAACGGTTCGATAAGAACCTTTAAACCCGTGCTCTTCTTTAAGTTGTTCAAACATCTTCTTGTTTGTTCGTCTTTCTTTTTTCTTAAGCTTCATGTCCTCCTCAAGCCAACAATCTACGATTTCTCCGTACTCTTCCTCGTACATCATTCCCCTTCGACGGAAGGGAAGAGATTCTACTGGTACTTCACCGTCAGCGTATTTTTTTGCTGTTCTCCAATTTTTACCTGTCTTTTTAGCGATCTCAGAGATTGACATATCTTCGACTTCTCTTAAATGTTTGATATAATTAACTTCAGGCATTGCTAGCATCCTTTCTTATCCTCCTACTGTTAAGTTCTGCTCAATCTCAACAGTAGAGGTTATTGGGTGAGCTGGCAAGCCTTTTTTTATGCAGCTATTCTGCACAAATTTCTTGCAAAACTATGTACTTTTATTTTGCAATAAACAGACGTATAGACCGCCCCTTGATCGCTATGGAATAACACTTGTTTTGGTTGTCGCTCTTTTACGGCCATTTCTAGTGTCTTTAACACTAGCTGAACATCCTGTCGGTCGCTGATTTGATAGGCAATAATCTCATGATTGTATAAATCCATAATGGTTGACAAGTAAAGCATCGAAGTACCAAACGGCAAATAAGTGATATCCGTTACCCACTTTTCATTTGGTTGAGAAGCCGTAAAATCACGGTTTAAACGATTCGGTACGATGATTTTACTTTCTCCATTGATCCAATTTTGACGTTTTTTCTTCACACGGCATTGAAGATTCCGTTTTTGCATGATTTTTTGTACGGTTTTGCGATTCAACTTGATTCCATATTTAAGCCGTAGGACTTCTCTTACCTTGCGATGACCATAACGATAATGATTCTTTACACAAATTTCTTGAATCAACCGTTCTAACTCTGATTCCATCATGAACTCTTCCCATTTCTTTTCCCATCGATAATAGGTCGATCTTGGAATTCCTAAACAAGAACAGATAAGGGTAACAGGATATCTGTCTTTTAACTCTCTTACAACTTGGACCACTACTTCTGGCACCATCTCCTCTCGAGTTCCTTGTACTTTTTTAAGATTTCCAATTTTGCTTCTAGCTGACGGTTTTGCATTTTGAGCTGTTCCATTTCATTTAATTCCTGTGCCCCTTTCCCCCATACATATTGCTTCCCTACAGGCTGAGAAAACCGATGAGTTTCGCCATGTTTATACCATCTCATCCATGTCTTGATCTGCGTCTTATTTTTAATCCCTAACGTCTCCATAATTTCTCGGTTGGTATACCCTGCTTGTTTCATCTCGATAGCTTTCCACTTGATCTCCTCTGGATAATGAACTCTTGTCCCCATAAGTAAAACACCTCCACAAATCGAAGTAAGTTATACATTCGATTCAGGAGGTGTTTTTTCCTTGTCCCATTTTACTGGGTCACTTCATAGACAGATTAATGGGCTTTCTTTTTTCTGTCTACTATAAGGGGATCATATCAAAAGGCCGTGCTTTTTGTTTAAAGCTTTTCTTCATAATTTAAGATGAAAACTCCTCATAGTTAAGATAAAAACGTCAAATTCATCTGGAATTTCATTTAGCATTTCTTCGTTTCAATTCCTCATAGTTAAGATAAAAACTGATCCTGATGTTCCCCATGTCTCCTTTTGCGAGGAGTTTCAATTCCTCATAGTTAAGATAAAAACATTTTTACAACCCGTTTCAGGTGATCATCTTCAACGAAGTTTCAATTCCTCATAGTTAAGATAAAAACGGCTTGCCAACCTGATGTCCGATCTTGAACAAGCATAGTTTCAATTCCTCATAGTTAAGATAAAAACGTTCTTCCACTTCCATTTTTACCTTCTGTCCTTGCTGGTTTCAATTCCTCATAGTTAAGATAAAAACCCCAAAAAATGTTGTTAAATAAGCATTTCATTTTTAATGCTTGACTGGTTATTTTTATTTTAGCGAAAAGGGGAATTTTTATCAAATCTTTGATTTGCTTAGGCTCAATGAAGATTTGAAAGAGTCGTCGATCCCCGGGGATTTTTGCACGATTGGGGGTCGACGACTCTTTTTTATTTCCGTTTAAAACAGATTTCAAAGTTTGCCTGCCGACAATGAAATCCATGTTGTATCAACCATTTTACATGATCCATCTGTTTTAATAAAGTAAACATCCGGCTCATTCCCTTCTCATTCAATTGAAGGAAGAGTGAGACCATATTTAACATTTCATTCAGGAAAATTGGTTTAGGTCTATTCGATCGGTTCCTACGATCTAAAATAAGAACATGATCTGAAAAATGATTGGTAGTTTTTACTTAAAATTCCTTTTTTCTGTTTGAGGTGTTTCTCTTTGTACTCCAACGGGCTTAAATACCCAAGTGTTCCATGGATTCTAATATATTAAACCAATGAACATAATCATCTAATTTCAGTTTCAATTGGTCTAAATTTTCGAAATATCTACCCTTAACAAATTCTGTTTTGATAATTTTAAAGGTTGCTTCAGCTACTGCGTTGTCATAGGGACAACCCTTCATGCTTAACGACCGATTAATCTAAAAAATATCTAGAGCTTCATCAATTGTCTTTTTCTTGAATTCATTGCCTCTGTCTATGTGGAATAATTGAATTTGCCGTAAATCTGCTTTCACTTTTGATCAAGATTCGATGCGTAAATATGAAGAATACACCTCATCAATTATGGAGTAATTTTTTTTCAATTTTTGTGGGTGCTTTTTATTGAAAGTTAGATTTATTGTTTTCACCCACAAATATAAAACCCCTCCAACGCTTGAGCGTCAAGGGGTTTCGGGATTAATATTGAGTGATGTATTGTTCGCGCTCCCATGGGTGCACTTGAGTTCTAAACATATCCCATTCGATCTCTTTTGCTTCGACGAAATGTTCGAATAAATGGGATCCTAAAGCACTGACAATGACTTCGTTTTGTTTTAAGTTTTCAAGTGCCTCATATAATGTTGCTGGAAGGTCGACAATGCCGTTTTCGATGCGTTCTTCTTTTGTCATCACATAAATGTTGCGATCTACTGGTTTTGGCGGAGTTAATTTGTTTTTAATGCCATCGAGACCAGCTTTCAAGAGTACAGCCATGGCAAGGTATGGGTTTGCAGATGGGTCAACGCTGCGCACTTCAATACGAGTGCTCATGCCGCGAGATGCAGGAATCCGGATTAACGGGCTTCTGTTGCGGCCGGACCATGCAACATAGCAAGGAGCTTCGTAGCCAGGCACTAAACGTTTGTAAGAGTTGACAGTTGGGTTTGTCACAGCTGTAAAGCTTGTTGCATGTTTGATAACACCTGCAATGAATTGTAGAGCTGTTTCGCTTAATCCATCTTCTGTATTTGGATCGTAGAATGCATTTTCACCATTGCGGAATAAAGAAAGGTTGCAGTGCATGCCTGAACCGTTGACGCCGAACAATGGTTTTGGCATGAATGTTGCGTGCAAGCCGTGTTTACGGGCAATGGTTTTCACAACAAGCTTAAATGTTTGAATGTCATCACAAGCTTTGATGGCATCTGCATATTTAAAGTCAATTTCATGCTGACCAGGTGCTACTTCGTGGTGGGAAGCTTCGATTTCAAATCCCATTTCCTCAAGCTCCAACACAATGTCGCGGCGGCAGTTCTCGCCTAAATCAGTCGGCGCAAGGTCAAAATATCCGCCATTATCATTCAATTCTAATGTTGGTTCACCCTTTTCATCCAGTTTGAATAAGAAAAATTCCGGCTCAGCACCTAAATTAAATGCTGTAAATCCGAGCTCTTCCATTTCCTTCAGCACTCGTTTTAAGTTGTTGCGCGGATCTCCTTCAAAAGGCGTTCCATCAGGATTGTAAATATCGCAAATTAAGCGGGCAACTTTCCCTTTTTCCGCTGTCCATGGGAAAATGACAAACGTATCTAAATCAGGATACAGATACATATCAGATTCCTCAATGCGGACAAATCCTTCAATAGATGATCCGTCAAACATCATTTTGTTATCCAACGCTTTTTCTAATTGGGAAACAGGGATTTCAACGTTTTTAATCGTTCCCAAAATGTCAGTGAACTGCAGGCGGATAAATTTTACGTTTTCTTCTTGGACTAAACGAATAATATCTTCTTTTGTGTACTTTGGCATATTATTTCTCCTCTCATATATAAAAAATAAATTTATATAGCGATATTATCAATGAAAGAACCGTGAAAGGTCTCCTTGTCTTAATGTTGCACGGTTCATTCTTCCAGCATGGAGAAGTTCTTCCTTTAATAGTTTGCGAAGTTCGGCATCAGATAAATCTGATTTTTCTTTTGCCAATGAGGATCTTTCGAAAGTTTGTCTTTCTTGTTCGTTTTCTTTATACGCAAATATTTGCTTAATACCTGCCATATTGACACCCTGCTCAATCAACGATTTAATTTCAAGCAATCTATCGACATCATTGAAGGAAAATAACCGGCGATTGCCTTCCGTTCTCGCAGGGGAAATAAGACCATGTTCTTCATAATATCTTATTTGTCTGGCAGATAGTTCCGTCAGCTGTTTTACGATGCTGATTGGAAACAACGGCATGGAACGGCGGTCTTGATCATTCATGCTCTTTTAGCCCCTCCTTCCTTTTGCTTATCTACATTATAGATGAATGTAAGATATCATGTCAATATAATGTCACAAAATTTAACATGGTTTTTTACAAGGAAAACTTTATCGTTTGACAGCCCATTTAACGAATCGAGAATTGGCAAATATGATCGGAACTACCCTAGAAACCGTAAGCAGAACGCTGAACCAGATGAAATGTTTTTTTATAGTTCGACTAATCGTTTTTCTATTAATTCATTGACGGCATGGAAAATAGCGATTTTGACATGTTCAAACGTCAAGCCTCCCTGCACATATGCCACATATGGAGGACGAATCGGTCCATCCGCTGAAAGCTCAATGCTGGAGCCTTGGACAAAAGTCCCGGCCGCCATGATGACTTGATCGCTATAACCCGGCATTTCATTTGGAACCGGTGTTACATGCGAGTTTATGGGCGATGCAGATTGAATCGCTTGGCAAAACGCAATCATCATATCTGCATTATCAAACTGAACGGACTGAACTAGATCTGATCTTTTCTCATTCCAGCTAGGATTGACTCGCAACCCGATTTCTTCCAGCATTGCAGCGGTAAAAATCGCTCCTTTTAGCGCTTGTCCAACAACATGCGGAGCGAGAAAAATACCTTGAAACATCTCATGAAGACTGTAAAGCATTGCACCGGCTTCCCTTCCGATACCAGGCGAAGTGAGCCGGTACGCGCAAGCTTCCACGAGTTCTTCTTTTCCAACGATGTATCCTCCCGTTTTCACAAGCCCTCCTCCAGGATTTTTTATAAGAGAGCCTGCAATAAGATCAGCACCTGCATGTCCCGGCTCCTGATCTTCGGTAAACTCACCGTAGCAATTATCGACAAAAACAACAATTTTTTCATTGATTGATTTGATGAAAGAAACCATTTCCTTAATTTCCTGAATGGAAAATGACGGTCTGACATCATATCCTCTAGAACGCTGAATTCCGATCATTTTTGTTTTATCACTGATTGCCGCTTTTACTCGGTCAAAATCAACTCGTCCTTCAGGAGTCAGATCAATTGTTTGATAAGAAATGCCAAATTCTTTTAAAGAGCCTGTCCCCTTTCCGCGGATACCGACAATTTCTTCAAGCGTATCATACGGCTTTCCGGTAATATAGATGAGTTCATCACCGGGCCTTAATACGCCGAAGAGAGCCGTTGAAATGGCGTGTGTACCAGAAATGATTTGCGGCCGGACAAGTCCTTTTTCACATCCAAAAATATCAGCATAAACATCTTCCAATGTATCCCTGCCGATATCATCATATCCGTATCCTGTTGAGGGAATAAAGTGGGAATCGCTCACCCGATGCTTTTGAAAGCTTCTGAGCACGCGAAGCTGATTTACTTCCACTACTTTGTCAATTTCTTCGTGAAATGGTTTTATTTTTTTTTCTACTTTTTGAGCTATGTCCATAATTTTTTTTCCATGTGTAAAATATTGAAACATCTGTAAAACCCTTTCTACTTATTCTTCATAATTTGATCATATACTGGATGGTCGCGAAACACTAGACCAGAAACGATATAGTGCTGATTTTGTTCGTCAAATTGCAAGGTTGAAACGAGCGTATTTGCTTTTAACAACGATAGACGTTTCCCATCACCTGTTGGAACGGAGACAACGTAAGGATGCATTTTTTTCTTTAATTTTTCTTCAATAGCTGTTTTTAACCGTTCTATATCTTCGTCACAAAAAGCAGAAATGACAATATAGTCTTCCTTTAAAGAAGGAAAGAAATGCTCTAGTTGTTGATCTTTTTTATTGTACACTGTTAAAACAGGCAATCCGTCCGTTCCTAATTCTTTTAATAATTCATTCACAGTGTTTTCATGCTGAATATAGTCAGGATGAGAGCTGTCGACGATATGTAAAAGCAAATCTGCTTCCTTTATTTCTTCTAACGTAGAACGAAAAGCAGCGATAAGGCTTGTTGGCAGCTGCTGGATAAAGCCGACAGTATCAGTCATGAGCACCTTCATGCCGGATGGGAGAAACATTTTCCTTGTCATAGGATCCAATGTGGCAAACACCATATCCTCCTGAAATGAATCAGCAGCTGTCAGCTTATTGAACAGCGTTGACTTTCCTGCGTTGGTATAGCCAACAAGAGCGATTTGAGTTTGATGATTTCTCTTTCTTTGCGAACGATAACGCTCGCGATGGGAAACAATATGGGACAGCTGTTGTTTTATATCGTGAATGCGATTTCGGATGTGCCTTTGATCCGTTTCAAGCTTCGTTTCTCCCGGACCTCTTGTCCCGATTCCTCCTCCTTGCCGAGATAGATTCAATCCATGTCCCGAAAGTCTCGGAAGCAAATATTCAAGCTGTGCCAGCTCAACTTGAAGTTTCCCTTCTCTTGACTTCGCCCTTTTTGAAAAAATATCCAAAATTAGCTGAGTCCGATCGATCACTTTTACCTCTAACAGACGAGCTAAATTTCGCAGCTGGCTGGGCGACAGCTCATTATTGAAAATAACGGTATTTGCCTCTGTCGTTTCGATAAGCTGTTTAATCTCATCAACTTTTCCTTTTCCAATATATGTAGATGGTTCTGCCCTCAGTCGATTTTGTGTGCAAACAGCTGCGACTTGGCCGCCCGCAGCAGCCGTGAGCGATTTCAGCTCTTTCATTAAATAAAAAAACTGTTCTTCATCGGTTTCCATGAACTTGACGCCAACGAGAATCACCTGTTCTTTCTCTTCCACTCGTCTTCTTCCTCCAATTATGCTGCAAATTTATAAGCTATGCGTTATGAATTAAACCTTCGATAAACGGTTCAATGGTAAGGTTATCAAATTTAAATCATCTTTAGTGCACTTTAAGACAAAAGAAACGTATTGAATTCAAAAGTAAGATGATCAAACTCAATTCATCTTCAGCACATTTCAAAACAAAACGTACTGAGTTCAAATTCAAATCATCTTCAGCACACTTTAACACTAGAAACGTTTCTAAGTTCAAAATTAGGATACAAACTCCAATCATCCTTAGCGCACTTCAAGACTAGAAACGCTGCTAAGTTCAATGTTAGGACTCAACTAAATCATCTTCAGTATGCTTTAAAAACAGAAACGTATTGAGTCAAAATAAAGATTATCAAACTTAAATCATCAATGCACTTCAACACTAGAAAAACTTATTGAGTCAACGTTAAGAGTATCAAATTCTAATCGTTTCAGCCAATTAAAATGGCTGCCGTCATTCTTTTCTAAACTATGTGAGAAAAATAAACGAATTTGTGTAAATTATGTGCAGCAATGAAACAGGAGCTTTCTTCAAAGCCCATTTAAATAAAGATTTATCAATCAATTCTTTTCAATAATCAAGCAAAGCAGCCTAGGGGCTGCTTATACGTTTAATATTAAATCTTCTTCTTTTACAAGAAGCAAATCTTCCTTGCCAAACTTATCAGAAAGCAGGAGCCTCATTGCCTGTGCCCGTATAGATTTTTCGATAATGTTGCGAACATATCTTCCATTTGAAAAGTTCGTTGGGTGAGTCGCATATTTCACTTTTAGCAAATGCTCTTTCAATTTGCATTCAGCTTCATGGCTAAATCGATACTCTTTGTCCTTCATCATTAATTTTGCTATTTCCATCAGCTCATCGACTGAATAGTCTGGGAAATCAACTACGATCGGAAAACGGGATTCGAGTCCGGGATTTAAAGATAAAAAACGATCCATTTCCCTTGGATATCCGGCTAAAATTAACACAAAATCATGCTGTCTGTCTTCCATATGTTTGACAAGGGTATCAATTGCTTCTTTTCCGAAATCTTTTTCTCCTCCGCGGGCTAAACTGTATGCTTCATCAATAAAAAGAATTCCGCCAAGTGATTTTTTGATCAAATCGCGCGTTTTTTGTGCTGTATGGCCGATATATTCACCTACTAAATCAGCCCGCTCCGCTTCAATTAAGTGCCCTTTCGATAAAACATTCATTTGGAAAAAAAGCTTTCCAATCAATCGCGCGATCGTTGTTTTTCCTGTTCCGGGATTCCCTTTAAACAGCATATGAAGCGCTTGCCTTCCGGTTTTTAACCCCTGTTCTTCTCTTTTTTTATTCACAAAAATCCATGCATATATTTCCTTTAATAATCTTTTCACTTCTTCCATTCCAACTAATGCGCCCATCTCCTGTTCAATCTCTTTTAATACACTGTGTTCGACAGCCGCTTTGGAAATGGAAAGATCATATGTCGCGATTTTTTCCTTTTTACCTTCAAGTTCAGTTTTGCTTTGTCCTAAGACAATATTCATTTGGCCGTTATTTTTGAAGGTGACCGCTCGCTCCACAGGCTTCACCTCATTTTTATATTTATCTTCTAAATTACATCTACTTTGTTTAAAGGAACATGTCATGGAAAAAGGTTGTTATTATTAATATTTATGCTGAAAACCAAGTAGTACAAACCTTCTTTTCATCTATGTCTTAATAAAAACTAAGCAGTATTTTTCTGAAGCCTGGGTGGCTTGCGGCCTGGACAAGTACAGATTCTAGGACAGGTCAGTTAAATATTAGCGAAGGGCAAAAATAACGACCATTCAAATTATCTGCGTTTAGCCGATAATTAGGAAAACATGGATTGAAGATAGAAAAATACCTGACATATCGGAACCGCTGCCACGAAACCTTTCCTTCTCATGAAAAAACCGGAGATCATCTCCGGTTTTTTCGTCATGCTTCAATGTCAATTTGTACATTTCTTTGCGGTGCAAATGTTGAGATCGCATGCTTGTAAATGAGCTGCTGTTTGCCCTCTGATTCGATGAGGACCGTAAAATTATCAAATGCTTTTACTTGTCCTCTAATTTGGAAACCGTTTAATAAAAACACGGTCACGTAAGTGCCATCTTTTCGTAACTGATTTAACACTTGATCTTGAATGTTTATCGGTTGCTTCATCATTCGTCCTCCTCATATCCTCTATATTTATTATTTCTTCTCAGAAAGAAGCTTTCCTGCTATATAATGAAAAATTTCATTAACTTTTTCTTCCATCGAGACAGGCGGAGTCATATCAAACCATTTGACATTCATTTTGTTTCGAAACCATGTTAGTTGCCTTTTCGCATATCTTCTTGTGTTTTTTTTCAACGTTTCAATTGCTTCTGCAAGAGAAGCCTTGCCATCAAAAAAATCGTATAATTCTTTATATCCAATCGCCTGCGCAGATTGTACACCGCGAACTCCAGAATCATACAGCGATTTTGCTTCTTCAATCAAACCTTCCTCAATCATTTCGTCAACTCTTTTATCAATGCGTTGATACAATACATCGCGGTCCATCGTAAGGCCGATAATGGCGGTATGATAGCGCTCATTTGCTTCATGCGTCTTTATATGCTCGCTCATTTTTTTTCCTGTTTTATAGAAAATTTCTAAAGCACGGATGACTCTCCTAGCATTGTTTGGATGAATTCGTTCCGCACTGTCAGGGTCGATTTCCTGTAAACGCTCGTGTAATGCTAAATTCCCATGTTCATGCAAAAAATTTTCCAGTTCTTTTCTTATTTCAGGGTCAGATTGAATATCGGAAAATTGGTAATCATCATATAGAACCGCTTGAATGTACAAGCCTGTTCCCCCAACAATCATCGGCATTTTTCCGCGCTTTGTTATCGAGGCAATTGCTTTTCTCGCAAGCTTTTGAAACTCGGCAACGGAGAATTCTTCCGAAGGATTCTTTAAGTCAATTAAATGATGGGGGATTCCTTCCATTTCATGCTCTTTTATCTTTGCTGTTCCGATATCCATTCCTTTATAAATCTGCATGGAATCGCCGCTGATAATTTCGCCGTTTAATTTTTTGGCTAATTCAATGCTTAGTTTCGTCTTTCCGACAGCAGTTGGGCCAATTAAAACAACAAGTCTATCCTTTTCTTCTTCCATATTGACCACACTTTCAAAAAATACTCACTGTTTCATCGTATCATGATTTTTAAGAAAACACCAATGTATTATACCCTTTTTCATCATAGAGTATACTCTTTTCAATTGATTTCATATTCTCTTTATACTGCTCTAATCCGAAAAAAACAACTTTTGTCCAATCATTGCTCCCATCTCCATTTACCTCATAACTTGACAACGATCTTTTACATGCAGCAGAAAACTATTACATAACCCTCTTAAACATTTTTTCGAGCTCATAGGTGGAAAAATGAATGATGATCGGCCGGCCATGAGGGCAAGTAAATGGATCTGACGCTTTTCTTAGCGATTCTAGCAACGCGAATATTTCTTCATTGTTTAAATATTGATTCGCTTTAATTGATCCTTTGCAGCTCATCATGATGGCTGCATCTTCTCTAAGCTTGTGGATATCCGTCTTTTTTTCATTAAGCACCTGCTGGATCAGCTCTTCAATAATTTCTTTTTCTTCACCTTGCGGAAACCATGTTGGATGAGATCGAATGATATAGGTGTTCGGTCCAAAATTCTCCAAAAACACTCCGACCTCAGCCAGCTCTTCTTTATGCTCTTCGATCACCATGACTTCATCAGAGGAAAAGCTCAGTGTTAGGGGAACAAGCATTTCCTGCACTTCGCTCGCCACTTCCCCAACTTTTTCGCGAAAATATTCATATTTGATTCTTTCTTGGGCAGCATGCTGATCGATTATATATAATCCTTTTTCATTTTGCGCCAAAATGTAAGTGCCGTGCATCTGTCCAATTGGATACATTGGAGGAACTCGGCTTTCATCCAACCTATTATTGTCCGAAACCTTCTCTTCATGTTCTTCGTTGTTATTTGGCAAATGCTCTTGTACTTCAGTTTCTCCATTGACAACTGGAGGTTCAGCTATTTTTTCAGAGGAAAAGGATTGTTGCTGCTCTTCATCCGCTCCTCTATGATCAATCGAATACAAATCATCTTCGTTCCATTGATTACCAGCCGTTTTTGGTTGAAACGTCCATACTGGATCCTGTTTTTCCTTATTGATCAGATGTTCAAATTGGATCTCCTGCTGCACGTTTACCGGGTGCTCTTTTTTCTTTTTGACTGTATCAGAGGTTGGGATAAGCTCTTTTTTCTTAAATGCATCCTGGATGCCTTTTGCGATGACTTCAAATAATTCCGCTTCTTTGCTGATTCTGACCTCCAGTTTGGCAGGATGAACATTTACGTCCACTAAGATCGGATCCATTTCAATATGAAGATAGACGACCGGAAAACGCCCTATAGGCAGGAGCGTATGGTACCCTTCTTCCACCGCCTTCGTAATGGAATGATTTTTAATAAATCTCCCGTTGATCATCGTAGAAATATAGTTTTTGGATGCTCTTGTCACTTCCGGCAACGATAAATAGCCGCGTATGTCAAAATCAAGCGAACGGAAATGGACCGGAAACATTTTTTTCGCAATGGGAACCCCGTAAATCGCTGCAAGAACTTGCCGTACATCTCCTTTGCCGTTCGTATATAGAAGCCGTCGGCCGTTATGCGTAAATTTAAACGATATGTTTGGATAGCTCAGCGCAAGACGATTGACTATGTCGGTTATTCTCCCAAGCTCCGTATTCAAGCTTTTCATATACTTCAATCGCGCCGGCGTATTGAAAAACAGGTTCGTGACCGTAATGTCCGTTCCTTTTCGACTTGATGCTGTCTCTTTTGCTGTTACCTTCCCGCCGATTAAAGTAATTTTCGTCCCGGGTTTATCCCCAGTGCTAGTTTTCATTTCCAGATGAGAAACGGCGGCAATCGAAGGCAGCGCTTCGCCTCGGAAGCCGAGAGTTCGGATGCGGAATAAATCCGCTTCATCTTTAATTTTGCTTGTTGCATGCCGCTTAAACGCCTTTTCGCAATCATCTGGCTCCATTCCGTCCCCATTGTCCACGACGCGAATTTTGCTCAAACCGCCTTCTTCCGCCTCAATTTCAATCACTGTGCTGTTTGCATCAATCGCATTTTCGACTAGTTCTTTCACAACAGAAGCCGGCCGCTCCACGACTTCCCCAGCGGCAATTTTGTTGGATAAACTAGCATCCATAAGGATGATTTTTCCCATCATCATCACCTATTTCAATTTCTTTTGGATGTCATACAGTGTGTTTAATGCTTCAAGAGGCGTCATATCCAATAGATCTAAGGAAGAAATGATGGAGAGCACCTCTTTTTCCTTTGATGAAAGCTTTTTCCCTGCCGGCTCTTTTTTCTTCTCTGCTATTTCATCGCCGAATAAAGAAAGCTGGCTTGGCTCCGCAGAATATTCGATGCTCGGTTCCACCGAATGCTCGATGACGGATGGTGTATATTTCTCTTTCTGATTGTCTCCTTCGAGCTTGCTCAATATTTCTTTTGCCCTTTGGATAAGAATTTCAGGAAGCTCCGCAAGCTCAGCAACATGAATTCCGTAGCTTTGATCAGCCGCCCCTTCATCCACTTTATGGAGAAAAACAACCTTTCCGTTTTCCTCTATTGCCTTAACATGGACGTTCTGCACATTTTGCAATTCATCTCCGAGCACGGTTAATTCGTGATAATGGGTCGAGAACAATGTTTTGGCTCCGATGTGGTCGTGAATGTATTCGATTATCGCTTGAGCAAGCGCCATGCCGTCATATGTCGATGTCCCGCGCCCGATTTCATCAAATAAAATCAAGCTTTGATTCGTGGCATGTACAATCGCATTTTTGGCTTCCAGCATTTCCACCATAAACGTACTTTGCCCTGATACTAAATCGTCAGCCGCTCCAATTCTAGTAAAAATTTGGTCAAAGATCGGCAGAACCGCTTCGCTGGCAGGGACAAAGCAGCCGATTTGCGCCAAAACAGCCGTTAAAGCAATTTGCCGCATGTACGTACTTTTTCCTGACATGTTTGGACCGGTGATTAAAAGAATGTTTCTTCCTTCTTTCATCCAGCAATCATTCGGAACATAGTTTTCGGATTCCATCACTTTTTCTACGACTGGATGACGACCGTCTTTTATGTAAAGCTCGGAGTCGGAAAAGGACGGTTTCGTATAATGTCGTTCTTCGCTGATTACAGCAAAGCATTGCAGGCAGTCAAGCTCGGCAATCTTTTTAGCCAAGAGCTGCAATCTAGGAATATATTGCTTTACTTCGTCGCGAATTTGCACGAACAATTCATACTCAAGATCAACGATTTTTTCTTCCGCTTCTAAAATCAACGCTTCTTTCTCTTTCAGCTCTGGTGTCACATAACGTTCGGCATTGGCCAGCGTCTGTTTCCGTTCATATCTTCCTTCATCCAAAAGATGAAGATTCGCTTTCGTTACTTCAATATAATATCCAAACACTTTGTTGTAGCCGATTTTAAGCGATTTAATTCCTGTCAGCTCTCTTTCTCTTTTTTCCAGCTCTGCTATCCACGTTTTTCCGTTTCTCGCTGCATCTCTGTAGCGATCCAATTCTTCGTTAAATCCGTCCTTAATGATGTTCCCCTCTTTGACTGAAATCGGCGGGTTTTCGATGATCGCTTTTTGAAGCAACTCCTTCAAGCTTTCACAAGGATCAATTTCTTTTTTTATTTGCTCCGAATCAGCAATTCCTAACGAAGCAACGATTGAGCGGATCTCAGGAATTTTTTCAAGCGACTTTTTCAATTGAATCAGATCTCTTGCATTTGCATTTCCGAACGCAATTTTTCCCGACAGTCTTTCTAAGTCGTATACTTCCTTCAGCAATTCCCTTAGTTCTTCTCTTTCGATATAGCGGTCGATCAACATTCCAACGATATTTTGCCGCTTTTCAATTTCTTTTTTGTCAATAAGCGGACGGTCAATCCATTGCTTCAGCAGACGCGCGCCCATAGCTGTTTTCGTCTCATCTAACAGCCAAAGAAGGGAGCCTTTTTTTCCTTTCGATCGAATCGTCTCGGTCAGCTCCAAATTTCTTTTAGAGTACATATCAATTTTTAAATATTGATTTAATTGATAAAACTCCACCTTTTGCAAATGCTCAAGCGTCCGTTTTTGCGTCCGTTCTAAATAGTTGTATAGCCTTGCAAACGTTATTTTCAGCCGCTGATCTTGCAAATGTCCTGCAATGCTGTCTAATTTTTCAAGATAAGCTGCGTCTTTTTCAATCGAAAATGTCACAGGCTGTCTTTCTAATATCATTTTTTTCAGTTTCTCAGGAAAATCATCTGCCACTACAATCTCTTTCACTTGGCGGGAATAAAGCTCGCCCAAGCAGTCCTCCATTGTGGAGAGAAGGGTGACATATGATTCCCCTGTCGTAATATCTGTCAAAGCTAAGCCGAAAAGCGCTTCAAAGACCGTAACGGAAGCAATATATTGGTTGTCTTTCTCGCCTAGCCCTTTTCCTTCCATTAATGTTCCTGGTGTAATGAGCTGAACGACTTCCCGCTTCACAACACCTTTTGCTTGTTTCGGATCTTCTGTTTGTTCACAAATCGCTACCTTATAGCCCTTTTCAATGAGCTGTTCGATGTAGCTTGAGGCTGAGTGATACGGCACCCCGCACATTGGGATTCTTTCCTCGCCCCCGCCATCACGGCTTGTTAACGTAATTTCCAATTCTTGTGAAGCCTTGATGGCATCCTCAAAAAACATTTCATAAAAATCGCCTAAACGAAAAAATAAAAAGGCATCCTGATAGTCTGCCTTGATGTTTAAATATTGCTGTATCATTGGCGTGTATTGTGCCATGTTCATCCCCCGACTGTATGTAAAAGTTAACATCTTTTATTATAGCACAAACTCTTTATTCCGAAAAAAACTTATTCGCTCAAATAACCTATGACAAAACAATAAAACTAAAAAGCACGAACATGATTATTCGCTAATTTGTTTATTGCGTCAACCTTTGACATAAATGTTCATGATTAATGGCGGATTTGTTTATTCCTTTAAACTTTTGACATAAAAAATTAAGAAGCAGGTGCGCGATTATCGCAAATTAGTTTATTCCGCCAAACCTTTGACATAAAAAACAGGAAGCAAGGGCACGATTATTCGCAGATTGTTTATTCCGTCAAACATTTGCCGAAAAAACAAGGAAACCAGCGAGCGATTATCGCAAATTAGTTTTTCCCGTCAAATCTTTGACATAAAAAACAGGAAGCATGTACACGATTATTCACAGATTTGTTTATTCCGCCAAACCTTTGACATAAAAAAACTAGGAAGCAGCCCTCCTAGTTTTTCATTATTCTTCTGGTTCACCTTCTAAAAGCTCTGGCGTTAAATCTTCTATTTCATCCTCTAAATCCTCTTCCCAATCATCCCATTCCTCATCGGATTCAGACAAGTTGTTAGGATGGACGGAGACGACCACTTTCGTTTCTCCGATGACCTCTGCTAAAAATTCTCTTTCTACTTGAACCACAATGTTTTCGCCGTTTGGAGAAATGGTGACTTCCAGACAATTCGGCTGCTGCAAAACACGGGCAACCACTTCGTTCTCGTCATCTAAATAGTTGTCATCTTTATATCGTAATTTTAACACATCTGTATACTTGACACGCTCTGTAACTACTTCTGTTTTCGTATTTTCATCAAATGAATACCAAACGTTAATATCATATGTTCCCTCGATTTCAACTGTTTTCCCCCGTTTTTGCGCATCATATTTATGGTTAATAATCCAACCACCCAAAATACTTGCTGGTTTCTTCTCAGGACTAATCGTATGTGTTGCTTGAGTAAACTTTCGACCTTTTGCTACTACCGCTTTCGTTATGATTTCCCTATATTCTGCCATTTGCCAAACCCTCCTCAAAACGATCGTAAAAAGATTTTCGCTAGGACAAGCTCGATATTTTCATAAATCCTTCTAGTTCATTCTATGCATGAGCCAGAAAATATGTACCAAAAATTAAAAAAGACGCTGACGCGTCTTTAAACAAAATGAGGGAGGATTGGCCGAAATCATAGAAATACCGATTGTTCATAAGCTCAAACGGTTTTTATTTTTTCAAAAATAGCCTGAAAACCTTAATACGATTAATGGCAAGATCCATGTTTATTCCGAATTTGGGCGCCTGTTTCACCCGTTAACAGATTGCCGCCAGTTGAGCGAATAATTTCATTTGTCACATGGTTTGAAATTGTATTCGCTACTAATTGAAGAAGATCGTTAACTTCAATTTGCGATTCTTTAAATTGCTGGACGATCGGAATTTGATCTAATTCTTCATACAGGCTGTCAATTTTCTCCTCCACTTGTTTGAGAGCTTCATGCTTTCCGAAATGCTGAAAATTGACGGCTTGTTTTTGCAGGCTTTTAATGCTGGCAATCATTTCCCGAACTTTTTGATTTTCGTTAATTTGTTCTTCCGCTTTTTTAAAGAAGTCAACTTGCTCTGTTTCGGCTATCATTTGCGCCAGTTCTTTTGCCTTTTCTAAAATATCGTCTTTCGTATACGCCATTACAATGTCACCCCAATTTGCTCTTCCACCATTTCTCCATCAAGAGTCCAGGTTTTGGCTTTTGTAATTTTTACTTTTACAAGCTGACCAATCGCCGATTTCGGACCTTTAAAGTTAACTAGTTTATTTTTTCTCGTATACCCTGCCAAAATGTCAGGATTGTTTTTGCTCTCGCCTTCAACTAATACCTCAACGACTTTGCCTTCATATTCTTTCATTTTTTGGGCGGAAATTTCGTTGACTAATGCATTTAATCGCTGCAGTCGTTCTTTTTTCACTTCCATCGGGACATTATCTTTCATTTTAGCAGCAGGCGTTCCTTCCCGAGGCGAATAAATGAACGTATAGGCACTGTCAAAGCCGACTTCGCGATAGAGGGAGAGTGTTTCTTCAAACTGCTCATCCGTCTCATTTGGAAAGCCGACAATGATATCAGTCGTTAACGAAACGTTTGGAATCGCCTTTTTAATTTTTTGCACTAATTCTAAATACTGTTCGCGCGTATATTTGCGTGCCATCAATTTCAATATTTCCGAGCTGCCTGACTGCACCGGAAGATGGATATGATCGACAAGGTTGCCGCCTTTGGCCAAAACTTCAATTAAACGGTCGTCAAAATCTTTCGGGTGACTTGTGGTAAAACGAATTCTGGCGATATCGATTTTTCGAAGCTCGTCCATTAAATCGCCTAGGCCGTATTTGATATCGTCAAAATCTTTCCCGTAGGCATTTACGTTTTGACCAAGTAACGTGATTTCTTTATACCCTTGCGCTGCAAGGTGGCGAACTTCTTGAATAATATCCTCCGGTCTGCGGCTCCGTTCTTTGCCTCGAGTGTACGGAACAATGCAATACGTGCAAAATTTGTCGCAGCCGTACATAATATTGACCCAAGCTTTAATATTTCCTTTCCGGACTTTCGGAAGGTTTTCAATCACATCGCCTTCTTTTGACCAAACCTCCACGACCATTTCCTTCGACATGTACGCTTCATTCAACAAATGCGGAAGGCGGTGAATGTTGTGTGTTCCAAAAATTAAATCAACATATTGGTACTGCTTTAAAATTTTGTTGACAACAGATTCTTCTTGGGACATGCAGCCGCAAACACCTAAGATAAGATCCGGCTTTTCCATTTTGAGCGGCTTCAAATGCCCAATTTCCCCAAATACTTTGTTTTCAGCGTTTTCCCTGATCGCACATGTGTTTAACAAAATAACATCAGCATCTTCTGTGCTGTCAGTCGGCTTATATCCGAGCTGCATAAAAATACCGGCCATCACTTCCGTATCATGTTCATTCATTTGACATCCGTATGTGCGAATATAAAACTTTCTGCCTTCTCCCATTCCTTTTAAATGGTCAGGAATGACAAAATCTTTATGGTATTTCACTTCTTCTTTTCCGCGCTTTTTCGCATCTTTTAAAGAAGGCGGAATGTAAACACGCTCGAAATACTTACTGTAATCCTTCTCGGATTTTTTGTCCGAAGGATTAACCAGCGTGGTTGCTAATCGTTGTTTTTCATTCATGGCGCATTACTCCTTCATGTTTAAAAGTGTACACTGTTTTATAGTATATCGTGTTAAGTAGCAGAACACAATATTGCACCATTATTTTATAATAAAGACACTTTTTTTAAAAATTTTCGATACAAGATTTCTAGAAATAAGCTAAAAGTAGATTTCTTCCTTTAACAATTGAAATCAAAAAAAGAGAGAGGGGAACCCCTCTCCTACATAAACTCTGCTACTAATTCGTCAAATTTTTCTTTGCTAAGTTTCAGTTCAGCTTTTGCAAGCGGCACTTCGCCGAATCCTGGAACAAGCTCTTCATATGGTTTTTGTTCTTTATTTTGATAAATAAGACCTGTTACAAGACCGTTATATTCCATTAACGTTTGCATCGCAAGTTTTTTGTCAGAAGGATCATATCCTTCAATATCTTTCAGCTTTGTTAAATTCTCTTTAAACCAGTCGTATGTGTTCACTTTGTTATAAGTAACGCAAGGACTGAACACGTTGATAAAGGAAAAGCCTTTATGCTGAATTGCTTGTTCGATCAAGGAAGTTAAATCTTTTAAATCTGTCGAAAAGCTTTGCGCAACAAACGTAGCACCTGCTGTTAACGCCAATTCCATTACGGACAGCGGAGATTCAATTGAACCTTGCGGGGTGCTTTTTGTTTTAAAACCGACATCACTTCTTGGAGACGTTTGTCCTTTTGTTAACCCGTAAATTTGGTTGTCCATCACAATATACGTAATGTCGATATTTCTTCTCATCGAATGAATGGTATGCGCCGTACCAATAGCAAACCCATCGCCGTCACCGCCAGCTGCTATGACCGTTAAATCTTGGTTCGCCATTTTTACACCTTGTGCGATCGGAAGCGCACGACCGTGAATTCCATGGAAGCCGTAAGAATATATATAACCTGAAATCCTTCCTGAGCATCCAATTCCGGAAATGACTGCAAGCTGATGCGGTTCCAAACCGACATTAGCCGCTGCCCTCTGTATAGCTGCTTGAACCGAGAAATCGCCGCAACCCGGACACCAATTCGGTTTGACATTGTTGCGAAAATCTTTAAAAGTGGCCATTTAGAACAACACTCCTTGTTTTGTGAACTCCTTGCTTTGCGTATAAATTTCATTCGGCAGGAACGGGTTTCCGTCATATTTTAATAGAGATTGAATTTTGTCAGCAAATCCGACATTCATTTTTATAAGATTTGCTAATTGTCCTGTTGCATTATGCTCCACAACGATGACTTGTTTAGCCTTTTCAATGAGCGGGCGAATTTCCTCTTTCGGGAATGGATGAATGAGACGGATATGCGCATGGTTCACTTTCACTCCGTCTTCTTCTAGACGTTCCATCGCTTCCTCAATGGCCCCTCTTGTCGAAATGTAGCCGATGAACAAAATATCCGGCTCTTCATGCTTGTCATTTTTATGAACTTTATTGTTGAACTCTATTTGTTCTAATTTGCGAAGCCGTTTTTCCATTTGCGCCTTTCTGTTTGCGGCAGCTTCCGAAGGTTTTCCGGTTTCATCGTGCTCAACACCTGTCACATGGTGGATGCCGTTTTTCATTCCAGGAATCACTCGCGGCGATATACCGTCTTCTGTTATTTCATAGCGTTTGAAATACCCTTGATTACCTGCTTCCGGAACTAATTCTTCATTTAATAGTTTTCCGCGCCGAATTTGGATAGATTCATAGGAAAGAGGTTCAACCGTTTGCTTACCAAGAGAAAGCTGCAAATCAGAAAGTACAATCACAGGGCATTGGTACTCTTCCGCTAAGTTAAACGCCTCAACCGTATCATAAAATGCTTCTTCCACCGTGCTCGGTGCAATAACAATTTTTGGTATCTCTCCATGTGTTCCGTAAATCATAGCCATTAAATCCGATTGCTCCTGCTTAGTTGGAAGTCCAGTGCTCGGACCACCGCGCTGTGTATCAACTATGACTAGCGGAGTTTCCGTCATGCCTGACAGACCGATCGATTCCATCATTAATGATAAACCAGGACCAGCAGAGGAAGTAAATGCCCTAGCGCCAGCATAGTTGGCTCCAATCGCCATTGTGGCTGCAGCGATTTCGTCTTCCGTCTGAATGACAGCTCCTCCTAAATCTGGAAGCTTTTTAATCAAATATTCCATAATTTCCGAAGCGGGAGTAATCGGATAGGCAGCCATAAAGCGTGCACCAGCGGCAATCGCACCTAGAGCGATGGCGTCGTTTCCAATCATGAACATCCGCTTTTGACCATCAGCTTTTTCCAAATAAAGATCTGAACGGTCAAACCCTAATTCTTCTTTTAAATATTGGGCGCCTTTTCTAATCGCCTCCATGTTGTTTAAGACGACTTGTTCGCCTTTTCTTCCGTAAGTGTCTTGTACAACTTCCTGAAATAATGACGGGTCAAGATTCAAAATTGCGCTTGTTGCACCGATTGCAACCATGTTCTTCATTAAAGATGTTCCCAGCTCTGAAGCGATTTCCGTAAAAGGTACTGAATATAAGGAAACATTGCTTCCTTCAGGGATTTTCGGTCCAAACTTTGCATCGGCAAGAATAACTCCGCCGTCCCGCAATTCATGAAAATTAAAATCGATCGTTTCTTGGTCAAAAGCAACAAGAATATCTAAATCATCGCTTATCGTTCGAACTTTCTTCGTGCTGACACGAATTTTATTGTTTGTATGTCCCCCTTTAATTCGTGAAGAAAAGTGGCGGTATCCATATAGGTAATAACCAAGCCGGTTGAGCGTAATTGCAAAGACTTCTCCTGTACTTTCGATTCCTTCTCCTTGCTGCCCACCGACTTTCCATGAGAGTTGGTTTACCATTTCTATGTTACACTCCTTTGGATCTAAAATATCTTTATCATTTCCGGTATTTTAGAGGCCCACTGCCCTGTCGAAAAGTCTATGATGATGAATTATGCTATTTTTAGCCATAATAACCTTGTTCTGGCAGCAAAACCACCATACCTTAAAATTTTTGGGATAATCCTAAACGATTTCAATTTTATCCCTAAATAATCAAAATTACAAGTTTAAATGCTTGTAATGACAAAAAATTTTAAATATTCACCATTCTTTATTTCTGTATAATGAAATTATAATAAAACCGATAAATATTATCAACATTTTAAGCAAAAAACAGTCTGCAACCGAAAAGGAGTGCAGACTGTTTAGCTAATTTATTTAAACATGTTATCTCGGCTCAACAATCAATTTAATGGCTGTTCGTTCTTCACCGTCTATTTGAATATCTGTAAATGCCGGAATACAAATTAAGTCAACACCGCTCGGAGCTACAAATCCTCTTGCTATCGCTACCGCTTTTACAGCTTGATTCAATGCTCCAGCTCCAATCGCTTGAATTTCGGCGGCTCCACGCTCCCTCAGCACCCCTGCTAGCGCTCCGGCGACAGAATTCGGATTAGATTTTGCTGAAACTTTTAATATTTCCATTTCCTAGTTCCCCCTTCATTTTTTACAATGGTTCGTGAAAATTTATTGGAACAAATGCTGTTAGATGCATTGTTCAAAAGACCCATCACCTCTTGAACAATTGGTTCCATCCCATAGTTACTATATTCCCTAAAGTTTGGCAGTATTCCTGCTTATTTTTAATTTTTTTTTTTCATTTAATTTAATCAAAATAAACGTGATCATCATTGATTAATATTCGTTTGATCGATTTTGCTTTGCCGGTTCCTTCCTCAATTTCCACTAATACGGCATTCAATTGTCCTCTGCCTTCATTGATTTCAAACCGAACAGGGAGATTCGTTAAAAATTTTTTTAATACTGCTTCCCTGTCAACTCCTAAAATACCGTCATATGGTCCTGTCATCCCGACATCGGTAATAAATGCCGTTCCTTTATCTAAAATTCTTTCATCGGCAGTTTGAACGTGTGTATGAGTGCCAACCACTGCGGAAACTTTCCCATCCAAATACCAGCCCATCGCTTGTTTTTCGCTTGTTGCTTCCGCATGAAAATCAACAAAAATATATGGAGTTCTTTTCTTCGCTTCTTGAATCAATTCATCCGCTTTCCGAAAAGGGCAATCGATTGCCGGCAAAAATGTTCTTCCCTGGAGGTTTATGACTGCAAGCTCTTTTCCATCCGCTTCCACGTACACGATTCCTTTTCCTGGTGTGCCTTCAGGAAAGTTAGCCGGTCGAACCAACGCTTTTGCTTCATCGATAAATTCAAAAATTTCTTTTTTATCCCAAGTATGGTTGCCCATTGTCACTGCCTGAACTCCCAATGAAAGAAGCTTCTGGTAAATTTTCATAGTTATTCCTTTGCCATGTGCAGAATTTTCACCATTGACAATTGTTACTTCAGGATTATATTTTTTCTTCAGCTTCGGCAAATATTGTTCAACCATTTCTCTCCCTTTTGCTCCTACCACATCGCCTACAAATAAAACTTTCATGATGAATTCCTTTCTAAATGTTTATTATATAGTTTTGCATAAATTGAAAAAAAAATAAAGCGGCACATTTTCATGTACCACTTTATTTGGCATATTCAACCGCACGAGTTTCCCTAATGACGGTCACTTTAATATGTCCAGGGTAGTCAAGCTCTTCTTCGATCCGCTTGCGAATATCTCTTGCTAATCGATGAGCTTCTAAATCATCTATTGCATCCGGTTTTACCATGATGCGAACTTCGCGGCCTGCTTGAATGGCGTACGATTTTTCCACACCTTCAAACGACTCGGAAATTTCCTCCAATTTTTCAAGCCTGCGAATATAATTTTCAAGCGTTTCACTGCGGGCACCCGGCCGTGCTGCCGATAAAGCATCAGCCGCTGCAACTAAAACCGCAATTACCGATGTCGGTTCTTCATCCCCATGATGGGAAGCAATGCTGTTGATGACAACCGGGTGTTCTTTATACTTCGTTGCCAGCTCCACGCCGATTTCAACATGGCTTCCTTCTACTTCGTGGTCAATGGCTTTTCCGATGTCGTGCAGAAGCCCTGCACGTCTTGCAAGGATTTGATCCTCACCTAATTCGGCAGCCATCAATCCGGTTAAAAAGGCAACCTCTATTGAATGCTTCAGCACGTTCTGGCCATAGCTCGTTCGAAATTTCAATCTGCCTAAAATTTTGATCAAATCCGGATGAAGACCGTGAACGCCAACTTCAAATGTCGTTTGTTCTCCGATTTCCCTAATATGCTCGTCCACTTCCCGCCGCGATTTTTCCACCATTTCTTCAATTCGCGCTGGATGAATGCGCCCGTCTTGAACAAGCTTGTCAAGCGCAATTCTTGCTGTTTCACGGCGAATCGGATCAAATCCTGATAAAATAACCGCTTCCGGTGTATCGTCGATGATGAGGTCGATCCCTGTCAATGTTTCAAGAGTGCGGATATTTCTTCCTTCTCTGCCGATAATTCTGCCTTTCATTTCGTCATTTGGCAAATTCACAACAGAAACGGTCGTTTCAGCCACATGATCTGCTGCACAGCGCTGTATAGCAAGGGAAAGAATTGCCTTTGCTTTTTTATCTGCTTCTTCTTTCGCCTTTGTTTCTGCTTCTTTCACCATTACAGCAATATCATGAGAAAGTTCCTTTTCCACTCGTTCAAGGATGATTTGTTTCGCCTCTTCACGCGATAAACCCGAAATGCGTTCAAGCTCTATTTGTCCTTCTTGCACCATCTTTTCCACTTTGCTTTCCATCTCTTCAATATGCTGTTGTCTTTCATTTAGAGAATCTTCTTTTTTATCTAGCATCGCCTCACGCTTATCTAATGATTCATCTTTTCGATCGAGATTCTCCTCTTTTTGCATTAAACGGTTTTCTTGTTTTTGAAGTTCATTTCTTCTTTCGCGAATTTCTTTTTCTACTTCCAAACGAAGCTTATGAATTTCATCCTTTGCTTCCAGAAGCGCTTCTTTTTTCGTTGCTTCAGCTTCACGCTTAGCATCTTCAAGAATTTGTTCCGCGGCGTTTTTTGCACCCGCTATTTTCGCTTCAGCAATGGATTTTCGAACAAAATAACCAACAACTGCACCGACGATTAGGCCAAGCAAAATGGAGATGATTTCAATGAGTTCCATTCTTTCACCTCCTCTTGCTATGAACTTGTCACAAAGAAAGTGTCGGCATTACACATTTACTCTCCCGATAACATTTTCCAAAAAAATATGTTAAATATATTGCAAAAATGAAAAAATATACATATCCATTTTAAATGTGGGAATAACCCTTGTCAAGTTTTCATCTTGTCGAACAAAGGATGGGGCTTTTTTTGATCAAAAAAATAAGACCGGCTACTCCGCCAGCCTTACGCTAAGATGTGCGTACATTATTCATCCAAAAGCTCGAACGTTTCCTGCCCCTCTTGCACAGGTTCATTCGTTTCAAGGCCATATGCCTTGCGAATTTCTTGCTGAATGGCATCGCGAATATCCGGATTTTCGCGCAAAAATTGCTTTGCATTTTCTCTTCCCTGTCCTAAACGCTCCTCTTGGTAAGAATACCACGAACCGCTTTTTTGTATAATATCCAATTCCGTTCCCAGGTCGATGATTTCTCCTTCTTTTGAAATCCCTTCCCCGTACATGATATCAACTTCTGCCGTTCTAAAAGGAGGCGCTACTTTATTCTTGACAACTTTAATTTTCGTTTTGTTTCCTACCATATCATTTCCTTGTTTCAGCTGTTCAGCTCTGCGCACTTCAAGGCGGACAGATGAGTAAAATTTCAGCGCGCGTCCCCCTGGAGTTGTCTCGGGATTTCCGAACATGACGCCCACTTTTTCCCTTATTTGATTAATAAAAATCGCAATGGTTTTCGACTTGCTGATGGCTCCTGAAAGCTTCCGAAGCGCTTGCGACATAAGACGCGCCTGCAATCCGACATGCGCATCGCCCATTTCGCCTTCAATTTCCGCTTTTGGGACGAGTGCTGCGACCGAGTCAATGACAATGATGTCGACTGCACCGCTGCGAACGAGAGCTTCTGCAATCTCAAGAGCCTGCTCGCCGGTATCGGGCTGCGACAAAAGCAGTTCATCAATATTAACACCTAAATTTTGCGCATAGACAGGGTCGAGCGCATGTTCCGCATCGATAAACGCTGCTTGCCCGCCTAGAGCTTGAACTTCAGCAATGGCATGAAGGGCCACTGTCGTTTTACCGGAGCTTTCCGGTCCATATATTTCAATAATCCGACCTCGAGGATATCCGCCGACGCCAAGAGCTGCATCCAATGCCAGCGATCCGCTTGGAACTGTTGAAACTTTTCGCTCAGCTTGTTCTCCAAGCTTCATTATCGAACCTTTTCCGAATTGTTTTTCAATCTGTTTTAACGCCATTTCCAAGGCAGCTTGACGATCATGATTCAATACAATTTCCTCCTTAAAAAATTGATAGCTTCAAAATAAATATACCGTGTTTTTTCCTGTTTGCCAAGAAAAAAGGGAACATTTATTCGTTTTTTAATTTTCATTATATAAAAATTAAAAAACCGGATGAAGACGCTCATAACCGGTTTTCCATTTCCTTTATTACATTCATTACATAGTAGCATCCATAATTTGCCGTTCTGTGCCTGATCCCTTCCCGAGTACCGGAAAGATGAAGCTCAAAGACTGCTGTCGGCCGATCGTCGAATTGAATGCCGATATAGACAGTCCCAACTTCTTTTCCTTCAGAAGGATCAGGTCCTGCCACTCCCGTAAAGCTGATGCCGATATTGCTGCCGGTCAATTTTTTTATATTTTCCGCCATTTCTTTCGCACATTCAGAGCTAACGGCTCCTTTTGTTTTCAACGTTTCTTCCGACACGCCAAGAACATGCTGCTTCACTTCGTTTGTATAGCAGACAATTCCTCCAAGCACAATATTCGAAGCGCCTGGAAAATGGGTCAGCTGTTCGGAAAAAAGACCGCCCGTCAAACTTTCTGCAGCCGAAATAGTATATTGCTTTTCTTTTAGAAGCTTCATAAGCTGCTCTTGGATCGAAGTTTCACCGTGTCCATAAAAATATCGGCCAACACGGCTTAAAATCTTTTTTTCTGTTTCGTCAATCAGCTTCAGCGCAGTCGACTCATCTTCATGTTTTGCTGTCAGGCGCAATGTTACTTCGCCGTCTTTTGCCAGCGGCGCGATGGTCGGATTTGTTTGCTGATCAATCAGATCCTCTATATCTGTTTCAAGCTGAGATTCGCCGATGCCAAAGAAACGAAGCACACGCGAGATGATTTTTTCTTTTAACCCGTAATGATATTGCAAAAACGGCACACCGTAGTTGATAAACATCGGCTTCATTTCTTTCGGAACGCCCGGCATTAGCAAATATGTAATTCCGTTCACCTCTAACGCCATTCCTGGCGCCATTCCGTAATGATTTGGCAAAACAGTAGAACCTTCCAAAACTAATGCTTGTTTCCGATTGTTTTCCGACATTGTCCGTTTCGTCCGTTTAAAAAAATCCTCAATGTTTTTCATCGCCGCCTCGTCGATCACGAGACGTTTATTCAAAATACGTGCAATCGTTTCTTTCGTCAAATCATCTTTTGTCGGGCCGAGCCCGCCGGTAAAAATGATGCAATTCGACCGTTTTTTTGCCGTTTCGATCGTATGCTTGAGCCTCTCAGCATTGTCTCCAACGACCGTATGATAAAAAACATTAACACCTATTTCAGCAAGCTTTTTTGATATAAATTGGGCGTTTGTGTTGGCGATCTGTCCAAGCAACAGTTCTGAACCGACAGCAATAATTTCAGCATTCACATTCATACAATATCCTCCACATGGTTATTTCGAATTGACAAACGCGTGTTTATTTTTCATGAAATAGTCCCATCCAGATAAAATGGTAAAAAAGAGCGCAACCCACAAAGCAATGTCTGCAAATGGAAACGAAATCCATTCAAAAGGTATATTATGTAAAAGCAAAGCGGAAATAGCCATGATCTGCGTCCATGTTTTTATTTTGCCGAGCATGTTAGCTGCTACGACTTCTCCTTCACCAGCCAGAACTAAACGCAATCCGGTTACGGCAAATTCACGGCTGATGATCAGAATGACAATCCAAGACGGAGCAGCACCTATTTCCACCAATATGATGAGAGCTGAAGAAACGAGCAATTTATCGGCAAGAGGATCTAAAAACTTTCCTAAATTTGTCACAAGTCCAAGCTTGCGTGCATAATATCCATCAATCCAATCGGTCGTCGAAGCTAAAATAAAAATGAGGGCGCCAACGACATGTTTGACAGGGATGACTTCTTCACCGACCGACCAATTTCCCCAGTTAAAATCGCCCAGCATCACAATCATAAATATTGGAATTAGCATAATTCTTGATACAGTAATTCGATTTGGCAAATTCATTTTGTACCTCCACTAGCATAAAGTAAGAAAGAATAAGCCATCTCATACGATGACTTATTCATTCTTGTTATTTAAAATGATAATATCCTGCCGAACCATTTTATTCGGGTCCGTTTCATAAGAAACGGCTTCTCCATTCACTTGAATGGTCGTAAATCGAGCATCGCCTACAACGATTTTTGCTTCTTCTTCCGCTGTTACATCAACCGTTTTCTGCTCATTTTGTCGCATCATTCCTGCAAAAAACGATTTTCCTTTTCCGTTCTTCACTTCTATCCACGAATTCCCATTGGTTGAAATATCGATCACCAATTTGTCCGCATTGGACAATTCATATATGGTTTCTTTCCCTCTTACTTCTTTTACCGTCAATGTTTGCTTCGTTTCATTTTCGGCGTTCTCTTCTTTTTTCTCCTCTTGTTCTGTTTCTTCAACCGAACGGTCTTTTTCATCGACAATATTATTTTGCTCTTTTTTCTCAGGCTCCACGCCAGAGGTTTCTATTTTGACGGATTTTGTATCGTCCTCCGTCTGAACGCCTTCATCTGTGCTTCCACGCTGGGAAAGCACCCAAACGATAATCGCCACCAAAATAATAACAGCGATGACGGCAAGCTTCGGCAACAGCTCTAAAAATTTGGAAGCCGGCTTTGGAAGCTCTTTATGAGTTTGAACGCGGGACAATTTCTCAGGTATCTCATCATATGTACTTGGTATTTCATTTTTATACTGTTCAAATAAAACATCCGGATCAAGGTCAACCGCTTCCGCGTATTGTTTAATAAACGCACGCACATAAAAATTCCCCGGCATGATCGAGTAGTTTCCTTCCTCAATGCCGATTAAATAGCGCTTTTGAATTTTAGTTATTTCCTGCAAGTCATCGAGTGAGATGTTTTTTTCCAGCCTAGCTTGTCTCAGATGGTTACCTAACTCGCTCAAAACGTACCCACCTTTCTAAAAATCAAATCCATTATAAATTGAGTGGCCAAACGGCTGATGATTATTTTCTACAACGTCATACGTAATTTCTTCATCAGGGTGATGTCTAAGTTCAATAATGTAGTCGAAATCATCCAAAGTATATTCGGAGCTCTGAACGAAAATATCTGGATGCTCCACGACTTTCGTTGCCGGAAGCTGCATCACTTCCCGAACTAATTGCAAATGCTGTTCAGAGCCTCTTTTCATCGTGACGATTCCATCTAAAATAAACACGTTATCTGTCCGGTACTCATCAGCAATCAGCCTTTCCCGGACAGTTTGCTTCAGCATGGTTGAAGAGAGAAAAAGCCATCTTTTATTCGCACAGACGCTCGCCGCTACGATTGATTCTGTTTTTCCGACACGCGGCATTCCACGTATGCCGATTAATTTATGACCGTCTTGTTTAAAGAGCTCGGCCATAAAATCAACAAGAATACCAAGTTCATCGCGAACAAAACGGAACGTCTTTTTATCATCTGCATCCCGTTGAATATAAAAGCCATGACGGACAGCAAGACGATCTCTCAGCTTAGGCTGCCGCAATTTTGTCACTGTTATGTTGTCCATCGTATTCAGAATAGATTCAAGCCTTTTAATTTGTTCAATCGTTTCACAGCGCAGAAGCATCCCGCGGCGCATATCATCAACGCCGTTAATCGTAACGATATTAATGTTCAGCATACCGAGCAAAGACGAAACATCTCCCAGCAGCCCCGGCCGGTTTTTTTGAATTTTATATTCTAAATACCATTCAGTTTTTTCCACCTTCAAAGACCCCCAAATAACACACCTATAAATTTATAATAAATCATTTTAGATAAAGAAGAAAGGATAATTGCAAGGAAAAAATAAAGGGCATCTTGGTCATTTCACCAAGTGCCCTAACTTGACAGTAATAAATGAAAAACATCCTAATGGACGCTGTCATTTTGAACAAGTTTCACCATCATGTTGGCGATTGCATGTTGCTCCTCTTTTGAAGCGACACTCCACAGATCGTGAAGAATTTTTTCTTCAGGGTTTTTCGGCTCCACTTGCTTTGCTAAATAATCACCGATTTCATACGCTAAATTGGAAATAACCTCTTGGGACAATCCGCCGCTTTCTGCTTGCTGGAGGCGATCCGCCAAAAAATCTTTCCATTGATTCCAATTTTCCAATACTGACATATGTTCCCCTCCTTTATCGTTTAATCAATTTTTATTTTCCCTTGATCATGCAGTTTTTATACGGGAGAGGGAATCAGCAGTACCATCCTCCATTGACAGCAATCACCTGACCTGTAATGTAGGAAGCTTGCTCGCTAATAAGGAATAAAACAACATTCGCGACTTCTTCAGGCTTTCCATTTCTTTCAAGGGGGATGCTGTTTTTAATATCTTCCAATTCTTCAGGAGAGAATCGATCATTCATACTTGTATCGATCATGCCTGGCGCAACGGCGTTGACGCGAATATTGGAAGGCGCTAATTCCTTCGCTAGTGCTTTCACAAAGGAAATTTGCCCCCCTTTTGCCATGGAATACAAAGCTTCACAGCTGGCTCCTGTCTGCCCCCATATAGAGGAGATGAAAAGAATGCTTCCTTTTTGTTTTCTTATCATTCCACTGACTACTTTTTGAGTAATAAAAAAAGGCGACGTGAGATGAAGCTGTATAATTTTTTGATAATCTTCCATCAAAACATCTTGAATCAGTCCGTAGTGGGAAATACCGTTAGCAAAAATAAGAGCATCTATAGAAGTTGGAATGTTTTCAAGTAATTGTTCCGTCCCGCTTTCCGATGACAAATCCGCATAAACTGGAATGATCTGATCATATAACTTCTTTGCTTCTTTTAACGGTTCAATGTTTCGAAAGTATTGAGCATAAATTTGATATCCTTCCTGAGCCAATTTTTCTACAACCGCTTTTCCGATTCCTCCGCTGGCTCCAGTTACTAACGCTGTTTTCAAGATTTCCCCTCCGCAATATTATGATTTCGGCAAAACTTGGAAAACTGTTAAATAGTCTTCATCAATCGCTTCTTTTAAAACTGCTTCAATCGTGTCCATGTTTACATTTTCTAAAGCTTGCACAACATCGAACAGATTCATTTCGTTAAATTGATACCGGGTAAATTGATTGGCGATAAATTCAGGAGAATTAAAAGCCCTTAAAAAAGAGCCGATTTTTTTCTTTTTGGCGGCTTCCAGCTGCTCATCGGTAAATAACGATTGCTTGCTTTTCATAAGAGCTTCTTTTATATATTCACTCAGCTCATCCGGCCGGTCGGTATCGCCGCCGACCATAGCAAAACCGAAGCTGTACTCCTCTGTATAATCGAAGCTGAACGTATCATCAATGAGCCCTTTTTCATACAATTCCAAATAAAGCTTTGAGCTTTTGCCAAAAAGCATTTCTAAAATTAAATTCATGGAAAGCTCATGCGTAAGCAGCTCTTCCCCTTTTCGGAAAGGATGTTTTGCCTTTAAGCCGACTAAGCATTTCGACGACTTGACATTCATATAAATTTTTTCACTCGTTTTAAACACTTCATCTCTTTCATGTATTTGTTTGCGAACAATATTCGTTGGCTTTTTAAAATCTTTTTTTGCCTGATTCTCTTCCACTTGCTTGATAATTTTTTCCGGTTGAACAGGCCCGATCACAAACAGGAGCATGTTGCTGGGATGGTAAAACGTTTCGTAGCATTCATAAAGCTGCTCTTTTGTAATTTGATTTATCGAATCAATTGTGCCGGCAATGTCAATCCGTACTGGATGGCTTTCATACATGTTTTGGATGAGTCCAAAATAAAGCCGCCAATCAGGATTGTCTTGGTACATGTTGATTTCTTGACCTATAATGCCTTTTTCTTTTTCAACGGATTGGTCAGTAAAATAAGGACTTTGGACAAAATCTACTAACGTTTCTAAATTTTTTTCAACATTTGCCGTGCTGGAAAAAAGATATGCCGTTCTCGTGAAGGATGTAAATGCATTGGCCGATGCCCCTTGTTCACTAAACTGTTGAAATACGTCCCCATCCTTTTTTTCAAAAAGCTTATGTTCCAAAAAGTGAGCAATGCCATCCGGGACGTGAACGATTTCCTCTTTGCCAATTGGAACGAATTTATTGTCAATAGAACCGTATTTAGTGGTGAATGTCGCATACGTTTTATGAATCCCTTGTTTTGGAAGGACATAAACATCTAATCCATTTTCCATTTTCTTATAATAATACGTTTCTTTCAGTTGATCGAATGTAATTTCTTTTATCATAAAGATCCGCCCCCTTTCAAAAAATAAACCGTATCCAGTTGAATTTTTTCAGCAAGCTGGACGATTTCGTCTTTTTGGACCTTTTCTACCCCTTCGATCCATTCTTCAATAGTTCGGTTTGTTTTCGCAACAACATTGTGGTACAGCACTTCCGTCATTCCGTAAGGGGTATCGATTGTTTCCAGCAACTGATTTTTGATCACCGCTTTCGTTTGTTCCAATTCTTTATCTGTAAAATCTCCTTTTTTCATCGCTTCCATTTGTTCATGAATAATCGTGAGAGCGCGTTCGTAGTTCTTCATTTCAATTCCTGACATCACCATTAACAAGCCTTTATGGCTTTCCACTCTCGAGGAAGCATAATAAGCAAGACTGTTCTTTTCGCGAACGTTTAGAAACAGCTTCGAATGCGGAAATCCCCCAAAAATGCCGTTAAACACTTGCAATGCGTAATAATCATGATCACTATATGTTGTGTGCGTGCGGTACCCGATGTTCAATTTCCCTTGGGTAATGTCTTGTTCTTCGATAACTTCGTTAACCTTCTCAATTTTTTTTTCAACACTTTCAGCCCTCGCTTGTTGATTGGATTTTGTTAAACGGAAATATTTCCTGACAATATCAGCCACTTGTTCGTTTTCAATATCCCCGATCACAAATAAATCGACTTCATCATGCTGCAGCATGTTTGTATAATAATCCGTCAGCTGTTGAGGAGAAATTTGGTCGATATGCTCTTTCTCTCCGTTGACATGCAGACGGTACGGCTCAGTTTTGCACATTTCTTGGATTAAACGTAAATTCGCATAACGCATTTTATCGTCATAAACCGCTTGAATGCGCTGTTTTAATGTCCGCTTTTCTTGTTCGATAATGCTTTGATTGAACACCCCTTCTTGAAAAGGAGGCGAAAGAAGTACTTCGGACAACAATTCGATCCCTTTTTCCAATAAAGGTGTCTTATCTTTTAAAAATTTTTCATTCGGGATTTCCATCCGGAACGTAATGATATGGTTTTCTCCCTTTTTGGCTAAATCGACTTGCAATGTTGCACCGTACAAATCATCCAAATATTTCCTTAATTCAGTTGTGGATGGGTAGGATGCTGTACCTCTTTGCAAAACATGGGGAAGCAAAGCTCGAATGGTTACATCCTTTTCCGATAGCGGCGCCTTTAACCTTAAAATGAGTGAATTTGTTTTAAAAGCATTTGATGAAACGGTATGCAGCTGAATCCCGTTTATTTCGCTTACTTGCTCTTGTAAAAAACCCATTCTATCCCTCCTAAGCTGAAAGCTTTCTATATGATATTGTTTCCAATCATGAAAAAACACGTTATTAGTAATTATATCAATCATAGGATATTGAAGGAAATCATAACGAAATGAATTATTATTCAAAGTTTACATAATTAAATTACTGTTAATTATTTAACAAAAGCAGGGATGTCTCTAGCCAGATCAGCTAACTTATGACATCTATAAATAGGGGTATACTATACGATAAGATGCAGGAATTAAAAAGTCTTTAGCAGATTCTCGGAGAAAACACACTATTGATCGTTGCCCAATACTTTTTTGTGTGTTTCAGTTTATTGTTCAATTTTAAGTAAAAAAATACCATATACTTAAAAAGACAACAGAAAATGAATTCTGTTGTCTTTCATCATTATTTTTCAGGCACAGCTTTTGAAACAGCCTTTATGTTCTTTTCTGTTGCCTTTTGTCCGCTGCAGCAGAGCGAGCCAATGCTTGAAGATCGTCCTTGTCGGCAAGCTCTCTTGAAAATTCAATACTTTTACCGTCTGACTTCAAATTTTTTGGCACTTGCGGCAGCTTTGCTTTGTTTTTATCACGCGCTTTTTGCTTATGTGCTCTTCCCATTTTGCGCACCTCCGCAAAGAGGGTGTAGACAGTTGCTTTCACAACATGTCCTATCCATTAGGGTGACATGTTCGGAGCATTTTATAATTGGCATTTTTATGCTTTAATGGCTTTCATGTTTTTCTGAAAAGCCCCCCGCTCTGTCAGCCATTTTAAACGCTCTCGAATATGTGACTTCTTGGGCGCTGCTCAAACTGCTTTTTGCTTTTTTACGTTTCGCATCTTTTGCCATCCATCGATCTCTCACTTTCTAGTAAATGTAGTTTTAGTATGCCCGTTATTAAAATATTTTTGCATGAAAAACACGAAAATTTTTATGACAAACGTTCCTCCAGCTCTTCTTTAGAAATCAACACTTGGCGCGGCTTGCTTCCCTCATAAGGTCCAACTACTCCTCTCTCTTCCATGGCGTCAATTAATCTCGCAGCTCTTGAGTAGCCGATTCTAAATCTTCTTTGCAGCATGGATACACTTGCACTTTGCATGTCCACAACTAGTTGAACCGCTTCATTATATAATTCATCATCAACATCTCCATGATCCTCGGAATCTTCGTTCGGAATCATTTCTTCTTGATATTGCGCCTTTTGTTGTGAAATGACGTAATTCACGACTTTTTCCACTTCTTCATCTGATAAAAACGCTCCTTGAACACGAATCGGCTTTGATGATCCGACTGGCAAAAACAGCATATCTCCTCTTCCGAGCAGCTTCTCAGCTCCCCCCATATCCAAAATAGTGCGTGAATCGGTTTGGGAGGACACACTAAAGGCAATTCTCGATGGAATATTGGCTTTTATGACTCCTGTAATTACATCAACAGACGGACGTTGAGTCGCAATAATTAAATGAATGCCAGCAGCACGGGCCATTTGTGACAAGCGTGTAATCGAATCTTCTACATCAGAAGAAGCCACCATCATTAAATCAGCGAGCTCATCCACGATGACGACAATAAAAGGAAGCTCAGGCTGCTTCTCTTTTGACAGCGAATTTTGCCTTCTGATCATTTCATTATAACCTTCAATATTGCGCGTTCCAGTATGTGAAAACAGCTCGTATCTTCTTTCCATTTCATTTACTACTTTTTGCAATGCGAGCGACGCTTTTTTCGGATTTGTCACAACAGGAGCCAATAGATGCGGAATCCCATTGTAAACACTTAATTCGACCATTTTTGGATCGATCATCATCATTTTCACTTCATGAGGCTTCGCCCTCATCAAAATGCTTGTAATAATCCCGTTAATGCAGACGCTTTTTCCGCTGCCTGTTGCACCTGCAACAAGCAGATGCGGCATTTTGTTCAGTTCAGCCAGCACCGCTTCTCCAGTTATATCACGTCCTAAACCGATCAGCAGCTTGGAATCAGGGCGATCGTTCATTTTGGATTCCAGCACCTCGCGCAATGACACCATCGCAATTTCTGAATTCGGCACCTCAATTCCAATTGCAGACTTTCCCGGAATCGGCGCTTCAATCCGAATATCTTTTGCTGCTAAAGCCAGCGCCAGGTCATCGCTTAAACTGACAATTTTGCTTACCTTCACCCCGACATCCGGGTACACTTCATATTTTGTTACAGCAGGCCCTAAATGTACTTGGGTAACCTTTGCCTTCACTCCAAAGCTTTGGAAAGTGCGCTCTAGTTTTCTCGCATTATCGTAAATATTCCGCTTATCGGCATGCTGACCGCTGTATTTTGGAAGAGACAGCAAATCAATCGGAGGCAATTTATAATCTTTGTTTTCTATCTCCTGAAAGGCGATCGGCTCATCCTTTTCTTCAAGCGTAATTTGTTCCTGCTTTAAATTATTTTCGGGCTCTTTTTTATCATTTGTCACGATTTCTGGATGGTCTGTAAAACTGGAAATAATCGGTTCAGATGTATTTTCTTCTAAATGTTCATCTTCTTGTTCTTGATCGTCTTCAGCCTGAACCTTATTGGAGCGATGCTTCTTTTGCTTTTTCTTTTGTTTTTTTACTAAGGAAAATAAGTTCTTCATATCATCCACAAAAGCAAAAAATTGTTTTTTGAAAATCCGGCCGATGGACTCAACAATTTTGGAGAGGCTGTTTCCGAGTGATTTTCCGGAAATTAAGATGCAACCAATTATGATCAAGACAATGGAAATAATTCGGGTGCCCCCTGAAGAAAATAAATAGTATGATGCAGCAAAAAAAACGGCGCCGAGCATTCCTCCTCCAAGATCTTGAGCGCTTGCCTCCCCGTTTAATTCCTTTAAATACATCTCCCAAGTATTCAATATAACGCTTGGAGAAGCAAAAACTCCTCCCTTTGACAAATTTTCAAACAGCTTCATATGGCTGAGAATTAAAATTGAGCCAACTATAAGATAGATCCCGAGCCATCTTCTCGTTAAAAAATGAGGGAATGTCTTTTTCCAAAATATATATATGGAAAACCATAATAATCCTAGCAAAAAGATAATAAACCATTCTCCAGCGAAGAACCGAAAAAAGGCGACAAGCGCTTTGCCAGCAAATCCAAATTCGCTTAAAGCGATTATCGACAATGATAATAGCAGAAGCCCCGCTATTTCAAATTTTAGTTTATTTTGCCAATCCGTTTTTCTCTTTTTTCGTTTCCTTTTCACTTTTGCCACTTTAATCCCACCTATGTATTATGTAAAACAAGAACGCAGCCACTATTTGGCTGCGAACGACTGTTTGTGTCCATATTATATCATACAAACTTGAATTTAGGTATGCTAGCAACGATGTTGTCTTTAAAAGGAATGTTAGCTTCGAAAAAAAGGTACTTTTTGACCGGGGAAAACAGATTCCAATAAATAATGGTTTGGATTGGTTGAAAGCACTCTGACGATTTGGCATTGATTTTCTCCCGTTTCTTCTATTAATAATGAAATGCCGTTCATCTCAATAATGTGCCTTTTTTGAAAAGCTTCTTGATCTGATGGAAAAATGAGCTCTTCAGGAACAGTCGTGTATAAAATCATTGAAGGATGTCCCCTCCTTTTCCATTCTTTCTTTCCAAAATAAGTTCGTTCAATTTTTTCATCGCGCTTCCTACACCGCCTATTTCATCGATCAAGCCGTACTTAACCGCATCTTGACCGATAACATTTGTTCCAATATCCCTTGTTAAATTTCCTTTTGAAAACATCAGCTCTTTAAATTTATCTTCTGTAATATTGGAATGCTTTGTTACAAAACTAATAACCCGCTCCTGCATTTTATCAAGATATTCAAACGTTTGCGGAACACCAATGACCAAACCGGTTAACCTTATCGGGTGAATCGTCATCGTAGCCGTTTCCGCAATAAATGAATAATCGCATGACACAGCGATGGGCACACCGATAGAATGTCCGCCGCCAAGAACGATGGATACAGTCGGTTTCGTAAGCGAAGCAAGCATTTCAGCGATCGCAAGTCCTGCTTCAACATCGCCGCCGACAGTATTTAAAATGACGAGCAGTCCTTCTATTTTCATATTTTGTTCAATCGCCACAATTTGCGGAATGATATGTTCATATTTTGTTGTTTTATTTTGAGCAGGGAGCTGTATATGTCCTTCAATTTGACCGATAATGGTCAAACAATGAATGTTTGTTTCCTGATCCATTTGCGGAATGTTTGTTTGTCCTAACTGCTGAATTTTGTCAACTACATTTTCGCTTCCCTTTTCCACTGGCTGAACAGTCGGTTGATCAGCATTTCCGTTCATCCCAATCATCCTTTCTTCTTACCGTTATGATGTTAGTATGAACGGAATCCATTTTTTCATACGGCTAGGAAACCGTTTAAAAAATGAGAAAAAAGCAGGCTTCGTCGGCCTGCTTTTTGTCTAAACCTCCATAATAATTGGCAAAATCATCGGGCGGCGCTTCGTTTGCTCATATAAAAATTGATTCAAGACGTCGCGAATGTTTTGTTTCATTGTTGACCAGTCCATTGAGACATCTTCCATACAAGACGACAGTGTGTCATGCACCATTTTCGTAGCTTTGGAAATTAAGCTTTCAGACTCACGGACATACACAAACCCTCTTGATATAATTTCAGGACCAGCGACAATTTTTTTCATCTCTTTGTTTAACGTAACAACAACAATTAAAATGCCGTCCTGAGATAACAAACGCCGGTCTCTTAGCACGATATTTCCAACATCTCCTACACCAAGCCCGTCAATGAGTACATTTCCAGAAGGTACTTTTGTAACCGTTTTGGCAGATTTAGGGGTGAATTCAACCACATCTCCTTGATCGAGCAAAAAAATGTTTTCTTCGCGTATTCCGATCGATTGCGCAATTTTAGCATGCGCTATTTGCATTTTAAATTCACCATGAACGGGAATAAAGTATTTTGGTTTCATTAAATGTAGCATAAGCTTCAGCTCTTCTTGGCAGCCATGACCAGAAAAAAACGCTTTTTTATCAATCGAAACAACATTGGCTCCTGCTCGAAACAGCAAATCAATCGTTTTCGAATAAATAAGTTCTTGTCCGGGTGTTGGGGTCTGAGCAATTAAAACCGTATCATCGGAAGTTATATGATGTTGCTTGTGAATGCCTTTGGCCATTTTTGAAATTTCCGCAAGCGGATCGAATGAATCGCTTGCACATAGTAGAACAGAGTTTTGTTTTTCAAGCTTTTTTAAATGCGACACCGGAATAAACAAATCATCGTCAGCCTTTAAATACCGTAATTGTCTTGCAAGCTCAATAATTTTGGCAAACGATTTCCCTATAATTGCTATTTTTCTTCCAGTCTCAACTGCGGCATTGAAAATTTGCTGAATTCGGTAAATATTCGTCTCTGCTACAGATACAACAACTCTTCCAGGCGAATTATACATAACATCGTTGATCATTTCTCCGGCAAGAGCTTCGGAACCAGAAAAGCCGGGTCTTTCTGCATTGATACTGTCGGAAAGCAAACAAAGAACACCGCTATTACCGATTTCCGCCATTTTACCAAAATCAAGAAAATGACTTCCGATCGAGGATTGCTCTAATTTAAAATCGCCTGTATGCACGATCGCTCCCATTGACGTATGGAAACAAACTCCCATAGAATCAGGAATATTTGAGAATGTGCGAAAAAAAGAAACAGTCACTTGAGGAAAATGTACAGGCTTTCGCATATTCACTTCGCGAAAATCAGCGGTAACAGAATATTGCTTCATTCTTTCTTTTGTCAAGGCAATTGTCCATTTCGTTCCGTAAACTGGCGCATTGATATGTTTTAAAATGTAGAAAATCGCACCGATCCGATCCAATCTGCCATTTGTTAAGAAGATGGCCCGAACCCTATCTTTACGTTCAAGCAAATATGTAATATCCGGTATCACCACATCAATTCCGAGCATCTCGTTTTCAGGATATTTCAAGCCGGCATCCACAATAAAAATATCCGAGTCGATTTCGACGATGTACAGGTTTTTTCCGACTTCCCCAACCCCTCCTAAAGCAATAAGTTGAATTTTTTCAGCTTTTTTCATAAGTGTTAGTGATCCTCCCTAAATATCCCCGTCCAAAGCACTTAGCAATATTATACCTGATGAAAGAAATGGAATACAAGTTAATTTATATCAGGCACACTTATCCGAAAAATTAAGCCGCTAGACTCAGCTGTTTTGAATGGGGCAGAGTGGAATTTTTAAAATAAAAAAAGGCTAATCACGATGATCAGCCTAATTCATGGATCACAGCGGCTAATGATGTTCGCTCATCTGTTGTTAACGGAACTAACGGCAAGCGCACCGGACCAACATCCAGACCTTTTATTTGCAGCGCTGCTTTCACTGGAACAGGGTTTGGCGCCTTAAACAGTTCTTTCATTAATGGGAGAAGTCTTCGATGAAGGCTTCCGGCTTTTTTCACATCACCTGACAAAAAGGCTTGAATCATTTCTTGCATTTCATCTCCTACAACATGGGAGGCTACAGATATGACGCCATCACCGCCTATTGATAATGTCGGCAGCGTTAAGCTGTCGTCCCCAGTGTATAAAGCAAAATCATCTGGCGTTTTCTCGATAATTTTGGCCATATTATCAAGATCTCCGCTAGCTTCTTTAATCGCAACGATATTGTCAATTTCCGATAGACGAATAACCGTTTCAGGCGCGATCGAGGACGATGTTCTGCCAGGCACATTGTAAAGCATCACAGGAAGATGCGTGCTTTCTGCTATCGCTTTAAAGTGCTGATAAATCCCTTCCTGATTCGGTTTGTTGTAGTATGGAGTGACAAGCATAATCGCATCGACGCCGGTTTGTTCCGCCTTTTTTGTCAGTTCTATGGAAGCTCTTGTATTGTTTGTACCTGTCCCTGCAATCACTGGAACTCTTTTATTGACAACAGAAACGACATGTTTAAATAAAGCGAGCTTTTCTTCCGTTGTTAAAGTTGGAGATTCACCCGTTGTTCCAGCCACAACAATTGAATCTGTTCCATGATGGATTAAATATTCTACTAATTTTTCTGTTTTTTGGAAATCAATATTCCCGTTATTGTCAAACGGGGTAACCATTGCAGTTGAAATTCTTCCAAACATACCCACTTGTTCCTCACACCTTTATCGATTATTTTCCAAGATCAAACGCTTTATGAAGTGCATTAACTGCTTGAATCATTTCACTTTCCTTCACAAGCACCCAAATTGTTGTATGGCTGTCTGCCGATTGCAAAATTTGTATCCCTTCCTCCGATAAAGCAGCAACGATTTTGGAAGCGACTCCAGGGACTCCTTGAATGCCTGCTCCTACAATTGAGACTTTTGCACAATGCCGCGTGATCATCGGATCATATCCGATCTCTTTCAAAATTCCAACAGCAAGATCCGTTACATCCCCATGAACAGTATATATGACACTCTTAGGGGTAATATTAAAGAAATCGACGCTAATTCCGCTTGTAGCCATCGCTTTAAAAATTTCTTGATGAAAACGGAAATTCCCTTCTTTTGCATCTACTTTAATTTGCGTGACATCGGAAACATGAGCAATTCCAGTAATTAAACGTTCTTTTATGTCCGCACCTAGTTTATCCTGATGGTGAGAAGTGATAATCGTTCCTTTCGATTTAGAATAAGTGGAACGAATGCGAATCGGGATTTTGGCTTGCATAGCGATTTCAACCGCACGCGGATGAATCACCTTTGCTCCTTGATAGGCCAAATTGCAAATTTCCGTATACGTCACAAATGAAAGGGGCTTTGCATCCTTAACAATACGAGGATCCGCTGTCATAACTCCTTCCACATCTGTAAAAATGTCTACATATTCTGCTTTTAAAGCTGCTCCAAGTGCTGTTGCTGAAGTGTCACTGCCGCCGCGCCCAATTGTCGTCACATCTCCATTTGCTTGTGCTCCTTGAAAGCCTGCGACAACAACGACATCATTTGTTTCTAGAAGCCCGAGCAGGCGATCACATTTCAATTCTAATATTTTAGCATTTGTATGTTCATTTGTCGTCAAAAAACCTGCCTGCGCTCCGCTTAAAGCTGCCGCTTTTATTCCTTTTCCTTTTAGCATGCTAGTAAATACGACAGAAGAGATGATTTCTCCGCAGGACAGCAACATATCCTGTTCACGTTTGGAAATGGTGTCGATCCCGCCTTCCACAAGGCTGATCAGCGTATCTGTTGCGTACGGATCTCCTTTTCTCCCCATCGCTGATACGACGACGACCACTTTTTTTTTCTCAGACAAGGCTTCCTTTATATGTTCGTACGCATGTCTTCTGCCTTGTTCATCACGGACAGACGTTCCTCCAAACTTTTGAACAACAATGCTCATGATGTTCACCTCTATAAAATAACTAAACAGAAGAGAGCTGATGGCTTCAACTCTCTTCTTTTCACCTTATACTAATTTCAGTTTAATTAAACTTTCGGCAATTTGTACAGAGTTTAACGCTGCCCCTTTTAATAAATTGTCGGATACAACCCAAAGGTGGAAGCCGTTTGGCCGATCTAAATCTTTGCGAATTCGGCCTACAAATGTATCGTATTTGCCTTCTGCAAAAGCAGGCATTGGATAAATTTGATTTGCCGGATCATCTTCAAGCGTAACGCCAGGCGCATCTCTTAATACATTGCGAATATCATTTACAGTAACATCGTCCCTGTCGATTTCAATGTAGACTGATTCTGAATGCCCGATGACGACCGGCAAGCGGACGCAGGTCGCTGCAACTTCCAGATCCTTCATATGCATAATTTTTTTTGTTTCATTGATCATTTTCATTTCTTCAAATGTAAATCCATTTTCCTGGAACTTATCAATTTGCGGAATTGCATTAAACGCAATTTGATAATGTTTTTCGTCACTTTTAACAGGTAAAATTTCAGGTACAAACGGCTTTCCTTCTAAAATCGCTTTAGACTGTTCTTTCAATTCCTGGATCGCTTGTGCCCCCGCACCTGATACTGCTTGATAAGTGGAAACAATGACTTTTTTCAGCCCGAACGCTTTACGGATCGGCTGCAATGCAACAACCATTTGGATCGTCGAACAATTCGGGTTGGCAATAATACCGTTATGCCATTTTATATCCTCTTCGTTCACTTCCGGTACTACGAGAGGAACGTTTTCATCCATTCTAAATGCGCTCGTATTGTCGATCACGACCGCGCCTCTTTTGGCTGCTTCCGGTGCAAGCTGCTTCGACACGCTTCCTCCAGCGCTGAAAAGAGCGATATCAACCCCTTCAAAGCTTTCCGGTTCCGCTTTTTGTACTGTGATTGGTTTTCCTTTAAATGTAGCTGTCTTTCCTGCAGATCGTTCGGATGATAACAGCGTTAAAGTTTCCACAGGAAAGTTTCTTTTTTCCAATGTTTCGATCATTCGTGTTCCTACTGCTCCAGTTGCTCCGACAACTGCTACATGAAAACCTTTTTGAGCCATTTTCTATCTATCTCCTTCCAAAATGCATCAGAGTCGAATAATCATGTATTCGTATTACGTTTAATTGTATCACAGTAGCCAAAAAAAGTGATGAGCGATTTTTCATGAAAGCGTTTTATTTGTTTGATTATTTTTTATGTTCAATAATAACCGGCTGAAGCTGTCTATGTTCAAGCGCATGTTCAACTGTTTCCACTAACCGATCCATATTCGCCACCATTGAATTCGGTTTTTGGTGGGGTGCATCTTGGCCGAACGGAACAAAGAAAATATTTTTTGCCGCCATTAGCTTCATTAAATTTACGCCATTTAACCCGAGAGCATCGTTTGTAGAAATGGCTAGTACAACGGGGCGATGGTTTCTCATAGTCGCTTTTGCAGCCATCAATACAGGAGAGTCCGTCAAGGCATTCGCCAGTTTGCTCATCGAATTGCCGGTCATCGGCGCAATGACCATGCAATCAAGAGGAATTTTCGGACCTAAAGGCTCGGCATCCACGATCGAATCAATTACTTGATTTCCAGTCGCTTCTTCAATTCTTTTGACCCATTCTTCTCCTTCCCCGAATCTAGTTGTTGTCGTCTTTACGGTCGAGGTGACAATTGGCAAAACGTTTGCTCCTTTTTCAACGAGCTTTTGAATTTGCGGAAATACCGCATCATAAGTACAATGAGAGCCTGTTAAACCAAATCCGATCCGTTTACCTTTCACTTCCATTATCCATACTCCTTTCAAGCTGATGCTGTTCAGTTAAAAGGATTGTCAACGCATTCGCCAAAATTTGGCCCGCTGTCCTCGGTGCGACAATTCCTGGAAGACCAGGTGCTAAAATGGCTTTCATACCTCTTTTTTCAGCATAGTGGAAATCGGTTCCTCCCGGCTTTGATGCTAAATCGATAATAAGAGCGTGGACAGGCATAGCTGCCAAAACATTAGAAGACAACACCAACGCTGGAACTGTATTTATGCAAATATCGATCGACGACAATTCGTCCTTCAGTTCACTCAAATGAAACGGCTTCATTCCCATTTCCGTGATCCTGGCCAAATCTTTCTGTTTGCGAGCGCCTACCTTCACATTAGCTCCTAATGCTGCAAAAGTGCGGGCAACACTCATTCCTGTCCGTCCAAATCCGATAACGGCAATGTTGGAACCATGAATGGTAAAATCAGTATGTTGAATAACGAGCATTATGGTCCCTTCTACTGTCGGAATGGAATTATATATCGCTACATCATCACGGTCCAGTATCGGTACAAGCTTTCGTTTTTCTTTTTCCATTAACTCTTCTAAATATTTTGTGCGTATCCCAGAATAAAAGATGCAATGCTCAGGAGTGGAGGCCACCATTTCTCTTGTCAGTACGATTTCTTCAGCGGAAAAAACTGCTTCGACCTGTCCTTCGCTTCCGGTTCCTGAAACAGGCAATATTACTGCATCCATTCCTTCCAGACTAATATTATGGCTGTTTATTTTCACTGATCCTGTATACCCATGTTCAAGCTGATCAAATCCGATTAAAAATAGATTGGCATCGTGTTCTGATAGCCTTCGGATCACCTCTAGCTGCCGGGCGTCACCGCCAATTACAGCAACGTTTAAGCCAGTTAACATCCTTTTTTTCACCTTCTTTATGGCAATTCAGTTCAGTTTCGAAAACCATAATTAGCTCCCTGTTTTAAGCATATTATGTAGGCGGCAGCCGATAGGTGAATCGCATCGAAAAATTGCCAAAAAAATAAAGCCGGCTTCTTTAGCCGGCGGATCTTCATTAGTCATCAATTTTATTTAAGGAATTTTCCGGTACGTCAATAATGATCATATCTTGACCAATTTTTTTGATATGCTCCCACGGTACTCGAATATCATGTCCTTGTTTCCTTAAACCGAACCACTTTAAAGAAGGAATAATAAGCGCCGTGATTTGTCCAGTTTCCGCATTGATTTCAAAGTCTGTTTGACCGAGCACGCCTAGACGTTCCGCTCGTTTTACATCGACGATTTCTTTTCCGCTTAACTCGGATAAACGCATAGTATTGGCTCCCCTCTTTCATTTTAAATATACGAACATATTCACAGGCAGAGATTGATTCGAAACTGATGAACATAGCTTTCCATACATGTATACGTTTTTGACAAATAAAAAATGCCCGCCAATCCATCATAGCAGGCATTTTAATTCTGGAATTGCAGAAGAAAGATTCTCTTCCGGACTAATTAAAGATACAGCATATTCATCTGTAAAAATATGTTGAATAAGTTCATTGACGCTCATGATATCAACACGGTTAACCGTTTCGATAATTTCATCCAAAGATCGATGTTTGCCTAAGAGCAGCTCATTTTTGCCGTTTCTGCTCATTCTTGCATTTGTACTTTCAAGACTAAGCATTAAATTCCCTTTAATTTGTTCTTTTGAATGCATTAATTCTTTTTCAGTAATACCGCTTTTTTTCAATTTTTCAATTGTTTGAAAAATCGTTTCAAATAAAATATTCAGCTGGTTTCTTCCAGTCCCACCATATATTGTGAGCACTCCACTGTCTTCATATGAAGTGTGGTAAGAGAAAATAGAATAAGCAAGCCCTTTTTCTTCCCTCACCTCTTGGAATAAGCGGCTTGACATGCTCCCGCCCAAAATATTGTTTAACACAATTAAGCTGTAAATGTCGTCATGACCGACTCTCAACCCTTTAAACCCAATGCAGAGATGCGCTTGCTCCGTCTCTTTTTTCTTGGCGATTTTTTGGTCCAAAAAAACCGGTTCCTTATATTTTTCTTTTTTATGAGACGACTTAAAATTGCCGAACCATTTCTCAACCTCTTGAATAAAGCTTTCTTGAACGTTTCCAGCTACTGAAATAACGATATTGTCAGGAGTATAGTATTTTTCCATATAGCTTTTCAACGCATCGCCGGTAAAACTAGATAAAGTTTTTTCTGTGCCTAAAATCGGATAGCCAAGCGGATGATCGCCAAACGCAGCCTGACTTAACAAATCGTGCACAATATCGTCTGGAGTATCTTCATACATTTTGATCTCTTCTAAAACAACATTTCGTTCTTTGTTTAATTCTTCTTCTTCAAATACTGAGTTAAAAAACATATCAGCCAGCACTTCAAGTGCATAATTTGCATGCTCATCGAGCACTTTTGCATAATAGCAGGTGTATTCTTTTGAGGTGAAGGCATTCACCTGACCGCCAATTTTGTCAAAAGCTTCTGCAATTTCTCTAGCTGTTCTTTTTTCTGTTCCTTTAAAAAACATATGCTCTAAAAAATGAGAAATGCCGTTTGTTTCTTTCGTCTCGTTTCTAGAACCTGTGCCAATCCAAACTCCGATAGCAACGGAGCGAACAGTCGGAATGGATTCTAAAATGATTCTAACACCATTTTGGCATGTATATTTCTTGATCAAATTGTAACCCCCTGTTCTTCCAATCAGTCAAGACGTTTTTCATCCAGCAGACTAGAAAGTGAACCGATGGAAAGATTTTTTTCTTTAATCTTTTTAATTAATGAATCTAGACTCTCTGCGGTCGATGACGTCGGATGCATTAAGATCATGGCGCCGTTATGAATTTTTGACATCACTCGATTGATTAACGTTTCAGGCCGCGGCTTTTGCCAATCAATCGTGTCAACAGACCACATGATCGTTTCCATGTTCATATCTGCCGCTATATCTACGACCTCCTTGCGAAAGCTGCCGCTTGGAGGCGCAAACCATTTCACGTTTTTTCCTGTCGTCGCTTTGATGATTTTGTTCGTCTCTTCCATCTCTTGTCTAATTCTTGCAGACGGCAGGCGGGCCATATCTGGATGCGAGTATGAATGATTTCCAATTTCATGGCCGCTTTCTACAATCATTTTAGCCAGTTCAGGATTTTCTTTTACCCATCTTCCTTCTAAAAAAAACGTCGCTTTGACATGGTGCTTTTTTAGCACGGCCAACATTTTTGGAAGATACTCATTTCCCCATGCAACATTTATTAAAAAGGATACCATTGGCTTATCCGGATGTCCACGGTAGATCACTTCGTTCGGCAAATCACTTAAATGAACAGAAGGCGGAATTTGCTTGAATACAAGAAGCTTCGGATCAAAAGAACCCTTTTTCTTCATTCTCTTATACGATGCGTCAATGTCGACTGATCGCCCATTATAACCGGGCGTTTTTTTCCAAACTCTATGTATTTCAGCATTTTCCGGAGGAATTTCATACTCTTTTGCTTTGGCAACGATTTCTTGATACAATGAATCTCCGCCAGATACAGCCAATTCATGCTTTGCTTTTAATTGCTGAAGAAAGATCAATGTATAACGATTATCCAATATGACATAAGAAAAAAGTATGATCAATATAAAAATGGCTATTTTCCCTTTTTTTCGCTTCATCGCAACATCCCCTTTTTCACTTATAAAACTATGAAAAAAGGGGACAAGATAGAACTGCCAACCGCAAAAATGGAAAAGAAGCCGGGTTTTCCCTGGCTCCGGTCAAGACTTTTGCTGCTCTTTTTGGTCCCTTAAAACGGCCTTTCTTGATAAATTGACACGACCTTGTTTATCGATTTCCATCACTTTGACTAAAATTTCATCACCGACTGACACAACATCCTCCACTTTTCCTACCCGCTCTTCTGCAAGCTCAGAAATGTGGACAAGACCATCTTTTCCGTTAAACAGTTCCACGAATGCGCCGAATTTCTCGATCCGTTTAACTTTTCCTAAATACATTTGTCCGACTTCAATTTCTCTTACAATATCTTCAATAATTTTCTTCGCTTTTTTATTCATTCCTTCGTCTACGGAAGAAATGTAGATTGTGCCATCTTGTTCAATATCGATTTTTACTCCTGTTTCTTCAATGATTTTGTTAATTTGTTTTCCGCTAGGTCCAATCACGTCACGAATTTTATCCGGATTGATGACCATGGTTAAAATTTTTGGAGCATATGGCGATAATTGTTTTCTCGGTTCAGAGATTGTCGCCAGCATTGATTTCAAAATTTCAAGGCGGCCTTTGCGAGCTTGTTTTAACGCTTCTTCTAAAATTTCACGGGACAAGCCTTTAATTTTAATGTCCATTTGCAGCGCGGTGACGCCTTTTTCTGTACCAGCGACTTTAAAGTCCATATCACCAAGCGCATCTTCCATGCCTTGAATATCTGTTAAAACCGTATAGTTGTCACCAGATTTTACAAGTCCCATTGCAATTCCAGCAACAGGCGACTTAATCGGCACGCCGGCATCCATCATCGCTAAGGTGCTTGCACAAATGCTCGCTTGTGAAGTTGAACCATTTGATTCAAGCACTTCTGAAACGAGACGAATTGTGTACGGAAAATCGCGCTCGGAAGGTATGACTGGCTCAAGCGCTCTTTCTCCCAACGCTCCATGACCAATTTCCCGTCTGCCAGGCCCCCTCATCGGACCGGTTTCCCCGACACTAAATGGCGGGAAGTTGTAGTGATGCATGAACCGCTTTGATTCTTCTACGCCGAGTCCGTCAAGTATTTGTACGTCTCCTAAAGCTCCGAGCGTACAAATAGACAGGGCTTGTGTTTGGCCGCGGGTGAAAAGACCTGAACCGTGCGTGCGCGGCAAAATTCCGACGGAAGACGATAATGGACGGATTTCGTCAATTTTTCGTCCGTCAGGTCTCACTTTTTCTTCTGTAATGAGACGGCGCACTTCCTCTTTCACGAGCTTGTGCAAAATTTCTTTTACTTGCTTAATCGTTTCTTCATCTGCTTCTTCTTCCTCAAATATTGCGACAGTCTTCTCTTTCACTTCATTAATAGCATCTTCGCGGGCGTGTTTTTCAGGCACTTGGATGGCTTGCAATAAGTCGGCAAGAGCCATTTCACGAACTCTTTTTTCAAGCTCCTCATCGATTTTATATAATTCGACTTCCATTTTTTCTTTTCCGATTTTTTCTACAATCTCTTCTTGGAATGCAATCAAACGTTTGATTTCTTCATGGCCAAACATGATTGCTTCTAAAATCGTTTCTTCAGGCACTTCATTGGCTCCTGCTTCCACCATGTTGATGGCATCTTTCGTGCCGGCTACGATTAAATGGATATCGCTTTTCTCAAGCTGTTCGACAGTTGGATTAATGATAAACTGGTCATCAAGGCGGCCGACCGTGACTCCGGCAATCGGACCTTCAAACGGAATGTCCGATATTGACAGCGCGAGCGAAGATCCAAACATAGCCGCCATTTCGGAAGAACAATCTTGGTCGACGCTCATCACCATGCTGACTACTTGAACCTCATTGCGAAACCCTTCTGGAAACAGCGGGCGAATCGGTCTATCGATTAAACGGCTCGCTAAAATAGCTTTTTCACTCGGTCTACCCTCTCGTTTAATAAACCCTCCCGGGATTTTACCGACAGCATAAAGCCTTTCTTCATAATTGACCGTTAGGGGAAAGAAATCCACTCCTTTTGCTTCCTTCGAAGCGGTTGCCGTACATAAAACGACCGTATCTCCATAGCGGACTAAAACGGCGCCGTTCGCTTGCTTCGCCAGCTGGCCGATTTCAACAGTCAGCTTACGTCCGGACCAATCTATGGAAAAAACATGTTTCTCTTGATCCATACTTGTTTTGAACCCCTCTTTCATTGACAAAGTCTATCTTCGCACATAAATTGTACAAAAATGTTATTTTTAAACTTTTCAATCTATATCGTTTTTATGTAATCTGTTATAAACTTTTTTGAATACAGTAAAAAAGCGGGAAATCTCCCGCTTCCATACAACTTAACGACGCAAACCGAGTTTATTGATGAGTTGACGGTACCGTGCAACATCTTTATTGCGCAAATACGTCAACAAATTACGGCGTTTCCCAACCATTTTCAAAAGACCTCTGCGTGAATGGTGGTCTTTTTTGTGAACGCGCAAATGCTCATTTAAAATGTTGATTTTTTCAGTTAGGATAGCAATTTGCACTTCAGGAGAACCAGTATCTGATTCATGTGTTTTAAATTGCTCAATCACTTCATTTTTCCGTTCTTGCGTTAAAGCCATCCTTGTCCACCTCCTAAATATAATCCCCGGCTACCTAGCAAGCGTCGGTGACTCGCGTTGCCACGCAGCGGTTAAAAGTTACAAGAATAAGAATACTATTTTTCCCAAGAAAAAGCAAGGAGGTTCCATTAAAAATTTTTTTCAGCCGTGATTTTATCCGATTCTGTCAGCCGCTGAAAAAAATCTTTTGCTTCCTTGATATCCCGTTTGATTTGGGCAATTAATTCTTCCACACCAGAAAACTTTTGTTCACTTCGTATTCGTTTGAACCATTTTACGGTCACATCTATATCATAAATTTCTTCATGAAAATCAAAAATATGAACTTCTATGCTCGGCTTGTCCGGTCTTTTTTCATGAAATGTCGGCTTATAACCGATATTGCATATGCCCGCATATTCCTTCCCATTCATGCTGATTTTGACCGCATATACCCCTGTCGGAGGAGTAATGTAGGATTCGCTTAGTTCAATATTTGCGGTTGGAAAGCCGATTGTCCGCCCTCGCTTTTCTCCATGGATTACCTTTCCGGATACTTGATGAGGCCGCCCTAGAAGAGAGCATGCATAAGAAACATCACCATTTTTAATCGCGTTTCGAACGAGGGAAGAGCTGATTTTTCTTTCACCGTCTGTCAGCTTTTCAACCGTCGTATGCGTAAAGGCTCCTCTTGAATAGAAAGGCAAAGTTTCCATTGTTCCTTTTCCAAACCGGCCGAATGTAAAATCAAAACCGGCCACAACGTGAATGGCATTTAATCCGATAATATATTGATCGACAAATTGTTGAGGCTGAAGCAAGCTAAAGCTTTCTGTAAATTCGACTAAATACAATCGATCAATTCCAAGATCTTCAATAAACTTCAGTTTCTCTTGTAAAGGAGTAATATATTCTATTTGTTGAATATTTTTTTTTAAGACGATGGATGGGTGCGGATCAAATGTCATCACCGCACATTCAACATTTAATTCTTCAGCCTTCTGTTTAGCTGTTTGAATGACTTTTTGATGCCCTTTATGGACTCCATCAAAAAATCCGAGCGCCATTACCGATTTCGGCACATTTTGTTTTGCCAAATGGTGTGGATGTGTTATTTTTATCATTTTCACCGAAAGTTCCCCTTTTCTTACCTATTCATTCGTTTTTAACACCTTGACGGGTTTAAGCACATTGTTTTTTTCTGAATGCTTTTTATATATGGCAATAATTTCTCGATTATTCCATATTGCTACAACATCATTTTGTCCAATATGCTGGAAATCCTCGTTCATTTCCAACATCGCTCCGTTTTTTACTTTCTTTGCTAATGTATCATTTATTTTAATTTTCGGCAATTGATTTAATGCTTCCTCTATGGTAAGAAAACCGTTTGGCAAATCTCCCGTTTTTAAACATTGCTCGACCGCTGAAAACGTGACGCAGTCATGTAAATGAAAACGGCCGGATCTTATTCGCACCAATTCAGACATGTGAGCAGGATACCCTAATTTTTCTCCGATCATGACCGCGAGAGTTCGAATATATGTCCCTTTTGAGCAAGAGACTTGAATGGAAAAGGAAGCCGTTTTGTCATGTTGTTTTATATCGCTTAAAAGGTGTATGGCATGAATGACAACCCTTCTTTTCGGCCTTTCGACTACTTTCCCTTCACGCGCGTATTCGTATAATTTTTTTCCATTCACTTTTACAGCAGAATACATTGGCGGAATTTGTTCAATTTCTCCGCGAAAGCTTTCCAGCACTCGTTCAATTTCCTCTTTTGATGGCGGGAGCTTTACTTCTTTTTCAGCAATAATGCTTCCAGAAGCATCCTCTGTTTCAGTGGCAGCTCCTAATGTTACTTCAGCGATGTATTCCTTATTCTCAGCCATTAAATATGACGAAATTTTTGTTGCCTTGCCGATGCAAATAGGGAGCACGCCTGAGACATCCGGATCTAATGTACCAGTATGCCCCGCTTTTTTCGTTCGAAACAATTTGCGCACTTTTTGGACACAATCATTTGAAGTCATTCCTCTAGGTTTATGTAAGAGAAGAACGCCGTCCACAGTCACACCTTCCTTTTGCCAGCTGCAATCATGAAAAAAGAACCCGTTACACAATTGTGAAACGGGATGCCTCAGCTTTCATGATCTCTTTCTTCTTTTTTCAATTCATGGATTAATGATTCGATTCGATTGCCATAATCAATTGTCTCGTCAAATTCAAAATGAATTTCCGGAGTTTTCCGCAGCCGAATCCGCGACCCGATTTCAGAGCGGATAAATCCTTTGGCTTTCGCCAGCGCCTTCATCGTGTTTTCCTTCTGTTCCTCATTTCCCAATACAGAAATATATACTTTAGCGATTTGCAAATCCCCTGTTAAGCGAACGTCCGTTACAGTTACAAATCCAATTCTCGGGTCTTTAATTTTTCTGCCAATAATATCGCTTAGCTCTTTTTTCATCTGTTCAGCTACTCTGTTTGCTCTTAGGCTCATTTCATCACCTCATTTGCTAAAACCAGTCAAATGTTGTAATGGTTCGTTCAATTTCAGGAAAAGAATCGATCAACTTCAATGCCTGGTTCAGTTCTTTTTCCGCGATGGCGCGGCTCGATGCAAGGCAGGCAATGCCGATTTCGGTCCGCTGCCATGCATCCTGAAAGCCGATTTCTGCAACACTGACATTAAATTTGTTTTGCAGTCTTTTTATAATTCGTTGCACTACTGCACGTTTTTCTTTTAAAGAAGAAGCTTCAAAAATCATGCATTCACATGATACCATTCCGAGCATTATTTTTTAACTTCCTCCATGATGAACGCTTCAATCGTGTCGCCTTCTTTAATATCGTTAAAGTTTTTAATCGTAAGTCCGCACTCATATCCTTGAGCAACTTCTTTTACATCATCTTTAAAACGTTTTAAAGTGTCAATTTCACCTTCAAAAATCACGACTCCGTCCCGAATTAAGCGAACGCCGCTGTCGCGTGTAACAGAACCATCTGTGACGTAGCAGCCGGCAATTGTACCGATTTTAGAAACTTTGAATGTTTGCCGCACTTCAAGGGTACCGATCACTTTTTCTTCGTATTCAGGATCAAGCATACCTTTCATAGCCGCTTCGATTTCTTCGATCACTTTATAAATGATGCGGTGAAGGCGAATGTCGACGTTTTCCGCTTCCGCTGTTCTCTTCGCATTCACATCCGGGCGAACATTAAAGCCGATCACAATAGCGTTGGAAGCAGAGGCAAGCATGATGTCATATTCCGTAATGGCACCGACACCGGTGTGAATAATTTTTACTTTTACTCCTTCAACATCGATTTTTTGAAGAGCTGATGAAAGAGCTTCAACGGAACCTTGCACATCTGCTTTGACGATTAAATTAATTTCTTTTATATCATTTTGCTTAATTTGTTCAAATAAATCATCAAGGCTTAGCTTTGTCTTTTCGCTGCGCTGCTCTTCCAGCTGTTTTTTCGCACGGGCTTCACCGATTTGACGCGCTTTTTTCTCATCTTCAAATACCATAAATCTGTCGCCGGCTAATGGAACTTCATGAAGACCGGTGATTTCAACCGGAGTGGACGGTAAAGCTTCTTTTACACGTTTTCCGACATCATTCACCATCGCACGCACCCGTCCATATGTGTTTCCGACAACAATTGGATCACCGACACGAAGCGTTCCGTTTTGAACAAGCAATGTTGCAACTGAACCTCTGCCTTTATCAAGCTTTGCTTCAACAACCGTACCGGTTGCAAGACGATTCGGATTCGCTTTTAACTCTTCCATTTCCGCAACGAGCAAGATCATTTCCAATAGTTCAGGAATTCCGTCACCTTTTAATGCCGAAATTGGCACAAATATCGTGTCGCCGCCCCAATCTTCCGGTACAAGGCCATGTTCCGTTAATTCCTGCATCACACGGTCAGGATTTGCCGTCGGCTTATCCATTTTGTTGACCGCTACAATAATCGGCACATTCGCAGCTTTTGCATGGTTAATTGCCTCAACTGTCTGCGGCATAACACCATCATCTGCAGCAACGACTAAAACAGTAATATCTGTTAATTGAGCACCGCGGGCTCTCATTGTTGTAAACGCTGCATGGCCAGGTGTATCTAAAAATGTGATCTTTTTCCCTTCCACTTCAACCTGGTAAGCGCCGATATGCTGCGTAATGCCTCCAGCTTCGCCTTCAGCCACTTTTGTTTTTCGAATGGAATCTAAAAGAGTCGTTTTCCCATGGTCAACATGCCCCATAATTGTCACAACAGGAGGACGGCTGACAAGATCTTCTTCCTTGTCTTCGATTTCATACTTTTCAAATTCTGTTTCATCGAAAACAATTTCTTCTTCCACTTCAACGCCGTATTCAGAAGCGATCAGTTCGATAATGTCCTTCTCCAGCTCTTGGTTGATTGTTGCCATGACGCCGAGCATCATGAGCTTCTTAATGATCTCTGACGGTTCTTTATGGAGTTTGTTGGCAAGCTCAGCGACTGTTAAAGAGCCTTGATACGTAATTTTGGACGGCAATTCTTTTTTGCTTGGAGCTTCATTTTGAACCGCTTTTTTGTTTTTCTTTCCATTTTTTTTGTTTTTATGTTTCGTTTGTTGAATCGGAACGTTTTGTTTGCGTTCCTCGCGTTTTGGAGAAGGTTTTTTGCCTGATTTTTTCTTGTTCAATACGATATCCTCATCGTCATCAAATGGAATGTCATCATATGCTGCATGCTTTTCTGCCATTTGTTTTGGTTGATGATCTTTTTGAACGTTTTTCTTAGGTTGTTCCTTTTGATATCGTCCATTGAGTTTTTCAATTGTATTGCTGTCGATCATTGACATGTGGTTTGCAACATTTATATTCATTTCTTTTAATGTATGGATTACTTCTTTGCTCGTTATATTTTGTTGTTTTGCATATTCATATACTCGCATTTTACCCATACGTTCACCCCCAAAGTAGTTATTCAAGTAGAAGCTTCAACTTCTTGGCAAAACCTTCTTCCGTCACGGCAACAACTACTCTTTCTTCCTTACCGATCGATTGCCCAAGTTCGTATCGGTTTGGGGCAATCACGAGCGGAACTTTATAAAACGAACATTTATCCGTAATTTTTTTCTTCGTGTTAGAAGAAGCATCGTCTGCCAATAAAACGAGTTTTGCACGCTTATTTCGAACCTCTTTCAAAACAAGTTCTTCTCCTGAAATCACTTTTCTTGCCCGATAGGCAAGGCCTAATAAAGATTTCCATTGTCCATTCATGGCAATGAAGGTTTCTCCTTCTCAGCTAGCTGAATTAATTCATCATATATAGATTCCGGAACAGGCGCATCTAAATGGACGGATAGCACATTTTTCTTTTTCGCCTTTAAAATGCAGTCTTTATCAAGAGTGATATAAGCACCGCGTCCATTTTTCTTTCCTGTTAAATCAACCGAAACTTCTCCTTCTTTCGAACGAACGATTCGAACAAGCTCCTTTTTGGGTCTCATTTCGCCAGTCGCCACACATTTTCTCATCGGAATTTTCTTTTGCTTTGCCACTGGTAACCACCTCTATTCGTCTTGTTCTTCTCCGTGTTCATCATCCGTATTGTCAAATTGGAATAAACTATCATGCTCTTCGCGAGGATAGATGTTCAGCTCTCTCGCTTCCGATTCGCTTTTAATATCAATTTTCCATCCGGTTAATTTGGCAGCGAGGCGCGCGTTTTGCCCTCTTTTGCCAATCGCAAGAGATAATTGATAATCAGGAACGATGACGGTTGTAGCTTTTTCCTCTTCATCGACAATAACGTCCAAAACTTTTGAAGGACTTAAAGCATTTGCAACAAATTCAACAGGATTTTTAGACCAGCGAACGATATCAATTTTTTCGCCATTCAACTCGTTTACAATTGCTTGAACACGCTGGCCTTTTGGTCCAACGCATGATCCAACCGGGTCAACTTCCGGATTGTCGGAATGAACCGAAATCTTTGATCTGTCACCTGCCTCCCGGGCGACTGATTTAATTTCCACTGTCCCGTCATATATTTCCGGAACTTCCAATTCGAATAAACGCTTCAACAGCCCCGGGTGTGTTCTGGAAACAAAAATTTGTGGTCCTTTTGTTGTTTTTTCTACTTTTGTAATGAATACTTTAATTCGGTCATGAGGTTCGTATTTTTCATTCGGCATCTGTTCCGATTGTGGGAGGAGAGCCTCTATTTTCCCTAGACTTACGTATATATATTTGGGATCAGTTCTTTGGACGATTCCGGTCATGATATCTTCTTCACGATCAATAAATTCCGAATAAATGACTCCTCTTTCGGCTTCACGAACTCGCTGCGTAACGACTTGTTTCGCAGTTTGTGCTGCTATTCGTCCAAATTCTTTCGGTGTCACTTCAATTTCAACGACATCGCCGATTTCATATTGGGGATTGATGTTCATCGCATCATGGATGGAAATTTCCAAACGGGGATCCGTTACTTCTTCCACCACTTCTTTTCTCGCAAACACCTGCATCGTACCTGTTTCGCGATTAATATCGACACGCACGTTTTGCGCTTGGTTAAAGTTGCGTTTGTATGCAGAAATGAGGGCAGCTTCAATCGCATCTATAATGACATCTTTACTAATGCCTTTTTCTTTTTCTAATACTGTCAAGGCATCTAAAAGTTGGCTGTTCATAAAATGATGTTCCTCCTCATCACTTAAATATTAAATGAAACGGCAAGTCTAGCTTTTGCAATTTTTCCCCAAGGAATTTCCACTTGTTTAGTTTTTGTTTTCACTCTTATTTCGAGTGTGGCAATCTCGCCGTCAAAATCCGTTAAAACCCCTTCAAAATGTTTTTCCCCGTTGATCGGCTCGTAAGTTTTGAGTGCGACATTTTTCCCGACAGCCTTTTCAAAATCGGCCTTTGTTTTTAAAGGGCGTTCAGCGCCTGGAGAAGATACCTCCAAGAAATAGTTGTGAGGAATCGGATCGATTTCATCCAGCTTTTCGCTCAGACGTTCGCTTACCATACCACACTCTTCAATATCGACACCATCTTCAGAATCAATAAAAAGCCGTAAATACCAATTTTTCCCCTCTTTTACATATTCAATATCTACTAGTTCCAGCTGCAAATTTTCAAGAATTGGCGATGCTAGTTCTTTGACGAGATCTGTTATAGATTGGCTCATATTTTCCTCCTTAATTTCAGCGTTTCAGAAAGGGACATCTATTTAATCGTCATAAAAAACTAGTTCCAATAGGAAAGAGTGGGTTTTTTCCCCACTCTTTCGTTAGGCTTTTTTTAGCATTTCCATAAATGAATATAACATAACCTTTTCAGGTTTGCAAATTGAATCGCAAATCAGAAAAGGGAGAGCTGATTTTGCTCAGGCAGCGATGCCAAACAGCCATGATTTTCAAGATATTCCATAATCGTTTTTGAAATTTTTGTCCGCTCCTGCAGATCCTCTTTGGATAAAAATTCTCCTTCTTCTCTCGCTTTGACAATATTGATGGCCGCGTTCGTACCAAGCCCTGGTATCGAATTAAACGGCGGTATGAGACTGTCGCCGTCAATAATGAAATCTTTCGCTTGAGAGCGGTATAAATCTACTTTTTGGAATGAAAATCCACGCTCCGTCATTTCAAGCGCCATCTCCAATACGGTCAGCAAGCTCTTCTCTTTTGGAGAAGCATCGAGCCCTTTTGCACTGATCTCTTCAATTTTCGCTCTGATTGCGGTGCTTCCTTTGATCATCGTTTCGATGTCAAAATCGTCCGCTCTGACTGTAAAATAAGTTGCATAGAATAGCAGAGGAAAATGCACTTTAAAATATGCAATCCGCACAGCCATTAATACATAAGCTGTCGCGTGAGCTTTTGGAAACATATATTTGATTTTTTTGCAAGATTCAATATACCAGTCTGGAACGCCGTTCTTTTTCATCTCTTCTTCCCATTCGGGAATCAAGCCTTTTCCTTTCCGAACCGACTCCATAATTTTAAAGGCTAACGACGGCTCCAATCCTTGATAGATTAAATAAACCATAATATCGTCGCGGCAGCCAATGACCTCACTTAATGTACATGTGCCGCTTTGAATCAGCTCTTGTGCGTTTCCTAGCCAAACATCTGTCCCATGGGACAATCCTGATATTTGGACAAGCTCTGAAAATGTCGTCGGTCTTGTTTCCTCCAACATTTGGCGGACAAATCGCGTGCCGAACTCTGGAATCCCCAGAGTGCCCGTTTTACAGCCAATCTGCTCCTCTGTCACGCCAAGTGATTCGGTTGAGGAAAAGATTTTCATTACTTCCGGATCATCTGTTGGAATGGTCTTCGGATCGATTCCGCTTAAATCTTGAAGCATTCTGATGACCGTCGGATCATCGTGCCCTAGTATATCAAGCTTTAATAAATTGTCGTGAATGGAGTGGAAATCAAAATGTGTCGTTTTCCAATCAGCGCTTGTATCATCTGCCGGATATTGAATTGGAGTAAAATCATATATATCCATATAATCGGGAACAACGATGATTCCTCCGGGATGCTGTCCTGTCGTCCGCTTGACCCCCGTACATCCTTTCACAAGCCGATCGACTTCTGCACTGCGGAAATGCAGATTATGATCGTTCATGTAGCCGCGGACAAATCCGAAAGCTGTCTTTTCGGCAACGGTGCCAATTGTTCCTGCACGGTACACTTTATCTTCACCAAACAGCACTTTCGTATAATTGTGTGCTCTCGGCTGATATTCACCTGAAAAATTCAAATCAATATCAGGCACCTTGTCTCCTTTAAATCCTAGAAACGTTTCAAACGGTATGTCATGCCCGTCCTTTTTATATGGTGCTCCGCATTGCGGACAATTTTTATCAGGAAGATCGTATCCGGATCCTACAGAGCCGTCATTGAAAAATTCGGAATGCTTGCATTTTGGACAAACGTAATGAGGCGGAAGAGGGTTCACCTCAGTAATTTCCGTCATCGTGGCAACAAAGGATGAGCCGACTGATCCCCTTGAACCGACCAAGTACCCGTCATCCAAAGATTTTTTTACTAGTTTGTGAGATATCAAATAAATGACGGCAAATCCGTGGCCGATAATGCTTTTCAACTCTTTTTCAAGCCTTGCTTGAACGATTTCCGGCAATGGGTCTCCGTATATTTCTTTGGCACGATTGTAGCTCATTTCCCGAATTTCTTCTTCGGCACCGTCTATTTTCGGTGTATACAGATCATCTTTAATCGGTTTTACATCACCTATGAGAGAGGCGATGTACTGGCTGTTTGTCACAACAATTTCTTTCGCTTTTTCATCGCCTAAAAAACGAAAAGCATCCAGCATTTCATTTGTTGTACGGAAATGCACATCAGGCAATGTATGGCGGTTTAAAGGATTCGCTCCCCCTTGCGAAGAAATTAAGATTTTCCGGTAAATTTTATCTTCCTTGTTTAAATAATGGACATTGCCTGTTGCCACAACCGGAATCGACAGCTTTTCCCCTAGTTTGACTATGTTTGCAATGATTTCTTTGATCGCTTGTTCATTTCGAACCTGCTCCGTCTCAATTAGAGGGTAATATACTTCCGGCGGATGCACTTCGAGAAAATCATAAAATGAAGCCATCTCTTCAACTTCTTCTGGACCTTTTTGCATCATTGCTTCGAAAATTTCTCCCTTGTCGCAGCCTGAACCAATTAAAATGCCTTCCCTATGCTTTAACAATACAGAACGGGGAATGCGCGGAACGCGATAAAAATATTGAACATGGGAAAGAGATACAAGCTTAAATAAATTTTTCAGCCCTGTTTCATTTTGCACAAGAAGCGTCGCGTGAAACGGTCTTGCCCGCTCATACGCTTTTGAATCCCCAGTCCGCTCATTCAGCTCATCATGATAAAGAATTCCTCGTTCATTTACCTCTTGCAGCAATTTTACAAGCAAATAGCCGGTTGCTTCCGCATCATAAATGGCTCTATGATGCTGTACAAGCTCTATATCAAACTTTTTGCACAATGTATTCAGGCGGTGGTTTTTTAAATTAGGATATAAATATCTTGCAAGTTCAAGAGTATCAATGACAGGGTTGTCCGCCTTTTTAACCTGCAAATATTTTTTGTAGCCTGCATTAATAAAGCCCATGTCAAAGCTTGCATTGTGGGCAACTAAAATGCTGTCGGCAGCCCATTCTTTAAATTTGTACAATACTTCATCGACGTCGGGAGCATTTTGAACCATATCATCGGTAATTCCCGTCAGTTCTATCGTTGTTGCTGAAAGCGGATGGTGAGGGTTAGCAAACGATTCAAATCGGTCGATAATTTCCCCGTTTTTTATTTTCACCGCTGCAAGTTCAATGATCGTGTCGTATACAGCCGAAAGCCCTGTTGTTTCAACGTCAAACACAACAAAGGTATCTTCGCTTAAAAGTCTGTGCGATTCGTTATAAGCAATCGGTACACCGTCATCAACAATATTTGCTTCAAGACCGTAAATCATTTTAACGCCAAACTTTTTGCTTGCAGCATATGCCTCTGGAAAAGATTGGACAACTGCGTGATCTGTCAATGCAATCGCTTCATGGCCCCACATTTTAGCTTGTTCAACAAGATCTGTGATCGATGTGACGGCATCCATTTGGCTCATCTGCGAATGAAGGTGCAATTCCACCCTTTTCTCTCCTTCAGGTGCGGTATCGAGCCGTTTTTTCGGGTTGATTTCATTAATGTCATTGGCAATCATGACAAGATCACGAACAAATGTATCGTTTTGAATGCTTCCGCGAACTTTCAGCCACATTCCTTTTTTGATCGATGCAAGCAATGCATTATCTTCTTTATCGCGGCCGAACATTTTGACTAAAATGGAATTAGTATAATCGGTAATTTTAAACGTGCATAACGTTCTTCCGCTTTTTAATTCCTTTGTTTCCGCCTCAAAAACATATCCTTGAATGACGACTCTCCGCTCTTCATCAAAAATGTTATCAAGAGTGCGAATTTCTTCGTCATCTTTTATTTTGTATCCGATAATAAGAGGACCTTCCTGCTTTTTAGGCTCCTGAGTTTGATTTTCCTTTCCATTTTGCTTCATTTCCATCATTGCTTGTAAAATCCGCTCTTCGTCTTCTTTTTGCTTCTGCTCCAAAAATTTTTCCCATTCTTCGTTAGATGCATCGATCACCGTGTCGATAGTCAGCTTTGGAAAGCCGTACTTCTCGTACGCCTGCTGGATGATGGGGCCGTATTTTTTCTTGATCGTTTCATTTTCCGTCTCATTTCTCGTGCGAATCATTAATTTTTGCTTTTCCAGCTTCGGCATTTGTTCTTTTAACAGTGATAATATCGGCGGAGAAACCCCCTCCATTTCTTGGAGGCAAAACTCCCAGTAGTCTTGAACGAGCTGTTCATCATATTCTTGTTTCACAGATGTAATGTGAAACGTAACATTGGCTAAATGAGAAAATGTTTTGTTCAATCTTCTATCAAACAATTGCAGGATACGAAATGGAAGAATGTTTTCAAGCCGAAAAGAGAAATCCCATAATTTAGATTTTTTATGAACTGTTAATTTTAAGATTGCTCCGTTTTGGAAATAAGGGTAGATTTGATCATCCGTCATTTCAAGCTGTTTCAGCAAAATCTGAAACCGTTCTTTTTGCTGCTGCAAGTCTTTATCATCCATTGGTTTCCCCTCTTTCCCAAAAAGTTAATAGGGGGCTTGACCCGTTTGACAAATTATCATAAAGGCAAGACCCCCTACTCTTCACCTATGCCAGCTTCATCTGCGGCATCCAGCTTCATTAGCGGAGAAGTTTGGCAAGCTGCTCTTTTAGCTGATCAACAGAAACTTCTATACTATTTCCGCTTTTTCTTTCTTTCACTTCTACAATCCCTTCACCAGCTCTTTTTCCGACCGTTATTCTGACAGGAATGCCAATTAAATCACTGTCAGCAAATTTCACACCCGGCCGTTCAGCACGATCATCATAAAGGACTTCGTATCCTCTCGCCTGCAAATCGTGATAAATTTGCTCTGCAACCTTGACTTGTTCTTCGTTTTTCATATTAACCGGAATAAGGTGGACTTCAAACGGAGCTAATTTAGCAGGCCAAATAATTCCATTTTCATCATGAAATTGCTCGACCACCGCAGACAGTAAGCGTGAAACACCGATACCATAGCATCCCATGATGATAGGGTTTGTTTTTCCCTTTTCATCTAAAAATTCTGCCTTCATCGCTTCACTGTATCTTGTGCCAAGCTTAAAGACGTGGCCGACTTCAATGCCTTTCGCGAACTTGATCCGTCCCTTTCCGTCCGGGGAAGGGTCCCCTTCCTGAATAAATCTTATATCTTCATACTTGGTAACGGTAAAATCCCGATCAGGGTTTACTCCGATATAGTGCAAATCGTTTTCATTTGCCCCGCATATTCCATTTACGACTGCTTGAACTGCATAATCTGCGACAATTTCCACTTTGTCGGATGCGCCGATCGGTCCTAAAAATCCGGGTGAAACTCCCATTACCTGCTCTGTTTCTTCAGCTGAAGCAAGTTCAACAACTGATGCCTGATAAAGGTTTTTCAGTTTCACGTCATTGACCTCATGATCACCGCGGACAAGAACAAGAACGAACTTTTCATCTACTTTAAATAAAACGGATTTTATTAATTTTTCCTTCGGAACTTGGAAAAACTGCGCCACTTCTTCAATGGATTTTTTGTTTGGCGTTTCTTTTTTTTCAAGCTCCATGAGCGGTTCGTCAACCTTTTCATAAGATGCAACTACCGGAGCCATTTCAATATTTGCTGCATAATCGGACGAATCAGAATATGCGATCGTATCTTCTCCGATTTCCGAAAGCACCATAAATTCATGAGTATCTTTACCGCCCATTGCTCCCGAATCAGCGATGACTGCGCGAAAGTTCAACCCACATCGAGTAAAGATGCGGCTGTATGCTTCTCGAACCTGTTCGTACACTTCATCTAAGCTTTCCTGTGTAGCATGAAAAGAGTAAGCATCTTTCATAATGAACTCTCGTCCCCGCAAAAGACCGAACCGCGGACGCTTTTCATCCCGGAACTTCGTTTGAATTTGATAAAGGGTGAGCGGCAGACGTTTATAAGATTTGATCTCATCTTTTACCAAACTTGTTATAACTTCTTCATGAGTCGGACCTAAAGCAAAATCACGTTCATGACGGTCTTTCAATCTCATTAATTCTGATCCGTATGAATACCAGCGGCCAGACTCCTGCCAAAGTTCTGCTTGCTGCAAAGCCGGCATCAGCAGCTCCACCGCTCCGATCCGGTTCATTTCCTCTCTGATAATATTTTCAATTTTGGTTAACACTCTATGAGCAAGAGGCAGATACGAATAAACACCGCTAGCTGTCTGCCGAATGTATCCGGCACGCAACAGCAGCTGGTGGCTTTTAACTTCCGCATCTGCTGGATTTTCTCTCATTGTGGGTATAAATGACTGACTCTGTTTCATTTAAAGCACCTCGAATTTGATTTCTATATTATTTTTTAAAGGAAAAACTTTTGGATGTCATTCCATGTCACAACGAGCATTAACAGCATTAGAAGTGCAAATCCGATAAAGTGGACGATCCCTTCTTTTTGTCGATCAATCGGTTTTCCCCGGACCGCTTCAATGGCAAAAAACAATAAGCGTCCTCCATCTAGAGCTGGAATTGGAAGCAAGTTCATAATGCCAAGGTTAATGCTTAAGAGAGCCGTCCAGCTTAATAGGCTTGTCAAGCCTGTTTCTGCAACTTTTCCTGTCATATCATATATGCCGACAGGTCCAGAGAGCATATCAATTGAAAATTGTCCGGTTATCAGCTTCCCAACCGCAAATATTATTTCTTTCGACCATGTATAGGTCTCAACTAAGCCATATTTCAAAGAACCGAAAAATGTTTTTTCAACCGGGGAATAAACTCCTATTTGGCCGATCGTTTTGTTTTCGGATTTCACAGAATCCGGCGTTACCGTCATTTCCAATTCTTCTCCGGAACGTTCAATTGAAAAAAGAAGCTCATTCTCCGGATTTGCTCTGATCATTTCAACGACATCTTTCCACGAATTCATCGGCGTTCCTTCTATTTCTTTTACAACATCGCCTTCCCGTAATCCTGCTTGTTCAGCCGCGCTGTCAGGGACGATTTCTCCTAAAACCGGTTCATTCACGGGCACTCCTTGGCTTAAGCCGAGGTAAAACAAAACTAAAAACCCTAATAGAAAATTCATAAAAGGTCCGGCAGCAATGGCGAGCGTTCTTTGAACGAGCGTTTTTGAAGCAAATTGCCTGTTATAAGGTGCAATTTGAATTTCTTCACCGTCAACTACATAAAAGGATGTTTCGCTTACTTCAAACCTTTTTAGACCGCTGTCTTCTCCATCTTCATAGCCTGTGATAAACATTCCATGTTCCAAATCTGCTTGTTCAACTTCAATCACTTTTGCATTAGGATACTTTTCTTTTCTGTTTAAAATAATTTTTTCAACTTGTCCTTTCTGATTAAACAATAGTCCAACCTGATAGCCAGGTTTGACCTCAATCATCTCCGGGTCTTCCCCCGCCATGCGCACGAAGCCGCCGATAGGCAAAAGCCTGATCGTATAGACCGTTTCTTTTCGTTTAAACGACAAAATTTTCGGCCCGAAGCCGATTGCAAATTCACGGCATAAAATGCCTGCCCTTTTCGCCATAACTAAGTGCCCTAATTCGTGGAAAAACACCAATACGCCAAAAATAACGACAAATGCGATCACCGTGTTCACTTATTTTACCACCTCTAATTAATTAAAGATTGAACAAACTGTCTTGTCCTTCCATCCGCTTCTTGTATATCCTCCAAGGTCGGATTGAAAAGCGGAGCATGTTCTTCTAATGCCCTTTCCACAAGTTCTTCTATCTTTAAAAACGGAATTTTATCTTCCAAAAAAGCATTGACTGCCACTTCGTTCGCTGCGTTTAAAACAGCAGGCATTGTACCTCCTATTTTACCCGAATCAAAAGCAAATTTTAAGCAACGGTATCGATCAAAATCAATTTTTTCAAAATGAAGCTGTCCATATTTTGTTAAATCCAATCTTTCGCTTTCATAAGAAGGAATTCTATTTGGATATGTAAGCGCATATTGAATCGGTATTTTCATATCAGGAGTTCCAAGCTGCGCTATGATGCTGCCATCATGAAATTCGACCATCGAGTGAATGACGCTTTCTTTATGCAGCAGCACATCAATTTGGTCGTATGAAACAGAAAAGAGCCAATGTGCTTCAATGACTTCAAGCCCTTTGTTCATCATCGTCGCAGAATCGATCGTTATTTTTGCACCCATTGACCAGTTCGGATGGTTTAACGCTTCCTTAACTGTAACATGCTTTAATTCATTTCGCGATTTATCCCGAAAGCTTCCTCCTGAAGCCGTTAAAATAAGCCGTTCGACGCTTTCCTTTTTTTCCCCGTTCAAGCATTGGAAAATCGCGGAATGTTCACTGTCCACAGGAAGAATTTGCACATTGTGTTTTCGAGCATAGTCGGTCACAATTTGTCCAGCTGTAACAAGTGTTTCCTTATTCGCTAAAGCGACCGTTTTTTTCGCTTCGATCGCTTTTAGTGTTGGAATAAGCCCGACGCTCCCAATGACCGCATTCACTACTATCTCGCCTTTATGATAAGCAGCCGTTTCACACAGCCCGTCATGTCCGTATGTAAGCTGACAGTTAGAAGGGATGTTCAAACGAATTTGATCATAAATTTCACGATTTTTGACAGCAACAAGCTCTGGTTTAAATTCATGAACAGCCTTCAATCCAAGTTCGATATTTTCTCCAAATGACATCGCAACTAGCCTGAATGAATCCGGATTTGCTCGAATCACATCGAGAGTTTGCTGCCCAATAGATCCTGTCGCACCCAGCAAAATAATTTTTTTCACATTGTCACCCCTTGTCTACTGATCAATTGGATGAAGAAATATAAAATCGGCATAATAAAAATCAAGCTGTCAAAACGGTCAAGAACTCCCCCGTGGCCTGGAAAAATCGTTCCGGAATCCTTTGTGCCGTAATGGCGTTTAAAAGCGGACTGTACTAAATCCCCCATTTGTCCAACAATAGAAACAATGACGGACACAAAAACGGTTTGAACATATGTCGGTAAAAAATTTGCAAAATAGTGGAAAATTAATCCAACCAAAATTGCCGAGAAAATCCCTCCGAAAAATCCTTCGACTGTTTTATTAGGGCTGATTTCAGCTGATAGTTTTTTCTTTCCGAAGGCTCGGCCGATAAAGTAAGCGCCTGAATCAGTCGCCCAAATCGTTAGCAGAGCAAACAAAAGCTTGTCTAGACCTAACACTCTCATTTCAATAAAAAAATAAAATCCGACTCCCACATATATGATCGCAATGAGCGCAAATCCAACGTCATCAAAAGAAAATTGATTTTTTGAAAACACTGTATAGATCAATAACAGGATCGCGCCAAAAAAAAGAAAGCCAGTTTTACTTATATGTATTTGATGAAGCAAATCAATATAACGGTTTGGGAAAATTAAAATCCATAAAAGGATAAAGCTGAACAAAACTGGAAATGAAAATAAATGAAATCGTTTCATTCTAAATAATTCAAACAATCCAACTGATGCGAGCACATAAATAGCAATTGTCAGCGGAAGTCCGCCAATAATGACAATTGGTACAAATAAGGCTAAAGCACAAATTGCTGTAATGATTCGTGTTTTCATTTTTTTAGCTCCTTCTATACGCCGCCGAATCTGCGGATTCTCTGCTGATATTCGCGGATTGCCTCCAAAAAATGGTGTTCATTAAAATCCGGCCAGAGCACATCCGTAAACCAAAATTCAGTATAAGCCAGCTGCCAGAGCATAAAGTTGCTTAGCCGAATTTCTCCGCTTGTCCGAATTAACAGGTCAGGATCTTTGAGCTTTTTCGTCATTAAATAGTTGGAAAACAATTGTTCATCTATGTCATCTATATGTAGTTTTCCATCTTCGCGGTCTCTTAATATTTTTTTTACTGCTTCAACAATTTCTGTTCTGCTGCCATAGTTCAACGCAAAATTTAAAATCAGCCCGGTGTTTTGCTTCGTTTCATTCACAGCTTTCTTCACAGCATTTACCGTATAATCGGGGAGCATAGATTGATCGCCGATAACCCGAACTTGCACGTTTTCCTGTATTAATTCCGGCAAAAAAGTCGATAAAAATTCGACCGGAAGGCGCATTAAATAATTAACCTCATCTTTTGGCCTTTTCCAATTTTCTGTTGAAAACGCATATAAGGTCAAAACTTTGATGCCGATATCGCTCGCTAATTTCGTAATTTTTTTAACTACTTTCATTCCTTCCCGATGGCCGGCCATCCTAGGCAGCGATCTTTTTTTCGCCCATCTTCCGTTTCCGTCCATGATGATGGCCACGTGTTCCGGTATTTCATTTACTAAAATGCTTTCTTTCGCCACCAAGTTTTTGGAACCTTTGCTGCTCTTTTTTTTATAAGGAAAATTAAACATAAGAATCCTCCACCGAGAATAATATGACATTAACAAATGTAGCAAATCCTCTTGAACAAAAAAACCCCCTGTGAGAAAAGAGGGTTTTTAGCACATCTCTATTGTACATTCATTTTATTTAAACTTCCATGATTTCTTTTTCTTTTTCTTTTGTTGCGGAATCAATTTTTTTAATGTATTCGTCCGTCAGTTTTTGTACATCATCTTGAAAACCGCGCAGTTCATCTTCTGTAATGTCGCCCGCTTTTTCTAATTTTTTTAATTCATCATTTGCATCTCTGCGAATGTTTCGAACAGCGACTTTTGCATCCTCTGAATATTTACGAACTACTTTTGTCAGTTCTTTTCTTCGCTCTTCCGTCAATGGAGGAATGGCAATGCGGATGACGGATCCGTCCGATGTCGGCGTTAATCCAAGATCAGATTTTAAAATCGCTTTTTCAACCTCACCGATTGTCGATTTGTCATAAGGCTGAACAACAAGCAAACGTGCTTCTGGCGTGGAAATCGATGCCAATTGATTTACAGGAGTTGGAACTCCGTAATAGTCGACTTGAATTTTATCAAGCAAAGACGCGTTTGCCCGGCCTGCACGAACACCTGCTAATTCACGCTTAAAAGCTGATAAAGCTTTTTCCATTTTTTCTTTCGCTTGTGAAAGAACTTGTTTAGACATGTTTATTTCCCCCTTACAATTGTTCCAATATTTTCTCCTAAAACAGCACGTTTAATGTTGCCTTCTTCCATAATCGAGAAAACAATTAAAGGAATATTATTGTCCATGCATAATGAAGAAGCTGTTGAATCCATGACAGCCAACCCGTCTTTTAATAAATCTAAATAAGATAACTCATCATATTTTACCGCTGAGGCGTCTTTTTTTGGATCTGCGCTATATACACCATCTACATTATTTTTCGCCATTAAAATGACATCTGCTTCGATTTCAGCGGCTCTTAACGCAGCCGTTGTGTCTGTTGAGAAATAAGGATTTCCTGTTCCTGCTGCGAAAATGACTACTCTTTTCTTCTCCAAATGGCGAATGGCTTTTCTTCTTATGTACGGTTCTGCGACTTGTCGCATTTCAATTGAAGTTTGCACTCGGGTAGGAATGCCGAGTCCTTCCAAACTATCTTGTAAAGCTAAAGAATTCATAACAGTCGCCAGCATTCCCATATAGTCTGCTGTTGCCCGATCCATCCCCATCTCGCTGCCGATTTTGCCTCTCCAAATGTTTCCGCCGCCAACAACTACTGCGACTTCTACACCCATTTCAGCAATTTCCTTTACTTGTCTGGCAATTGACTGTATGACGGAAGGATTAATTCCAAAGCCTTGAGCTCCAGCAAGCGCCTCTCCACTTAATTTCAGCACGATACGATGATATTTTGGCGTACTCATATTAACCTCCAAGCTATTTCTTGACGCTATATATAGAAAAGTTGAAACAAAGGGTTTTCAAAAAGAGGGAACACTCGCTTGTGTTCCCTTCTTAACATTTTCATGACTTTTATTTCTTAATTTGATTCATAACTTCTTCAGCAAAATTTTCTTGACGCTTTTCAATTCCTTCTCCAACTTCATAGCGAACAAACGCTTTTACGTTTGCGTTTTGTGCTTTGACGAAATCGCGTACTTTTTGATCAGGATTTTTTACAAAATTTTGCTCTAAAAGGCAAATTTCCTCAAAAAATTTGCCGAGACGACCTTCCACCATTTTTTCTACAATGTTTGCAGGTTTTCCTTCTTGAAGAGCTTGTTTTTTAAGAACTTCGCGTTCGTGCTCCACTTCAGCCTGAGGAACATCTTCACGAGAAATATAACGCGGATTAACCGCTGCGATATGCATTGCTACATCTTTTGCAGCAGATTCATCATTTGTTCCCTCAAGCACCGTTAATACTGCAATGCGTCCGCCCATGTGCAAGTAAGCGCCGAAGACATCTTGATCATTTTTCTCGACAACTTCAAAACGGCGTAATGTAATGTTTTCGCCAATTTTAGCAATAGCAGCATGGATGTATTCCTCCACTGTTGAACCGTTTTCCATTTTGGAAGCCAATGCGTCTTTTAAATCAGCTGGTTTGCTTGCCAGCAAGTGTTTAGCCAAATCTTCAATTAATTGTTTAAAAGAATCATTTTTTGCAACGAAGTCTGTTTCGGAATTCACTTCCAAAATAACAGCTGTATTGCCGTCAGTTTTGATTAATGTCAAGCCTTCTGCAGCGATTCGGTCAGCTTTTTTCGCAGCTTTCGCTATGCCTTTTTCACGAAGATAATCTATTGCTTTGTCCATATCACCATTTGTTTCAGTCAATGCCTTTTTGCAGTCCATCATGCCTGCACCGGTTTTTTCCCGAAGCTCTTTTACCATTTGAGCAGTAATTGCCATAAAAGTTCCTCCTTCAATTCGTATGCTTAAAAAAGGTGATAAAAGGCTAAAATCCCCTCTTATCACCTTTTGTCATTTAGGCAGTTGTAGTTTCTTCGCCTTGTTTGCCTTCTAAAACAGCATCTGCTATTTTGGAAGTTAACAATTTGACGGCGCGGATTGCATCATCATTTGCAGGGATTACATAATCGATCTCATCCGGATCGCAGTTTGTGTCAACGATGCCGATAATCGGAATATTTAATTTGCGAGCTTCCGATACAGCGATGCGCTCTTTGCGAGGATCGATAATATAAACAGCATCAGGCAGCTGTTTCATTTCCTTAATGCCGCCTAAAAATTTCTCAAGGCGTTCCAATTCTTTTTTCAAACGAACTACTTCTTTTTTCGGCAATACATCAAATGTGCCGTCTTCTTGCATTTTTTCAATTTCTTTTAAACGAGCAATTCGTTTTTGAATTGTAGCAAAGTTCGTTAATGTTCCTCCCAGCCAGCGCTGATTGACGTAAAACATTCCTGCGCGTTCTGCTTCTTCTTTAACAGATTCCTGCGCCTGCTTCTTCGTACCAACGAATAAAATGTTGCCTCCATTTGCAGCTAACTCTCTTGCAAATTGATACGCTTCCTCAACTTTTTTTACTGTTTTTTGAAGGTCAATGATGTAAATTCCGTTCCGTTCAGTGAAAATATAGCGTTTCATTTTCGGATTCCAACGGCGTGTTTGATGACCGAAATGAACACCAGCTTCTAATAATTGTTTCATTGAAATAACTGACATTTTCATTCCTCCTAATGGTTTTTCATCCTCCGCCCGCTTCATTTTTAAGCATGACTGCACAAAACAGCACCGATGCTTAAATCAACAGACGTGTGTATTAGCACCAAAAACAAATATAACATATGGAAGTTTGGCAATCAAGAAAGAATTCAATCGTTTTGTTGAAATTTCATGACGAGTTCAATTTCTGTTTTGCCGACATGTAATGTTTGTGCGATTTCGTCTATAGTATATCCTTTCTCTAATAATTGGAATACTTGTTTATGCAAATTTTTTCTTTTATCTTTAGGCTCTTCTATAAGCTCTGCATCCTTGTCGATAGGCTCTACATCCGCGCTCGCATCTTTCTGGATTGTGCTCACTTCCACCTTGTCTTCCAGCTGCGCAACTAATTTTTCGAGATCAAAAGAACCGGGCTTGGCGCTGTTTTGCTCGAGCTGTTCAAGAAATTGTTTGTTTTCTTCTTTTAATTCCAATAAAAACATCGCGAGCGAATCTTCTGCTTCTTTTAATAATTGTTCCTGCTTTTCTTCTATTTTTTTTACATTTTGATAGCGTGTATAAAGGAGAATGATAAAGTAAAACGAAACGATGTGCAAAACAAAGCTCAGTAAAAGAAATACCGCCATGTTTCAACCTCATTTAATTGTATTCTTTTTAAGATAAAAGCTTAACGAGCGTTCCTTTTAATTTATATAATGCTTTCGAATGAATTTGCGAAATTCTCGAAGTGGACAAATTCAGCACGTTTCCTATCTCTGTTAATGTTAGCTCTTCTTTATAAAACAAGCTTAATACGAGCTGCTCCTTATCGTTTAATTGTGAGATCAATTTTGTTAAATGCTCAAATAATTCCTCTTTTAACAGATGCTCTTCCGGAGTTAATGTTTTATCATCCTTAAGGACAATATTCATCTGTTCCCCTTCTTCTTGGTCATGCAATTGTTCATCAATTGACAAGACATTGGCAAAAAAGTTTTCATTGACGACATGAACGACTTCTTCGGGTGTCATACCCAACTCTTCTGCAACTTCATTAGGCGTCACATTGCGATGATATTTTTGCTCCAATCGCTCAATGGCTGCTTCCACTTTTTTTGCTTTTTCCCGAAAACTTCTTGGAAGCCAATCTTCTTTCCTTAGTCCGTCAAGAATGGCTCCGCGTATGCGGAAGGATGCATACGTATCGAATTTTAAATCTCGTGTAGGGTCAAATTTTTCCAGTGCATCATATAATCCCATCAATCCAAAACTTATTAAATCATCTTTATCGACATTTTTTGGAAGACCCACTGAAATACGACTGACATGATAGCGGACAAGCGGCATATATTTTTTGACGAGCATGTTGCCCGCATCTTGATCACGGTGACGAAACCACTTGTCCCAGTACACCCTTTCATCATTCAGTGTCATCGATTGGACCATTGCCTTTTTCCTCCTTCTAAAATGTCAATCTCCGGCTATATTTGCTTCACTCCAAGATTGACGGTGCGAATCGTCAAAATGAATGAATTCGTATCAAATTCAATGGTTCTTCCATTTTTACCGCCAACATCTTCGCTAACGATAGGGATATTACTGCTCAACAAATGCTGTTTGACCGCTTCAACATTTCTCGGACCTATTCGCATGATTTTGGAAGATGGCCGATGCGGAAACATTTCAGCTCCTCCAGCTATTTTCGCTTTAAAAAACATGATGTTTCCTCCATAGTTTTTTAAAAGACGAATTAATTCTGTTACAGCCGTATCCGCATATTTTGCACAATTTAAAGGCTCCTTGTTTGAAAGCGAAGAATCAGGCAGCATTATATGAGCAAGTCCTGCCAATTTATTTACATCATCATAGATGACGAGTCCGACGCAAGATCCTAATCCAGTTGTTCGAATTTTCCACGGAGCTTTCACAACATTCATTTCCGAAATACCGACTTTTACAACATTTTCAAAATGCCCCATTTCACTAAACCTCTAATATGTCAAAAATTTTTTTATATGACTGTGAGTCGGGCAGAAAGAAAATATGCCCTCTTATTAATTCGGAATCTTGATGCCCTTCTTCTTTTATAACAGCATCGATGACAAGTGCTTCATCACTTTCAAGCGAAAGCTCGATCAGAGCATGACTGATAATCGCGCCGAACATATCACATTGGATGGCAGGAACGGACGGATTAACCATCAAATTGGTCATGTTCGATAAAACAGATAAATAGGATCCAATCAGGATGTTGCCGAGCTCCTGCAAAACAGAGCATTCCATTTCTTTCATAGTTGAAGCATCCTGAAGAACATAATCATTCATTAATGCTTTTGCATATTTTTTAGCCTGCGGGATCGGCAAAATGAAAAACATCGATCCAGTTATATCCTCTTGAATGCGGATGTATACAGCCGTAACCTCTGTTTCCGCACCGCCTGCTAAATCCATCACATCGTTAAAAGAGGCGACATAAACGTTCGGAACTTTCATTTCAATTTTTTTATTAAGAAGCTGGGACAGACTCGTTGCGGCATTTCCCGCTCCGATATTGGCAATTTCCTTTAATATATCGATCCTTTTGTTTGATAAATCAAACAACTTGCTCATGCTCTATTACCCTCTGATTTTCTTTGCTCAGCACTTTTTCAAGGTCAAGGAGCATAATCAGCCGTTTATCCAATTTTGTAATTCCTTTTATAAACTCGGTTTCTACTTGTTCGATGACGCTTGGAGCAGGTTCAATACTGTCTTCAGATATATCGACGACATCATTGGCAGAATCAACAATCAATCCAACTTCCATTTCATTTTGAACAGCTATAATCACTCTCGTCTGATCTGTTATTTCTTTTTCCGGCATATTCAATCTTTTTCTTAAATCTATGATCGGAGTGACAACACCGCGCAAATTGATGACTCCTTTTATATAGTCAGCTGTTTTCGGAACGCGGGTGATATGGTCAACTTTTTCAATCGATTTCACATTTTGTACAAAAACCCCGTATTCTTTGTCTTGCAGCTGAAAAACTATGACCTTCTGTTCATTAAATACACTATTTGCCATTCTCATCTTCCCCTTCCATCAAGCATTACTGGATTAATGCATTACAATCAACGATCAATGCAACTTGACCGTCTCCTAAAATTGTGGCACCTGAGATGGCGAATACATTTGTCAAATATTGTCCTAACGATTTCAAAACAATCTCTTGCTGACCGATGAAGGAATCGACAACTAAACCAGCCATTTTATCTCCTTTTTTGACAACGACGATTGAAACATAATCTTGGTCATCCTCGGCGTCCACTTCAAAAATTTCTTTTAAAAACACTAGAGGTACAATTTTTCCGCGATAATCAATCACCTTGTTTTGATGTGTCTGTAAAATATCTTCTTTTTTAATAACAAGGGATTCAATGATAGACGAAATCGGAATACCGTATTTTTCATTTCCAACTTCAATGAGCATGGCGGAAATAATCGTTAATGTCAGCGGGAGCTGGATCGAGAATAAAGATCCTTTTCCTTCTTCCGACTCAATGGTGATGCTTCCTCCGAGCGATTCGATTGTATTTTTCACTACATCAAGCCCTACACCCCGTCCAGAGACATCTGAAATTTTTTCAGCCGTTGAAAAGCCTGATGCGAAAATGAGTTCATGAATTTGTTTTTCCGTTAATGTTTCGCTTGCCTCTTTTGTAACGATTCCCCGCTCAATAGCTTTTTGCAATACCTTTTTCTGATTGATTCCTGCACCGTCGTCTTCGATTTCGATAAAGACATGATTTCCGCTGTGATATGCGCTGAGCCGCAGCGTTCCTTCTTCTTTTTTGCCATATTTCAGGCGGGTTTCAGGCGTTTCAATCCCATGGTCGATCGCATTTCGGATTAAATGCACAAGCGGATCGCCAATTTCATCAATGACGGTCCGATCCAATTCGGTTTCAGCGCCAGTGACAACTAAATTGATTTTTTTATTTAAATCGCGGGCGAGATTTCTCACCATTCTCGGGAAGCGGTTAAAAACGGTTTCGATTGGAATCATGCGCATATTTAAAATAATGTTTTGCAAATCAGCTGAAACTCTGGACATTTTCTCAACCGTTTCTTTCAGCTCCGAGTGATTTAATTCTTTTGATATTTGCTCTAAACGCCCTTTGTCGATGACTAATTCTTCAAACAAGTTCATTAAAATATCGAGGCGCTCAATGTTGACGCGGATCGTCTTTTGCTGGTTTTTCTTCTGTTTTTGGCTAGTGTCTTTCGAGCTGTCCTTCTGCTGACGGCTTTGCTTGCTGGAAACAGTAGTTTGTTTGCTAGCAGCAGTTTGTTGGCTGGCATTAGATTGTATGCTGGAAACAGACTGCTGTACTCTTTCAGTACTTGGCTTTTCTACATTCACTTTTTCAACTAGTACTTCTTCAACCTCTGAAATTTTCAATAGGCTGTTCCGGATAAAGTCCTTATCTTCCTTCGTAATGTAGGCAACCGAAAAATTGTTGTCAAACTTTTCTTCTTCGAGTAAATCAACAGAAGGCGATGATTTGACCACTTCCCCGTGCTTCTCAAGCAATTCAAAAACCATAAATGCTCTCGCTGCTTTTAAGATGCAGTCTTCTCGAAGCCGAATGTTGATTTCGTATACTTGAAATCCTTGTTCAATTGATTGAAGAATGACCGTCCTGTCATATTCATCAAACTTCAGTTTTTTCACATCCTGCACTTGTTCTCTTGATGTTTCATTTTCATCTGTCTCATCTTCAATTTGTTCTCCGCTTTCAATCGCTTGCAGTTTTTTCACAATGGCCGAAACATCTTTTTTGCCGTCTCCTCCATCCGCAATCGATAAAACAATTTCCTCCAAATTCTCCAATGCTTCAAAAAGGACATCCATAATTTCAGGCGTTACTTCTAATTTTTGATTGCGAATGGCGTCAAACACATTTTCTATTTTATGTGTTAAATCGGCTAAATCTTCAAACCCCATCGTTGCGCCCATTCCTTTTAATGTATGGGCGGAGCGAAAAATTTCGTTCACAATTCCTAAATCATCCGGATTTTGTTCAAGCTCCAAAAGCTTTTCGTTGCACGACTGCAAATGTTCTTTACTTTCTTCAATAAAAATGTCCAAATATTGATTCATTTCCATGGCAGCACACTCCTTGGATTTAGATCAGCTTTTGAATTAAATACGGAATTTCCATTAAATCTTCCACGTAATCAACCACATTCGCTTGGATGGCGGATTTTGGCATCCCAAATATAATGGAGGTTTTTTCGGACTGTGCGATCCCTGTCGCATCTGTCCTTTCTTTTAATGCTTTCAAGCCTTTTGTCCCGTCAGAACCCATTCCCGTTAAAATACAAGCAATCGTTTGATAATATTTTAAATTCGATAAAGATTCAAACAGTACATCTACTGAAGGTCTGTGCCCTCTCTTTTTTTCCGATTGATCCAGTTCAATGAATAAATTCCCTTGTTTTTCTATTACTTTCATATGGCTGCCTCCAGGCGCTATGTATGCTACCCCATTTCTGACGATTTCTTGATGCTCGCCTTCTTTTACTTCGATGTTTGACATTTCATTTAATCGTTCAGCCAACGATTTTGTAAATCCTGGCGGCATATGCTGTACGATGAAAATCGGCGAATTCAGGTTTTTCGGGAAGCATGGAACGATTTTTTGAAGGGTGCTCGGTCCGCCAGTAGAAGTTCCAATGGCAATTAAAGATTTTTTTCGCTGTCGATGGCTCTTTTCTTTCATCATCTCCTTTCGAGGAAATGTGTCGATCTCTTTTTTTAACATCTGAACTTTTTCTTTTGCCCGTTTTGCTGCTAGAACTTTTGCAATTAATTCTTCTTTCACTTTAAATATGTCAAGAGATATGGAGCCGGAAGGTTTCGGGATAAAATCAAACGCCCCGAAAGCTAAAGATTTTATCGTGTTTTCGGCTCCTTCTTTCGTCGAACTTGAAAGCATAATGACTGGCCTTGGAAACTTGTCCATGATAATCTGCAAAGTATCAAGCCCGTTTAAAACCGGCATTTCAATATCTAACGTCACAACATCAGGATCAAGCTCTGCGATCTTTTCAATTCCTTCTTTTCCATTTTTAGCTGTGCCAATCACATCAATGGAAGGACTCTCTAAAAGCAAATCGGAAATCAACTTTCTCATAAATGCCGAATCATCAATAACCAAAACCTTTACACGACTCAAAAACATCACCTACTTGAAAACAAAGATCTAAGAGAATGAATAAATCCTTTTCTTTTTATTTTACCATTTAAGTACATCTCTGTTATATTTTCTAGTGCTTTCGATATAGGAGCATTCGGAAAACGCAAAATAAACGGAATTTGTTCCATGACTGATTTCTGCACATGATCATCCTCCGGCAAACTGCCGAGCAAATCAATTGTTTTATGTAAAAAACGCTCTGCAGTGGTTCTAATTTTTTCCCATGTTTCTTTCGCTTCAATGTTTTTCTTGAATCGATTGACAACTACTTTCATCACCTTTTCTTGATCGAACTGGTGAATGAGCTTTATCGCACTGTAGGCGTCCATAATCGATGTCGGTTCAGGCGTCGTAATGACGATAATTTCGTCCACTGCAAGCAAAAATTTCAAGCTGTCTTTCGAAATTCCTGCCCCCATATCAAATAAGATGGTGTCGTATTTCTCTATTATTCTTTCAAGCTCGTAAAGAAAAAATTGAAACTCTGCTTCATCGATTGTGACAATATTGGAAAGGCTCATTCCTCCTGACAAATACTGCAAATTTAAAGGACCTTTTTTGATAATTTGTTCAATTCCAATGCGGTTTTTCAGCAAATCGACAATTGATCTTTCTTGATACTGCTGTCCAAGCAAAAGATCGATGTTTGCCATCCCAATATCGCAATCTACCAGCAGTACACGGTCGTTTCGTTTTTTGATCAAGTTTAAAGCGAAATTTAAAACGAAATTCGATTTGCCGACTCCCCCTTTTCCGCTAATCACAGCCACTGTTTTTGCATGACGGTTAGGCGGAGAGTCTTTTATCACCGCATATTTGTTTTGCTGAATAATCCTTCTGAGTTGTTCTGCTTGATCCATATCCTGCTACCCCATTAAATATTGAATAAAAGTTTCATGATCCAGCTTATGAATGTCGTCTGGAACATCTTGACCGTCAGTCATATATCCGGCACCAATCTTTGTTTTGTAGACGATGTTATACATAGCTCCATAAGAGGAGGTTTCGTCATGTTTAGTAAAAATAAATTGATGAATCGGCAAATGAGAAAATTGGTTATAAACTTTTTCCATATCTTCAAATTTTGAAGTTAAAGAAAATACTAAAAATGTTTCCATTTCATCCTGAAAGTCAATGGTTTCGCTTAAATCTTGCACATATTGCTGTTCAAGGAAGTTCCGGCCCGCCGTGTCAATAAAAACGATGTCGCAGTCATTCAGCTTCTTTTTCCCTTCCTGAAAATCAAATGAGTTATAACAAACTTCAAGCGGGGCATTTAAAATTTCGGCATATGTTTTTAATTGATCGATCGCAGCAATTCGATAAGTGTCCGTCGTAAGAAATCCGATTTTTTTCTTGTAATTTATTTTGCAGATTGCGGCAAGCTTTGCCAATGTCGTCGTTTTTCCAACACCGGTTGGTCCTACAACATTCACAAATTTTTTTGAAAAAGTAATGCCGTGAAAAGGAATGTCCGAAATCCTCTTTTTTAACTCTTTCTTCAATTGAAATTCCAGCTGTTCGTTTGTCAGCTTTTTTTGATGGATCAAATACGTTTCCAGTATAGATGCGATCACATCCTGTTTAATCGGCTGCAGCAAACCTAACGAATCAATTTTTTGTTCGATCTCTTTTAGGTCAGGATGAATAACAGTACTGTTTACGGACATGGATTGAACGAGATCCTTCAGTTTTTTTATTTCATTCAGTACAGGAGACATCTCTAATTGTTGGCCCGTTTGATGTTCTATTTTTTCTTTTTGGGACCCGCTGATCATTTCATCTTCTTCGTCAATGCCCGCCACCACTTCAATCATTTTTTTCTTAAACATTCCTAGAAATCCACCAGTATAGACGACTTTCGAATTGAGGATGACAGCATTTTGACCGAGTTGGCTGCGAATCGTCTTCATCGCCTCTTGCATAGTATGGGCTTTGAATTTTTTAATCTTCATTAAATATTCACCACTCCGACACTTTGTACTTCAATGTTTGATTCAAGTTCGTTGTATGACAATACGGGTACATCAGGCAAATATCGCTCGATCAGCTGCCGTGCATACATTCTAACAGAAGGCGAGCAGAGCAAGATTGGCGTTTGCTCTTCCATTGCCAGCTGTTCCACATTTTTTGCAATGGCTTCGACAATCCTTTGTGATACATGCGGCTCCAATGACAAAAAGGTTCCTCGTTCCGTTTGCTGCACGCCATCGGCAATGGCTTTTTCTACTTGAGCGGAGAGAGTAATGACTTTCAATGTCTCCCCTTCTTTTGCATACTGGCTTGTAATTTGTTTTGCCAGCGACTGTCTTACATATTCAGCTAAAATTTCCGGATCTGTTGTAAATTTGGCATAGTCAGCTAATGTTTCAAAAATAACCGGCAAATTTCGAATAGAAATTTTTTCTTTAAGCAGTTTCGCCAAAACTTTTTGAATATCTCCTATAGAAAGTGGATTCGGCGTAACTTCTTCCACTAATATCGGGTATGTTTCTTTTAAATGATCGACAAGCTGTTTTGTTTCGTGTCGTCCAAGCAATTCATGAGCATGCCTCCGGATCGTTTCCGTAATGTGAGTAGAAACAACGCTAGGAGGATCGACGACCGTATATCCTGCCAATTCAGCTTGTTCTTTTAAATGTTCGCTGATCCATTTTGCAGGAAGTCCAAACGAAGGCTCAATTGTGTCAATCCCTTCAATCGAATCATTATCCATTCCTGGCGCCATCGCCAAATAATGATCGAGCATAATTTCACCTTTCGCCGCTTCGTTTCCTTTAATTTTTAATCTGTATTCATTCGGCTTTAATTGGATATTATCCCGTATTCGGACGACAGGAATGACAAGGCCCAATTCTACGGCAAGCTGCCTTCTGATCATTACGATCCGATCCAACAGGTCTCCCCCTTGTCCGCTATCAGCAAGAGGAATTAAACCATATCCGAATTCAAATTCAATTGGATCCATCGATAAAAGATTCATCACTTGCTCCGGACTTTTCGCTTCGTTCATTTCCACTTCTTCTTCAACAATCTCTTCGTCTTTTTCAATTTGTTTCTTCGTACGATTCATCGCAAATGCTAAGAAAGCAAACATGAGAGCGATCGGAGTTGTTACGATCGGACCAATCGGAGTAACAATACCTAAAATAAAGATGATTCCTGCGGTAACATACAGCAGCTTTGGAAATGCTAAAAGCTGGTTCGTAATGTCTTGTCCTAAATTTCCGTCAGAAGCAGCTCTCGTGACAACAATCCCTGTTGCCGTTGAGATTAATAAAGCTGGAATTTGGCTGACTAATCCATCTCCAACTGTAAGAAGCGTGAATTTTGAAACAGCTTCTTGAAAAGAAAGCCCCTGCTGGATCATGCCGATGATAATTCCGAAAATAATATTGATCAGCACAATTATGACACCAGCAATCGCATCTCCTTTTACAAATTTGCTTGCTCCGTCCATTGCGCCATAAAAATCTGCTTCTCTTGCAATCGTTTCTCTCCGTTTTTTTGCCTCGTCTTCCGAGATGATTCCCGCATTCAAGTCTGCATCAATACTCATCTGCTTACCGGGCATGGCATCAAGCGTAAAGCGGGCTGCCACTTCTGCTACCCGTTCAGATCCTTTTGTAATGACAACAAATTGAATAATAACTAAAATGATAAATACGACAAAACCAACAAGGATATTTCCACCGACAACAAAAGTTCCAAACGTTTCCACGACTGTTCCCGCTTCTCCATTAGCTAAAATCGAACGCGTTGTGGAAACGTTTAAGCCGAGTCGATATAACGTTAACAAAAGCAAAAGAGAAGGAAAGATTGAAAATTGTAAAGGCTTTTCAATGTTCATGGATGTAAGGAGGACGAGCAAGGCAAGAGATATATTAATGATAATCAATATGCTCAGCAGCCATGAAGGCAGCGGGATGATAAGCATGGCAACAATTAAAATGACAGCTACTATAACCGATAAATCTCTTGCTGACATGATACTTCCTCCTAGCAAAATTGTTACACTTTTTGTTTTTGACGATAAACATAAGCTAAAATTTCAGCCACAGCCTTAAAAAATTGTTCAGGAATCATCTCGCCAATTTCCACTTGGTCATACAAAGAACGAGCGAGCTGCCTGTTTTCGACTGTTATGATTTCATGGGCTTTGGCAATTTGCTTGATCTTTTGCGCGACAAAATCTGTTCCTTTTGCAACTACGACAGGTGCATCGTGTTCCTTTTCATCATACTTTAAGGCAACTGCATAATGAGTAGGGTTCGTAATGACGACATCAGCTTTCGGAATTTCCTGCATCATCCTTCTCATCGCCATTTCCCTTTGTTTCTGTTTAATTCTCGATCTAATTAACGGGTCGCCTTCCATTTTTTTGTACTCATCTTTTACTTCCTGCTTAGACATGCGAATGTTTTTTTCGAAATCCCATCTTTGATACAAGTAATCTAGCAATGCGATGAACAAAAGCGCACCTGAAGCATATAGTCCTATCTGCACCGCCAGCTTTGAAATTGAAGCAAAAGCTCGTTCAAGCGGCATTTGCGGAAGTCGCAAAATCTCCTGCCAATTGAAATAAATATACGCAAAGGTTACCCCGCCGATAAAGAAAACTTTTAAGATCGATTTCAAAAGCTCGACAATTGCCCGAATGGAATATATGCGTTTAAATCCTTCAATCGGATTCAGTTTATTTAATTTCATTTTCAACGGTTCAGTTGTAAAAAGAAATCCAACTTGAATATAATTACTGAAAACCCCAGCAACGAAGGCTGCTATCATGAATGGAGCGGTAATTTGAGCGCCTTCCAATACATATTTATTAAAGATTGAATGCACATTTTCTTCTGTGATATCCGTCAACAAATAATCTTCAAAAGTAGAATGGAACATGTTTAAAATATTATCAATCACCGTTTTCCCGAAAAACAGCAATGACAGAAAAACTAAAAACATGGTGATGGCTGTGTTCAAATCGGGACTCTTGGCAACCTGCCCTTTTTTCCTGACATCCTGCCGCTTTCTCGGAGTCGCTTTTTCCGTTTTTTCTCCGGCAAAATATTGCAAATCTAACGGTAAATAATTCATGCGCCATCACCTAATAAATTCATTAAGGTTCTCATCACATCGAACATGTATTGGAAAAGCCCCTGAATCAGCATAAATATAATGCCTAAAACGAGCACCATCATCAGAAAGCTGACGCCAATTTTAATGGCAAACCCAATGACAAATACATTCATTTGCGGAACTGTCCGGGCAACAATCCCTAGAGCAAGGTCAACTAAAAAGAGCGAAGCGACTATCGGAAGCGCCATTTGAAATGCTACGAGAAACATTTTGCTGAACGCCTTCAAAACTTGTTCGGCAACAGCTCCATCAGAAATCGGAATAAAATATTGATCCGGAGGGATTACTTGAAAACTGTATACAATCCCGTTAATCAGCATATGGTGCCCGTTTAGGCTCAGCATGAGCAATAGGGCAAAAGAATAAAGAAATTGTCCAATTAACGGCGTTTGAACTCCTGTCTGCGGATCAATAATATTCGCGATGATAAACCCCATTTGAAAATCGATTAAGCTTCCTGCAATGTGGACAGCTGACATGATGATATATGCGATCAGACCAATGAATAGTCCGATTAAAACTTCTTTTATTATCAGCGGGTAGAAATTCGCATCTAAGTCAACCTTTCCCTCATCGATCGTCATGACGATGATAAGGGAAAGGAAAAAAGACATGCCAATTTTAAACCGCATCGGAATATTCCGATATGAAAATAATGGAAGTGTTGCAATAAAAGCTGTTATTCTTGTAAACACAAGCAAAAAAAGCGGATAATACTCCAGCATCATCATTCAACTCATCCAACAAATTGATTGAGATTGCTGAAAATATTATGTGTATACGACAAAATGACAGATAGCATCCATGGGCCAAAAATAATCAATCCGACCAAAACAGCCACAATTTTTGGTATGAACGCCAATGTCTGTTCCTGTATTTGTGTCGTTGCTTGAAAGATGCTGACAATTAAGCCGACAACAAGCGATATTAAAAGAAGTGGCCCACTGATCATTAAAGTTGTATAAACCGCTTTTTCTGCTATGGAAAGGATCATTTCGGTACTCATTGGCTCACCTACTTATTTTAAAAACTTTGCAGCAATGATTTGACAACTAAGTACCAGCCGTCCACGAGCACAAACAGCAATATTTTAAAAGGCAATGATATCATGACAGGAGGAAGCATCATCATTCCCATTGACATGAGGACACTTGATACAACCATGTCAATGATTAAAAAAGGAATAAAGATCATAAAACCTATTTGAAACGCTGTTTTTAATTCGCTGATGGCAAATGCAGGCACTAAAGCCACGAGCGGAATATCGTCAATCGTCTCAGGATTTTCAATATTGGCGTAATTTAAAAACAAAGCTAAATCTTTTTGTCTCGTATGTTTGCTCATAAATTCCTTTATCGGCTTTTCCGCCTGTTCATACGCTTCCTCAATAGTTATTTCATTGTTGAACAAAGGATTCAAAGCTTTTTCATGTATTTCTTGAAAAGTCGGTCCCATTATAAAAAAGGTTAAAAAAAGTGCAAGGCCGATGAGCACTTGGTTGGGCGGCATTTGCTGGGTAGCAAGCGAAGTTCGCACAAACGATAACACGATGACGATGCGCGTAAAGCAAGTCATTAAAATCAATATCCCTGGTGCAATGGACAAAACGGTGAGCAGAAGCAAAAGCTTCACAGTCGTCGCAACATTTTCCGGATCATTTTGATTAAAATAGCTAAAAAACTCACTCATTTTTTTGATCCTTTCTGCCGAAGACGCTGCATCTGTTCACGTCTTTCTTTTAATAGTGATTCCAGTTCTTTTTTGAAGGAGGTCTTCTCGCTACCCTTTTGTTTATGATTATTTAGAATGAAGCGCATCATATTTTGTTCAAAAGAATTGTTGCCGGGCTCTTTCTGCATGTCGATAATTTTCTTATATTCCTCTTCATCATTAATTTCTTGTAATAGTTCAATCGTATCCCCGACGCCAACGATTAGAATGCGATTCCCCACCTTCACCAGCTGGATGGACTTGTTTTGTCCTAAGGAAATGCCGCCGAGATTTTGTAAGTATTTAGTTTCTTGCGGAAGCTTCATTTTTTTGTTTAAAAATTTTAATAAAAAGATTAAGAGACCTAAAACAAGAATAAGTGTAAAAATCATTTTCAAAGCATCGAATACTGATAAGGAGGTGCTGTTGCCACCATCTTCAACCAATTCGTTCGTCGCTTTCTCTTCTTTTTTTTCATCCTGTTGATCGGATGTCTGCTGTTTTAAATATTCCTCAACGGTGGGATTTTTCACGGCTGCATGCACGAAATCGGCGTTTATTGGAACATAAAAAAACAACAGCCATAAACAGCACAAATATGTAATACGTCGTTTCAATGCAAATGCTCCTTATCCCAATGTCTTTTGAATAGCTTCCAGTACACGATCGGCCTGAAAAGGTTTCACAATAAAATCTTTGGCACCAGCTTGAATAGCATCGATTACCATTGCCTGCTGTCCCATCGCTGAACACATGACAACTTTTGCATTTGGATTAATTTTGCGGATTTCCTTTAAAGCAGTGATGCCATCCATTTCAGGCATTGTAATATCCATCGTGACTAAATCAGGCTGCAATTCTTTAAATTTTTCGACTGCCTGCGCACCATCTGCAGCCTCTCCTACTACTTCATATCCATTTTTTGTCAATATATCTTTGATCATCATTCTCATAAATGCTGCATCATCAACGACTAAAATCCTTTTTGACATTTTGCTCCTCACTCCTATCAACTATTTTAGATTCATTATCCGATCTGCTTGACTCATGATATCCGTTACGCGAACACCGAAATTTTCGTCGATGACAACTACTTCACCTTTTGCTACCTTTTTGCTGTTTATGAATATGTCGACTGGCTCCCCGGCCAGCTTATCAAGCTCGATAATGGATCCTTTAGACAATTCCAAAATTTGTTTGATGGATCTTTTTGTTCTTCCAAGCTCAACCGTTACATTTAAAGGAATGTCGAGCAGCAACTCCAAATTGTGCGTGTCTACAGATTGATTCGTTTGTTCATCAAACGTCGCAAATTCAACAGGTTTAACTTCCACAGGCTGAGCTTTTTCCTTCTCGCTTTTTTCTATATGCAGCTGTTGATTTTCTCGCGCTTCTTCAGGTTCTGATTGCACGTTATTTGATGCCTCTTTACTCGCTTTATTCATTAATTCAACAACGAGCTGTTTAGCAAAATCAAGGGGTAAGAGCTGCATAATATTCGAATCAATTAAATTGCCGACAGTTAATCGGAAGGATACCTTTACAAGCAGTTCATCATCAGGAATAGCATCGGTTCCTTCCCCTTCTTTAACATTCAATAATTCGAGGCGAGGCGGTGAAATATCTATTTTTTTATTTAAAACGGTTGACATTGATGTGGAAGCAGATCCCATCATTTGATTCATCGCTTCCTGGACAGCACTTAATTGAATTTCCCCCAATTCGTCCGGGTTGGAACCATCCCCGCCAATCATTAAATCAGCAATGACAGCAGCATCGCTTTGTTTAATTACAAGCAGATTGCTGCCGGACAGCCCTTCTGTAAAAACTACTTCTATTGCTACGTATGGATGTGGAAACTCCTTTGCCAGTTCTTGCTTATTAATAATTGACACGCTCGGAGTAGTGATTTCTACTTTTTGATTAAGCAAGGATGATAAAGCTGTAGCAGAACTGCCAAAAGAAATATTTCCTATCTCCCCAATCGTATCTTTTTCAATATCATTCAATAGATTGTCAGTTTCAGTTGATTCTTGATTTCCCCCTTTTAATAGAGAATCGATTTCCTCTTGTGACAACATGTTATCAGTCATCAGCTTCGTCACCTCTCTCTATGTGGCCTAATATTTGAACGGCCAGCTTCTTGTTCTTTTTGCCAGGCTGTCCAAAAAATTTAGGGACGTCACCTACTTTAATCACCAACGGGTCGCTGGTCGATTGATCAAGACGGATCATATCCCCCACTCGCATTTCAAGAAACTCTTGAACTGTCACAACGGACGTCCCTAATTCCGCAACCACCGGAACTTCTGCAAGCTTTATCCGGTTTTTGATTACTTCCGTTTCCACAGAGTTTTGGGCTTTCCTTTCTGATTGCATCCAATAATGGACGGAAAGCTTTGGAATAATTGGTTCCAACACAACATGGGGAATACAAAGGTTTATCATTCCGCTCGCTTCTCCCACTTGTGTATTAAGGGAAATAACAACAACTGTGTCATTTGGAGATACCATTTGCAAAAATTGCGGATTTACCTCAAATTCCTGCATGCAAGGCTCAATGTCCAAAATGGTACTCCAAGCTTCACGGTAGTGCTCCAAAGTTTTTTCGAAAATGGATGCAATAATTTTCATTTCAATTTCTGTTAATTGTTCAATCTTATTCATGGAAGCCCCGAAACCGCCCATTAACCGATCCATCATTGCGTACGCAATATTTGGGTTCACTTCCATAATAATTCTTCCATCAAGTGTCCCAAGTTCAAAAACATTTAAAACCGTCATTTTCGGAATGGAACGGACAAACTCTTCATAGGGCAGCTGGTCTACAGACGTGACGGTTATTTGGACATATGTCCGCAATTGCGCAGCAAAATACGTCGTTAAAAGCCTTGCGAAATTTTCATGCACTCGAGTAATGCTGCGAATTTGATCTTTTGAAAAACGAAGAGCACGTTTAAAATCGTAAACTTTTATTTTCTTTGCTTCTTCTTCTTTCTTTAATTCATCAACATTCATTTCACCGGTCGTTAATGCAGATAATAGCGCATCAATTTCACTTTGCGATAAAATTTCATTTGACATAATGAGAACATCACCTCCTTATCCCTTTTTTGTCTATTGAAGGATAAAGGAAGTCGTGTACACTTGTTTCACTTCTCCTTCTTGTAAAAGCGCATCGACCTTCTTTTTAATCGTATCTTTAAAGCGGTCCATTCCAGCTTGCCCTTCCAAATCTTTTGCTTCCATATTTGCCAGTTCGGTTATAATAATATCTTTTATTTGAAATTCTCTCTTTTCTAATTCTTCTCTCGCTTTTTTGTCAGATGCTTCAATTTTGAAAGAAAGTCTTACAATATTTTTACTTTTTAAGTTTGTCGTAATTTCAGGAACATCAAATGACGATTCCACCACCTCGTCGATGGAGCGGTTTTTCGCTTCTACCGGATCCTTCGTAAAAAATTCCATGACGACAAACGTAGTCAGTGCAGCAATTCCAACGGTTGAAATGACGATTAATAATGCAGTTATAAATTTTTTACTCATTTTCTTGTCCCCCGAAATAGAAAGCTTTCCCAAAACCAAATTGTTTATAAAGCTCATTGATTTTTGTTACTACTTCCGTCTGTGAATCTTTTACTATATATTTTTTGCCGGATATTAACGTAATAGTCGTATCAGGAAACGATTCAATCCGTTCGATTAACAACACATTCAGATAAAAAGCTTCGCCATTCAGTTTTGTTAATTTGATCACGTTTCAAGCTCCCCCGTTCTTCCTATTAACGTTTTAAGCCAAGGAGCTCCTGCAAAATTTCGTCAGAAGTTGTGATGATTTTCGTATTTGATTGAAAACCTCTTTGTGCCACAATCATTTCCGTAAATTCTTCCGCCAAGTCCACATTGGACATTTCTAGTGAACTATTAATCAATGAGCCTGCTCCATCCTCTCCTGGAACGGAAAGTTCGTTAAGCTGCAGCCCATTGCCATTTTTGTCGATAGAACCAGAGTTAGGCGTTTCTCTAAAAAGATTGCTTCCGATTTTTTCTAATCCTTCTGGATTTGGAAAGTTCGCAAGCCGGATTTGTCCAGCGACTTTTAACTGACCGTTTCGATCAATAAACGTAACCTTTCCATCAGGCCCGATGCTAAAGCTTTTAGCCGAAAGCGGAATTTGGATGAGACCGGCTTCTCCGCTCAACGAATCCGTCCATTGCGCCTCTTTTAAACTTTCGGCAATATCTTCGTATTTAATGACTGCTTGCCCAACATTGTTAAGGGCAACTTTATAATTCTCAATTGTCCCGATCAACTTCGTCATTAAATCAAGCGTATTCGTGTCAGCACTTGAACCTAACGGGATAGCTGTTGACGGATTTTGCGGATAATCCCCCGCTGTAATCGGCAGAATCGGATTCGTGATTGTTGTAATGACGTCAGTATATGGCGGTGTATTGTTAAAATTATTAATAGAATTATTTAATTGTCCGATTGCCGTTTCAAACTGGTTTCGAATATTCCCAAACCCTGACGTTGGGTTTGTAATGGCTGCATTAAACTCTGTCCATATATCAATTAAAGCATTACGTGCATTTTGCATAGAGGTGTATAAAGGTGATGGGTTTTGTCGTCCGTCTTTTTCCCATATTTCCACCGCATCATTATATGCTTCATAAGCTTCCATCAATGCATTCGCTCTTTTTGAAATGTCTCTCAACGATTCATACATATTTTTATAAGGTGTATTGAAAGACGTGATTTGCTGAAGCGCTGCATTTGCTTTTTGAATTCCTTGATCTGTCGGAGGAATTTTTTCACCTGTTTCGCCAATTAAGTAAAGCCCTTCGCCAGTTACTAAATATCCGTTTGCATCCAAATAAAAGTTTCCAGCGCGGGTGTATGCTAAATCAATTGCTCTATCAATGGCGCCCAAAATTTTATTGTCTCCAAATTGTCCTGCGTAATCAATGTTGACTCTCGTTAAATCGGTAATCACTCCGACAGGAAAAAAACCGTCTCCGCTGATCGCTACATCAAGAAGTCTTCCCGTTGATTGAGTTGGTCCAGATGTATGAACAGTGTCGATTGTTCCGATTGCCGCACCCAATCCTACCTGTGCAGGATTTATACCTCCTCGTCCATTTACAGCGGCGCTTGCGCCTGAAATTTGCTGGTTGACTAATTCTTTAAAAGTGACACGTCCTTTTTTGAAGCCGTACGTGTTGACATTCGCGATATTGTTGCCAATGACATCCAATTTCAATTGAAAATTTTTCATTCCGCTAATACCAGAATACATGGAACGCAACATATGAACCTCTCCCTTTCTTTAAAATTTTAATATTATTATCCTTCCTGATCAGATGAATCGTTTTCTCCAGCTTCGGATACTTTCGTAATACTTGAGCTTTCCACTTCATCGCCGTTGGCAAGCGCAATGATGACTGTATCTCCATTCATCCGCACGCTTTTGACAATGCTCTGCTTTTGCTCACCTTCTTTTGAGTATTCTACCGATTTGCCGATGAGCTGCGAATATTTGATGAGTGCATCCGATTTTAAAAAGGCTTCAAGCGATTTATTCATGTTTGTTATTTGTTCCAATGTTGAGAAATTCGCCATTTGAGCAATAAACTCTTTATCTTCCATTGGATTTAGCGGATCCTGATATTGCAATTGGGTAATCAATAACTTCAAAAAATCATCTTTTCCAAGAGTTGACTTAGCTTCCCTTGCTTTGTTTTCTGTATAGGTCGATAACAAATAGCTGTCGATGGAAATTCCGCTCATAAGAACCTCCTATATAATGGCATTTACATACTCTTTTAATTTTTCCATAAAAGTTTGGTCGTTCTGCTGTTCATTTTGATGCTTTTCTTGATCTTCCCCGTTATGTTGCTGCGAATTGCCACGTCCTCTTTTTTCTTGAAAGAAATAATGCTCTTCGTCAAAAATATCAAAGCGGTCAATTTGCAATGTTATATTCGGCAGCGAATGCTTTAACTGCTGAATACTATGCTCTAACAATTCTTTCGCTGATTGAGTCGATGTCTTAATTTTGGCGCTCATTTGGTCGCCATCTTTTATTAATTGAATGGTAATGGTCCCTAAATGCTCCGGAGTGAGCCGTATCGTCAATTTTTGTGCGCCATTGGGAAGCTGGCCAAATCGACTTGTTTTTATTACGTCTTTTAACTTTTGAAAAAATTCCTCTTGGACGTCTATACTCAGTTCAGAATCAATTTGCGAAGCCGGATTTTCTGAGCCAAATTTGTTTATGTATGATGTAAGAGTCAACTCAAACGTATCCTTCGTTTGGCTCGTTAGGAAATTTCCAACACTTTTTTGTTCAGCACGGCTCTCTTGTTGAACAAACTCCATTAGAGGATGCGTTCTTGCCAATATTTCCTCACGCTGCACCAATGGTTTCTTATTCGTGTCCATTTGTTGTATAAAATGAAGCGGCTCTGATGTTTCTAGATCATTAGGCAATATGTCAGCTATGGTAGCACTATGATTCTCATATCGTCCAATCCGACCAGCTGTTAAAATATTTTGAAGCATCGTGCTGCCTAGATCTCCATACTTTCTAGTAATGGTTTCAAAAACTTCGAGCATTCGAATAAACTCGTTCGGCTCATTTCGTTGCAAATAAGCTAAAATAGCAGTGATTTGCTGAAAAAGTACAGTTTTTTCCGGACTTTGCTCCGTATGATCAACATTCAATTCCATATTGCTCGCAAATGTCAATTCCAAATTTTCAGAAGAAGGTTGGCTGACAGAAGATAAACTGCTGTCTTCTCTCTCCTGTTTGTCTTGAGCGTCTGTTTCCTGATCGTGCAAAATGTCAAGAGAGAGCCAATTTTTGATCACATCTTGCAACTCTTCTAAGATAGTTGTTTCGATTTCTAATTTTTTCGGTTCATTTCCTTTCACCTGATCGGCTGGCTTCATGTTCACAAGCTGATCAAAAAACGTTTGAAAAGTTGACTCTTCCTTTTTTTCTTCTCCGTTTGTTGATTGTATGTTTCGCGTGTTCAATTGGAAAAACTGCAATTTAATGGCATCCATTTGTTCACCTCCTGTAATATGATCAGAATGTTCATGTAAGTTATTTATTGAGCAGCTGCCTCTTCAGTTGCTGATGGTGCAGATTCGGCTGCTGGTTGTTCAGATTGAGCTGCTGATTGCTCGGATAACAGCTTCGTATATTTGGCAGCGTCTTGGGGAGTCATTTTTTCTAAAATTCTAGCAAGCACGGCTTTTTTTAAAGATGATAGTATGCTGACTGCTTCATCATCAGAAAGCTCTGTAATGATGGCAGCTGCTTTTTTACTTGACATTTCCCCATATACTTTCGCAATATCAACGGCTTGTTGTTGATTTTTTTGCGGATTGGTTTGAGCTGCGTTTTCCAATGAGTTGATTTGCTGTGTCAGCTCTTGTATTTCTTCATCCTTGCTTTTCAGCTGTTCTTGCAGCTGATTGATTGTGTTTTCCTGCTCTTCAATCTTTTGCTTGAGCTCTTCTTGCTCTTTTTCCAGCTGCTCGTTCAGCCTTTCAAGATTTTCTTGCTTCTGACCTCCTTGCGCTAAGTCCGAAATAATCGGAATATTTTGGGCCGGCAGAATGCCGAGAAAAAACATGACGATTACGGCGACAAGCCCAAGACTAAAAAGTGATAAAAATATGGTCAAGAAAGTTTTTAAACCGCCTCGTTTCTTTTCTTTTTTCGCCATCATTTCCACCTAATTTCTATGAAACGAATATGTAATGATTGATATTTCATCCATCATTTTTCCTTCTTCTCGTTTCCTTAGCTCCATAAATTTCTTGTAATCTTTTTCTTTTATTTTTTCATATTGCTTTACTTCTATATGTTTTTGCATCAAAATCGACTGTTTTTCATTCATTGCATTACGAGAATAAATGACAAGCTGCTGGTAATGCTCAATTGTTTTTTCCAAATTTTGAACAAACTGTTGATACTGCTTAATTTCTTGAACGGACATCCCTTTGTTCAATTTTTCTTCCTGAAGCTTTACGAACTCCTCTTTTTGTTTTAAAAATGTGTACAGCTTTGTTGCAACTTTTTTAAAATTCTCAACGGAATCTTCATATTCTTTTGATGATTTTCGTTTCTCATTTTCCTTTACATCCAATATTTTTTGGTAGCGGAAATGGTATGTCATGTCTTGTCACCTTCTTCAAGTAGCGAAATTAATTGCTGTACGCTTTCCTCAAAAGTTATTTTTTCATTCATATGCTGCTGAAGAAATCCGTTTATTTTCGGATAATAATCCATTGCTTGATCCATTTCTTTTGAAGAGCCTCTTTTATATGCGCCGATCTTAATTAAATCTTCTGACTCGGTATATGTAGAGTACAATGCTTTCAGTTTGTTCGCAGCTTCGAGATGCGCCGGTTCGGCAATATGGTTCATAAGGCGGCTGACGCTTTTTAAAATATTAATTGCAGGAAAATGTCCACTATTCGCCAACTCGCGATCGAGCACAATATGCCCGTCCAAAATTCCTCTCACAGTATCCGCTATCGGCTCGTTCATATCATCGCCATCAACTAAGACAGTATAAATGGCTGTGATCGAACCCTTTTCATTATTTCCTGTTCTTTCTAAAAGTCGAGGAAGCATGGCGAACACTGAAGGGGTGTATCCTTTTGTCGTCGGCGGTTCCCCAACTGCCAGTCCAATTTCCCTTTGCGCAATCGCTACTCTCGTGACTGAATCCATCATAAACATGACATTATATCCTTTATCTCGAAAATATTCTGCAATCGCCGTTGCAGAATAGGCAGCTTTAATTCTCATTAAAGCCGGCTGATCGGAGGTTGCCGCCACAATAATCGTCCGCTTTAGCCCTTCTTCCCCTAAATCTCTCTCAATAAATTCGCGAACTTCTCTTCCCCTTTCACCTATTAAGGCAATCACATTTATATCTGCTCCTGAGCTTCTTGCGATCATTCCGAGCAAAGTACTTTTTCCAACGCCGCTTCCTGCAAAAATACCTACCCGCTGACCTTTCCCAATCGTTAAAAAACCGTCAATTGCTTTCACTCCCACTTCAATTTTTTGGGTGATCGGCGGCCGGGTTAACGGGTTCGGCGGCTCATTCTCAGACAGAATAGTCGTTAAACCTTTTGGAAGATTGGATCCGTCCATTGGATGACCAAATGCATCTAATACTTTGCCGATCAGGCTGATTCCCGATTTTATTTTCAGGGGCGAGCCTGTTGCTTCCACGACACAGCCAGGTGCAATTTGGTTGACCTTTGTAAATGGCATTAATAGAATATTTTCTTCTTTGAATCCAACAACTTCTGCCAGCGTTTTTTCATTTTTTCCTACATGTACATAGCAAACATCACCGATGGAGCATTCAGGTCCGCGTGATTCAATCATGAGTCCGACTACTTTTTTCACTTTTCCATATCTCTTATAAGAGTCCAGCCGATCTATTTGGTCGATCAATTGAGCTACTTTCAATCGCTTCAATCCTCCCTGACAAGATTTAACAGCTTGCTTTTTAATTGCTCCAGCTGTGTATCAATGCTCGCATCAATTTTTCCAAATGGCGATTCCACACAAATTCCGTTTTCGGGCAAATTTACATCCGGAAAAATATAGAGCTCCGTTTTGGTTGTAAATAGTTCCATTAATTCTTCTTTTTGTTCAAGCATAAATTCATATTTGTCAGGGTGAACGTATATTTTGACTTCTGGATATTCCTTTACTTCACAAATCACTTCGCGAACCAATCCAGTAAACAGTTCAGGTTCTCGCTTTAGGTTGGCTGCAATAATTTTTTCCGCTACTTTTACAGCAATTTCAATTATGGTTTCCTCGGAAGCTTCTATTTTTTTCTCATAATCTTTTTTGGAAAGCTGGACTACCTGTCTGGCAGATTCAATCACATTTTCATACTCTTGAAGTCCATCTTTTTTCCCTTTTTCAAAACCGTCTTGATACCCTTCTTTTCTTGCTTCTTCTATTAGGCGCGCCTTTTCTTCCTGCCAAGCTTCCCTTTCTTTTTCGATCTCCTTAAGCAATCGCGTTTTTTCTTCTTCAGCTTTTTCTAAAATTTTCTCTGCTTCCAAATGGGCTGCCTCAAGGAACTGTGAGCGCTGTGTGTTCTCTTTTTGATCGGAAGCGGCGAACTCTTCCTGAATTTGGATCGTTCTGATCGTCAATTTGTGCGGCTTGTGCAATGACCAAGCATGGCCGGATTTTATGACTCTAGACAATGATTTCATCTCCTTGTCCTCGAGCGATCACAATTTCGCCAGCATCCTCTAATCTTCTTATCACTTCAACAATTCTCGATTGTGCTTCTTCTACATCACGAAGCCGAACAGGACCCATGTAATTCATTTCCTCCTTGAATGTTTCCGCCATTCTAGTTGACATATTTTTAAAGACAATTTCTTTCACTTCATCCGACGCAACCTTTAACGCCAGCATGAGATCATTATTATCCACTTCGCGAATGACGCGCTGAATGGCGCGGTTATCCAAGGTAACAATATCTTCAAATACAAACATCCGCTTTTTGATTTCTTCGGCAAGCTCGGGGTCCTGCACTTCTAGTGCTTCCAGTATCGTTCGTTCTGTCGAGCGGTCGACACCGTTTAACACTTCCACTACTGTTTCGATTCCACCCGTTTCTGTGAAATCTTCCGTTACAGTAGAAGAAAGTTTCTTCTCTAAAACTTGTTCAACTTCATTAATTACTTCAGGGGATGTGCGGTCCATAATGGCGATTCTTCTTGCAATATCCGCTTGAACTTCCTGAGGCAAGCTCGATAAAATTTGTCCCGACTGCTTGGCATCCAGATAGGACAAAACTAAAGCGATCGTTTGCGGATGCTCGTTTTGTATAAAGTTTAAAATTTGAGCCGGATCTGCTTTTCTAACAAAATCAAACGGCCGTACTTGAAGAGAAGATGTCAGCCTTCTGATTATTTCACTTGCCTTTTCCCCTCCTAATGCTTTCTCAAGCACCTCTTTCGCATATTGGATCCCCCCTTGGGCAATATAATCTTGCGCAAGGGCGATTTGATGAAACTCTTCGATCACTTCTTCTTTTTTTTGCGAATCCACTTTCCGTACACTCGATATTTCTAATGTAAGCTTTTCAATTTCTTCTTCCGTGAGGTGTTTATAAACGGAAGCAGAAGCTTCCGGACCTAAGGAGATCAATAAAATAGCAGCCTTTTGCCTACCGTTTAACTTTTTCATATGTCATTTCCCCCTAGTCTTCATAGAGCCAAGTGCGCAATAGTTTAGCGAATTCGTCAGGCTTCTCTTTGGCAAGCTCCTCAAGCTTTCTACGCTGCTCATTTGCTTTCGTTTGCTCGACAGATTCTTCTTCTTGCACAGGCTGCGGCACCACTTCTTCTATTTCGTCAAATTCATCATCTTCATATTCATCTTCTTCGTCTCTCCGTCTTTTCCACCACCATAGGAATAACAATCCAAGAAGCAGAATGCCTGCTCCAATTAACACATAGCCCCAAATTGGGAATGATGATGGCTCCTTTAAATCATCCGCATTTATTTTGCCTGAAAACGGCTGAACAGAAACTACGATTTTATCCTCAATGTCTTGATCCGTTAACGGCTCGGCCTCCGGATCTTCATTGATGCTTGTCCGAACAATTGTTGATAAAATTTGTTCAATATCATCTACACTCTGCTGCGGCAACGAATTTGGATTTTCCGGATTCGGGGGCTCAACCATGACTTGAATGCCCAGATCTCTAATTTTATATGGACTTTCAACAATTTCCCGTTTGATCCGGTTTACCTCATAATTAATTCGGTCTTCAATTTTTTCATATTCTCCTTCTCCGTTTGCACCGGCAGCCTGTTGATATGTATTCGGGACATCTGTTTGACCTGTTCCAGCAACGCCGGCAGCTTGCGCCCCAGTACCTGTGTATGTTTCCGTAATCCGTTCTGCACTGATGGCAATTCCTTCATTGTTCTCCTCATCAACTGGCTCCACTAAGTTTTCTTCCCGCTTTTCCTGGGTAAAATCAATATCAGCTGATACGTTGACAACCACTTTGTCTTGGCCCATCATCGTACCCAGCATTCTTTGCACTTGCCGTTGAATATTTTTTTCAATTTCCGATTTGATTTCAAGCTGGGAAGCAAAATTAGTGCCAGGTGTATCCTCTTGTTTCAAATCATAATAATCAAAATTTTGGTCCATTATAACAATGTTTTCAACAGGTAAATTCGGCACGCTCTTGGAAACAAGGTGATAGAGTGCGTTCACTTGCGATTGGTCAAGCTTGTACCCCGGCTCCAAATTTAAAACAATGGAAGCTGATGCTTCTCCTGCGTCCTCGCCGACGAATACCGTTTCTTTAGGTAAATTGACCATCACTTTAGCGTTTTTTACGCCTTCGATTTCTTTAATTAAATTGGCCAGTTCTGTTTGTGTAGCTTTTAATTTTAATACATCAAATTCATTATCTGTCATGCCAAAACCGATATTTTGTCCAAAATACGAATAATCGATATTTCCGCTTTCAGGAATACCTTCAGCAGCAAGCTCCACTTTCAGTGCATTTGCTTCGCTTTCCGGCACTTTAATAGTTGTTCCGTTATCGGCTATTTCCGATTGAATCCCTTTGTTATCGAGGGTTTCTTTGATTCGGCCAGCTTCTTCCAATGATAAATTCGTATATAGCGGTATCATTTTCGGTTTTGACAAAACTATTGACGAAACGATAATGGCAATGATGATGAGCGATGCGCCTCCGATGATGAGGGCTTTTTGCCATTTTGTCCTTTGCCTCCAAAATGACAAAATTGTATCCTTTATTTGCAGTAGTTTTTGATTCATTCTTTCTGATCCCCCGATAATGACATTCCATTTCTAAATAGACTAATTATATTTGCATTCTCATCACTTCTTGATAAGCTTCAATGACTTTATTCCTGAATTCAACAGTTGCTTCAAGTAAAATGCTCGCTTTTTGTGCTGTGATCATGACATCATGAAGCTCTACATTTTGTCCTGCTGCAAGAGCATTTGTCAGCCGATCGGAATTTAATTGAGCTTCATTGACAGCTTCCAGCGATTTTTTCAACATATCTGAAAAGGATGATTTCCCAGAATTTTCCGCACTTTGTGCTCGGTTTTCTAGCTGGATCGATTGAGTCGGAAAAGAAATTTGCTCAATCATTTACATCACTCCTATTCTATTTCCCTATTTCCAATGCTTTCAGCAGCATGTTTTTCGATGCATTAAAGCTTGTAACATTTGCTTCATATGAGCGCGTGCTGCTGATCAAGTCGACCATTTCTTTTAAAGGATCTACATTTGGCAAAGAAACATAGCCATTTTCGTTTGCATCAGGATGGTCGGGATCATAAACGATTTTAAAAGGCGTCTCGTCCTCAACAATGGCTTGAACTCTCACGCCGTTTCCAACGCCGTTCAGCTCTTGATTCAGAAAAGCTGAGAAAGGTTTTGTATCCTCTGCTGTTACAACCATTTTCCGGCGGTAAGGCTGCCATTGCCCGTCCACATATTCAGCTCTAGTCGTCTCCATGTTTGCCATATTCGATGAAATGACATCCATTCTCAGCCGCTGAGCTGTTAAAGCTGATGCGGAAATGTTCAAAGACTGAAAAATCCCCATTATGTACGACCACCTTTTATTACTGTTTTTAATGAATTAAATTTGCCATTCAATCTGTCAATCAATGCATTGTAGAAAATTTGATTTTCCGCAAGCTTTGCCATTTCTTGATCAATGTCGACATTATTCCCATTATGCTGATAAGCACTGTTTGTCCTCGTTTCCACAATCGATGTGCTTTCGCTGCCCACAAAAGGAAGATGACGCGGATTGGTCCGATATGCATCCAGTTTTATTTGTTGATCCAAAACGTTTTTAAAATTAACTGTTTTCGCTTTATACCCTGGAGTGTCCACATTTGCAATATTATTGGCTATAACTTTTCCGTTTAAGGAAGAAATTCGAATTGCCTGCTCCAAATTGGCTATTGAATTAGAAAATATTTTCATTGCTCCCTCCAAAAGTATGATGATCTTGTATTGCAAAAGAAATAAGAAGTAAAAATGTCGAATTTTGCTAATTTATAAATATTATTTTAAAAAAGAAACAGCTTAAAGTCTATGTATAATTTGTAAAAAATCGTCGTACATTGCGATTATTTTTTTTCTAGTTCTAAATGACTATCACTTTTTTAACATTGGAATTTGATTCTGCAGCTTTTTCAGAGGGATGAGTAGGAGGTTAGAACTTATTGAAATTAGACAAATCAGCCGATTTTCAATAAGAAATTTGTAGAAAACATTTATAAAAAGCTGCTTCAAAAGGTTTGATAAACAAACCTTTAGAGCAGCTTTCTTTTAATGGTTTTTTAATTTTTCTAGTTCAACTAAAAATTTGTTGTTTAACACTTTAATATATGTGCCTTTCATACCAAGAGAACGAGATTCAATGACTCCAGCGCTTTCTAATTTGCGAAGCGCATTGACGATCACAGATCTGGTAATGCCGACGCGGTCAGCAATTTTGCTTGCAACTAGCAATCCCTCTGTGCCGCTTAATTCTTCAAAAATGTGTTCGATCGCTTCGAGTTCGCTGTATGATAAAGAGCTGATTGCCATTTGGACAACCGCTTTGCTTCTCGCTTCCTCTTCAATTTCCTCGGCTTTTTCTCTTAAAATCTCCATTCCAACAACAGTTGCCCCGTATTCAGCCAATATTAGGTCATCATCATTAAATTGAGTTCCCAGTCTAGATAATATAAGGGTTCCTAAGCGGTCTCCTCCTCCGATGATCGGAACAATGGTCGTATATCCGTTTTTAAAGAGCTCGCGGTTCTCAACAGGAAATGCAGTATATTCGCTATATACATCTAAATTTGGTGACGTTTCGGTAATATTAAATAAACTTTTCGTATACTCTTCAGGAAATTTTCTTTCCTCCAGCATTTTTTTCATGCGGTCATTATCTATTTGCTTGTTCAAGCCGAAGCCTAATACTTTTCCTCGGCGGCTGAGCACAAAAATATTTGCCTCAATGACTTCACTTAATGTTTCCGCCATTTCTTTAAAATTAACAGGTTTTCCTGCCGCCTTTTGCAGCATCGCATTAATTTTTCTTGTTTTTTCTAATAACTCCATGATCTCAAATCCTCCTAAAAAATTTCATCTTTTTATAAAATAAATTGACTTAAATCTTTGTTTTGAACAATTTTATTTAATTTTTCTTCCACATAGTTCGGTGTAATCACAACCTTTTCTAAATTTATATCCGGCGCTTCAAACAACAAGTCTTCCAGCAGTTTTTCTAAAATGGTATGAAGCCTTCTTGCCCCAATATTATCTGTATCTTGGTTCACTTGGTAAGCAATTTCAGCAATTTTACGAATAGCTTCGTCAGAAAATTCTAATTTTATACCTTCCGTCTCCAATAATGCTTCATATTGTTTTAATAAAGCATTATCCGGTTCAATTAAAATTCGGACAAAATCATCTGCCGTTAGCTTTTTCAATTCCACGCGAATCGGAAAACGTCCTTGCAATTCAGGGATTAAATCCGATGGCTTCGCCATGTGAAAAGCGCCAGCTGCAATAAAGAGTATATGGTCGGTTTTTACGGTGCCATATTTTGTTACAACTGCAGATCCTTCCACGATTGGAAGTATATCTCTTTGCACACCTTCGCGGGAAACATCAGCACCAGAACTGTTGTGGCCGTTTTTGGCAATTTTGTCGATTTCATCGATAAAAATGATGCCTGATTGTTCCGCGCGTTCAATGGCAAGCTGTGTCACTTCGTCCATATCAATCAGTTTTGCTGCTTCTTCATTCGTCAAAACCTTTCGGGCGTTTTTCACAGTAAGCTTTCTTTTTTTCTTCCTTTTTGGAAGAAGACTGTTCAAAGCATCCTGCATATTAAAGCCCATCTGCTCCATCCCTGTCCCTTGCAGGAGATCGAACATAGAGGGCTGCTGTTCCTCAATTTCAACCGTAACAAAATGGTCTTCTAGTTCGCCTGCTGCTAATTTGCGGGCGATTTCTCTCCGCTTCTCCTTTAGATCCTGTTCATTTTCTCCCTGCGTTTCGAACGAATTTGTTTGTTGATTTCCTCCGAAAAGCATTTCTAAAGGATTTTTGTAAGCAGCCTGTTTTTTCTTACTCGGAACGAGGAGCTCGATCAGCCTGCGATTGGCGTTTTCTTCCGCTTGTGCTCTTACTTCCTGCATTTTTTCTTCCTTCACAAGCCGGACGGAAGTTTCCACTAAATCGCGGACCATCGATTCCACATCTCGCCCGACATACCCTACTTCTGTAAATTTTGTTGCCTCCACCTTTACAAAGGGCGCGCCGACGAGCTTTGCAATTCTCCTAGCAATTTCAGTTTTTCCAACCCCAGTCGGACCAATCATTAAAATGTTTTTCGGAACCACTTCATCGCGAATTTTTTCATCCAATAAGCTTCTCCGGTATCGATTTCTTAACGCAACAGCAACCGCTTTTTTCGCTTCTTCCTGACCGACTATGTATTGGTCTAATCGTTCAACAATTTGTTTCGGAGATAATTGCATTTTTTTCATTCGCCTCCCTCCTTTCTAAAGTTCCTCAACGATAATGTTATTGTTCGTAAAAACGCAAATATTTGCTGCTATTTCTAGAGCGGATTTAGCGATTTCTTTGGCAGACATTTGTTCACCGGCATATTGTTTCAATGCACGGCCTGCAGCAAGGGCATAATTTCCCCCTGAGCCGATAGCTAAAATGCCATCATCCGGTTCGATTACTTCACCCGTCCCAGAAAGGAGCAGAAGCTTTTGGGCATCCATCACAATTAACATTGCTTCTAATTGTCTTAATACTTTGTCGCTTCGCCACTCTTTTGCCATTTCCACAGCCGCTCTTGCCAAATTGCCGTTATACTCTTCCAGACTGCCTTCAAACTTTTCAAACAGCGTAAACGCATCAGCAACAGATCCCGCAAATCCAGCAAGCACTTTTCCATTATAAATTTTTCGGACCTTTCGTGCTGTATGCTTCATCACAACTTGATTGCCAAGTGTTACTTGTCCATCACCTGCCATCGCGCATTGTCCTTTATGGCGAATGGCAAAAATCGTTGTCGCATGAAATGTTGACAATTGCAAGCCTCCCTTTAAGAATCTTTTGCCCGTGGATGGTAGGCCATATAAACATTTTTTAAATGGTCTTTTGACACATGGGTATAAATTTGCGTTGATGATAAATGAACATGGCCCAAAAGTTCTTGAACACTTCTTAAGTCAGCTCCAGCATTTAAGAGGTGAGTCGCAAAAGTATGCCTAAACATATGCGGATGAAGATGCAGATTTTTTGCTGAATTATCTATCAGCTGTTTTAAGATATACCGAACTCCCCTTGCTGTTAAAGGCTTTCCCCGATGGTTTACAAACAAAAAGCGATGATCCTGTCCGGACTGATTTTTCATCAGCTTGCTTCTGCCATCATGGATATATCGTTCCGCTGCCTGACGTGCATAGCTTCCGAAAGGCACATAGCGCTGTTTGTTTCCTTTTCCATTTACTAAAATGGTCTCAATGGAAAAATCCAGGTCTTCAAGGCGAATTTGGCATAATTCACTCACACGGATTCCCGTTCCATATAAAAATTCCAAAATCAATTGATTCCGCTGCCCGAGCGGATCATTCAGGTCGGAAATGGAAAACAGCATTTCCAGCTCCTCATCAAATAAAAATCTAGGGATCGCTTTTTTTTGCTTCGGAAGTGACACTAAAGAAAAAGGATTGTCCGTTACATATTTTTCCCGCAAAAGAAAATAATAAAAAGTTCTAATGCTTGAAATTTTACGGGAAATGGATGTTTTGGAATACTTTTTGCTTAAATCCGTCAAAAAAATACGTATATCTGAATATTGTACGTCATCCAGCCTTTCTAACCCTTCTTTTTCCATAAAAGAAAAAAAATCATTCAAGTCATGCAGATAATTCACAATTGTATATTGTGAATAATTTTTTTCAATTTGTAAATATTCAATGAATAAATTTAAATAATTCTTAACATTTTCCACTCTTAGCACCTCACAAAGGGCTACTAAATCGTATCACATTTGCAGTAGCCCTTTCAATCCATTTTATAATTTTTTCGAAATTTTTTGAATAGTTTGAAGTGCTCTTTTTGCCAATTGTTCATTTCTTTCTTTTTTCACTTTAATGTGGGTGTCAAGCGGTTTAAAAAGACCAAAATTCGCATTCATCGGCTGAAAATTATTCGGATCTGCCGTTGTAATATACTTTGCCATGCTTCCCATTGCTGTTTCATCAGGAAATTCAATCAATTCCTTTCCCAAAACGAGGCATGCCGCATTAATGCCTGCTATTAATCCGGAAGCAGCTGACTCAACATAGCCTTCTACGCCAGTCATTTGTCCGGCGAAAAACAAATCCTCGCGCCCTTTATATTGATAAGTTGGTCTAAGCAGTTTCGGGGAATTGATAAACGTATTTCGATGCATCACTCCATATCTGACAATTTCCGCCTTTTCAAGCCCCGGAATCATCTGAATGATTTCCTTTTGCGGACCCCATTTTAGATGAGTTTGGAAGCCGACGATATTATACAAAGTCCCTGCCGCATTATCCTGCCGCAGCTGGACGACGGCAAAAGGACGCTTTCCTGTTTCGGGATGCTCCAAGCCGACAGGCTTCATCGGTCCGAAAAGAAGCGTTTTCTTTCCTCTCTTTGCCATGACTTCAATCGGCATGCATCCTTCAAAAAAGATTTCTTTCTCAAATTCTTTTAGAGGAACAGTTTCCGCGCTGATTAATGCCTCATAAAAGCGATCGAACTCTTCCTCTGTCATCGGACAGTTTAAATATGCAGCCTCCCCTTTGTCGTATCTTGATTTCAAATATACTTTTTCCATATCAATGCTGTCTTTTTCAATTATCGGTGCGGCTGCGTCGTAAAAATATAAATATTCCTCGCCAGTAAGCTTTTTTAATGCTTCCGATAATGCTTCTGAAGTTAAAGGTCCTGTTGCTATTACCGTCGGCCCTTCTGGAATGTCCGTCACTTCTTCGTGAAAGACGGTAATATTGGGATGTTCTTTCACCCGTTTAGTGACGATATCCGCAAATTCGTGGCGATCAACGGCAAGTGCACCCCCAGCCGGAACGGAACATTGATCAGCAGCCGAAATAATTACGGAGTCACACATTCTCATTTCTTCTTTCAATACTCCGACTGCATTTGTCAAAGAATTGGCTCTCAACGAATTAGAGCAGACCAGTTCAGCAAATTTATCCGTATGATGGGCCGGAGTTTGCTTTTTTGGACGCATTTCGTACAAGCGAACTTGAATTCCTCTTTTGGCAATTTGCCATGCCGCTTCGCTTCCAGCTAGCCCAGCACCGATAACGTTGACAACTTGATTGTTCATTTTAGCACTCCTCCGTCTTTATAAAAGCTCTCTTCTTGTTGTGTTTTCGTAAAAAACTGCCGAAATATCTCCATGAAGAAGGTGAGCTTTACATTGCTCACCAAAGAGAAGATATTTGTTAACGCTGCGGTTCTTCTTTATAGTCGCAAGAAGAACATTGCACTTGAACACCTTTTTTCAAACGTTTTTCTACCAAAATTTCTCCACATTTCGGACATTTTCTTTCAACCGGCTTTTCCCAAGAAATAAAATCGCACTCTGGGTAACGGTCACATCCATAAAATACGCGGCGTCTCTTCGACTTTCTCTCCACAATATTTCCCTCATGGCATTTCGGACACTTCAAACCGATTTCTTTTAAAATCGGTTTTGTATTGCGGCAGTCTGGAAAATTGGAGCAAGCCAAAAATTTTCCGTACCTTCCCATTTTGTAAACCATTTCGCTTCCGCATTTTTCACACTTTACACCGGCATATTCATCTTTTATTTCTACCTTTTCCATTTCATTTTCGGCTTTTTTAACATTCTTTGAAAAATCATGATAAAATTCATCAATAATTTTTACCCAATTTACTTTTCCTTCTTCAATATCATCTAAATCATGCTCCATTTTCGCAGTAAATTCCACATCCAAAATTTCAGGGAAAAATTCCATCATCAGCTCGTGGACAATTTGGCCAAGTTCTGTTGGGACAAATCGTTTGTTTTCAAGCGCAACATACCCTCTTCTTTGAATGGTATCGAGCGTCGGTGCATATGTAGAAGGACGTCCTATGCCTAATTCCTCCAGCGTTTTGACAAGCCTCGCTTCCGTATACCTTGGAGGCGGCTGTGTAAAGTGCTGCTCCGGTTTTAAATCTTTTGAAAAGATTTTATCCCCTTCCTGAAGATCAGGCAAAAGACGATTGCTTTTATCTTCTTCTTGATCGTCCGTCCCTTCTACATATACTTTCATAAAACCATGGAATTTGATTTTTGAACCGTTTGCACGGAACATAACACCATTGTTCTCCAAATCAACGCTCATCGTATCCATGACAGCCGGCGACATTTGGCTCGCGATAAATCGTTCCCAAATCAGTTTGTATAATTTATATTGGTCTTTTGTTAAAAAGTCTTTTATTCCATCCGGATTTCGAAAAGCGCTGGTCGGCCGTATCGCTTCGTGAGCATCCTGAACATTGCCTGATTTCTGACTTCCTCTCGTTTTGGCTTGCGCATATTCACTGCCAAACATCTTTTCAATATAACTGATTGCCTCCGATTTCGCTGTGTCTGAAATTCGCGTGGAATCGGTACGCATATAAGTAATCAATCCGACAGTGCCTTCCTTGCCGAGGTCTATTCCTTCATACAGCTGTTGTGCTACCATCATCGTTTTCTTCGCACGGAAATTGAGTTTCCTTGCAGCTTCCTGCTGTAAAGAGGAAGTTGTAAATGGAGGTGCAGGATTTCTTCTCCGTTCTTTTTTTGTTACTTTCGTTACAGTAAACTCATTTCCAATAACTTTTTGGAGCACCTGTTTTACATCTTCTTCTGTTTTCAAATCCTTTTTTTTGCCTTCAACACCCCAAAAAGCAGCTTCAAACGACTCCGTTCCTTTAAGAAAGTCTCCGTTAATCGTCCAATATTCCTCAGGCTTGAAATGTTTAATTTCATTTTCACGATCGATAATTAGACGGACAGCAACAGATTGAACTCTCCCGGCACTTAAACCCTTCTTTACCTTTTTCCAAAGGATCGGGCTGATATTGTAGCCGACCAGCCTGTCTAATACCCTTCTTGCCTGCTGGGCATCAACTAAATCCATGTTAATAGCTCTTGGCGATTTAAAAGAATCTTTGATCGCATCTTTTGTAATTTCATTGAACACAACGCGGCAATCGGATTGGATATCAATATCTAAGCTTTGCGCTAAATGCCACGCAATCGCCTCTCCCTCTCTGTCCGGGTCGGCTGCAAGAAAAACTTTTTTCGCCTTTTTAGCAGCGTTCTTGAGCTCTTTCAGAACCGGCCCTTTCCCTCTTATCGTGATGTATTTTGGTTGAAAATTGTGCTCTATGTCAACTCCCATTTGACTTTTAGGCAAGTCCCGAACATGGCCCATTGAAGCCTTCACGGTATATTTTTTTCCTAAATACTTTTCAATTGTTTTCGCCTTTGCTGGCGACTCCACAATGACTAAGTAGTCCGACATTCATTTTTCCTCCTTAAGAGGTTTTCTCTCTTTTTATGCATCAGTTTATGAAAATGATTGTTGATCATTCAACTGTTAAAATAATCTTCACTATTATTAAATATTCCAATGCATTTTGTCAAACAGTATTCATCAGCTTCCGCCTTTAGACGCAAAAAAATTATTTTTCTTCATACATCGGCTTTAATTCTTCTATAATCTCATCAGGTGACAGGGCAAGCGCTGCCCCTTCCTTTAACAATTGTATATTCCCTTGAAATAATGGATCAAATAATGGCACCGGGGGTGAAAAAACGATTCTCCCTTGTTCCAAAGCATGCTGGGCAGTGATAAGAGAACCGCTTCGTTTGGAAGCTTGAGCAACAAAGGTTCCTAAGCTTAATCCGCTAATAATTCTATTTCGCATTGGAAACATCCATTTTTCCGGTCTTTTATATGGAGGATGCTCAGAGAGGAGAAGATGCTCCTTTTGGATGATTTTAGCCAGCTCCATGTTTTCTTTCGGATAAATATGATCAAATCCGCCAGCGATTACGGCAATTGTTTTCGAATTCTCCTCAATGGCCGTCCAATGGGCTTTCGCATCAATACCGAGGGCAAGCCCGCTGATTATCGTAAATTTTTGCTTCGCCAAATGCGTAACAAAATATTGAACAAGGTCGCAGCCATATTTCGATGCATGACGGGTTCCGACAACGCTTAAATTTCGGATATTTTTTAATAGACTAATATCCCCTTGGCAAAATAAAACGGGAGGCGGATCAAAAATATGCTTTAAATACGTTGGATAATGGGAATCAATGATCGTAATCAGATGGATATTCCTGTTTTTATAATAGTTTAGCAGGCTCTCCGTTGAAATGGATTGGTATTCTTCTATAAACGTTGAATAGTTTTTAGGAGGAATAAACAGACGGGTGGCTAATGTTTGAGGCGTTAGATGCAGAGCTTCTTCATACATGCCTTCCTGTTCAAAAAGCTGAACGATTCTTCTCTTTGCCGCACCTTTGCAATGAGCGAGTTTTATTAATAAATTTCTAGGATTAATAGCCCTCACCTCAATTCTATAAAGAAGGAATAGCCTTGTGGCTACTCCTTTTGTTTTAATGAGTTTTGCATTTTTCATATAAACCTTTTTCTTTTAAAACTGAGATTAACGTCTCGCCAATAACGGAAGGAGTATCTGCGACTTTAATACCACATTCATTCATTTTCTTAATTTTTTCCGCTGCTGTTCCTTTACCTCCGGAAATAATTGCGCCCGCATGTCCCATGCGTTTTCCTGGAGGTGCTGTTTGTCCGCCGATAAATCCTACGACTGGTTTTGTCATGTTTGCTTTAATCCACTCAGCTGCTTCTTCTTCCGCTGTACCCCCGATTTCACCAATCATAATGACGGCATATGTTTCCGGATCTTCGTTAAATGCTTTTAGCACGTCAATGAAGTTTGTGCCGTTTACAGGGTCCCCGCCAATTCCAACAGCCGTTGACTGACCAATGCCTGCTTGCGATAGCTGATGAACCGCTTCATATGTCAAAGTACCTGAACGGGAAACGACTCCGACATGTCCCTTAGTGTGGATATATCCAGGCATAATGCCGATTTTACATTCGCCAGGTGTGATGACTCCCGGGCAGTTCGGTCCGATTAATCGAGTTTTCTTTCCTTCCATGTATCTTTTTACTTTGACCATGTCTAAAACCGGGATATGTTCTGTAATACAGATGACTAGGTCAAGCTCCGCATCAACCGCTTCCATAATGGCATCCGCTGCAAAAGGAGCTGGGACATAAATAACGGAAGCATTGGCACCGGTTTGTTTCACCGCTTCTTCAACCGTGTTGAAAACCGGAACTCCTTCGACTTCCTGACCGCCTTTGCCTGGGGATGTCCCGCCGACAATCTTCGTTCCGTATTCAAGCATTTGTTTCGTATGGAATAACGCAGTAGATCCAGTAATCCCCTGAACGATTACTTTTGTATCTTTATTAATAAATACGCTCATTCTTCTCCCTCGCTTTCCTATTTCACTAATGAAACGATTTTTTGCGCCCCGTCTGCCATAGACTCTGCAGATGTAATATTTAGGCCTGACTCTTCTAGTATTTTTTTACCAAGCTCAACATTCGTTCCCTCAAGACGAACGACTAGCGGGATCGTCAAGCCAACTTGTTTTGTCGCTTCAACGACACCTTGTGCGATGACATCGCATTTCATAATGCCTCCAAAGATATTGACGAAAATCCCTTTTACGTTTTCATCCGACAAAATAATTTTAAACGCTTCCGTAACCTTTTCTGCCGTTGCGCCGCCGCCGACATCTAGGAAGTTTGCTGGCTCACCGCCGTAATATTTAATAATATCCATCGTTGCCATGGCAAGACCTGCTCCGTTTACCATGCACCCGATATTGCCATCAAGAGCTATGTAGCTTAAATCATATTTTGAAGCTTCAATTTCTTTCGGATTTTCCTCATCTAAATCACGATATTCCAACACATCTTTTTGACGGTATAATGCATTGGAGTCAAAGTTTAGTTTAGCATCCAAAGCCATAACCTTTCCGTCGCCTGTAACGACAAGCGGGTTAATTTCCGCAATAGAGCAATCCTTTTCGACAAATACTTGATAAAGTCCCAACATAAATTTAACAGCTTGTCCGACTAATTCTTTCGGAATGTTAATGTTAAATGCGATTCGGCGAGCTTGGAAAGGTTGAAGTCCTACTGCCGGATCAATATATTCTTTGAAGATTTTTTCCGGTGTTTTCGCTGCCACTTCTTCAATTTCGGTGCCGCCTTCCTCAGACGCCATCAAAACAACGCGGGAGGTTGCGCGATCAACAACAAAACCAACATAATATTCTTTTTTAATGTCACAGCCTTCTTCAATTAAAAGACGTTTGACTTCTTTTCCTTCTGGTCCTGTTTGATGTGTAACGAGCGTTTTTCCTAACAATTCACTAGCATACTCGCGAACCTCTTCTAAACTTTTCGCTACTTTTACTCCGCCAGCTTTCCCGCGGCCGCCAGCATGAATTTGCGCTTTGACTACCACTACGTCAGTACCCAGCTCTTTTGCCGCTTCAACCGCTTCCTCAACGGAAAACGCAACTTTGCCGTTCGGTACCGTGACGCCGTATTTTCTGAGGATTTCTTTCCCCTGGTACTCATGGATATTCATATCCCATCCTCCTAACTTATGTATCTTAGCCTTTTCGAGGCAATTTTAGACTGCGCTTTCATTGTATAAAAATGTTTCATCATTGTCTACCATTCTTTATAAAAAGACGTCGTTTATTTCATCTTTGCTGGTCTAAGCGGTATATAAAGCTTAAAAGCTCAGCTACCACTTCATAAAGCTCCTCGGGAATTTGCTCATTTATTTCCACTTCTGACAAAAGTTCAATAAGCGAGGGATCTTCTTGAATCGGAACATTGTTTTCTCTCGCTTTTTCAATGATTTTTTCAGCGACATACCCTTTACCTTTTGCCGATACTTTTGGCGCGGCGTCCTTTTCATCGTTATAGCTGAGGGCAACAGCTTTTAAATCTTTTGTTTCTTTTTTCATATTTTGATGTCCACCTTCTGGTAAGATTGTCCGGAAATGACCTTTTGAGTTTGTTCATCCGTTTTTCCTTTTTGGATAGAAACTCCTGTTAAAACATAATTGATTTGTTTTAAATTTTCCTGAAGGCTTCCCAAATGCTGAACAATATCGCTTTCTTCAAGAATGTCGTTGTAAATCGTAACTTTTACAGCGCGATTTTGAATGAATACGTCCACTACTGTTTCTTTTATTTCTTTTAAATACAATGAAAAAATGATTCGGCAAAAATTAGGATTTATTTTTTCTGTTTCGTCTTTTTTTCCGTTGATTTGGATTGTAATATCCGTCCATTGCTCTCCTAACTGAATCGGGACATGAATAAAAAATTGTTCAACAGGTCCTTTTTGTTCCCGCATAAAATGCTGTCCGTTTATGTAATCTAAAGCGCGCTCCATCGCCCCTCTTAAACTTGAATGTTCCATATTTTGCAAATATTTTATAAGCAGTGTCTTTAATGGCCATTCACTCTGACCGCTACTGCTTTCAGCATGTTCAAATAAGCCGATTTTGGCTATCGCTGTTTTTAACAATTGTTTCACTTCTTGAGCGGAAACGTTGTGGATGCTTTGCTGAAACATCGCTTTCAGCGTATTTTTTTCTTCCGCGTTCAGCATTTGTCCAATTCTACTTCCGTTCGCCTTGTCTTTTGTGAATGGTTGAAGCAATGCTTGCTCACTGTTTTCATTCAGTATAAGCTGCTTAATGGCTAGCGGATTTTCTTTCATCCAAAATTCAAGCTTATTCAACAATTGCTTGGAAAAGGTGTCATTTCTTTCTCGCAATATTTGGTTCACTTCTTCGGCTTTATATAGAAAACGAAGGTTTGTAAGCTGAAACAGGTTTCGGTTTAGATCTTTCATGTCCTCGGCTCTTCCGCTATTGTTTAACATTTCGTCTAATTGAAAAAGGAGCTGAGACAGCTTCTTCTCATCTTGAACAGCCAGCAAAGGACGGATGACATGCTCCGCAATTGGCAGTTTTTTTTCAAAAGCGATGAGAAGCGCCTGAAATAAACTTTCACGAGGAGCTTTTCCCTTAAAGGACTGCAAAATGTTGATGGCAAGAGCCAAGTCTTTTTTGGAAAAAGGAATTTCATTTTCCAGCAGCAAATCAATAAGCTGCGAGGCCATATTGTCAGCAGGCAGGCGGAAATGTTCAAGAATAGCTCGGCCTGTATGACCTTCATCTTTTTCCGGAAACAAAAGCTTCAGTCTGATTCCGCTTTCCGTTACTTCAGTCTGAAACCAATAAGTTTTCATTGCTTGAATATCCGCCTCAACAGCAGCGGTTAATTTCATTTTTCCAATTGCAAGCAATGCATGAGAATTAGGATAAATTTTCAACACTTTTCCTTTCACAATCTCTTGATCTTGAAATGTTTTGGCCGCGGGATCAAAAAGAGATTGAAGACTTATCTTCCTAAGAAGAGCAGATATTTCATTCATTCTTATCACCCGTTAAAAAAGTTTAACGCATCTTGTACCGGAGCAAAGCTTTTCCGATGATGCTCCGTCACACCGTGCTTCTCGATCGCTTCCAAATGCTGCTTTGTACCGTAGCCCACATGACGTTCAAAGCCGTATTCCGGAAATTGCTTTCCCAGCTCTTCCATGTACCTGTCTCTCACAACTTTTGCGACGCAGGAGCTTGCTGCAATCGTAATGCTTTTTTCATCACCCTTAATGATGGAAAGCTGCGGAATATTAATTGGTAATTCAAGAGCATCAATCAATAAATGATCCGGCTTTCCCTGCTTTAATTGATCAATGGCTAAAAGCATTGCTTTTTTTGTCGCATTGTAAATGTTTAGTTCATCAATTTCTTTTGCCGACACAAACCCAATCCCGACATCTACTGCCAGATCCATTATGTATTGAAAAAACTCTTCCCGTTTTTGCTTCGAAATTTTTTTCGAGTCCGTCAGCCCCGGCAAATAAAATTCATCAGGCAAAATCACGCAAGCAGCAACGACCGGACCTGCAAGACACCCTCTTCCCACTTCATCAATGCCTGCCAGCATTCGAAATCCCTTTTCTTTCAATTCTCTTTCGTATTTGCACATGTTTTGAAACTGCTGTCTCAATTGCTGCTCTTTTTCATATTGCTTCAGCCATTTTTTTACTAATTTTTGGACGGTTTTCCGCTCATCTTTTTGGCAGGCAAGAAAAAAAGGGTCGTTTATATCATGGATGGCACTGAGCTTTTCTTCAATTTCCTTCGCCGTTAAATTCAACTTTCTTCAACCTCTCCCTTAATATTTGCATTTGTAAATTTCGTTCGAATAGTTTGTACATGAACGGCTTCCTCGGCTGCAATTTGATTAAGCGTCTATTTTTCACATGCTCAAATGACTTTCAAGACTTTTTTACTATTTCCCGAAAGCTCTTTACCCGTCAAGAAAGGAAAACCGATTAACCGGTTAAGCGCCGATTGCACCGCTTCTCTCAAGTGAACGAGTTTTGTTAAAAATAAAATATAGACACGCGGAATGCGTGCCTTTATTCATTTGGCCGGTCAAAACTTATTTTCCCCAGCTTCAATGTCCGAACATCCCTTATGAACACTTCCGCCGTCTTGTCATAGTCTATCAGGCCGCCAGCTGATAAACAGCCTCTTTTTTTTCCAATATGATCAAATAAGTCGACGATTTCATTTTCATTTGATAGATTGTCGATTTGATAGCGATCCATTAAACGATCTGGATAATGCTTGATCAAGTATCGCATCGCATAAGCTGCTACATCCTGCAAATTTAAAATCTCATCCTTAATGGCGCCTGTCGCAGCCAGCTTCAGCCCGACTTCTTCATCTTCAAATTTCGGCCAAAGAATGCCTGGGGTATCGAGCAGCTCCAATTCTTTTCCTGTCTTGATCCAGCTTTGCTGTTTCGTTATGCCTGGACGATCGCCGGTTTTGGCAATGTTTCTTCCTGCAAGGCGATTGATCAGCGTTGATTTGCCGACATTCGGAATTCCAACAATTAATGCGCGGATCGCCCTTGGTTTTACCCCTTTTGCTTTCATTTTTTCACGTTCTTTTTCGAGCAGTTCTTTTGAAAGCTGCACGATTTGTTTTAGTCCTGATCCTGTTTGCGAGTCGATGGCTATTGATGCAATGCCCTGTTCTTTGTAGTACTGAATCCATTCTTTCGTAATGCTTTCGTCTGCCATATCCTTTTTATTTAAAATTAAAATTCTTTTTTTATTGGCAATAATGTCATCAATCATCGGATTTCTCGATGACTGAGGGATTCGGGCATCGACAAGTTCATAGACAATATCTATCAGTTTCAATTTTTCAACAACTTGCCGTCTCGCTTTTGCCATATGCCCTGGAAACCATTGAATCGTCATCTACTTCACCTACTTTACAACTCCAAATTCAGAAAGCGGCCAATAAACAAAATTAGTTTTCCCCATAACTGATTCAATCGGAATGGTCCCTATATGCCGCGAGTCTTTGCTGTATCTTCTATTATCACCCATAACAAACAATTCGCCTTCAGGCACAGTTGATCTTCCAATAATGTCTTCAAGTTTAAATGGTTCTGTTAAAGGGCCATCCACGCCGTTTTGTTTATATTTTTCCAAGTATGGCTCTTCATACTTCTTGCCGTTAATGTAGAGGGTGTCATCTTTATATTCTATATGATCGCCAGGCAAACCGATGACACGCTTAATGTAGTCTTTCTCTTCCGTTGCATGAAAGACGACAATGTCAAAGCGTTTTATTTCACCAAGCTTCGTTCCGATTTTATTCACGATCATTCGGTCCTGGTCTTGTAATGTCGGCATCATGGAAACTCCATCAACGACAATCGGAGCAAAGAAAAACGTCCGAATGACGACCGCCAACAAGACGGCGACACCTAGAGCTTTCATCCACTCAAAAAATTCATTTTTTTTACGTGACATTTCTTTCACACCTTTATGTTTTTAAAATGGTTTTTTATTTATTTTAATACAATTATTGGCTTAACAAAAGAACATGTCCACCTATTTTTAAACAGATTATGCTTTCGTTAAATAATTTTTTCCAAAAATATTAAATGAATTCATAAGTGAATGACTGCTCACATGACAAAAGGGCCTGTATTGAATACAAGCCCTTTTTATGTTCGAATGTTTATCTTTCTTTAATGCGAGCTGCTTTACCATGTAGATTGCGCAAATAGTAAAGTTTTGCACGACGCACTTTGCCTCGGCGAACAACTTCGATTTTCGCAATTCTTGGAGTGTGCAGCGGGAATGTACGTTCAACACCTACGCCGTAAGAAACTTTACGAACAGTAAATGTTTCGCTAATACCGCCGCCGCGGCGTTTAATTACAACTCCTTCAAAAACCTGAATCCGTTCACGGGAGCCTTCAACAACCTTCACGTGAACACGGACGGTATCCCCAGGTCTAAATTCAGGCAAATCTGTGCGAAGTTGTTCTTTCGTAATTTCTTCAATTAATTTTTGCATCGCAATCATCTCCTTCCAACAGATGCTCATACAAGATGCTTGCAGCGGAACATCGTTTTAAAAAGACAAGACCGGCTGTCTATGTCACAAAACGTATCTTATCATAGGAAACAAACCATTTGCAAGCATTCATTTCGCCTTTTTTATTTCTTCCAGCCATTTTTTTTGCTTTTCCGTTAAAGAATAGCCGTCCAATAAGTCAGGTCTGCGCTCCCACGTTCTTCGGAGCGATTCTTTTTCCCGCCATTCGGCTATTTTTTCGTGATGGCCTGACAATAACACATCAGGCACCTTCATCCCCCTGAATTCAGCAGGGCGGGTGTAATGCGGATGTTCAAGCAGTCCCGTTGAAAAAGAATCATTTTGGTGCGATTCTTCATTTCCGAGAACACCTGGTAGAAGACGCACAACACAGTCAATGATGACCATCGCGGCAAGCTCGCCGCCTGTCAGGACAAAGTCTCCAATTGAAATCTCGTCTGTCGCAAGAAAACGGATTCTTTCGTCGTAGCCTTCATAATGGCCGCAAATAAATATTAGATGATCTGCTTGAGCCAGCTGCTCTGCTTTTTTTTGGGTAAAGCGTTCTCCTTGCGGACAAACAAGTATGACTTTCGAATGCTGTGCGTTTCGCTTTTCTTTTACAGCCTCAACAGAATGAAAGATCGGCTCCGGCTTTAATACCATGCCGGCACCGCCACCGTACGGATAATCATCGACCGACTGATGCTTGTCTGTTGAATAGTCTCGAAAATTAATAACGTTAATCGAAACAGCATCCTTCTCCTGAGCTTTTTTTAAAATCGATTGGTTAAAAACTCCAGCGAACATATCAGGAAATAAAGTCAGTACATCGATAATCATTTGTCCAATAACCCTTCCATAGGAAAAATGATGACTCGCTTCTCTTTCACATCAATATGTTTCACAACATCCTCGATATATGGAATCAACAAATCTTTTTTGCCTTTTCGTTTGACAACCCACACATCGTTGGCGCCGGGCGTTAAAATTTCATTTATGATCCCCAGCTCATCGCCGTCTTCGGTATACACGGAGCATCCGATGATTTCATGAAAATAATATTCTCCTTCATCCAGGCTGCCAAGCTGGCTTTCTGGAACCTTTATGTCTGAGCCTTTAAACGGCTCAACCTCATTGATCGAATCATACCCTTCAAAAGACAATAAATCAAAATTTTTATGAATTCGATGAGATTTGACAATAACTTCAACAGGCTCTTTGTCTTTTTGAAAAATGTATAAACGGTTTCCGCGTTTATATCGCTCATCAGGAAAATCAGTTACGGAAACGACGCGCACTTCGCCGCGAATTCCGTGCGTATTGACAATTTTTCCGACTTGAAACCATTTTTCGGCCATATGATCACCTCTAGCGAATCTCTTTTACTACTCCATCTTCGATCACAATCGTTTTTTCATTCAGCAATTGATCCCAGTTGTCGCCTTCTTTTACTTCGATTACTGCGTTCACTTCCCGTTCTTTTAATTCGCTGCCTAGAGGGAGCATATCGATTTGCTGAAGCTTAAATTCCATCAACTTCATTTTTTCCTTTCTTTTGTTGATTTCCTGATGGTACTGGGAAATGATGGACTGGTTTTTTGTTGTTTTTTCAGCTTTTTTCAGCTGAAAATATAATTGATCGCATTCCCGTTTCATTTCTTCTTTTTTTGCCTGCCATTTATGAATCAGTTTTTCCTTGCTGTTTTCCGTCAATATTTGCTTTACTGTGATCGGATAAATGATTTTCATTCCTCTCTCCTCCAGTCATAAAATTGCTCTGAGGAGTATATTCATGGAAGATCCCTCCCGGCTTTTCCCTTCTGGCCAAGAAGAGGGAGGTCTGGAATCGTCGCAATTTCAAATGTGATTTTTTGATCCTGCGAAATAAGCTTTTCTTCTTTTGTAAAAAAGGCGAGGAGCAATCCCCTCACCTTTTAATCATTAATTTTAAGCGTTACTCTCATTGATTTGCCGCTAGCCGCTGCATAAACGACCGTCCTGATCGCTTTTGCAATACGGCCTTGTTTTCCAATCACTTTGCCAATATCGTCTTGGTGAACAGAAAGAGTATATACAATTTCACCTTTTTTCTCCTCTCTCTTCACCTTGACTTCATCCGGATAATCAACAATAGCTTTGGCAATTGTTGTTATTAACTGTTCCATAATAATCACACATTATTTACTATATTTCGCATTGTGGAATTTTTCCATAATCCCTTGTTTCGAAAACAGGTTACGAACAGTGTCAGACGGTTTTGCACCGTTTTGAAGCCACTTAAGAGCCAATTCTTCGTCAATTTTCACTTCAGCAGGATCCTTTACTGGATTGTACGTACCGATCGTTTCAATGAAACGTCCATCTCGAGGAGAACGGGAATCAGCTACAACAATGCGATAAAATGGAGATTTTTTTGCACCCATGCGTTTTAAACGAATTTTAACTGCCATATTTTTTTACACCTCCGAAATATTTTCAACAAAATAGAATATTATCAATGATCAAAAAGTTTGTAAAGTGTTTTTTCTTAACAGAATAAATTTTTATTACATAAAAGGAAATTTAAATCCTTTTCGCTTGCCTTTTGTCATTGAAGTCATTTGCTTCATCATTTTTTTCATTTCTTCAAACTGCTTTAAAAGCCTGTTTACTTCCTGGACAGAAGTACCGCTCCCTTTAGCAATCCGTTTTCTTCTGCTTGCATTAATAATTTCCGGCTTCTCTTTTTCTTCTTTTGTCATGGAGCGGATGATCGCTTCAACGTGGCTTAGCTGCTTTTCATCAACTTGAATGTTTTTCAAGCCTTTCATTTTCCCTGCACCAGGCAGCATGGAAATCAACTCATCAAGAGGACCCATGTTTCTTACTTGTTCAAGCTGCTCTAAAAAATCATCGAAGGTAAAAGACATCGTCCTCATTTTTTCTTCCAGCTGCTTCGCTTTCTCCTGATCGACGTTCTCTTGAGCCTTTTCGATCAGGGTCAAGACATCTCCCATTCCTAATATACGCGATGCCATTCGTTCGGGATGAAACGGTTCGAGCGCATCCAGTTTTTCGCCCATCCCGGCAAATTTAATCGGAGCACCTGTTGCCGCACGAATGGAAAGCGCAGCACCGCCACGTGTATCCCCATCAAGCTTTGTCAAAATAACACCGGTAATGCCAAGCTCATCATGAAAGCTTTTTGCCACATTGACGGCATCTTGTCCAGTCATGGCATCGACAACGAGAAAAATCTCATCAGGATTTGCAGCTTCCTTCACCTGCTTTAATTCATCCATCAGATTTTCATCGATATGCAAGCGTCCGGCTGTATCAATGAGAACATAATCATGATGCTCATTTTTGGCGTATTCCAGCGCCTGTTTGGCTATTTCAACAGGGCTTACCTTGTCGCCGAGTGAAAATACAGGCATGCCGAGCTGCTTTCCTAACGTTTCTAATTGCTTGATGGCTGCAGGACGATAAATATCAGCTGCAACAAGAAGCGGGTTTCGGTTATGTTTTTTTCGCAAGTAGTTGGCAAGCTTTCCAGTCGTAGTCGTTTTCCCTGCACCTTGAAGGCCCGCCATCAAAATCACCGTCGGCGGCCGTTTGCTTACGGCAATTTTGCTCTGCTCGCCGCCCATCAGCTCGGTCAGCTCTTCTTTCACTACTTTGATAACTTGCTGGCCTGGTGTCAAGCTTTTCATGACTTCCTGGCCAACAGCCCTTTCGCTGACTTTCTTAATAAAGTCTTTGACGACTTTATAGTTGACGTCCGCTTCCAAAAGAGCAAGACGAACTTCCCTCATCATTTCTTTGACATCCGCTTCAGAAACCTTTCCTTTGCCGCGGATTTTAGCCATCGTGTTTTGCAGTCGGTTGGCTAATCCCTCAAAAGCCATGGCGGCTCCTCCTAATCCAGTTTTTCCAAAAGATGAAGTAGTCGGTCAAATTCTTCCTTCATTTCCGATTGGAAAGGCAGACCTTTCAGCTTTTCAATTATTTTTTTACGCTCTTGAAATTTCTTGAACAGCTGAAGCTTCTGCTCGTATTCCTCCAGCATCATTTCCGTCCGTTTTATGTTGTCGTAGACTGCCTGGCGGCTGACGTTGTATTCTTCAGCAATTTCACCTAGGGAGTAATCATCCAAGTAGTACAGAGACATGTAGCTTTTTTGCTTTGGCGTCAACAACGATTGATAAAAATCAAATAAATAATTCATCCTCGTTGTTTTTTCAAGCAACATCAACACCCCCTGTTGTTAAGTGAATTGCCTTTACATGTTTTTAGTGTATCGATTCTAACTGTAGATGTCAAGTTTCTTTCTTAACACAATTACGTTACGCTTCATCTACTAAATCGGCAAACAGCCCATAAACATATTTCTCTGCATCAAATTTCTCAAGATCGTCCATTTTTTCGCCAAGCCCCACCAGTTTTACAGGAATGTTCAGCTCATTTCGAATGGCTAGAACAATTCCTCCCTTCGCAGTGCCGTCCAATTTTGTCAAGGCAATTCCAGTGACATTTGTCGCTTCTGAAAACTGTCTTGCCTGGCTCATTGCATTTTGTCCGGTTGTCGCATCAAGGACAAGCAGCACTTCATGCGGAGCACCTGGAATTTCCCGTTCGATAACCCGCTTTACTTTCTCAAGCTCTTTCATTAAATTCATCTTATTTTGAAGCCGTCCAGCAGTATCACATAATAAGACGTCTACTTTGCGAGAGCGAGCGGCCTGAATGGCGTCATACACGACGGCAGCAGGATCAGAGCCTGCCGATTGTTTAATCACATCTACGCCAACCCGATCCCCCCAAACTTCCAGCTGTTCGATGGCGCCTGCTCGGAACGTGTCGCCGGCAGCAAGAAGGACAGATTTTCCTTCTTCTTTTAATCGATGTGCAAGCTTTCCGATCGTCGTCGTTTTTCCAACACCATTGACGCCAACAAACAATACGATGTTTAACCGGCCGTCTTCAATGTTTAAGTCGTTAGGAGCGCCGTCATCTCCTTGGTAAATTTCAACAAGCTTTTCGGAAATGGCAGCGCGCACTTCCTTCGGTTCTTGAATGTTTCGCCTTTTCACTTCCATTTTCAATTCATCGATCAAGTCCATGACCGTTTGTACGCCGACATCGGCAGTAATCAAAATTTCCTCTAATTCCTCGAAAAATTCTTCATCAACCTTTCGATAGCGCGAAACAAGTTCATTTAAGCTTTCTGTAAAAGAGCTTCTCGTTTTTTCAAGCCCTTCTTTAAATTTTGCCGTTACTGAATCCTTCTGCTTTGAAATTTTTTCTTTTAATTTCTTAAAAAAACTCATTTATTTTTCTTCCTTTCACGACGATTTCACATATCTAACAGTATCTTCCAAGCGGACGGATACAACTTTTGACACTCCCGATTCTTGCATTGTCACACCATATAAAGCATCCGCTTCTTCCATCGTCCCTTTCCGGTGGGTGATGACAATAAATTGAGTATTCTCACTGAAACGCTTCAAAAATTTAGAAAATCTTTGAACGTTTGCTTCATCTAATGCCGCCTCTACTTCATCGAGAACACAAAACGGAACAGGACGTACTTTTAATATGGAAAATAGAAGGGCAATTGCGGTCAAAGCGCGTTCGCCTCCGGACAGCAGGCTTAAATATTGCAGTTTTTTCCCTGGAGGCTGAGCAATAATGTCCACTCCGGTGTTTAACAGATCGTCGGGATTTGTCAAAATTAAATCCGCTTTTCCGCCTCCGAACAGTTCTTTAAAAACGATATCGAATTGAGAACGTATTTTGGCAAACATTTGGGAAAACTGCTTTTTCATTTCTTCATCCATTTCGGCGATGACTTTAAAAAGAGTTTCTTTTGCATTCAATAAATCGTCCCTCTGTTCTGTTAAAAACTCATGCCGTTCACGCACCCGCTCGTACTCATCAATTGCCCCTAAGTTTACGGTTCCAAGCTCTTCTAATGCCAGTTTAATCAGCTTTACTTTTTTCTTCGCCTCTTCTTTCTCCATCTGTAAAGGAAAGCGGGCCTTTGCTGCTTCAAAAGTTAGCTTATACTCATTTTGCAAATAATTCAAGAGCTGATCAAGCTCCACATCCAGCCTGTTTAATTTCACTTCTTCATCTTTTAGAACGTCCGTCAGTTGTCTATGAGCGCGCTTCAGCTCTTTCCATTCTTTTTCTTCTCGTTCCAGCTCTTCTTGCATGCTCATTCGCTGGCGTCTGCGGGATGCGATCAATTCAATTGTTTTATTTTTGTCCTCAAGCTTCTCCTTTTTTATTTCTTCCAATTGGATTTCACCGGAGTGATCGCGGTCGATTTCATCCAATAATAGTTGTAAATCTTTTTCCGCCTCTTTCTTTTTTTGAATCGTCAGATGATATTCTTTTTCAAGGCGTGCTAATTGTTCCTTACAATTTTTAAAGGATTCCTCTTTTCCTGCAAGAATAATTTTGAGCTCTGTTATTTCCTGCATCCATTCTTCCTTTGATTTTTGCTGTTTCTCCTTCTTCTCAGCCAGCTGACGAATCTCTGCATCTAGCTGTTGTATTTGTCCTTCCATTTGTTCGATGGAGGACAGCAATTTTGTTTTTCTTTCATCTAGCTTCTCCTGTTCTTCTACATAGGCGATTTTTTCAGCATCGTAAAGCTTCAAATGATCATTAATATTTCGCTCTTTTAATTCAATTTCCCTCAAGCTTCCTTTCAAAGCTTGCTCTTCCATTCGCAAAGAAGATCCTTCTTCCCGCAGATCATCAAGCTCTTTCTCTTTTTTGGCAATCGATTGCTTCAGATTTTTTACTTCTTTTTCGAGCGAAGCTGTCTTTTCTTCCATTTCCGCAATTTTGTCGCGAATCGACTCAAGCTCACGGTTTTTTGTAAGGAAAGAAGGTGATTTCTGCTTCACCGCTCCTCCTGTCATCGATCCGCCTGGATTGACTACATCGCCTTCAAGCGTAACAATTCGGTGCGAGTACTGAATTTGTTTGGCAATCGCATTTGCCCCTTCCAACGTTTTTGCAATAATAACGTTTCCTAACAGATTTTCTATGATCGGCTTATATGCTGATTCATATTCCACGAGTTGAGACGCTATCCCGATAAAATCAGGATGGCTTTCTGCAATCGAAAGCTGATATTTCGGGATTGAGCGGCCTTTGATGACAGATAAAGGAAGGAACGTCGCTCTGCCGAATGCATTTTTCTTCAAAAACGCAATCGCCTGTCTTGCCGATTCTTCATCGTCAACGACTATATGCTGGCTTGCCGCGCCAAGAGCAATTTCAATGGCTGTTTCATATTCATGTTTCGTTGTCAACAGCTCGATAGCAGCACCATGTATGCCTTTTAGCTTGTGTTTTGCTTTTAAAACTTCGCGGACACCCTGGAAGAAACCGGTATAATCCTCCTGCATCGCCTCTAGCATTTCTTTTTTTGATTTTGCTTTTTGTAAATATTGATATGCTTGATAAAGCAGCGATTCCTTCTTTTCATATTGTTGTTTTAGGCTTTCCAACGTTTTTAAGCCTGTATGATAAGAGGAAAGCTGATTTTGCAATGTTTTTCCGATTTTAGAAAGCTGTGCTTCTATTTTCCCTTTCTCTTTTTTCAGCTCTTTTCTTTCGGAAATATATTTTTCGTTTGCCTCGTCTAAGCGGTCTGCTTTGACTTTTCGCAAGCTTAGCTGCTCCTCAATATAATTGATTTCATTTCGAGCGCTTGCCAGTTCATTTAATTTTTCAAAATAGTCACTTTTTAGCTGCTCAAGCTTTTCCTCGATGTTTCCATCCAGGCTTAGCAGCTCGTTTTCTTTTTTTTGCAGGAAGGATTTTAGTTCTTTTACTTCTTTTTCGCATGTTTCATAGACGCTTTTTTGCTCTTCTTTTTCTTTTAATAATTGATTTATTTGTTCAGTCAGCTCAGCGATTTGCTCTTTCAACTGCTGTTCGTTTTGCGCCGCATGTTTTTTTCTTTCTTTTAAAACTTCTTTTTTCCCTTCAAGCTTCTCCAGTTCTTCGCTTGCCAAAAGAAGAACTTGCTGCAAATCATTGATTGATTCATCCAATGCACTGATTTGATCCCGCATTTCTTCCAGATTCGCTTCTTTTTTTTGTATTTGCGATGTCAGCTCTAGTTCGCGATCGCGATTTTCTTCGACCGAACGCTTCAATGCTTCCCATCTATCATGAAGCTCTTCAATTTCATGCGCGAGAAGAGCGACCTCATGCTGCTTCAGTTCTTCCTTTTTATCCAAATAATCCTTTGCAATAGATGCCTGCATTTTAAGGGGCTCAATTTGCGCATTCAGTTCATATAAAATGTCTTGAACTCTATTTAAATTTTCTTCAGTTTCAGCAAGTTTTATTTCAGCTTTCTTTTTTCGGGTTTTATATTTTAGCACACCAGCCGCTTCTTCAAAAATTGTCCGCCGATCTTCCGGTTTCGCGCTTAAAATTTCTTCAACCTTTCCTTGGCTGATAATTGAAAACGCTTCTTTTCCGAGACCGGAATCCATGAACAGGTCGATAATATCTTTTAAGCGGCAAGATTGCTTGTTTATAAAAAATTCACTTTCTCCAGAGCGGTAAACTCTTCTTGTCACACTTACCTCATGATAATCGATCGGCAAAAACTGATCGCCGTTATCAAGAGTTAAAGTGACTTCCGCCATATTTAAACGTTTGCGAGTATCGCTTCCAGCAAAAATAATATCCTCCATTTTGGATCCTCTTAATGATTTTGCTGATTGCTCCCCAAGAACCCATCGAATAGCTTCTGTTATATTCGATTTTCCGCTCCCATTTGGGCCGACAACAGCGGTAACACCGCCAGCAAAATCAACGCTGATCCGATCTGCAAAAGATTTAAATCCTACGATATCTAAACGTTTGAGGAACATGGTGATCCCCTTTCATTCCAAATAAGTCTTTCCTATTTTACCATAACAAAAAATGATCGGAGCAATATCAATAAAAAATCCCCCGTTTATTTTTGGGGGAATTCGCCTAATTTTTGCAATCCTTGTTCAGCTGCATGCTGTTCTGCTTCTTTTTTGGAACGGCCCACTCCTGAACCGATCACCTCTCCGTTTAAAGATACGGTTGCAACAAATTCTTTATTATGAGCGGGGCCTTTTTCTTCCAAAATTTTATAATCCAAAACACCTTTTCCGTCACGCTGAATAAGCTCTTGCAATCTGCTTTTAAAATCCATCACATGAGAAAAAGCACCTTCGTCGATTTTCGGGAAAACGACCTTATTTAAAAAAGAAGTGACTGACTCAAGACCTTGATCCAAATACAAAGCGCCGATAAATGCCTCAAAGACATCAGCTAAAAGAGCTGGACGACCGCGCCCCCCAGTCATTTCCTCTCCTTTTCCGAGCAAAACGAGTTCGCCAAAAGAAAGCTCGTTGGCAAAAGTAACAAGCGATGGCTCGCAAACAATGGCAGCTCTCAGCTTTGTTAAATTGCCTTCAGACATTGTCGGATATTTTTTATACAAGTACTCCGAAACCGTCAGCTCCAATACTGCATCACCTAAATATTCCAGCCGTTCATTGTCTTCATACGGTTTTTTGCGATGCTCATTCACATAGGATGAATGTGTAAAAGCCTGAAATAAGAGCTTTTCATTCGTGAACGTAATGCCGATTTTTGCTTGGAAATCACGAAACTTTTCTATTTTTTTAAAAAAATTTTTTTTTAAATTTGTTTTGTTAGGCATACGTTACCTCCATTTTCTAAACAAATGAAACAACCTCTACTTTATGTTAACAAAAAAAGGGATGAAAAGGGAGAAAGCCCCGCAAAGATACGGGACTTTTTAAAAACATGCAATTATAGTTTACTCTGTATGTAATTAACTGCATCCCCTACAGTCACAATTTGTTCCGCTTCTTCGTCGGAAATTTCCATGCCGAACTCATCTTCTAATTCCATAACAAGTTCAACAACGTCTAGGGAATCAGCGCCGAGATCGTCTTTAAAAGAGGATTCAAGCTTTACTTCAGATTCATCAACTCCGAGACGGTCGACGATGATCTTCGTAACACGCTCCAATACATCTGCCATAACTTTCACCTCCCTCCAGTATTATAGAAGATTTGTCTTCATATTACTACAACGAATTCAAAATTAATACATGACCATTCCGCCGTCGAGACAAAGTGTTTGCCCTGTCATATAGGAGCTTTTATCAGAAGCTATGAATGTTACCATATTGGCAATATCATTCGGCTCGCCGAAACGTCCGAGCGGAATTTGTTTGAGCATTTCATTTCTTATTTGTTCAGGGAGCTGATCCGTCATATCGGTTGAAATAAAACCTGGCGCTACAGCATTTACTGTAATATTTCGGCCCGCCAGCTCCTTCGCAGTCGTCTTCGTCAGTCCGATAATCCCGGCTTTAGCCGCTACATAGTTTGCCTGTCCAGCATTACCAGCTATACCGACGATCGATGCGATGTTGATGATCCTGCCGGAACGCTGCTTCATCATTTGTCTTGTGACCGCTTTTGTACAATTGAAAACACCTTTTAAATTTATGTTGATCACGTCGTCCCATTCTGATTCTTTCATTCGCATAAGCAAATTATCTTTCGTGATTCCGGCATTATTTACAAGAATGTCGAGACGGCCGAATCGTTCGATTACTTCATTGACCATGCTGTTTACTTCATCAGCATTTGCAACATTAGCGCGAATGGCAAAAGCTTTCCGTCCTAAGGATTCAATTTCTTTTACCACTTCATTGGCTTTTTCCTCATTACCAGAGTAATTTACAGCAACATCCGCGCCATTTTTGGCAAGATCAATAGCAATCGCTCGGCCGATTCCGCGGCTTCCTCCCGTTACAAGGGCCGTTTTCCCTGAAAGCATAATCATACCTCCTTTATGTCATGAACAACTGCTTCTAATGATGACAAATCAAAAATATTGTATGTTTTAACGCTGCGATCCACCTTTTTGACAAGACCTGTCAGAACTTTTCCAGCACCGATTTCAATAAACGTTGTCACCCCTGCTTGAATCATCGACCGTACACTTTCTTCCCATCGAACAGGAGAATAAAGCTGCTCAATCAAAAGGCTCTTGATTTCATCTTTATTTTGAACAGGAGCAGCAGTCACGTTTGCGATGACAGGAACGGATGCATCTTGAATGGTCACTTCATCAAGCACTTTGGACAGCTCGCTGGCAGCCGGCTTCATCAATTCAGAATGAAATGGACCGCTTACTTCCAGCGGGATTACCCGCTTGGCGCCCTTTTCTTTAGCAAGCTCCCCAGCTCTTTGTACTCCTTCTTTTGTTCCAGAAATAACGATTTGCCCGGGACAATTTAAATTTGCCAGTTGTACTAGTGTGCCTTCATTCGAGATTTGTTTTGTTATGTTTTCAAGTTCTTCCTGCACCATACCTAAAACGGCAGCCATGGATCCTTCTCCTGCAGGAACCGCTTTTTCCATCAGTTCACCGCGCTTTCTTACAACATAGACTGCATCTTCAACTGTCATGACGTTTGCCGCCACTAATGCTGTATATTCACCCAGGCTGTGTCCGGCAACATAATCAAAAACGACTTCATACTGTTTCAATGCTTCAAAAATCGCAGCGCTTGTCGTCAGCAGTGCAGGCTGTGCATTGTATGTTAACGTCAATTCTTCTTGCGGACCGTTGAAAATAATAGAAGTTAAATCAAAGTCTAAACGTTCATTTGCTTTTTGAAAAATTTCCTTGGAAATGGGAACTTGATCAAAAAAATCTTTTCCCATACCGACTTGCTGAGAGCCTTGTCCCGGAAACAGAAGAGCAGTTTTCCCCATTGTCAATCCCCTTTCAATTGCATGTTCTGAATCGTTTCTTCTATCGTTGAAGATACGGAGTTCGCCACTATTTCCCGAGCCTGGCGAATAGCATGAAAAATAGCCAGCTCATCGGATGAACCGTGGGCTTTGATCACCGGTGCTTTCAGCCCGAATAAGCAAGCCCCGCCATGCTCTGAATAATCCATTTTTTTCTTTAGTCCTTTTAATTTCGGCTTCAAAACAGCTGCAGCAATTTTCGCTGTAAAAGAGCTTGTCAGCGCCTCTTTCATCATGGCAAATACCGAAAGTGCTGTGCCTTCAATGGCTTTCAAAGCAATGTTTCCTGAAAAACCGTCCGTTACTACAACATCAGCCGCTCCTGACAGCAGGTCGCGCGCTTCTACATTGCCGACAAAGTTGATCGGCGATTGAGACAGAAGTTGAAAAGCCTGTTTAGCTAATTCGTTCCCCTTTTTTTCCTCCGTTCCAATGTTGAGCAAGCCAACTCTCGGAGATTTGATCCCTCTCACCTTTTCTGCATAAACGGAGCCCATGATTGCATACTGCTGCAGATGTTCCATTTTCGCATCTGCATTAGCGCCGACATCGAGCATCACAAAGCCTTTTCCATCAAGGGTCGGCAGCGTTGGTGCCAGCGCCGGCCGGTCGATGCCGTTTATACGGCCGATAATAAACAGACCGGCAGTCATAAGCGCGCCTGTATTCCCAGCTGAAATGCAGGCATCCGCCTTTTTGTCGCGAACTCTTTCAGCCATAATGACCATCGACGCATTTTTTTTTCTGCGCACAGCCCGAACAGGTTCGTCGTCATTTTCAATTTTTTCTTCTGTATGAAAAATAGAAACGTTTGTATGTCTTCCTTCTAACAATGGAGTGATCAGCGACTCATTTCCGATTAATTCAATTTCCAAATCAGAAAATTCATCAAGCGCTCTTAATGCTCCTTTTACAACCGCTTGAGGCGCGTTGTCTCCCCCCATTGCATCAATGGCTATCTTCATGTTTTGCCCCTTCCTTTTTAGATTGATTCGCAGATCTGAACATTTCAAATTCACCTGAAAAAACGAGTTCGTTGCCGACATAGCTGTTTACTTCAACAAACGTGCGGCCTTTATCTCGGTCAATGCGAGTGACTTTTGCTTTTGCGACAACGCGCTCATTTTCTTTTACTTGCCGTGTGAAACGGATTGTCGCTTTAGCCGTTAATGCCAATTCATCATCAATGCAAGCGACGGCAAGAGAGTTCGCTTGTGCAAATAGATGATGGCCGCGTGCAATTTGATTTCGGCTAAAAACATGCTCTTTTTTAACATCAAAAATCGAAATAGCTGATTTATCGAGCTCAAGATCAATAATTTCACCGATCACTTCATCAATCGGAAGGGATTTGACTTCATCTTCAAGTTTTCGTTCAGCGACATGCTTGATTCGTTCTCTTAATTCCGGGATCGACAGTTCTAGTCTGTCCAAACGGATGGTTTGGACGCTGACGCCAAATTTTTCAGCTAATTCTTCATCTGTAATAAAAGGCGTTTCTTGAATTGTTTCCAACAATAAACGCTGTCTTTCCTTTTTACTGCGTCTCATTTTTTACACCGTCCGACTAGTATTAAGACTAGGTACTAATAACAAGTATATAATCAAAGAAATAAGTTTGCAACAATGAATTCTTTTTTTGGCTAATCCAGCTTCTCTCCGCTCAACACTCCGGAAGCCTCTAAATCATCGCGGAGCGGCGCAAATTGTTCATCTTTCCAAAAAGCATCAGACTGAATCAGTTTGGCAGCGTCAGATCTCGCAGTTTCAAGCGCTCTGTAATCATGGACCATGTCGGCGATTTTAAACTCTGGTATGCCGCTTTGTTTTTTGCCGAAAAAATCTCCTGGACCTCTAAGCTCCAAATCTTTTTCAGCTAAACGGAAGCCATCATCTGTTTCCGTCATAATTCTCATTCTTTCTTTTCCTATTTCTGATTTCGGATCTGAAAGCAGTATGCAATAGGATTGCAAGTTTCCCCGTCCAACTCTTCCTCTCAGCTGATGGAGCTGGGCAAGACCAAACCGCTCCGCATCGTAAACTAACATGACCGTGGCATTCGGTACGTTTACGCCCACTTCCACTACTGTCGTGGAGACAAGAACTTGCACTTTATTTTCGCTAAAATCCATCATCACCTGATTTTTCTCTTCTTGTGACATGCGCCCATGCAAAAGGCCGATTTGAATTCTGCCCTGATAAAATTGAGTTAATTGACTGTGCACTGTCACAGCATTTTCAACATCCAAATTTTCCGATTCTTCAATTAACGGACAAATCACATACGCTTGATGGCCCTTTTTCACTTCTTTTTCAATAAATATTAGAATTCGGGTTAACATTTCCGGCCGAACCCAATATGTTTTTACCTTCTTTCTTCCGGAAGGCATTTCATCAATGATGGAAACATCCATTTCGCCAAATGCAGTTATAGCAAGAGTTCTTGGAATAGGAGTTGCCGTCATAAATAACACATCTGGGAATTCTCCTTTTTCCCGCAATATTCTTCGCTGATTGACGCCGAACCGATGCTGTTCATCCGTAATCACAAGCCCTAAACGGCAAAAATTCACTTCCTCCTGAATAAGGGAATGCGTCCCTATGATCATGTTAATGTCCCCGGATTTCAACTGAAGAAGCAGTTCTTTTCGTTTTTTCCCTTTGATTGAGCTTGTTAATAAAGCGATGCGGACAGACGTATGCGAAAAAAGATTTGACAATGATTTCGCATGCTGCTCAGCTAAAATTTCCGTTGGAACCATCAATGCCGCTTGATAGCCGCTTAACACAGCGGCATACATCACAATGGCAGCAACTGCGGTTTTCCCTGATCCAACATCTCCTTGAAGAAGGCGGTTCATCCTGTAGGGTGAAGACATATCGGATAAAATTTCCGAAACGACACGCTTTTGTGCGTTTGTTAATGAAAAAGGAAGCGTGTCGATAAAGGATTGCAATTCTTTTCGATCAAAATGATGAGAAATTCCTCTTGAGGAAGACCTGCGAAAATGTTTAATCGCCTGCATTTTCAATTGAAATAATAAAAATTCTTCATAAACAAATCTTCTTCTTGCCTGTTTCAGTTCATCGGCATTTTTGGGAAGGTGCATGGCTCTTACCGCTTCTTCTTTCATCGGCAATTTATATCGCTTCCTGAGCATTTCCGGCAAATTTTCTGGAATAAAACTGGAATACGACTGGATGGCGGTCCTGATAATCCGTTTTAGCTCTGAAACAGTCAGCTTTCCGCGGACTGAATAAACGGGTTCTACTTCTTGATTTTGCTTATGAGGCCCAAAATGAATCTGTTGAACATTGATAGTTTGCCGATTGCGGTCCCAAATGCCAGAGACGGTAACAACCTGATTGATGGCAAGCTTCTGTTTGTAATATGGTCTATTAAAACAAACTGCAGTGACAACATAACGGCCGACAAGCATGCGAAAGGAAAGACGCGACCGCTTCTTTCCGTAATAGGTCAGCAATGGCTCGCTGTAAACCTTTCCTTCGACTGTCGCTCTTTCTTTATGCTTCACTTCAGCAAGATCCTTTAAACGGTTGTCTTCATAGCGATTAGGAAAATAATAAAGCAAATCAGAAACAGTATGTATTCCCATATCATGCAGCAAACGTTCTGTTTGTTCTCCTACCCCTTTAACCGCTGTGACCGGTTGTAGCAATTGGTTCATGTTCTGTTTGCAGCTTTGAACTTAGCCGCGGGAAACCTCCTTTAAAACCGTTTGAAATATCGATATTTAGTTTACCAAAAATACTTAAACCGTGAAATAAAAAGAGGAAGGCCGAAGCCCTCCTGCTCTACTCAACTGAAAAAATATAAGAATATAATGGCTGATTTCCATTATGAACCTCAATTTCGATATGTTCATAATGATTTTCAACATGTTGGACTAATTGGTCTACTTCGTTTTCGGATGCATCTTCTCCTTGGAGAATCGTCAATATTTCATCCTCTTCATCGATCATTTGATCCAACAACTTTTTGGCAGCTTCAAGCTTGCTTTTATCTTTTGCGACGATGGTTTTCTCGTAAATCCCCATGAAGTCTCCTTTTTCTATCGCAAGTCCGTCAATACTTGTATCCCTTACAGCATATGTGACTTGTCCTGTTTTCACATTCCTGCTTGCTTCCTCCATCGCCTTTACGTTTTCCTCTAAACCGAGTTCAGGATTGAAAGCCAGCAGGGCGGATAATCCTTGAGGAACGCTTTTCGTTTCAATGACTCTTATATTTTTATCAGTTATTTGTGCTGCTTGATTGGCTGCCATAATGATATTGGAATTGTTCGGCAAAATAATAATATTCTCTGCGTTCAACTGTTCGACAGCCTTTACAAAATCTTCCGTACTTGGATTCATCGTCTGGCCGCCTTCAATAATTTTTGTTGCACCAATTGATGTAAAAAGATCGGAAATTCCCGAGCCCATGGCAACCGCGATAATTCCGTACTTTTCATTTTTGGGTGCCGCCGGTTCAGTAGATAATACATTTTCCGTTTGATTATTGACAATTGTACTATGCTGCTCGCGCATGTTTTCAATTTTCATATTCAATAAGCTGCCGTAGCGCTGCCCGTATGTCAATACCTCGCCAGGTTGTTCAGAATGGATATGTACTTTGACAAGTTCATCATCGGCAATTACTAAAAGCGAATCTCCGAACCGGGATAAATCTTCGCGAAATTTCTTTTCAGAAAACGGCTCTTTTTCTTTTTCAAACCGAACCATAAATTCTGTACAATATCCATATTTAATATCTTCTGTATTAATATGACTTTGTGCATTTTTATGATGCTCTGCACTTACCAGTTTGTCCATCGAAGGAAGCTTAGGGGATTCGGAAATTTTCTCTCCCTTTAATTCTGCCAAAAATCCCTCGTAAATAAATACAAGTCCTTGTCCACCGCTGTCCACAACGCCCACTTCTTTTAGGACAGGCAGAAGCTCAGGCGTTCTCTTTAATGACTCCTTTGCTTCTTTTACCACTTCTTCCATAACAATTGTCAGATCATCGGTTGATTTAGCTGTTTTAACAGCTTTTTTCGCAGCATCTTTTGCAACCGTTAAAATGGTCCCTTCAACAGGCTTCATAACAGCTTTATAGGCAGTATCAACACCTGCTTGAAAAGCTTTAGCAAATTCATCCGCATTGATCGATTCTTTTCCTTCAACCGCTTTTGCAAACCCACGAAAAAGCTGGGATAAAATAACCCCAGAATTCCCACGCGCGCCCATTAACAGACCTTTTGCAAATGCTCCAGCTACAGAACCGATATTTGATGAAACATGTTTTTGTACTTCTTTTGCTCCAGCTGTGATGGATAAATTCATGTTTGTTCCCGTATCCCCATCCGGAACAGGAAAAACGTTTAACGCATCCACCACTTTCGCATTATTAGATAGATGATTCGCTCCTTGAATCACCATTTCCGCAAAGCGCTTCCCATCAAGCAAAGTATTGGCCACAAATGTTTCCTCCTTCTCTACGGATTCGTTACACGAACCCCTTGCACATATATGTTAATCGAATCGACAGATAATCCAAGAATTTGATTTAATGTATATTTCACTTTTGTTTGAACATTATGAGCAACTTCTGATATTTTTGTTCCATAGCTGACAATAATATACATATCAATATGAACGCTCTCTTGTTCTTGGCGGACGATCACTCCACGGCTGAAATTTTCTCGCCGTAAAATTTCTGAGAGTCCGTCTTTAATTTGATTTTTGGAAGCCATTCCGACAATTCCGTAACAATCAACAGCTGCACCGCCGGCAACTTGTGCGACTACATCATTCGAAATTTCGATCTGGCCATATTTCGTTTTTAATTCGATGGACATTCGAGTTCCTCCTTTAGCATACGTTCATTACAAACATTTTACTATATGATGATTTGGATTTAAAGAAATGTCATGGCTCCCTACATAATAAGAGCATTAATACATGATGATGTCAAGCGTAAATTCTTGAAAGTGAGGTGAATTTATATTGCAATGATCAAGGGTGTATGTTACATTATTATAGTATCTTGAAACATTGTCAAAATAGCAATTTCCTTGCAAGTTAGGAGGTATAGAAATGGCTCGTAAATGCGTGATTACTGGCAAAAAAACAAGCTTTGGCAATACGCGCTCTCACGCTATGAACGCTTCAAGACGCAAATGGGGAGCGAACCTTCAAAAAGTGCGAATTCTTGTGAATGGAAAGCCAAAACGTGTATACGTTTCTGCACGTGCTCTTAAATCTGGAAAAGTTGAGCGTGTATAAAACAAAAGTTAGACGACAAGAGGTTGGATTATGATCAGAAGAAATCGGCGAATCCCGATATCTTCTGATCAAAAGTATTTCGAAAATAAGCGTTTAAAAAATCGGCGCTTTAACAAACTTCTGCCCGTTTTGTTTCAATACTCTTTATTCACCTTTTGAAGCACTCCCAATGTCACATTTCTTCAAGCACATTCTTCTTTTTAGGCGAATCCTGCAACTTTAAAATCCACTTTAACATGAAATTTTTTCAAACTGCTAAAAAAACTACATAGGTTATTTACTACATATTAACGATCGGAATACATTCCACTTTCTCAAACAGTTTGCCTTTCTTCAGCGCGATCCGTGTTCCTTTCGGCATACACAAAATCAACCGCATAAAGTCTACTTTAAATTAAAAAAATTCTTTTTTACACAAAAAAGATGGAAGAAAAATGAGGCAGCTTTTTAATATTGAAGACAAAAACCCCTGCCATTTACTGTATTTGTTGACAGTTTGCTAAAAACGAAGGCAACATGCACTTAATCGGGGTCCTCTATTATTTTTTCCAGTTGAAGCCGAACATTCTAACAGAATGGTAAATCCCCACAATATAATTTGGTATAAAAAAAGCTTGTAGAGTTCACACCATTTGGCTTTGTCTACAAGCAGAAAGCACCTTGATAGGTGCTTCTTTAATCTTTCTTAAATGAACCGAGCATTGCCCGTATAATTCCTCCTAAAAACCTCGGAAGCTTAATTGTATAAAATCTCATTTATATTTACCCTCCCCATGAGAAATCTAAAAAACGTCTATAAGTAGCATATTCATCATCCGTATTTTAGATACTAATTAGAACGTCTTCATCAACTTTTCTTACAATATCTTTATGCATGAAAAAAATAAAAAAGTACTTGACATCTATTGAAGAATCAACATAAAAATGAAAAATTTTTTCCTTTAAATGTGAAAAGAACCGCATATAAACGGTTCTTTCACATTCCTCTTATAGATTTGATCGCTTGTTTGCGATCTTTTTGATTATAAATGGCTGATCCTGCCACAAGCACATTTGCTCCAGCTTCCACACACAATTTGGCTGTTTCAGCGTTGATGCCGCCGTCCACTTCGATCTCAACTTGCAAATTTCTTTCTTTCAAGATGCTAGAAACTTGCTGAATTTTTTTGATGACTGATGGAATAAACGCTTGTCCGCCAAATCCAGGGTTAACCGTCATCAAAAGCACGAGATCAACATCTTCTATTACATGCTCGATCATCGATACAGGAGTATGTGGATTTAAAACAACACCTGCTTTCACTCCATTCGATTTGATTAAATGGATCGTTCGATGAAGATGCGGGCAGGCTTCCGCATGAACGGACAACAAGTCGGCTCCTGCTTCAACAAAAGCAGGAATATAACGATCAGGCTGTTCAATCATTAAATGAACATCAAGCGGCAGCTTGGTCACTGGGCGGATCGCTTGCACAATGAGCGGACCGATCGTAATATTCGGCACAAAGTGGCCGTCCATCACGTCAACATGAATGTAATCCGCTCCTCCTTTTTCCACATCAATAATTTCTTCTGCCAACCTAGAAAAATCTGCGGATAAAATCGAAGGTGCAATTTTAACCATGTTCAATACCTCGGCTTTCTTTCTTTTATCTCTTCTAAAAACTGAAGATAATGTTCGTACCTGTAGGAGGAAATATCGCCATTTTCAACCGCTTCTTTAACGGCGCATTTTGGCTCCTTCTGATGAAGACAGCCTCGAAATTTACATTGAATGCTAAATTCTTTTATCTCTGGAAAGCAATTCGGCAAGTCAGCAGCTTCTATACCCGTAAACTCCAGCGAACTAAATCCGGGCGTATCGGCGACTAGTCCCCCTCCCAATGAAATGAGCTCTACATGTCTCGTTGTATGCTTTCCTCTCCCCAAATGATCGGAAATTTCTCCTGTCTTCAATTGCAAACGGTGATCCAGGCAGTTCAACATAGAGGATTTGCCAACTCCAGATTGCCCGGCAATCACTGAAATGCTGTCTTTTAAATAAGGAATGACCTGTTTAACTGTTTCAGGCTCTTTTGTAGTCATCAAAAAGACAGGATAGCCAATTTTTTCATAATCTTTGGCAAACTGACGAATTTTTTCATCTATTACATGATCTGCAATTAAGTCCATTTTTGTAATACAAATGATCGGGCGAATATTTTTGGCTTCCATTAACACCAAAAAGCGATCCAGCAGCTTGGCGCTAAAATCTGGACTTACAGCGGAAAAAACTAAGATCCCTTGATCAATGTTTGAAATGGGCGGACGGATCAATTCATTCTTTCTTTGCAAAATTTCTAGAATATAGCCTTCTTTTTCATTTTCCGCCTGAAAAATAACTTCATCTCCTACTAGAGGGGAAATTTTATTTTTTCGAAACACCCCTCTTCCCCTGCATTGATAAAGCTTATTTTCAGCTAATACGTAATAAAATCCGCTTAACGCTTTAACAATTTTGCCTTTTGGCATACATGACCTCCTTTTTCATTAATTTTCAGGATAAGGAACTGTTTCAGTTTTCACCACTTCATTATTCAGCAAAACTTGATAATAAGCGGATTGACCAGGTTGAATCGTCAACTCAATTTTCTTTTTGGTAGGCTTTGATATTTTAAATGTTTCATAAGGTTCACCGATAGAATGCTCAGCATCATTGATATAAATACCCACTTCCGCTTCTTCGCCGTGAATTTCGGGATCAAACGGGATCTCTACTTCACGGACGACTTTTTTGTCCGGCTTTTCTTCCGGACCTAAGGAAATAACCACTTCTATTTTTTCACCTGGAAGCACTTTTTTTCCTGCACTCGGTGATTGGGAAATCACTTGACCGGCAGGAACTTCATCGGAATGTTCTTCTTTCTTTGAAAAAGATAAACCTTCTTTTTCCACATAGTCCTTAACAGCTTCTTCTGTGTATCCCGTTAAATCTGCAAGGGTGATTTTTCTCGGTCCTTTGCTCACGGTTAATGTAATTTCATCTTCATCAGGAATGAGCTCTGCTCCCTCACTCGGAGATTGGTCAATGACAGTTCCTTCCTCTTCACCGCTATATTCTTCCAATACTGTAATGTTGGAAAATCCTTTTACTTCAAGGAGCTGCCTTACTCTCTCGATATCCTTCCCGATATAATTATCAAGCGTTACCTTTTTCTTGCCTGCACTTTCATAAATGATAATAGAAGAACCTTCTTCTACCATTTCTCCTGCTTCTGGTTCTGTCCTTATGACATATCCTTCTTCAATTTCATCGTTTTCCAGCAAAATCGTGTCTTTGACATCAAATCCTTCCTTCAGCAATTGGTTGACAGCTTCCTCATATGTTTTCCCTCTCACATCAGGCACTTCTACATCTTTTGGAAGGATTAGTTTAGGAAGAACGAGAAGTGCTAAAATGATGGCTATGATGACTACAGCTGTCGTCACCCATAATATTTTCAGCCATTTTCTTTTTTTCTTAGGGCTTACAATATTTTCATGCTTTTGTTCCTTTTCTAATCCCGGCGGCTGCCGATCCTTTGCATGATGAATGATTGTTTGTTCCCCAGTTTCAGGTATATCATGTAAAACAATCGGATGGGTGATCGTTTTTTCGTCGTTATCAGGTATTTCAAATTTCTTTTCATCTAATCTGTCTGTATTAAAGGCAGTGCGAATATCTTCTCCCATTTCTTCCGCAGAGGAATAACGGTGAAGAGGGTCTTTCGCCATCGCCTTTAAAATAATATTTTCGACGCTTTGGGGGATCTCAGGGTTCCATCTCTTTGGAGACGGAGCTTCTGATTGCAAATGCTTTAAAGCGATTGATACGGCTGATTCCCCGTCAAAAGGGAGCCTGCCTGTCAGCATTTCATACAGGACGATGCCGAGCGAATAAATGTCAGATTTTTTTGTTGCAATCTGACCTCTCGCTTGTTCAGGCGACAAATAATGTACAGAGCCCAGCACGGAATTAGTGTGGGTAATGGTTGTTGATGTCAGAGCCATAGCAATCCCAAAATCGGTCACTTTAATGTTCCCGAGGTTGTCAATAAGTATATTGTGCGGCTTTATATCTCTATGGACAATTTGATTTTCGTGTGCGTGAGCAATGGCTGATACGATTTGCTCCATTAAATTTAATGCTTCTCTAGGATGCAAAGGTGCATTTTGCTGGATGTACTGCTTTAACGTCTTGCCTTCCACATACTCCATCACGATGTAGTAAATGTTATCTTCTTCGCCGACATCGTAAATGCTGACGATATTCGGATGGGCAAGGCTTGTTGCCGATTGTGCTTCTCTCCTAAATCTTCGTATAAACTCATCATCATCTGAAAAATCTAATCGTAAAATTTTAATGGCAACGTCGCGTTCTAAAATAATGTCTCTTGCTAAATAAACGTTTGCCATTCCTCCTCCGCCAATCACTTTCAAAATTTTATAACGGCCGCTAATCCGCTTGCCGATCAGCATGTTCCATCACTCTCGTGGCCGATGACATGTTTATAAATAATGACAGAAATATTGTCATCGCCGCCGTTTTCATTTGCTAGCCGTATTAATTCCTTCGCTTTTTCTTCCAGTGATTGGTCGGATGATAAAACTGATTCCATTTCATGTTCCTGCACTTTATTCGATAAACCGTCAGAACAAAGAAGCAAATAATCGTTTACTTCTAGGCCGACTGTTTTAATATCTGCATCGACAGATTGTTCTGTGCCGAGAGCCTTCAATAAAATGTTTTTTCGCGGATGCTCTTTCGCATCCTCTTTTGAAATTTGTCCCGATTTCACAAGCTCGTTCACTAATGAATGATCATCGGTAATTTGAGCAAAACCGGCTTTATTTAACAAATAGCATCGGCTGTCGCCAATGTGGGCGATTGTAGCAAAGCTTTCAGTACAGATGGCGCCGACAAACGTCGTGCCCATTCCTTTACATTCCTTATGTTCATTCGCATATGTCAAAAGTTCTTCGTTGACTTCGGCAATATGATCGTTTATCCAGCGCTCCGCCTGCTCGGGATGTTCCATTTTTTCCGCTTCGTTCCAGCTTTTTTCAAAATGCTCGATCGTCATTCTGCTTGCGACATCGCCTGCGAGGTGGCCACCCATTCCGTCAGCTACGACAGCTAAAATTTGCCCGTGTCGGTTAAGAATGGCACTTGCGGCGTCTTCATTATGGGTTCTGACCTTCCCTTTGTCAGTAAAAACAGCGGTTTTCATTTATTCACCTCGTCTCTATTTTTCGCTCTTTTGCCCTTAACTGTCCGCAAGCTGCATCAATATCGTGTCCATGTTCTCTTCGGATCGTGACATTAATCCCTTGTTCCTTTAATGTCCGTTCAAATCGAAAAATTTGATTTTTGCTCGTGCGAACATAATTCCGCTCCGGAACATAGTTGACTGGAATTAAATTCACGTGGCATTTTAAATCTTTTATTAGCTCAGCAAGCTCGAGTGCGTGCTCCACTTGATCATTTACGCCTCCAAACAGTCCGTATTCAAATGAAATTCGCCGCCCTGTTTTGTCAATATAATATTTGACTGCCTTCATTAAATCAGGAAGCTTAAAAGCTTTATTGATCGGCATTAGCTTTGTGCGCAGTTCTGTATTCGGTGCATGGAGGGAAATAGCTAAATTGATTTGTAAATTTTCATCAGCAAATTGATAAATTTTAGGGATAATTCCGCTAGTTGAAACAGTAATGTGGCGGGCGCCAATGTTCAATCCTTTTTCGTCGTTGATGATTTTTAAAAATGACATCATTTCTTCATAGTTGTCAAAAGGCTCTCCAATCCCCATTATGACGACATGGCTGACTCGTTCGCCGATTTCATCTAAAATTTGCTGCACTTTTATGACTTGAGCTACAATTTCCCCCGCAGATAAATTTCGTTTTAATCCACCTAATGTGGAAGCGCAAAAGGTGCACCCGATTCGGCAGCCAACTTGTGTTGTCACACATACTGAGTTTCCGTAATTATGCCTCATTAACACCGTTTCAATGGAATAGCCGTCATGGAGCTCAAACAAAAATTTCATCGTGCCGTCTTTTGACGTTTGCTTAACAATTGTTTTCAATGTTGTCAAATCGAAATGCTCCGCCAATGCTTCCTTCAATGACTTTGGCAAATTGGTCATTTTATCGAAAGAGGCAGCGCGTTTTTTATACAGCCATTCAAAAATTTGTGCTGCTCGAAAGCTTTTTTCGCCTTGTTGTTCAAGCCATTCTTTTAAATCGGAATATTTTAACGAATAAATAGATGGTTTTACTTGCATCTTGTCCATCATTGTACCTTCCTTCTCAAAGCCGCGATAAAAAATCCGTCGGTATTGAAATATTGCGGCAAAATTTGCACAAAGCCGTTTTCGACGTATTGTCGAACTTTTTCCGGCATTCGATCTTTTAACGTCTCATCTAATTGAAAGTCATCATGCTCCTTTAAAAAATATTTTATCATCTCCTCATTTTCTTGTTTATCTATTGTGCAAGTGCTATAAACAAGCAAACCTCCAGGCTTCACCAAATCAGCTACGGAAGCTAATATCTTTTTTTGCACTGATGTTAAAGAAAGAATATCTTCTTCTGTTTTCGTATATTTAATTTCCGGTTTTTTTCTTATGACACCGAATCCGCTGCACGGTGCATCCACTAAAATTTTATCGAAGCTGTTTGGCGGAAAATGCTCCGAGGCGTTGCGGCTGTCCAGCACTTTTGCGTTTACATTCAAGAGCCCAAGCCTTGATGCTTGTTTTTCGATGAGCTGGATTTTATGCTCGTGCAAATCTAGGGAGACGACTTTACCCGTATTATTCAAAAGCTCTGCAATATGAGTTGACTTCCCTCCCGGAGCTGCACATGCATCCAAAATTTGCTCTCCTTCTTTTACATGTAAAGCTAGCGAGACGAGCATCGAGCTTTCATCTTGAATGGTGAACCAACCTTTTTGATAGAGGCTCGTATTCGCTAAATTTCCTTTTACAGCTTCGATGGCCTCATCAACCAGCTTTCCCTTTACCGCCTTTATTCCTTCTTTTTCCAAAGCAGCGATCGCCTGAGGAACTGTCGTTTTCAGCTTGTTCACTCTAGCTGTCTGTTTAGCATGCAAAAGCTGTGAGGATAATATATTTTCCGCAGTCTCAAACCCGTATTGACTCGCAAGCCGTTCGACAAGCCATTTCGGAGCGCTTGTCTTTACCGCTGTACGCTCAATCGGATCTTGTATATCTTTAATGGTAGGGAGGCCTTTTCGTTGTATATTTCGCAAAACACCGTTTACTAGAGCCGCAATCCCTTTATGTCCTCTCTTTTTGGCGATTTCCACTGCCTCATAAAGAACCGCGCGGTCAGGAATCCGATCTAAATACACCATTTGATAAAGCGATATTCTTAAAAGCTGGATCACCCAATTGCTAATTTTTTTCTTTTTCTCTAGAAAATGCGATAAATAGTAATCAAGAGTCAGCTTCCGCTGGATGGTTCCGTAGACAAGCTCTGTCAATAAAGCAGCATCTTTTTGCTCCAATTTATATTTATCAATCCATGTATTTAGCAGCAGGTTGCTGTATGCTTGTTTTTCTTCGATGGCCACTAGTAAATCCATTGCTAGTTCTCTTGCATTTCGTTTTTTCATTCGAATGTCATCCCTATTTCAATTTGCGTTCCTCTTAAAAATTGCTCGCAGCTCATTTTTTTCTTTCCGGACGGCTGAAGCTCAATAATTTTAATGGAAACGTCATTTCCTGTTGCAACAACGAAACCGTCCTTGTCGACGGAAACAATTGTTCCAGGCTCTGCTTGGTGTTCTTTCTTCACTTTTTCTCCCCACCAAATTTTAATCGTCTTTCCGTTCAAAACCGTGTAGGCAACTGGCCAAGGATTTAACCCGCGAATGTGGTTGTACACCTCTTCACCGCTTTTCGTCCAATCGATTTTTTCCTGTTCCCTTTGAATATTCCAGGCAAATGTGGCTTTCGTTTCATCTTGCGGAATTGGAGTTATACTGTTTTCTAAAATTTTCGGTATCGTTTGTGACAAAAGATTGGCGCCTGCTTCGCTCAATTTGTCGTGCAATGTAGCAACCGTATCCCTTTCATCAATTGAAACTTCGACTTGTGTTAAAATATCTCCGGCATCCAGTTTTTCCACCATATACATGATCGTAACTCCCGTCTTCTTTTTGCCTTGCATGATGGCATAATGAATGGGTGCTCCGCCTCGCAGCTCAGGCAAAAGAGAAGCATGTACATTTATACAGCCATATTTCGGTGCGTCCAAAATCTCTTTTGGCAAAATTTGACCAAAAGCAGCCGTTACAATTAAGTCGGGTTTTAACGCCAAAATTTTTTCTATTTCTTCTTTGTGACGGATTTTTTCAGGTTGAAACACTGGAATGTTATGTTGTTCTGCAGCCACTTTTACAGGCGGAGGCGTCAATTGTTTTTTTCTTCCTTTCGGGCGGTCTGGCTGTGTGACAACCGCACAAACGTCATGACCGTCTTTTACGATTCGATTTAGCACTGGTACAGCAAAGTCAGGCGTGCCCATAAATATAATTTTCGCCATACATATCTCCCTTCTATTGTTTCCAACTCATCGACATCTAAAAACTAGATATGATGCTAACAATTTACATAACCAATTTATAGAATGGTATACGGATTTAGATCAATCATCAATTTTAAATCCGTTTGCGACATGTCCTCTTCATAATGCTCGAACAATAATTTCAGTGTTTTATACAAGTTTTTTTCCCGTTTGTATTTTATCATGCATTGAAATCGATATCTATCTTTCATCTTCGGTATTGGCGAACTGACAGGACCGAGGATCTGCGCCTCATTTGATAAATGAAGCTTTAAATATTGTCCAATTTTCTCCGTTACTTCAGCTGCTTTTATCGCATTTGGATGGGAAACGGTAATGAGAATGAGAAAATAATAGGGCGGATAGGCAAAAGATTTTCTCATTTTCATTTCCTGTCGATAAAATGTTTCAAAATCATGCAAGCTTGCCAATTGAATGGAGTAATGCTCAGGCGTATAAGTTTGAATCACCACTTCCCCCGGAAGCTCATGCCGGCCTGCTCTTCCGCTTACTTGCGTTAATAATTGAAACGTTTTTTCTCCAGACCGGAAATCAGGAAGATGGAGCATCGTGTCAGCCGAAAGCACTCCGACCAATGTGACATCAGGGAAATCCAATCCTTTTGCAATCATTTGTGTTCCAAGCAGGATGTCTGCTTTTTTTTCGCCGAATGCGTTTAAAAGCTTTTCATGCATTCCTTTACGGCTGGTCGTGTCGACATCCATCCGTATGACACGCGCTTCCGGGATAAGCTTGTTGAGCTCTTCCTCGATACGCTGAGTTCCTGTTCCGAAAAAGCGGATATGCTCGCTTCCACATTCTGGGCATCGCGACGGCATGGCTGTTTCGAATTGGCAATAGTGGCATTTTAGCTTTTCCCCATGCCGATGATAAGTAAGGGAAATATCGCAATGAGGACATCCTATGACATGTCCGCAATTTCTGCACATGACGAAGGAAGAATAGCCGCGCTTGTTTAATAAAAGTACAGATTGCTCTCCTTTCTTCAAGCGATCTGTCAGCTTTTCAAACAACGTTCTTGAAAACATCGATCGGTTGCCGTTTCTCAGCTCCTCCCGCATGTCGACAATATGGACTTCCGGCAGAGGACGGCGGTTGACGCGTTCTTTTAAAGTTAACAACGTATAAACGCCTTTTTGTGCTCTCGCAAATGATTCAAGCGTCGGAGTGGCGCTTCCTAAAATGACTGGACATTGATGATATTTCCCTCTGTAAATGGCAACGTCCCTTGCATGATACCGAGGACTTTCCTCCTGTTTATAGCTAGTTTCATGCTCTTCATCAATAATAATGATGCCGATATTTTGAAACGGGGCAAAAATTGCTGATCTCGCCCCGACGACAAGCTTCGCTTCTTTCCGGTAAATTTTCCGCCATTCATCGAACTTTTCCCCGCTGGACAACCCGCTATGAAGAACAGCAACCTGGCTGCCAAATCTGCTTTTAAACCGCTGAACCATTTGAGGAGTCAACGATATTTCAGGTACTAGCACGATCGCTTCTTTTCCTTCATTCAATACCTTCTCGATCGCTTGCAAATAAATTTCCGTTTTGCCGCTTCCCGTGACCCCATACATTAAAAATACTTCGTGCTCGTGTCGATTCAGCTTGTCTAAAATCGGCTCCATTGCACGTTTTTGTTCGTCAGTTAACGGTAAAGGCTTCGTTCTCGGAAACTGTTTATGCTCATAAGGATCTCTGTAAATTTCTACTTGCTCCTCTGACAAAATACCTTTTTTAATTAACGCTTTGACGGCAATTGAAGCTCCTTGTATGCTGTTCGTCAACTCCGTTAATAAAATCGGATTAGGATGATCAATAAAAAATTGAATAACCTCTTTCTGTTTATGGGCGCGAGCTGGCAAATGCTGAAGCTGTTCTTCAAGCTCACGAACCGGCAAAAGAGGCTTTACATATTTCACAAGCCGTTTTTTTTGCTTTTGTTCGACACGATAATCGATTTGCAAATTCCCATTACGAATCTCCTTTTGAACGACGGCGACAAGCGATGAAGGTAAATCCTCCCATGAAAGCGGCCCTCCTTTTTCGAAAGCAGTCCTGATCTCTTCAGGCAAATCCTCCAATTGAGCGGAGCTCGATGGCTTGATTTCTTTTATGTACCTCGTTTTCATCGCAGCCGGAAGCATTGCCTGAAAAGCGGTGATTTTATAGCAAAGAGTCGTTTCACTAAGCCATGCGCCAAGCTCTAACAGTTCATGATTTAATACCGGTTCCGGATCAAAAAGCGAATGGATCGGTTTCACACTGTCAATATCTGTTTCATTTTTTAACTGAACGACAAATCCAGTAAGCTTGCGGGAGCCGAAAGGAACGATGACCCTCATGCCAGGCTGGATTACGCCAGCGAATTTATTTGGAATTTCGTAGTCAAATAGCTTGTCCGTGCCTTTTGCCGGGACATCCACAACAACGCTTGCATACCGCATTATCTATTCACCTTTCAAAAGCTTTTCAATTTCTCTTAAAATTGCATTTGCCACTTCTTTTTTAGACATAAGCGGATACGCCTTCTTTTCTCCGTTTCTATGAAAAATCGTCACTATATTTGTATCCTTTTGAAATCCTGCTCCTGGTTCATTTACATTGTTGGCGACAATTAAATCCAAGTTCTTTTCATTCAGCTTATGCAGAGCATATTGTTCAACATTTTCCGTTTCCGCCGCAAATCCTACCAGCAATTTTGTTCCTTTCTTCTCGCCGAGTCTTTTTAAAATGTCTTCCGTACGTTCCAATTCAATGACTAATGAGCCGTCCTTTTTTTTCATTTTTTGATCAAATGTTTGTTTCGGCCGATAATCAGAAACTGCGGCAGATTTAATCACAATGTCGGCTTTGTCAAAATGGTTCATCACTTCATGATACATCTCTTCAGCACTTTCAACTGGCACAAATGTCACCCCGGCCGGCGGCGCAAGAGAAGTCGGACCGGAAATTAAAATTACGCTCGCTCCAAGCTCCTTCGCCTGCTCGGCGATCGCATAGCCCATTTTTCCGCTTGAATGGTTGGAGAAAAACCGGACAGGATCTATTTTTTCCCTTGTCGGCCCCGCAGTAATGATAATTGTTTTCTGATTCAAGACGGAAGGTACCTTCGTTTGATCGGAAAAATGATTTTGAATGAGTTCAACGATTTTGTCCGGCTCTTCCAGGCGGCCTTTGCCAACGTAACCGCATGCAAGATGTCCTTCTTGCGGTTCAATAAACTGATAGCCGTCCCGATAAAGCGTTTCAATGTTGCGTTTTACAGCCGGATGGTCATACATATGTACATTCATTGCAGGAGCAATCCAAACCGGTGCAGTTGTCGCCAGCAGTGTCGTTGTCACCATATCATCGGCAATCCCTGAGGCAAGTTTCCCAATGATATTGGCAGTTGCTGGAGCTACGAGCACTAAATCAGCCCAGTCGGCTAAATCGATATGTGCAATCACTTTCGCATCTTTTTCATCAAAAGTATCTAAAAACACTTCATTTCTCGATAGTACTTGAAACGTCAAAGGGGTGACGAATTTCGTAGCAGATTCTGTCATGATCACTTTCACATCAAAACCCGCCTGTGTCAGCTTGCTCGTCAAAGCTGCAGCCTTGAAAACCGCTATTCCTCCCGTTACACACAATAAAATACGTCTCGGACGTGCCACTTTGTTCTCCTCCTATTTCTCAGCTTTTTAAAAAAATAACAACCTATCAAGTAGGTTGTTATGACAGCAGCTATTATTTCTCAATCTTTTCATAATTAAGCAGCCCTGCATCAATTTCTTCCAGCGCTTTTCCGACATATTTTACAGATACCGTGTTTTCCAATTGCTGGTCATTGTTTTGCTGCATTTGCCGCGCTCTTTTTGCTGCTACAGTTACTAGTGTATATTTTGAATTGATACGGTTTAATAGGGAATCAATTGATGGATAAAGCATCAAGACTCAACCTCCAAAAATTTTTTGTACATTTGTGCAACTCTTTCCCTTCTGCAATGTTCAGCAGTCACAATCGCTTTAATTTTTTCACAGGCAAGATTCACTTCATCATTTACAACAACATAGTCATAATAATCCATCATGTCAATTTCTTCTTTTGCTTTTTTCATCCGATTATTGATCAAGTCAGCTGACTCTGTTCCTCTCGTGACAATTCGATTTTTCAGTTCTTCCAGGCTAGGCGGGAGTAAAAATATAAACAACCCGTCAGGAAATGCCTTTTTAACTTGAAGAGCCCCTTGAACTTCAATTTCTAGAAAAACATCTTTTCCTTCTGCAAGTGTTTTCTCTACATATTCAACGGGTGTACCGTAATAATTCCCAACATATTCTGCCCATTCAAGCAGTTTGTTTTCCTTAATCATCTGTTCAAATTGTTCGCGTGTTTTAAAAAAATAATCTACACCGTCCTTCTCACCCTCCCGTGGGGTTCTCGTCGTCACTGAGATCGAATATTGAAAATTGACGTCTTTTTGTGCAAACAACGCTTTGCGAACAGTGCCTTTTCCCACTCCGGACGGTCCAGACAAAACAATTAACAAACCTTTTTTCTTTAATTGCATTTCAAATTTACCCTACCCTTCATCAGACAGCTCATCTTTATTGGAAAGCCTTTGAGCAACTGTTTCCGGTTGGACGGCAGACAATATAATATGGTCAGAATCCATTATAACAACTGCTCTCGTCCTTCTTCCATATGTCGCATCAATAAGCATTCCTCGTTCTCTTGCATCTTGAATCATCCGCTTTATCGGAGCCGATTCGGGGCTTACAATGGAAATGATGCGGCTTGCTGAAACGATGTTGCCAAAGCCAATATTAATTAATTTAATTCCCATGATTTTTCCCCCTAAAAAGCCTTTATTCAATATTTTGAACTTGCTCTTTTAATTTTTCAATAACAGTTTTCAATTCCACAACGAAAGCAGAAATGGCCGAATCATTCCCTTTAGCTCCGATCGTATTGGCTTCCCGGCTCATCTCTTGTACGATAAAATCAAGCTTCCGCCCTATCGGTTCATCTTTTTCGATCGTTTTTCGAAACTGGCTCAAATGGCTTTCTAATCTTGTCAATTCTTCCGTAATATCCGATTTGTCAGCGAAAATTGCCACTTCCAACAATATTCTATTCTCATCAATATTCCCTGTTATAAACTCGGATAAACGCTTTTGCAATTTATCTCTGTAGTTGCTTGCGACAATACTGGCTCTTGATTGAATATGTTCTATGATTTGCTCTAACGCTTCCAAATGCTTCAGCAAGTCTTCTTTTAGCTTGCTTCCTTCTGCAGCCCGCATTTCCAGAAGTTGATTGGCCGCTTCATGAACAGCTTCTAACATCATACATTCAAGCTCTTCATTTTCATTCGCAACCTCTTGAATTTCAAAAATATGTTCATCATGCAAAAGGTGCATGAAACGAATGGAATCATCTATATGAAAACGGCGTTTCATTTCGTTCAAAGCGTCTATGTATTGAGCGGCAAGGGACCAGTCAACGTTTAGGGTTCTGGAAAAAAGACCCTCTCCGCTGACCGTGATGTACAATTCCACACGTCCTCGATTTATATAAGATTGTACGGCTTTCTTTATTTTTTCTTCAAGCGAAAAAAAATTTTTAGGCATCCGCACGCTGATTTCACAAAACCGGTGATTGACCGATCTCATCTCAACTGTTATTTGCATCTGCTGCACCGTTTTTACCGAGCGGCCAAATCCCGTCATGCTTAATACCATTGTATCACATCCGTTCTTTCGTCGCCTTCAAAACAAAAGAAAAAAAGAAAGGTCATAGAATAGCATCTATCACCTGAAAAAATTATAACATAACTTATCGTTTTTTTCTTGTTAAAATTGATCCTGCCAGCAAAAATGTCGGCAGAGCGGACATGACGAAAATAAACAGCCAATCTCGAGCCATGATAGGCGTTGTATGGAAAATCGGTTGAAGCGGCTCATAATAAATGACAACAAGCATTAAGATTATGGATGAAAAGACTGCCAGCAGCAAATAAATGTTGTTAAAAGGATTCCGGTCAAAAATCGTTTTTTCCGTTCTTGAATCAAACACTAAAATCAATTGCGACAAAACAAGTGTTGCAAAAGCAGCTGTTTGCGCGTAGGCAAGCTGTTCTGTATTCCGTTCATAAATGAAGTAAAAGACAAGTAGTGTGGACAGCCCGATTAAAAACCCACGAGATAAAATTTTCCAGCCAAGCCCTCTCGAAAAAATCCCTTCTTTCGGATCGCGAGGCTTTCTTTTTAACACATCTTCTTCTGCGGGATCAAGGCCAAGCGCCATAGCCGGCAGGCCATCTGTTACAAGATTCACCCACAAAATTTGAATCGGAACAAGCGGCAGTGGCAATGCTAAAATCATGGCAAATAACATAACTAGTATCTCTCCTACATTTGATGCCAATAAATAGCGAATAAATTTCCTGATATTGTCATAAATATTGCGCCCTTCTTGAATCGCTGCTTTAATGGTGGCAAAGTTATCATCAACGAGAATAAGAGAGGAAGCTTCTTTTGCCACATCGGTGCCGCTCATTCCCATCGAAATGCCTATGTCTGCCGCTTTGATTGCCGGGGCATCATTTACGCCGTCTCCAGTCATTGCAACGATATGTCCTTTGTTTTGCAATGCTTTCACAATTTTCAATTTATGCTCCGGAGAAACTCTGGCAAATACGTAAATATCATCAACTACTTCTTCCAATTCTTCAATCGTGAGCTTGGACAAAGATGATCCGTCCATTACTTTACCGTTGGGCGGCAATATTTCTAGTTCTTTTGCGATAGCTTGTGCGGTAATAACATGATCGCCTGTTATCATGACAGTTTTAATGCCTGCTTCACCGCATTCCTTCACCGCTTGTTTCACTTCTGGTCTTGGCGGGTCAATCATTCCTTGTATGCCAATGAAAATAAGAGAAGATTCCGCTTCAGCTTGGGGTAGAGATCCTGTATGAAGCGGTTTGTATGCAACTGCTATCGTTCTTAATGCTTCGTTTGCCTGATGAAAAATCGCCTTTTGAATGTCATTTTTTCGCTGTTCCGTTAAACGTTCTTTTCTATCGTGCCAAAGAACATGTGTCGAACGTTCTAATATAACATCTGGAGCTCCTTTTGCAACTGCAAAGCATTTTCCGTCTTTATCTTGAACAATGACGGACATCATTTTTCGGTCGGAGTCAAAAGGAAATTCTCGCATAATATGAAATTGCTTCAATAATTTTGATTTTGATAGCCCCGCTTTCATGCCAGCCACGATCAACGCGCCTTCCGTCGGGTCGCCATCAAGGGAATATTCTCCATTTGTTTCAATAATATCAGATGTTGAAGCAAGCATTCCAAACATTAACATTTGCTTCAACGGTTTATGAGCAGCCGGATCAATTTTTTTTCCGTTTTCAAAAAACTCCCCAGCAGGCTGATAGCCCGCACCTGTTACCTTCCATGATTTATTGCTTATCCAAATGTCTGTCACAGTCATTTGGTTTTGAGTCATTGTTCCTGTTTTATCTGAACAAATGACGGTTGCACATCCGAGTGTTTCAACAGCTGGAAGCTTTCGGACAATTGAATTTTTCTTGATCATCCGCTGGACGCCCAATGCCAATGCAACCGTAACAATCGCCGGCAAGCCTTCAGGAATCGCCGCCACTGCCAGCGAGACCCCCGCCAAAAACATTTCATAAACAGCATGTCCTTGCATGACTCCGATTCCTGCTACTAATACCGTCAAGAGAAGAGCTACAACAATTAAAACTTTGCCCAGCTCTTCTAATTTTCTCTGCATCGGTGTCAATTGCTGCTCCTGGGTTTGCAGCAAATCTGCAATTTGCCCCATTGCCGTTTTCATGCCTGTAGCCACGACAACGCCGACTCCGCTTCCTCTTGTTACAAGCGTGCCCATAAAGGCCATATTTTGCATATCGCCAACGGATCCTTGATTCCCTTTTAATGGGCGTGTATGTTTTCCAACAGGGACGGATTCGCCAGTTAGTGCCGACTCCTCGACTTCAAGGCTTGATACTTGAATGAGACGCACATCAGCTCCGATTCGATCGCCGCTTTTAAATTTAATGCAGTCCCCTACGACAATTTCTCTCGAAGGGATCTTCATCCACTTCCCGCTGCGCAATACAGTAGTCTGCGGGCTTGACAGTTCTTTTAATGCAGCAAGAGACTTCTCTGCCTTTTTCTCTTGAATAAATCCAAGAACTCCGTTCAAAATCACAATCGCAATAATGGCAACTGCATCAATATACTCTCCTAAAAGGCCGGAAATGACGGTTGCCGCAATTAAAACAAGAACCATGAAATCTTTAAACTGGCCGAAAAATAACAAAAGATTTGATTGCCGTTTTCCTTCTGCAAGCTCATTGTATCCTAATTTTTTTCTGCGGTTTTCTGCTTCTTTTTCTGATAATCCTTTTTTTATATCGACATTCAATGATTGAATTGCTTCTTCTTCTGTCAATTCATGCCATTTCATGAATTTCTGTTTCACCCCTTTTCACCTTTTGATACACGCTCTAAGAACAACATATTCAGCCTTGTCCTAAAACATGTTATAATTTAGTAAGTTTTTTCTTGGACTTCATGGAAAAAGGGTGAGCAAATATGTCTTTTGACGGCATTTTTACATATTGTGTTCAAAGAGAATTGAAACAAGAGCTTGAAGGCGGAAAAATCACAAAAATTCATCAGCCTTCTAAGCACGATCTTATCTTGCAAATTCGTCAGAAAGGTAAAAATTATCGTCTGCTTATATCCAATCATCCCAATTTTGCGCGCATTCATCTTACAGCCTCCAACTATGATAATCCGCAAGAACCGCCGATGTTCTGTATGGTTTTAAGAAAGCATTTGGAAGGAAGCATCATTGAGGAAATCAGCCAGGTCGGACTTGATCGAATCGTCATGCTGCAAATGAGATCCCGCAATGAATTAGGGGATATCACCAGGAAACAATTATTTGTCGAGATCATGGGAAAACATAGCAACATCATCTTAGTCGATCAAGAAAAGAAGATGATCATTGACAGCATCAAACATGTATCAGCTGCAGTCAATCGCCATCGCTCTGTTTTGCCCGGACACGCATATGTTTTTCCTCCAGACCAAGGCAAATTGAATCCTTTTCATGCTTCAGAAGAAACGGTTTTGAAAAAAATTGATCTGTTTTCAGGAAAATTGGAAAAACAAATTGTCGACCAATTTGCTGGCATCTCGCCTCTGTTGGCAAAAGAAATCGTCTACCGCTCTGGAATCGCCAATAAGGAATCGGTTGCCAGAACGCTTATGTCCGTTTTAAATCAAATAAAAAGCGGAAGCATTGTTCCGCAAATGACAAAAACTTTAAATAAAGAATATTTTTATATTTTGCCTTTAGAGCATGTAAAAGGAGAAAGGAAAACATTTTCTACCATAAGCGAATTGCTAGACCGATATTTTTACTCGAAAGCGGAACGCGATCGAGTGAAGCAGCAAGGACAGGATTTAGAACGCTTCATCATCAACGAGCGAAAAAAGAATGAAACGAAAATCCAAAAGCTAAAACACACGCTCAAAGAGGCTGAAAAAGCAAATACGCTACAGCTTTACGGCGAACTATTGACAGCGAACATGCATGCAGTGAAAAAAGGGGATAAAGAAGTCGAAGTTATCAACTATTATGACGAGGATGGACAAAAGATCAAAATTCCGCTTGATCCTTTGAAAACTCCTTCTGAAAACGCCCAAAGTTATTTCCAAAAATATCAAAAAGCCAAAAATTCCGTTTTAGTTGTCAAATCGCAAATCGAAAAAGCAGAACAAGAAATCGAATATTTTGACCGGCTTCTCCAGCAGCTTGAAACAGCTTCTCCTAAAGACTTAGAGGAAATTCGAGAAGAATTGATTGAAGGGGGATATTTGAAAAAAAGAGCGAACATCCAGAAGAAAAAAAATGCTAAACCTGTTTTAGAAGCTTATCTGTCCAGCGACGGAGCTGAAATATTAGTCGGCAAAAACAACAAGCAAAACGAATACTTGACGAACCGGGTTGCTGCTAGAGACGATATTTGGCTTCATACAAAGGACATACCGGGCTCCCATGTTGTCATCCGGAAAAAAGATCCGTCTGAACAGACCATTTTAGAGGCAGCGAATCTGGCAGCTTATTTCAGCAAAGCGCGCCAATCAAGCTCCGTACCTGTCGATTATACAAAAGTGCGCTATGTAAAAAAACCGAATGGCGCCAAGCCTGGGTTTGTCATATATGAAAATCAGCAAACGGTCTATGTGACGCCTGATGAAGAGCTCGTGCTGAAGTTGAAAAAACAATAGACGTTTTTTCTGCTTCTCCTTCTGCTTTTATAAGCTTCTTTTATGAAACTCTTACTCCATTAACAACGTTGATCATCTGGAATGTCGCCTTCACTAGCTCTAATCATGAAAAATTATGTACGCCTCATTTCAGTACAGAGAAAAAGGAAACCATTCATAACACGGTTTCCTTTTTCAAATATTTATCCTCTGCTCTTGCTGCAAAGCCTCTTCAACTCTGACGCGAAGCAGCTCTTTAACAGCTGAATGGTTTCCGATATGATCAGTTAACATAATCTTTTTATTTGTTACTCTTTGCAATTGCTCGATTTCCTTTTGAACTCCTTTTAACAATAGACCTGTAAACAATAAATAAGGCACAAAAATTATTTCTTCTTCCGGCATTTTTGGAACGGATTGAACAACATCTTGAAAAAGAGGAGAAGCTGCGGTTAAATAGCAGCACGTCACCGGTACTTCCAATCGCTCTTCAAGCATGCGGCCAATCGTTAAAAAATCTTGCTTCATTTCCACATCCCGGCTTCCTCGACCGATCAAAATCATTCTAGACTTTTTCGGTCTATTCAAAACGCGTTTAATTCTGTCTTCCACTGCCTCTAGCATCAATTCATCAACGCCAAAAGGCATGCCATAGGAGATCATTGCTTCCGGATAATTTGTCTGCAATGTCGAAAGAATAGCTGGTATATCTTGTTTGGCATGGCCGGCAGCTAGTAACAGCACTGGGATTACCGCAATATGAGCAGCTCCTTTTGCGAAACAGGATGCAAATCCTTCCTCAATGGTAGGCTTTGCAAGCTCAAGGAAAGAGATTTCTTGAATCTCGTATGGCAGGCTCGCCTTCACTTCATTGAAAAAATGAATCGCCTCTTCTCTAGAATCTCGCAACCGACTGCCGTGAAAGATATACAGAACCCCTTTTTTCATAACGAAACCCCTGTTGTAAAATCGATGTTGCTCATCTGCTTCTCAAACCAGTTCAACTGGTCATGAAAACGAACGACTTCGCCGATAATAATCATGCATGGATTGGAAATACAATTTTCTTCTGCCGATTTCGCCATTTCCTTCACGGTTGTCGTTACTGTGCGTTGTTCTTCCGTAGTCGCCCATTCAATAAAGGCAACAGGCGTATTTTGATCCTTCCCGCTTCGTATAATCATGTCTTGGATTTCCGCAATATTTTTCACACCCATATAGACGGCAACGGTGTCCGCTGCTTTCATTAAACGAATCGTTTCCTCTTTAATTGTCCAATCCCCTGCTCTATGTCCGGTAATAAATGCACACGAAGCGCTGATGTTGCGATGCGTAAGCGGGATGCCAGCATAGGCGGAAGCGGCGGAAGCAGCCGTAACCCCGGGGATCACTTCAAAAGGAATTCGTTTTTGCACCAATACTTCCGCTTCCTCCCCCCCTCTGCCAAACAGATAGGGGTCGCCTCCTTTTAACCGCGTTACGATTTTGCCCGCCTGGGCATACTTCACTAAAAACTTATTGATCGTCTCTTGGCGCATCGTATGGTAATTTGGCAATTTGCCGCAATAAATGAGATCCGCTTCTTTTTTTGCATAAGCAAGGAGCTCTTTGTTGACAAGCCTGTCATATAAAATCACATCCGCCTTCTGAATCGCCTTCATCGCTTTTATTGTGATTAATTCTGGATCTCCTGGGCCTGCTCCGACAATATACACTTTTCCCACGCTGATCTCCCCCACTACGTACAGAGCGTCACGTCGCTTTCATCAATCACAAACCCTGCACTTTTTCGTATTTTTTTCTTTTCGTACAACGTAACATCTTCAATATCAAGAACCTTTAAATAAAATTTTTCAAGCTCAACATCTACTTGCTCGAATGCTTTCAAATCATTTTCGGCCGCGATGATTACTGGAATTTCCTTCTCCTTCGTTTTTACAAGAAAGCGATACAAATACATGCTGACACCCCATTTAAGCTCCGAGAGGTTCCAAAATCTCATCGAGCTTCGCCTGCAAAGGTTCAATGCCGACGCGATCATAATATTCTAAAAAGGTTTCGCCGGCCAGCTTCGTTTCTTTGAAATATTGCAGAAAATCTTTCAACACTAAATGAAGCTTCTCTGCCTCAATTTTTCCTTTCAATTTTTCATTAAATCGACCGCCGTCAAGAAGCGTTCCGCCAACATGAATTTCGTAGGCATCGACCATTTTTTTATCTTTTGTTCTCATCAAAACGCCTTGCAGACCGATGTCCGCGATTTGCCGCTGACCGCATGAATTCGGGCAGCCTGTGATGTGCATCCGAACAGGTACATCCAATTCTAATTCTTGATCCAAATATTCGACAATTGTTTTCATCCGCTGTTTCGTTTCAACAAGCGCAAGGTTGCAAAATTCCGTTCCAGTGCAGGAAACGGCATAACCAATGAATGATTTCGGCTTGATGGTAATTCTGCCCTTTTGAAAAATTTCTTCTGCCAGCAAAGCTTCAACTTGATCATCCGGAACGTTCGGAATCACAATATTTTGTGTATTGCAAGTTCGGATTTGTCCATTTCCGTATTTTTTGGAAATTCTGGCGATCTCCAGCACTTCCTCGGAATAAAGTCTTCCGAGCGGAACATTAAAGCCGATGTAATTCAAGCCTTTTTGCTTTTGCGGATGAACGCCGTAAAAATATCCTGCATTCCAGCCTTTTGTTTCATCGTTTCCTCTCTCCGGAAGCGGACCTGTCAGTTCAAGCAGTTTTTCTTGGAATTTTTCTACACCCCAATCGGCAACTAAAAATTTTAGACGGGCGCGGTGTCTTTTCTCACGATAGCCGTAATCACGGAAGATGGTTGTGACCGCAATGGCAACATCCTTCACTTTATCCGGGGTTACGAAAATGTTCAATGGTTGGGCCAAATGCGGTTTTGATGATAGTCCGCCACCGACCTTTACATGAAAGCCTTTCACAAGCTTTCCGTCAATCTCTTTTGTAGCTGGTATGAAAGCTAAATCATTGATTTCGGCATGTCCGGAATTGTAGTAGCTTGCACTAATCGAAATTTTATATTTTCTTGGCAAATTGGAAAAATCTCTATTTTTATGGAAAAATTGATGAATTTCTCGCACAATCGGCTCTGTGTCCAAAAGCTCCTCCGGGTCAATGCCCGCAAGAGGATTTCCAATCACGTTGCGGGCGATGTCGCCACAGGCGCCTACCGTTGTTAGACCGACTTCATCCAAGCGTCTAAATATTTCCGGAATGTTCTCGATTTCCAGCCAATGGAATTGAATGGCTTGACGAGTTGTAATATCAAATAGATCCCGGCCAAAATCTCTGCAAATCCCTGCGAGTGCAACGACTTGTTCATAGTTTAATATTCCCGTCGGTACTTTGATCCGCATCATAAAATAACCGTCTTTTTTAGGCCGTTGAAGATACAGCCCCGCCCATTTGAGCAAATCCCAATCTTCTTCCGGAATGGAAGCAAAGCCGTTTTTCGCAAAGGTGTCGATTTCTTCCAAAATATCCAATCCGTCTTTTTCAAGCTTTTTTAATTCAAACTTATTTAAATTTTCATTGTTAGCCCATACTTTTTCATGTGCCATTGCAACTCCCCCAATGTTTAAAATTATAGGAACTTTCGATTTTTTAAATATTGAAAAATATGTTCAACACTTTCTTCTACTGACCATTCCTCAGAATGAACAATGATTTCAGGATTTTCAGGCTCTTCATATGGATCGTCGATACCTGTAAAATGTTTTATTTCACCGTTTCTCGCTTTTTTGTACAGCCCTTTCGGATCTCGTTTTTCACATTCTGATAATGAGCATTTAACATATATTTCAATGAACTCATCATGCTCGAGCAAATTTCTTACTAACTCCCGATCTTCTTTATATGGAGAAATAAAGGCTGTCAAAACAACTTGACCGCTGTCTACAAATAATTTTGCAACTTCTCCAATGCGCCGAATGTTTTCTTTTCGGTCCAATTCCGAAAATCCTAAATCTTTGTTCAACCCATGGCGAACGTTGTCTCCATCTAGTACGTAAGACGAAATATTTTCATTGAACAGCTTTTGGTTTAATGCATTGGCTAACGTTGATTTGCCGGAACCGGACAATCCGGTAAACCATAGAACAAAGCTGTGATGCCCCGACTTTTTCCTCCGCTCTTCTTTTGTGACGGAATGATGATGCCATACAATATTTTTGCTTGTCACGTTAATTCCACCTCATTTTTGCAATGCTTCTTGGCGCAGACCTTTTACAAGCACTTCCACAACTTCCGGACGGCTGAAAGTGTTTGGCAGCGGCTCACCGTTTCGAAGTTTTTCCCTTACTTTTGTGCCTGATAAAATGACACGGTCGTCATCAGAATGCGGGCATGTTTTATGGGAAGCCATGCCGTCGCATTTTTTACAATAAAAGCTGTGTTCAAAAAACAGCAGCGTAATGTCTAATTCCTCTTTTGTAAAGTTGAAAAAGATTTTCTGCGCATCATATGTTCCATAATAATTTCCAACCCCTGCATGGTCTCTTCCAACGATGAAATGCGTACACCCATAATTTTTTCGAACGATAGCATGGAATATCGCTTCCCTTGGTCCGGCATAGCGCATGGCGGCTGGAAAAATTCCTAACAGAACACGATCTTTTGGATAGTAATTTTCCAACAGAACTCGATAGCTTTCCATGCGAATATCCGCAGGAATATCATCCTTTTTTGTTTCGCCGACAAGCGGCTGCAGAAATAATCCGTCTACGGTTTCAAGAGCTGTTTTTTGAATGTATTCATGCGCCCGGTGAACAGGATTTCTCGTTTGAAACCCTACGACTGTATTCCAGCCGAAACGTTCAAAAGCAGCTCGAGATTCCGCTGGTTCAAATGTTTCGTTTGGAAACGGCTTTTCCGTTTTCTTTACTAACACGACATCCCCGCCAAGATAGACAGGTGGACGCTCATACAATTTAGCAACTCCTGGGTGCTCTTCATCTTTTGTCCGATAAACATATTCCGCTTCTTTTTGTTTATCCGGCTTATATTTATCTTCCACTTTGATCACACCGTATACTTCTCCGTTAAATGTCAGCTTAACTTCATCTCCAATGTCGAAGCGATCAGCTTGTTCTTCTTCAACAGGAAGTGTAATTGGAATGCTCCAAACTATACCATTGGCAAGACGCATGTTTTCGACAACACTATCATAATCTTTTTTAGTTAAAAAACCCGTTAATGGACTAAATGCTCCAATACCGATTAACTCTAAGTCAGAGAGCCCGATATTATCCAATTCAATTGCTTCTTGAATATGAGAATAATTGTATTCTGGATTATAGCGATTGATTAATGTTCCTCCGTGCGGTGCAATCCCCATTTGATCTCCTCCTTGCTACGCCATATATTCCTATATTCATATTTATTTACTAGGCTTTTATTGAAAAAATTTTTAGCCTTAGCCGCTAAATAAATCTAAATCGTTGCGATACGCCATCATCAAAAACGAGAAAAAAAGCTTGAACAATTGGAATCATTTCATGAAACGAGTCTTCAAAACTTTATTTTTTATGACGAGTTTTTATAAAGCATTATCTGCGGAAAAAGGCCTGCTGTAGATCAAACTGTCACTTTACTTGTAAGTGATATTCATATTTTGATTGAACAAACACCAAATATAAAATGATTGAATCAATTATCGATGAAGCCGAAGCAGACGGTTTAGCAACCTTCACCTCCACCGACCAAATTCCAGCAGTCCGAATGGAGGAAAAAGCGATATGTTTTTACCGCTCCTGTACGACAGGCAGCACCCGCTGCCGCCGCACCGCTTCCTCTAATGGTTATAGGCTTCCATTATTTTGTCACACTTGTACTCTCATGTAATCCGCATTCAAGCTTTTGATGGCCGACCCATCTTCCAGAACGCAGATCATCCATGTTAATGGCTGGCTGAGTACAAGGCTGGCAGCCAATGGAAGGATAACCTTGATCATGTAAGACGATATAAGGCAAATCATGTTTATAAACATATCGCCAAACTTCCTTCCAGGTCCAGTGGATGAGAGGGCAAATTTTCACCTTTTGGAATTTCTCATCTTTATTAATATAGTTTACATGTTTTCTTGTCGGCGATTGTTCTCTTCTTAATCCTGAAATCCATGCTTTTACTGGTTCAAGCGTCTCCCTTAATGGAACCACTTTCCGGATGTGACAGCAAAGATTCGGATCTTTCTCCCAAAGCTTATCTCCATATTGCTCTTTTTGCTCTTCTAATGTGATCTCTGGTTTTTTTAATTCTATATTTAAATCTGGATATCGATTTTTTACTTTTTCTATGCAATCATAGGTTTCTTTAAAATGCAGCCCTGTGTCCAAAAAGACAATCCGTGCGGTCGGATTGACCTTCGATATTAAATCAATGAGTACAATCCCTTCAATTCCAAAGCTGCACGAATACACAATATCATCTTTATATGTTGAATATGCCCATTCCAACACCTCTAGGGCACCTTTTGTGTCCGATGTCTCATCAAACACGAGATCAGGTTCCGCCCAGGTTTCGTACGTAAGCATTCGCCTTTCCCCCTTATTAGAAAAGGAATAGAGCGCGTTCAATAAAAGGATTGAAAACCGCCTCTAGTCGTCTAGTCAGCGGTTTATTGAGACAGCTTTTTATATAATCCTTCTTTTCTTTCATTTGTACAAATGACATTTTGTACTTAAAAAATTAGGTTAGAAGATTCACAGTGTTCCTTTCAAGAACGTGCTATATGCTATCAAATTTTATCATAATTTTCCTAAAAGTCAACCCGAGTTTTTTGATTGGAATTAAATATTATATGAAAGGTTAAACTTTTTCGAGCCAACTGTCGTTTTCAGGATTTTTTCGCCATAATGACAAGCGGTCGAGATCCTCTTTTGAAATCATTTGCACATCCAAAGCCACTTGGATTAAAGTGTCATAATCACTTAATGCGATCGCCGGAATGCCAGCATTGGCAAAGTTTTGCTTTCCTTGAGGAAGACCGTAGGTAAAAATTGCGGCGACACCTAGTACTTGACAGCCAGCATTTCTTAGTGCTTCAACAGCTTTTAAGGAGCTTGCCCCTGTTGAAATCAAGTCTTCGATTACAACAGCTTTTTGTCCTTCCCTCACTTTTCCTTCTATTTGGTTTCCCTTCCCATGCTTTTTCGGTGTGCTGCGCACATAACACATAGGCAATCCCAGCTCTTCAGCAACTAATGCCGCATGGGGAATACCGGCTGTTGCAGTTCCAGCAATTAATTCAGCATCGGAAAAATGCTCACTGATTAGTTGAGCTAGTCCTTTATAAATGATTTTGCGGAGCTTCGGATACGATAGAGTCAAACGATTGTCGCAATAAATGGGCGATTTTATTCCGCTTGCCCACGTAAACGGTTCATTTGGTCTGAGAGTAACTGCTTCAATTTCTAGCAAATGTTTGGCGATTTCCTTTTTCATTCCACCTTACCCTCCCATTCTTTTTTTACCTCATTGTAGGCTGCAATAGGATCCTCTGCTTTTGTAATTGTCCTGCCGACAACAATGGCTGATGCGCCTTGTTCCTTTGCAAATTTTGGCGTCGCAATGCGGACTTGATCCTGTGCTCTATCTTTTGCTAAACGAATTCCAGGCGTAACAGTCAGAAAAGATGGACCGCACGTTTTTCTTATTTCGCTTACTTCATGGACAGAACAAACAACACCGCTCATCCCGCTTTTTTTTGCATTTTCCGCATAATGTAAAACCGTCTCAAGCAGCGGCTTTTCAATGAGAAGTTCATTTTTTAGCATCTCGCTGGAAGTGCTTGTCAGCTGGGTGACAGCGACAACATGTGGACGCTTATTTCCGCACTGAGCTCCCGCCTCCAGCCCTTCTATCGCTGCTTCCATCATGTCTCTACCTCCCGCAGCGTGAATAGTGATCAAATCGACTCCGAGCTTGGCAAGTCCTTTCATCGTTTGTTTCACGGTATTTGGTATATCATGCAGCTTCAAATCAAGAAATATTTGATGACCGCTTCGCTGTAATTCTTCGATGATAGAAGGGCCTTCTTGATAAAAAAGTTCCATCCCCACTTTAACAAATAAAGGCTCCTCAAATATTTGCACAAACTGCAATGCTTTTTCTCTCGTATCAAAATCAAGGGCAAGAATTAGAGGACGATTTTTCATCTTTCCAGCTCCTTCCGACACATTCATTCACATGATCAAAGCCTAATTCTTTCAGCCGATTCGGCAACGCATCAATAAGTTCAACACAGACGTAAGGATTGACAAAATTCGCTGTACCAATTGCGACTGCCTTTGCTCCTGCCTGCAAAAATTCTATGCAATCATCGACATTCATAATTCCTCCCATGCCGATGACCGGGATTTCTACACTTTGGGAAACCTGATAGATCATACGAACGGCAATCGGCTTGACAGCAGGTCCAGAAAGCCCGCCTGTTCCATTAGCAATAATCGACCGGCCTGTTTTCACATCGATCCGCATGCCGAGGAGCGTGTTGATCATCGTAATTCCGTCTGCTCCCGCTTTTTCCACCGCTTTTGCCATGGCGACAATGTCAGTTACATTTGGAGAAAGCTTGACATAAACCGGTACTGAAGAAACGTTTTTCACAGCTTCTGTTAAATGTCCGGCTACTTCAGGAACTGTTCCGAACATGATCCCCCCTTGTTTAACATTCGGACAAGAAATGTTTAGTTCAAGTGCTTTTACGTTAGGCGCTTTACTGATTTCTTTTGCCACTTCCACATATTCTTCAACAGTCGAGCCGGCAATGTTCGCAATGATCGGAACATCAAATTGAGAAAGCCAAGGAAGCTCTTCCTCCATCACTTTTTTTAATCCGGGATTTTGCAACCCGATGGCATTGAGCATTCCCGACGGCGTTTCCGCCACCCTTGGTGTTGGATTTCCGAATCTAGGCTCAAGCGTTGTTGCTTTGATCATGATCGCGCCAAGCTTGGATAAATCGTACAGCTTAGCAAATTCGCGGCCAAAGCCGAAGCATCCTGATGCGGGCATGATCGGATTTTTTAACTCAAGACCAGGAAGCTTAACAGTTAACATTCCAACATCACCTCCCCGATTCGAAAAACAGGCCCGTCGGTACAGATTTTCTTATAGCCCGAATCATTTGCATCGGTTTTCGTACGGCGGACACAGGCAAAGCAAGCGCCGATTCCGCAGCCCATTCTTTCTTCCAGGGACAAAAACACTTTTTTATGCGGAAATGCTTCTTCTATCGCTTTTAACATCGGAGTTGGTCCGCATGTATAGAGCGTTTCAAATGTGAAGCGTTGTTCATTGATGATATCCATAACGGTTCCTTTTGCGCCGAATGTGCCGTCAACTGTCGCCACAAACGTTTCGCCCAGCTCCTTAAACTCTTGTTCGTAAAACACCGCCGCCTTTGTTGAAAATCCTAATACATGGACAACTTCCACTCCATTTTGAACAAGCTGCTTCGACAATTCATAAAGAGGGGGAACGCCAATGCCGCCACCGACAAGCAATGCTTTTTCCTTCGTTTCTTCAACCGGAAAACCGTTTCCGAGCGGTCCGAAAACATCGACAAGCTCACTTGCTTTTTTTCTGGACAATCTTTTCGTTCCGGCGCCTTCTGCCCGATAAATTAATGTCATCGTGTTTTTTTCGGCATTGTATTCGGCAATGCTGATCGGTCTTCTTAATAACAGATCAAAACTGTCATCCACTTTTATTTGAACAAATTGTCCCGGACGAGTAATGCGTTGAACGAGCTCTCCTTTTAATTCCATTTTATAAATGTTTTTCGCAATTGGCCTGTTGCTGATGATTTCCATCCAAGCTTTGATCATTGGATCACCTTCTTTACCTATTATGTTCGGAGAGATTTTCAACCGTAAAAGCCATCGATTCAAGCACGCGTAAAATTGCCCTTGCAGTGTCTAAAGAAGTGAGGCACGGCACACCGTTTTCAACCGATTCCCTTCTGATTCTGAAGCCGTCGCGCTCAGGCTGCTTTCCTTTCGTCAGCGTGTTGATGACAAATTGCGCTTTTCCATTGCGTATCACATCCAAAATGTTGTCGCCGCGTGATCCGATTTTGCTGACAACCTTTGCTTTTATGCCGTTCTCTTCTAGAAACTTTGCGGTTCCTTCCGTCGCCAGCAGTTGATAGCCGATATTGCGAAATCTGCCCGCAATTTCTAAAGCCTCGTTTTTGTCCTTATCAGCAATCGTAAGCAGCACTGATCCGTGCTCGTAAATATTCGTACCGGCTGCAACAAAGCCTTTATAAAGAGCCTTTTCAAAGGTGGCATCCTTTCCGATTACTTCCCCAGTTGATTTCATTTCTGGTCCAAGCGTAATGTCTACACGGCGCAACTTCGCAAATGAAAATACCGGCACCTTCACAAATACACCTTTCGGCTCTTTTGCAAGCCCTGTTTTCACACCGAGTTCCGGCAAGCTAGCACCGAGTATCACCTTTGTCGCAAGCTTAGCCATCGGAATTCCGGTAATTTTACTTAGAAACGGAACTGTTCTGCTTGATCTTGGGTTCACTTCCAATACGTATACCCGCCCGTCAGCAATTACAAATTGAATGTTTAGCAGTCCGACAATATTCAGCCCTTTTGCCAAACGAATCGTATAATCAACAAGTTCTGTTTTCAACTGATCAGATAACGTTTGCGGCGGGTAAACCGCTATCGAGTCCCCTGAGTGCACGCCTGCCCGCTCAATATGCTCCATAATGCCCGGAATGAGCACATGTTTACCGTCTGAAATCGCATCAACTTCCACTTCTATTCCGGTTAAATATTGATCAATTAAAACGGGATGTTCCGGATTAATTTTTACTGCATGTTCCATATAATGGAGCAATTCTTCTTTATGGTAGACAATTTCCATCGCCCGGCCGCCAAGCACATAGGAAGGACGGACAAGCACCGGATAGCCGATTTCTTCCGCAATTTCCACCGCTTCAGCGACGGATAGAGCCGTTTTCCCTACAGGCTGTGGTATTTCCAAAGCTTCAAGCACTTGTTCGAACTTGTCGCGGTCTTCCGCCCGATCTAAATTTTCCAGGCTTGTTCCTAATATTTTGACACCTCGTTTTGCCAGCTTGCCTGCCAAATTGATTGCCGTTTGCCCGCCGAATTGGACGACAACGCCAATCGGTTTCTCCAAGTCGATAATATGCATGACATCTTCGATCGTCAGCGGTTCAAAATACAGCTTGTCGGAAATGCTGAAATCCGTTGACACCGTTTCTGGATTGTTATTGATAATGATTGCTTCATATCCTGCTTCGCGAATCGCCCAAACAGAGTGAACTGTTGCATAATCGAACTCAATACCCTGCCCGATTCGAATCGGCCCTGAACCTAACACGACAACACTTTTTCGTTCAGTCACAATCGATTCATTTTCTTCTTCATATGTGCCGTAAAAGTAAGGCGTCTCGGATTCAAACTCGCTTGCGCACGTATCAACCATTTTGTAAACTGGAACAATTCCTTGTTTTTTCCGAAACTCATAAACTTCCGATTCATCTGTATTCCATAACGAAGCGATAAAGTGATCAGAAAATCCGAGTTGCTTTGCTTTTCTCAACACGTTTACATCAAATGGAGATTTTTTCAGTTCTCGTTCATATTCGATAATGTTGTTTATCTTATTCAAGAAAAAGCGGTCGATTTTGCTCCATTGATGAATTTGCTCAACGGAAAAACCCCTTCTCAGCGCTTCGCCGATGTAAAAGATTCGTTCATCCCCTGCTTTCTTGATTCGCTTTTCAATCATTTCATCTGAGACATCGTTTTCTTTCAATGTTAAATGGTAGACGCTTGCTTCGAGAGAACGAACAGCTTTTAACAACGATTCTTCAAACGTGCGGCCGATCGCCATGACTTCACCGGTTGCTTTCATTTGAGTGCCAAGCACACGGTTGGCTGATTCAAATTTATCAAACGGCCATCGCGGTATTTTCGTGACAACATAATCAAGCGCCGGTTCAAAGCAAGCAAATGTTTTCCCTGTCACTGGATTGATGATTTCATCTAACGTCAAACCGACGGCAATTTTCGCTGCGAGTTTCGCAATCGGATATCCTGTCGCTTTTGATGCAAGGGCAGATGAGCGGCTAACCCGCGGGTTCACTTCGATAACGTAATATTGAAAACTATCCGGATCAAGAGCAAGCTGAACATTGCAGCCGCCTTCGATGCCAAGAGCTCCGATAATTTTTAATGACACGTTTCTGAGCAACTGGTATTCTCTGTCTGAAATCGTTTGGCTGGGCGCCACAACGATCGAATCGCCTGTATGAATGCCGACGGGGTCAATATTTTCCATGTTGCAGACAACGATTTTATTGTCTTTTGAGTCCCGCATCACTTCATATTCGATTTCTTTGTAGCCGGCAATGCTTTTTTCGAGCAGACATTGATGAACAGGGCTGAGCTTTAAACCGTTTGTGACAATTTCAATCAGTTCTTCCTCATCGTGACAAATGCCGCCTCCGGTCCCGCCAAGTGTATATGCAGGCCGGACGATCACCGGATAGCCGACTTGCTCCACAAAATGAAACGCTTCTTCAAGCTCATGAATTATGGCGCTTTCCGGCACCGGTTCATTCAGCTCCTTCATAAGCTCGCGGAACAGTTCACGGTCTTCAGCTTTTTGAATGGCTGAAAGCTTAGTTCCTAAAATTTCAACGCCGCACTCTTCTAAAACACCCATTTTATGAAGCTCGACCGCCAAGTTTAGTCCAGTCTGTCCGCCGAGAGTCGGCAGGATCGCATCCGGCCTTTCCTTGCGGATGATTTTGGCAACAAAGCTCGGAGTGAGCGGCTCCATATACACTTTGTCGGCAATTTCCGTATCCGTCATAATTGTCGCTGGGTTCGAGTTGACAAGAACAACCTCATATCCTTCCTCTTTCAATGCTAAGCACGCCTGTGTTCCCGAATAGTCAAACTCCGCCGCTTGTCCGATAATAATCGGTCCTGATCCGATAACTAAAATTTTCTGAATATCTTTCCGCTTAGGCATTGAGATTCCCCCTTTGAGCAGTCTTTTCCATCAGCTCGATAAATTGATTAAACAATGGATTGGCATCCTCAGGTCCCGGCGATGCTTCCGGATGGTATTGAACAGCGAAAGCAGGATGCACGCGATGTCTCAATCCTTCAACTGTTCCGTCGTTCAGTGCAACATGTGTTACTTCAAGCTCTGTATTCCTAATGGATTCGATGCTTACAGCATAGCCGTGATTTTGGGAAGTCATATACACTTTCCCAGTTTTTAAATCCTTCACTGGATGGTTTGAGCCGCGGTGGCCGAATTTTAATTTTTCTGTTTTCGCACCGCATGCTAAAGCGAGCAGCTGATGCCCTAAACATATTCCAAAGATAGGGGTTTTCCCGATAAGATCGCGCAGCATTTCAATTGCTTCTGGAACGTTTTGCGGATCTCCAGGTCCGTTTGTAAGCAAAACGCCGTCAGGCTTCAATCGCAATATTTCCTCCGCAGATGTATCATATGGAACGACGATCGAGTCGCAATTTCGGCTGTTTAATTCTCTTAAGATTCCATGCTTCATGCCAAAATCTACAACAACCACTCTTTTTCCTCTTCCTGGACTTTGATATGGTCTTTTCGTCGATACAATTTCCACCTGATTGCGCGGCAGCTCCGTTTCTCTTAATTTCTCAGCCACTTGCTTTGGATCCGCCTCAGCTGAACAGATTGCACCTTTTAACGTTCCGTAGTTGCGGATAATTCTAGTCAGCCTTCTTGTATCGATTCCACTGATGCCAGGAATATCGTTTTCTATGAGAAAATCATTGATTGAATATAAACTTCTCCAGTTGGAGGGTGCTTCACAGGCTTCCTTCACAATCATCCCGTTCACGAACGGGCGGATCGTCTCAAAATCGTCGCGGTTGATGCCGTAATTGCCGATCAATGGATAAGTAAACGTTACGATTTGTCCGCAATATGAAGGATCTGAAAGTGTTTCTTGATAGCCTGTCATTCCGGTTGTGAACACAACCTCTCCGATGATGTCACGATCGCTTCCAAAGCCATCGCCGATGAAAACATCGCCGTTTTCAAGCACTAATTGCCGTTTCATATTACTCTCCCCTTTTCCAAACGATTTTGCCGTCCACCATTGTTAAAACAGGCCAGCCTTTTGCAAGCCAGCCGTTAAACGGCGTATTTTTTCCTTTTGATGCAAATGTTGAGGCATCTATTCTTTTTTCTTCCTGTAAATCAATGAGCGTCAAATCTGCAGAAATGCCTTCTTTTAATTCCCCCATATCCAAGTTAAAAGCTCTAGCAGGCTTTACCGTCAGCCAATCAACAAGTTGTTTCAATGTAAAAATGCCCCGTTCGACAAAATATGTGTACAAAAGAGGAAAGGCAGTTTCCAACCCGACGATCCCAAACGGCGCCTTATCGACCTCTAAAGATTTCTCCTCCATCGTATGAGGCGCATGATCCGTAGCAATAAAATCGATTGTTCCATCCAACAGCCCTTCGATTAATGCTTTCTTGTCTTCTCTGCCTCTAAGCGGCGGATTCATTTTAAAGTTCGGATTAAGCTCCGGAATATCTTCATCACATAAAAGAAGATGATGCGGGGTCACTTCGCATGTCACGCGGATGCCTGCTTTTTTGGCGTCTCTGACGGCTCTGACGGATTCTTTTGAACTAATATGGCACACGTGGTAATGGCAGCCGCTAGCTTCTGCCAGCAGAACATCTCTTGCAATTTGAACGGATTCACATACAGATGGAATGCCGGATATACCGTGATTTTTTGCAAAAACTCCATCATGGAAGGATCCGCCGTTGATAAGGGTATTGTCTTCACAATGCGCGACAATTGAATATCCTTTCTCCGCCGCTTTTTTCATTGCCTGAAACATCATGCCGGCCGACTGGACACCTACGCCATCGTCCGTAAAGGCAAAAGCACCTTCCTCTTTTAATGCATCAAAATCCGTTAATTCGCTTCCGCTTTGCCCAAGTGTGATCGCTGCATAAGGAAGAACGCGAACCTTTGCTGTTTCTTTAATTCGCTTTTGTAAATTGATCATTTTTTCTTTCGTATCAATAGGCGGCTTCGTATTAGGCATGGAGGCAACGGTTGTAAAGCCGCCCTTCGCTGCAGCCAGCGTGCCGGTGGCAATCGTCTCTTTCGCTTCTCCACCCGGTTCACGCAGATGAACGTGAAGATCGATGAATCCATGGGAAAGAAGCTTTCCGTTGCAATCGATCACGTCTCCCGCTCCATCAGCTATCTCTTCCGATATTTGTTTGACTATTCCGTTTTCCACAAGAACATCCCGTTTTGTCAATTCGCCTTCCTCTGTTAACAATTGCGCATTTTTAAATAGAATGGACATGTTTCTTCTCTCCCCCTTGTGCTTTACTTTCAATCGCCTGTTTTATAACTGCCATGCGGACAAATACACCGTTTTCCATCTGTTTAAAAATTCGCGATCGGCTGCACTCTACTAAATCTCCGTCGATTTCAACTCCTCTGTTGACCGGTGCAGGGTGCATAATAATCGCATGGTCCTTCATCATTTTTTCCCGTTCCTTTGTCAATCCGTACTGCTCCAAATATTGATCAGCTGTCCATTTTTCGCTGTGGCGTTCATGCTGGATTCTTAAGAGCATCACAACATCTGACATTTCGATTGCTTCATTGATCGATACGTATGTACCGTATGGATTGGTGTCGTCCCGAAATTTTTCAGGTCCAGAGAACAATACGGTTGCCCCGAGCCTTGTCAGCACTTCTGCATCAGATCTTGCTACACGGCTGTGGCGAATGTCACCGATGATGGAAACCGTCAATCCGTTAAAACTCCCAAACTCTTCACGAATTGTCATCAAATCGAGCAAACATTGCGTTGGATGGTGTCCGCACCCATCGCCAGCATTTAATATGGATACTTGGACACGGCCGATAAGCTCGTCAAAATACCGGTCCTCGGGATGTCGGATGACGACCGCCTCGACACCGATTGATTCTAAAGTTTTTACAGTATCGTACAACGATTCTCCTTTTTGAATGCTTGAAGAAGCTCCATCCACATTTAAAATGTCAAGTCCAAGTTTTTTTTCAGCAGCTTCAAAACTAAACCTCGTCCTCGTACTCGGCTCAAAAAACAAGTTGGCGATAAATGTTTGTTCTCCGACTTTCCATCGTTTTCCCATTTTAAAGCGTTCCGCTTCATCCAAAATGGCAATAATCTCTTCAGTTGACAGCGTGCTCATTGTCACTAAATGTTTCATCGCTTTCTTCCCCTTTCCTTTAAATAAAAGCGATTGACGTTTGAATTTTAAAAAAACACCCTGCCAAGGCATGACAGGGTGTAAGCAAATGACGAAGCATGATTTGTCCCACACACCCTTGAAAGCCTCTCTGGACTTTTTTAAAAGGTGATTGCTACGCTACTGAATCTTCTTCATTTGTGTCAAAAATATGTTCTTCTTTTTTACCTGGGAGCACAAAGTTTAAAATGACGCCAATGATTGCAGCTAATGCCATTCCGTGTAACTCAAAGCTTTCCCCGAACTTAATCATCGCTTCGCCAATTCCTATTACTAAAATGACGGAAGTGATGATTAAGTTTCTTTTTTCGTTCAGATCAACTTTATGCTCAATCATCATTCTTAATCCTGAAGATGCGATGATCCCGAAGAGCAGTATTGAAACGCCACCCATTACTGGAGTTGGAATCGAACTGATCAAGGCGGAAATTTTTCCAATAAAGCCAAACAAGATTGCAAATAGAGCTGCACCGGCAATGACATAAACGCTGTAAATCCTTGTAATCGCCAATACGCCGATATTTTCGCCATATGTCGTGTTCGGCGGTCCACCGATAAAAGATGCAATCATGGTTGCCGCTCCGTCGCCGAGAATGGAACGGGCAAGTCCAGGGTCTTTGATTAAATCTTTTCCGATTACTTGGCTTAGCAGCATTTGGTGACCGATATGCTCGGATAATGTCACCACTGCGACTGGAACCATCAGCAGAATGATTTCAGATGTAATGTGAGGTGTATAATCAACAAATGGAATGATAAAGTTCGGGAGCTGAAACCATTTGGCTTCCGCCACTTTTTGAAAGTCGACAATACCGATTATAAGCGAGTATACATATCCGCCGAAAATTCCGATTAATACAGGGATTAGGTTAAAAAATCCTTTAAAAAATGCCATTGTTATAATGGTGATCAGAAGCGTAACAAGGCCTGCTGAAAAGTGAAGCAAGCTGTAATGTCCTTTAGGATCGTTCATGGCCATACTCACAGCTGTTGATGCAAGGCCAAGTCCGATTACCATAATTACTGGACCGACGACAACAGTTGGAAGTAATTTCATAATCCATTTATATCCTGTCTGTTTGATGATAAGCGCGACAACCCCGTAAACTAGGCCTGCCAAAAAGCTGCCGATCATCGCCGCTCCTACACCGCCGGCAGCTTTAGCCGCAATTAACGGTGTGATGAAGGCAAAGGAGGAGCCGACATATGCCGGCACTTTTCCTTTTGTTATCAAAATAAATGCGAGTGTGCCGAGACCGCTGGAAATCAAAGCAACAGAAGGATCAATTTTGACTAAAAACGGTACGAGAATCGTTGCTCCAAACATGGCAAATAAATGTTGGAAGCTTAAGGCGAGCCATGTGATAAAATCAGGTTTATCATGAACATCTAGTATAATATTTCTTTTCATGTTTTTTCCTCCTTATGGAATTTGCACAAAAAAACCTCTTTGGCCGATGAGGCACAAAGAGGTTTTGCCAAAGTGCATACAAATAGCGTATACACCTTTCGGACCCCTTTGCAGCCTCACGGGACTGCTATTAAAAGGGACATCTATTCATTTTCATAAATGGATACTTTTTCTTTTTCATCTACTTCCAAAAGCTGTACAACAATTTTTTCTGATTTTGAAGTAGGTATGTTTTTCCCGACATAATCCGCTCGGATCGGCAGTTCGCGATGGCCGCGGTCAACAAGTACAGCTAGCTGGATTTGCGCTGGCCTGCCGTAGTCAACAATGGCATCCATCGCTGCCCGTACCGTTCTTCCCGTGTAAAGGACATCGTCTACTAAAATGACTTTTCGATTGTTAATATCGATCGGGATATCTGAACCTTTAACGAGCGGTTCACCGCTTTCTGTTTTTTGTGTTAAATCATCCCGGTAAAAAGTAATGTCAAGGTTGCCGACAGGTATCTCTTTTCCTTCAATGTCCTCTATTCTTTTTGCAAGACGTTTGGCTAGATAAATTCCCCTTGTCTTGATTCCGACCAAAACACAATTGTCTATACCTTTATTGTGTTCGATAATTTCGTGGGCTATTCTAGTTAGCGCCCTTCTGATCGCCTGCTCATCTAAAACAACCGCTTTTTCCGGCATGCTCATCACCTCAAATTTCGGTTAAAAAAACCTCTCATCCTGAGGATGAGAGGTTTTGTGCATAGCTCACCTATTGCCATACGATTCCTTCTCAGCCTCACGGGACTGCAGTTAAAGGATGCTGTATTGTCTAAACGTATTATGACAGAGCAGCTCGTAAATGTCAACGATCATTTCTTAACATTTGCAAAATCTTTTCGAATTCTTCCGGGAGCGATGCTTCAAACTTCAAAAACTCTTTTGTTCTTGGATGCTCAAAACCAAGTACGCCTGCATGAAGAGCCTGTCCATGAATCGGAAGTGTTTTTTTCGGTCCATATTTTGGATCGCCGGCTAGCGGAAAACCGATATATTTCATATGCACGCGGATTTGATGCGTTCTTCCGGTTTCCAGTCGACATTCAATATATGTATAATCCGAAAATCGTTCCAGCACATGAAAATGGGTGACAGCTTCTTTACTGTTTGTTTTTGTTACCGTCATTTTTTGCCGATCCTTTGGATCCCTGCCGATCGGAGCATCAATTGTGGCATGATCGTGCGGAATTACCCCGTGTACAATCGCCTTATATCTCCTTTCAACCCTCTTTTCCATTAATTGATTTGCTAATGATTCATGAGCGTAATCATTTTTGGCAACCATTAATAAACCTGAAGTATCTTTATCAATCCGGTGAACAATTCCCGGACGAAGGACTCCGTTAATTCCGGACAAATCTTTACAATGATATAAAAGACCGTTCACAAGTGTTCCTGAAGTGTGTCCCGGCGCTGGATGGACGACCATCCCACGCGGTTTATTGACAACGATGACATCTTCATCCTCATAGTATATATCAAGCTCCATCGGCTCAGGCTTGACATCCAGCTCTTCCGGTTCTGGAACAGATACAATGATGACATCACCAATTTGGCACTTGTAATTGGCCTTCACCGATTTTTCATTTACTGAAACAACCCCGTCCTTGATCCAATTTTGGACCAACGTTCTTGACCAATTCTCATCTTTATTGGCCAAAAATTTATCTATTCGTTCATTTTCCTCTTTTTCCGTCACAACAAAAGTAAATTGCTCCATTTTCTACTCCTTTTGCTTCTTTTCTTCAAAAAATAGAAAATATATGAAAAGTAAAATAACACCGATTGTTAAAGATGAATCGGCAATATTAAAAATTGGAAAATTATAACCGAAAATATATGTATGGATAAAGTCCACCACCTCTTTGCGGAAAAGGCGGTCAATAAAATTCCCAATCGCTCCGCCAAGCATTAAGCTGAGAGCAACCCCCAGCATTGCATTTTGTTTCGCATATTTTTGCATATAATAAATAATCGCTACGACAACAATAATGGTAATCACATAAAAGAACACCATCTGGTTTTGCAATATTCCCCAAGCCGCTCCTTTATTGCGGTGAGACGTTATGTATAAAAATCCGTTGATAATTTCAATGCTTTCGCCAATTTCCATATTTTTTACGATCAGCCATTTTGTCCATTGGTCGAGAGCGATGACAAATAATGCAATCAAATATTTAAGCACACTGCGTTCCTCCACTCACTGGCAAGTTTCCATCAAATTTTAGCACATTTTTTGACAAACAGTAAAGAAGGGGAACAAGCAAAAAAGTGAAGCTTGTTCACTTCACTTCTTAATGATATTCTAGTGTTTTTTTTAAATATGATTTCATATTGAGAAAATCATGAATCGTTCTGGCTGTCGGAATTTGTGCCAATTGTTCGAGCGGCAATTTTTGCAATGTTTCTTCACATATGCCATAAAGTCCATATTCCATTTTTTCCAATGCAAGCTCAACATCGTTGAGCTCATTTTTTACATCCCGGATAAAAATCGGGTCATCCAATTGACTTTTGGCGAGCCGCGCATTAAGTTCGTCCTTCATTAACGTTAATTCGTCTTTGATTTGATCGAGCGGATTCATTATTAAAACCCCCTCGTCTGTTTTGTATTTATATTGTAACCGCCGCACTGCCTCCTATCACATTCAAGTTTTTCCACACACGTAAATAGCGGCTTGGAAATAATTCACACTTTAAAAGCTAAAAAGCTGAATTCTTCTTTCAATTTTGAGCAAAGTATTCATTTTTGAAAAAGCATCCGAGAAAACTTTTCCAATTGACTATGACGGATTTCAATGAAAGATCGTTCTTTTTATGACACTTCTTTATGAGGAAGCATTGCTAAATGAAAAAACTCCCTGTTTGCACAGGGAGCTGATAAAACTATGCTAAATGGCTGTAGTGATCTTTCACAATGCTTGCACATCTTTTGCACAATGTCGGATGGTCTTGATCAGTGCCTATATCTGTTGAAACAACCCAACATCTTTCACAAGTCTCACCATCCGCTTGCTTCACAATTATTTTGATGCTATCAAATGTTTGCGCTTCTTCTGGAGCATCTTTGTAATCACCGGCAATTTCTAACTGGGAAACAATAAACAGCTGTTTTAAGTCCTCTTGTATTGAATTGAACAATTCTTTTATTTCTTCGTTCGGATAAAGGATGAGAGCAGCATTTAACGATTTGCCGATCACTTTTTCATTTCGGGCGATTTCCAGGGCCTTTAATACATCATCGCGAACTGACATAAACTGATCCCATTTCGCTTCAATCTCTTTGCTGCCTTCAATCTCTACAGCTTCCGGCATATCGACAAGCTGTACGCTCTTTTCTTCAACTGATTCAATATGTCCCCATACTTCTTCTGTTGTATGCGGCAAAATCGGTGTCATCAGCTTTACAAGAGCAAGAAGCGCTTCATATAAAACCGTTTGGATAGAGCGTCGATTATGGCTGTCAGCAGCCTCAATATACAGAATGTCTTTTGCAAAATCAAGATAAAATGAGCTTAGCTCAATCGTACAGAAATTGTGAACGTCATGATAGATGGATGCAAAATCATATTCTTCATATGCTTTTCGCACTTTGGCAATTAGTTTATTCAGTTTAATGAGAATATAGCGATCCACTTCTCTTAATTTTTCTACAGAAACACGATGCTGATTTGGATCAAAATCAAACAAATTTCCTAACAAGAAACGGTACGTGTTGCGAATTTTCCGATATACTTCAGATACTTGTTTTAAGATTGCATCAGAGACGCGAACGTCCGATTGATAATCAACTGATGCTACCCATAGACGAAGAATATCTGCTCCAAACTGTTCCGTCACTTTGGCAGGAACAACAACATTTCCTAGCGATTTGCTCATTTTCCGTCCTTCGCCGTCCAGCGCAAATCCATGGCTTAAAACGCCTTTATATGGAGCTTTTCCAGTGACAGCAACTGCTGTAGACAGCGATGAATTAAACCAGCCGCGATATTGGTCAGAGCCTTCTAAATAAAGATCAGCAGGACGCTGCAAATCTTCCCGTTCAACTAAAACTGCTTGATGAGAAGAGCCTGAATCGAACCAAACGTCCATAATGTCTGTTTCTTTTGTAAAAATGCCGTTCGGGCTTGAAGGGTGTGTAAATCCTTCTGGAAGCAGGTCTTTTGCTTCGCGTTCAAACCAAACGTTCGAGCCGTGCTCGCGGAACAGTTTTGCCACATGTTCAATCGTTTCATCTGTTATGATCGGCTCCCCATTTTCACCATAAAACACTGGAATTGGCACGCCCCATGCCCGCTGACGGGAAATACACCAATCGCTTCGATCGCGGATCATGTTATGAATGCGAATTTCTCCCCAATTAGGGATCCATTTCGTTTCTTTAATTGCTTGCAGCAATTCATCTCGAAAATCTTTAATGGACGCAAACCATTGCGCTGTTGCTCTGAAAATCGTTGGTTTCTTTGTCCGCCAGTCATGTGGATAGGAGTGAGTAATAAATGAAAGCTTTAGCAATGCCCCTACTTCTTCTAATTTTTCCGTTATTTTTTTATTTGCGTCATCATAAAACAATCCTTCGAACCCTGGAGCTTCTTCTGTCATGTACCCTCTTTCGTCGACAGGACATAATACGCCTAGGTTATATTTTTGTCCGACGACAAAATCGTCTTCCCCATGGCCTGGCGCTGTATGGACGCATCCTGTACCAGCGTCGGTCGTTACATGTTCGCCAAGGATCACTAATGAATCGCGGTCATAGAACGGGTGTTTCGCAACCACATATTCCAGCTCTTTGCCTTTAAACGATTTCACTACTTCATATTCTGTCCAGTCCAGCTCTTTTGCCACTTCTTCGAGCAGGGCAGATGCGATCACAAACTTGTCAGCTCCAACCTTCACTACAGAATATTCCAAATCAGGATGAACAGCAATTCCTAAGTTTGCAGGGATAGTCCACGGAGTAGTCGTCCAAATGACGATTTTTTCTCCATCTGTTAATACATTTTTTCCGTCCTTTATTTCAAATGCAACATAAATAGAAGGCGAGCGTTTGTCATAATATTCAATTTCCGCCTCTGCCAAGGCAGATTCGCTCGATGGAGACCAATAAACCGGCTTCAAGCCTTTATAAATATATCCCTTTTTCGCCATTTCTCCAAAGACGCGAATTTGCTGAGCTTCATATTCTGGTTTCAAGGTGACATATGGATTTTTCCAGTCGCCTCGAATTCCAAGGCGTTTAAATTGCACGCGCTGCCGCTCAATTTGCTCCCATGCATATTGCTCGCAATGTTTTCGAAACTGCGCGACATCCATCTCTTTTCGATTGATTTTTTGTTTCTTCAAAAGTGCTGTTTCAATTGGCAGACCGTGTGTATCCCATCCTGGAACATAGGGTGCGCAATATCCGCTCATGGATTTATAACGGACAATAATGTCTTTTAAAATTTTGTTTAAGGCATGCCCCATATGAATATCCCCGTTTGCGAACGGCGGACCATCATGTAATATGAAAAGAGGCCGTCCTTTCGTGCGCTCCTGCACTTTTTCATAAATATCCATCTCTTCCCATTTTTTCTGGATCTCAGGTTCTTTTTTCGGAAGGTTTCCTCTCATTGGAAAGTCTGTTTTCGGCATTCGTAACGTCTCTTTATAATCCATTCTCATTCCTCCACATAATATTTGTTCACTAAAATAAAAAAACTCCTCATCCCTAAGGGACGAGGAGGAATCTCGCGGTACCACCCTTTTAGATGCGCACAAATCATGCACATCCACTCATAAACATAACGGACTTGGCCGCCACAGCCTACTAGCATGTTTCAGCTATGGACTCAAGGGTGATGTTCATCCTTTCGCCTTTACCCGGGCTTCCACCGTCCCCGGTTCGCTGTCATAAAGGGCTTGAAAGGACTACTGTCCCTCTCATTGTTTTGTCATATTCCGTTTTATTTTCGTATTATATGAAATCACGAACAAAAAAGTCAAGTTATACTTTCGGTTCTTCCGCTTCTTCTCCTAAGATTGGCTCGACATTGTATTCCATTAAGTGATCCCAATCATCATTTTTTAGCAGATCAAGCTGTGCTTCGATGAGCATTTGAAAACGGGTGCGGAATACTTTTGACTGCTTTTTCATCTCTTCGATTTCCATTGCAATTTTATGCGATTTAGCAAGTGCTTCATTGATGATTCTGTCAGCATTTTTTTCCGCTTCTTTAATGATCAGCTTCGCTTCCTTTTGAGCGTTTCTTTTCACATCTTCCGCAGCTTCCTGCGCAACTAAAATCGATTTATTTAACGTTTCTTCTATATTTGTAAAGTGATTCAGCTTCTCGGTTAATTCCTTCACCTTTAATTCCAATTCTTTCTTTTCGCGGATGACCATTTCATAATCTTTAATCACTTGATCTAAAAACTCATTTACTTCATCTTCATCATAGCCGCGAAAGCCTTTTGTAAATTCCTTGTTATGAATATCCAGCGGGGTTAAAGGCACAAATTCCACCTCCATATGTATGTTTTTCGCAAAACACTAATCCAATTATAAACGATTTTTCGACAGAATGGGCAAAAATCTTTCCATTTGTAATATTATTTTTGTATTCCGATCTTAATGCGCCACTTATCTTTTCTTGTTTTCCCTTCAATTGCCAAAACTTTGCTTCTTCCGAATCCTCGGACAGATAACACATCATCTTCCGCAATTTCAAAATGAGCATCCTCAACAATTTTCCAATTGACTTTGACGAGACTATTTTCAATAAGCGATTTTATTTTTTGCCGAGATTGGTGATAAACATTTGCTAGAACAGCATCGAGCCGAAGCGAAGAAACGGTGATCAAAGAAATATCCATTTCTTCTTCATGAGAAAACACATCTTCGAATGGGATCTGTTTCAAACGAACGGAAATCTTTCCAATTTTATTCCAGTTCAGCTGCAGGAAATTGGCAATTTCTTGCGCAACCATGACTTGCACCGTTTCATCATGAATGATAATGTCGCCGAACTTGCTCCGTTTTAAGCCGAGCGACATAAGCGATCCAAGCACTTCGCGATGTGATAATGTCACGAATTTTTTCGGGAACATGATTTCAAATGCGAACATTGAAAAATCATCTAATGTCGGTTGAATATAGTCAGGGTAAAAAAAAGCCCGCTTTCTTTCAGCATTTTTATAGCCTCCGAAAAATTGCACGTGAACATCCGGATTTTCACCGATCAATGTCTTAATGATTTTCTGTTCCCGCGGATCTAAAAAATCGGTCAATTTTGGCCGATATTGCTCAGTCACAATTTGTTTCCATCCAAAGACTTTGTCAATGAACTCCCTTTCTTCTTTGCGAAAATGCTGATAAACACTCTCCATAAGAGACAACTCCAATTATGATATGAAAAGAGCCGATTGGCATACAAAACAATTCGAATGTCAATCGGCGAATGAATTTTATGAAATCATACTAAAAAGAGCATACAGCCCATAATCTGCAAAATGCAGGGCAATCAATGCAACAATAGGAGATACATCAATCATCCCTAATGGAGGAATGATTCTTCTAAACGGTTCTAAATAAGGCTCACATATAGCCGCTAAAAATTGTCCAATGGACGTTTCCCTTGCATTCGGAAACCAAGACATCAAAATATAAATGATAATCGCATAGGAATAAATATCGAGCAAAAAACTTAATATGTTATATATTGTCCCCATCAATCATTTCTACCACCTTTTATTTTCATCATCTGCCATGAAATCGGAAATGGAGCCGGCGACATCTACGTTATCTGGGGTACATAAAAATATGTTTGTTCCAACACGCTGGATGTCTCCGCCAATCGCATAAACAGTGCCGCTTAAAAAATCAACAATTCTTTTTGCCTGATCATGCCCGATCCGCTGCAAATTGACAATGCATGAACGGCGGTTTTTCAGATGATCAGCAATTTCTTGCGCCTCTGAATACGTTCTTGGCTCACATAATATTACTTTAGTGGATTTTTGGGCGCTTTGCAAACTTACAACATTTTGTTTTCCGAAAGCGGCATTTTTTTCAACGCTGCTGTTGTGATTGAACATAATCGGTTCATGTTGGTGTTTCTCTTCCGGAGCTTCCATATCTTCAATCTCATAATCTTCATCATCGAGGGCAAAAAAGCTTTTAAATTTATTCTTTAAGCTCATCTGATTTACCTCCAGTTTCGTTTTATGTACCTACTAGCGAGGAGCCGATGCGAAGATAAGTAGCCCCTTCTTCAACCGCGATTTTGTAGTCGTTGGACATCCCCATTGATAGCTCTGTACATGGTGCATTCGCTATATTTAGTGCTTTCACTTGTTCCTGCAGTTGCTTTAAACTTCGGAAGCATCTTCTGATTTCATCTTCATCTTCTGTAAATGGAGCCATTGTCATTAATCCGACAACTTCGATATGGCGATACTCCTTCAACTGTTGAATAAAATCAATGCATTGTTCAGGAGCCACACCATGCTTTGACTGTTCGCCAGATGTATTTACTTGCACAAAGCATTTGATCGTTCGATCTGCTCTTTTTTCAATTTCGTTTGCTAGCGATATTCTATCCAACGAATGAATATAATCCACCTTGTCTATAATATTTTTCACTTTTCGAGTTTGAAGTGTGCCGATGAAATGCCAGACAGCTTTTGACCCAATGCTGTTATATTTCGATAAAAAACCGTCATCCCTGTTTTCGCCTAAGTGTAAAATGCCTGAATTTATCGCCTCTATAGCCCGTTCTACCGTTACATATTTCGTCACTGCAATAATTTGGATATCATCTATTTTTCGATTTGATTTTTTGCATGCTTGTTCGATTTCCTGTTGGATTCGTGCTAAATTTTCTTTCACTGACAAGGCTTAGTATCCCTCCTTCAAACCGATAAATCCCATCATTCGTCCTGTTTTCCCTTGATCTCTTCGATGGGAAAAAAACAAATCTTGATCGCAGCTTGTACAATATGAGGTCAATAGGATTTGATGTTCCGGCACTCCTTTTTTCATTAACAATCTTTTGTTGATTTCTGCAAGATGAATAGAATAAAGGCCGTTCTCAAGCTGTTTATAAAATGTCGTCTCATTGTCAAAAAGAGGTTTGATCGCATCGATCACATCGTCATTGACGACATAACAGCATTCGCCGATTGAAGGACCTATGGCTGCAAATATATTTTGAGCTTGCACACCTTCGTGCAAAACCCAACTGTCGATCATTTCACCTGCTATATTTTTCGCAGTCCCTCTCCAGCCCGCATGTGCGATGCCAATCAGTGAGTCTTTTGGAGAAAAAAAGAAAATCGGAACACAATCAGCAAAAAAAAGGGAAAGTAATATATTTTTTTCCGATGTGTATAGGCCGTCCGTTTGAGTGATGCATTGACGATATGTAAAAACCCCTGATCCTTTATGTTTATTTACTACCTTGACAATTTGTTTGTCATGGACTTGATCGGCACATACCCAGTTTGGTAGATCAAAACGAATTTTGTCCCCAATGATTTTTCGATTTTTGATCACCGTTTCCTTTTCATCATTCACATGAAGACCTAAATTTAATGAAGCAAAACCATTCTTGGAAAATCCTCCTTTTCTCGTCGTAAAACCTGCTGTAATCTGAGAATGAAGCTTCACCCAAGCAGGTATGGAGAAAAAAGATTCATCTGTTAATTGAAACGGTTCATGTTTCATTGTACCATTCCTCTTCGACAATTCTCTTATTTTTATTTTAACATATCTTTAAGCCAACATTTAACCAAAATTCGTGCGATTCTTATTCTGTTTCAACATTTTTCGAAACTCTTACTAAAATAACATCTTTTCCGATTTTTACGATGTTCCTCCAAGGAATGACAATTTCTTCCCCTTTTCCAAAAAAACCTAAAACCTTCCCTTGACTAGTGATCATGATCGCTTGAATTTTACCAGTTTTTAAGTCGATGTCAACGTCTTCAATGCTTCCTAATTTTTTTCCGTCATGGACATTCACAACATCTTTTATTTGCAAATCGGAAATATGGATCATGCCGGCTTCTCCCCTCAAGTATTTTTACAATCAGTATATGAGTTTTTTTTTGAATGATGATAAAGGGCCACATTCAAAAGAATGTGGCCCAATGATTATTGAATATTTTTGGTCATTTGTTTAATGGCAGCTTTTTCAAGCCGAGAAACTTGAGCTTGGGAAATGCCGATTTCTTCTGCTACCTCCATTTGTGTTTTGCCTTGAAAAAACCTTTTTTTCAATATCAGCTTCTCCCGATCATTCAATCTTCTGATCCCCTCTTTTAGAACAATTTCTTCAATCCACTTGGAATCGCGATTTCGCTCGTCGCTTAACTGATCCATGACAAAGATCGGATCACCGCCGTCGTTATAAATCGGTTCAAATAATGAAACTGGATCTTGAATGGCGTCTAAAGCAAAAACGATTTCTTCATGCGGCACATTCAGCTCTTTAGCAATTTCTTCTGCCTTCGGCTCACGTGACGTTTCGCTCATGAGTTTTTCACGCACCTGCAAAGCTTTATAGGCAATATCACGCAATGATCTTGAAACACGTATCGGATTGTTGTCTCGCAAATATCGACGAATTTCACCGATGATCATCGGTACAGCATAAGTAGAAAATTTTACGTTTTGGCTCAGATCAAAATTATCTATAGATTTCATCAACCCAATACATCCTACTTGAAAAAGATCATCGACAAACTCGCCTCTGTTATTAAATCTTTGGATGACGCTTAAAACGAGTCGCAAATTTCCGTTGACAAGCTTTTCTCTGGCTGATAAATCACCGCTTTGCATTTGTTTAAATAATTCTCGCATTTCTTCATTTTTTAAAACAGGAAGCTTCGAAGTATCAACACCGCAAATTTCAACTTTATTTCTTGTCATTTCGTTTCCCCCTTACAGGAGTTCTTGCTGTCTTAAGTTAAGTATCTCCCTGAAGGGGAAAAATATGCACAAGCTTTTCAGAGTGAACACGCTGTTGATTTTTCGCTATACATGCGACTAGCAAGCAAAAATTACACCATTTTATTAAATTCTTTTCGAAGACGCTTAATAATTCTTTTTTCCAATCTTGATATGTAAGATTGAGAAATCCCGAGCATGTCAGCCACATCTTTTTGCGTTTTTTCTTCTCCGCCATGCAATCCAAACCTAAGCTCCATTATTTGTTTTTCTCGTTCATTTAATTGCTGCAGCGCCCGCATTAATAGCTTTCGGTCAACATTAGCCTCCAAATCCTTTGTAATAATATCGTCTTCTGTTCCGAGAACATCCGAAAGAAGCAGTTCATTTCCATCCCAATCAATGTTCAACGGTTCATCAAAAGAAACTTCAGATCTTGTTTTATTATTTCTGCGCAAATACATTAATATTTCATTTTCTATACATCTAGATGCATATGTCGCAAGCTTGATCTTTTTTTCGGGATTAAAGGTGTTGACTGCTTTAATTAGCCCGATCGTCCCAATGCTGATCAAATCTTCAATATTGATGCCGGTGTTTTCAAATTTTCGGGCAATATACACGACAAGGCGCAAATTTCGTTCAATCAAAATCGAACGGGCAGCCTTATCGCCGCTCGGAAGTTTTTTTAACAGTATTTCTTCCTCTTCCTTCGAAAGCGGAGGCGGCAGCGCTTCGCTTCCGCCAATATAATAAATTTCATCTGTTTTGATCCCTAATTTTGTTAAAAACTTGTACCATATATACGTGAGATAAAGCTTAATTTTTTTCATGTTGTTCCCCCTTCTAAACAAATTGGTTTATGAGTATGCTATGAATAAAGGCTAAGAAGCATCTTTTTGTTTACCCGTCTGGATCATTTTTGGATGAATAATGCATTGATAATCGTCTTCGCTTGAAAGCCGCGAATGATTTAGTCCAATAAGCGGGCGGGACAGCATTAATGATTCTTCTTTTGTATGAATCACCACTTCGTCTGCTATTACGGCTAATAATAACTGAAGATCCTGGCCAACAGACCGATACGGAATAATTTTCAGCCTGCCGATCCATTCTTTCTGTTCTATCGCTGTCACAGCCTCCATAGGATTTCGATTTGAAATGACTTGGTGCATACTTTCAGGAAACACGGTCATTAATTTTTCCGCTTCGGCAATCATGACTGGCTTCTTAGTGATGGGATCATACAATTGATTGCCGCTGTCAATCAATCCTTTTACTGTTACTTTTTTCTCCATCATCGTGATCGAAACATCGACAATTTGATCATAGTGGATTTTTTTTGCTTCAACCTGTTCAAGCCGCAAGCGGGAAAAATACCAAATAATCGGAAAGCCGACCACGATAAATAACCAGCTGACAGGATTTCCGAAGCCATTTCCATTTGTTAAAATCATGTTATTTTGAAATGAAAAGCCTACTTGAAAAAAATAATAAGTGCCAAGCATACCTCCCCCAACTGCAAAAGTGACAAAATAGAAAGTCAATAAATTTTCTATAAAGTAGCGAAACTTCTTAAAGCCAAAAGCATAAAGAACCATCACACATGAGAGGATTAGTTTTGATTCCGGACGGCTCGCCAGCTGTGCGAAAGGCGAAAAAAGCAATATCACAATAGCGGAGCCGATGAGCGAAGCAATCATTATTTTTTTCCATACAATGTTTCTCTTTAAGATGATTGCTGTAAGAAAAAGGAGCATGATATCAAAGCAAAAATTCATCAGCCAAATAGCATCCAAATAAATGGTCAACCGCCTCTTCCTCTCCCACCATTCAATTTTCTAGGCTTCTGACTTGCTATTAATAGGTAGTATAAACGCTATTCATTCCAAATTGTGTCAAATAGTGGCGAGTACAGCATACAATTTTTGACGGATTCCTAATGTTTTCGTCGAATGGAAAAATGGTTAAAGAAAAAAAAACGGTACAAGCCTTTTAGAGGAAGAAAGCTAAATTGCTGAAGTTGTAAACACTTTCGTTAAGAGACGATGGGGAAATTACAGGAGATCTTTTCTTAAAAAAGCTGTGTAAATGTTTATACTTTTTCAGAACGAGGAAAAAGCCTGGCTAAAAAGCCAGGTCCTTTCGCGTATATATCTGCAATTTATATTCCACAAAAAATATTAGAACTTACCATATACATGGCATTAAATTTTCAGCAAGGATCCGCATTTTTTTCAAATGGCATGTCGTATTTTTTCATAAAGTTTTGATTCATTCGTTTTGCTATTTTCGGGAACGCGTGCAAATCTGTTTATCTATTTTTACATAATTTTTTGATTCTTTCCGCCGTAATACGATTTTTGAACAAATCATGCCTAATAGGAATCTCTGAATCCTGCAAATATTTATGTTCCAGTCCAATATTTAAACTGTTTTACGCATGCAAATAATAAAAACCTTCCATTTTGCCCGCTTGATGAGCTTTAAGAAAAAAGCATGGATGACGTCTATTGTCACCCATGCTTTTTTTAGCGGCGCTTTCTGTTTCTTAAAAATGTCGGGATGTCAAGCGTATCTTCTGCCTGCTGCAATGCACGGCTCGTAATGTCGTGAGTCGGCTCTTCCTTTTTCACTTCACGCTTAGTTGCAACATTTGGCTTCTTATTAGGAGCAAATGGTCTCGCTTCTTGCTTGCTAGGATTTATTTCAGTTTCTCTAAATCCAGTTGCAATCACTGTTACAACAATTTCATCCTTCAAATCTTCATTAATAACAGATCCAAAGATCATGTTGACATCTTGGTCCGAGGCTGATGCAACAATATCGGCTGCTTCTTGAACCTCATATAGGCTTAAATTTGTTCCGCCGGTAATGTTCATCAATACTCCTTGCGCCCCGTCAATTGAAGTTTCAAGAAGCGGACTTGAGATTGCTTTTTTGGCAGCTTCAGCCGCTCTGTTCTCTCCCGTTGCTACTCCGATTCCCATCAATGCAGAACCTTTGTTCGACATAATCGTTTTCACGTCCGCAAAGTCTAGATTGATGAGTCCCGGCACAGCAATTAAATCAGAAATACCTTGCACTCCTTGACGAAGAACGTTATCCGCTTCACGGAAAGCTTCAAGCATCGGCGTATTTTTATCAACAATTTCAAGAAGTCTGTCATTCGGAATCACAATAAGAGTGTCAACGGCTTCTTTCATGGCTGCAATTCCACCAGCCGCCTGCATAGCGCGTTTTCTTCCTTCAAACGTGAACGGCCTCGTGACAACGCCGACCGTCAGTGCTCCTAAATCTTTGGCAATTTGCGCAATGACAGGTGCTGCACCAGTTCCGGTGCCTCCTCCCATTCCAGCCGTTACAAACACCATGTCTGCACCTTTTACAGCTTCTTCAATTTGTTCCTTGTTTTCTTCAGCAGCTTTTTTTCCGACCTCTGGATTTGCTCCTGCACCAAGGCCCCTTGTCAATTTTGCGCCAATTTGCATTTTTGTTTCTGCTTTTGAAAGGTTTAATGCTTGTGCATCAGTGTTGACAGCAATGAACTCTACACCTTGCACACCATGTTCAATCATCCGGTTGACGGCATTATTTCCGCCGCCTCCTACTCCAATAACTTTAATTGTTGCAAAGCCGTCAATATTCGTATCGAACTCCAACATGCAAAATCCTCCCTAATCCATCAATGCTCTATTGACGAAATTTATTCGAAAAAGTACCCAAAAAATTTCTTCACTCTGCTCATTTTTTCTTCATTTTGACGCTTCGTTTTTTGCTTTAAAGTCACTTCATTCGCTTCACTCGGAACAGTTTGCTTAATCTGTTCCACCTCCACCTTCGATCCAATCCGTCTCCCTTGAATTTTTGCATTTTTGTAGGCAAACTGGATGAGACCGACACCTGTCATGTATTGAGGATTTCTAACACCTATGTAGTCGGGGCTAGCAATCCGAACATTGTGGGCGAGTACAGTTTGAGCAAGTTCAAGCACACCAGGAATGTTTGCACTTCCGCCAGTTAACACGAAACCTCCGGGCAATTCCCTGAAGCCCAGTTTTGCAATTTCTTGAGCTACAAGCAGAAAAATTTCCTCCATTCTAGCCTCAATAATATCAGCTATTTGAAGCTGATTGAATTTTTGCATTTTATCGCTGCCTATAATCGGAACATCAAACACCTCGTCTTCAGATGCATGATCATAAAAGGCATGTCCATGTTTAATTTTAATTTTTTCAGCATTTTCTGTGGAAGTTCTAAGACCAATTGATAAATCGTTGGTAATGTGTTCTCCCCCAACCGGTAGAACGGAAGTTGTTTTTAACTCTCCGTTTTCAAAAACTGCAATGGTAGTGGATCCCCCGCCAATATCGATAAGAGCTACGCCTAAATTTTTTTCGTCTTTGGATAAAGCAACTGAACCACATGCGAGAGGCTGAAGTGCAATATCCGTAATTTCAAGGCCTGCACGTTCAACGCAGCGCAGTAAATTATGTAGAATAGTTTTTGATCCGGTGATGAGCAGCCCTTCCATTTCCAGCCTTACTCCCAACATTCCCCTTGGATCATGTATCCCGTCAAGACCGTCTACAATAAACTGCTTCGGAATGCAATCTATAATTTCCCGATCTGGGGGAATGGATAAAACTTGTGCAGCTTCAATGACACGCCTTACATCTTCATTTTGAATTTCTCGGTTTTCACTTGAAACTGCCACTACTCCTTGACAATCTTGAAGTTTTACATGAGAGCCGCTCACACCGACAACAACTTTATGGAGGGGCATGCCGATCATTCTTTCCGCTTGTTCCACAGCCTTTTTAATAGAATGAACGGTTTCATCTATATCAACAATTGATCCTTTTTTTAAGCCTTTTGATTTCACATTACCAACACCAATAACGTTTAACGATTCATCCATCATTTCGCCAATGATTACTTTTACATTGGATGTACCGATGTCAAGACTGACAAATATTTCATTGCTGTTCAATGCTTTTGGCACCTCCTTATCCAATACTACTATTCTATTACGTCCAATAGAACAATACAATGAAACGAACGTTACATATTTGTTTCAATTTGTATATGTGTAAATTCAACACTTGATCTATTTTCCCTTTTAAAAGTTGGATTTTTTTTTGTGCGTATTTCTGCCGCTGTTCCATTTTGCGATTAAAATTCTGCGAATAACCGCTATATTTTGGAAAAGCCGAACTCCAAAAGCAAACATTGCTACTAAATACAAGTCTACACCAAGATGAACGCCGAGAAAAGCTAAACTTGCAGCTAAAAGTATATTAAAAAAGAATCCGGAAACAAACACAAGCTCATCATAAGAATTTTGCAAGTATGCCCGGAATCCCCCGAACAGAGTATCAAGCGCAGCAAGTATGGCTATTGATAAATAGTTGGAATATTCATCTGGAATTTGAATGTTGCTGTACAGACCTAAGATGATACCTAAAAGAATTCCGATAACCGGGAGCCACATAACTAATTCCCTTCCTTTTCATCTTTAAGAGGTGCCATATTTTGAATGCGGATCGATTTTTCATAAGGCGGTATAATTAGCTGTTTCTGCGGTGCAGATACGGTCAATTTCAAATTATCAATCGCAAAATCGTCTTTCAATGCAGATCCATTTATTTTACTGTAAAGTTTTTCAGCGTCGTTTGATAAAATTTTGATTTCAATCGGGTAAGTGTTCAGACTGTTTCCGTCAATTTTCGTTATTCCGTTAATATCGCGGATAACGGTTGTGTTGACAACTCTGTATCCGTTTATTGAAATTTCTTTTGCTTCATAAGAGTTCACTTCATTGATCAGACGCTTTAAAAGCTCTGGCGAAATCGGCTGAATAGGTTTTCCGAGCAGGTTGCTGTCAAACAAAGGCTCAACTGTGAGAACGACACCCTCACCTTTTACTTCGGTTAAACCCGCTTTCGCCTTCAGCTCTTCTAAAGTATCTTTCAACGCTTTTTCAGGACTTTCGTTTTTTTCCATTTCCCTTTGCATTTGGTCATATTTGCGGATTTCTTCTAACAATTCCACTTGAAGCTTTTGTTCTCTTTTTAAATCTTCACGGAGCTCCCACATATCCCTCGTATCACGCTCGTCCGGTTCTTCTATGGATCGATATTGCACGCCAAGCATAAACCCAAAAATTGTTGTAATGATGGAAAATGTAAAGGCAAATTTCCATTTTGGTTTAATCAATCGTCCATCACCTTTCTTTTTTCTAGAGCTAGGTTAGCTAGGGTTTCCGCTAATCATCCAGTTCATTTGACAAATAGGGCCCCATTTTAATTTCTTTTTTCTTTTCCACCTTTACAACAATATTTTCATAGGCAAGCTGATCCAAAACGCCTCCTGCAATGTTTAGCGCCTGCGTCAATACCTCAGCATCTCCGATGGCAGAAATAACAAATGGAGCGGGAAATTGGTTTCCATCTACCGTTACGACGGGGCCGTTACAGATGATATAAGAATGATGGAATATTCTTTGTCCGTTGATCGCTACAGCGGTCGCACCTGAAATGAGCAATTCATTCACAACTTTAAAGATGTGGCTTTCATGAACAATATAATTGTTCACATTTTCCCCTTCTGGAACATAAGAAGAGTCTTCGAGCGTCACTTCAATCCCTTCGCCGACAACCCCTACCTCTCCTACAAACATCCTCAATTTTTCAACATCTTCAACTAAGTTATAATAAAGCTCTTTCTCTTTTTTCAATTGCTCTTCAATTTCTGTAACTTTTTTTTGTTTTTGAAAAAGCTCCTCCTGGAGCTTCCGGTTTGTTTCTTCTTGATTGATCAGCAGCTTTCTTGTTTCATATTCTTTTTCCCACTGTTCTGGTGATACATTCAAATCTTTTCTTTCTTTTGTCCATTGAAAAGAATATGAAATTAAGAAACCGACGACGAGCATAATAAAAAATAACATGACATGGCTGGCATTAGCTTTCCTCATCGGCTTTGTCCCCTTTATTCTTCTGTGATCCTTTCTTGCTGTAAGGCTCAAAATAAGAACCGACTTCTAAGTGGATAATCCCTTTTACTTTCGGGTTGAGTTCTTTTACAATCATTGGATATGAACGCATTTTTTCAGCAAAAGTTTTCATAGAAGCTCTCACTTCATAGCCGTTGTTCATAAATAATGTAATTATGTACGGATCCATTTTTTCCGGCGTATAGTGAACCTCAGAAATGGAATTGGAAATGGAATGCGGAAGGTTTGTCAATTGTTCAGTCATGAGATGAGCAAATTCAGCATCGTCAAAACCGAATAAGATCGGAGCATCAGGCACTTTTACGCTTTTTTGTCCATCTAAAGTTTCCCCGTTTTCCAAAACCGGGTAAAAGGATGATCCATTGGACACGTAGGCTACTCGTTTCATTTCTTCAATTTCAATCCGAATGGTGTGAGGGAAAATTTTGACTATGTTCGCACCTTTCACTTCTTTATGTTTTTTCAAGGCTTTGATCGTTTTTTCTTTATTAACACTCCAAAAATTCGTCTGTTGATCGATACCGGAAAGCGAAATGATTTCATCGCTGGGAACATTGACATTTCCGCTCACTTCTACGTTTTTCACTTTGCTTAACGGCGTTTCTAAATAAATAATTAATAAAATAAGCAAGGAGAAGGTGAGAATAAATAGTATAAATCTCCTATTTGCCTTTTGTTTGCGCTGCTGCTTGAGCTTCGGTATCCGATCCTCGATTGAAACGATTTTTTCTTTTTCCAAGTCTATGTTCACCCCATCCTAGATTCATTGAATCCAGGTTTAATATATAAGCTTGTCCAAAAGGAGCAAAAAATGTTTAAAGGTGAAAAAACGGCAATAGCATGCCGTTTTAAAAAAATCTTGTTGAAATATTATAACATAATGTACAAGCTGAAAGGGAGAAAGATTTTTCCTATTTATTCCTTCCAACAATTTCAACTTCCGTTTCCATTTTGATTTGGAATTGCTCGTAAATCGTCTTTTTTACAAAATCGATGAGGGCCAGAACATCTGAAGCTGTTGCATTGTCTTCATTGACAATAAAATTCCCGTGCATCTCCGATATTTTTGCGCCTCCGATTTTGTAGCCTTTTAAGCCGGCTTTTTCAATGAGCTGACCAGCATAATGAGGAAGGGGGTTTCGGAAAATGCTTCCTGCGCAAGGATGGTTCCAAGGTTGTGTTTCACGGCGATATTCTTTATTTTTTTGCATCGTGGATACGATGCTGTCTCTATCTCCTTTTTTTAATTGAAATACCGCTTCTAAACATATTCCCGGGCGCTTTTTTTGCAAGATGGAGCTGCGGTATGAAAATTCCATTTCTTTATTGGAAAGCCATTCTAATGTCCCATCTGCAAACAAAATATGCGCCTTTTTGAGAACATTTGAAATATCCGAGCCGTGCGCACCCGCATTCATATAGACCGCACCGCCTACAGATCCGGGAATGCCGCTGGCAAATTCTAAACCAGACAATCCTTTTCTGCTGATCAATGTTGACAGGCTGACTAATGAATAGCCTCCCCCTACTGTGATCTCCTCATCTTGAATGGTTAAATGGCTGATGCCGTTTCCTAATTTAATTACGACCCCGGCAATTCCTTCATCTAAAACAAGTAAATTGGATCCTCTCCCTATTACGCGCCAATCTGCATGATGCTTTTTGATGATTTCCATTGTTTTCATTAAGCCTTCAATGCTTTTTGGCTCGACAAACACATCTGCCGGTCCGCCGACTTTCATCGTTGTATGTTTTTTTAACGGCTCATTCTCAAGCACTTTTCCTACATCAGCTCGAATTAACTCTTCCAACAGCTGCTTCACATGTATCCCCCCATTTTCAAATCTTGTTATTAGCAGCGGCAAGTTCGTTCATGACTTGATAAAGCCTTTTGGCTGCATCACGAACTCCCAGTTCAAAAGAAGCTTCGCTCATGCTCTTCAACGTTTCCGGATTCAGTAAAATTTGATCGATCAACGTTAACAAACGATGCCCTGTTAAATTTTGTTCAAGCAATAAAACGGCAGCGTTTCTTTCACTGAGTGTGCGGGCATTTGCTTCTTGATGATTGGCTGTAACATACGGGCTTGGAATTAATATGCTTGGAAGACCAAGCGCTGTTATTTCCGCTAAAGTCGTAGCACCTGCTCTTGATACGATTAAATCAACTGCTGCCAGCACATCCGGCATTTGGTGGATAAACGGTTTGATAATAATATTTTTCAGCCGGCCGCAATCACCTATTTGTTCCATTATTTGCTTGTAATGAACCTCACCGGTGACATAAACAATTTGATACGGCTTTTTCGATAATTCGTCAAGGATGCTGAGGACAGATTCATTAATCGGTCTTGCCCCGCGGCTTCCTCCAAAGATGAGCACGGATTTTACATTCTCTGTTAAATTTAAAGATGATTTACCTTTTGCCCGATCGCCGCCAATCACTTCCTGCGCGCGAGGATTTCCTGTTAGAACAACTTTTTCTTCCGGAAAAAATTTTTTGGAGCTTTCAAAAGAAATGGCGACTTTATCAACATATTTTGCTAAAAATTTATTAGTCAAACCAGGCACGCTGTTTTGTTCGTGGATGATTGTCGGTATTCCGAGTCTGCTGGCTGCATAAACGACTGGTCCCGAAACATATCCTCCAGTCCCAACTACAACATCCGCCTGAAACTCTTTTAGCAGCTTTTTGCAGATGGCGAAGCTGTTGAAAAATCGATAAACTGTTTTAACATTATCAAACGACAGCTTTCGTTTAAAACCGCTAATTTTAATCGCTTTAAACGGGATCCCTTCCCGTGCCACAATCTCTTTTTCCAGTCCATTTTCCGTCCCTATATATAAAAAATTGGCATGAGGGTCATATTTTTTCACTTCTTTTATGAAAGCAAGCGCAGGATAAATATGACCGCCGGTTCCTCCTCCACTTACGACAATGTTCATTCAAAAAGCCCCCCTGAAATGTTAGAAACTTTTTATAAAACAGTTAAAAGAGGCTGAGCAAACAAGCCGAAAAGCCCCTTTTTTTTCCATATTTATCCGGATTGGAAAGCTTAATATTTTGCATATCGGCTAATATTTAAAAGCACCCCGATTGCCATCAGCATTAACGTCAGTGACGATCCTCCATAGCTTAAAAACGGAAGGGTGATGCCCGTTACAGGCATTAATCCTGTGACAACCCCGATATTGATCATCACTTGAATCGCAACCATTGCAACAATGCCGACAGCTAGCAAGCTGCCGAATAAATCAGGCGCGTTCAACGCGATTAAAATTCCCCGCCAAAGCAAAAGAGAGAATAATAAAAGCACAAGAGAACCGCCTATAAACCCCAATTCTTCCGCAACGATCGCAAAAATAAAATCTGTTTGTGGCTCGGGCAAATAAAAAAACTTTTGTCTGCTTTGACCCAATCCTAATCCGAAAAGGCCTCCAGGGCCAATTGCATAAAGCGATTGAATAATTTGAAACCCGCTCCCAAGCGGATCCTCCCATGGATTGAGGAACGAAGTGATCCTTTTCATACGATAAGGAGCTGATAACACAAGAGCGGTAAAACCGAGTGCACCTATCAATCCCAGTCCGATAAAATGGCTAATTTTCGCTCCTGCTGCAAAGATCATGACGACACATGCTCCCATCATCACCGTTGCTGTTCCTAAATCCGGCTGAAGCATAATGATCCCAAATGCTAAAAAGACTAATCCTAAGGACGGGAAAAGCCCTTTTTTAATGGTTGTTACAAATTTTTGATTTTCGGACAAAAATTTAGCCAGAAAGGCGATCATCGCTAGCTTCATAAACTCAGAAGGCTGTATGGAAAATGCCCCGACACCGATCCAGCTTCTGGAGCCATTTCGTACAACGCCAATTCCAGGAATCAACACGGCAATCAGCAAAACGAAGCATACGATTAAAAGCACCTTTGCCCACGTTCTCCATGTCCAATAGTCTATATTCATAAAAAAGAACATGGCAACAATGCCCAAGGCGGCGAACAGCAGCTGCCGCTTTGCAAAAAAGAATGCATCGTCAAATTTATACGTTGCCCATATGGCGCTTGCGCTATATACCATGATTAAACCGATCGAAAGCAGCAAAAATGTGATCAAAATTAAAATGAAATCTGGAGATTTGCTTTTTGTCGACACGCCGAACACCCCATCTTTTTTAAGCTTAAGGGTACGAGCCCTTATTTTAGCTTATGCACGGCGTTTATGAAAATGTCTCCTCTCTCTTCGAATGTTTTATATTGATCCCAGCTTGCACAGGCCGGAGAGAGCAAAATGACATCACCTATATCCGATATGCGAAACGCCGCAAAGACTGCTTGTTCCACATTATCGACATGTTCTATCAGTTCTATTCCAGCCTTCTTTGCAGCCTTCTTTATTTTTGGGGCAGTTTGTCCAAAGGTGATGACTGCTTTCACATGTTTGAAATACGGGATTAATTCATCAAATTCATTCCCCCGGTCAAGCCCTCCGGCCAGCAATACAACAGGGGATGAAAAAGCTTCGAGAGCCTTTGTTGTTGCCAAAATATTCGTGGCCTTCGAATCGTTATAAAATTTTCTTCCTGAAACTTCGCCAACATATTGCAGGCGATGCTTTACACCTGAAAACGATGCCAGCACCTTTTGAATCGCTTTGTTTCCAACATTTTTCGCCTTTACTGCACAAATAGCGGCCAAAATATTTTCTAAGTTATGCTTGCCGACAAGAGCGATATCTTTTATATCAATAATTTTTTCACCATCATACCAAATGGATTCATTTTGGATATAAGCACCATTTGATACTTCCTTATTGGTTGAAAAATAAATTTTCTTTCCGTTTGACAGTTCAGACAGACGCACAACATCTTGATCATCCGAATTGATAACCGCAACCGATTGGTCATCTTGGTTTGAAAAAATTTTCCCTTTCGCTTGCATATAATTTTCGCGAGTTCCATGATAGTCTAGATGGGCATTAAAAATATTTAACAAGACCGCGACTGAAGGTTTAAAATGAATGGTTCCTAAAAGCTGAAACGAGGATACCTCCATAACTACAATTTGTTCCTTTGTCGCTTCCTGTACAACTTCACAAGCCACATTTCCGATATTTCCTGCCAGCAGCGGCTGTTTTCCATCTGCCTTCAGCATTTCGTATATTAAAGTTGTCGTCGTCGTTTTTCCATTCGATCCAGTTATCGCAATAATTTCCGCTTCAGAAATTTGATACGCAAGCTCGACTTCGGTTATAACGGGAATATTTTGGCTCGCTGCTTTTTGTACGATCGGGTTTGTGTATGGAATGCCTGGATTTTTTACAACAATATCAATATTATGCTCCTCGAGCAATTGTTCCGGATGTTCTCCTAAAATAAGTTTGATCCCTAAACTTTCAAGTTCTTTTACATCATCATTTGCTTCGTATGGTTTCATGTCGTTTACGGTAACACGAGCACCTAGTTTATGCAATAATTTAGCGGCTCTCAAGCCGCTTTTCGCCAAACCTAATACGAGAACGTTTTGATCGACATACATTTGTACATTTTTCAATTATAACCACACCTCGATGATAATTCCTAGTATTGCAAAAAGCAAACCCATCGCCCAGAATGTCACGACGACTTTCCATTCCGACCATCCGTTTAATTCATAGTGATGGTGGAGCGGGCTCATTTTAAACACTCTTTTTCCAGTCATTTTAAAGGAAATTACTTGAATAATGACTGATAATGTTTCAATAACAAACACGCCGCCAATCACTATAAGCAAAATTTCTAATTTTGTCAAAATGGCTACAGCGACAATCGCTCCGCCTAAAGCCAATGAGCCAGTATCTCCCATGAACACTTTTGCAGGGTGAGCGTTGAACACTAAAAAGCCTAATACGGAACCGACCACTGCAACACTAAAGATGGCGATATCATATTGACTATTGTTCCATGCCAATACAGCAAATGCTCCGAAAGCAATTGCAGCGCAGCCGGATAACAATCCATCGAGACCGTCGGTCAAATTGACGGCATTTGAGCCACCTACAAGCATAAACAAAATAAGAACCGGGTAGAGCCAGCCAAGATCAAAAGAAAGTTCCGTCCCCGGCAATCGAATTTCTGTAGAGAACTCAAATTGATTTAAAACAAAATAAAAAATAACCGCAACAATGATTTGACCGATTAATTTTTGTTTTGAAGTCAGACCGAGATTTCTTTTTAACACCACTTTAATCATATCGTCTAAAAATCCAAGGAGTCCGTAACCGATTGTTACAAACAACAGCAAAAACGTTTCGATCCCCGGTTTCGAAAATTTATTGGTCATGACAATAGTGGTGATAATGATGGATAACATAATCATGACTCCGCCCATCGTCGGAGTTCCGGATTTTTTTTGGTGGGATTTTGGTCCTTCATCCCGAATACTTTGGCCAAATTTCAGCCTTCTTAAAAATGGAATAAAAATGGGAGAAAGTAATACACTGATTAAAAAGCCCATTAAGATGGTAAAAAGCACGACTTGTTCTAGCATTGATACTTCCTCCTCCCACCAAAACCAACATTTGCCTTTATATCCATATGATTATTGATGTTAAACCATTCCAATTTCATAACAAATCCTCTTCCTGCTTGATTATTTATTCTCTTTCAATTGAATAGCGCGAATAGCCACTTTTCGATCATCGAAGTCAAATTTTTTGTCCCCGATTTGTTGATATGTTTCATGGCCTTTTCCTGCAATGACGACGACATCTCCTTCTTCTGCATTGCTGATTGCAAATTGGATGGCTTCCTCTCGATCGACAATTGAATGAAAAGGTTCTCCGTCGACACCAGCTGTCATATCTTTTAATATTTGATGTGGATCTTCATTTCTAGGGTTGTCGGAAGTAAAAATTGGAATGTCCGCCCACTGAACAGCAATTTTCGCCATAAGCGGACGCTTCGTTCGATCGCGGTCTCCTCCGCAGCCAACGACTAAAATGACTTTCTTTTTGGCAAGCTCCTTCACCGTTTTCAATAAATTGTCCAAGCTGTCTGGTGTGTGTGCATAGTCAATAATGACGGAAAAATTTTGTCCGCAATCTACTAACTCAAATCGGCCGCGCACACCTTCCATCGATTCGACCGCTTCGATGATCTTTTCGATCTCAACTCCTGAAACTAAAGAAGCCGCAATAGCAGCAAGAACATTATAAACGCTGAATTTCCCGACTAAATTCATTTGTACAGGAAATGTACCTTCAGGAGTAACGAGGAGAAAAGAAGTCCCGCTTGCATTCATTTTCAATTCTTTCGCCATAATCTCACATTCGTTTTCAATTCCATATGTAACGATATGGGAAGAAGTCATATGTCTGTAATAGTCAGAGGCTGGATCATCACCATTCAATATAGAAAATTTTGGATGATCATGATCATATTTATTTCCGAGCTGAGCAAACAATAATCCTTTCGCATTTCGATATTCTTCCATTGTTTGGTGATAGTCTAAATGGTCTTGGGTGAGATTCGTAAATACTGCAACATCAAAATCACAGCCGTGGACTCGTCCCATATGCAGCGCATGAGAGGAAACCTCCATACTGGCGTGGGTCACGTTCTCCTCGATCATCTTTTTAAATGTTTTTTGCAGGGTTAAGCTGTCAGGCGTTGTATTTTTTACTTCGTATTGTTGATCATTTATTTTTGTATACATTGTTCCGATTAAACCGGTTTTATAGCCGGCATTGCGAAAAATATGATCAATCAGATGAGTCGTAGTCGTTTTTCCGTTCGTGCCCGTGACACCGATGAGGTGAAGCTTATGTGTTGGCTGGTCATAAAAATAATCAGCAAGCACAGCCATTGCCCGTTTTGTATCATTTACGACAATTACCGGGATATCACCCGGCAGATGATTCAGCGGTTTTTCTGATAACAGAGCGGCCGCGCCTTTTTTTACAGCTTCTAAAGCAAACTCATGACCGTCTACCGTAAAGCCTTTGATGCAAATAAATAAGCTTCCTTCCTTCACAGCACGCGAATCCATTTCCAATGAAGTAATCTCAGGATTCCCATTACCATAACGTTTATAATGATGTAGAGCAGTGAGAATTGCATCTAATTTCATAACGATAATCCTTTCTCAAAAAAACATTCTCCATTATTTTATCTTAGCTTAAAATGAGCGACAAGGGCTTTTCAAAAGCAGTTGTTTCAAAAAGCCCTTTTTTAGAAAATTATTCGTCTGCTGCCGCCTCGTCTCCTAATAAAATTCGTACAGTAGATCCTTCTTTTACCTTTACGCCTGCTTTTGGCGATTGTTGAACGACTACCTTGCCGTCGCCGTTTACATCAAGTTTTAAATTCACAAGCTGTTCAGCGAGCTCTTGTTTTGAGAGTCCTAAAACGTCCGGTACTGTGACGAACTTTTCATCCAGCCAAGTTTCCTTTTTTTCCATTTGCTTCGTTCTAGGCTTCACACCGAGCTGTCGGAGACTGTCTTTTATGATTGTTCCTACAATTGGCGCGGCAACAACACCGCCAAATTGCACCGTTCCCTTTGGATTATCAACGGCGACATAAACAACTATTTGAGGGTTGTCTGCAGGTGCAAAACCAATAAACGATACAATATGATTATTTGTCAAATATCCTCCGCCGGGAGCAGCTTTTTGCGCAGTCCCCGTTTTTCCTCCGACCCGATACCCTTCAACAAACGCTCCTCTTCCTGTACCTTTTGCAACAACACTTTCAAGAGCAGCGCGAATTTGTTTGGATGTTTCCTCGGAAATAACGCGTCTTTTCGCCTCAGGAGTCTTTCTTGATACAACATCTCCCGTATCCGGGTCAATCCATTCTTTTGCGATATTCGGTGTATATAAAACACCGCCGTTGATCGCGGCTGAAACAGCGGCCACTTGCTGGATCGGCGTTACAGAGACCCCTTGGCCGAACGCTGTGGTCGCAAGCTCGACAGGTCCAACCTGACTTTCTTGAAATAGAATGCCGCTTCCTTCACCTGCTAAATCAATCCCCGTTTTTTCACCAAAGCCAAATTTTTTAATATATTCAAACAAAGTCGATGTTCCCAGCCTTTGTCCAAGTTCAACAAATCCCGGGTTGCATGAATTTTGAACAACTTCAAGAAACGTCTGATCCCCATGTCCGCCTTTTTTCCAACATCTTAATGTCGCACCGGCAACTTTTACATAACCCGGGTCGTAAAAATGCTCTCTATAAAGATCAACCTTCTTTTCTTCAAGAGCGGCTGCTAACGTGATAATTTTAAATGTTGATCCAGGTTCATACGTGCTCCAGATCGGCAAATTTCGGTTATAAACTTTCGGATCGACATGCTGATATTTTGTCGGATCAAATGTCGGTCTTGATGCCATGCCTAAAATTTCTCCGTTGTTCGGATTCATGGCAATGGCAATTATTCCGTCCGGATTGTATTTCGATTCGGCAATGTCCAATTCCCTTTCGATGATCGATTGAATTTTTGCATCAATCGTCAACTTTAAATTCAAGCCGTCCACAGGAGGCATATATTCCTCCACTTCATTTGGCATTCTTTTTCCTTTAGCATCAGAATAAAATTTAACATATCCTTTTTGGCCTTTCAATTGCCGATCATAATATAATTCAAGTCCGCTTAGCCCTTGATTGTCTATCCCTGTAAAGCCCAAAACGTGCGCTAAAAGGCTGTTAAACGGATAATATCTTTTAGAATCTTCGGCAATGTAAACGCCTTTTAAATTTAAACTGCGTATTTCTTGCGCTTTTTCGTCAGATATTTTCCGCCCTTCAGGATGAACACGGACAATCATTTCTTTTTTCGTTACGTATTGATAAGCTTTTTCCGTCGGCATATTTAAGACAGAAGCAAGCTTTTGAGCCGTTTCAGCTGGATTTTCGACCTGACGGGGAATGATAAAAACGCTCGGAGCACTGACATTTGTCGCAAGCTTCTCCCCATTTCTGTCCACGATTTCTCCCCGCTTTGGTTCAAAAGGGATATTTCTGCTCCATAAATCCTTGGCAAGAGAAGTTAATTGCCCGCCTAACACAAATTGGACATATCCTAGTCTTACTTCGATCACGGCGAAAATCAAAAAACCTGCCAATAGAACGAAAACGAGCCGTTTTCTTACTGTTACATTTGAAACGCGCATATATATGATAACTCCCCTCATGTAGGTTCGCTATCAAAATATATGCCTCGTCCATTTAATATAGAACAAGCTTCAAGCGGAAGCAGGCGCCCGCTTGCCAAACCGTTCCCAGATACATTTTTTTTAAAAGCGGGCTCCTATTGTGGTACTACTTAGGCTTTTTTAATTTAATAGTTAATTGATCTCCTTTTCTAATTTCAGTGCCTGGTTTAATATTTTGTGCGTTAACATATCCGCTTCCTTCATATTTCAGCTCAAGCTCCATGATGGAACACAGCTTCATCACATCCCGCAACGACCATCCGGAAATGTTCGGCATTTTCACAGCTCCGTCCGTTAGAAGAAACACTTTTTCTCTTTGGATCACCCGTGAAGTCGCGCTTGGATATTGGGAGGTGACGGTGGCTCCGCCGCCTAGAACAATTGGTTGAATTTGCTGTTTTTCGAGCTGTTGAACGGCTTGTTGAACCTGCTGGCCTTTATATTCAGGCAGTGAAACTCCGACTTCTTTTTCATTTTTAACATTTTTTTCTTCCTTCGCAGCAGCAGTTGTCGGTTCAATTTTTAAATATTCAAGACTATTTTTCATCACTGATTTAAAAATCATGGAAACAGGAGCTGAACCGGTTTCTGTCGGCTTCAACTTCGGCTGCTGAACAGCAACGTAGACAATGAGCTCTGGATTTTCTTTTGGAGCCATTCCTAAAAAGGAAAATACATAATTTTCCCGACCCGTTAAATAACGTCCTCCTTCTCCTGCTATTTGAGCTGTCCCAGTCTTCCCGGCGATGTGGTACCCCGGTATTTGAAAAGGTTTCCCTGTTCCATGTTCAGATGTCACAACAGTTTCTAAAATATCAAGCGTTTTCGCAGCAGTTTCTTTTGTGATTGGTTCGCCTTCTACCGATGGTTCCGTCTTCTTTAGCACTCGATTTGTGTCAGGGTCTACAATTTTATCGATGACATAAGGCTTCATCATCTTCCCATCGTTGGCAATAGCTGTTGCAGCTTGTACGAGCTGGATTGGTGTGAAAGCTGACGCTTGTCCAAATGCAGTCGAAATTTTATCCCTCTCCCATTTGTAATTTAATTTGCTGTTCTCTTCGTTCGGCAAATCAATACCCGTTTTTTCTAAAAACCCAAAACGATTTAAATATTGATAAAACCGCTCAAGCCCAATCTTTTTATGCGCTAATATGGCAAAACCGACATTGGATGACCGCTGAACAGCTTCATCAAACGTAATGGTGCCCCATCCGACATTGTTATGATCGTATATAGGACTTGCGCCTTTTACTTTATACATCCCGGACTTATATTTTTCGTTGCCGTTATAAACCCCTTCATTAACCGCAGCAGCTAATGTAAAAATTTTCATTGTCGAACCAGGCTCAAAACGGTAAGAAACAGCGTCATTGTAAAAATTTTGAATATCACGCTCGTTTGGATCAAAGCTTGGCCGCTGAGACATCGCTAAAATTTTCCCCGTTTTTGGGTCTGCGACAATTCCGATCATTTTCGTCGGCTGATATTGTTTTTCAGCTTCATTTAACGCATCTTCCAAAAACGTTTGAATTTTTTGGTCAATTGTTAAATAAACGTCGGCTCCGTTATTCGGCGTAACAATTTTGTCTTTGCTGCCCGGCAGCTTGTAGCCGCTTCGGTCGCTTTCATATATCACATATCCGTCTGTTTCCTGCAAATATTTATCTAAGCTTTTTTCTATCCCCAGCTGCCCGGTTGTTTTTCCCGTCTTTTCATCTCGCTTGGCGTAGCCAATCACATATGATGCAAATTTTCCGTTTGGATAAAAACGTTTTGTATCGCGAATAAAACCGATGCCGGGCAATTTAAGCTTTTCAATTTGCTGTTTTTTCGCAAAGCTGATGTTTCTTCCTTTTTCTCCGAATTCGACCTGAAACTTGTCTTTTTTCAAAATAGTTTCGATTTCTTTCTGTTTCATTCCAAGAATGGGAGCTAATTTTTCTGCCGTTTCTTCAGGATCGACAACATGATTCGGATGGTCGGGATCCGTTGTCATTTTTTCATCCAATACAGCTACTAATGTATAGGTAACAGTATCTTCAGCGAGCACGTTTCCTTTTTGATCCAATATTTGGCCGCGGCGGGCTTCAAGCATGCGCTTTTTTTCATATTTTTCTTTTGCCTTAACAGCTAGCACTTGACCATCGACAGTTCCTGTCGCTTGAATGTAGAAAAACCTCCCAAATAAGATAAAAAAGAGCAGAACAAATATTACGGATAATATTGCTGCTCCCCGATTCATATTTTTGCTTTTCTTCATCCCAATCAGTCCTGTATGCCTTTTACTTTGCTTGGATCTAATGTGAAGCCTAAGTCTTTAGCAATTTTATAAATTCTTTCAGGTCTTTTCAATTCATCGACCTGAAGGTTTAAATCACTGTTGATTTTTTCCTGATTTTCAATTTCAGCTTCGATTTTCTGCATTTCTATATTTGCTTGATACAATTTCACACTATTTGAGATAATCCAAATGGAGCATACCAGCATCAAAAATAAAAAAACAACAAATAACAGTTTCTCGCCTAATGTAATGGAGGATCTTTTTCGTTTAACAACGAGGGTTTGTTTTGCATGCTTCTTTTCTTCTTGTCGCCTTTCTTGAATTTTGACAGCTAAATTGCTCATAGAAAACCTCCTATTTTTTAATCTTTTCTGCTATACGAAGTTTAGCGGATCTCGCCCTTCGATTTTCTTCAATTTCATTTTCCGACGGCACGATCGGTTTTTTTGTTATAATTTTGATTTCTGGCAGCATTTCGTTGGGAATTATCGGTATGTTGCGCGGAATTTCTGCTTGGCTGGCAGCTTTTCTAAACGCCAGTTTGCAAATTCGATCTTCTAAAGAATGGAACGTAATAACACATATCCGCCCTTCTGGAGCTAACAGTTCAATTGCCTGACTAACCGCGCTTTCAAAAGCGGAAAGCTCGTCATTGACGGCAATTCTAATTGCTTGAAAGATGCGTTTGGCAGGATGCCCACCTTTTCTTCTAGCGGCGGAAGGAATGGCCTCTTTTATAATTTCCGTCAGCTCGCCAGTTGTTTGAATGGCCTTTTTTTTGCGGGCAAGTTCAATTTTTCGAGCAATTTGCTTTGAAAATTTTTCTTCTCCGTATTGAAAAAAAATTTTTACAAGCTTTTCATAAGGCCAGGTGTTGACAATGGTAAAAGCGGAAAGCTCTTGGTTTTGATCCATTCTCATATCAAGTGGAGCGTCATATTGATAGCTGAAGCCTCGTTCCGGTGTGTCCAGCTGAGGCGAAGATACTCCCAAATCAAACAAAATCCCGTCTACTTGATGAACACCCCTAGAGAAAAGCTCTTCTTTTAAATGTTTAAAATTGCTTTTGATGATGGTTACTTTATCTTGGAAGGGCGCGAGTTTTTCCTTCGCAAAAGCAATTGCAGCTTCATCTTGGTCAAAGGCGTATAAATGTCCAGTTGTCAGCCTTTTAGCAATTTGTTCGCTATGGCCTGCCCCTCCTAATGTGCAATCAACATAAATTCCGTCCTCTTTTATTCGTAAACCTTCAATCGCTTCATCCAGCAAAACTGTCTTATGTACAAACAATATCCAGCACCTCGTTTCCAACGGAAGAAGTTTTGATCATGGATAGGATGAACATCAAATATCAAAATCAATCATGTTTTCTGCAATTTCTTCAAATGATTCTTCTTGTTCAGCCACGTATTGCTCCCAATTTTGTTTGCTCCAAATTTCTATCCGACTGGAAACGCCGATGACGACGCATTCTTTTTCCAATTTCGCGTAGGCAAGAAGTGGAGCCGCAATGTTAATCCGTCCTTGCTTGTCCATTTCACATTCAATAGCGCCGGAAAAGAAAAATCGTGTAAAAGCTCGGGCATCTTTTTTTGTTAATGGGAGAGCTTTCAGTTTCTCTTCAATCACTTTCCATTCGCTGAGGGGATATCCAAACAAGCATTGATCAAGACCTCTCGTGAGAACAAACTTCTCGCCAAGGCCTTCCCTGAATTTTGCGGGTACGATCAATCTTCCTTTTGAATCGATCGTATGTTGGTATTCTCCCATAAACATCACGTTGGCCCCACTTTCATTTCTTTTCCACCACTTCCCCCCACTTTTCACCACAAATTTATTGTACTATTAATGGACATAAAAAAAAACCCTGTATGACACAGGATTTTTCAAAAAATAGTTTTATAATTTGACAATTTTATGTTTTCCATTGAAAGTATATGTCAACTGCTGCAAATCTTTTACAAAATTCGGCCCATATTTGTTTAAATAGTAATAAATATTCCATACTCTTTCTTGCCATTGATTATTCGGTTTCAGTGAATACTCAATACGCCTGAACTTTTGCAGCTCTGCTTCATATTTTGCATGTATCTTTTTTTGAACGATCCTTTCCACAAAATCTATCTGCTGTTCGATAAATTGTGCGTTTTTTCGCAATACGGGCGCTAAGCTTTGGTCGAAATCCTCTATTTTTTCTCGCAATGACCGATGAATGTCCTCAATCTCTTCTTTTGCTTTCGACACATATGCGCTGACATCAAAAGGCTCCTTTTGTTTAAACCACCTATGTTTTAACGGTTCAACCCCCTGCTTAAGAACCTCTTCTAACGGCAGGTCTAATTCTAGCAAGTCCGACTCTATGTTTCTTTCTAAAATCGTCAAATGAATTCTCGGAATAACTGGCGGCACATTCATCGAGAATAAATGAAATACCCCTTTTAATTCTGCCCAATATGCAATTTCTCCTGGTCCGGCGATAAAAGCCAAAGTCGGAAGCAAATATTCCTGCATGACCGGTCTTGTCACTACATTATTGCTGAACTTCCATGGATTCATTCTGACTTCTTCTAAAAGATCAGACAACGAAGACGTCCAATTGATTTCAGGGATCGAAAATAGATTCTTCTCTTTTTCTATGAGCAAATAGCGCTCATCTTCTATTTGATAAAACAGATTGGCGCAGTTTTCTCTCATTGTAATTGCTTGATATGGATATCCTTCTTCTTTTAAAATTTGCTGCTGCTTGACGACTTGATGATAAATGCTGTCAGTTGCCATGAGCATTTGTTCGAAATAAGATTTTTCCAATTCCCGCAATTCTTTTGATCCAGAGTTGATAAGTACAATTCCTTCATCTCCGAACATGGAGATGAGTAATCGTTCAAAAAATTCAACATAAGTGGCAGATTGGTCAAGCTCATGATACAAAGAAGCAAGCAAATGTTTCGTATATTTCGTTTCGCCAAATGCCGCAAAAACTTCTTCCAGCCAAATGCGACAAGCGTTTTTATCAATTGATAACTCCGATATCATTGTTTTTTTACGTTGTGTTTGCATGATCGTTTTCTTTTTCAAACGTCCTCTGTCTGTCACATAGAGATGATTAATTTCGTCAAAGTCATGATCCTCCCCCGCGATCCAAAAAACGGGAACAACAGGTATGTTCAGCTTTTTCTCTTGCTCTTTCGCCAATGCCAATATGGAAATGATTTTATGTATTGTATATAAAGGTCCTGTTAAGAGTCCAGCTTGCTGACCGCCCACAACGACGACACTATTCGGATTTTTTAATTTTAAAATATTCTCCATTATCTGTTCTGTTGCGTTCAGCCGCTTATGATATTGGATTAAAACATCCGCCAGCTCATCCCTCTTATAAGTCCTTGATAAAATATCGTCATATCTTTTTTGAAATACATCTTCTTGAAATGGATCATAATCAAAATATTTTTCAACCTCTAATCGCCGATTTATATAATTGTTCACAAAAGGATTGGATTGAGGAAGGAAGAGTTCAAACGCCTCCATATCTATTAACTTCCTTTCTTCGTTCATTATCATTACCCCGACAAGAGTATAGCATGTAATATTTTCAAACAAAAAAAATTTGCTTTTATTTATTCACATTTGATTCATTATGTACATAAACACCCCGATGATCGCCATGCTCTCAGACAGCAGAAAAAATATTAAAAAAGAGCTTCTCCACATCATTTTCAATGCTTTCATCCATTTGATCTCGTCAGTGAATACGAATTGAAGTCCAGCTGTCGCCAAAAAAAGCAACAAATATAAACAAAGCAGCCATAAAAACGATTGATGATGCCAAATAACAGAAAGCTTGATCCAAAATGAAACGGCAAAAAATACAGCAGCCACATCCACGCTCAAAAGGAAAGATTTTTTCTTACTCTTTAATAAAACACGAAAAAGAACCAAAAACAGCAGCCACGCGGCCAATGGAAACGTCACAAAAAAGGCGATGATTCCTATAACAATTCCCATCAACGTTCCTCCCGGTTTTCCAACCCTTTAATCGCATTGTACAAAAATTCCATTGTACAAGTATGAGCACCCTTTTCTTTCCCTTTTTGAATGAGATCCCCTAATATTGAATCAATTTCTGTTTTTTTATGATGTTCAATATCCGACAGCATTGATGAACGATTGTTTTTTGTCTTTATTGCAATACTTTCAATATATTCCCATAAATCATCCTTATCATTTATTTCAAGAACATCACATACTTCGTGAAATAGCTTTTTGGCAAGCTTTGCAACATAAGGATTGCTGACGATGTGGCCATTCGGCATTCGAAATAAGGCAGTTAATGGATTAATAACTGCATTTGCGGCCAATTTTTTCAATACAACCGGCTCCCAATCCTCTTCATATTGTATCAAAAATAAAGGATCAGACGTATTTAACTGATCAATAAATTCCCGCGCCCCACCGCCGTCATACGGGCTGATGCGAATTTTCCCAATACCAGTATGGTGAACGGTATTGGGGGATTTTTTTAAGGCGCCGTGCTCTACAACACCTATATACAATTCATGTTGGGCAAGCTCTTTCATTCTGCCGATATGAGTTATGCCGTTTTGAACAAATACAATCTTTTTCGGCGGCAATTGCTTTAGATTTCCAAATAATGACGGCAGACTATATTGCTTGACAGCAATAATTAATATTTCTTCTTTATATAATACATCTGCACGTGATTTTACATATGCAGTCCAAGGGTTCGGGCCTATGACATGTATCCCTTCTGTCCTTACCGAAATTGCCTGCTCTTCCGTCTTTGTATAAAGGGTAATGTCATGTTTTCGGCTAAGGTATGCCGATATTAACAAGCCTACAGCTCCTCCGCCAATTACACCGATCTTCAAGTTCTCCACCTCTCTCATATGTATCATAACAAACAAAAACTAAAAATTCTTCTTTTTCCTGAATATAATTAAAAATTTGATTATATTTGCTTTTTTATTATTTTTTCAATGTTATTTTCTCTTTATGTTTAGTATAATGTGAGTGAAAAGGCGTCTATCATTATAGCGGCAATTGGGGGAGATTCGCCATGGTAAAAGTGGAAAAATTATTAGTCAATTATAAAACTTTAGAGGAATTTAAAAAATTTAAAGAATACGGTTTACAAGAATTATCCATGCTGGAGGATTTAGAAGCAAATATTATCGAAAATAACAGCGATTCGCCCTTTTACGGGATTTACTACGGAGACAAATTAATTGCCCGGATGAGTTTATATCGGGTGGATAAAAAATATGATCAATATTTTGAGCCAAAACAGGACTATCTTGAGTTATGGAAATTGGAAGTGCTTCCTGAATACCAAAGAAAAGGGTATGGAAAAGCGCTAGTTGATTTTGCCAAATCGTTCGGCTTGCCTATAAAAACAAATCCGCGTATGAAATCGGCTGGCTTTTGGGAAAAGATGGGCTTTGTCCCTGTAAAGTATGATATGAAACGAGATCGTGGAGAAAATCCTCTCGTTTGGTATCCTAACGGTGTCACTGTCAAAGAAAAGGGAGCTCATTAAAAAAAGACGCTGCCAGCGTCTTTTTCAAAGTCAGAAGTCGATAGTTGATGAAACCGACACGCTTTGTCGGTTTCATCTATTTTTAGAATCTCCCTTTTTTCATTCCTGACCGAACTGAAACGGTCTTTTTTTATGTTTCATTTTTTCTTCCTCCGCCTCTTCTTTCAATCCTGCTCGTTCCCTCACTTTTTCCATCATTTTAATAAAAGCGTAAAATTCATTTTCAATCTTCTTCAATTGTTCATGTAATTGTTCATTTTCGTTTTTAAATTCTTCTACTTTTTGTTCTAGAAAAGAGATTTTTTCACGCAAGCTTTTATTTTCTTCTTCCAACCGATTGTTCACCGGTTGGTGCTGTGTAGACTTTAAAAAAGCAATCACATCATCGATAGTGATTTCCGATCTTCCACCTGCTTCCTCATAATGAAGCAGCTTTTTTTCGGAATTTTTCTTTTCTTTTTGCTGTCTAAATTTTTTACGTTCCTGTTTCGCAAGTTCAATGTCTGTTTCATATTTTTTTCGCAAATATGAATTCCAGCGAAAACCGCATGCAGCAGCCGTTCTTGAAAGTTTCTCCGCAACGATCTCAAAAGCCTTTAGTTGTGTTCCGCCTTCGCGAATATGCTGCAAAACAATTTCTTTCAAGAGCAGATCTTCATCCTCTGTCCATGCATCTTGCCGTGTCACCGCCATTTGTTCATCCCTCCGTTTTGATTTGACTTTTTCTTAAAAATGATTTTTTAAAAATAGAATGAGATGTAACAAATCAATTGTTGCTTCCATTCTCTTTTCTAAATTTTGTGATGCGAGCTTTTTGCCTCATCTCAACTATTTCATGCAATTTTTAATAATATATATGCCTGTAATAGAAACGATAGAAGCACAGTTTTAGTTGAAAGGAAAAAGAATGTGCTTCTTTCATTGACATTTCTTCTGCTTCCTAAAAAGTTTTTTTTGAAAATCGAGGGAGAATTGAGAGATGCATTAGTAAATTTGGAAGAAGCGGTTGTTCTAATTCGGCATTCGACATTTTCTTCACATCTTTTCCCATTCCGCCAGCAGGCTGGCTGTCAAAAAAGAGGATATTTTTTAGAGTCTAGCTTGGAGGAGATTTATGCTAAAAGGACAAATCTTCTACTCATATTCGTGAAGTCGTTCGCTTAACATTAGAGGAAGGATCGTTTTCTCGGCAGCTTCATGGAGCCTTAGGAATAAAGAGGATGCACAGATTGCAGAATGGATTAAGAAATTTTCAAAGATTCAAGGAAGCCTTTGTGCCAGGAGAAAAAATATGTATGTATTGAAAAGCTTTTTCTCGCGCTTTAATACAGAAAGTCCAAAACGATCAAGCCGTTCAAGCAGATCTTAAGCCGCATTTGCTTTCACAAAATGTAACGGCCTTTCCCCGACTGAATATCGAGAAAAGGCCGCAGCTAAATTGTCTACTTGACACGGGTATGGTCACTTTTCATTATTTGTTTACTACTTCTCTGCCTTTGTATGTTCCGCAAGATTTGCATACGCGGTGCGCCAGCTTCATTTCTCCGCAGTTTGGACATTCTACCATACCTGGAACTTGTAATTTAAAATGTGTACGGCGCAATCTTTTTTTCGTTTTGGATGTTCTTCTAAAAGGTACTGCCATTTTTCCCACCTCCTTACAGAGCAAAGCTTTAAGAATCATTTTCTTTCTTATCCAATAACTTAGCTAAGCTAGCTAATCTTGGGTCAATTTTGTTTTGTTGTTCTTCCTTTTTTATTAACTTCCAAAACTTTCCTTCTTGAGGTGCTGCTTCCTGCTTGTTTTCCTCTTCATCACTAAACACTTGAAGCGGAATTTCTAAAAGGACAAGCTCATGAATGATTGGCATTAAATCAATGACTTCTCCTTGAACAACATGTGTTTGCTCACTCGTTTCATACTCGTCGGAGCTAAACAAAAACGTTTCCGATGTGCGGATTTCAAATGGATATTTAACATCAACAAGTGTTCTTGCGCAAGGAAGCGTCATTTCGCCAGTAATTGTTAAATGAAAGATGACTTTCATAGAGCTTATATCTGCATGTCCTTGAACATGAACAGGAGTTATCTCCCGCAAATCAGGATGATTTTGGACAAGATCATATAGATCGACATCTTCATTGATTTGTAAGCCTTTTTTCTGCAGTTTATACAATTGATGAACAGACCATTTCAACATATATCACCTCAAGACAACAAAGGTTATTATAGCTTTCAAATAAGTATTTGTCAATATTTTTCCTTTACACTATAATATAGGCATTATTGCACAAATATATTGATGAATTGAAAAAGAAGGTGATGGAGTTGAAGGCGGTCGGAATTGTTGTAGAATATAACCCATTTCATAACGGTCATTTACACCATCTAGCCGAATCAAAGAAGAAAGCAAATGCTGATATTGTCATTGCAGTGATGAGCGGTCATTTCTTGCAAAGGGGAGAGCCGGCACTCGTCTCAAAATGGGCGAGAACAGAAATGGCTCTAGCAGGCGGCGCAGATTTAGTTTTTGAACTTCCGTTTGCCTTTTCAACGCAAAGCGCAGAAATTTTCGCCAGCGGCGCCGTGTCGATTTTAGATGCGCTTGGCTGTGATTCACTATGTTTCGGAAGCGAGGTCGGAAAAATTGACGCTTTTCTTGAAACATATGAACTGCTGGAGAAAAGAAGCGATGATTTCGTTCATCTTTTGAAAACAGCGCTTTCGAAAGGCAACAGTTATCCAAAGGCCGTTTCCATTGCTTTTCAAAAAATTGCTTCCGGGGAAAAAACGCTATTAGATTTAAGCAAACCGAACAATATATTAGGATTTCAATATGTCAAAGCCATTGTTCAACAAAAAAGCTCGATGAAGCCTCTTACAATCGAGAGAATTGGCGCCGGCTACCATGATGAATCATACCATCACCCGAGCATTGCCAGCGCAACAAGCATCCGAAAAAACATTGTTCATGAACAAAACTTGTCTTCCATGAAACATTATGTTCCGGAAAGTTCGTTTCGCATTTTACTGAATTATAAACAAACTTATTCAGCCTTTCACGATTGGGAGCTTTACTTTCCATTTTTAAAATATTCTATATTGTCCAAAACTTTAACAGAATTAAAAGAAATATATGAAATGGACGAAGGCTTGGAACACCGCGTTGTTCACCATATTAAAAGGGCTGCATCATTCCACCAGTTTCTATCTCTCTTGAAAACGAAAAGATACACATGGACAAGATTGCAAAGATTATGCACCTATCTTTTGACCAATACGAAAAAAGAAGAAATGGCGAGCATATTAAAAACGAAAAAAGCCCCGTATATTCGTTTGCTCGGAATGTCAGGGCGGGGGCAAAGCTATTTGCAAGCTGTTAAAAAACAGTTGGAGCTGCCGCTTATTTCTAAAGTTTCGTCCTATTCTTCAGATGTATTGGAAATGGATCTCAGAGCGACAAATGTTTATGCGCTCATCCTCAACGAACCTGCCGCAACCGAGTTTATGAAGCTCGAGTATACAATGCCTCCTATACGTTACGGGCTTCCTTAACCGGAAGTCCTCATTGTTTCTAAATAATGGACGGCATCATCAAATGTATCCACCGGTATGATTTTCATATCAGAATGAATGGAGTCTCGTGTCTTCAGCGCTTCTTCATAATCGGAGCCTCTCTTGCCGTTTTCGTTAGGGGCAAAAAATATATCAATCCCAGCACGGTCTGCTGCTATCACTTTTTGTGAAATGCCGCCGATCGGACCTATCTCCCCTTTTTCATTAATCGTTCCTGTTCCAGCAATTTCTAATCCTTTTGTTAAATCCGTTTCCGTCAGCTGATCGTAAATTTCAAGAGCCATCATCAGACCTGCTGAAGGACCGCCGATATCTTTTGTATTGATAGTAATACCTGGTGAAGTCGTCAATTTTTTATCCGTCACGACGCCAACACCGAGACCCGTTTTATTAGGATAACCAGGAATTTGGACAAGTTCTACTGATGTATCAATTATTTTTCCATCTCTGTTTATTTTTAGTGATATATGATCGCCTTTTTTCTTCCCTTTTAAATAATCAGTGAATTGCTCTGAAGTTTTTATTTTCATTCCATCGGCTTCGACGATTCGGTCGCCAACTTTTAATTTTTCCCTTGCCGGTACTTCTTTCATAACCTCCAATACTGTAACGCCATTATTTGTAATAGTAATTTTTTTGCCGGCTTCTTTATAGGCGATGGTAATCGCAGCTTTTTGTGAAGCTTCCATTATATGTATTTGACGTTTTATATATTCCTCATCAGATTCATCTTCTTGGCGGACATGTTGAATCGGCATAATCTCATAATCATTCTGCATTTTCGCCCATAAATACGTAAATAATGTTGCTCTCCCGAAACGGACTGTTGTTAACGAAAAGCTGCCCTCTTCCTTATATCCGTTTTCAACATGAATCATATTGGATAAATCATTGACCAATCCCGGTTTTGTAATATAATAAGGGAGCTTGATGAAGGAACCGGAGAGTGCGACAATGATGCTGATGATAAGAGAAATAATAATGCGTTTACTTTTCATGATTGGTCTCCTTCCATTGGTTGATCTTATTCTTGATCTCATCAATATGTTTCGTTGCTTCCTCTTCACCGAGTTTAATAATTTCATCAATTTTCGTAAACGCTCCGCTGTGAAAATGTTCAACACGCGGGCAGATCACTACATCTGATGTTATTCGATGCTGCGCTAACTCATTTTGCATAATGTCTAAACTCCGCATAATGACATCAAAAATGGACTGAATGCGAGCTTCTTTTTTGACATGTGATACATCGACCGCTATTACGATATCAGCCCCCATTTCTTTCACCGCTGAAACGGGAACCCGTTCAATCACTCCTCCGTCAACTAATAACGAGCCGTTATAAGAAAAAGGAACAAAAATTCCCGGAATCGAAATGCTTGCCCGAACGGCATCCGCAACAGGACCTTTTCGAAAAACAACTTTTTTCCCTTCATTTAAATCGGTTGCAACGACCGCTAAAGGAATCGGCAAATCTTCTATATTTTGATTTCGGGTAAAAATTCGAATTAACTGTTTAATGCGGTCTCCTTGAATAAACCCCATTTTTGGAACGGTTACATCGATAAAATATTTTCGTTTAAATGCTGCCGCCAATTTATACATTTGTTCAACAGTTAAACCTGAGGCATAAAAGCTTCCTACAAGGGCCCCCATGCTCGAACCGGAAATCATATCAATCGGTATTTCATGCTGCTTCAACACTTTCAAAACACCCAGATGAGCAAAGCCTCTAGCTCCCCCGGAACCTAACGCCACACCAATTGTTGGATGTTTCGGCATAAACGGAGCCCCCTTTCATGAATTTGTTATTCATCATATGGTCTAAAATGCCACCCTATTCACGTATATTGAATTATAGGTTGTACGAAAACCTCTTATTCATTCTATCATGTCAGCTTATACGTGTGCAGTTTTCAATAGGGGGCATAACAATTGAAAGAGGCAAAAATTAAAACTGCTTTATACGCAACCGTTATTTTCTTTATCACCTGCGCGATTATTTTTTTTCCTGACGCCTCACTTGAGGCATCAAAACGGGGATTACATATGTGGTGGAACATTGTTTTTCCTTCCTTGCTGCCTTTTTTTATTGTCTCGGAAATTCTTATATCAATCGGTGTGGTCCGTTTTATCGGTGTGTTTTTAGAACCGCTTATGCGGCCCGTTTTTAAAGTTCCAGGAGCAGGGGGATTCGTTTGGGCAATGGGGATGGCTTCCGGATTCCCCGCCGGGGCAAAATTAACTGCAAGATTAAGACAAGAAAACCAGATCTCAAGACATGAAGCGGAAAGGCTTGTGTCTTTTTCCAACTCTTCAAATCCGCTATTTATTTTCGGAGCTGTGTCAATAGGTTTTTTTCAAGATAAAAATCTCGGATTGCTGCTGGCCGTTTCGCATTATTTAGGAAATGTTTTCGTCGGGCTAACGATGAGATTTTGGGGAAAAGATGAAAAAAAGCCGCAAAAAGAAACAGTACATTCGAAGCCATCATTTAAAAAAGCGTTTCAGCTTATGCACGAAATGAGAATGCAAAATGAAAAACCTCTTGGAAAAATGCTCGGGGATGCCGTTCTCAATTCTGTCCAAACGCTGCTCGTCATCGGGGGCTTTATCATTTTGTTTTCGGTATTAAATCAAATTTTAAGCATCGTTCATGTGGCGGACATAGCAGCAACTTTCATATCGTCTTTGTTTATTCTTGTTCATATACCGACTGAGCTTTCCGTTCCGTTTTTTTCCGGACTGTTTGAAATAACATTAGGCAGCCAGCTTACAAGCCAGGCACAAGCCGCCATGCTGGATAAGGTGATCATCACAAGCTTTATATTGGCATTCAGCGGCTTCTCCGTTCAAGCACAAGTGGCAAGCATTTTAGCAGAAACAGACATCCGCTTTAAGCCTTTTTTCTTCGCCCGCATTATGCAAGGGATTTTTTCAAGCCTTTCTGCTTTGATCTTATTCAAGCCTTTATATATCGATCTATTGTCAAAGAATGAAGGTTATGCACCGGCATTTATATTTGAAAAAACGCCAAGCTTTCTCACGGAGTATTGGCTGCTCCTTTCCAAAGTCGGCCCCGTTATCACGATTTGCACGCTCATTGTGTATATTTTGATTTACTACTTTCGTTTAAGAAATAAAAGTGGCACATAAGAAAAGGTTCGGAAACCAAAATTTTCCGAACCTCAAAAAATTATTTTTTATACATATGCTCATATTTTTTCTTTAATGCTTCTTCCACTTCATACGGTACAAGCTCAGAAACTTTTCCGCCGTATTTAGCGACTTCTTTAACAATACTTGAACTTAAAAACGAATACTGATTGTTTGTCATCATAAAAAAAGTTTCTATATTTTCATCCAGCACTCTGTTCACTGAAGTGATTTGCATTTCATATTCAAAATCAGAAACAGCCCGAAGGCCTCTCAATATAGCGTTCGCATTTTTGCTTCTCGCATAATCAACGAGCAGCCCTTGAAAGGATTCAATGTATACGTTCGGTAAGTTGCCCGTTACCTTTCTCAGCAGCTCACATCTTTCTTCTACAGTAAATAGCGGCTTTTTTGAAGAATTGTTTAAAACGCAAACATACACTTTTTCAAATACATTTGCCCCCCGCTTTATGATGTCTAAATGTCCATATGTAACGGGATCAAAGCTTCCCGGACAGACTGCAATGCTTGCCAAAATAAATACCCCCATCCGACTTCAAACATTTTGATACAAAGATACACTTGTTATACCATATCTCTCAGACTTCGTTTTTGCAAGTGATAAAACTTGGTCTGGCAATGTTACTTCATAGCTATGCTCGCACACAACGACACCATCCGTTGACAATAAAGACTGCTCATGAATTACCTTTAGAATAGATTCTAATTTTTGTTTTTTATAAGGCGGATCCAGAAATATGATCCGAAACTTCAGCCCGCGTTTGCTGACAGCTTTTAACGCTTGATCAGCGCTGGTGCGATATACTTCAGAACAGTCGTTTAACTTTAAATTTTCTAAATTCTCTCGAATCGTTTGAATCGCTTTCATATCTTTATCAATAAAAATAGAGCATTCTATCCCTCTTGATAAAGCTTCTATTCCAAGACTGCCGCTGCCGGCAAACAAATCTAAAGCAAGTCCCCCTTCAAAATATGGTCCGATCATGTTAAATATTGCTTCTTTTACTTTATCTGTCGTCGGTCTTGTCGTCTTTCCAGGAACCGATTTTAATGCTCGTCCTTTTAATGCACCGGAAACCACTCTCATACCATTCACCACAACTTGACAAAATTCTCTTTTGGCTCGGAATAATATTAACATAGAAAATGTAAGATCATCAATTAAATTTGACAGCTGTTTTTTTGCAGAAGCGAGTATAATTTTTTGCCAATTGACCATAATGAAAGTGACAACATCAGTTGTGATGGTGTTGTTGCCAACCGCGGAGAAGACTTACGTTTCCCCATAAGTTCTTCCTCCGGTTTCTCCTCTCCCTTTCCCTTCTGCTTTGAAGATTTTGCTTCAAAGCTAGGAAGGATCCTGCAGATCCAATCTGCAGGCTTTTTTTTTATTCTTTCAATTCTTCCATTTTCATGATACATTTATTTACGGACAAAAGCGCAATACATTTAGCTTATGAATTTAGCAACCAAATACCCATTGGAGGAAGGATAAAAATGATCCAGCGATTTATTGAACTAGGAGAAGGATATTCAGATATATACGAATTATTGGAAATCGCAAAAAGAAATCAAGACCGGATTTCGCACTTTCTAGTCCTTTATACAGTAAAAAATGGAAAAGAAGTTTGTTCGCTCGTCATTGTGTTAAAACCGACGGAGATAGGTGATTTCCAACCTCTTTATATTTGCCGGGAAGGCATCCCAAATCCGCAGAAAAAAACGAACAAACGATTTGAACTTTTTCAACAGGCTGCCGAAACATATGGTCATGAGCTGATCGAGCTTGTTGTAAAGCCCTCAGACCAATTTTCTGATGTTGAATTGTATTACCAGCATTTAATCGGCATATTGCGGATGAACCGATACATACCTTCTTTACAATAGTAGGACAGCCTAAATTCTCGGCTGTCCTATTTATAATCCAATTTTATAATCATATTCTTTCGCTTTATCCACTTTTGATTCAAATTCAATTTTTAAAAGCGGCCTGTAAGAAGGTTCGACCCTTTTTACGAAAGAAAATGATGCAATGGTGTCCATTATTTCGTCTATTTGTTCTCTATCACAATAAAGAACTACATATTTCATTTTTTTTGAAACATAATGAATGTTTCCAAATTTCCGCAAACTTTTTACATATTTTAAAGAATGCAGCCAAACAATAATTCCCTGTCTTTTTTCAAACATCCCGATTCTCCTTTTCCTTTGCTTCTAAACCCGTTTAAGCTGAACAGCCGCATGCTCCGCCTGATGCGCATCCACAGCTAGGCATCATTTCAAAATAAGGGTTTCCAGTCGGAACTTTAATGGCTGTTGAAACAGCTCGTCCGATATACATGCTGATTTCATCGAGAAGTTTTTGAATTTCTTTTTCCGCTTTTTTAAATGCAGCGACTTTATCATTTAAATCAAGTTCTCTTTTAATTTCCCTCATTTCGCTTTTAATTCGATTATAATCAGGATGATATTTGCCAAATCTCATGACATCCTCGTATTGCTCTTTTATTTTGACAAATTTTTGAATGATTGTTTGAGCTTCTTGATCATTTTGCAAATTATATAATGAACGCCGATATTCGATCGCAAGTTCTGATTCTGTTATCATTTTTGCTAAAGCTTCCGCTTCATCTAAAAGCAGAACGCTTTCCATTGACGTAACCATTAAGATCACACCTCCAATATTGATTGTAGCACGAACATCATCTTATTTACAACGCCTGCGTTTCTCATATATTTACAATCCATTCTTTTTTCAATTGATAGCTGGTTGAATCATTATATACTAATTCCAGGTTGATTGTGTGCCGCCCTTTAGACAATCCTTTTATAATAAATGCAGCAGAATAAATATCACTTTTTTTCTTTCCATCAATATATAATACGATATGACCTTCTCCTTCTTTTTTCGTGTTCCGTTCACCGTTAAATGTAAAATCAGGCACATAGCATTCTACATAAACGTTGTTTCCTTCTACATGATGACGAACTTGAAATTTTCTTATTTGGCTGTTCATCGTTTCAATGGCATTTCTGTCGGATTCATGAATTTCTGTCGGAACGATGCTGTCTTTTTTATTTCCTTCCGGTACCGGTTTTTCTGGGGAACAAGCCGCCATAACCGTGAGAAGCGTCAGCATTGCGAGCCATTTCATTTGCATAATCATTGATGCCTCCTTTTTCATATATTTTCAACACTTTATGTAAAAACATGTGCTTAAAAATAAAAAAGACGCTGACGCGTCATTCACAAATTCGGAAGCTGCTGAGTGCGGAATACAAACAAAAGCCCGTTTTTTTCATTCCATTAGGAAAAATGATTGCTTTCGTACAAACACATTTGAACCGTTAATTTTCGCGAAATGCTTGTAGCATCGCCAGCATCATCGACATCATTTGAATAGAATTCGAAAATTTTTCTATTTTATGCGGCAGAGTTAGATAATAGTCATTTGCCATGCTAATTTCCATTTTCTCAAGAAATTCAGGATGTCTAGTCAAGGTGCGGTACCAATATGGCTTTTCGCGAATGTATTGCTTTAAAAGGGGATTTTGTTGAATATATAAATACAAGTCCTTTCTCATTGTTATTAATCCTTTCTAAACGATAAGGGATGCGAATGATTTGGATCTGATTTGCGGCTGCTCTCGATCTCTTTTAAAAGATTTTGAATGGTTGAAATCGCATCATTCATTTTATATAAATGTTCGTTTACCGTCTCCACATCTAAATGCTGAAAAGTTTGTAAAATATTTTTCAGAAAGTCACCTTGTTGATGTTTACGGCTTTTCATACTGTTTGATCGGTATTTATTCCACAAAGGATCTTCCTCACCTAAAAGCTGCCAATCTTCATAAATCTCCTTCCATGTTTTCTTTTCTTTGCGGACTTCTTCTATTAATTTTGGATGTTTTTTAATAAATTGTTTAAACAATTCGAGTTTTGATAACGATTTTGTTTTCATGCGATCACCTCATAAACGTTTTTCTTATATTTAATATATCGATAACGGAAAAATTGGTGATAAAATGAAAAAGCGAGCCTCTTCATTTGGCCCGCTTTGCAATAAAATTTTGCGTATAAAATTTTTCATACACTCCTACCCCTATATGTGTGAACCGTTCATCAAGAAGCGTTTTTCGGTGTCCTTCACTATTCAGCCAGCCTTCGACCACGTCAATTCCATCCATATATCCATGCGCAATATTTTCACCAGCCATTTCAAAATGAACCCCAGCCGATGTCAAACGATCGGAAAGAGAGCCTCTCTCAGGCGACACATGAGAAAAATATCCTTTTTCACTCATTTCCTTGCTGTGGGAATAAGCGACTTTCGCTGTGCTTTCTTCCTGCTTAAGAGGACTTAAACCATTTATTGTTCGAATTACATTTGTTATGTCAACAATTTGTTGTTCTTCCCCGTATTCAATTTTCCGCTGCTCTTCCTCTGTTATAGGCTCTGCCTCTAAAAGCTCGCCTCTATATACAACTTCATATGGACGCTGTTTTACTAATGTTTGAACATCAAAAGCTCTAATGCTCGATAACGTTCCAGTGAATTTATCCATATACAACTGAACATAAAGATCATCATTCAAACGGACTGTCGGCCTGACATTCAGATCATCCTCCGACAGCTCGAACCGGTATGAGTTTAAACCAATATCTGCTGTGACAAATGAATTGGGAGCGACAATATGAAATACTTGGGTAGACGGCTGGCCAATTTGAAACGGATCTACATTTACTTCTTTTCCAATAGCAAAAACTGTAACGACCTTTCCGTTTAAAACACCGAATTGCTTGTATTGCTGCAAATCATCTCGGTATATCCACCATTCATAATCATATCTTGATGGATCAATCCGATCAGGTTTGCCAAAAGTTTTTAGTACTTCTTTGGAAGATCTTCCGACAAATGAGATAACTCCTTCCCCCACTTTTATTTCTTTGTCCGTTTTCTCTTGAAAATTTTGCTGTTCCGGAGGCAGTACTGGTTCCTTTTGAAAGGTGACATATACGATATATGTTAATGTAATAATTACAAATATCAATATAATTCTTGTAACTCTTTTCAGTTCAATTCCCCTCTTCTTTCTTTGTTTCTTATATATTCTGTTTTAAGTCATTTTAATCAAAAATGGGGAAATTTTGCAAACATTTCATGAAAAATTCACTTCTTTCATTTAAATGGTGTAGTTTTTGTCTTCTCATCATGTAAAACAACGTTCTGTTATAATGCCAACAACCTTTCCATCCTCAACAACCGGCAAATGATGAATATGATGAGCTGCAAGCATCTCAGCTGCGTCTTCTGCTGATGCATCAGGAGTGATCGTAACAACATCGTCGTTCATTACATCCGTAATTTTCGTAGAACCAGGACGTTTTTCTGCAATTCCTTTTGTCACAAGATCACGATCGGTTAAGATTCCTGCTAATTGATCATTTTCAACGATTAAAACGGCATCAGCATTTGACTCTTTCATTTTCACAGCCGCTTCAAACACATTATCTAACGGTGTGCAAAAAATACAATTTGTTGACATAATTTCCTTTACCTTTTTCAATGAGGACACCTCTTATGCTTTTTGATCTATTATGGGAAATTTCGATTTTCTTTATTCGCTCTCCATTTGAATACCGAATTTTATTTGAACATTGTGTAAATGCTATATATAACATTGCATGTTTTAATTATTCATACTATTATTAAACAGTAGAGAGAAATCAATTTTTTGTTCGAAGCGCTTAGGAGGGAAATACATATGAAATTTGAACAAATCGGCCTGGAAGGGCTGACGGTGGAATTGTCTCACCTTAAGGATGCGTTGTCAGAATTAGGTTTTATCCTTGCCGGCCAATGGGATTATGACCGTGTGACGTTTGACAAGAAATTTGAGCATAAGGGCGATGTTTTTTATTTAAGAGTACAAGGATATTGTATTGAAGGCGATGTGGGAGGCCGCTACGCACTTATTAAATTGCTAACTCCAATATTAGGGAAACATTATTATCCTCATGGTGTCGAATATGGAGAGGATGAACATTTTCCAGCTGTCATCGTTGAGTCGAGCGAAAAACTGTTAAAGCGGGCAAAAGAAGCGATTGAAAGCTTAACTGTTTGAAAAACTGCAGGCAAATAACCTGCAGTTTTTTTTTTATTTATTTGGTTCAGGAGACAAATTTTGCACATCGATGTCGTCTTTTTCTCTTTCTTTTTTCGCCCATTCAAAAAATACATGAGCTAAAAATGTTCCGTACACAAGCTCTTGGATCACTTTCATAATAATGCCGCCAAGCTGCTGATCCTCAAGCAGCGGCATTCCGCTAAACATTTGCGGGCCTGACAAAGACAACCCAGCCAACGTATCAGAAGGAACACATAAGCTTAAAGTCTTTACCCACGCCTCCGGATTCGAATATGTTTCAAACAGCGGCGCACCTGCAAAAATGATTAAACCGCAGGCTGGTGTGATTAAAACGCTGTTTCCTAAAATGTAGGCAATTTTTTTCAGACCCCCAATTGGATGCCAATTTGGACTTTTTCCAATCAATGGCCAATACATAAAAAAGGCAAAAACGAAAATAAAAGTAGTAGCCGCCTCATGATAAATATAATTTGATTTTAATGTATCGAAAATAAACGGCACGTGATACAAGGAAAAAAATAAATTAAACAAAATCATAGCCAATATCGGTTTAGTGAAAAATTTTACAACAGGTTTTATGACCGGCTTTTCCATAACAGCCTTCCATAACCATTCAGGAACGCCGATAATCAAAAGCGGTGCTACAATTAGAAACAAAATCGCCATTGAAGCCATATGACCTGTAAATGTAATGTGCCCGAGCAAATCAAGCGGGCTGCCTTTGCTGACATAAAGGAGAACGATTGCCAATATAAACACTAATTTTTGCTTTAAGCTGACCGGTTCAGAATTTTTAAAATAGTGACGAAGCGAATCGGTTAATAATAAGTAAAGCACAATTAAAATAACACAAAATATAAAAAACAGCGGACTCCACATAGCGCGAAAGCCAAATATATCTAAACTCAACTGAATCAATCCTTTCAATCATCGATCTAGTCGATTCCATTTCATTATACATGCTTTCCTTTTCTTTTTCCAATGAACGTTCTATGAATTTGCATTTCTTACAGCAAGCAGATTTATATTGCCTTAAAAAAAGAAGCAACCAGTTAAAACTGATTGCTTCCATAAAGAGTATTTTACCACCAGACAATTGTCATAAAGGCAAGAACCGTCAAAAATGTGACAAAAATACCTGACCATATGAAAAATTGTGGTCCTTCATGTCCTTTATGATTCATATGCATGAAATAATACAGCTGGAAAATGACTTGAATGCATGCAAGCAGTACAATAAATGGAACTTTCAACCATTCGTCGATTCCATCATATCCTACTGTAATAAAAGCTACAATCGTTAAAAAGATCATTAACGCAAAAGAAACGACTTGGTGCTTCATTTCTTCCGCATTTTTTTTGCGGCGAAACGCTAAATCAACTTTTGGGTTACGAGAATTTTCACTCACCATCGTTATCCCACCATTCCCATTAAGTATACAACTGTGAATATAAATACCCAAACAACGTCGATAAAGTGCCAATAAAGGCTTGCGACGTAATATTTAGGAGCGTTGTATAAGTTTAATCCGCGTTTTGCATTTCGAATCATCAGCGTTGTGATCCAGAGAAGCCCGAAGGCAACGTGTGCACCGTGTGTTCCTACTAGCGTGTAAAAGGCTGAACCAAGCGCACTGCTTGTCAACTTAAATTCAAATTCATGCATGTAATGATTAAATTCATAAATTTCCAAAATTAAGAACGCAAGACCTAATAAAACGGTGACTCCAAACCAGAACTGCATTTTGCCAAATTGAAAGTTTTTCATATGATAAATTGCATAGACGCTTGTCAAACTGCTTGTTAATAAAAGCATTGTCGCTACAAATACTAATTTGATGTCAAAGAGCTCCTGCGTTGAGGCCCCGCCAGCGGTGGAATCTCTCAACGCTAGAAACGTAGCAAACAACGTGGCAAACAATACTGTTTCGCCGCCTAAGAAAACCCAAAAACCAATAAACTTATTTTTCCCTTCGAGGGTGGCCTTTTCTGGCTGCTCAGGAAACGTTTCAGCCGTTAATTTTTCTTCTAAATGCATTATGCCTGAACCCCCCCATTATCATCTTTTAAAAGGTCTTCTTTATGAATATGGTATCCATGGTCATCAATAATCGAGCGTAAAAACATCGTACCGAACGTAATGATAAAGCCGATAATAGCAACCGGCACACCCCACGAATAGTCATTGTGGTACATGAGGCCGAAAGCGGCAATGAATAAGCCTATTGAAATAATAAAAGGCAAGATTGAAGAGTTCGGCATATGAATATCGCTTAGCGGTTCAGCAGGTGTTAAGCCTTTTTTGCCCTCCATTTTTTCAATCCATAAAGGATCTAATCCGCGAACAAGCGGAGTTTGTTTAAAGTTGTATTCAGGTGGAGGTGATGCAACTGCCCACTCTAGTGAACGTCCATCTTCCCAAGGATCTGCACCTACTTTTTCTCCCTTCACAGAAGTAACCACAACATTGATCAAGAGAACGACTACTGCTATCCCCATCAGAACCGCACCTATTGTACTGATCAAGTTTCCAGTATCAAAGCCTTGGCCTGATAAGAATGTGAACACGCGGCGCGGCATACCCATTAAACCAAGGAAATGCTGGATAAAGAACGTTAAATGGAAACCGATGAAAAATAATACAAATGTTATTTTACCAAGCGTCTCATTTAACATTTTTCCAAACATTTTTGGCCACCAATAATGGGCAGCAGCCAAAATAGCAAATACAACACCACCAACAATTACGTAGTGGAAGTGTGCAACAACAAAGTAAGTATCGTGGTATTGATAATCGGCTGGAGCAGCAGCGAGCATGACTCCAGTTACACCACCCATAACAAATGATGGAATAAAACCGACTGCATAAAGCATCGGTGTTGTAAAGCGGATGCTTCCGCCCCACATTGTAAAGAGCCAGTTAAACACTTTAATTCCTGTCGGCACACCAATTGTCATAGTTGCAACTGCAAAAATCGCATTGGCAATCGGACCAAGACCTGTTGTAAACATGTGGTGCGCCCACACCATGAATCCTAAAAATCCGATCAACACTGTTGCAAACACCATTGATGTGTACCCAAACAATCTTTTCCGAGCAAAAGTTGGAATAATTTCTGAAAAAATTCCGAATGCCGGCAAAACTAAAATGTAAACTTCAGGATGTCCAAAAATCCAGAAAATATGTTCATAAATGATCGTATTCCCGCCTAAAGCCGGATTGAAAAAGTTCCCGCCAAATAAACGGTCAAACATTAAAAGCGCAATTCCAACAGTCAGCGGTGGGAACGCAAACAAAATAAGTCCTGATGCTACAAAAGTAGTCCATGTAAACAATGGCATCCGCATGTATGTCATTCCGGGTGCACGCATATTAATAATCGTAACAAGAAAATTGATCCCGGAAATTAATGTTCCTAATCCGGAAATTTGCAAGCCAAGTATATAAAAGTCTACTCCATGTCCAGGAGAATTCAAGGCCACTGAAGCGTATGCCGTCCAGCCAGCATCAGGTGCCCCGCCTAAAAACCAGCTTAAATTTAAGAAAACACCGCCAAAGAAAAACAACCAAAAGCCTAAAGAATTCAAAAACGGAAACGCAACGTCACGAGCCCCAATTTGGAGTGGAACAACTGCGTTCATATATGCAAACAATAACGGCGTAGCTGCTAAAAATATCATCGTTGTACCGTGCATTGTCATCAATTCGTTAAACGTACCTGCACTGACAAAGTCATTTTCTGGAATGGCCAATTGAATACGCATCAAAAGCGCTTCAATTCCACCAATTACAAAAAAGAGTCCTCCAGCGATTAAATAAAGGATGGCAATCTTTTTATGGTCAACAGTTGTCAAATAGTCCCAAACCGTTGGCCAGAACCCTTTTTTCCGAGCTAACGTACTCACGATGTAACCTCCCTTTTATAATTAGTGAGCATTACTTTTCAACTGATAGGCTTTGTAAATAATCTGTTAATGCTTGAAGTTCTTCTTCAGTCAACTTACCGTATGTGCCTGTCATTGTGTTGCCAGGTTTATATTTTTCAGGATCTTTCAACCAGTTTTTAATATTTTCTTCATTGTGTTCCAAGATGCCGGCTACTCGTTCACGATCAGCAAAGTTAGCTAAGTTAGGTGCCGTTCGTGCTTGTTCAGGTCGGTTATCAGCTGGTGATACTGCATGGCAGCCGATACAGCCTTTATCTTTGAACACTTGTTCTCCCTGTTTTGCAGACGCTGTTTGAGCAACAGTTTCAGCTTTGAAATTTTTCATTTTATTAATCCAAGAATTAAATTCATCTCGGGAAACCGCCTTCACTTTAAAGTCCATCAATGCGTGAGATGGTCCGCATAATTCAGCACATTTCCCGTAAAAAATGTTTTCAGCTTCCTTCGCACGTTTTGAATCAATTTTTAACCAGAACTGGTTCTCATTATCTGTGTTTGTATCGATTTTACCACCAACTGGAGGAATCCAGAATGAGTGCTTCACATCTGATGCTTTTAAGTTAAAATAAACTTTTTCATCTGTCGGCAAGACTAAATCTTGGCTTGTAATGACTCCATAGCCAGGATATTCAAATTCCCACCAATACAAACTTGCTCTTACATTGACAACAAGAGGATCTTTTCCTCCATTTTTATCATCTGCCAACGCTTTTTTCATTGGGTCGGTATCCGCCAAATTAAAGGTGGAAGCAACTACCGGAACTGCCAATACAATCAGCAATAATATAGGAATAACAGTCCAAATGATTTCAAGCTTATGGCTTCCTTCCACTTGTACCGGAATTTTATCGCTTCCTTTCCGGCGGAATTTCATTAAGACATAAATAAAAATAATCGTTACGACTGCAACAACAATCACCATGATTGCCGTACTCAACATCATGAGCGAAAATTGTTCATCGGCAACTTCTCCAGCTGGAATCAGCGTGGAAATAAACGGTTCGCCGCAGCCTGACAATACGAGCGTCATGACTGAAAGTAGTAACAAAAGACGCCATTTCAGCTTTTTCATCGCTAAATCAAACCCCTCTTTCTTTGTTAAATCCTGTTCATAAAGAAAAAATGAAGAATTCCTTCTATGAATAAATTCTTATCTAGAAAGAATTACTACCGAACGTTAAATTATTGAAAAGGCAACCATAGCCACAAACAAAATGGTTAAATAGTTAATTGAATAGATAAACATCCACTTAGACCATTTTAAATCATTTTTCATTTTCAGTCCAATTAATGACAAAATCAACCAAATAATGTTCAATACAGTAGCCAAAACGATGAAGCCAATGCCTAGGCTAAACAAATAAAAAGGAAGGGGCAGCAAGCAGGCAACCCAAACAATGATTTGTCTTTTCGTCACCTCAAAGCCATGAACAACTGGAAGCATCGGAATTCCAGCTTTACGGTATTCTTCCGAACGCTTCATCGCAAGTGCCAAGAAATGAGGCGGCTGCCAAATAAACATGATTAGAAATAAAATCCATGCAATGATATTTAAATCATCAACTGCAGCCCATCCAATCAGCGGCGGAACAGCTCCAGCGATGCTGCCGACTACCGTATTGATCGTATATTGGCGTTTTGTCCACATCGTGTATAGCACTATGTAGGAAAACACGCCTAACAAACCAATGACGGCTGCGGAAACAGAAACCATTAGAAGCAAAATCGTTCCAATGGAAATGAAGCCGGTCCCCAGCAGCAATACTTGAAACGAGCTTATACGGCCCGTTACGGTTGGGCGTAATCTTGTTCTTTCCATTACATGGTCAATATCTCTGTCATAAAAATTGTTGATTGCGCAAGATCCAGCAATAATAGCTGCTGTTCCAAGCAATGTAAACACAACAATATCTATATTTTCAAGAAAACCTTTACCGCTGAAATATAATGCCAACCATATTCCGGTAAAAGTGGTGATTAAATTGGAGTTGACGATTCCGATTTTAATTAATGATAAAAAATCTTTCCAAGCGGAAGTTGCCACTTCTATTTCTTGCCGATCGTTTAAAACAACTTCGCCCCTTGTATTACCCAATTGAATGACCTCCTCTGGGACGGCCTCCTATCTGAGACCATTTAGCGTTTGCCTCTATCATATAAAAAAAACACGAGACAAAAAAGCATTCATATAGTATTAAACCATAATTCGTCAATTTTTTGTGTACATTTCGCGAATAAAGTTTGTCGAAATTGTGAAGCGGTTAAAAATAAAATATTTTCCGATTATAATAATAGTTGGTCGAACGTTTCGGCAAAATGCCTTCCCCATAATATTTCTAGCAAACTCCTTTTGAATATTCAAGCTTTTTCTGATTCTACAAGAAACTATTTGTTTCGAAGTTTGATGTTTCTATACCCATTATGGAGTTTCTTTCGGCTTTTTAAACTTATTAAAGATGTTAGAAGGTGAATGAGACATGCACTATTTATTAAAATGGCTTGGCGTCGTGACAACAATCGTCATGCTATTCGTTTTAATTGGCGGAGCACTCGTAACAAAAACAGGATCATCTCAAGGATGCGGCCGGTCTTGGCCGCTTTGCCACGGAAAAGTTCTTCCAGACCCTTTGACATTAGAAACAATCATTGAACTTTCACACCGACTTGTGAGCGGAATTGCAGGAATCCTTGTTTTATGTCTTGTTATTTGGGCTTGGAAAGCGATCGGGCATAAAAAAGAAACAAAGCTGCTTTGTTTTCTGGCCATCTTTTTTATTGTTTTGCAGGCGCTAATCGGTGCTGCAGCTGTCGTATGGGGGCAATCCGATGCCGTTCTTGCACTTCATTTTGGAATTTCCCTCATTTCATTTGCAGCTGTTTTGCTGCTTACTCTGCTGATTTTTGAAGTTGATAAAAAATTTGACGCAGATAATGCTGTCATTGGGAAAAAAATGCGATTTCATATTTATGGCATTATTACTTACAGTTATATTGTCATTTACACAGGTGCATATGTTCGGCATAAAGGCGCAAGTCTAGCTTGTCCAAGCATTCCTTTTTGCAGCGAAAATCGCTTGTTCCCGCAAACCGTCCATGAATGGGTGCAAATGGGCCACCGCTTTGCAGCAGGCTTGCTGTTTATTTGGATTGCGGTTGCCACTATTCATGCGATAAAACATTATAAAGATCAAAAAGTGATGTATTGGGGTTGGATTATAGCTTTCATTCTCATTCTTCTCCAAGCATTATCCGGCATATCCGTGATCTTGTCTGATTTAAATCTTTATCTTGCCTTGGCACATGCTTTATTTATTTCCTGCTTGTTCGGGCTGTTGTGCTATTTTGTTCTTCTTGCAGGCCGGGCAAAAGCTTCGAATGATTAAAAGGCTCTGTCTAAAGCCTTTAGAATTGATGATGGCGGAAATCGGCGAAAGAGCTGATATCCGCCATCTTTTATTTTTTTTTAAGAATGTGGGATGTCATTTTAAAAATCGAAACAATTTTTCCCTGATTGACGATGGAAAGTTTTCCAAACGAATCTTTTAATCAAGACTGTAAATGTCTTTATATTTCTTTTCTAAATACTGAATAAAATATGCCGGATTCAACGATTCGCCAGTCGCATCCTTTAATATTTCCAGCGGTTTTTTCATTTTGCCATATAGATGAACATGTTTTGTCAGCCAGCTTTGAATTTGCTGAAATTCTCCGTTTTCAATAAGTTCTTCAACATTCGAAAGATCCTGCTCCATTTTTTGCATCAATTGCGTTGCATACATATATCCTAAAGCATATGAAGGGAAATAGCCAAAGCTTCCTCCCGCCCAATGAACATCTTGAAGCACCCCGTTTCCATCATGATCTGGAGCAATACCTAAATATTCGCTATATTTATCATTCCAAACTTTTGGAAGATCAGACACATCCAAATTTCCTTCAAACAGCAATTTTTCTATTTCATAGCGTACAATGATATGAAGACAATATGTCAATTCATCTGCTTCAATACGGATCAGCGATGGTTTAACTTCATTGATCGCTCTGTAAAAATCATTTAAAGAAACCCCAGTAAATTGGTTTGGAGCATACGTTTTAAGTTGGTTGTAATATCGCTTCCAGAAATGATAGTTTCGCCCAATTAAATTTTCATAAAATAATGATTGAGATTCATGAATCCCCATTGAAGCGCCGTCAGCAAGAGGAGTTCCTTCCAGTTCTTCATTTATGTTTTGCTCATAAATCGCATGTCCGGCTTCATGAATGGTTCCGAAAACGGCCGTTCGAAAATCTGTTTCATCATACTTTGTTGTAATTCGAACATCTCCCCGGTTCATTCGAATTTCAAAAGGATGGACGGTTTCATCAAGGCGGCCGGCATCAAAATTGTAGCCTATTTCCTTTAAAATATATTCGGAAAACTTTCGCTGTTTTTCTTTCGGAAACGGTTTGTGCAAAAACGAAACGTCGATTTTTTTTGATGATTCTACAATTTGTTGTACTAATGGGACGATATGTTTTTTTAGCTCTGCAAAAACCTTGTCAAGCGTCTCCACAGTTATTCCTGGTTCATACAAATGAAGGAGCGTATTATATTTATGTCCCTTATAGCCCCAATAGGAAATAAACTTTTTATTGAATTCTATTAATTTTTCTAAATAAGGAGCAAACTGATTGAAATCTGCATTTGCTTTCGCTTCTTCCCAAACTGATTCGCTTTTTGATTGGAGAATGACATATTCTTTATATTCCTCTTTCGGAATCTTAATGTTTTTTTCATACTCCTCTCTGCATTCCTGAAGAGCTTTCTTTGTCACCGAAGAGAGATTGTCATAAACATGTTTTTCTGTTAATTCATCAAGAAACTCTTTCATAGTATCTGAAACGGACATCTGGAACCACTCTTCAGAAAGAATGCCGATTGTTTCAGCTCGCCGCTCCAATCCATTTTTCGGCGCACCCGTCCGTAAATCCCAATACATTAAATTTAATGCTTCTTCATAGCTTTCCATTTTCTTTAAGTAATCGAAAAATTTTTGTTCTTTTTCTTTTAAGCCCATTTTGATCATCCCCTTCTTCCAATTGAAAATATATTTCAGCTCGGTTTGACAGGCAACGCTTTTACGACCTCCGAAACAATATTTTCTCCCTCATCTTTGCTGATAAAAATCGTTATAGTACCATGGTCATCTTTCGTGCGAAGGAGGCGTCCAACCCCTTGCTTCAGCCGCAGTATCATATACGGAAGATCCACTTCATAAAAAGGATCTGTTGCGGATTTTCGTTTCGCATCAAATACAGGATCATCCGGCGGGAATGGAAGCGACCAAATGATCACATGTTCAAGCGACGGTCCTGGAACGTCAAGCCCCTCCCATAAATGCACAGCGCACAAAACGGTTTCCGGATCTCTTTCAAAACATGCCACTAATTCGCTGATTTCATAATCTCCTTCAAATAAACATGAATGCCAAAAGCTTGGTAAATGTTTTTTTAAGAAAAGCAGCTCCTCTTTCGTTCTGCATAAAATTAACGTGCGCCCTTTGTTTGATTTTATGACAGATTCCGTCCAGTTCAATTTTTCCTCGCTCGTACCTTTTTTTACAAACACTTTCATATTTTTTTCATAGTCAAAAGGAGAGGAAACGGAGAATGATAGATAATCTTTTATACCAAGGCTATTCGCTAAATAAGCAAACGATCCGTTTTGATCCGATAAAGTGGCTGATGAAAAGATATAAGGTATTTTATGAGAAAACACTTTTTCTTTTAAAATATCTTCTATCCTTTGCGGCATGATCACAAAAGAAGATGACGCGCCGTTTTGTTCAAGCCAGGTAATTGTGTTGTCAAATTGTAAAAACAAGCGAAAAGAAAATTCCATTTGATCAAGGTATTCTTCCACAATCTTTAAGCTATATTCATCAATGGTATATAGTTCACTTTCAAAAACTAAAGCTTCAGACAGCTGATTCAATCGTTCATACAAATTTCCGGCCGCTTCTAACAAATCGTCTGTTCTCGTGATTGTCAACCGATTGGAGCCTTCCTTTTGATGTGCACTTTTAAACAGCATATGAAAAAAATGATCGTTCGCTAAAAGCGCTTCTTCGACCATTTCTGCAAGTTGTTCACGAATGTTGTTCTTTAAAATTTTTTCTAAATATGCTGCTAGCGTTTCTTTTTTCACTTGATACGTAAGTGCCTTTTGAGCCGCAAATTCTAATAAATGGCCTTCATCAAACACGACGCAACTGTGCTCTGGGAGAAGCGGGAGCTGTCCTTCACGTTTCCGGGATTCTTTCGTCCAAATATGCTCCATATAAAAATCATGGGAGCAAACGATTAAATCCTTCGCCTTCCGATAATAATCGCGGGAAAGAATTAAGCCGCACCGATGTCTTTTGCTGCATGACAAACAGTTTTTAAAAGGATCCCAGCTGATTTTTTCCCATTTTTCATCGGAAAAAAACGGGTATTGCTTCCGGTCTCCATAATGATAGTAAGATTGCAATCCGCTCTGATCATGCACGAATTCAGGGAGAGATTCATAAAGATCAAAAAAGTCCTCATCATCGTCCATTCCAAGCAAATCCTCAAGCTTGTCCAAACATAAATATTGGTTCATCGATTTTGCCAATCGCACATCCACTTTTAGACCTAGAGCTTCTTCAAGCTTTTTTATATCCCCTTGTTTTTTGACAAGCTGTTCAATTAGAGCTTCGTCCGCACAGGCAATGACGGCAGGTCTTCCGGTATATCGCGCATATGCAATCGCATAAAGCAAATAAACAATCGTTTTTCCTGTCCCTACTCCCGCTTCCGCAAACATAACTTTCTTTTCTTTAAAAGCTCTGTCAAGCTGGAAAGCCATAAAAATTTGTTCGTCGCGCAATTCAAAGCCTTTTTCAGGCAAAATATCATACAGAACATCACCGATCCATTTGTTTAACGCTTCATAAAAACTTTCATTTTTTGTCAGCGGGAAAGGTAAACCTTGAAACATCATGACTCCAACCTCCGTGATTATTCATAGAGTAAAATTATTTCACTTATTACGCTTAACGTCAATATCTTTTCTGGCAGCGCGCGATTCAATTAGAATCATGTCAACCTCGCTTATGCAGGAAGCGAGCGGTAAGGTTTGAAGCATAAGCGATTGACTCGGTTGAAACGAAATCATTTAAAAACAGAAAAAACTTCCCATTTTCAGGGAAGCCGTTTCTCTCGAACGGAAAGAGATCCGTGAAAAATAGCCTTTTTCAATTGCCCTTCCGCTTCAAAGATTTGACTGAGCGCTTTTTCTGTTGAACCTCTTTCTACCAACGCAGTATACGTATTCTTTAATGCGCGAGAAATAATCGCATATTCTTCCTTTGTCATAAATCAACCAACCCCGTATAAATTTTATCCATTTTAATTTATGCAGAGCTGGTATTATTTATGCTTTTTTGGGCGGTTTAGGTCCCCAATACTGATAATAGTGCGTTTCGATAAACCCGTTAAAAAGTTTCCGTTTTTTTGTCGCCTTTTTTCCGTAAAACTGTTCAAAGCTTTTATTGCTTGTCAAAATGTAAATCGACCAAGTATCTAACAGCGAGAATGTTTTCCCCATTTCCTTATATAATTGCTCCACTTCTTCTCGTTCTCCGAGTCGCTCACCATACGGTGGATTCCCGACTATTACCCCAAATTCCTTCACTGTACGTAAATCTTTAACTTGCATTTGTTTAAAAGTAATGACATCCGAAAGCCCGGCCTCCATGGCATTTTCTTTTGAAATCTCAATCATTTTATGATCAATGTCCGTCCCGATGCAGTCGAGGCGAATATCATATTTAGCTAAATCCTCTGCTTCTTCTCTTGCCCTTCTCCATACATCCTTGCCGATCCAGTCCCATTGCTCTGAAATAAAATCTCTATTGAAGCCGGGCGCGATATTTTGCCCAATTAACGCCGCTTCAATCGGAATCGTACCTGAACCACAAAATGGATCAAAGAAAGGTCTGTCAGGAGTCCAATTCGTTAGCAAAATAAGTGCAGCAGCGAGCGTTTCTTTTAAAGGGGCATTTCCTTTTCGAGCGCGATATCCTCGTTTATGGAGGCCGTCTCCGCTCGTATCAATGGTCAGTGTAGCAATGTCTTTATGTAAAGAGATCTCAATCTTGTAAACCGCCCCTGTCTCTTCTAACCAATCGGTCGTTTTTCGGTACTGCTGCTTCAATTTTTCAACTATTGCTTTTTTTACAATTTTCTGGCAGTCAGAAACACTTGCCAGTTTTGATTTCACCGATTTTCCGATGACAGGAAATTGAGCGTTTTCAGGCAAAAAATCCGCCCAATCAATGGCTTTCGTTTTTTCAAACAGTTCTTCAAATGTCGTCGCCGAAAATTCAGCCACTTTTAATTTCACTCGATCAGCCGTTCTAAGCCATAAATTCGCTCGGCAAATCGCCAGTTCATCGCCTTCAAACGTTACTTTTCCGTTTTCCACTTTGCATGTATATCCTAGATTGCGCACTTCTGATGCAACAATCGCTTCAATTCCCATTGCAGCTGTTGCAATCAATGTAAACCGTTTGCTCATTTTTTCACCTGTCTTTTTCAGAAAATAAAAGCTCTCCAAATGGAGAGCACGAAAAATTGCGGTTTATTCCATAACGTTCTGTAAGCCATGTTTTGTCCCCATGCAGCTTGTACATGGGTGGTAATCATCTATCTACAGAAGGGTTTTAGCCCTTCTGTCCTTCTCCTCGTTCATTTCCTCAGAGAAGGTGCCCCTACCATCATTTGGGTTTCTCGCTCGTGGGGTTTACCGCGTTCCACTCTTGCGATTTCTCGCAAGACTACGTCACTGTGGCACTTTCAGGGTAATAGTGCCATACTAATCAATAGCTTAGGCACGTTCCCCGCCGTCAGCCGAAAAGGCTGCCCTAGCTTATGGTTTCGCTAGGCACGAACACTACGGGCATCTCAGCACCGTGCGAGCATGGACTTTCCTCTACAACGGATGATCCGTTGCAGCGATTACCCGAACGTTATGCTAAACCGCATTATGTAGTATAGTGAAAATGAATAAAAAATTCAAGTGGCATCCATGAACATTACTCATATAATTTGCTTCCAAATACATGTTTTTCTAAATTCGATAAACGCTTCAAAATGTCAAAGTTCGTTGTATTCGCCTGCATCGTCGGTTGTTTTTTCGATGCTTCTTCGAGCTGCTTTTTCAGCCGCATATTTTCCTGCCGCAACTGTTCAATCTCCTGGTAAAACGTTTCGTAATCTTTAATGATAATATCTAAAAATTTATCAACTTCTTCTTGTTTATAACCGCGCATCGAAGTTTTAAACTCTTTTTCCAAAATTTCTTTCGCCGTTAATCTAATTTTATCTGAAATCAACTCGGTTCACCTCAATCGTCAGAAGTCCTCCTAGGCTATATTTTTTCAAACTTCCTGATTAATGTCAATTTATTCTTTATGGTAATAACATGTCTCCATCCTATTATAGGAAAAAATGAAGCCTTCAGAGGTTTAAAAATAATGATTATAAACGGAAGGAGCTGGTTACTCAGCCCCTTCTCAAAGATTATCTCGGAAACGGACCAGGTCCCATGCACTGAAAATGTTGATGTGACACATTATTTACCGCAGATTGAGTATGCGGGAAATAATGCAAATGTTGATACATTTGATGATTAACATTTGTTGTATGAATTGGATGGATATGAGGAACGATTGTTGTTGAATGTGTATGATTGACGCAGCATTTCGTCGGATGAACAATCGGCTGAAGAACGTTCGGTCTGCATTTCATATTATATAACTCCTTCCTATTTATTATTTTTACAATACTAGCCTATGAATATAAAAGTGTACATGTACTAATTCAAATACCTATTTTCAAAAAAAAGCAGGCGCGATATTTATCATGTATAGGCATTTCCTTCATAACCGATTGATTAAGGCACTATATTAAAATTTTGAAAGAGAAAGACCTTCTTGTTCGATGGAAGGTCTTGCTAGTCAATCTTTTTCTTTTTCTTTTTTTATATTTGACAGAAAAAGCATCTAATAGGCGATACCGTTTTTTCTCGTATATAATACCAAAATATGTTGCCGCCGGCATCTATTCCTTTTAACAAATCCTTATATTAGACGGTTGTGATCGAGTAATTGTTTCATCTTTCCAAATCTTCCAACTTATTTTTTTTCTTTTCCAGCCTCCATTTTCTTTTCAGCAGCTCTTCTTTTTGTGTTGAATGTTTGGATACTCCCATTCTTTCCAGCTGTTTCAAAATTTGAATCGCTTCGTTTGTGTCCATATATGCAGCATCAATATTTTTTTCATAATGCTCATAAAATTTGGCCAGTTCGACTAAAGCTTTTATTTTCAAAAAGCCTTGTCCATGTTTTTTAATTTCGCTCCATAGTTTCACTGCCTCATCCAAACGTCCGTTTCGTTTTGCCAGCATTGCCATTTCAAATTTCGCCTTGAGGTGAAGGCTGTTTGACTGCTCGTTTATTTTCGCATATGAAAAATAAGCAAGCTTTTCATTTCCTTGAGCTTGAAACCATCTTGCCATTTCAAACAGTTCTTTATCATCATGGTTGTCATCGGGAAACAAAAGCTTTTTTGACAAATGAATATAAAGTGAAATTAAGGAGAGAATATCCATCTCATTATGCTGAAAAATTCCGATCACACTATCAGGATTTGGGTCTTTCAAAAAATGATGGTAAAGGATCGGCGCTAAATAGCCGGGAGTATCTTCCTTTCGGTTCACTTGCAAAATATCTTTTTCAACATTTGATAATTTTACCGACTCCAATCTATTTTTCCAGAGACGTCTAGCTGCATGATATAAATCAAAATGGCCGTACTCAGGCAATTGCGGCACCATATTGCGAATGAGAGTATGTCTCGTTTTCACTTGAGGCCAATCAAATGCTTTTCCATTGTATGTGACTAATGTTTTTATATTTACTTCACTTAAAAACCGTTGATATAAAGCAACCTCATGGCCAGGAGCAGGCAAAAAAAGCTGTTTGATCACCACTTTATCGAATAATATTCGCGCAAATCCAAGTAAAAAGATCATATTGCCTGCTCCGCCCTTTAAACCAGTCGTTTCCGTATCGAAAAAGAAAAGTTCATAAGGTTTATGCCCTTTTGCTGACAGCGGATGCTCCATTTCATTGTCATTCCAGTAATCTACAACATCAATTACTTCGCTCAATTCATACAATCCATGGCGATAATTGAGCGGATATTCTACTTCACGGATGAGAATATATTGGCCATCAAAGAAAAACGGCTTGACTCCAACGCTTTCCCAGCGTTTTAAATATGGAATCTCTATATCCTGTTCCTTTTTCAATACGTCTTCATGAACAATATGATTTTTTAATCTGTTTAATTTTTGTTTTATGGACATAAAATCTGTCCTTTCTTTATATATTGAAGCAGCAGAAGCGCCGCTTCCTTTCTTCCGCTCGATTCTCCATCAAGACCGATGCAGGAAGGGCAGCCATCATCGCATTTACAGTTTGTTACCATTTCTTCCGTTCTTTCAAGCAAGCATTCAAACTCATCAAATACTTTCTTCGCCAGCCCAACTCCGCCTGGATATCGGTCATACAAATAGATGGTTGGTTTTCCGTTGTGAATGGATTTCACTTGAAATACAACGTCAAGATCGTTTGGATCGCACATTGCTGCAAGAGCACTCACATATTTTAAAGCATGGCTGATACCGACTAAAGCTTTTTCCATTTGTTCTTCCGATAAAACAGAAAAAACGTCATTTTTAAAGCTAATCCAAGCACCTGTTGTATGAAGCTCTTCCTCCGGCAGATGAATAGGACCAGAACCAATGTTCTCATGTGTGCCAAATTTGATTTTTTTAAATATCGTCGGTTGGGCAAGCACCATGACATCTCCAAATCCAATCTCCATGCTCTTGCTTTCCTTTTCCTGATCCACCTCAAGCACCTTCAATTGAACAGCTAGGTTCGCATCCGTAAAATAGTCAACATTGACTTCAGAAACATATGCTTTTTTTTCTTCCCAATCGAGCTTTTCAACCTGAAATTGCCTTCCTTCATGCAAATAGATCGCTTCTTCATGAAGCATCGTCATGGCGCTGAATCGGTCCATTTCCCCGATGACATTTGCGCCATTTGTAGTGTCAATAATTACGACATTTTCTTGAGAAGCAGAACGCAAGCTGATCCCATGTGCAGGAAACGAATCGCTCATCCAATACCATCTGCCTCCGTTTTCGTAAAGAACGCCTTCCTCTTTCAGAAAATCAAGTATATCGTCAACCTCCACCCCATCTAACGTTTCACCTGACTGAAATGGAAGCTCAAACGCCGCACATTTTATATGATCTACGAGAATGATTAAGTTATCTGGATGAATGATCGCACTTTCCGGATTTTTTTCAAACAAATATTCTGGATGCTTTAAAATATATTGATCTAATGGACTCGATCCTCCGACGAGAATAATTGCTGCTTCCTCTTCCCTTCTGCCCGCCCGGCCTGATTGCTGCCACGCGCTGGCAATCGATCCGGGGTATCCTGTCATAATGCAAACCTGCAGCTGACCGATATCAACCCCTAGCTCCAAAGCATTGGTGCTGACGACACCTTTAATTTTTCCCTCTCTAAGGCCTTTTTCAATTTCCCTTCGCTGCTTCGGCAAATAACCTCCGCGATATCCGCGTATCGTTTTCGATCCCAATTCCTTTTTCGTCATCTCTTGCAGATACGTTAAAATAATTTCAACCCTTGTCCGGCTTCTAGCAAACACAATCGTTTGAATGTCGTTTTTTAAAAATTCTTTCGCAATCTCTTTTACATCAATCATGGCGCTTCTGCGGATATTGAGAGGCTTGTTAACAACAGGCGGATTGTAAAAGATGAAATGTTTTTTGCTTCTTGGGGCTCCGTTTCGATCAATAAGAACCGCTTTCTCTCCAATCAATGTTTCAGCAAATTCCAACGGATTTGCAATCGTTGCCGACGTACATATAAATTGAACGTCGCTTCCGTAAAATCGGCAAATTCTCTTCAGCCTTCTGATTACATTCGCAACATGGCTTCCAAATACTCCGCGATATGTATGCAATTCATCGATGACGACATATTTTAAGTTTTCAAAAAGCGACACCCATTTCGTATGATGCGGTAAAATGCCTGAATGTAGCATATCAGGATTTGTCATAACAATATGACCAGCTTTTCGAATCTTTTGACGGATCGTTGGAGAAGTATCTCCATCGTATGTATAGCAATTTATCTCCGTTTTTATTCCTTCAATCCATTCATTCAGTTCGCTTTTTTGATCCTGAGCTAGCGCCTTTGTCGGAAAAAGATATAATGCTCTCGTGTTATTGTTTTTTAATATTGCGTTTAAAACAGGCAAATTGTAGCACAACGTTTTTCCTGACGCTGTCGGGGTTACAGCGACAATGTTGTGATGATTTAACGCTAATTCAAACGCTTCTTTTTGATGACTGTATAATTGTTCAATTCCTTTTTTCTTCAACATTTCCTTCAATCGGTTATCCATATCTTCTGGAAAAGGAACTGTGATTGCTTCTTTTTCAGGTATTGTGTGCCAATATACAATCTGATCCCGAAAACGCTCGTCATGTCTAAAATCATGGATGACTTTTTCAAAAGGTTTCCGCCCAAGCATGACCCATTCCTCCTCGAATTCACTACATCTATTCTAACGAATAAACGTTCGTAAATAAAGCATGTTTTCATTGGAAGCTTTCGTATAAACTTTTCGAAACTCTTTTGCATATAAATGTGAAAAAAAGAAAGGGAGTGAGAGAGCAAGATGAAAAAAGACAAAAAGGAACATGATGAATTTTTGCCCGTGTTTTCCCAACTAGATCCGCTTCCAGGCAGGTTTTCACAATTTTTCGATCCTGCCTACATTCAATCGCTATTAAAACCGTTTCATGATTTGTTTGATGCCGCAATGTCCCTTCCCTTTTTTCATTTTGACACTCATGAAACCGATCAAGAATGGGTGTTAGAGGGAAAGCTTCCAGGAGTGAAAAAAGAGCAAATACGCATCGAATCGTATGATCATGTATTAACGATTTCCATTCAGCAAGATCAACATATTGAACAAACAAATGATGAAAAACAGATGACGCAAATGTTCAAGTCTCATGGCAAATTTGCGAAATCCTTTTATTTGCCAGCCTACTTAGATGTACAACGTATTAAAGCATCGTTTCAAAATGAAAAGCTGAAAATTGTGATCCCTTCCAAAAAAACAAAAATAAATATTGACTAATTTGCTTCTAATCAAAGAGGTTGTCCAAAAAGTCAGGGTAACTGACTTTTGGAGTCCCTCATTTTTCCACTTTTAAAAAAGCAAAAAAAATCGTCCTTTCTAAATAAAATGTAGTTGGGACCCAACATCACAGAAAGGACGATTTTTTATGAACCAATCAAATGATTACTACGGAAACAGCACTTTCACTAGATGTAAAAGAAGAAAATACTCCTGACAAAAGAAATTAACATTCCCTCCTACTTTCAAACTATATGACAACCGTCAAGTTCAAGTAATTTTCGATATTGAATTGCTCATACCAGAACATCACGTGGCACGTGTCATAGACAAAATGGTGAAGACGATGCAAGATGAGGTATTGTTTTCTCATTAGCTCACACTTCCTGAAATAGCCGGCATCCGCCAGCTACTTTCAGATAAAAATCGAAAAATATAAAAGCAAGTGGAGAGAAACGCGTTGTTTCTCTCTACTTGCTTCCTTTTAGGGACTTATCGGGCAGTCCCATTTTTCCTATTGCATCCTGTAATTGTCTGTTTTGTGATCGGTACTCATCATTCCCCGGGCAATCATGTCATCAGCTGTTGTTCCCGATTGGAAATATTCTTTTTCCAAAAATAGGTTTTTGATATAAAAAGGATTTTTTCGTACATCCAACAAAGCATAAACAGCCTTGACTTGCGGCGAACGGCATCCCTAGCGCCTTACATCGTTTCAAAGCTCATTATTCAGCATCAAGCTTTAAAAATTTGCGTGACTCCTTTTAAAAGGGAGCTCATTTGATTCATCGTTTGAACAACTTGTCCTGCTGTATCGATCATTTTGTTAAAATCCATCTGTCCGTCCGCTTTTTTAAATGAAGAAAGTAATGAAGGATTTGACCCTTTTGGCATCATCATAGGCAGCGTGCTTGGATAAGGCTGAGGATACGGATTCATAAATGGCTGATAATATGGAGATTGGAAATAAGGAACAACATGTTGATTCATCATGAAATATTGATCGTAAGAAACAGGTCTTAACCAATCATAAACATGATCATGATACATTTTGATCCCTCCAATAAAAACTTAACTAATCATAAAATATGTTTTTGCCTTTTAAAGGGTGAGATGTCAAATAGTGTCGGAAGTTTTTATTTTTTTTAAAATTGATAATTACAAAAGAGATGGTAACATATTAATATAAGTGTTAGGGGGGGATGTTTTATGACGGTTCAAACATTGAGGGAAAGATTTAAAATGGAGAAGCAATACGAAGCAGAATGTGCAAATGAATTGCTGGACTTTGCTCGCAGATTGTATCTTTATGAAAACATCAGCATCAAAGACTTTCGAAATATTGTCAAAACGCTAGAACAGCAAGGAGCCGTTACACCTGAATACATCCTTTAAATCAAGCAGAGGCGGGAGAATTTTCTCCGGCCTCTTTTTGCCGCTTACGAATAGTCCCGTTTACGGCAGTTCAATAGCATAGATTGACAAAAAAGAACGGATATTTTTTAGATAGAATCTTTTAACCCCAAGATTTCTTCAAACGAAGTAAGGTTTTGCGTAAATCGAAAGCCCAATAGATTGTGTCTATATATTTCACACATAATAAAGCGGAGAAACTGCTCGCTTCTCCGCTTCCCCTTTTTCATTCATTTTTTTTCCATTTCACGGATCATGCTTCTTAATGTGTATTCAGCAGATTCTTTTATATTTTTAAATCTCACCTTGCTTGTATCTTGAAAAAAAGATTGGATCACAATGTTTTCAATATGCTCTTTTGCCGTATCAATTTGTTGCGAATGCAGGTATCTAGGATGGTACTTATTGATCCATTTTTTCGCAACAATTTCCCATTCATCCAATATTGGCAAAATCTTGTCAACACTCGGTTTAATTTCGGCAAAAAAATCGTATTCCAGTCCTTCCTTCTTGGTTCTCTCGAAGCGTTGAGCACTTTTTTGGATCACTTGAAGCAATTGCTCCGTGATTTTCCGGACTTGTTCTTCATCCAAGGTTCTCACCTCAGATTCATCATAGCAAATTTTTTTTGTTTTACCAAATTTTATACTACCTTTTTTCTCAAGCTCCGCACGAATTTCCTTTCTGCACACATTTTCTCAAATTTATTCATCTTTTCTTCTCCATTTTCTATAAAGTTTGAAACGGCTTGTTTTGTCCGATGAATTTCTTTATCTATATTTTGCGTCAATTGCTGCTCTAAAAGATCAATTTGTTTTTCAATTTCTTGCAATTTTTTTAATGCCTCTTGCTTTTCTATAAACGAACTCATCAGCATCCCTCTTTTCTTATTTTTGCTAAAAAATTCTTCTTCCTAAATATGAGTCCTGCCTGTTTGACAAAACTAGTTGTGATTCGGCAAAAAAAGTGTAAATTCCCTGCATTCAAAAATCCGCTTCATTGTGCGCATGTATTTTTTCAGGTTAGAAAAAATAAACATGGGAGGTGTTATGATGAAAAACGATAAAAAAACCATTCAAAATGATAGTCAAAAAGAAAAAAAGCGAGGAGTTGGAGACAAAAAGCTTGAAGGTCCAAACAGACCCTCTACTTAAAAATGGTCAGGCTCATTGCCTGACCATTATTGTAAGTATTGCTTCATCATGCATAATAAATGTAGCTGGGACTGTTTTTTCTCATACCAGTTAGTTAATTCAATTCGTTTCGGAATCTCTGGATCTTTATAATACTTTCCGAGCCGCTGCCCATGAAACCATTCTCTTTCTTTTTCGTCTATTTCGTGTGAGATTATCGGAAAAGCCGTCCTTAAATATGGGGATTTTCTTTTTGTTGTTTTTTTCATATATTTTTCATAATCATACCGTGATCCTGTATGTATTACACGATTTGAAAATTTTAGAAACTGTCCATGGTAAAGAGGATGAAATAAAAGCCATGCCAGCCTTTTTCCCAATTCAATCCGTTTTTTGACATGGCTGAATTGATGGGTGGAAAATCCGTACAATTTTCCTGTTAACGTCGGAAACAGTATAACGCGAAAATGAAATAGATCTTGAAAAATAAACGGCAAGCTGTGAAAGACAAATTTTTTAAATAATGGATGATCAATAACCGGTTTTTGAATAACATGCTGCTCATTAATAATAAGGGAGGTTAAAAGCCTTTTCTCATCTTTTGTGCGGAAAAAGCGTTCCCACTCCTCAATCATAAAGGCGGATACATGAAAAGCTTCGAGCAAATAAAACATCGGTTTGTTGTAACGCTTGGAATATTCATATAGTAAAAGCTGTGGATAAGCATCAGCAAAAATGAGCCAGTTTGCGGTTTCAACTGATAAAAAGAGCCATTGCCGTTTTTCATAAGGCAAAGCCTGTTTGAGGGGAATACCTTCTAAATCTGTCATAAACCAGCCGGCGTTTCTGGAGACCATGCTTGCCAGCAACGCCCATTTTACTTCCGGATGTTTTTTATAAAACTTTGCATATCGTTCCGTCCGTGAAATATTATCAACATTTCCGTCATCTGTTTTTAATTTTGTTTGTAATATTATATCATGTAGTGACATAGTATTCCCTCTTTCAACTTAAATCATGTATAATGAAGTCATTTCATCGAAAAAAGGTTAACATTTTTTGTTAAGATATAAATAGCCGGAAAAAGGAGGAGATCGCTTGGCTATTCGTTATCCTAACGGAAAGTTGTGGAAAGCTAAACAAAATGTAGCGAATCCAGTCCCAGTTGAAATACAATATTCAAATAGAGGGATGACCCTCGAGGACGACTTAAATGAGACAAATCTTTATTACAGGGAAAATGGAATAGCTGTCATCCATAAAAAACCGACTCCGATCCAAATCGTTTCGGTTGATTATCCGAAACGGAGCGCAGCAGTCATTAAAGAAGCTTATTTTAAACAGGCTTCAACAACCGACTACAACGGAGTTTATAAAGGCAAATATATTGACTTTGAAGCAAAAGAGACAAAAAACAGCTCTTTTCCACTAAAAAATATTCATGATCATCAAATTGAGCATATGAAGGCTGTGCTCGAACAAAACGGAATATGTTTTCTAATTATACGATTCACTAAACTAAATCAAATATACTTCTTAGAGGCTGAAAAATTGATGCATTTTTGGGAAAGACAGAAAAACGGGGGAAGAAAATCGATTTCGCATCAAGAAATTGTAGAATGCGGTCACCATATCCCTCTTGGCTATTGCCCAAGAGTTGATTATATTAGTATAATAGACAAGTTATATTTTTAGCTACTGCCCTTTTCATTCTAAATGAAAGGTTGGATTTATAATGAGTCAACAATATAAATCGAGGGAAGAAAGACGAAAAGCTTTAGCAAGTAAGAAAAAAAAGCCGAAGAAAAAAGGAATCGCAAGAAAAATTGTGTTTTTCATTCTTTTGTTAGGGCTTGTAGGCATCATTGGAGGAACATCGACATTTGCTTATTTTGCAGCAACGGCACCTCCTCTAAATGATGATCTTTTAAAAGGAAATATGTCATCAAAAGTATATGACAAGGACGGAAATGAAATAGGTGAGGTCGGTTCGGAAAAACGGACATATGTGAAGATCGATGAAATTCCGCAAGTTGTAAAAGATGCGTTTATTGCTACGGAAGATGTTCGATTTTATAAACATAACGGAATCGATCCAATTCGTATTGGAGGCGCTGCAATTGCCAACTTTAAAGAAGGATTCGGTTCTGAAGGTGCAAGTACAATTACGCAGCAGCTTGTCAAGCTTTCCTTTTTATCTCTTGACAAAACATTAAAAAGAAAAGCTCAAGAAGCATGGCTTGCCTTGCAAGTGGAGCAAAAATATTCAAAAGATGAAATACTTGAAATGTATTTAAACAGAATTTATTATCCCGGCAACTATTACGGCGTCGCAAGAGCTACTGAAGCTTTCTTTGGGAAGGATCTTAAAGACATCACGCTGTCTGAAGCGGCAATGCTGGCTGGGATGATTAAAAATCCTGATCTATACAACCCTAGAAAAAATCCCGATCTGGCGGAAAAACGCCGCAATGTTGTCTTAAATTTAATGGTTAAAAACGGATTTATCAGTGAAGAGGAAGCGGCAAAAGCTAAACAAACATCCATCACAGAATCATTAGTAGAACCAAAAAAGCAGCAAAACAAATATCATGCCTTTATTGAACATGCGATTGAAGAAGTAAGAAAAAAGCTTGGCGTTGATCCGAGCTCAGCAGGATTAAAAATCTATACAACAATCGATACAGATGCTCAAGAATATGTTGAACAATTATTGAACGGCGACGAAATCAGTTATCCGAGCAAATATTTTCAGGCTGGAATTGCTCTAATCGACACGACAACAGGTGAAATACGCGCCATCGGCGGCGGGAGAAACCAACCGATTGGCGGATTTAACTATGCTGTCGATTTAAAACGGCAGCCTGGTTCAACCATTAAGCCTATTTTAGATTACGGCCCTGCCATTGAGCATTTAAAATGGTCAACGTATCACCAAATCGTTGATGAGCCGTACACGTATTCAAACGGAAATCCAATAAACAACTATGACCGCAGCTATAAAGGGCAGATGTCAATCAGAGAAGCATTGGCTGATTCAAGAAACATCCCAGCATTAAAGGCGTTTCAAGAGGTTGGTGAATCGAGGGCAAAAGCATTTGCCGAGAAATTGGGAATTAAAATCGATAAAATTACAGAAGCATACGCAATCGGCGGATTTGAACACGGCATATCCCCTCTTCAATTGGCGGGGGCTTACAGCGCCTTTGGCAACAACGGTATATACAATGAACCATATTCCGTAACAAAGGTTGTTTTTGTTGATGGAACAAAAGCTGATTTAACACCAGATCCGGTCGAAGCAATGAGCGATTACACAGCATTTATGATCACCGATATGTTAAAAACCGTTGTAGAACGAGGAACCGGTACAAGAGCTCGTGTGCCTGGCTTGAATATTGCCGGCAAAACGGGTTCAACGAACTTTACAGAGCAAGAAAAAGCAAAATATCATCCGGAGCGCGGTGCAGCAAAAGACAATTGGTTTGTCGGCTATACACCAAAATACACAGCTGCTGTTTGGACTGGATATGAGAAAAATGAAGAGAAAATGTATATAACAAAAAGGGAACAACAAATTGCCAGAGACATCTTTAGAAAGCTAATGCGGCATGTATCTGACGGGGATTCATCCGATTTCAAACAGCCGAAAAGCGTGGTGAAAAAGGCAATCGAAAAAGGATCTAATCCGGCGAAGCTTGCAAGCAAATATACGCCAAAAAATATGATTACGTACGAATATTTTGTAAGAGGCGAAGAGCCGACAAAAGTTTCAACGAAATATGAAAAGCTGGACAAACCGTCAGGCCTATCCATCAATTATGATCAAAAAACGAATGCAGTGAAGCTTAGCTGGAATCACAGTGAATCGGACGTTTCATTTGAAGTGAGCGCCTCGATCGATAACGCTGCTTCCAAAGTATTAACGACTACAAAAGACAAATCGTATGTCTTGTCAAATGTGAAACCTGGTTCTGTATATAAATTCAGCGTTACAGCTGTAAGGGACAGCATGCGAAGCGATCCTGCAAGCGCAATGATCGAAATACCTTCTGTGGAGGAAGAGGAGCAAGAAGAATTACCAGATGAATTAACGCCGCCTGAACAGGAACAAAATGAAGGACAAGATGAAGAGGATCAATTGGAGAACGAAAATGACAATGAACAAAATAACGGGCAAAATGAAGAGGAAAATCAAAACGAGAATCCTGAACAGCCGCAGACGCCAAATGACAGTACACAAAACGGCAATCAAGGCGGCGGACCTACTCCTCCTCAAGATCCAGGCAATAACTTCAATCGTTCACAAACGGGTGGAAACGGAAGTTCACAAACCGAAACGCCTGCTGTTCAGCAATGAAAATAAGGGACTGTCCAATAAGTTCCTAAATGGAGCCAGTGGAGAAAAACAGCTCGTTTTTCTCCATTGGCTTTTGTTATAAAAAAATGAGAGGGCTCGAAAAATTCAGTTACCCTGAATTTTTCGAAGCCCCCTTTTGTTTTGCTTTTTTGATCGCCTGATGTTTATAAAACAATTTTTCCGTTTCTGTAAATAGTTCATTTAATTGAATATATGCATGATATTGAGTAGGCTTTTTTAAAATAAACGTTAGACGATCTTCAATATTGACGGGAGCTATATCCAGCTTCTTTATTTCGTCTAATTGCAGTGAATGAACCGGCTTTTCATTGAGCCAATAAAGAAGTTGGATATAGAGGCAGATCCCTGTCATCATTTTTTGTCGATCCATTTTAAACGGTTTTGTTATCGTGCGTTGAATCTCGGTTTGAATTTCCTTCCACTGCTTAAAAAGCTTGGGCAAAAATTGCTCGCTCGCCTCCCACGGTCTCGTATCATCCATTCCAGCCAAATATTGAAGATCATAATAAAAAAAATCAGTTGGATGCAAATATACAGATTCCTCGTCAAAAAACGCAGTATTTTGAAATTGCTCAGGGAGATGAAACATCTTCCTATCGTGCATTTTTTATGCCTTTCCTTTCATTCTTTTTTCCCCTTCTCTGCACAAATAAAGAAGAGGACATTCATGACACTTTGGTGATTGGGCTTTGCAATGATACCTTCCAAAAAAAATAAGCCGATGGTGGGTGATTCCCCATTCGTCCTCAGGAACTTTTTCCATCAATGTTTTTTCCACTTCCAATACAGAATCCTTCCAACGGCAAATTCCGAGCCGCTTCGACACCCGTTCAACGTGTGTATCGACGGCGATGGCAGGTTTTCCAAACGCAACAGATAAAACAACGTTTGCCGTTTTCCTTCCTACTCCAGGAAGGCTCATTAATTCCTCTCTAGTTTCCGGCACTTTTCGGTCAAATTCTTCAATTAACATTTTGCATAATTTTTGAATATTTTTCGCTTTGTTACGATAAAGACCGATGGAGCGAATATCTTGTTCTAATTCCTCCAACGGGACAGACAAATAATCATCAGGTGTTTTATATTTTTGAAACAAATTTTTTGTTACTTTATTGACTAACGCATCCGTGCATTGAGCAGACAAAACGACAGCAATGACCAGTTCAAAAGGATTGCTGTGTACAAGCTCGCAATGAGCATCAGGAAACATTTTCCTGATAACCTCTAAGCATTCTTTTACTTTCTTTTTTGATAGCATGTACCATCACCTTTCAATCAGCTTGAACGAGGAAAAGAATTTTAGTTTTCCAGCCAGTTGTAGAAAGGCACCTTCCTTTTATATTCTTGCTCCCCTTGAGTAGACTGCTTTTGTTTTTGATTGAATTCATGAAATTTTTGTGAATGCTTTTTAGCTTGTTCAATTGTTTTGATTCCATTCTTCTTCCATTCAAATAAAATCCGATCAATATATCGAAAATTTAATTTTCCGGAGATCACCGCTTCCCTTAATGCAGAAATGATAATATCGGGATCATGATGATCTTGGTCGATCCAAAAAGCTAACGTTTCGCACTCAATCGGGGAAAGAGGTCGTCCAAATTCTTGTTCAAAGATGGTGTATAATTGATTTTCCTTTTCTACTTTTTCTTGATCTTGGTCCATGACGACTACATCATACAACTTTTCCCATAGCTGTTTTAAAGAATATTTCTCATAAATCATCCCGTTTTGCTCAAATTCCTCTATCGTTAAAAAACCTCTCTGAACTAAACTCCGAAGCAATTTGACACATTCCGCCGTTGTGATTGTCATATGGTCGGAAAGTTCTGTAGGAGTTGGAAAAGCATTTCCTTTTTGAATGTGGGAATGTACGTGCAAAAGGAGAACAAATTCTTTTTCTGACAAACCTAAATCGGCATAATTCCGCAGCAGTATATTGGGAACGGTCAGTGATCCATCTTCCACTAATTCGGTGAACTGTTTTTTCTTCATATTTCGACACCTCAAAATAAGTATACCATGATTGCGGCCATTCATGGCTTCAGAATGCATGGCTGAAAAACGAAACCTCCTGAAGATAGGAGGCTTCATGCAGTTTACGGATATAAACGATTTAATAAACGCGGAAATGGAATCGTTTCACGAACATGTTCGACACCGCATATCCAAGCAACAGTTCGTTCAAGTCCAAGGCCGAAGCCGGAATGAGGTACGGATCCGTATTGCCGCAGCTCAAGATACCATTTATAAGCTGCTTCGTCCAGATGATGCTCTTCAAGTCGTTTTTTTAATAAATGATAATCATGGATGCGTTCAGATCCGCCGATGATTTCTCCATACCCTTCAGGAGCGATTAAATCCGCGCACAGAACAACCTCTGGTCGATTTGGATCAGGCTGCATATAAAAAGGTTTTAAGCTTGTCGGATAATGTGTAATGAAAACTGGTTTATCAAAGCTTTCCGCGATCGCTGTTTCATGCGGCGAACCAAAATCGTCCCCCCATGCGATGTCGTTGAATCCTTTCTTATGCAGCAGCGCGATAGCGTCGTCGTATGTTATTTTCGGGAACGGAGGAACAACCTGCTCCAGCTTGGAAATGTCACGTTCTAATGTTTTCAATTCAAGTGAACAATTTTTTAATACCGATTGCACAATATGGGAAACGTACTGCTCCTGCAGCTGCAAATTGTCTTCAAATTGATAAAACGCCATTTCCGGTTCAATCATCCAAAATTCAATTAAATGACGGCGCGTTTTCGATTTTTCAGCCCGGAATGTCGGCCCGAATGAAAATACTTTGCCTAAGGCCATAGCAGCTGCTTCCATATACAGCTGACCACTCTGCGAAAGGTAAGCATCTTCATCAAAATATTTCGTATGAAACAATTCCGTCGTTCCTTCAGGCGCACTTCCGGTCAAAATAGGGGGATCCACTTTGACAAACCCTTGATCATTAAAAAATTCATAAGTGGAACGGATGAGTTCGTTGCGCACTTTCATAATGGCGTGCTGGCGCTTTGATCGAAGCCAAAGGTGGCGATTGTCCATTAAAAATTCAGTACCGTGTTCTTTTGGCGTAATCGGATAATCGCTTGCTTCATGAATAATTTCTATATTTTCAACGCCAAGCTCATATCCAAAAGGTGAACGTTCATCCACTCTCACAACTCCTGTGACATACAAAGAGCTTTCTTGTGTGAGTTGTTTTGCTTTTTTAAATATTTCTTCATCCACCTTCGATTTTTCAACAACCCCTTGAATAAAGCCTGTTCCATCCCGAAGCTGCAAAAAAGCAATTTTTCCGCTTGATCGCTTATTCGCCAACCAGCAGCCGATTGTTACTTGTTCTCCGACATGGTTTTTAACATTTGAAATCGTTGTTTTCACAGCTTTACCCTCCATATGAAACCGCCTTTTTATTCGATGCTTTCTATTATACATATGTTATTCCTTTTTTTTCAATAAAGGAAACCAGCGAAAAAGCCGGCAGAACCACCGGCTATTGACAATCTTTACTGTTTATGATTGTTGACAAAGCGATCAATACGTTCAATCGCTTTATTTAAAAGTTCTAGCGATGTCGCATACGATAATCTTACATTATCTGGAGCACCGAAGCCGCTTCCTGGTACTAGCGCTACCTTTTCCTCTTCCAAGAGCGCCTCGACAAATTCGTCAACATTACGAAAACCTGTTATCTCTGCTGCTTCTTTTGCATTTGGAAATAAATAAAATGCTCCTTGTGGTTTAATGCACGAGAAACCAGGTATTTGCACAAGTTTTTCGTAAATGATATTTAAACGGTCTTCAAAAGCTCTTCTCATTATTTCGACCGGTTCTTGAGGTCCCTCATACGCCGCGATCGCAGCATATTGAGCAATTGAAGTCGGATTTGAAGTGCTGTGGCTCGCTAGGTTCGTCATAGCTTGAATAATGCGCTCATTGCCCGCCGCATAACCAATTCTCCATCCTGTCATTGAATGGGATTTCGATACACCATTAATAATAATTGTTTTTTCTTTTACTTCAGGAGAAATTTGAGCGATGGACACATGTTCATTTTCTCCGTATACTAATTTTTCATAAATTTCATCGGAAACGATAATAAGATCATGGCTAAGGCAAACCTCCGCCAATTCTTTCAACTCATCCCGCGTATAGATCATGCCGGTCGGGTTGCTCGGAGAATTGATAATAACCGCTTTTGTTTTGTTTGTGATCGCTTGCTGCAGCTGATCAGGCGTAATTTTAAATTGATTTTCTTCCCTTCCCTCTACAAATACTGGAGCTCCGCCTGCAAGCTTCACTTGTTCCGGATAGCTTACCCAGTATGGAGAAGGAATGATCACTTCATCACCATCGTCAAGAATAGCTTGAAACAATGTATATAAAGCGTGTTTAGCGCCTGTTGAAACAATAATTTCAGACGGTTTATATTCTAAATGCTGGTCTTTTTTAAATTTTTCTATAATTGCCTCTTTCAATGATATAAGTCCTCCAGAAGGCGTATACTTCGTATGCCCTTCTTTCATCGCTTTTTCTGCAGCGTCTAAAATATGATCAGGAGTGTTAAAATCCGGCTCGCCTGCCCCAAGGCCAATCACATCATGCCCGGCTGCTTTCAATTCTTTTGCTTTTGCAGTGATCGCCAGTGTAGATGAAGGTGTTAAAGTTGATACGCGTTTAGATAAATTCACTTTTACAATGCTCCCTTCTTATTGCTTAATGCTGTACATTTTATAAACTCTGTCATCCGTAAAGCTAACAATAAAATATGTATAACGGTTTTGTTGGTCAATATATTGGACCTCCCAAACCGGTATATCCCATTTTTTCGAATCTGTATCATCATACCCAAGCATGATTTTCTTTATTTTCTTCGGCTTGCTGTTGTCAATGTTTTGAATCAATTGAAGTACGTCGTCTTTGCTCAAGCCTTCCTTCGCTTTTTTAATTAAAATTTTATCCGTGTTCCCCTTTTTCATCCAGCCGATAATTTTTTCGCCTTTTTTATTTTTCCCTTGAATGATATAGTAAACATTTCGATTATAAAATGTGTTGACTTCATCGATCGATGCAAAGCCATGCTCCTTCGCAGCTTGTATAGCTGTTTCGTGTCCTTTTGTTTTATCTTCTTTTGCACTATTATAAAGAAAAGCAAACGTCACCACTAAAAAGATAAGAGCGCATATAAAAGAAATAAAAATTTTTCCTTTCATTATGATCACCGATTATGTTCTATAAATAGTAAAAACCGCTTTATTTGGATCTTTGCTGTCAAGGGCTAATCCGAATAATAAATGTTCTCTTTTTAATGTCCGATTTAGCAAATCAACTATTTTATACAAATCGTCGGAATGCTCAACCGTAACGGAAGATATAATTTCGATTTTGCTTTCCATGTCAGCTTCCTCCTTTACAAAAACAAAATTTGTAATTCATACTTACAAAGCATCCAGGAAACAATACAGATACAACAGCAATATGTTGTTATCTGTACCCATTATAACAGCTTTACGGCTCACACTAAATAAAATTTCTCCTAGTCCACACCTAATTTTTTGAGGAGCCATCGCTGCTCCTCTTTTTTCTATATGTACAGAAAAGTTATGGCCAATTACGTCCGCAACAGAAAATAGGTCAAGCCCTATCGAAAGCTTAAGAGCCTGACCCTTGTTTATCACATAATCGTGTTCGCCGGTTCCTCTTTAATTAACTCGATGATTTCATTGTTTTCATTCATGATGGCTATCGTTGGACGGTGGTTTTTTAATTGATCTTCATGCACAAGCTTATAGGAAATGATAATGACCACATCACCGACCTGAACAAGCCGGGCAGCCGCACCGTTTAAACAAATGACACCGCTTCCTCTTTTTCCAGGAATCACATACGTTTCAAAGCGTTCGCCATTATTATTATTCACGATTTGCACTTTTTCATTCGGGACAATCCCAACGGCATCTAAAATATCCTGGTCGATCGTAACGGAACCGACATAGTTCAAATTTGCTTCCGTCACCCTTGCACGATGAATTTTTCCGTTCATCATCATACGAAACATGTATGAACCCCCCCCCCTTTAGGTCAAATCGATAATAATATTATCGATCAGCCTAGCATGCTTAAATTTTACAGCAATCGCAACGATAATTTTTCCCGTAAGTGCGTTTGGTTTTTTCAAGTCAGGATAAGTCAAAATATCTATATAATCAATTTCTCCGCTCGTCTTTTCCGTTATATACGCTCTCATTTTTTCGATGATGGCTTCTTGATCATGCACTTTGTTCTCAACCATTTCTTTTGCCATTAATAACGATTGATATAAATGAACGGCTTCTTTTCGTTCCTGTTCGTCTAACCGTACGTTTCGAGAGCTTTTGGCCAATCCGTCCTCTTCACGAACCGTTTCCACCGGAACAATTTCAATTGGGAAATTAAGATCTTTTATAAGTGCTGTAACAACGGCAACTTGCTGGGCATCCTTCAATCCGAAATAGGCTCTGTCTGGAGTTATGATGTGAAACAGCTTTGTTAAAACCGTTGCCACTCCGTCAAAATGTCCCGGTCTTGATTTTCCACACAAAACGTCAACGCGCTTCGTCACTTTTACTGTGACGGCAGGTTCTTCCGGATACATTTCTTCTTTTGTCGGCGCGAAAAAAAGGTCAACCCCTTTTTGTCTTGCCAGCTCTTCGTCGCGTTTGATATCGCGAGGGTATGTTTGATAGTCTTCATTCGGTCCAAATTGAAGCGGATTCACAAAAACGCTCATCACCGTTACGTCGTTTTCCTGTTTGGCCCGTTCAACCAATGATAAATGACCTTCATGCAAATATCCCATCGTTGGCACGAACCCTATCGTTTTTCCTTCTTTTTTCTTGAGATCGATTTCTTTTTTTATTTCCTCTATCGTAGTGACGATTTTCATTTTCCTTTTCCTCCATATAAGCTTGCAAGTTCCTCTTCATTCATGCGGAACGAATGATCCAACGATGGAAAGTCCCGATTTTTCACTTCATCTTTATAAGCTTCAATCGCTTTTACAATGCTTTCATTTACATTTGCATATTGTTTAACAAACTTCGGCACTCTTTCCACTCCAAATCCAATCAAATCATGAAACACTAACACTTGTCCATCTGTATATTTTCCTGCGCCGATGCCGATGGTTGGAATGGACAGCTCTTTTGTTATTTTTTCCGCCAGTTGAAACGGGATGCATTCCAATACAATGGCAATCGCGCCAGCCTGTTCGCATTTTTTCGCATCTAGCAGCAGCTTTTCTGCACTTTTCGCTTCTTTTCCTTGTACTTTATATCCGCCTAATACACCTACTGACTGAGGAGTCAGTCCGAGGTGGGCAACAACAGGAATGCCGGCATTTGTTAACAGAGATATGACGTCAAAAACAGGCCCTTCCACCTTTAAGGCATCTGCCCCGCTTTGCTGCACCATTTTCTTTGCATTTTGCAGCGTGTCTTCTGTCGAAATATGGTACGACATAAAAGGCATATCCGTCACAACAAATGTATTTTTTGCTCCGCGTTTTACAGCCTTCGTATGATGAATCATATCTTCCACCGTTACAGGTACGGTTGAATCATACCCTAAAACGACCATTCCAAGCGAATCGCCGACAAGGATCATATCAACATTTGCCTGTTCAGCAAGCTTAGCGGACGGATAATCGTATGCCGTCATCATCACGATTGGCTCTTGCTTTTGTTTCATTTGAATAAAATCCAGCTTTGTTTTCATAAAAACTCCCCCTCTTTTGTAATTGCAGAGGGTAAGAACGAACCGATCAAAAAAACCTTCTTTCACTGAGAAAGAAGGATTTTTACCATTTCCTTATTATCGGCTTCTTCATCCCTCTGTCCCAGTCCTTTTGGATCAAGGCAGAATCAATCTTTTAATAATGACAACATGAAACTTTTTTGGTGCAGTTCCAAACAGGATACTGCCCTTTCGTTAAGTATAACAAAATTTCATTGTAAAATATATTTATTTGATATCAATATCTGCTGAATACACTTTTTCTATTTTTCCTTCAGAAGTTTCAATGAGAAGCGCCCCTTCTTCATTAATGCCAAGAGCCTTGCCGACAACTGTTCCGGATAATGTCCGGGCATGGATCGTTTTGTTTAAACTAATGGAATAGCTTTCCCATAAAAGTTTAATCGGTTTAAATCCATGCTCTAAATATGTAGTATACCATTTTTCAAAACGTTCGAGAAACTTTTGAATGATAAGGGCGCGATGAATTTTCTCTCCCTTTTCAATCGCTATGGAGGTGGCGGTATTGCGAATCGCTTCAGGAAATTCATCAATTTGCTGATTTACATTAATACCGATGCCGATGATCACCGAATGCACTTGATCAGCTTCCGCCTCAAGCTCTGTTAAAATTCCGACTGCTTTTTTTCCATTAATCAAAATGTCATTGGGCCATTTAATGGTCGGAGAAAGCCCTGTTGCCTCTTCAATCCCTTCTACGAGAGCAACGGCTGTCAATAAAGTAAGCTGAGGAGTTTTCTGTAAAGGTATGTTCGGCCGCAAAATGATGCTCATCCAAATCCCTGTACCTTTTGGCGAATACCATACTCTAGCCATTCTCCCTCTTCCGCCTGTCTGTTCATCCGCAACTACGAGCGTTCCCTCCTCAGCACCTTTCTGCGACAATTCATGGGCAATTTTTTGAGTAGAATCAACCGTATCGTAATATACAATGTTTTGTCCTATAAAATCCGTTTGCAGACCTAATTGTATTTCGTTGGCTGTAATTTTTTCCGGCGTCTTGACTATTCTGTACCCCTTTCTTCGCACCGCCTCGAGGACAAATCCTTCCTTCCTCAATTCCTCAATATGCTTCCATACTGCCGTTCTTGAACAACCGAGCAATTCGCTGATTTTTTGGCCTGAAACATATCCTCCATCAGCTTCAGAAAAAGCTGCTAACAGCTTTCGCCTAATTTCTGATTGCAATTTTTTAACCACTCCTTTATTTTGCCGCTATTATTTTCAATCAATCCATTGACAACCTGTTGTTCAACCAGCGTTAAATATTCCTCCACCCATTTGCCCGGCTTTTTCGGCACGATGTTTAAAATGTCATTCCCCGTTACGGCCAATTCTTTTCTAGAATGGATTGGAAGCTGTTCGTACGACTTTTGCAGTTTCTGAATGGCTTCTTCGTTTTTTTCTTTTTGCAGCACCTGCCTTATTCTTTCCAGCTGAAGAGCATCCTCAAGCCCTGTCTTATATAAAAGAAAGGCTGTCCAGTCTTTCTCGAAGAGACAATTGAGCAACTCAAGATGTCTGCATACTTTTTTGATCACCCTTCTAGGAAGCTTCCAATTCCGCATAAATGATTCACCATCATCCGTTTCTAAAACGAATAACAAAACAGTCCAGTATTCTTCCCGCTCACACAAATTATGCATTGGATAGCTGAGCAGCTTGTTCAACTGTTCTTTCTTTTGTTTTAATCCAGGCATATGTTGATAAACATTCGTAAGAGTTAATAGTTGTATCGCATCATTTGCGGAAGCTCCAGCCAGAAGCTTTTCAAATTCAGCAGTTATTCGCTCGATCGATATGTTCTGAAGAAGCTTATGCCAAACGGTTATGGCTTGCAAAGTTTTTTCTTCAAGCCGAAAGGACAATTGGCTGACAAATCTTAAAGCGCGCAGCATTCTTAACGCATCTTCGGAAAAGCGTTCATACGGATCTCCCACTGTACGAATCATGCGGTTTTCTAAATCTTCCATGCCATTGACATAATCTAAAATGCGCCCGTTTTTGTCCATCGCCAAAGCATTAATTGTAAAATCGCGCCGCTTTAAATCTTCTTGCAGCGAACTGACGAAACGGACATATTTAGGTCTTCGATACTCTTCGTATTCCCCTTCCGTCCGAAAAGTCGTCACTTCATACGGCTTTCCATTATGAAGAACGATGACTGTACCATGCTGCACCCCAACATCAATTGTTTTCGGAAAAATTTTTTGAATCTCATCAGGCTTTGCTGATGTGGCAATGTCGATATCCCCGATCTTCCGATTCAGCAATAAATCACGAACAGAACCGCCGACAAAATACGCTTCATGGCCATGCTCATTTAATTGTTCTATAATCGGTATTGCCTCCACAAATTCTGCTTTCATGTTGGAACTCCTTCAGATAGTAATTCAAAATAAATTTGCTCATATGTTGACACAATTTTTTCAGAATGAAATTTTTCTCTGACAAGCAGCATCCCATTTTCTGACATTTTTTGATGAAGTGTTTGATCTTCTAATAAGCGAATCGATTTTTCGGCGGCATCCTCAATATCGCCAAGCTCAACAATATAGCCTGTTTTATGATCTTCAATTACTTCCGGTATGCCGCCGATCCTCGTTCCAATACAGGGAACTCCGCAAGCCATCGCTTCCAATAAAACTAATCCAAAGCTTTCTTTTTCTGACAGCAGCAATTTTAAATCACTGATGGAATACAATTGATCTAAGTTTTCTTGCTTCCCCAAAAACAGCACATGATCTTCCAATTGCAGCTGTTTCACTAATTTCATGACAATCGACACTTCCGGTCCGTCGCCGACCAGCAACAGCTTCGATGGGACTTCCTGTCGGATGAGGGCAAATGCTTTGACGACATCAGGAACTCGCTTCACTTGCCGAAAATTTGATACGTGTATAAGCACTTTTTCATCATCTTGAATCCCGTACTCTCTTTTTAATGAAGGCAAATGTTTTTTATGATAAATTCGTTCATCAATAAAATTGTAAACCGTTTCAATTTCTTTTTTAGGCTCCAATAAATCATATGTTTGTTCAACGAGCGCCTTTGATACGGCTGTAACGCGGTCCGAAGCTTCAATCCCAAATTTGATCGCTATGGAGAGCGTCGGATCATATCCTAGCACAGTAATATCAGTACCATGAAGAGTTGTGACGATTTTTATTTTTCCCCCAACCATTTGTTTAGCCAAAAAAGCGCAAATCGCATGAGGCACAGCATAATGAACGTGCAAAATATCTAAATTTTCCCTCTCAATGACTTCGGCAATTTTGCTGGATAAAGCGAGATCATATGGAGGATATTTAAAAACAGAGTATTGATTTACTTCCACTTCATGAAAATAAATGTTGTGATAAACCTTATTCAGCCTGAATGGCATGCTGGAGGAAATAAAGTGAATTTCATGCCCTCTTTCTGCAAGCAATTTTCCAAGCTCTGTCGCCACCACGCCTGATCCTCCAACAGACGGGTAGCAAGTAATGCCAATTTTCAATTTTTTCATTCATTATCACCAGGAAAGGATATTTTCAAAACTATAATTTCTGCTCAATTTTTCTCGTGGATGATGTTTCTCCATGTAAAATCTCCCCGTTCAAGCCCCTTTACTAATATTTCCGCAGTGCCCATATTGGTTGCCAGGGGGATTGCATACACATCGCATAGACGGATAAGGGCAGAAACGTCCGGTTCATGAGGCTGGGCAGTCAGCGGGTCGCGAAAAAAGAAGACGGCATCCATCTCGTTTTTCGCGACTAATGCACCAATTTCTTGGTCGCCTCCAAGCGGACCGGATTGGAAGCGGTGAATTTTCAGTCCAGTTGCTTCCTGTATTCTTAAGCCTGTTGTGCCTGTTGCAAATAAATCATGCTTTTCTAATATATGTTTATAAGCAATGGTAAATTGAACCATATCGTCCTTTTTCTTATCGTGAGCAATGAGTGCAATCTTCATATATTTCCCCCTCATTCAATAATGTTTTCCAACCCGTAAACGAGCGTATCGATCTTCATCACGGTTTCAACGGAAAGCTTTACTCCTGACATAAAAGACGCACGATTATAGGAATCATGGCGAATTTTCAGCGTTTGACCGTCACCGCCAAACAAAACCTCTTGATGAGCCACTAACCCTGGAAGACGAACGCTGTGGATATGAATGCCATTCCATTCGCCGCCTCTTGCTCCTTTGATCGTTTCCTTTTCCTCCGGATGTCCTTGCTTTTTATTTCCGCGAACTTCATAAATCATTTCAGCCGTTTTGATTCCAGTTCCAGAAGGTGCATCAAGCTTTTTATCATGATGCATTTCGATGATCTCAACATCAGGGAAGTATCTGGCCGCCATTTTTGCAAATTTCATCATCAGTACAGCTCCAATCGCAAAATTTGGCGCGATAATTGCCCCGATTCCTTTTTCTTCCGCTAATTTTCTCAATTCCTGCAAGTCTTCTTCCTGAAAGCCGGTAGTTCCTACTACAGGGCGGACACCGTGCTCCAGCGCAAGCTTTGTATGTATTTTTCCAACCTCTGGTGTTGTCAAATCAATCAACACGTCTGGCGATGTTTCTGCAAAGCATTGTTCAGGGTTTGTATAGGTGCGGACTTGATCTTGAAACCATTCGCCATCATTTATTTTGTCTATTACAGCTGAAAGTGTAAAATGCTCTGTTTCATTTACCAGTTTTACTGCCTCTTGCCCCATGCGTCCTCTTGGACCGGCAATGACGATCTTAATTTGTTCCATTATTCCATCACCTTTCTATTTTTTTGTCCATCTGTTTCGATCTCTAGTTTGAAATTTATGCATGACGCGATCGTGCGCCTTCTCAAGATCAATGTTTAAAGAATTGGCCAAGCAAATGATGACAAACAATAAATCGCCAATTTCCTCTTCAATTTCTTTCTCTTTCTCCGTTTCTTTTTTTGGCTTTTCCCCATAGTAATGATTAATTTCTCTTGCAAGCTCACCAAGCTCTTCTGTTAATCGCGCAAGCATCGCCAGCGGGCTGAAATAGCCTTCCTTAAATTGGGATATGTAATCATCTACTTCTTTTTGCAGGTCTTTAATTGTTTTACGTTCCATTAGGCAACCACCTCATTTGTCTTCTCTTTCATGTTAGCTAATTCCTTACCATTTGACAATGAAAAGAAATGTCGATTGAATTGTAACATACAATCTGATCCATTATAATTAAAAACATCGAAAAAAATAGGAGGTGGGAGTTTGTTGCCTTTTAAATTGAAAAACCTCTTTTTTATATTGCTCGGATCCGCTATTTTCTCGTTTGGACTCGTTCATTTTAATATGCAAAACAATTTAGCTGAAGGCGGTTTTACTGGTATTACGCTCCTTTTATTTTTTTTGTTTCAAATCAACCCCTCTATTTCCAATCTTGTATTGAATGTACCCATTTTTTTTATTGGATGGAAGCTTTTAGGGAAGACGACTTTTTTGTATACATTAATTGGAACGATTTCGGTTTCGTTCTTTTTATGGATTTTTCAGCTGCATCCATTTCATATTCCTCTACATGAAGATTTAACATTGGCGGCTCTGTTTGCAGGAGTTTTCATCGGCGTTGGACTAGGGATTATTTTTCGCTATGGCGGAACAACAGGTGGAGTTGATATCATTGCTCGTCTTGTTTATAAATTTTTCGGCATCAGCATGGGAAAAACAATGTTTTTATTTGACGCGTGCGTGATCACTTTATCGTCCATTTTTTATTTATCCTATCGCGAAGCCATGTACACATTAGTGGCTGTTTTTATCGGAACAAGAGTCATTGATTTTATTCAGGAAGGTGCCTATAGAGCAAAAGCAGCGACCATCATATCGGAGAAACATGAGGAAATTGCCGAAAAAATCATGAAGGATATGGATCGCGGAGTGACCATTTTAAAAGGACAAGGTTCGTTTACAAAACAGAATCGGAATATTTTATATTGCGTCGTTGCCAAAAATGAATTTGTCAAGCTGAAACAAGTTATTACAGCTGTCGACCCTCATGCGTTTGTTGTCGTCAGCGACGTTCATGATGTACTCGGTGAGGGCTTTACCCTTGATGAAAATAAAAATCCGATTGAGCACTAACGCGTTTCTTGTCGTCAACGATGTTTGCTCAAGAAGGATTTACCCTTCATGAAAACAAAAACCTGTTTAAGCACTGACAGGGGCTGTCCAGAAAGTCAAATCCCTTTTGAAAACAAAAAATCATAAACATCGATATATCAACGTTTCTAAAAAACATAAAAGGGGGCTGTCAATAAGCCAAAAAACGACTTATTAGACAGCCCCGCACTCTAGTTCTCTTTTCTTTTATCTGTTTTTTCTCCTTTGTATTTTTTCCATCCTGTATAAGCTAGTGCAATAAAAATGACGCTGCCCGTTGAAAACATCACCCATAACAGCGATGGATCTGCTTCGTCGTTTTTGACGCGATCAAAAATGTTTTTTAAGTCTTTTTCGATTTCCATCATATGCTTCTGTCTTGTCTTTTTCGAAATTTCAAAAAACATTTTGTCGTTTACTGCTGAAATATGTGTTTCAATCTTATCAATGTTTTTGCTGTCAACATCAACGGTAAGGCTTGGATAAATAACGGAGTACAGTGACAAAAAACGATTCCACTCATGCTGAAAAGCCGCCCAATCCTCTTTTTCCATTTCCGTTTTTAATTCTGCAAATGTCGTCATGATCGGTTCTTCCATTGTGCTCCAGAGCGGCTGGTGTTCAGACAGAATTGCATCAACAACAAGCCGGAATTGAGTGACTTTGTCGATCCGATCTTCATAGCTCATTCCATCGTTCTCAACGGCATCCAACGCTTTTTCGTAAGAAGCAGAAATGACCCGAAGCTCATTTATTGATAAGCGGTTTTCAACATTATTTTCTTTAAATTCGTTTTCAAGAAATAATAACAGCTGCTTCGCTTCATCAAACTTTTTTTGCTTTGAAAGCTGCCACGCATAATTCGTCATGACATCCAATGTTTCCCAATTGTTTTTTTCTTTTGCATTGATCGGTATTTGAAGCAGGAAAAAAAGCAAGAGAACAATCAACGTACTGATCCATTTTTTCATTCTTGTCCCCCCTATAACTACTAGTAATAGTTATTCAAGAGTGGACAAGAGTAGACCATGTTTCTTACAATTCTTTCAATTCAAATTTGTATGTTTGATTTTTTATAACAAAAAAATAGGCGATCGCAATGGAAATAATACTCAGCCAAAACGTAAAGTAACCGATTAGCGCAGAATATTGATTTAAAACGCTATATTGAGGCATCATATCAAAAACGTAATCAATAATTTCATTGTGAAGCGTCCATATGGAGGCCAGCATCAAGTGCTTCATTTCAAACCGATAATACGGTGCATACAACAGCCCTTCTATTGCCATTCCTAAATGGGACAAAATGAGCATCATTCCGTAAATGGATAAAACACCCGTTTCCAAATATACAAACAGGTTCATGGCAACCGCCCAAATTCCATATTTAAATAGCGTAATCATCGCTAGTGCTTCAAACAATTTAAAATGCTTTCCAACAAGAAACCCAATCAAAACGAAAACAAAGAACAAACTAGCGGTTGGACTGTCAGGAACAAACGCAATAAACTGTGGCGGTGTTTCGGAAAGCTGCTGTTTATACCAAATATAACCATAAATTGTTCCTGCTGTATTGATTAAAAGCATCAAATATAAAAATGATCGCTGCCTTAATACAAAAAATAACCAACCCATCCAAGTTCACTCCTTGGTTTTATTGAATTCGGGGTCATGTATCATGAGACACCCTGTACTATGTATGCCAAGAAAACACTCTTTTTTCATTGCAGAAATGTTCCTTATATTTTGAAGAACTAAATGTAGGAAGGCATTTTAAAAATAAGTTTATCGCCTTCCACAGCAACAATATTCATCCTGATTATCAAGAGTAACATTCTCTGTAAATAAGGAAAGCGCTCCTCATCTTTGGTAGAATTTTGTTTGATAAGAACATGACCTACCAAAAAAGGAGCACCTTTAAGGTGAAGTCTACCACACCTATCCACAAAATCAAGACCGAATGTACATCGCAAAATGCAACCAACTTCGGCAGATTCAAATATTACTGGAGCACCTCGAAAAATCAAGCCTGAGAAAGCGCTACAGGACTTGCCAGCATCAACGAAACGTCTCGCTGCGGAAGATGCCGCCTGTCGTTACTGGAAATGGTACGTCGATAATGAAGAAGGCATGACGGTCACCTAACCAAGCGATCTTCTGGAAGAACCCTCATCTTGTTGAGATCATAATGCCAAACACAGGTGGTGGATGACGGCCAGATGCTCTAAATCTAATCTTTAATACGGATTTCGATACAAACCAATCGCCACCAACCTCGAGTAGGAAGCGCTCAATTTGTGGCGTTTTTACAACAAACGATGTTCCATGGGAAATTACATCAAAGAAGCTAAGTGCATGTTTGCCATGGACTGGATTGCGACTTTCGATTTTGAAGCCAATGAACTTGATTCTCATCAAACTGTTTTCCAACAACCGCTATGAGCGGTTTAAACAAGATTACTGTGAACCCGTTCATCGAGCATACAGCACTGCTCGGTTTCACTTAGAATTCTTCCGTTGTACAGCGATGTACGGTACAGCTGTCGAGGAATTCTCAGGTTGATAAAAGATTTTGCTAATCAACAGACCTGGAGGAGAAGCGAAACAAAGATCGTCCGGCTAGAATGAGTTTACCACAATTTCGCATAGGAATACCGAAGCTCTTAACAGTCGGGAGGGAAGACTAAAGAGTCATGTGATATGATTCAGCGATGCTAACAAATGTACTGTTTGCATACTCTGATATTTCGTCATCTATCATTGTCTACGATGCTGAAAAACACTGAATGATTATTACTATCTAATCCCAATGTTATATTAAGATCATTTCCTTTGATAAACTGATCATAACACAAGTGAAAAGAAAGGGCGATTCATCACACAGCCTATAAAGGTGAGCGACTTCTCGTCAATTTACGTTAAAAAAGGGGCTTATTGTTGGTACGCAATCTTTAGGATCTTTCTTCATTTTCATGTTTATACCCGTCTGCCCAAAATTCGGCATTTTTTACACCCTGTTTTGTAGAATCATAAGTCGGATCAACACCTTGTTTTTTCTGATTTTCATAGTCTTTTAACGCCCTGATGGCCGGTTTATATAATAATACGAGACCGATTAAGTTCACCCATACCATCAATCCTAGTCCGACATCTCCCAAAGTCCATGCGATATCAGATGTCCGAACCGTTCCGTAAAAGACGGCAGCCAAAAAAATTAACTTTAAGACAAGAATCGGTATATTCTTACTTTTTTTCTTAAACAAATATATAATATTTACCTCGGCAATATAATAGTATGCCATTATTGTTGTAAATGCAAAGAAGAATAATGCCACTGCTACAAAGGGGGATCCAAATCCAGGTAGTTGGGAATCGACTGCAATTTGAGTATAAGCAGTACCCACTTCAACAGTTTCTCCAATATTGTTTACAAGCAATGATTTTTGATCAGGCTCATACACATTGTAGGAATTTGTAAACAAAATCATAAAAGCTGTTGCTGAACAGACAAGCAATGTATCAATGTAAATAGAAAATGACTGTACGAGCCCCTGTTTGGCCGGGTGGGAAACTTCGGCAGCACTAGCAGCATGCGGCCCCGTTCCTTGACCAGCTTCATTTGAATAAATCCCACGCTTTACACCCCAAGAAATCGCACTTCCTAAAATCCCTCCGAATAATTGATTAGCTCCAAACGCACTAGAGAAAATTAGTTTAAATACACCAGGAACTGCTTCAATATTCATGATAATAATGATAAGTGAAATAAGTATATATCCGATTGCCATAAAAGGCACTACTAATTGAGCGACGTTGGCGATTCTTTTTACTCCGCCAAGAATAATCACTCCCAATAGTACAACTAAGATGATTCCTGTTACGGTCGGATCAACGGAGAATGCTTTTTTAAATCCAGAAGAAATGGCATTTGATTGAACACCCGGCATTAAAACACTCATTGCTACAATCGCAGCCACAGCAAAAACCATTCCGGCCCAACGTCGATTTAACCCTTTTTCAATATAATAAGCCGGTCCTCCGCAGTATATCCCATCCACTTTTTCTTTATAAATTTGGCCAAGTGTCGATTCCACATATGCCGTAGCAGCACCAAAAAAAGCAATTAGCCACATCCAAAATACTGAACCGGGACCACCGTATGCGATCGCAGTAGCAACACCAGCAATATTCCCGGTTCCGACCCGTCCCGATAATGCGATCGACAATGCTTGAAAAGAAGAAATTCCTGACTTGGAACTTTTTCCTTTAAACATTTGCTGAACCATATCTTTGATCAATCGTATTTGAGCAAATTTTGTCATAAATGAAAAAAACACTCCGATTCCAATACAAAATACGATCATCGGCGTACTCCAAAGCCACCCACTCAATGTTTCAATAAAACCATCCAAAAAAAATTCCCCCTTATTTTAATGTTATGAGTAATTATAGCTCAGCATTTATATTTATAATAGATTCTTCATTAATTTTTGTGAAATAACACAAAAAAGAAAATATTTTTGAATTATTTGAAATGAATGTTAGTGCTATGCAACCAATTATCAGGAGGTTGAACATATTTTCTGTGCGACTAGAATTTCCAGAATTTTAAGTCGTTACTTAACATATGTTTGAAACACATTATAATGTTTAAATAGAGAAAAGGTTTTAGCAAGAACGCTGTCCTTTTACGGCTTTTTTCACCACAAATGTTCAGAACAGGTGGACGAGAAAAATCTGTGAATTACCCTTATGAAATAAACCGTTGTTTTGAATTGTTTATGTGAAACGATATCGTTGTGTCGATGATCGTGAAATATATAATTGGAGCAGCTCAAAATTCAATTATCAAATACCCCAATCATGGAATACTTTCAGACACTCCATACCTACACATGAGCAGAGGGCACAAATCATAAAATCAAAACAGTAAACGCCTTAGCATACTGGCTATAGAAACCAATACCGATTTAGAACACGTGGCTTGTTTAGAGTGTACAGGAGAAACGTATAATAAGCAGGTGTCCTAGCCCTCCTTCTTTATCATTTTGTCAAAAAATAGTAAATGGATAGAAAGCCGTCAACAAAGGCGATTGACCTCCTCTATTTTTTCATTTACCAGTCTACAAAAAGAAAATACAATCGCATCAATCTTGCTGACTTAATTGTTAGAGTTGTTTCACAGTCAATGGAGATAAGACAATAAAAAAGCTTGTAGAGAAAAAATCTTCCTTTCTCTACAAGCTATACAGACAAACGCGATGTCAGCTCTTTTTATTTCGATGTAACACTAGAAACAAACTCTGCTAATACTTTCAACTCTTCATCCGTACCTTTAAAGATTCCAGGAGGCATGCTTCCTACGCCTTCTTTAGCAATTTTCGCAACTTCTTCCGGAGACAATCCGTTATCAACTAAAGAAGGTCCAGCCGCTCCGCCTTGCAGGTTATCACCGTGGCAGGAGACGCAGCCTTGTTCCTGAAATATTTTGTATCCTTCCGAATTTGTATCAATTTTAGCTTCCGCTTTAATTTTCCCTTGTTCCTCTTTTAATTCCCAGTCCGTATGCTCAACCGACTCCCATGTTAAATAAACGATGGAAGCTACAGCTAGCAGCATCATTCCTACAGCAACCGGACGCTTATGCGGACGGCGTTCTGGCCCGCGATCCAAAAATGGAGCAAGAAGTAGCGCAGAAAATGCCAGTCCAGGTATTACGATTGCACCGATAACGGTATAAGGACCTGATGCATAAGAATATTTTAAAAGCTGGTATAAAAATAAGAAGTACCAGTCAGGAAGCGGTATGTAACCAGTATCCGTAGGATCTGCAACCCGCTCAAGCGGTGACGGATGGGCAACGGTTAAACATAAAAAGCCAATTAAAAAGACCGCGCCAACTAACCATTCTTTTAAAAGAAAGTTGGGCCAAAAAGCTTCAGTTTTCCCTGGGTATTCGGAGTAATCTTTCGGTATGTTCGGCTTTCTTTCAGCCGACACACGAGAATCTCCAACGAACTTCATACCTTTTCCGCGATGCATTGTTTCCCCTCCTTTGTTAAGCGGTTCGCCACGAACAACTTACTAAAAAAGAATAAGCCGGATTTTATAGCGGACCTGAAATCCCTTGTTTGCGAATCATTAAGAAGTGCGCTGCCATTAATCCGAATAATGCAGCAGGCAAGAAAAATACATGAATCGCAAAGAAGCGAGTCAATGTTTGCGCACCGACAATTTCGGAATGCCCTGCAAGCAAAATTTTGACGTACTCACCAATAAGCGGTGTCGATTCAGCAATCTGCAAGGTAACTTTTGTCGCAAATAACGCTTTCATGTCCCAAGGCAATAAATAGCCTGTCAAACCTAAACCTAGCATAACGAAGAAAATGAGTACACCGACAATCCAGTTAAGCTCGCGTGGCTTTTTGTATGCTCCTTGGAAAAATACACGTAAAGTATGTAAAAACATCATGACGATGACTAAGCTTGCTCCCCAATGGTGCATACCGCGAACAATTTGCCCGAACGCCACTTCATTTTGCAAATAATAGACAGACTCCCATGCATTTTTAATATCCGGCACGTAATACATCGTTAAAAACATGCCAGACAGCACTTGAATCACTGTAACAAAAAACGTCAAACCCCCAAAGCAGTATACAAATGCTGAGAAGTGATGGGCTGGGTTAACATGTTCGGGAACTTCATGGTCTGCGATATCGCGCCATAAAGGGGTGATATCTAACCGTTCATCAACCCAATCATACAATTTGTTGAGCACTTATTACGCCCCCCCTCTTGGTTTAGCTTTTCCTAAATATAAAAATCCATCTTGAATTTTGTACTCATATTCATCCAGCGGAGCAGAAGGCGGTGTTCCAGGGACATTGTCGCCGTTTTTCTCATACAATCCTCCGTGGCAAGGACAGAAGAACATGTTAGGGTTTGATTTATCCCCGTTCCAGTTTACTGTGCAGCCAAGGTGTTTACAAATTGGAGAAAGTGCAACAATTTCTCCTTTTTCATTTTTATAAACCCACGCGGATTTTGGCTCTTCAGCTTCATGCCACGCGTCCTTCTGTTTAATGGTAAAGTCGACACGTGTCGGTTCTTCTTTAATGTCTGATTCCTTTACATTTGTATTAACAAATTCTCCAGCTGCTTTCGGCTGCAATACAGGATCTACAGCGAAACGAACCATCGGCATGAGCATGCCCGCAGCCATAAAGCCGCCTACACCCGTTAGCGTATAGTTTAAAAATTGACGTCTTGAAACACGGTGTTTATTCTCGCTCATCTTTTTCCCCCCTCTATCTCAAGCTAGTCCATAATGGACATATACAGAAACATATAAAACTAGGACATACTCATGATATATCAATCTTTGTAGAAGGTCAATATAATCATATCGTTAGAAACAAGGGATTGAAAGGGTTTTTAGGTTCGATTCCAATATTGTAATAAAATGTTCATAATTTGTTCGATTTGGTCCTGAACAACCTTTCGCTTTACATCCTGATCCATATGTTCTATTGGGATTGACGGAATCCATATAAATTCATCACCTTCTTTGCGCCATCTTTCTTCACATGTTAAAAAAATGACATGCTGAAAATGCTGTTTAATCGTATCTTTCCACTTTTTTAACAGTTTATCCAAATCAATGTCGTCATTTTTTAAAGAAACAAACGGAGGCAACAGCATGATCCGCCCCTTTAACTGCCGTTCAAGCTCCTGTGAAACAATTGTAATAAAATCTGCTTTTGACGCATTTCTTTTCAGTTCCTCATCAAAAGATACCGATAGGATAGGAACAACTGCAGTATCAACGTACTCCCTTGATTGAAGAAAAGAATCGATATCAACCATTTGCCATTTCACTGATTTCAGCCCCTATTTTTTATTTTTCCTTACTCATTATAAAACTGATAAGCAAAATAAAAAAGCAATGCTGTACACATTGCCTAACATCCTAAATTGTTCAATTGTTTTACAAGCTTTCGAAACGCCTCTTCATCGTGAGCATCCAACGCTTCATCAATTAAGCGGAGGAGTTTTTCTTTTTGAAATTTTTTAATTGACTCCTCCAAAATTTTTTCCGCAAGCAGCCGGTCTTTCTCATTTCTTTGCATATCTTTAGGCAAATATGGATTTTCAACTAAAACGGCAGCATATTCCGGGGAACGGTATTGAGCGCGAAAGTTTAACTGGATATACAAGTCTTCATCTTTATTCAAGCGAATATCGTGAAAAGACTTTTCTGCATCTGTTGTCATCACATTTTCTTTATAAAATCTAAACGGAACATCATCCACACAGTGGGTGGACATGATCATTCCCCTCGGACAAAATTTGGCATGCTCTACAAAATGGACGTTTTCCATTAATGAATCATGGCTCATTAAATAATTTAATATCCATACGCATTCCCGTCTTTTCAACTGATAATGATTTAAAAACCAGCGAATAAATTCTTTCTTCTCGTTAACAGAAACAGGGGCTTTCATCTTTAACCCTCCTCTGCTTTCCATCTAATTCAAAAATTCAACATAGTTGCGTTGAATTCCTTCCAATTCCGCCTAAAAATTGTCCTCCAATTCGAGCAGCATATTTTCATATTCAATGTTGCCTGGATCAAGCTCCAGCGCTTTTTCAAAAAGCTTCCTAGCCTTTGCCCGCTCCCCTTCTTCAAGCAGAAAATAAGCGTAATTCTCCAAAAATTCCGGGTCTGTTTTAAAATTATTATATGCACTTTCATAATGCTTTAATGCCTTTTCGTACTGTTCGGTGCGATGATAAGCGATCGCTAAATTGAAGTCAAAATGAGGATCATATTCTTCATGTCTTTCCACGATTTCCGTCAACATCTCAATCGTTTCCATATATTTGCCTTGGTTTAACAAAACTCCTGAAAGTGTTATGATTGCTTCTATATAACCCGGATCCAGCTCCAGCGCTTTTTTTAACAATTTTACTGCATTATCTACATCTTTGAGCTTTAAGGCAATTTTTCCGCCGAATAAATAAAGCTCTTTATTAAATGGATCCTCCTGTAAACCTTCTTGAACAATTTGAAAACTTTTTTCCACCATCCCTTCCTGTTCATAGCTTTTGGCCAAATATAAATATAGTGAGTGGTAGGTAGTGTCCAATTCCTTTATTCGTTCAAATTGTGCAATCGCTGTTTTTGTCTGGCCTGCATTTAAAGCTGTCATCCCATAAGCGAAATATGTGTCCAAATCCTCTTCTTCCACCGCTTTCTCAAAATAAGCAAGGGCTTCTTCAAATTCACCGCAAGCAGATAAAGACTCGCCTATTCGTTTATGAATATTTACATTCATTATATTTTCAAATTCCTCTAGGACTACTCTATAAAAGTCGATTGCTTGACGATATTTTCCGAGATGAAAATAATGCTCGGCTAATGCGAAATCAATTACTTTCTCTTCAGGCAACCTTCTCTTTGCTTCCTTCAGTTTTTGTTCGCTGACTTCATATAAGCCTTGCAATTGATACAAATCAGCCATAAGAAGAAGGGCTTGCGGATATGATTCATCCTCTTGATCAATTTCATTCAGCAGATCAATCGCTTTTTCTTCATCGTCAAGCTCAATGTATATTTCCGCCAAAAAAAGAGTGATGGCAGATTCATCAGGGTATAACTGCGACAGCTCCTCAGCTATTTTTAGCGCTTCATCTGTCCTGCCCCATTGAAAATATTTTTCCGCAAGCTCAAACTTTTCTTCATCATTTAACTCTTTTTCAATGGATGAAAGTTTTTTCAATCCTTTTTCCACTTGGCCGCTTTCAACTAATTGAACGGCTTCGCTCATTTTTTTATTCAACCTAAAACTCCCCTTCTAAATTCAGTACTTGTTTATTGGCTGCGAATACATATTGAAGCGTCCTGGTGCATTCAGCTGCACTTCTTTTCCGAACCCTGGTTTATAAAATATTTGTTCTCCTGCTTTCAAAACGCTTCCGTTGTGAACGATCACTTCTGGGTTATGATTATAATAATCTAGATAATTATTTTCTTCAACTAAATCGATCATCCGAAATAAATTATAATCAACATTGCTTCCGCTTAAAATTTCGCCGCGAATCGGATAAAGACCAATTTTCATTAATGCTTCTTTCGTAAGTGGGACACCGTTTTCAGGACATTCTTCCAATGATGGCAATTTATATTTTTTTACAATTTGCCGCCATTTGCTTTTCAACTGATGGAAGATGGATTGATCTTCTGAAGAAAAATGGGGAAAAATTGGAGTTTGCTTTGGAAATAAAGTCTCACGAATCCATTCCCATGGAACATCATCAAGCTCAGCAATCTGCTTAATTTCCACGATAATCACAGTAATTTTTTCTCTTTTTAGCATTCTGATGATTGAAGGGGTCAGCCGTTCGATTGGGATTTTTGCAGCGATCGCATAATCGATCGGCGAATTCATCATCACTTTGCGAATATGTTTTTTCTTTTCATCCCATTGTCTTTCAAACGGCAAATCAACAGCAGCAATTAAAAAAGTGCAGCCTTTTTGGATCAAATTCTTCACATATAATTTGAATGAATGGCTTTGGTCTAAATATTGAATGTTTTGATCAAGCATGACAAAGCCCGGTGTCATGAAATAGGACGATCCATCCATTTTCATAAATCGAAACTGATCTAATTGCTTTTCTTTAAAACGAAACTGATTTCCGTCAACGAGTATTGAGCGCGTCACAATTTGATTGTCTTCCATTAAACGAATTTGATCAATAATATATGCCATTTTCCCACCTCAATAGCTTTTTTAGACAAGCTATGAAAAGGTTGATAAAAATATGACAAAAACCATCTGACAAACTCAGATGGTTTTGGAAAGCAAATTCAAATGGTCAAAAAAAGCAGGATAGGATACACTGACTGCCTCGTGCTGCATTAATTCCACAGGTTCTTCGCAAATAGTGCTGGCAATCGCGAGCATCATGCCGATGCGGTGATCTCCATGGCTGGAAACATTCGTTCCTCCTTTCAGCTTTGTTTTTCCGCGAATGATCATTCCATCGTTTGTAGCTTCAATATCCGCGCCAAGCTTTTTCAGCTCGCCGACAACTGTATCAATTCTATTTGTTTCTTTTACCTTTAATTCTTCGGCGTCTTTAATAACTGTCGTTCCTTCAGCCTGTGTCGCAAGAAGGGCAATGATCGGAATTTCATCAATCAGTCTTGGAATCAGCTCTCCTGAAATTTCGGTTCCTTTTAACTCAGATGTCCTGATCGATATATCAGCCATCGGTTCGGCAGAATCTAATGTAGGTATAATCTCGATCTCTGCACCCATATTTTCTAAAACATCTAAAATCCCTGTTCTTGTTGGGTTAATGCCGACATTTTTCAGCTTGATTGAACTGTCCGGAACAATGGCTCCCGCAACAAGGAAAAAAGCAGCGGAAGAAATGTCACCAGGCACATAAATATTGGCGCCTTTTAATGTTTGTCCTCCCTCTACCGAAACAGTCAAATTTTGTTTTTTCACATGGACGCCAAAGGCTGACAAAAGACGTTCCGTATGATCTCTTGATTGATACGGCTCCTCAACTGTTGTGGTTCCATCTGCTTGAAGACCTGCAAGCAAAATCGATGACTTCACTTGAGCACTCGCTACTGGGGATTTGTAATAAATGCTCTTTAAATTCCCGCCGCGCAAAGACAGCGGGGTAAAAGATCCGTTATTCCGTCCATCAATATGAGCTCCCATTTGTCTTAAAGGAGCTGTTACACGATCCATCGGTCTTTTCGCAATTGACTCATCCCCAATTATGCATGCATGAAAAGGACGTCCCGCTAAAATACCCAGCATTAATCTTGTCGTGGTGCCTGAGTTCCCAACATTTAAAATGTTAACAGGTTCTTTCAGTCCGGAAAATCCTTTCCCTTCAATTGTTACATTCGTTCCTTCCTGTTTGATCGACACCCCCATCTCTTTGAAGCATGAAATGGTGCTTAAGCAATCCTCTCCAGTTAAAAAGTTTTGAATAGTTGTTTTTCCTTCCGCAATTGCCCCAAACATAACCGCCCTATGGGAGATCGATTTATCGCCGGGAACTTCTATAGTTCCGTTCAGCGAATGTTTTTTTGTCAAGACAAGCCCTTGATTCATATCTGTATCACCCCAACTACAGTATATATGTTTCATAATTCGTGTAGCGATCAATGCATTGTTTCGCCTTCATCCGGTCTTCATCCGACTGAAAGCTGATGCGCAAAACACCAAAAATTTCTTCACGCGTTTCTAAAATTCGAATATTTGTTATGCTAATTTCCTCTTTTGCTAAATAACCGGTAATTTCAGAAATAACCCCCGGATAATCCGGAACATCGACATAAAGGTCATAAAAGGACGGAATGGCTCCTTTTTCCCTTTCAGGCAATCCGTCTCGATATGTCTTCGCTTTTTCAAAATATGTATAAAGCTGTTCTTTATCGAGCTTCTCAATGAATTGTTTAATTTGCTTCATTTCTTGAATCCATTCATCAAATAACTCGATTAATACATCATGGTTGTGAACAATAATATCGCGCCACATAACCGGGTTGCTTGACGCAATTCGGGTAATGTCGCGAAATCCTCCGGCCGCAAGCCGCTTAATAATTGGAAACATTTCTTCTTTCTTTTCTGCCTGATGGACGAGGCTTGCCGCGATTAAATGCGGAAAATGGCTAATGACCCCGGTAATGGAATCATGTTCTTCAGGTGTCATGACAATAAATTGCGCTTTTGTTCCCTTTAAAAGCTTTTTTAATTGTTCTATTTTTTCCGGACGTTCGTTGCTGCCAGGCGTTAAAATATAAAACGCATTTTCAAATAAATGAGTTTTCGCTGCCGCAACGCCTGATTTATGTGAGCCCGCCATTGGGTGACCGCCAATAAATGTTACTGTTTTCGGTAAAGAAAAGCTCGCATGATCGACAATTTTTTTCTTTGTGCTGCCGACATCAGTGATAATGACTCCTTCTTTCAAGCTTAGCTCTCCCAAAAACGTTAAAACGTTCAATGTTTGTTCAACGGGAGTTGAAATAATAATAACGTCCGCTGATTCAGCGCCTTCCTTAATAGATTCTGCTGATTGATCAACGATTCCCAATTTTTTTGCCATTTGCACTTGATCATTTTTTATATCATATCCGACCAATTGAACCGATGGATGTTCTTTCTTAATTGCACGTGAAATCGATCCGCCGATTAAGCCAAGACCAATGATAAAAACTTTTTCCACAAAAAACCACCTGTTTCTGCTTTTTGGTAAAAAAAGAGGTGAGCGTTCACCTCTTTTAGGAAAGTAGTTCCTTTAAAGTTTGAATCAGTGCTTCATTTTCCTCTTCTGTTCCGACAGTAATTCTCAGCGATGTCGGAAATCCGAGAGCTTTTCCTGACCGGACGATGAATCCTTTTTCAAGCAGCTGTTGAAAAAGCTCATCCGCATCCCTTTGAAAATCTATTAAAATAAAGTTCGTTTGCGAAGGGAAGTACTCAAGACCAAATTGTTCACAAAAATCATAGTATTGTTTGAGCCCTTCCCGGTTCAATTTTTTGCAGGTTTCGATAAAAGTTTGATCGTTTAGCGCTGCAATAGCAGCCTTTTGTCCAAGACGATTTGTATTAAAAGGTTCCCTTGCCGGCTCAATTAAGCGGATGAGTTCTTCATTTCCAATTCCATATCCTACTCGGAGTGCAGCTAGGCCGTATGCTTTTGAGAACGTCCGTAAAATTAATAGATTTGGAAATTGATCCAATAAGGCGACTGAATTCGGATAATCTTCCGCCGTCACATATTCGTAATACGCTTCATCAGATACGACAAGGACATACTTCGGCACTTTTTTTAAAAAATTAATAAGCTCTTCTTCACTTATGTAAACTCCTGTAGGGTTATTCGGATTGCATAACCATACAATTTTTGTTTTGGAATCAATAGAGTCTGCCATTTTATCCAAATTGTGCCGACCATCTACAAGTTCAATTTCGCGAATTTCGGCATTTTCGATCACCGCATTATGCCGATATTGGGAAAATGACGGTGACGCCATTACGGTATTGAAGCCTTCGCTCAAAAGTGAACGTGACAGAATTTGTATAATATTATCTGATCCGTTTCCGAAAATGAGCTGATTTTCTTTTACGCCTACATGCTTTGCCACCTGTTTTCGCAGCTCTGCACTATAGCCGTCAGGATAGATCGCAAGAGATTCAAGCTCTTCTTGTATCGCTTGTTTCACTTTATCAGAACAACCGTACGGGTTTTCGTTTGATGCAAGTTTGATCACCTTTGTTAGACCAAACTGTTCTTTTACTTGTTCAATTGGTTTTCCAGGTTCGTATGGCTTCAGCGACTTTAACTGTTCTTTTACCTCCAACCTTAACACCTCTTTCATCCCCTAATGGAGCAAACCGTTAATAAACCTTTCAAATTCCTGTAACCCGCTCTGTTTTGTATTCGCATTTGTGAGAAGCGGAATAAGCTTTTCAATTTGTTTAACAATCGCACTGCCCACAACGACGCCGTCACTTATTTTGAAAAATTTTTTTACATGCTCATTCGACGAAATGCCGAACCCGACAGCCACCGGAACTTCCGCATACTTCTTTACATGAGAGATAAAATCAGAAACGCGCTCATCAAATGATTGGCGTTCACCAGTCACCCCGAGAGATGAAACACAATATAAAAATCCTGCGGCGTTTTCAGCAATTTTTTTTATTCGATTGTAGGAAGTGGGAGCAACCATAGAGATAAAATAAATCCCATGCTCGTCACATTTTTTTCGCATCCATCCGCTTTCTTCGAACGGGAGATCAGGAATGAGAAGTCCTTCTAATCGATTTTTCTCCATTAAAGTAAAAAAGTATTTTTCTCCTAATTGTAGCACAGGATTGAAATAAGTAAAGAGAATGATCGGAATTTTTAAACCTCTTTCTTTCATTTTATATGCTAATTCCATCGCCTTTTCAATATTCATTCCATTTCTTCTTGCCCGGATGGATGCCTGTTGAATAACGGGGCCGTCAGCAAGCGGGTCCGAATAGGGAACGCCAAGCTCAATGGCTGACGCCCCGCATTTTTCTAAAGTAAGGGCGAGATCAATGGTCAACTCTTCATTCGGATCTCCAGCTGTAATAAAAGGAATAAAAAGCTTGTCAAACTGTTGAAACATGCTTTTGTTAGAAACCATTTTCAACTCCCCCTTTCGTTTTCATCAAAGTGTGAACATCTTTATCGCCCCGTCCGGACAAACAAATTAAAATTGACTGTTCATTTGATAAAGTTTTTGCTACTTCAATTCCTTTTGCAACGGCATGAGCAGATTCAATTGCGGCTAATATTCCTTCTGTTTTCGCCAATGTTTCGAGTGCTGCAATCGCCTCTTCATCTGTCACAGATTCATAAACGACACGCCCTATTTTTGCTAAATAAGCATGCTCCGGACCGACACCCGGATAATCGAGGCCGGCAGAAATCGAATAAGGCTCAATAATTTCACCGTATTGATTTTGCAATAAGTACGTCATCGAACCGTGAATAACGCCTTTCGTCCCCTTTGTAATTGTTGCCGCATGTTCACCCGTTTCCACTCCTTTTCCTCCTGCCTCCACTCCAATAAGCTTTACATCTTCTTCTAAAAACGGTGTAAACATCCCGATCGCATTGCTTCCTCCGCCCACACAAGCTATGACAACATCCGGCAGCTTGCCAAACTCGTTGAAAAACTGCTCTTTCGCTTCATCTCCAATGATCCGCTGGAATTCTCTTACCATCATCGGATATGGATGCGGACCGACAGCTGAGCCCATTAAATAAAAATGGTCTTCACAATGCTGAACCCAATATCGGATCGCCTCATTCACAGCGTCTTTTAATGTTTTATTTCCGCTTGTAACAGGCACTACTTCAGCACCTAGCAGCTGCATCCGAAAAACGTTGAGGCGCTGTCTATCGATGTCTTCTTCTCCCATAAATACTTTACAGTCCATGCCAAATTTCGCAGCGACAGTTGCTGATGCTACACCGTGCTGTCCGGCACCTGTTTCAGCAATAAGCTTCTTTTTTCCCATTCTTTTCGAAAGAAGCGCTTGACCAATAGCATTATTGATCTTATGGGCACCAGTATGGTTGAGATCCTCCCGCTTTAAAAAAATGTTTGCTCCCCCGACATGTTTTGTTAATTGGTCTGCAAATGTTAAAGCGGTCGGTCTGCCGGAATATTTTTGCAGCATTTGATGATATTGCTGTTGAAAAGAAGAATCACTTAATGCATCCTTTAATGCTTCTTCTAATTCATACAACGGCTTCATTAACGTTTCTGGTACATATTTTCCTCCAAATTCTCCAAATCTGCCATATTCATCAGGATATTTCATCAGCCTTTCACCTTCTCTATTAATTTTGCTATTTTTTCGACATCTTTTTTTTCATTTGTTTCAACACCGCTTGCAACATCAATGTTTTCAGCGCCTTTTTCAAGCAGCTCTGTTATGTTTTCAGGTGTAATGCCGCCCGCAATAAAACAAAGCTTCCGGTGATTTTTCGCCCATATTATATAATCAGACACATTTGACCAGTCAAAAGCAACGCCTGTTCCGCCCCACATTCCTTTCACACGGCTGTCAATCACATATCCATCCACCCAACGCGAAAATTTTTCCATTTCCTCTATCACATGTTCATGATGAGGAAGAGCTTTCCAAACAGAAAGACCGAACTTTTCCTTTACCTGTTTTACAAATTCTTCATCTTCATCGCCATGCAGCTGTATGCAGTCTAATTCGACCGCTGCTAGCACATCCTCTAAAAATTGAATCGTCGGATGAACAAATACGCCTACTAGTTTTGGACGCATTTCTTTTGGAAAAGCTTCCATCCACCTGCCGACATCATTTGCCTTCACCTGCCGTCTGCTTTCAGAGGAAAAGATAAAGCCGATATAATCGGCTCCTTGATTGATGGAAACGGCTGTATCTTCAAATGTGCGGTTGCCGCAAATTTTGACGAGTCTCACTTTACACTCTCCTTAAACAGCTCATAAATTCCTTGTTCCGGATCTTTTTTCCGCATGAGCGCCTCCCCGACAAGCACGCCTTTTGCTCCATATTCATACACCGTTTGCAAATCTGCCATCGTGCTTATGCCGCTTTCACTGATCAATAAAATATCTTTCGGCACATATTTTTGAATCGTTTCCAGATGATGAATATCCGTATGAAAGGTTGTTAAATCCCTGTTGTTCACCCCTAATATATTCGGCACAAATATGTCTAGTATTCTTTCAAGAGTCTCGACAGAATGGACCTCCACCAGCACATCCAGCTCTAAGCTGACCGCTTCATCCCAAAGCTCCTTTAATTTTTTGGGCGGAAGAGCCTCCCCGATTAACAAAATGGCATCCGCTCCGATCCATTTCGATTCATACACTTGCTTTTTATCGATAATAAAATCTTTGCGCAAAACAGGAAGTTTCACCTTTTCTTTAATTTCAGACAAAAATGCGGTTGATCCTTGAAAAAACTTTTGATCGGTTAAAACAGATAAGCAGTCTGCCTTCCCTCTCTCATATTTTTTTGCAATATCGACAGGATCGAAATCTTCACGAATGACACCTTTGGACGGCGATGCCTTCTTCACTTCCGCAATGAGCCCAAGAAAACGGTTCGGGTTTTGAAGAGCATCGAAAAATGATCTTTTTTCGAATGTTTTTTGGTCTAATTGCGTCAAATCAAGCTCTTTCACTTCTTGTTCTTTAACTCTTATGATCGTATCAAGCATAGCTCTCTTCCTTTCGGATGGCCAATCTCTTTAATTGCTGATAGGCGGTCCCGTCTTTTATGGCTGTTAAAGCCATCTGTACCCCTTCAGAAATGTTTTTTGCTTTTCCTGCTACGTAAAGAGCTGCAGCCGAATTTAATGCTACAATGTTCTTCACGCTTTCATTTCCTTTATTTTTCAGTACTTCCTCTATCATTTTAGCACTTTCTTTAGCATCTGAGACTTGTATTTCTTCAAGCTTCCCTCGATTCATTCCAAATTGCTCCGGAGAAATCGTATATTTTGTTATGTTCCCATCTTTTAGTTCTACGACATCCGTTTCATCACTGATCGAAATTTCATCCAATCCGTCCCTTCCTGATACTAACAGCACATGCTCTGAACGAAAATGTTTTAATGTTTCAGCCATTTTCTCCGCATGCTCCAATGATGAAACGCCAAGCACTTGTCGTTTTGTATTGGCCGGATTAGCCAGCGGCCCGAGCAAATTAAAAATCGTTCGGAATCCCACTTCTTTTCTTGCTTTGGCAACATGCTTCATCGATGAATGATAGAGAGGAGCAAACAAGAAGCTCATATTCGTTTCTTCCAGGCTTCTTCTTGCTTCTTCAGGCGTTGTTTGGATTGGGATGTTTAAACATTCGAGCACATCAGCGCTGCCGCTTCTTGAAGAAACAGCGCGGTTTCCGTGTTTTGCGACTTTCACTCCCAACGATGAAGCAACAATGGCAGATGCGGTTGAAATGTTAAAAGTTGATGCTCCATCTCCGCCCGTTCCGCAAGTATCAACTGCATTTTCAAATCCTTCAAGCTGAGTCATATTTTCCTTCATCGCTTTCACAAATCCCGTCATCTCTTCGACCGTTTCGCCGCGAAATCGTAAAATAGTGATGAGACTGGCAATTTGACTGTCCGGAACCTTTCCTTCCATGATTTTTTTCATAATATCTTCTGCTTCAGATGCTGAAAGAGTCTCACCATTAATGCACTTCTCCAATATATGCTTCATGCCCTCTTCCTCCCTTTTTCTAAAAACAATTGTTCTGCTAATTCGATCGTTTGAATGAGCGCACTCGCTTTGTTTCTTGTTTCTTCCCATTCTTTTTCAGGAACAGAATCGGCAACGATCCCAGCCCCCGCCTGGACATATGCCTTCTGATTGCTCAGCATGATCGTCCGAATTGTGATGCATGAATCAATGCTTCCATCGAAGCTGATGTATGCAACAGCCCCCGCATAGCTCCCCCTGGCAGTCGGCTCCAGCTCATGAATAATTTCCATCGCGCGTATTTTGGGGGCGCCTGAAACGGTTCCGGCAGGAAAAGCCGAAATTAACGCATCAATCGGATGAATGCTTTTTCTCAATTTTCCTCTCACTTTTGAAATGAGATGGATAACATGTGAAAAATAAGCTGCATCCAGAAGTACAGGTGTTTTGACCGTCCCGTATTCAGCAACTCGGCCGATATCATTTCTTGCTAAATCAACAAGCATATAATGCTCCGCTAGTTCTTTTTCATCCTGCAGCAATTGGCGAACGAGTTTTCTATCTTCTTCCTTTGTTTTGCCCCGCTTTCTCGTGCCGGCAATAGGATGAATTTCAACATAATCGTCGCGAACATGAATCAATCTTTCCGGTGAACTGCCGATAAGCTCTTGGTTTGACAGTTTTATATAAAATAAATAAGGGGAAGGATTGATAATTCTTAAAATTCGATATAATTGCAGACCGGTTACCGATACTTGTTTTTCAAAGCGCTGCGAAAGAACTCCTTGAAATATATCGCCAGAACGTATATATTCCTTCATTTTTTCAACATGATGCAAAAATTGTTCTTTTGTATAATTCGATTCAAATCCGGCGAAAGAAACCGGTTCTTTGTTTGACGGGATGAAAATATTTCCTTCCGGCTTGACGTTTTTTAATTCATTGCGATATTGAAAAATGCGTTCCTTTCCCGCTTCAAATATTTGCTTCAGCTCTTGTTCGCTTTCGTTTCCTTCTAGCTCTCTATAATGAATAAATGTCAGCAGTTTTTCCTTGTGGCTATATGCAATGACCGTTTGGCAAATGACCAGTTCACATACAGAATGGGTTCTGTCAGCATGACGATGAGCTGGAATCTTTTCAAATAGGCTGACCGCATCATAATCGATTTTTCCGACAGCTCCGCCTGAAAACGGCACATCGATCGCCACTTTTTTTACATTGAAGCTTACCGTCATTCTATGAAACAATGCTGATAACGAAACATCTTTGTCCATGACCATCTGTTTTCGATTTTGCAGCTGGAACGTTCCATTTTCTTCCTTGATAAAATACATCGGCTCAAGACCGATAAACGAGTAGTTGGACCAGTTCGACTCGCTGTCATTGCTTTCTAAAATATAACAAGCATCGGTTTGCAGCGTTTGAAATATTTGAATAGGTGTCAGCATATCGACATGATATTGCTCGATAATGGGAACCGTCTTATATTTGCGGCAATCCTGCAAAAAATCTTGAAAGGTTGTTGCCATTGAAGTACTCACTCCTCCAAAGTATTTGGAGAATGAGTCATAGAGGATCGTTTTTGAGGGATGAAATTGATAATAAAAATGCCCAAAAACATTACGTTTTTGGGCAGTCGATCAATCTATCTTCCTAAACCACTCATCTATTACTTCCTCGACTCATTCTCAACTACCCTTAACTAAACTCAGCTCATTTCAGGTCATATAAAAACTTTCTTATTCGCCATATTATCGGATACAGCATTATTTGTCAACAAGATCCGGTCGTAAAATTTTCGCCTTCTCTAAATAAACATGGCAAATATCGTTTTGGGCGGCTTCTGTATTAATATGCATCATCACCCTTACGCATTTCTCAAGGGCGCCTTCAACAGCTATTTCCTGCATGCATGTCACAGGAACATATTTCCAGCCTTCAATATTTCTTAATGCTTTTGCAGGGAAGCAGGCATTTAAATCATTTGTCGCCGAAATAAACACGGAAGCTACTTGTTCAGGGGCAATGTTGTTTAATCGAATCATCTCCCTTAAGAGCCTCTCCGTGCTTTCAACAATCTGTTCTTCATTATTTTCCGAAACGGTGATGGCCCCTCTAACACCTCTTATCAAACGCATCCCTCCGTTCTCCACTCATTAAGAAATGAATATAATGTATGCGTGTCAAACGTCTTAAGTACCGGATTGCCGATATCCTCGAGAAGCACAAAACGAATCTGGCTATGTACCGTTTTTTTGTCTTTTTTCATTCGTTCGAGAAGCGATTCGGTTTGAATAGTTTCATCGATTTTGACAGGAAAGCCGATTTCGTTAAACCAATTTTTGATTGATTTATATTGAAAATCTTTGCGGAATATCTTTTCACTCAGCCATAGAGCAAACAGCATGCCGCATGCAACGGCATCTCCGTGGGAAATCTTCCCGTAACCTAACTCCGCTTCGAGCGCATGGCCGAGAGTATGACCGAAGTTTAAAAACGCCCTTTTTCCCGTTTCTCTTTCATCTTCAGCGACAAATTCTGCTTTCACTTCAATTCCCTTTCGTATAAACCATTGCAGCTGTTCGCTTGTTACATGATTCAACGAATGGATCGTTTTCATTAAATTTTCAACAAATGAACGATCATTGATGAAGCCGTGCTTCACCACTTCTGCAAATCCTGAGCGGATTTCTAGAAGAGGTAGTGTTTTTAAAAACTGTGTATCATAAATAATGGCATGAGGCTGATGAAAAGCCCCGATCATATTTTTTCCGAGCGGATGGTTAATGGCCACCTTTCCCCCGACAGCACTGTCATGAGCCAAAAGGGTCGTCGGCACTTGAATGAACGGAATTCCTCTCATAAATGTTGCAGCTACAAAGCCTGCTAAATCACCCACTACACCGCCGCCAAAAGCAATGATCACGGATTCTCTGTCCAGATTGTTTTCTAAAGCAAAGGTCAAGCATTTATAGTACGTTTCAAATGATTTAGACTGTTCGCCGCTCGGAACAACACATGTCAATACGTCCAAATCAAATGCTTTTAATACCGACTCTAATTTTCCGCCATACAGATCCTTGACTGTTTGATCAGTAATGATCAAAATTTTCGAAGGATTATTGCAAACAGACAGAAGCCATTCTCCGACATTATCGATAATTCCGTCTCCTAAAAAAACTGGATACGAGCGACTTTTCGTTTGAATCATCATCTGTTCCATTAAAATTCCCTCGCATATTGTTTCATACGTTCGATATTTTCCCGAATAAGGTCAATGCGATCAAGACCAAACTGTTCAACGATCGCTTTGGCTACTTCCCATGCAACAACTGCCTCCGCCACAACACTTGCAGCCGGGACTGCGCAGCTGTCCGATCGTTCAATGCTCGCCAAAAAAGGCTCTTTCGTATCAATGTCAACGCTTTGCAAAGGTTTGTACAGTGTTGGAATTGGCTTCATGACTCCTCTGACGACGATGGGCATGCCGGTCGTCATGCCGCCCTCAAAGCCTCCCAGATTGTTTGTTTTGCGATAGTATCCTTTCTCTTCGCTCCAAAGGATTTCATCATGAACTTCGCTGCCAAAACTCCGTCCCGCTTCAAATCCCAAGCCGAATTCAACCCCTTTAAACGCGTTGATGCTTACGATCGCTTGCGCTATTTTGGCATCCAGCTTTTTGTCCCAATGAACATAGCTGCCGACACCAGGCGGCATTCCTTCAACAATCACCTCAACGATGCCGCCGATGGAATCACCCTTTTCTTTTGCTTCGTCGATCGCCTTCATCATTTGCTGAGCCGCATTTTCATCTAAACAACGCACAGGTGAGTTCTCTGTCTTTTCCTTCAACTCAGCAAGCGTCGAATAGTCCAATTTTTGCGCACGGACACCGCCAATTTCAATGACATGTCCTGCCACTTGAATACCGAGTTCAGACAAAATTTTCTTCGCAACAGCTCCTGCTGCCACCCTGACAGTTGTTTCCCGGGCAGAAGAGCGTTCAAGCACGTTGCGCATATCACGATGTCCGTATTTGATCGCCCCGACTAAGTCGGCATGGCCTGGGCGAGGTCTCGTAATTTTTCGTTTCATTTCCGCTTTCTCCGATTCGGAAATCGGCTCTGCCCCCATAATTTTCGTCCAATGGGCAAAGTCTTTATTTTCTACAACTAGCGCTATTGGTGATCCTAGCGTTTCGCCATGGCGCACTCCGCCTAGTATTTGCACCTGGTCTTTTTCGATTTGCATTCTTCGACCGCGGCCATAGCCTTTCTGTCTTCTTGCAAGCTCAATATTGATGTCTTCTTTCGTTAGAGGAAGCCCTGCCGGAACTCCTTCTATAATCGTCGTTAATTGCGGGCCGTGAGATTCCCCTGCTGTCAAATATCTCATACTAGCAAACTCCTTCCCATAACACTTTAACGCTTTTATGCTTTTATGCTTTTACGTAACTATACCATAAGATTTTTTGTTTGAATAGAAAGATCTTTGCTATTGCTACAATCGTGTATAAAAAAACGTTTCGATCGTTTTTAATCCATATTTTTCCGGAGTGAAAATTTGCTCTGTGCTGCCAACAAATAAAATCCCGTTTCGTCTAAGCGAGTTGCTGAATTTTTCATAAAGCTCTTTTTTCGCAGACTCAGTAAAATAAATGAGGACGTTTCGGCATACGATCAAATCAAAATCTGTTTCAAAGCGGTCTGACAGCAAATTATGCTTTCTAAAAGTAACCGAGCGTTTAATGTCTTCTTTTACATGATAGAAAGAGCCTTCTTGCTGAAAATAATTAGTTTTATATTCAAGAGGTACTTCTTTTAGCGATCTTTCCGGATAAATTCCAATTTGTGCTGTTTTAATCGCTTGTTCATCTATATCTGTGGCTAATATATATGAGTCTTTCAATAGCGAATTTTGTGCTAAAATCATCGCAATTGTGTAAGGTTCTTCTCCCGTTGAGCAGGCAGCGCTCCAAACCTTTATATGTTTTTTACCATTCAGCAAACGCGGAAGCAATTTTTTTTCAAGGATGTTCCAGCGCTGATAGTTGCGAAAAAATTCAGAAACATTAATAGTCATCCGATCTAAAAACAGATTGTATAAACATTTATCCTTTTCCATCGCTAAAAAAAACTCGTGAAAGGATTGAAAGCCTTTTTTTTCATACAATGATTTTAATCTTCTTTTCATTTGAGTCTCTTTATATAACGACAGGTCAATCCCGCTTTTTCTTTTTATCTTTTCGATAAATGCAACATAGTCCTTATCTGTCACTTTCCGATCTTCCCCCGAATGTAATGTAGAAAACCCTAATCAAACCATTGTTTGATTAGGGTCAGATGTTAATAGATCCATGCATCAATTTCACGGTCATATTCTACAAGCTCTTCAGCTTTAAAAAACAATTGAATTTCCCGCTCAGCGCTTTCAGGTGAATCAGAACCGTGAATTACATTCTTCCCTACTGTTAAACCAAAATCGCCGCGAATTGTTCCAGAAAGGGCATCCTTTGGATTGGTTTTTCCCATCATTTGACGGGCAATTTCGATTGCATTTTCGCCTTCCCAAACCATTGCAAAAACCGGTCCTGAAGTGATGAATTGAACGAGTTCATTGAAAAAAGGCTTTTCTTTATGTTCTCCATAATGCTGCTGGGCCAATTCTTCAGAGATTTTCATTAATTTTGCACCGATAAGCTTCAGCCCTTTTTGCTCAAATCTTGAAACGATTTGTCCAATCAGCTGCCGTTGTACACCATCAGGCTTTACCATTAAAAACGTCTTTTCCATCAACACATCCACCTCGAAAATTTCTTTATGTATAAGTACAAAATCCACAAGAAAATAGTATCATTATTAAAGCGGTTACGCAAACTAAAATTTCCTTTTTCCAATATATTTGGCAATATTGTATAGCGAAGTTCGCGCTTTCCCGTGCTTGAGGCCTTCCAATTGATGAAAGCTCTTCTGCAAATAGCGGTCACTAATATTCATCGACTGTTCGATTGCTCTTGATTTTTTAATTTCATAAATAATCGGCTTGATTTCTTCAGCAGTTGTTTGATTATTGATTTTGACAATTTTTTTTCTTAATTCTTCATTTTGCATGGCAAACAAAACAGGAAGGGTAATGTTTCCTTGAAGTAAATCGCTCCCAACTGGTTTTCCAAGCTCTTCTTCCGTAGAGGTAAAATCTAAAAGATCGTCAATAATTTGATACGAAATTCCAACATAATAACCGTACAAATAAAGCTTTTTACAAACGGATTCTGGAGCGCCGGAGGCAAGAGCGCCCAATTGGCAGCTGACAGCAATTAATAAAGCTGTTTTTCTTTTAATTCGTTTGACATACGTCCGATAAGACTGATCAAAATTGTATTTATCGTTGATTTGTTCGATTTCTCCTAAACAGAGTTCAACAAGAGCTTTCGAAAGAACTCGGTGAATAAGCGGCTCGTCCAGCTCTGTTATGATTTCAAGAGCCCGTGCGAATAAGTAATCTCCAACATACATGGCAATGCGATTGTCCCATTTTGCATTAACTGTTGGTTTTCCTCTTCGCAGCTCAGCATTGTCGATGACGTCATCGTGTACCAATGAGGCGCTGTGAATCAGCTCTAAAGCGACGGCAACCGGTTTCATACGGTCAATGTTATAATCTCCGAACATTCCTGACAACAATACAAAAACAGGGCGAATCCGTTTTCCCCCTGCTTGAAGAAGATGAATCCCGGCTTCACGTATTAACGGATCTTTTGTTTGTACGGAAGACAGCAATTCATTTTCAATCACTTCAAGGTCTTTTGTTAAAAAGGAATAGAATGATTTTAACTTCATTTATTTCACCTTTGTTTCCAATTTCGGTTTATAACCTAAGTGCATTGCTGCAACACCGCCTGTAAATGGCTTCACTTCTACATTTATAAAACCAGTTTGCTCGAACATTTTTTTCAGCTCTTTCATGCCAGGAAATTGACGCGCGGACTCCTGCAGCCAAGAATATTCTTCATAGCTTTTAGCAAATATCTTGCCGAATAAAGGCATGATAAAGCGAAAATAAAAATAGTAAAGCTGTTTGAAGCCAATCAAGGTCGGCTGTGATGTCTCCAAACAAACTACCATTCCTCCGGGTTTCAATACGCGGTACATTTCCGATAGAACCTGCATATAATCAGGAACATTTCTGAGGCCAAACCCGATGGTCACATAATCAAACTCGTTTTCAGGAAACGGCAAATCCATCGCATTGCCGTGAATAAATGAAATATTGGAAAATTGTCTTTCCTTTGCCTTTTCCTCACCGATGCTTAACATATTTTGGCTAAAATCAAGTCCTATGACCTTTCCGTTTTGCCCGACTGCTTCCCCGAGCGCAAGCGTCCAGTCCCCCGTTCCGCAGCAAACATCGAGTGCGTAGGAACCTTTTTTCACATTCATTCTCCGCATCGTTTCTTTTCGCCATGCAATATGACGATTAAAGCTGATCACAGAATTCATCCGGTCATAATTTTTATAAATTTTTTCAAATACGCGGTGCACACGTTCTTCTTTCGATTGCTGCATTTTTTAACCTTCCTCCACTATCATATGCGAAAACCGTAATACATGAATTCGGTTCATAATAAATTGTTTTACGGCAGGCGAATATTTCAGACTTTTTTCCAACAGTTTATTAATTTCCCAGAAATAATGATTGCAGCATTCTATGAAAGTTCCAACTAAATCAATCGGGCTTTTAGATTTCTTTTGAAATTGTGTTAAAACGGACTGGCTATTTTTATCGTATTTATGTTTTTCTTCACATAAACGTTTATATGTTAAATATGTTTTGGAAATTTCCGGCCACGTCTCAATTTGAAAATGCTCTCCGATCCGTTGAAATAACGCGGTTTCCACAATGACGATGCTTTCGACTATTGCTTCAATCGACTGGCAGCTTCGGTCGTAAAGACGAATTTTATGCTCATTAATTTCTTTAATCGCGGTTGCAAGCGCACGAACCATTTTCAAGTCTTGAATTTCAGAAAGAATAAAATAATATAGTCCGCTGAAATAATCACCTGCAATAACATTTAATTGTCTTTCAACAAAAAGCTTCCTATTTTCACATTCCGTTGTCGTTACTAAATCATGGGTATCAAGGGCTGATTGAACAAGCATGGCGGTCACAACATATTTTTCCTTCTTTTCATCTGCTATTTCCGCTTCTTCAAAAAGCGCGTAAAACAGTAGCAGCTTGTCTTCATCAATTACAGGCTTTTGAATATATTGTTTAAACACAGGATGTGAAAAATATTGGTCTAGCGAACGTTTTATTTGCTCCAGCTTTTGATAGATTTCCATCATTATCACCCTTGTCCCCCATATATCTAAACTAACATTAACAAATTTTATTATATCATAACCACATTTTTTCATTCAGGCTTTGTCGAAAAAGTAAAAGCAGAAATCCTGCTTATTTTCTCTCGCCGCTCTCAATCTCTCCATAGCTTGTTTGAATAAGCGCCTTGCCGCGAATTTTAATGGCAGAAGTGTGTTCCGTAAATTGAGCTATCATTACTTCTCCTTTGTCAAGCTTTTCGGAATGGTGGAACCTAGTATCGGAACCTCTTGTCAAACCAATCACATTGACGCCATCTTCAATTGCTTTAATAACCACATAATCATTTTGATTCGGATTCATCTATCAACACCTACCGTTTATTTTTTTATTAATGACAGCACTTCGCTTCTTGCCGCAGCATCATTTAAAAAACATCCTCTGACCGCTGACGTTACAGTGATTGATCCAGGCTTTTTCACTCCGCGCATTGTCATGCACATATGCTCCGCTTCAACAACGACCATCACACCGTGAGGATCCAATGATTCGACTATGCTGTCGGCAATCGTTGACGTAATCCGTTCTTGCAGCTGTGGTTTTTTTACAACCGCTTCAACAGCGCGGGCTAGTTTGCTTAGTCCAGTCACTTTGCCGCCTTTTGGTATGTATGCAATATGTACTTTACCGAAAAAAGGAACTAGATGGTGTTCGCACATTGAAAAAAATTGAATATCCTTTACTAAAACAAGCTCTTCATGATCCTCTTCAAATACGGTTTGAAAATATTCTTTAGGATCCTGATCTATACCTGAAAAAATTTCCTCATACATATTGGCAACCCGCTTAGGTGTATCAGCCAATCCTTCCCTATTAGGATCCTCCCCTATAGCTTCTATAATTAAACGTACTGCCTGTTCTATTTGCTCTTTATTAATTTTTGGCATACTCGGCTCCTCCTATTGTCATTCATTCATACCGATTCTAGCACAATTAATGAAAAAAAAGCAAAATGAAGCTTCCTTTCCCGCAAATAGAACAGAAAACTTTTCTGAACAATCTCGCCTAAATAGGAAAAGCCCCAAAAAGGGGCTTATTCTGTGAAGAAATGCAGCGAGCATATGTAGTCGCTACTCATTTCTTAATTGTGTGCGTTCATTTCATTACTTGCCAGCAACTGCATCTTTAAGAGCTTTGCCTGGTTTAAACGCAGGCACTTTGCTTGCCGGAATTTCAATTTCTTCACCAGTTTGAGGATTGCGACCTTTGCGCGCTGAACGCTCACGCACTTCAAAGTTTCCAAAACCGATGAGTTGAACTTTGTCACCTTTTTTCAAAGATTCTAAAATTGTATCGAAAACAGCATCTACAGCTTTCGTTGCATCCTTTTTGGATAATTCGCTAGCTTCTGCTACAGCGTTGATTAATTCTGTTTTGTTCATTTAATGTTTCACCTCCTCCCAAAAAAGTTTCATGAAAATCCAGCTATTATACATTTCTTCACAGCTTTTAAGAATTCTATACATGCAACAACAAGAAGTTGGTGACTAGCTTATCATAAATGAAACAATATTTCATTTCAACAGTTTTTCATTTTCAAATTGGTTGCAAAGGATGATTCATCCTTATGAGAGAAGAATTTCTGTAAAAAGATTATCATAACAATAATGGCAGAATCAAGCACAATTCTATTAATTTCAGTCATTTTTCAATCGATTTGGCAAAAAGTTCGCCAAAACAATAGGGGGAGACTGCATGAGCAGTCAACCCTTCCATCATTTAAAAACGCATCTCCCACATATTTCCGTTTTCAAAGCGCCGAATTTTTTTTCTTTTCGTATGTTTAAAATCCCTGCTGCCGCTTGTTTTTTATGCTTGCTGTCGTGGCTTCTTCTCCGGCTGCCGCTTGTTTTATCCGATCTTCTTCTTCCTTCAGGTTCTTGGAAATAAAAATGTTTCAACCCTTTTTCTCCCCCGCTATGAAATGCTTCTTTCATCACTTTTTCGGAAATCACTATTCTGCCCTCCCCTTTTATTTTGTATAGCATCTGTGTCTTTACATTAATTCGTTTGGACTTTTAAATCGTTAAAAAAATGTGCGTTTACCAACAGTGGCATGTTTTATCCACATTCATACTATTTAAATGAAAAACAGTGAAAAGAGGGATCAAATGGAAAAAGACTTGGAGAAAATTTCCTTATACATTCATCCGAAAGATTTTCTTTTTTTATGAAAAAATAAATGGGATGAAGACGGAGTTCCCGTCATGGTTTATTTAGGGAAGAAGAAGATCGATGGGGATATAATGTATCGTGGCTCTCATACTAGGAAAGCGAAAAAAATCTTTTTTTATAAAATATTACCGTCCTTCAAAATACAATAACGAAAAGGAATTTCATTTAAATGCGGAATATTTTGATCCTTCACTGATTCGCAATAAGCTTTCTTATTATTTTTTCGACCGCATAGGAGTATACGTCCCCGAAACAAAATTCACCCTTTTATCGATCAATAGAATCCATCAAGACATTTATTTACGCCTTGAATCCGTCAATGAAGATTTTTTAGCAAAAAGAAAACTGCCTAAAGGCCCAATTTTTTATGCAATAGATGGTGATGCTAATTTTTCGTTTTACAGCGATTTAGACCAAAAGGTAAAAAAAAGCTTATCACAAGGATATGAGCTAAAATACGGGGAAAATGACGATTTTAGTAAGTTCGAACAATTTATTTATTTTGTTAATACAAGCACTTCGTCCCAATTTTCTGAAGAAATTGAACAATCTTTAGACGTGGAGCAATATTAAAATGGCTGACAGGTGTTATTTGCACACAAAATTACGATGGTTTTGTTCACAATTACGCACTTTACTTTCATGGAGAAACAAGCCGTTTTCATATTATTAAGGTGAATAGAGGCGGTCCTGAAAGCAAAAGCGGTTTGCTGCTTGATGTAAAAACTGATTATTTGTCCCTCTATTTATTCGAATCAAACAATGTTGTTTACTACCAATTGAAACACATTAAAAGCATTACAGAAAATTCTAAGACAAATTTCAAACCTTTACAATTGGAAGATGTTGAACAAAACGCTTCGAAAAGCGACAGCTTCCGCCACCTAATAAAATTATTTCAGTACGAATACCTTCAAATTCGGTTTTTTCGCTAAGTTGTTTAACCTTTTTAAAAAAATGATGTGTCTTTTCAAAGGCCGGAAAACGCAGGGCAGAACTTCTTGTCAAAAAAAACTTAGACGGCACAACCAACACAATAAATTAGTTGTGCCTTTTCCATTTCTCTTCAATAGTGTTTAAATATTCATTTGGTTCTTTTTTGAATCTTCTTTGTTTTATATGCTCGCCAATACGTTGTTCCCATTTATTCGCTTCAGTTTTATATGCTGAATAATTAACATTTTTTATCATTTGTAGCCCTTCCTGTTCATTAGAGACATTTTCTACAAATACAATGTTTTCACCGTGTCGGATAATATATCGATTCCAAGTCCGACTACCTGTGATTCTTCGGTGTTTTTGCTTTATTCTTCTAAAAAAGAGTTCTAAATCATTATTCGTTCTCGGTATAAGTGGATAATCATAAAAGGTGAAAAGTCCTTTCCAAAATCCTTTACTATACTTTAATAGGTTCTCTACAAACGGTTGATCTTCTTTCCGATTGAGCTCTTTTTCCATTTGGTTTTAAATATTGCTTCAATCTGTTTTCGACCCAAAAACTTGTTTTATTCTCAGAAGGTTCCATAATGGTGGCAATCCTTTTAAATCGTGTATCCCAACGTTTTACGAGTTGATAATCTTCCTTATAGTTATCCACATTTCTGACTATTCTGAACAACTTTTCAAGTAGAGGAGTCCCCTTTTTTATCCAGGCATTTTTCAATCGAATCTTTAATCGCATTCGTTCGTTCAAAAACACAAGTGCCTGGTAATTCGAATGGTGGCTTACCATCTTCTAGAAGAACGGATCGAATAGCCGCAATATAGTCACTTGCTACCTCTTCTTCTATGTTTTTAGATGGAGAATTTTCAATTTTTCTTTCAACTTCCCTTATTCCCCTTAGCTTCTTTTTGATATTCGTTTTTAGTTTTCTATCTTTTTCAACTAATGGTTTGGCTATGTCTTTAAAGTAATGAAACTGACAATATTGATACGGAATATCTGGAGCTATTTGTTCAATTGCTAAACGAATGGATTGTTGCCCATCACTGATAAAACCTTGGATTGGATAACCCCAGTCTAAAATGGGTTGAATAATACCTATCAGTTCTTGAGAAGCACTGCTTTTTAAATTATGTGCAGCTAAAATAGTACCACTAAGAACTTCACGGATGACATACAATGTTTCGTTACCTTTTTCGGGTTGGACACCATCAATAGATAAGACAAGTCCTCCATGTTCTTTCACAATATTTTCTAATGTCTCTTTCATATTTTCTTTAACGCTTGCCCGCAGTAATAACGCATATCTTTCATAAAGTTTCTGTACTTGCCTCTCAGAAATTTTCACTTCTTTTTCCGATAATATAGTAGCTATCTCAGATCGAGTCTTATGTTCTTTAAACCGTAAATATCCGATATATGCGATGACATCCATTCCATAAGTAATGTGCTTCATACTTAATTGTTCGGCTTCAGCTGAACGATATACGGTGTCATTAGAACAGGAGTTATTCTCACATCGGTATCCTAGATTTATGATTTTAAATTCACCTTTTAGGGTAGAAATTGTTTTTCTCCAAACAGGGTGACAGTATACTAATTTATTACCACATTCTGGACAATTAGTTATCTCGGGTCTAAAGTATTTTGATTCGATTGGATTTAATCTATTTTTGGTACGCATAAATAATCACCAACTTAAATAAAATTCAGGTCTATTATAACCTAAATTTAATGTTGGTGTTATTTATTCCGTCTAAGAAAAAAAACAGGGCTCACTCGTTTGCCCCTTGTGAAAAAAACAACGGCCAAAAAACCGTTGTTTTTGACCTTTTGATCTTTTATAATATGATTGCTATGAGCCCGCCTGACCCCTCGTTGATGATTCTTTCCAATGTTTCTTTTAATTTGTAGCGGGCATTTTCAGGCATCAACGACAATTTTGCCTGTATTCCTTCTCTGACGATCGAGCTTAAGCTTCTTCCGAATATATCGGAATTCCATATGGACAAAGGATTTTCTTCAAAATCTTGCATTAAATAACGCACAAGCTCTTCACTTTGTTTTTCTGTGCCAATGATCGGTGCAAATTCAGATTCAACATCTACTTTAATCATATGAATGGAAGGTGCGACTGCTTTGAGCCGGACGCCGAATCTCGATCCTTGGCGGATAATTTCCGGTTCATCCAGACTCATATCTGATAAAGCCGGTGCTGCTATGCCGTAACCTGTCTGTTTTACCATTTTTAAAGCATCGGCTACTTGATCGTATTCCGCCTTAGCGTGTGCAAAATTTTGCATGAGCTCAAGCAGATGATCCTTCCCGCGTATTTCAACACCGACAACTTCTTTTAAAATTTGATCGTACAGCTCATCCGGCGCAAACAAATCGATCTCCGCAATCCCTTGGCCCATTTGAATACCAGCTAGTCCAGCCCGCTCAATAAAATCATACTCACTGAACTGCTGGACAACTTGATTGACATCACGCAGACGTTTGATATCTTTTACTGTTTCTTTCACCGTTTCTTGATAGCTCGTGCGAAGCCAATGATCTTCTCTCAGCACCATCACCCAGCTGGGCAAATTCACATTGACTTCCAAGACAGGAAATTCGAAAAGCGCTTCTCTCAATACATTCGTTACATCAATTTCCCTCATGCTTTCCACGCTCATAGCAAGAACTGGAATATCATATTTTTCATTTAATTCTTTTCTTAAAGCCTCCGTATCCGGATGATGAGGATGCACAGAATTAATAATCATAATAAATGGTTTTCCGACTTCTTTTAACTCTTCAATTACTCGTTCTTCCGCTTCTACGTAATCTTTTCTAGGAATTTCGCCAATTGAACCGTCTGTTGTGACGACTACACCAATTGTTGAGTGGTCTTGAATAACCTTGCGGGTGCCAATTTCCGCTGCTTCATGAAACGGGATCGGCTCCTCATACCATGGAGTGTTGATCATTCTCGGCCCATTTTCATCTTCGTATCCCTTTGCACCAGGCACTGTATATCCTACGCAATCTACTAATCTTATATTGACATCAAGGCCTTCATCAACATGGACGGTGACCGCTTGATTCGGGACAAACTTTGGCTCCGTTGTCATAATGGTTTTGCCTGCTGCGCTCTGAGGGAGCTCATCTTGAGCACGTGCTTTATCCGCTTCATTTTCAATATTGGGAAGAACAACTAATTCCATAAACTTTTTTATGAATGTTGATTTACCAGTTCTAACTGCACCAACGACCCCTAGATAAATATCGCCGCCAGTTCGCTCTGCAATGTCTTTGAAAATATCTACCTTTTCCAAGTGATTCCCTCCCGACTTTCAAGTCTTATAACATCCATACATTTACAATTCTTTAGTCATTACATATTTATGATGTTGTCCTATCTAGTTATGACTGTAAAAAAAGAATTTCTTCCAAAAAGAAAAGAACCTTTCTCTTAAATTGTATTCTTAAGAAAAAGGTTCATGACTTATTTTATTAAAAATACCGGTTCATTTTTTTCATTCACAGTATATGGAAGGGAAAATGCAGGGACGAACGGAGAGTTTTCTACTAGCAAATGACGGATATCTTCCCCCTCTTTGAATGATCTTTTTGATTCCTTAATGGCACGGTATAAATCTAAGCTGTAATCAACGTAAACTTCTCGATTGTTGTCGATCACAAGCGGAAGATTTTCCCCTGAGTACGGACTCTTCACATGAGGAGGCTCTTTTAATCCTAGCTTTTTATACTTCAGTGTAAATACATTTTTCGCTATTTGCTTTTCATAAGGAGGATATTCATGAGCATTGATCCTCATCTTTAGTTCACGGATCGCCTCTGCTATTCGTAAATCGATCAGCTTTACGGTTGGATTTTTTTCCACATCGACTAAAACATATAAGTAAATACCTCCATTTTCAAACGCGGTGCCAGGGGGCTCAGGCAAATATTCAGGAATCAACAGATTGAAATCAATAGGGTATTTTTCATAAATAGGCGTTGATTTGTCTCTCGTTTTAATCGGCAAAAGCCCTTCCGTATCAGCTTTATATTGTTCTACTGCTTTTTGCACGGATTGTATTTGCGCTTCATAAGGTATTTCATTTTTATGTAATCGTTCTTCTGGGTATAAACATCCAGATAAAAGCAAAACAAACATGATAGAGATGAAAGATTTCATTATGCTTTTCTTGTTCATCCTCGTCTTCCTCACTTTGCCTACTCGCTTGTCGGTCCGGAAAAGACTACGAAAAAAATGATAATTCCTGCTAAAATCATAAAAAAATAAGCAATCACTGCTGTGATAGATTTCAAAAATCCTTTTAGTTTAAAACGGCTCAAGTATATGGAAAAGACCGCGATAAACATAAAGGCCATCGCTGTGAGAGCAATCCACATTTTCATTAGACCTTCTGACATTGTGATCCACTCCTTTTATTCCTACCAATCATTTTAACATATGCTCTTTTTCACGCAATTGTTTTCCATATAAGAATCGAATTCAAAAAAAAACTGAAGCAGCTGGGAAATGTGCTACAGTTCTTCATTTCGATTTTCTAAAATGTTCACAAGATCTTCCATTTCATGCGTTTTAACTCTCGCCATAAGCTCTTCGACTGCTTCTTTCGGATCTTTTTCGTGAAACAGCACTTCATAAAGGACATTGGCAATCGGCATTTTTACTGAATATTTTTCAGAAAGCTGTTTAGCTGCTTTTGTTGTTCTTACTCCTTCGACAACCATTCCCATGCTTTCTAAAACTTCATCTAGTTTTTTACCCTTTCCTAGCAAATGGCCGGCACGCCAATTGCGGGAATGCACACTTGTGCAAGTGACAATTAAGTCGCCGATTCCGGCAAGACCAGAAAATGTTAATGGATTGGCACCCATTTTACAGCCTAATCTCGAAATTTCCGCCAATCCTCTAGTTATTAAAGCAGCCTTCGCATTGTCCCCGTATCCAAGACCGTCGCTGATTCCGGCAGCTAAAGCAATAATGTTTTTCAGCGCTCCTCCAATTTCAACCCCGATTATATCCGGATTCGTATACACACGAAAATAACGGTTAATAAATAAATCTTGAACAAATTTTGCTGCTTGAATATTTTTGCTCGCAGAAGTCACTGTTGTCGGCTGTCTCAAAGACACTTCTTCCGCATGGCTTGGACCTGATAATACAACTACGTCCTTCAAAAGGTGAGGAGGCATTTCTTCTTCAATAATTTCGGAAATTCTTTTTAATGAACCCGGCTCAATCCCTTTTGAAACATGGACAATTAAAATCGTCCGATCAATGGCTTCTCTTAATTGACTCAGCACTTCTCTTATCGCTTTTGTCGGGACTGCCAAGACAATCGTTTCCACATTTTCAACCGCATCCTTTAAGGAATAAAATCCGGTTAAATTGTCCGGCAATGGGACATTTGGCAAATATTTCTCATTTTTTTTTGTACGATTGATCGCTTCTATATGTTCTTTCCGATGTCCCCAAAGATACACTTCATGACCATTGTCGCAAAGAACTATTGCAAGCGCTGTTCCCCAGCTTCCAGCTCCCAATATTGCCACCTTCGCCAAATTGCTCACTTCCTTTTATTTATCTTCTTTTTCTCGCAATGATTTTAATAGGGGTTCCTTCAAACCCGAATGCATCGCGAATGCGATTTTCCAAAAAACGTTCGTATGAAAAATGAAGAAGCTCCGGATCATTTACAAATATGACAAATGTAGGCGGTTTAACAGAAACTTGTGTTGCATAATAGATTTTTAATCTCGTACCATGGTCCGTTGGAGTCGGATTCATAGCAACGGCATCCATGATCACATCATTCAATACGTTTGTTTGGACACGCATCGCATGATTCTCGCTGGCAAGAATAATTTGAGGCATTAATGTGTGCAATCTTTTCTTCGTTTTTGCAGACAAAAAGACGATTGGCGCATAGTCTAAAAATAAAAATTGATCGCGAATATCTTTTTCAAACTCTCTCATCGTTCTTTCATCTTTTTCCACTGCATCCCATTTGTTTACTACAATGACAACGGCTTTCCCGGCTTCATGGGCGTAGCCAGCAATTCGCTTGTCTTGTTCAATAATTCCTTCCTCTGCATTTAAAACAACTAACACTACGTCAGAGCGTTCAATCGCTTTAAGCGCCCGCAAAACACTGTATTTTTCTGTTGTCTCATAAATTTTTCCTTTTTTTCTCATGCCAGCTGTATCAATGATGACAAACTCCTGCTTGTTATACGTAAACTTAGTGTCAATAGCGTCTCGTGTTGTTCCAGCAATTTCGCTGACGATCACTCTTTCTTCTCCTAAAATAGCATTTACTAAGGAAGATTTGCCGACATTTGGTCGGCCAATCAAAGAAAATTTAATGATGCCTTCATCATCATTTTCTGATTGGGGTTTTGGAAAATGTTTGCATACTGCATCCAAAAGATCTCCCAGTCCGAGCCCATGCGCTCCTGATATCGGGTACGGTTCTCCAAAGCCAAGAGAATAAAATTCATATATATTTTCCCTCATATCCGGGTTGTCCATTTTATTAACGGCAAGGACAACGGGTTTGTTTGAGCGGTACAATATTTTTGCAACTTCTTCATCAGCGGGAGTTACGCCTTCTCGACCGTTTGTAATGAAAATAATTACATCTGCTTCTTCAATCGCAATTTCCGCCTGATGACGAATTTGTGCTAGAAACGGTTCATCCCCAATTTCAATTCCACCTGTATCGATCAAGTTAAATTGGAAATTCAGCCATTCACAAGGTGCATAAATACGGTCACGGGTAACACCAGGTATATCTTCTACAATTGAAATACGTTCACCGACAATTCGATTAAAAATCGTCGATTTGCCGACATTTGGTCGACCGACAATAGCCACAACAGGTTTCGGCATACTAAAACTTCCTTCCTAATTTAAAACTCATCGCATTTTTTCACTATGTATAATGTTAAAGGGGCTACGCCTTCAAGAAATCGCAGCATGTTTTCGCCTAACTCCTTTTTCGGCATGCCCCGGAAGTTTTTTACCAAGCTTTTTTCCAACTACCCTATTATATAGCAGTTTATGAAATTGAACAACTGCCTTAAAAATGTTTCACAATGATATATATTTCCTCGCTTATGGCATGAGCAATTCCATCTAGAATCGCTTCTAAATTTTTTGCAATCGAATCCATTTCTTTTTGGTTATCACAAATAAAAACAGGTGCACCGCCTTTTATTTTTTTCTCATTTGTCGTAACGACCGCTAAAACCGCTTTCTCTAAAACCATCGTTTTTTCTCACCTTTCCTATTTGCCTTCGACTCCGTCGGCATGCGAATGGCATTTTCAAGCGTTGGCACGTTGCTGATCACTCGAATGGCGATATCCAAATCATGTTTTTGAGGAAGCACAAACACGCCGACTCTTCCATCCTCAAGATCTCGTTTTGCCAATGGGACTAAAGATGGTTCACCCGCATCGCGGTTTACGCCCAGCGCAGTTGAGACATCATGGAGAATCGCCTGACGTTGTCCGATGTTGGCAATCGTTGTTCTCGCATCAAATGATTTTGGTGTCAAAATAAACCCCATGCCATATTTTAAAACTAGTTCACGTTTTTCCGGGATGCCGATATTCATAATATAAATGTCATCGACATACAAGCCTGCACCGTCAAAATGCGGCTTTACATATTGAATGTCAACAATATCTTTCAATGTGCCTCCAGACATTAACACTTTAGAAATGATAAAGCAAACGACCGTCATCACAAGAGCCATCCAAAAGCCAAAGATTAAATAAGCAAGCGTAACAAATAAAGATGTGAAAATCACTAAATAATTTCTGCTTTCAAAGGCGATTGCAATTCCTTCAATATATGTACTTCCCCGAGGAACAAGCTCATATTGATCGAGCTCTGACAGTGTATTTCTTTCCATGTTGCGGACTTCGCGAAACTGCGATGCAGCCAACGTTAAAAAAGTAATGGCAGTAAACTCCTTTTCCATTATGGCCGGAACAGCAATCGTGCCGAGTCCCGCCGCTATAAATCCAAGTGCGATATGAATAATTTTTCCGTGCAAATATGTTGGATATTGGCGATAATCGGTTTTTAGCATAAAAAGACGGGCTAACACACCTACGAAGACACCATAAAAAATAGGAAGCGTGTATTCATTCATGACCCTTGCCTCTCCCTTGCATGTTTTTTGAATATATGTTCTAAAGAAGCAGCGAATGTTTTGAATGACGCCCATATGAGCAATGAAAAGATTCCGATTGACAGCATATCAAGAAAAGGAAAGTCGCCTATTACAATCGGCCGATAATAAGAATAAACTGCAGACGAAAAAAGAGCTTCTCCGTAACAAGACCCCAATATAAAAAATGCCATTCCTTCAAAAAAATCTTTGCTCAGCATATTGGATAAAATGACTCCTAATATAGATAAATACATCTGAACGTCAAGTAAAAACCAGACAGGATCAAATAAATAAAACAGCTTGACTCCTGCATAGGCAACCGTAATGATCAAAACGGAAAATAATGAATAAAATAAACGCTTAGTTCTATACAAGATGAAAAAACTAAGCAAAGCAAATAAGATATACGAAAAACCAACATGTATTTGTGTAAAGTGTATAAACGTTGCACTTCCTAAAATATTTAACAATATAAAAAAGGAGAGCCAAAAACGAGCATCCGTTTTTGGAAGCCAAAATGTTACAATTACCCAAATCATCCACATGAACCAATAATAATATATTCCTTCCATCTCCAACCTCCTACTATTTCCATTATGTGAAAAATTTATGGATGCTAACCGTACAAATTTTGAAACCAAAGCTAAAAGCGTATAAAAAGCAGTTAAAGGGCTGTGGGAGAATTGATTGCTGATGGATTGCTGTGAGAGGAAAATGTAAACATTTCACTGCCCGTCAAGAAATGAATTTTCGCTATTTTTTTAGAACTCATAAGCCGATCTGTTTAATGGCAGAATGTCCGTATAATTTCTTTTCATAAAAAAAGGCTTCTAAATCATTATTTGTTTTTTTAGGAGGGAGTTTTTCTGCAAAAAAATTGTGGGCTAATGAATACAGGCTGGATGTATCACTTGTTTATCTGCACAAGTTTTGATTTTTAATGGAGATACGAACGCAAAACGGACGTATCGCTTGCTTATTAAAAGCAGTGAAGAATTTTGTTCGCACATATAATCACGATATAGAGCAGCTTAGCAAAAATCGAACCGATACTGCAGAACTCAAAAGACAGCTTATTGAAGTGATATGGAAGCTATATACTAGGCAAGGCTTCGAACAATAACAGCTTATTACAGGGAGGATGGATCGTATCATTCTCAAGGATTTATGAAAAGAACAGCAGTGGAGAAGATGATAAAACAGCTCGTTATATGCTGGGCGGTGCTTATTGAGTCTTTTTGGAGAACGCTCAAATGCGAAACGTAGATTTCGTTTGAGGACTGGCAATCGATACAAATTACCCTCATAAAACGACTAAACGGCCTCAGCCCTATGGAATATAGAGATAAAGCCGCTTAGATCATTTTTTATTCCGCTGTCACCTTGACAAGGGGCAGCTCGTGATAATCGCCTTTGTCTTTATTTTAATTTATTTAATTGCTCTCCGATCATTTCACTTAGTTGAAATCCTGTCGATTCCTCTTTCGGACGATATTTGCGAAAATCTTCTTCACTACCGGGCCCATCATCTTCCAATTCCTTTATGCTTAAGGAAATCCGTTTCTCTTCTTCGTTTACATCAAGCACTTTTACTTTTACCTTTTGTCCTTCTTCTAATACTTCTTGAGGAGTGCCTATATGTTTTTTAGAAATTTGCGATATATGGACAAGACCTTCTACTCCAGGTAAAACTTCAACAAAAGCTCCGAATGAGACGAGGCGTTGTACAGTTCCTTCGACAACATCACCGGATTTGATTTTTTCAGAAATGTTTTCCCATGGACCAGGCAATGTTTCTTTAATCGATAGTGAAACCCGTCCATTATCCCGATCGACAGACAAAACTTTCACTTTTACCTTTTCGCCTTCTTGAAGCACATCTGACGGTTTATCTACATGAGCATGAGAGATCTGAGAAATATGTACAAGACCGTCAATCCCGCCGATGTCAACAAAGGCTCCGAAATCGGCTAAACGTTGGACTGTTCCTTCCAATACATCACCAGGCTGAATCGACTGAAGCACTTGCTGTTTTTTCTCTTCCTGCTCCTTTTCCACTACAGCACGATGAGACAAAATCACTCGATTTTTTTCACGGTTTAGCTCCACAACCATCAATGTCAATGTTTTTCCTTTATAATCTGAAAAATCCTCAACATAGTGAGGTTCAACCAATGAAGCAGGAATAAATCCGCGGACGCCCAGGTCTACCACTAAACCGCCTTTTACGACATCCTTCACTTCTGCCTCAAATACTTCTTTATTTTCAAATTTTCTCTCTAATTCCACCCAAGCTTTATCCGCAGCCACTTTGCTTTTCGATAAAATGACTGCTTCTTCCTCAACTTTAATGACCGCTAGTTCAAGCTTGTCATTTTCCTCTACAACATCTGAAGCTTTTTCAATATGCAAACTAGACAGTTCACTAATCGGAATGATGCCCATTTGTTTGCAATTTTTAATATCAACAATCACCTGCTTATCTTCCACTTTTGTTACAATTCCCTCTACAACGTCTCCCACTTCAGGCACAAAAACTTCACCTTGATTGATGTCCTCTACCATACCATTTACCTCCTTGGTCAAGCCATAGCAACTCAACAAAATATGTACCATTCTATTTAGTATGTCACAAGCTACTCTAAATAGAATGAAAAATACCTCTTTTCTATAAGTTCTAACAAAAAATTCCGTTTGTCAAGTTAAATCCATTGATTACCTATATTTTTCGAGCAAATTTCTAATTTCTGTCATGATTTTATCGGTCGCTTCTTCAGCTGAAATTTTTTTGTTTCGATAAGATGTAAAATCAATGGCTGGGCCGAAAATGACTTTCGTTTTCCGAAACGGTTTGTAAGAACTGACGACGGCGCATGGCAAGACGACACAATCTGATCTTAAGGCAAAAAAACCTGCACCAGCTAAACCTTTTCCGAGTTCACCTGTTTTGCTTCTCGTTCCTTCCGGAAAAATGGCTAAAACTTCTCTTTCTTTTAATATTTTCAAGCCTGTTCTTAACGCCTCTCGATCGGAAAAGCCCCTTTTGACCGGAAACGCCCCCAATGCCCGGACGATCAGGCTGAAAACCGGAATTTTAAACAGCTCCTCTTTTGCCATAAAACGGAGCTGCCTTGGTGAAACGATACCAATCGTCGGAGGGTCCAAATTATTAATATGATTGGAACAAAGCAGCACGGCACCATCCATTGGAAAATGTTCCTTTCCGATCACTTCGACCCGAAAGAGCGGTTTAATAAAGCAGTAAACAATTGCCTTTGCAAATTGATAAAATTTACCCATTTCTTACAGCCTTTCTGTTACCAATTCTTTAATTAATTCCGCCACCTCTTCAATCGTCAATGAAGTTGTATCGATTTCGACGGCATCCGGCGCTTTTTTTAATGGGGCAGTTGCCCTCGTGGAATCAAGCTTATCTCTTTCTTCAATTTCTTTCTTTAATTGTGTTAAATCGGATGTAAAACCTTTTCTTAAATTCTCCTCATACCTTCTTTTTGCTCTTTCCTCTACAGAAGCCTTTAAAAATATTTTCAACTCCGCATTCGGCAGCACATGAGTGCCGATATCCCTGCCATCCATGACAACGCCGCCGTTTCCTGCAAGCTGTTTTTGCCTTTTCACCATTTCCTCCCGCACATTAGGATGTTTGGAAACAGTGGAAACATGCTTTGTTACTTCATTGGAACGGATAATCGCCGTTACGTCTTCACCGTTTACTAGCACTTGCTGACCTTCATTTACCGGCTTCAGTTCAATCGTCATTTCATTCAAAAGCTTGGTGAGCGCTTTTTCATCCTCCAAAGAAATGCCATTCTGTAAAGCTTTCAAAGTGAGAGCTCTGTACATCGCACCCGTATCAATGTATGTATAGCCTAAATCTTTTGCGATTTTTTTGGCAACTGTGCTTTTCCCGGCAGCTGCCGGACCGTCGATTGCAATGGAAATTTTTTTACTCATAATACCTCCTAGCTAGTTTCAAAAAATATGTATCTATTTTTTTGGAATACAGAAAGAAAAGCAGGGGTTTCCTGCTCTTTTAGCGGCTGATAGTTTCCACCCATTCGGAGATGGACATGTTTCCAACACCTTCATATTGCACGGCTTTTGATAAATATGGCTTCAATTCAGAATGGCGCAAAAAAAGCTGAGCGGCAATTAACATAATGAATTGTATAATGATCAATTTGATCAATATTTGTTCAAAGCGCTTCACAAAAAACATCCTTTTGCCATTTTTTATAAATAGTATGGACAGCCGTGCCGGTATTATTCATTCAAAATTCCTTTCTTTTTCATTTGCAGCTGCTGTTCAAAGCAAAAGCGAATCAATTTTTGCTGTGTCTTTTCATCAATATTGATAAAAGCTATGGAAGCGAGCTTATGATGTTCCGCTTCCACAACTCTGAGCGCCTTCCCTGTTACCTTATAATATTCAATCGTTCCGTCCATAAACGTGAGCACCATATAAATATGTATATTTTCATTTAGCGGTACGTCCACACCGTTTGGAATAATGATTGAAATGCCGCCAGCACTTATGTCGTTTGTAACTGTTGTAAATGGGGCGAATTCCTGATTAATGGCGTGTATGGCTACATCAACAGCTGTCTCGATTCTGACAAATTGCCGCCTTTGGATCTCCTCCATATACTCAGGTGCCTGAAGCATGATCATCGGGAGGTTATCTTTTTTCTTGCCAAGAACTTTAGTACGAAATTTATACGGTTTTTTTTCGCTGTTCACAAATGTTGCAACGAGCTCGGTGCCGTCTGGTAAGAAAACAGTTTTTCCTGTCTTGCTATTTATAGGAAAATCAATATAAAGAATGTTTTCTTCTTGGTCCACAAGTTTGCATTTTAGTATTTGATCTTGGCCAGAAAGTTCCAATGTGATCATCGTACCAATTTTTATCAACGTTACCACTCTTTCAATGTAATAAGCGCTCTACATTTATTAAAGCATGAAATGAAAAAAAGGGAAAGCCTAAAAATCGACTCCCCTTTTTGTGATTAAATTTCTCTGAATAACGGTTCAGCACTTTGCAATTTTTCCACTTTTTCTTCCGTTCCGTCCATTGCGTTGATGAAAATGCGGTACGTGTCTTGGTCAATCGTTCCTAAAAATTCATAGCACAGCACTTCTTCGCCGGCATCATTTGTCACAACAGCTAATCGATCCTCCTGAATTTCAACGTTAGAATGGACTGATTTTTTCGCTTCTTCTTTTGTAATAGCCGGTTTCGGCAAATTTCTTTTTTTGTGCGCTGCTAAATAATCACGTCCAGAATAACCTATAATTTCTCCGTTGTCCAACGCTACCTTTAAACGAACTGCATCTGGATATAGACGTACACCTTTGTAATTAGAAACAAATGTGAAAACACCAATGTTGTCATATTGTGCACTCTCATAAAGCTCTAAATCCTTAAATTTTAGCTTTTTCAAAAATTCCGTTGCTCGGTTGGATGCTTCATTTAAGCTGATTTTTTGTTGTTTAATATCTCTGTTGTGCAATAAATAAATTAAATGACCGCCTTTTTTCGTGATATCCATATAAACATCATGTTTATTTCCTTTATCATGCATAGTAATGCTGTAAAACTGAATGTTTGATCCTTTACCATTTGTTGTTACATCTACTCGTTCTACATTTTTAGGGGCAAATCGTTTTGCGATTTGTTTTGCTTCTTGCTCTGATATTTCCTTTCCAGTTAATTGTTCAAATCCTTTTTTAGGCTTTTGCAGCGCTGTTGCTGTTGGACCGAAATTAGTTTCGGAATAGCCTTCAACATTTTTTTCTACCGTTTTAAATCCATCAATAATCGTATTGTCCATTTGTTTTTGCCCTGATGCTAGTGCGAGTTCAACATCCATCCAGCGCAGATTGTTTTTTAAGATTAAATGCTGGACGTTTCTCAATTCGTCTTGTATGTCTTTTGCATTTTTATACAATTTTTTTAACGTTTCATATTCTTGATCCGTTAACGGGTCTTTGTTTAAATCTCTCACTGCAGTTTGATAACTAAATTTGCCAATATTTGACAAAAATTCCTCTGTTTTATTGAACGGCAAAAGAGTTAACGGAAGCTGGCCGACATCATTGTGCGCTTCCGATGTAATTCTCCAAACTTCCGCCAGCGCCGGTGACAATGATTTTCTCGAATTCATGGCGAGTGTCTCGCCAATTTTGTCATGAAGCTGATCCACTTGATAGGTTAGATCGTGAAAAGCCCGCTGGTAATTGTTTTCTGCATGAATTAATACGGCGTTTTTTTCCTGATGCTCTTTATATCCCCAGTAGCCTGTTCCGATTAAGGCCACTGTAAGCAGCCCGATTAATAATCCTCGAAGCATATTGAATCACCTCACTATTCACAGAATATGTGTTTTCCGATTTTCTTGATTTGCGGCCGCGTCCATATCCATGGGCTTGTTGCTGTATCAGGATTGAAATAATAGAGAGCTTCTTCTGTCGGATCCCACCCGTTAATAGCGTCCATCACCGCTTTTCTCGCTGTTTCATTTGGTGTCAAATATATTTGTCCATCGCTGACAGCTGTAAAAGCACCCGGTTCAAAAATAACACCAGCAACCGTATTTGGAAATGTCGGGCTGTTCAGTCGGTTTAAAATTACTGCCGCAATTGCTACTTGACCAATATAAGGCTCACCGCGGGCTTCTCCGTAAACGGCATTGGCTAAAAGATTTAAGTCATTTTGTGAAAAGCCTCCAGGCATATTCACCGCCATCGGCTGTACCGATTTCCCTGTTTGTTGTTTATTTTGGGCTGCTTGCTGTTTAGGAGCAGCCTGCTGTTGCCCTTGTCCAGCCTGACCAGCTTGTTGTTTTTTTGGCGGTACATTTTTTGCGAGATTTTTTTCGGTTTGCTTCCGCCATTTTGCGCGCAGCTCCTCAGAAGGCGCTGTTTGGATTTTTAGCGGCACTCCGCCATAATGGGTAAAGTCTCTGCCTTTTCGAATTTGTTCGTGGACAAAAGACTTATAATATTTTGTCGTATTGAAAAGCTTTTGTTTTGTTTCAGGACCAACTAAACCATCTACTTCTTTAAGTCCAAAATTATTTTGAAATTTTCTAACTGCCCAATAAGTATTCCATCCATATACCCCATCAATTTTCCCATGATAATATCCGTTATATTGAAGTCTTGCCTGCAGTTCAATGACATCATCACCTGTCGCACCTCTCTGAATCACTTGTTCGCTAAAAGCATGAACATGCAGCTGATTGTTAGAAAGAATAAGAAAAACGATTAAAACAAAAGCGTTTGCGAGCAGATATTTCATGTTTTTTCCCATCATCATGCCTCCTCACTTTATATCGTTACATGTATTTTCTGTAGTAGATGTCATTTTATACAACAAAAAAACCGGCTCATGCCGGTTCAAAAATTTTTTTATCCTGATATTGTTTCGATATTTTGCTTGTATACCATGCGCGCTTTTTTTGCTTTATGAAGCCCAAACCACCATAAAAACACCATAAACGGAGTGACCCAAAACTTCCAGTCTTCATTGGAAAGCAAGATATAATTGTACGTTCCGTGCAAAAGAAACGGAATAACTAGAGAATAAAGGAGCCATCTTTTTTTAAGCCTATCATTCGAAAATTTGCTTTTTCCTAAATAATACCCCATGATGACACCGAACAATGCATGGCTTGGGACTGGAAAAATTGCGCGCCCGAATGCAAACTCCACACCGTTCGCAATTAAATATAAAATATTTTCCAATGTCGCAAAGCCGAGAGAGATGGACACACCATAAACGATTCCATCGTAATGTTCATCAAAATGAAAATGGGAGTAAATTGTAAAATAAAAAATAAACCATTTAAAAAACTCTTCCAATAAACTCGAAGCAAAGAAAGCTTGTAAAAAAGAAGAGGGAAATACATTTTCTGTTTCCAGAACGTATTCAATAAACATAATTGGAAAAACAAGCAGCGCACCGAAAATAAACGTCCTAACCACCATGTAAAGGGGTTCCATTTCATATTGATCCTTCAAATAAAAATATGAAAGTATTGCCAGCCCTGGTGCAATGCCTGCTGTAATAATCGCAATCATAATGACAGCCTCTTTTCTTCTAGTATCTCCTTATTTATGTATAGATTTATCAGAATGTTCCTTTTAAAATAAAACAAAATAAAAGAATGAGAAATGATGATTCATGTTAGAGCAGCAGTAAGTTGTTAAAAACATCCTTTTGATAAAATGGTAACATGTATATGACAAAATGAAAATCAAAAATAAGCATGAAAAAATGAAACTTTAATGAAAGGGATAAAAAGATGAAGAAAGTATTGATTTTACATACAGGCGGTACAATTTCAATGCTGGAAGATGAACAAAGCGGTGCAGTGAGACCAGAAGGGTCCAATCCACTAACAAATTTTTCATTGAATGTAAACAATGTACAAACAATCGTAAAAGAGCTTTTTAACTTGCCTTCCCCGCATATAACTCCAAAGGAAATGCTGGAAATTAAAAAAGAAATCGAACATCATGTCAAAAATGGAAGCATCGACGGTGTCGTCGTCACTCATGGAACGGATACTTTAGAAGAAACAGCTTATTTTTTAGATTTGACTCTTGACCTTCCCATCCCGGTTGTTGTAACAGGTGCGATGAGGTCAAATAATGAACTCGGATCAGACGGATTATATAATTTATTGATGTCCATAAAAGTTGCTGCTTCCGACGAAGCGAAAAACCTTGGTGTGTTAGTTGTCATGAATGACGAGATTCATACAGCAAAAAACGTCACAAAAACGCATACAAGCAATATCGCTACATTCCAAAGTCCGCAATACGGACCGATCGGTATTGTGAACAAAAAAATTCTGGCATTTCATCACTATCCGTTAAGAAAAGAAACATATAGTATAACGAAAATCTCTAAACATGTGCTCCTTTTAAAGGCGTATGCAGGCATGGATGAAAAAATAATGGAAGCAGTTGAAGGACTGAATCCGGATGGAATCGTCATTGAAGCTTTAGGGCAAGGAAATTTGCCGCCGGCTTTAGTCCCCGGCATGAAACGGCTTATTGAGAAGAAAGTGCCGATCGTCATTGTCTCACGATGTTTTAACGGCATTGTGCAGGATGTCTATGATTATCAGGGCGGAGGAAAACATTTAAAACAGCTTGGCGTTATATTTTCGAACGGATTAAACGGGCAAAAAGCTAGAATAAAGCTTTTAGTGGCTTTAGAAAAAACGAGCGATTTAACTGAAATAGAAGAAATGTTTTCGAAATAATAAACTGTTGTGATGATCAACACAAATTTTACTAAAAAATGTTACAAGTAAAGGGGGTGTCTAATAAGCCGTTTTTACAGCTTATTGACGCCCCCATTAATGTGTTAGAAACGTTGATATATCGGTGTTTATGATTTTTTGTTTTCAATGGCGATTTGATTTCTGGACGGCCCCACAACTTATGAAAGCAACAAAATCAAGTAGAGAAAAACGGATTGTTTTTCTCTACTTGATTATTTTCGGGACATCCCCTATTTTTATACTCTTTTGATAATTTCTTCTGCGATCAATTCCCCGTGAAATCTGCCGTTTTCGATAAAAATCTCATTCGCATCATTTCCAGCTGCGATGACACCGGCTATAAAAATCCCGTTTACATTCGTTTCCATTGTATCGGGATTGTAGTAAGGTCTGCCTGTCTGCTCATCAATAAGTACACCCATTTTTTTCAAAAAGTTATGATCTGGATGGTAGCCAGTCATGGCAAAGACAAAATCACAAGGAATAGTTTTTTCTTCTGTTCCGTTCACAATATAACTAATAGAGTCATTTTTAATTTCTTTTACATCTGCCCGAAATTCCATTTTTATATAGCCTTTTTTGATAAGAGAATCAAATTCCGGCAATATCCAAGGCTTAATGCTTGAAGAATACCCGCTTCCTCGGTACAATACAGTTACTCTAGCCCCGGCTTTATAAAGCTCAAGCGCGGCATCAACACTTGAGTTTTTCCCGCCGATCACAACGACATCTTTATCAAAATATGGATGAGCTTCTTTAAAATAATGGAAAACGTGGGGCAGATTTTCGCCTGGAACATTCATGTAATTTGGATTATCATAATAACCTGTAGCAATCACAACAAATGACGCACGATATTTTCCTTTTTCCGTCGTTACCATGAACGTTCCGTCCTGCTGCTTTTCTACCTTCTCTACTTTTTCATATGTATGAATGCGCAAATTTTTTCGCTTCACAACTTCCCGGTAGTAAGCAAGCGCTTGATTGCGGACAGGCTTTCGGTTTTCTGTGATAAATGGGACTCCGCCAATTTCAAGCCTGTCTGCTGTGCTGAAAAAGGTTTGATGTGTTGGAAAGCGATAAATGGAATCAACAATATTTCCTTTTTCAATAACTAAAGGATTTATTCCTTTTTCCTTCAATTCGATCGCAGCCGATAGTCCACATGGACCTCCGCCGACAATGATCACTTTTTCTTCTTGCATCATGATCACTCCTATAGCATTAAGCGGCTGGTGACAAAAGAAAAATTTCCCCTACATTATCATAGGGGAAACTGCAAAACGATGCAAATATTATACCCATCCGCGATATCTGCATGCTTCTGCCATTTTTCTTACGCCTACCATATATGCAGCAAGCCGCATATCTACTCTTCTGTTTTGCGCCGTTTCATATACAGTGTTAAATGCTTTCACCATCATTTTTTCCAATTTTTCTTCCACTTCTTCTTCAGACCAATAGTAGCCCTGATTATTTTGAACCCATTCGAAATAAGAAACCGTTACTCCTCCCGCGCTTGCCAATACGTCAGGCACGAGTAAAATTCCCCGGTCCGTTAAGATTTGAGTGGCTTCAACAGTTGTCGGACCGTTGGCTGCTTCTACGACAATTTGAGCCCGAATATTATGGGCATTTTCTTCTGTAATTTGGTTTTCAATCGCCGCAGGAACTAAAATTTCGCAATCAAGTTCTAACAATTCTTTATTAGTGATCGTATCATTAAACAATTTCGTAACAGTTCCGAAGCTGTCGCGCCGATCTAATAAATAATCGATGTCAAGTCCGTCTGGATCGTACAGACCGCCGTATGCATCGGAAATACCTACAACTTTTGCTCCGGCATCATGCATAAATTTTGCTAAATAACCGCCTGCATTTCCAAATCCTTGGACAACGACCCTAGCCCCTTGTAAAGAAATTCCACGCTTTTTCGCTGCTTCGCGAATGCAAATGGTCACGCCTTTTGCCGTTGCCGATTCACGGCCATGTGAACCGCCGAGAACGAGAGGCTTGCCGGTAATAAATCCTGGCGAATTAAATTCATCAATCCGGCTGTATTCATCCATCATCCAAGCCATGATTTGCGAGTTCGTAAATACATCAGGTGCAGGTATATCTTTTGTAGGGCCAACAATTTGACTAATTGCCCGAACGTATCCTCTGCTTAATCTTTCTAATTCCCTGAACGACATATCTCTTGGATCACAAACAATTCCACCTTTTCCACCACCGTAAGGCAAATCAATAATTCCGCATTTTAGACTCATCCAAATTGAAAGCGCTTTTACCTCGTTTTCAGTTACATTTGGATGGAAGCGAACGCCTCCTTTTGTAGGTCCTACAGAATCATTATGCTGCGCCCGGTAGCCAGTAAATATTTTAACAGAACCGTCATCCATGCGAACAGGTATTTTCACTGTCAGCATGCGAATCGGCTCTTTTAATAATTCATACACCTCTTCTGGATAACCTAGTTTTCCTAACGCTTTATGTATTACCTTTTGCGTAGCTTTTAGCACATCATGCTTGTCATTGCCTTCGGCTACCATAATAAGTAAACCTCCTATATGTTCTTTAATAATGAAAAGGAAAAGTCCACCTTTCATGACTTAGTATACACCTTCTATAAATTAATTCAATCATTAATTCATAGAAAATAAAGGGATACTGAATTTCTTGTTAAAAAAAGAAAGCGGCAAACCGCTTTGTTTTTTATCAAATAAAATACTAAATCTACGCAAAAAAAGCTGATAAAACATCGCTGAAAGGCGATGTTTTGTCAGCCTCAGGAAAAATAGTCATTCAAAAGACGAACAGCGTGATCCTTTATCAATAATTTTCCATATTCATGCAGTCTATGAGTTGTCATATGTGTCGGCGTTCCATATTCCGCTAAAATTGCAACAAGATGCTCCGTTTCAATCTTAGAGATGTCATCAAACAGCAGGTAGTATCGTCCCTGATATGAATATAGCGCGCCTTCTGTTATTTCGAAACGTTGAAGAACTTTTGCAAGATCGAGGACATCTTCGAAATTCAAAAACTCATACAATATATCTTGATGTTCATCCACTTTTACTTGCATTTCAATATAATCATCTAAAAATTCATCTTCAAGTTCTTCATCATTATTTTTGGAAACAATAATCACCATTCCCTGTGCTTTTAGTGAATAAACCTCGACCGCAATCGAACCGTTTGCATGAAAATCGAGTTCTTCACTTGCCTCATTGATCATTTCCCGGAAAAGCTGATGAACTTTTAAAGAGTTGTTCCATAGATCTTCTTTTGTTAAGCCGCGATCCGACAAATCATCTAGAGTCAGGAAAATTTTAATTTTATTATGATTAAGACGCTCGAGCCGCATCTTCTTCCCTCCTGCCGTCAATACATCATACGATATTGTATGTTGATTCTAAAAGATGGTTCTTTAGTTAGTAAACAGTTTACAATTACGAGGGGGTGAAGACAAGCATTTTTACTCACAAATCACATTTTTATTTCGTTTTATAATAGAGATTAATATCGAATTCTTTTTTCATAACAGAAAAAACCTTGTCGCGATTCATCCACTCTTCTTCGCTTTTCCAAAAATCAGTGCTTTTATCAATAATTTCCCATCTAAGCTCATGATATTCTTTTTCCGCTTTTTCTTCTTTCTTTTTAAAATAAACGGCTGTTGAATAGCTGAATGCAATCAGCAAAACGGCGAATAAGTGTGATGATTGAAAAAAATAGAATAAAACAAACAAAAGATCTGTTTCCAATCGTTGATATACGTTGAAATAAATAAACACTATAAAAATAATCACTTCCACAAATGTAATTATTTGCCAAACCAAACATTTCTGTTTATATGTTTCGAATTCTCTTTTACGCTCAATGAGCCCTTGCAGCATATGCTTGGTAGGTTGATCTGTATAGGGCAGATCTTTAATTTGCCTTTCCATTCGTTTAAAATCCCCCAAAGTTTTTTGTACAAGTTATGCATGATCTTTTTCAAATATGAAAAATTTTTATTTATTGGGGATTATCTAAAGGGATTTTTAAAACTTGTCCGACATAAATGTTGGAATCTTGAAGATGATTCCATTCTCGAATAAGCTCTTCGCCATTTCGGCTTTTATAATACTTCATCGAGATTTTATATAGCGTTTCGTTCGGCTGGACAACATGAGTAATGATGCGTCTGTTTTCTTCCATGTTTCCATCGCTTTCATTTCCAGAAATTTCTTTTCGGGTTTCGTCTCTTGTGCTGTTGGAAGAGGATTGTTCTTCAGTCGTTGGAGAAGCTTCCTGTTCATTCTGATTTCCTTCTTTGTCTGAGTTAGAGGAATTATTTTCTTCCACTCTCTCTTCTTGAACAGACTTCCCGCTATTATTTTTAATAATTACAGAGTCAAAATCTGAAAGATTTTCCCCGCTACGGTTTGATTGATTTCGTTCCAAATAAGAAGTTAAAAATAAAACAACGACTGGCACTAATATAAAAAGAAAGACGAGAATACGCAAAAGCGGATAGTTCATTTTCTTTTTTTTCTTCCGCCTTTTTTTATGCACTTCACTCCGAGACGGATATGTCCCCGTTCTCTCTTTTATTTCATCAATCATTTTTTCCCTTAAACGCTCAGCTTGGTCATGTTCATACGGACTTGTCATCTTCTTCATCGTCCCTCCCATCGCCTTTACTATTTTTCAAATATTGAAAGCGAATTTGCACTGCCGATACAAAGTCGATAAGAAAATGAGCGAAAATTGTTGTTAAAATATTCTCAGTCAGTTCAAATATCACTCCGAGAAAAAAACTGACGAACAAAACCGTTGCAAATAACAGCCATTTTGAAAGATAACGAAAATGCATGAAGGCAAAGATCAAACTGGCGATAAACAGTCCGAAATGGGTTTGCAGAACCCCGCGAAACAATATTTCTTCCGCAAAAGCAACGATAAGGGTCATCCAAAAAATTTCCGGCAAGCTTCTGTTTTGAAACAGTTTTTCATTGATTCCTCCATCATCGTACCAGCTTTTTGGCGCCCATTTCATAATTACCAAATCAATGAGCAGAACGATAACTGTTGCAAGCAAGCCAACAGCTATCGTTTCCCAACTCAATTCCCATAATTGAAAAAAATCCTCCGCACGGTCAAAAAAAATGAACCCTAAAATAATCGATATAAGAAGAAATAGCGACTGAGTGACCATGAGATGAAATAAAAGCTCTCGATCGGTCATGTTCTTTATCAATTCTTCTTGTCTTTTAATCACGCCTTCACCCACTTTGACGAAACAGCCTTTTTAATTCTTGCTTCCAATCCCACTTTATCATTGGCTGGGATGAATGAATTTTTTTTCGGATAAAAAAACGATCGTTTATTCCGCAATTGTCGCAGCAAATCGAAACCTTTGTTGAAGGTTTTTCCTGAAAATAGCTTAAAATCATGTTCCGCCTGCATGCTTTTGCTCGTAAAAATGCTTCCATGTCGGCTAATTTTTTAAATTTCATTTTCATTCGATCTTCAATCTTGCTCCATACATAATTTACGATCTGATCAGTCGTCCAATGATACATGTTTTCATCCAACATTTGGAAATTATATTGTAAAAATCTCCTCTGTACATCAGACAAGCCGAAGCTGCTCCACTCTTCATCTGTTAAATCAAAGCATCCCTTTAACCGAATCGTTTTAACAATCAACTCAATCTCTTTTTTTTCAGGAAATTCAGAACGTATTATCGACCGGGGAAACTCCTCGTCACCCTTTGCTACAAGTGCAATTGCAATGCTTTGGTTTCCATCTCTTCCGGCCCGGCCTATTTCTTGTACGTATGATTCCATGTCAGCAGGATAATGGAAATGGATGACAAATCGAACGTCTTTTTTGTTTATTCCCATTCCAAAAGCATTTGTCGCCGTTATAACCGAAAGTTCGTCATTTAAAAATTGCTGTTGAATCAACATTCTATCTTCATATTCCATTCCGCCATGATAATAAGCCGCATTTGTCATTCCCTTTTGTTCAATCCATCTGGCAAGCTCTTCCGCCCACTTTCTTGTGGAGCAATAAATGATACCCGGCCCTTCTAACATTTTCAGCCATTCGGCTAATCGCTCCAATTTTTCCTCTTGGCTGCTTACGGCTTCAACATTAATGGCAACGTTTTGCCTGTCAATAGAATGAATATGAAATGTTGCATCGGTTAAATGCAAGCATTTCGCGATATCGTTCAGCACTTCTTTAGTGGCTGTGGCGGTCATCGCCAAACAAGGAGGAGAACCGATCATCTCCCTTACCTTTCCGAGCTTTAAATAGTCAGGCCGAAAATCATGTCCCCACTGTGAAATGCAATGCGCTTCATCGACGACAAATAAAGATATTTGGATTTGCGCCAATGCATCCAATAGCCTTTTTGATTTAAACATTTCAGGCGATAAAAATATAAATTTGTAACGGTGCAATTGCCGAAAAGCTTTTTCTTTTTCATATCGGGTTAAAAAGCTGTTTAATGCAATGACTCTTTTTTCTCCAAACATTTTCATCTGCTGTTCCTGGTCTTGCATGAGCGACAATAGCGGGGACACTATTAATACAGCACCTTGTAAACAATAGCCAGAAAGCTGATAGCACAATGATTTTCCACCGCCTGTCGGCAGCATGGCAACTACGTCATGTCCGCTAATAACATCTTCAATTATTTCCTTTTGGCCTGTTTTAAAGCTTGAATAACCGAATTTTTCCTTCAGCAAAGTAAAAAGATCTTTCGTCATTGCCATCTCCTTATTGCAGCCATTGCCAGCCGAATTTGAAAATAGCTGTATTGATCTTGAAGATATTCTTTAACTGTTTTCAGCTTGTTTGTTTGCAGCTTTTCAATCGCTTGCCCGATTTTGAGCACATCTTCTTTGCTTACATAAGGTTCGAAGGCAAAATCGTGCATGTTTAAAGCAATCTCAACAATATGGTCCTCAATCGTATTTCTTTTAAGCTTTCGGACTGCTGCAATTTCATCAATGTCCAACCCCTCCGCCAACAAGCAGTACGTTTTTTCCGCCGATGCGGTTAGCGGGTGTTTTTTTATCAAATCTCGTAAAAGACCGAATAATATCGGATATTGATCAGAACGTTTTTGCAATTCGTTCACCATTTGAATGACGGCAGCTTGAAACATAAGCTTCAAATAAAAAGGATCTTCATTCGCAGCTGCTGCAAGCTGTTCAAAGGTGATTCCATTTTTTTTAAAGCCGGACAAACGATTGACAACTAAGATAGCTCCCTTTTCATCTAAACATTCAAGCAAACGGTTCATTTCCAAAAACGTTCGATTTCCGATATTTTTCTTTGTCTCTTTCATCTGTAATATGTATGTTTTGACAAAATGCAACAGCTGACCATTATTTGTTATAGGTAAAAATTTCGAATGGTTATAAACTAGATGGGAAACCGTTTGAACAAATAAAGATAAACGCTGCCAAAAAATTTTTCCTATATCATTGTAGGTGGCCCCATCCAGCTTATCAGGAAACGGTTTTTCTGACAAAAATTCTTGCAGCACCCGTTCGCCGTTCATTGTGACCATATAAAACTCGCCTTTTACTTGTTTGACATATGACAGCTGAACCAATCTGTTTAACAAGTGATTATATTCTTCAAGCTCGAGCTCACGGCAAATCCCAAATAAGTTCGATAAATGAAAAATAATGCTATCTTGAATCGTTTGAGAAGATTTTTTTCCTTTTAATAAATGAAAAACAGCTGCTTTCGATCGCTCGCATTTGAGCTGTTGAAAACAATAAAGGATAATTCCTTCCAAATAAGAGAGAGGCATTTGATCACCTTAAAAATTGAAACCTTCTGTTCAATCCTTATTTTATCAAAATTTATCCAATAATTGTCGAAAAATATATAATGAATGATTGATTTAAGTAAGTTTATCGAAATACTATGACTTTTCATCTTTTTTTATTGAAATGTTTAATATTCCATCTTACAATAATTATGTGGTATTCTGATTATTATATAAAACATTCTGAAGTGGAAGATAAATGTTTCTTTCTCTTTTATGACTTCTACTCATTTCATTTATACAGGAGGTTAGACAATGCCAAAATATACAATCGTTGACAAAGAAACATGCATTGCATGCGGTGCATGTGGGGCAGCAGCGCCAGATATTTATGATTATGACGACGAAGGAATCGCATACGTTATTCTAGATGATAACCAAGGGACGGTTGAAGTTCCAGAAGTTTTAGAAGATGATTTAATGGATGCTTTTGAAGGTTGCCCAACAGATTCCATTAAAATTGCTGATGAACCCTTTGACGGCGATCCTTTAAAATTTGAATAGCTGTTTCATCAGCTTTAAAAGAACAACCCCCACGGAAAAACGAATTTCTGTGGGGGTTTTGTGTATCATAATTCGGAGCACCGTTATGATGCGAAACATCATAGCGGCTGATCTCCGCTTTTTTGCATATAAATTTATGCATTTTGCACGTTAAATTTATGTTGAAGCCATTCTTTTATTCTGCCGTAAATCATTAAAAAGACAATGGCAATAATTGTTCCTTTAATGAGGTTAAAAGGCAAAATCCCGGCAATAATGACTTGCTTCACTTCTGCAATCGACATTTGCGGCATATTTAAAAACAGCGTATATGCCGGCAAAATGAAATAATAGTTCAATAAGCTCATGGCTACTGACATCGAAATGGTCCCGGCAGCTAAACCGAAAAGAACCCCTTTCATCGAACGAACTTTTTGAAACACGAATGCAAACGGCAAAAGGAAAAACAATCCGGCCAAGAAATTTGCCAACTGATCAATCGGAACTCCTGTCGCGCTTCCTTGAATGATGTAATGAAGCGTATTTTTAATCGCTTCTACAGCCAATCCTGCAATCGGCCCTAATAAAATCGTCGCCAGCATAGCAGGAATTTCGCTGAAATCAATTTTTAAAAATGCCGGAAGTCCCGGAAGCGGAAAGTTAAGAGCCATAAGCAAGTAGGAAATCCCGCTCAACATTCCTACAAAAACAAGTTTAAATGCCTTTGTTTTTAACACAGTCCTTCTCTCCTTTTCTTTCTGTGATCCATCTTGAAAAGAAGGAAGGGTCCATCTCCTGCTTCAATAAAAAAACCCTCTACATTGACGCAGAGGGAGAATTGTAAGCAGGTTAAAATAAACGTTTCAATGATCATATTTTTTGAAACGCCTGAACCCTCATCTTCTCCCATCCAGACTATACTGTCGGCTCTGGATTCTCACCAGATCCACCGTAAAGGAAAAACACCTTTACGGGTCACGGGCTAAAAAAGCTTAAAAGCTTTTATCACCGCCGGTCGGGAATTTCACCCTGCCCCGAAGATGAATCCATATTTTTTATCTTCATTATATACAATAATAAAAAAAAAAGAAACTTATTTTATTTCATTGTCTTTTTTCTACAATTGCCAATATTTTTTACATCCTCTATAATAAAAAGGCATACATAATAAAGGAGGATTTTGTCGATGGCAAACAATAAAGTTGTCGAAGCTTTTATTGAAATTCCGACAGGAAGCCAAAACAAATATGAATATGACAAGGAAAAAGGCGTTTTTAAACTAGACCGGGTTCTTTATTCGCCTATGTTTTACCCTGCAGAGTACGGTTATTTAGAAAATACTTTAGCACTTGACGGCGATCCTCTTGACATTCTCGTAATCGTCACCAATCCGACTTTCCCTGGATGCGTCATAGAATCGCGTGTCATTGGCTATTTAAACATGATCGACAGCGGTGAAGAAGATGCAAAATTAATCGGCGTTCCTGTAGATGATCCTCGTTTTGACCATGTTCAATCGATTGAAGATCTGCCGGAGCACAAATTAAAAGAAATTGCCCATTTCTTTGAACGTTACAAAGATTTGGAAGGAAAACGAACAGAGATCGGCAGCTGGGAAGGACCTGAAGCAGCGGCAAAACTAATTGACGAATGTATTGCACGATACAATGAATCTAACAATTAAACAAAAAAGAGAGCTGTTTCTTCAGAAGCAACTCTCTTTTTCCCTTTTTACACACAGTAAACGTTTTCAAACTGTAAAGTTTTGAACCTTGACAACATAGATCAGTTAAGATAAAATAATCAGAAATTTTGTTTTCATTTTTAATTCGTTCACTAGGGGGATCTTAGAAAATGTTTCATGTTCTTGTTTCTGACTCAATATCAAGCGATGGATTAGCACCATTATTGAACGATGAAAACATCAATGTCGTTCAGAAAAAAGTAAGTGAAGTTGACGACCTGGAAAAATATGATGCTCTGCTCGTCCGCAGTGCAACGAAAGTAACAGAAGAACTGCTTCAAAAAATGACAAATTTAAAAATTGTTGCAAGAGCAGGCGTCGGAGTCGATAATATCGATGTTGAAGCAGCGACAAAATACGGAGTTGTCGTAATTAATGCACCTGACGGAAATACGATTTCAACTGCCGAGCATACATTTGCCATGATGGCATCGCTTGTTCGTCATATTCCACAAGCAAATGTTTCCGTTAAATCAGGTGAATGGAACCGCTCCGCCTTTCTCGGTACTGAGCTATACGGCAAAAGCTTAGGAATCATCGGTTTAGGACGAATCGGCAGCGAAATTGCCAAAAGAGCAAAAGCTTTTGGAATGAACGTATTAGTGTTTGATCCATTTTTAACAAAAGACCGGGCGCAAAAATTGGGAGTAAACAGCTGCAAGCTCGATGAAGTTTTAGCGCAAGCTGATATCATTACTGTTCATACACCATTGACAAAAGAAACAAGAGGTTTATTAGGAAAAGAAAATATCGGAAAAACGAAAAAAGGAGTTTATTTATTAAACTGCGCCCGGGGCGGCATCATCGATGAAGAAGCATTAATTCATTATTTAGAAATTGGACATGTGAAAGGCGTTGCACTTGATGTATTTGAAGTCGAGCCTCCAGTAAATCGGAAGCTGCTTGATTTTGAACAGGTCATTGCTACACCGCATCTTGGAGCATCAACGAAAGAGGCCCAATTAAACGTTGCCTCTCAAGTTGCTGAAGAAGTATTAGAATTTTTAAATGGAAAACCTGTTACAAATTCTATTAATCTACCAACATTAACAAAAGATATATTTGACAAAATACAGCCGTTTTATAAATTGGCCAAAAAATTGGGTCAGCTTGCTTCTCAATACATGAAAGAACCTGTTCAACATATCGGAATCGTTTACGAAGGAACGGTTGCTGAACTCGAAACATCTTTTATTACGAAAGCATTTCTTGCTGGATTTTTAGGAGAACGGGTTGATTCAACTGTTAACGAAGTGAATGCTGGCCTCATCGCCAAAGAACGCGGCATCAGCTTCAGCGAAAAAATTGCTTCAAACGGTTCTGGATATGCAAATTGCATCGCTGTTCAAGTAGATGGAGATCATCGGACTTTTTCCGTAAAAGCAACGTATATTCCAAACTACGGTGAACGAATTGTTGATTTAAACGGTTTCGATATCGATTTTTACCCGGCAGGGGAAGTATTATATGTAGAACACATCGATAAACCAGGTGTTATTGGACGCGTCGGAAAAGTACTGGGCGACCATGGCGTAAACATCGCAACAATGCAGGTTGGACGTAAAAACATCGGCGGCGAAGCAATCATGGTTTTAACTTGTGATAAACTGATTGATGATCAGCTTATTGAAGCGTTAGTCCAGTTCGATGACATCGTTTCTGCCAAAACTATTCATTTATAATATTTAAAGGTGCTGGGAGGGCTTATCTCTCCTGGCTCCTCTGTTTTTAATCCTCCCAAAAACAAAAGACCGATGAAAAGCCCCATGATTAGGGCAATACCCAGCCTCCGCATTAAATCCAGCATCCGTTCATCCTCCTTTCCTCCTTTCGTACATTCTCAATATTTATGATGGTGTCTTTATGTTTAGACCTATTTCCGTTCCTTTTGCTATGCATCAACTTTCAGGTCAATAAAATTAGGCGAAAAAGGCACTTCCACCGGTTTTGAAATATCAATATTTCCGATTTTTTTCGCATCAAAGCCTTCGAACTTCACTTTCTTAAAGCCGAATTCTTTCGCTGTCATTAAAATCGCTTCCAGCATAACTTCAGTATGCTCTGTGTTTTTCATTTTTGAAGCATTGTCAAAAGTGACCGTAAGCAGCTCATCATCCTTTTTCAATTGCTTAATTTTAACGGAATTATTAATGGAAGGTTCAAGCCCGTCTTCCTTACCTTTTTGCATGGCATTCATTGCATCTTCAATTGTTTCATATTCATTTTTTGATGGAACGAGCAAAGGATTGCTGCTATTTTTAGGAAAAAACAAGAAATAGGCTTTTTTCAGCAGCTTCTTTATTTGAAATTCGGAAACAAAATGCTCAGAAGGAACATGCTGCTTTTCATTTGTAAATAAGCGCACCTTTTTATAATTTTGCCACCGAAATGTTTCTTTTAATACTTCTTTAAAATTTTGTTCATTATGGAAACGGTCTTTTATATTCAATTTTTCAAAATTTATGATCACCTCGTCACTTCGGCTTTTGCTTTCATAAATGTCTGCATCTTGAAAGGCAAAAGCTGAAAGATTGAAACGTTTCACATCGATCTTGTTTAAGACGTCATTTATTTGCTTGACGGCAGGCTCGAATTGATTTCCTTTAAAGCTTAGAGGAACGACATGCTGTTTGCTTTCATCTAAAAGCCCTACTGTGATAATTTGTTCAGTTGAAGAATTTGGAACTATGGAACGATACTTCGGCGAAGCCTCATTCGTTTGACTTTCGGTTAAATGACTGTTTCCTGCGTTTTCGGCCTTTTTGTTGTATGAATATTGGGTTTGTTCATTTTTGCTGTTGCTTAGCGGAAAAACTACAAAAGTGACGGCTGCTGTCAAAGCAACAATCGAAGCTGATGGAACAATGAATTTCAATATTGTTCTTTTTCTTTTTTTCTCGGTAATATTGTTCCAAATCTCGAATGAACTGCGGGAATCTTCTACTTTTGGAAACTCGCTTATCCATTTTTTGATTTGTTCATCGCTCCACCGAGAGTTTTTCACTTGAAACTACCTCCTGTTCTGTCATAGCTCCCTGATCTTTCGTGGCACCTTGTTCTTTCATAGCTTTATCTATATAATTTTTTAACACTTTTAAAGCTCGATGCTGGGTTGTTTTGACTTTGCTTTCCGTCCACCCCAACACCTCGGCTGTTTCTGCAACAGATAATTCTTTTATAAACCGTAAAATTAAAACGGTTCTTTGATTCACATTACAGTCATTCATTGCTTTGTATAGCATCTGTATTTCTTCTCGTTGTAAAGCTATTTCTTCCGGGAGGGGCTCTTGATCCGCAATTTGTGCTTGATCTAAATCAAATTTTTCCATTATTCGCTGACGGAGAGTTTTTTGCTTTCGAAAAAAATCAATCGCTACATGCCGAGCAATGGAAAATAACCATGTTTTTTCACTGCTTCGTCCTTCAAAGCTCGAGTATGATTTTAAAACTTTTATATACACTTCATGCACCAAATCTTCCGCTTGTTCCCGATCCTTCACCAAATAATATAAAAACTGAAAAATATCTTGATGATACTTTTCGTATAATCTTTGAAACGATTCATCCATGCACATACCCTCCGTTTAAAATATTTGTCGAAAGAGACGCATGACATGTTACAAACAAAAAAGAAAGGGTCTTATAAAAGAGACCCTCGGTGTCAATTTTTTTTGCTATTATTTGTCCGGAACACCTTCCCGCTTCGTTCGTATTCGACATCCTTCACGTTTAGGCGGTAATTTACAACCCGAGCAGCAGCAAATAAATAATCAGACAGACGGTTCATGTAAATGAGGACCGGATGATGAATTTTAACCTCTTTCATTAAAGAAACGATTAAACGCTCTGCTCTTCTGGCAACTGTTCTCGCAATATGTAAAACGCTGGCCGCCTCCGTTCCACCGGGCAAAATAAATTTTTCTAATGCAGGTGCTTCTTCCACATAATGATCGATTCGTTCCTCTAAAAAACGGATCATATCCTCCGTCGTTTTAAACGGATGTTTTTGCTTTTCGTACACAACCGCTATGTCAGATCCGCAATCAAACAAATGATGCTGAATTTTTTCAAGCTCTTCGTAAATTTCTTGAAACGCTTTATCTGTTAAAAACGTCCTTGCATAGCCTATGTAAGTGTTCAATTCATCAATCGTTCCGTAAGCTTCCACCCTTGGATCATCTTTATCGACGCGCGCACCAATAACGTTCGTCTGTCCTTGATCCCCTGTACGCGTATATAAATTCATTGCCAAACCTCCCTTCTGTTACGTGTGAAACAATAAAGATCGGCAAATTTTTACGATGTTTGCGGCAATAGTACGGTAAATGTCGTTCCAACATTTAATTTGCTGTGAACTTGTATTACCCCTTTATGGGCATCAACAATATTTTTCGCAATGGCAAGCCCCAGACCCGTACCTGCTCTTCCACGCGTTCTCGCTTTGTCAGCTTTATAAAAGCGTTCAAACACAAACGGCAGATCTTCTTCACTGATTCCGCTTCCTGAGTCCTGAACATCTATTTTTAAACCATTGCTTTCTGAAATAATTACTTTTACAAATCCTTGTGCACTCGTATGGCGGATGGCATTGTCAATTAAATTGGTCAGTACTTGCTCAATGCGGTCCGGATCAAACGAAAAGGAATCCGTTTGAACATTCAGCAAATATTCGAGGTGAATCTGTTTTTCTTTTGCAATGCCTTGAAATTTGCGAATAATTTTTTCAATAAAAGGCTTCAATTTGACATCTTGTATATTTAAGGAAATATGTCCTGCCTCCATTCTGGCCAAATCCAATAAATCATTCACCAATCGGCCCATTCGCAATGATTCGTCATAAATAACCTGAACAATCTCCTTCCGCTCCTTTTCGCTTCCTGCAATGTCATCGCGAAGAGCTTCGCTGTATCCTTGCAGCATGGCAATAGGCGTCCGCAGCTCATGGGACACATTGGCAATAAAATCAATTCTTAATTTGTCGAGACGTCTTTCCTCCGTTATATCGCGCAAAACAACGACCGCTCCTCGAACACGATTTTGATTATAAAGAGAGCTCATGATCACTCCCCATGTTCTGCCTTGCAAAGTAATCTCAGTAACCTGCTCGCGGTGAGTCGTCGTCACTCGTTTAAACAGTTCTTCAATAGCCGGCGGAAGCTCATGTTCCTTTTTCGGATCCATTCCGTTTTCATAATACCATGCCTGCAAAAAACGTTCAGCAGGAGGATTTGTGACTAAAATCGTTCCATCGATATTTAACGTAATGACACCGTCGGCCATGCTGCTTAAAATGTTTGAAAGCTGTTCTTTTTCTTGCCGCAAAGCGTTAATATGGAATTTCACCTGCCGGCCCATTTGGTTAAAGGCAACAGCTAATTCACCAATTTCATCGCTTGTCAGCTTCGGAACTTTCGTATCAAATTTTCCATTCGCCACTTCAATCGCGACTTCTCTCATTTTTCGGAGCGGATAAGTAATGCGGGTTGATAAAAAAAAGGCAAAAACGGTCGTTAATATAATAGCTATAAATGCTGCCATAAAAATATATTTAGTTGTTTGTTTTGTTGTTTCATTAATGGCCGACAAAGATTGTACGACAAATATCGCTCCAGATTGATAAGGCACTCCGACGATCATCATTTCATTGTTGAATTTATTGTGATCATTCGTTTGCGGAAAGCTTTTTACAAGGCTGATTTTTTCTTGATCTTCCAATACTTTTGACAGCTCTTTTTCACTGATGATTTCATTTAATGAATATTGAGCGACACCCGCCCCGTCATTTTGTTTTTGCCAATATGTTTTTCCACCATCAACGATATACACACTTGTTAGTTTATCAGAAAGTTCAGTTGCGATGGAGCCGGCTAATGGTGTATTTTGATGATTTTCCATAATAATGGCTGCTTTATTGGCAAGCTGGGTCAATTTTTGCTCGGCATCTTTTATATGATAATTTTCCATAAACTCGAGCAGCAAAATGGTTAAAATCGACAGAACCACTATCACAAGAAATAAAATGGTCATCCAAAGCTTGCCAACAACGCTTCTCCAAAATTTCATTCTTCAACGACCTCGAATTTATAGCCGACACCCCAAACAGTCACGATCATTTTGGCGGCTTCAGGCGAAACTTTGTTTAATTTTTCCCTAAGTCTTTTCACATGAGTGTCAACTGTTCGTAAATCTCCAAAAAATTCGTAATGCCATACTTCCTTCAGCAGCTTTTCCCGGTCGTATACTTTATCAGGAGTTTTTGCCAAAAAATAAAGCAGCTCGTACTCTTTCGGGGTTAAGTTGACTTCCTTGCCGTCGGCCGTCACGCGATGAGCATCATGATCGATTGTTAAGTGCGGGAAAACGATCACATTTTTCGCCGATGAATCGGTTTTTAAATAGCTTGTTTGTGACGCCCTTCTTAAAATCGCTTTCACACGCAAAACAACCTCTCTCGGGCTGAACGGTTTTACAATATAATCGTCCGCACCGACCTCAAACCCTTGAACACGGTTTACCTCCTCTCCTTTTGCTGTCAGCATAATGACAGGAGTGGCTTTCTTTTCTCTCAGCTGCTTGCACACTTCGATTCCGTCAATTCCGGGCATCATAATATCCAGAATAATCAAATCATAATCGGCACAAAGAGCCTTTTCAAGCGCTTCATCACCATTTTCCGCCTCATCTATTTGATAATTTTCCCTTTCTAAGTACATTTTCAAAAGCCTGCGAATTCTTTCTTCATCATCTACCACTAAAATCGTTACATCCTGGTTCTCTGACATATTTTATTCCTCCCTTGATCAGGTTAAAAAAGAGCTGACTCAAATGATAATGATCCAAATTCCAGCATGTATCATGAGTCAGCCAATCCGTTTATGCATATGAATGTAAACCAGCTATCACAAGGTTTACAAAAATTAAATTAAACATGATGATCGCAAATCCGATAACCGCAAGCCATGCTGATTTTTCTCCATGCCATCCTCTCGAAAGCCGTAAGTGAAGATATGCCGCGTAAAACAGCCAAGTGATCAATGCCCAAACCTCTTTCGGATCCCAGCCCCAAAATCGGGTCCAAGCGATCTGCGCCCAAATCATGGCAAATATTAAAGCACCTAGTGTAAATACTGGGAATCCAATCGCTACTGAACGGTAGCCAATTTCATCCACCACATCCAAATTTAAATTTTTCACTAAAGGCTGCAACGCTGCAGAAATACGCTTTCTCAATATTAGGCGGATCACTCCGTATAAAATCAGTCCTACAAATGTGGACCATAAAACAGTGTTCACCTTTCTGGCCGATAAAATCGCCGGCAATTCCACAAATCCTGCAAGCCGATCTTTTGTCAACAATTCTCCTTCGTGCGGCGCTACGAGAGCAGGCAAATGAAATTCCATTTCCGCCTCTTGTCCATTTTTATCGATCCATTTAAACACTGATTCATAATCCATTGCTCGGAACACGGTTGTGACAATGACAAATGCAAGTGTTGTGACTAATACAAACATGACAAATTCAAGCCAAAACGTCTTTTTTGTTGCTTTTGATTGGTCCACAACCTTTGTTAAATACAGGACTCCGGCTACAAAGCTGATCGCCAAAATAGCTTGTCCGGCAGCAGCTGTTGTTACATGGATTTTCAGCCAATCGCTTTGAAGAGCTGGTATTAAAGGGCTGATTTCTGTCGGAAACATGCTGGCATATGCAATCAATAAAAGTGCAACTGGCAATGTAAATAAGCCAAGTGCAGACAGCTTATAAATAAAATAAATAATGATAAATGCTCCTACTAGCATCATACCAAAGAATGTCGTGAATTCAAATAAGTTCGAAACCGGGGCATGTCCAGCAGCGATCCATCTCGTAACGAAGTATCCCAGTTGAGACAAAAAACCGAGGATCGCCGCCGCAATGCCTAATCGCGCCCATCTATTCGGTTTTTCATCCTTTCCTCTTTTGTCACGGATGGCACCGCCAAAAAAGAATGTTCCTATTAAATACAAAATAAACGCAATGTATAATAAAGTGCTGCTAAGTTCAGCCACAAACTTCCCCTCCTTCATGAGGTTCTATTCTTTTAATTGTTTTTGGTCAACAGGCTTTTGAATTTCAGTATCGCGCAAAATGATGTCCAATTCATTTTTTAATCCAAACCAGTTTTTGTTTGTATGCCCCGCCAGCATGATTTTGTCGTTATCCGCTTTCAGCCATATGCGGCGATGCTGCCAGTACAATCCTTGAATTAAGCCTATCATAAAAATGGCTCCGCCGACACCGAGCACCCATAAAGTTAAATCTTTTCTTACAACTAGACCCGTTAAGTTTTTCGTTTCAATTCCTGAAAATTTCATTTTGTATTTGTTATTCTCGTTAGGTTCAATCGTTTGCTGGATGGCAACGAAACTCGTTTCTCCCTTCGGTCTGTCAGGTGCAATCATTTTAAAAACAAATGCCGGGTTGTTTGGCACTCTCGACCGCGTGGCTGGATTGCCTTCGTCATCAAAATAAAAATCTGGAAGATAGCTGGCAATTTCAACAGCATAGCCGTTTCCTAAATCATATTTCTTTTCTGGGTTTAAGAGGTCAATGACAACTTTCCCGAAGCTTTTCCCCGATTTTTTATCGATAAGATCAAACGTCATTTTATTTAATTCATTCAGCTTGTAATTCACTTGATAGACAGCATAAGAATCAAATTTCAACGGTTCGTTGACGCGAATGCTGAAGTCTTTTACCTCTTTTAATTTTGGTTCTTCACCCGGCAGGCTGTCTCCCTGCTTTTTATAAAGCGTCACATTTGATTGGAAGTTTTTAGCTACGCTTCCATCGCCGACACGGTCAATCGCTTCCTGAAACACATCTTTTTCTTTTTCCTTTTGATAAGTTTCCAAAATGAATTGATGATGTTTCAAATAATACTCGCCATTTGTCCCGGGTATTTCTTTCGTTTCCCCTTCTCTTAACCAGAGAACCTCATCCACATACATCCCCGGGAAAAAGCGGAGCATGGCTCCAATTAAAAAAATAATCAATCCGATATGATTGACATACGGACCCCATCTGGAAAATCGATTTTTCTCTGCCAAAATGTTTCCATTTTCTTCTCGAATGCGATAACGGCGCGCTGTTAAATTTTTTTTAACTTGTTCTACATTTTTTTCAATATTGTCCACATATGATTCGCTAAAAAGGCGCTGTCTTTTCAAAAAAGACTCGTGCCGAGACACACCTTGATTTTTCAAGGCACGATAAAGTGGAATAACCCGGTCAAGCGAGCAAATCACAAGCGATATTCCAATCGATGCGATCAAGGTCATATACCACCAAGAACCGTATAGGCGGTGGAAGCCTAATTGATAATAAAGCTGGCCTAAAATTCCATATTCATCTTTATAAAATTGCTCTGGCGTTACGTTGGAAGGTATGTACAATTCTTGCGGAAAAATCGTTCCGATTGCTGATGCGATCAGCGTTATCACAATCAGCCAGACTCCAACTTTAACAGAAGAGAAAAAATTCCATACTTTATCGACGATCGTTTTATTATATGTTTGAGAACGTCTGGCACTTCCGTCATAACGCATATCATGAAGTTTTTCCGAATTGCCTTCGCCCTCTGCTGCCAAGGCCCGTCCGCAATTTTCACACAGCACAGTACCGAACGGATTTACATGACCGCATTCACATTTCACATGATTCATGTTGAAAACTCCCTAACTATGGTTTTATCATTTCCATGTAATCTCGAACTTCCCGTTCCGTCATTGGTGCAGTAATGATTTTGACAACCTTCCCGTTCTTATCGATGAGAAACGTAGTAGGCAGCGGATCTACATCATATGCATGAAGCACCTGCTGATTTTTGTCAATGACAATCGGGAAATTGAGTCCGTATTTTTCCGCAAATTTTTCCACTACTAATTTTGATTCGCCAACGTTGACAGCTAAAACTTCCACGCCTAAATTTTTATAGTGCTGATATTGTCTTTCAATGTAAGGCATTTCACGTTCACAAGGTTTGCACCACGTTCCCCAGAAATTGAGAAATACCCCTTTTCCTCTATAATCGGAAAATTGATGCTTTTTTCCTTCTAAATCAGTAAGAACAAAATCAGGCGCAGCTGATCCGACTTTCACTTTTTCTTTGCTCATAAAAAAATTTGAATAGAGTGTATATCCAAGAGCACCTAATAAAATAACAAGAATAATCGAGCGAGTAATGAGTCGCCTTTTTTTCATCGTGTGTACTCCCTTTGTTTTTCATTCGCTTGTTATTATATCATTGAATTTCCGTTCATTCAGAAAAATAATTTTGACGTTTATGTGACATAAAAACGTGTAAGCCCCTAAAGCAGTACATTGTTTGCAACGTTTTGTCGGTATAAATGCGAAAGCTTAACCGATTTTAGGCTAAACTCTCGCATGCTTGCCGTGCTGGGCCAGCGCCCGCAATCTCTTCACCTCGTGGGGAGTAATTTCGCGGAACGCACCCGGATTGAGCCCTTTTAAATCTAAAAATGCGTACCGTTCTCTTTTCAGCTTCAGCACAGGATAGCCGATTTTATCAAACATTCTTCTAATTTGCCGGTTTCTTCCTTCATGAATGGTAATTTCGATTATACACGTTTTTTTTCTTTTATCTAAAGAAAGCATTTTGACTTTTGCTGGTTTTGTCATTCCATCTTCCAGCATGATCCCTTGCTCCAGTTGTTTTAATTCTTTCCTTTCTGGAATTCCTTTAACTTTCGCTACATACACTTTATCAATTTCATATCGTGGATGCATTAACAAATTAGCAAAATCGCCATCGTTTGTCAGGATTAGAAGGCCTGAAGTATCATAATCAAGTCTGCCGACCGGAAAGATGCGCTGCTCAAAATCTCGAAAGTAATCGGTGACGACTTTTCTCCCTTTTTCATCTTTCACGCTCGAAATAACTCCCCTAGGCTTATAAAACAAAATATAAATCGGTTCTTCCCTTTCTACCGGAATCCCGTTTACCTCCACCTTGTCCTCGTCAGATACTTTTGTTCCGAGCTCTGTTACAACTTGTCCATTTACAGTAACTTTTCCGTCCAAAATTAATTGCTCCGCTTTTCTTCTTGAAGCAATTCCCGAACGCGCTATCACCTTTTGCAAACGTTCCATTGATCTCACCTCTCTAAAAATATTACCTTCTTTCGGTCTGGTTACACAAGATGAACGCATTTATTTTTTTGCAAATAAAAAAGCTAAGCTCATTAAAGCTTAACCGAAAAGGAGCGTAACAATTATTATGGAAGAAAGGATGGCTGCAAAATCCGCCAGCAGCCCAACCTTTATCGCATCGCCCATTCGCTTGATCCCAACAGCACCGAAATATACTGTAATGATATACAAAGTCGTGTCTGTGCTCCCTTGCATGGTGGCTGCCAGTCGGCCGATCAACGAATCCGCTCCATGCATTGAAATTAAATCGCTCATAATTCCTAACGAAGCTGTTCCAGAGATGGGCCGAATTAACGCCAGCGGAACAATTTCCGCCGGGACGTGGATAGCTTGAAACATCGGTTTTAACAGGTCCATAAAAAAATCGAGAGCCCCTGAAGCGCGAAAAACAGACACTGCCACGAGCATGCCGACAAGATACGGAATAATGGAAAAAGAAATTTCGATTCCTTCTTTTCCACCTTCAACAAACGCTTCATAAGTTGGAATGCGTTTAAAAGTCCCGTACAACAAAATAAAACCGATGATCAATGGGATCAGCCATATCGAAACAGCACTAATGAACACCATCGTTATTCTCCTTTTCTTTTTCGTAAATAGTAAAAATAGCGGTCAATCATAATAGCGGCTATGGTAGCAAAGAAAGTCGACAGAAGCGTTGGCACGACAATATCAGTCGGATTATGCGAACCGTATGTCATTCGTATAGAAATTACAGTTGTTGGAACAAGAGTCAATCCAGTTGTATTTAATGCTAGAAAGGTGATCATGCTTCTGGACGCCTGGTCTTTATTTTTGTTCAATTTTTTCAACTGCTCCATCGCCTTAATTCCCAACGGTGTAGCTGCGTTTCCTAGCCCAAACATATTGGCGAGCAAGTTTGACAGCATGTAGCCCATCGCAGGATGCTCAGGGGGAACATCAGGAAAAATTCTCCTCATCAGCGGTTTGAACAGATTCCCTAGCTTTTCTAACAGACCGCTTTTCTCAGCAATATTCATTAAGCCTAACCAAAATACAAGCACGCTGATGAAGCCAAAGGCAATGGTGACACCCTCTTTTGCACCTGAAAAGACGGCTTTATTCACTTCCTCCATTGTTCCGTTGAACATTGCAAATACGACGCCGATCAAAGTTAAGGCAACCCAAATAATATGAATCATGCGGAAACACCCAGCATATCAAAAAATAGATCGATCATCTTTCCAAACCAGCCATGCGGAGGCTCTACATCACCGTTTTCAAAATAGATCGGCACTTCTTCAATCGTTTCGCCATCGAGCAACACTCTCAATGTTCCTACTTTTTCTGGAACCTTTTCAGGATGGTTCTTCCACGAAGCCTTCGGTTTTGCTAGGAATAAACGGATGTTTATTTTGTTTTTTTCTTCCTCCATCAGCGGATAAACAATGTCGCGATTAATGAAGATGCGGTCTTTGTAAAACTTGTTGTCAATGGCAAGGTATCCTTCTTTTTTGATCGTCACTTGATCATATTCGCTGAACGCGCTGTTAAACATGGACATATGGTCGTTCCAATCATCGGGAGCATTTAGCGTAACAGCAATTAAATGTAAATCATCTTTTTCCGCAGTGGAGACTAATGTTCTATTTGCCCTCTTTGTGTACCCGGTTTTACCGCCTGTACAATATTCATATAAATTTAAAAGTTTGTTTTTATTTTTCCACTGAAATCCGTCTTTTTTATAAACTTTTGTTCCAAATATTTTGCGGAACGTTTCATTCTCCATGGCGTATTTCGTTAAAAGAGCCATATCATATGCGGTAGAATAGTGGTTTTCGTGATCATCCAAACCGTGCGGGTTGGCAAATTCAGTATTTGTCATGCCGATTTCCTTCGCCTTTTCGTTCATCATAAATACGAAACCATCTAAACTGCCTCCGACAAATTCAGCAATCGCCACCGCAGCGTCATTTCCGGACCTTAGCATAAGACCATAAACCAAATCTTCCAGCTTCACCTTTTGCTTTTGCTTAAGATATATGGAAGACCCTTCAGTTCGGACAGCGCGGTCACTGACAGTCACATTTTGATCCATTTTTCCTGATTCAATTGCTAAAATCGCCGTCATGATTTTCGTAATGCTTGCAATGCGCATTTTTTTATGTGGGTTTTTTTCAAAAAGGATCCGGCCGCTCTCCTGATCCATTAATATGGCGCTTTCTGCACTAACTTCAATCGTATGAGTTGCATGAGCTGTCGGGATAAAAAAATGGCCTATCAATATAAAAAGAATGAATACATTAATACGTGATGTCCATTTGTTCATTAATGCTTTCACGTCCCTTTATTCGATTCGTTTTGTACAAGTTTATGCAAAGAAGACAACCGTATGAACGGAATTTGAAAGAATGTGAAATAAAAATAAGTCTCAGACTGCCGCCTGAGACGACTTACAAGTTATTTAATTTTTCAAAGAATAAATCTGCCTCTTCTTGAATAAAATGCTCTTCATTCTCGATCTCTGTCAATGAAGGCAATTCTTCGATCGTTTTTAATCCGAAATATTCAAGAAACTCTTTTGTCGTTCCGTATAAAATAGCTCTTCCCACTCCCTCTTCTCTGCCGACTTCTTGAATAAGCCCTTTCGCTAAAAGGGTCCGGATCGGCCTTTCTGACTTTACCCCTCTAATTTCTTCTATTTCAATCCGGGTAATCGGCTGTTTATAAGCGATAATGGCCAATGTTTCAAGCGCAGCCTGAGAGAGTGATTGGTTCATAGGAGTTTCCATCAGCCGCTTTAAATATGGTGCATGCTCCTTTTTGGTTGTGAGCTGGTAAACCCCTGCTACTTCTACAAGGTCGATCCCCCGTTCTTTTTTTTGGTATTCCTCTTTTAAATCTTCAATAATGCTTAAAACCGTTGCTTCGTCAATTTCAAGAACGGAAGTTAATTGCTTGATGGAAAGGCCTTCGTCTCCAGCCGCAAATAAGAGCCCTTCCAAAATGGATTTCCATTCAATAATCCCTAAACTCATGCAGCTTTTCACTCCCGTAAATATAAATTTCTGAAAAATTATGTTCTTGTTCTACATGAACGTATTCATTTTTCATCAGCTGAAGCAAAGCTAAAAAAGTCACGACCATATAATCCTTCCTGTCAGCTGGAAAGAAATCGTGAAACTCCTTTTTCTTTTTCGATGCCTTCAGCTCCATGATCATTTCCTTCATTCGTTTTTCGATCGGGATTTCTTCTTTTGCTACGGTTCGTTCGATTGGCTTTTCAATTTTTTTTCGTTTTAGCATTTTTTGAAAGGCAGCGATCATATCATAAACCGTTACGTTTCCTTTTTGCAAAATCGGCTCTTTTTCCTCCAAATATTCGCTCAAGTCGCTTGGAGGCTTCGTATAGACAAGCGCCCGTTCACTTTCCAGTTCTTTCAGCTTTACTGCCGCTTCTTTATATTTCTTGTATTCAATTAAACGGGTAACAAGCTCATCTCTCGGATCGGACTGCTCTTCTTCGATGATTTCCTCGTCTGACCACTCTTCCTCCTGTCTTGGAAGGAGCATTTTGCTTTTAATCGACAATAATGTGGCTGCCATCACTAAATATTCACTGGCAACATCCAGCTCAAGCTCCTGCATCGTGTGAATATATTCCATATACTGTTCTGTTATTTCGCTGACAGGGATATCATATATATCAATTTCTAAACGATGAATTAAATGCAAAAGCAAATCTAACGGACCTTCAAAAGCTTCTAACTTTACTAGATACATTACCTGATCATCACCCTCGATAAATGGCTAATTTTTAGTATAGACCAATAGAAAAATACATCCAATACTCTTTTTCAACAAAGCTCATTTTTGTTTATTTTTAAATCAGGCATGAATACTTTCTTTTTTGCAGCCATTTTCATAAACTATAACATATATAGTAGAAAAAAGGAGTTTTCTCAATATGTACCCACCTGAATATATTGAGTTTTTATATCATTTTCATTGTGACCGGGATTATTTTGAATGTCATGAAATTTTAGAAGAATTGTGGAAAAAAGATCCTAAAGAAGAGAGAAAACAAATCTGGGTCGGGCTCATACAAATTGCCGTTAGCTTTTATCATTACAGGAGAAAAAATTTCAATGGTGCTGAGCGGATGATGAAAAATGCTATTCGCATTTTAAAAAATGAAACGGCGTCTCTTAACAAACTCGGTTTGGATGATGAACAGCTCTTACATATTTTACAAAACACTTTTGGTCGAATTCAAAAAAGAGAACCATATAAAAGCATTCAGCTGCCGATTTTTGATCAAAACCTTTACGAAATTTGCTTAACAACAGCAAAGGAACGAGGAAAAACGTTCGGTGAGCCTAGCGATATTTCAAACGTTTTTTTAATACATAAACATAAAACAAGGGATCGAACGGACATCATTGAGGAGAGATTGAAAAATTGGCATAAAAAAAGAAAAAGAAGAGAGTGATCAGCTCTCTTCTTTTTCCAATTGTTCATGGTCGCATTTTTCAAAAAAGGATTGAATTTGTTCGCTAGGAATAACATGTTTATCTTTATATAGCTCTTTTACGGCATTGATCATTTTTTTGCCGATTCCTTCATGACGATGGGACGGGTTTACGCAAATATGCTGAATTTCCACTATTCCTTTATCTTTCAATTCAACGCCGATCACTCCGATAACATCTTCTTCCTTCCATAAGAAAAGCTGCCAATTTTCGTCATTTTCATACGTTTTCATCGTTTGCTGGAGCTGCTTTAAATCCTTTTCACTCGGCATAAAGGAAAGAAGCCCCATCGCAATTTTTTCAAAAGCTTTCTTATATCGAACTAACATGCTGGATCCCTCGTTAATATATAACATTCTTTCAAGAAAGATTTTATGGGCAACTGGTGTTGAATCCCATTTATCATATTGCTCTTAACATTATATACATTTTCTTATGAATTTTAAACTGTTTTCTTTAAAGTTGGGCGAGGGATTTGATTAAATTTGCCATTTCAATTGCCGATAGTGCTGCGTCCCAGCCTTTATTGCCCGCTTTCGTTCCTGCTCGTTCAATCGCTTGCTCGATATTTTCCGTCGTGACGACGCCAAATATTACCGGCACTCCTGTTTGCAGAGAAGCGTTCGCAATCCCTTTTGCCGCTTCATTGCATACGTAATCGTAATGCGTAGTGGATCCACGGATAACTGTTCCTAAGGCAATGACCGCATCGTATTTTTTGGACTCAGCCAGTTTTTTGGATACAAGCGGGATTTCAAAAGCCCCCGGAACCCATGCAACATCAATGTCGCTTTCCGAAACGCCGTGGCGGATGAGAGCATCGATTGCTCCGCTTAACAGCTTGCTTGTAATAAATTCATTAAATCTTGATACGACAATTCCGATTTTCAAATCTTTTCCGACTAAATGTCCTTCAATTTTGTTTATGCTCATTAGTATAACCTCCCGCTAAATATGAAGTAGATGTCCTAGTTTCGATTTTTTTGTTTTCAAATATTTTTCATTATCCTTGTTTGCCGGTATTTCAATTGGAACCCGCTCCAATATTTCAAGTCCGTATTCTTGCATTTCTTTCATTTTTCTCGGATTGTTTGTCATTAAACGAATAGACTTGGCTCCAATATCCTTCAGCATCTGTGCTGCAACAGCATATTCTCTTTGATCCGGCTGAAAGCCGAGCTCCTCATTTGCTTCGACCGTATCATAACCTTTTTCTTGAAGCTTATATGCTTTCAATTTATTTATTAGCCCGATCCCCCTGCCTTCTTGGCGCAAATAGAGCAAAATTCCGCTTCCTTCTTTTTCAATTTCACTCAATGCAGAATGAAGCTGCGGGCCGCAGTCGCATCTGTGAGAATGAAAGACGTCTCCTGTCAGGCATTCTGAATGGATTCTAACTAAAACGGGATGCTCCGGCTTAATTTCACCCTTCACCAGCGCAATATGCTCTTTTCCATCATACAAGCTGGTATAACCGATGGCTTTAAAACGGCCAAAACCTGTCGGAAGCTCGATTTCCACTTCTTTTTTGATTAATTCCTCCCGTTTTCTGCGGTATTGAATTAAATCTTGAATCGTGATCATTTTTAAATTGTATTGTTCCGCTATTTCTTTTAATTGAGGAACCCGAGCCATTGTTCCGTCTTCATTAATAATTTCACAAATGACGCCAGCTGGAAAGCATCCTGCCAGCTTTGCCAAATCAACGGCTGCTTCCGTGTGGCCGGCTCTTTTTAATACTCCTTCGTTCTTTGCAATTAACGGGAAAACATGTCCGGGTCTTTTAAAATCCTCCGCCCTTGCATCCGGCTGAATGAGCGACTGAATCGTTTTAGCTCGCTCATATGCGCTGATTCCCGTCGTTGTTGTTTGATGATCGATGCTGACAGTAAACGCGGTTTGGTGCAAATCTGTATTTTCCGCTACCATAGGGTGAAGCTGCAAACGGTGCGCTAACGATTCCGTGATCGGCACACAGACGAGACCTTTTCCTTTTGAAATCATAAAATTGATCATTTCAGGGGTGGAAAACTCAGCTAGACCGACAAAATCTCCTTCGTTTTCCCGATTCTCATCATCCACGACAATGATCACTTTCCCCTGTTTTAAATCTGCGATGGCATCCTCAATGGAATGAAACATTATTCTATCACCTCTATTCACTGTAAAAACCGTGCTTTTGCAAAAAATCAACGGTAATTCCGGTTGGCGCCTCTTTGCGGACAAACTTTTCTAAATATTTCCCGATCAAATCACATTCAATATTGACCTTATCGCCTATCTCCTTTTCCCCAATAATTGTTTCTGAATATGTGTGAGGAATAATCGAAATCGTAAAGGTTTGTTCTGTTAAGCCAAAAATGGTTAAACTCGTTCCGTCAACTGCAACTGAACCTTTTAATATCATGTAATAAAGCAAATCTTTAGGAGCTTTAATTTGATAATAAACAGCATTTTCCTTTCTTTCTTTTTTGACGATCGTGCCAACGCCATCAACATGTCCTGAAACGATGTGGCCGCCAAATCGGTCGCCAACAGCCATTGCCCTTTCCAAATTCACCTTTGATCCGGTTTTTAATGTACCTAATGTCGTTGCCGCCATCGTCTCAGGCATGACATCCACAGAAAAATAATTCGATTCAAAGTCGGTGACCGTTAAACAGACTCCGTTGACGGCAATGCTGTCGCCTATTTTTACATCTTGCAAAATGTTTTTTGCATAAATTTCTAAAATTACTGCTTGATTCGTTCCTTTTACTGATTTGATTTCCCCTATTTCTTCAATGATTCCAGTAAACAATCTTGTCCACCTCTTTTCGGAACGGAGACAATTTTCACATCTTCTCCTATTTTCGTAACGGACTGAATTTCAAATGAATGTGCCATCCTCATCTTTAATGCTTCATCGCCCATGACGGCTGATATTCCTTCAGGGTCTCCCAATATTTTGGGTGCAAAATACACGATTAATTCATTCACTGCTTCCGCTTTTAAAAATGAAGCATGGACTCTTGCTCCTCCTTCAACGAACAGGGAGGTGATGCCTCGCTCGCCTAATATTTTTAAAATATTTGGGATATTCCATTGATCATGTAAAGTCAACACTTCTATTCCTAATTTTTTCAGTTCCGCTTTTTTATTGAGATCCCCATCTTGGCAAATGACCCAAGTTTCTGCTTCCTTGTCAGTTATCACATTGGCATCCAGCGGAATTCGCAGATGGGTATCTAAAATAATCCGTATCGGTGTTCGTTTGCGATCCGGCAGCCGACAAGTCAGACTTGGATTGTCTTTTATAATTGTATTAACACCCACTAAAATGCCGTCGTGTATTTCTCTGTAACGGTGCACATCCTGTCTTGCTTCCTCTCCGGTAATCCACTTGCTGTCACCTATTTTTGTAGCAATTTTCCCATCGAATGTTGCGGCATATTTTAATGTGACAAACGGAGTGTTTGTTTGAATGTAATGAAAGAAAACTTTGTTAAGTTCATGTCCATTTTTTTGCAATATCCCGGCTTCCACATCGATTCCAGCATCTTGCAAAGCTTTCACACCGCGTCCACTTACGAGAGGATTCGGATCCAAAGCAGCTACAACGACCCGTTTAATCCCTCTTTTGATAATAAGCTCAGAGCAGGGAGGAGTTTTGCCAAAATGGCTGCAAGGTTCAAGCGTGACGTACAGCGTTGCACCTTTTGCCTTTTCCCCAGCCATATTTAAAGCATGAACTTCCGCATGGGGTTCCCCAGCCTTTAAATGCGCTCCAAACCCGATCAGTTCCCCATCCTTCACAACGACCGCTCCCACTAACGGGTTAGGGCTCGTTTGGCCGATTGCTTGTTTCGCTAGCTGAAAGGCAAATTCCATCCATTTTTCGTCATTCATGAAGGACACACCTCCCTTTTGTTGATTTCAAAACAAAAGCCCCGGGTTTGTTCCCCCAGGGCTTGATGATCACTTTAACGAAAAGAAGGTATACTCAAATAAGAGTATAAAATCTGTTCTTTTTGAACAGTTTATACTCCTCACCTTCAAAAGTGATCCTTCTCCCATCCAGACTATACTGTCGGCTCTGGATTTTCACCAGATCCACCGCAAAGGCGTTCCGCCAATGCGGGTCACGGGCTAAAAAAGCTTAAAAGCTTTTATCACCGCCGGTCGGGAATTTCACCCTGCCCCGAAGGATGCATCATTCATTTTATGTTATTTTCAATGGGAAAAACGGCTGCTTCCTCTTGCTTCCCACCTTCCATTTTGAAGCATTCACGAGTTTTTGAAAAAGAAACAAAGCTGAAGAAAACAGCCAATTATTTTACTATTATCTCCCTTCAAACGGTCTTCTGTCAAGAAAGCAATCTTTGAACAATATGAAAAAGTGCCTTTTTATCGATTATTTCTCTCCTACACTTGACCGCATCTACAAAAATTATATTATCAACTAAAGCTGAGCGGTATTCAGCTAGTCAGCAATGAACATCCAATAGACGAGTCCCCAAATAATGCTCAATACAACAAGAACAATAAATAATATCCAGTTTTTCATTCTCATTTTGTACATCCCTTTCTATTTGAAAGAGGAATTTAATTTTCATACACTTCTACTTTTTTCATTACATCTCCGTTTTTCATGCTCAACACAGTTTCCATGCCTGAAGTTACTTGGCCAAAAACAGTATGAACTCCATCCAAGTGAGGCTGAGGTTCATGAACGATAAAAAATTGACAAGAGCCTGTATCCCTGCCTGCGTGAGCCATAGAAATGGCGCCGGTTACATGTTTATGTGGATTGCCATCTGTTTCGCATTTGATCGTATATCCTGCATTACCAGTGCCGTTGCCATTCGGACATCCGCCTTGGCTTACAAACCCTGGAATAACACGATGAAAAGTCAAACCGTCATAAAAGCCTGAATTCGCAAGTTTTTCAAAGTTCTTCACTGTATTTGGAGCTTCATTCGGAAAAAGCTCAAATTCAATTTTTTCTCCGTTTTCCATTAAAATGTAGCCTTTTTTGCTCATAAAACAGCTCCCTTTCATGAAAAAATTTTCTCTTTATTTTATCATAGAGTAAAACATAAAATACAGATGAAACGTTTTAGTATATATATACGTCTTAAATGGTTGAAAGTTTTTGCACTCTATAATCATATATTCGAAGTCATGTTCGCTTAGGAGGTTAAGTGATGAAAAAAATCGTTTTATCCATATTACTTGCTATTGGGTTGGCAACACCAACTACTAGTTTTGCTGATTCTGTTGTTGGAGATGTTATTGTCACGTTAGGCAGCGATTTAACGGAGCAGCAAAAGCAGGATCTCTTAAAGGAAATGGGCGTACCAGATAACGTGCAAACGGTCACCGTGACAAACGAAGAGGAGCACAAATATTTGGGGGATTATATTCCGAAAGCGCAAATCGGTTCAAAAGCGATTTCTTCTTCCAAAATACAAATTGAGAAAAAGGGATCTGGTTTAGAAGTCCAAACAAACAACATAAACTGGGTCACGGATGAAATGTACTTAAATGCGCTCATGACAGCTGGTGTCAAAGATGCAAATGTTTATGTCACCGCGCCTTTTGAAGTTTCCGGAACAGCCGCTTTAACAGGGTTGATAAAAGCTTATGAAGTTTCGACTGATAAAGCGATCCCTGAAGACGTGAAACAGGTCGCCAACCAAGAGCTGGTGGAAACAGCAAAGCTTGGAGATAAGATTGGTGACGAAAATGCTTCGGCATTAATTGCAAAAGTAAAAGAACAGATGTCCGAAAACGGCGTTCCGAAAAATGACCAAGAGCTAAGAGAAATGATTGAACAAGCAGCAAAAGATTTGCAAATAAATCTTTCCGAAGATGATATAAACAATTTAATCCTCTTATTTAACAATATGATTAACGTCAATATCAATTGGGATGAAGTCGGAAACCAGCTTGACAAAGCAAAAGACAAAATTTCTAAATTTCTCGAATCCGAAGAAGGACAAAGCTTTTTGCAAAAATTGAAAGAATTCTTTTCTTCGATCATTGATGCCATCGCATCGTTTTTCCAATAATGAAAAAGGCGTCTTCAACTAATGTTGAGACGCCGTTTTTCGTTTACGGTTGACCGACTTCCGCTTTTAAAGGCAAATCGAGACTGACTAAATCCTCGTATGTTTCCCTTTTGACGACAAGTCTCGCTTCGCCGTTTTCAACAAATACAACAGCAGGCCGAGCGATCCGGTTATAATTATTTGCCATAGAATATCCGTAAGCTCCCGTGCAAAAAACAGCTAATATATCGCCTGCTTTTACGGTAGGAAGGGATAAATCCCAAATGAGCATGTCCCCGCTTTCGCAGCATTTTCCTGCAATCGATACAGTCTCAGAACATTCGTCATTCATCCGGTTGGCAAGAGCCCCCTCGTATTTTGCCTGGTACAAAGCAGGCCGGATGTTGTCGCTCATGCCTCCGTCCACCGCAACATATTTGCGTATGTTAGGGACGACCTTTTGAGATCCTATCGAGTACAAGGTTGTTCCTGCATCCCCGACGAGAGAGCGTCCTGGCTCAATCCATATTTCAGGGAGAGGAATTTGAAGCTTCTCAGAGTGTCCTTTCACAACTTCCACCATTTTTTCAACATATACATTCATTGGCAGAGGATCATCCTCTTTCGTATATCGAATTCCGAATCCTCCCCCTAAGTTTACAACTTTCGGAACAAACTGAAACTTCTCTTTCCAAATAGAAATTTTCCCAAAAATCTTTCCTGCTGCTAAAACAAATCCTTCAGTGCCAAAAATTTGCGAACCGATATGGCAATGGATTCCTAATAGCTGTAAATGCGATTGATTTTTTACAAGCTCAATCGCTTTTTCGATTTGACCATTATGAAGGTCGAATCCAAATTTCGAATCTTCCTGCCCGGTTGTAATGTAATCATGTGTATGTGCCTCGACGCCTGGTGTAACGCGAAGCAACACCGCAACTTTTTTATTCATTTGCTGGCAAAGAGAAGATAAAACATCAATTTCATAAAAATTATCAATCACAATGCAACCGATATTTGCCTCCAGAGCCATTGCAAGCTCGTCGATGCTTTTATTGTTTCCATGAAAATGAATTTTTTCCGGAGGAAATCCTGCTTTTAATGCCGTATACAGTTCACCGCCTGAAACGACATCAAGAGAAAGCCCTTCCTCATTTGCAAGCTGCACCATTGCAATGGAAGAAAAGGCTTTGCTTGCATAAGCAACTTGATATGGAACTCCTAATGATTCAAATGTATTTTTAAAAGAACGGGCTCGTTCGCGAATGAGTGCGACATCGTATACATATAACGGTGTCCCATACTGTTTGGCAAGTTCAACTGTATCGACACCGCCGATTTCTAAATGCCCTAACTGGTTGATTTTACTTGTTCCCTGTAAATACAAAGACTAGCCCCCGCTTTCGTGAACGTAAAAGTTAAAAATACATTACCATAAAACATTTTCTCTTTCAAATTTTTTTAAGGCTGCTTTTTTACGTTCTGCGGATGAACAATGCTTGGCCTTACTTTTATATGAGGCACCGACGACCTGACGATGATCTGCCAAAAGGCTTGAGGATTAAAAGGGATAAACGGCCATAAATAAGGCGTATTTAACGATCGAATGCTGGCAAGGAAAAGGATGAACAGTGTGCAGCCGATCACTAATCCGGGCACTTTAAAGATCACTACTAATAGCAGCAATACAAAACGAACGATTTTATTGGCTACGCTCAATTCATAGCTCGGGGTTGCAAAAGTACCGACCGCCGCAATGGAAACGTACAAAATAACTTCCGGCGAAAACAAACCGACATCGATGGCAATTTGTCCTATGAGAACTGCTGCAATTAAACCCATCGCCACTGAAAGAGCTGTCGGTGTATGAATGGCTGCCATTCTTAAAAGCTCAATCCCTATGTCAGCAAGAAAAATTTGAACAACAATCGGAATATTTTTTTCTTTGTTTGGTCCGATGTAAGATATAGCCTCCGGCAGTAAAGACGGCTGCACTACATACAGCATCCAAAGAGGAAGCAAATAAATAGAAGCTAGCATGCCAAAAAAGCGCACCCATCTGACAAACGTTCCGGCCGCTGGCGCCTGACGGTATTCTTCGGCGTGCTGAACATGGTGAAAAAAAGTAGTTGGCGTAATAATGACACTCGGGGACGTGTCAACAAGAATAATGACATGTCCTTCCAGCAAATGAACTGCAGCGACATCCGCTCTTTCCGTATAGCGGACAAGCGGAAACGGATTAAAGCCTTGCTTTACTAAAAATTCTTCAATTGTTTTATCTGCCATTGGAAGCCCGTCAATCTTTATCGTTTTTAACTCCTTTTTGATCACTTCAATTAATCCTGGATCCGCCACATCTTCCAAATACGCGATCGCAATGTCGGTTTTTGATCGCTCGCCGATTTTCATGATTTCATATCTCAGACGTTCGTCCCTTATTCTTCTCCGAATCAGTCCCGTGTTGACAACGATATTTTCCACAAAACCGTCACGTGCGCCGCGGATCACTTTTTCCGTATCCGGCTCTTCCGGCTGTCTTCCAGGATAGTTGCGGACATCGACAACAAAAGCAAAATCGCTGTCTTCGACAAAAAAAACGACTAAGCCTGACAACACTTGATCGACTGCTTCATCAAGCGTTTGAACCAATGTTACTTGCTGATGAACGAGACGGTTTTTGACAATTTCCTTTAAACGATTGGCTTCCGTTTCATGATCATTGATTTTCAAAAGCTCCTTGATCAGTTCGATGACATAAAGTGAATCGCAAAGTCCTGTCACATAATATAAATGCACTTGTTTTCCGAGAAGCGTAAATTTGCGCACGCCTAAATCAAAGCTTGTTCCTAAGCCAATATGATCTCGAAAAAATTTTTCGGTATCTTGCAGCTTGGGAGAGATTTGACTTTTTTCTTGATCGGTTAATTTCGTCATGCTATCGAATCCTTTCTCTTCATCATTCATGTTCAGCTCACCTTTTCCCGCCTTTCTATCTCTGTCTTTCAAAAACTACTCCGTGAGCTATGGCCGGGATCGATTCGTTCAGCTTGATCATCGTTTTACTTAACAGAGCCCCGGTTGCCACCATCAATACTCGTTTTAAATTTCCTTTTTTCATTTCTTGGAATATGTGACCGTAAGTTACAACTGCTGAACAAGCACATCCGCTCCCGCCGGCAAATGCTCTTTGTGCTGGATGAAAAATTAACAGCCCGCAATCTGAATGGTTGCCTCGGATGTCGTACCCATCCTCAAGCAATAATTCCTTCAGCTTCGGACTGCCGACTCCCGAAAGATCGCCGGTAAGAATTAAATCGTAGTCAGAAGGAGTCCGATTTAAATCACGAAAGTGCTGCTTAATTGTATCTGCAGCTGCCGGCGCCATTGCGGACCCCATATCATAAGGGTTTTTCCTGCCAACATCGATCACCTTGCCGATCGTTGCAGCCGTTATGGCAATCTCACTTTCGTCTTTGCTGATTAATACAGCACCTGCCCCTGTTACGGTTGTCGTCGCTGTTTCTGGTTTTTGTCCGCCGAAATTCGTTGGATGCCGAAACTGCTTTTCAGCTGCGCCATAATGGCTGCTTGTGGCAGCGATAATTTTGTTCGCGAACCCCCCATCGATCAGCGCGCATGCCGTAGCGACTGTTTCCATTGAAGTCGAACAGGCCCCGTACATACATAACAGCGGAATATTGAGCATTCTAGCTGTATAGTTCGATGTAGCATTTTGGTTCAATAAATCCCCCGCCAAAAACAAATCAATATCCTCTTCCTTTAATTCAGCTTTTTTTAAACAGCGGCTGATCGCCTGCTCCATTAAATTCCGCTCGGCCAATTCCCAAGACGGCGCACCGCAGTACATATCATCAAAATGAGCATCAAATGTTTCCTTAAGCGGTCCTTTCGCTTCCTTCGGCCCAACGACAGTTGCCGTTTTATTGACAAACAATTTATGCTGAAACACCCATGTTTGCTTTCCCGTTAACCGCATCATGCTATGTTTCCTCCGATCATATGACAAATTGCCTTTACAGACCAGCAAAATAAAGCCAATGAAACAAAGAGCCGCAAATTTTTCCTAAAACGATCGCCATCATCAACATAACGATTTTGTCATCAATGCCGATCCTTTTCGCTAATATCGGAAATACATTCAGCACTTCTGTTAATGCTGCTGCAAGCATTCCGACAAATATTCCGTAAAGGAGACCGATCGGGATAAACCAATAATGCGAAGCATGCAAATAGACGGGAGAGAGGCTGAACCAACCGCCGGACACGGCGCCAAGAATAACAGCCCATTCATACAAACGAATCCATTTTATTGTCTTCGTCAGCTGCATGAGTCTTGGAATGATTCCGAGAACAGATAAAAACGCAACAAATCCACACCCGACAGCCAAGCCCCCTGCAAACCCCGTAAACAAAAGCATGAACCATTTAATCATCATCATTTTTCACGCTTTCTTTGTTTTCGTTTATGGCGATGTATTGGTCGAGATCCATTTGATAATTAAAAATCTCGACTTCCAACGGACTCGGCTCTTCATTAAATTTCTTTTTAAAAACGTGATTAAAAAACAGAACCATTCCCAGCCCCAAACCGATGGAGTAGGGGATTTGCAAAATTAACGGCTTATCGATCTTATTGCCAGTGAAAAACTGATACAAATTGCGATGCATCCGCTGCATGCTGACATCTTCATGAAAGTTCATAATCGTTAAAGCCGATCCGACAAATAATAACAGCCATACAAGAAAAAAAAGGACGGGAGCAAATTTTTTTCGATGATTTTGAATTTCAACAATTGTTTGCGTCGGCCCAACAGGTTGGACATCAAGGGAAGGATCAATGGATTGGATTTTTTCTATGACGTTGATGACATCAATGACAACATATGTTTTATCTTTTGATTGAATTTGATGAATGATTTGATCCCCCATTTTGCTGATTAACGCTTCGTCTGCAATTATTTTCGCGATTTTGTTAAGCGTGATCCTTTCGTTCGGTTTTGCCTGAATACGATGCTTTAGACGCACATAAACCGTTTTATTCACGCCCTGTCACATCCTACTTTTTTCTAATAGTATGAAACGTTCGCCACTCCCTCATGCAAAATGATCAAGACCATTTATTTCCACAAAAAAAGACCAAAGAGCTATCCGCTCATTCGGTCTTTCATTTGCTTTAATATTTTCTTTTCCAGTCTGGACACCTGAACTTGTGAGATTCCTAACCGTTTTGCGACTTCCGACTGTGTTTGATCTTTATAATACCGCAAATAAACGATCAGCCGCTCCCGCTCGCCTAAATCGTTCATAGCATCTTTTAATGCTATTTGATCAAACCATTTTTGCTCATTTTGATCTGCAATTTGATCCAGCAATGTAATCGGATCGCCATCATTTTCATAAACCGTTTCATGGATGGAGGAAGGTGCACGTACAGCTTCTTGTGCAAGAACGATATCTTCAGGTGAAATATCTAAGTAGTCAGCGATCTCCCCTACTGTTGGCACCTTGCCAAGTGTTTTGGACAGTTCCTCTCTAGCCCGTCTAATTTTATTTCCGAGCTCTTTTAATGAACGGCTCACTTTTACTGTTCCGTCATCCCGGATGAATCGTTGAATTTCTCCTATAATCATCGGAACAGCATAAGTGGAAAATTTAACATCATACGACAAATCAAACTTATCGACCGATTTCACTAAGCCAATGCAGCCGATTTGAAATAGATCATCCGCCTCATAGCCTCGGTTTAAAAATCGCTGCACAACTGACCAAACGAGCCGCATGTTTTTTTGGATAAGCAAATCGCGGGCTGCCTGATCGCCTTGCTGGCTTCTTTTAATCAAATCCCTGACTTCCTGATCCTTCAATTGTCCATTCGAATGTTCGTTCTTGACCTCCACATCCATAAGCTAATCTCCTTAATTACATAAAGCTTTGCTTTTTGTAAGATGTTTTGTTAATCGAATGATTGTGCCTTTATTTTTTTCCGATTCTATTTTCACTTCATCCATAAAATTTTCCATGATGGTAAATCCCATTCCTGAACGCTCCAGCTCAGGCTTTGTTGTAAAAAGCGGCTGTCTAGCTTCTTCAATGTTGTCAATTCCTACCCCTTCATCTCGAATCGTCAAATGAACGATATGGTCCTCTAGCGTGCAGGAAATATACACAATACCGTCAGGATTATTTTCATAACCGTGAATGATCGCATTTGTCACAGCTTCGGAAACTACTGTTTTGATTTCGGTTAGTTCATCGATCGTCGGATCCAGCTGTGCGATAAAGGAAGCTACAGCTACTCTTGCAAATGATTCATTTTGACTTACAGCGGAAAATTGAAGCTTCATTTCGTTTTTCATGACGCCACCCCCAACGTTTGCAAAGCCGCTTTCTCTGTCTCGGCCAGATGAATAATTTTAAATAAACCTGACATGTCAAAAAGACGCTTTACACTCGGGGAGATGGCGCAAACAATCATTTCACCGCCGAGATGTTTTATTTGCTTATAACGCCCGAGAATCACTCCAAGTCCAGAGCTATCCATAAAAGTTAATTGTTCTAAATTTAATAAAATATGTTGAATAGAGTTATTTTCGATGGCATCATTGACTTTTTGCCGAAGTTCCTCTGCTGTATGGTGGTCGAGCTCCCCTGACAGACGTATCAATAACACGTTTTCTTTTACTTCAAGGTCAACCGCTAGACTCAAGATCATATTCCTCCTTCAACTATGATATTGAATCTTTCGAGTTGACCTTTCATATTTCCTGCCTGAAGACAAAACTAGTGGAATTTCGCCAAAAATATCATTTTTCGGCCTTCGTCCATTCGCCTAGAACCCTTTTGAACAGCTTCCACCAGCTCGCAACGCGAACATCTTGTTTAGCCACAAGCTTGCTTTCAGCAAAAACCTTTCCATTCTTTTTCAGCACGAGGGTTCCAAGCTCATCTCCTTTTTTCACTGGCGCTACCAGGTGGTTTTTAAACATAATTTCTTGTTTAATATCATCAATGCTTTCGCCCTTTTTGGTTATAATGGAAACAGGCTCCGAAGTAATCAGCTGTACATCTTTATCGCTTCCTTTGCTCAGTTTTGCTTTTGTCACCACTTCGTTTCGTTTAAACAGAGGATGGGTTTCATACTGGGAAAAGGCATAGTCTAACAGCTTCGTGATTTGAGCATTTCGATCTTTTGGCGTTTTAGCTCCAAATACAACAGCAATCACCCGCATATTCCCTTTTTTGGCTGTTGCCGTTAAACAGTATTTCGCTTCGTTTGTATAACCTGTTTTTACACCGTCAACTCCGTCGTAAAATTTCACAAGCCGATTTGTATTGACCAACCAAAATTTTTTGTCTGTTCCTTCTCGTAAATAATCCTCATATGTTCCCGTAAATTTCGTAATTTCTTCATATTTTAATAGCTCTTTGGCAATAACCGCCATGTCCTTTGCCGACGAATAATGTCCTTTTGCAGGTAATCCGGTCGAATTTTTAAAATGCGTATTTTTCAGTCCGAGCTCTTTCGCTTTTTGATTCATCATGGATACAAACTGTTCTTCTGATCCTGCAATTCTCTCCGCCATCGCGACAGACGCATCATTGCCGGAAGCAATCGCAATTCCTTTTAATAAATCTTCCACTGTCATTTCTTCCCCAGGCTCCAAAAAGATTTGCGATCCCCCCATGGATGCTGCATATTCGCTCGCTCTTACTTTTTCATCCATTTGAATCTTTCCTTTATCAAGAGCTTCCATAATAAGAAGAAGCGTCATGATTTTCGTCATACTGGCGGGCGGCAGCGGTGTATCTGAATTTTCTTCATATAGTACTTGACCTGTATCCCGCTCAATCAATATAGCCGATTTCACTCCATCTACTAGTTTGACATTTTTTTCTTCTGCCCACGCAGCCGTTGAAACCCCAAAAAAAAGAACAAATGTTGCCATGACAGACAGTAGTAATTGTTTCATCTCCACATCCTCCATTCCTCATATGTAACTGCAATCTAATCTAATGAAATGTAAAAGACTCTAAAAATGAAATGAGAATGAATTTTTACTGGTAAAATTATCTGTATAAAACCCATTTTTTCCAATTATTAAAAAGTTATACAAAAAAAGAATCGGGATTACCCGATTCTTTTTTTCTTTCCTAATTTGTTATTGTTTCATAAATAAGGACAGGCTTTTTTGTTTTGTTTTTCGAAATTTTAATGCTGTAGTATAAAGTTTGTTTCACCTTTTCAATATCTTGTTGATTGCTGTAAATTGTAACGAATGTTTCTCCCTTTTTTACGTAATCGCCTATTTTTTTATGGAGGATGAGGCCGACTGCCAAATCAATTGCAGCATCTTTCGTCGCTCTTCCGGCACCAAGCCACATGGCGGCAGTCCCGACTGCATCAGCTGCAATTTCGTTTACATAGCCTTCTTCTTTCGCCTTTAATTCGAATGTATACGAAGAATGCGGCAATTTTGATGGATCGTCCACAATTGAGGCATCTCCCCCTTGGGCAGAGACAAATGTTTTAAAAGTCTCTAAAGCTTTTCCGGAAGCAATGGATTGCTCGAGCAGTTTACGCGCTTTTTCTAAACTGTCTGCTTTTTCCGCCATATACACCATATAGCTGCCAAGCGTTAAACATAGTTCAGTTAAATCTTCAGGACCTTCACCTTTTAATGTATCAATCGCTTCTTGGACTTCAAGAGCGTTTCCGATGGCAAACCCTAACGGCTGACTCATATCGGAGATCACGGCAATCGTTTTTTTGCCGACGTTTTCCCCTATTTTCACCATCGCTTTTGCCAGTTTTTTTGATTCTTCTATATTTTTCATAAAAGCGCCCGATCCGGTTTTAACATCTAAAACAATGGCATCCGCTCCGGCAGCGATTTTTTTACTCATGATGGAGCTGGCAATAAGAGGAATACTGTTAACCGTCGCTGTCACATCTCTTAATGCGTACAGTTTTTTATCAGCGGGAGTTAAATTCCCCGTTTGTCCAACGACTGCAATTTTATTTTGATTGACTAAATGGACAAACTGTCGATTGTCTATTTCAACATGAAACCCCGGGATCGATTCTAGTTTATCAATCGTTCCGCCGGTATGGCCAAGACCTCTTCCGCTCATCTTGGCAACAGGAACACCAGCAGAAGCCACAAGCGGCGCAAGCACCAACGTAGTTTTATCGCCAACTCCTCCGGTCGAATGCTTATCCACTTTTATCCCTTTAATTTCACTAAGATCGATCTTTTCTCCAGAATCAACCATCGCCATTGTGAGCTCCGCCATTTCCTCTTCCGTCATCCCTCTAAAAAAAACGGCCATGGCGAAAGCGCTCATTTGATAGTCCGGAATCTCCCCGGCCGTATATCCTTCAATGATATAACGGATTTCTTTTTTTGTGAGCGCTTTCCCATCCCGCTTCTTCTCTATTAAATCGACCATTCGCATGCAAATCACCTTTTTCTACATTTTGGCTACGATGGATTTTACTAGCGCTATAAAATCAGCCCGAACCATTTCCGCCGTTTTCATGACTTCTTCATGCGTCAAAGGCTGTTTTAAAATACCAGCCGCCATGTTCGTAATACATGAAATGCCAAGCACTTTCATTTTGACTTGATTCGCCACAATTACTTCTGGAACTGTTGACATGCCAACTGCGTCTCCCCCGATCGCTCTTAACATCCGTATTTCAGCCGGCGTTTCATAGGACGGTCCAGTATTGGCAACATAAACCCCCTCTTTTATTTCGATGCCAAGCTCTTTCGCTGCTTCTTTTGCCAGCTGGATTAGTTTGCTATCGTACGCTTCCGACATATCGGGAAAACGGTCGCCAAGCTCAGGGCTATGTTCGCCAATTAAAGGGTTTTGTCCCATGTTGTTAATATGATCGGTAATCAGCATTAAATCACCTGGCTGATATGACTGATTGATCCCTCCGGCTGCATTTGTCACAATTAAGGAATGAATACCCAGCGCCTTCATGACTCGCACAGGAAATGTCACTTGCTTTACACTATACCCTTCGTAAAAATGGAATCTGCCTTGCATGATCGCTACTGTTTTGCCATTTAGCTCCCCAATTACGAATTGGCCTTTATGCCCTTCAACAGTGGAAACCGGAAAATAAGGAATGTCGCTGTATGGAATGGTTACAGCATCCTCCACTTCTTCAGCGAGAACTCCTAAACCTGATCCTAGAACGAGACCGATCTCTGGAGTTTGTTTGCATTTATCTTTTAAAAATTGAGAGGCCTTTTCAACTTCTTCCACAATTGACATTGATCAATCCCCCTGCTTCAATTCTGTTAAAAAGCTTGTTCCGTAATTTGGCATTTGCACGCTGAAATTTTCTGCAATGGTTGCTCCTACATCTGCAAATGTTTCTCTGATTGGCAGTTCTTTTCCTTTTGTATAGGTTGAATTATAAACTAACAACGGAACATATTCTCTAGTATGATCTGTACCGTGATGAAGAGGGTCGTTTCCATGGTCTGCTGTGATGATGAGCAGGTCTTCTTCCTTCATTTTTTCGAACACTTCAGGAAGACGAGCATCGAATTCCTCAAGCGCTTGTCCATACCCTTCAGGATCTCTTCTATGGCCGAATTTTGCATCAAAATCGACAAGGTTCAAAAAGGAAAGACCTGTAAAATCCCGGTCGAATGTTTGGATCAATTTGTCCAATCCATCCATATTCGACTTTGTCCGGATTGCATCTGTAATGCCTTCGCCGTCATAAATATCGGAAATTTTCCCAAGGGCAATTACATCAAATCCTCCGTCCTTCAACTCGTTCATAACTGTTCGGCCGAAAGGCTTTAAAGCATAGTCATGCCGGTTGGCAGTCCGTTCAAAATTCCCCGGCTCCCCGACAAACGGACGAGCTATAACGCGCCCAACCATGTACTTTTCATCTAAAGTCAGTTCGCGGGCAATTTGACAAATTTGATATAATTCGTTCAGAGGAATGACTTTTTCATGTGCAGCAATCTGTAAAACAGAGTCTGCCGACGTATAGACAATGATGGCTCCTGTTTTCATATGTTCTTTTCCAAGCTCTTCTATAATTGCCGTACCGCTTGCCGGCTTATTGCCAAGCACTTTTCGCCCGGTTCTTTTTTCAAGCTCCTCTATCAGTTCTTCTGGGAAGCCGTCTGGAAATACTTGAAAAGGAGAATCGATTTTTAACCCCATCAGCTCCCAATGACCAGTCATCGTATCTTTTCCTGCTGAAGCTTCTTTCATTTTTGTATAGAAGGCGAGCGGCTTGTCTGTCTTTGGAACACCTTTTATTTCACGTATATTTCCCAATCCAAGCTTCGCTAAATTCGGCAAATGCAAACCGCCGAGATGTTCAGCGATATGGCCAAGCGTGTCAGCACCTTTATCGTTATAAAGCTCTGCATCCGGTGCTTCGCCGATTCCAACTGAATCCATTACAATTAAAAAGACGCGTTTATATGTATGCTGCATGTTAAATTCCTCCTGCCATTTGAAAGCGGTGATGATTATATTTTTTCCTAATGCTTGCCGAAACAGACGAGCAACTTGATTTTTAGCATGACGATGGCATTAAGCACGGGGGTGGTACATTTTATATACATCTTTTAAACGTGTTTTTGTCACATGAGTATAAATTTGCGTGGTTGAAATATCAGCATGACCTAGCATTTCTTGCACCGCTCTTAGATCAGCGCCGTTTTCAAGCAGATGGGTGGCAAAGGAATGTCGCAATGTATGAGGAGTCAATTCTTTTTGTATTCCTGCTTTAACCGCAATCGATTTTAAATTTTTCCAAAATCCTTGGCGGGAAATTCTTTTTCCATGATGGTTTAAAAATAAGGCATCCGTTTTATGCTTCTGTCTTACAAGCTTTGGCCGGCCCTTTTCCAAATATTCCTCCAGCGCTTTTGTTGCTTTTTCTCCAATCGGAACGAGCCGTTCTTTTTTCCCTTTTCCGTAGCATCGGATAAATCCCATAATCAAATGGACGTCTGAAAGATTCAAATGAACCATTTCACTCACCCGAATACCTGTCGCATATAAAAGTTCAAGCATTGCTTTATCTCTATATCCAATCGGTGAGGTCAGCTCAGGCGTTTCAAGAAGCCGCTCCACTTCCTCAAGAGACAGCACTTTCGGAAGCTTCCGTTCAATCTGCGGTGTTTCAATATGGACGGACGGGTCTTCATCCGCAGCTTTTTCCCTTAACAAAAATTGATGGAAAGCGCGGATTGAGGCGATATGCCGGGCGATTGTCTTGCTGGATTTCCCTTGATCTTTCAAAAAATGCAAATATTGCAAAATATGATAGCGTTGAATATTTTGCACTTCTTGAATATTCAGTTTTTCGTTCAAAAATTGCTTGTACGATTTCAAGTCTCGCTCATATGAAACGATCGTATTGTTCGCAAGTCCTCTCTCAACGGTCAAATAATGAATAAAATCTTGGATATGATCGTTCAATCTTCTCTACTCCCCGTTTAAATAAAAGAATATTAAGCGATTCAGCCAATTATCGTTCTGTTCTTCCACAACGCTTGTCACCTTTACGGCAGATCCTTCAGGCTCGTCATAGCGATGGTAATCTTGATATTCCAAGTTAACCCATATAATAGCATAGTAGAACAAAATCGTAAATCCTGTAAACAAGATAAAAATTTTAAGCATATTCTTTACGGTTTTCGTCCATTTTTCCATGTTCGTCCTCCACAAGGCCATATTTTCTTATATTTAAAGATATGACCGTCTGGACAATCTTTATACGTATATAATATAAAAAAACCTTTCCCCTCGCGGAAAAGGCTTTATTCTTTCTTGTTATCTTCTTTTTCCTGACAGCGGTGGCATATGCCGTGAAAAGTTAGACGATGATCTTTAATTTTAAACTTCCAATCTCGTTCGACAATTTTTTCAACATCTTCTAATAAATCTTCCTGAATCTCATCAACGGAACCGCATTCCATACATACGAGATGATGGTGAAAATGAGCGGCTCCTTCCCTGCGCAAATCATATCTGGAAACCCCGTCTCCAAAGTTTATTTTATCAACAATTTTCAGCTCAGTTAACAATTCCAGCGTTCTGTACACTGTTGCGAGCCCGATCTCAGGCGATTTTTCCTTAACGAGGAGGTAAACATCTTCGGCACTTAAATGATCCTCTTCATGTTCAAGCAAAACACGAACGGTTGCTTCCCTTTGCGGGGTTAATTTATAGCTTGAAGAATGCAACTGCTTTTTTATACGCTCTATGCGGTTTTCCATGACACTTTCCCTCCCTCGCCGCATTCCTCATATATTATAACAAAATAAAAGAAAGTGTCCAACTGAAATAATTTTAAATTAAAAAATAAAATTTATATTAAATAATAATTATTATTTATAAATAAAATCGATCGTCCCTCTCATCAGGATCGGGGAAACATATGCTTCTAACATTGCAGCGAGCAATATAACGGCGATCAAGCAAGAAAATGTGACTGCATAGCCTGCAAACATTCTAAACGGCTGATCGTGGAACCTTTTTACAAAAAGCTGTCTAATGAGCTTGAAGGAAAAAGAAATTGCCGATGCGCTCATAATAAGAAACACAGGTATCAGCAGCAAATTTTGCGGCAAAACGGAAACGAATGACAGCAAAAATCCGCCCCATTTCATTTGATTTACTAAAAATCCGACTGTAAATCCAACGACCATTCCTTTTAAAAATAACATGATAAAAATAATCGGCAGACCAATGATCGAAATGCCTAGAAGCCACATAAGCCCTACATATTTTGTATTGTGGAAAAAACTTTGCTTGAACATTTCAAACGAGCTGGCAAGTTTTCCGTCCGATACTTGTCCAAAAAACAGGTTTAAATAATAATACAGATCTTCTTTTTGCGTAATGCTCATGCTGTTTACGATGATTGCGCCAAAAATTACTCCCATTATGAACAATATAAGCACAAATAAATAGACGGTTGATTGATCTTTCAATTGTTTTAGTAAAAAACGCTGAATATTCTGCATATCCTATCCTCTCCTGTCTTTCTTTACTAGATTGTATGAGAGAACGGATGGTACATATTCGTATTTTTACTAGAAAAAAAGAAAAGGCGCGAAAATTTACGCACCTTCCACTTTTCCGTATTTTCCTCCTCCCCCTGATTGCACATAAAGGGTGCCTTCTCTTGCCGAGATGATGGAAGCGGCGATTTTTTCCGGAACCACTTCGACAAGATCGGCGTACGGAACTTTGTGTAAAATATTCATTTCCGTTCCAAAATAATGCTTTAATTTTTTTAATGTTTTAGGGCCAATGCCAGGCAGAAAAGCTAGCGGGACTTGATGAATATAAGGGGGCCTTTTCTCCACATGATTTGTTTTATCCCCCAGTTCTTCAACCCGCTGTTTTACACCTTTTGTAATTTTTACTCCTCCGCATATTTGACAGCATCCCTCATCTGTCAAGCCTACTGTTTTTTGGCACGCTTCACAAAACGTTTCGTAATACTTTCCAAGTTTCGGGTTTAATCCGTAATTCGCCTCAATTTTTCTGTCGTTTTCTTTTTTGATCGCCATCACCAATTCCTGAAACGTCGGCGCTTTTAACAACAACTTCTGATATTCCCGCCCGATTTTTGGCAATGAATGGGCGTCTGAGTTCGTTAAAAATGGATAGGAAGCTAGTTCACGAATACGGCTTGCCATGTTAGTATCGCTGCTCAAACCAAGCTCGACCGCATCGATGAGTGTTTGATCAAAAACTTCTGTCAAGCTTCGCTGAACCCCTTTTCCGTACAAGCTTTTAAAAGGAGTAAAAATATGCGCCGGAATGAACAATCCGTCCAAGCTCTTCACTTTATGCTGAAGTCTTTTCCCTTCAACATATACCCGTTGAGAGCTTAAATGAATATTTTTTAAATGGGAGCTGAGCCAATGGGAAAATTCCTTCATCTTTTCTAAAGTCGGCATAAAGCATAGAACATGGATCGGCCCATTGCAATGTTCATCAAATATTTCAAGCTCCGTACCTAAAATAAGTGTCGAATTTTGATAGCGGACTCCCCCTTCCATTAATTCCTCATACTTTCCCCTTCTGATGCCATCTTCAATTTCCTTGATTACTTCGGGGACATGGCAATCAATGATGCCAATTATATCCATACCTTTGCTCTCAGCTGCTTCTATAAAAATATTTTCAAGCGTCAGCGACTTGGCCCCCGTAATCTTTACCGGTTTTCCTGTATTTGTTCTGCCAATATGAATGTGCAAATCTGCGAAAAAAGCGTTCATATCTCCTCACTCAATTGTTTTAATGTTAAATATTGAACTGCATAAGCAGTTTTTGCATCGTAAATTTCTTTTTCTTCTATCAATTTTCTCGCTTCCTCAAGGGTTACTTCCAGCACCTCGACAAACTCGTCTTCATCCAAACTCGCTTTATTTTCCAGCTTTATCAATCCTTCAGCTAAATAAAGATGAACGAGTTCATCAGCAAAGCCCGGTGAAGTATAAAACGAAATGACATGTTTTAATGATTCACATCCATAGCCCGTTTCTTCTTCCAACTCTCTTCTTGCTGTGATTTCAGGTGACTCCCCTTTTTCAAGCTTTCCGGCAGGAATTTCCACAAGCTGGCGTTCTAAAGCTTTGCGATATTGTCTCACCATGACAATTTTCCCTTCGTTTGTAATAGGAATCACGGCAACTGCACCCGGATGCTTCACGACTTCACGTTTCGCATTTTCTCCGTTTGGGAGACGGACATCTTCCACATATACATCAATAATCTTCCCTGAAAAAATTTTTTCCTTCGCAATCGTTTCCTCGTTTAAACGGTTCATATATTCAACTCCTGTTCTATTATCCAATCATTCTTCATACATTCTACCATAATTAAAAAGGAGGCGGAGCGATTGCTCATGTATCGGAATTATAACCGGGTCGTGATGATCGGAAAGCCGAAGGAAATTGCTTACAGCTTAAAGGAAGCCGCAAAACGATATAAAACAGTCTATGAATGGCTTCATCATGAATATGAAACATTTGCTTTTTCAAAAAGTTTATACTACTTTCAAATTAGAAGAGAAAAAGAGAGGTGATCTTTTTGAAAAAGCGCAGATTAGGAACATCCGAGCTGTATGTGAGCGAAATCGGTCTTGGATGCATGTCGCTTGGCCGCGACGAAAAGCATGCGCGTTCGCTGATTGACCAAGCTCTTGAATTGGGGATTAATTTTTTTGATACAGCAGATCTTTATGATCAAGGCCTGAATGAAGAATTTGTCGGAAGGGCTCTTAAATCGCGTCGAAACGATATCATTTTAGCAACAAAAGTAGGAAATCGGTTTGAAGTTGGCAAAGACGGATGGTGGTGGGATCCATCCAAGAAATACATAAAGGAAGAAGTGAAAGAAAGCCTCAGACGGCTGGGTACAGATTATATCGACTTATATCAGCTTCACGGAGGAACAATCGACGACCCGATCGATGAAACGATTGAAGCGTTCGAAGAGTTAAAGCAGGAAGGCGTCATCCGCTACTACGGCATTTCTTCGATTCGGCCGAACGTTATTAAAGAATGGTTGAAACGCTCCAATATCGTTTCAATCATGATGCAATACAGCCTTCTTGACCGGCGCCCAGAAGAATGGTTTTCTTTGATTCAGGAGCATAACGTTTCTGTTATTGCCAGAGGGCCGTTGGCTCAAGGCCTCTTGACAGAGCGCCCGCTCGAAAAAGCCTCTGAGCGCGTCAAGAACAATGGGTATTTAGACTACACGTTCGATGAATTAAAAGAAGCTTTGCACAGCATCGATTCAGCATGCCCGGATCGCACTCGGACGGAAACAGCCATAAAATATGTTCTTCATCAGCGTGTTGTAGCCTCCTGCATTGCCGGAGCGAGCAAGCAAGAGCAGCTGCTTGAAAATGTCCAAGCAGCGAAAGCAAAAGATCTGCTGGAAGAAGAATACGAAGCGCTTATAAACGCAACAAAACAGTCTCTTTATACAATCCATCGCGATTAAAACAGGCGGGGACGATCCCCGCTTATTTATTTTCGGATTCACATGACTGTTGAAAATTCAATTTAGCTATCCAGTTGATGTTCCTACCGAAACGGATGGGATTCGCACGATCGTGTTGCAATCTCAATGGCTAAACGATTGTTCATAGCACATAAACCGGATTTACAACTATATGTATCGGTTCATTGAACAGCGCCGTCCATTCCTATCTTGAAAAATTTTTGGACTAATATATTTTGAAATCCGTTTAAGCTTGAATATTTTCTAATGAGGGGATCTAAGCAAATTTTGCAGTGCTTTTCCATATAAATGAAGGGGCACACGGTCTTCGCTAATATAATAAAATATCGCTAAACCGTTTTCTAACGAAAGAATAGTCCATGCTATTTCATCCGCAGATAGAGCAGAATCGTTATTCTCTTTCGACTTCAATTTTTCAATCGCCTTGGAAATTTGTTGTACCGCTTCCGTTATCATGTCAGACCATTTTCGGCGTATCGATTCTTCACGCATCGCATAAAGAAAAAATTCCATGTTAAGCATGCTCCACGTTCGATTTTTCTGCCTAACTGACAGGAAATATTCATCCATCGTTTCGATAAAATGTGAAAGCGAATGCTGTCCGTCTATGACTTGAAGAATGTTGTCCACATGCAATTGCATTTGTTGCTCCAAAATAGCTAAAAAGAGCTCTTCTTTGGAACGAAAATGGGCATATACCGCCCCTTTGCTAAATCCGGCATGTTCTGCAATTTTATCAACAGAAGCGCCGTGAAAGCCGAATCGAGCAAAGATTTCAACAGCTGACTCTAAAAGTAATTGCCGCGTTTCTTTTTTTCGCTCCTCTTGGGTTAATCTTCGTCTGACCAATTTGCTATCCTCCCTCTCTCTTGACAATCATACCATATAGCATTAACATACCAAATAGTATATAAATTCTAATCAGTATACAAATTATAATTTCACATTATGCTGGACGCAACTATCAACAATGTCCTCCTAGATTTATAGATCATGAGTGAAAAAGGAAGAGGGGAAGAATGCGAAAAGAAGAAAGCCTTACAACACAGAAACCAACTTTGCCCCAAATTTTGGCTGAAACTTGTAAAATTGGAATTATTCAATCAAATCTCGTTCCGATGTTGGCTGGATTGACATTGGCATTGTATACGTATCAGATCAGCCTGTTTGAGAAATTGCCGGAAATGTTATTTGCTTTGATTGGATCGATTTTCGTAATGGGTGCAGCTGGAGCTTTTAACAACTTATATGACCGAGATATAGATTCTATCATGGAAAGGACGAAAAACAGACCGACTGTGACAGGAGCAATAAAGCCTAAAACAGTATTATGGCTTGGAATCTGTATGTCTATTTTAGGAATTGCAGCCCTTGCATTAACAACTCCTCTAGCAGCATTCCTAGGGTTTCTAGGTTTGTTTTTTTATGTTGTCCCATATACGATGTGGAGCAAGAGAAGAACAATTTATAATACGGAAATTGGCAGTATTTCTGGAGCAATGCCCCCTCTCATCGGATGGGCTGCTGTTCATCCGGACGTGACACATCCAGCCATTCTTGGTCTGTTTGTGATTTCAATTATTTGGCAAATGCCTCATTTTTATGCTATAGCTATTCGCAAGCACGATGAGTATAAGGCTGCGAAGGTCCCTATGCTCCCAGTTGTCAAAGGTGTTAAAAGAGCATATATACAAACGAATATTTATTTAATTATTTTAATTGCAGCAAGCTTTCTTTTTGGGCCTTTAAGCCTCGGTCTTATGCTAGTAGCCCTTCTTTTAAGCGTTCTGTGGCTTATGTTAAGCATTTTCGGCTATAAAAAGATGGATTCAGAGAAATGGGCAAAATCAATGTTTCTTTATTCTCTGTTTCATATGACAATCTTATTTTCAACTGTCATTATCTATTCTCTTGTGGGAATTCTTTTTCATTTATAAAAGAAAGTGTTTCTAAACAAATTCATGGCGGCATAATAAATGTTGGGAATTAAGGGGCTGTCCGATGAGTTCCTAAAATGAAGGATCGGGGAAAAATACTACTGTGAAGGACAAAAATAATCAAATAAAATTTGTAAATGTCCTTCATAGAGGCAATGAAGTCCAACAAGAAGCAGTTGTATATGCTGAATGTCCGTCATACAACTTTTGAAGAACCTAATGAAGAAAAAAAGCATAAGAAAAGTCCTTCATAAGACTTCTGGAGGATATAAACAAGACAGGAAAAATGGTCTATCCGATAAGTCCCTAAAATGAAGGGGCTCCAAAAAGTCAGTGAATCCTGACTTTTTGGACAGCCTCCTTTCCAGCTTTTTATTTAAAATCTTCCCATTTCAAGTCGCTTTCTGCGAGCAATTCAGCAAAGCTTTTCTGTTTTTCCCGCTTTTGTTCCTCTTTTCTTTTACGCTCCAATTCCAGTTTTTTTAATTTCTCCTTTTCTTCTTCAATTTGCTTCTTCATATCTATAAGCTTTTTCGCTTTTTCTTCGCCGATCTGATCTTTGAGATTCCATGCATCTTTCATGTTTTTTCCCTTCCTTTGACCAATGCATGCTCTTTTTTATCCTAATACATCGTGAATATTCTGCATGTTTTTTTCCATCCATGCAATTGCTTCATCGATCGTGGCAAACTCTTCCGCTTCAAACGTCATTTCATCTTGAATCAGCCACACATCCTTTTTTTCATATCCCATTCCTCCTACAGACCAATGCAGAAGGGTGTACGGATGATTGTCATGGAGAAAGGACACCCATGTTTTATTTAAAGCAATGTTCTTTAAAGAAGCTAGACGTTCCTTCAATTTTGTTCCCTCATTTCACAATGCAGCTCATTCTTGGATTGTAAATTTGCATTGGACTTTTGAGCATGAATATTTGTTTTTGCCCGTGATAATCGATTTGCAATTCATCATCTAAAAAAACAAGCTTTGATCGCTCCACGTACACCGGGACAAAATTTGTATCAATTTTCATATCATCCTCATCAAGATCTTTCACAAGCCAAAGAACAGTAACACCGCTCATGACACAGCCGCAGCCATCTGTATCATATTTCAGCTTTATATAGCGGTTTTCGTTCATTTCCAATATCTCTTTAAGTTTTGCTTTCGCTGCGTTTGTAAACGAAATGTTCATAGGCTAAAATCATCCTTTTTTAATTTTGCCTCCATTCTATCATATTTTAGCTCTCTCCGCTTATTGAAGCAGAATGAACATAACCGATTAACGTTTTTTAAACATTTATAGAGAAATATTGACAAACTATTAGCCGGGTTAGTTGAATAAAGCTGTTGTTTTTATTTGTGAGAAATCAGCGTTATTTTCACAAGCAAATTATGACACGTCTATTTTCTTCCAATCAATATCATTGCATTCCCTAATACTTTTTTGTTCAATAAAAGCTTTGGCAGTTTCATTACTTTAGCGAGTTTGTAGCTTTTCAATTCAGATACACCATGTTTCTTTAAGGAATTTAAGAGCTCTTTTTCATCCCCAAATATTTTTTCATCCATAAACAAATCTAAAAAGACAAATCCACCACCAGGTTTTAACACTCTTAATGCCTCTTTCATTACTTCTGTTTTATTTCTTTCATCTTTAACTTCATGAAATGTTAGACAACTTACAATTATATCGAATTCATCATTTTTAAAAGGCAGTTTTGTGGCACTTGCTTTCAGAAAATTTATTCGATCAGAAACCCCTTCAATTTCAGCGTTTCGTTGGCATTGATCTTTCGAATATTCCCAATCGTCGCCCCAATAATCAATTCCAGTTAATAGAGACTCAGGAAAAGCCTTTGCAAGTTTTATAATCAGTGAACCGCTGCCTGTTCCTATATCCAGTATTTTTCCTTGCCCATCCCAATTCACCTTGGCAACAATTAAGTCATGTATTTTTGACTGATAATTTCCCCCAAATGCTGCGAATTGGTAATAAGAATAAGAAAGGATAAATGTAATATAAATTAATGGTAACGCTATAATACCTGACAAAACTCGCAGATATAAATTAATAGGTAAGAATGTCAACAAAATGAATAAAAGTGAAAAAAGCAAAAAAATTAGTAGTTTATTCATTCGAATCCAAGTTTGATACCTAGCATTTGTTTTCAAGTTATCAGCCATCCTTAAATCATAAACTGATTACCGTAGCAATTCGGTCATTGAATTGCTACGGCTCGTGTAGTTGACTAGCGAAAAGATACAGCATAAATTAAACTAATATTCATTTAATTTGGTGCTGTATCCTTTCCTTCAGTTTAAGTAAATTGTTTCACAATATCATTGTTTTATCAATCTTTATTATAATTTGCTTTAAATGGTCGAACCTTTTTTTAACTCTACATTCGGATGGAAAATTTCAAAACTAATTTGCATTTTAAGCCATTTTGACTATTCAGGTTGTAAAATATATAGTGGAAATAGGTGTCGTGTTCTGAGCGGTTCTGTGAGGAGTTTTAACGACGAATGGGTTTGAGGAACTTCTCTGAACGATTTTTATTTTAGGAGGAAATAACATGGAAGTTTTTGCAAAATATTTAGCAGGTATTGATAACCCCGACCACCGCGACCGAACAGAGGAAATTTTGGCGTGGGTTGCTAATAAATTTCCAAATTTGAAACCGCAAATCAAGTGGAACAAACCCACATTTACCGATCACGGCACATACATCATTATGTTTGCCGCAGCAAAGAATCATTTGAGCATTTTACCCGAAGAAAAAACAATGGTGCATTTTGCTGATGAAATCGTTCAAGCTGGCTACAGCGCTTCTTCACGCTTGTTCCGAATTCAATGGTCTGAACCAGTTAATTACGAATTGCTTGAGAAAATAATTGAATTTAATATCAAGGATAAGGCTGAGAATTCGAATTTTTGGCGGAAATAGCATAATATCGAAGGAGGAAGACATGGAAGTTTTTGCAAAATATTTAGCAGGTATCGATAACCCCGACCACCGCGACCGAACAGAGGAAATTTTGGCGTGGGTTGCTAATAAATTCCCAAATTTGAAACCGCAAATCAAGTGGAATACGCCAATGTTTACCGATCACGGCACATTTATCATCGGCTTTTCCACAGCGAAGCATCATTTGAGCGTTTCACCTGAAGAAAAGACAATGATGCATTTTGCCGATGAAATCGCCCAAGCTGGCTACAGCGCTACCAAAGGCTTGTTTCGAATTCCGTGGAATGAGCCGGTAAATTACGAATTGCTTGAGAAAATGATTGAATTTAATATTCAGGATAAAGCAGACTGTTCAACTTTTTGGCGGAAATAGAATAGGATAGCCCTTAGAAAGCCTGTGAGGGCTTCTGAGAGGCTTTAAGAAGTTGATAGCTACAAAAACGCTTTTTCATGCCCCAACACTCTTGTTGTGGACGCCCTGACACAGCTAATGTCAAAGCTTTTTTAATAAGTGTAAATTATTACAGGAGCTAAGAAAATAATTCTCTTACTTATTCCAGAAAATGACCCTATAGTGGCAGAGTGAAACTTAATTGTTTTTAGTTAACCGTGAATGTCACTTATTCACTAACGGGTGCTTTTTTAGTGAAAGAAAAATTAATTGATTTTAAGATTGAGATCATGTTTTAGTTATTCCATTATAGGGCGCCGATGGTAGAGTAGCAAAAAGCCCAATTTCTCAAATTTTTAGAAATTGGGCTGTTAATTATCGTCATTTTCTAAGCGTTGTAAATCTGCATTTTCCTGACCTTACGCTACCCCTATTAAATTTGTATTTCTAATGCTGTTTTCTTAGTATTGCTCAATTTCAATAATATCTCCTAATTTTAAAACATGTTTTTTAGTCAAGTAATCAACAATTCGTAATTCTCTTTTTAGCTGATCGATATAATGAATATTGCCGACAAGCTTCTTTATTTCACCTTTTTGATAATAGGTGAATTGTAGAGTAATGTTCTCTTCCATAGCCTCACAGATAACTTCATTAAATTCTTCATATTTTTGTTCATCTAAAACCGGTTTTTCGACTTTATCTAAACTTTCATTGTATTTCCTTAGTAATTTCACATGCTCGGGCAGCATCATAGCTGTCCATTTTATGCTTCCACGATCCTGAATCATTGTTTATCCCATCCTTTGCTTTCTTTTCTTCATATTCGTTACGCATAATGCCCGCCGATCAGCTTGTTGCGGTGAAGACTCGTTCCTGCCTTCGTATACGAAACAGCGCGCAGCAGTGCATTGGAGCCGTGCTTGTTCCGAATCGCATCCATTACATATCCTAAACGATGCTCTTTTATGCGGTTCGGCCTAAACAAATCAAGCTGCATGCCGCTGTCTTTTTCCACGTTGGAAAGAGAGATGGAAATTTTTCTGACTGTCTTCCCCTCATAAAAACGATCAAACAGCAAAAGGCAGGCTCGATAAAGATCCATCGTAATATTTGTTGAGACATCCATCGTTTTTGAACGGTAAAATCCTCCTCCGCCTTCCTTTTGGCTGTAGCCGATTCCAAGGCTGATTGTTCTCCCCGCCATCCGGTGTTCCCTCGCTCTTTTTGCCACTTCCTCGCACATTTCTAAGATGACGCATTTCACCTCTTCGGGGTCCGGATAGTCGCGAAGCAATATTTGATTTTTTCCAAAACTGATTTGCCCCAGCATAATCGGAGAGCCTATGTCGGAAAGATCTATTCCCCATGCGTGGTAATAAAGCTGATTCCCCATGACGCCGAACTTCTTTTCAAGGAGCTCTAACGGATAATTTGCGAGCTGACCGACTGTAAAAATTCCCATTCGATTTAACGTTTTTTCAAGTCTTGCCCCAATCCCCCACATCTTACGCAACGGCTTGATGCTCCACAGCTTCGTTTTGACATCATCATACGTCCATTCCGCTATACCTTTCTTTTTCGCCTCCAAATCTAGACAAAGCTTCGCCATCAATATGTTTGGACCGATCCCGACCGCACATGGGAGAGAAAATTCATTTCGTAAATCTTCCACAATTTTTTCGGCCAGACTATGCGCATCCCCCCAAAGTCTTTCTGTTCCATCCGCAGTAATAAAACATTCATCTACGCTGTAAACATGGATGTTTTCTTTCGGAACATAGCGGTTCAGCAGCCGAGTAATTTCAGCAGAAATCCGTAAATACGTCGCCATTTTCGGAGTGATGAGGCGGATGCGGGGGTCGTTTGGAATTTGAAATAAGCGGGATCCGGTTTGAATTCCGAAATCTTCCTTCAGTTTTGGTGAAGCGGCCAATACAATGCTTCCTGTCCGCTCTTTGTCCCCAACGATAGCAATGTGGGCTGTTAAAGGATCAAGCCCAAGTATGACCGCCGCACAGCTCGCATAAAAGCTTTTCATATCGATGCATAATATATGCCGGTTTGGAAACGATTCATAATTCATTCCATCATCCCCTCATGAGAATGTATGTTCGGTTTTATTTTATTTTCATTGTATGGGAATATACGTTCGGTTTCAATGGGAATTTGCGCCATTTTTCGCGGTACAAAAGGAGCATAACAACGAAGTACGGCATCGAAAAACAGATATTAAGCTTGGAAAGCTTATTCAAAATACAGCCGCGTTTTTTAGAAGATTTAAGTTGGAGACAAATCGGTGAAAGAGCTGAATTTTTTATCAAAATAAAAAGACGCTTGACGCGCCTTTTCAGAAGTGAGAGCGGAGATTTTAGCGAAAAGTCCGCCTTCAGCTTTCTGTTCATTTCCTGCATAATGCTCCCGGTCATTTTTGCCGAAACAAATTTCCGGCAACTTTTTCAAATAGGGAGGGCATGAGACGATAAACAAGCCCGCCAAGCTCCATCCAAACAGGCATATTAATTTCCCGTTTATTTGTCAGCATCACGCTCACGATTTTTTGTGCAACAGCTTCCGGATTAAGCATCCAGCGTTGGACGTTTTTCACATAATCCCCTGACGTATCGGCAAGATTGAAAAAATCCGTTTCAATTGGACCCGGATTGACAGATGTTACAAAAATCCCGCGGTCCGCCACTTCCATCCGCAAGCTGTTCGTAAAGCCTAAAACAGCATGTTTTGTAGCAGAATAGATGCTTGATTTCGGAGTAGCTATTTTGCCAGCCTGAGAGGCGACATTAATAATATGCCCTTCCCGTTGGGCCAGCATCTTCGGAAGAACCAGCTTTGTCGCAGCAATTAATCCGAACACATTTACTTTAAACATTTGCTGCATCTCTTCGAATGTTGCTTCCTCTGCATTTCGAAAAATACCAAAACCAGCATTATTGACTAAAACATCCACTCGGTCAAAATTCTCTGTGATGTCCGTAAATACTTCGGAAACTGCGTCAAGGTCACTGACATCCAGTTCGTAATATGTACAAGAAATAGAGTGAGAGGCTTGAAGCTCATCCGAAAGTTTCTTGAGACGATCCTTCCTCCTAGCCAGCAAAACTAAATGTCCACCGCTTTCTGCAACGATCCTTGCGATTTTTTCCCCGATCCCGCTCGATGCCCCCGTAATAACTACCAATCGATCTTTAAGCCGCGAATTCATTTATTTGTCACCTCTTCGTTGCGCGGAAAAAAGTAAAACGCCATTTTCTATTCTTTTGTTAATTTTTCCATATTGTTCTAAATAATCAAGCTGAGCAACAGTTTCTGATATAGCAAATAAAAGCTCTTGTTGATAAGCAGACGGAAAAAGAAGCTTGCAAAGAGCAAACACCGTCATTTCCTGTTTTTCTAAATGCTTTAATACGGTGAGCGCGCGTTCATGCTGTTTGTCTAAACGGTTCCGAATCAACAGGTGAGGATCGAAAAATTCATCTTTATGACCCGGAAAGACAACAGAAATCGGAATATGCAAAAGCTTTTTCAAAGATTCATTATATTGCAGCTGAGGTTTTGGACGCTCTTTTCCTTCATACGGCATTTCAAGAACAGGATTGGAGGAAATGGTTTTCAGCAAATGATCGCCGCCGATCATTCGGCAGTCTTCCTCATTGTACAAAACGATATGGCTTTGGGCATGTCCAGGAGTCTCAATGACTGTAAACCCAGGCATCCCGTCTATTTCATCTCCTTCTTGAATGGAGGAGGTCAGCGGATGATTGCGTGGATATAAGGAAAGATCAAGATGATCTAAGTGTGACGCAAACGACTCCGGGACGGCAAACTGCTTCAATAATTCTAAAAAAAATTCCTTTTGCCGATCAAAAAAACGCACATCATGAGAAAGCCAAGGAGCAAGCAAACGATGGCCCAAAACACGAAGATCGCCATCAAAAAAATCGAGCAAACCGATATGGTCAGGATGATGGTGGGTAAGAATGACCTGCTCAATATCCTCAGGCACAAGCCCTATTTCCTTCAGCTTATGTTCAAAAACTCTCCACGCTTCCTCCGTTTTCATCCCTGCATCCACTAATGTCAATGCGTCCCCTTTTACAACATACACGTTCACATCTTTAATCGGATAAGGTATAGGGATCGTTATTTTATAAATTGCATCTTTGCTGAACATTTTTGCAAACCGCCTTTAATTTTTTAATATAACTTATTTTACACATGATAAATCAATTTGTCATTTTATTCGAATAATTCATAAGTATACTTGACAAGCCGTTGGAACTGATAAAAAATTAATTCTACAACGCTTTTAGAATTTAAGGCAGGGAAACATTTCATCATACAAGCCCATCCAAAGCATGCGCTTCTGTTGCTTAACAGATGAATAGTAAAACGTTTTCTCGCTACCTTTCCCACTGAATCTCTTCTCTTTTAAACTAAGTTTATAGGGAAGAAGTTCAAAAGAAACATATAAAACGATCAGGAAGGAGTCTCTTTTTATGTACAAGTTTGGATTTATCGGAGCCGGATCTATGGCGGAAGCTATTATATCCGGATTGATCAACGGGAACAAGTGCCGGAGAGAAGAGATCGTTGTGACAAACCGTTCCAATGAAAAGCGGCTCGAGGAGCTGCAAAAAACATACGGCGTCACGATTACAAAAGATAAAAAGCATTTGTTTGACAACACAAAAACGATTTTTTTCGCGATGAAGCCGAAGGACGTTGACGAGGCAGTAAAAACAGTCCGCGAATACGCAACAGAAAACCATCTTGTTATTTCCATGCTCGCAGGCGTTTCAACGAAAGCAATTGAAACATTATTCAACAAACGTATTCCCGTCATTCGAGCAATGCCGAATACGTCCGCTACCATCAGACAATCAGCAACCGCCTTGGCACAAGGACAATATGCAACGGATGGTGACCTGTCAGCAGCTGTTGAACTGTTTCAATTGATCGGAACAGTTGAAATTGTTGAAGAAGACAAGCTCGATGCCGTCACAGGACTGGCAGGAAGCGGACCAGCCTATATTTATTACATAGTAGAAGCAATGGAAAAAGCAGCAGAAGAAATCGGTTTAGAAAAGTCCATGGCACGCTCCCTCATTGTTCAAACACTTTATGGGGCAGCATTAATGTTAAAAACGTCTGACAAAGAGCCGTCTACTCTAAGAAAAGAAATAATGAGCCCAGGCGGCACAACTGAAGCCGGCTTAAGCGTCCTAAACAATCATCACGTAGATGAAGCTATTATAAGCTGTGTGAAACGGGCAGTCGAACGGTCAAAAGAATTAAACAGCGCTTTGGAGGAAAAACTGGTGAACGAACAATAATCTGAAATCGGACTCGGGTTCAGCGAGCAATACTGAACCCCTTTTTTATATTTACCAAGCAGATCATATGACAAAAATAATCATAATTGCTAAAATTTTAAAGGAAATATTTAGGGAGGCGAATAAAAGATGAAAGACCGATTATTATTTTCTCCATTTACGATTAAAGATGTCACATTGAAAAATCGAATTGTCATGTCGCCGATGTGCATGTACTCAGCCGCAAATAAAAAAGGATTTCTTGAAGATTTTCATTTCACACATTACATTTCAAGAGCGGTTGGACAGGTGGGCCTCATCATTCTTGAAGCAACAGCTGTTACGCCGGAAGGCAGAATTTCTGAATTGGACCTCGGTATATGGGAAGATGACCATATTATAAAATTGGCTGAACTTGTGCAGCAAATCAAATCATACGGAGCGAAAACAGGCATCCAGCTTGCTCATGCAGGAAGAAAGTCAAATGTGAGCGGAGACATATTCGCCCCATCTTCAATTCCTTTTGATCAAAACAGCCGTACACCGAAAGAACTGACAAAAGAACAAATAAAAGAAACGGTTGAAAAATTTCAATTAGGAGCAAAACGAGCTAAGGACGCAGGCTTTGATATCATCGAAATCCATGCAGCCCACGGTTACCTCATTAACGAATTTTTATCTCCGCTATCAAACAAGCGCAATGATGAGTACGGAGGAAGCTTAGAGAACCGCTACCGGTTTTTAAAAGAGGTTATCCAAGCCGTAAGGAAAGTGTGGGAAGGCCCGTTGTTTGTTCGTGTTTCCGCCAGTGACTATGTTGAAGGCGGATCGACGATAAATGATTACGTACAAATTGCTAAATGGCTGAAAGAGGATGGTGTCGATTTGATTGATGTCAGCTCAGGAGGGCTTGTCCCGGCAAATATAGATGTTTATCCCGGGTACCAAGTGCCATTTAGCGAAAAAATCAGACAGGAAGCAAACATCAAAACAGGGGCAGTCGGCTTAATTACTTCACCTTTGCAGGCGGAAGAGATTTTAAAAAACAACCGGGCGGATCTTATTTTTGTCGCCCGCGAATTATTGAGAAATCCATATTGGCCTTACCATGCAGCTAATGAACTAAACGCAAAAATTGAATCGCCGACACAATATGAACGCGGATGGCGCGTATAAAAGAAGAAGCTGTCTCAAAAAAGCCTTTTGAGGCAGCTTTTGTTTGCATATTGCATTTTCCAAAGCATACAGTGAGTGTTGAATCAACATATAATTCTTTCATTGCCGCAACCGAAAAAATTTTGAAAGTTCAGAGATTCTGCAAGAATCATGTCGACGATTTTTTTGCCCGATTATAGGACTAAATATGCCTGTAGACGATTCTTTTATTCTATGTAAAAAAGGCGGCGAAAGCTTCATTTTTGGCATCCCCATACCATTTTCTACTTTTTAGGAATTGGGACACATAAAAAATCATGGGCAAGGCTTGCTTCTGGAAATACAGCCCTTGCTTCAGCAAGAAGCATTTGACAATCCTCTTCGCCTTGATATCGCGAGCTAATATGCGTCAGCCATAACGTTTTTGCGTTTGCCTCTAAAGCAATTTGCGCTGCTTGAACTGTTGTCGAATGAAAATAATTGTAGGCCAAAAGCTCTTCATCCTTTGCAAATGTCGCCTCATGCACTAAAACATCCGCATCCTTTGATAATTCGACGCTTTGCTTGCAATATCTTGTATCACCCAAAATCGAAACAATCCGTCCTTTTTTGACAGGACCTAAAAAATCTTTTCCATTCAAAACTCTTCCATCAGCAAGTTGGACTGTTTCGCCATTTTTTAATTTTTTGTATATAGGTCCAGGTTTTACTCCAATTTCTTTTAATCGATCCGCTAAAAGTGTTCCGGGCAGATCCTTCTCTATAATCCGATAACCGAATGAAGGGATGCCGTGCTCCAATTTCTTTACCTTAACGATGAATTGATCATCCTCAAAAACGGTTTCATCGTCAAATATTTCTTTTGTAATAAGCGGATATTTAAGATGAGTAAAGCTTAACTTCAAAGTTTGTTCCACAAATTCTTTAATGCCGGGAGGACCGTAAATTACGAGCGGGCTCTCGGCGCCATGAAAGGATCTTGTTCCTAACAAACCGGGAAGTCCGTATATATGATCACCATGCAAATGCGTAATAAAAATTTTTTCAATTTTTGCCGGTTTGATGTTCGTATATAAAATCCGGTGCTGTGTCGCCTCGCCGCAATCAAACAGCCAAATAGAACCGCGTTCTTCAAGCAATTCAAGCGCAATGGAAGACACATTTCGATGTTTGGCCGGCAGACCAGCACCTGTTCCTAAAAAATAAAGATTCAACGTTCGCTCCTCCAAATGTCTTTTTATCTGTTATTATAATACATTCATTCAATATTTAGCAGAAAAATCAGCAAATATTATTTGCGTTACAGTACGTTTACCTTTAAAATTAAATATTTGAACGGGTACATATTTTTAGCAAAATTTATAGCAAAACGATAAAGTGAGGTACGTTCAGTGAATACAATCCAGTTACCAAAAGCAATCATCATTATATTCGGAGCAACAGGAGATTTAGCAAAAAGGAAATTATTCCCATCCATTTACCGTTTATATCAAAGCGGTAAGATCAGCGAAGAATTCGCGGTCGTTGGCGTGGCAAGAAGACCATGGACGAACGAAACGTTCAGGGAAAATGTTAAAGATTCCGTTGAAAATGCAGTTTCCGTCAACAGCGATCTAACATCCTTTACTTCGCATTTTTATTATCATCCGTTTGATGTATCGAACCAGTCTTCGTATCACAGCTTAAAAAGCTTACTTTCCGACTTGGATGAAAAATATCAAACGGAAGGGAACCGAGTCTTTTACTTGGCGATGGCGCCTGAATTTTTCGGAATCATCGCTAACAATTTAAAAGAGCACGGTTTAAAAGATACAAACGGATGGACAAGACTTGTCATTGAAAAGCCGTTCGGCCATGACCTAGCTTCCGCCCAAAAATTAAACGATGAAATCCGTGCCGCATTCGATGAAGAGCAAATTTACCGAATCGACCACTATTTAGGAAAAGAAATGGTGCAAAATATTGAAGTCATTCGATTTGCCAATGCGCTTTTTGAACATTTATGGAATAACCGTTTTATTTCCAATATTCAAATTACTTCAAGCGAATCACTCGGCGTGGAAGACCGGGGCAACTATTATGAAACATCCGGTGCGCTCAGAGATATGGTGCAAAACCATATGCTGCAGATGGTGGCTTTGCTTGCGATGGAACCGCCAATTAAATTAACGACTGACGAAATTCGTTCCGAAAAAATTAAAGTGCTTCGTGCTTTACGGCCAATTCAGGAAAATGAAGTCGACAGCTATTTTGTAAGAGGCCAATATACAAAGGGAATAATTAATGGAAAAGAGGTTATCGGCTACCGAGAAGAAGCAAATGTAGATCCCGATTCCAATACAGAAACGTTTGTGGCCGGAAAGATTTTGATTGACAATTACCGTTGGGCAGGCGTTCCTTTTTACATTCGCACAGGAAAGCGGATGAAAGAAAAATCAACAAAAATTGTTGTCGAATTTAAAGATATTCCAATGAACCTATACTTTAAAAAGGAAAGCGACCGCGTTCCAAACTTGCTTGTCATCCATATCCAGCCTGATGAAGGGATTACGCTTCATCTCAATGCCAAAAAAGCGGGAGTAAGCTCAGAGGCTACACCAATTAAGCTTTCTTACAACAATAACGGCATCGACGGCATGAACACTCCGGAGGCATATGAAAGATTGCTATATGATTGCATGCAAGGCGATGCCACGAATTTTACCCACTGGGATGAAGTCGCCTTATCATGGGCATATGTTGATCCGATTTCAAATGCATGGTCCCGTAAAAAAGCGGCCTTCCCTAACTATGAGGCAGGCTCGATGGGTCCTAAAGAAGCGGATGAACTTCTTGCCAAAGACGGCTTCCATTGGTGGCCGATCTAATGACATTTTTCAATTTAAAAGTGTTGCCTTATTAAAACACCCCTTGTACAAATAGGGGTGTTTTATCATATTGATGCTTTAATAATTAATAACGAATATCAAACTTTTGAAAGCCTTCCACTTCATCATGTTCCGTTAATTGTATATTTTCAACTTTTGAAAAAGGACTACCTTTTTGAATAGAGGCAAGAAAGTTCTGTAAATTTTGCTCCTCTCCTTCTGCAACGATTTCAACCGTTCCGTCCATCTTGTTTCGAACCCAACCGGAAATTTGGTGCTCGACCGCTTTTGATTGCGTAAAATATCGAAACCCCACTCCTTGCACACGTCCTGAAACAATGATATGGTATTGCTTCATTTTTTCACTCCTTTCATAAATATTCTTCATTTCTATCTTAATTTATTTTTTACCGAATTTAGATATAAACGAAACGGTTTGTGAAAGAATTAATCAAAAAAGTGATAGTTAAAAAATATATCCAATAGAGGCTGTCTAAAAAGTCAAATCCTCATTGAAAAATATCAATCTATCAACATTTCTAAAACATTAAAAGAGCGTCTATAAGCCGAAAAACGACTTATTAAACATCCCCATCCAAATTATAGAAAGTAAAGTTCATAGGGGGAATTTACACAATAATTTGGACTTGACCAAAGAATTTTGCAAGTTAAAAAGATAGAAAATCAATATAAGATGGAAAAAATCCAATCACAACTAACGCCAACCGAATGAAAAATATTAGAGTTCATAGATAATACGTGAAATTGCAGATGAAATGTTCATTTCCATCCGAACGGTCAAAAACCATGTCAACAACATTTTAAAAAATGGAAGAAAAAAGCAGCAAAAAAAAAAAAAAAAAAAAAAAAAAAAAAAAAAAAAAAAAAAAAAAAAAAAAAAAAAATTAGGCTTATTTAAGAGGTAAGTTTAGTTATCGAACTTCTTAATTGCTTCTGGAGTTACCTATAGGCTTTTTTATTTATGTGATTTTATATTTAATAAATCACATTCCGTCCTTAGTGATTTTCCTTCGTTGAAATACGATGCCTAAATGACCACAAGAATAGGAAATGAAATGAGGATTATTCCAAGCTTTCCATAGTTTGATATAGTCTTCATAATTATATGGAAATTTTACAGCATACTGGTACATTTTTACCAATACAAATAGGGCTGAAACTATGAATGATATCCAAAGTTCAGCCCTTTTGTCGCAGATTTTTAACTACTTATTTTTTTTACGGCTTGCAATATCTATCCAGACTGCTAGTACAAGAATACTTCCTTTCACAATGTACTGCCAATAGGTGTCCAGCCCCATAAGGGACATTCCATTATCGAGCGATGTCATGACCATGGCCCCTATAATCGCACCAATAATCGTTCCAGATCCGCCCATTAAAGAGGTTCCGCCAATGACACATGCAGCGATAGCATCTAATTCATACATCTGACCAGCCGAAATGGTAGCAGAAGAAAGACGAGCTGTTAACACAATTGCTGCAACGGCTGATAACAATCCGCTAAATACAAACAGCAGCATCGTGCGACTTTTAATATTAATTCCTGATAAACGCGCAGCTTCTGAATTTCCGCCAATTGCATAAATATGACGGCCAAATGTTGTGTTATTCGCAATAAATGAAAAAATGACTGCCAAACCGATAACAAATATAATGGGAAACGGAATTCCTTTATAGCTGTTCATCGTGATGACGAATAAAACAATGAGTGAGCTAAGAAAAAGTATTTTCATGATTTCCAATGAAAGAGGCATTACTTCAAATCCATAATTTAAGCGAGTTTTTCGTTTTCTTATTGTTAAAATAACCAAAATGACTACTGCTAGTATGGCCAACACAATCCCAAACATATTTGTAAAATAGGCACTTCCAAGGGCAATAAAATTCGCATCAAAAATAGGAATGGTTGTTGATTTCGTTATTCCCATTAAGATACCGCGAAATGCCATCATACCGCCTAAAGTGACAATAAATGCAGGAATTGCCTGATAGGCAACTAGCCAACCCTGAAGTAGGCCAACAATTGCACCAGCAACTAACGTGATAACAATGACAACAATCGTTGGCATTCCCATCCAGTTACTAAATATGGCAGCAATACCTCCTGTAAGACCTACAATGGATCCGACAGATAAGTCAATGTGTCCGGCAACAATAACGAGGACCATTCCAATCGCTAAAATAGAAGTAACAGACATTTGAGTGAATAAATTTGAAAGGTTACGCGCTGTTAAGAATGTATCGTTCAAAATTCCAAAGAACAGCCAAATCGCAACTATGGCACCAATCATCGTGTAAGCCCGTACGTCAATTTTTCCGATTATATCTTTCAACGACTTTTTTTTGACATTTGTCTTTTGTTGAGCCGTCACTTTTAATTCCATTTATTTCCCTCCTCCCGTTGCTGCTGACATAATTTTTTCTTGTGTGGCTTCTTCTTTCGTCAGTTCTTTCACAAATCTGCCTTCGTTCATGACCAGAATTCGATCGCTCATACCAAGTATTTCAGGCAGCTCTGATGAGATCATAATGATTGCGACTCCTTCATTAACCAGCTGATTCATTAATTGATAAATCTCATATTTTGCCCCTACATCAATTCCCCGTGTAGGTTCATCTAAAATTAAAATTTTCGGCTTAGACATCAACCATTTGGCAATAACGACTTTTTGCTGATTCCCTCCCGATAATGCTCCAACTTTCGTTTCGAGAGATGCCGTTTTAGTTTTTAACTTCTGGACAAACTGTTGGCTTGATTTCATTTCTTCATTATGGTTCATAACGCCCCATTTGCTAATTTTTTTCAAACTGGCAAGAGTGGTATTTGTTTTCACATCCATACTTAAAACAAGACCAAAGCGTTTTCGATCTTCTGTCACTAATGCTATCCCTTCATTAATAGCATCTTGAACATTGCGAATGTGAACCTTTTTACCTTCTATCCATACCTCGCCTTCCCGTTTTCCCTCATATGCTCCAAAAAGACTTGTGGCAAGCTCTGATCTACCAGACCCCATTAATCCAGCTATTCCAAGGATTTCTCCTTTTCTAAGTGAAAAGGAAATATTATCATTTACCTTCATTTTTGGCATGTCTGGATGCCAGACAGAATAGTTTTTCACTTCAAGAATCGTTTCTTTTGGAGTTCGTTCAGCTTGCGGATATCGTTCCGTTAATTCTCTGCCGACCATTAAAGAAATAATTTCATCTTCACTTGTTTCATCTTTGGATAGAGTTGCAATGGATTTTCCATCACGTAAGACGGTTATGGAATCAGCTAAACGAAAAACTTCAGGCATTTTGTGAGAAATGTAAATACATGTTACCCCTTTTTTTCTCAATTCCTCTAAAATTCCCATTAATATTTCGACTTCACTCTCTGTTAAGGCAGCTGTCGGTTCATCTAAAATCAATATCTTCGTATTTTTAGACAAAGCTTTGGCAATTTCCACAAGTTGTTGCTGCCCGATGCCAAGTGAATAGATTTTCGTTTGAGGAGCCACATTTAAACCTACTGCATTTAACCATTCGGATGACTCATAAAACAATTGATCCCATTGGATGACGCCATATTTTTTCGGTTCTGCTCCTAGAAAAATGTTCTCTCCAACTGTCAAATCTTTAACGAGTGCAAGTTCTTGGTGAATAATTGCAATCCCTGCCTTTTCTGCATCTTTAATATTGCGGAAATGTACAGGGGTTCCGTTTATACGAATCTCTCCTGAATATGTTCCAGTTGGATATAATCCACTTAATACTTTCATTAACGTCGATTTACCCGCTCCATTTTCACCACAGAGCGCATGAATTTCACCTTTTTTCACTTTAAATGTTACACGGTCTAATGCTTTCACTCCGGGAAACTCTTTTGTTATTTGATCCATCTCTAACGAATACAACCATCTTCCCTCCCATTCGCAGCATGATAGAATGAGAAAGGTCTGACTCTTTTGTAAGAGTCAGCCTTTATAACATTTAATTCTGTTTTGGCCATTGATCTTTTGGAACATTTTGATAGACATCTTCTAATTTGTGAAATCCATCTTTAATGACAGTATCTAGAACATTTTCTTTCGTTACAGCAATAGGATCGAGAAGGACAGATGGAACATCGATTTTACCGTTCGGTATTTTTTGATCTGTTTCGATTTTTTCTCCTTTTGCAACAGCTACAGCTATTTCAGCCGCTTTCGTGGCAATAGCATGAATTGGTTTATAAACCGTCATTGTTTGCGTTCCTTCCACGATGCGTTGCAGCGCAGCCAGCTCTGCATCTTGACCAGACACAGGGATTTTCCCTGCCAGTCCTTGAGCCGCTAATGCTTGAATGGCGCCGCCAGCTGTGCCATCATTTGCTGCTATAACTGCTTGAATATTATTTTTATTTGCTGTTAAAGCGTTTTCCATATTTTTCAATGCTTCTTCAGGCTTCCAGTCCTTTGAGAACTGATCATAAACAATCTTAATATCCCCTTTTTCTTCAAGCGGTTTTAACACATTCATAGCTCCTTCACGGAATAGGTGAGCATTATTATCTGTATCGGCACCACCGATGTATACATAGTTTCCAGTCGGTGCTTGCTTAACAATCTCTTTCGCCTGCATTTCCCCAACTCGAACATTGTCAAAAGATACATAGTAGTCTACATCTGCATTTTTAATCAGGCGGTCATATGAAATAACCTTAATTCCTTCTTTATGCGCTTTGTCAACAATAGCTGCTGTAGCTTCTGCATTATGTGGTACAACAACTAACACATCTACCCCTTCGGAAATTAATTGTTCTGCTTGATTCAATTGAGCGGCATCATCGCCATTAGCCGCAAGCGTTTTTACTTCTGCTCCTAATTCTTTTACCTTTGCTTCAAACAGGTCTTTATCGCGCTGCCAGCGCTCCTCCTTTAACGTATCCATTGAGAAACCAACCACAATTTTGTCGCCATCTTCTTTTGCTTGACTGTTTTTGTCCTCGCCTCCCGATGAAACAACGCCGCATCCTGTTAAAGCAGAAGCTAAAACAAGTGATGCAGCTGCCATCGATAAAGTTTTCCACCATTTCTTCATTTGAAACCCCCCTCGTAATGTTTACGCTTTCATTTTTAAGCCTATCACGCATATGAAAACGATTTCTTTCTTATTTCCTTCACTTTTTCGACTTATAAAGGGACATTTTTCACCTGTAAAAATTTTACTGACTACCAAAATAGGATTCTTTTAATATTTGTCAAAAAAGTGCTAAAAAAAGATCACCCCTCCTGCACGTATAGGAGAAGTGATCGAATTTATCATTTATTTTTCTGCAGTTGGTTTCGATACTCTTTTGGCGTCATTTTTGTAACTTTTTTAAAAACTCGGCTAAAATAGTTAGGATCGTTATAACCAACATAATAAGAGATTTCTTTTACGTTAAGGTGGTATTGTTTCATCAGTTCTTTCGCTTTTTCAATACGCATGTGTGTTAAAAAATCAGAGAACGTTTGGCCCGTTTCCTGTTTAAATCGTTTACTAAAATAGTGTGGATGAAAATTCATCAATTGAGCGACTTCCTCTAGTGTAATATCTTCGTGAAAATGATCAGAAATAAATTGAAGTGCTATATCTAGTCCCTTCGTATTCTCTGAATTTAGTAAAGCTCGATTCTTTTCTTTCTTGTCTGAATCGTGTGCAGCCTCTACTTCTGAAATATGTTTTACCCGTCCAAAATACGGTTGAGATGTTACAGCCAGAAGAGCTTCTTGATATGACTTTTTAAAGCCTTGAATATCCTTTTGCAAAGTACCAATTCCTATTTTAATTTTTTTGTTTGTTCGTTTTTCGATTTCCTTCAACCATTTCATGGAAAGAGTAATCCATTGATTTCTCGTCATGTCCTGATCGGAAGGAAACGAAAATATCGTCATACGATGATCGATTAAAGGACTGCATATACACTCTTGTTTATTTTTCATATACCTTTTGACAATTTGGTATAAATCTTGTTTCTCTTCCATCTTTATATCGGAAAATTCAATGACAAAGGCTACACTAGTTCGGTGAGGGATTTTTAACAGAGAAAGCAATTCATCCACGTCTGTTTCTGATACTGCATCCATCATAATCATTAGGGCACATTCGGATTCACTAATTGAAAAAAGGTGTCCCAGCTTTTCTTTCATTTTCAGTTCCTTCTCACGATTTAGCAATTCTTCTTCTAATTCTGATATACATTTTTTCAACACAGAGACAATTTTCTCTTTTTTAGCCGGTTTTAAAATATAATCATTCACACCGAGTTCAATGGCTTCTTTTGCATAGGAAAAATAATCAAATGCAGTTAATATAATGATTTTAATCTTAGGATTTTGTTTTTTTATTTCTTCAATCGCCTCCAGTCCTTGAATACCAGGCATTTTTAAATCCATAAATATAATTTCCGGCTGATGCTTTTCCATCTGTTGTATCGCCAATCGGCCATTTTCAGCATGAAAAATTTGAAATTGATTGGGCAAACATTTTTGAATCATCAATTCTAACCCTTCACGCTCTAGAGGTTCATCATCTGCAATGAGAAGTTTATACATGCATCTTTTCCCCCCTTACTCTTGGTAATGACAACAAAATCGTGGTGCCGCGACCTTGCTTGCTTTTAATATCCACGATATCATGTACTTGGTAAAATAATCGCAAACGTCGAAACACATTTTCCATTCCTAATCCTGTTGAATGTCCTGTTGATTTTTTAATTGAAAAAGATGGTGACTCGAGTATTGTTTTCACAATCCTTTCATCCATCCCTACACCATTATCCGAAATTTTCACCAACACTCTTCCTTCTTTTTCTTTGACGCTTAACTCAATAACAGCTCCTGATTCCATTGATTCGATCCCGTGGACAAAAGCATTTTCAAGCAAAGGCTGAATCGTAAGTGCAGGTATTGATTGGTCTAAACAATGATTATCAATCTCCATTTGAAATGAAATACGGTCACGAAATCGTGCTTTTTGTATGGCAAAATACTCTTTTGCATTTTCAATTTCTTCACGCAGCATGACAGGTTCGTTTAATTTCCGCAAATTATATCGTAATAAATTGGAAGTAGAAATGGTTAGTTCACTCGTTTTTTCAGCTCCTTCAATATATGCAAGCTTTGAGATCACATTTAATGTGTTAAATAAAAAGTGCGGGTTAATTTGACTTTGAAGTGCTTTTAACTCTAATTCTCTCATTAATTTTTCTTTTTCTAGTATTTCCATATTTTTAGAGATTAATTTTCGTAAATTTTCAATCATCTGATTAAACACTTTTCCTAGTACCCCAACCTCATCATTTGGCTGGTATATCGGCACGTTCGTATTTAAGTCTCCCGCAGCGACTTGTTTAGCTGTTTGAACAAGCTGCTGAATGGGAATGACGATACTTCGAGACAGCCAGATAGCAAATACGATACTTAATGCTGTGGTTACAATAAACAAACTTCCTCCCCATTTATTCATATTTTCGTTAATTGCCAACATACTATTATACACAGGCTGGTATTCACTCAATTCCATGTCTACTAGTTGTTGGCTATCCTCCCGAATGAAAGAAGCAACTCTTTCTATTTCTTTGAATTGATCAGCTTGATCCAGAAATTTTTTTTCTTTTAAGTTTGTTAAAATAGCTTCTTCCAGTTGGAGAAAAGTATTGATCATATTTTTGTAATTATCAACTACTAAAGCATTACTGGCCGAATTGTTGCTTAAATTACTTTGCAGAGCTTCTAAATTAGCTTTATGTTTAATTAGCAAGTTAAGATTTTCTTTGTCTTGATATATGAGATAGCTGCTTAAATAGCGAAGATTTTCTTGAGTTTCATTGGAAATTTGTTTGTATAAGTAAATACGATGGACCATGAAGTCATAGCTCTTTTGAACTTTTTTTCCACTATCAAAAATAAAAAATGCTATAGTATTGAGTAAAATGACGAGCAATGGAATAAAGATAAACAATTTTGTCCGTATATTCACGGTGTTACCTCCATTTGTACGTTTGATGCATCTACTTTTTTGCTTGAAGTAAAATATACGTTTGGAATAGGTTGTCCTTGCAAATGCTTGGACATTAATTGAACAGCAATAAAACCCATTTCATATGGTTTTTGAATGATGGTTGCTGTAATCTCTCCTTTTTTTATTGCCAATAATGTTTCTTCGACGTCATCAAATCCAAAAATTTGAATATCGGATCGTTGCAAATTTTTCACAGCCACTGTCATACCAATTGCATCTAAAGCACTTGTCCCAACCATCACTGAAATATCGGGATATTTTCTTAACATAATATCAGCTTGAATGGACGCTTGTATTCTTGAAATATTGGATGCTTGGACTTCCACTACTTCTAACCTTGGATGTTGTTTAATAACTGACAAAAAACCATCTAGCCGCTCCTGTTGATTGTCAGATGATTCACTCCCAATAATAACCCCAATTTTATGCTGCCCTGTTGTCATATCTACCACGGTTTTCCCAAGCAATTGACCAGCTGCAAAATTGTCTGTCCCTACATAGGAAAGACGACGGCTCGCTTTAGCATCTGTATCAATTGTGATAATTGGAATATTTTTGGATATTGCTTTATTAATGATTGGAGTAAATGTTTCTTCATCCAAACTTTGAACAATGATTCCATCTACTTTAGAAGCAATTGCTTTTTCTAATAACTTAATCTGTTCTTCAATACTTGTTCGTAACGGAGCGACATATTCAACTTCTACTTGAAACTTTTTTGCAGCATCCTGAGCACCTTTTTCTACTTTCCGCCAGTATGGATTATCGAATTCTTGAGCAATAAGAATAAAATGCGGAGGTTCTTCATGTAGGGAAACCCTTTTGTCAAGAGCTTCCACTGTCTCTTCCATCTGCTTTGACGTCCATATAAATTGAATAAAAACATATAGAAACAAAATAATTAAGAATAAAAAAGTTAATGTCCATCTTTTGTTTGACATATATTTCACCTTTAGCTCAAATAAATTGTAACCGTTTACAGTTAATCCGATTAAATATTTTGATAATCTACAAGCCTTATATCTATTAATATTATTATAAACTAGTGCGATTTCCTTTTTATTTTTCATAAATTTCTCATGTATGACTCCTCATAGGGAAATAATTCATAGCTTTTGTCTTACACTGATCGCTTTTTCCCTTTAGGAGTCTCGCGAATTTCACTTTAAATGAGGATAGCTTTCCATTGAAACATCGTTCTACTATTTTTCGGTAAAAAGGTTAAAAATTAATTATCAAAAATGTTACGGCCGTAGCTTTTTGCATACAAATTTCCATCCTCTAATCACCATTTCTTTACAAAATGAGCCAATGCCAGCAAAGGAAAAATATATTCATAGCTTGGATAATGAATGTAAAATCCGCCAGGTAAGCCTTGACCTTTTGGGTATGTGATTGTCCATGAATTTTCATCTTTTGAATTTAATAAATAGTTCACTGCTTGATTCATTTGTGGTGTAACCGTTTCTTCTGCCGCTGCCAAAGCGTCTAATGCCCACGCGGTATGCACTCTAGTACTAGCTGGTAAAGGGATAAATTTTTTCTGTATATCACTTTTACAAGACTCTCCCCAGCCCCCATCGTCATTTTGAATGGAGTATAACCATTTCACAGCCTTTCGTACGGCAGGGTGATCTCTTCTCACCTTTACTGCGATTAAGCCTGTTAATGCACACCATGATCCATAAATATAACAAATTCCCCATCGTCCATACCAAGAACCATCGCTTCGTTGATTTTTTAAAAGCCACTTTACCCCTTGTTTTATAAACGTTTGATTGTAGCTTGATCGTGTAAAATTCCCTAAAAACTCCAACGTTCTTCCCGTTAAATCAGGCGTTGATGGGTCAAGAAGCATTTTTTCCCCGCCTTCTATCGGAAGCCAAGATAGCGATGACTTATTGACATTTTTTTCGAACGATCCCCAGCCTCCATCATCGTTTTGCATAGACAGGAGCCATTTCATTCCTCGATCCCAAAAGGAGCGATTATTTAATGCTTCTTTTCGCAACGCGCGTAAAGCCGCTGTTGTATCATCAATATCCGGATTCATCGTATTAATATTTGAAAATCCCCATCCCCCCGGTATTTGATACGGATTATGAACAGCCCAATCACCATATAGATAGTGCTGGCGAGAAAGCAAATATTGATTTGCTCTTTGAATAGAAGCTGACGCAGATGGTACACCAGCTTCTTGTAATGAATAGCTTAATAATGCCGTATTCCAAACAGTTGCCGTCGTGTATTGAATATGAGTGTGTCCATCTATTGTTGTCTTCATTGACTTTAGCCCTTGAACAGCCCGAACAATAACTGGATGCTTTTTCGAATATCCTAGAGCCATCAGAGCAAAAATCATTAAAAATGTTGAACTAAAGTAGCTATAAAAGGTACCATCTTGTTCAATTCGATTTAACATATATTGTTCTGCTCGATGTAATGCCAATCGATGAAGCTCAAAAGGAATACCTACTAATTGTTTCATGCCGTCATATATAAACGAAAAAAAAGAACGCCATTCAGAAGAGTCCAAGTCCCAAAGGTCTTCATTTCTATGAACATATAAGTCTGATAAGTCAGGAGTATGCTTTGTCTTTATACTAAACTTGCGATCAGCAGCAATCAATATTGGTATTAAATTGGCTCTTGCATAAACGGAAAAGTCAAAAAAATTTACAGGAAAAGTAGTTGGAAATAAAATGAATTCGATCGGCAGATGAAAGGATTTAGGCCATTTGATTTGGCCCGTTAAAGCAAGCATGACTTTCGTAAACATATTTACTTTTCCAATGCCACCATAGTTTATGATAAACTTCCTAGCTAGTCGCATGTTTGTATTGTTTTGATCGATGAATCCCGAATAAAGTAAAGCATAGTATGCTTCAACTGTTGTGGATAGATTTCCCTTCTCTTCATCGTAAAACAGCTTCCATGCTCCGTTTTTCTCCTGTTTACTTAATATCCTGTCAACGAGTGATTGAATGAATTGTTCATCATGAATTTCCAATGTTCGTAATAAGATAATCATATAACAATCTGTGGCAATACCCGTTTCAAATGGGAAATCCCAAGCTCCGTCAAAATTTTGCCTCTTTAGGATTAATTCCGCCAATCGATTGATTTCAGCTTCAATTCGTTGTTTCATCCTATTCACCACCACTTCATGTAGTAAGTTTTAGCTTATTCCTATACATATTCAGCTTTTATGGAAGCTATTCGATGAGGGAGGAATAGGATGGTCTTTCCATGGTTGAACAACAATAAATTGATCGATCAACAGCTTTTGAAAATTAAGGAAGATCTCGTCGAAAAAATGAAAAGTAACGTAAATCAGCCTATGCCTCCATTACAAACATGGGAACAAAACATCATTGATTCCATTGTGAACGTGACAAATACACTCAACACTAACAACGTAACTAGAACAGCTGCATATTTAAATTTTTATATCAGGCATCCAGACATCCATTGGGCGCTCTTAGGACATATGGTTTCCCGGAATGGAGGATGGCATATGACAGATTTAAAAGGAGACTTGTTATCAAGGCTAATATCAGAAAAGGAGCAAAAAAACTACTTTTTATTTTTAGAACGTGGAAATTGGTTAATCTTTCAAGATGTATTCCCGCAATTTTTACTTTATCACCACAGCTTGCGCATGAAACGAAACTTATTTTACCTCCTCCCCTATTTAAACGTATCAACATTTATGGAAACAATCTGGAATCACTATTGGGAAAACAGAAACTATTATCTACTGGCAATCGCAACGGTCATCAATGAACAAAACTATTTAGAAAAACATGTTATTCAAAATCATCATTTTCAAAAGACCGTATTAAACACGATTGGTTTCAAGCTTTATGATTTTTTGCGATTTAATCACATCATCTTTCCGTATGTCGAAAATGAAACAAAGCCTGCTTTAATCGGAGCGACGCTGCAGCATTTTGCATCGCTTCATGAACGAATTATGTTAGGTAAACGTTTATATTCTTTGCTTTTTCACCAAGAGAACGTTTTACAAGGAGTGCTGCGTTGGGCAAAAAAAAATAAGCATACAGGTTCGAGAGCAGACTACTGGGGGCACCTCTTTCATCATGTGAAAGAATCATTGCCAGGCACAATCTATAAACGAAGGACAAAAAAGTGCGAGTTGAAAAAAGGAGAGCCGCGCATTTACAGCCCTCAATTAAAATTCGCTTGGGGAAATATCAAACACGAAGACGCGGACAGTGGAGATTGGTTCCATGATTGGAAGGTCATCCACTATTTAAAAGAAGAAACATTTTCAGGCGGGGATATTTATGAAGATTATTGTAAAACAATCGAAAAAATTGAACTTACCATCATGGCGAAAAAAGCAATTTTTCTTAGAAAGGAATAACATTGCTTTACTTGCTGCAGCACTTTTTGCCTCTTTACTTGGAACATACTTAGATTTGATTTTTGTTGAATGCAGATTTTACGCCTTTCCAAAACGATTGTTCCCGAAAATCTTCTCTATTAACATCTTGTTTACGCTCGTCATTCTACCTATTATCACCGCCTCATTTTTAATCGTCATGCATAAAATCCGTCCTTTTGTTCGCCCAATCCTACTTTGCTTAATTGGTATTTTAGCCTGCATTTTTGAACAAGCGGCTGAACGAGCGGGCGTGTTTATCCATTCTTCTAATTGGAATCATTTCTATTCTTTTTTTGGATATATCCTTTTCTTTATAATTATATGGAGATTTTACAGCATACTGGTGAATTCTCCCCAAAACAATTAGGGCTGCAACGTTCAGCCCTTTGAAGCTGTCGATTACGGGAAAAGAGGCTCCAATAAAAGGATCAATGAGATTCTGGAGAATGATAAATCGGTGATTTTTTCGGTCTTGACAATAATTGCTGTTTTAAGCCCGACAGCATAATTAACGGCATCGATTTTGAAATAGCTGAAGCATCCAGCAAAAATATTATTATATTTGATTTAACACATAATGTTCCAGTTCGCTTTCGCTGTATTGATTGGCAACTTGATGAATTTTCCCGTTTTTCAGCAATAATATTTCATCGGCCAATTTATGGGCGATCGGGATCATATGCGTGGAAAGAAGAACAATATTTCCCCTTCTGGCATAAGAAACGAGCTTCTTATAAGTTTCAGCAATGTTAATCGGGTCTAAAGATACTAGCGGCTCATCCAACAGCAATACCCTCGGTTTTATTAAAAAAGCAACGGCTAAAGCCAGCTGGTGCTTCATTCCATGCGAATAATTGATGACCAGTTCGTGGATAAACGACTGAATTCCTTGTTCTTCACAAAACCTTTCCAATTCATCTTTCGACATATTCAAATGATAGATTTTTTGAATAAAATCTAAGTTGTCAAAGCCAGATAAAAAATCTAGAAAAATTGGCTTCTCTGAAACATAATGAACAAGCTCATTAAGCTTTTTGTTATCTTTTATTATAATCGTGCCGGAATCATAAGCTAGAATGCCGGACAAAATTTTCATCAATGTCGTTTTTCCCGCACCATTCCTCCCTAATAGACAATAGATATTATTTGGTTCTAATGTAAATTGAACTCCTTTTAATATTTCCATTTTCGCCCGATACGACTTTTTTAAATCCGCAACTTGAATCATCTTTTTCAACCCTAACTTATGTTAATTTTTAACATTTCCCTCTATATTTAAAGAGGAGACAACATAATCCCATTGTTGATTCTTAATTGAAGCTGACTGCAAGCCAACGCGACCGCTGTCTTCCCAGCCTATATAAAATGAAGCGAAATGTTGATAAGCTGTCCATGACCGATCGCTGTTGAAAAAGCAGCAAAAATTAGCATAGTGAATAATGCGACAAAAATGGTGCGTTTTATCAATAAATTTTCGTAGAAGCCGATTGTTTAGGTAAATTCCAAGCACGCCATCATTCAAAAATCAATGAAATCGCTCATAAAAGAAGCCTCTTATTCGATCGATTTTATGAAAAATTAAAAATAAAATTGTACAAACACAAATGAGACTTAGCATTTCTCCTAAAAATAAATTGTTTAAACCTATTAGACGCAGCAAGGATTTTATAGCAGCAACGAAGGCAAAAAAGAGAACGATTAAAATCCCGCCTAATTTTTCAAACGCTTTTTCGTCAATAAAATATTTTTCAAATTGATAAATAAACGTACAATAAATGATTAGACTGGAAAATATAAAGGCAAATCCTAATAAAATAAAGGATAATGCTGCCAGATCAGCAGATATCAACTTCGCAGAAATTAGTAAAATCACCACAATGAAGTATTGAACCCATAAAATATACGAAAACATAACAGACGTTTGAATGATCGAAAGTTTATGTCTTTTACAAAGCAAAATGATATTCGAATGATTATGATTCATGAATAGAGAAATAAATAGAAAAACTGTAAAAAGGGATATATCATTCACCTTTATAGGAAGAGATTCGACAAATAGAAACAGCAGAACAGTTAATGTGTACGTCACGAAAAAATGGCTGTTGATGATCCCGTTTGATCTTATATAATTGAAAAAAATATATAATGACTTCTTTTTAGGCAAATGGTATTTAGAAAAAGATCGTATTATTTGCTTTTCAATGAATAAATAATCGCAGGCTTTATGAAAGAAAAACAAGCAAATTCCTATTAAAACAATGCCCAGCCAAAACAGCCATCCATGTATTCTCAACTCATATAAATTGACTTCGGTAGGGACAAATTTTATTACAAAATCCGCAAAATCTCCGTGAATAAAATAACGAACGGCAGAACCAACAAAAAATTCAAGATCTTCTTTTTTTCCATTGATGAATAAACAGAGAAGCAAATAAATGAAAGAAATCATGAACCGATTGCTTCCAAAGGGGTAGCTTCGCTTGAACACAAATAATAAAAATTTTATAAATGCCAGCACAAACCCATAGAAGAACAAAAATGAAAAGATTTGCAGAAGAAAAACAAAGCCTGCATAGGAGTTGTAATATGTCTGTACGATAAAAAAAGGCAATGACATGATCAAAAGAAACAGCCATATTAAAAAAAAGCCTAAAAATTCATTAGTGATGATCAATTTCTTCTTTATGTCTGCTGAAAATCTGCTTTCAATTGCAAAATTGCGAATTTCATCGCTAACACCGCTTCCAGCCTGAATTATACACAGCTGCAAAATATATAAGATAATCAATAAATTCAATGTTTTTATGGGCAAGGAAATATGGTGAAACAAGATTTGGAATAAGACCGCAAGTACAAACCAGAATATATAAGCAGCCAAACATACAAAAACAGCATATCTTTTCAGTATTTGAAGGATCGGATTAAAAATATTAGACTTTAATCCAATTCCATCGCTTAAATAAAAAAGCCTGTTTATAAATACTTTGATGATTTTATTCGTTAATAAATAGCATAATTTTAAATACATGTCTTATCATACTCACTTACACAAGTTTAGATCGGTTTTCTCGTGAATAAGGATGAATCATGTGATATTTTAAGAGTACTAAATTTTAAAAGCCGCTTTTAGTGCACCCTTTATAATAAACTGCATAACTTCATCCTGATGCCATATTAGAAAAGATCACGTCACATAATGTATTCTTCATCAAATACGCAACCTCCTAAAAATGTAAAAGCCAAATAGACGAATAAAGAAAAAATGGTGAAAAGGAGCGGCTTTTTCCAGCTTAAATTCGCCATTCTTTTCAATAGAATAAAAAGAGTAAAAAGACCTGAGAGTAAAAACGGATTGGCTACAATGAAAAAAATATTCGAAGTATCTCGGAACATAAACAATTGCCAAATAATCGATAACGCTAAAAAAGAAGTGAAAATAAGATAAACTCTATAAAATAAAGAAAATTGTAAAGGAATTCTAAATAGAAATTTTACGAAAAAATGAGTAATGGAAGCTCCTACAAATAATTGCATTATGACTGATAATATAATAAACACGAGGACAATTCCGAAAACTGCATAAGCCGGCGCCCCTTCTTTTTTCAGCATGATTGGAATATTTTCCACCTCTGAGCCCATCGATATATAGATGGACAGAATGATCGAAATGAACGACAATGTAAAAGCAATAAAAAACAATACATAGCTGGAAAATTTATTATCCTTTATCCATTGGATCATTTTTTATCACTCATCTCGCTTTTTAGCAAATGAATTATAAGTCTAGTTTTATATCTTAATGGAATATATAACCTTTATTTGAATTTATAGTAATTTATGTTGAAATTTTTATCAAGAAAAATTTTGTATTTTCCTTTTTCAAAATGAAAAATAGCAGAACGGTGCTCACGAGAAAGGAATCATGGCGAAATGAAAAAGCATCGGTTAAAACCGATGCTTTTTATCGTTATTTATTCAGCCAATCTGTATGGAAGATGCCTTCTTTGTCAACGCGCTGATACGTATGAGCGCCGAAATAATCGCGCTGTGCTTGAATTAAGTTTGCCGGCAATGTTTCAGTGCGGTAGCTGTCATAATAAGCAAGAGCGGCAGAGAAGCACGGCACTGGAATTCCTCTTTCGATGGCAATCGCAATAACTTGTCGTAAAGCTCCCTGATAGCTTTCAACAATTTCTTTAAAATAAGGGTCCAACAGTAGGTTTGGAAGATCAGGGTCGCGATCGTAAGCGTCTTTGATTTTTTGCAAAAACGCTGCGCGGATGATGCAGCCGCCGCGGAAGATCATGGCAATATCGCCGTATTTTAAATTCCAATTATACTCTTCGCTTGCTGCTTTCATTTGCGCAAACCCTTGAGCATAAGAACAAATTTTGCTCATGTACAGCGCTTTGCGAACGGCTTCAATGAGTTCTTCCTTGCTTCCTTCATAAGGCCGTACATTCGGTCCGCTCAACAGTTTGCTTGCTTTAACACGCTCTTCCTTCATGGCGGAAATAAAACGGGCAAATACCGATTCAGTAATGATCGGAAGAGGGATTCCTAAATCGAGAGCGTCTTGGCTTGTCCATTTTCCTGTTCCTTTTTGCCCGGCGGTGTCAAGAATGACATCGACAAGCGGTTTTCCTGTTTCTTCATCGATTTTTGTGAAAATATCTGCTGTAATTTCAATTAAATAGCTGTCGAGCTCTCCTTTATTCCATTCAGCAAACACTTCATGAAGCTCTTGAGCATTTAACCCTAGAACATGTTTTAAAATGAAGTAAGCTTCGGAAATTAATTGCATATCTCCGTATTCAATGCCGTTATGCACCATTTTTACGTAATGTCCTGCTCCATCTGGACCAATGTAGGTGGTGCACGGCTCACCATTTACCTTAGCGGCGATCGCTTCAAAAATTGGACGCACAAGCTCATGAGCCTCTTTTTGTCCTCCCGGCATGATGGAAGGGCCTTTTAAAGCTCCTTCTTCCCCGCCGGAAACCCCTGTGCCAATGAAATGGATGCCGCGTTCAGCGAGCTGTTTGCTGCGGCGTTGAGTATCTTTATAATATGTATTTCCGCCGTCAATTAAAATATCTCCTTCATCGAGATATGGAAGAAGCTGTTCAATAGTTGCATCAGTCGCAGCACCCGCTTTAACCATCAGTAAAATTTTTCGAGGCTTTTCAAGAGAATTGACAAATTCCTCTATACTATACGTTCCGACGATTTTTTTTCCTGCTGCTTCTTTTAGCATTTCGTCTGTTTTTTCTGAAGAACGGTTGTAGACAGAAACGCTGTAGCCTCTGCTTTCAATATTCAATGCTAAATTTTTTCCCATTACTGCTAATCCGATAACACCTATTTGCTGTTTTGACATATGAATACGTCCCTTTCTATTTCGAATAACTATTCTACAGAACTGAAAATACCATAATTAATAGATTGTTTTCAAGTCAAAGCCATATACAAAGTACAGGCTTAAAAAACTTATTTAAAGAAAAAATCTTTCCCGAAGCTCGAGCCGAAAGAATCAATCTCTTTATGCATGCTCAGTCCTTTTTTGATAATTCCTTCTCCATATTTTTCAGACAATTTTTCTATCGCCTGATGGAGCGGTTCATTTTTCGCTTCTTCTTCAAAAGTAAATAGATCAAGCTGTTTAAAAGCATTTTTTTTGTGCATCACATCCTGCCCTGTTATGCCGAGCAGGCGCACAGGCTCGTTTTTCCACAGCTTTTGAAAAACAATCAAAGCATGCTGGAAAATTGTTCTTTCATCATCGGTTGGGTTTTCTAATTTCATACTTTTTGTTACAGTCGTCCGGTCTTTATAGCGAAGCATCACTGCAACTTTTGTCGCTACCGCCTCTTTTTTCTTCAATCGGAGACTTACCGATTTCGCCAAACTTTTCAGGGCATTCTTTAACTCTTCTTCATTTGTTGCATCTTCGGGCAGCGTCATCTGATTTCCGACGCTTTTAAAATCATAAACGGACGATGGATCAACCGGGCGATGGTCAATGCCGTTTGCTTTTTCTTTTAACCTTAATCCATTAATACCAATTATTTTTTCTAGTTGAACGTCGTTTCCTCTTGCAAGGTCACCGATTGTCCGAATTCCGATCTTCTTTAATTTTTCAGCTGTTTTCGCCCCTACGCCATGCATCTCTTCTACATCAAGAGGCCACAATTTCTCTTTAATATCCCTCTTCCTTAAAACCGTTATGCCTAAAGGCTTTTTCATATCAGAAGCTGTTTTAGCCAAAAATTTATTCGGGGCAATTCCGATGCTGGACGGCAGCTCCAACTCATCAAGAAGCCGCTGTTGAATTTCTTTTGCCAGATCGAGCGGATGTCTTGCGACGTCTGTGACATCCATATATCCTTCGTCTATAGAAACCGGCTCTACAATCGGTGTGTATGAACATAAAATCGCAAACATTGCTTTCGATGCTTTTCGATAACGATCAAAACGGGGCTTTTTGACAATTAAATTCGGGCAAAGCTTCTTTGCCTCCCATACTGGCATGGTCGTCTTTACCCCAAACGCTCTAGCTTCATAGCTGCAAGTCACAACAATTCCTTTCCTCTCCTCCGGGTTGCCGGCTATCGCAAGCGGCAGCCCTTTTAACGACGGATCAAAGGCAGCCTCAACAGATGCGTAAAAACTATTCATATCAATATGCAAAATAACGCGGCTCATACACATCACCCAATATCATTGTACCATACATAAATAAAAGAGGCTCCCTTGTTCTTTTGAATGGGCGGACAGAGCTGAATGAAGCTGGCATTTCTTGCTGCCTGCTATGCAAATGCTTTAAAAATAAAGGAAAGGGGGTATCTAATAAGTCGTTTTTACGGCTTATTGACGCCCCCATTAATGTTTTAGAAACGTTGATATATCGGTGTTTATGATTTTTATTTTCAATGGCGATTGACTTTCTAGACAGCCCCGGGATTTCAAAATATAATTTTAAGGTAAATTCGTCGCTCCCATTAAGAAACGATCCACTTCCCTTGCGGCACCTCTTCCTTCATGAATCGCCCAGACAATCAAGCTCTGTCCTCTTCTTGCGTCACCTGCGGCAAATACGCCTTCTACATTTGTTGTAAATTTGCCGTACGGAGCGTTCACTTTCCGGTTTACCGTTTCAACGCCAAATTGCTTCAGAACAGGCTGTTCCGGCCCTTCAAAGCCGATTGCGATAAAGACTAAATCGCACGGCCATACTTTTTCTGTGCCGGGTATTTCTTTAAACACCGCATTGCCGTTTTCATCAAATGATTTTTCCATTTGAATCGTATGCAATTCTTTTACATTGCCATTTTCATCGCCGACAATTTTCTTTGTTTGGATGCAAAATTGACGAGGATCCTGTCCGAATTTGCTTTTGGCTTCCTCATATGCATAATCTAACGTAAAGACCAGCGGAGCTTGAGGCCATGGATTGCCTTCCGCCCGCTCCTTCGGCAAGGCTGGATGTTTACCAAATTGCACAACGCTTTTACACTTTTGCCGCAATGCTGTCGCTACACAGTCAGCACCTGTATCACCGCCGCCAATGACGATGACATGCTTATCTTTTGCATCAATAAACTTTTTGTCTGCAAAATTAGAATTGAGCAGGCTTTTCGTCGTTTCTGTTAAATAATCCATCGCAAAGTGCACGCCGTTTAATTCTCTTCCTTCAATCACAAGATCACGCTGCTTTTGCGCTCCTGTGCATAAAACAACAGCATCATATTGGGAGCGAAGCTCATCAGCGGTGATGTCTTTGCCTACTTCCGTATTAGTTATAAACGTAATTCCTTCTTCTTCTAAAAGACGCACTCTTCTTTCAACAATTTCCTTCTCAAGCTTCATATTCGGAATACCGTACATTAATAACCCGCCGATTCGATCAGCCCGCTCATAAACCGTAACGGAATGTCCCGCTTGGTTTAATTGATCCGCACATGCCAGACCGGCAGGACCTGACCCAACAATAGCGACTTTTTTACCTGTGCGCTTTTCAGGAATTCTCGGCTGAACCCATCCTTCGTCAAAGCCCTTATCGATTATTGCGCGCTCGATGCCTTTAATGGCAACAGCAGGATCTGAAATCGCAACCGTACAAGATCCTTCACACGGTGCAGGGCAAACCCTTCCGGTAAATTCAGGAAAATTATTTGTTTTTAAAAGACGGTCCAGCGCTTCCTTCCATCTACCTCTATAAACAAGATCATTCCATTCAGGGATTAAATTATGAATCGGACAACCTGATGTTAAGCCGTTAATCTCCATTCCCATATGACAGAAAGGAGTCCCGCAGTCCATGCAGCGGGCACCTTGTCTGGCAAGTGTTTCATTTGAAAACGGGAATGAATATTCCTTCCAATCATCAAGGCGGGAAAGCGGATCACGTTTTTTCTCTTCTTCGCGTACATACTCCATAAAACCTGTTGCTTTTCCCACGAGTCTCCCCCTCCTTTTCATCCATTCACTAGGTGTGCAATGAGGTTAATTTGCAACAGCCTGTAAAGCGAATGGTTCACCGGCGGTTGTTTTCTCATTCGCAACCGCTTCAAATGCTGCAAGTACAGCTTCTTCTTTCGTAAGACCTGAATTTTCCATTTTTTCAATCGTGTTGATCATTAATTTGTAGTTTCTAGGTATCACTTTAATAAATCTTCCGACATACTCTTCCCAGTGATCTAATATATGCCGGGCCTTTGGACTTTCTGTATATTGGAAATGCTTCGAAATCATGTCATATACAGTGCGGATTTCTTCTTCATCTTCAAGAGATTCAAATAACACTAATTCCTTATTGGCTGTTCGTTTGAATTTCTCCTGATCATCCGCCAATACGTAAGCAATGCCTCCGGACATACCAGCTGCAAAGTTTTTGCCGACAGATCCGAGAATGACAACACGTCCTCCGGTCATATATTCACAACCGTGATCGCCGACACCTTCAACAACAGCATTCACACCGCTGTTTCTTACACAAAATCTTTCGCCGGCTCGCCCTTGAATATATGCTTCACCGCTCGTTGCACCGTAGAACGCCACATTTCCAATAATGACATTGTCACTTGATGCAAAAGATGCTTCTTTCGGGTGACGGACAATTACTTTTCCGCCGGATAAGCCTTTTCCAATGTAATCATTGGCGTCGCCAGTAAGCGTCATCGTCATTCCTTTCGGTACAAACGCAGCAAAGCTTTGACCTGCTGAGCCGTAGAAATGAAGATTGATCGTATCTTCCGGCAGCCCCTCTTCGCCATATTGTTTTGCAATTTCGCTGCCTGTAATGGTTCCAACGACGCGGTTCACATTTTTAATGTTCAAATGGAGTTCAACTTTTTCTTGCCGTTTAATTGCCTCTTCAACTTTCGGCAATACTTCGTTCACGTCTAATGACTGGTCGATTTTATGGTTTTGCGGACGTGCAAATGTTCGCGGACCCTCCACTTGATAAAGCAAGCGGGATAGGTCAAGATGCTTTGCTTTCCAATGTTTTTTTGCACGGTCGCTAACCTTCAATACATCTACTCTTCCAACCATTTCATCAATAGTTCGGAATCCGAGGCTTGCCATGATTTCGCGAACTTCCTGCGCGATGAAATACATGAAATTAACAACATGCTCTGGCTTGCCCATAAATTTTTCACGAAGTTCAGGATTTTGCGTTGCCACTCCGACTGGACATGTATCAAGATGACATACACGCATCATGACACATCCTAGAACGACTAGAGGAGCGGTTGCAAAACCAAATTCTTCTGCCCCGAACAATGCCGCCATCACAACATCACGGCCTGTCATCAGCTTGCCGTCTGTTTCAAGAACGACTCGGTCACGCAATCCGTTGAGCATAAGCGTTTGATGTGTTTCACTAAGGCCGAGCTCCCACGGAAGTCCGGCATGCTTAATGCTCGTCTTTGGAGATGCCCCGGTACCGCCGTCATAGCCGCTGATTGTAATAACGTCCGCTGCACCTTTCGCAACTCCAGCAGCAATCGTTCCTACTCCAGCTTTTGAAACAAGCTTGACGCTGATTCGGGCATCTCTATTCGCGTTTTTCAAATCATGAATAAGCTGCGCCAAGTCTTCAATTGAATAAATGTCATGGTGCGGAGGCGGTGAAATCAATTCCACACCCGGTGTAGAGCCGCGAACTTTTCCGATCCAAGGATACACCTTTTTGCTTGGCAGCTGTCCGCCCTCACCTGGCTTTGCTCCTTGAGCCATTTTAATTTGCAGCTCGTCAGCATTGACTAAATAATGGATTTTCACGCCGAAGCGGCCGGAAGCTACTTGTTTTATGGCGCTTCGCTTCAAATCTCCATTTTCATCTGGAACATAGCGGTTCGGATCTTCTCCACCTTCACCGCTGTTGCTTTTTCCACCGATGCGGTTCATCGCAACCGCCAATGCTTCATGCGCTTCCTTGCTTAAGGAACCGAAGGACATTGCTCCTGTTTTAAAGCGGCGTACGATCGATTCCACCGGCTCAACTTCTTCAATAGGAATCGGTTTTCTAGATTCATTGAATTCAAACAAGTTGCGCAAAAACGTCACTTGCTCTTCATTGGCCATCTTCGAGTATTCTTTAAATAACTTATAATCGTTTTTCCGGCATGCCCATTGCAGCGTATGGATCGTTTTCGGATTGAATGCATGGTGTTCTCCGTTTCTTCTCCATTGAAATTCGCTGCCTGGATCGAGCGTTTCATCTCGATAAGTTGTTTTAAATCCTTGAGCATGACGCATTTTCGCTTCTTTTTCAATTTCTTTTAATCCGATTCCTCCAATTTGCGAGGCTGTTCCAGTGAAGTATTCCTCGATAACTTCTTCTCCAATGCCGACCGCTTCAAAAATTTGGGCTCCGCGGTAGCTTTGAATCGTAGAAATTCCCATTTTTGACATGACTTTGACGACCCCGTCTGTCACCGCTTTTTTAAATCTTTTTACTGCTTCTTTATATGAATATGGAATCGTTCCCTTTTGAACAGCATTTCGCACTGTTTCTAAAGCTAAATAAGGATTGACCGCATCTACACCATATCCTATTAGAGCCGCAAAATGGTGCACTTCTCTCGCTTCTCCGCATTCAACAATAATGCTTGCTTTCGTGCGGGTTCCTTTTTTCACCATATATTGATGCAGAGCGCTTCCGGCAAGCAGTGCTGGAATTGCTGCATATTCTTCATTTACTCCGCGATCTGATAAAACTAGAAGTGTAGCGCCGTTTTCCACCGCTTCATCAGCAGCTTGAAAGAGCTGATCTAATGCATTTTTCAAATCATCTTTAAACAAAGCTGGCAAAGTGACGCATTTAAATTCAGGATACGGATTATTTTTCAAAGCAGCGAGTTCTTCATTCGAAAGAATTGGAGATTCTAAGCGAATGCGTCGTGCTGCTGATGGATCAGGATCGAGAATATTTCCTTCCTTTCCTAACAGTGTCATCGTAGAAGTGACGATCGATTCACGAATCGCATCAATCGGAGGATTCGTTACTTGGGCAAACAATTGTTTAAAATAATTAAACAAGCTTTGCGGGCGATCTGACAGCACTGCAAGAGGAGTATCATTTCCCATTGCACCGATCGGATCTTTTCCATCGATCACCATTGCTGCAATTGTTTTTTCAACATCTTCATACGTATAACCAAACGCTTTTTGGAGTTTGGTTAGATCGTCAACCTTTTCAACATCTTCAGGGACATTGATGTCGAAAATAGAAATCATCTGATCATTGATCCACTGGCGATATGGTTTTTCTTTGGCGATTTCTTCTTTGATTTCCTGATCAGAAATGATTCTTCCTTCTTCCAAGTCAATCAACAGCATTTTTCCTGGACTCAGCCGGTCTTTATAAAGCACATTTTCCGGTTCAACATCAATCACACCGACTTCTGATGAGAAAATAATGTAATCATCTTTCGTCACATAGTAGCGGGCTGGTCTAAGTCCATTGCGGTCCAAAATAGCTCCAATCTGCTTTCCGTCTGTAAACGAGATGGCCGTTGGACCGTCCCACGGCTCCATAAAACAGCTGTGAAACTCATAAAATGCTTTCTTATCATCATCCATTTCATCATCCCAAAACCACGGTTCAGGAATAAGCATCATCGCCGCGTGCGCCAGCTTTTTCCCTGCCAGCACAAAAAATTCAAAAGCGTTGTCTAAAATGGATGAATCGCTTCCGTTCATATCTAAAATAGGTGTGATTTTTGTCAAATCATCCCCGAAAACGTCTGAAACAAACAGCTTTTCCCTTGCAGCCATCCAATTCACATTGCCGCGCAATGTGTTGATCTCGCCATTATGGATTAAATATCTGTTTGGATGCGCTCTTTCCCAGCTTGGGAACGTATTGGTGCTGAATCGGGAGTGGACTAGAGCAAAAGCTGATTGAAATCTCTCGTCCTGCAAGTCTACATAAAATTCATCTAATTGTTCAGGCGTCAAGAGACCTTTATAAACAATTGTCCGGCTTGATAAACTTGCAAAATAAAATTCATTATTTTGAACAAGACGTTCTGCTTGTTTCCGAATAACATACAGCTTTCTCTCAAAAGTAAGCTCGTCTTGAATATCATCGCTCGCCCCAATAAATACTTGTCTGATGAAAGGTTTGCTCTCTTTTGCAAGCCAACCGATCTTTTCAGAATTTACCGGCACAGTTCTCCAACCTAATAATATTTGTCCTTCTTTTTCAATGATTTTATTGATTTCTGTTTCATAATGTATCCGATCATGTTCACGACTCGGCAAAAAGACCATTCCGACTCCATATCGTCCTTTTTCTGGAAGGTTCATTCGTCCGCAAGCAACTTTAAAATAATTGTGCGGAATTTGAACCATAATGCCTGCACCGTCTCCAGTTTTCGGATCGCTTCCTTGTCCGCCGCGGTGCTCCAATTGACAAAGCATGTGAAGGCCTTTTTTGACAATATCATGAGAAGGTTTCCCTTTCAGATGAGCATATAAACCGATCCCACATGCATCATGTTCAAATTCAGGACGATAGAGACCTTGTGCCTTTGGTAATCCTATCTGTTTCATCTCTTCTCCCCCATTCTCATGCCGATAAGTCTGTATGTATAATTGTAGTTTTCAAAAATAATATTAACAATATATAATTTAGATAATAATAATCTCATTTTGATATAAATTGCTTGGGGGTGAGTCAAATGGAACTGAGACAGCTTATATATTTTTGGGAGGTTGCGAAGCGGGAGCATGTTTCAGAAGCTGCTGAAGCCCTTCATGTCGCACAGTCGGCTATCAGCAGGCAAATAGCAAATTTAGAGGCGGAGCTCGGAGTGGAGCTTTTTGAAAGGGAAGGAAGGAATGTTAAGCTTACTCCAATTGGACGTCATTTTTTGCCCCATGTCGAGACGGCTTTAAAAGCGATCGAACACGCCAAACAGCAAATTGAAGAATTTTTGGATCCGGAAAGAGGAACAGTTAAAATCGGCTTTCCGACCAGCTTGGCAAGCCATACAATGCCGACTGTTATTTCCGCTTTTAAAGCAAAACACCCGAACGTTTCCTTTCATTTGCGACAAGGTTCTTATAAATATTTAATTGAAGCCGTCAAAAAAAGAGAAATCGATTTAGCTTTTCTCGGTCCTATTCCGACGGATGACAACGATGTGAAAGGGGATATTTTATTTACGGAATCCTTTGCAGCCCTTTTGCCGCACAATCATCCGCTTGCGCACAAAAAAAGCTTAGTGCTGACTGAATTGCGTAATGAACCGTTTGTGACGTTTCCAGAAGGTTATATTCTGCATAAAATCGTGCATGAAGCGTGTCAACAGGCTGGATTTTCCCCAATTATTTCATCGGAAGGGGAAGATTTAGATGCCATCAAAGGGCTCGTATCGGCAGAAATTGGCGTAACATTGCTGCCTGAAAGCACTTTTTATGAAACAATGCCTCGTTTTACGGTAAAAATTCCGATTGAAATGCCTCGTGTAAGCAGAAATGTCGGCATTATTATATCGAAAAATTACGAGCTGGCCCCGTCCGTTAAAGTGTTTTATCAATTTGCTAAAGAGTTTTTCTCAGTACTAGAAAAATATCAATAAAAAAGATGCTCTTCCAACACGACGCTGGAAGAGCGGAACGGCTGTCAATATTATAGAAGCCGGAGGTTGTAAAAACTATCAGAGGTCTTGCAGATGTTTTGGAGCTGTCAATTCTTATTATGAAGCCTAAGGCCTGGCACATCGGATCGTTTGCTGAGTGACGAGCTTCCGGCTTCAAATTTTCAAAGCTCTATTGGTTTGCTACCTCTTTTATAATGGCGACAACTAATTCTGCTGTTTTGACAAGCTCCTCAATCGGCATTTTTTCATTTGTTGTATGAATTTCCTCATAACCAACAGCAAGATTAACAGTCGGAATACCGAAGCCAGCGATAATATTCGCATCGCTTCCGCCCCCGCTTTTTAACAATCTGCTCTCTCTGCCGATTGTTTTGATAGCTTTTTTAGCAATTTGAACGACCTTATCTTCATCGGTAAACGTAAATCCGGGATACATTACGTTAATATCCACTTCTGCTTTTGCTCCCATTTCGGCAGCTGCTGTTTCAAAAGCTTCCTTCATTTTTTGTACTTGCTGCTCCAATTTTTCAGGTACAAGTGAACGCGCTTCAGCTAAAATATCAACGCGGTCGCATACGATATTTGTTTGCGTTCCCCCTTCAAAACGGCCGATATTTGCCGTTGTTTCTTCATCGATTCGGCCTAAAGGCATATTGGCAACTGCTTTTGCTGCAACCGTAATAGCGGAAATTCCTTTTTCTGGCGCAACCCCGGCATGAGCGGTTTTTCCGTGAATCGTCGCTTTAATTTTTGCATGTGTCGGCGCCGAAACAATAATGTCTCCAACTTTTCCGTCACTGTCCAATGCATACCCGTATTGCGCGGTAATCAGTTTTGAATCGAGCGCTTTTGCCCCAATTAAACCTGATTCTTCTCCAACCGTAATGACAAACTCGATTTTCCCGTGAGGAATGTTATTTTCTTTTAATACACGCACCGCTTCCAGCATTGCGGCAAGGCCCGCTTTATCATCAGCGCCTAAAATCGTTGTTCCGTCCGTCACAATATATCCGTTTTGTATAGAAGGTTTTACCCCTTTTCCAGGTACGACCGTATCCATATGAGAGGTAAAATAAATCGTATCAACGCCTTCTTTCGTCGCCTCTAGCGTACAAATTAAATTTCCTGCTCCATGTCCTGTTTTTTCAATTGATTCGTCTTCTATTACTTGTAGTCCAAGCTCGGTAAATTTTTGCTTTAATACATTTGCTATTTCCCGTTCAAATTTTGTTTCTGAATCAATTTTCACGAGTTCTAAAAATTCATTCACTAGCCGGTTTTCCTGAACCATTTTGTCTTTCCTCCTAATTATGTATTCATGTTTAGTGTAACCGATTTTGATTCCGCTTGTGAAATCAAAAAGAAGCTGTCGATGAAGGTTGTCCCCTCTAAAAAATCGTTGTACAATGTTTTATAAATCATGTATGTGGAGGGAATCATGATGACAAGCAAAAAAATGCAAAAGTGGGTTGTTTATATTATGTTAGGTTCATTGCTGATCACCTCAATTTTAACAGGCATCACTATGTGGCTTTAAAAATTCAACATGCACTTTTTACACCACATAGGCTGTTTGGTGAAAAACAATTTCTTTCAAATCGGTGCTTCCTCCTCTCGATTGCTCGTCCTCATACTACCTTTTGTTACATATTTTCCGATAAAGTCCATGAATTCCGCACATTCATTTTCGCAAAATCAATCTCGTCCGCTGCGGACTTTTGGCATCGTTGCCGCGAATTTTTTTACAGATCACGCTGATTTATTCCATAGCTGTTCACGAATATTTTCAGATCATGCGAACCGATATGGTGAACATTCTTAGCCGATTTTTTTCAGCAGACACGGTCCATTCTTCTGTTTGTATTTTGAAAAGTGCAGCTCATAAAGGCGTTTCTTCTAAACATATGTACGAAAAAAGCATTGACACGATCTCTCGTTTTATTGTGCTCAATGACAAGCGCTTCATCCTTTTCCTTTTTTGGCGTCGGCAAGACCTTTAAACTGGCTTTTAATAATTAAATATTGCTCCATTTCATATAAAAAATGATAAAGCCTTGCTCTCGTTTCAAATTCCTTTCTTGTTTTCGGAAGCGGTGCCCTTTCCATCTCTTTTTTGATGTCATCTAGCTTTTTTAAAAATTTCTTTGCTGTATTTCCGGAATGAATGTTGTCTTTTAACTCTTCAATAAACTGTGCAATAAGGTGCGCTTGTTCTACGTTTGCGGTGATCATCGTGAACGTCGGCAGCACTCGTTCAATGATTTCAAATTGTTTTTCTCTCATTTTAAAATATGCATAATATTGGTCTTCATGTCTTAGCAAACGATTTTCTACATTTCGGAGCGCCAATCCTTTCCCTTTTTCAATGAGATCGGCTGTCTCAGGAATTTCTTTTCCATCCCACGTATAGTCGCCTTCTCTTAAAAAAGCTACAATTTTTTCAAAAATAACCGCAAAGTTTTTTTCTACTTCTTTTCGATAAACATTAAGGTCATTTTCCAAGCTCGGCATATACAGATTCATTAAGAGCGCTACTCCGATCCCTGTCACAATAATCAAAAGTTCGTTTTGAACAATATCCAGCGTTATTTGACCTGCTTCATATAAGTGCAAAATAATAACAGCGCTCGTTACAATGCCTTCTGTCGTTTTAAAAAGCACCATTGTCGGTATGAAAAAAAGCAACAGAAATCCAATGACAATTGGATGGTAACCAAAAATTTCAAAAAAAAGAAAAGAAAACATCATTCCCGTTATACAAGCAAAAAACCTGGACCAAGCGCTTTTCAATGATTTCTTTTTTGTTACTTGAATACAAAGAATCGCGATGATGCCGGTGGAAACAAAATGGTTTAAATCCATCAGCTGTGCTAAAAATATCGATAGAGAAGCACCTATCGCTGTTTTTAACGTACGATAACCGATTTTAAATTTTCTCATTACTCATCACCATCATTTGCCTATTCTCTTTTCGAAATAAAAAAGGCGCCACATCTAAAAATGGCAGCCTTTTCTTTTTATACTTCGTCACAATATTGCTCGAATGCCTCTTGCAATTTTTGGACAACAGACATCGGCTCATGTCCTTCGATTTCATGGCGTTCAATCATGGTAACGAGCTTTCCATCCTTGAGCAGCGCAAAAGATGGAGAAGACGGCGGATAACCGGTAAAATAAGATCTAGCTCGTTCCGTAGCTTCTTTATCTTGACCTGCAAATACAGTCACTAATTGATCAGGACGTTTATCATAATGAAGCGCATGATATGCAGCCGGTCTTGCGATTCCGCCTGCACAGCCGCAAACAGAATTAACCATTACTAAAGTGGTTCCTTTTTTCGTTAAAGCTTCATCCACTTCTTCCGGTGTTTTCAATTCCGTATAGCCAGCGGCAACGATTTCCTCACGCGCTTGGCGAACTATGTCGTTCATGAAGAAATTAAAATCGATGCTCATTCATTCGCACCCCTTTCCCTTTTTTTCACCATTATATTGTTATCTTACAATAACAGCAATCTTTGAAGCAAATGTTAACCAATGTTGCTTAAGCATTATTTCTAATAACTCAAAGGACTAATATACGGATGTCGTTTCTTTCGAAATACCTTCTAATATTTGTTTTACTCTTTGCAAAAATCTTCCGCATACAACCCCATCTAATACTCTATGATCGAGAGAAAGGCAGAGATTCACCATATCGCGCACGGCGATCATTCCGTTTTTCATGACAACTAATCTTTTCACAATCGTTTCTACTTGCAGCAAAGCCGCTTGTGGATAGTTAATAATTCCCATTGATTGAATAGAGCCAAATGAACCTGTGTTGTTAACGGTAAATGTACCGCCTTCCATTTCCTTCGCTTCTATCGTTCCCGTTCTAACCTTTAAAGCAAGCTCGTTAATTTCTCGAGCAATTCCTTTAATGGATTTTTCATCAGTGTGTTTAATAACTGGTACATAAAGCGCATCATCTGTTGCAACAGCGATCGAAATATTAATGTCTTTCTTTTGAATAATTTTATCCCCCGCCCAAGTCGAATTCATTTGCGGATATTCTTTCAACGCTTCTGCAACGCTTTTCACAAAAAACGGGAAAAATGTTAAAGGAAAACCTTCTTTTGCTTTAAATTCTTCCTTGATCGAATTTCTTAACTCAACTAACCCAGTTACATCGACCTCAATCATCATCCAAGCATGGGGAATTTCTGTTTTGCTTCGCGCCATATTTTGAGCAATGGCTTTGCGCACCCCAGAAACAGGAATTTCAGTATCACCGGCTGTTTTAGGTGATTTATAGGATTTCGTTTCTTGGATCAAGGAGCCCTTTTTCGGTATATTACCTGCTTCAATCAGTTTCAACACATCTTTTCGGGTAATTCTTCCGAAAGCTCCCGTTCCGTTGACTTTTTCTAAATCAATATCATGTTCTTGAGCTAGCCGGAGCACTGCCGGAGAATACCTGTTTTTCATAGTCTTCTTTTCCGTTTCTTCTTTTTCAGCCGGCTGATGGTCATTAGCATAAAGACTGTCTTTTGGCTGAATGTTTTTTTCTTGTTCAACCGCCACAGCCTCCACTTCAATTCTGCAAATAACTTCGCCAACTTGGAGAGTATCTCCCTCCTCAGCTAAAAGCTCTTTAATTACACCTGTATATGATGAAGGAACTTCTGCATTCACTTTATCCGTCATAACTTCTGCAATGGGATCGTATTTGTTGACCTTATCGCCGATGGAGACGAGCCACTTGCTGATTGTTCCTTCTGTCACGCTTTCTCCTAATTGAGGCATTTTCATTTCTTCGATTAGCACGTTGATTCCTCCTTGAGATTAGGGTCAACTTTTAAAACTCTGCCAATTCTCTCATCGCTTTTTCAATTTTTTCTGCATTCATCATAAAAAATTTTTCCATTGTCGGTGCAAATGGCATCGCAGGTACATCCGGGCCTGCAAGCCGTTTAATTGGTGCATCAAGATCAAACAAACAATGCTCTGCAATAATGGCGGATACCTCGCTCATTACACTGCCTTCTTTATTATCCTCAGTCACGAGAAGCACCTTGCCGGTTTTTGAAGCGGCCTCAATAATAGCCTCCTGATCAAGCGGATATACCGTTCTTAAATCTAAAAGGTGGACAGAAATTCCATCTTTTTCTAATCGTTCAGCTGCCTGCAGAGCAAAATGAACGCACAATCCATATGTAATAACGGTAATGTCATCCCCTTCCAGCTTGACATCCGCCTTTCCAATCGGCAAAACATAATCATCTGCCGGAACTTCCCCTTTAATGAGCCTGTATGCCCGCTTATGTTCAAAAAATAAGACAGGATCATCATCGCGTATCGCTGCTTTTAATAATCCTTTTACGTCATACGGCGTAGAAGGTATGACAATTTTCAAACCGGGCTGGTTGGCAAATACCGCTTCAACAGACTGAGAATGGTATAAAGCACCGTGCACTCCTCCGCCAAACGGCGCCCGAATCGTAATCGGACAGTTCCAGTCATTGTTGGAGCGATACCGTATTTTCGCTGCTTCTGAAATAATTTGATTGACAGCCGGCATAATAAAATCAGCAAATTGTATTTCACAAACAGGGCGCATTCCGTACATGGCCGCTCCTATTCCAACGCCAGCGATAGCAGATTCAGCAAGGGGAGCATCGATTACCCTCTCTTCTCCAAACTGTTCATATAACCCTTGAGTCGCTTTAAAAACTCCTCCTTTTTTCCCGACATCTTCTCCTAGTAGAAATACTTTTTCATCTCGCTCCATTTCCTCACGAAGTGCAGCTGTAACTGCTTCGATATATGACATAATTGGCATCTTTTTTCCTCCTTCAGTTTCCATACACATGTTTCAGTGCATGTTCCGGAGCCGCATAAGGCGCATTTTCTGCATAATCAGTTGCTTCATCGATTATGCTTGCAATTTTCGTCTGCATATTTTGTTCCAATTCCTCTGTTAACAATCCAATTTCTTTTAAATAGGATGCAAACGTATAAATCGGATCTTTTTTCTTAGCTTCTTCGATTTCTTCTTTTGTCCGGTAGCTCCGATCATCATCATCGCTCGAATGGGGTGTAAGGCGGTGCACAAGCGTTTCAACCAATGTCGGTCCCTCTCCTCGGACAGCTCTTTCTCTCGCTTCCTTCACAACTTTATACACTTCAAGAGGATCGTTTCCATCTACAGTCACCCCGTGCATGCCGTACCCTGCTGCTCTGTCTGACACTTTTTCGCAAGCTAATTGCTTTTGAATCGGAACGCTGATGGCGTATTGGTTATTTTCACACATCAAAATGACAGGTAATTTATGTACTCCAGCAAAATTCGCCCCTTCATGAAAATCTCCTTGGTTCGATGATCCTTCCCCAAAGGAAACAAATGTGACAAAATCCTTTTTATCGATTTTTCCTGCTAAGGCGATCCCAGCTGCATGAGGAACTTGAGTTGTAACAGGGGATGAACCAGTTACAATCCGATTTTTCTTTTGGCCGAAATGTCCTGGCATTTGCCTGCCCCCGGAATTCGGGTCTTCCGCTTTTGCAAATGCTGATAGCATTAATTCTTTCACGGTCATTCCAAAGTGCAGGACAACGCCTACATCACGGTAGTAAGGCAAGATATAATCCTTTGTTTTGTCCAAGGCAAAGGCTGCACCAACTTGAGCGCCTTCATGCCCTTGACATGAGATGACAAATGGGATTTTTCCTGCTCGGTTTAAAAGCCACATCCGTTCGTCCACTTTTCTTGCAAGAAGCATCGTTTCATACATGTTTAATACGTCCTGATCCGTTAAACCTAAAGACTGATGACGATTTTTGGGCATGACAAGACCTCCCTAGCTTATATATGTATTGCTTTGCCATTTACCGCAAGAGCCGCTTCCATTATCCCTTCTGACAATGTTGGATGGGCATGAATCGTACGGGAGAGTTCCCAAGAGCTTGCATCGAGAAAGCTTGCTAAACTTCCTTCAGAAATCAGCTCTGTTGCATTTGGTCCGATAATATGAATTCCTAAAAGATCATCGGTCTTTTCATCTGCGACAATTTTGACAAACCCTTGCGGTTCTCCATAAATGAGCGCTTTTCCAACTCCTTGAAAAGGAAATTTTCCGATTTTGATGGTATAGCCTTTTTCCCTCGCTTCTTGTTCTGTTAAACCGATACTTGCAGCTGCAGGATTCGAATAAATACATTTAGGGACTTTTTTGTAGTCAATTGGCAAAACATTCTCTCCTGCAATATGTTCTACGGCGCGTATTCCTTCTTGCGATGCGACATGGGCAAGCTGAAGACCGCCGATGACATCACCGACTGCATAGATGTTTGATTCCTTTGTTTGATAAAACTCGTTTGTCACAATATAGCCATTATGGATTTCAATTTCGGTATTTTCCAATCCAATTCCTTCTGTGTTCCCTTTTCTCCCTATTGACAACAGCAGTTTTTCACTGTGCAAACTGATTTCTTGTCCATCCTGTTCGATGAACACTGTGATTCCGTTTTGTATTTCTGTTTTTTCAGGCAAAATCGATATATTCGTAAAAATGCGGACTCCTTTTTTCCTCATTAGCCGTTCCATTTCTTTACTTATTTCAATATCTTCTGACGGCAAAATTCGATCCGCCATTTCAAGGATCGTGACTTCAACTCCGAAATCAGAGAGCATAGATGCCCATTCCATTCCAATCACTCCGCCGCCCACAATGATCATAGATGAAGGAAGGCGTTGTAATTGCAATGCTTCATCTGACGTCAAAATAGTCTCGCCGTCAATCGTTAATCCAGGCAATTCACGAGGGCGCGATCCAGTTGCAATAATAACGTATTTCGGAAGTAAAATTTGGTTTTCCTCCCCGTTTTCCATCTCTACAGAAACTGTTCCTGGCTGCGGAGAAAAGATGGACGCACCTAAAATTCGTCCGATGCCATGAAACACATCGATCTTTCCCTTTTTGACTAATTGCCTGACCCCTTGATAAAGTTGAGAAACTATCTTTTCCTTCCGCTCCTGCACTTTATCAAAATTGACTTGAACATTGGACAGCTCGATTCCAAAGTCGCTGCTTTTTTTTGATTGAGCAAATATTTCAGCGCTTCGCAATAAAACTTTGCTCGGGATGCAGCCCGAATGCAAACAGGTCCCTCCAAGCTTTGATTTTTCAACAATAGCTGTTTTCATTCCGAGCTGGGATGCCCGGATCGCTGTAACATATCCTGCCGTTCCTCCTCCTAAAATCACTACATCATATTCTTTGGCCATGAAACTCTCCTTCCTTCATCTCTTCTATGTATGCTAAAAAACCGATTTTTAAAAATATTTATATAGAAAAGACGTATGCTCCTTGTCCATTCATCGTTAATAAAATGGCATATCTTCATCATAACATGTTTATTTGTATTGACAAATTGTAATATGATCGTAAAAATGAAATTGATTCGCTCTATTTTAACAGAAAGGGATATAAAGTCAAATGATAAGGCTTATTGCATTGTTGATTATGGTGATTCCAGGGATCCTGGCGGTTTACGGAATTAAATTAATGAGAGACATGCTTTTTGGCATTTTACAGCCCCCGTTTCCTTACTTATGGCTGCAATTTTTAATGGGTTTATTATTTTTCCTAGCAGGATTGTTCTTTATAGGAGGATTTATTTTGCATAGAGATAGAAAACGCAATCGAGTTCAGCCGCGTTTTCAGAAAAAAAGTAACCGCCGTTAGGCTCAGCGGTTACTTTTTTTTCAGGAGGCCTTATGCTCCAATCTCAATTTATCTGCCACCATTGCAATAAATTCCGAGTTCGTCGGTTTGGCTTTTGACATGCTGACTGTGTAGCCAAACAGCGATGAGATAGATTCAATGTTGCCGCGGCTCCATGCTACTTCAATAGCATGGCGGATAGCACGTTCCACACGGCTTGCCGTTGTGTTAAATTTTTTCGCAATATCTGGATAAAGCACTTTTGTAATCGATCCTAACAGCTCGATATCATTATAAACCATGGAAATCGCTTCTCTTAAATATAAATATCCTTTGATGTGCGCAGGAACCCCGATTTCATGAATAATGCTTGTAATACTAGCGTCTAGATTGTCATTTTTATTTTCAGAAACAGCAGAGCCAGATTTATGTAAAGATATATTTTTCATTAGAGGCGAAGGCTTTCCACTCACTTGACGAATATTTCCAGCCAGCTGTTCCATATCGAACGGTTTTAAAATAAAATAAGCAGCCCCTAGGTCGACCGCTTTTTTCGTTACATCCTCCTGGCCAAAAGCAGTTAACATGATTACGTTCGGCTTTTTCGCTTTGTTTAGCTCCTTGAGCTTTTGCAGTACTGCTAATCCATCTAAATGGGGCATAATGATATCCAAAACAAGGACGTCCGGGCTTTTTTCATTCAAAATATTTAAACATTCCTGACCATTGTAAGCAACGCCGATTACTTCCATATCCTCCTGGCTGGATAAATATTCATCCAAAAGGGCAACAAGCTCTCGATTATCATCAACGATACATACTTTAATTTTTTCCACACGCACTCCTCCCAATCCTCTTTACAAAATTATACATTGTTTGATCTACAAGATATTTTCGACAACTTTACAGAGAATCCTTTTCCTTTTTTAAAAAAAGTGAAAAATTATGTGTTTTTTCAAAGTTCTTCTTATTATGAATAAAGTTTTCGATTTCAAGCAAAATTCTCCTCTAACAAACATAAACAGCGTTTTTGTAATAAATATGTATGTCGAATTAAATAAGTTTATACATAAATTTTCGCTTGATTGAGCCAGTACACTTCCCTTGCTTTTAAAGCAAACAGCCCACTTCACAAAACTCCTTTATGTGAACGTGACGTTTTTCGCAAAAGGATTTATGTCAGAACGCTGCATCATGTAATAAGAAAAAGCGAGTGCGTTAACTCGCTTTTTGCTGCTTTTCGTCCATACTAATCCCTGCGTCTTGCAGCATCCATTCAATGTGAACACCGTAACCAGATGTCGGATCATTGACAAATACATGAGTCACAGCGCCAACCAGCTTTCCATCTTGAATGATTGGACTGCCGCTCATTCCTTGAACAATGCCTCCTGTTTTCTTAAGCAATTCCTTATCTGTCACTTTTATGACCATACCTTTTGTTGCAGGAAACTTTTGATTAACGGTACTGACAATTTCTACATCAAATGCTTCCACTTTATTTTGATCTACCACTGTTAAAATTTGTGCAGGACCTTCTTTCACTTGATGTGAAAAAGCAACTGGTATCGGTTTGTCCATAATTCCGTTTTTCACTTCTTGATTCAGCCTGCCAAATATGCCGAATGGACTGTTTTTTGAAATAGAGCCGATCACTTCATGTTTTTCTGAAAATCTTGCTAATTTTTCACCTGGACTTCCGCCTCTTCCTTTTTCAATCGACGTTACCGTAGACCGGACAATTTTTCCGTTTTCAACCACAATCGGTTTTTTTGTATCCATATCTGATATAACGTGCCCAAGAGCACCGTATTTTTTTGATTTCGGATCATAAAACGTCATCGTTCCAATGCCTGCTGCAGAATCCCGTATATAGAGACCGATACGATACGTTTTGTCGCTTTTGTCTTTGACTGGTGTCAATTTCGTGTTGAGAACTTTGTTGTTGCGTTTTACTTCGATCGCTAAAGGGCGGCCTGTTCTTCCTGCTTCTTGTATAAATGGAATAATATCACTCATTTTTTCTATTTTTGTCCCATTAATTTTTGTTATCATATCGCCGACTTCTACACCTGCCGATTCACCCGGTGATTTTTTTCCGGCTTCAGTTTCAATTTGGTGAAAGCCGACTACTAAAACACCAAGTGTATTTAACTTAACACCGATCGATTGGCCTCCAGGAATTACCTTTAATTCCGGGAGAACTTTGACATTCACGTTTTTAACCGGCATGCCTTTTATTTCATAGAGAATTTGTCCATCTCCAGATTTCGTGCCTTTTAGCTGCAATTCGTCCCCGCTTTCCGACACTTTGAAAGCGTTTTGAACATCCTGAACTTGAGCTTGAGCTGGAATAACATTTTTTTCTATTGTATAAATGTCATTTTCAAAAATGGTGATTGTTTTCGGAATGTGTAAATATTGTCGCACCTCTTTTGAAAAGCCTAAACTGATTAAAGAAACAAGGAGAATCGTACCAATTATTTTTCTGATGTATTCTAAAGTCATTTCTTCACTCTCCTCGCTCCTAACCCACACCATATGACTATTTCACATGGCTACATCTAATAATTTTTCCTTGAGCGAGGTCATTTATAACTTTTTCTTAAAGAAATTATTTCCGCTAGGAGGATTTCACCGATATAGCCAGATCCAACAGCTCTTTTGCATGCTGCTTCGACAATTCCGTCACTTCTGCTCCAGCAATCATCCGGCCGATTTCTGCAATTTTTTCTTTTTCAGAAAGCGGAATAACCTTTGTTTTCGTTCTTCCCTCTTTGCTTACTTCCTTAGCAATTAATAGATGGTTGTCAGCCATCGCTGCAACTTGAGGAAGATGCGTGATGCATAGCACTTGAGAGTTAATCGACACCTGATAAATTTTTTCTCCGATCGCTTGGGCGACACGGCCGCTTACACCAGTATCCACCTCGTCAAATATGATGGAAGTAATTCCTTGATGCTTGGAAAAAATCGTTTTTAAGGCAAGCATGATTCTTGATAATTCCCCGCCGGAAGCAATTTTCGCAAGAGGCTTAAGAGGTTCGCCTGGATTGGTGGAAATGTAAAATTCCACAAAATCCATGCCGTCACTTCCAAATTTCGCTGGAATTCCATCGATCAAAGCGGAATCTTGGGCCTCTTTCTGCGAAAATTGAACCTTAAATGTAGTTTTATCCATGTACAGCTGTTTTAATTCAGATGTGATTTGAGCAGTTAGCTTGTTTGCATATTTTTTTCTTATTGCCGTTAAATGTTGGGATTTTGTCAGCAGTTCTTCGACGACAGATTTAAGCTCATTTCTAAGCGTTTGAATATGGCTATCACGGTTTTCAATCGTATCGATCTCTTTTTCAATTTCATCTCTATATTGCAAAATGTCTTTGATTGTTTGCCCGTACTTTCGTTTTAACCGATGAATGACATGGAGGCGGTCCTCTATCATATTTAACCGATCAGGATTAAATTCCATGCGTTCTAATTCATTTCTAAGCTGAAACGTTAAATCCTCTACAACGTAAAAACTGTTCGACAGCGTTTCGGACATTTCTTTTAACTGTTTATTAAATTCTGCTGCTTCTTCTAAATGATTCATGGCAAGTCGTAAAAAATCAAGCCCGCGCTGCTCTCCTTGCAGCGATTCATAGCTATTTTTCAAGGCTTCATAAATTTTTTCAAAATTTAACATTTCCTGCCGTTCTTCCTGAAGCTTTATATCTTCATCCATTTTTAAATCGGCATCGTCAATTTCCTTTAATTGAAACTTCAATAAATCCAATCGATGCGCCATCTGCTGCTCATTTTCTGAAAGGGCTTTTAACCGCTTTGTTAAGTCCGCGTATTTTTTATAAAGCTTTACGTATGCATCCTTTGCTTTTTTCACTTCTTCGCCGCCATATTCGTCGAGAAGATGAAGATGCTTTTGCTCGTCCATCAGCTCTTGATGATCGTGCTGTCCGTGTATATCGACTAATGTGCTCCCAATATCCCGGAGAATTCCGATTGTGACAAGCTTTCCATTAATTCTGCAAATGCTTTTTCCGTTAGCGGAGATATTCCGGTTTAAAACAATCATGCCTTCACTAGCATCTATTCCTAATTCATGGCACTTTTTCAAGCACGGATGGTCCTCTTCTTCCAATATAAACAACCCTTCCAATTCAGCGCGCTTTTCACCGGCTCGGACAAATTCAGAAGAACCGCGTCCTCCTACAAGAAGAGATATAGCATCAATAATGATCGATTTCCCAGCACCTGTTTCTCCCGTCAGCACTGTCAGCCCTTTTTCAAAAGAAAGAGATAGGGATTCAATAATGGCAAAATTTTTAATCGACAATTCCGCTAACATCGCATTTTCACCCCAAACTTGTTAAAGCATGTCCAAAAATTTTTCCGTCAACGTTTTGGTGTCTTCATTCTTCCTGCATATAATTAAAATCGTGTCATCGCCGCAAATTGTCCCTAATATTTCTTCCCAGTCCAAATTATCAATTAATGCACCAATTGCATGAGCATTTCCCGGCATTGTTTTCATCACAAGCAAATGTCCGGCAGAATCGATTTTAACAAATGCATCCATCAATGCTCTTTTCAGCTTTTGATGGGGATTGAAGCGCTGATCTGCGGGCAGGCTGTATTTATAACGTCCATCAGATGTCGGAACCTTCACTAAATGGAGCTCTTTGATGTCGCGGGATACGGTTGCTTGGGTGACATTAAAACCTAAATTTTTCAGCATTTCAACTAGTTCATCCTGCGTTTCGATTTCGTAATTTGTGACAAGCTCTCTAATTTTAATAAGACGCTGTCCTTTTGTCATTAGCGACCACCCCTATTCTCTTTCCTATTATGATATCTCATAGAAAAACAGGAATAACTTGTATTCGTTATCCCTGTCTCTTTATTTTTAACGTCGAATGAGCGTTTTTCACAATTTCTTCAATTGTTTCCGTAAATTTTATGTCACCTTTTTCTTTTGCCCCTCCCCAATACAAATGGAGCAAAAACTCTATATTCCCGTTGCTGCCAGTGATCGGAGAGTACGATAAATGTAAGCAATCAAATCCTTCATTGATTGCAAAGGCCGTTATGTCATGCAAAACTTCCTCATGAACCCGAGCATCTTTCACAATTCCTTTTTTCCCGACTTTTTCTTTTCCTGCTTCAAATTGCGGCTTAATTAGCGCGACGCATTCACCAGTGGGCACCAAAATGGTTTTTAAAACAGGGAGGATCAATTTTAAAGAGATAAACGATACATCAATGGTAGCAAATTCCGGAAGCCCCTTTTGAAAATCCTCCGGCTTTACATAACGGAAGTTTGTCCGTTCCATCACGATGACACGTTCATCTTGACGCAGCTTCCAATCCAATTGATTATACCCGACATCCACCGCATAACATAATTTTGCGCCGTTCTGCAAGGCGCAGTCGGTAAATCCACCCGTAGAAGAGCCGACATCTACCATAATTTTTCCTGCCACACTGATTTCAAATTGTTTCAATGCCTTTTCCAGCTTTAAACCGCCTCTTGAAACATAAGGGATCGCATCTCCCTTTACAGTTAACGGGATGTCGCGATCAATTTTTTCGCCAGGCTTATCCAATCGTTTTTCATTTGAATAAACAAGCCCGGCCATAACGGCCCTTTTTGCTTTTTCTCTCGTTTCTGCAAGTCCTCTTTCTACAAGCAATACATCTAAACGTTCCTTTTTACCCATATTTGATTCCTTTTTCTTTTTTTGGTATTACTTCGAGCACATTTTTTATTATTCCTTCTTTTGTTAATCCAATCTCTTCTAATAGTTTTTCCACGCTTCCATGCTCGATAAAGCGATCTGGAATTCCCATTCTTTTCATTGTAAGATTTGTAAAGCCATGCTTTTCAGCAAATTCTAATACCGAGCTGCCAAAACCGCCTTCAAGAACTGCTTCCTCTACTGTTAAAATCGGTATTCCTTCGTTGAAAATCTCAAGAAGCATTTTCTCATCAAGCGGCTTTAAAAAGCGGGCATTGACGACTCGAACGGAAACATTATTTTTGGCAAGTGCTTTCGCTGCATCCAATGCCATTTTAATCGTCGTTCCAAATGTTAAAATGACAGCATCTTTACCTTGTAAAAGAACTTCCCACGTACCGATCGGAATTTCTTTCAGCTCAGGATCAAGAGGCACACCCAATCCTGTTCCTCTCGGATAGCGAAGAGCGATCGGCCCTTCATCGTACTTCAGAGCCGTATAAACCATATGCTGTCCTTCATTTTCGTCTTTCGCCATCATTAATACAATGTTTGGTATATGGCGCAAAAAAGCGATGTCAAATACTCCCTGATGGGTTTCTCCGTCAGCTCCGACGAGTCCTGCGCGGTCAATTCCGAAAAACACATTTAAGTTTTGTCGGCAAATGTCATGAACCATTTGGTCATAACCGCGCTGCAAAAAGGTTGAATAGATTGCCAAAAACGGCTTCATATTGGCAGCAGCAAGTCCTCCTGCAAGCGTCACCGCATGCTGCTCGGCAATACCGACATCAAACATTCTGTCCGGAAATTCTTCTCGGAATTTTTCAAGTTTCGAACCAACCGGCATGGCTGGTGTAATTGCAACAATTCTTTCATCGTTTCTCGCTAATTTTCGAACTGTTTCACTTACTAATTCACTCCAAGACGGAGCCGATATTTTCGGTTTAACAAAATCGCCTGTTTCAATTTTATACGGGCCTGTTCCATGCCATGTTCCAACCTTGTCTTTTTCGGCAGGCAAATAGCCCTTTCCTTTTTTCGTGATAACATGCAGCAAAACAGGGCCTTTTGTTTTTTTGGCATAACTAATGTTTTCCATCAATGCCTGAAAATCATGTCCGTCAATCGGTCCAAAATAGGTAAAGCCAAGCTCCTCAAAAAACATGCCCGAAACGAATAAATATTTCAGACTGTCTTTAAGCCGTTCTGCTGTTGAGGCAAGCTTTCCTCCGACAGCTGGAATTTTTTTCAACAAGTATTCCAACTCTTCTTTTACCCAGTGATATTTGCCTGTTGTTCTTAATCTTCCAAGTATATGATGAAGAGCACCGACGTTTGGAGCAATAGACATTTCATTATCGTTTAACACAACAATAATATCCTTTTGTTCATGGCCGATGTGATTCAATGCTTCAAGCGCCATGCCTCCGGTTAAAGCACCGTCGCCGATAATCGGCACAATATATTCATCCGTTCCTTTTAAATCGCGGGCAATAACCATTCCCATTGCCGCAGAAAGTGAAGTTGAACTGTGCCCCGTTTCCCAAACATCGTGCTCGCTTTCTGAACGCTTCGGAAAACCGGACAATCCTTTATACTGCCTCAACGTATCAAACTCTTTCGCCCTGCCTGTCAAAATTTTATGAACGTACGCCTGGTGACCTACATCCCAAATAAATTTATCTTTCGGGCTGTCAAACATTTTATGTAAAGATATTGTCAGCTCAACTACTCCTAAATTTGGTCCAATATGTCCGCCGGTCACTGACAGCTTTTCAATTAAAAATTGGCGAATTTCCGCGCTCAATTGCTCCAGTTCTTTTATTGAAAACTTTTTCAGAAATTTTGGATTTTCGATGGACAATAGATCCAAAACGGATCACTCACTTTCGCTTTTTAGATATGCTTGCTTTTTTATGATTCTTTCCTTTTTTCTCTTTCATCAAAACAATATTAAATCTTTTTTCAAAAAAATAAAATATCTTTCCGACATAAAAAATAATCGGAGTTGAAAAACGGATTGCAAACGCCTTTCCAAACGCTTTTCCTCCGACAGTAAGAGCAGCTACAATGCTTGTGAATACGATTGAAATCGTAAACTCAAGCGCCGAAGTTTGACGGTCGGCAAACGTCACCGCCAGCTGCACTACGACAACAGCCGAGGCTGTTCCGCTGATTATGCCGGAAATATCACCAATAACATCGTTGCAAAAGTTCGAAAAGCGATCGGCATTTCGGATAATTTGAATGGCATGCTTGGCACCGCTCACACGCTTTGACGCCATCGCATGAAACGGAACCTCATCTGCTGATGTGGCAGCAATGCCGAGCATATCAAAAAAAATGCCGATTAAAACGATCACAAAAACGATCATCATACCGGCAGCCCATCCGACGCCTTTCAGGAGAACAGTTGATACAATTGAAAAAAGAGCCGCTAACACGAATGTGATAACGGCAATTCCTAAACTCCATCGTATTGAATATCGAATTAGCTCTTTCATCATGAAATGCATAACACCTGATTTCTATGTAAAAACTATATATAACGAAATGGAGTGGTCATATATAGAGTAAACATTACGGCTTAGGTCCAGTAGGTTTTCCCAGTCAAGTACCAGGCGTTGCCGCCCCGGCGGTTTCCCTTTAAACCTGACTTAGCGCTGTCGCCAAACGCTAGACTGGATTGCCACTTAGTCCGTACTACAATCCTCTATATATGTCATGTGAACAGTCTAGGAGTTTTCCTCAAACAGCCTTTAGCCGGTTCCTAGCCTCTTTTGCAGAGCCGATTTCATATGTCACATAAGAAACTCTTTCATTGGCCATATGAAAAAGTTCCTTGTTTCCATAATCCCCTCGGCCTCCACTCAAGGCAGGCTACGCTGTCCGCGCCTCATAGCACTATGAAGCGCGTAGACAGGTTCATACCCATTTTGCACATAAAATGGGCCTCCGCGGAAAGAGGGTCAACGCCCACATGCCATTGTGGATCGCCCTCTAACCTTAACCCCCAGCATCAACCCAAGGCTGGGCGCCTCAAGCCAACACCAGGAACTTCATCGATGTGCCCTTTAGCGGATTTTTAGGCCCGCCTTCAGAACCGGAGGGCTGACTAGAATACTGCACCACTCCATCATGTTTTCTGACAGAATTATATCATATAGGAGTGTTTTCCTCAACTTGTTGGAGAATGCACACATTCAAATGCGAATCCCGTTCCTCACATTTTGTCGACCCGTTGGAGGTGCACCGAATTTTCATCGTTTAATGTTCGCGCTCCCCAATTAAATCACAAAACGATAATAGAAGCTCATTGTTTATGGAACATGTTTGCAAAATAGCCTTTGATGTTTCAATATGCTCCGACAATTTTTTCTTTGCGCCTTCCAAAGACAGTACGGACAAATACGTTGTTTTTTTATTCTCTTCATCGGAACCAACAGGCTTTCCGATCTTTTCTTCGTCTCCTTCAACATCTAATATGTCATCTTTAATTTGGAAGGCAATGCCTATATGGTATGCGAATTCCTTTAATTTATTTATTTCTTCAATCGACGCCTCAGCAATAATGGCACCTGCAATAATACTGAAAGCCAGAAGCTTTGCTGTTTTATGCTCATGAATATATTCAAGCTGTTTTAAAGTTAATTGTTTGTTTTCTCCTTCCATGTCGGCAACTTGTCCGCCAACCATTCCTTCTGCACCAGCCGCCTTTGAAAGCTCTGAAATGAGCGTCAATTTTACGCGATCTGAAAGCTCTTCAGCATCAGCAATCAGCCGAAAGCTTTCAGTCAGTAATCCGTCACCTGCCAGCACGGCTATGGCTTCTCCATATACTTTATGATTGGTCGGCTTTCCTCTTCTAAAATCATCATTGTCCATGCATGGAAGGTCATCATGAATGAGCGAATACGTATGAATCAATTCCACCGCACATGCGACCGGGTAGCCAATTTTCTCTTCTTTTCCATACGAATGGAGAACGGCAAGCAAGAGCATAGGGCGCAGACGTTTCCCGCCGGCATTTAAGGAATAAATCATCGATTCTTTAATAATTTTCGGGGCATTTAATCTTTCAATATATGTGGGAAGAACGGAATCAATGGCAGCTTTGCGCGTTTTTAAGTATTCCGGAAAAGACATCACTTTTGTTCTTCCTCCTGTGCTTGGAAAGGTTTGATCGTTCCATCTTCATCAAGAATAAAATCCAATTGCTTTTCAGCTTGCGTTAATTTTTCATGGCAAAGCTTTGAAAGCTTCATTCCTTCTTGAAAATATTGGATCGCCTGTTCTAATGGAACATCTCCGTCTTCTAATTTTAAAACAATTGCTTCCAGCTCTTTCATCGCTTCTTCAAACGTTAATTCTTTTTGATCATTCATGATCTTCTCTCCTCAATTTCAGATACTTCACAATGGATGGTCCCGTCCTGCAATTTAATTTGAATAAAATCCCCTTCAGCCGTTTGTTTTACGCTCTTTACCAGCTTATCTTGTTTATACACAAGGCTGTATCCACGTTCCATAATCTTTAATGGGCTGAGCGCATCAAGTTTAGAAGCCAATGCTTGAAAGCGATTCAGCTTCTGTTGATATAAAGCTGTCATCTCGCGCAGCATTTTTTTGTCCAGATCCTTCATTCTTGTCTTCGCCCGCTCAATTTGGTCATATGGAAGTTCGTTTTTAAGACGATTCGTCAATAACAAGTATCGGTTCGTTTGATCGTTTAAGTAACGTTTTCCTGCTTTTTTAAAACGTTCGAATAAAATGTCCAGCTCCTGTTCTTTTTGCATATAAAGCTTTTTCGGATATTTGAATGCATATGAGTTGGTTAAGCGGAAAAGCTTGAGCTTTTCCTTTTTGATCCGTTCCTTTAAAGCGTTCGTCATTCTAATGTTCCGTTCCCGGATCTTTTCGATTAAATCCGTTATATTAGGAACAGCCAGCTCTGCTGCTCCGGTTGGAGTCGGCGCCCGAAGATCGGCGACAAAATCTGCGATTGTATAATCTGTTTCATGGCCTACAGCAGATATAACGGGTATTTTTGATTTAAAAATTTCCCTTGCCACCACCTCTTCATTGAAAGCCCACAACTCTTCAATCGACCCGCCTCCTCTTCCAACAATGAGGACATCGAAATAACCGAGGGAGTTGGCAAGCTGTATTTTATTCACAATCGATTTTCCCGCTTGTACACCTTGAACAATTGCGGGAATAACCACCACTTTTGCCACAGGGTATCTTCGTTTGATCGTTGTGATGATATCCCTGACGGCTGCACCTGTCGGCGATGTGATCACACCGATCGTCTTTGGAAAGGCAGGAATCGTTTTTTTATGCTTGACATCGAACAGCCCTTCTTGCTCCAATTTTTTTTTCAGCTGCTCGAATGCAAGATAAAGCCCTCCTACTCCATCAGGCTCCATTTCCTTTGCATAAATTTGGTATATTCCTCCGGGCTGGTAAATGGTAATTTCACCGCGTACCAATACGTTCATCCCGTCCTCTGGGCGAAATGGAAGAGAACGGTTAAAACTTGAAAACATAACCGCCTGTATTCTGGCATGCTCGTCCTTTAACGTAAAATAAATATGTCCGCTGTCATGAATTTTTACGTTTGATAATTCGCCTTTTACCCAAATATCGCGCAAATGTGGATCAACATCAAATTTTCGCTTAAGGTATTTTGTTAACGCCGAAACGGTTACAAATTTTTTGTTACTCATGAACAACTCCTTTAAAGCAAGTTTATGGACGTACCCGCTTCTTTGCGGATTTAACCGTATTATAAACCAGCATCGTAATCGTCATTGGACCTACTCCGCCGGGAACAGGAGTAATGGCGCTTGCTTTTTCTTTTGCCTCATCAAATTTTACATCGCCTACAAGTTTTCCGTTCTCAAGTCTATTGACGCCAACATCTATTACGACTGCACCTTCTTTAATATGATCAGCACCTATGAAATGAGGACGCCCGACAGCAACGATTAAAATATCTCCTTGGATCGTATGCTCCCGCAAATTTTTCGTTTTCGAATGGCAATATGTAACCGTTGCATTTTCGTTTAGAAGCAATTGTCCGACCGGTTTTCCGACAATATTGCTTCTGCCAACAACGACAACATGCTTTCCGGCAATTTCGATATTTGCAGATTTGATCATTTCAACAATTCCGGCCGGTGTGCACGGCAAAAACGCATCCTGTCCCGTCATCATGCGTCCAACATTAATCGGATGAAAGCCATCCACATCTTTTTCTGGAGAAATTTTTTCAATGACTGCTGTTTCATCAATATGGTCAGGTAACGGAAGCTGAACAAGAATTCCGTCATAACGATCGTCCTGATTATATTTTTCTATCACTTCAAGCAGTTCTTCTTGTGAAATCGACTCCTCCAAATGTTCCAGCTTAAAAGAAACGCCGATTTCCTCCGAAGCTTTTTGCTTCCCCTTAATGTAAGAAAGGGAAGCAGGATTATTTCCAACTAAAATAATGGCAAGGCCGGGTGTTACCCCTTTTTCCTTTAATTGTTCCACTTCTTTCTTTAACTCGCTTCGCATTTCTTTTGCCAATTCTTTTCCGTCAATAATCGTCGCCACCATCTTTTTCCTCCTAAGCTTTTTTTTCTAACTCTTCTTTTATACTTGAGAGGACACCATTTACAAATTTGCTCGACTGAACATCTCCGAACATTTTAGCAAGTTCAATCGCTTCATCAATTGTTACATTGAACGGAATATCCGGTTCATATTTCATCTCATATACAGCTAAACGCAAAATGGCACGGTCAATGTTAGCCAATCTTTCCAATTTCCAATTGGTTAAATTCCTTTTTATCAATTCGTCAATTTCGTTTTGATGTTCAACCGTTCCGAGTACAAGCTTATTTAAAAATGGATCATGTTCATTACCGTCCAAAACATGATTGATGGCTTCCTCAGGAAGCGCTTCAGCCAAGTCAATTTGAAACAGTGCCTGCAATGCCTTTTTCCTAGCTGTTCTCCGTTTCATCTTTTTGCTCCTTTTTTCAAACTATGTCGAAATGTCATATATGAATCATATCATAACTGCCTCTTGTATCACATATGAAAGTTCATCCGAAAAGAAATTTCAGAATCTTTCTTATTATTCTTTATTTTAAACAAAAAAGGGGAGGATATCCTCCGCCTTTACATTTCCTCTTGAATTTCAGGCTCTTCCGTCTTCGTTTCAAACTGAATGCCCACTACATGAATGTTGATTTCGTTGATTTCAAGCGCCGTCATCGTTAAAAGCGTTTGACGAATGTTTTCTTGTACTTTCTGTGCAACAGCCGGAATGGAAACCCCGAAATTCATGACACAATATACATCAATGACAATGCCTTCTTCACCTAAGTCTACTTTTACGCCTTTACCATGATTTTTTTTGCCAAAGCGTTCAGCGACTCCTGAAGCGAAATTGCCGCGCATTTGGGCTACCCCTTCTATTTCAGATGCGGCAATTCCGGCGATGACTTCAATGACTTCCGGAGCGATTTCCACTTTTCCAAAGCTTGCTTCATGATTCATTTCCAATCCTGTATCTTTCAAATAGTACACCTCCAAAATTATGACATGATTTTATAATTTTCAAGAAATCTAGTGTTGAACTCCCCGCTGATAAATTTTTCATGATCCATTAATTTCAGGTGGAAAGGTATGGTTGTATGCACTCCTTCTATAACAAATTCACTTAAAGCTCTTTTCATTTTGGCTATCGCTTCTTCCCTTGTCGCTCCGTGTGTAATCAGCTTTGCGACCATTGAATCATAATATGGCGGAATGGAATAGCCAGGGTAGCAGGCAGAATCAATGCGGACACCCGGTCCGCCCGGAGGCAGGTACATTTCGATTTTACCAGCTGAAGGCATAAAATTCTTTTCCGGGTTTTCTGCGTTAATTCTACATTCGATCGCCCAGCCGTTAAATGTAATGTCTTTCTGTTCAAAGCTTAGTGGTTCGTTTGCTGCAATCTTGATCTGCTCTTTGATCAGGTCAATGCCTGTGACCATTTCAGTAACAGGATGCTCAACTTGAATGCGGGTATTCATTTCCATGAAATAAAATTGCTCATTTTTATAATCAAAAATGAATTCCACTGTACCTGCACCGGAATAACGCACCGCTTTGGCTGCTTTTACAGCCGCTTCCCCCATTTTATGTCGCATTTTATCAGATAGTGCAGGAGAAGGAGTTTCTTCCACCAGCTTTTGTAAGCGCCTTTGAATGCTGCAGTCCCTTTCACCTAAATGAACGACGTTTCCATGGTGATCGGCAAGAATTTGGATTTCAACATGGCGGAAATCTTCAATACATTTTTCAATGTAAACGCCTGGGTTTCCAAATGCTGTTTGCGCTTCCTGCTGAGTAATTTGGATCCCTTTCCGCAAGCTTTCTTCGTCATTCGCAACGCGTATTCCTTTTCCTCCGCCTCCGGCGGCTGCTTTAATAATGACTGGATAACCGATTTGATTTGCGATCTCAACTGCTTCCTCTTCGCTTTTAATGATCCCTTTTGACCCAGGCACAATCGGAACACCCGCCTGCCGCATTGTTTCCCTAGCAACATCTTTTTTTCCCATTTTTGTGATTGCTTCTGGACTAGGGCCTACAAAAACAATGTTGCAATCATTGCAAAGCTCGGCGAAATCAGCGTTTTCTGCCAAAAATCCGTAGCCTGGATGAATGGCTTCTGATCCAGTCAGCGTCGCTACACTCACGATGTTCGTAAAGTTTAAATAGCTGTCTTTAGATGCAGTCGGTCCTATGCAATACGCTTCATCTGCAAGCTGAACATGCAAGGAGTCTTTATCCGCCTCAGAATATATGGCGACTGTTTCGATCCCTAATTCCTTGCAGGCGCGTATGATTCTTACTGCAATTTCTCCTCTGTTTGCTATCAGCAATTTTTTAAACATTTTCTTTCCCTCACTCTGGTTTTACAAGGAATAATGGTTGTCCGTATTCAACAAGCTGACCGTTCTCAACTAAAATGTCGACAATTTCGCCTTTTACTTCCGCTTCAATCTCATTAAATAATTTCATTGCCTCTACAATGCAAACAACGGTATTCTCTTTTACTTTTGATCCTATTGTAACATAAGGATCTGCATCTGGGTTTGGAGCAGCATAAAATGTGCCGACCATCGGCGAAGTAATTTTATGTAAATTTTCTGTTTTCTGCTCGCTTTCTTCTTTCGGCAAATGCACCTCTTTTTTCGGCTGTTCTAAAGATTCAGCAGCTGGCTGCTTTGGCAAAGCTTGAATTTCAGATGCATTGTTATAGACAACATGCTGACCAGCCCGAGCCGCAGTTTTTTTTAATTGGACCTTTGCCCCTTCGCTTTCATATGTAAATTCATCAATGGATGAATCATCGATCAATTTGATGATTTCCTTTATTTCCTTAAAATTTAACATGAAAAAACACTCCTTAAAATGAATTCCAATTTGCTAGATATTATCATCAAGTATTAAAAGTAACTATCATTTATGATACGATAACTTTTTGCTAAAATTCAATAACTATTAAAAATATGAGCAAACAATTCAAAGCAGCTTTTTCTTCACATGAAAAAATCCCCGATTTTTTTCGGGGAGTCATGTTACTTTGCTATTTCAAATGTTACGGCAACATCCTGCATGGACTGGATTTCATCCTTCACCAATTGAATCAGTTCGTTTGCTTGCTGCGGGGAGTGTTCTTTCGCTTTTACGGTAATTCTCACCTTGTCTCCATCAGCGCGAACTAATGCATCCTCGTAGCCTTTTGTTTTGATAAGTGTTTCTAATACCTTCTCTTTCTCTGACAGCTTGGATAATTCGCGCATCTCCTCATATGCATTGTTTTTTTCCTCAGATGAGACATCATTGGACCCAATAATTGTCTCCAGCTCCTGCTTGCGTTCACTTCTTTCATCTTCCACTTCCATTCTCAGCGCAGTAAATAAATCATCGTCCGTTATTGTGGAGACTACCGATCCATCTTCTGAGCTGGACTGCTTGCTCGATTGTTCTTTTTCTTGCTGCTTCGCATCAGTTTTTTGTTGCTCTGTTTGTTCTTTATTATTGTCATTTCCGCTTTCTTTTTCATTCGAATTCGTCTCTGTATCCGTCAACACCACATCAGGGGAAGATCCTCCTTCAGGAGATGTAATGTAATAAACGGACAGCACAACAACTAAACTTAACATGGTTAATAACCAAACAGTTTGTTTTTTTAACATGTCAAGCATCCTCCTTTACTTTTTTGGCAATACGGCTACTCTATGACTATCGACATCAAGCACCCTTGTAACTGCATCGGTGATCATTTTTTTTATTTGAACGTTTTCAGCACCTTTTGCTACTACTAACACCCCGCGTATTTTCGGCTTTTCGGTTTTTACAACGATGGGCGATTCTTGATCCCCTTTTCGAATGATTACCACTTGTTCGTCAACAGATTTATCTTCCACCTGCCGCTTTCCACCTTCACGGTCCGTCTCATCTGTCGTTTGGTTTTGAATCGAGCGATTTTTTTCCAACACACTTTCAGATGAAGAGTCAACATTGACAATAACTTCTACCTCACCTACGCCTGAAATGGACTGAAGCGCTCCTTTTAGCTCATTTGCATACTGCTGTTCATAACGTTCAATTGTTCCTTTTTCACTTGTTGTTTGTTTAAATACGGGCTCAACATCCTCTTCTTCTGCAGCGGTGTTTATCGTTTCTACTGTTTTGCTTTCGCCGGATAAAAAACTGCCGATCAGCATAAAAGCGATTCCAAGCGTCAAAAGTATAAGCATGAATGGATAGGTGGCTGATTTTTTGAGCATATCTCGTCCGGGAAGAAGAGAGGCTAGTCGCTGCAAAAAATTTTTCCTATCATTCACTTAGGCCGCCTCCTTCCATTTCAATCGAAATTTTTTCTTTCGATACTCCCCATGTTTTTGCAAGCTGGGCAATTATTTCGTTTTCATTTGCGAGCATTTTTTTGTCTTCTTCGTTCATGTTGATTTCAACCGGTTTAACCGTTTCAACCGTGTGGGGAAGATCTTTTTCTTCCACGAAAACTGTAACTTGCTTTAAATCGTTTTCTGATTCAATCTTCTCTTTTGTTTCATCAACCGAAAGATGAATTTTTTGAACCTTTAAACCATAGTTTTCTACCAGCTCCTCTTCCGCTAAATTTTTCATTTGGACAGCCATTTGTTCTAAAATATATGCACGGTTGTTAGCTTGTATTTCATTTTTCTTAAATTCTATTGATTTTTTTATTGAATCTTCTTTTGCTTCCGAGTTCAGCAGCTCCTCGGATAACAAGTTCGGAAAATCATAGGAAAATATTTTTAAAATCGGCGTAAGAATGACAGACACTAATAATAAACTAACAACGACTTTTACATATTTTTGCATTGCGGATCTCGGCAGCAGCATATCTAAAATAATGGCAATAAAAATAAATAATATGATATTTGTGACCCATTCGGTGATGAATGACATATACCACCACTCCTATCGAACCATCATGGTGACATTGCTCGCTGCGATAATAACTGTAATGCTTAAAAAAAACATGAACGATACAAGGATCAGTGCCGCTAGTATATAGATGATGCTCTTGGAGATGATGTCTAAACAGGAGATAATCTCTCCCGGCCCTAAAGGCTGCAAAACGGCAGCGGCAAATTTATAGATGAAGGCAATCGCCAGTACTTTTATTGCCGGAAAAATGGTGATCAAAAAGAGAATGGCAACACCAATGACGCCAATTGTGTTTTTTAACAGCATCGATGCGCTGAAGAGCGTATCAGCCGCTTCCGTAAACATTTTTCCAAGCACAGGTATAAAGTTTCCCGTTATAAACTTTGTCGTCCGCAAGGCGATCCCGTCTGTCACAGCTGCCGTCGCCCCCTGGACAGAAATCACTCCTAAAAAAATGGTTAAGAAAATGCCTAAAAGCCAGATGCTAATGCTTCTGAACAGCTGAGCAAGCTGAGTAACTTTATATTGATCCGTCATCGTGCTGATTAAAAATAACAAAGAAGACAAAAACAGCAGTGGGAGAACAATTTTTTCAATCAACAAACCGCTTCCGTTCATCAAGAAAATGGTAATGGGGTGAAAAAATGCAGCCGAAGCAACTCCTCCAGATGACGCCATTAAAGCTATTAACATCGGAATTAAGGCTAGAAGAAAGCTTGTCATCCCGTTAATCGCATTCGTTGCATAGGAAATGGCTACGTGAAAACTGTTTAAAGCTAAAATGACAAGCACCATATAAACAATGGAGTAAGCAACTTTGCTTACATTTTTTTCTTCAAAAGCGTTTTGTAAATGCTGGAGAAGAACGCTAAATATCGTTAAAATGATAATGGTTCCAAGAAGCTTTCCGTTTGCCAAGATTTCATGTAAAAGAAATTTCAAAATGCCAACGGCCCACTCTTTTATAGAAAATTGTTTTTCACCTTTAATAAAATCCATCAAACTTCCCTTCTGGCTTTCCGGAAGAAGTCCTCCGTATGTCGTCATAATGTCATTCCAAAAATTTTTAATTTCCTCAATCCCAAGCTCGTCCATTTGTTCTGCCATATATTCTTGTTGAATCGCTTCTTCTTTTGGAGGATCTGCCGATGAATTTTGCTCTTGAGAGGCTTGTACCATGTTTGGCACAGCGAAAGCAAAAAACGCCAAAAAAAGGATGCCGCGAAAAAATGATGACTGAATCCCCATCACCCCCTTAAACTTATATATTTGGGAGAAGCTTAATCATCGTTTGTATAATCACCGTCATGATCGGAATTGCCATAGATAAGATTAAAATTTTCCCTGCCAATTCAATTTTGGATGCAATGGAGCCTTGTCCGGCATCTTTCGTAATTTGCGCACCAAATTCAGCAATATAGGCAATTCCGATGATTTTTAAAATGGTTTCGACATAAATCAAATCAATGCTTGCTTCATTCGCAATTCTTTCGACCATTCGAATCAATTCATAAATTTGATCCACTAAAAAAAGAAAAATGGAGACACCGGTAAAGACGATTAATAGAAAGGCAAAGGTCGGCTTTTGTTCTTTTATGACAAGAGCGAGCAAAGTTGCAATCAATCCTAGCCCGACAATTTGAAAAATTTCAATCTCCAAAACCTCCTATCCTTGAAAAAGAAAAACCGCTTTAATTTTTTGGAACAAATCGTTGACAATGGAAGCAACCATAAAAAGTATGTAAATAAATCCCAACAATGTAACCCATTGGGCGTACTCTTTCTTCCCCATTTGATCTAAAATGGTATGAAGAAACGCAACGATTATTCCGATTCCAGCGATTTGGAAAATTGTGTTGACGTCAACACCCATGTCCCTTTCTCCTCCCAGCTTATATCGCTACATCAAAAGAATGATAATGAGCAATCCCGCTAAAAATCCTAAGCTTTTCGTCATTTTTCCGTAATGCTCTTGATTAAACAGCGCTTCTTTTTCTTCTTTTTCCAAATGAGCCATTGTCAATTTAATATGCTTTTGCTGGCTGATTAAATCATGCTGCCCCAATGTTTCTCCAAATTGCTTTAAAACTTCCAATTCCCCTTCCTTCAGCGATGTATAAGGCCATATTTCAAGCAGACTGCTTTCCCATGCGCTTTTCACATCCATGTCGCCTTGCGATAATTTCTCAGAAAATAATGTAAATAGATTAGAAAGCGGAGGGGCTGCCTGTTTGGCAATATGAAGCGATGCATCCTGCAATGGTGTGTGGCCGTACATGATCTCAGCTTCCAAGCTTTGCAAAGAAACCTTTAATTGCCGCAATTGTCTTGTCCGCTCTGTCAATCGTTTAGCCGAATCAAACCCAATCCATGTTGTTGCTAATAAGATGAATAAAGACCCTAGCAATTTCATCGCTATTTCACACCTGCTTTATACACAATCTCTTTTTCTTTTTTTCCAAATATACGGGAAACCGTCCCTGGAGTACCTTTTTTCTCCAATTCCATGTATCGGTCAAAAATGCCTAATTGAATAAGTTCTCTTAAGGTCGGACGGTGCAGCAAATCTTCAAAGCATTCGCCATGAGCGCTCACAAACAGCTGAACACCGCTGTTCACAGCTTCCATTAATGCATCGGTATCTTCCTTACGCCCTATTTCATCAGCAATAATGATGTCAGGGCTCATAGAACGGATCAACATCATCATCCCTTCTGCTTTCGGGCATCCGTCCAATACATCAATGCGAAGACCAAAAGTAAATTGCGGAATTCCTTTTACACTGCCGGCTATTTCTGATCTTTCATCCACAATGCCGACCTTTTGAGGCGGGATCGTTTTAACCCCAGTACTTATGATCCGGGCAAAATCGCGCAGCAGAGTCGTTTTTCCTGATTGGGGAGGTCCAAAAATAAGCGTATTTAACCATTTTTTTTCATATACATAAGGAATATATTGCTCAGCTAGGCCTATTTTCTCCCTTGCTATCCGGATATTAAAAGATGTAACGTGCCGTATGGCTTTGACATTGCCGTTTTCTGTAATCACTTTTCCAGCAAGGCCGATCCGGTGCCCTCCTCCAATCGTAATAAAACCTCTCTTTAATTCTTCCTCCAGTGTGTAAATCGAATATTGGCTGATCTTGTTTAAAATCATCATCCCGTCTTCTTTTGTCGCCTCGTAGTGAAGAAAGTGCGGTTTGCCGAAAACGATGATTTCAATCGGCTTGTACAAACGTATGCGAATTTCTTCCATCTGTTCAAAAAAAGAAGAAGGAAGCTGCTTTAATTCATTTGCAATTGTTTCGGGAAAAATTGAGATGATTTCTTTCAATCTTCCTTCCCCCTTTAATACCTTATTTATTTTCAATGTATGCAAGCTTGGCCACTTTATGACTACCGTTTCTCTTATTCCTTTTTTTGCATTTATCATTTCAATAGAATTTGATAGAATTTTCTGATTTTAACAGTTATAATGGAGTTAGGGGGTGGTGAGTGAATGTTGGTTCAAATTTATGATGGACTTGTATGGCTTCTTGCGGCTTTTATTTATATTGTTATACCTTTTGCCGTTTTCAGTGAATTGAGGAAAAAGAAAAAAGCGTGGATGGATCATTAAAGGTGGACAAGCTGTAATTGAATCCTGTTCAAAAAAAGGCCAGGTTGGAAAGCTTGTGTATTCTGGTCTTTTATAAACGATTGCGAAAATAGCTATAAAATCTTTCTTTTCAAAAAAATAACCCACAGAAATCAGTTATGAATTCTGCGGGTCTTTTCGTTTTCTTTGACTTTTTTCATTATTTTTTTAAGAATAATTACGCACGGGAAACATAAGAACCATCAGAAGTATTGACGATAATAACGTCCCCTTCATTAACGAAAAACGGCACTTGCACGACAAGCCCTGTTTCAAGCGTAGCCGGTTTAGAGCCGCCTGATGCAGTGTCCCCTTTAATGCCAGGTTCTGTTTCCGTAACAGTTAATTCAACCGTGTTCGGAAGCTCAATTCCGATTGTTTCGCCTTGATACATCATGATGTATACTTCCATATTTTCTTTCAAAAACTTCAACTCATATTCAATTTGTTTTGAAGTAAGCTCAATTTGTTCATACGATTCTGTGTCCATGAAAACGTGCTGATCGCCATTTGCATACAAATATTGCATTTTCCGGGTGTCAATTTGAGCACGTGCTACTTTTTCGCCAGCCCGAAACGTTTTTTCTTGGATGGCACCTGTCCGAAGGTTGCGCAATTTTGAACGAACGAACGCCGCCCCTTTACCAGGCTTTACATGCTGGAATTCAAGAACGCGCCAAATCCCCCCATCGACTTCAATCGTTAAACCTGTACGAAAATCATTTACAGAAATCATATTTGGTCCTCCTATTACATTTTCTTTAACAACATTGATTGGGGCACTCGCTAGAGAATGATGAGCTCTTTCTTCGAATGAGTCAACACTTCATTTCCGTGCTCAGTGATCAAAATATCATCCTCAATTCTTACCCCGCCTTTTCCTGGAAGGTATATACCAGGTTCAACCGTGACCACCATGCCTGGCTGAAGAACGGTATCAGAGCGAGCTGATAGTGTCGGTCCTTCATGGATTTCAAGTCCGATTCCATGTCCAGTTGAATGACCGAAATATTCCCCGTACCCTTTATCCTCAATGTAGGTACGTGTGACAGCATCCGCTTCCCTTCCAGTCATTCCAGACTTGATTTCGCGCACGCCTTTCTTTTGTGCTTCAAGCACGATGTTATAAATTTCTTTCATTTCATCTCCAGGATCTCCAACAGCAATTGTCCGCGTCATATCTGAACAGTATCCTTTATAATAGGCGCCAAAGTCAAACGTTACAAGCTCTCCCTTTTCAATTGGTTTTTCACTTGCTACACCATGGGGAAGGGCTGACCGATAGCCTGACGCGACAATCGTATCGAAAGATGAGGAAGCTGCTCCTTTTTTTCGCATAAAAAATTCGAGCTCATTCGCTAGTTCAATCTCTCTCACACCTGGACGGATCATATGTAAAATGTGTGTAAAGGCAGCATCAACGATTTCAGCGGCTTCCTTTAATATCTTAATCTCTTCATCAGTCTTTATCAAGCGCAACTTTTCCACAATATTTGAGACAGGAACGAATTCAATCCCTTTTAAAACATCCTTGTACGATGTGTATGTTGAATAAGAAAGATGATCCTGCTCAAACCCGAGCGTTTTGATCCCCATTTTCTTCGCCTGCGCAGCGACTTCTTCAAAAATCGATCCTGAATGCTGCACGATTCTAAAATGCTTTACTTGTTTTTTTGACTGTTCTACATACCGGAAATCGGTAATAAAGCATGCATCCTCTTTTGCCACCAGTGCGACCCCGGCCGTACCTGTAAATCCCGTCAAATAGCGGCGGTTATATTCGTTTGTAATGAGCATGCCGTCAATATTTAACTGTTCCATTTGTGAACGAACTTTTTCAAGCTTCATGTGTTTCCTCCCTGATCAAATGTAGTAAAGATAAAGCTGCCAATTGATAGCCGTAAAACCCTAAGCCAATTATTTGCCCTTGTGTCACCGGCGCTGTGACAGAATGATGCCGGAACGGTTCCCGTTGATTTGTATTGGAGATATGGACTTCAATTACCGGTTTTGAAATGCTGGCAATTGCATCCCGTATCGCATAGCTGTAATGAGTAAAAGCTCCTGGATTTAAAATCACTCCATCAAATTGTTGATCGGCTTCATAAAGCTTATCGATAATCTCTCCTTCATGATTCGATTGAAAAAAAGAAAATTGAACTTGTTTTTTTTCACCGAGAGATTTCAATTCATTTTCCAAATCTGCCAATGTTTTTTTTCCGTAAATATGCGGCTCCCTCACGCCTAAATAATTTAAATTCGGGCCATTGATCACAAGTATTCTCTCCATCGATTACACCTTTCTATCATGTATTAAAAAAGAATGTCCAGTATTATGAACATTCTACCATAAGATTCTTGATCTCTCATCATTTAGTTTATGATTGGATCTTGTGATCCTGACACAGTTCTATAATCTCATCATTTAGTTTATGATTGACGCTCCCCATATTCGTAGGAAATGGAATACCCGACAAAAACGCCAAACAGCACATACAAGCAGATGGAGGTGACAATGGTATTTGTACCAAGCCGACCGAGCGGATCGATTTTTAGAAATGCCGGTCCCAGCCAGCAAAAAACAACGGCCCACAGCGCGACTCCGAAAACAATGCCTCCCCATATTGACCGAACTTTTTTGAACAGAACATAATATAAAAATGCAGTAAGTATAGAAATGATGCCTATGAAGGCAGCTCCCGCAAAATGCCCAGCGACTCCGTTCTTCCAATTATCAAAGGCAAATAACATGAGAGCTCGATTTGGCCCGATTTTCGTAAAGTTCAACACATACGCTAAATATCCTATCAAACTCCATAATACTCCGCCAGTAAAACCAATGACAACAATTTTCAGAAAAAAGGATCGGAATGGTTCTTTTTTCTTTTCCTTACCAGTAGAATTCTTTTTTTCGCTGTTAAGCATCCGTCCACCTCCCTTTTTTAATATGTCCACTTTTCTTTTCTTGATGAATTTTTCATGAAAAGTTTATTTTTTGTATAAAAAAATTTATTTCATTCATACTAAATAATGATAAAGTTTTTCACGCCGCCCTATTGGAAAAAAGACACATCCAACCTAGAGGTTTCATCTAATTTTTTGTAGAATAGTAATAAATAAAACTTTTCAATAGCTTTTTTATTATATAGATAGGCAGGTTGGTGCGTCATGAAAAACGAAAAGACTATGTATGGCGGGCAAGCGGTAATTGAAGGAGTTATGTTTGGAGGGAAGCATCATTTCGTCACAGCGATCAGGAGAAAAGACAATTCAATTGATTTTTTTCAATTGCCGCGAAAAAAACATCCTATATTATCCCGCTTCAAAAAAATTCCTTTTATTCGCGGAATTGCCGCCATTATTGAAGCAAGCGCAAACGGCTCCAAACATTTAAGCTATTCTTCAGATCGATACGATGTTGATCCAGCCGATGATGAAAAATTATTGTCAGAAGAAAAAAAAGAGTCGAAGCTTTCACTCATTTTAGGAGCTGCTGCTGTCGGAGTGCTGTCATTTTTGCTTGGCAAATTTATCTTTACTTTAATTCCAGTGTTTATCGCAGAATGGTTCAGGCCGATCATCTCATCGGATGTGGGGCAAATTTTGCTCGAAGGCTTTTTTAAGCTTTTGCTGTTGCTTGCTTATATTTATTTCATCTCGATGACTCCTTTAGTAAAGCGTGTTTTTCAATACCATGGGGCTGAGCATAAAGTGATTAACGCCTATGAAAACGGGCTCGCTTTAACTGTTGAAAATGTACAAAAACAATCAAGACTTCATTATCGATGCGGTTCCAGTTTCATTTTGTTTACGGTTATTGTTGGAGTATTTGTGTATCTGCTCGTTCCGACAGACCCGCTTTGGCTTCGCGTTGTTGACCGAATCGCTCTTATACCGGTTGTTCTCGGCATTTCATTTGAAGTATTGCAGATTACAAATAAGCTGCGGCATAAGCCTGTTTTAAAATATCTTGGTTATCCAGGACTATGGCTTCAGCTGCTGACGACAAAAGAACCTACAGACGATCAAGTGGAAGTAGCGATTGCAAGCTTTCAAAAGCTGCTTTTATTGGAAGAAGAGACGGAAAAAATGGAGCGTATTGGTTGATTTGATAAACGAGAGCTTTTCTTTTTCTTGAAAACGACTGATGGAGGTGGCCTTTAGATGAACCGTTTTCCCGTCCATCCCGTATTCGCCGTTATCGCTACTTTAGGAGGTTTAGGGCTTATTTATATGCTCTTTTTCAATCCAAAGACTTTTTTCAAATTGTTTATTTGGGCGGTTGTCATCGGGATCATCATCCTCATTTATCGCTTAGTGATGAAAAAACGTACAAATAATGAGTATTCACAGTTTTTAAAAGCTGCGAAAAGATCGAAAAAAAGATTTAAAGATAAAAAGATACATTATGCTCAAAAGCACGTACTCCACAAAAAAAACAAAACGGCTATCTCTGCTAAAAGGCGGAGAGAAAACAATCATTTGACAGTCATCGAAGGTAAAAAAGGAAAAAAGAAAAATAGAGCTCTTTTCTAATAGGACCACTTTTTTAAAAAGGTTTCCGTTTTTTCTTTGCCGAGCTGAATTAATTCCTGTTTCTTCTCATTCGTAATTTTAAATTCCGTCGTTAAAATATTTTCAACCGGAATAAAAACGATGCTGCGTTCATGCCTTGTGGCAATATGCCTTGCATCGTGCGCTTCCTTCATCGTTTCAAATAACGCGTGAAACATTGATAAAGCGTTTTTTATTTCATTTCTTGGCCTTTCCTCTATATGCGCGCTAAGCTGAAAACCGAGGATCGGTCTTTTTTTTATTTTTCCATCAAAAAGCCAAATCGGGAAATTGCTGAGCACTCCTCCATCGACAACAATACTGACGCCATCCTTCGTCCATAGTTTGACAGGTTCAAAAAAATACGGGAGGCATGAGCTCATTCTGACTGCCTTTGCAACAGAAAATCTATTAGGATTGATTCCATATTTGCTTAAATCGTCCGGCAATACAACAATTTTTCCGTTCGTAAGGTCGGAGGCAATCACACGAAGCTTTCCTTTCGGCAAATCTGCAAATGTTGAAACTCCTTTTGCTTTTAATTTTTCTTCCATCCATTCTTCTAAAAATTGTCCTTTATATAGTCCCATCCGCCAATAAACACTGATCCATTTCATGAGCATAAATGACATAATTCCTTTTCTTTTATCTAAAAACTTTCGCAGCTCTAAGCTGTCCATCAAAGAAAGGATTTCATCACTTTTGTAGCCGGCTGCAATGAGAGCGGCAATGATCGAACCGGCGCTCGTGCCAGCAACCCTGGCGAATTCAAATCCTTTTTCCTCCAAGGCCTTGTATGCTCCAATAAAAGCGAAGCCTTTGATCCCTCCACCAGAAAAAACACCGTCAATTTTCAAAGCATTCCCTCCTTACTATTCCGTTACTACATTTTAAGAAGGGAAAACGATGTTTAGAAGTTTGTTTTCAATAAAAGAATAAAGCAGCAGAACAAGTCTGCCGCTTTATTATAATCCACATTTCAATTGGGCACCGCATTTTGTACAAGTATTGCAGCCGCCGATTTCTTGAACCTTTCCTTCCCGGCAAACAGGACATGTATTGCCAACTTCGTTGCCATATGTGACATCAGTTGAGCGCAAATCTTGAACAGTGTTCATTAACACAACTTTACCTTCATTTTCTTTCGTCGATTCCGGAATGTCGTCATTCAATACATTTTCTTCCGCTTTTAATGTCAGGACTTGGGTATCACGGCTTCCGTCTACATAAACAGTTCCGCCTTTTGCTCCGCCCTTCCATAGGCGCTCATATACTTTTTGCACTTGATCAACTGTATAGCCTTTCGGTGCATTTACTGTTTTGGAAAGGCTTGAATCGACCCATCGTTGAATGATGCATTGCACATCGGCATGAGCTTCAGGCGACAAGTCCATCGCTGACACAAACCAATGCGGTAAATGATTCGGGTCAGCTTCCGGATGTTCATTTAAATATTCTTGAACGATATCCGCTTTTACTTCAATAAATTTGCCAAGACGCCCGCTTCGGTAGTATGAGAAGGAGAAATATGGCTCAAGACCTGTAGAAACGCCAACCATAGTGCCAGTTGATCCTGTCGGTGCTACCGTCAGCAAATGCGAGTTGCGAATACCATATTTTAAAATGTTTTCGCGAATATCTTCCGGCATTTTTTTCATATATCCTGTATTAATGAAGGCTTGTCTTAATTTTTGCGTCTCTTCCTCCGTTTCGCCGACTAGGAACGGGAAGCTGCCTTTTTCTTTTGCCAGTTCTATTGATGCCCGGTATGCGGTCGTTGCAATTACCTTAAACACTTCATCAACAAGCTTGTTGCCGTCCTCTGCTCCATATTCTTTTTCGCAGTAGATAAGCAAGTCCGCCAAACCCATAACGCCTAAGCCGATGCGCCGTTCACCCAGCGCTTGCTTTTTGTTTTCTTCGAGAAAATAAGGCGTAGCATCAATGACATTATCTTGCATTCTGACGCCGATTTCCACAGTTCGTTTGAGCTTTTCATAGTCAACAGCTTTCTTTTCCTTGTCGACCATCTTCGCCAAGTTTACTGCTGCTAAGTTGCAGACGGAATATGGTGCAAGAGGCTGTTCACCGCACGGATTTGTTGCAACAACCTTTTGACCGTATGCTCTTGCGTTCGTCATATCATTGGCATTGTCAATGAAGAAAATACCTGGCTCCGCTGAATAGGTTGCACAAATGTTAATCAGCTTCCAAAGCTCTCTTGCGCGAATTTTGCGGTACACGCGCACGCGATGCCCCATTTTCTCCCATTCGCGCACATCGCCAACTTTATGCCATTCTTCATTGTAAATCTTCATTTCTTCATCATTGTAGCTTTCCACATCTGGGAAGCGAAGCTCATACTCCCGATCTTCTTCCACTGCTTCCATAAACTCTTTCGTCAAGCAGACAGAAATGTTAGCGCCTGTTAAAAATTCCGGATTATGAACAGTATATGTTCCTCCGACTCGAAGCTTTAATTCCGCCTCTCTAATAACAGCGTCTGAAAAGCCTCCTTTGCCCGGAACATTTTTAAAGTTGACAATTCCTTGATACATGTCGCGCTCTTGCTGTGTAAGAGGAACAAATTTGAGCTTGTCTTCAGCCGCCTTCTTAATTCCTTCATCATTTGTATTTTCAATTAAGTAGCGCAAAATGCGCGGGTTTTGCATTTTGGAAACGATAAATTCAATGATGTCAGGATGCCAGTCGGCCAGCATAATCATTTGGGCTCCTCGCCGTGAGCCACCTTGTTCAACAAGATGGGTTAATTTTGCAATGTCATCCAGCCACGACACAGATCCTGATGATTTGCCGTTTACACCTCGGGCTAATGTGTTTCTTGGTCTCAATGTTGAACCGTTCGTGCCGACACCGCCTCCGCGGCTCATAATTTCCATTACTTGTTTGCGGTGTTCAGAGATCCCTTCACGGGAATCTTTTACAAAGGGCATGACATAGCAGTTAAAATACGTCACTTCGGTTCCTGCTCCTGCGCCGTAAAGAACCCGGCCAGCCGGAATAAAATGCAGATTGACGAGCTCTTGATAAAATTTTTCAAACCATTCTTTTCTTTTTTCTTCTGTTTTTTCAACAGCAGCAAGACCTGTTGCATTTCTTTTGGCAATTTGTTCATAAAAAATTTCAAGCGGTTTTTCGATGACATCTAAAGAGCGAACGATGATTCCCGTCTCCCGTTCTTCAGGCTTTTCAAGAGTATGACGAAACTCTTCTTCGACCTGAACCTTTGCCTTTTTATTTTCCCAATCAATTTCTTTAATGTAGCCTAGCCCTCTTGCAGGAAATTTTGGATCTTCCTTGATCGTCAGCACTACAAAATCGCCTTCAGATAGCGTAATTTTTTCAGTGTCTTTAAATGAATACCTGTCCAGCATTACAAGGCGCGAAACACCTTTGTGCGTGATTTTCATATCTTCCGTAATCGGATGCACCTGCGGGAAAAGGCTGATATCTTTATTCAGCTTCTCCACATCAATTTTCATTTTCTCATTCAGCGCCACTGTCATATTCACAACTCCCTTAAAAATATCGTACTTGATATACGTTACCACATTTAGATGATATTATCAACGAAAAAATAACAATATATTGTGCTAAAGAACATTTGTTTGCTCTATATATTGTATGATATACGCTACATTATGAAAATGTCAAATGTAAAACTAACCAAAAAAAGAAGCAAGGAAAAGAAATTTAATGATCTTAGAATCATTCCGGCGGTATTTGAAGAAATTTGTCAGTTGCAGTTTTTGAAAACACATCGGCACCTTGATTTACAAGCAACGATCCATTTCATTTTGATCATACAAAAAACGGCATGTTCGCCGCTTCATCTTCTAAAATTCCATTCTTCTGTTTCATATTTCTCTTTAGCCAGTTTTTTCACATACTCTTCTTGTTCGCTAGACAATTGATACGGTCTCAGCTCAATATCAAGCCCGTATTCAAACCCTTTTTTAAAGGCGCTCCATGCCTCTTCCATTGTGACGGGAGTTTCTCTAAGGTCGTTGATCGCCACCGCTTTATTTTTAAAGTTTTTCTCTAATCTTTCCCTGACTCGCTCATTAGGATATTTAAACAAGTCGAACAGCAGCTTTTCATCTAAATCTAGCAATATCGAGCCGTGCTGCAGGATAACGCCTTTCTGGCGAGTTTGGGCACTCCCGGCAACTTTTCTTCCTTCAACTACCAGCTCATACCAAGACGGTGCATCAAAGCATACAGATGACCGCGGATTTTTCAAATGCTGTTTTTCTTCATCCGTTCTTGGAATTGCAAAATGAGCGTCTAAGCCTAACAAGCGAAATCCATGCAAAATTCCTTCCGAAATTACACGATAAGCCTCTGTCACGGTTTTGGGCATTCGCGGATGATCTTCGGATACGATGACGCTATATGTAAGCTCCTTGTCATGCAGCACGCCCCTTCCGCCTGTTGGTCTTCGTACAAAGCCAAGGCCGTGCCGTCTTACAGCATCCATATCAATTTCTTTTTCAACCTTTTGAAAATAGCCGATGGATAATGTCGGCGGATTCCATCCGTAAAAACGAATCGTCGGAGCGATTTTTCCTTCACTGTGCCAGTCCAATAAAGCTTCATCAAGAGCCATATTGTAAAAAGGGGATGAAAAGCCAGAATCAATATAATTCCATATTTCTTTTCCCATATCGCAACCCTCTTTATTTTATATTTGCTTTTTTAGTCTATCAAATGAAGAGGATATTGTTAAATAAAACGCCCGAAAAGAAATGACATTTCCATTCTTGTTTTATATAATAAATGTTGTCCAACATTCGTATGTATGTTCACATGAACTTCAAACAAATAAATTCAAACAAATAAAAAGGAGTCGAACAAGCGTGGAATGGTCATTGCTCATTCTTGCAGCTATTATCATTTATTTTTTGGCCACATTTTTATATCAAAAAAAGATTATGAAAGGATTAACGGAGGAAGAATTTAAAGCCGGCTATCGGAAAGCGCAGCTCATCGATGTGCGGGAGCCGAATGAATTTGAAGGTGGCCACATTTTAGGAGCAAGAAATATTCCCCTTTCCCAATTGAGACAGCGCTATAAAGAAATCCGCCCAGACAAACCGGTTTATTTATATTGCCAGTCAAGTGCAAGAAGCGGGCGAGCCGCACAAATGCTGAAGAAAAAAGGCTATCAGGAGCTCTATTATTTAAAGGGCGGCTTTAAAAAGTGGACTGGAAAAATTAAAAAAGGGAAATAAAATCAAGTATAAAAGATAAGGATTCGCAAAACGCGAATCCTTACTTTTTTTCATATTTTAATATCGGATTTCTTGCTGCGAGTGTTTCATCGAGCCTTTTGACGACTGTTGTATGAGGAGCTTCTTGAACGATTTCCGGTTCTTCCTCCGCTTCTTTAGCAATTTGAATCATCGCTTCGATAAAGGCATCCAATGTTTCCTTCGATTCCGTTTCAGTCGGTTCAATCATCATGCATTCTTCAACATTGAGCGGAAAATAAATTGTCGGCGGATGATACCCGAAATCGAGAAGCCTTTTTGCAATATCAAGCGCACGGACACCGAGCTTCTTTTGCCGTTTCGCAGATAAGACAAATTCGTGTTTACAAATGCGGTCATACGGCATTTCGTAATAAGGCGCTAATTTTTTCAGCATATAATTCGCATTTAATACCGCATTTTCAGAAACCGCCTTTAAACCGTCCGGACCCATGGAGCGGATATATGTGTATGCCCGCACATTGATTCCAAAATTTCCATAAAATGATTTTACTCGTCCGATCGATTGCGGCCTGTCTTCGTCGAAACGAAATCCATTTTCATCCTTGACGAGCACAGGCTTCGGCAAAAAAGGAATTAACTCTTTTTTCACACCGACAGGTCCTGAACCGGGACCCCCTCCCCCGTGGGGGCCTGTAAACGTTTTATGAAGATTTAAATGAACGACATCAAAGCCCATATCCCCTGGTCTCGCTTTGCCTAAAATTGCATTTAAATTCGCTCCGTCATAATACAATTTTCCTCCAACTGAATGAACAATCTCCGCCATCTCTACAATATGCTCTTCAAACAAACCGAGCGTATTTGGGTTTGTTAACATAAGAGCAGCTGTATTTTCTCCTACCACTCTCTTTAAGTCGTCTAAGTCGACAAGTCCGTTTTGATCAGATCGCACCGTGACAGTTTCAAAACCGGCAACGGTCGCTGAAGCAGGATTTGTTCCATGGGCTGAATCAGGTACAATCACTTGTGTTCGATGTTTTTCTCCATTTGCCTCATGGTAGGCGCGAATCATCATGAGCCCCGTCCACTCTCCGTGCGCCCCTGCAGACGGCTGCAATGTAACAGCATCCATACCTGTAATTTCTTTTAAATGTTCTGATAAATCATACATTAATTCCATTGCTCCTTGAACCGTCGCTTCATCCTGTAATGGATGAATATAAGAAAAGCCAGTTAATCTTGCCACATTTTCATTTATTTTCGGATTATATTTCATTGTACAGGAACCAAGCGGATAAAAACCGGAATCCACACCGTGGTTCCGCTTCGACAAAGCAGTATAATGGCGCATAATGTCAAGTTCTGATACTTCCGGCAGCTCGGCATCTTCTGTCCGCAAATAGTCACTAGGAATCAGCTGATCAATATTTTCCTCCGGTACGTCTAAATCAGGCAGGCTGTATCCGATCCGTCCCGGTTTTGATATTTCAAAAATTAACGGTTGATCCTTCATTGCCATCCCTCCAACTCGTTCACAAATAAATCGATTTCTTCTTTCGAACGAAGCTCTGTTACCGCTACAAGCATATGTTTTTCAAGTTCCGGATACGTTCTGCCAAGGTCGTAGCCGCCGATGATTCCCTTTTCGAGCAGCTTTTTATTGGTCAAAGAAACTGGTTTGGACAGCTTCACGACAAACTCATTAAATATTGGACCTTGAAACGGAATGGAAAAACCTTTCTTCTCAAACATCTTTTTCGCATAGTTTGCTTTTTGGATATTTTGATAAGCCATTTCTTTTACACCTGTTTTTCCAAGAGCAGTCATGGCAACAGAAGAGGCAAGAGCATTTAACGCTTGGTTGGAGCAAATGTTTGATGTAGCTTTATCCCTTCTGATATGCTGCTCCCTTGCCTGCAGAGTGAGAACAAAGCCTCGTTTCCCCTCTTCATCTACTGTTTGACCGACGAGTCGCCCAGGAATTTTTCTCATCAGCTCTTTTTTTACGGCGAAATATCCACAAGTTGGACCGCCAAAAGACATTGGAATTCCAAACGGTTGAACATCGCCTACTACGATATCCGCACCAAATGAACCGGGCGGTGAAAGCACACCTAAAGCAAGAGGATTGCTTGAAACGATCAATAAGCTTTTCTCGGAATGGGAGATCTCTTCGATTTGGTGAAGCGGTTCAAGTTGGCCGAAAAAATTTGGATGCTGTACAATGACTGATGCTACTTCGGCGTTCATCATTTCTTTTAATGCCTCTACATCGGTCACTCCGTTTCGGTAAGGGATTTCCACTACCTCAACGTTTTGTCCTTTTGCATAAGTTTTTAGCACATCTCTCGTTTCAGGATGCACCGTTTGCGAAACGAGCACCTTTTTCTTTTTTGTTTGATCTGCAGCTAATAATGCAGCTTCTGCTAAAGCTGTCCCTCCGTCGTACATCGACGAGTTGGCGACATCCATTCCTGTCAATTCACAAATCATTGTTTGAAATTCGAATATTGCTTGGAGCTCGCCTTGAGAAATTTCTGGCTGGTATGGCGTATAAGCCGTATAAAACTCTGATCGGGAAATGACATGATCGACAATTGCCGGAATATAATGGTCATACACTCCAGCTCCCAAAAAGGAAACGTTTGTTTTTACATCCTTATTTTTGGCAGCAAGTTGAGATAGCTCGCGAAACAGCTCGGTTTCCGGTTTCGCAGCCTTTATGTTGTATTTTCCTTTAAACCGTACACTTTCTGGAATGTCGGCAAACAGGTCATCGATCGATTCGACTCCGATCGCCTCCAACATCTCTTTTCGATCAGTTTCTGTCATCGGTAAATAGCGATGCTTCATCGAAAGCTTCTCCTTTCTTTATTTTCCATTTTTTGTTGGTCGTTTATAAAATGGAGTTGGTACTACTCTTGCTTTTAATCGTTTTGTCCGAACTTCCACCTCGATTTCATTCCCGATCTCCGAAAATTCTTTCTTGACGAGAGCGATCCCGATGCTTTTATTCAAAGTAGGAGAGTGCGTCCCTGATGTAACAACTCCAATTTGTTGATTTCCAGAAAACAATTTATAGCCTGAACGGGGAATGCCTTTTTCGATCATTTCCAAGCCGACCGCCAGCCTCGATACCCCTTGTTCTTTTTGTATTTGCAATACATCTTTTCCGATAAAATTCTCTTTTTTCGTAAGCTTCACTGCAAATCCGACTCCTGCTTCTATCGGAGTAATGTCTTCCGAAAGATCTTGACCGTACAACGGCAAAGCTGCTTCCAGCCGCAACGTATCACGAGCGCCCAATCCGCATGGAACAACTTTTTCTTTATCTCCTGCTTGCAAAATCTTCTCCCATAAATAAACGGCGTCCTCACTTTGGCAATAGATTTCAAAGCCGTCTTCCCCGGTATAACCAGTTCGGGCAATGAGCGCTTTTTTACCTGCGATCTCAGCACTTTCAATAAATTCAAAAAATTTCAACTCAGATAAGTATACGTCTGTTAAAGTTTGCAGCACCTTTTCCGCTTTCTGGCCTTGCAATGCAAGGAGAGCACAGCTTTCAGAAATATTTTGCAATTCAACATCTCCGTGTTTTTGAGACATGAGCCATTGAAAATCTTTTTGAATATTCGCTGCATTGACTACTAAAAGATATTTTTCCTCGTTTAGCCGATAAACGATTAAATCGTCTACACAGCCTCCATCTTCATAACACATAATTGTGTATTGAGCCTTTCCATCCCGAAGCTTTGAAACATCATTAGTTAATACCTTTTGCAAAAACTGAAGACTGTCTTTCCCTTTTACAATGATTTCTCCCATATGAGAAACATCAAATAGACCTGCATTGGTGCGGACAGCGTAATGCTCCTCTTTAATGGAAGTAAATTGCACAGGCAATTCCCATCCTCCAAAATTGATCGTCTTTGCTCGATATTGTTTATACACTTCAAAAAGAGGAGTGCGTTTTAATTCATTCATCATTTCCCCTCCTGATCTATTTTTTGCATCTAATTTCTCTCAAAATTTTTCAGCTTAAAAAGCAGAAAAAAGGACAGAAAACGGCCTAGTATCGTCTTGTCTATTCCGATCGACAAGATTTTGCTACACCGTCTCTGTCCTTGCACCTGAAAGTTTACCTTAAAAAGGCTTTCCCCTTTGGTGGTTTGCACAATATGCAAACACTCTCCAGAGCTGCGTCAAACAAGAGTCTTTTTGCCTGAGAGATTCACATATGCTTGCTCCTTCGGCGCCTCACAAAGGAGGTCTCTCCCCTTGCTCTCATCCGCACATATTTTCTTGTAAATTGTGAAAAAATAACAAATGACATATTCGACAAAAAGGAAAAAGATGAGTAGAAAACAAAAGAAAAAGACTTCAAACGTATTTTAATGGTATCATCTTTAAACGGTTTCAGCAATACCTTTCCCAAATAATTTTAAAAAAATCATTGTTAATTGTTCGTGTTTATAAAAATTTATAATCAAAAAACGGGACGGTTTTTGAATTAGCGATAAAAAAAATGAACATTTCACTTTGAATATAAAAATAAAGGATAGGGTGTGGGCAATGAATATAAACATCCGCTATAAAACAACATGGGAAGAAGAATTTTTGCAAAGATTAAAGGAAGACGGTCCGTGGGCAAACTGGGAATTATACAAATTAGCTTATGAAGTTACGAATTATTTGTCCATTCCATCATTTGAAGGTTTAGTAGCTCCTTTGCATCTTGATCATGTAACCCCTCTTCCCCACCAATTGGAGGTCGCACAAACAGTAGTAGAAAAATTAAACGGAAAAGCTATATTAGCTGATGAAGTCGGTCTCGGCAAAACAATTGAAGCCGGATTAATATTAAAAGAATATATGATTCGCGGACTCGTCAAAAAAGTGCTCATCTTAGTTCCAGCTTCACTCGTCTCCCAATGGGTGAGGGAATTAAATGAAAAATTTTACATTCCTGCCGTTGAGCAAAAGAAAAGCTATGTTTGGGAGCAATGCGATGTTGTCGTATCTTCCCTTGATACAGCAAAAAGAAGCCCCCATAAAGAAATTATTCACGGATTGGATTATGACATGGTCATCATTGATGAAGCGCATAAATTAAAAAATAACAAAACAAAAAACTATGAGTTTGTTCAAAATTTAAAGAAAAAATTTTGTTTATTATTGACGGCAACGCCTATTCAAAATCGCATTGAAGAAATTTTCAACCTTGTTTCTCTTTTAAAACCTGGACATCTCGGCAATGAACAGCTCTTTCACGATATGTTTAAGAAAAAAGGACGGAATATTCGTGACGATGAGCATTTACGAGAACTTGTCAATAAAGTTATGATACGAAACCGCCGCATTGATACAGGAATTGAATGGTCAAAAAGACATGTGGAAACGATTTGGATTCAATTTTCGGAAGCTGAACAGGCTTTATATGATGCCATCAGCCAAATTCGGTCGTCATTCTCTATTCCGACAAGCAGTTTCTCCATTTTAACGCTTCAGCGTGAAGCATGTTCGAGCAGAGAAGCAGTGTACATAACATTAAAAAAAATGCTTGATAAAAAGGATGAAGCTCCACAATTGCCTGAAAAGATCATTCGCAATCTAATGGGCTATATCGATCAAGTAACAAAAAATTCGAAAGCAGAAAAAACGGTCGAACTCATTCAAAACATTAACGATAAAGTGATTATTTTTACCGAATACCGGGCAACACAATTATATTTACAATGGTTTTTAAAACAGCACGGCATAACATCTGTTCCGTTCCGCGGCGGATTTAAACGCGGCAAAAAGGATTGGATGAAGGATTTATTTAAAAATAGGGCGCAAGTACTGATCGCGACAGAGGCAGGAGGGGAAGGGATAAATTTGCAGTTTTGCAATCATATCATTAATTATGATCTGCCTTGGAACCCGATGCGTTTGGAGCAGCGAATCGGGCGCATCCACCGTCTCGGACAAGAACGGGATGTGTTCATTTATAACATGGCGACAAAAAATACGGTAGAGGAGCATATCTTAAAGCTATTATATGAAAAAATAAATCTGTTTGAACGTGTTATTGGGGAATTGGACAGTATTTTAGCAAAACTTGACCTCCGCAATATTCATGAACATATAGAAGATATTATGATTCAGTCGAGTTCGGAAGGAGAAATGAAAATTAAAATGGAAAATTTAGCGGCTATTCTTAACTTTGGTGAACAATTACAACAGGCCGAGAATAACTGATTTCTTTATTTTCATAGCTGCTTGCAAAATTTTTAAATAGGAGGCGGAACGATGCAGCAGGCTCAAATTTCCACATTTTTAAAACGCTTTTTTCAGGCGACCAATTGTCCAATTATTGAAGAAAAAAACGGATATTTTACCGTTCAATTAACTGTTGAAATGGATAAAGAATTAATGAATCGGCCTTTTTACTGGCATTATTTAGAAAAAACCGGCGGAACTCCAAATCCGATGAAACTTACTTTCATCACGGATTCAAAGGAGGCTCCGGAAGATGTAAAAGGTGAATGGATTCATTTCGGATCGCCGAGACTGCACCAAATTTTTGCGGCAACGAAGAAAATGTCTTCTTATATTCGGTTATATGAACAGACAGCAGCTTCCAAAGCAAACGTGCCGCTGCACCCTTGGATTGGGATGAATGTAACGATTTCGTATATTTGTGACAAAAAGAAGGATCAAACTTATTCATTAGGACTGCATTTAATCAACGGAAGGATTGTTGAAAATTTTCAGGAGCAGCTAGAAAAAATTCATTTGACACCGAAAATTCCTGATTTTTGTTTTACCATTACGCCATTAATTACACCAAAAAGCGGATTAACTCGATTGAAGCATTACGTGATAAAAAAAATTGAAGAAGATGACCATCGGTGGGCGGAAGAAGCGAAAGAACGAATGAATGCCGATTTAGCATTGTTGGAGCATTTTTATGAAGATCTAGATGAAAAACCTTCTGTTTATTGGACAGAAAAGAAGGCGATTCAAGAGCTGTATGAACCGCGCATTGAAATAGAAGTCCACAATGGAGGAATTTTTTATTTATCATCGGATTCTATAATTCATTAAAATAAAATCAAGACGCAGAAAATACGCTCGAAATTGAATGATCTCATCACTTTTCAATAAAAAAGGAGCTGGTGAACGGCTCCTTTTCCTTTATTTCTTTTTCTTGATCAAAATTAAAAACGCCATCGGCAAAAATCCAAACCATCTCATTGATAATGGAAGACGATCTTTTTTCCGTTCCTCACGCCTTTGTTTCCTTGTTTCTTTTGGGGTGTCGATAAACTTTACAAACTGTTCGGTTACATATTTCACATAATCATTACCAGACATAAGCGGGCACCTCGAAATAAAATTTTTTTATATTATTTCCTAAACTCTGTTCATTTAAACAGACATTCTGGCAAATAAACGATTGGTTGAAGCTTTGATAAGGCGCTGAACGATGAAAGCTATGAATATTCATTCCAGCTCATAATCTGTTGATTGTTCAAATCATAATGAAAGTTTGCCGTATACTCGGTTCCTTTTATCGTCTTGCATGTAATGGAAATATTGACGATTCCGTTTTCTTTTTTCGTTCGTTTATACGAAATGGTTCCATTTGGGAGTTCAAGTATTTCCTGGGTATCAGAATAGTCAGCTTTTTTCAGCGAATATTGAACACCGGCAAGCATTAACGTTTCCTGCAAATAAAACTCTTTCGCATCATGCCGAAATCTTTGCTCTTGAATATATGAGGAAGCATATGCGGTAAGAATCATTATGCAAAGCAGAAATATGCCGATCGTCATTGGAAAAATATGACCATCTTCATTTTTCAATCAGGAATCACTCCTTTCACATCGCGAATGGTTCCTTCAAACCGCTTACCTTCTAAGCTTGTGATTTCAATTTTCACACCATGTGTTATTGGAATAAAATGAGCGGCTTGAACACCGCGCAGCACAATAACATGTCCTTTTCCGTCAACCTGATAGCGCAGCAAATCATTATATTGACTGAGTGTGACTACTTCTCCTTTTTGATTTTTATATTGTAAAACATTTTGCTTCACCATTATTTGTTGAGATGTTTTGATTTCACGATGAAGCTCAATTAGAAATAAATTCCACTCGCTTGGATGTAAATCTTGCTGCCTCGTATTCAATTTGAGAAAAAATGAGAGCATGGGTGCAAAGGAAGAGATGATGATGGTTGTCGCTAGAAAGGCTATCAGCATGTTTGCTGCCGTATATCCTTTATTGTTCATAAATGTAGCCGCAAACCTTTTGTTCTGCATTTTCATCCGAAAGAACACATAATTCAGCAAATTGCCCCTCCTTTCCCCACACCAGTTCGAACATCATCCCTTGCCGCTCAACTTGGCCATTTGTTTTTTTCTTTTCAAATACAAAACGTTCAAGTTCTTCTTTGAGCAGTTGATAAGCCAGCACAGATGCTGCTGCTTCTTTTTGCTGTTTCAATAAGGCTGTTGACACAGGGACCAGCGTCAGCGAAAGCAAACACCATATGGAAAATGCTATTAATATTTCTGTGATCGTATATCCGCTATAATTTTTCCACACGGAACCTTCCTCTCCCTAAATTAAAAATGATTTTGTACGTTTTTTTATCATACGAAATGAAGATTGTTCCAGCTTGATAAAAATAGCCGGAAGGAGAGTACTCGATTGGAAATTTTATGTTTCCTGATTCGACTTTTATGTTTTGATCGTATGCTCTTTCAAACAGTTCCCCTTTAAAGCCGGATCGTTCAGCTTCGTAGTAATGTTTGTCAGGATACCAAAACAAATAAATTTTTTCTTTATTAACGAATGCGTGCTGTTGTACATATAGCAAATCTTTTTCCAGTTGAACGAAAAATTGATCGATGACTTTTTCTCTGTAAATATTTGCTGCTCCAATCCATATAAAAGAGCTGATCAATAAAAAGATCGAAAGAACAAGAAGCATCTCCAGAACAGTAAAACCACTTTGCCTAGTTGCTCTTAATGACGTTTCCATTTGCATCAATTTCAATCTCATCACCATTTGGACATTTTCCAGAATTATTCGGCAAGTACCCTTTAGTGATTAAATCATTAATTGTTGGTGTTTGATGAAACTCCATTTCATATGCGACGACTTGACCCTGCACCATATCAATTAAACCTTCGCACCCTTTATTTTGAATATTTTTATTATGAGCCATAACATTCGGAATCGTTATAATAAGCAAAATCGAGATCACTAACAGTACAACCAGCATTTCCACCAATGTAAATCCATGTTCATTTTTCACTATTTTCATCCTCCTATACTTGACCCATCATTTGGTACATTGGAAGCAAAATCGATAAATAAATGATCAATACGAAGACCCCGATCATCAGAAAAACGACCGGCTGAATATAACTAATGATTCTCATTATTTTTTGTTCCATCCGCTCCAATACGAACCGGCTGTACATATACAACTCTTTAGACAATTGACCGACGGCTTGTCCATGTTGAACAACAGAGGAAAGTTCCTGTTCAAAAAATGGACTTTCAGCAAATATTATCTCTAGCGATTCTCCTTTCTTTAATTTCTCGATAAACAGATTGGCCTCTTCCCTATAAAAATGGAGAAAATGTTGTTCTTGAAACAGAGTAAAGCATTCAAAAACGGACAATCCTCCCTTCAACAAATTGCTCATTTGCAAAGAAAAATAGTAGCTGTGAAATAACCGCAAACCTTTTGACACGATCGGAATTTTCAAAAGCAGCTTCTGTTTTTCAAGCGGAGGCTTTTTTCGGAAAGAGACCCAATAATAGAAAAAAAGGAGCAATAAGAAACTAAACAAAATGAAAAAAAACGTTTTGATCCCTTGAATGGTAAACATGACAAATGTCAGAAAGAAGGAAGCGTTCAAATCAACTGCTTCATACATATACGAAAATTGCGGGGTAACAACTGCTTGGATGACAAATAAAATAATTAAAAGAAGAGCAATTAAAAAGAGCGGATAGCGGAGAACTTGAATAAATTTTTCCAAATGGAGGAGTTGTTTTTCCAGCATTACTGAGCTTTCTTTTAAAGCAAAATGTATATCACCATGCTTTTCAGCAAAGAAAAGATAGCTTAGTACATCTCGATGAAATCCAAGCTTCTCAAAAGCCGTGTATAGCGAATTTCCTTTCGTCAACATCTGTATACAAGTCTCAATATCTTGTCGGTATTTTTCTTTTACATGAAAACTCATAAAGCGAATAGCTTCATTTAATGCATACCCTTCTGAAAGCAGCTCACTCACTTTCTTCAAAAATTGTGCCTGCATCTTTTTGTTCCATCGATGCTTATTCATATTCAAACACCCAACGATCATATATGTCCGGATATAAATACCCAAGAGCGATTCCTTTTTTAATTACATCTTTTAACTTCATATAATCTAACTCACTCTGCTCCTCTCCTTTTGCTTCCCGAATAGCGGCGGTTAAATTTTTGCCGTAAAGAAGTTCATAGACCCCAATTCTCCTAATTTCCTTTAATTTTTTGCAATAAGGCGGGCAATTCCCTTTGCAAAACGGGCATATTAAATGAACGAGACGCTGCGCAGCAACAGCGATCAAAGTTTGCTCAATTTCGGAAAAGGTTACACCAAATTCTAATAATCGATAAATAGCCCCCTTTGCATCCCGCGTATGCATGGTGGTCAGTACTAAATGTCCGCTAAGCCCAGCCCGGACCGCAATCCTTGCTGTCTCATGATCCCGAATTTCACCGACCATAATGACATCAGGATCATGTCTTAATATTGCTTTTAACCCATTTGCATACGTAATTCCAGCTTTTTCATTGATCTGCACTTGAAGCATTTCATCGCTTTTCGTTTCCACAGGATCTTCAAGTGTGATGATGTTTCTTTTAAAATGTTTTTTTGCATAATGGAGAAGCGAATAAAGAGTGGTCGTTTTTCCCGAACCGGTCGGACCGGTAAGGATCAGGAGACCGTGAGAATGCTTTAAAAATGAAAGCATTTTTTTGGATTCTGACGGGAACAATGAAAGTTTTTCAGGCGATTGAATCGATTGCTCTAGCAATATTCGGATGACTAGACTTTCATCGAATACTGTAGGCAATGTCGATAAACGAAGATGCACCTCTCCGTAAATCGTATGGAAGGAGTAAGCACCGTTTTGCGGACGCCTTTTTTCGCCAATATCCATTTGGGCCATAAATTTAAAATGAGAAATTAAGCGTTCACAAATAGCTTTTGGCAGATGAAATATTTCTTTGATGTCATCGTCAATTCGAAATTGAATAACTGCTTTTTTCTTTTTCGGAACAATATGGATGTCTGAGGCACTAAATGAACACGCCAGTTCAATCAGTTTTTCGCTAAGCTTTTCAATTTCAATCATTCCATATCCCCCCTTTCTTTTCTTAGGATTCATCTTAACGAATTGAAGAGAAAAATGCGAACGTAGATAATGGATTTTTCTTTTCCCTTTCCTTTTGCAAAATTTAATTGAACATAACCGAAAAATAACAATTGTTTGCAAAGACTGTTTAGAAAACAATTTTTTGCTATAAACTCATAATTTTTGAACATTTTTTTACAACATGTTTGAAAACAAAGTGGATACAATAACAATTGGAAACGGTATATTTACAATGTATCAAGCTGTACATTATAATATAAAAAGCGACCGATTGAGGGAAAAGGAGGGAAACACAATGGATCGCATGTTCCGTGTACTCGGTTTTTGGACAGGTATTTTTGCTATTATGTTTTATTTAGGCGATATGAAGACGACGTCTTTACTTTTCTTTGGTCAAACTGGATTTTTTGTTTTACTATCTTATTTAAAATTAACTGAACGTATGTATATTTATATTTTCGGAGCATATTTGACCATTTTCTTCGTCGGGTTTACATATTGGACGACGTTTATGATGGTCCCTGGACAAGGCGGCCATTAATAAAAACAGGCAATTCCGCAATGGAATTGCCTGTTTTTTGACCTTCTTCAATTTTTACGAAAGCGAAAATCCATTTAAAAAAGGATTTGTTTCCATTTCTTCTATAATGGTTGTTTCTGAACCGTGGCCAGGCAACACAATGGTTTCTTCCGGCAGCACTAGCAGTTTTTCATGAATGCTTTTCAGCAGTTCTTCATGATTCCCTCCAAGCAAATCCGTACGGCCAATGCTTCCTTTAAATAATACGTCGCCTGAAAAAACAGCATTTGCTTCTTCTAAATAGTAGGAGATGCTTCCAGGAGAATGCCCCGGTGTTTCAAATAAAGAGAACTGGAAAGAACCAATTGTCAAGCTTCCTTCTTCCCGAATGATTTCGTCCGCTTCCTCTACCGTTACATTTTTTCCATTCATAAAATGACCAGATCCATTTAAAGAAGGATCGCCAAGCCATTTTTGTTCTTTTTCGTGGACATATACTGGAATATTCCAAACTTTTCGAACATCATCAATCGCTCCAATGTGATCAAAATGTGCATGTGTCAACAAAATGGCAAGGGGAGTCAACTGATGTTTGCGCAATACTTCAATTAGCTTTTCTCCTTCATCGCCTGGATCAAATAAAATACACTCATTTTTGTCATTTGTTAAAATATACGTATTTGTTTGCAGCAATCCGAGCGGGATTCTCATCCATTTCATGCTCTCACCTCAGGTCATTTTCTTTTCATTTCCATCATACAAAACATTCTTTTTTGGCGCAAAAGGAATAGTTAGAAAATTTTTGGCCAAACCTAAAATGTGCAGGACATACCGTTCATAAAATTGACATAGTCATTTTATGCAAACGTACCGTTCCTACCTCGACAAATCTAGTAAAAGAGATTAAAATATGAAGGGGAAGATATTTGCCGCACTTCAACGTATAAAAGATTGGGGGCTATACAATGGGTACTGTCATTATCTTTACTTTAGTAACTTTGCTTGGTATCTATGCTATTTTCCGTTCTTTAAAACAAAAAAACATATTGGGAATTTTGTTTGCGCTTGGAACAGTCGCTGTTTTTGGATGGTTTACCTATAAAACGATTGTTCACCACGGTATACCAGTGCCACACTAAAAAAGAAAGAATGGCGGGGCCATTCTTTTTTTTATGAATAAATAAACATTCAGTTGTCACACACCCGTCTTTTAACCTCCGCTTCATATTGCCAAAAAAGATGCTTTCACTCCTGTTTATTTTACAATCTCCTGAATCTTTTCCTTACTTAAATCCATGATTTTTTCCAATCTCGGCCCATACAAAGCATAATGACCGGATGGCGAAATGAGGATAGGATCGTTTGTCACGTTTTTGAAGATGGTTTCTTTTTTCTTAGTGATAAGGTTAAATCTCTGCAGTTCAAAGGAACCGTCCTGGGATTTGGCAACGGGCACAAATGTATAAAACTGCTGATTTTGAGCATTGAAGTCATAGTAGGGAAAAATCCATTGAGAGTAATCGGAAGCCAAAGGGACACGAAATGTAGACAACACTTTTTTTGATGAAGAATTTATAAAAACATATTGACCGAATCCTTTTTCCTGTTGATTTTCCTGCAAATACATGACAATCGATGAAAAATTTCCATTTCCGATGACATGATCAGCGATTTTTTTTTCGTGATGTTTCATTAAGTTCGCTTCATAAAGCGGAGCGCTTAACTCAGGCTCATCGTTATTCCATTTTACATATGTAATGCGATCTTCATCTGTCCATTGAAAAAAAGGTATTTGATAGGGACTATCCACAACTTTTTTCTCTTTCAAATCAAGCAAATAAGTCTTATATGACCAATCTTCAGCAAATGCTGTAACCATCAGCTCGTTTTCATTATAGGGATTCCATGTATATTGAAGTTCAAACGCATTGATTTCCCAATGAAATAATTCCTCTCCTTCGGTGTTTACAAATGTCAGGATGGCTTGATTGGTTTCAGTGCTTGAATGAATGAGAAAAATTGTTCGGCGATCATTGGGCACTGTTTGAATAATCGGATGCTTTGTCTGAAAAAATAGTTCATCTTTTCCGCTTTGAAGATCGTGACAAATAACTTCCGAACGGTCTTCAAGATTTTTAATGTAAAGCACAGCCGTTTCATGAAACCATCCAGTAATATTTTGAAAGGTATTTTCCTCTGCTTCAATCGGTTGAATGTTCTCTAAAAGATTCTGTTCTGCTTTAAAGTTTTCAAACTCATTTTCCATTTTTTTCTCTTTTGTCACTTGTTTCTTTTCATTCGTAAGCTGATGAAATTCACAAGACGACAAAAGGAGAATCGGAAAGCACATGACGAAAAAAAAGGCTGCCCTCATCACCCTCATCCTTCTCATCCAATTTTCACTTATAATTTACGAATTTTTCAAAAAAAATGTTTCAAAAAATTTATTTGCACAGCAAATAAAGCGACGCCCAAAATATTCCCTTTGCTTTCCGATAAATTTCATCAAATTGGTCAAGCGGCAAAGGGTTCCTTCCTCTGCCTAATTCAACGGTAAATCCCGGCTTTCTGTATTCTTTAATAAACCAATCGCGAAAACCGGCATGACTATCAATCATTCGGATTCCTTTATATCCGCTTAACAACTCATACTCTTTTACGATTTCTTCCGACTTCTCTGGTTCATAGTTTAAATACCCCCAATATATTTCTTCTCCTTGTGTGTGGAAGGCTACGATGAGTTCAAATTGAGACTGCTTGACTAGTTCACTCATAGCAATTGCTTCCGGCTCTGAGAGAGGATAATCACCTGGATAATCACGAGGAGCCGGGGATTTGGGGCTTTTTCTTTCTTTTTCAATTTCCCAAAAGGCAGGAAATTGATTGTTCAGATCAACGCCGCGAATATTTGCTTTCCAATCGGAAAAATCTTCACAGTTATTATTTAACTTGACGGCCTGTTCTTTCACTTGAGGATCGAACGATTCAGCTGCTAAAACAAGATTCACTCCATCCGGATTCACCATCGGGACAAACGATAAAGTAATCTGCTCATAAAGCTGTCTTACAGAAATTCCATTAATCGATTCGTTTAAAATAAGCTTCCGAACATACTCATTGAGCCATTTCATCATAATGGCTGTCGTAATCCACTCATTTGCATGAAACGAACCGTTCATATGAACTTTTTTCGTTCCAGAACCGATAAGAAGTTCAACTAAAGGATTCCCTAGAACACTGCGGCCGATAATCCTCTCTTTAATAAATGGGTAATTTTTTTTTAACACCTTAATATCGCTTGTCAAAGCAAAAAAATGATAGGGCCGTTTTGGATCAATTACAGGCCATGAAATTGGGACAGCATTGTATGTATTTTTAGTCAAGCTTGGTGAAGGATGAAACGGATTATTTTGTACGAAACCCCATCCGGGAATGACGATTTTTTCCCCTTTAAAGATTTTTTCGTTTTCGAAGAAGGGATTTGAATCCAACAACAATCGTTTCGAAAGTTGATATTTTTTTTCCAAGTACTCCAAATCCGCTGTTTCATTCATACAGATTTCCATAAAAAAACCCCTCTCCCCTTTTTATTCAGTACATAACATATTATATGAACGACATCATGTTTCATTAATAAAACGTATAAAAAAGCTCTGACCTAATGGCCAGAGCCTTTTACTGTTTTTTTGCAGCTTGCTGCTCGGTTGAATTCGGAGATGATTCATCCTCTTTGTCAAAAAACCGCAGCAGGTCACCATAAATAATTTCATCCGAATAATCAAGCTCATTTTTCGCTTTTTCCATATATGGTTCACATGCATTTTTATCCTCAACAGCTTCACCTGTTGATTTGTCATAGCATATTCCTCTTGTATACACATATTGATCCGTAATAAAGCTGCCGTCCCTTAACACAGCAAACGGAATACGGTCTTTTGAAAAAATATCTGTACCAAATTCGATATCGTTTTTCGTATCAATGCCTAGCAGGTTTAAAATAGTTGGCTTCAAGTCAATTTGCCCGGCGACTTGATGGAACACTTTCGGATTTTTATCGGTAACCCCTGGAATATGGATAATTAACGGAACTTTTTGCAGCTGAATCGTATCAAGCGGCGTAATTTCCTCTTTTCCTAAAAATTGTGCCATCGCTTTGTTATGGTTTTCGGAAATACCGTAATGGTCGCCGTACAATATAATAATTGAATTTTCATATAGTCCAGCTTTTTTTAGATCTTCGATGAACACTTTCAAGGCTTTATCTGTATAACGAACCGTCGTAAAATAGCGATTCACGACTCCATCTTCGGAATCAAATTCATCAATCAATTTATCTTCTTCACCCAACTCAAACGGAAAATGGTTCGTTAATGTAATATATTTCGTATAAAAAGGCTGAGGAACATTTTTCAATAATTGTACCGACTGCTTAAAGAAGTCAATATCCTTCAATCCCCATCCTACCGAATTTTCTTCCGTCACATTATAATCTCTGACATCAAAGAAACGGTCGTATCCAAGAGAATTATACATCACATCGCGATTCCAGAATGTGCGGTTATTTGCATGAAATACAGCTGTGTAATAACCGTAATCCTTTAAAATTTCCGGAGTTGCATTGTACTCATTGTTCGCATTTGTAAAGAAGACTGAGCCTCTTCCCAACGGATACAAAGAATTTTCCAATAAAAATTCTGAATCTGACGTTTTGCCTTGTCCTGTTTGATGGTAAAAATTATCAAAATAGTAGCTTTGTTTAATAAAATCATTTAAAAACGGGGTAATTTCTTGTCCGTTCAATTTCTGATTGATAACAAAGTTTTGGAACGACTCCATAGAGACGATAATGACATTTCTACCTTTTGCAATTCCATTCATTTCTTTACTAGGTTCTTTTTTGTTCGCATTTAAATAATTTTGAATTTCGACCAAGTTATTGCTGTCAGCTAACGCACGTTGTGCAGACGTTTTGGACTGCAGCAAAGAATCGTAAATATGAAAATTGTATACACCGATATTTTTGACGAGCATCTCCCTGTCAAACGTTCTTGTTAAAAGCTGCGGACGCTCTGTTTCAGCCAATCCAAGATTAAAGAAAAACACAGCTGCAACCATTAAATAATATGCTGTTTTTTCTTTGCGCATTAATTTTTCCTGTTTGCGGAAAACAGGTCTCCGTGAAAGCCAAATTAAAATGGCTATATCAACAAACATTAATATATCGACAGGTTGAATCAGCTCGGTTATGCTGCTTCCCAAATCTCCCATATTGCTAGCTTGGAAGAGCACGGGAATAGTCAAAAAGTCGTTATAAAACCGATAAAAAACAACATTAGCTAATAAGAGAAAGGTCATCACAATGCTGGCACCGATCACCCAGCGATTCCGGTTTTTGTCTTTCATAAATAATCCAATACCAAAAACAAACAGCAAAAAGCTCAGCGGATTGATGAATAAAATAATCTCTTGCTTGAAATTTTCTATTTTTATATCAAAGCTAGTTTTGTAGACAATGTACGTTTTAATCCACATAAAAAATGTCGCTAATAACAAAAAAGAAATTTTTGAAAATGTGCTTTTACGCATTTTTTTACCTCCTCAAACGGTGGACCTGCGCATTTCTACACTTAAGTGTTTTTTTCCATTTTTTAGGCATCTTAGTGAATAACTAAAGATTATCTTAATACTTCTTCCAAAAAAAATCAATGTTTTTTTACAATATATTTACAATAAGATGCTAGCTTTTTATATATTATTTTATCTCAGTACCTATTATGTTTAGACGGACAAAAATTAAAAAAGTTTCATATAAACAGAATTTGTTATAATCCAAATTTGGCTGCCAAAAAAATAGCGCCTTTTTTAAAAGCGCTATCAGGTTTTCTTTGCTGGACCTCGACAAGGTACATGTCGAGTTTGTGATTGTGGCTTTAGCGCACACATACTGAAAGTAGCCGGCATCCGCCAGCTACTTTCAGATGAAAATCGAACAAATATAAAAGCAAGTGGAGAGAAACACATTGTTTTTCTCCACTTACTTCATTTTAGGGGCTTATCGGACAATTCCTTTTTAGTCTTTCTCAATTTTCAAGTATGTACGTTTTAACCAGCCATGCACCGCCAATTACACCTGCATCATTGCCAAGCGTTGCAAGAGCAATATCTGCTGCGGAAGCTTCATGAAAAACGAACTGTTGAAAAACATTTTTAACTCTTTTTATTAAAAATTCCCCAGCCTTTGATACTCCACCGCCAATGATAATTTTGGCAGGATTTAAAGCAGTAGCCAAGTTGGCAAGAGCAAGACCAAGATGCATCGTCATGTCGTCGACAACCTGCAATGCCATCTCATCGCCGTTTTTCGCAGCATCAAACACATCTTTTGCAGTGATCGATCCTTTTCTTTCCAATTCTCGATTCAGCGTTGATCTCCCATTAAACTCTTCCATTTTGGCTATAGCCATTCGAACTATTCCAGTTGCAGAGGCGACCGTTTCCAGGCAGCCCGTTTTTCCGCAGTTGCACGGAAAACCTCCATGCAAAACGGAAGTTATATGGCCGATTTCTCCGCCTGCGCTATTTTTCCCATGGATTATTTCTCCATTTGCAATGATTCCTCCGCCGACTCCCGTTCCGAGTGTGACGCATATTAAATCCCTTTCTCCATTCCCCGCTCCTTTCCACATTTCACCAAGAGCTGCAAGGTTGGCATCATTATCAACGATTACTTGCAAACCAGTTTCTTTTTCAAGATTTTTCTTAAGCGGATAATTATTTTCCCATCCAATATTGACAGTTCTAGAAATGATTCCCTCTGTTAAATCGACAGGGCCAGGCGCCCCCATGCCGATTCCAATCAGCTTTTGCTTCGATTCACCAAGTTCTTTCAACTTTTCGTATATAGATTGAGAAATATCACTAACAATATTTTTTCCTGATTTATCGGTAGGGATTTCCCATTTTTCAATAATATCTCCATTTATATTGATAAATGCAATTTTTATCGTAGTTCCCCCTAAGTCCACACCAACTAGCCAATTATCGATCATATTTTTCATCCTTTACCCTTTTTCTCTTATCTTTTTCTATCATTATTTCTCGTCTTAACAATAGAATGTCCATTTCAAATTCTTTTGCGTCAATCAGCTGCGACTCAAACAGCTGCTTCACCTCCTCCTCCATTAATTCAAGATCAGCCACACGATCCCCGATGTATATGATAGTACCGAAACGTTTTAAAAGCTGTTGTATGTCGTAAATCGTTTTCAAAAACATCACCTTCTAAATAAAAATGCGGATAAGCTGCACATATTGCTAAAGTTCTTTTTTTGAAAACTTCCGAACAAGTCATCGAGCTATAGATTGTCAAGCTGTTGTTTTAGCTGCTGATATTCCGCTTTTCCCGGATCAAGCTTCAATGCCTTATCAATCGCTTCTTGTGCTTTCACAACATCATTCTGTTCCGCATATATTAGGCTAAGTACATAATAAGCTTGATGAAATGTCGGATCTTTTTCCAATACATTGTTTAAATATTCAATTGAGCTTGCCACATTGTTCAAACGATATTCCGTATAAGCAAGTAAATAGATGATTTCAACTTTTGCATCATCAAGCTCCTTCGCTTCCGAAAGCACTTCGGAAGCCTTTTGGAACTCCTTGTTCTCAATTAGTGCCTGCGCCCTTGCTAAAGCCATTTCCGAATTGCGCTTAGGGGCTATTTCATATCCATAATACCCAAGACCGAAAACGAAGATGATCGATAAAATAAGCCCCACTGCTCTCGTGAAAAATTTGGACATCCTTGGAATCTGCAGAACAAAAGCTGCCAGAAATCCGCCAATTAAACCGCCTATATGACCAGCGTTGTCCACATTCGGAATCGCCCAGCCAAGCATTAAGTTAATTAAAACTACAATCAAGATGTTGGGTCCTATTGTACGGAAAAACAATTTAGGGTTTAACACTCCTAAAAACAAGAGCGCACCGAACAAGCCGAATATCGCACCTGATGCACCTGCGGACAAAAAGGGGCTGAAAGCAAAGCTTGCAAGCGAACCAGTAAATCCGGCAAACAAGTATATAAGCAAAAATCGAATCGAACCATACATTTTTTCAACAGTCATTCCAATATAATAAAGGGCTAAAGAGTTCATAATCAAATGCAAAAAACCGATATGCAATAAAATTGGTGAAAAAAATCTCCACCATTCGCCATCGTAAATGGCAGGATTGTATTTCGCTCCAAATTTTATAAGAGTATCAGAATTTGTGCTTCCCCCGTACCATTCAAGAAGAAAAAACATCACAATTTGTGCTGTTAAAAAAACATATGTAAAGAAAGGCCTGCCATTTTCAAAAAAGGAGCGTTCCAGCCTTTCCTGCCTTTTTATATAAGAAAATATTTCTTCTTTTATTCGTTCAACTGATTCAAAATTTGATTCTTCTGCTGCATAATCAAGTTTTTTCAACGAAGCCGAAAGAGCATCTTCCAAATCACCTGTTTTTTCCATTATATGCTCTTGATCCAGCAGCATTGTTTTGACGACTGTTTTCCCATGCGCAAAAGGTTCTTTAATCCGAAATTCCCAATCATCAACAGGAGGAAATGTGGTCACATAAATGTTAAGAATATTTAAGTCCCTTCTCATAGATTGTTTTCGGATCGTTTCAAAAATATGCGCCGTATGTTCAATGTCTTGAGAGATCCAATTTCCCCAGTCAATATCTTTTCTGACAAATCGTACAAGCTGAAAATATTTGTTGCGAAACGGCTCAAGCCAAACCTCCGAATGATCGCCGGATATATTGATTAGCCTGTAATTATGCTCCACCACAAGACTTCGCAAAATTTTCCAAAAAATAAAATCTAGCTGAGTCCCCATTTAAAATCTCTCCGCATGTTTTTCCTTTATTATACCAATGTGGAAGGGCAGTTTGAAGAAAAAAGCTGAATCAAAAACGATTCAGCTTTCCATTTCCGCCTATTTAAAAGCACCTTGGAGAAATTTCCTGCCAATTAGCGGTATCTGCATTGTCAGTTGAATAAATTTCTCACGCATCCATTTGCTTTTTAGGCATACGTTCATAATTTTGTATCGATTTGAATATATGAAGAAAATGCCGAATACTAGAAGAATTCTTTTTAATCGCTTCATATTTAATCCCTCCATTAATTAAAATAAACTTTTTGCTCAATTTTTATCCAAAATAAAATACGCAATTACTGTTGAAATGAAAATTGATAAAAAATTAACTGCGTCATTATTCATCCAGACAAAACCTTTCGTCTTTACCGTATATTCCCCGCAATGTATTCTTTTTTCCGTTTCAGCATGGCAGACGAGACATTTATTTTTTCGTTGAAAAAAGCATCCGAACAGCGTGTCAATCAAAGCTCCAATAAATCCAAATAATATAATGAAAGGTAAAATTTGAGCATCATTTTTTATAAAAAAAGAACTCCCCAGCGCAACAAACGAAGAACCGAGGATGGAAGCAAAAGTTCCGAGAACGGTAACAGCACCTGATGTTCCTTTTTCGACAAATTTTGGAGGAAATAAAAGAATCGGTTTTATTCGGCTTAAGCTGCCAATTTCGGAAGCCCATGTGTCCGCGTTGGCGCAAGCGAATGAAATGGTTAAAAGAATGAACCAAAAATTGCGGTCATCATGATCCACTATATTGAAAATGCTGATCAATACTGGAATCCCACCATTTGCCAGCACTTGAACATAGTCGCGTCTTTCCCCTTTTTCAAGAATTGATGCCATTTGCGCTTTTCGTTCCTTCTTCCATTTACTGATCATGCTTGATGACGCAAAAAATAATCCAAGGGGGACCAGCCCTGGAAAACCAAAACTAAAATAGATGCTGGCGCCGACAAATACGGAGCTTATTGCTCCAGAAATCGACAAAGCTTTTGACTTATAGGAAATATAAGCGATAGTCGCAATAAAAATAATGAACAATAAAGGAATGATCATTTCCTGCACTCCACCAATTCTTTTTCAGTAATGATGATATCAACCGGAATATCATGGGATTCAATCGGCACTTCCTCAACTATTTGAAAGGAAAAAGCAAGCGCAATAGTTACATTTGCGTATTTATGTAAATAACGATCAAAATAACCCCCGCCATATCCGATCCTGTGCCCACGCCGGTCGAAGCAGATGCCAGGGACGATGAGCAAGTCAATTTCTTTTGGCGTTATGAGTGTTGTTTGCTCAAAGATCGGCTCCTGTAAATCTAAATAAACATTCTCTAATTGATCAAACGATTTTATTTCCCTGAACTCCATTTCTTTTATATTTGGGTCGCATTTAGGCACAGCTGTTTTTTTCTTTTCCTGCCAGCAGCGAAAAAATAAACTTTTTGTATCGACCTCGAAGCCTTTGGATACTGTAAGGCCAATGGTATTCGCCTCCTGCCAATAGTCTGTTTCAAAAAGAGTTTCAGCAATTTTGTTTGACCATTCCGCATGCAATTCATGCCCCATGTTTTTTAACATCCGTTTCACTTCATTTCTGATTTCAAATTTTTTTTCCAACTTAAAAATTCCTCCCATTTACCTTTTTTATAATAAAAAAACAGCAGGAAATATCTTCCCACTGCTTTTACTTCGTTTCACGATGCAAAGCATGACTTTTGCATCTTGGACAATATTTTTTCAATTCGATGCGTTCTGTGTTTGTACGTTTATTTTTTGTAGAGATATAATTTCTATCGCCGCATTCTGTGCAAGCAAGAGTAATATTTACGCGCATATCTTTCCCTCCAAACTATTTCATGTTCAAATTCAGACTTTTATATAATATCATTTTTGCATTGTAAAATCTACATTATGTTTATTTTTGAACACAAAGTTTCAAGTCGTTTCAAATTACATTTTTTTTAAGTTAACATGAAATTTCGTTAAAAGCCGTTTTGTTCTATTAAAATATATGATATAACAATAAAGGGAAACTAATGGAAGGTGAGATGCATGGAAATTGTGATTATTATTCTTTTCCTTGTCAGCATTGCTTTATTAGGAATTGCTTATACTCAGCGTGACGATATAAAAGAGTTGGAACAAGAAGTTGAGCATTTATCCGTTTCTGCGATGCAAGAAATATACAAAATGAAAAAGAAAATGAGGGTATTGGAAGAAGAATTGCTGCAAGGAACAAACACAAAGCCTGTTTCGCAAGACACACAGTCCGTTATACACTTTGATTATTACACGAAAAACAAAATTTTATCAAAATATCAGCAAGGCATGTCAATTGCTGAAATTGCAAAATCGGAAAATGCCACAACCGATGAAGTAAAGCTAATAATCGAACAAAATAAGAGGGAACTATCATGAATAAACGAATTTTACAAGCATTCTCAGCAGGGATGATCGTTTCCACCTCAATTTTGACCCTCACTTTTTATTTAGGGAACTATGATCAAAAGGTTGTGGCTGAAAAAGAGTTGACGGACAAATCAGTTAACGAGTATTTAGCTCAAAATAATAAAATTGCTGTATCCAATAAAGAATATGAAGAATTTCTTTCTTACAAAGATACAAAAGTAAAAAATCTGAATAAAACACCTCAACAAAATGAACAGCAGCAGAAGCAGCAAAATCAAAATGCACAAAACCAAAATGCACAAAATCAAAACCAAGAACAAAAGAACAATAACCAACAAACTGAGGTAAAACCTGTAAAAGTAAATATTAAAGAAGGCATGACGACAAGCGACGTATCAAAAATACTTGAACAATCGGGCATTATTGATTCCGCCTCCAAATTTAATCAATACTTAATTAAACACGATTATCATAAGCGTGTACAAATTGGAACTTTTGAAGTAAAAAAAGGGATGAGCTACTACGAGATCGCAGAAGCCCTTACAAGATAAAAGGGGCTGCGATCCGTTTTTTTATAAATAAGGTTTGAAACCAGCCGTTTGTAAAAAAAGGAAGTTTTTCAAAACTCAAAATGGTGAAGTTCAGAACCACAAAAAGATTGCCCTTATCATTTTTCTCCCATTCCCGACCGTGTTGATTATTGTCATTCCAAGATCATTGTCCCAGCCTCAATTTTGTGCTTTTCTCGGCTTTTAAATTGTCTTTTTTAATCAATAGTACTTATAAAAGCCCACCAAAATTCCATGCCTTTTCTTTCACAAAATTGCCCTATGCTCTGCCCGAAATTTTTCCATAACACTTGTCTCTTATATTTCAGACATAGACACGATATAATACTTACAATTCCATTTTATATGCGATAAACTATTTAAATCGAAAGACATAAAAAGTTCCCTTCCTATTTAGATAAATTTGGGCGGCGAACCAAAATTTATTTTAGCACTAGGAGGGGCTTTTTAGTATCGCGGAACCATTTACGAATAACATAGCGATTTTATTTATATAAAAAAGGTTTGCCTGAAAACGGCAAACCTTTAATCATTTAAAGCATAATGGCGGCCTTTAACTAAATATAAAACATTTTCCGCGATATTCGTTGCATGGTCAGCAGTACGTTCAATAAATCTTGCTACAAGAGAGAGCTGGGTAATTTGATTCATATACTCTAAGTTCTCAGGAATAATTTGCAAAAGCTCCTTAATTGCTTCACCATATAAATCATCTACTTCATCGTCTATTTCGGCTATTTTTCTTGCTAATGCAACATCTTCCTCATGGTAAGCTTTCAGCGATAAAGACAGCATTTCTGATGCCAGCTTGTGCATTTTTGTGATTTGTTCAAGCGGTTTTATAAGCGGTTCATTTCCAATTCGAATTGCTGATTTTGCGATGTTGACTGCGTTATCTGCCATTCGTTCGATATCAGCAGCTATTTTAATGGAAACAATGATTCTTCTTAGATCAATCGCAACGGGCTGCTGCTTTGCAATTAAAAGAATTGCAAAGTCATTAATTTCCTCTTCGAGCTGATCGACATTCACATCTTGCTCTAATACTTCAATAGCCAAATCGATATCCTGCTTTTCTAATGCGCGGATTGATTTGCCTAATGCAACTTCCGTCAAACTGCCGATTTCAATTAACTTGGTGTGTAACGTGTTCAAGTCAAGTTCGAATTTTTCTCTCATTTTTTTTCCTCCAACATGAACCGTGTTATTCAAAACAATTATTATCCGAAGCGTCCTGTAATATAATCTTCCGTCCGCTTATCTGACGGATTAGAAAAGATTTGGTCGGTTTCGCCAAATTCGATAACTTCTCCGTTTAAGAAAAAGGCAGTTTTATCAGATATACGTGCAGCTTGCTGCATGTTATGCGTTACAATAATAATGCTGTAATCTTTCTTTAATTCTTGAACCAATTCCTCAATTTTCAACGTAGAAATCGGATCAAGCGCTGACGTTGGTTCGTCCATCAAAATCACATCAGGTTCAATTGCTAAACAACGCGCAATACATAAACGCTGCTGTTGTCCTCCTGACAAGCCATACGCGTTTTCCTTCAACCGATCTTTTACTTCATCCCATATAGCCGCGCCTCTTAAACTTTTTTCGACGATTTCATCCAATATTTTTTTATCACGGATGCCGTGTATTCTCGGTCCATACGCAATATTGTCATAAATAGATTTCGGAAACGGGTTCGGCTTTTGGAAAACCATGCCGACTTGAGTGCGCAGTTCTTCAACACGATAAGATTTATCAAATATATTTTTTCCGCGATATAATATTTCACCGTTGATTCGAACGGATGGAATCAGCTCGACCATTCGATTCAATGTTTTGATATAAGTCGACTTTCCGCACCCAGAAGGACCGATGATTGCAGTTACTTCATTTTCATAAATGTCTAAATCAATGTTTTTTAGAGCTTGATCATCACCGTACCATAAATTTAAGCCGTTCGTTTTATAGACGATTTTCTTTTCATTCTTGTCTTCGCTATTTTGTTCATAAACAATTTCTTGTTCTTTTTTCAGTTCAGTTTTTTTCAATTCAGTAATTGCCAAAATAAAAACCTCCTTCATCCTTTTAGGAAAACCCATTTAATAACGCTTTTGAAATTTGTTTCGAATCAACACCGCAATCGAATTCATTACTATTAAGAAAATAAACAACACAATGATTCCGGCAGCTGCTACATTTTGAAATTCTGCTTGAGGTCGCGAAGCCCAATTGTAAATTTGAATCGGCATAACCGTATAGGAGCTTAATAAATTCTCTGGTAAATAGTTAACAAATACAAATGCACCCGCCACAAGAAGAGGGGCTGTTTCTCCAATAGCTCGTGAAAAAGCTAAAATGCTTCCGGTAAGAATTCCAGGAATTGCAGCTGGAAGAACAATTCGATAAATTGTTTGCCATTTCGTTGCTCCCATTCCATAAGAAGCTTCACGTAACTCTTTCGGAACCGAACGGATCGCTTCTTGTGCCGCCACGACAATAACTGGCAATATTAATAAACTCATCGTTAAACCGCCTGCCAAAATGCTTCTGCCTAAATCCATTCCCCGAACAAATACTGTAAGCCCCAACAAACCAAAAACAATAGATGGGACACCCGCCAAATTCGAAATATTCGCCTGAATAAAATTTGTAAGTTTATTTTTTTTCGCATATTCCTCTAAATAGATAGCTGTTCCTACACCAAGCAGGAGGGAAATTGGAATGACCACTCCCATAACCCAAATTGAGCCGACCAGGGCTGCTTTTATTCCTGATGCAGAAGCTCTCCTAGAGGCAAAATTTTGGAAAAACTCCGGTGTTACATAACTAATTCCTTGAGTGAATATCCGGTATAACAGAATAGCAAGGACTACTAAAGCGAAGATGGTAGATACAAAAAACAGTGTTTGAAAAAAACGATTTTTCATAGTCCTTTTGCCCATCATTTTTCGAACAACCGTTTGATCAATGTACTTCATGTTAATATTCCTCCCTGAATCGGCGCGAGATAAATTGAGCTAATAAATTCATCAGCATTGTAAAGACAAAAAGCGTGGCACCGACAGCATAAATGCTGTAATAGATTGTTGTTCCGTATCCCGCATCGCCCGTGCTGACTTGAACGATATAAGCCGTCATCGTTTGAATAGATTCAGTTGGATCAAACGTTAATTTTGGAGTGGCTCCTCCAGCCAATGTGACAATCATTGTTTCGCCAATCGCACGGGAAATTCCTAGTACGAACGAGGCAACGACTCCCGATGTGGCAGCAGGAAGTACTACTTTTAAAGCCACCTCAAATTTTGTCGCACCTAAAGCAAGTGCGCCTTCTCGAATGGAATTCGGAACAGAGCTCATCGCATCTTCTGAAAGGGAAGCAATCATCGGAATAATCATAATTCCAACAACAATGCCCGGGCTTAATGCATTGAAAAAGCCAATATCAGGGATCAATTTTTGCAAGAGAGGAGTAACAAACGTCAGAGCAAAAAAACCATATACAATAGTTGGAATTCCTGCCAAAACCTCTAAAATCGGTTTGATAATCCTTCTTGTCCGATCTGACGCATACTCACTCAAAAAAATAGCAGATGCAAGACCGACTGGAAGCGCAACAATCATGGCAATAACCGTTACTAAAAGCGTGCCAGAAACAAGAGCCATGATTCCATATGAGGCATCATCTTTTAAAAACGGATACCATTCTTTTTCAGTGATAAATTCAAAAAAAGAAACTCGTGAAAAAAACATGATTGTTTCTGTAGCAAGAGTAGCAATGATTCCGATAGTTGTTAAGATGGAAATAGCTGCTGCAACAAATAAAACGGCTGGGACCATTTTTTCCATAAAATCGCGCGTGGATTTTTTTGTTTTTTTCTCTTTGATCATTTCCCGAACCGATTTTCCTGCAGATAAAGCCATCATGAAAACCCCTTTCATGCCCATAGGAAGATGAGAAGCAAGGATGCTTCTCATCCAACCAGTCTATTTATTTTTATTTTAAACCTTCAAGCGTTTTTAACTGTTCATCATATTGCTCTTGCGGAAGTTTTACATAGCCAACTTCCTCTGCCAATTGCCCAGCGTTTTCCAAGGCAAACTTCACGTATTCATACACTTGCGGCTTTTCTTTTAATGATTTGTTGTTCACATAAAAGAATAGCGGACGGGAAAGCGGTTCATAAGTTCCTTTTTCAATCGTTTCATTTGTCGGCTCGACTGCTTCCCCTTTAGAGTTTACAATCGGTACAACTTTCAACTGGTCTTTATTTTCTAAATAGTATGCATAGCCGAAATAACCTATTGCATTTTTATCGTTAGCGACTCCTTTTACAAGTACGTTATCGTCTTCGGACAATGTCGCATCTTTTACAATCGGCTCACCGCCTAAAACAACTTCATCAAAATAATCATACGTACCGGAATCTGTACCAGGCGAGAAGTATTTAATTTTTTCATCCGGCCACTCAGGGTTGATGTCAGACCATTTTTTCGGCTCGCCTTTCCAAATTTTTGCTAAATCTTCGATCGTAAGTTTATCGACCCAGTCATTTTCTTTGTTTACAACAACGGATAAACCGTCAAAAGCAATTTTGAATTCTGTATATTCAATACCATTTTCTTCAGCAACTTTTTTCTCTTCGTCTTTAATTGGGCGAGATGCGTTAGAAATATCAGTTTCACCAGCTGTAAATTTTTCAAAGCCCCCGCCTGTTCCTGAAATTCCAATTGGAGCTTTTACATCAGGATGTTCTGCAGCAAATTCTTCAGAAACAGCTTCCATTATCGGACCAACAGTTGATGATCCATCAATAGCGATTTCACCTTCTAATTTTTGCTCGCTTGATCCGCTTTCTGAAGATGATTGCTGTCCGGAGTTTGAACCATTTGTGTTTGCATCATCCGAATTACCGCAGGCTGCTGCAAAAGCTAATACAGAACTGATCATAATGGATGACGCCAAAAATTTAAAATTTTTCATTCGGTTACTTCCCCCTATTATTTCGTGATCTCATCTTACGTATATAAGATTAACTTTCAAGTATTAAACAAGTTTTAATAGAATGTAAAGCTTTTGTAAAGCTTGTTTTTTGTGTGTATAAAAAACAGATGATGCTGCGTAAACGGCATTCCGCATTTATTTTATCCCTTCTCTCCATCCGCTAGATTTGGCCTGTGTATGCGCTTTTCTTGTTTTAACGGGCGGTTGCTTTCTTTCAGCCTAATTTGTTTAACAAACAGATATATGAACGCATGGCCTGAACCTATTAAGAGCAATAAAAAAGGAATGGTTTTTGTTTCATTTGTCAAAGCAACTGTAAAAATAAAAAAGAGGATCGATAGGATTCTTCCTGCATTTAGAAAAATTTCTCGAACAACAATATATTCGATCCTTGCTTGCGCAATATTCCACCCTTTTCCAATCACATCATACGTGATCGAAGAGTACGGAACAAGCAAAATTGGATAGGCAATTCCGATTGCAATAGTATATATTAACAATCTTTCATAGGAAATTTGAAATAAAATGAGAAACAAGGAAAAGTATAGCATAAGCCCGCCGGCTAGAATAGCTTTTTTCCTCATTTTTTTCGTAATCCACCGAGAAGCCACAATATAAGTGAAAAAGGCTACGAAAGAATTTAGAAAACTAAATGTACCTAAAGCCATCTCACTTTTGGTCACGATGTATACAAACACATTAATGAAAAATGTAAATGTTCCTTCACGCAATCCTTGAAACACATGAGCGTTTGTAATTAATCTCCAATTTTTGTTTCTTTTTCTTTCTTGAATGATTTTCAATAAAATGTAATCTCCGTGAGCTTTTCTAGACGTAAAAAAGAAGCTCAACATGACAGCAACAGTAAATAACATTAACGAAACTGCAAAAATCACTTTATACCCAATAGTATTTGTAAGTCTTGAAATAATCAGACCGGCTAACATCGGTCCAATCATCCCTGAAAGGGAAGTTAATATCCCAAGAAAGCCATTAAAAAAGTCCCGTGTTTCCGGTTCAGTAATTTCAAATGTCAACACATTAAAGGCTAGCCAATAAAAACCGTAGCCGATGCCAATGATTGCACCTAACAAATACATGTAGTTGACAGCTTGATCTTTTAAAACTAAAACGGTTAGAAAAAATGCGGCTAAAAAGGACACTCCTAGGCGAAGTACAACGACTCGATCAATTTTTTTGGATACTTTCCCAGCAATAATGAAAGCAAGCGGCTGAAAAATGACAATAAATAAATTGTATAATCCTAAATCAATCAATTCCCCTGACTGTTTCCATAAATAAACATTTACGAACGTATTCGAAAGTGCAATGCTTAATGAATAAAAACCGCCGATCATCAACAGCAGCATTAAATCATGGTCTGTTTTTCTTGATCCAATCCATTTTTTGACGTTTATCATATAAAACTCCCCTTTACTTGCTACTACTATTTTTCCTAGCTAAAGGGGAGTTATGTATAAAGAAAGGTGTTTTCGTTACCTTTCAGTGATCAACCTCAAAAAAATGCACAGAAACCGCTGAAACGCAAATTATGTCAGTCATTTCCAAAAAAATAGTAGAGTAGAAAACTGATTTCAAGGGGCTGTCCAGAAAGTCAAATCCGTTTGTGTCGTCCCATAGGCTGACCAGTTTGGATTTTTCTTTGTTGATTTCAAGGTCTAGTTTCTCCACCAGTTGCCTGTCAGCTACCGAGCGTCCTGGCATTTACTCGAGTTGGACTTGCACTAACTAGCAGATATCAGCTTAGCTGGGCGCGCCAAATAAAAAAAGGCTGAGATTCGAATATCTCAGCCTCTTATAACAGTTTATTTTGCAGCGCTGTAGCGTTTTGCCACTTCGTCCCAATTCACAACATTCCAAAACGCTGCAATATATTCAGGACGACGGTTTTGGTATTTTAAGTAATAAGCATGCTCCCAAACATCAAGGCCTAAAATTGGAGTTTTCCCTTCCATAAGAGGATTGTCTTGGTTTGGAGTGCTTGTAATTTCAAGCTCGCCGTTGTTTACAACCAACCATGCCCAGCCGGAGCCAAAACGACCAGCAGCAGCTTTAGCAAATTCTTCTTTAAAAGCTTCAAAACTTCCAAATTTTTTGTTAATTGCTTCTGCTAATTCTCCAGTTGGCTCGCCGCCTCCATTCGGTGAGAGGATGGTCCAGAACAAGCTGTGATTTGCATGTCCTCCTCCATTATTTCGAACAGCTGTACGAACAGATTCAGGAACAGCGTCTAAATTAGAGATTAAGTCTTCTACACTTTTAGATAAAAGTTCAGTCTGACCTTCCAAAGCAGCGTTCAAGTTCGTCACATATGTGTTATGATGTTTTGTGTGGTGAATCGTCATTGTTTCTTTGTCAATATGAGGTTCCAATGCATCATAGTCGTATGGCAATTTAGGTAATTCATAAGCCATAATGAATCTCCTCCTTAATGATTAATATGTACTAAATGCTTTCTGCCTTGAAGCTTTCATATTCAGATTACCAAACTTATTAAAATGATGCAATTAATGTGCAATTAAAAAAGCGGTTACATTATTCGACTAATTTTATGGACCCTGCAGGATTCGAACCTGCGACCGGACGGTTATGAGCCGTCTGCTCTAACCAGCTGAGCTAAGGGTCCTTTTTCAAACACATAAGTAAATTATCACTAAATAGCTGTTGAAGTCAATGGCTAATTTAGAATATTGTATAAAGAAAATGAATGATCATCAACAGCTGAATCAGCCCTTTTGCTACTGTGCTCGCCAACAACCCCAATAAAGAACCGACTCCAACCTTTACAGCCTCGCTAAATGTTTTGCGGTGTACGAGAAGCTCTGCCGCAACAGCCCCTAAAAAAGGTCCTAAAATAATGCCAACAAACGGGATGATAAATGGCCCGGCAATTAAACCAATCGTACTTCCCCATCCGGCTGCTTTACTTCCACCAAACCGTTTAACTCCTACCATATTTGCCAAATAATCCGATAGGAATAAAAGAATGATGAACATACTTTCAACAACCCAAAATGAAATGGTTAACTGGCTGAAGCTAAAACAAATTCCATAGATAAAAAAGGCTGCTACAATCAATAACGCTGACGGTAAAATGGGGAAAAGCAGCCCGACAAAAGATAAGATAAAAAGAGCAATGATCAAAATCCAAATGATTACATCCATTTGCTTATCCTCCTAGAAATTAGAAATCAATGAACAATTTAATCCACTTGAAACGATTATTGACGGTATCCTAAAACAGCTTCCGCAATATTCACCGAGTGGTCGCCAATTCGTTCTAAGTTGCTGATAATATCTACATATACTATTCCGCCTTGTCCGGTACAAATCCCTTCATTAATGCGGATAATATGTTTTTTGCGTAAAGTGCGTTCCATTCTATCGATTTTTTCTTCAGATTTCAATACTTTTTTTGCTAATACAACATCGTTATCATCTAAAGCGTCGATCGCATCCTTCACATTTTGCAAGGTAATTTCAAACATTTCCAATAAATCTTCCAATGCCTGCTCAGTAATGGTGACTTTATTATTATTTTTATAATCAATAAGCTCCACTATATTTTCAAAATGGTCGCCGATTCGTTCAATATCTCGAACAGTATCCATTAAAATGGAATGTCGGCGTGAATCATTTTGCGACATATCTTTTCCAGAAATCAATACGAGATAATCTGTTATTTTCCTATCTAAATTATTGATCGCCTCTTCAAGCTGCATCGCCATTTGTGCGTGCTTCTGCTGATTTGTCATCAAAAATTGTCTCGTTTCCTCTAGCCCTAATGATGCATATTGACCCATCCGAAGCACTTCTTCCTTCGCTTGCCCTAAAGCAATGGTTGGTGACTGTTCAATAAAAATTGGATCCAAATGCTTCGCTTTATACTCTATCGCTAAATCTTCACCAGGTATAACTTTTGTGACAAGCAGTGCAAGTGCACCGATGAACGGCGCTTGAACGATCGTATTGACAACATTAAATATTCCATGAGCAAAGGCAATGGTCATTTCAGGATTTAAATACAAATGGGCTTGCAATGATTCGATAAAATATTTGAAAATTGGTAAAATAATTAGAAAAATTGCCGTTCCGATTAAATTAAACATTACATGCGTCAAAGCAGCCCGTTTAGCAGCAATCGATGCTCCAATTGATGCCAAAACTGCTGTGATGGTTGTTCCGATATTATCACCGAATAATAAAGGCAGCGCAGCGTTGAGATCAATTAACCCTTGTGAAAACATCATTTGCAAAATCCCAATCGTCGCACTTGAACTTTGAACGATGATTGTAAAAACGGTTCCAATTACAACGCCAAGCAGCGGATTTGCACTTATGCTGACAGTCAAGTCATGAAAAATTTCTAATGATCTTAACGGCTTCATGCCGTCTCCCATCAATTCAAGCCCAAAAAACAAAGCGCCAAATCCAAAGATCACCTGCCCGATGCTGTTTATTTTTTTGTTTTTAGAAAAAAATAAAAGAACAGAACCTATAAATAAAATTGGCAAGGCATAAGCTTCGATATCGAATCCGATAATAAATGCCGTAACAGTCGTTCCGATATTTGCTCCCATGATCACGCCTATTGCTTGCTTTAAGCTCATGAAGCCGGCAGAAACGAGACCAACCGTTAAAACAGTTGTACCGCTGCTTGATTGAATTAACATTGTCACAAACATCCCAGCAAAAATACCCATAATAGGGTTTGTCGTAAACTTATCCAAAATATCTCGTAATTTATCTCCGGAGAATTTTTGCATACCTTCTCCCATACTTTTAATCGCAAATAAAAAAATTCCAATCCCGCCAAGAAATTCAAATAATATTTTTTGAACATCTACATCCACTCGTTTCACCTCCTTATTTTTCCAAATGTATTAACAGTTGAATCATTTTTGAAAAAGAAACGTTTATATTTCCCATTACCAAATTCCTTCAAATCCACTTTTTTTATTTTGCAATCGGTGCAGGCTCCTGCAGCTTCTATCTATAATAATGGATGAAGCCGATATGCCCCGCAAACAAAATTAATTTTTAACATGTTCCTCCCACACATGTTACTTTTATATTTTAAATTTAACAAAAAAATTTTACATTTTGTTCACAATTGTTATTCTTATTGCCGAATCGCCTATATAACTTATTTTCATTATTTTTGTTTCATTGGTACAATCAAATAGAAATGTTATAAAAGGAAGTGTTTCGATCAATGAATTTATTTGTCCTCCTTTTTAAAAGCATATACTCTCCAAAAACAATCGCTCTTACTAGATTTCAAAAAATCGGCAAACCCATTCTTTATGGATTTTTATTGGCCTTTCTTGCCGCCCTGCCCAATTGCATATATTTAAACTTAGCTATTGTAAATGCTATAAACGGGCTTGACCAAACGATAAATGAAAAAATCCCTGAATTCACCATTCATAACGGAACTTTAAAATCCGAGGAAAATGCGGTTGTGAAAGCAAAGCATGATCAATATACAATTATTTTTGACCCAAAAGGAACTTTCACAAGGGATGACTTGAAATGGCAGGAAAACGTCATCGGCATCTTATCGAATGAATTTGTTTTCGTTTCCAATGGCACAATGCAGCAGCTCGAGTATAACTTTTTTCAGGAAACAGAGATAACAAAAGAGGATTTGACAGCTGCCATCAAACAGCTGTCTGAAGTTGCTCCGATTATCATTCCCGTGATATCTGTCACACTATTTGCGATGTCAGCCACTTCTAAATTTGTGGAAATTACGTTTTTAGCTATTGTCGGGCTGTTGTTTAAAAAGAGGATGGGAAAAAGATTAAATTTTAAACAGCTTTGGACTATTTCAGCCTACAGCGTCACGCTTGCAACCGTGTTTTTTGCCATTATGAACTTTTTTCTCATCGATATATCCTTTGCTCTTTATATAAACTGGTTTGTACATATAACTGTTTTATATCTTGTATTAAAAGAAATCCCGAGCCCGAAACAACCAATAAAAGCTGCATAAAAAACCCCTTAAGGCAGAATTTCCAACTCTGCCTTAAGGGGTTATTAACACTATGATTTAAACTGAAATTTGTTTGTAGTGGACTTTAGAGATTCGGACAGTTCCATTAAAGTTAGTCCAATAGCATGGGTTTCGCGAATTTGTTCCATCTGTACTTTTGCGACAGATTGCATTTGCTCTGCACTGGCGAACGTTTCTTGAGAGACTGATAAAAAATTTTCAGCAGATTGCTCCATTTTAGGGAGCCAATCATCTAAAGTATGTAAGCTGTGTCTTGTTTCAGACAATATTTCATTCACTTTTCCAATCTCATCTACTAGTTGATCAAATGAAAGCCGCGATTTACCTGCAACTTCTAAATGGTTTTGCACAAGCTCCAAAATTAGCTTAAACTGCTGATAAGCGCTCTGAGAAATATCATCCATCATTTTTACAGACTGTGCTATGTCTTCCGTCGCTTTGGATGACTGTTCAGCCAATTTTCGGACTTCCTCAGCAACGATAGCAAATCCTTTGCCTTCTTCTCCAGCTCTTGCTGCTTCAATTGTTGCATTTAATGACAATAGCTTTGTTTTCTCAGATATTGCATATATCATTTCCACAACCTTTTCAATCGCCGTCGAATGATCTCGAACACTTTGGATCGTTTTAGACATAGTTTTGCATTCTTTTTCAAAGCGATTTAACGATTCGATCATCTGTCTCATATTTTGTTCTCCCGTGTTGGCTGATCGGTTCATGCCCTGTGCGCTTGAGAAAAGGCGCTCTATTCTCTCCAGCACAGTTTGAACTGTATTTTTCATGGAATGAAATACTTTTGCGCTTTCTTCAGAGCTTGAAGCTGTTTGCTGCGCACCGTTTTTCACCATTTCAATCGCTTCAACAAGATTCGTATGTAATGTTAATACGTCATCAGAAGATTGTTTAAGCTTCCGGCCTGTCGAAAACAAATTTTCTGTTGTGGTATTAATCCTTTGAATCATCATCCCCAAATAGCCTGCCAATTGCTTAAAGCTTTTGATGAGCGAAAGGATTTCTGGAAGATTTGTATTTATGTTTAAATCAAGCTGAATATCTCCTTCACGCATTTTTCTCATTTTTTCCCTCAAAATCGTCAACGGTTTTGTCATACTTCTGACAGCTAAAAACAAAATTCCCATCATAAAAAGGACGCTGATTATTCCAATCCAGATTGTATTATAAGCTAGTTCATGCACAGGCTTTATAAAGCTTTCTGTCGGAACGGCAAGCAAAAAAATTCCTTTCAATTCCTGCATTTCTTTAAAGGCCAACGTATAATCTTGTCCATTGAAAGATTTATGAATAATTCCGCTATTTTTTTTCGTTATTTCCTTTACAATTGCAGCTGGGATTTGAGTTTTTGTATTAACGCTAACCGAAAATGGTGTGGCCTTTTCATTTCGAACGAAAAAAAAGTCAGCATTTAAACCGTCCTGAATCAGCTGGGAGGATTGCCTTTGAACGACTTCTTTATCAAATCTTTCGAAAAAATCATCAGAGCTATTTACATAAGCATACAGAAGATTGCTGGCAGCAATCTCTGTCATATATACTTCCCTTTTTAATCGATCCTCTATCAAATTAAAAGTTGTTTCACTTGCTTTTTGGTAAGCAGTATAACCGACAACAGTTATCGAACTAATAAGAAGTATGAGCGCAAACAAAATCAATCTTACAAATAGAGGTATTCGCTCTCCTATCGACATGTTCTTTCTCTTCTTTTTCACTATTATGATTTCCCCCTTTATAAGCTTAACAGCATTATGACAAAAGATTATTAAGGGAATTTAAAGTTTTTTTATTTTTATTGTAAATTCCTCCACATTTTGCTACATACTACTTTCCAATTATTTTTAAATACGTATAGGAGTAAACATTGAACGAGCGACAACATAAAAAATAAAAGCTTAAACAACAACTGTTCATTGCCAATCCACAAGCTAAAAACAACCGGTCCGAGCGCAACCCCTAAAAAACGCGCCATCCCGTATAAGCTAACTACAATCCCTCTTTCTGCATCATCAACACTTGATATGATCAACGAATTAATAACCGGCAGCACAAAACCTAAGCCGCCAAATGAAATAGTGATAAAAAACAAAAATAGCGAAAACTGTTGAAAAATCAAAAAACTGAAAAATGATAAAAACGTCATGAACATCCCTACCAATAAAAAAAGAAAACGGTTTTTTACATAGTCCAATCGCTTTCCTGTCCAATAAGACGATATAGATAATGCGCCTAACGGAAAAGAGTATACAAATCCTTTAAAGAATCCATCGATATGATATAACTCTTCAATTAAATAGGCTAAATAATACAGCAGCCCAAAAAGCAAAAACATACTTGTACCGCCATACAGGTAAAGAGATAACAATCGCGCTTTTTGCACCTTTAACACATCAGCTATTCTTTGCACATATTCGTGAAGCGATATTTTTTCCTCGCCTGATGGAGAAGTCTTTATAAAAAAAAGAATGAAAAAAAGCAAGAGAGTTCCAATAATAGGGAAAAGAATGAATGGAAAATACCATGCTACAAGGGCTAACAAAGCTCCTAAAATGGGAGCGGCTACTTTTGCAGTTCCGTTGAACACTTCTAAAACGGCAAGAGCTCGATCCCGTTTTTCGTCCGTAAACATGTCTCCTGCTAATGACATGGCTAGAGACGATATTCCTCCTGTGCCAAGCCCTTGCACCAAACGTCCAGCTAACAATGTCCAAAAAGCAATAGATTTGTTGACAAAACCGCTGAAAAAACAGATAGCCCCCCCTATGATCAGCAATAAAAGCGACCATAAAATAAATGTTTTTCGGCCGTAACGGTCGGAAAGGAAACCTACGATTGGGATGATGATCGCTGCAGGTATATTAAATATGCTTAAAATAAAGCTCGTCTGTGCAGCTGTAATTTCAAGCGCTTGTCCAAACTCCGGCAATATCGGGATCAGCATCGAATTGCCTAGCACCATCATAAACGGAAGCATCCCTAATAACATAATGATGATATGCTCTCTCATATTTATCTCCCTTCGTTTACTCGAATTTCGAATTGATGCATGAATTCATTGTTTGACAGCAGGGAATGCGTTAAACCGAAGAATATCTTGGACGTTTTCAAAATGCTCTTCGATCGTAAAGCAGCCTCTTCTATCCTTTAGGTTTAACTGAGCTTCCCTCTCGCATTAATTCAGGCACTGGCTTCAGCTTGAACAATATTTTCGGAAAGAATAGCTGGAAAGGATCTGAATTCATAAATTTGAGCCCTCATTGCCTGAAAACTTCAATCTATATAAATTTTCCATTCGAGAAGGCAGAAAGATCGAAAAAAGCGTCGAACTCGCTTTGCAACAGCTTCAGCAGCTTGTCTCAAGCGAGAAAAGAGATGTTGATTTCTCCCCAGGTCCTCCGAACTTGCTAACTTTTCACTTGTGTATGCCAGCAAAGACATAATTGGTATGTTTGTACATAAAAAAACATATATGTTAATAAAGAACAAAACGGGGGAACATAGAGATGAAACGTTTATTTTCCGCTTTACTAGTTATCTTTTTCAGTTTTGTTATTTATTATGATTTAAAAAACGGTACATTACCTGTATCTTCCATACAAAATGAACAGCATGCTGAAGAACAATTTATGGAGGTAAAAGTGAAGGAAGGAGATACGGTTCTTTCCATTGTTGAAAAAATACACAATAAGCCTGTTCCAGCAAGCATTGAAGAGATTATTAAAGATTTTGGGGAATTAAATTCAAATGAAGATGTGTACAGTATACAAGCAGGAAAAACATACAAATTCCCCTTATATAACAATTAGTTAAAGTTTTTAATTCTTGTCATTGCTTGGCTATGATTGGTACAATATCATAGGATGGCGAATGTTCCATCAAACGTATTTATATTTAAGGAGCGATAAACGTGGGCGAAATCACACATCGTACGAAAACACGTCCAGTCAAAGTAGGCAACATTCAAATTGGCGGAAATAATGAAGTAGTCATTCAAAGCATGACCACAACGAAAACGCATGATGTTGAAGCCACAGTAAAAGAAATTCACAGACTGGAAGAAGCAGGTTGTCAAATCGTTCGTGTTGCTTGTCCTGATGAACGGGCTGCAAATGCAATTCCAGAAATCAAAAAACGCATTAACATTCCTCTAGTTGTCGATATACATTTTGATTACCGGCTCGCTTTAAAAGCGATTGAAGGCGGAGCAGATAAAATACGGATTAACCCGGGGAACATCGGGCGAAGGGAAAAAGTAGAAGCTGTTGTGAAGGCTGCGAAAGAAAGAAACATTCCAATCAGAATTGGAGTAAACGCCGGTTCACTTGAAAAAAGGATTTTAGAAAAGTACGGCTATCCTACTGCTGACGGAATGGTTGAAAGTGCATTGCATCACATAAAAATTTTAGAGGATCTTGATTTTCACGATATTATCGTTTCTTTAAAAGCGTCTGATGTACGGCTTTCAATCGAAGCATATGAAAAAGCTGCAAAAGCGTTTGATTATCCGCTCCATTTAGGGATTACCGAATCTGGCACTTTGTTTGCGGGAACAATCAAAAGCGCTGCCGGCCTTGGAGCCATTTTAAGCAAAGGCATCGGCAATACTTTGCGTATATCATTAAGCGCTGATCCCGTCGAAGAGGTGAAGGTTGCCCGGGAATTGCTGAAATCATTCGGCCTGGCTGCCAATGCAGCAACACTTATTTCATGCCCTACATGCGGAAGAATTGAAATAGATCTCATTAAAATCGCGAATGAAGTCGAAGAATATATTTCAAAAATTCGTGCGCCAATCAAAGTAGCTGTTTTAGGATGCGCAGTAAACGGTCCAGGCGAAGCGAGAGAAGCCGATATTGGAATTGCTGGTGCACGAGGCGAAGGATTGCTTTTTAGAAAAGGAAAAATTGTTCGGAAAGTTCCGGAAGAAACAATGGTCGAAGAATTAAAAAAAGAAGTGGATTTAATCGCTGAAGAATATTTCAAAAAACAAGAAAAGGAAAAAGTTTAAAGCTTGGAGCAGATGCCCCAAGCTTTTTGTTTTTGTTAAAAGGTTCTATACTAAATGTTGGGGTAAAGAATTTCATAAAATAAAAAAGCATTTACGAAGTGCTCTCTTTTATAATGAAAGTGACCAAACCTCATTTAAAAGGAGACTTCGTAAATGCAAGACTATTGTATCACAAAACTGATTGGATTAGAAAATGTCATTGTGTCAAATATTGTAGAAACGGATACGCACCTAGAAATTTTTATCGAAACCAAACCTTGTCATCAAAGTTGTCCTCAGTGCGGGGAAAGGACAAGATCTATTCATGATTATCGCCTGCAGAAGATTCGAGATGTCAAATTTCGCGAAATGTATACGTATCTCATTCTAAAAAAGCGTCGCTATAAATGTACATCCTGTGGAAAGCGTTTCTATGAACGATATCCCTTCTTAGAGCGCTATCAACGTCATACGATACGTGTCCTTCAAGCCCTTCTTATCAAAGTGAGAACGGCCAATTTTAAGGAAGTGGCGAAAGAGCTTGGATTGGGACACTCAACGGTGATTCGATGGTTTGACCGTTATTATACTTATGAGAACCACTCATTACCACAAATTTTAGCCATTGATGAGTTTAAGGGGACAACCGAAAAAGGAAAATATCAATGTGTCATCGGAGACCCTCGAGGCTTCAAGGTATTTGATGTGATTCAAGACCGTAAGTTGTCCACGCTAAAAGATTATTTTCGTTCTTTACCGACTCATCGTGTTCAAATGGTGGTCATGGATATGTGGCAGCCGTATAAAATATTGGCTCAACAACTCTTTCAAAATCCAATTATCATCGTGGACAAATTCCATTATGCTCGTCATAACTTCTGGGCACTTGAACGAGTACGAAAGAGAGTACAAAAGTCGTTCCAAGACAAAGATCGAAAATCGATGAAAAAGTTACGTTTTCTCTTACATAAACCGAAAGAGAAGTTAACCACAAGAGAACAGGAGCTCCTGCAATATTATTTAGAGTTGTCCCCCCGATTTAAAGAAAGCTTACCAAGTGAAAGAAGTCTTTAAAAAATGGATGACACAAAGCAATGAACGCAATGTAAGGTTGAACTTAGAACAACTGTATCAAGCGATTGACGAATCAGGACTGGACGAATATCAGTACATGAAACGAACCTTTAAAAGCTGGGAGAAAGAAATCATCAATTCGTTTATGTATCCCTACACTAACGGTTATTTAGAAGGGATTAACAATAAAATTAAAGTCATTAAACGAATGTCTTATGGTATTCGCAACTTTCAACGACTTAGAAATAAGGTATTATGCTCACTTATTTAACTTTCATACATATAAAAGAGGTGCACTTCACATCAAGTGCACCCCAACAATTGACATAGAACCTGTTAAAAAAACGGCAATACGAAAATTCCAAGCAGCAAGGAAACGATACCTATTCCGATCGCCCATGCTCCCAGATTTTCCGCACCGCGCCGACGGGCGATAAACCCAATAATGATACCCGTTGCTCCTAATAAAACGGGCAAAACAAATAAAGAAATAATCGATAGTGCCAGCGCCAGCCATCCTAAATTGCGGCCGCCAGCTTCATCGGCGTCATTATTATAATTATATGTTTCATTTGTATTTCTAGATTCAACTGCTCCAGCTTCTGCCGCAGTTTCTTCTAGATAATCTCGGTTTTCATTATTCCGGTTTTCAAAATTTCGGTTTTCCTGAATGGCATTTATTTCAGTTGATTTGCCGGCATGTGGGAAATTTTTGTTTGCCATTGCCATATCCCTCGCTTTCAAAAGATAGGAGCATTTATAGTATAAGCAAATCAATTCCCATTATTATGGAAATGTTTTCAAATAGGATCTAATGTTGGATCAGAGGACGGGAAGCAATATGTTGATCCTTTATTTTTTTACTATTTGTGAAATTTTATTCTTTTTTTAAGAAATGATAAAACTCGAGTTCATCCCTTCTTATCATGAATTCCCATAAAAAAACAAACCTTGTGATCAAATTTCACAAGGTTTGTTCATGGCAATTCGGGCATAACCCATAAATTTCAAATTTATGTCCATTAATTTTATATCCGTCCAAATACTCCTCTATCGTATTCATTGGGCATGATTCGATCTCTTTCGTTTTTCCGCATTTCATGCAAATAAAATGGTGGTGATGATGTCCTAAGTCACAATGAAAGCGAAAGTGCTTTTCACCTGAAAGCTCTGTCGTTTCCAATATACCCAACTCTGCAAACAATGATAAATTCCGGTAAATCGTATCAAAACTTAAACCGGGATAGCGCTTATTCATTTTTTCCAAAACATCTTTAGCTGTCAAATATTTATCAGAATCGGCAATTAGTTGAAGCATTTCTTTCCTTTTGGATGTATATTTATATCCCTTTTCTTTTAAATATTGTAAAGCTTGTTCGACATTCATATTTTGCCCCTCCTAGCTTTTGACAAAATAATGGAAAAAATCAAAGCCAATACCTCTAAAATGACAATTGTTCCTCCCGGAGCAATATCTAAATAATAAGATAATACTAAACCGATTAAAACGGAAGCTTCTCCTATTATAACGGAAAGAAAAATTGTCTTTTTAAAACCGGTTGCTATTCTAATGCTTGCAGCAACAGGAAGGGTCATAAGCGAGGAAACCAACAAAATTCCAACAACTCTCATGGAAACGCTTATCACTAGGGCAACTGTTAAAATAAACAAAAGATGCAAGCCTTTTGCCGGCAGCCCTAATGCAGATGCATATTCTTCATCAAACGACAGTAAAAACAATTCCTTATAAAACAATACGATCAACAAAATAACCAATGCTGCAACACCAGTAATAATATATAAATCCGTCCTAGAAACCGCACTAACACTTCCAAATAAGTAATTAAAAAGATCTGTATTAAACCCGTCTGCCAAAGAGATAAATACAACGCTAAAACCGATCCCAGCCGACATAATTATCGGAATGGCCAATTCCGCATAAAATTTATAAAAAGCTCGCAGCTTTTCAATCACAAGTGAGCCTAAAACAGAAAAACCCATTCCTACATAAATTGGATTCAATGAAGAAAAGAAGGATATTTTTGAAGATAAAAAAAGACCGCCCGCAATTCCAGCCAAGGTCACATGACTCAGTGCATCTGCAATTAGTGATAATCGTCTGACCACCACAAAAACACCTAAAAGAGGTGCGATAAAACCGATTAAAATACCTGAAAGAAATGCATTTTGCAAAAACTCAAATTGTAAAATACTGCTAAACATCTTCATTTCCTCCATCTACTCATGATCATGCGTTATTAACTGAACTGGATGCCCGTACAATGAGGTCAATTCCGTTTCTTTCAGGCGTTCAAATTCGTCTTTATTTCCATGGAAATAAAGTTGTTTGTTCAAGCAAGCAACATGCGTAACTTTATCTGTAATAGCTCCAATATCATGGGTAACAAGTATTAATGTGATTTCCAATTCTTTATTCAAATGATGCAAAAGCTGATAAAAATGATTGACTGTCTGACTATCTACACCTACAGTTGGTTCATCTAAAATCAATAATTTAGGTTCACTGACAAGTGCGCGAGCAATAAATACCCTTTGCTGCTGTCCTCCTGAAAGCTCACCGATATTTTGGTGAACTGCCTTTTCCATTCCAACTGCCCGGATCGCTTCCATTACCTTTTCCCGATCAGCTTTTTTCATTTTTTTAAACAAACCGAGTTTGGGAGTCAAGCCGCTCGCTACTACTTCAAAAACAGTAGCTGGGAACGAAGAGTTAAAGCTGTTTGCCTTTTGAGAAACGTAGCCAATTTTATGCCAATCGTTAAATTGATGAATATCTTCACCAAATAAATGAATCGTCCCTTTCTGAGGCTTTAAAAGCCCAAGCAGACATTTCAATAATGTCGATTTTCCGGAGCCGTTCGGCCCAACTAAACCTAAAAATGCTCCTTTTTCAATGGAAATATTGATATTTTCGAGCACATATTTTCTCTCATATTGAAAAAAAAGGTTCTTTACTTCTACTATTTTTTCCCCCATGCTTCTCACCTATTTAATTAGGAATCATTACGATTTATTTTTATCATTAAAGTATACAGGAGAAGAGCACATTTGTAAAGAAAAATGTGTTCTCCCTCTACTTCAATGTGTTGATTAATGGATGGCAGATTTAAATTTTCCGCCTTTCGTTTCTTGTGTATTCATAATGGTAATAAACGCGTTCGGGTCAATCTCATGTACAATCGATTTTAATTTTGCCACTTCAAGCCTTGTAACAACTGCATAAATGACGTCTTTTTCCGTATCCGTGTATCCGCCTTTTCCCTTTAATTTTGTCGTTCCGCGTCCTAAGCGTGACAATATAGCATCAGACACTTCATCGTAATGATCAGATATAATGATGGCGGCCTTTGTTTCATCAAGACCTTGAACAACCGCATCAATTGTTTTAAAGGCAATATAATATGTAAAGATGGAATACATGGCTTGTTCTATCCCGAAGACAAACGCAGCGCTTCCAAAAATGAAAATATTCAAAAACATCACGATTTCACCAACGGAAAAGGGAATTTTTTTCGTTAAAAGAATTCCTAAAATTTCTGTCCCGTCCAGAGATCCTCCGTGTCGGATGACAAGTCCCACTCCTGCACCGAGCAAAAAACCACCAAATACAGTGGCTAGCAAAGGCTCTGTAGTAAAGGCCTCAAAATCATGGGCCAGCCTTTCCGCAATGGCCAAACAAATGATGCCAAATATGGACGAAAACATAAATGTCTTCCCAATCTGCTTATAACCGGAATACATAAAAGGAAGGTTTAACACAATAACTAATGTAGCGAAATTGATGATTTTAATATGATTCGAAAATATGTGGTCTAAAATAAGCGAAATGCCGATGATACCGCCATCAATCATATGATTTGGGACTAAAAACAGCTCGATGCTTACGGCTGCCAGAACAGCTCCGATCACAATCATTAACAATCGATAAATGATGTGTCTTAAGCTTTCTTTTTTATGATGTTTTTTACTCATCTCGTCCTCCTAGTTTTTTTTTAATCATATTGTATTATAAAAATTTTGCTGAGACGATATTTATGTCATTTTCTCCACCCATTTTTTTTAAAAAAAGGCAACTATCTCCCCCTCTGTTCATACGAATAAGAGGGGAGGCGAGATCTTTGATTTTATTTGAAAAAATTATTCAACAAAAAATTAACAGTTTAAAACCTGAAGAACTTGTGTCATATGCAAAGCAATATGATATATCCATTTCGATTAACGAAGCAAAACAGCTGCTTCAACTCGTACAGGGAAAAAAAATCAACGTGTTTCATGAAGAAGAAAGAATTGCTTTGTTAAAACAAATTGCCAAAATCACTTCGCCGGAAACAGCCAAAAAAGCAAATCAATTATTTTTGCAATTCTTCAATGGCAATTGGAAATAAAAAAGGCAAGTTCCCTAAAAAAGGGAGCTTGTTCTTTTTTATTGATTCGCTATTTTTTCCAAAACATTTTCATCAAACGTCTTATTCTTCAGCATGTCAATTTCAAATTTATAAGGCGGCTTTTTATTTTTTTTGTCGTCACCGACATACGGAGTTTCTAAAATTTTTGGCAAGTCTTTTAATTGCGGATGGTGGACGATATAATTGATTGCTTTAAATCCTATGTGGCCGAATCCGATATTTTCATGACGGTCTTTTTGGGCCCCGCGCGGATTTTTGCTGTCGTTTATATGAACAACTTTTAAACGGTCGATGCCGATGATTTTATCAAATTGATTTAAAACCCCATCAAAATCATTGACAATATCATAACCGGCATCATGAGTATGGCAAGTGTCGAAACAAACGGACAAATGTTCATTGTAGGTAACACCATCAATGATCATCGCAAGCTCCTCAAACGTTCTTCCGCATTCTGAACCTTTGCCGGCCATCGTTTCAAGGGCGATTTGCACTTTTTGCCCCCTCTCCAGCACTTCATTTAAACCTTCAATAATTTTTTTGATTCCGGCTTCTGCACCGGCTCCAACGTGAGCTCCCGGATGGAGCACGATTTGTTTTGCACCGATTGCTTCCGTGCGTTCAATTTCCGATTTTAAAAAATCAACGCCAAGCTGGAAGGTCGCTAAATTTGTTGTATTGCCAATGTTAATAATATATGGTGCGTGAACGACAATTTCTTCGATGCCATGCTCTTTCATATGCGCCAAACCTGCTTCGATATTTAAATCTTCAATTTTTTTTCTTCTCGTGTTTTGCGGGGCTCCTGTATAAATCATAAACGTATTAGCGCCGTATGAAACTGCCTCTTCACTTGCCGCAAGCAACATTTTCTTGCCGCTCATCGATACATGCGAGCCAATTTTTAACATGTTTTTCCTCTCCTTACAACCTTTTATTTATTTTTTCTTGCTTGCTTTTTCTTTAGCTTTTCAATTTGTTCTTTCATCTTTTTTTTGTATCCTGGTTTTACCGATTTTGGCTTTTTGATGATTCCGATAATCGCGTTTGTTTCCATTGGTTGTTTTTTTCTTTTTTGTCTGCGATTTCGGTCATCGAGCGCTTTCCATATTCCGTTTTCAATATCTCGATTTTCAAAGATTATCCCCATTTTTTCAAGCTTTTGCAGCATTTGTTCGTTATCGTCTTCATAGATTGTATAGGCAAATCCTGAAAAGCCAGCCCGAGCCGTTCTTCCGGTTCGGTGAATATAAAAATCTAAATCAGTCGGCAGCTCGGCATTGATTACATGGGAAACACCTTCAATATCAATTCCTCTTGCAGCTAAATCAGTTGCTACTACAACTTGATAGGCAAGATCCTTTATTTGACGCATTTCTTTTTTCCGTTCACGCGGGGTAAGACCGCCGTGGATTTGCCCAACCTTTAATCCCTTTTCGGCAAGACCGTATGCCACATCTTGGGCATTCGCTTTTGTATTCACAAAAATTAACGCTAAATAAGGGTTTAAGGAAACTACCATATTGTATAAAAGATCTATTTTGTTTCGATGCCGCAGCGGAACAAGAACATGCGTGATGTTTTTGGCATGTACTTGTTTTGGAGATACATGAACATACTCAGGATTTTCCATATATTTTTTTAAAAAAGGCTTTAATTTTTCAGGAATGGTGGCAGAAAACACAAGCATTTGCAGTTCTTTTTTCATGCGGCTAGCTATTTGGTCGACCTCATAAATAAAGCCTAAATCAAGCATTAAATCGGCTTCATCCACAACTATGCTTTTGGTCGAATATAAATCTAGCGCCCCTTCCTTGACAAGATCAAGAATTCTGCCAGGTGTTCCGATCACAAGATGGGGCTGAGTTTTTAGCTTTTCGATCGCCCGCATTTTATCTGTACCGCCAATAAAAAGTTTTGCATGTAATTCTTTTTCCGGCGGGGCGAATTTTATGATTTTTAACGCTTCTTCGTAAATTTGAGTCGCGAGCTCTCTCGTCGGTGCTAAAACAACAACTTGAACACGCTTTTCCTCTCCGCAAATACTGTTGATTAACGGTAGCAAATAAGCATGTGTTTTGCCTGTACCTGTTTGTGATTGGCCGATGGCACTTGCTCCTCTTAATATGATTGGGATCATTTGTGCTTGAATTTCAGTCGGTTCTTTAAAACCTAACGACTGAACGGCATCTATAATAAAATCTTGAAATGGAAAATCTTTAAAGTCAGCTGCCATTGCAAAACAACTCCTTCATAATCAATCAACCCATTTTTTGATTATAAACAATATAATGGAAAAACTCCAATTTTAATAAAACATTTTCCTAAAACGCCGCATAGTTTAATGTAGGTAAAACAGCAAAAGAAAGGGGAAAAGTTTATGCATCCTTATCGAGCTTTTCCTCCCTTCCGGCAGCAGCCATTGATCCGCCCTTTTTTTGGCGGAGGCTACCATCCTTTTTGGGGGCAGCCACCTGTTCAGCAATGGCCGGTTCCGCCTAGGGGAGGATTACAATCGCTTTTTTCGCGTTTTCTTCCATCGAGCACAATGCATGCAGGAAGTATACCGTCAAGCGGTGCTGTTCAAAGTTTAACAAACCCTGCCAATCTTTCAAACATGTTGACGAATGTCCAAAAAGTTCTCGGTGTCGCTCAGCAAGTCACACCGATGGTTCAGCAATACGGTCCTCTGATTCGTAATCTCCCGGCAATGTTCAAAATTTATAGAGAATTGAAAAATGCTGATACAGACAGTAGCGAAGAAGATGATATAAAAGAAAATTCGTCATCTAAAAGATTGAAGGAACAGACAGCCGATGACAGCCCTTCAGATGAAAATACGTCGGGCGAATCAAAACCTAAGCTTTATATTTAATTGTGTTTTGTTTTCTTCCTCCATGTTAGGTATAATGATGTTAGATAGTCAAGCCGCTTGACGGCTTTTTTATTTTCCTTTACTAAATATCAGGAGGAAAAAACATGGAGGTTATTAAAATTTCCCCTCGAGGATACTGCTATGGTGTTGTTGATGCAATGGTGATAGCCAAAAATGCAGCAATGGATAAATCACTGCCTAGACCGATCTATATTTTAGGAATGATCGTTCATAATAAACATGTAACAGATGCCTTTGAAAAAGAAGGGATTATTACGTTAGACGGAAAAAATCGACTTGAGATTTTGAAAAAAGTCGATAAAGGAACCGTTATTTTCACTGCTCACGGCGTTTCGCCAGAAGTGCGCAAAATAGCGAAGGAAAAAGGGCTTGTCACGATCGATGCTACATGCCCTGACGTCACAAAAACTCATGAACTTATTAAGCAAAAAAAAGAAGAAGGGTATGACGTCATTTATATTGGAAAAAAAGGGCATCCGGAACCGGAAGGAGCAGTAGGTGTAGCGCCGGATATCGTTCATTTAGTCGAGACTGTCAACGATGTTGAAGAGCTCGATATTTCCAACGACAAAATCATTGTTACGAACCAAACAACAATGAGCCAATGGGACGTAGCTGATATAATGGAAAAAGTGAAGGAAAAATATCCGCATGTCGAGTTTCATAAAGAAATTTGCCTCGCAACACAAGTTCGCCAGGAAGCTGTGGCCGAACAGGCAAAAGAAGCTGATTTAACCATTGTCGTCGGCGATCCGCGCAGCAACAATTCAAACCGGCTTGCGCAAGTATCTGAAGAGATTGCGGGCACGAAAGCTTATCGCGTGGCGAATGTAAGTGAAATCAAACTGGAATGGCTTAAAGACGTTAAAAAAGTTGCCGTTACAGCCGGTGCATCAACCCCAACGCCGATTGTCAAAGAGGTCATTCGATTTTTGGAGAATTATGATCCAGAAAATCCAGAAACATGGGATTTAACTTCAAATGTCCCTCTTGAAAAAATATTGCCAAAGGTAAAAGTCAAAAAATCATAGACAAAACCTTTTTAATGATTAAAGGGGATCGGTCCACTAAAAAGGACTGATCCCCCTTTTAATTATAGAAACTTGAACGGATCTGTATGGACGCGGGAAGGAATAATTTCTACTTCCAGATTTTCTTCAGCACACAGCTTTGTTAGTTTTTCCGCCACTCCCTCTTTCATCACCTTTTCAATGTTGTGACCTGGATCAACTACATGTAAGCCGAGCATCATAGCATCGTGAGCTGTGTGGTAATATACATCACCAGTTACATAAACATCTGCGCCTCTCATTTTTGCCTGATAAATGTATTTATTTCCGTCTCCGCCTAAAACGGCTACTTTTTTTATAGTTGCCTGTAAATCCCCTACTACTCTTACTTTTTCCACTTCTAAAGCTTTCTTAACATGCTCTGCAAATTCCTTCAATGTCATTTCTTTTTCAAGCTCTCCAATTTTCCCTAATCCAAGCTGTTTCCCTTCGTTTTCTAATGGATAGATGTCATAAGCAACTTCTTCATAAGGATGCGCCTTCAACATCGCTTGAATGACTTTCTTTTGGATTGACTGCGGGAAGATCGTTTCAATTTTGACTTCTTCAACCATTTCAAGCTTTCCAGTATCTCCGATAAAGGGATTTGCATTTTCCAAAGGTAAAAATGTTCCTGTTCCTGCCGAGGAAAAAGTGCAATAACTGTAGTTGCCGATAAATCCAGCACCCGCTTTGCCAAGCGCCTCCCGAACGTCCCCCTCATAGTCTTTTGGTACAAATACAGCAAGCTTTTTTAATGGGTCTTGATAAGTTGGGACAAGTATTTTTTGATTCACCAGTTGTAAGCGGTCGGCCAAAAGATCATTCACTCCGCCTGGAGCCACATCCAAATTTGTATGGGCTGCATAAACGGCAATTTCATGCTTGATGCATTTTTCTATAATACGCCCTGCCGGATCATCTGTTCTAATATGCTTTAAAGGATGAAAAATGGGAGGATGATGAGCGATAATTAAATCAACCTTTTGATTGATTGCTTCATCAACGACTTCCTCCAAAACATCCAGAGCGACCATAATTTTTCGGACAGGCTTGTTTAATGTGCCGATTTGCAGCCCGATCTTGTCTCCTTCCAATGCATAATGCTTTGGAGAAAACCGTTCAAATAATTGAATAATATGTTGGCCGTTAGCGATTTTCTTCATTTATTTTATGACCTCCTCAATGATCTCGATCACCTTTTTTATTTCTTCTTTTTTTTGCATAAGCTGTTCATTTCCGTTGGATTGCTCCAGCTGCCGTAGAATGTCCTTCCGATGAGAAAGCTCGTGTTTCCATTTTTTAAAAAAAACGTTGTTCTTTTCTTTTAACAAAAATGGACCCATTAACAAAGCTGCTTCAAATGGCAAATCTTCGTACGGTTTCATTGCATTTCCACGCTTAGCGGACAGCACCTCATATATTTTTCCGCTCTCTTCTAGAATTGTTTCTCCTTCGAGCTCCCAACCATTGTCAATCAGCCATTTTCGAACTTCAATTGCATGAATATTCGGCTGAAGTACAAGCCGTTCAACCTTCCCGAGCTTCTCTTTTCCTTCCTCCAAAATCGTTTTAATAAGCGAGCCGCCCATTCCAGCGATCGTGATGCATGTTGCCTCATCCTTTTGTAATACGGACAATCCGTCCCCTTTCCGAACGGAAATTACATGCTGGAGCCCGTTTTTTTCCACTTGTTTTTTTGCCGCTTGAAAAGGGCCTTCATTGATTTCACCGGCAATCGCTTTCACTGTTTTTTTGGCAAGCACTAAATAACATGGCAAATATGCATGATCTGATCCAATATCTGCTGTCACCTGATTATTCGGAACAAATTCTGCCACAGCCGACAGTCTTTTTGAAAGTTGGACACTGTTCAATTTATTTCACCCTTTATTCCAATTTGGTAAACATGAAAATACGAAAAAAGTCCCCCAAAAGGAAGACTTTTCAACCAATATGTTTTTTATTATTTAATTTTAGAAACCCATTCGGCCATTTCATCAAGCTTTTCTTCAGGTACTAGCCCGCCAGGCATCGCACCGCGGCCGTTTTTAATTGTTTCTTTAATTTCATCAACAGACAATTTGTCGCCAACACCTTTTAATGAAGGACCTGCTCCGCCTTCAAAGTTTTGACCGTGGCAGCTTGCACAGCTTTGCTTGAATATATCCTCCGGCTTTGCATTAGCGACGTCTTCCGTTTTTTGTCCGCCCCCCTCTTTTTCTTCAGCCATCTCTTTCATATTATCCAGTCCGATGAAAGAAAATGCAACCATTAGTCCAATTCCAAACACAATGATTAATGCAAATGGAATAAGCGGATTACGATTCATTTTGTAACCTCCCTTATGTATAACCGTACATTTGCTTTTTTCGCTCAACATGGACGAGCTGAAACTAACCTAAACAATCTCTATTGTACTTTAATTTTCTTTGAAGGAAAAGTCTTTCTATATAAGTTCCTTGTGATGTTCACGAATTAGACAAAAAAACAATTTAAAAAGATCTTATGTTTTTTAACAAATGTCATTTGCAAAATGAAAGAAGATTCAGTAAAATATAGTACAAATAGTTATTGTTGTTAGCGTTTACATATATTGAAGGGAAGGCAGACGAATAAGTCTGCCCAAGGAAAGAAAAAAACATTTTTATTTTTATTCCAAAAAGTCTTTCAGCCGCTTGCTTCGGCTTGGATGGCGCAATTTTCGCAGAGCCTTCGCTTCAATTTGCCGAATGCGTTCTCGAGTGACACCGAAAACTTTTCCTACTTCTTCCAGAGTCCGAGTTCTTCCATCGTCCAGTCCAAAACGAAGGCGCAGAACGTTTTCCTCCCTGTCTGTAAGGGTATCGAGAACATCTTCAAGCTGCTCCTTTAATAATTCATATGCAGCATGCTCTGATGGAGAAGTAGCCTCTTGGTCTTCAATAAAATCACCTAAGTGCGAATCGTCTTCTTCGCCAATCGGTGTTTCTAATGATACAGGTTCTTGGGCAATTTTTAAGATTTCTCTAACTTTTTCTGGAGTCAAATCCATATCTTCAGCGATCTCTTCTGGTGTCGGTTCACGACCCAAATCTTGAAGCAATTGGCGTTGGACTCGAATTAACTTATTGATTGTCTCAACCATATGGACAGGGATGCGGATCGTTCTCGCCTGATCTGCAATTGCCCGTGTAATTGCCTGGCGAATCCACCATGTTGCATATGTGCTGAATTTGTATCCTTTTCGATAATCAAATTTTTCAACAGCTTTCATCAGCCCCATGTTGCCTTCCTGTATGAGATCGAGGAAGAGCATTCCGCGGCCGACGTAGCGTTTTGCAATGCTGACGACTAGGCGCAGGTTGGCTTCTGCAAGCCTTCTTTTCGCTTCTTCGTCCCCTTGTTCAATACGCTTGGCAAGTTCGATTTCTTCATCAGCCGATAAGAGATCAACCCGGCCGATTTCTTTTAAATACATTCGGACCGGATCATTTATTTTCACACCCGGCGGTACACTAAGATCATTTAGATCAAATTCTTCTTCATCTTCTTTGTCTAAATCCGGCAAATTGGAATCAACATCTTCGTTTTCGCTAATTAATTCGATTCCTTGCTCATTAACGTATTCATAAAACTCATCCATTTGATCTGAATCAATATCGAAATTTGCCATTTTCTCAGCAATTTCTTCATATGTTAATACTCCGCGTTTCTTTCCTAATTGAATAAGCTGATTTTTCACTTCCTCAACAGTTCCATCAGCTTCTAAATCTTTTGAATGGGCTTGTTTTTCAGCCATTGGATCCCCTCCTTCCAGAGTTATACAAGCTTTCACATTAATCCTTTTTTCAGCTGAATTACTTCCATTGCAATTTCGGCAGCTTTTACATAATCTTTTCGTTTTTCAGCCTCTTTCTTCTCAGCTTCCTTTTCCTTTAGGATGAGCATTTTTTGATGGTTCAAGATATGTTTTACATAGTCTTGAAGCTCTTGCTCAGTCAATTGTTCGCCAATTGTCATCATGGCAATTTCCGATACAATTCGGCTTAATGAAGGATCTTTGAGCTTCGTCAAAAAGTGGCTTATGTCCGGATCGTTCCCTTCCTCATAATAAGCGTATAAATAGGATGAAATAGCCCGATGCTCCTCCACGTTAAAATTTCCACCAATCGCATGAAGAACCTTTTCTGCCACTTCCCTGCTTTTCAACATATGAGCAATTAGAAGGCGTTCTGCCTTTTGATAAGCAGGCATCAGTGCATTCCGTTGTAATGCATCAGTCTTGAGACTCGTTTTTTCTGGTCTTCTTCTTTTCCGCTTATTTATATTCCGAAGCTCTGCCATTAACGTTTCTTTTGATACGGAAAATTCTTCAGAAAGCTGCGTGATATACAGCTCTTGTTCGATCCCGCTCGGAAGGCCGCTTAATTCGTTAAGCACTTCTTGAATGTATCTCGCTCGGTCCCCTTCATCCTGGAGATTTTTCCCCTTTCGAAAATATTCCATCTTAAATGCCATTAATGAGAGACTTGCCCCTATTACATCGTTTTTGAATTTTTCCTTTCCGTATGTCCGAATGTAGTCATCAGGGTCTAACCCTTCAGGCATTTTAGCAATCCTTACATTACATCCTGCTTCAACAAGCAATTTAGAAGCTCTGAAGGCAGCTTCAATTCCAGCGGAATCGGAATCGTAGCAAATGACAACTGTTCCTCCGCTTCTGGCTAAGAGCTTGACCTGTTCTTCCGTCAGCGCTGTTCCCATTGTTGCTACACTATGCTCGATTCCTGCATGAACGGACGATATAACATCCGCAAACCCTTCAAACAACACCGCTTCCTGTTTTCGTCTAATGAAAGGTCTTGCTTGGTGGAAATTATAAAGAATCCGTCCTTTGTTAAATATTTTTGTCTCAGGGCTGTTTAAATATTTTGGCTGTTTGTTTCCTAGCGACCTTCCGGAAAAAGCGACTGTACGGCCTTGTGCATCTTTAACCGGAAACATGATCCGATTGCGAAACCGATCAAAAAAAGAACCGTTAGATTCGCTTCGGATAATTAATCCTGTTTTTTCTAATAACGGAAGTTCAAAACCTTTTTTCAGCAAATATTTTAAAGAAAAGTCCCAAGAATCTAAAGCGTAGCCAATCTCAAATTGATCGATTAATTCTTTCGTAAAACCCCGATGAAGCAAATAATTTAACGCGTTTTGCCCTTCTTTTGTATTTAGTAATAAATGATGGTACATTTTTTTCAGCAGTTCATGCACTTTTATCATTTTCTCTGCTTCGCTGTTGTTTGGGTATGTCGATTCTTGAGAAAGTGCCGAGCCCCCTGGAATGTCCAAACCAGCTTTTTTTGCTGTCATTTGTACAGCTTCTGTAAAGCTGCATCCTTCAATTTGCATGAGAAAGGTAAAAACATTTCCGCCAGAACCGCAGCCAAAGCAGTGGAAAATTTGTTTTTCAGGTGAAACAGAAAATGAAGGTGTATTTTCGCCGTGAAAAGGACATAGTCCAAAAAAGTTTCGACCCTGCTTCTTTAATTGAACATATTCACTCACAACATCTACTATATCTACAGCATGTTGTACTTTTTCTATAAATTCCTCGGGAAGCATTTTCCCCATATGAACAACTCCGTGCCTTAAAATTTATTCAATATGAATTTTAAAATTTCCTGCATAATTCGACAATATTTTTTCAAATGCTGTGATAAAATGATGACGATCTTTATCTTGGAATTTTTTTGGCCCTTTGATATAATTGCCGTTTCTTCTTTCCCTTGCCGAAATATACCGGAGATGGAGAACAGAGTCGATTGTATCTTCTGTAAACAGCATTCCTCTTGGAGAGAGAACATGTGTGCATTTTTTAAGCAGCATACCGGCTAGTCCGATATCTTGTGTAATGATGATGTCATGTTTTTTTGAGTTGTTAAAAATGTATAAGTCGACAGATTCCTTTTCTTGATCGACAAATACCCAGCTATTCCCGTCATCCTTTTTACCTACATGAGCATATGATGCAATGAAACAAACCGGGACTTTATATTTTTTTGCGACTGATGCAATTTCTTCTTTGACGGGGCATGCATCAGCATCGACAAAAATAGTGATATTTTTCCCATCATATTTCTCTATTCTTCATCACCTCAAAGAATCCTGCCTGCAATTTAAACTTTTTACAAAAAGTGATTTGTCGAATTTTCTTTCTCCAACCCCCTTGACATCTTCCTGTAAATAGTTTATTCGTATTTTTTTTAGTCTAAACCTAAAAAGCATAATTTTATCACAATTTTTTATTATAATACAATACACTGCATTATTCCATCATTTTATCTTTCACCATGAAAAAAACCTACTATATTCTTAAGATCGGAATAAGCAGGTTTTATCACATGTTATTTTTTTAAGAATAAATTTTGGATATGATTGGCTGTTTCTTCAACTGCTTTGTTCGATACATCTATAACTGGACAGCCGATTTTTTGAACAATTTTTTCAAAATAAGCTAATTCTTCTTTAATTCTGTCTATATTGGCATATATAGCCTGATCATTAAGCCCGAGCTGCTTTAATCTTTCCTTTCGGATATAATTCAGCTTTTCCGGACTGATTTTTAGACCGACGCATTTCTCTTTGGAAACTTTAAAAAGTTCTTCAGGGGGTTCTACTTCGGGAACAATAGGAACATTAGCTACTTTTAATCGTTTTAGCGCCAAATATTGCGACAAAGGCGTTTTGGAAGTCCGCGATACACCGATCAAAACAATATCGGCTTTCAAAATTCCTCTCGGATCGCGGCCGTCATCATATTTAACAGCAAACTCAATTGCTTCTACTTTTTTGAAATAGTCTTCATCAAGCTTCCGAACTCTTCCGGGCTCATACTTCGCTTTTATTCCATATGACGTTTCCATTTTATCAATTAAAGGACCAATGATATCGTGGTAGATCACACCTTCTTTTTCCGCTTCTTGAATAAGAAGATTCCTAAGTTCGGGGACAACGATTGTGAAGCAAATGATCGCATTATCCATTTTCGCCAATGCGACAACTTCTTTGATTGTATTTGCATCCTCCACATAAGGCACCCTTTTCACATTCGTTTCATATTGAGAGCCGTTAAATTGACTGATAGCTGCTTTTACAACGAGATCTGCCGTTTCCCCGACTGAGTCTGAAACAATATAGATCGTACGATTATTCATTCGGATCCCCCATTCTTACATAATATCGTCATCAACTAATCTTACCAATATTTTTGTAATGTTTGTTTTCGTAATTCTTCCTATCACTTCAAATCCGCCGTCCACTTCTTTTACAACGGGCAGTGCATCGATTTGCTTTTCAATTAAAATCCTTGCTACATCAATAATAAGATCTTCCTTTTTGCATACGGTTATATTTGGCATTCTAGTCATAATAATATTGACGGGGATTTGGGTTAATTCCTGTTTGCCGATGCTTGCCCGGAGGAGATCTTTTCTCGACAGCACTCCCACTAGCAACGATTGATTATCTACCACAAATAATGTCCCGACATCTTCCAAAAACATTGTACAAATTGCATCATAAACAGAAACATTATCGTTGACAACGACTGGGATCGACTGAAAATCTTTTACTTGGAGCTTTTTTAATTTCTCTGCAAGCAAATTGGCGCCTGATTTCCCTGTATAAAAATAGCCGACTCGCGGCCTTGCGTCAAGGTATCCAGCCATTGTTAAAATTGCTAAATCAGGTCTTAGCGTAGCTCTTGTCAAGTTTAAACGATCTGCAATATGTTCACCTGTAATTGGCCCATGCTCCTTAACGATTTGCAATATTTGTTCTTGCCGTTTATTAAGCTCTATTGTCCTCACCACCTTGAAAAAGAGGCTGCATTATAAAAATATTATATATGATTTCAATATTTTGAAAAGGTTTTCTATTGCTCATTACGGCGAAAGGAAAGACGATTATCCTCGGGATAATCGTCCATTTGCATTTATTTTACGATAATTTCATTCACTTTGGCAAAAGATGTGATTATTTTTGTTAATTGTACCATTTGGGACAGCCTGTTTTGTTTAACCGATTCATCCTCTGCCATTACCATAATATTATCAAAATAACGATCAATCACCGGCTTTAAAGCTTTCATTTCCAAAAATGCTTCTTTAAAATTACCCTCTTTTTGCAATTTTACAAAATTTTCTTCAAGCCGTAAATACGCTTGATACAATGTTTTTTCTTCTTCCTTCTCGAACAGCTCTTCTTTAATATTGCCCTCTTGGCCCTTAGACGAGATGTTGACAACACGAGACAGCGATTCAATTACTTCTTTAAAGTCACCCTTTTGGCTTTCTTCTGACAGAACGGCAGCCCGCTCAAAATATGCATTAACTTCATGGTAATTGGATTGTAATACCGATTCAATTATATCATGGCGGACATTTTCTTCATGAAGCGCAAATTTGACTCTCATTTGGAAGAACGACAGCAATTCTTTTCTCAAATTGTCTTTATTTTCTAAACCATATACATTTATAGCAAGGTCGAACAATTCCTCCAATTCAAGCCGCCATTGTTTGGCTCGAAGAATTTGAACAATGCCACTTGCTTGTCTTCTTAATGCATACGGATCTTGTGAGCCAGTTGGAATCAAACCGATCGAAAAAAATCCTGCAATTGTATCCAGCTTGTCCGCAAGCCCTACAATGGCTCCGCTCAACGTTTCAGGCGTCTTGTCGGAAGCATGCCGCGGCATATAATGCTCATTTATTCCTTTTGCAACCTCTTCCTGTTCACCCTTTAAAAGAGCGTATTTTTCTCCCATAATTCCTTGAAGCTCAGGAAATTCATAAACCATTTGCGTAACAATGTCAAATTTGCAAATGGAAGCAGTCCGTTTAATATAAGCTTTCTCCTCATTGGAGCATTCAAGCTTTTCGCTAAGCTTTTCTGATAATTTTACAATTCGGCGAACCTTGTCACCGATGGAGCCCAGTTCTTCATGAAAAACAATTTTTTCAAGCTTCTCCAGTGCGGTATCGATGGCAAGCTTTTTGTCTTCTTCGTAGAAGAAATTTGCATCGGAAAGTCTTGCCCGAAGGACCTTTTCATTCCCCTTGGCAATCGTTTCAATGTTTTGATCATTCCCGTTTTTTACGGTAACAAAAAACGGAAGCAGCTTTCCATCTTTATTTTTGACAGGAAAATATCGCTGATGCTCCTTCATCGTCGTCACTAACACTTCTTCAGGCAATGTTAAAAACCGGTCTTCGAATGAACCGTACAGGGCGGTCGGATATTCCACCAAGTTTGTAACTTCCTCGAGCAAATCTTCATCAACAGGGATGATCCAGTTTTCCTTTCTTTCCAGTTCCTCCAGCTGTTGAATGATCATTTGTTTTCGTTTTTCATAATCGGCGACAACAAACTGGTTCAACAAAGTATTTTCATAATCGCGTGGAGTGGAAATTTCCGCTTTCGTTCCTAAAAAGCGATGGCCATACGTAACATTTCCTGTCGGAACATCGGTAATGGAAAACGGAATGATGTCTTGTCCAAATAAGACAACTAACCATTGTATCGGACGGATATAGCGAAGATTCCAATTTCCCCAACGCATATTTTTCGGAAAATGGATGGTTTGAATAATCTCTTCTAACCCTGGGAGCAGTTCTTTCGTTTCTTTCCCTTTTTGAAATGTTTGAACAAAAGCGTACTCAACACCGTTTACTTCTTTAAAGGATATGTCGTTTGTGGAAGCTCCTTGGCTCCGTGCAAAGCCTAACGCTGCTTTTGTCCAATTTCCATTCTCATCAACCGCAATCTTTTTTGCCGGTCCTTTTGCTTCGCCAAGCAAATCTTCCTGTTTTTCATTTACATCCTCTACAAGGACGGCAAGACGTCTAGGAGTTGAATATTTTTTTATTTTGGCGTAAGAAATGCGATGTTCATCCAGCCAAGCTCCTACTTTGTCAGCCAGCTGATCAATCGAAGACAGGATGACGCCGGCAGGCATTTCTTCAAGCCCGATTTCGATAAGTAAATCCCGTTTATTCATGATTTTCGGCCCCCTTGTTTTTCAGCATTGGAAAACCGAGTTTTTCCCGTTCTTCATAAAACGTTTTGGCAACTTTTCTTGCCAGCTTTCTCACTCTGCCAATATATCCGGTTCGTTCTGTAACAGAAATAGCTCCTTTTGCGTCAAGCAAATTAAATGTGTGCGAGCATTTTAAAACGTAGTCGTACGCTGGATGAACGAGACCTAATTCCATCTGTCTGTGCGCTTCTTTTTCATACGTATTAAACAGTTCAAATAGCATGTTTGTATCGGATGTTTCGAACGTATACTTGGAATGCTCATATTCAGGCTGATAAAAAATGTCCCGGTATGTAAATCCGTTTGTCCATTCAAGGTCAAATACATTTTCTTTTTCTTGAATATAAGACGCCAAACGCTCTATTCCATAAGTAATTTCAACAGAAATCGGTTTGCATTCCAGTCCTCCGACCTGCTGAAAATACGTGAATTGAGTAATTTCCATTCCGTCAAGCCAAACTTCCCAGCCAAGCCCTGCGCAGCCGAGAGAAGGATTTTCCCAGTTATCTTCCACAAAGCGGATGTCATGTTCAAGCGGATCAATTCCAAGAGCCTTTAATGAATCTAAATAAATTTCTTGTATGTTTTTCGGAGACGGCTTCATAATGACTTGGAATTGATGGTGTTGATAAAGGCGGTTCGGATTTTCCCCATACCTTCCGTCAGCAGGTCTTCTTGACGGCTCCACGTAAGCAACATTCCACGGTTCTGGCCCGATGGAGCGAAGAAATGTGTATGGGCTCATGGTTCCGGCACCTTTTTCTACATCATATGCCTGCATCAAAATACATCCATGATCGGCCCAATGCTTTTGCAGCGTCAAAATCATTTCTTGAATGTTCATTCATCATGCACCTCCACAATTAAGTTATGTTCGAACAAAATAAAAACCGTCCCTAATGCAACAAAGTTGCATAGGGACGGGATGACCCGCGGTTCCACCCTATTTGCTGAAAAACGTTTCAGCCTCTCGTAAACCGTTATTGCTCTGGAACGCCGTTCCCTGCATCCTCATACCTTAGCTCGCACCATCCTAAGGTCGCTTTCTATGAAGATTGCAGGTACTCTTTTCCTTCATCGCATTTTATTATTCAATTTGACATGTATCATTTCCGCTCATTACATGACATTAAATCGCTTTTTCTAACAGCATGAGGGGGGATAAATCCTTCATTTGAAAGGTTTCACATCCATGTATATGGTTTACAACATTTCTTTTAAACTGTCAAGCTGATTTAAAAATTTTTTCGATTTCAGCGATAAACCTGCATATTCCTGATAATATTGATCAAGAACAAATCTCAGTTCTTTTTTTGTCTCAGGGGAGACGGATATTTGACCAATGCGGTTTAAGTCAATAGAATAAAACAGCCGCAACAGCTTCACTGTCTTCTGAGAAATATTGAGTCTGTAAGGATCTTTTTCAAAACAGCGGCTGCAAATCAATCCGTTTTCTTTTAATGAAAAATGAAACGGTCCGTTTGTTTCACCGCTTACTGCACATTTGTTTAATTCGGGATATAAACCGAGAACGTTGAGCATCTTTATTTCAAATATATTGGTCAAAATTTCCGCATCCTTTTCTTCATTCAGCAGATGAAGTGTTTGAAATAAGAGCTCAAACAAAAAAGGGTTTCTGTCTTTTTCATCTGTTCCTTTATCAAGGAGCTCTACAATATATGAAGCATATGCAGTCAAAAAAATATTTTCCTTAATCTCTCTAAAAGCGGAAATGATTTCTCCTTGGCTTAAATTGCCCAATCCAGAAGATTGATGATACAAAAAATTTCCATACGTAAAAAGTTGGGTAACAGCTGCGAGGCGGCTGTTCGGTTTATTTGCGCCCCGTGCCATTACACCAACTTTCCCAAACTCCCTTGTATATATTGTAACAACTTTATTGGTCTCACCATATTCCGTTGTACGAATGACAATTCCTTCCGTCTTTACAAGCATTTCTCCACCATCCTATTGGATACAGCACTACTAAACAGGGAGATCAACCTCAGTCCGCTCTTCTTCCTTCATTTGACAATCTTTCGTCCGCTCCTTTTCAAGCTCTTTAAAAAGGAGATATGTGTCAATATTACCTGTAAACGTGAATACTTTCCAGGTAAAATCTAACATATTGTCCCCACCTTTCTGTCGTTGTTCCTAAGCTATATCCAATTCATTGTTATCATAGCCTTTTTGACTCATTTTCATGTTTTGAAAATATTTCTAACTTCCTTCAAGTCAATTAATATTCGTCTTCCCTAAATCCAAAATCTCGCAATTGCGACAGGCGATTTCTCCAATCTTTTTGCACTTTGACCCACAGCTCTAAAAAGACTTTTGATCCGAGCAAGTTTTCAATGTCAACCCTTGCCCTTTTCCCAATTTCTTTCAACATTCTTCCTTGCTTCCCAATGATAATACCTTTTTGAGAGTTGCGTTCCACAACAATTGTTGCAGCTATATATACTGCATGGTTTTCTCTTTTTTCAATAGAATCAACAACAACTGCGACAGAATGCGGGATCTCTTCTCTTGTCAAATGCAATACTTTTTCGCGAACTAGTTCAGAAATGATAAAACGTTCCGGGTGATCTGTCACCTGATCACTAGGATAATATTGCGGACCTTCCGGCAAATACGCTTCAATTTGCCCTAGCAACGTTTCAATGTTGTTTCCTTGCAGGGCAGAAATTGGAACAATTTCCTGAAACTCGAACTTTTCCCTGTATTGGTCAATAAGCGGCAATAAATCATCAGGATGAACCCGATCGATTTTATTGACAACTAAAAATACAGGAGTATCGGTTTCCTTCAATCGTTCCATGATATATTCATCACCGCGGCCTAATCCTTCTTCAGCATTAATCATAAACAGAATTAGATCCACTTCTTTGAGCGTATTTTGAGCGACTTTCATCATAAAATCGCCCAATTTATGCTTTGGTTTATGAATACCGGGAGTGTCGATAAAAATAATTTGTGAGTTTTCCGTCGTATAAACCCCTTGTATTTTGTTTCTCGTTGTTTGAGGTTTATCGCTCATAATCGCAATTTTTTGACCGATTACACGGTTAATAAAAGTCGATTTGCCGACATTCGGACGGCCGATGATTGATACAAATCCTGATTTAAATTTTGTCTTATTCATGTAAATCCTCCGATGTAAATGCTTCTGGTAATAGTTGTTCAACTGTTAGCTCGTTATAGTCTCCGTTAAGATTCGCCAAAATCACCTTCATATTTTTAGGACAGAGCTCTGCTATGACTTGCCTGCAAGCGCCGCATGGCGATACAGGGCGCTTTGTATCCGCAACTATGGCAATAGCTGCGAATTCATTTTCACCTTCTGAAACCGCTTTATATATAGCAGTGCGCTCGGCACAATTGCACATGGAATAAGCTGCGTTTTCAATATTGCATCCTTTGTATACTTTTCCATCCTTTGTCAGAAGTGCTGCACCTACTTTAAATCGAGAGTAAGGTGCATAAGCAAATTCTCTTGCTCTTTTTGCTTCTTCAATCAGTTGATGGGAGTCCATAGCTTCCTTCCTTTCGTTTACGTTGCAGCTTATACTCATTATTTTACATCATTTTTCATTTAATTTCACGTTTATTTTTTCAGAAAATTCTACATTTTTCACGAAAAAACTTCAATTATTTTGGGGGCAAAAATGATGAATCCGATGACAACCGAAACGGCTGCATAAACCAATACTGCTCCTGCAGCTGCATCTTTTGCAGTTTTAAGCAGAGGATGAAATTCTTTCGACACAGCATCAGCGATTCGTTCAATGGCAGTATTGACCAGCTCTAAAGCTAACATTCCGCCAATTAATAGGAGAATGACAATCCATTCAATTAAGCTAATGTTGAAAAATAATCCGGCTGCGATCACGATGATCGCAGCTGTCACATGAATTCTAAAGTTCCGCTCGGATTGGAAGGCTGCAGCTATTCCTTGTACGGCAAAACAAAAGCTTTTCAACAAAGTCTTCATGTTTATCCTGTTCTTTTCAATCCAAATTTCTCTAAAATTTCCTTTTGCCTTGAAAACATTTTTTCTTCTTCTTCTTTTGTCATATGATCATAACCTAATAAATGCAAAAAGCCGTGAACAGATAAAAATCCGAGCTCTCTCATAAATGAGTGGCCGTATTCTTCTGCTTGCTCTTTCGCTTTTTCTATTGAGATAATGATATCCCCTAAATGAGGGGGGAGATCAGCACCTTGGATCTCCACTTCATCTTCTCCTGTTTCTTCAAGCGCAAATGAAATCACATCAGTCGGCTGATCTTTTCCCCGGTAATCCCGATTGATCTCTTGAATGTCTTTATTAGTAACAAAGGTTACAGATACTTCCGAATCTTTGGGAACACGTTCTTCTAAAGCAGCAAATTGCAGCAAATTTTCGATCGTTTCTATTTCCTCAGAAGAGAGTGTTTCCGTCTGGTCGAAAATGTCAATGGATAATGTCATGTTTTCTTCACCTTCTTTTCATGAAATTCCGGATATTCAATTCTTGAATGAAAAATCCCCTTCAATGTTTCACACAATATTTTTGCCACCGTTTCAAGCTCTTTAAACGTTATATCACATTCATCGAATTGCCCGTCTTGAAGTTTATCTTTTATGATGGAACGAACAAGCTTTTCAATTTTTTCGGGCATCGGATTTTTCATTGAACGAACAGCTGCTTCTACACTGTCAGCGATACAAATAACGGCAATCTCCCGCGTTTGCGGCTTCGGACCCGGATATCTAAACTCACTTTCCAAAATAGGCTGATCACTATTTTCTTGGGCTTTATGGTAGAAAAATTTTAAAAGCGATGTTCCATGATGCTGCAGAGCAATATCGATAAATTCTTTCGGCATTTTATGCTTCCTTAACATTTCTGCTCCCTCTTCAGCATGAGCAATAATAATGTTTTTGCTTAGCTGAGGGGACAATTTATCATGCGGATTTTCCATGTTCATTTGGTTTTCAATAAAATAGCGCGGCCGTTTCGTCTTGCCGATATCGTGATAGTAGCTTCCAACCCTTGCCAACAATCCATTCGCACCGATCGCTTCGCAAGCAGCCTCGGCTAGATTGGCCACCATTACACTGTGATGATAAGTACCAGGCGCCTCCGTTAATATTTTCCTTAATAAAGGATGATTCGGATTCGACAGTTCAATCAGCTTCATCGTCGATAAAATGCCAAAACCTGATTCAAAAAAAGGCATTAAACCGATTGTCAAGACGGAAGAGATAACACCTGATACAATCGCCATAAGAAAATAAGAACCGATCTCTAGATTCGAATAAATTCCATTTTGAATGAATAAAATAGCGGTGATCACAACAATATTAACAGCCGAAACGAAAAGACCAGCTTGTAAAATTTTCGAACGGACGTTATGTTCCCCTAGAAACAGAATGGCTGCGATGCACCCGCATAAGTAGTAAAGACCAATTGTAAAATTAAATGTGCCAGTGACTCCATCATTAAAAATCAAGCTTCCGCAAAAAGCATATATAATGCTTGTCACGAACGCAAGGCGGTCATTAATCAAAAGCTTTGTCAACATGACTCCCATCAGCACCGGGACAATAAAGCCGATATGAGAATAGTCCATTTTTTGAAATAAGCTGATAATCTTCATGACCGTTAACGTTATCGCTAGGATGATGGTAAAGAGAAGCAATGACTGGTTTTTACTCGTAAAGAACGAGTTCTTTTCTTTTTCAAAAAAATATGCAAGATAGATCATCACTAATAAGACTAAAATGAAAAGACCAATGATCGGCTGAAATGTGTACTTATTATCTAAAAGGCCCAACAATTCCAGCTTTCTATATACTTCCCTGTCAATTAATTGGCCCTCTTCGACTATAATTTGACCTTGCTTAATTTGAACCTCCTGCACTTTTTCTTTTGCTTCTTCCCGCTTTTCATCTGTTGATTTTGGGTCAAATACATAATTGGAAATAATTGCGCTGCGTCCAATCTCTTCAGCTGCTGAGCGTATCTTATCCGGCAAATTCACGTTTTGAAGCCGTTCTTTCACTTTGTTTCTCGCTTCTTCTAATTTTTCAGCCGGAATCGGCTCGCTCATCGTTTCATTGACAGCCGTAACAACCGCATCTTTCGCCAGCGTAAGCTGTCCTTCATTTGCACTTAACAACGATGTATATACGCTTTCAGGATATTTATCATACATATCTCCTAAACTGCTTTTAAGCCTGTCAAGCTTCTCTTTGCTGCTCATTTCGGCATTAGAAGAAGCCTCCATGATGGCATCAAATAAAGATTCGACCAAATCCACACTGTTGTCCGCATATTCTTTTTTTAGCACATATTGATCTTCCACGCTTTCAGCAGCTTCTTCTCTTCTCTTTTCCGTCATTTCCTTATCGACAACGGTAACAGGTGCGTAAATCGTTTGGTCGGATACTGAAAATAATTTGGCATCAAACGTGTCCGGTTCTACATTGCTGTATAAAACGGTAAACAAAATTACTCCAATAACGGGATATAAGAAAAGATGAAGGGATTGCATTTTTTTCAAAAAATGGAATATCGGCTGTTTCCTGTCTTTGCGATCCATTTTTCTTTTCATTTGTCACAGCACCTCCGATCAATTCTATGCAAAAAATGACCCGGTCATGATGAGCGGGTCTTACTTATCATCTTTTTCATAAGCCTCAATAATTTTTGAAACGAGCGGGTGCCGCACGACATCAGTTTCCTTTAAATATACGAATGAAATGCCCCGAATGCCTGATAATTTTTCATTCGCTTCAAGCAGTCCTGATTTTACTCCTTTTGGCAAATCCACTTGTGTCAGGTCGCCTGTAATGACCATTTTGGATCCAAAGCCTAAACGGGTTAGAAACATTTTCATTTGCTGAGTTGTTGTATTTTGCGCTTCATCTAAAATAACGAACGCATCCTCAAGTGTTCTTCCGCGCATATACGCCAATGGAGCAATTTCAATAACTCCTCTTTCTAACAAGCGCTCCGTATGGTCCACGCCTAAAATATCGTGTAGAGCATCATATAAAGGTCTTAAATAAGGATCTACCTTTTCTTTTAAATCGCCGGGCAAAAAACCTAAATTTTCACCAGCTTCAACGGCCGGCCGCGTTAATATGATTTTATTTACAAGCCCATTTTTCAAGCAATGGACGGCCATGACAACAGCGAGAAACGTTTTTCCTGTTCCTGCTGGACCGATTCCAAATACTAAATCATGCGTTTTAATTGCTTGAAAATACTTTCGTTGACCTAGCGTTTTTACACGAATGGTTTTTCCTTTTGCATTTTTCGCAACTTCTTCATCGTATAGGGATTCAAATTCATCGATCTTCCCACTTTTCGCCATTTTTGTTGCATAAAGCACGTCTTGTTCGTTAATCGAAATTCCTTTTCGAATAACCGAAAGAAGGGATTTCAAGATGTCTTCAACCAGTTCAGCTTTTTCTTTATCTCCTGAAACATATACCGCTTCACCGCGCGAAATGATCGATACGTTTAACTCTTCTTCAATTCTTTTTAAATGAACATCATGAATCCCAAATAAATTAATGGCTTCATTCGGATTTTCTAAACTCTGGCTGATTGTGACTAAATCTTCTGTCATTCTCTAATCTCCCTGAACCCGTTTTATTTTTACAATGTTTTCAATAACTTGGAAGTGTATTTTCAATCTTACTTTACCATTCTCGACGTCTTCGTGCAAAACTTTTTCGCCAACAATTTTGACATCTTTTCCAAGTTTTCGAAACAAGTCATTTTTCCCGGCAGCAATCGCTTGCCGTTTCGCTTCATCCACAGAATATTTTCTGTGAAAGGTTTCCGTCTCCCGAATCGTTTCTTTCTTATAGTTAACTGGAAGATCCCATTTTAAAAATTTTAATGGACGCTCGTCTCGCTCCACCGCATATTGCGGATATTCCGATTCATCATTGCGAAACATCCCCCAAATAGGAATGGAAAAAGAACGAAAGGAGAGAAAATGCTTCGTGACTGACTTTCCTGAAAATAACTGGAAAGTTGTTTGAAGCGGCACCTCCACTGTTGAAATATACCAAGTTTCGCCTAATACTTCTCCGTCTGCTGCCACTTTTCGTATTTTATCACCTTCTCCAACTACACCGGAAACTAATATTTGTCCTTTTTTCACAAAATCATGAACGTCTACTAAAGGTTGTCCTTTTTCAACATACATTTTTGCTATAACAGCTTCCTTCGCGGCCACTAAATGCCTCGGCCCCTCCACTTTGCTTTTTTGCTCTTTTTTCTTTTCGGCTACTTCCAGAGAATATGTCGTTCCTTTTAATTTGACACCGATCCATGTTATATCATCTATTTGGCTCATCAAACGATTTTGAACTGTTTGATTGCTCGATGTCAAAAACTGAAACGTCCCTCTTTTAATTCCTATTTTGTCCAATTCTTTTTGTATTAAATGCTCTGTTTTCGGACTAGCCCCTTTTATTTCAATATGCCAAATCATGTTGGATAAAAGAAATGTAATGGCAATGAACAGAACAATTCCAATAACAAAACCAAAATTTCTCCATGATTTTTTTAATAAAAATGGAAATCCTATCCTTTGGTGAAAGGTGCACTTACATTCATGTTTACGAACTACTTTTCGTAAAGCCTGTACATCTTTAAGGCGTATAAAAAAAGAAATTGCACCGTTTTCCAGCCGCTTTACATTTATTGTGACAATGCCAAGCCGCGTGCAATCGTTCAACATTCTTTCTGAGCCGGTTCCTTCCGCTATTACCTGAACGAAGCCTGTAAAATATAACAACCAATTGTTCCGCATCCCGATCCCCCTACTGATCAATATATAATACTTGTTCAATTTTCCCTTCTACAAGGAGCTCTTCTGGCAATATCGCTTTCATCACAAAATCGCTTCCTTTAATGAGCATCTGGCCTTGCTGCAGCAGAACTCGAATCTCTTTATCTGTAAAAGAAAGCAGTCCTTTATGATTTTCTATATATATATGCAATGTACCGATCATCGTAACACGGGGAAGATCCATCATGACGTCAGCTGGTATTTGCAATCCTTCTGTCAATATGCTTTTTATTCGCTGATGCCATTTTTTGCCCATAAAAGAACCCCCTTCATCCTCATATTTATGAGAGACAAAAGGGGATTAACACCATTAATTCATTTATTTTATGAAATTCGACCGATGGGGCTTTTTGGATCGGGGTTCATCTAAAATGACGCTCCAAATGACTCCTTTTGCAGCTGAATGCATGTGTAAAGCTGATGGTTTCTGTTTTTTATTTTTATTATGAAAAGATTTCATATTCGATTTGTCTTTTTCAGCTTTTTTTAGTTGGCTGGATAGGCCTGTGTGTACATTTTGAATTTGATTCCATTCATTTGGAGGGCTTGTCGAAACATTTTTAACCCTTTGTTTTATTTGTTTTGCAGCTTGTTTCCTTTTTTTCTGCTGCTCTTGATCTTTTTTATTTCTGCCAAACAAAGAAGAAATAATCCCGATTAAAATAACAATGAACAGCGGATTTTCAAATATTTCCATATGACACCTCCTTTGATGGACAGAAAGATCATTCTTCTTCATCACCAGCAGAGTTTTTTGTCATTTTTCCGATAGAATCACGCATATTTGTATCAGCGGTAATGTTTTTGATGTTCATATAATCCATAACTCCAATATTTCCTGATTTTAAAGCTTCCGCCATTGCCAGCGGAACTTGCGCTTCCGCCTCAACAACTTTTGCCCGCATTTCTTCAACTTTAGCGCGCATCTCCTGCTCTCTTGCCACCGCCATCGCCCTGCGTTCCTCCGCTTTAGCTTGCGCGATGTTTTTGTCTGCTTCCGCTTGATCTGTCTGCAGGATCGCACCGATGTTTTTGCCGATGTCAACGTCCGCGATGTCGATGGATAAAATTTCAAAGGCTGTTCCTGAATCGAGTCCTTTGTTTAAAACTGTTTGTGAAATCATATCAGGGTTTTCCAGCACTTTTTTATGATCATCAGAAGAACCAATGGTGCTGACAATTCCTTCACCTACACGTGCGATAATCGTTTCTTCCCCGGCACCGCCAACAAGCCGGTCGATATTGGCTCGCACCGTGATGCGGGCTTTTGCTTTCACTTCAATTCCGTCCATGGCAACACCTGCAATAAACGGGGTTTCGATTACTTTCGGATTTACGCTCATTTGAACGGCTTCAAGCACGTCTCTTCCCGCTAAATCAATCGCAGCACAACGTTCAAAGCTCAATTCAATATTGGCTCTTTCAGCTGCAATTAATGCGTTGACAACTCGATCGACATTTCCTCCTGCCAAATAATGGCTTTCCAATTGATTCGTTGTGACATCAAGGCCGGCTTTATGCGCTTTAATTAACGGATTGATCACTCGACTTGGAATGACTCTGCGCAGCCTCATTCCAATAAGAGTCAAAATACTGATGCGAACGCCAGCTGCTAGAGCAGAAATCCAGAGCATAATCGGCACAAAAGAGAACAAGATGCCAAGCAAAATAAGACCTAATACGATAAGACCTAGTAAAAGAAAAAATGATACATCCATGTGACATACCTACCTCCTATTCATTTTCATTAATAGCTCTTACAACAATTCGTGAGCCTTCTACTTTAACAATTTTCACTTTTTTTCCTTTCTCAATATACGTCCCTTCTGTCACAACATCCAATCTTTCCTCTCCATCGGTCATTACTGTTCCTGCCGGCCGTAAAGCAGTCACAGTTACACCCGTTTTCCCAATTAAATCTGTACGATTTTGATTGGATACATAACCTTTCTCCGTGCTGATTGAATCATTTAAAATAATTTTTTTAAACCATTTCATACGCTTACCAATCACCTTTGACAAAATGAATATTGTGAATATCGAAATGGAACCGGCAATAAAAAGAGAAACCGCCATATGTCCTATATGATCAGCTGCTAAAAATAAACTTAAAAGGACTGAAAGAAAACCGATTGCTCCAATAATTCCTCCTGGAACAAACAACTCTGCAATTATAAGCAGAACCCCAAGCACGAACAAAACAACCGTTTCCAATCCCGCAAGCCCTGCAATAAAATGACCGAAGAAAAACAAAAACAGCGCCAATAGTCCAATAAAACCAGGAATGCCAAACCCAGGAGTGTACAATTCTAACACAAATCCTAAACCGCTAATCGTTAATAATATCGGAATGGTATACATGTTTGTTACAAAACGGGCTATTTTTTCAGCAAACGTCTCCTCAGTCTCTTGGATTTTTGCACCTTCCATTCCGATCGATTTCAAAAGCTCTGCCCGGCTTTTGGCGATGCCTTCACCATACCCGACTTCCATCGCTTGTTTTGCTGTTAATGTTAGTAATTCTCCTTTTTCTGCACCATATTCGGGCATATTCAAGCTGCTGTCTACCATCGCCTCAGCGAACATAGGGTCTCTGCCATGAAGCTCAGCAGCATTTCTCATCTCTGCTTTCCAAAACGATTGCACTTTTACTTCTGCAGCATTGCCATTGGAGTCAATGACAGCCGCTGACCCAATGGTACCGCCAGGATGGTAATATATTTGATCAGCCCTTAATGCTATATAAGCCCCTGCGGAAATCGCATGTTTATTTACATAAGCGATTGTTTTGATATCTGTATCCATAATCATTTTGCCTATTTCTATCGCTGCCTCTAAAGCACCGCCAGGAGTGTTCAATTCAAAAACAATGACATCCGCCTTTTCTTTTTCCGCCTCCTGAATGGATCGTTTAATAAAATGCACCAATCCTTTTTCAATTGTATTTTCAATCGGAATAAAATAAACTGTTTTCCCTTCAGCTGATTTGGCATCAAAAGACGCACAAATAATCGACAAGATGAGCAGCAGAGCGCAAATAGCGAAAAACTTATTGTTTGATTTCAGGCCTCTCCCCCCTTATTTTTTGCCTAATATTATTACGGACAATTGCGCAGAAAGTTTCAAAAATCAACAATTCTGCAAACAAACATGAAACGAAAAAATATTTTCATTATTTTTCATATTATGTTACTATTAAAAAAAATATATAACCATCTACTAGGGGTGTCCAATTAGCTGGACTGAGAGAAGAACGCGCCTGAAGTTCTTCAACCCTTTGAACCTGATCTGGATGATGCCAGCGTAGGGAAGTAGGTAGCGGGAGTATTTTATTGCCTTCTTTTTCTATATTGAATTGATCGGGTTCGTGCTAAAGCGAACCCGTTTTTATTTTTCACGTCCCATCTCCCCTCCTATTTTTCTATGCACATCTTCAGATAAAAAAATGGAGGAGGAGAAAAATGAAACATTATTTCGAAAACATGCAGTTTCCAGCAAGCAAAAAAATTTATGTGACTGGGTCGAGACCCGATATTCGGGTTCCGTTGAGGGAAATTCAATTAACTCCCACGAAAACGGAAGCGGGAACGTTTGAAAATGAACCTGTAAAGGTTTATGACACGAGCGGTCCCTATACAGATCCTGATTTTCAGGCAGATATTCATAAAGGTTTGCCGGCTGTGCGCAAACAGTGGATTTTAGACCGTCATGATGTTGTAGAATATGACGGGCGCCAGGTAAAGCCTGAAGATAATGGATTTCGCAATTGGGAAGATCACAATATTGCCACACCTTTTCATCGAAAGCCTTTCAAAGCAAAAAAAGGTGCTGTCGTTACACAAATGCACTATGCAAAAAAGGGGATCATCACCCCAGAGATGGAGTTTGTGGCGATTCGTGAAAACATGGATCCTGAATTCGTTCGTCAAGAAGTCGCTGCCGGCAGGGCCATTATTCCGTCCAACATTAATCACCCGGAAAGTGAACCGATGATCATCGGCCGGAACTTTCATGTAAAAATTAATGCCAACATTGGCAATTCAGCTGTAACATCGTCAATCGAAGAAGAAGTTGAGAAGATGCTTTGGGCCATCCGCTGGGGCGCTGACACAATTATGGACCTGTCAACAGGAAAAAATATTCATGCAACAAGAGAATTTATCATCCGCAACTCGCCCGTGCCGGTTGGAACCGTCCCGATTTACCAAGCGCTCGAAAAAGTAAATGGCGTTGCTGAAGATTTAACATGGGAAATTTACCGTGATACATTAATTGAGCAAGCAGAACAAGGGGTCGATTATTTTACTATACATGCCGGCGTGCTGCTTCGCTATATCCCTTTGACCGTCAAACGGACGACCGGAATCGTATCCCGCGGCGGTTCGATCATGGCGCAGTGGTGTATGGCGCATCATCAAGAAAACTTTTTATACACTCATTTTGAAGAGATTTGCGAAATTTTAAAAACATATGATATTGCCGTTTCATTAGGTGACGGCTTGCGTCCCGGATCTATTCGAGATGCCAATGATGAAGCGCAATTTGCCGAATTGAAAACGCTCGGTGAATTGACGGAAATCGCCTGGAAACATGATGTCCAAGTCATGATCGAAGGCCCTGGGCACATTCCGATGCATAAAATTAAAGAAAATGTTGATTTAGAAAATGAAATTTGCAAAGGGGCTCCTTTTTATACCCTCGGTCCATTAACGACCGATATTGCTCCCGGCTATGATCATATTACGTCAGCCATTGGAGCAGCCATGATCGGCTGGTACGGAACGGCCATGCTATGTTATGTAACTCCGAAAGAGCATTTAGGCCTTCCCAATAAAGAGGATGTGCGCCAAGGTGTTGTTGCTTATAAAATTGCAGCCCATGCCGCAGATTTGGCAAAAGGGCATCCAGGCGCCCAAATAAGGGATGATGCTTTATCAAAAGCCCGTTTTGAATTTCGCTGGAACGACCAATTTAATCTTTCTCTCGATCCTGAACGGGCACGCGAATATCATGACGAAACTTTGCCGGCAGAAGGAGCGAAAATTGCCCATTTTTGTTCTATGTGCGGTCCAAAATTTTGCTCGATGAAAATTTCCCACAATTTAAGAAAAATGGCCGGTTCAAGTGATTCTGATTTCGTTCAGGAAGGTTTGAGGCAAAAAGCAAAAGAATTTATAGAGGGCGGGTCATCCCTTTATCGATAAATAATTTTCAAACTAATGCTCCTAGAAGCTTTAATGGCTTCCAGGAGCTATTCATTCATTAAACGTTTGATCAATCCCGCTGGTTCAATCGGAGCTAAACTTTTATGATATTCATCCACTTTCGATAAAAATTTTGATAGCTGCTTAGATTGCAGCGCTCGAATAATGGAGGCCGAAATATTTGTTTCCTCTTGCCAATTTCGAAAATCAAACACCATCCCGAATTTCGTTAATTTCTCCAAATTTATTTCTTCCTGTCCTGGAAGAGTGTGGTATACAAATATAGGAATTTTTTTGTATAAACATTCGCTGATTGTCACACCCCCGGGCTTTGTCATGATAAAATCGACGCGATTGTACAGATCGTTCATTTGTTCTCTTGAAGAGATGTAAGGCAAAGGAGTAATTCGTGGATGGTTTTGTTTTATTAATCGATCATAAAGCTTTCTGTTTTTTCCGCATAACACCATATAATGGATATCATCATCGCGGCTGATTTTTTCCGTTATCTTCTCTATTGAACCGACGCCTGAACTTCCTCCCGAAATTAATCCTCGATAAAAACGCATGCTATGTACATGTTCATCTTTCCTTTTTGTAAAATTTGGGTGAATAGGAATCCCTGTAACAAAAATCTGTTCTTTTTTTATACCTTTTTCGAGCAAATAATCTTTCATATATGAGTGACCGACAAAATGATAGTCAATTTCTCTTTTTCCCCAAAGATGATGAATAAAAAAATCTGTGTATACATTGATAACAGGGATGTTGATTTGAGAAGAGGCTTTCAGCCTGGCAAGCAAGTAGGAAGGAAGAGCATGAGTACAAACAATCATTTTCGGATTCAATTCATCAATGATCTTTTTTAAATGCCGGAGAAAAAGTGCCTCATAATGGAAAAACCTTTTGCCGCTCTTTTGTTCCGCAAGCACTGACCTGTGGTACATATGGCTGTATGATTTAGGAAAACGGCCAATCCATTGCAAATAAAAGGAAGATATCAGCCTTTCTATTTTTCCAAATTTCGATGACAAAAGGTCCATTTTTTCGCAATGAATGTCAGGATCAAGCCGTAACAACCCTTCCATCAGGGCATCAGCTGTTTGATGATGGCCTGAAGGTATGGTCAAAAAAGGAAGATATAAAATTTTTTTCATATCGCTCACCATTGTTATTGATGGAGTTCTTTAAAAGTTTTTTCTTAATTTCGCATGGCTATTCGAAAAAAATTTTTTATAAATAAAAACAATTCGTATGCTAAAAAATAAACTGTAAGAAAAAAAGTGAAAGGTGTTGCAAATGGGAAGGTTGAGATATTGTTTTTTTAAGTTTTGGTGCCTATTGGATCCCATTTATTACCTTTGTTCGCGGCTTGAGTATGTGAGGGACAAGGAGAATAATCGTGACATTTTCCGGGTTCGATTGACAAAATATAAAGGAAGGGAAATAATTCTTTCAGACGGTACAAAAATTAAAAAAAATGATCTTCTGTTAAAAATACATCTTCATAACGTCTATTTAATGAAGGAACTGAATCGTTTTAAGAGCGAAATTCAAAAAGGAAGATACATTTACTCTAAAACAGAAAAAGGGCTGCCAAATATCGTTCAATACTTGCGGAATCATTCACAATTTCATAATGTGAAAGGGATTATTGGAATAACTATTTTAAATAAAGGCTCTGAACGGCTGGGCTTTGAAACGTTTTCCATTCAAAATCCATTTTATAAATGGTATAAGCTTTTGACATTTACCCCTATGTATTTAATCATTCAATATCGTTTCGATAGCTTGAAGCGGCCGCCGAAATATTTAATGATGTCAAAAGAAAAACTGCTCAAACTATATGGATAGAACGGTTTTCCCTTCATCAAAAAAGAGCGTATGAACAGCTCAGGCGCCGCTTATACGCTCCGTCATGTTGATCCCGTTGAGGTTTCAATGAAAATATTTGGGTTAACTCCGAAATAAATCCTTTCCCTTTCAGAGCAAATAGTGCTGTCGTTTTTCCCTGTTCTCACAGCCAGATAGACGTGTGCTTTCTTTTCGATACGTTTTCCTTTATTGCCGCCGTATTTTCCCGATAATCTTCATTGAGATCAGCGATCTTTCCGAATGTTTTCCTTCATTGTTGCCCTCTGCTCAATTTTTTGCGGACATTTGCATAGCAGCTATATTCTTTCGCCGACAAGCTTGCTATCAACAACTGAACCACTATTGATGAATTGCAAGGCAGCTACATTCATTAATCGACTGCCGCAGTCCATAGGATGAATCCGCTGCAAAAACTTAAAAGCTTGCCGCACATAGAAAGCGGCAAGCTTTTTACTCGAATTATGAAAGCAAATCCTGAACCAATTTATTGACAAGCGAGCCATCTGCTTTTCCTTTTACTTTTGGCATAACGGCTCCCATTACTTTCCCCATATCGGATTTGGACGTTGCGTTCACTTCCGAAATTGTTGTTTTAATAATTTGTATTAATTCCTCTTCAGATAATTGCTCAGGCATATATTCAGTTATTACTGCAATTTCAGCTTTCACTTTTTCAACTAAATCTGAACGACCTGCATTTTCAAATTCTTGGAGGGAGTCTTTACGTTGCTTTAATTCTCGAGAAAGTACCGTTAATTCCTCTTCTTCAGTCAACTCACTTTTTCCGAGTTTAATCGCTTCATTTTGCAAGGATGCTTTTACCATGCGAATGACTGAAAGGCGATCTTTCTCTTTATTTTTCATCGCTTGCTTCATATCTTGATTTAAACGCTCAAGAAGACCCATAATTAATATACACCCTCTTTTAATATTTACGCTTTCTTGCAGCTTCAGATTTTTTCTTGCGTCTTACGCTAGGCTTCTCATAAAATTCGCGCTTTCTATATTCCTGCAAAGTACCAGTTTTTGATACTTGGCGTCTGAAGCGGCGAAGAGCATCCTCAAGCGATTCGTTTTTACGTACGATCGTTTTAGACATCCTTTTTCCCTCCCTCCGAACAAAGCCAGTTCATGTTCCTTATCAAAAAGAACATTTACTAAGTTAGTATAATATAATCGATTTATTTGGTCAATGTTCAAAACATCTTTCCTATTCCTTATGACTTTTTTTTACCGGACAGGTTTACAAGACTGTTTTATATCAGCTTTTGTATGGAAGAATTTCCAAATTCATCATGTATATAAGGAAATGATTCAAGATCGTTTGAAAGCCGCTAAACAGCTGTCTGAAAAAATATAACTAGTTCGATTGAAAAAAATTACTCGTTCATAAGGTCTTATTGTGACACCTTGTCCATAGACTGTTGATGAGGTGGTTTTCATGGGAATGCAATTGCTGTTATTATTTTTTTCTTGTTTCCTTTTATTTTTTTGCGGAATGGCAATGATGAAATACGGATTTCAGCAAATGTCCCATAGGCAGCTGGAGAAATGGCTGTACAACTACACGAATGCCCCAATCAAATCCTTTCTAACCGGCATGATTGCAACAGCTCTTGTTCATAGCAGTTCTCTAGTGATGGTGATTACAGTTAGTTTTGTTTCCGCTGGTTTGTTAAAGTTTAAAGATGCAATTGGAATTATTTTAGGTTCCAATGTCGGGACGACCTTTACGACCGAATTTCTAGCCGTTGAAATAGATGACTATTTAGGGATGATGTTTGCAATTTCTCTTCTTCTCATGCTTTTTAAAAACAGAATTTTATTTTCATTAGGCTGTTCATGCTTCGGCATATCGTGTATTTTTTTAGCTTTGAACGGGTTTGAAAAAGCTGCTTTTCTTTTGTCTGACCTGCAGGTTATGTCTGATCTGCTTTCCAAATCGAGTGACCATTTGCTTTTTTCTGTCGGAATAAGCGCGGTCTTCACCGGAATTATTCAATCATCAACTGCATTAATCGGAATTGTCATGAGCTTTATGAACGAACAGCTGCTGCCATTAGAAACAGGATTAGCTTTTGTTCTCGGCGCAAATATCGGCACCTGCATTACAGCTTTATTGGCCTCGATCGGCTCTAAACAAGAAGCGAAATATACTGCTTTTGCCCATCTTTGGCTGAATGTGTTTGGAGTGATCCTGTTCGTTCCGCTTATTCCTTTTTTCGCAAATAATTTAAAATTGTTAACAAATGAACCAGATTTCCAAATCGCTCACTTTAGCCTGATTTTTAACTTGATAACTTCTTTAATCATTCTCCCGTTTGCGAATCAATATGCAAATTTTGTATTATGGTGGACAAAAACTATTTCAGCATGGATAAAAAAATAATCCCGCAACAAACTGCGGGAAAACTTTTTTAAACTAAATGTAAAAATCCATCAATTCTGTGATTATAATAGATTAACGTTCACTTCCTTTTATAATCGCCACTCCAGAACTAGTACCAATTCTTGTCGCACCGGCTTCTATCATCATGATCGCAGTTTTATAATCGCGGATTCCGCCAGATGCTTTCACGCCGAATTTCGGACCTACTACTGCACGCATAAGCTTCACATCGTCAACTGTTGCACCACCGGTAGAAAATCCTGTCGATGTTTTGACAAAATCTGCTCCGGCTTTTACAGCTAGCTCACACGCATTTCTTTTCTCATCAACATTTAATAGACATGTTTCAATAATCACCTTTATCAAAGCTTTTCCGTTTGCCGCTTCAACGACAGCACGAATATCTTCTTCAACGGCATGATAACGCTGATCCTTTAATGCGCTGATGTTTATCACCATATCTAATTCCGCTGCACCTTTTTGAACCAACTCTGTCGTTTCATATGCCTTTACTTCAGTAGTTGTTGCTCCAAGTGGAAAACCAATCACTGAGCAAACTTTCACATCTGATTTTTGCAGCAAATTAGCTGCTGTTTCCACCCATACGGGGTTAACACAGACAGATGCAAATCCGTACTCCTTCGCCTCAAAACAAAGCTTTTCAATATCTGCCTGCGTGACATCCGGCTTTAAAACAGTATGGTCAATATACTTCGCAATATCCCTTTTCATGAGAAGGCTCCCTTCATAAAAAGTGGTACAGCTTACATCAAAGTCTGTTTTACGCAAGAAAAAGCTAGATTAAGAAGACTTCTGTAAATAGTCTTCATCGACTATACGGACTACTTGTCCTTCATTATATGGATAGCCAGCCTTAGTTAATTTCACCTTCACAATTTTCCCAACCATCTCTTTCGTCGCCGGAAAAACAACTTTTAAATAATTGTCCGTATATCCTTCATATTTGCCGCTGTCTGGAGCTTCTTTATAAGGTTCTTCTGGAATAACCTCCAGTACTTGTCCCTCAAATTTTGAGGCATATTCTTTTGCTAGTTGATCGCTTAATGCGATCAGCCGGTGTACGCGTTCGTTTTTTATGTCTTCGTCAACTTGATTTTCCATTCGGGCAGCTGGTGTTCCTGTCCGCTTCGAATAAGGGAAAACATGAAGCTCAGAATAACGGTGTTCTTTAACAAAGTTGTATGTTTCCATAAATTCTTCTTCCGTTTCACCCGGGAAACCTACAATCACATCAGAAGTTACCGCAAGCCCAGGCAAAGCTTCCCGCAGCCGTTTCAGACGCTCAGCATAAAATTCCGTCGTATATTTACGGCGCATCCGCTTTAAGACGCTGTTTGATCCTGATTGAAGCGGTATATGCAAATGGCGGACAATTTTATCGGACGTTTTCAGCACTTCAATTACTTCATCAGTTATTTGGCTCGCTTCAATTGAAGAAATTCTAAGCCGCTTTAATCCTTTCACTTCAGAATCAATATCGCGAAGAAGCTGCGCAAAATTATAATCTTTTAAATCTTCCCCATATCCTCCTGTATGGATGCCGGTTAAAACAATTTCTTTGTATCCAGCATCCACCAGCTTTTGAGCCTGTTTAATCACTTCTTTTGGATCCCGGCTCCGCATGAGACCGCGTGCCCACGGAATAATACAAAACGTGCAAAAATTATTGCAGCCTTCTTGTATTTTTAAAGACGCCCGCGTCCGGTCTGTAAAGGAAGGTACGTCCATCTCCTCGAATACCCGAGCTTTCATAATGTTTGTCACACCGTTGATCGGCTGGCGCTCCTTCTTAAACTGCTCAATATAATCGAGCATTTTTTTTCGATCTTGTGTACCGACAACGATATCAACCCCAGGAATGGCCATGACTTCTGCGGGTGCCGTTTGCGCATAACAACCTGTAACGCAAATAACACTGTCAGGGTTTTTGCGGATCGCTCTCCGTATTACTTGGCGGCTTTTTTTATCACCTGTATTCGTCACCGTACAAGTGTTAATGACATATACATCCGCAATCGCTTCAAAATCCCGGCGCTCATATCCCGCTTCTTTAAATAGCTGCCAAATAGCTTCTGTTTCATAATGATTTACCTTACATCCTAATGTATGAAAAGCAACAGTCGGCATGTTTTTCACCTCGACAGTTCAAAATGATAGGATACTGCAGATAATAAATAAAGAGGAGCCGTTTCCGCCCGCAATATTCTCGGACCTAGCCCGCATAAAAGAAAGCCGTTATCGGATAACTGCTTAATCTCCTCGGCTGTAAAACCTCCTTCTGGTCCAAAAACAGCGAATAATGATCCTCCCCGCTGCAAAGAATTTAAAGCACGAAATAAATTGCTCGTTTCACCTTTTTTTGCATGCTCTTCATAAGCGACAATTTTTACATCGGCTGATGCAGCATAAGAAATGACATCCTTTAATGAAGCTGGCTTCGTCACCTCAGGAATTATGGTCCGATGTGACTGTTCCGCAGCTTCTTTCGCAATTTTATTCCACCGCTCTAATTTTTTATTTATTTTACCTTCATTTAATTTTACAATTGAACGAGCAGCATTAAAAGGGATAAACTTGGAAGCACCAAGCTCCGTCCCTTTTTGAATGACGAGCTCCAATTTATCCCCTTTAGGCAGCCCATTCGCTAATATCACTTTTACCGGAAGCTCTGAATTGTTCTCGATCCACTCTAAAATGGAACAGCATACTTTATCGGCAGATATTTGAACAATTTGGCAAAGGGCTGAATATCCATCCTTTGTTACACATATAATTTGATCATTCTGTTTCATCCGCATCACCCGGGAAATGTGGTGGACATCTTCCCCGGTGATGTCAATAATATCAGTTAATTCTTTTTTTGCATAATGAATAAAATAACGCTGCATCTTCAATCCCTCTATTTTTTTGCGATAAAGGCGACCCAATCTTCCATCGTCATCGTCTCTTCAATCGTAAAACCAGCTTCGATTAAAGCTTGCTCCACTTCGTGTTTTTTGTTTTGAATAATTCCGGAAGTAATAAAATAACCGCCGTTTTCTAAACGCTCATGCGCATCACGAACAAATCGCAATATGACTTCAGCTAATATGTTTGCAACAATTACGTTTGCTTTAACATCGATATCGTCCAACAAATTGTTTTGCTTGACTTGAACAAGATGCTGCACTTTATTCAATTTAACATTTAATCGCGCGCTGTCCACTGCAACTGGATCCAAATCAAGTGCGATGACTTTATCGGCCCCCAGCAAAGCACTCGCGATGCTCAATACGCCTGACCCTGTACCGACATCAATTACAATATTTCCCTTTTGCACCTTTTTTTCAAGTGCTTGTATGCAGAGAACTGTTGTTGGATGGGTTCCAGTTCCAAACGCCATACCAGGATCCAATTCAATGATCAGTTCATCGGTGTGAGCAGGTTCATACAGCTCCCATGTGGGGACAATCGTAAATTTTTTTGAAACCTTCACAGGACGGTAATATTTCTTCCAAGCGGTAGCCCATTCTTCCTCATTAACTTCACTAATTGTAATATGGTTCCGCCCCAAATCAATATCATACAACAGCAGGTTATTTATCCGTTCTTTTATCCCTTCCACCGTCTCGCCTAAAAAGCTATTCACAGGAAGGTACGCTTTAATGATGACACCTTCATCAGGATAGTCTTCAGGATCAAGCTGATATATTTCTCCATATTGATCTTCTCTTTCTTTTATAAGATCATACGGATCTTCAATAACTACTCCACCAGCACCCGCTTCATGTAAAATATTAGAGATAGGTTCAACCGCTTCTTCCGTTGTATGGATGCTAATCTCTGACCACTTCATTTTAGTAACCCCAATCCTTTAATCTCCTTTAAACGCCCGCTTCACTTTATCAAAAAAACTTTCTTCCTGTACATCAGGTTGATTCCCGCTGATAGCCGCAAATTCCCGCAGCAATTCTTTTTGTTTTTCCGTAAGGTTAGTTGGTGTAACGACGCGAACAGTTACATATTGATCTCCTATGCCATGGCCGTGAACATTTTTGATCCCTTTTCCAGACAGTCTGAATTTTCGGCCTGTCTGCGTGCCTGCAGGTATTTTTAATTTCACTTTACCGTATAAAGTAGGAACTTCAATCTCATCTCCAAGCGCAGCTTGTGCGAATGTCAGTGGCATTTCACAATAGATGTCATCACCATCGCGGACGAAAAATTCGTGTTCCTGTACGTGGAAAACAATATATAAATCACCTGATGGACCGCCGTTAATTCCCGGCTCTCCTTTCCCTTGTATGCGGAGCTGCTGACCGTCATCTACACCAGCTGGAATTTTTACTTGGATTTTTCTGCGTTTCTTCACTTTTCCGCTGCCGCCACAAGTTGTACAGCGATGTCTGATAAATTTACCTGTTCCGTTACATTGATAACAAACGCGCCGATTCACAAAAACACCAAAAGCTGTTCGCTGCTCTGAGCTGATTTGACCCGAACCTCCGCAATGCGGACAAGTTTCCGGAGTAGTACCAGGTTTCGCTCCTGAACCGTGGCAAGTATCACATGTTTCTTCGCTAGGAATTTCAATTGTCGTTTCCTTTCCGAACGCAGCTTCTTCAAATGAAATCGTCATCGTATATTGAATATCTGCACCTGCTCGAGGAGCATTCGGATCTCTTCTTCTTCCTCCGCCAAAGATCGAACTGAATAAGTCATCAAATCCAAATCCCCCGAAATCCGCTTCAAATTCTTCACCGTTAAAGCCGCCGAAGCCTTGAGTAGCACCTGCATGACCGTAGCGGTCATATTGGGCTCTTTTTGTGTCGTCGCTTAACACTTCATACGCTTCTTTTACTTCTTTGAATTTTTCGGGCGCGTCTGGGTCTTTGTTAATATCCGGATGATATTTTTTGGACAGCTTGCGATAGGCTTTTTTAATCTCCTCTTTTGTTGCGTTCTTACTAACTCCAAGCACCTCATAGTAATCACGCTTCGCCATATATTCACACTCCCGATTTCTCACATAGAGTAAATTTTAACATTGACAAACGGAAGAAAGCAACTGTTAACCGCCTTTACTGAAAAAAGTCAAAGTCAAGACATGCCTGACTTTGACTTATCCATTTTCAGATTAAAACATTTTATTTGTCATCTACTTCTTTATATTCAGCGTCAATCACATCATCGTCATTTTTATTTTTGTTTTCAGAATTATTTTGTTGATTATTTGTCTGTGCTTGTTTAGCCGCTTCCTCATAAAGTTTTACAGAAAGGTTCTGAACGATTTCTTGAAGTTCTTCTTTTTTCGCTTTTATTTGATCGAAATCATTTTTATCAATCGCTTCTTTTAATGCGTCTTTTATTTCGTTTGCTTTTTTCACTTCTGCTTCGTCAACTTTTCCTTGCAGCTCTTTTAATGTTTTTTCTGTCGTAAAGACAAGCTGGTCAGCTTCATTTCTCAATTCTGCCTGTTCTTTTCGTTTTTTGTCAGCTTCAGCGTTTTCTTCCGCTTCCTTAATCATGCGCTCAATTTCTTCTTCGGATAATCCCGTGGATGATTTAATTGTAATTTTTTGTTCTTTTCCAGTTCCTAAATCCTTAGCACTTACGTTCACAATTCCGTTTTTGTCGATATCAAACGTTACCTCGATTTGCGGCACTCCTCGCGGCGCAGGCGGGATATCTGTTAATTGGAAGCGTCCTAATGTTTTATTGTCAGCAGCCATCGGACGTTCCCCTTGCAGAACGTGAATATCGACCGCAGTTTGGTTGTCAGCAGCAGTTGAAAAGATTTGCGACTTGCTCGTTGGGATCGTAGTGTTCCGTTCAATCAGTTTTGTAAACACTCCGCCCATCGTTTCAATTCCAAGCGATAATGGAGTAACGTCTAGGAGCACAACGTCCTTCACATCACCTGTGATGACACCGCCTTGAATTGCAGCACCTAACGCAACGACTTCGTCCGGGTTAACGCCTTTATGAGGCTCTTTGCCAATTTCCTTTTTAATCGCTTCTTGAACAGCAGGAATCCGAGTGGAGCCTCCGACTAAAATTACTTTATCGATATCGTTTTTCGTTAAACCAGCGTCGCTCAATGCTTGGCGAACAGGACCCATAGTTTTTTCTACAAGATGCGCAGACAATTCTTCAAATTTTGCCCGCGTTAATGTCACTTCCAGATGAAGCGGTCCTTGTTCACCTGCAGTAATAAACGGCAAAGAAATTTGTGTTGATGTTACGCCTGATAAGTCTTTTTTCGCCTTTTCCGCAGCATCCTTCAATCTTTGCAGAGCCATTTTGTCTTTGGAAAGATCAATGCCATTTTCTTTTTTAAATTGATCTACTAAATAGTCAATAATGACTTGGTCAAAGTCATCACCGCCGAGATGGTTGTCGCCCGCTGTTGCTCTTACTTCAAAAACACCGTCCCCAAGTTCAAGAATGGACACATCAAATGTACCGCCGCCCAAGTCATAAACTAAAATGGTTTGATCTTCATCCATTTTGTCAAGACCGTAAGCTAAAGCAGCTGCAGTCGGCTCATTGATAATCCGTTCAACTTCAAGACCGGCTATTCTTCCTGCATCTTTTGTTGCTTGGCGCTGAGCATCGTTAAAATAGGCAGGAACAGTAATGACAGCTTTTTCTACTTTTTCCCCTAAATAATCTTCTGCATACGATTTTAAATGCTGCAAAATAATAGCAGAAATTTCCTGCGGCGTATATTTTTTTCCGTCAATCTCCACTTTGTAGTCAGTTCCCATGTGGCGTTTAATAGAAATAATTGTATTTGGATTCGTGATCGCTTGGCGTTTTGCAATTTCACCTACTTGACGCTCGCCGTTTTTAAATGCAACAACCGACGGTGTCGTCCGGTTTCCTTCTGGGTTTGGAATCACTTTCGGTTCGCCGCCCTCCAGAACCGCTACACAAGAGTTCGTTGTTCCTAAGTCAATACCGATGATTTTACCCATATATCACAACCTCCTGCTAATTATCATATGTAATTACTCATTAACCTTTACCATAGATGGTCGAATAACCCGGTCTTTCAGTTTGTAGCCTTTTTGCAGCTCTTCCACAACAACATTGGATTCGAAATTTTCGTCTTTCACTTGCATTACCGCTTGATGAAGGTGCGGATCAAACGGTTTCCCAACCGCTTCGATCACTTCAACTCCTTCATTTTCAAGTGCTTGAAGGATCTGACGGTAAACCATTTCCATGCCCTGCAAAACGGATTTTGTTTTTTCATCCTCTGCCTCAATTCTCAACGCCCGTTCAAAATTATCAATTGCAGGCAAAAGATCTGATATTAAACTTTGCGCACGATATTTTTGCTGTGCTTCCATATCAAGCCTGCTGCGCCGGCGAAAATTTTCAAAATCGGCTTGAGCTCTGAGCATGCGATTTTCCATTTCCTCCAGCTTTGCCTCAAGCTCAGCGATCTTTTCATTCGCTTTCACCAATTCCTCTTCAGCATTTGAAGAAGATTGTTCTTCACCTTTTTCCTCTTGGCTGCCCTCTTGGCGCAATTCTTCTTGATCAGGCATTTCTTCTTTCTCGTTTTCGGCTTTCTCGTTATTGTATTCAACTTCTTCTTGGATTGTTTGTTCTTTTTCAGTCTGATCGTTTGCCATCATTTCACCTCCCTTAAAGTGCAAAGGAAAAGGGATGGAGAATTCCCCCATCCTATCCTTGATATAGCTTTGTTAAAACTTGTGATAAATCTTTCGAGAAAAATTTTAAAAGGCTGATGACCCTTGAATAATCCATTCGTTTCGGGCCGAGCACCGCGACTGTGCCGATTTGCTTCTCGCCAATTGAATAGGTGGCAGTAATTAAGCTGCAGTTTTCCATAGCAGATATTTTATTTTCCGTGCCAATTTTCACCGTAATGCCTGACGGGTTTGTCTTTAGCAAATCATACAGTTCATCTTCTTGTTCTATGAAATCTAAAAATGTTTGAATTTGAGAGACATCGCGGAACTCCGGCTGGCTCAAAATATTCGTTTTTCCTCCGAAATATATTTTTTCGTGACCTACATTCAGCGTGCCAGTAATCAATTTTAATAAAATATCATAATTTCTAATATGCTTCCGTAAAATGTTTGCAATTTCCTTGTATATTTTATCCTTTAATTCGCTTAGAGGCACGCCGGCAAGCTTTTCATTTAAAATATTTACGATTTTTTCCAGTTCACTCATGTCTATTTTTTCTGGAAAAGTAATCATTTTATTCTCAACATGGCCTGTGTTAGTTACAAATATGGCAACCGCCTTATCTTCGTTAATTGGAACGATTTGCAAACGTTTGAGTCGGTTCTCCGAAACTTTCGGACCTAAAACAATCGCTGTATAGCTTGTAAGCTCAGATAAAATTTGAGCTGATTTTTGAACAAGCGTTTCTAATTCATATATTTTCTCGGCGAAAATGGATCTTATCGCCATAATTTCTTTTTTCGTTAATTTTTTTGGTGACAATAAATGGTCGACATAGTATCTATACCCTTTTTCGGACGGCACTCTGCCTGATGACGTATGGGTCTTTTCAATCAATCCTAATTCTTCCAAGTCCGCCATTTCATTTCGGATTGTAGCCGAGCTGAACGTAATCGATTCCTTTTTCGATAAAGAACGGGAGCCAACCGGCTGAGCATATTGAATAAAATCATCAATTATAATTTGCAAAATTAATAATTGACGATCTGTCAGCAAGGAACATCACCTCTGTTAGCACTCATATTACTCGAGTGCTAATTCTATGATAAAGTTATCAAATGAAAGAAGAATTGTCAATTAACTAACTGCGAGAAATGCTTGAAATACTTCATTGCCTAAAAGCATTCCTTTTCTTGTTAAAAAAAGATGTGATGCACTTTCAGATAAAAGACCTTTTCTTAATTGTTCTTCAATTTGCGGGCCAAATACTTCCCCAACATCTAATCCGTATTTATCTCGGAACCGTTTTTTGGAAACCCCTCTAATCGTCCGCAATCCGAGAAACATTTCTTCCTCCATCATTTCTTCTTTTGTCAGCATATTCTCCGAAACAAAAGCCGTTCCATTATTTTTATAAATCATTTCAATATATTTTTTCAGCGGTCGAGCGTTTTCCCGCCGGATCCCGTCCAAATAGCTGTGTGCTCCAGCTCCAAATCCATAGTAATGGTTATTATACCAATACGTTAAATTATGTTTGCTTTCAAAGCCTTTGCGTGCGAAATTACTTAATTCATACTGATGGTATCCGTGCCGTTCCATTTCATTCATAACGGTCTCATACATAAACGCCTCTTCCTCTTGAGAAGGAAGCAAAAGCTTTCCTTTTCGCATTAAATTATAAAACACCGTTTTCGGTTCTACGATTAGCGAATAAGCAGACATATGCTGGACCTCTAATGAAAATGCAACGGAAAGAGTTTCTTTCCATTCTTCTATCATTTGGCCGGGAAGACCGTACATAAGATCTATGCTAATATTTTCAAAGCCTAGCGATCTTGCCCGTTCAACTGCTTGAAATACTGTTTCTTTATTATGAGTCCTTCCAATTTTTTTCAGTAATGAATCTTGAAAGGCTTGCACTCCGATGGATAGGCGATTGACTCCGGCGTTTTTCAATACAGACAGCTTTTCCATCGTTAATTGATCTGGATTGCATTCAACTGTAAATTCAACTACGGATTGCATCGGCAAAGTTTGATGTATGCTCTCCATTAAATGATCGAGCTGTTTGGCTGACAGGGAAGTAGGCGTACCGCCGCCGATAAATATCGTTTTTAATTCTTCATTTAATAATTGATCCTCCATTGCCTTTATCATTTCCAAACGCAGTGCTTGCAAATAGTCATCAACAGGCTGGTTTTGTAAAAAAAATTTATTGAAATCACAGTAGTGGCATATTTGTTCGCAAAACGGGATATGAATATACGCGGCTTCAGCCATTTTTCATTCTCCTGCCTTTCCAAAGCGCTAATGCCGCAGCAATGGCTGCGGCACTCGTCAACATCATTTTTGGTTTTCATCCATTTTCAGCACAGCCATGAAGGCTTCTTGCGGCACTTCGACAGAGCCGACTTGTTTCATTCGTTTTTTTCCTTCTTTTTGTTTTTCAAGAAGCTTCCGTTTACGCGACACATCTCCACCGTAACATTTTGACAACACATTTTTACGTAAAGCTTTAATCGTTGAACGTGCGATGACCTTGTTTCCAATTGCAGCCTGAACAGGAACTTCAAATTGCTGCCTTGGAATAAGCTCTTTTAATTTTTCAACGATAGCTTTGCCGCGTTCATAGGCGCTGTCACGATGAACAATGAAGGATAAAGCATCGATTTTCTCCCCGTTTAAAAGAATATCCATTTTCACAAGTTTTGAAGGTTTGTAGCCAATGAGTTCGTAGTCAAACGAAGCATACCCTTTTGTGCTTGATTTCAACTGATCAAAAAAATCATAAACGATTTCCGAAAGGGGGATTTCATAAACAATATTGACTCTCGTTTCATCCAAATATTGCATATCTATGAATTGGCCGCGTTTTCCTTGGCAAAGCTCCATCACCGCACCAACATAGTCGTTTGGAGCCATAATCCCGGCTTTCACATAAGGCTCTTCTATTCGGTCAATTTTTTGCGGATCCGGCATGTTCGAAGGGTTATCAACTTGAACCATGCTGCCGTCTGTTAAATAAACATGATAAATAACGCTAGGCGCCGTCGTAATTAAATCAATATGAAATTCCCTTTCAATTCTCTCTTGGATGATTTCCATATGCAGCAGACCTAAAAAGCCGCAGCGAAATCCAAAGCCCAGCGCTTGCGATGTTTCAGGTTCAAATTGCAATGCGGAGTCATTCAGCTGCAATTTTTCAAGAGCATCACGTAAATCGTTGTATTTTGCCGTATCTATTGGATACATCCCGCAAAAGACCATCGGATTTAATTTTCGGTACCCCGGCAGTGGCTCGGCAGCCGGATTGACAGCGCTAGTGATCGTATCACCAACTCGTGTGTCACTGACATTTTTAATGGAAGCCGTTAAATAACCGACGTCGCCAACCGTGAGCTCCTGTACAGGATGCGCTTTTGGCTTGAATACACCGACTTCCGTTACTTCAAATTCTTTCCCCGTCGCCATCATTTTTATACGGTCTCCGACTTTTACCGTACCATCAAAAACGCGTATATAAGCAACAACTCCACGGTATGCATCATACAGAGAATCAAATATAAGCGCTTTGAGCGGTGCGTCTGGGTCACCTTGCGGAGCTGGGACTTTTTGAACAATTTGTTCTAAAATTTCTTCGATGCCGATTCCTGCTTTTGCTGATGCCAACACAGCCTCAGAAGCATCAAGCCCAATCACGTCTTCAATTTCTTGTCGCACTCGTTCAGGCTCAGCGCTCGGCAAGTCAATCTTATTAATAACAGGCAAAATTTCTAAGTCGTTGTCAATCGCTAAATAGACGTTCGCCAGCGTTTGCGCTTCGATCCCTTGCGCCGCATCCACAACTAAAATGGCGCCTTCACAGGCAGCCAAGCTTCTCGAAACCTCATACGTAAAATCAACATGTCCAGGGGTATCAATTAAATGAAAAATATATTCATTCCCGTCTTTCGCTTTATATGATAACTGAACCGCATTCAGTTTAATTGTTATACCTCTTTCGCGTTCAAGATCCATCGAATCGAGCAGCTGCTCTTTCATTTCCCTTTGGGTAACAGCAGCTGTTTTTTCCAGAATCCGGTCAGCTAGTGTTGATTTCCCGTGATCTATATGAGCAATGATGGAAAAATTGCGAATTCTCTTCTGGCGTTCTAATTTTTCTTCCCTTTTCATATTTTTGTCACCACTCCTACTAGCCAACTACACTAGCTTTGATTATATCAGTAGAAAATTGGAGATTCAATGAAAATTTATTCTGTGATTGAATACGCAAAACAGGGATCAGAATGACTGTCTGAACCCTGTTTTGAAATAGACTAGACCTGCGGATTGCTTCAAGTCTTTCTTTTAAATTTGTTTAGGTGTATGCTTCAATCAGCTCCAATATTCCTTCAATGATCGCTGATGTTCCTTTTTGCACTAGATTCGCAAGCGATTTTCCAATTTGAGAGAAGAAATTGAATGCCTCTATTTTTTCAAGCTGCTCCTGCTTTTTTTGTAAATCGTGGCTTGTCACTTGATTTCCCAAAATCGTGGCTTCCAGTTTTCCGTCGTCCTTTTGCTTTAGTTGAACGGCTTCGACTGTCTCTTCCGTCTCATAGCCTCTCATTTGTTGAATGCCATGGCTCGCTTGCTGTATGCCAATTATTACTCCTAAAAACATAATGAAGGTTAGAAGCAGACTTTTGGCCATAAACTTCGCCATCAAACATTCCTCCTTTCAAGCCGTCACTCGTTCTGAACGCTCCCGCTCACCTTTTCTGCCTGCCAATAATATTCGCTAAATATGTTTGCAACAGCTTCGACAGTTCTGCTGAGTTCTTCCATGTTATTATCAACTCCCCCGAATTCAATCAGCAGCGAATTCTCTGATAAGTCTTGATTGTAAACGCCGTTAACTCCTTCGCCTTTTTTGGAAAACACACCACGGCTTAAGCCCGGATATTTCTTTTCAAACAATTTGTGCAAATTTTGTGCAATTTTTTTATTTTTATCAGCATTTGGATTATTCCCGCCAATTACAAATGCAATTTTGGCATAACTCTTTCCATTAATCGTAATGGTTGTTTTATCCCTTTTTTGTGAATCACGGTGGATGTCGAAAATGTATTGAAGATCTCGATTCGATGCCAATGCTTCTTGAACAACAGGTCTTGATGCATCATATGATTTGTAATATTTCCATTTTTTCTCATTTAATACAGTTTGAAAATTCGTTTTGTCCACAACCGCTCCTATTCCTCTTTCTTCAAGCTCTTGTCCAAACTTTTCTCCGACTAATGTGACATTCGCCTTTGAATGAAAAGGAGATTTTGCCCCATTTAATAAAGGATAATAAGATTCGGTCGTGTGAGTATGATAAATAAATACGACTTTTTTTCCATTTGTTGTTAAGTTAGGAGACTGTTTTGGCTTTTCCTCGCCTTCCACATCTTCAAGCTTGTCAATCGAAGCTTCCCTTTCCTCTAAAAGCACTTCTGTCGGGGGAGCGGATTCAATCGGCATGTTCGTATAATTCGTCCCTTCTCCAGCCACAATGATGTCGCCATCGAACAAAGTAAACCCTGGAAGCTCCCGTCCGAGCAAGCTGCGCGGATCATCAGGATTTATGCTTGTCGTTAATTGAAAAAGGACGGAAGAAACTGAAAAATCCGGTTTACTTTCTTCTAATCCTTGAGAAAAATAATGGTTTTCAAAGTTTAATAAATGAAGAAACATTCTGCCGTTTATATTTCCCGTGATTTCATGAATAGAACTAGAGGCGGGACGATATTCAATCTTAATCGACGTCAAAAGCCCTGTAATGAAAAACATAAAAATGATTAAAAAAAATCCCGCTAAGATGATTTTTTTTAAGCTTGTCCTATCAACTGTTACGACCATTCTGCGATGCTTCATGAAAATCCTCCTCCAAGGCTTGTCTACAAAATATGTATGACAGCACTGGGAGGAATAGAACTTTTACTTTGTTTTTAATGTGTGTAAGCCCCGGTATTTTCCTCATTCACCGCGGAATGGAGCGCCATGTTTAAACCGCTCGCAAGCACATTCGCCATATCTTCAATAAACATATCTACTTCTTTTGGTGTTACCATTAAATTATGTCCAAGTGGACTCAGCACTTCATGAATCAGCATTCTCTTTTCATTTTCTTCCAGGGTACCGATTATCCCTAAAAACTGCTTTCTCTCTTTTTCCTCAGGCAAATCTTCATCCGTCAGCTTCTTTTTTTCAGCAAAGCTAAACCAAGACGGAGCCAACGCATTTTTTGGGCGATTTCCTTCCCGCATTTCTCTGCCGAGATGCTTTAATATAAAATCAATCGTATCACTAGTTATCGTTACAGCATCAACTACTGTCGGAATTCCGATTGATATAACCGGAACGCCTATCGTGTCCACACTCAATTCTTTTCTTTTGTTTCCTACGCCGGATCCAGGATGGATGCCGGAATCGGCAATTTGTATTGTGCTGTTTACACGCTCTATTGATCTTGCAGCTAATGCATCAACGGCAATAATGAAGTCAGGTTTTGATTGTTTTACAACTCCCGTTATAATATCAGATGTTTCAATTCCCGTTAGCCCCATCACTCCTGGTGCAAGGGCGCTGACAGGTCGATAGCCTTCTTTGACGTTTTCTGGTTCAAGCTGAAACAAATGTCTTGTGACCAATAAATTTTCACATGTTAAAGGGCCTAAAGCATCTGGAGTGACATTCCAATTGCCAAGACCGACCACTAAGCAGCTTGCATCTTTAGAAATTTTCAGCTGTTCCAAAAAAGAACTGAAATGCTTTGCAAACATTTTGATTACTTTTTCCTGCAGTTCGGTATCTTTATTGCGGATTCCCTGCACTTCCAGCGTTAAATATTTGCCTTTCTTTTTGCCGATTGTCTCAGCACCTTTATCCGTAATGTCCATATGGACAATTTTCATACCGTCTTCCTCTTCTTCTTGAACGATGACCCCTTCCATTTCTTTCTTTTTTTCAAGGGCCAAATCTCTCGCTTCAAGCGCCAAATCCGTTCTGATTGAATATTTGCTTAAATCAAGCGCATTGTTCATCATTGTCACCCCAAGTTCATTTTTATCTATTTTTTCCAAAGTCATTTCATTTCATCCCATTTCTTAGCTTCAAAGGGGGATTTCATTTACATTAGTATTGCAAAAGAAAAAACCGTTTGATAGAATAACTTTTGTTCTATATCCAAAAAAGAATGCGGCAGCTTTGATTTTATATAGTCAGTAGGAGGTGAAACAATGGCTAACATTAAATCCGCTATTAAACGAATGAAAACAAATGAAACACGCCGTGCCCGCAATACATCAATGAAATCGGCTATGCGTACAGCAATTAAAAAGTTTGAAGCGTACGTTGTAAATAAAGATGTTGAACAAGCAAAAGAAGCGTTTAAAGTAGCTGCGAAAAAAATTGATAAAGCTGCTTCCAAAGGAATCATTCATAAAAATGCAGCCGCTCGTTTCAAATCACGCTTAGCTAAAAAATTAAACAGCTTATCAGCATAAAAATAAAAGCAATCATCAAGCTTTTATCCCGCTTGTTGATTGCTTTTTTTCTTGCTGAAACAGCTTCAGCAGCAAAAACTCTAACGCTAATTGTCTATCTTTTTTTCCTGTTTTTATTTCAAAATCTGTCTCCGCAAGAGCTTTTATGATGCTCTGCAATTCACTGGCAGAAAACTGCTTCTCCTGTTTTAAAGCCAGCTTAATGCGAAACGGATGAACCTTTAAGGATGACGCCATCCGATCCTGTCCGTAACCGGATTTCGAAAGCTGCTTCACTTGATATAATAGACGGAATTGTTGTGTAAGGAGGCTTAAAATTTTAATCGGTTCTTCGTTTATTTTTAACAAATCATAAAAAATTTTAAAGGCTTCTTCTGTTTTCTTTTTGACGACGGCATCAATTAAATCAAAAACATTTTGTTCAAGCGAGCGTGCGACGAGCTGCTTGACCATTTCTGCAGTCAACTTATTTCCGCTTCCAACATATGCACATAATTTTTCCATCTCTTTATCTATGATCATTAAGTTGCCAGATGTTTTTTCCATAAGCTCATCGATCGCTTCTTTTTCCATCGCCACATTTTCTGCTTCCGCTTTTTCCTTTATCCATTTGACAGTTTCCTCTTCTGAAAAGGAATTCATTTCAACTACTGTTGCCGCTTTCTTTATTTGTTTTGTCAGCTTTTTTCTTTCATCAATTTTTTCATGTGGAAGCAAAAAGACAAAAACAGTAAACGGGGCAGGATTTTCTACATATTGTTCAAGTTTTTTAAGATTATGCTCCACTTTTTCTTTTTTCTTTTCGCTCGTCAAAAAATAAGGATTTTTCACAACAACCATCCTGCGTTCACCTAAAAACGGCATCGTTTCCCCATCTTCAACAGCCGTTTCTATATTTGTTTCTTCCATATCATAGACGGAATAATTAAATTCCCGTTCGTCTTCATTAATTGCCTCGGTTAACAATTTGCGAATTGTTTCATTTAATAAAAATGATTCTTTTCCATAAAATAAATAAAGAGACTGAAATTGTTTCTTTTTAAATGAATTCCATAAATCGACAATCATCTTAAGATTCCCCTAAAAAATGAAGTGTGCTTCATTCATCATATATGGAAAAAAATTTTTTCGCAACACTTCAACATAATGGAGAATTGGCAGCGAAGCCAATCCTCCGATTTATATGAACGTTTTTTGTAAGCCCCGGGACACTTACAAAAAAACGATTACCCATTCATATATTCTCCCTTTCGAAAAAGAATATAGTTGTTAATCGTTAACATGAATCATTTTTAAGAATGTAGATTTTTTTGCTGAAATCGCTTATACTACTTATGACGATGAGGAGGGGTATAGATGAACGAATTTGAACAAAATGTAAGCAAACGTAATGATGCTGTTGATTCTGCCGTCGGTTTTATTGTTTCTTTTGGCTTTTTTGCCACATTGTTTATCATTGCAACAGCGATTAAATTGATCGGCTCGTAAAGAGAGAGGCTGCAAACGGCAGTCTCTTTCTTTTTGCTCCTTGTACAATCCGGACCCAGCCGTCCAATCATCTCTCCATTTTCAAGCTGTCAAAACTGCCCTATTTTGTTAATGTATCGTATGGCGGGTAGAATAAAAAGGTTCCTTGAGACTTTCGATATTTGTATTGGACAGCACCCAGTTGATCTGTACGAAAAATGGATACGTTTTGTTTTTTTAATCGATTCAATACTTCTTGATGAGGATGTCCGAAACGATTGTTTCTTCCTGCTGAAATGACCCCGATCTTCGGATCAATTGTTTGTAAAAATATATCGCTAGTCGAAGTTCTGCTTCCATGATGCCCGATTTTGACCACATCCGCAGTCATTTTTGGATATTGTTTAATCATGTGCCGCTCTCCGCTTTCTTCAAGATCACCGGTAAACAGCCAGCGCAACCCGCCTATTTTTGCCATTAGGACGAGAGAATCATTATTTTTAGAATCCGATTTTGTGAAAGGAGAGAGAACGTGGAAAGCTGTTCTGCCTGTGATCCGATCTCCTGCTTCTAATTCAAATATTTCAATTCCTCGATTTTTCGCTTCTTTTACTATTTGCTTTTCAAGCTCTTCTCTGGAAAAATATTTTGGAATAACCAATTTGTTTACTCGAAATTGTTTGATTAAGGTTAATGACTCGCCGATATGGTCATAGTCTCCATGAGTTAAAAACAAAATTTCAATTTCCTCTACCCCTTTCGACTGTAAATAAGGGATCAGGACGTCCAATGCGATGGAAAACGGTTTTTTTCGCATCTGCCAGCTTTCTTTTTCAAATACAGCCATTCCTCCTGTATCAATTAAATAACTGTTACCTAAGCCGGGCTCTCTAATAAAAATGCTGTCTCCTTGTCCGACATCAAGAACTGTTACTTCTCCCGGCATGGTCATTTTCCCTGCTATCAAAAGCAATGCAGTGAGCAAGCTGCTGCACAATATCGGTTTTCCCCATTTTTTCATCGGCTTATGCTCCATTTGAAAGAAAACAGAAATAAAAATGACGCATTGCAGCAAAAATAAATAAACAGTCGGTTTTCCAGTTGTTATCATGAAAAAAGGCAAATTACTGAAAAATAATGCTGTTTTGGACGACAAAGTAAAAGAAGTGTGAAGAAGGGAAACAAATATTGAACCGATGGAAGAAGAAATTACGGTTAAAATGAGGGTGATCATGGTAAGCGGCAGCAAAAAGAACGTGTATAGCGGCACAAACATAATATTCATGATAAAGCTCAATAGAGAAAATTGATAAAAATAGTAGCATATAATCGGCAGTGAAGCAGTTTGGGCAACAAATGAAACTGCTGCCAACAATTGCAATGAATTCCTGCATTTTTGAAAGATTTGTCTTGATAAAATTAGTGAAAATGTGACTGCGTAAGAAAGCTGAAATCCAAGATGAAAAACTTCATACGGGTCAAGAAATGTCATGAGAAGAAAGCTGAATGAGATTGAATCAGAAAGGGGCATATTTTGTTTAAAAAGTGTTCCTCCCATGATCAGTGCTGCCATAAGAGAGGCGCGGACGACAGGCGGAGCTCCTCCTGTTAACAATGCATAAAAGGGGAGGAAGCAAATCAAAATCATAATGGTTTGTTCTTTTGAAATGCCCAGCCGCAAAAGGAAGAAGTAAAGTGAGGCGATTAATATGCTTACGTGAAGACCTGAAATCGAAAGAATATGAACAATCCCTAGCTTTCGATAAGCGGCAAGATCTTCTTCTGGAATATTGTTCTGATAGCCTACCGTCAAAGCAAGGACGAAGCCGGCTGTTTTTTCTGGAAATTTATGATGAATCCATTCAATCATTTTTTGCCGGTAATTTTCCAAATGATCTTTCCATGACGGCTTATATGTACAATGCCCGATTTTGTCGAGCTTATACAGCCAGTGGATTTGCTGAAAATACAAATAGCGCTTATAATTAAACGCATTTTCATTTGTGTTATTTTTCGGTTTTTCAAGCTTTCCTGAAAAATTGCATATATCACCTGGCCGTATATTATTTGTACTTTTCATCTCTTGTTTTGTTTTCAATGTATAATGGGCCGTCAGCTTTTCTCCCTGATTCGTCTCGACCGCAAATGTCATCAGATCCCCGTCGATTTCAGGAGAGGAGATTACCTTTCCTTTTGCTGATAACATGCCTTCGTGATAATTTGTTTTATTTTGTTGATCATACCAATGAAAATATGGAAGCATGAACAAAAACGAGCAAGCAACGATGAAAGCTAATTTCCTTTTATGTTGAAGCCATAAGAAAAAAAGAAGTGCAGCAAAAATGAAAAAAGGAAGAAGGGAAGGAAAAGAGGTAGCGGAAACAATCGCCAACAATGCGGAAATCGCGACATATGCCCACTGGCCTCTCAAAAAAATAACCTCCTTTTCGATTAGATCAGCCGAAAAGTTGACGGGCTTGTTCATTCCATTTTTTCAAGTCCGTTTCTGATACGCCGAGATGTTTTAAAGCATTTAAAAGCTGCTCAACATATTCGCGCTTTTCTTCATTTTTTAAATCCAAAGTCGTTTCATCGAATGCGACTTTTTCTATATGAACACCTGCTTGTTCAAATAATTCCATTGCATATGGATGATTTTTGTAATCTTTTGCATAATATACACTTTGAATACCCGCTTGAATAATCGCTTTTGTGCAAGCTAAGCATGGAAAATGCGTGACGTAAATTTCCGCTCCTGCTGTTGCCACTCCAAATTTGGCGCATTGCAATATCGCATTCATCTCCGCATGGATCGTTCGAACACAATGGTTATCAATCACATAGCAGCCTTCATCAATACAGTGAACTCCTCCTGCGATCGAGCCGTTATACCCCCCCGCAATAATCCGTTTATCGCGGACAATCGTAGCACCGACAGCAAGCCTTGTACATGTGCTTCTCAGCGCAAGCAAATGGCTTTGCGCCATGAAATAATGATTCCAAGAAATTCGATCCACTTTTACCCCTCCGAATTTTGTAAACATTCTTTTTCAGTTTATCGACAAGTCTTTATGTTCGTCAACGCTAATCTCATTTTTGATCTTTTCAAACGTTTTTTCTCCTATACCGGTAACCTCCAATAAATCCTCTTCTTTTTGAAACGGCCCGTTTTCTTCACGGTGTGCGATAATTGCTTCCGCTTTTGCTGGGCCGATTCCCGTTAATTTTTGCAGCTCTTCCTTTGTCGCCGTATTAATATTGATTTTTTCTTTCTCTTGCGGTCTTTGTGAAGCATCAGCATTTGCGCCGCTTTCATCCATAAGAGCATTTTCGTCAATTTTTTCGCCTAGCTTTGGCACATAAACAACCATACCGTCTGTTAGCTTTCTGGCAAGATTCACACGATTTCCGTCTGCCTGGTCATTCATTCCTCCAGCTTTTTCGATTGCTTCAAACACCCTGCTGGATGACGGCAATTCATAAACGCCAGGCTTACGAACAGCCCCCTTTACATCAATAAAAATCATCGTCGTCTGTTCGTTACGGCGCTCATTCTCTTCTTCGTCATCACCTTCTCTGCTTTTTTGCATCGGCGTTCGTTCATCCGTTTCCAGCAATGGTTCATCGGAAACTTCGATCTCGTTTGAATCACGCCAGTTGTTGATGATAAAAAACAAAATGGCAGCGAAAATGATTAACAAAAAAACCCCATACTTTTTTATAAAAAGGAAATGGTTCATGCACATGAATTCCCCTTTCTAAATATTCATTCATAAAATAAGGCAGCAGAACATATCGTGTAGGAGAACAATGTTAAAAAAGGAGGGGTGAAAAGTGAAAATAGGGTTTATAGGAACCGGCAATATGGGGCGTATTCTCATTGAAGCTTTTTGCGAGGCAAAAGTATCAACACCCTCATCGTTGTTTATAACGAATAGAACGATTCAAAAGGCATATGCCATCAAACGGAAATATCCTGAAATACATGTTTGTACATCAAGTATAGAGGTCGTTCATCAAAGCGATTTCATATTTCTATGCGTTAAGCCTTTAGATATACACCCCCTTTTAAAGGAACTGAAAACTGGTTTACAAGGACATCAATGTTTAATTTCCATTACGAGCCCGATTTCAGTCGAGCAAATCGAATCGGCTGTTCCATGCCAAGTAGCCCGAGTCATACCAAGCATAACAAACAGGGCTAAAGCGGGAGCTGCTTTGCTGACATTTGGAAATAGATGCAGCGAACATACAAGAAATATCATTCTTTCCATGTTTGAAAAAATATCAAAGCCAATCTTAATAGAAAATAACATTACCCGTGTTGCATCTGATATCGTCAGCTGCGGACCGGCTTTTTTCAGCTTTTTGCTGCAAAAATTTATTGAAGCTGCTGAGGCGGAAACAGACATTTCGAAAGAGGATGCGGTTCAATTAGCAAACGAGATGATGATCGGCATAGGCAAGCTGCTTGAAAGCGGGTATTACACGCTTCCGACATTGCAGGAAAAAGTGCACGTAAAAGGGGGAGTTACCGGAGAGGGGATTAAAGTGCTTGAAAATGAACTAGGCGACATGTTTCATCATTTATTTCAAAGCACCCATGCAAAATTTGATGAAGATTTACAAAAAGTGAGACATCAATTTGACAATGAATAATATTCTGCAGGGCTCATGAAAATTCCTGCTAAAATGAAAAAAACCATCGAAAAAAAATTACATTCGATGGTTTCAACTTTTTTTCGCAATATAAAATATTCGTTCCGCCTGCTCGATGTCCGGGCTTTGAAAAATTCCATCCGTTATGTCAACGATCGTAAAGCCGCACTTTTCCAACATATGTCGGTACTCAGAAATTGAAAAAGTTCTTTGATAATGGTCTTCATCCAACCGTACATAATCCGTTCCATTGTTCACAAAGAAGGTTAATTCATGAATGACACTGTTTGGATATTCACCGTCAAAGCATTTCCAAATATAGCTGACATCCTCATCATTATCAGCGAATACAGCATGTTTAAATATTTTCTCCATTTTATGAACAGAATGGGCATCAAACAGAAATAAGCCGTTTCGGTTCAAGTGGTCGTATACGGCTTGAAACGTTTTGACCACATCCTCTTCCTTCAACAAGTAGTTGATGGAATCGCAATTTAATAACACCGCATCAAAAGGCTTGTAGCCTTTAAGCTCCCTCATATCTTGTTCAATAAAGAGCGCATCAAACCCTTTTTTCATCATCTTTTCCTGGGCAACGGCGAGCATTTCTCCGGAGAGATCGACACCTGTTAGCTCATACCCAAGCTCTGCCATCCTATACGATATTTCTCCTGTTCCACAAGCTAAATCTAGCACCCGGTTCCCGCCGTTTCCATATCGTTGAATCGCTTGATGCAAAAATTGCGCCCATTCATCATAAGGAACATCTTTCATTAATCGGTCGTACACAGATGCAAAATGCTTATAAATCAAGCTAACCACTCGCTCACTTCTTCGCGCGGAGCATCTCCCCATAATTTTTCTAAATTATAATAGCTTCTTTCATCCCTATGGAAAACATGAGCGACGACATCTCCTAAATCAATGAGAACCCATTTTGCCTCGTCAAACCCTTCGAGACGCTTGACGGGAATTCCGTTTTCCTCTGCTTTCTCTTTCATTTCTCTGGCAATTGCTTGCACATTTTTTTCGTTATTCGCATGGCATATCATAAAATAATCAGCTATTAGAGAGATTCCTTGCATGTTTAATACTACGATATCTTCTGCTTTTTTATCGCTGCCTGCTTTAACAGTTAAAGCTAGAATATCACGCGAATTCATCCACTTCACTCCTTCAATTTTTCATTACGAGCGCATTATAAGTTTTAAACGTTTCAGGGTAAATCGGCTGCTTTTTCTTCATTAAAAATGCAATCGTATTGGATATCGACTGAACGAGCGCTTCATTTAAATCTTTTTGTGCCAATTCCCTGACTTCATCGACTCCGGGGAAGCTTCTACCCGGTTCAATATAATCAGCTAAATAAATCACTTTTTCAAGAAGAGTCATGTTTTCTCTTCCGGATGTATGGTAGCGGATCGCATCTAAAATTTCTTTATCAGAAATGCCGACTTCCTTCTCGACTAAATAGGCGCCAACAGGTGCATGCCAAAGTTCTGTATTATATTCCAGCAAGTCCTTCGGCATATTTTGTTCAATAATAATTTTTCTCATTTCATCTTTTGGCCGAAATTTGGCATAATCATGAAAAATAGCTGCTAATTCTGCCTTTTTCACATCGGCGCCGTACCGCTTTGCCAAACTGATGGCTGTCTCCATTACGCCTAAAGTATGTTGATAACGCTGTTTCGTTATCGCCTTTTCCACAACTGCTAACGCTTTTTCACGTTCCATATAATCGATTCTCCCCTATATATTGAATAACTTTTTTGGGCAGAAGATAGTCCACCGCTTGTCCGTTTTTCAATCGCTCTCTGATCATTGTAGAGGAAACATCAAACTGAGGAACTTCCACCTCTTTTACGAAAAATGTGCTCTCATTCGAGTATCCGTTACGTTTCACGCCGACAAATTGCACCATATCCATCAATTCCTCTACTCGATGCCAATGAGGCAAATTTTCAATCATATCTGAGCCAATAATAAAATAAAATTCTTCGTTTGGATATCTTTCTTTCAATATTTTCACTGTGTCATACGTAAAAGACGGACCCTCTCTTTCAAGTTCAATTAATTGGACTTGAAAAAATGGATTTCCTTCAATTGCTCTTTTCAGCATATTTACCCGGTGGTGTGTTTCTGTCACCGGCTCCTTTTGTTTATGGGGTGGAATATTGTTCGGCATAAACCATATTTTGTCCAGATTAAGAGAATGAAGAACCTCATTGGCCATTAATAAATGTCCGTTATGGGGCGGGTCAAATGTCCCCCCAAAAATTCCGATTTTACCCAATTTTTCCGCACCATCCGTTCGTTTATTCAGGCAAAATGATTTGTTTTTTTTCTTTTGATTCTTTATATAAAACAATGACATTTCCGATGATTTGGACGAGATGGGCATTTGTCCCATCAACAAGTGCTTGAGCAACTGCTGCTTTATCTTCATCACAATTTTTCAGCACGTTCACCTTTATGAGCTCTCTTGCTTCTAAACAATCGTTCACCTGCTGAAGCAAATTTGAATTTACTCCGCCCTTTCCAATTTGGAAAATCGGGTTCAGATGATGTGCAAGAGAGCGTAAAAAACGTTTTTGTTTTCCAGTTAAAGTCATGATTTTCCTCCTAATTTTTCATATACGAGCTTTTTCATTCGACTGACATCAGGTTCCGCATTCGTCCATATTTGAAACGCACATGCCCCTTGATAAACAAACATTCCTACTCCGTCAACAGTTTTAAGGCCCAGCTTTTCAGCCTCTTTTAATAACATCGTTTTCAACGGATTATAAATGATATCAGCAACGACAGTTCCGCCGTGAACGCGTCCAGTTAATTCAATCGGCTTTTCTTCGATATTCGGCTTCATCCCGATGGATGTCGTTTGAATGATGACATCATATTCATTGGACGTTTGATCGAGTTGTTGGAATGAATAAACGTTTCCTTTTGTCTCATAGCTGCAGTTTTCCTTTAACAAATGAGCCCGCTCTGCTGTTCTGTTTACAATATCAATGAACGCAAAGCCTTCTTTCGCCAGCGTTGTATAGATCGCCCGAGCGGCTCCGCCCGCCCCGATCAGCAGCACTTTTAAATCTCGAGGATTGGTATTGTCAATATGCTCTTTCAATGACAGGTAAAATCCGTATCCGTCTGTGTTAAAACCGATTAATCTCCCGTCTTCGTTTTTTACTGTATTTACCGCATGAAGCAATTGAGCCGATTCATCCAACTCATCAAGAAAAGGAATGATTGACACTTTATGCGGAACCGTTACATTAAACCCCTTTATGCCAAGAGCCTTCATCCCTTTTACCGCTTGTTCAAGCTCTTCCCCTTTTACTTGAAATGCGTGATAGCGGGCATTCATATTTAAGTAATCGAAAGCATCGTTATGAATGAGAGGGGAAAGCGAATGACCGATCGGGTCGCCTATTACTCCGTAAACTTGCTCCATTTGAAATCCTCTCCACCTTTTTGTTTTTATATTAATGAATGACGGACGCCCACATGTACATCTTTAGGTGCATAAGCAACGACTCTTTTCGGTCCATCGTGGATCGTTACCCATCCAAGACCTGAAAACACGATATCTTTCTTTTTTCCATTTATAGTGAATTCGTGCGGGACAAGTTCTGGAAAGGATTCGACTGCTTCTTTTCTAGGAGGGGTTAAAAGCTCCCCTAAATGTGCTGCATATAAATGATCCGCCTTCTCCAGTTTTGTTCGATGAATGTCAATGCTGTTCGGAATATAGCACACAATGGAGGAACGTCCTCCCTTTATATAATCCAGTCTTGCCAATCCGCCGAAATATAAAGTTTGCCTTTCATTTAACTGGAACACTCTAGGCTTAATTTCTTTTTTCGGCGATAGAAGCTTTAGGTCGCGCTTATCAATAAAGTGCGCCATCTGATGATCATTGATAATGCCTGGTGTATCGTATAAAACTGCGCCGTCATCTAACGGAATTTCAATTAGATTGAGCGTTGTGCCGGGATAATGGGAAGTTGTAATGATATCCCCTTCTCCTGTAACCTCCTTCAAGATTCGATTAATAAAAGTTGATTTCCCAACATTTGTACATCCAACAACATACACGTTTTCTCCGTTGCGATAATGATCTATTTGCTCTGCCGCTTCTTTAATGCCATGTCCTTTTTCTGAGCTGATTAAAAGCACATCCAATGGCGTTAATCCATACTCTTTTGCTTCTCTCTTCATCCAACGAATAACCTTTTCTTTTTTCACCGATTTTGGAAGGAGATCTGCTTTATTGCCGATTAAAATGACTGGATTGTAGCCGATAAAACGCTGTATGCCGTTGATCCAGCTTCCGTTAAAGTCAAAAATGTCGACAACCTTCACAACAAGAGCTTTCGTATTGCCAATGCCGTGCAAAATTTTTAAAAAGTCCTCATTTGTTAACGAGACATCTTGAATTTCGTTATAATGTTTCAGCCGAAAACACCTTTGGCAGATCGGCTGTTCTTTCTCAAGAGCAGCTTTTGGAGCATATCCAATTTCAGATGGATCTTCCGTTTGAATTTTTACTCCGCACCCGACGCAAACCTTCTCATCCAAACTCATCACTCCTCCCAATGCAGCATGCCTTTCTGTTTTAACAATTTTAAAATTTTCCTTTCAATTTTCCTGTTGATCCGGGTCCAAAAGCCGTCAGTAGACGATACAGGCACAACTAAAATCGTATGAAAACCGCAGAGATTCCCTCCGAGAACATCTGTCAGCAGCTGGTCGCCGATCACAACAACTTCTTCTTTTTTCAGCCCCATCTGCTCAGCCGCTTTTTTAAACGCTTTTGCACGGGGTTTTCCCGCTTTCGAAATGAACGGAATATTCAGCGGTTCAGAAAACGAACGGACGCGTTTTTCGTTATTATTTGAAACAATTGTCACTTTAATCCCGTTCTGTTCCATCATTTCAAACCAATTTTTCAATTTCGGAGTTGCGTTCGGCCTGTCCCATTCTACTAAAGTATTATCTAAATCGGTAATAATACCTTTTATACCTTTTTCCTTTAAAAAATGAGGATAAATATGAAAAACGCTTTTCGCATATTCTCCGGGCAAAAACCTTTTCAGCAAATTGAACACCTCTTAATTCAATAAATAGACTACTGTTAAACTATTTTTCATCATACCGAATTTCGAGTTTACTTTCAAAACAATATTGTTTTCACAAAAAAATTCGACAATTTTTTAACATATTCAACAGCTGTGGATAATTTTATACACAATATCCACCTATTCATATCAATCTTTAGTAAAGTATATAAACAAACTACCCACAGCTTTTCCACCGAAGGCTGTGGATAACAGAACGGTTGTTCTCTATTAAAAAACATGGTAAATTTATGGTAATAAATAAAGGAGGTGCTTTCTCCATAACATGATCGCTTCTATGAAAAATTTATCGGACGAATTTTTAATTGAATCTTACTATAAAGCAACCGAAATGAGGCTTAGCAAAGAATTCATCGAATTAATAGAATTGGAAATAAAGCGCCGCTCGCTCTCTCACTTATTAAAAGCATCATCTTAGCGGTGTCTTTTTTTTTTGCTTAAAAACCTACCCCCGGCGCATGGCTGCATGTTCCACAGCCGCTAAACTCCTTTAACAGATAATCGTTGATGTCAATCCACAATGACTTAATACCTTTCAACTGATGATCTCCGATACCAATCCATTTTTCTTCACTGTCTCATTATAACTAAAACTCAGCTGTTTTCCATACTCTTTCCCCTTTTTCATGAAGGACATACAAGGACAAAGCCGCAATCACATACAATTTAATAATACGTAATGCGGGGGTGAAAAACATGTCTGGAATTTTGACTGCACTAAGCTATTTTATAAAAGAATTGGTTTTTCTCGTTTCATATGTAAAAAACAATGCTTTCCCTCAACCGCTTTCCCCAAATGAAGAAAAAAAATATCTCCGCCTGATGGCCGAAGGAAATGACGAAGCAAGAAATATATTAATTGAACATAATTTGCGCCTTGTCGCTCATATTGTCAAAAAATTTGAAAATACAGGTGAAGACTCGGAAGATCTCATATCCATCGGCACAATTGGTTTAATTAAAGCGATTGAAAGCTATTCCGAAAACAAAGGGACAAAGCTTGCTACATATGCCGCAAGATGCATTGAAAATGAAATTTTAATGCATCTCCGTTCCTTAAAAAAAACAAAAAAAGATGTTTCCCTACACGATCCTATTGGCCAAGATAAAGAAGGAAACGAAATCAGTTTAATAGATGTGCTAAAATCAGAAAATGAAGATATTATCGACACGATTCAATTGAATATGGAGCTGGAAAAAATTAAGAAATATTTATCGATTCTAGACGAAAGAGAAAAAGAAGTCATTATCGGTCGGTTTGGATTGAATACGCAGCAGGAAAAAACGCAGCGTGAAATTGCGAAAGAGCTCGGCATTTCGAGGAGTTATGTTTCCAGAATCGAAAAAAGGGCACTTATGAAAATGTTTCATGAGTTTTACCGAAATGAAAAAGAAAAAAAGATGTCAAAAGAATAAAAGGAAAAGCATTTTCAACGAGATTTTGTGCGAAATTTGCGAGAGTTCCTGAATGATTTACTCGCGTATATCTGCAAAATTCATTTTAAAGTGGCTTTCCGATATGTGACATCCCATAAAAACTCAAAATTAACCTTGCTACAGGTTTTCCAGCGCATTGGCGCAAATCGAGATATAAAAACGAATCTCAAAATTGACCGATTAATAAAAATCGCAGAAAGCGAATCCGCTGTTTGACGTAAAATGGTGGTAACATTATTTGACAGGATGCGAACGTTACGGTTGAGAGCCCATTACAACTGCTTTCAATCTGTAAAAAGGCAGCCTTTATTGCAGCGCTAGTTGCTGTTTTCATATGAAACAGAACAATGCCGCCTTCATTCACCTAATGTTTTATCAAAAAAGAGGGGCTCAAAAGAGTCAGCTATACTGACTTTTTTGAGCCCTTTTTCAAGAAATGATTAAGATTGCAATTTATCAAGCTTTTTTTGATATTTCGATGACAATTTAAAAAATAGAATAGAACTGGCTAACATCATCGTTGAAGTTCCGATTAGCATTATTTCTTGTATATTTGTCCGAGGTGAATGATTAGGAATCCATATTCCGATGTATAAAAAGGTTCCGACAGCTAGCAGAACGAGAGCAAAATGCTTATAGTCTTCTATTAATTCTTTTAATTTTTTCTCCTCCATGATATCACCTAATCGAATTAGTTATTCTATATTATAAAAGAATAACATATCGATTCGTGCTGATAGGCTTGTAATAGTTTCCATTTACATTCAACTTAGTTCTTCAATCATTTTCAGAACCAATTCCGATGAATTGAAAGCCGCTTTGTCTAAAAATTGTTCAAAGGAAATGTTCGACTCTTTTCCGGCGATATCTGAGAGCGCCCGGATGATGACAAAAGGCGTTTGAAATTTGTAGCACACTTGCGCGACAGCAGCAGCTTCCATCTCAACAGCGTACAAATGGCTGAATTTAGACCGGACAAAAGCTACTTTATCGGGGTCGTTCATAAAAGAATCCCCCGTTGCGATCGCCCCTTTTACCGTCTGAATTCCTGAAATGTCTTTTGCTTTTCTTTCAGCGATTTCAATCAGTTTTTCATCGGCCTTAAAGGATGGAGGAAGCCCGGGAACTTGACCATATTCATATCCAAAAGCCGTCACATCTACATCATGATGGCGAACCTCTGTGGATATGACAACATCCCCTACGTTTAAAGACTCATGAAATCCTCCGGCGGAGCCGGTATTGATCACATAATCCGGCTGATATCGCTCCAGCAGCAAAGTTGTGCTTACGGCTGCATTCACTTTTCCAATTCCTGATTTTAATAAAATCGTATCAGTTTGATTGTATTTTCCAATCATAAAACTGCAGCCTGCAATCTCCTCTTCTTTTGTACAATCCAATTTCTCGCGCAGGATGCGAACTTCTTCTTCCATTGCACCAATGATTGCAATTTTCATATTCCAACATTCCTTTCTATCATGAATAGCTATAAAAATCATAAAAAAAGATCCCTCAAGTGTTTGACAGTCAGCTTTTTACACATGAGGGTCTTTTTTGTTTTTCAGTCTATTTTAATACTTCAACTCTAGTCGGTTTCCAGCCCTCTCCGTCTATCCATGTAATGGATACTCTATATTTTTTTCCGTCTGCTTTGTTTTGAATCGTTCCTTTCGCATCATTCGGGCTTCCGTTATTGCCGATCCAAAGGGTCTGCATATTTTCAAGAGAAACACCTGTTGCATAGCTTAATGCTTTCTCCATTTCCTTCCAATCTACAGATGACTTTTTATAAGTCGTAACGTGCTCACCTGTCTGGACTGTTCCGATCGGTTTCCAATTTGGATTTTCAATGATTTGTTCAACATCGGAACCCGCTTCTCCTTCAGTTACTGTTGCACCTTCAAAAGGATCATCGCTCGATTCCTTTTCTTCATTTGCTGATTGTGTATTTTCGTCCTCTTCCTCCTTAATTTCATTACTTTCATTCTGTTCAGCTGCTTTTTCTTCTTCCCGCTGATCGTTAGATTGTTCAGCTGTCTCTTCTTCGATATTTTTAGATGAGCTTGATTGCTCTTTTTGTTGTTCACTGTTGGAATTCGCTTGTTCAGTACCGCCTCCCAAAAAAAGCTGAGAAGCAATAACGAGGATGAGTAAGGCGACAATTCCAATTAAAATATTTAAAATCAAATTCGTTTTTCGTTTTTTATCCCGAATTTCATAACGAGAACCCGCCATTCCCCGTCAACTCCTTTGTTTCTCCAATCTTTGAGTTATTATTTTAACATACTTTATTCTTCATTAACATTATAAATCTGTTCAACCATTTCGTAAAAAACATCATTTGTCTTTGCTCTACCGCTCGTTTTGTTCATATCAACAACAACTAAGGCATATTTCGGATGTTCCGCAGGAAAAAAACCGGCAAACCATTTATGATATAATTTTTTTCCATTGTCGTTCAATGTTCCCGTTTCGGCAGTGCCTGATTTGCCGGCTACTTTAACAGGCAAGCTTTGAAACGCTCTGCCGGTTCCATCAGGATGAGCGACTACTTGAAGCAGGAGATCCGTTAATTTTGATGATGTTGCAGGGGAAATTTTTTCTCCTTTCATCAAATGGTTCTTGAATGTATACATCGTTTCTCCGTTTTTATATAAAATTTTATCCACGACTTTCACTTCTCTTTTTTCTCCTCCGCGAGCAATTGTAGCCATCATATTCGCGACAGCTAGAGGAGTAACCTTTACATTTTTTTGTCCGATGGAGGTTTGTGCGATGGCCTTTGCTGACCTTTTGTCGCTGTCATCTCCCCAAATCGTTCCTCTTTGCTCCCTTGGAAATTGTTTAAATTGATCGTAATGGTATACTTTTCCCGACCAGCCTGAGAAGCTGAGAAGGCCAAGCTTTTCTGCGTATTCCTCAATTATATTGCTCTTTTTTTGTATTAATTCCTGACCGATCGTAGCAAACGCATAATTGCAGCTTTTCGCAAAGCTTTCTTCAAACGTAAGCGTTCCAGCCCGCTTTTCTTCCTCTTTTTCTGTTTGGCCGTAGACATTCCGGTCACAATTAAATGTTCTTTCCGGTTTGATCATGTTTGTGTCGATCGCTGCTGCAGCGATAACGGTTTTAAAAACAGAACCAGGAAACATTGCCGAAAGCATTTTATTTTCATATGTTTTTGGATCATTCCGGTCCAGATCCGGTTTGGAGGCCATTGCAACTACTTCGCTGTTTTCAATGTCTAACAGAACGAGGCCGCCTTCATTTATTTGATGTTTTGTTAAAATTTGTTCAGCTTTTTCTTGCAAATGTTTGTCAATCGTTGTTTGAACGGCAATTGGGTAAAATGGATTGGAATCGGCAATATATTTTACATTGACGCCGAAAAGAGGCCTGCCGAGACCATCAACATGATATAAAAGTCTTGACGCATCTTCCGGCTGCAAAAATTCATCAAACGCCTCCTCCAGTCCAGTCACGCCTACTTCAGGACTTAATGACGTGATCTCTTTGTCAGGGTATCTTTTTTTCCATTCTGTTTCATTTTCGCTTGTCATCCCAATAAGATGGGAAGCAATATTGTCTGATTGCTCTGTTTTCATAAAGATGCCGAATACTCCCGGAATTTTTAACTTATTGATGGCTTTTATATCCTGTTCATCAAGTTGAAATCCTTTTTCTTTATTCAACAAAATAGGTTCATTTTTCGTTCCTTTCAATAATTGTTCGATTTCATCCTTGCGAACAGAAATGGCTGCCGCCAATTGATCGATCGGCCATTGATAATTTTTCAGAAATGGAAATAAAACGAGCGTAGGCAAATATGTTTCGTTCAAAGGTTTATTTTCACGATCAATAAATCGCCCCCGCCCATCATCTATAATTACTTCTTGTGTCCTCTGTTTGACGCTTTCTTTCATCAAATTGACATCTTGTTCTGAAAATGACTCGGTTTCAAGCAGTTGAATTTGCGCAAGTCTATATATGAGAACACCCATTAACAAAATGATGAAGACGCCTATATATTTTATTCGCTTATTCATAAAAAAACACCTCGTCTTATATTTTCGACGAGGTGCGCACATCTTAAACTATATTAAAAGGCTATCAACATTAATCAACACGTACAATTTTGACTGTCATATCGCCGCCAGGCGTCTGAACTACAACTTCTTCCCCTACTTGACGGCCGAGCAGGCTTTTAGCCATCGGAGAATCATTGGAAATTTTCCCTTCGAAAGGATCTGCTTCTGCACTTCCGACAATTGTATAAGTTTCTTCTTCTCCATCAGGCAATTCAATAAACGTAACAGATTTTCCAAGTGAAACAGTTGTTTTATTTTCTGTGTCTTCTTCAATAATTTTCGCATTGCGAATCATATTTTCGAGCGTTGTAATGCGTCCTTCTACAAAAGCTTGCTCTTCTTTTGCTGAATCATATTCAGAGTTTTCTGATAGGTCGCCAAATGATCTTGCCACTTTTATTCGTTCTACAACTTCTTTTCGCTTTACCGTTTTTAAATACTCAAGTTCTTGTTCAAGTTTTTCTTTCCCAGCTTTCGTCATAGGAAATACCTTTTCTTCCGCCATAATAGTCCTCCTTTTCTTTATATCCCCCTAATGGTTCCTAAAAAATGAAAGAACTTTTCTGCCGTTCTTTCGACAGAAAAGAATCTTTTATAACATAGTTATAGAAGGAAATATTTATCTATGATATGTTATTACAAAATAATCGGCAGTTCAAGAAACGTTTTGCTTTTTTATAAAAAAATCCAGATTCTTCCCCTATCTTGTCTCTTTTCTCATCATATTATACGGATATAGCGGATGCTCGCACTTGAAGCGGATTATTTGCAAAGGATGTCTTGCTGCATCCAATTCATTTCCATCTTCATCCCAAATTTTATCGATGACAATGCGAAAATTGTCAATTTGCGGACCGAAAAATTCTACTTCGTCACCGGGTCTGAAATGGTTTCTTTGCTGCAATGTCACCATTTTCGTTTCTGGATTCCAGTCAAGCACAAGCCCGACAAAGTCGTATGCTGTTTTTTTGCTGTGAGTGCCAAATAATTGCTCTTGATAACCAGGCACTCCTTCAAAAAAGGCAGGAGCCGTTTCTCTGTTCGCGCATTTATCCAATTCTTCCAGCCATTCCTGTTTCATGACAAAATGATCGGGATCGGCGCAGTATGCATCAATGACTTTGCGATATACACTGACAACAGTTGCAACATAGTGAATGGATTTCATGCGGCCTTCAATTTTCAAGCTGTCGATCCCCATTTCAATCATTTTCGGAATCGACTCAACCAATTTTAAGTCTTTAGCGCTCATTGCAAATGGCGAGTCTTGCTCATCAAACATAGGCACTTCTTTGCCTTTATAATATTCATATAAATCATAATCCCACCGGCAGGACTGACAGCATCCTCCTCTGTTTGAATCTCGCGCTGTCATATGATTGCTTAATGTGCAGCGGCCTGAATAGGCAATACACATCGCGCCGTGAATAAACGTTTCGATTTCAATATCTACTTTTTCTTTTATTTCTCTAATTTCTTCAGCGCTCGTTTCCCGTGCTAGAACGACCCGCTCCAAACCTTCCTCCTTCCAAAATTGGACAGCTTTCCAATTCGAAAGGGATTGCTGAGTGCTTAAGTGGACTTCCAATTTTGGAGCTACCTTTCTGCACGTTTCAATAATGAGGGGATCTGCGACAATGACCCCTGACACTCCTGCATCTTCGAGCGCTTTTAAATATTGATCGAGTCCAGGAATGTTTTCATTATGTGCATAAATGTTTGTCGTCACATATATTTTTGCCCCGTACTGATTAGCAAATTGAACTCCTTCTTTAATTTCCTCAATAGAGAAATTATCGGCATTGGAACGCAAGCCGTACTCTTGTCCGCCAATGAAGACGGCGTCAGCACCGTACATGACGGCGATTTTTAATTTCTCCAAATTTCCGGCAGGTGCAAGAAGTTCAGGTTTTTTCGTTATGACCCTTTTGCCGTTGATAATTGTTGAAATTTTATCTTTCACAACCGGCATGCGAACTCCTCCTTTAACGTTTTTTTAATAAACGGTCTCTTTAAAGAAAAATCCTGTATCCAACGGGCGGTTTGGCGGCTGTATTTCCTCAATTTCAGCGTACAGCTTGTCTTTAACATTTTCATATTGCTCTCGATCCTCAGCGCATAAATCGATCGCCTTTCGATACTTTTTCGTCACTTCTACAATATATTCCGGAGTTTTCAGCACGCCATCTATTTTAAAAGAATCAATTCCTGCATCAACCAGTTCCTCCAACTCGTCAATGATGCAAATATCATTCGGACTCATAATATGGGTTCCATTTTCATCCTCAAAAATTGGATATTTGTTATTTCTCTCTTTATCATGCAAAAACATATTTTTGCCGTATTTATAATTGTGAATTTCCATCGCTTTCCCACGATATTCAAAATAATTGCCGATAAGAGATCTTTTGGACTGAAACATGCACGTCATTCCGTGGACTTGGACTTCTATTTCCACTTCTGCATGCTCTTTCGTTTCAATGACAGCTTCCATGCTTAACTCCCGAGCTAGTACTGCACGCTTGGCGCCTTTCCTTCCCCAATAGTTGCATGCATACCAGTTGGTCGCGGTTGTTTCCGTATTCCAATGGAGCTTCATCTCCGGAGCAACTTCCCTAACAGTCATTAACACAGCTGGATCACCGAATACAATCGCATCTGCCTTCGCATTATGAACAAATTTTACATAATCTGCAAGCTCGTCTACTTTATCATTATGAAAAATTGCATTCATTGCAACGTATACTTTTTTTCCATATTGATGGGCAAGGTCAATCGCATCTAATACATCTTTTCGATGAAATTCCCCTGCAAGCCTTAAGCCATAACGCTGTTCGCCGATGATAAAAGCATCTGCGCCAGCTTTGCAAAGGCTCTCAATATTTTTGACATTTACAGGTGTGACGAGCAGTTCGGGTTTTTTCATTCCCCTTCACCCCTTTTTATACTGAAGGCTAATCCGTCGCCTATCGGAATAATAACGGTATCCCATTCGGACTGATTCATTAGCCATTCATTATATTCTTTAATTTTCTTCGCTAAAGATTTTAACCTTTTTGATTCTATCATTTCTTCAGCGACTAGTCCTTTAAAAAGAACATTATCCGAAAAAACGACCGCTCTTTTTGACAGCAAAGGTTCATATGCTTGAAAAAAACGTTTATATTGCCCTTTGCTCGCATCGATAAAGAGCGCATCAAACGGGCCGTCAAGCTTGACTTCCTGTACGATTTCTAGAGCATCACCGTGATAAATGGTAATTTGATTTTCAAGACCGCAAGCTCGAATATTTTGTTCCGCTAGTTCAAATCGATGAGGATCTATTTCAATCGTTACAATTTTTGTGTTCGGCAGCGCTTTTGCCATCCGAATCGCCGAATAGCCGATCGCCGCCCCAATTTCCAATATTTTGTTCGGCTGATGGAGCTTTAAAATATGAAGCATGACAGACAGCGCCCGCTCTTCCATAATCGGCACCTTCTGCTCTTTTGCATATGCTTCTAATTGAACTAATTTTTCATCTTTGTTAGTAGAAAAATTTGCTAAATATTCCTCGATTTTTTTGTTTGACAAAATGGACACTCCTAAAAAACTCCCTTAATCAAAGAAGAGTTCTGTTCGAACTCTTCAAGTTTGTTTTTTTAGCTCGATATATTTTAACATAAAAGAAAAAGGAATGCGAATCGCAAACCTTTAATCCTTTTCCGTAATATGCTTAGCTTTTTCTTTGTTATGCTCATCCAGCGTCTTCGTAAATATAACTTCCCCTTCTTTCGTTGCGAGAAAATAAAAATAGTTTGTATCGGCAGGATTTGCTACAGCATCTAGTGACTGCTTGCCAGCATTGGCAATCGGCCCCGGCGGAAGTCCTTTATTTTTATATGTGTTATAGGGAGAATTGACTTCTAAATCTTTATAGTATACGCGCTCCTTATGCTTTCCTAATGAATATAAAACGGTTGGATCTGTCTGGAGAGGCATGTTCTTTTCTAAACGATTGTAAAAAACGCTGGCTATTTTTTCCCTGTCGGCTTTTTCCGTCGCTTCCTCCTCCACTAAAGACGCTAATGTTAAAAATTGATGAGTGGAAAGACTCAGCTCTTTCATTTTGTTTCTATAAGGAACAAGCATTTCATCTGTCTTTTTAATCATTGTTTCAATGATTTCCGACAACGGAGGAGATTCCTCATAAAACGAATAAGTAGCCGGATACAAATATCCTTCCAATGCATATTTTATACGTCCGTTGAAAATGTCATCTGTTATTGTATTAGGATACTTTTTTTGCATTTGTTTGATAAACTGTTGGTTTGTTAATTGGTTCATAATTTCTTTTTTTGAATAGGGAGTATGTTTGGCGATGATGTCAGCAATTTCTGATAGTTGCAATCCTTCCGGGATCGTCAATTTAATAGCTGCTTCTCCCATTAATTCGCCTTTTTTTAAGCGTTCAACGATTTCTTGAATCGTCATCGATTGATTAAATTGATAATTTCCTGCTTGAAACCCTGATTCATTTTTAAATTTCACGTAATATTTAAACACGATCGCACTTTTAATGATGTCATTTTTTTCTAAAATAGAAGCAATTTGCGATACGGAAGATCCAATCGGAATTTGTACCTTTACAGGTTCCTTATTATCCGGATCAACAGGCTTTAATGCAGATCGCACATATAAATACCCGCCGCCAATCACTCCAGCAAATAGAACAACAAAGGCAATCAGGACAGTTAACACAGTTTTTCGAACAATTTTCGCTATATACAGTTTTTCTTGGAGTTTCTTATCCAAAAATTCCTTATTCGAATCCGAATCCGCCATCAATTCATCCTCCTTCCGTCCCGATTATTATACTACATACACGCATTTATTCGTCAAAAATCTCCATTTTTTTATAGGAAGAAATTGTTTTTTTCATTTGGATGTAAATCACCTCAACAAAAAAAGCACCGCAAAACGGTGCTTATTCCTCTTCTAAAAATGTATTTAAAACGGCCTCGATCATTTCCCATTCTTCATCGGTTTCCACAGGCTCCAGCTTTCCGCCTTCACCGTCTTCATTGGGAATGTAGCTTGCTGCATGAATTTCTATTCCATCTTCGTCTTCCTCATCATCGATGCCGATCGGATAATAAAGAACGTAAGATTTGTCAAATTCGTCCGAATTAAACGTAAACAAAATTTCGTATAGTTGTTCATTACCGTTTTCATCAATAACGGTAATATGTTTTTCACCTTCCACTTATTTCACCTCAATTTATTGTTGACTGTCCAAATAACTTTGCAAAATAATCACCGCAGCCATTTTATCAATGACTTGCCGTCTTTTTCGCCGGCTTACATCCGCCTCAATGAGAAATCTTTCGGCTTCCATCGTCGAAAGGCGCTCATCCCATAAAATGACCGGAAGCTGAAACTGCTCCTTCAAAAGCGCGGCAAAGCGCTCGCTTGCTTCTCCCCTTGGTCCAACGGTGCCGTTCATATTTTTCGGATACCCGACTACTATTTTTTCTACCTCGTATTTCTTTATCAGTTCAGCGAGTCTTTGAATCCCGAACTCGCCTTCATCTTCATTTATGCTGATCGTTTCCACACCTTGAGCAGTCCATCCCAGCTCATCGCTTACCGCAACTCCTAATGTTTTTGAACCTAAGTCTAACCCAATGATTCGCATTTTATTCCTCACGGTTGTTTTTCAAATAAAATTTTACAAGCTCTTCAATTAATTCATCTCGTTCAATTTTTCTAATCAGATTGCGTGCGCCGTTATGTCTAGGAATGTAAGCAGGATCTCCGGACAACAAATAGCCGACGATTTGATTGATCGGATTATAACCTTTTTCTTCCAGTGCATTGTATACGGCACTTAGAACTTCCTTGACATTTGTCTCAACAGGTTCTTCTGAAAAATTAAACTTCATCGTTTTATCGAAGGAACTCAATTTTTGCACCTCTTTCCTAGACTAAAAAGCGAATCTGCTTGTCTACATCCATTTTACACTATGAATGAAATTTATGAAACGGATTTCACCCAGTCTTCGACAAAACGAAGAGCTTCAGCTAACCGTTCAGGATTTTTTCCTCCCGCTTGAGCCATGTCAGGTCTTCCGCCGCCGCCGCCTCCACAGCGGCTTGCAATTTCCTTAATTAATTTTCCAGCATGGAACCCTTTGTCAACTAAGTCTTTTGTGATGCCGGCTGCTAAATTTACTTTTCCGTCTGATACCGTTGCTAGCACAACAATAGCCGAGCCGAGCTTTTGCTTCAGTTCATCGACCATGCCGCGCAATCTGTTCATATCTTTCACTTGAACTTTTTCCGCAAGAACTGTTACACCTTTGATCGTTACCGCTTTTTCAGCGATGTTCCCCGCTTCCAGATTGCTAAGCTTCATCGTAAGAGATTCGTTTTCCCGCTGTAGTTCTTTTATTTCTTGCTGCAGACTGTCAATTCTCTCCGGCAGATTTTTTACATTCGCTTTCAGTTTTGCCCCAATTTCCTTTAACAATAAATATTGTTCATTCATAAACCGGTACGCTTCTTTTCCTGTCACCGCTTCAATTCGGCGGGTTCCTGCACCAATTCCAGTTTCGGAAACAATCTTAAACAGTCCGATTTCCGCTGTATTTGTTACATGGCATCCGCCGCAAAGCTCAAGCGAATAATCGCCTACTTGAACAACGCGAACAATTTTTCCGTATTTTTCTCCAAATAAAGCCATCGCGCCCATCGCTTTCGCTTCGTCAAGAGGCATGTGCTCGATAGAGACTGGAATGCTTTCCCAAATTTTCTCATTTACAATTCGTTCAATTTTTTCCAGCTCTTCTGTTGAAACTTGTCCAAAATGTGAAAAGTCAAAACGGAGACGGTCGGAAGCAACAAGCGATCCAGCTTGGTTGACATGTACGCCCAGCACGTCCTTCAGCGCTTGGTGCAGCAAATGTGTCGCTGTATGATTTTTCACGATGGATTTTCTAGACTCTGCACAAACGGAAGCGTAAACTGCTGCTCCTTTTGTCAAAACGCCTTTTTCGATGACAGCCCGGTGCAAGTGTTGGCCGTTCGGCGCTTTTTGCACATCTTTTACGTTTAAGACCACATCATCATTTTTGATGATTCCTTTGTCAGCAATTTGACCTCCGCTTTCAGCATAAAAAGGCGTCTCGTCCAATATAATTTGGACCTCTTCCCCGCTCTCGGCTTGATCGACTAATTCCCCATCTTTTATGATCACAAGCACCCGTGCATTTGCTTCTAGGGTATTGTAGCCGACAAATTTGCTTTCCTCTTTTAATTCCACAAGAATTCCGCTTTGCACTTGCATCGAGTCGACATCCTGTCTGGCTTTTCTTGCACGTTCTTTTTGATGCTCCATTTCTCGTTCAAAGCCTTCATAATCCAGCTCCATGCCTTCATCTTGTGCGTATTCCTCCGTCAATTCCACTGGAAAACCATATGTGTCGTAAAGCCGAAACACATCTTCGCCTGGAATTATTCGGCTACCCTGTTCTTTCTGCTTTTTGATTACATCCGCTAAAATGGCAAGCCCTTCATGGAGAGTCTCATGGAAACGCTCTTCCTCATTTTTAATTACCTTTTGAACAAAGGATGCTTTTTCTTTTACTTCCGGATAGTAATCGTTCATAATTTCCGCTACAACCGGAACTAATTCATACATAAACGGGCGGTCTATGTTGATCGTTTTTGCATACCGAACCGCTCTGCGGATAAGACGGCGAAGTACATACCCTCTGCCTTCATTAGAAGGTAGCGCACCGTCTGCAACAGCAAATGTAACCGTGCGGATATGGTCGGCAATCACTTTAAAAGCGACATCTTTCTCTTTGTCGGTTCGATAAGCTTCCCCCGAAATCTTTTCGGTAGCTTGAATGATCGGTAAAAAGAGATCTGTGTCAAAGTTGGTCGGCGCATTTTGAATGACAGAAACCATTCGCTCTAAGCCCATGCCTGTATCAATATTCTTTTTTGGAAGCGGAGTGTAAGTTCCATCAGGATTATGATTAAATTGAGAAAAAACAAGATTCCAAACTTCCAAATAGCGTTCGTTTTCCCCACCGGGATAAAGTTCCGGATCATTTGGATCGTTTCCAAATTCTTCTCCACGATCATAAAATATTTCAGTATTTGGTCCGCTTGGCCCTTCACCAATATCCCAGAAATTCCCTTCCAAACGGATAATTCGTTCTTCCGGCAACCCGATTTTATTTTTCCAAATGTCATACGCCTCTTCATCTTCCGGATGAATAGTAACTGATAATCTATTTGGGTCGAAGCCAATCCATTTTTCGCTTGTTAAAAATTCCCATGCCCATTCAATCGCCTCTTCTTTAAAATAGTCGCCGATTGAGAAATTTCCGAGCATTTCGAAAAATGTATGATGGCGCGCTGTTTTTCCGACATTTTCAATATCGTTTGTTCGGATTGATTTTTGTGCGTTAGTAATTCTCGGATTTTCAGGAACAACCCTTCCGTCAAAATATTTTTTCAATGTTGCGACACCGCTGTTGATCCACAATAGTGACGGATCATCAACCGGAATTAAAGAAGCGCTCGGTTCAACCGAATGTCCTTTTTCCTTAAAAAAATCTAAAAACATTTGACGAACTTGTGCTGAAGTGAGCTTTTTCATGGCATTCCTCCTAAAATGTCTTCATTTTTCTCGCAAAATAAAAACTCTCGCCTATGTAAATGCTCTGATTTACACAGGGACGAGAGTTACTCGCGGTACCACCCTGATTATGAGCCAATTGCTCATCACCTTCATTTGCCGTAACGTGGCATTTTCGTCAGGTTTTGCCTGCACTCAGAATTAGCGTTCTGTTGCCCTTCATCTAGAGCTTCTTTCAGCCTCGGAAGCCCCTCTCTTTTAAGATGGACTGCAACATACTCGATTCGTCATCGCTTTCATGCACTTATTCCATGTCTATCACGAATTATAGACAACGAAAAATCGCTTGTCAATGCGCTTTCCTCAGACGGATGATATGCAGCAATATCTCTTTCAGAACAGTGATAAAAGGCACAGCTAAAATTAAACCGATCACTCCGCCGATTTCTCCGCCCGCCAAGAGCGCCATAATAATCACCATCGGATGCATATGCAGGCTTTTCCCAACGATGAAAGGGCCAAGAATATTACTTTCAATAAATTGCAGCCCAAAAATGATGAAAAGCACTACAATTATTTTGTTAATGGAGAGCGTCGCAGCGACCATCAAAGCAGGAACCGCACCGATAAATGGACCGAAATAAGGAATAATATTGGTCATTCCGATAATCGTCCCTAAAATTAACGGATATTTAATTTTAAACAGCCAAAACAAAATCGAAGCCGCCAGCCCGATCAGAAAACAAACAAATAGTTGCCCCCGCAAATAACTTCCGAGCGACTCATCGACGTTTTCTAAAAAACGTCTCCCTTCACGTCTCCATTTCTTCGGGGTGAAGTACCAAATGGCCTTTTTCATTTTCTCATAATCTTTCAACATATAAAAAACGAGAAAGGGAATGACACCAATAATAACAGCATAATCAATAATTGACTTCATGCTTGAAAGCATCCGTTCAAGAAAGGCAGCGACGGATGTTTCCATTCCAGCAATAAAAGATTCAATTCGATGATGAATTTCTCCAGGTAAATTGGTTGTTCCGTCATGAATTTTATCCGTCCAGCTTTGGTAATATTTTGTAAACATAGGGATATTTTCGGAAAGGTCTTTCATTTGTTCAACAAAAATTGGGACACCTTTATAAAAGCTAAAACCGACTCCTCCGAAAAAAATAAAATAGATGATGAGAATCGAACATGTTCTTGGAACACCTGAACGGTAAAGTTTTTCCACTACGGGATGAAGCAAGTAGGTAATGAAGCCGGAAAGCATAAAAGGAATTAAAACAGCTTTTAACATTTTGAAAATAGGAAACCAAATGACTTTTAGCTGAAGAACCATATATACAAACAATGATAAAATGAGAAAAAAAATGATTCGGAAAAGCCATTTCCGCTCTCGCTCATTCATCCCGCATCCCTCCTCTTATTATTTTGAGGAATGCTCACGAAAATATGCATGAAGGCGCCCATTTTAGGCGCCTCAAATCGCACGATCTTCTTCAGGAAACAAGTCATCTAAAGAACTTAGTGTTCCGTCTTCTTCTACTTGATGTGTGTGAATAATGCCTTTTGTAACGGTAAGCTCAATAAAACAATGCCAACAATAATACTGATTGACTCCGATTTTTCCAATATCTTTGCTTTTACAATTCGGACATGTAAACAAACAGGGACACCTTCTTTATTCATTTATTTAATTATTTATTAATCCGGTATGTTCTCGCTATGCACACTACTATTTGTTACCATTTTCAAAAAAATTATACGTCTCTATAAAGCATGCTTTTTATGCTTAAACAATTTGTCCCCTGTTTGTAGCATCATCTGTCAATCGTTATCGATCTTATGGAAAGGAACAAATTTATTATCCTTCGCCCTCTTCCATAAAATCATATGGAGTGATGTTCTCCATCCCAATGTTGGCATCTTCTAGTGGAAAAGGAAGCTCCTCTTTCAGCTCGACAAGTTCAGACGTTTTCAGCCTCTCTTTTAAGGTTGTCTGCCTCATCGACTCCTGATTGTTGTATACTCCCATTTTTAACGCTTCCCATTCTCCGCACATAATTAAAAATTGCTTGCTCCTTGTAACAGCTGTATAAATCAAATTTCTTCTCAACATCCGAAAGTAGCCTTTTACTACCGGCAAAATGACAATCGGAAATTCGCTTCCCTGCGCTTTATGGATGGAGCAGCAGTAAGCATGAGTAAACTGATTAAAATCTTGCTTCGTATAGGTTACTTCGATACCGTCGTAAGAAATGACCACCATATCTTCTTTTTCGACATTTTCTTTTGCGTAAAAAATAGAAACAATCTCCCCAATATCGCCATTAAACACGTTTTGATCAGGCTGATTGACGAGCTGCAGCACTTTGTCCCCGATTCGGTAAATAACGTTGCCATGCTTGATCTCTCTTTTTTCTTTTGAAGGGGGGTTTAACATTTCCTGAAGCATTTCATTCAACTGATCAATGCCGGCAATCCCTCTGTACATCGGTGCCAACACCTGTATATCCTTCGCAGAATATCCTTTTTTCAAAGCGTTCTCAATTACTCTCGTTATAACTTCTTTTATTTGTGATGTTGTACAAGGAATAAACGATCTGTCTTGTGTCGTTTGCAAAAGGTTCGCTGGAAGAGTTCCTTGGCGGATTGAATGGGCCAAATCAATAATTGTAGATCCTTCTGCTTGTCTATAAATATCTGTCAGTGTAACAACTGGGATTCGTCCGGATTGAATCAAATCGCGAAGCACTTGGCCGGGTCCAACGGACGGAAGCTGGTGTTCGTCTCCGACAAGAACAATTTGTATGTCCGAAGGAAGCGATTTAAACAATTGATGCATGAGCCAAATATCAACCATTGATACTTCATCAACAATCAGAAGCTTTCCAGAAATCGGATGATCCTCATTGTGTTCAAATCCTTCTGAACCATTCCATCCTAAAAGGCGGTGGATTGTGACGGCAGGAAGACCGGTTGCTTCTGCCATTCTTTTTGCAGCTCGTCCGGTAGGTGCCACCAGTACAATGGGAAACGGCTCTTCCTTCTTTTGATATTCTTTTGGGTTCAATGAAAGGCCATGGAGGTTCGCATAAATTTCAACGATGCCTTTGATAACGGTTGTTTTTCCCGTTCCAGGCCCGCCGGTCAGCAAAAGAATCGGCGAATGAATAGCCCGCTGAATGGCTTCTTTTTGAGAGGGGGCATACTGAACATTCATTTTTTCTTCCAGTTTTCCTAACTCCAGCAAAAATTCTGATTCAGGAAACATATCTTGAAATTGGTTTTGGGTTAAAATTTCTTCAATGTTATTGGCAAGTCCCACTTCAGCATAGTAAAGAGAGGGTAAATAAATTCGATCTTCCTCGACGATAATTTTTCGATCTTCTTCCAATTCAAGAATGATTCTTTCAATATCCTGATCAGATATGTCTTCTCCATTTTGGGTGAGCAATTTTTTCGCTTTTTCCATCAGCTGAACTTTTGTAACATATACATGTCCTTCTTTTACAGCATCTTGTTCAATAGTGAACAAACAAGCCGCCTTCAGCCGGTCGGGATGATTGCCGGAGATCCCAAGCTCTCTCCCAATTTCATCCGCTCGAATAAAGCCGATCCCTTCAATATCTTCCACCAATTGATATGGGTTTTTTTGAATGATTTTAAGCGTATCCTCCCGATATAGCTGATAAATTTTCATCCCAAGTGCAGGCCCAATGCCAAGCTGATTTAATCCGATTAAAACCCCTTCTAAACCTTGATGTTCCTTCAGTGTTTCAGCCAGTATTTTGGCTTTTTCCTTTGAAAGCTTCTTCACTCTTTTTAATGAATCGGGATCCTCCAAAATAATCGAAATCGCATGTTCCCCCAGTTCATTCACGATCGCTTCCGCTGTTTTTTTGCCGATTCCTTTAAAAAGCCCGCTTGATAAATATTGAATAACTCCTTCTTTCGTAGTTGGAAGCTCCTTTTGAAAACGCTCAGCTTGAAATTGTACGCCGAATTTTGGATGGTATTTTTTTGCGCCAAAAAACGTATAGCTGTCATGTAATTGGAGAAGAGGAAAAAAACCCGTCACGGTCACTTGATCTTGCTCAAACTGTTCATTCGTCTCTTCAATTTTCACTTTAATAACAGTATAAAAATTTTGCTCATTCTGGAACACAATATGTTTAATGACTCCGCGAACAAAAGGAGTACTTTCCTCATGAAACAAACTCTCCTGTTGACCGCCCATCCTCTTTCCTCCTAATTTCGTTTAAATCATCTCTTCTAACAGCCTTTTCCCGTTGCCCGCAAGCAAATGATCCGGTTGAATGGAAAGCGCCATATCAAACATTTTTAAAGCTTCTTCTCTATTTTCTTCAAATGCGTACGCAACACCTAAATTATAATAAGCATCTGCGTGATGTTGATCGAGGTCGATCGTTTTTTCAAACTCTTTTTTTGCTTCTTGAATGTGGCCTGCTTGTGCTAAACATAAACCATATTGAAAGTGAGCGCTGGCGTCTTGTTCATCCAGCTCAACCGCCCGCAAAAAATATGGAAGTGCAAGACGGGGCTGTTCAAGCTGGTAAAGAGACATTCCAAGCATAAAATAGACATCTTTATGAGCAAGCCCATACTTTTCCGCCTGATCAAAAAATGTTTTCGCTTTATGATAATCTCCCGCATTATAATGAACGGTTCCAATGCCGTAATACGCAGTAGCCGTCCCTTTATCAATCTCAATCGCCTTTTCATAAAATTTCAATGCTCTTTCTGCATCACCTGAAGAGGCAAGCAAATTCCCAAAATTTACGTATAACACAGGGTCGTTTGGATTTTCTTCCAATGCTTCTGCAAAATATTTCGCTGCTTCTTCCCATTTCCCTTCTTTTATTGCTTCTAAAGCCAGTTGATTTTTATGCATCCATTTCATCCTTTCACATCCAAAGACAAAGAGGCTGCGCCAAGTTAACAAATCTCATTCCGATCGGTACAGCTTATCTCTTTAACCGACATACCACAGTTTTTCGCCGTTGCGAAATACTTTATCGATAATGCCGCCTCCCAGACATTCCTCTCCATTATAAAAAACGACAGCTTGTCCTGGTGTAACGGCACGGACCGGCTGTTCAAACGAAATTTGTGCAGTTTGATCACCGATCATTTTCACTTTTACCGGCTGATCAGGCTGGCGGTAGCGAAATTTTGCGGTGCAAACAAGCTCATCTGTTGGTTTTACACCGGTTATCCAGTTTACATTTGTTGCGATAATGGAGTCTGAATATAAATGTTCATTATGAAATCCTTGTTCAACATATAAAATATTATTTTTCAAATTTTTTCCAACCACAAACCAAGGATCGCCATTTCCTCCTATTCCGAGTCCATGGCGTTGACCGATCGTATAATACATAAGCCCGTCATGCTTCCCTTTTACCTCACCAGACAACGTCTCCATTTTGCCGGGTTGAGCAGGTAAATACTGGCTTAAAAATTCTTTAAAGTTCCGCTCGCCAATAAAGCAGATGCCTGTTGAATCTTTTTTCTTTGCTGTTGCCAAGTTTGCTTTTTCCGCAATTTCTCTAACTTCTTTTTTTTCAAGATGCCCGATGGGGAACATGACCTTTGACAGCTGCTTCTGATTCAGCTGATTCAAAAAATACGTTTGATCTTTGTTTGGATCCTTTCCTCTGAGCAATTTGTACACACCATCGCGGTATTTTACCCGTGCATAATGGCCTGTTGCGATATAGTCCGCGCCTAAGTCAGCTGCATGCTCCAAAAATGCTTTAAATTTAATTTCTTTATTGCACATGACATCGGGATTTGGCGTTCTTCCAGCTTTATATTCCTCTAAAAAGTAAGTGAACACTTTATCCCAATACTCTTTTTCGAAATTCACTGCATAATAAGGAATCCCAAGCTGATTGCATACACGGATTACATCATCATAATCTTGCGTTGCCGTACATACGCCGTTTTCATCCGTATCATCCCAATTTTTCATAAAGACCCCGATGACTTCGTACCCTTGTTCTTTTAGGAGCAAAGCAGTTACAGATGAATCTACTCCGCCAGACATCCCGACTACGACTCTTGTTTCATGCGGCGCCTTTTCCATCTCTCTCACCTCTTTCTATTTTGACGTTAACCTTTTAACAATCTCGGCTGTTTTTTTGGCAGCCGATTCAATTTGTGCCTCCGTATTTCCTAAGCCGAAGCTGAATCGAACCGATGAAGTTATTTCTTTTGAATTTTTGCCAAACATTGAAACGAGCACATGCGACGGTTCAACTGATCCTGCTGTACAAGCTGATCCGCTTGATGCCGCAATTCCCGCCAAATCGAGGTTGACAAGTAGCGATTCAACGTTTGTTCCCGGAAAGAAAACGTTTAATATATGAGGCAAGCTGTTGTCAATCGAGCCGTTCACAGCGAAGGAAATGCCCTCTTGTTCAAACACATCGATCATGATTTGTTTAAAATGCACATATTGCTCTGTTTTTTCCTTTCTTGTTTGTTCTGCAATTTTTGCGCTTTCCGCAAACCCGATAATCGCTGGAACATTTTCCGTTCCGGCTCTTCTCTTCAATTCCTGCTCACCGCCATGCATGCGCGGAGTGAATTTCACCCCAGCTTTTGCATATAAAAAACCGATCCCTTTCGGCCCATTTATTTTATGACCGGAAACCGACAGCAGATCGACATTCAGCTCGCGAACATCAATTGGAACGAGTCCGTATGCTTGAACTGCATCGGTATGAAAATACGCTTGATGGTTTTGTAATAAGCTTCCTATTTCTGAAATAGGCTGTAAGGCACCTACTTCATTATTTCCATACATGACTGTGACAAGAATCGTTTCATCTTTTAAAGCTTTTTTAAGATCCTCGACAGAAATAACTCCCGATTGATTGACAGGCAAATACGTAACGTGAAATCCGTTTTTTTCTAGATAGCGGCAAGATTGGAGGACAGCCGGATGCTCAATTTCTGTTGTGATAATATGGTTTCCTTTTTCTTTATTAGCAAGCGCTGTTCCAATCACCGCTAAATTATCTGCTTCTGTTCCTCCGCTAGTAAATATGATTTCTTTTGGGTCGGCATGAATACTTTTGGCAAGGAGCTCTCGAGCCTCATCCACTTCTCGTCTGCTTTCTCTGCCAAAAGAATGGATGCTAGACGGATTGCCGAAATAATCCTTCATAAAGGTTGTCATTTTATCCAAAACTGCGGGATGGACTGGCGATGTTGCCGCATGATCCAAATATATCCGTTCCAAAGTTAATTCCTCCCGACTTTAAATGTAAAACATGTAAGCGTCCTGCTCATTATCTCCTGTATGGCTTGCTAAATCATCAAGTGTCGTGTTGTCAAGAACGTCCTTCACCGCATCGCGGATTTTTAACCATAGATGCCTTTGAGCAGGCGGTTCATCTTCAATTCCTTCAACAGGGGTGATCGGTCCTTCCAACACACGGATAACGTCACCAGCCGTTATTTTGGACGGATCGTTCGCTAAAATATATCCGCCATAAGCTCCGCGAATGCTTTTGACAAGTCCGGCATTGCGGAGAGGAGCAATTAATTGTTCCAAATAATGCTCTGATAAATCATGAGATTGTGCAATACTTTTCAAAGATGTCGGTCCTTCTCCGTACTTTCGCGCCAATTCAATCATAATCGTTAAACCATAGCGTCCTTTCGTTGAAATTCTCACGTTTCTACACTCCTATTTTTTAGTTTTTTTCAAGATTTTCACCATTTTGGTTCTACTTTAAACTTTAGACATTATAGCATATTATTTTATTAGTGGGTAAATGAGATGATATGATTTTTATTTGGGAGCGATAAAATGGAACCTTTAGCGTATAGAATGCGTCCAACCAAAATAGAAGATATTATTGGACAAGAACATTTAGTTGGAAAAGGAAAGATTATTGAACGAATGGTGCGAGCTAAATATTTAAGCTCGATGATTTTATACGGACCTCCTGGAATCGGAAAAACATCTATTGCAACAGCAATAGCAGGCAGCACTAACACGCCTTTTCGAAAGCTGAATGCGGTTGTCCACAATAAAAAAGATATGGAAATTGTTGTAGAAGAAGCAAAAATGTCAGGGCAAATCATTCTCATTTTAGATGAAGTGCACAGACTTGATAAAGGGAAACAAGATTTTTTGCTTCCATATTTAGAAAACGGCATGATTATTTTAATCGGTGCAACGACAAGCAATCCGTATCATGCCATTAACCCGGCGATTCGGAGCCGCTGTCAAATTTTCGAATTGCACCCTCTTTCTCCAGATGACATTATGATTGCCCTGAAAAGAGCTCTTACAGACCCAAGAGGACTGAGCGACTTTCCTGTTCAAATCAGCGACGAAGCTCTAAGACATTTTGCCGAAAGCTCCGGCGGAGATGTGCGTGCGGCGTTAAATGGATTAGAACTCGCCGTTTTATCAACAAAGGAAGATGAGAATGGGAACATTTGCATTACGGTTGAAATTGCTGAAGAGTGCATGCAAAAAAAGAGCTTTTCCCACGATAAAGACGGAGATCATCATTACGATGTTTTATCTGCTTTTCAAAAGTCTATTCGCGGGTCCGATGTAAACGCAGCGCTTCACTATTTGGCCAGATTAATTGAGGCAGGGGATCTTTCTTCGATTGCAAGGCGTTTAACGGTCATCGCCTATGAAGATATTGGTCTTGCAAATCCGCAAGCGGGACCTAGAACTCTTTCGGCTATAGAAGCAGCTGAGCGCATCGGTTTTCCCGAAGCACGCATCCCTTTGGCCAATGCGGTGATTGAACTATGTTTATCCCCTAAATCAAACTCTGCTTATAAAGCGATTGATGCAGCTTTAGCCGACATTCGCTCAGGAGTGACAGGCGAGGTCCCTTCCCACTTGCGGGATGCTCATTATAAAGGAGCAAAGCAGCTTGGCAGAGGCGTGAACTATTTATATCCGCACGATTATGAATCAGGCTGGGTAAACCAGCAATATTTGCCTGACCCCATCAAGCATAAAAAATATTACAAGCCAAAAAGAACGGGCAAATTCGAGCAGGCTTTAGCGCAAATATATGAAAATATCGAGAAAAAGAAAAAAGAAAAGGACGAATAGGAAGCTTCGGTCATGTCCGCGTCATCTTGAAAATATAAATAGGATTGTCCAAAATGTCAAAACCCCATGGAAAACGTAAATAAAAGGGGGCGTCAATAAGCCGAAAAACGGCTTATTTGACACCCCCATTTTTTAATCGTCGTCGCCGACACGATAAATTTTTATATCCTTCAGCAATTCATTAATCACATGACCAGCCATAATCAATCCGGCTACGGATGGCACAAAGGCATTTGATGACGGGGGCATTTTTGCTTTGCGGATCGTTGATTCGTTATTACCGACTTCTTTTCTGACATCTTCTCTAATAACAACAGGGCGTTCATCAGAAAATACGACTTGAATTCCCTTTCGGATCCCTTCTTTTCGCAGTTTCGTTCGAATCACTTTGGCAATCGGATCTGTATGTGTTTTTGAAATATCTGCTACTCGGAAACGGGTTGGATCCGTTTTGTTGGCTGCCCCCATGCTTGAAATAATAGGAATATTCCGTTTCAGGCATTCCTTCATTAAATGAATTTTATAGCTGATCGTATCGCTGGCGTCAATCACATAGTCAGGGTTTAGCTTAAAAAAGTCTTCATACGTCTCTTCCGTGTAAAACATTTTTAATGCAATTACTTCACAATCCGGATTAATGTCAGCAATTCTTGCTTTCATTAAATCCACTTTCGGTTTTCCAACCGTCGACAAAAGCGCATGGATTTGCCGGTTAATATTCGTAATATCGACATCATCTTTATCGATCAAAATCAATCGCCCGATGCCTGATCGTGCAAGAGCTTCGACGGCAAAAGATCCAACTCCGCCAACCCCTAAAACGGCTACGGAGCTGTTTTTCAATTTATGTAAACCTTCTTTTCCAATCGCTAGTTCATTTCGGGAAAACTGATGAAGCAAAAAAAATCACTCCAATTTGTCAAAATTCAGTGTACAAACTAAAAAAGTCCCAATTGTGCCGTCGCCGTTTCCTTCGTTTTGAACCCGCTCTCAGCAGGTGGGTGCCCTGTTCTAAAGCTTTGTAAGTCCTCGTGCCATATGCATAAGAGGCATTTACTCACTTTAGAAACTCCGGGCTCCCATTTAAATCGTTGTTCGGTCAAAACTAGGTGTACGACGCACACATCAGGACTTAAATTTTGAATAAAGAATATCATAATTAGCATGAGATTTCAAGATAAAAAACAAATAATGGAAATTATTACCTTGAGCTATGTTTCACTTCAAGATGCAGTTCATCCAATTGCTCTTTGCTTACTTGGCTTGGTGCCTCCGTTAACAAACAGCTCGCACTTGCTGTTTTCGGAAAGGCAATCGTATCCCGTAAATTTGTTCTTCCTGCCAAAAGCATTACAATCCGATCCAATCCTAGTGCAATTCCACCATGCGGCGGCGTACCGTATTCGAAGGCTTCCAGCAAAAATCCGAACTGTTCTCTTGCTTGTTCCTCTGTAAAACCAAGAAGTTTAAACATCTTTTCTTGAACGTCTTTTTCAAAAATCCGAATCGACCCTCCGCCAAGTTCATATCCATTTAACACTAAGTCATATGCTTGAGCCCGCATTTTGAGAGGGTCTTTCTCAAAGTACTCCAAGTCCTCACGAAACGGCATAGTAAACGGATGATGCAATGCATAATAGCGGCCGTCTTCTTCATTATATTCAACGAGCGGCCAATCCGTAATCCATAAAAATTCAAGTTTATCTTCTTCGATCAGCCCTAAATCTTTTCCTAGTTTTAGTCTGAGAGCCCCCAACGAATCAGCAACAACATTCGGCTTGTCGGCAACAAACAGAAGCAAGTCTCCATTCTGTCCTTCAGCTGCTTGCAAAATACTATTTTGTTCATTTTCTGATAGAAATTTTGCAATTGGGCCTTTTACTTCATTTTCTTCTACTTTAAGCCAAGCCAAACCTTTCGCTCCATAATTGTGAACATACTCTTGGAGAGCATCTAGATCTTTGCGTGAAAATTCGTCTTTTTTTCCTTTTACATTGATTAGCTTTACTTGCCCTCCACCTGCAACTGCTTGACTGAAAACTTTGAAAGCGGAGCTTTTCACAATTTCAGATACATCAACAAGCTCCAGGCCGAATCGAACGTCCGGCTTGTCCGACCCAAAGCGCGCCATCGCCTCATCATATGGCATGCGTTGGAATGGAAGAGTAAGCTCGATTCCTTTCACTTCTTTTAACACATGAGCCATCATCTTTTCGGTTAGATTCATAATATCTTCTTGGCTCATAAAAGAAGTTTCTATATCTATTTGGGTAAATTCCGGCTGTCTGTCTGCGCGCAAATCCTCATCTCGGAAGCATCTTGCAATTTGATAATATTTATCAAATCCTGAAACCATTAGAAGCTGTTTGAATATTTGCGGCGATTGCGGGAGCGCATAAAATTCCCCCTCATGGACGCGAGAAGGGACAAGATAGTCCCGTGCTCCTTCCGGTGTGCTTTTTGTTAAAATGGGGGTTTCCACATCAATAAATCCATTTTCATCCAAAAAGTTGCGAATCGCTCTCGTAATTTGATGCCGCATTTTTAACGTTTCAAACATGACTGGACGGCGCAAATCTAAATAACGGTATTTTAAACGAACCTCTTCGGAAATGTCCGCTTTTTGATCCGCAAGTGAAAAAGGAGGAGTTTTGGCGCTGTTTAAAATGGTTACCGATTGAACAACCACTTCCACTTTTCCTGTTCGAATGTTCGGATTAATCGTCTCTTCCGATCTTTTCACCACTTCGCCTTCAATGTCCAATACATACTCGCTGCGGATTTTTTCAGCTATTTCTAACGCTTCCTTTGAAACTTCAGGATTAAAAACAATTTGGACAACTCCTGTCCGGTCGCGCAAGTCGATAAAAATAAGTCCTCCTAAATCGCGGCGTCTTTGCACCCATCCTTTTAAAACGACCTTTTCGCCGATTGCTTTTTCGGAAATTTCTCCACAATAATACGAACGTCCAAACATCCTACATACTCTCCTTTACTTTCTCTCTTTTATATACTCTGCAAGTCGTTCAAATGCCACCGCATCTTGTTCGCCTGTTGCCATGTTTTTTACGTTCGCCACGCCTTTTTCTAATTCCTCATCACCTATGATGATGACAAATTTGGCTTGAAGCCTGTCCGCTTGCTTCAGTTGTGCTTTCATTTTCTTATTTTCATAATCTTTGTCTGCAGAAATGCCGGCTTTCCGCATTTCCTGCAATAGAGATACCGACCGTTCCTTCGCCCGATCTCCCAGTGCCACAATATAACAATCTAGACCTTTTTCAATCGGAAGAGCGATGTTTTCAGCATCAATTGCTGCTAACAGGCGTTCAATGCTTAAAGCAAAGCCGATCCCCGGCGTGCTTGGCCCTCCGGCTTCTTCGACCAAGCCGTTATATCTTCCGCCGCCGCATAAAGTCGTAATCGCCCCAAACCCTTCCGCATTGCTCATGATTTCAAATGCTGTATGGTTATAATAATCCAATCCGCGAACGAGATTTGGATCGATTTCATACTCAATGCCAAGCTCCGTTAAATATTTTAACACTTGATCAAAATATTGCTTTGATTCATCGTTTAAAAAGTCAATGATGGAAGGGGCGCTTTTCATCAATTCATGCTCGCGGTCTTGTTTACAATCAAGTATTCTTAACGGATTTTGCTCAAGCCGCTTTTGGCAATCAGAGCAAAATTCTCCAATTCTCGGCTTAAAATGGTTGACTAAAGCAGCACGATGTGCAGCTCTGCTCTCTTGATCTCCCAAACTGTTAATGGCAAGCTTCAATTTTTTTAAGCCGAGCGATTGATAAAACGCCATCGCCAAAGAAATAACTTCAGCATCCAGCGCAGGGTCGTCCGAGCCGAGAGCCTCCACACCGAATTGAACAAATTGCCGAAAACGCCCTGATTGCGGTCTTTCATACCGAAACATAGGACCGATGTAAAAAAGCTTTACAGGCTGGTTCGGATCGGCGTACATTTTCTTTTCAACAAAAGCGCGGACGACTGCTGCCGTTCCTTCCGGTCTTAATGTTAAACTTCTTCCTTTCCTGTCGGAAAAAGTGTACATTTCTTTTTGGACAATATCGGTTGATTCGCCTACACCCCTTTGAAATAATTCCGTATGTTCAAAAATGGGGGTTCGAATTTCTTGAAAGCGATAAAGACGGCATATTTCCCTAGCTTTTTTCTCAACATATTGCCATCTTGAAGCCTCCGACGGCAAAATATCCTGTGTACCTCGCGGGATTTGAAAAGCCATTGTCGATTCTCCTCCACTTATAAAATAAATTCCATAAAAAAACCCGTCCCCTGACGATTCCCGTAGGGACGGGAGAGTCTCCCGTGGTGCCACCCTAATTGAAGCAATGCTTCCACTTAAAAGTTAACGCCTATTTACGTTTCCTCCTACTTTTACACCTTTCAGAGGAAAACCTCCGGAGTGTTCTTCACTAAGCGATCATGGGGAAAGGCTTTCAGCCTAAGGCCTTTCCTCTCTGTCCATGTGCATCCCAGCTACTTGTCTCCGTCATCGGTTGTTTATGTACGTTATTTTTAAATCTAGAATTTTATATTATCATACGAACAATACTGTGTCATGTCAAGAACGGCTGAGCCGATCACGGAGCTTTTTCGCCTCCTCTTGATTTAAACCATGCTCAAACGAAACCTCTATTAAAATATCCTGCATCGTATGATCAATGAAAGAAATACCAAACTGGTCATGAAAAATTGATGCGGAGAAAGAATGTTTTTCACTGGACCGCATATTTTTCCCCTTTCTTTTTCATCAGAATTTGCGTCTTAGTTTTCCCGCAAAAAAATGAAAAAATACTCAATGTAAAAAAGGAAATGCCGAAATAAAAATAGAAATAGTTTTTTGCATGAATGTGAAAGGAGCATGGCCATTGCGAAAAAAATGCTTTTTAATCGTTCTGTTGCTTTCACTGCTTTTTACTTCTACCGCTCCAGTTTTTCATTCAGCCCAAGCGGATACGCAATATGCAGTCATTAAGCAAGATAAAGTAAATGTCCGGACAGGTCCCGGTTTAAGCTATCCCGTAATGAAAAGCGTTCGGTACGGTGAAAAATACCCGATTGTTGCAAGGAAAGGAGATTGGGTGAAAATTCAATTAAAACAGGGCTCTTCCGGGTGGGTAGCCGATTGGCTTCTTTCAGTAGAAACCGAGCTTCAAAAAAAGGATTATGTCGTTTCTACGACTACCGGGTTAAGAATCCGTTCTGGCCCCGGGACAAACTATAAAGTTGTTGGACAGTTTCCTAAAGGGGAAAAAGCGCATGTGTTGACGAAACAGGGGAAATGGGTGAAAATTTCCTATAATGGCCGGCAAGGATGGGTCTCTTCGGCATATGTAGCTCCAGCAGCCAGCAAAACCCCTTCGAATCAGAAGCATAGCCTCGGTACGGTTACAGCCACTATATTAAATGTTCGTTCAAAACCAAATGCACAATCATCAATTACCGGCAAGCTGACAAAAAACATGAAAGTTGAAATCATTTCGGAACAAGGCAATTGGTATAAAATTCGCTACAACAATGTGACGGGGTGGGTGTCGAAGCAATATATTACCAAAGCAGCAGCTAAAAGCAGCAGCACTTCCCCGCAAAAAGGAAGGATTACAGCCAGTTCGTTAAATGTTAGAAGCGGTCCGTCTTTACACTCAAAAATTGTCGGTACCATTAAAAAAGGAACAGAGGTAGAAATCATAGGTGCAAACGGAGATTGGTATCAAATTAGATATGCGAAAAACAAAACAGGCTGGGCATCCAAAAGATATATCGAAGCTGGCTCAAAGAAAACAAACGGCGCTCAATCAGTTGTCCTTTTATACGACGGAACAAATTTGCGCAGTGCACCTTCCACTTCTGCAAAAATTGTTCAAAGAGGAAACAAAGGGCAGACTTTTCCAATTGTAGGGATTTATAATAATTGGTATAAAATTCAGCTCCGAAACGGTCAAACAGCTTATGTAGCAAGCTGGGTCGTCACAACAACAAGCGAAAACAATTCCAATAAAGGGACAAGCATACCGTCAAACGGTAAAAAAGTCATTATCGATCCGGGCCACGGAGGCTATGACAGCGGGACGATCGGTGTCAGAGGGACGCTGGAAAAACATTTAACCTTAAAAACAGCTAAACTTGTGTACAACAAATTAAAAAGAGCAGGTGTAAATGCAGTTTTAACTAGAAGCGACGATACATATATCAGCCTGCAATCCCGTGTAGGAATTTCTGTAAAAAACAACGCAAACGCCTTTGTGAGCATCCATTATAATAGCTCAATCATTCCAAGCGCAAATGGAATCACAACTTTTTATTACAATTCTGCAAAGGATAAAGCATTAGCAAATGTAATTCACAAAGAGATGGTGAGGCATGTCAATTTAAGAAACCGTGGTGTTCAATTTGGAAATTATTTTGTGCTGCGTGAAAATAAACGTCCTGCTGCTTTGCTTGAACTAGGTTTTTTGAGCAATCCTATGGAAGAGTGGACAGTCAGCACAAACGCTTACCAAGAGAAAATCTCACAAGCGATTTATAAAGCGGTCGTCAAATATGTAAACTCATAAAAAAATCGTGAGCAGCTCGCTCACGATTTTTTTATTTGCTTTCGATAATCAATGTTACTGGGCCAACGTTTGTAAATTCAACAGCCATCATCGCTCCGAAAGAACCCGTTTCAACACGTACGCCTTTTTCTCTCAGTTTGTCGTTGAAAGATTCATATAGTTTTTCAGCAATATCCGGTTTGGCTGCTTGCATAAAATTTGGCCTTCTTCCTTTCCGGCAATCGCCGTACAGCGTAAATTGGGAGACGGATAAAACTTCGCCCCCAACATCTAAAAGAGATAAATTCATTTTCCCTTCTTCATCCTCAAATATGCGCAAATTGGCCACTTTATCCGCTAAAAACTCTGCATCTTTTTCCGTATCCTCGTGCGTAACACCGACTAGCACCATTAAACCGAACTCAATCGAACCAACAACTTGTCCATCTACTTTGACATTTGCATTCCTTGCTCGTTGTACTACAACTTTCATCATGTATTTCCTTTCTTAATTCATAATTCTCCGCACTGAATATACATCCGGTATTTGCTTGATCCGATCCACAACTTTTTGAAGATGGCTGACATTTTGAATCGAAATTCCTAAATGGATGTTCGCTACTTTGTTACGGTCCGTTCTTCCCGAAATTGTCGTAATGTTTGTCTTCGTCTCTGTTACAGACTGGAGCACTTCATTTAATAAGCCGCGCCGGTCAAAACCTAAAATCTCAATTTCCACATTGTATTCCTTCCGGCCGTCCAGCTGATTTTCCCATTCCACTTCAATTAACCTGTCTTTTGCATCCTCTTTATTGACATTTGGACAATCAGACCGGTGAACAGATACCCCTCTTCCTTTTGTAATAAATCCGACAATATCATCGCCAGGAACTGGGTTGCAGCAGCGGGAAAGCCTGATTAACAAATTATCAATACCCTTTACAGACACTCCTGCATCACGGCGCTTCGGCCGCCTTGCACCTTGTTGAACCACCTTTTCCATCAATTTTTCCTGCTCTTCTATATCCCGCTGTTTGCGAATTTTTTCGACTAGGCGGTTTGCAACCTGTAAAGCAGTAATGCCGTTGAAGCCAACCGCCGCATACATATCGTCCTCGTTTGAAAAATTAAATTTTTCCGCGACACGTTTTATATTTTCCTGAGTAAGGACTTCTTTCACATCAAAATCCATCGCTTTAATTTCTTTTTCAATTAATTCTTTTCCTTTTTCAACATTCTCCTCTCGGCGCTGCTTTTTGAAAAATTGGCGAATTTTATTTTTCGCTTGAGAGGTCTGCGTCAATTTAAGCCAATCTTGGCTCGGACCGTAAGAATGCTTCGACGTCAATATTTCCACTATATCTCCGGTTTTTAATTTATAATCTAGAGGCACTATTTTTCCGTTTACTTTTGCTCCGATCGTCTTATTGCCTATTTCAGAATGAATTCTGTAGGCGAAATCAATCGGAATTGACCCGGCGGGAAGCTCAATGACATCTCCTTTTGGAGTAAATACAAACACCATGTCAGAGAACAGATCAACTTTCAATGCCTCCATAAATTCTTCGGCGTTGGAAGAATCGTTTTGAAACTCCAATATTTCTCTAAACCAGCTCAGTTTTTTATCAAAAGATGTAATGCTTTTTCCTTCTTTATAAGCCCAATGGGCAGCAATCCCGTATTCAGCGATCGCATGCATTTCGTATGTGCGAATTTGAACCTCAAGGGGATCCCCCTTCGGACCGATGACAGTCGTGTGAATGGATTGATACATGTTTGTTTTTGGCATTGCAATATAATCTTTAAATCTGCCAGGCATCGGCTTCCAGCATGTGTGAATGATGCCAAGCACTGCGTAGCAGTCTTTTATGCTGTTCACAATAATTCGCACAGCCAGCAAATCATATATTTCGTTAAATTGTTTATTTTGGAGAACCATTTTTCGATAAATGGAATAAATATGCTTCGGCCGGCCGTACAGCTCTGCCTTTATCTTTACTTCTTCAATTCGCTTCTTTAAATCTTCAATTACCTCTTCAACATACTTTTCCCGTTCTGCACGTTTCTTTTTCATCAAATTGACAATTCGGTAGTATTGCTGCGGATTTAAATACCGCAAGGCTGTATCTTCAAGTTCCCATTTGATTTTTGAGATTCCGAGGCGATGGGCGAGAGGAGCAAATATTTCCAACGTTTCATTGGCGATTCTTCGCTGCTTTTCCTGCGGCAAATGTTTTAACGTACGCATATTGTGAAGACGGTCTGCCAGTTTAATTAAAATGACCCGAATGTCCTTCGCCATAGCGACAAACATTTTCCGGTGATTCTCCGCCTGCTGCTCTTCTTTTGATTTATATTTAATTTTTCCCAGCTTTGTTACTCCATCCACAAGCATAGCGACTTCATCGTTAAATTCTTGTCGAAGCTCGTCTAATGTCACATCCGTATCTTCCACAACATCATGTAAAAAGCCGCCGGCAATCGTTGTAGGATCCAGCTCCAAATCTACTAGAATCCCGGCAACCTGCACCGGATGCATAATATATGGTTCGCCTGATTTGCGATATTGCCCATGATGGGCGTTTTTTGCAAACTCGTATGCTTTTTTTATAAACTCTATATCGTCAGGCGGAAGATACTTTTCCGCTTTTTCGAAGATCTGTTCAGCTGTCAACATTTGTTCGTTTGCCATGGGATCACCTTTAATTGTATATACGTTATTGTTTTTATTATTAAATAAAATTAACAAACATGTAAAGAGAAGAATACGATCCTTTTGAAAAGGGGTAAAAAAAATAGAGCTGCTGCAGCTATTTTGCGAGTGGATGGAAAATATTACAATTTCTAAAGTTTTTCATTTTATTGTTTTAAAAAAAAGCACCCATTAAGAGTGCTTCATTTATAGATTTGCGCCGATTAATATTTAATCAATGCTAATATATCATAGCCTTCAAGCCTTTTTCTGCCCTCAAGATAAGACAATTCAATTAAAAAGGCAATGCCGGCAACCTCTCCGCCAAGCTGTTCCACTAATTTAATAGTAGCTTCAATCGTTCCTCCAGTCGCCAGCAAATCATCGGTTATTAACACTCGCTGGCCAGGCTTAATCGCATCTTTATGAATGGTTAATGCATCTTTTCCGTACTCAAGCCCGTATTCCACCTTGATCGTTTCGCGCGGAAGCTTGCCTTCTTTTCGAACAGGTGCAAAACCAACTCCGAGAGAGTAAGCAACTGGGCAGCCGATGATAAACCCTCTTGCTTCTGGACCGACAACAATATCAATCTTCTTTTCACGCGCATATTGAACAATTTGGTCTGTTGCATATTTAAATGCTTCCCCGTTGTCCATTAATGTTGTGATATCTTTAAAAGAAATGCCCGGTTTTGGAAAATCTTCAACAATTGTCACGTATTTTTTTAAATCCATCACTCGTCCTCCTCGGTTGTTTACCATTCATGAACTTGTAAAAATTTATCGGCATCTCGTTTCAAGACTGCCTTTTCAAACCATTCCTTCAGTTCTTGATAAGAAGAATAGAGAAGCTGCTGTTCCAGTTTCATTTGATCCAGCTTCTGCTGATATGTTCCGGATTCTGATAAATCCCGTTTTTTCACCTTTTTGTTTAATGTAATCACACCATTGTTTATTGTAACAAATTCAAGTTCAAAAAACACCTTTGTCATAAAAAAGATCGTTTCTTTTGTCCAGCCACGGTATTTGGCTAAATCTTCCCCATATTTTTTGTAATCGAAAGAACTTTTTTTCGTTAAGAATGCGTAATACCATTTAAAATGCTCTCTTGTCGGCATTGTTTGAAAAAAGTGGTCTGCATGCTGATAAAAAATAGCATAAATTCTTTCAGGCATTCCTTGCTCAAATGCTGAAACAAGAAATTCGATTGCCGGGGGCATATCGAGAAATACAACATACTTATTGGAAACATCTATATTTTTGTAATCCTTTATTTCTGATATTATATGAATTTCATGAATGTACGGTTGATCTTTATATAATTTTATAGATTCTTCATGAAAGGCGATCAGCAATCGTTTTTCAGCAGGAAGTTTAGAGAGCAAAGCCTCCGTTCCTCTTGAACCTCGCCAATCAAAAAGCTGGCACGCTGGCACGGCAAGGTCTTGAAGCAATAGCTGCGGCTTTTTTACATAATTCCATTCGTTGATCGCAAGCTCACCGACAATAGAAACGTTTGCGAAAGGAGATATTTCTTCTGCCAATTCTCCCTGTCCAAAGCCGACGACATCTAATTCAAATTCCTTCTCCTCAATCTTCATTTTCAAATGATTTCCGTTTACCCCAATTTTTCTAACATCTGCCGCATTGACATTCTCTAGTAAAAAGAGCGGCTTCGGATTATCGACTCCGAAAGGGGCAAGCTTCTCCAGCTCTTCGACTGCTTTTATTGTGACATGCTCCAATGAACAGGCACATTCAATGTTTTTTACAGGAATAAAATCTTCATCTGAAAGCTGACTATTTGCAAGATCGATCATTTTTTGGCGCAGCTCGTCAATATGCTCTGCTTTCAGCGTCATGCCAGCAGCCATCGTATGGCCTCCAAAATGAGGGAGAAGCTCCCTGCATTCCGATAAGTTTTTAAATAGATCAAACCCTTGAATGCTTCGCGCAGACCCTTTGGCAAGACCTGTCTCACGATCAATGCTCAACACGATGGCAGGACGGTAAAATTTTTCGACCAATCTGGAAGCAACGATTCCGATCACTCCAGAATTCCAGTTTTCTTTTGCGACGACTAAAACAGGATTGTCTTCGATTGGAAAATTTTTCTCAATTTCCTTAATCGCTTCGTCCGTTATCTCTTGTACAAGCTTCTGCCTTTGCTTATTTAATTGATCGATTTCCTTAGCAAGCATATCAGCTTTTTCTTTATCATCTGTCAACAACAATTCAACGGCAGGATCGGCTTCTTGCAGCCTCCCTGCCGCATTAATTCTCGGTCCTAAAACAAATCCTATCGTTTCCTCATTTACGGAAGATTTGTCCACTCCAGCAATGGAAAGAAGCGAATTTATGCCAGGTCTTGTCGTCGTTTTTAATTTTTCAATCCCTTTTTTCGCAAGAAGCCGATTTTCTCCGTATAGAGGTACTAAATCAGCAATTGTTCCAATGGCTGCGATCTCTATCAGAGATTCTGGAACCTTTCCATAAAGGGCATGGGCCATTTTAAAAGCAACGCCTACACCTGCCAGCTCCTTAAAAGGATATGTTGAATTTGGCAATTTCGGATGAATGATCGCATACGCATCAGGCAAAACAGGCCCCGGTTCATGATGGTCTGTTATAATGAGGTCGATTCCAAGCCTTTTGGCTAAATCCGCTTCATTGATTGCCGCGATGCCGGTATCAACTGTTATAATCAGCCTGCATCCTTTTTCATGAATCATTCGGAAAGCATGTTCGTTTGGCCCGTATCCTTCTGAAAATCGATTCGGTATGTAAAAATCGACGTTTGCCCCCAATTCCTTTAATGCCGTCAACAGGACGGCAGTGCTGGAAACGCCGTCCGCATCATAATCACCGTATACGACAATCTTTTCACCAGCGCGGATTGCTGCAAAAATACGCTCACATGCCCGCTCCATCCCATCCAACAAAAAAGGATCATGAAATGAAGGTTCCTTTATATGTAAAAACTCTTTTGCTTCTTCAACATTTTGAATGCCGCGATTCACAAGTAATCGAGCAGTCAAATATGTAATATTCAAAGAGTCGATTAATGCTCGAACAGCCTCTTCGTTGGACTCATCCCTATATAAACGATTCCAACGAAATTTAGATCTCAGCATAATTTCACCCCTCAACTTCTCCTATTATACAGAACGAAATGAAATGTTTTCAAACACTATTTTCAAGGTTATGTTTCTTCATAAGAAAGAGAGGGGCTGTCCGATGAGTTCCCAAAATGAAGAAGTTTGGAGAAATACATTGTGAAGGACAAAAATAATCGAATAAAATTTGTAAATGTCCTTCATAGAGGCAATGAAGTCCGACTGGAATAAATTGTATGCGCTGAATGTCCGTCATAAAACTTTTGGAGAACGTAATGAAGAAAGAGAGCATAAGAAAAGGGGGATGTCTAATAAGTCGTTTTTACGGCTTATTGACGCCCCCATTAATGTTTTAGAAACGTTGATATATCGGTGTTTATGATTTTTTGTTTTCAATGGCGATTTGACTTTCAAAGACAGCCCCTAAACACAAGATAGGAAAAATAGTCTGTCCGATAAATCCCTAAAATGAAGGAGCCCCAAAAAGTCAGTTAACCCTGACTTTTTGGACAGCCCCTTCGAACTTTTACAGCGGCTGTTCACTAGTTTTCTTTTACAGAACGTTTTTCAATTTGCTTCCATTTCCAAACGAGCCAAAGCTGGCTGGCGATAAACAAAGAGGAATAAACGCCTGCGATCAATCCAACCAACAAAGCAATCGAGAAATTTAAAATGGACGAGCTTCCGAATAAAATGAGAGCGACAACAGCAAAGATCACGGTTAAAACGGTGTTAATCGATCTTGTAAAGGTTTGCCGCAAGCTTTTGTTGACAATTTCCGTAAGCTGCTCAAATGTTTTTATTTTTTTCGCTTTTCCCATGTTTTCTTTTATACGGTCAAACGTAACAATCGTATCGTTGATCGAGTAACCAATAATCGTCAACACGGCCGCGATAAATGTAATGTCTACTTCAAGACGGGTAATGCTGAAAAAGGAAACGATAAAAAAGGCATCGTGCAATAGGGCAAGCACAGCTGCAAGCGCCATATAAAATTCAAAGCGGATGGATACATATATGATAATCCCAATGGAAGCAATTGCAACACCGATGAGAGCATTTCGCGCCAGCTCTTTTCCGACTGTTGGCGAAACCGTGCTTATATTTGGCTCTATCCCATACAACTCTGTGAAATGTTCTTTTACATTTGAAATCGTTTCTTTATCAAATGCGCCTACAAATCGTACAACTGCTGTGCTTTTATCATTACCAGATAATACAATTTCATCCGGCTTAAGCCCGATTGATTTGAATTCTTTTTCGATTGTATCAGCCGATAGCGGCTCATTTGTCGCTAGCTCGACCCGCGTTCCGCTCGTAAAATCGATGCTTAGATTCAATTTAGCAACAAAGAGGATGATGATGCCTGCGACAATTAATACACTTGATAAAACGAAAAACTTTTTCCGATGTTTAACAAAATCAATATGATCAAAGCGAGTTGGGACATCGGTATCTTTATTCGTTTTCGTAATATCCAAAATATCGCTTTTCCTCACGCCAAACCAATGCGGCTTTTTGTCAAATGCCCGGCTCTCCACGAGCAATCCGAGCAGCAATCTGCTTAAATAAATCGCCGTAAGGAAGGATATAATAATGCTGACAATGAGCATTGTCGCAAATCCTTTTACAGAGCTTGTTCCAAAAATAAACAAAACAACAGCTGCGAGTATTGTCGTAATATTGGCATCAAAAATGGTTAAAAGCGATCTTTTGTTTCCTGCTTTAAAAGCAGATCGGACACTTTTTCCAAGCTTTAATTCATCCTTAATTCGTTCGTCTGTAATAATGTTCGCGTCAACTGCCATCCCAACCCCTAAAATAAGGGCGGCGATCCCCGGCAATGTAAGCACCGCATGCATCCAATTGTACACAACTAAAATGAGGTATATGTATGAAACAAGCGTGATAGATGCGATCAATCCCGGCAAGCGATAGTAAAAGATCATGAACAGCATAATGAGGCCTACGCCGACGTAACCCGCATAAATGGTTGATTGCATCGCTTGTTCCCCATATTTTGCCCCGACAGAAGTTGAATAAATTTCGTGCAGCTTCACTGGCAATGCACCAGCATTCAGCAAACTTGCTAATTGCTGCGCTTCTTCTACCGTAAATTGTCCTTCAATCGTGACCGTAGTCGTATCAAACACTTCATTTACGTACGGATCGGACAAAAATTTCGGATTCGCTTTTGCTGCTTCTTTTTTATACGAGTCGCCTTCTTCCCAATCAAGCCATATAATCAGCTTATTTTCAGGCGCCATTTTTACTATTTTCTCTGTCACTTCTTTAAATTTTTTCGCATCCTTTAGCTCAACGACAACGTTCGGTTTACCGTTTTGGTCAAATGATTGCTTGGCACCGCCTTGCACTAAGTCTGAACCGTTTAGTAATTCTTTGTCATTGACATCACGAAAGGTCAGTTCTGCCTGCGTCGACAAAATTTTCCGAGCTTCAGTCTGATCCGTCACGCCTGCAAGCTGAACGCGAATTCGGTCATTCCCTTCTATTTGGATATTTGGTTCGCTCACTCCAAGTGCATTCGCCCTTTTGTCCAGCGCTTCAACTGCACTTAAAAGGGCTTGACGGTCAATTTTATCTCCTTTATTTACCGGCTTCACTTCATATAAAACTTCAAAGCCGCCTTTTAAATCAAGACCAAGCGTAATGCCTTCTACGATTGGTTTTGTCGTTGCGCCAGTCAAACCTAAAAGGGCGAAAACAATGATAAAAAATGATATAATTCGGCCTTTTTTTGCCATGTTGATCCTCCTCAAGCTTATATGCGAAACATCGCCTTATCATCTTTAGGTTAATTCTTTTAATATTTCTTGTCCTTCTTTACTATCTAACCATTTTGCATCTTTCATAAACTCAATGGTCGTATAATTCATGAAATCGGACACTTTCACTGACATAATCCCTTCTACTAACCGATGTACTCTGACACCCTCAATTTTTTTCCATTTTTTTCTTTTCAAAAAAGCCCACAATTCATCCTCTGTCATTTTATCGTATCCATACAGCCGGAATTCTTCGAGCTTGCTTTTCAAAAACGGCCTTAAATACTTGCGATAGGCATCTACCGAATAGTTCTCCACTTTTATGCTCCTTTCTTAAAAGGTTGTCATGCCTGTACTTCGAGTCTGCATATAGTAATTGTATATGATATCAAGTTTTTTGAGAAGGCAGGGAGAAAAATGCCGAAGCAAACCTTTTTAAAAGGAATGCTCATTTTAATGACGGCAGGCCTCATCACAAGAATTCTCGGTTTTATTAATCGAATTGTCATAGCCAGAATGATTGGAGAAGAAGGGGTTGGCCTCTACATGATGGCGATGCCTACGTTTGGCCTTGTCGCAGCAGCTACACAGCTCGGTTTGCCGGTTGCCATCTCCAAGCTGGTCGCGGAAGCGGATGCAAAAGGAGACAGCAAAAAGGTAAAAAAAATACTGGTTGTATCTTTAACAATTACGTGCAGTTTAAGCATTATCATCGCACCGCTTGTGTTGTTTTCCGCCTCATATATTTCTGAAACATTGCTTACAGACCCAAGAACATTCTTTCCTTTGATTTCCATCACTCCTGTAATTCCTATTATTGCTGTATCCTCTGTTTTGAGAGGCTACTTTCAAGGAAAACAAAACATGACGCCTGCGGCATTCTCCCAGGTGCTTGAGCAAGCGGTCAGAATCGCCTTTATCGCCGTTTGTACAAAAGCTATGCTGCCTTACGGAATCGAATATGCAGCCGCTGGCGCCTTTGTTGCGGCAGCAATTGGAGAACTTGCTTCCTTACTTTACTTACTAATAGCGTTCCGTTTCAAAAAGCAAATTCGAGTGAGAAAATCGTTTTTCCGTTCGTTAAAAAAGGGAAAAGAAACATTCAGTCAGCTCATGAAAATTGCCCTGCCGACAACCGGCAGCCGATTTATCGGCAACATTTCATGGTTTCTCGAACCGATCGTTGTTTCACACAGTTTACTGATCGCCGGCGTTCATTCATCTTTAGCTACAAAACAATATGGGGAATTGACGGGGTATGCGCTTCCTTTATTAATGCTTCCCTCTTTCATCACTTTTTCGCTGTCAACATCATTAGTGCCCGCATTAAGCGAAGCGATTGCCCAAAAAAGGATTCGATTAGCAGAATATCGGCTGAGGCAAGCTTTAAGGCTCTCGCTTGTTACAGGCGGACTAGCAGTTGTTATTTTATACGTGTACGCTGAACCGATCATGATCTTTATGTATGGAAATGCTCAATCTGCCATCTATGTGAAAGTTATGGCTCCTTTTTTCATCTTTTATTATTTCCAAGGTCCACTGCAAGCAGCATTGCAAGCATTAAATTTAGCAAAAGCAGCGATGACCAACAGTTTAATCGGTTCCATTTTAAAAACAGCGCTCATTTTTGTTTTCGCAACTAGGCCGCAGCTCGGCATAATCGGCGCAGCTCTTGCCATTATAAGCGGGTTTATGATCGTTACTCTTCTTCATTATGCAACGGTGCTGAAAGTGTTTAAGTTCACAATTTATTTAAGAGACTATGTTCTATCTTTTGCAGCCATTTTCTTAACAGGTTGGATCTCCTATCATATTTACGATATCTTATTGGAACAACTGCATTTGCTGCCAAAGTTAATGTATGCATGCATGATCACAACAGTTATTTACAGTCTGTTTCTTATCATCTTTCGACTAGTCGAAAAGGAAGAAGTAAAGCGAATTCCCCTAATCGGTCCGTATATAGCAATCTTTATTCCGATGCAGAAAAATCGTTAAAATCTATCCGTTTCATTCCTTTCACCCTGATCTGGCAATTTTAATTCTAAATCTTTTTTTTATGAATATGCTTGTATAAAAGTGATTACCCTTGTACGGGTGAACATGGGAGGAGATGAATGGATGATTGAAGCAAAGCGGTGGGGGAAAGCTGTATTTTACGGTGTTTTTACCATTTTGATCATTGCTTTGATTTCCAGTTTTCTTTTATCTATTTTATTACGATTTACTAGTTTAACAGAAGATTCGCTCTTTTGGGTCATCACATCTATAAGTTTTTTAGCCGTTTTTATCGGAGGTTTTATAGCTGGCGGAAAAGGTAAAGAAAAAGGGTGGCTTTTAGGCGGTGCGACAGCGGTTGCTTACACGGGAATTGTGTTGTTGTTTCAATTTTTAGGTTACGGAAAAACGCTTTCGCTAGAATCGCTATTATATCACGGTGGATTTTTAATCACTTCAATAGTTGGAGGAATGCTGGGAGTCAATATTTCGTCGCCAAAACGGCAGGCTTAAAAAGAAAAAGGCTGACATTTAAGTCAGCCCTGTTTTTTGTAGAACTATGATTGTTCTACGACTTCTCTCACAGCATTTCGGTCAAAAGTTAAGCGGGAGCCGTCTCCCGTACGGATGACGATTTTATCTTCATCCAATGAATCAACCGTCCCATGCAAACCGCCAATCGTTACGATTTTATCACCCTTCTTCAAGTTTGCCTGCATGTCACGGATTTGCTTTTGCCTTTTTTGCTGAGGTCTGATCAACAAAAAGTAAAAAATAGCAATCATCAGCACAAAAGGCAGCACTGTTGCTACAAAATTCTCCGACATTTCTTCACCCCTTTCTAAGCATTAAAAGTTTTTCGCATTTGGTTTATTGAATCCGTACCGTTCAAAAAATTCTTCTCGGAAATCTCCTAAACGGTCTTCACGGATTGATTCCCTAATCTGCTCCATTAATTTTATCAAAAAATAGAGATTATGGTAAGATGTTAATCGAATCCCAAATGTTTCATTGCTTTTAATTAAATGTCTGATATAAGCACGTGAATAATTTCGGCAAACGTAGCAATCACAAGATTCATCCAATGGACCGAAATCGCGCGCATATTTCGCATTTTTTACGACAAGCCGACCTGTTGATGTCATTAAGGTGCCGTTGCGCGCAATTCTAGTAGGAAGCACGCAATCAAACATATCAATGCCCCGAATCGCTCCATCTATCAGTGAATCTGGAGAACCGACCCCCATCAAATAACGAGGTTTGTCGCTTGGCAATAAAGGCACGGTAAATTCTAGCACACGATTCATCACTTCTTTCGGTTCACCGACAGAAAGACCACCAACCGCATATCCCGAAAAATCAAGCGAGACAAGATCGCGTGCGCTTTGCTTCCGCAAGTTTTCATATTCGCCGCCTTGTACAATTCCAAACATCCCTTGTTCATTTTCTCTTTTATGAGCTGCTAGACAGCGTTCAGCCCATCTGGAGGTTCGTTCTACAGATTGTTTCATATAATCAAATGATGCCGGGTAAGGCGGGCATTCGTCAAATGCCATTATAATATCTGATCCGAGAGCATTTTGGATTTCAGTTGCTTTTTCTGGAGATAAAAACAGCTTGTCCCCGTTTAAATGATTGCGAAAATATACTCCCTCTTCTTCAATTCGCCGGAATTCGCTTAAGCTGAACACTTGAAATCCGCCGGAGTCGGTTAAAATCGCTCCATCCCAATTCATAAAAGAATGGAGACCTCCTGCCTCCTTAACGATATCTTCCCCTGGTCGGAGCCATAAATGGTATGTATTGCTCAAAATGATTTTTGCGCCAATTTCTTTTAATTCCTCCGGTGACATAGTTTTGACGGTCGCCAATGTTCCCACAGGCATAAACACCGGAGTTTCAAACGAACCGTGAGGTGTATGTACGATTCCAAGGCGGGCGCCTGTTTGTTTGCATGTTTTGATCAATTCATATCGAATAGGTGGCTTATTCAATGAAAGCCCCTCCTTTATTCAGTGTACCTCTATTCTGTTTCAAATAATCAGCATGGCATCTCCAAAGCTGAAAAAACGGTATTTTTCCTTTATAGCCTCCTCATACGCGCGAAGAATTGTTTCTCTTCCAGCCAGCGCACTGACAAGCATGATCAGAGAAGACTTAGGAAGATGAAAATTTGTAACGAGTCCGTCTATTCCTTTAAAATTGTAGCCCGGATAAATAAAAATGTCTGTCCAACCGCTTTCTTCGACAAATTTGCCTCCATGTTTTCCAGCAATTGTTTCCAGCGTCCTTGTTGAAGTCGTACCGACTGCGATAATACGTCCTCCCTTTTCTCTTACTTCATTTAATAAGCGGGCCGTTCCCTCTGTCATTTGATAAAATTCCGCATGCATTTTATGTTCTGTAATGTTTGTGCTGCTGACTGGACGAAATGTCCCAAGCCCGACATGCAGCGTTATAAAAGCGATATGAATCCCTTTATTTTTTATATTTTCGAGTATTTCATCTGTGAAATGCAAACCTGCAGTCGGTGCAGCTGCTGAACCAATTTCTCGGGAATAAACGGTTTGATATCGTTCTTTATTATCAAGCTGCTCTTTAATGTATGGCGGCAATGGCATTTCCCCAAGCTGATCCAAAATTTCCAAAAAAATGCCTTCGTATTGAAATTCAATGATTCTACCGCCGTGTTCAAGAGTTCCTACACATGTTCCTTTTAAAAGGCCGTTTCCGAAATTTAATGTTGTCCCTACTTTGACTCGCTTTGAAGGTTTTACAAGGGTTTCCCAAACATTCCCTTCTTTTTCTTTTAGCAATAAAACTTCCACTTTGGCCCCGGTTTCTTCTTTCACCCCGTACAATCTGGCCGGCATGACCCGCGTATCATTTAAAACAAGGCAATCACCCGGAGATACATACTCAATTAAGCTTTTAAATCTGCTGTGCGTAATATCTCCGCTTTTTTTATCAACAATCATTAATCTTGAAGCATCCCTCTCCTTCAACGGAGTTTGAGCAATCAGTTCCTCTGGCAATTCGAAGTCAAATAATTCGATATTCATCCTGTTCACCTAGCTTCTGTCCATTATTTAAACCGTCCTAAAAAAGAAAAAATGAACGTTAAAAGCAAACTAATGACAATGCATGTGACAATCGGAAAGAAGAAGGTGAAATTTCCTTTTTTTACTACGATATCTCCTGGCAGTCTTCCGACAACTTGCATAAATAAGCCGATAAAAAGCAAAATACCGCCAAGCACCATCAATAGCTTTGGAAATTCCGTCATCTTTTCGGCACCTCCATTTGAAAATGTTTATACACAAGATCTGTTACTATTCTTCCCCTCGGTGTTCGCCGAATAAAACCGATTTGCAATAAATACGGTTCATAAACATCTTCAATTGTGTGCGCTTCTTCACCGATTGTCGCTGAAATGGTCTCAATTCCAACGGGACCTCCTTGGAATTTTTCAATGATCCCTAAAAGAAGTTTATGATCGATATGATCCAATCCAAGTTTATCCACTTGCAAACGCTCCAAGGCGTCTTCGGCAAGATGGGCGCTGATTTTTTCAAATCCGAGCACTTGCGCAAAATCCCTGACCCTTTTAAGAAGTCTGTTCGCAATTCTTGGCGTTCCACGCGATCTTCTGGCTATTTCAACGGCTGCCTGCTCTTCAATCTCGATATTTAACATATTGGCCGTTCGTTTGACTATCTTTGAGAGCTCGTGCTCTTGATAATATTCCAAGCGGCTTAACACACCAAATCGATCCCTTAAAGGAGCAGTTAATAAGCCGACTCTAGTTGTTGCACCAACAAGTGTAAACGGTGGCAGATCCAACCTGATCGTGCGGGCGCTTGATCCTTTTCCAATGACGATATCTATACAAAAATCTTCCATCGCTGGGTACAAGACTTCTTCGATAGAACGATTAAGCCGGTGAATTTCATCAATAAATAAAACATCCCCCGGTTCTAAAGAAGTGAGAATAGCCGCTAATTCTCCCGGCCGTTCAATCGCGGGCCCTGAAGTATGGCGGATATTCGTCCCCATCTCATTTGCGATAATCGTTGCAAGTGTTGTTTTCCCGAGCCCTGGAGGTCCATATAAAAGAACATGATCCAACGTTTCTTCTCTAAGCTTTGCCGCTTCAATAAATATTTTTAAGTTTTCCTTAATCTTTGATTGACCGATATATTGATCGAAAGATTGAGGACGAAGGCTGAATTCAAAATCTTTTTCTCCCGCTTCAGCTTCGCCTGCAACAATTCTTTCCTCCATTGCTATCACCTTATTTCAAAAGCAGTTTCAATGCTTTTTTCACATATTGATCAGTTGAGAGCGATTCACCTTCCAATGACGGCTTGATTTTTGCTATCTCTTTCTCACTGTATCCTAAAACTTTCAGTGCATCGATCGCTTCCATAAGCGAATGATTGCTATGTTTTTGGTTTGTTTGTACCTGATTAGCTAACATGTTGGAAGACGGTTCTGAAACGAATTCGACGAGCTTCCCTTTTAAATCTAAGATGATTTGCCTCGCTGTTTTCTTTCCGACACCAGGAAATTTTACTAAAAATGCTTCATCTTCATTTTCAATGGCCTCCACTACTTGCTTTGCATCCCCATAAGCCAGGATCGCCAGAGCACCCTTCGGACCGATTCCTGTTACGTTTAAAAGCTTGGAAAAGAGAGTCTTTTCTTCACGACTTGAAAATCCGTACAGAGCGAGGAGATCCTCCCTTACATATTGATATGTATAAACTGTCACTTCTTTTTTTATATGTTTTTGATAGCTGAAAGGATTGGGAGTGAAAATTTGAAAGCCGATTCCGTTCCGATCGATCACAATTGAATCTATTGATATATGATCTACAACTCCGCGGATAAACTCAATCACTGCGTTCACCTCTCATCACTTAACCTATTTTAACATAAAGAACTCGCTCCGTCAGGGAAAGAACTGCAAAAATAAACCGATGCAAAAAGCATCGGTCCTTTTATTTGAATTCATCAGCAGAATAAGCTTTAAAGGTATTGATGACATTTAAATAATTCTCTTTATTTTTTACGGGAATTCCTCTTTTTAGTTGCAGGTGGCGATAGCTTTCCAGTTTTTTTATATCGATCTGGAAAAAAGACTGAATGACTTCATTGTCTGCGTCAGGCTTCCCGTTAAAAATCGACAAAGTCCCGTCTTCCATAATACCGAAAAAACCATTTGTTTTTAATAAAGGAGAGAGGTCATCAATTTGCTTTTGAAAGACAATTTCGTCGCCATCCTGACGAACAACCTGCCAATCTTGATATTTCGCAATTACATCTGCGATAGAATGATGATGTTCTGTTTTGACCTCTTCGCTCACTTCGCCATCAAGATAAACTCTTCTCAAGATGACTTCAACTGTCGAGGAATGATGATTCGCATTTGCGAAAGATGCTTCAGGATGGAAATGACAAAAAGCTAAGATCATCAAAGTATAACAAAAGAGGCAAAATACCTTTTTCACATGCCACCACTCCTGAACTTATAACACATTTGTTTTTATTTATTGTAGCCATCATGAGAAGTTTTAACCCTTAGTCCTGATTCTTCATCTTATTACATATTATGGAAACTACCTTGTATATCATGGCATGCTTGTATATTAATACGTTTCAATTAGAAAAAGTAAAATGGATAACTTAACAATTTCTTTTTTTTTCGGCTGTTAGATTTTTTAAATCGTTAATATCAACAAATTTTCAATCACTCATCTTCCTGCATATTATGGAAGACTTCTTGGACATCGTCGTCATCTTCAAGGACATCGATTAATTTGTACATTTTTTCAGCTGTTGTTTCATCTAGTTGCGTGTACGTTTGAGGAATCCATGTGATTTCCGCTGTTTCCAGTTTATATCCTTTTTCTTCTAAAGCGGTTTTTACATTATTCAAATTTTCAGGAGCGGTATAAATTTCAAACGCCTCACCTGACGCTTCTAATTCTTCTGCTCCAGCGTCAATTGCTTCAAGAAACAAGTCATCCTCTTCAATTCCGTTACCTTCAATAACAATATATCCCTTTCGTTCGAACATATAGGATACACAACCAGTTTCTCCTAAGTTTCCTCCGTTTTTATTAAAAGCAGTGCGAACACTTGTTGCTGTACGGTTTTTATTGTCCGTCAGACATTTTACCATTACAGCGACACCGCCGGGGCCATATCCTTCATATGTAATTTCTTCATAGTTGGCTCCATCTTGGCTGCCGGTCGCTTTTTTAATTGCTCGTTCTATATTATCGTTCGGCATGTTGGCAGCTTTAGCCTTGTCAATGGCAAGTCTGAGGCTCGGATTCGCGTCAGGATCTCCTCCGCCTTGTTTAGCCGCAACATAAATTTCTTTTGCCAATTTCATAAAAATTTTGCCCCGCTTCGCATCTTGGGCATTTTTTCTTCTTTGAATATTTTTCCATTTAGAATGTCCTGCCATTCTAAAAATCCCCTCTCATAAACAAATCTCGATTTTTAATATAACATATTTTATTTAGCGGGAAAAATTGTTCTTCACAAAAGAAACAGGGAGGAGTTCTCCCTGTCTCGTTAGCGGTTATTTCCGTCAAAAGGTTCTGTTACAGCTTCTCCAATATCATTGAATAGACGTTGGATATCTTCCCCTACATCTGTACCGTTATTCAAGTTATTATTAATGTTTCGCACGCGAGTAAAAGTTTCCTCGTCTGTTACAATATGGATGCTTTTATTTCCAGCCAGTCTTGATACAACTCGTTTGGCTCGATTTTTTACGTCCTGTTCGTTTCGATCAGTTGTATTGATCGCTACTACAACCCTGTCATTTGTTACGAGCGTATCAACATCCTGCACGTTTTTCAGCCGGCTTACCTGATCAGAAATTCGTTCGGCTAATTGAGCATTATTCGAGCCCACATCCCGTAAATGATTATGATAATTGACATCGCTTCTTTGGAAGCCGTTGTTTCTTCTATCGTTCACTGTCAGCGAGCGGTCTCTATTGCGGTCATTTGCATCGCGGAGCATATCATTGTCATCCATTCCGCCGTCAAACATTTCAGTGATCGGTCCATCATTATCAACGTAATCAAAATTGCGATCCCGATCAGCTGAATAGTAGCCAATTGGTGCTGCACCATTTCGATTACGGTCATCCAATGCACCATTATTGTTGTTGCACGCCGCAAGACCAATTGTCATAAAAGAAAGGGCAATAGCTGCGGAAACTGATTTTCTCAATGAAAAAACCCCCTGAAAAACAATTTGAGCATAATAGCTCATCAATAGCTTGTTCTATCAGGGGAGGTTTATTGCTGTTAGTTCCCGGCAATTAATTAAAATTTTGGCGGTGCTGCCGCTAAATTTCGTTTATGCTCAGAACGTCTATGCAGCGCTTCAATGATTTCTTTATCTTTCTCAGGAATTTCCTCTCCCTTTAAAAATTTGTCAATCATATCATATGTTGTTCCCATTTCGTTTTCATCCGTTTGTCCTTCCCACAAACCGGCGCTTGGAGCTTTATTAATAATTTCATCCGGAACTCCTAAAATTTTTGCCATTTCCCTTACTTCGCCTTTTGTAAAATGTACAAGAGGAACAAGGTCTACACCGCCGTCTCCGTATTTCGTAAAATAGCCCGTATACCATTCAGCTGCATTATCTGTGCCAACAACCATGTAACGATAATTGTTTGCCACAGCGTATAATGTTGTCATTCTGAGCCGCGCGCGCGTATTCGCGTCGCCTAATCTTGATGCTTCTTCATTCCAATCGTTTTTAGCTTGAATATTTTTTTGAATGGCGTGAAAAAGCGTTTCATGAGTTTCGGTCAAGTCGATCACCATATAATCAATGTTGCAGCTTTTCACTACTTTTAAAGCATCTTCTTGATCTTTCGGATTGCTTTTACATGGCATGATTAGGCCAAGCGAATGCTCAGGAAACGCTCGCTTAATGAGATGAGCAACTACGGCGGAATCAATTCCCCCGCTTATTCCGACAATTGCACCGTTTAATCCTGCGTTTTTTACTTGATTTTGAAGCCATTCGATTAGTTTTGCAATTTTTTCCTGCATTATGTCATGCACCTTCCTTAGCATCATTTCTTTTTATTATCCATTGTATCATATTGTGTTTTACGAAAAATAAATCATGTCATGAAATTTTCAAAGAAAAAAGAGACGATTTTTATCATCGTCTCCAATAAAATTAATCTTCATCTTCTTCATCTTGCGGTGCAACGAACTGGTTATAATCATAGTAAGGCACAGCATAAGGGTAATGCGGTATTCCATATGGTACAAATGGAGCCGCTCGATATCCATAAGGTACAGGACCTCCGCAGCCGCAGTCATCCTGATGACTCGGAAAAGCTCCAGTATGAGGTATATTCTCTGCAAATTCTTGATTTTCTGCCGCCTCCGGGCTTACCCATTGACCGTGCGGCATTCCATAAGGTGCAGCATAAGGTGTCGGCGCCAATCCTGATCCTGGATATACAGGAGATACCGGATGGCATCCTAAGAATGGAAACGGTGGACAAAGAACAGGATATGGTACATATGGAACTACGGGTTGCGGACTGTATTGTATTGGTGAAACGTTTGGCGGAATGTTAGGTGCAACATTAGGCGGAATATTGGGCGGAATATTAGGTGCAACGTTTTCGTAACCATACGCTTCATCATATTCATCATCATCATCAAAATCTTCGCCATATTGTTGTGGGCTTACAAATTGATTCGGGGCAGGGTTCGGAATATTTGGCCAGACAGGCGCGTAATAAGGCTGCCATTGGGCTCCATAATATGGATTGACATTCGAAAATTGCGGATTCGTCATATCTTTGTTGTCCTCCTCTTTATTTTCTTCTCCTTTACCCAAAACTTCATGAAACACATTTTCAGGCTTTTTCGGAAGCTGCGGTTTGGAATCTTTTGAAGCATAGGGATGCGTTGGAGCCTTTTCCGCTTCTTCATGGATATTCATCATCGGCATATTGAGCATAAAATAATTGCTTACATCAGTTTTTTTCGGATAGTAAGGCTGATAAACTTTTGGAACGGGAGGCACATATGGCTTAGACGGCTTCTCCTTTGCTTCCGGTTCCTCCGTCTCAATAGGAGCAACAGGTTTTTCCTCTGCAAAAGGATGTTCCTTTGCTTCCTTTTTAAAAGCTACTTTTGGCACTTCTTTCTTTAATTCATGTTTCACTTCCTTTTTAATTGGCACATCGCCAGTTGGAATTTTTATTTTCATTCCTGGCATAATAAGATCAGGATTGCTCAATTGGGAATTCAACATTTTTAGCTCCTGGAAATCGACTCCATATTTTTGAGCAATTTTCCATAGTGTATCGCCTTTTTGAACAATGTGGATTTTCACTGTTTCCCCCTCCTGTGAAAACGTACTGCCTATACAACTTTCGAATCAATACATTCATAAATCTTCTTCATCACAACTTATGCAAATTTTAGTGGGATTATGATTTAAAAATGAAGGCTAAGAAAAACGATCCTCTTTTTTAAAAGCCAATTGATATCGATATCAGTACACAGCTGCTGATTTATGCTGCAAAAATACAAAAATAAAAATACCCGGGGAGGGACCCCAGGCATTCAAATTGTTCTTCGTACTTTTGCTATCCCGTATGCATATGGGCGATTGCAATATTTTTCCTTTTTATGAGCTATGATCCAGCATGCGATTTAATGCAAGAACTGCATACTCTTTAATTGATTCATCCACAATGATTTGATTAATTATTTTTCCTTTATCGATTGATTCCAGCGCCCAAACTAAGTGGGGCAGATCAATTCGATTCATTGTTAAACACGGACACATATATGGATTTAAAGAAACGATCTCTTTGTCGGGATTATTTTGTATTAACCGATTCACTAGATTCATTTCTGTTCCGATTGCCCACTTGCTTCCTTTCGGGGAGTTTTGAATCGTATCAATAATATATTTCGTGGATCCCGAATAATCGGCCATCTGAACAACCTCAAATGTACATTCAGGATGAACGATAATTTTCATATCGGGATATTTGCTGCGAATATGTTCAATATTTTTTACTGTAAATTTCTCATGCACTGAGCAATGGCCTTTCCATAAGATGATGGCGACATCTTCCCTTTTTCCATCATAATGCAGCTTTTGTTCAATCGGATCCCAGACAGCCATCTTATTAAGGGGAATACCCAGTTTAAAGGCAGTATTTCTCCCTAAGTGCTGATCAGGTAAAAACAAAATTCTCTTTTTTTGCTTCAGCGCCCAAGCCAGCATCGTTTCAGCATTTGAGGAGGTTACCGTTGCTCCGCCATTTTTACCGACAAAAGCTTTAATCTCTGCTGATGAATTGACATATGTTAATGGCAAAATCGTGTCGTCAAAAAGCTCTTGCAGCTTGCTCCAAGCGGCTTCTGTTTGTTTGATATTTGCCATATCCGCCATCGAACAGCCAGCTCTCATATCCGGAAGAATCACCTTTTGATAAGGCGATGTCAGCATGTCTGCTGTTTCTGCCATAAAATGAACACCACAAAAGACAATATATTCGGCATCTTTTGTTTCTTGCGCTATTTGTGCCAGCTTTAACGAATCTCCTGTTACATCTGCAAATTGGATCACTTCGTCTTTTTGATAATGATGACCTGGGATCATCAGTCTTGTTCCGAATTTCTTTTTGATTTCTATCACACGGTTTTCCAATTCTTCCACAGATCGATGTTTATAATCTTCAGGCATCATTTCTGTTTTTGAAGCATCCAACAATTCAAAAAGATTCATAGCTCATTCCTCCCCGAAAAAGATAAACTAATGTCTATTGAAGGTGCTGAGTGGGTAATAAACCCAAGCGATATGAAATCAACATTTGTATCTTTGTAATCCGCTAAATTTTTTAACGTAATTCCGCCTGAAGCTTCTGTAATAATGTCAGGCGGAGTCATATCAACAAATTTTTTCACTTGTTCAGGCGGGCAATTGTCAAACATGATAATATCGGGATGTACTGAAATTGCTTCTTTCAATTGCTCTTCCGTTTCAACCTCCACCTCAATTTTTACCATGTGACCGACTCGATTTCTTACTCTTTCAACTGCTTTTGTAATCGAACCGCAAAAGGCAATATGGTTGTCTTTAATCATCACCCCGTCATATAAACCAAATCTGTGATTATATCCTCCCCCTATGCGGACAGCATACTTTTCAAACATTCTCAGCCCAGGGGTTGTTTTTCTTGTATCACAAATTTTTGTATGCGTTGAATTTAACGTCAGCACCGCTTGTTTTGTCAAAGTTGCGATCCCGCTCATTCGCTGCAGCAGATTTAACACTACTCGCTCTCCTTGTAAGATGGAACGAATAGAACCTTTTATGACGGCAATCTCTTCCCCCGCTGTCAGCTCATGTCCATCTTTTACAAACATGTGAACTTCAAGGTTGGGGTTTAACATCGAAAAAGCGGTTTTCACCACGTTTTCTCCACAAAAAACTCCGCTTTGTTTTGCTTTTATGACGCCCGATCCTCGGTCGTTTTCTGAGAAAATCGCATCGCTGGACAAATCATTGTCTCCTATGTCTTCCATAAAAAATTGCTTCAATGCCTGCTCGAGTTTTATTTGATTCATTTTTCAACCGCCCCTATCCTTTGCTCGTTTGTTTGTACAATTCGTTTTTCCAGCCATTCAGGTTTTTCCCCCGGATAATCGATCCTGAAATGGCCGCCGCGGCTTTCCTTTCGTAAAAGAGCTCCTTTAGCTATTAAATATCCGGCTGTGATCATGTTAATCCGTTCGATTTCTTCAATTGAATAACTTATAGCATTTAATGGAAAATATTTGACATATCGCTTCAGCCATGAAACAGCCCATGACAGTTCTCCATGCGTCCGTTCGATTCCAACCCATTTTGTCAATATTTTGCGTATTTCTCCTTTTTCTGGAACCTCTGTTTTTTCATGTTCGTTCCAATGGAAATCCCCAAAACTCTCCTGTGAAGACAGCCGCTGATCCAGTATAAATTTTGCAATCCTTTTTCCGAATACAAGACCTTCTAAAAGAGAATTTGATGCTAGACGATTTGCCCCGTGGACACCAGTACACGCCAATTCGCCTACAGCATAAAGCCGATCGATATTCGTTCTGCCGACTAAATCGGTTTCAATTCCGCCCATTAAAAAATGCATGCCAGGCACTACAGGAATTTTCTTCTCGCTCAAATTTACCCGATTTTGCCGACACATCTCAGCAATCGTCGGGAAACGTTCGGAAAAAAATTGAATTTCTGAAATATCCAAATACACTTGATGTCCATCCCGATATTTACGATAAATTGCGCGGGCAACAACATCTCGAGGAGCCAAATCACCTAATGGGTGAATTTCGCTCATAAATCTTTGCCCCGTTTCATCGATCAATACAGCGCCTTCACCCCTGACCGCTTCAGAAATCAATCCTCTGCATGTCCCGTTTATATAAAGCATTGTTGGATGAAACTGTGTAAACTCCATATCGATCAGCCTGCATCCAGCCCGAAAAGCAATGGCAAGTCCGTCTCCCGTTGCGTTCGGATGATTGGATGTCCATTCATAAGCTTGACCGCAGCCGCCGGTTGCCAAAATAATATGGGAGGCTGTATAGACATGTATATTTTCATCTGCTGTTTTGGTAATAATGCCAACTGCCCTTCCGTCCTTTACAACGACATCACAAACAAACTGATATTCATTGATTGTTATCCGGTTTGTTATTTTTTTTAAAAAATGCTCTACCATTTTCCTTCCCGTCGCATCTCCTCCTGCATGGAGAATGCGGCGAAAGGAGTGCGCCCCTTCATTTCCTAAATCCACATTTCCTTGCTCGTCCTTGTCAAATGGAAAGCCCTCATCCATAAGGGATGAAATAATTTCCTTTCCTTCTTGTACAAGCAGCTCAACTGCTTCCTTTTTATTGTGGTAGCGCCCAGCATATAATGTATCTTCATAATGAAGGCAGCTATGATCATTTTCATGTATGGCACATGCAATTCCACCTTGAGCTAAATGAGAATTAGAACTAGTTTTCATCGTTTTTGTAATCATTAATATGTTCATTTTTTCACATAATTCGCTTGCAACCGTTAATGCGGCAATACCGCTTCCGACGATGATGACATCATAATGGGTCATCAACAACCCCCCTTATAAATTTACACATGTCTTGACACATATATTTACACAAAAATACAATATTGACAAGAGGAATTTTTCACAAAATTTTTAAGGCTTGAATAGAGAGGGGCGAAAACAATTGATATACTTTGATTTTGCAGCAACGACCCCCATGAGTGAAAAAGCGATTGCTTCATACACCGAAGCGGCAAAATTTGCTTACGGAAACTCAAGCAGTCTGCATGATATCGGCGGCAAAGCGTATGAACTATTGACAGCGTCAAGGAAAGCATTTGCAGCGTTATTAGGAGGAGATCCAAACGGTGTTTATTTTACTAGCGGCGGTTCTGAAGGCAACATACTGGCCATCCAATCATTATTAAATAGCACGCCAAACAAAAAGCATATTATTGCTTCTTCACTTGAACATGCATCCATTGACCATTATTTGTCTTTATTGCGTGCGAAAGGATATGACATTACATTTTTAAAGCATGATCAAAATGGAAATATTTTAATGGAGCATCTTGAAGAAGAAATCCGTGAAGATACGGCCCTTGTCACCATCCAGCACGGCAATTCCGAAATCGGAACAATTCAAAATATAAAGGAAATTGGCTTGTTTTTAAAAAAGAGGAAAATATACTTTCATACCGATTGTGTGCAAACGTTTGGAAAACTGTTGATTCCCGTCGATGAGATGAATGCTGATGCCTATACATTTTCTTCACATAAAATTTACGGTCCAAAGGGCGTAGGAGCAGTGTATATTCATCCAGCAGCAAGCTGGTCGCCAGTGATTCCCGGAACAACACATGAGGACGGATTTCGTCCAGGCACTGTCAACGTTCCAGGCATTTTTTCCTTTGTCACTGCCGCAAATGAGTTTTATAATCAAAGAGAGAAGCATTTTAACCATTTCATCAAGCTCAAGCAGCATTTGATCAGCCAATTAAAGACACAGCTGCCCACGATAACGATTGTCAATGAAACGAAAAAAGAGGTTCTCCCAAATATTGTTGGTGTTGTCACAAACAGTTTAGAAGGTCAATTTGTAATGCTCGAATTGAACCGAAAAGGATTTGCGGTCTCAACTGGAAGCGCCTGTCAAGCTGGAAATAGTCATCCTTCTAAAACCCTTCTTTCAATCGGCTTTGACAAAGATTCCGCTCATCAATTTATTCGTATTTCCTTTGGAATTACAAATACAATCTCGGAAGTCGATGAGCTTATCAATGCGATTCTATCCATCGTTCGATAAGAGTTTTGAAAGGTTGGTGTTTATGGAAAAAATATTAGGGGACAAGCGGAGGGAAGTGATTCTCGAATGGTTAAAAAATGAAAATCGGCCGATCACGGGAGGGGAATTGGCCTCACGGACGAATGTCAGCCGTCAAGTCATCGTTCAAGATATTTCTCTTTTAAAAGCACTCGGAGAACCGATTTTAGCCACAAGTCAGGGATATATGTATTTAAAAGAAAGAACGAATGAGGCAAAAAAAGCGAAACGTCTTATTGCCTGCAAGCACGCTCCGGAAAAAACAAAGGAGGAATTGAACATTATTGTTGATTACGGAGCGACCGTAAAAGATGTAATCGTTGAACATCCAGTGTATGGGGACTTGACCGCATCGATTATGGTAAGCAATCGAAAAGAAGTAGATGAGTTCATAAAAAAAATCGAAACAACAAACGCCTCTTATTTGTCGGAATTAACGAACGGCATTCATTTGCACACCATTCTTGCCGACAATGAAAAAACTTTAAATGAAGTTTGTGCAGCTCTTGATCAAGCAGGATTTTTAATTCGTGACGATCATTGATTAATCAAGCCAGGCATCCTGCAATGGATGCTCGGCTTTTTTTATAGTTTATAAGCCGGAAAGCTTCCGAGAATCTTGACGCCGCAGCCTAAAGCCTCCAGTTCTTGGATTGCCCCGGGTATTAAAACATCATCCATTTTTGATTCTATATCTATAATAAACAAGTAATCTCCTAATCCCGTTTTCATTGGACGAGATTCAATTTTTGATAAATTCAGTTTTCTCCATGCAAATGCAGACAATACTTGATGCAGGGCGCCTACATGGTCTGTCGGCAACGTTACAACTAATGTCGTCTTTTCACCGACTTTATTATGGTGGTTATTTTCTATTTGAAAATCTTGATCCGGATGTAAAATAACAAATCGTGTATGGTTGTAATCATAATCGTGAATATTATATTTCACAATAGCTAAATCATACTCTTTTGCCGCCAACTCATTGGCAATGACAGCCATATTTTCTTCCGGATGTTGATGAATATATTCTGCAGCGGCTCCTGTCGATGTGGCATATTCGATCGAAACATCCGGCATATGCTCATGTAAAAATTTATGGCATTGTGCAATAGCATGTGAATGAGAAAATACTTTTTCGATTTTTTTCCAATCATCCTTCCTGCAAGGATGAACCATTAAATGCTGCTTGATTGGAACAACAATTTCACCGACAATATGCAGTGTATTTTCATGAATTAAATAATCAATTGTAAGATTGACCGACCCCTCAAGCGCGTTTTCAAGCGGAACAACAGCAATGTTTGTTTCTTGCTTGACGACTGCATCCATGACATGTGGAATCGTTCGGTAAGGGACTAGTTTTACATCGTTTTCAAAAAATTTTGAGACGGCCAAATGAGTAAATGTTGCTTTCGGTCCCAAATAGCTGATTTTCATCTGTATATCTTCCTTCCTAATTCTATGCACCTGAACTTAATAGTTCGACCTTTTCTACAAATTCTAGCTTCCGCAATTTTAATAATAAAACGTTCATATCCTCTTTCATTCCGTTCGTATTTAATGATAAAGTCACATTGGCTCTTCCTTGAATCGGAATGGTTTGGTGAATTGTCAGCACATTGCAGCCTGCTTCAGCCACAACTTTAAGCAAATGCGACAGCGTTCCGGAACGATCTTCTAAATGGAAAAACAACGTAATGATTTTTTCTTTGACAACAGTATGAAAAGGAAAAACCGCGTCTCTGTATTTATAAAACGCACTTCGGCTCAAGTCAACGAGCTGCACAGCTTCTTGAACGGACGAGACTTTGCCTCGTTCAAGAAGCTTTTTCACTTCGAGCGTTTTTTTCATTGCTTCCGGCAGCACATCTTCCCTTACCAAATAAAAAATTTCGTCTTTCATCTACCGTCTCCTTTCCCACCCATATGCGATGAAGCATGAAGGACACAGATTTTATGTGCAAAATGTTTTATTCAATGAATTCAAATTCAAATTCCAGCAGCCTGACTGTATCCCCGTCTTTTGCACCGCGCTCTCTTAATGCGTCGTCTACCCCCATTTTGCGAAGCTGTCTTGCAAAACGGCGAACGGATTCGTCTCTTGAAAAATCGGTCATTTTAAACAGCTTTTCAACTTTTTCACCTGATAAAATAAACGCTCCATCGCTGTCACGGCTGATGGTAAAGCTCGGCTTTTCATCCTTTAATGTATACACGACGCGATTCGGAGCAGATGTTTCCGTTTCGTCAAAGTAAAGAGGGAATTCCGGTGTTTTTTCCAGTAAATCGGCAATAGCAAATAACAGCTCGCGAATTCCTTGGCGTGTAACGGCTGATATTGGAAAAATGCTGACATTTTTGTCTTGCAGCTTTCTTTTAAATTGTGAAAGATTTTCAGCAGCATTTGGCATATCCATTTTGTTGGCGACAACAATTTGCGGCCGCTCCGTCAGCCTTAAATTATATTGTTTTAATTCTTCATTGATCGTCAGGTAATCCTCATACGGATCACGGCCTTCCATTGCGGACATATCAATGACATGAACGATGACTCTTGTTCTTTCAATATGACGCAAAAATTGATGTCCAAGACCTACTCCTTGATGAGCGCCTTCAATAAGACCCGGTAAATCTGCCATCACAAAACTGCGTCCGTCTTCGGTCTCAACAACACCTAAATTCGGCACAATCGTCGTAAAATGGTAGGCAGCGATTTTTGGTTTAGCACTTGATACAACTGATAAAAGAGTGGACTTCCCAACGCTCGGAAATCCGACAAGCCCGACATCAGCCAAAAGCTTTAATTCCAATGTTACATATCGTTCTTCGCCCGGCTCCCCTTTTTCGCATATTTCAGGCGCCGGATTCGTTGGCGAGGCAAATCGGGTGTTTCCTCTGCCGCCCCGTCCTCCTTTGGCAATCACGCTTCTTTGCCCGTGCTCGGTTAAATCTGCGATCACTTCTTTTGTATCATCATCTATTACAACAGTACCGGGAGGAACTTTCACAACAAGGGGTTCGGCATTTTTCCCGTGCTGATTTTTAGACATCCCGTTTTCGCCTTTTGGAGCTTTAAAATGTTTTTTATAGCGAAAATCCATTAACGTCCGGAGACCTTCATCCACTTCAAAAATCACATCTCCGCCCTTTCCGCCGTCTCCCCCTGCAGGGCCTCCTTTCGGAACATATTTTTCACGGCGGAAAGCAACCATGCCGTTCCCGCCATCTCCGCCCTTCACATATACCTTCACTTGATCGACAAACATTGAACTTCAGCCTCCTTTCATTGTTTCATCACGACTTACTGACCATCAATGTAAATTCATATGTATCAAAATGTATTTGTTGAATGGTGATTGCATCTGATTGGTACTGCTCTAAAAATGTTAAAAGAGTCTTATCATCCGTTAGTATACCATTAAAATCATAAAAGAACCGGACATTGTTTTCTGTTTTAAAGAGTTCTAATGTTACGGTTATATGATTTTCTTGTTTTTTATCAATATTTTGATTAAGGATTTGAAAAAGATCTGTTGTAAAATGGAACATTTCCTCATCTAGACCAGAACAATCCATCGCTTCCCCTAACACTTCATAATCCAAAATGAGAAGGTGTCCTTTCCAGTTATATGTTAAAAGCAGCTCTGCAAAACTGGGCATGTTTAAATTGCAAAGTTTTGATTCTTGCTTTGCTTCCACGACAATTTCATCAATAATTTCCTTCACCCGATCGTATTTTTTTAATGATAAATGGCCTTTAATTAATTGCAATTTATTCATCCAATCATGTCTGGAGTGGCTTAATGCGTCAACAATACTCCATCTCTCTCTTTGATCAGCCATGGTTCCACTCCCATCAAGCTATCTTTTTAAACATGTACAAAAATTATATCAACTTTCCATTAAAAAAACACCGAAAAAGAAAACTCTAACCAAAAAGGCTAGAGTTTTTCAAGTGTTTGCTTATGCTTCTTTTGCTATCGGATACACGCTGACTTTTTTCTTGTCGCGTCCATATCGTTCAAAACGGACGATGCCGTCTACTTTCGCATAAAGCGTATCATCCCCGCCGCGGCCAACATTCAAACCAGGATAAACTTTTGTACCTCTTTGACGATAAAGAATGGAGCCGCCTGTAACAAATTGACCGTCCGCACGTTTTGCACCTAATCGTTTTGCGATGGAATCACGTCCGTTTTTCGTGGACCCAACTCCTTTTTTCGATGCGAAAAATTGAAGATCCAATTTTAGCATGAGTGCCACCTCCTAATCTTTTTTTGTAACGATTCGAATAAACTTTCCATACCCTCGCTCGATCGTTTGTAATGAAACAAGCATTCCTTCAAGCAATAATTGGATTTTTTCAAATGAATCCGTGTCAACTTGATCAGGAACCTGTACGTGCAAAAATCCGCCTTCTTCCGATTGTTCAACATTCATATCGACATTGGCTAAAGCTTTGATCGCATTTACTGCTCCAAAAGAAACAGCTGAAGCGCCTGCACATACGATGTCCTTCCCGTGCTCTGCGAAGTCCGCATGCCCTTTCATTGTAAACGACCGGATGAATCCTTCTTTCGAACGATGGATGGTCACATGTATCATATGAAACAGCCTTTATTATGCATTAATTTTTTCAATGACAACTTTTGTGTACGGTTGGCGATGACCTTGTTTTCTACGGTAATTTTTTTTCGGTTTATATTTAAAAACGATAATTTTCTTACCTCGGCCATGCTTTTCAACTTTTGCCGTAACCGTAGCTCCTTCTACCAGCGGGTTACCTACCTTTACGTTGTCTCCTCCAACGAAAAGCACCTTGTCAAAAGTAACTGTTTCACCTTCTTGAGCGTCTAATTTTTCCACATAAATGGCTTGACCCTCTTCAACTTTCACTTGTTTCCCGCCAGTTTCAATGATTGCGTACATATTCTGCACCTCCTATTTAACTAAGACTCGCCAGATTAGGGTGTCGGATAACCGAGCTTCAAACCCAAACTGAGCGGTTGTAGCACGGGTGCTACAAAAAACAATAACAAATTGATCTTAACAAAATATGAATGTATATGTCAATACATTTTGGAGATCCGTAAAGCCACTTCCTCTTCTGTTCCCCATTGGCGAATTTCGAATCCTTTTACATGATCGGAAGGACTGAAGAAAATCTTCATGCCTATTAGTTCTTCAAGCTTTTTTAAATGTTTCTCATATTCACATGTAAAAAAATCGCAAACTTCTGGGGCCGCTTCTACAAGGACGGCTTCGTCATCTGATCCAGCATGTTCAAGAAGGGTTCTTTCAAGTTCAAAAGCAATGCTTTCAACCGTCCTTTTTCTTCCTGTTCCGCCGCATGCTGGACATGGTTCGAGCAAAAGCTCGGAAAGAGATTTTCGAGTTTTTTTCCTTGTTAATTGCAATATATTTAATTCGGTAAAACCGATGACTTTTGTGAAAATGCGGTCCTTTTCCAATTCTTTTTGAAACAATCTCAAAATCCGGCTTCTATCTTTTTTCTCCATATCAATAAAATCGATCAAAATGATGCCGCTCAAATTTCTTAATCTTAACTGCCGGGCAATTTCTTTTGCCGCCTCCTCATTGGTTTTTAAAACCGTATCTCGGTACGTATTTTTCCCCGAAAATTTCCCTGTATTAACATCAATGACAATCATTGCTTCCGTTTCTTCAATTACGATAAACGCGCCGTTTTTTAACCAAACAATTTTTTTCAGCGCCTTTTCGATTTCATGTTCGATTGCATAATAAGAAAAAATATTTTCGTTTTCGGAATAAAAATTAATGGAAAATGGGAACAAATCTCCGTAATTTTTTTCCAATTCTTTTACAGTGCTTATGTCATCAATGACAATTTCATCCAATACATGCGGTGAAATTTCAGCGATAATTTGCTCTACAAAACTTTCTGAACCGAATAATAAGCTCGGCACTTTTTTGCTTTTCAGCTGTTGTTCAAAACTGCTCAGCATGTCATCAAACCATTTTTTTATTGTTTGGTCATCCGTTCTTTCCGCAGCAGTTCGGAAAACGATGCCCCCTTTGTTTGAGCATAACGTTTCCCCGAGAAGCTGCAATCTTTTTCTTTCTTCCTGGGAAATAATTTTTTTGGAAATTGCCACCGTGCGGCCAAAGGGCTGATATACAAAAAAAGGGGATCGCAATTCAATATTCATTGTGACTTTAGGGCCTTTAAATTCTCCTGATTCTTTTACAACTTGAACGATTACCTCTTCACCTTGAGAAATAAAATGCCGGACATTTTTATTTTTTAATGCCTCATTCGTTCGGGACGTCTCAAAATATGACATAATGTCATTCCGGTGAAGATAGCCGTTTCTTCCCTGACCTAAATCAACAAAAACAGCCTCCATACCAGGAAGGACTTTTGTTACTTTTCCTTTATAAATGTTGCCGACAATCGTGTTTTTTTCTTTTATCCATACTTCCGCCAGTCGTCCGTTTTCCAATAATGCAATGCGTTCATCATCCGTTTTTTTATTTATAATTAATTGCCGCAACCCAACAACCTCTTTTCATGTATTGTTTCCTATTTCAATACCATGTTTTCCTGCAGGCGTCAATAAACGTACTGTAAATCGCCCATTTTTCCGTCCGTCTTTTTTTCCGAAAAAAAACTGTGCAGCAGCTCATTTTCATCAAGCTGAAAAAGTTTTTTTCCATCGTCCTCCACTATAATAGGGTGCTTGCAACCCCGCTGAAATTTCAGCAGCACGTGGTAAATCAAATCATCGCGATCAACAATGATCGGCTTTAACACCGTGAACGCTTTATGATTTCCATAATACCTTTCCATCAAGAAGCGAATATATACAAATTGTCTTTGTTTATATTCCGTATAAATGGAGTGGACGATAAAGGCTGCGATAATCCACCCGCTTAAAAGAGTAGGGTTGAAAAAAAGCAAAAAAAGGAACAAACATGAAAAAACAACTGCAGATATGCGAAGCATTTCCTTATGAGCAACTGAAAAAGGTTTTTGTTTGCTCAGCAAAATAAAAAGAAGCTTTCCTCCATCAAGGGGCCAAATGGGAAGAAGATTAAAAAGGAAAATAGACATATTAAAAAAAATAAACATTTCATATGTAGAGTCGTTTATGAAATTTGCTTCCCAAAAAATCCATGCAGCTATTTGCATCCATAAATGCTGAATCGGTCCAGATATAACAACAAACAGATCTTCTTTCAAGGGACGATTTCCATGCTCCTCCATTTCCACTGCACCGCCAAAAGGAAGAAGCTGAATGGACTTGATCCTCCATGAAAAAAAACTGGCGCAAACAGCATGCCCCATTTCATGAATAAAAACTATTGAGAAAAGGATGCAAAGAGCTTTAAATTGCGCTGTCATTGCTCCGATTGCAATCAACACCCAAAAGATAGGATGAATATGTATTTTCGACAATAAGGAAAAATATTTATTCAAATGAGATCACCTGACTCGGGTCAATAAATGTGTCGCCCTTTTTTATGGCAAAATAGTATGTTCCGTGCTGGTTTTGGCTTTGCTTTACTTTGCCTACAGGTTTTCCCGTTTCGACAAAGTCATACAGCGCTACATTTAGCTCTTCCAGGTTCCCATACCAGGTTTCTATTCCATCAGCATGTTGAATCACCACAGTCAGACCAGTATCCTCCTTCTTTCCAGCTTCAATAACAATTCCTTCATTCATGGCCTCTACCGTTTTATTATTTGTTTCGATCATCACGCCTTGCCCTGTATCTTTAAAGCTCTGAAGCACCTTTCCTGATGCCGGAACCGCATATTGACTTTCTTTAGATCCACTTTCCTCTTTCGATTGTTTTTTCAAAAACGCTAATGGATTCCCAAATTGCTCTTCGTACCATTTGGAAACATATGCAAAGTTAAACTCCTTTTCCATCACATGGCTGACGAAATCTCTAGCTTTCAGAAATTCTGCCCGGTCATTTTTAAAAATAATACCGATCATCAGGACGATGCAGGCAGAGATTAGCAATTTTGTTATAAAAACGTCCGAACGAAACAATGGATGAAAATTTTTACTTCCTTCTGCCTCTACATAAAACGGGGAGTCCGCGTCAACTTGCACGTTTTCTTGTGTGATTTGATTGATAAATGGAACAGATGTATCATCACTGCTGCTTGAACTGCTCGAAAGCATGCTGTTCATTCTTTTTCGTTTACGCTTTGCTATTCGTTTTTTTATTTCTTTTGCTCGACGATTCATCATCCATCATCCTTTTGCAATTTTGTACAAGTTTATGCCCTGTCCTTACCGTTTATGACAATAAAGCCATTTTGCATTTCTTAAAGCGATATCTAGGCAAATGTTTATCTTTGACCTTGATAAAGAACTTTTACCTACAAGCCAAAATTCTCCTAGTAAGCAGGTTCTTCACTCTTTTCTGATTCAAAGGAATACTGGATGAAGCAAAATAAAATATGGCGCTATCCACTGAAAAGCAAAATTTTGAAATCAAAAAGAAGACCACAAAATGCTTTTGTCGTCTTCTTTTTGAAATAGTAGTATATGGTGAATTAACACAAAAGCTAGACTGCCTCTTATTTGAAGCCGCTTAACGAAATAGGTTGACTAGTTCATTGATCGATAAAATGAAAAATAAAACAATATTTAAACTCAAAAGTACGTTGAAAAACCATTTATTTCGATCTTCCTTATGAGGAAGATGCTTTTTACTATTAAGCAAATAGATAAGGGTCAGCGCCAGAAAGGGCATAAATAGCGCACCAAGGGCACCATACAAAATAATGAGGCTCACAGGTTTTCCTATAAAATGCAAGAGCATTGGCGGGAATGTTAACCAAAAAACAAAAAATTTATAAGCTTTTGTCTTACTTAATTGTTCTTTATTCACATCATGTTTTTTAACAGTATAGACAAAATCAGCAAATAAATAAGAGACGCCATTCCAAACACCTAATACTGATGTAAAGGAAGCTGACCAAAAACCGATGAGAAATAAGATGCGTACAGTTGGGGACAGCTCGTTTCCTAAAATGGTAGCAAATGATACGAGACCTTGCTCACCGTTAATGTTTGTATTCGTTCCATATAGTAATGCAGCCCCTAAAATTAATAAAGAAATTGTAAAAACTGCTGTAGTAATATAGGCAATCATGGAGTCAAATCTAACGTAGCGGAGATAGGATCGATCCTTCCAATTGTTTTCCTGCAGCCAATAGCCATAAGACGCCATGGTAATGGATCCGCCAACTCCCCCAATTAATCCGAGTGCGTAAAGCAGTGACCCTTTCGGCAACGCCGGAACAGCAGTGTCCATGATATCAGAAAGTTCCGGCAGAACAATAACAGCTGAGCCGACAACCGAAATAAACATAAGTAGAATTAAAAGATTCATAACTTTTTCAAATAGCTTATATTGCCCCATCCATGTTAATAAAAAACCTAACAAACCGCTTATAACCGCCCATACCCATAAAGGCAAGACAGGAAATAATGCAGACAGAGCCAATGCACAAGATGAAGTCGCAGCCGCTCCATAAACAAATCCCCAAATAACCGAATAAACGCCAAAATAGCTTGTTGCCCATAATCCCATAGAATGCCAGCCTTCTAAAATAGTTTTTCCAGTCAGCAAATGATATCGGCCAACACCCTCATTTAAGGCAAATTTTAAAATAGCCCCGATAATGATTGCCCATAAAAAGACAAGCCCAAAATTTGTACCGGCAACTAAGGCAGCAACTAGATCACCGGCTCCGACGCCCGTTGCTGCGACAATTAACCCCGGACCAACGGCCGGCCATTTTTTTTTTTGTTGATTTGCCATGTTCCATCACTGTCACCTTCCATCTGAGATTTGAACGTAGAAATGAGTCATCTAACATTTCTTATGAATGATCTTTCTCACTAGGGAATATAAATGTGCATGAATCAATTGCTGGATGAACATATTTTCGCATCATGCTGTTATATCTAGTTTTAGCAATTGTTCATCCATGCGAAACTTTCTCATTTATAGTTCTTATGTAAAGAATTCATATTTTATTAATTGAATATTCTGTATTTTTAAGTCGATCGTTTTCATTGCTCTTGTATCAGCTGTTTGAAATGATTTCTCGCACCTGTCTCCTTCCCTTTGTAAACGATTACGACTGTAGAAATAAACATTTACATATCACTTCAATTTTGAAATAATTCTAATTGAAAATCATTATTATTAAGGAGGCATCAGAAATACCAATGGAAACATACAAAGTAGCCAATATAATTAAAGAGCGTCGATCGATTAAAGAATTTAAGAAAGATCCAATCCCTAAAGAAGTAATATGTGAATTATTAAATACGGCTGTTTGGGCTCCTAATCATGGATTAAGAGAGCCATGGCGGTTCGTGCTGTTTATGAATGAAGGAAAAGAAAAATTAGTTGCTGCTATTGCACAAGAAACGAACAATGGAAAAAATATCGATCGATTACGAGAAAAGCTGCTGCCGATTCCAGCACATTTATTGGTAATCATGAAAGAGGATCCGCGTCAAAAGCAGTGGGAGGAGGATTTAAAAGCGACAAGTGCATTAATCCAAAATTTTCAACTAGCTGCATGGGAAAAAGGTATTGGCGTTATATGGAAAACAGGTGCTTATATTTATTCACCATCTTTCCGACAAAAAGTTGGAGTAGAACCAGGAGAAAAAATTGTCGGCCTTCTACATATTGGCTATCCTGCCTCAATCCCAGAACCAAAACAGCGGACAAACGCAGAAGAAAAATTGACGATTATTGAATCATATTGAAAGGGAAAAGATTCAAGAGGAAATATTTTGTACAGCCTTCAAAAAATCTCCCACCTCAAGAGATAGAAGAAAAAAACGATCAGCAGGTGGGAGATATATCAGTGTGATGGCAGTGATTCTAATGTGTGCAAAGAAAAAAGCTAATGCTTTATTCAAGGAAGTGTGATTTTTAAATTGATTAGGATTAAGCACGTACTCCAAAAAATTTTTTGATTTTTGCGATAACACCTTTTTCAGGCTCATCTAATGATTGAAGCGGAACCGCTTCACCTAAAATTCTTCTCGCAATATTGCGGTAGGCAATGGAAGCACGATTGTCAGGGTTCATTACAATCGGTTCACCATTATTAGACGCTTTTATTACCTCATCATCATCAATTACAATCCCCAACAAATCAATAGAAAGATGGCTGACAATTTCATCGACATCCAGCATATCACCGTTTTTCATTAAATGATTTCGGATCCGATTAATAATTAATCGTGGCGGCTCAATATCTTCCTTCTCCAGCAAACCGATAATTCGATCCGCATCTCTCACAGCGGAAACTTCTGGTGTTGTCACGACAATCGCTTGATCCGCACCGGATACGGCATTTTTATATCCTTGTTCAATCCCGGCAGGACAGTCGATAATAATATAATCAAAATCTTGTTTTAGCTGATCAATTAATTTTTTCATCTGCTCAGGTGTTACGGCAGTTTTATCGCTAGTTTGCGCTGCAGGCAGCAAATAAAGAAAATCATTAAAGCGTTTATCTTTTACGAGAGCTTGATGAATTTTGCATCGTTCTTGGACAACATCAACTAAATCATAAATAATCCTGTTTTCCAATCCCATGACAACATCGAGGTTCCGCAAGCCGATATCTGTATCAACTAGACAAACTTTCTTTCCCATAATGGCAAGGGCTGTACCAACATTTGCAGAAGTTGTTGTTTTGCCGACCCCGCCCTTGCCAGAAGTGACCACAATTGCCTCACCCATTCATTATTCCCCCTTCAAGCCTAGTTAAATTGGGTCTCAGATGAGCTAATTGTTGAATCCGTTCAATAATGATTGTCCCATTTTCATCAATATATGCGCATTCCATATCATTTCGAAATGATGGCTCCTTCTGATCGGGTGGCCTACTTAAAATATCGGAGATCCTCAGCTGTGTCGGCTTCATCAAGGAGGCGGCAATCACTGCATTTCGATTCCCTTCAAAACCAGCATGAGCTATGCCTTTTAAAGCCCCCATGACAAAAATATTGCCCGTTGCCATGACTGTCCCGCCAGGATTGACATCTCCTATCAGCAACAAATCCCCTCTAATTTTCAACACTTGCCCAGAACGGACGACTTTAGCAACTGAGATAACATCTGCTTCCTCTTTCCACTTCAACGCCTCTTCCTTTGAAATGACATTTGAATCAATTGCATCGACAATTAAATTTCTTTTTTTTCTTATTACGTCTTTTATTTTCTCTTCTTGTTCCTCCGTCAAAAAACGATTTCCAGCCTTTATCGTCACCCTGATCATCGGTTCATTTTCCTGAACATACTGCCTTTTGGAGAGCATCGAATCCAGTTCATTCACAATATCGTGAAACGAACAGGAATCATCTAAATATAATGTCAATCCATCCTTTGTGCCTTTAATCGTTACATAATATGGTCTTTGAGCTTTCACGAAGTTCACCCCAACAAAAATCTATTTCGACAGCAATAACAAAAACTCCTCTATCAAACTTTAAAACTTAATCGTTGTGTTCACCTATTTTCAAGCCCAAAACGAATTTCTTTAAAGGATAGATTAACACACAAGCTAATACAAAATTCAGAGCAAGTGTCGGTAGCAGGCGATCAATTGTAAACAATTGCAGAGGAACAGCTGTCATCCTGATTAGTAAATAAATACCGTATGTGAAAAATTCAAGCAATGCAACGGAAAGCTCAGTTAAAAAAATTAAAACAAAAATATTGGGATTGAGCACCCGCAAAGCTTGCATCACTAAATATGCCAAGGTCGGAAATGAGAAAGCATATATGCCGATAACTTGCGTGTAAACAACATCGAACAATAAACCGAAAACAATTCCATAAATGACGGCAATTTTCCGAGAGCCGTACGCTGCCAAGATGACAATCATCAATAGTAAAAGATGGGGAACTGCCACTTGGTGATCTGAAAGAAAAGGGATCGGAACAAGATCAACGATGATGCTTTCCAATACGAAAATAAACATAACCATTACGGGGAGGAAAAACGTTCTCAAGAGTCTTCCTCCTCTTCCAATTGATTGATATCAACTGTTGGAAGAACCCGCTCGATGATCATGACACGATCTATATCATAAAAGTCAGCTGATGGGGTTATATAAGCTATCTTTGTTAATCCGTACGAATCAAGTTCGACTTTTTTTACTTTTCCGATCACTAAACCTTCAGGAAACACTCCGCCAAGGCCAGAAGTCGCTACAATTTGATTTTCTTTGATTTGAGCATTTGATTCAATGATGTTCATTTCAAGAGCATTTTCCTGCTCACTGTAGCCGACAATGAGGCCGAATACCTTTCCGTTATTCGTATGAACCATTGCTGAAATCCGGTTTTTTCTGTCGGAAGCACTTAAAAGCTGAACGGTGGACGTAAATTCAGAAGTATTTTTCACTTTCCCGATCAATCCTTTTGCCGTTATAACCGCCATGTCTTTTTTGATTCCGTGCTGTTCGCCTTTATCAATTTTGATATAATCATGCCAACGATCAGGATTTCTTGCGATGACTGTCCCTTGGATCGACTTATATTTTCTTATATCGTTATCAGCAGATAATTTTAATTCTTCTTTTAATTGTTTGTTTTCCTGTTCTAATTCCTGCAGCTTTTCCTCCAATTGAATATAATTATTCAGTTGTTTGCGAAGCAGCTCGTTTTCTTCGTATGTATTTTTTAAATGATTCAAATTCTCAAAGAAGCCCGCAATATATTGTGCGGGCTGATGAAATACCTTCTGGACTAGTCCAACCGAATCTTGAATAAACTTCTCCTGCCACGAAAGATTGCGGTCTTCCTTTAGGGAAAAACCAATCAATGCCACCAAAATAATGATCCCGACAAGGAGCACAATTAATCGTTTATTTAGAAAAAATTGTGGCATGATTTACACCTCTAACTTATCTGTGGTCTTTTGTACGATTTTTGAATAGGTGGATATGTTCAAGAGCTTTTCCTGTTCCGACCGCTACACAATCAAGAGGATTTTCCGCAATGATTACAGGCATTTTCGTTTCGTCGCTTATAACTTTGTCTAAATTGCGAAGAAGGGCGCCCCCACCCGTTAAAACAATTCCTCGATCCATAATATCCGCCGCAAGTTCAGGCGGAGTTTTTTCCAAAGTAATTTTTACAGCATCTACGATCGCATAGACAGTATCGCGTAATGCCTCTGAAATTTCTGTCGCAGTAATTTCAATCGTTTTCGGAAGGCCTGTTAACAAATCTCTTCCGCGAATTTCCATGTTTTCAACACCTTCCGGAGCGCTTGCAGAACCGATTTCAAGCTTCACCGCTTCCGCTGTCCGATCACCAATCATTAAGTTGTAGGTTTTACGGATATAGTTAATGATGGCTTCATCCATTTCATCACCGGCAACACGTATAGATTGGCTTGTCACAATTCCGCCGAGAGAAATGATGGCAACTTCCGTTGTTCCCCCGCCGATGTCTACAACCATGCTTCCGGTCGGTTCCCAAACTGGAAGGTTGGCTCCAATAGCAGCCGCAAATGGTTCTTCGATCGTATACGCATCTCTAGCGCCTGCTTGTCTCGTTGCATCAATGACCGCACGTTCTTCAACCGCAGTTATTCCCGAAGGAACACAAACCATCACATAAGGTTTTCGCGAAAAAATACCTGCATTTTTTGTTGCCTGTTTTATGTAGTATTTCATCATCGTAGCAGTCGTTTCATAATCAGCAATCACTCCGTCTTTCATTGGTCGAAGTGCTACAACATTTCCAGGCGTACGCCCGATCATATTTTTTGCATCATTACCAACTGCAACAATTTGCTTTGTATCAGTTTGCAAAGCAACAACAGATGGTTCACGCACTACAATACCTTTTCCTTTCACAAACACTAACGTATTAGCTGTCCCTAAATCTATTCCAAGGTCTCTCGTACCAATTCCAAACATAGCTGTTGTATCTCCCTTTCTTCCAAAATAAATACGTTTTTATATTCATGTAAATGTCTAATCATTATTGAAAAAACCCATAAATTATATTATAACGTAATTTTTCAAAAAAAAAAGTGCTATCAATACCCTGCGTAAAATAAAAATTTGCGAGGTATTTTTCATGAAACTTGATGAAAAGCTGATCATTGTGTTGGACGCCTCAAAAATTTTTACTAAAAAATTTTCCTAGTGGAGAATAGAGGATGAAAAATAGATGTCACAGCAAATACCGCCCGTATGAAAGCCTTGATTTAATTTATCCATTGAGAATAATAACTTAAAAATATTACAAGTCCATACAAAAAATATTATTTTATGTTTACAAATCCCCCCTTTGCACTCTTTATTAGCAATGGTTTAGAATGTCATAAAAAATAATGGTTTTTTCAGTTGATTGTGTTTCAATTCAAATGACTCCAATAAAGTATTACATAACAATTCTGCCGAAGTTTCAAGTTCATCTATTATTGAAAATCACTAAAATATGAGCTTTTTCTCCAACTTTGGCTCTTCTTATGTCGCAAACCCTTTGTAAATGCGGACATCATTTGGAGCTCGCGAGGCCGTGCAAATGTTTTTTGAAATTCCTTCTATCATGCACTTACGCGTTGTAATAACGTTAATGCCCAGCTTCAAGCAGCTTTTTATCGTGCTTTGCGCGGCTGGTCAGTATGTTATATACCGTTGATGTCTCCCATCTGTCCCCCTGCAAATTCAGCAAGACGGTGGTTGTTCGCATTACGTGTCTAGAAGCGCAAAAATCTGTCCGAAAAAGCGCTAGCAGTTCAGAATCCAAAGCTATTAACTGTAATACGTGTTAGGATTGATTTTAAATGAAGGCATACTTTTTCACCCATTTATAACTCGGGAAAATAAGTTTTTTAACCATATAAAGTGTGTAAAAATAACTCCTTTTTCGCAATGACAAAATTTTGGGTGAAATGTAATAATTAATACATATAAGTGGGTTTTCATAAAACTTTTAAGTGGTTTTCATAAAATTTTGTTGCCGGAACTGAGGTAGAATGACTAGAGTAAAATGAATTGTGATTTTTCAATAACTAAGATGGTGTTGCAAAACTAGAGTAAAAACTCGAAGTTAAGCATAAGGATTCAACATAATTTTGTTATATTCCTCGTACGAGCCGAAAACAGAGGAAGAAAAAGCTGGGAAGAGGAGCTGTTCATTTCCGAAAACGCCCGTTTCATACTGCGGAAAATGTTGCAATTGATCAACCATACGATCATATTTACGCGCTAATAAACGATGTAGATCAGCTGATTGAACCGAAACCCTCGACGCGTTCCCCTGCTATAATGTCAAGCATTTGAAGGGGGCTTCGAGGGATGTTTTTTAAAAATATTTAGTAGAAGTTCTTTTTTAAATATATTTGTTGTAAGGTACATTCTCTCATCCGATTCGTTTTGACGATCCATTGACGATCCATCCCGCGCCTATCTTCTCGGCAAGATGCCTCCCTGCCTGCGGCAATCCGTCTTAAGCCTCCGAAGCCGGCGCTTGGTCCATTTGAAGAAGTATTGTGCAAGCCGACTCATTCCGCAGCTATGCGAAGCATCTCCAGGAAGCCGCTCATTGCATCGTTGCGAGAGGAGAGAAAGCCCAATCAAAAGAAAAAACGAGGCTGTCCTCACAAGGTCATTTTATCGACCTTTTGGGACAGCCTCTGTTTCTTTTTCTTACATTTGGTTGTTTATTCCTTTTTCGAAGCAAGAATTTCTCCTTATTTCCGAATTTTATCCTTTTTCACGGCTGTTGATTATCCAAAATTAGGAATGCTTCTCCCGTAAATTTGAGCATACTTAAATAAGGCAGCTACCATCTCTGATTTCCATTCGAGAGGGAAAGGTGCTCTTTTTTCTATATTTTTATGGATATTATTGGTTAATTAACACGCGTGTTAATATATCCATTCTTTCTCCCTGTTTTGTGAAATTAACCGAAAAACTTGGCGTGTCATTTGTGCAGTCAAAATATACTCGCTCAAATTGAACAGTTCGTCACCAGAATTTCGGAGCACTCACCATTTTATCGGCGTTTTGTCCGTGACGTCCGCCCTCTTCGGATAAGTGCCAAAAGTAATTATTTCGCCATGCTTTGCGCTCCGGTGCGGTTTTGTATTAACTAAATCGCATGTTTCATTTTCCATGTTACTCGCCCCTTTATAACGTAAACGTTGTCTCATAATTGCTGGCCATTTTTGTGCGAATGTCTTTACGCAGACCGATAATATAACAGATAAGCTGTCCGGGTTCTTCACGACCATATGATACGCTCGTCATAAGGCTCTCCGTCAAAAGTTGCGTGGGCTTTTACTCTGCCCTTGCCGAATTCCATTTTTACATAATACGGAAATGCGCCATCTATGTCGAGGGAGCCGTCCCTATGCGTCTTTTGATAAGGTGCGATGTATTATTTCCGCCAAAAACTCGAATTCTCCGCCTTATCCTTGATATTAAATTCAATGATCTTCTCGAGCAATTCGTAATTAACTGGTTCAGTCCATTTAATTCGGAACAAGCGTGAAGAAGCGCTGTAGCCAGCTTGGGCGATATCATCGGCAAAATGCACCATTGTCTTTTCTTCAGGTAAAATGCTCAAATGGTTCTTTGCTGCGGCAAACATAATGATATATGTGCAATGATCGTTAAATGTGGGCTTGTTCCACTTAATTTGCGGCTCCAAATTCGGGAATTTATTAACAACCCTCATCAAAATCTCCTCTGTTCGGCTACGATGGTCGGGGTTGTCGATACCTGCTAAATATTTCGCAAAAACTTCCATGTCTTTCTTTTTTCATTTAAGTTATTTCCGCTAAAAATTCGACTTCTTGCCTTTGATGTATATTCATCGATGACAAGAAGATTTTTGTCCATATCGACTCACAGGGAATCATTTTTCAACGCAATTTGATCTTAACCAAAGATTGTAATTTCCTTATTATTAATATCTAACACTTCAATCCTCACCATACCACCCAGATTCTGTGCCACTAAATCAGACAATTCTTTAAGCGCCCTATGAAATTCATCGCTTCTTGTTTCGTCTATTAATTCAATACAAAGGAATGCATTTTTCGTATTTTCTGTTAGCATCGTCCTTTGAGCTTCACGCCAATTCCAACATCTACATATTACACCGATATCATCTTTATAAACAATCTCCCCATCATATGGCGAAGCATTTTCATCACTTCCCAATGGGATAAATGGTTCGTTGCCATTTGCTTGCGTCAGCCGAATATCGCCTACAAAAGTGTCGATATCTTCCCCACCACAAGGAAGTCCATAACGCAATGAAATGGAATTATAGATATCAACAAGCGGGTTTATTGTTTTAATGTGATTGCCATTTTTTACTCTTTTTAATAAAGCTTCAATGGAACACCTTGCCCCTTTCTTTGTCTTGAATTTCTGAAAAGCTTCTCGCCAAACAGCTATGACGGGATTACGACTGAATTCCTCCAGACGGAGAAATTTATGTGCTTCTTTCTCTGCCTCCCGCAACAGCTTCTCATACCTTTCAACATCCCTTATTGAATTATCAATCCCTTGACAAATAACGGTGCCTATTTTCGCCTGAGGGAATAACAACCAAAAATCATCTTCAATGATAAATCTAGCCATAACCTATCTCTCCATTTCATTTTGTTTATTGCCTTGGTAAAATGGTAATTCGTTGTTTCACAACATGAGGACACCACTCTTATGTTTTAGAAGGGCTCGCAAAGGCGGAGAATACCCCTAGGACAATATATAAATAACCAGTTATCCGGTTCATTAACTTCGAGTTTCCTTTCCTACCTACTATCCACTTTCGAATACTTGCTGCAAGAATGGCATATAAACTATCGCTAATAAAAGCTAGGATAATAAATATCGTTCCTAAAAGCAAAAATTGTACTGTGACCGAGCCAGCAGAAGATGCTATGAATTGCGGAAAGAAAGCTAGAAAAAAGAGTGCTGTCTTAGGATTCATCACTTCTACGAGAGCTGATTCGTAAAAAATCTTCAATAATTTTTTATGGTTCGTTTTTGGACTTTCTGAATGATTTCCATTAGATGTGGAAAATAAAGTCTTACACCCTAGATAGATAAGATAAATAGCACCCAAATATTTAACGATAGTAAAAGCTGTTGCTGATGTCATAAGGATCGCAGACACTCCAATTGCTCCTGCTAAAACATGAACAGCACCACCAAGAGAAACACCAAGAACCGATACGAGACCCGCTTTCTTCCCTTGGTCTATACTTCTTGCCATAATATAGAACACAGCTGGTCCAGGCATGACTAACAATGCAGCCGTAGCAATAACAAATAGCCAAATAGTCGAAGGCTCCATCATATGCAACTCCTTTTTTAGTGATTGGACTCCTCTTCATCGATGAAAATAAAGCTACATTTTATTTTTCAAGTTCGCTTTCATCAAAGAGGCGATTTGTTGCTCGTTTGGAAAAGGAATTTGTTCCAATTGTTTTATAATGAGCTCTTGTCTATGTAAAGAATGGTTTTGACTTAACTTTGCTTTCCCTTCCATCTTATTGATTTTTATTTTGAATCCTTGAATTCCTTTCGTCATACCGCGAAGAAGTTCAACATCTACATCCTGCAATCTGTAAGAGTTATCAGGGGCTTCATACTCCAATACCATATCATTTAAAGAGCTCATTAACTCGTGTTCATCCTCGATTAACTCAACCTCTCCATACACATGAAGGGTCACATAATTCCACGTTGGCACTGCTTGATTCGGTTCTTCATACCAAGAGGGAGAAATATAACAATGTGGGCCTTGGAAAACGGCTAAAACCGTTTGATTTTGAATATCTTTCCATTGTGTATTGGAACGAGCAAAATGACCATACAAATACGTTTTCTCCTTATTTAACAGCAAAGGTAAATGTGTAGCGAAAGGCTTTCCTTTGTGAACGGAGAACAATGTTGCAAAACTGTTCTCCTGTATCACCTTGTAGGCAACAGTTGTTTCTGTCATCGCAAAATGCTCCGGGATATACACGGAAACTCTCCCCCATCCTATTTTTTTGATATAAACTAAATATCTACAAAGTATGATATAATTTAAACTGACATTCAAAAAGGTACAATAATAAGAAAATTAACATGTCAGGGTGATAAAAATGAAAAATACAATTTTTACCTTAAACGATCACTCTCCTAAATACAAACAAATCTACGAAAAATTCAAATCTTTTATTGAGCAAGGCGACATAAAGCCGAATGAGCCATTGCCATCTATTCGTCAACTTGCAGATTCTTTACACGTAAGCCGTAATACAACATTAATGGCATATGAGCAACTTGTTGCTGAAGGGTATATTCGTGGAGAGAGCCGAAAAGGTTATTTTGTAAATGAGTTAGAGCCCCTTTTCGTTCAAGAAGTTCGCATCGCTTCTAATCCTAAGCAAACAGAGCCCGAGTCATCTGTTTGTGTTGATTTCCGTGCAGATGCGGTCGATCAATCGCATTTTCCTTTCAAAACGTGGAGGAAAATCTCCAATCAAGTATTGACAGTAAAGGACAGCTTTCGGTATGGAGAGCCTTTTGGAGAATTATGCCTCCGCGAACAAATCGCAGCCTATCTTCTTCAATCCCGTGGGGTGAGAACAGATCCAAATGCAATTATTATCGGAAGCAGTACCCAGCAAATGCTTGTATACCTTGGGCATATACTAAAGGATGAGTTCCAAAGTATTATCGTTGAAGACCCTGGTTACGACGGTGCTAGGGAAGCTTTTCAATTTCATCGTTTTACGTTTGAAACGTTACCAGTGTATGAAACGGGCGCAGATCTTTCCAAACTAGAACAAATGCAATCGCGATTAATTTACGTAACCCCTTCTCATCAAAGTCCAATGGGAGTAAGCATGTCTATTCAACAACGGCAAAAGCTTATTCATTGGGTTAACAAGATGCGTGGATATATTATTGAAGACGATTATGATAGTGAATTTCGCTATACACAAAAACCGTTTCCTGCTCTTGCCTCCATTGATTCAGCAAGAGTCATTTATCTAGGGAATTTCTCAAAATCTTTTCTTCCAGGAATTCGTTTAAGTTACATGGTGTTGCCGCAGCCCCTTTTAGATCGTTATCAACATCAATTTCGTCATTTCGAAAGCACCACGTCCATTCTTAGCCAACTCGCTATGGCGAAGTTTATGGAAGAAGGAGAATGGAGTCGCCACATTAAACGTATGCGTCTTGTTTATAAGCGAAAAATGCAACACTTAGTATCATTATTAAGAAAAGAATTTGAGGATACTATATCGATTATTGGTGAACAGTCTGGTTTATACGTATTAGTCAAAGTACACTTGAACCGTTCAGAAGAATGGCTTATCGAGCGAGCTTTCTCTTATGGTGTAAAAGTGTATCCTACTTCATGCTACTTTGTTAAAAACAATCCTGACAAACCAATGATTAAACTTGGGTTTAGTAATCTTTCTTTTGATGAAATTCAGCTTGGAGTGAAGCTCTTGAAAAAAGCGTGGTCTTGACCTTCTCCCCGACTTACGGTTGAAGTGGGGGTTCCCACTCTCTTTTGTAACGTATGAGCAAACGACATTTTAGCGAATCGATAGCTGCTTGGTATTGTCGTGTCTATGCTCTCGGTAATAACTTTCTTGCGGAAAATAGTTAGCAAAACAAATTCTTTCTTTTTCTAATAATAAGTTAGCTGGTCTGATGTGGTTGCCAAAAAAAGAACATCAATATAAATTCAAGTGCACAATCACTTAGGCAGCAGTGCGACGAGGATCTTAACTTCAGAAGTCTGTAATCTTAAATGAAAACATGCTTCCTTACAATTCATTATAAAAGACAGGAGCATCATATGAGTAATATAAAATAGAACCTTATATATGGAAGTTTTCCAATAAAGTAAAGGGATGCTATTGATTATATATCAATCCATTCTCCATCAGCAATAGATATTCAAAGATAAAAATTCATAAAACTACTAATGTCATTTTTAAGCTTAAAAAATTGGAAGTCATTTATCAATAATTTCATAGATCTAATCTTCACACATCATAAAAAGAGATGCACTTCATATCCAGTGCACCCCAACAATTGACATAGAACCTTTTAAAAAAACGTTATAAATATCCCTTTTCTTTTAAACTGACGTATTTACGCTCTCCGATTATGATATGATCTAAAAGTTCAATCCCGATCAGCTTTCCGCATTCGGACAAGCGCCTCGTGACTTCGATATCCTCTTTTCTTGGGGAGGGATCTCCTGATGGATGATTATGGATACAAATAAAAGATGCAGCTGAACATTTCAATGCCTCCTTGAAGACTTCTCTTGGGTGAACAATTGATGTATTTAAACTGCCAATGAAAATCGTTTGCTTATGCAGCACTTGGTTTTTTGTGTTTAAATATAAACCTACGAAATGCTCTTGTTTTAAAAAGCGCATTTCTTCCATGACATAATTGGAGGCATCTTGTGGAGAACGAATGACATACCGATCTTCGTATGCGAGCTGATGAATTCTTTTTCCCAATTCTAATGCTGCTATAATTTGCACCGCTTTTGCTTTTCCAATGCCGGGTATGCCCATAATTTCCTGAACTGACGCCTCTTTTAACATTCTAAGACCCCCGAAAGTTTTTAAAAGCTTATTCGCCAGTTCAAGCACTGATTCTCCCTTTGTCCCTGTTCTCAATAAAATTGCCAGCAGCTCATGGTTGGAAAGGCCTTTTGGTCCGTTGTGTATCAATCGTTCCCTTGGTCTTTCTTCTTCTGGAAAATCTCGAATAGCGAGCATATCTTTCCCCCTTGTTTGTTACCAGTGAAATCCAAAATTTTTTAATTCTCTGTACAGTCTTGAAACAGGAAGACCGACAACTGTAAAATAATCGCCATCAATTTTTTTCACTAGCAATGAGCCGAAATGTTGAATTCCATAAGCACCCGCCTTGTCCATCGGTTCGTTTGTCTCAATGTATTCCAGGATTTCATCGTCTGAAAGCGGCCAAAAAGTAACTTTTGTTGATTCAGAAAATGTCGTATGCTTTTCACCATGAATAATCGAAACTGCTGTTAAAACAGTATGTGTTTTCCCAGAAAGTGATTTTAACATGTAATAGGCGTCACGGCGGTCTTTCGGCTTTCCTAGTATTCGATTTTCGAGGATCACCGCCGTATCTGCTCCGATGACATATGCATCTTTATACCTTTCGGCTACATGAAAGGCTTTTTGAAAGGCAAGTTTTTGAATGGCTTTTTCGGGTTCAGCTTCTTCGTCCAGCCTCTCTTCCAAATTGCTTTCAATCACAGCAAATGGTATTCCTAACAGCTTGAGGAGTTCTTTTCTTCGCGGAGAGCTTGATGCAAGTATGAGGCGTTCCATTTTTATTTCATCCTTTCAACCAATACTATCCGTATGTTATCAAAAAAGGCTTTTGCAAACAATTTTTCAAAAAAGAATTATCTAATCGCCATTAATAAAAACATTTATTCAATTTACAGAAAAAACTACATTATCTAAGGAAAACTGCTTGTGAAAATAAAAAAAGAAAACGTATGCTCGAGCAAACGCTTTCCCGTTATCAAGAAAGTTTTTCAAAAAAATCTAGCAGCGACTGCTGCAGGCTCCATAGCTGTTCATTTGCCGATTTTTCTGTTTGCAGTTTTTTTACTGCTGCCAAAATTGAATCGTCTTTTATTTGACCAGCCTCATTTAATAATGACTCTACTTTCTCTTGTTCCGGGGCGGTTCCATTCACAAAAGACGAAGACAGCTTCAGCATCTCCTCAACGACCGTTTTTGTTTTTTCGTTTTCCACCTTTCCTTCCCATTTCATCTTTTTCACAAACGTTTCAATTTGATGTGATTCAGCCATGTTTTTCAACTCTTCTGCTGTCTTTTTATCCAACGCTGCCCCAACGAATACGTAATGATCGCCGCCTTGTGGAACGATAACAGAAGGCAATCCTTTAGCCTTTATCTGCCCGCTGACGGTTTCCGCCCCTTCTTTTTTTGTGAATTTTCCGGCTTGTACCATATAAACTTCAAAAACGATGTTTTCCGCACCGCTTGGCGCTGAAGCATTGCTAACATTCTGTCTTTGAGGAGACTTTGACACATCCCTCAATTCAGATGATACAGGCATTGAATCGTTTGAAATAAATTGCAGGGCTAAAACACCAAAACTCAGTCCAAGAATAACAGCAAATATGATCGATATCACATAATTTTTTATTTTAGGAGGCAGCGTTCTGCTATTGTTCTTTGAGAAGGCTATTTTCGGGTTTTCTTTCTTATCCTCCTCATCATCCGGCAAAATCCAAGGAAAAGATGTCTCCTCTTCGTTCTTATCCTCTGATGCTGCCATTTCTTTTTCAGCCTTCACCTTTTCCTCCCAGCTGGATACTTTTAATTGTTTGCCAGTTTCACTTGGTTCAGCAGAAACATCCGTGTCGTTGGAAAAATTGTTTTCCTGACCGTTGATTTTAATGGTTATTTTCGATGATGGCTTGTCCAAAATGATCACCGCCCTTTTTATGCTGGACAAACTTTTTTTTATGCTAACATATGTAAAATAAAAAAGAACGAGACATTTGTCGCCTCGTTCATAATTGTTGTCGTTATTTTTCGACATCCTCGTACTCATGAGCTATGTTTTATATGTTTTCTCACTTCACCGATAAAATAAAGGGAACCTGTAATAATGAGAACCGTTTCGTCATCCATTGTGTTGATAATCTTTTCATAGGCAAGCTCCCAATTGTCTTCATACTCTTTATCCTTCATGTCGCAAGCCTCGTATAATTCTTTCGCATCAGCTGCTTTCGGGAAATGAAAGGTTGTAAAAATAATTCGATTTGCCGTTTGTGCAGCCTGCTCGATCATTTCTTTATATTGCTTGTCCTTCACACACGAAAATAACATGATGATTTTCTTATCAGGGTAAAACTTTTGTACAGTTTCTTTCAACGCTGCCATTCCTTCCGGATTATGTGCTCCGTCCAAAATGACTCTCGGTTTTTCCTTTACTTCTTCAAACCGCCCTTTCCAAAAAGTGCGCTTCAGTCCTTCCTGTATATGCTCCTCCTCTATGATAAACGAATAATAAACTCTTAAATAATCAAGCGTCATGACACTCAGTGCAGCATTGATCGCTTGATGGTTTCCTTTCATCTGTAATGAAAGGCTGTTATATCGTTTAAAGGGGGTTTGTACAAAAAATTCATCAAAATCTCCTGCGTGAAAATCCCTAGTGAGCCAATAATGCTTTGCTTTTTTTTCTTTTGCAACACGCTCAATGACATCAAGGGCTTCCTTTTGTTCCACAGCTGTAATGACAGGAACTCCGTTTTTAATAATACCTGCCTTTTGCTCTGCAATCTCTTCTATCGTTGAGCCAAGGATGTTTAAATGATCATGTCCAATCATTGTAATCACTGAAAGAATAGGATTCGCAATATTCGTAGAATCCCATTTTCCCCCGAGTCCTGTTTCTAATAAAACAACATCCGGCACGTTGATTTTACCAAAATAATAAAACATCATCGCAGTAATGACTTCAAACTCTGTCGGTGCTCCAAGCTCCGTTTTCTCAAGCTCGTCAACAACCGGTTTGATCACATTGGATAGCTGCAATATTTCCTCTTCAGAAATGGGATTGCCATCTATCGTAATTCGTTCATTGAATGATTCCAAATAAGGCGAGGTGAAAGCACCTACTTTATATTCAGCGGCTTTTAACACCTCTTGCATAAAAGCAATCGTTGATCCTTTCCCGTTTGTTCCGGCTACATGAATGAAGCGGCATCTTCTTTCCGGATGATCAAGCTTTTCCATCATCCATTCCATTCGCTGGAGACCAGGCTTTATTCCAAAGGTTAGGCGGGAATGTATCCACTTGAGTGCTTCTTCATATGTTTGAAACATATAAATTTCCCTCCTTGAACTCTCGAACATTTTCAATGAATTTGAATGGCCGGATGTATCATAAACGTTTTGATGGAAGAAAATCCGGGGCATACCCGGATTTGTTTTAGCCTTTCAGCTCCTGAAGTCGTTTTAACACCGCCTGCTGTTTTTCTAAATAGTCCTTTTCTTTTGCCCGCTCTTCTTCTACGACTTCTTTCGGTGCTTTTTTAATAAATCCTTCATTGGCAAGCTTTTTCTGAACGCGCTCGACTTCTTTATTCCATTTCTCTAATTCTTTTTCAAGCCGTTTGATTTCTTCTTCCACATTAATGAGTCCTTCAAGAGGAAGAAATACTTCTGCCCCGCTCACAACAGCTGTCATAGCCTTGTCAGGAGCTTCAATGTTTGTATCAATTGTTAATGAGCTAGGATTGCAAAATCTCTCTAAATAGCTGCGGTTTTTCTCCAACTGGTTTTTAACTTCTTCACTATGAGCATGAATGATCATATCCACCTGCTTCTTCATCGGCGTGTTCACTTCAGCGCGAATATTACGGACTGAGCGAATCACATCAACTAGAAGCTTCATTTCGTTTGCAGCTTTTTCATCAGAAAGCTCCTGACGTACAACCGGCCATGAAGCAATTGTAATCGATTCTCCCTGATGAGGAAGGTGCTGCCAAATTTCTTCTGTTATAAACGGCATAAAAGGATGAAGGAGTCGCAATGTTTGATCTAACACATATGCCAAAATGGAACGAGTTGTCTTTTTCGCTTCCTCATCATTTCCGTACAGCGGAATTTTTGCCATTTCAATATACCAGTCGCAAAAATCATCCCAAATAAAATTGTACAGCACCCGACCGGCTTCGCCAAATTCATATTTTTCCGCAAGTCTTGTGACAAGCTCAATCGTTTCATTTAACCGTGTGAGAATCCATTTATCTACCACTGATTTTTTTCCGTTTAAATCAATTTCTTCATATGTTAAACCGTTCAAATTCATCAGTACAAAGCGGGAGGCGTTCCATATTTTATTGGCAAAATTCCACACGGCTTCTACTTTTTCAAAGCTGAATCTTAAATCCTGTCCTGGGCTTGAGCCGGTAGCTAAAAAGTAGCGCAAAGAGTCCGCACCGTATTTGTCAATAACATCCATCGGATCGACGCCATTGCCTAATGATTTGCTCATTTTTCTTCCTTCTGAATCGCGCACAAGTCCATGAATCAAAACATCTTTAAACGGTCTTTTCCCAGTAAACTCCAATCCTTGGAAAATCATCCGCGAAACCCAAAAGAAAATAATGTCATACCCGGTAACAAGGACATCTGTCGGATAATAGCGTTTATAATCTTTTGCCTCTTTATCAGGCCAGCCCATTGTTGAAAACGGCCATAAAGCAGAGCTGAACCATGTATCTAACACATCTGGATCCTGCTCCCAATTTTCAATATCTTTAGGCGGCTCATGATCAACATAAACTTCGCCTGTTTCCTTATGATACCAAGCTGGAATGCGATGTCCCCACCATAACTGACGGGAAATACACCAGTCGCGAATGTTTTCCAGCCAATGCAAATACGTTTTTTCAAATCGTTCAGGAATAAAATGAACTTTCCCTTCTGTTTTCTGAAGGTTCAAAGCAGCTTCGGCCAAAGGCTTCATTTTCACAAACCATTGAGTTGATAAATACGGCTCGATAACTGCTCCGCTTCGTTCACTATGGCCTACGGAATGGATATGCTCTTCAATTTTAAATAAAATTCCTTCCTCCTGCAGGTCTTTCACCAACTGCTTCCGGCATTCAAAGCGATCCATTCCTTCATATTTTCCAGCTTTTTCATTCATTGTCCCGTCTTCATTCATGACTAATATTCTTTCTAAATTGTGGCGGTTTCCGATTTCAAAGTCGTTCGGATCGTGTGCAGGAGTTATTTTTACTGCTCCTGAACCGAATTCCATATCGACATATTCATCTGCGACGATCGGAATTTCCCGTCCTGTTATTGGCAGCTTCACTGTTTTTCCGATTAAATGCTTATACCTATCATCATCAGGATGAACAGCCACTGCTGTATCCCCAAGCATCGTTTCCGGGCGAGTGGTCGCGACTTCAATATATCCGGATCCATCAGCCAGCGGATATTTTAAATGATAAAGAGCCCCTTTCACTTCTTTATAAATGACTTCGATATCGGAAAGGGCTGTTTTTGTCACCGGATCCCAGTTAATAATGTACTCTCCTCGATAAATAAGACCTTTTTTATAAAGCGATACAAAAACCTCTCTTACAGCTTTTGAAAGACCTTCATCAAGGGTGAACCTCTCTCTTGTGTAGTCAAGACCTAGGCCTAATTTTGCCCATTGTTTGCGAATATGGTCTGCATATTCTTCCTTCCATTTCCATGTTTCTTCTACAAATTTTTCCCGCCCGAGATCATACCGACTTTTCCCTTCTTCGCGCAGCTTTGCTTCCACCTTGGCTTGTGTGGCGATTCCCGCATGATCCATCCCTGGCAGCCACAAAACATCGTACCCTTGCATTCGCTTCATTCGGGTAATAATATCTTGAAGAGTTGTATCCCATGCATGTCCAAGGTGAAGCTTACCGGTGACGTTTGGCGGAGGAATAACGATCGTGAAAGGAGTTTTCCCCTCATCATCTTTTGCTTCAAAAAATTTTCCCTCGAGCCAAAATGCATACCGATCCTCTTCAACCGTTTTCGGATCGTATTTTGGGGAAAGAGTGATTTCTGAATTCGACATATTTATGAAAACCTCCTTATTTTCATTCTAAAATATAAAAACTCCTTCCATCCTAAAAGGACGAAAGGAGATGTTTTCGCGGTACCACCTTTTTTCACAGATACATCTGTGCACTTCTTTCAGGTAACGGCTAATGCCGGCTCCCTTTACTAAAAGCTTTCAAGGAAGCTGCTCCAGGGCGACTTTCCAACGGGATCTCCTAGGAAATCTTCCAGCCTGCGATTTCCCTCTCTGGAAGGAGTCGTTCGTTGTACTACTCCCCTTCAACACATTTTCACAAACTATATAAATTTCTATATTTAATAGTACTAAAAAATTGTTTTTTTCGTCAATATTTTCCCCATCTTCCTTAACCTTTAAACAAAAATCACAAAATGTTCTTTATTTCATAATATAAATTAACAAAGTTGAAGGTGATCAACATGAGAAAAAAAATAAAACCATACTATATTCAATCGTTTATTAAACAATTCCGATCTACTCTTGAACAGTTCATCGTTCCTTTAACGATTTTTCAGGGAATTCGAACAATCCTTTTACCAACTATGTTTGATATTATTTTATTAGCCATTTTACTATTTCTAGCAGCCGCGTTGTATATGGAACGGGGTTAAAGCTGACAGATCCCCCATTCATTCTGATGCCAATGAATCGTTTTCTAGTTTTTCATTCCATTTTAAAGCAATGTACCCGGTATTTTTCATTTGCCAGTATGCTCTTAACAGCTGTTTGCAATATTCTAATTCTCCCTTTTCGCTTTTCTTTTTTTGATATTGCCGGACAAGCTTTAATAATTTGGCTGGATAAGATAAATAGCTTACCAACAGCAATCTCTCAGTTTTTGTTAAAGGAAGCACTTTTTCGTAATCTGATATATATTGCACATTTTCATCACTAACGGTTGGTTCCGCTTCGGAGAGGTTCATAAACATTAAGAAAAGGTCATAAATTGGAGTAGCAAATGCTGCATCTTCCATATTAATAAAATAAATTTTCCCTTTTGGATCTAACAGAAAATGAGATAAGGAGACATTTACTTTGTTCAGTGCAATTCGCATGTGAGGGGATTGCTTTATTTCGTTATACCACTCATCAAGCTTTGCTTCAGCAAATAAGATGGCTTGCCTCGTTTCAAAATAATAGCTGAAGACCGCCAATTCAAAAGGCGACATATACCATTTTTTTTCGATTTGTTCCATAAATGCTTCCAGCAGGTTGAAATTTCTCTTCCACTTGTTCTGAATCTGTTGATACACATTTTCGAGCTGAACTAGAGGTATGTTGATTTCCTGTTTTGTTTTTTTATGGAGTTTCGCTAAGTGGTAAAAAAGGATTGAGGCATTTTTTTCATCAACGATTGAACCTTCCATCCAAGGCATTAAATAAAACGATTGCGTTGAGTCATTAACAAACACATTTCCGTTCGTTGTCCTATAAATCGGCACGATTCCTAAAGATGGAAAGTCGTGAAAAATTGAATATAATTTTAGAATGTTTCTTTGCTTTTTAATCGTTGTTCGTTTTAAAGCATATGTTCTTTTTTCACAATGAATTTTCAAGACATTTTTTGTTTTTTTCTCTAAATAAATCGGTTTGATTGGATAATGCTGCAAAATCCTCATGGCCGTTTTCAGATCATCGCTCATCTTCCCACACGCCTTTAAAGAAAATAAAGAAAAGCTTGAGGTGGTTGGATCCCTCTCAAGCCGCTTGCAAAAATTACGTTTGTTGTGTTTCAAGAACCGGGATATATAAAATGTCTCCTTCACTAATCTCTTTATCATGGTGAAATTGATTTACTCGATTGAGCTGCTGGAGCGTAATGTTGTAGCGTTCGCAAATATTTTCGAGCGAGTCTCCCTGCTGGACAATGTACATTCTTAATTTAGAAAATTCTTCTTCCTCATTTTTCGTAAACAATTTCGTTAAATATAAGGTGTTATCATTTTTCCTTACAGATTCTTTTTCTTCATCGTCTTTTTCGACATAATTGGAAATTTTATTGATCACTGGCTTTTCTTCTTCTATGCGGCCTTTCTCTTCCAAACTGACTTGATTTTTCTTCGCTTCAACAGTGAATGTATCGTAATCCGTTTCCGTTTCTTCTTCTCTCTTTAATGGCATCATAAAAACAATGTCTGCCGTCTCTTCATTGTCATCCTTTTGAACAGCATCACGATCATGTTCGATTTGCTCATTTTGATCGCGTTCGGCTGTATCGAATTCGAAATATTCATTAAGACTTTTCTGTTCATTGTCTTTTTCAATATTTTCCGCTTTGTTGATTGGTTCATCGTTGAAACGATTTTCTTTGATCGTTGATTCGGTTTCATCTTCTTCCCTTTCATCAGACTGTCGAACGGATGAGATTTCCGCTTCAGCATCTATGATCTCGTCCACTTCATTTGCAGCAGTTTCTTCCGCCTTCTCTTCTCGAATTCCGTAAATGGATAGATCAGCTATAAGCTTTAAACCATTTGCTTCCGGAAAATCATAATCAAATGATTCAATCGCCACAAACACCTCTTCTAAATTGGCAATTCTTTTTTTCGGTATTGTAATATCGACCGGAAGCTCGTGTCTAAATTCCATTACACCGTCATTTCTCGCTTCTACATTTTGTATATAACGGGCGATGGAGGAGGTTTGAAGAAGTTTATCATTCTGTTGCTCCTCTCCATCGAATTTGTATTCTCCGGAAAGCTCTAGAGCACCTTTTATCGTTACATATCCATCATGTTCTTCAATTGAGATGTCAGGTTCCAGTGAAATGGACAATAGTTCAGAAGGTTGAAAATGATGGCGAAACAAGACCGATTCCTCTACCGAAAATCGTAAAACGGACGTTTCTTCAATGGACATGCGGACTTCCTCCTTTCTCCAATCAATCTAATTTATCGTGCCATTAAAGATGTATGAAGGAGGATGGCAAAATATGCACGGGAAACAAAAATAAAAGGACCAGCTTCAATCAGAAGCTAGTCCTTTTAGCTCGTTATCTCAAAACCGAAAAAGCTTTTTCACATGCTTCTATTGTTTTTTCAATATCTTCATCCGAATGCTCTGTTGACAGAAACATTCCTTCAAATTGGGAAGGAGGCAAGTAAATGCCTTCATCCGCCATAACACGATAATACTTTGCAAAAAAATCAAGGTTTGATGTTTTTGCTTTTTCGTAATTGACAACATCTTCATTTGTAAAGAAAAATCCGATCATTGATCCCGCTCTATTAATTGTATGAGGGATTTCATATTTTTGAGCAGCTTTGCGCAATCCTTCCTCTAATTTATCCGCTTTTCTTTTAAATTCTTTATATGTGTCTGGTGTAAGCTGAATGAGTGTTTCATATCCGGCTGTCATCGCAAGCGGATTTCCTGAAAGTGTCCCCGCTTGATAAATAGGACCGACAGGAGCGATTTTTTCCATGATGTCCGCCCGTCCGCCATAGGCTCCGACTGGAAGTCCTCCTCCAATGACTTTTCCTAAACATGTCAAATCCGGAGTCACTCCAAAGTATCCTTGGGCGCAATGATAGTCAACGCGAAAACCGGTCATCACTTCGTCAAAAATCAGAAGCGATTCGTATTGTTTGGTGATCTCGCGCAAGCCTTCTAAAAAGCCTTCTTTAGGCGGTACAACACCCATATTTCCGGCTACTGGCTCGACGATCACGGCAGCTATGTCTTCGCCAAATTTTTCAAAAGCAAAGCGGACGCTCTCTAAATCATTATATGGAACAGTAATCGTATGCTGGGCAATTCCTTCCGGCACCCCTGGACTATCCGGAAGCCCTAATGTGGCAACTCCTGATCCAGCCTTAATGAGCAGCGAATCTCCATGGCCATGATAACATCCTTCAAATTTTAAAATTTTATTTCTTCCCGTATATCCGCGGGCAAGGCGCAATGCGCTCATTGTCGCTTCCGTACCAGAGTTCACCATCCGCACAATTTCAACGGAAGGAACCCTCTCCACAACAAGCTCCGCCAGCTTATTTTCAATCAAGGTCGGTGCCCCAAAGCTCGTTCCTTGCTCCGCTATTTTCTTTAATGCTTCAACAACTCTGTCATTGGCATGTCCTAAAATTAACGGTCCCCATGAAAGAACATAATCAATATATTCGTTGCCATCAATGTCATACACTTTAGAACCTTTTCCGCGCTCAATAAAGATCGGATTCATTTGAACGGATTTAAACGCGCGCACAGGGCTGTTGACCCCGCCGGGCATCAATGTCTTCGCTTTTTCAAATGCTTTTATCGAACGTTCATATTTCATGAAATGAGCCCCCTTTTCAATAATCAGACTGTTCATCTAACCAACGGGCAACATCTTTTGCATGGTACGTAATAATTAAATCCGCGCCGGCTCTTTTCATGCTTGTAAGCATTTCAAGGACAGTGCCTTTTTCATCAATCCATCCATTTTCAGCTGCCGCTTTAATCATTGAGTACTCGCCGCTTACATTATAAGCAACGACAGGAAGGTTAAAATGATTTTTAACATCACGGACAATGTCTAAATAAGAAAGCGCCGGTTTCACAATTAAAAAATCGCATCCTTGTTCAACATCTGCTTCTGCTTCCCTTAATGCCTCCAGCCTGTTAGCCGGATCCATCTGGTACGTCTTCCGATCACCGAATTTCGGCGTGCTTTCAGCTGCTTCCCGGAACGGTCCGTAAAAAGCACTGGCATATTTGACCGCATATGACATAATTGGAATATGAACAAATCCTTCTTCATCAAGCGCTTCCCGAATGGCTGCGACAAATCCGTCCATCATATTGGATGGAGCAATTATATCCGCCCCGGCTTTTGCCTGACTGACAGCTGTTTTGGCTAATAATTTTAACGAAGCATCATTTACAATTTGTCCGTTTTCCACAACTCCGCAATGACCGTGATCAGTATATTCGCATAGACAAGTATCTGCGATAACGACAAGATCAGAATGCTGCTGTTTAATTTGAGCGATAGCCCGCTGCACGATGCCATGATCATGGTATGCTCCTGAACCGACTTCATCCTTTTCATGAGGAATGCCGAATAAAATAACTGATTTAATTCCCAGCTTGACAACTTCTTCAATTTCTTCATTTAACAGGTCCAATGAAACTTGAAAAACTCCCGGCATCGATTGCACTGGATTTTTTTGATTTTCTCCTTCGACAACAAAAATCGGATATATTAAATCTTCTTTATGAAGGCGGGTTTCCCTGACCATAGCCCGCAGATTAGCTGTATGCCGCAATCGTCTGTGCCGTGCAAAACTCAGCATGATCTATTCCTCCCTTTTTTCTGCGTATGTACACATTTTTTCCAGCATTCCATCAATTGTATATTTTTCCGGCATAATGCAAGTACACTTTATTTTATAAGACAGCAATTTATCTCTTGTTATCGGTCCGATGCAAACAAACACAATATCCCGAACCCTGTTTTCCAACCCGTTTCTTTTGACAATTTGCATAAATGCAGAAGCTGTGGAAGAACTCGTCAGCGTAATAAAATCAATCGTTTTATTTTCAAGCAAATGCAACACTTCTTTTTCATTTTCCAACAATTGTATTGTTTCATAAACAACAAAATCAAAGAAAAAAATCTTTTTTTCTGTTAATACTTCACGTAAATAAGTGCGTGCCAAATTCCCGCGGGCAATTACTATTTTGCTGTCTTGCCGAACATGATCGATTAATTCTTCGGCTAAGCTTTCGGCACGAAACTCTTCAGGACATAAAGAAACCTTCCATCCTATTTTCTCCGCAGCTGTTTTTGTCTTTATACCGACACAAGCAACGTTGACGTTTTTCAGATCTTCTAATTCCAATGACAAGTCTTTTACATGTTCGGAAAAATATTGAACGCCGTTTGCACTAGTAAAAACAATCCAGTCTTTAGATGTTAACTGTTTTAAAACGGGGAGGGCATTGAAATCCGTTTCTGTTTTCCTCGTTGCAATTAACGGAACTTCTATAGGACAGCCTCCCGCCGCTTGAATTTTCTTTGAGAATTCGGCAGCCTGGCTGTTCGCTCTCGTCACTAACACATTAAAACCATTCAATGGTTTTTCAGCACTCATTCATGGTTTAGCTCCTTTCTCACTTGTTCGACCAGCTCTTTGGCGCCTTGAGACGATAGAAGTGCTGCCATATCCTTTCCAAGTAAATTCGGATCTTTTCCAGTTTTCGTCTCTTTATATACCGTTTTTCCATTCGGAGATGCAACAAGTGCTGTTAACACAATTTCTTCATTTTCATCAACTTGAGCTAAACCGGCAATAGGCACTTGACAGCTTCCTTCCATATCATGCAAAAAAGCCCGCTCTGTTAAAACGGCTTTCTCCGTCCGTTCGTCATTTAGTTTTCTTAAAGCTGCAAGCAGTTCATGATCATCTTCTCGGCATTCTATCGCCAAAGCTCCCTGACCGACTGCCGGAACGCACATATCAGGCGGTAAAAAGTACGCTTTTTCCAATTCGTCTTTCCAGCCCATTCGTTTAAGACCTGCTGCTGCTAAAATGATTGCATCATAATCGTTGCCTTCCCGCAGCTTCTTTAGACGCGTATCAATATTTCCGCGAATCCAACGGACGGTTACATCGGGGCGGACGGCTAAAATTTGGGCGCTCCTTCTTAAGCTGCTCGTTCCAACAACAGCGCCAGCTTTCAAATCTCTTAAAGTTTGGCAATCCTTCGAAATCAAAACATCGCGGTAATCTTCTCGTTTAGGAATGCAGCCGATCGTCAAGCCATTCGGCAAGACAGACGGCACATCCTTCATGCTGTGCACGGCCATATCAATATCACCGTTTAGCATAGCCTGCTCAATTTCTTTTACAAAAAGGCCTTTCCCGCCTACTTTTGAAAGAGTGACATCAACTATTTTATCACCTTTTGTGACAATTTCTTTTATTTCGAATTCAAATGGGGCTCCAAGCTCTTTTAATCTCTCGATCACCCAATTTGTTTGGGCGATTGCTAACCGACTTCGCCTTGACCCGACAATAATTTTTCGCATAAACATCCTCCTGAGCACATGCATTAATGGAAATTCGATAAGCTTCCAAATAAAAAGAAATTAACTAACAGCACTAAAAATGAGGCAACGTTTAAAAAGGCAATTCTTTTCCATTGCCACTCTTTTACTACTCTGGCATACAAATAAAAACTGTATATGCCTAAAACAGAAAATGAGCCGATCACTTTTGCATCATACCAGTTCAAATTTGGCACTTTTAAATAAGCCCATATCATTCCTAAAATGAGAGCTAATAGCAATATAGGTACACCGATCATATTTAAAACATATGTCATATAATCCAGTTTTGCCAAATCTTGAATGCGATGAAGCCTTTTCCCCCATTTTTTCTTTTTTAATAAGTTGTGCTGTATCAAATAAAGAATGGAAAAAACAAATGAAAGCGAAAACGCTCCGTATGATAGTATCGCCATCGTGATATGGATCAATAACAGTTCTGAAATTAACCTGCTGGATACTTCAGTCGATACTGCCTCTGAAGGAGCAAACGTCCGGATGGCCATAATGATAAAACCAATGACATTCGTAAAGAAGACAATAAAATCGACTCGAAGCAGCCGGTTGATCACAAGGGAAAGAGTGACCAATACCCATGCATAAAAATAAAGACCTTCCGCTATGTTTAAAACCGGAAATCTGCCCGTTTGCGCCATTTGCGAAAATAAAAAAAAGGATTGTAAAACCCAGACAATAGAAAGTAACCAGAAGGCTATTTTGTTTGCCTTCCGGTTATGATGCAAAAAATCTATAAAATATAAGAAAACGCTCAATGCATATAAAACAATCATCAATTCGTTTAATCTAATGATATTCCAATCAAACATATATTAGTTTTTCCTTTCACTTACATTTCAAGTGAAACATTTTTTGAATGCGTTTTTAATTGAACGGAAGGAGTTTGTTCTATTAATTCTTCATCTAAATCTAAATTAAAAATCTCTTTAAATAATTCCAAAGATTGTTCGCCATTTGGAAGAGCAGCCAGCTCTTTCACTTTTAAAATCGGATCTCTCAACATTTGATTGACAATGCTTTTCGTATGTTTATTTAATATTTTTCTTTCGCGTTCTGTCAAATTCGGCAGCTTCCGTTCAATACTTTTCATTGTTTCCGATTGGATAAGAAGAGCTTTTTCCCTCAATGCAGCAATAACCGGAACAACCCCTAATGTATTCAGCCATTTCGAAAACTCCAAGACCTCTCGCTCGATCATGATTTCAATTTGTTCAGCCGCTTCTTTTCTTTCCTGCAAATTCGCTTCGACAATTCCTTCCAAATCATCAATATCATATAAAAAAATGCTGTCTATTTCACTCAATGCAGGATCTAAATCGCGTGGAACCGCAATATCCACCATCAGAAACGGGCGGCCTTTTCTTAACTTTTCAACATCTAACATCATGTCTTTCGAAATCACAAAACTCTTTGCACCTGTTGAACTAATTAAAATATCTGCCTCAATAAGCGCACACTGAAGCTCAGACATCATTTTTGCTTGTCCGGAAAAACGCTTCGCCAATTCACTCGCCTTTTCAAATGTACGGTTCATAACCGTAATTTGTTTGACTCCGCTGCCATGTAAATTTTGTACGGCAAGCTCTCCCATTTTTCCTGCGCCTAAAATAAGCACATGCTTGCTGGATAGGTCGCCGAAAATTTTTTTTGCCAATTCTACGGCAGCATAGCTGACGGAAACAGCATTTGAACCGATTTCCGTTTCCGAATGGGCTTCTTTAGCCAATGTTACTGCCTGTTTAAACAGTTGATTAAAAATCGTTCCGATCGTGTTATGTTCTTGAGCTAATAAAAAGCTTGAACGGACTTGTCCTAAAATTTGCGTTTCGCCTAAAATCATAGAATCCAGGCCGCATGCCACCCGAAACAAGTGCTGAACAGCCTGTTCATTTTCAAAGTATTTTAGATACGAATCGAACTCCTCAATGTCCATATTGAACCATTCAGCTAAAAATGCTTTTATATAATAACGCCCTGTATGAAGCTGATCAACAACTGCATAGATTTCTGTCCGGTTGCAGGTGGAAACGATCACGTTTTCCAAAATGCTTTTTTCATTCTTCAACCGTTTCATTGCAGAAGCTAAATCATTGCTGCTAAAACTCAACCTTTCGCGAATTTCAACAGGGGCTGTTTTATAATTTAACCCAACAGCTAAAATATGCATCTCCGACCCCCCAAAAGCAAATACATACTGACTTTATTATAACAAAATATCGACAAAAAAATGTGAACAGTATATGAAACTGTATGATATGATGATAAAGTAAGAAACAGATATAAATTATATTAATTATTATATTAAAAATATTATCAAAAAAGAGAGCCGGAATCAAGTCATCAAAACAGAGGTGATCGTTAAGTGCGTTGGACGTTTGTTGCTATGATTATGCTGGAGATCGGGCTTTATTTCTTGTTGAAAAATTTCGATCTCTTTTTCAATATGAACATGAACACTTTGCCTTTCTTTTTTATCATGTTTGGCATCGCCTTTATGGTTCAGGCAAAAGCGGAAAAGGATGACCAAGCAATCGTTCCTGCCGTTCTGCTGCTTGGCCTTGGCATCCATTTTTTATGGGGAAAATCATTCCCGTTCTGGCCTGATGATTTAACCGCAATGATCTGGATCATTGCCCTTGCTTTCATTATTCGGTCTGCTCAAGCAAAAAGCGGATTTGCACAAGGATTTATCCTTCTTTTGATCGGAAGTTTCCTTTACTATTTTCCTTCCGCTTTGACATCTTTTATTCAAAAGAGCGTTTCCAATTGGCAAGCCTTTTGGCCGATTCTTTTTGTTATTGCAGGTTTGTATTTATTGTTTTTCAGAAAAAAATAAAAGGAAACAGCTCGAAGCGGTTAAGCTTCTCGAGCTTTTCCTTCTGTATCCAGCCTAAAGCAATTTCATTTTATGATAGGAATGGATAAATGGCTGACCATGCATCCTCTTTTCCGTAACCAGTTTCTGCTGAAAAAAGAATAAGCGGATCATTTTTTTCCATTTTTAGCGTTTCTTTCACTACTTTTAAGTGTTTTTGCCATTTTCCTTTAGGAATTTTATCCGCCTTTGTGGCGACAATTACAGCAGGAATTCCATGATATTTTAAAAATTCGTACATCATGACATCATCAGATGTAGGTGCATGGCGGATGTCTATGATAAGAATACATGCTTTAAGCTGTTCTCTTTTGAGCAAATACGCTTCGATCATTTTCCCCCATTTTTCCCGCTCCCTTTTCGACACTTTGGCAAATCCATATCCGGGAACATCAACGAAATAAAATTGATCGTTAATTAAATAAAAGTTTAACGTTTGCGTTTTCCCAGGCTTTGAAGAGGTTCTCGCCAAATTTTTTCTATTGATCATTTTATTAATAAACGAAGATTTCCCGACGTTAGACCTTCCTGCCAGAGCGATTTCTGGAAAATCGGTTGATGGATATTGATCAGATTTAACCGCACTTATGACAATTTCTGCTTTTGTTACCTTCATTCTTTTTCTCCTGCCAATGCATGTTTTAATACTTCATCCATATGTGAGACAAGAACAAAAGTCAATTCTTTTCTCACGCTTTCCGGTATATCATCTAAATCCTTTTCATTTTCCTTCGGCAAAATAATTTTCTTTAAACCGGCACGATGGGCGCTTAATGTTTTTTCTTTTAAACCGCCTATCGGCAGAACGCGGCCTCTTAAAGTAATTTCACCTGTCATTCCGACTTCTTTTCGAACCGGTCTTCCAGTTAATGCTGAAATAAGCGCCGTTGCCATCGTAATGCCTGCAGACGGTCCATCTTTTGGAACAGCTCCTTCAGGCACATGAATATGGATATCATATTGTTCGTGGAAATCTGGATCTATCTTTAGTTCTTTTGTTCTAGATCGAATATAGCTGAAAGCGGCTTGAGCCGATTCCTTCATGACATCTCCGAGCTTTCCGGTTAAAATCAACTTGCCTTTACCCGGAGAGATGGACACTTCAATGGACAGCGTATCGCCGCCGACCGTCGTATATGCGAGACCGGTCGCCACACCGATTTGATCCTGCAATTCTGCCTGACCGTATCGAAACAATTTTTTGCCCAAAAAGTCTTCAAGAGTTTTAGCGGTTACAACAATTCTTTTTCTTTCACCTGTTACAATCGTTTTCGCTGCTTTTCGACATATTGCTGCGATTTGGCGTTCTAACCCTCTTACCCCTGCTTCGCGCGTATAATAACGAATTATATTTAAAATTGCTTCTTCTCTTATTTGCAAGTGACCTTTTTTCAGTCCATGCTCTTTTAATTGTTTTGGAAGAAGATGATCTTTGGCGATATGAACTTTTTCTAATTCGGTATAACCGGCAATTGTGATAATTTCCATTCTGTCGCGCAGCGGACCTGGAATAGTTGCTAAATTATTAGCTGTCGCAATAAACATGACTTTTGATAAATCATACGGCTCTTCAATATAATGATCGCTGAAATTATGGTTTTGCTCCGGATCCAGCACTTCAAGGAGAGCAGCTGAAGGATCACCACGAAAATCGCTGGACATTTTATCAATTTCATCCAGCAAAAATACCGGATTAATCGTTCCCGCTTTTTTCATCCCTTGAATGATCCGACCCGGCATCGCACCGACATATGTTCTTCTATGGCCTCTTATTTCCGATTCATCCCGAACGCCGCCAAGAGAAATTCGAACGAACTTTCTATTTAATGATTTTGCAACAGAACGGGCAAGAGATGTTTTCCCAACGCCAGGCGGTCCCACTAAACATAAAATAGGGCCTTTAAGCGAATTTGTTAATTTTTGCACTGCTAAATATTCAAGCACCCGTTCCTTTACTTTATCTAGTCCGTAATGCTCTTCATTTAAGATCACTTCCGCCAGCTTTATATCCAGTCTGTCCTCTGTTGCCTTGTTCCACGGCAAGGAAATGAGCCAGTCTAAATAATTGCGGATCACCGCACTTTCAGCGGATGTTGAAGGGATTTTTTCATATCGGCTGAGCTCTTTCATAGCCGTTTTATAAACATGTTCCGGCATTCCCGATTTTTCGATTTTTTCAGTCAAATCTTCTATTTCGCCCGTTTTCCCTTCCTTTTCTCCGAGCTCTTTTTGAATGGCCTTCATTTGTTCGCGCAAATAATATTCTTTTTGCGTCCGTTCCATTGATTGACGGACCCGCTGGCCTATTTTCTTTTCAAGCTGCAGAACTTCCTTCTCATTATGGAGCATTTGAATAATTTTATTTAATCTTTCTTTCACATCAAATGTTTCTAATATTTCTTGCTTATCTTTCAGCTTGATCGGCAAGTGGGAAGCAATAATATCGGCCAATCTTCCTGGTTCATCTATATCCAAAACGGTTGCAAACGTCTCACTTGAAATTTTTTTAGACATTTTTATGTATTGCTCAAAATATTCAAGCGCAGTTCGCATCAAAGCTTCTTCTTCAACATCTTTTTGAAGCGGTTCTTCATAAGTATCAACTTGTACAGAAATATATGGTTCCTTGCTTTCAAAACTTTTGATTTCGCCTCTTTTTTGTCCCTCGACAAGCACGCGAATGGTGCCGTTCGGCAGTTTGAGCATTTGCTTAATTTTCGTCAGCGTTCCAATATGGTATAAATCATCCTCTTTTGGATCATCTATTGAAACTTCCTTTTGTGTTGTTAAAAATATCATATGATCATCCATCATCGCCTTCTCAAGCGCCTGTACAGATTTATCGCGTCCTACATCTAAATGTAGCACCATCGATGGATAAACTAACAAACCTCGAAGCGGTAGGAGGGGGACGATTCTATTCTCTTTTTTCGCCATATTTTTACACCTCCATCATGTGAAAAATAGATTATACAGCGTCCTTGTTCAATTCTATCCTATTCTTTCTGCACTGTCTATTTTCAAACTTATCTTTATTGAAAGGAATAAATAACTGCCTCAACAAAAATAAAGGTTCAGTGCCACGGCCTGAACCCTGTTAGGCATTTGGAATGAAGACGCTGCTTTAAACCGATTTTTTCTCTATGATTGTCTCTGGATAAATTTGCTCCGTTGGAGGATTGATGAGCGCACAATCTAACACTTCCTGAAAGCTTCGAACAGGAATAATTTCAATGTCTTCAATCGTTTTTAAAATTGACTGCATATTCTCCTCTGGTATGATCACTTTTTTGGCACCTGCCATCTTGGCAGCTTTTATTTTTGGAATAATTCCGCCAATCGGTTTTACATTCCCATGAATGCTGATCTCTCCAGTCATCGCAACGGTATTATCAACAGGAATTTTGTGGATAGCAGAAAAAATGCCGGTTGCCATCGCTATTCCTGCACTCGGTCCATCAACAGGTACCCCGCCGGGAAAGTTTACATGAATATCATAATCATGGGCATTAACTCCCATTGATCGTAACACTGTTATGACATTTTCAACGGAGCCTTTGGCCATGCTTTTTCTTTTGATGGATTTTCCGCGGTCGCCAATGTTTTCTTCTTCTACAATACCTGTAATGTTGATCGTTCCTTTTTCTTTTGCCGGAATAACCGTCACTTCCACCTCTAATAAAGAGCCGCTGTTTGGTCCGTAAACAGCAAGACCGTTCACCAGTCCAACTTTAGGTTCATTTCCAATTTTCTTTTCATATTTTGGTGTAAGCTGGCTGGAATGGACAATCCATTCAATATCTTCGACTTTCACTTCATTTCGGTCCTCGGTGATAGCAATTCCAGCAGCAATTTGCATCATATTGGCAATTTCTCTTCCATTGCGGGCATAAGAAGTTAAAATGGATATTCCTTTTTCTGAAATTTTTACATTTACTTTTTCAGCCGCTTTCCGAGCAACGACCGCGAGTTCATCGGCCGTTAAATCTCTAAAAAATACTTCAAGGCAGCGCGAGCGAATGGCGGGCGGTATTTCAGATGGTGTTCTTGTAGTTGCCCCGATCAAGCGAAAATCAGCCGGGAGACCGTTTTGGAAAATATCATGAATATGACTTGGAATTTGAGAATTTTCTTCACTATAATAGGCGCTTTCTAAAAAAACTTTTCGGTCTTCAAGTACTTTTAACAGTTTATTCATTTGAATGGGATGGAGTTCGCCAATTTCATCAATAAACAACACGCCGCCGTGTGCATGAGTCACTGCTCCTTGTTTCGGCTGTGGAATTCCGGCTTGTCCCATCGCCCCAGCACCTTGATAAATGGGATCATGAACAGAACCTATTAAAGGATCAGCTATTCCCCGTTCATCAAATCTCGCTGTTGTTGCATCCAATTCAACAAAAACAGCATTATGTTGAAAAGGAGACTTTTTATTTCTTTTCGCTTCTTCAAGAACGAGCCTTGCAGCAGCCGTTTTTCCTACACCAGGAGGTCCGTAAATAATAACATGCTGGGGATTCGGCCCGCATAAAGCCGCTTTTAATGCTTTGATGCCATCCTCCTGTCCGACGATGTCAGAAAAGCTTTTTGGACGAATTCGTTCTGAAAGCGGCTTTGATAATTGGATAGCTCTCATTTTTCTCAATTGTTCCATTTCTTTTTTCGACTCGCGGTCAATGGAAATTTTTTGCGTCCGCTGATTCCGCAATAAATTCCAAAAATAAAGACCGACAATGACTCCGAAAATTAATTGTATGAAAAGGGCAATCCCTGTCCAGTTCATCCTGAGTTTCCTCCTCAACAAATGTTTATCCCCTATTATCTCCTTTGCATATACGGATTAAACATATGTTGAGGACGGATTTTAATGAAAAGAAGGATCGAGTTGTATGAACTCGATCCTTCTTATTTTTATGAGAACAACTATCCTTTTACAAAACCAAACTGCTGCAAATTCAGACTAAAAAGCCCGTCAAAACGTGTCTTATGCGGAAGTTTTCGTATCTTCATTTATAATGGTTCCATCATTTGCAATCAGCTTCGGAGGAATTTTTTCTCTTACAGTGTTTGCCGTGATGACACATTTTGTAATATCATCACGAGACGGCAATTCAAACATCACATCAAGCATAATGCCTTCAATGATAGAACGAAGGCCGCGCGCACCTGTTTTTCGTTCAATTGCTTTTTTCGCAATTTCTGATAATGCTTCTTCTTCAAATTCCAGCTCAACGCCATCTAGCTCGAGCATTTTTTGATATTGTTTAACAAGCGCGTTTTTCGGTTTTGTTAATATTTCGACAAGTGCTGCTTCATCAAGCGGTTCAAGGCTGGCAATGACAGGCAAACGCCCGATAAATTCCGGAATTAACCCGAATTTTAATAAATCCTCAGGTAGCACCTTTGAAAGCAGCTGCTTTTGATCAAGCTCTTTGTTTCGGCTATCTGCTCCAAATCCAATGACCTTTTGCCCTAATCTGCGCTTGATGATTTGCTCTATGCCGTCAAATGCTCCGCCGCAAATAAATAATATATTAGTCGTATCGATTTGGATAAATTCTTGATGCGGATGTTTTCTTCCGCCTTGTGGAGGAACACTTGCTACAGTTCCTTCCAAAATTTTCAGAAGTGCTTGTTGGACGCCTTCACCAGACACATCTCTTGTAATGGATGGATTTTCTGATTTTCTAGCAATTTTGTCAATCTCATCGATGTAAATAATTCCTTTTTCCGCTTTTTCCACATCGTAATCAGCAGCTTGGATTAGCTTCAGCAAAATATTTTCAACATCTTCCCCAACGTATCCAGCTTCCGTTAACGACGTTGCGTCAGCAATTGCAAATGGAACATTCAAAATGCGTGCAAGCGTTTGTGCAAGCAGCGTTTTTCCGCTTCCTGTCGGCCCGATTAACACAATATTACTTTTGGACAGCTCAACATCATCAATTTTATTGTTTGAATTAATCCGCTTATAATGGTTGTAAACTGCAACCGCCAAAGATTTTTTTGCCTGCTCCTGCCCGATTACATATTCATCTAAGATGCTGAGAATTTCTTTCGGTTTCGGAACATCCTTAAATTCAGCCTCTTCTTCCGTGCCAAGCTCCTCTTCTACAATTTCTGTGCAAAGTTCAATACATTCATCGCATATATAGACGCCAGGACCAGCAACCAGCTTTCTCACTTGATCTTGAGTTTTTCCGCAAAACGAACATTTTAACTGTCCCTTTTCATCGTTAAACTTAAACATGATATCACCCCTTAATTTCCTTCATTGCCTCCCCACCCATATATAAACCGCACGCATGAATCGGGGAACAATGCTTTTCAAACAAAAGAAAAGTATGTATCGCATTTTATCATAAAACAAAAGAAAAGCGGTAATGAAAAGTATGTATAGTTATGTGACAATTATTATGTACAGTTTCGAACGATTTAACGCTTTTCATTTTATAAAACAAGGCACGATCAAATCGCGCCTTGTTATCAACTTTATCAAAGATCATGATGTTCCTGTAACTATATTATGCAACATCTTTTCTATTTTCTACAAGAAAATCGACCGCTTTTTTAATTTTTAAATCTTCTTTTATTCCTTCTGTTGAACCGAGTGCTCTCTTAACGCTTTCAACTGGCATATTGTACATGTCAGCCATTTTTTGCAGCTCTTCATTTACTTCTTCTTCTGTCACATCAATGTTTTCAGCTTTCGCAATTGCTTCTAATGTTAAGTTATATTTCACGCGCTTTTCAGCGTCTTTTCTCATTTGTTCACGCAATTCTTCTTCGCTTTGGCCAGAGAATTGGTAATACAGTTCTAAGTTCAAGCCTTGCAATTGCAAGCGTTGTTGAAATTCATTCATCATTCTTTCAAGTTCATTGTCAATCATCACTTGCGGAATGTCCACTTCAACATTTTCTGCAGCTTTTTCAACAAGTTCATCACGAAGTTTATTTTCAGCTTGTGTGTTCTTTTGCTCTTCTAAACGCTCTCTAATTTTCGCCTTTAATTCTTCAAGTGTTTCAACCTCATCGTTTACATCTTTTGCAAATTCATCATCCAATGCAGGGAGTTCTTTCGTTTTGATTTCATGAATTTTCACTTTAAAGACAGCCGGTTTTCCAGCAAGCTTTTCCTCATGATATTCTTCAGGGAACGTTACTTCAACATCCTTTTCTTCGCCTGCTTCAAGCCCGATCAACTGATCTTCAAAACCAGGGATAAATGTGCCGGAGCCGACTTCCAAAGAATAATTCTCAGCTTTTCCGCCTTCAAACGCTTCGCCGTCAACAAAACCTTCGAAGTCGAGGACGACTGTATCTCCCTCTTCCACTTTTCCTTCTTCTTTCACAACCAATTCAGCATGCCGTTCTTGAAGCTGTTTTAATTCGTTTTCCACATCTTCATCCGTAACGGTTGTATCTTCTTTTTGGACATCCAAACCTTTATATTCGCCAAGTTTCACTTCTGGTTTGACCGTTACTTTAGCCGTAAAAATAAGCGGTTTATCTTTTTCAATTTGTTCAATATCAATTTCAGGACGGTCTACCGGTTCAATTCCAGCTTCTTCAACCGCTTTTGGATAAACTTCTGGAAGCAAAATATCAAGCGCATCTTGATATAGCGCCTCAACACCGAATCTCTTTTCAAAAATAGGGCGCGGCACTCTTCCTTTGCGGAATCCTGGAACGGCTACATTTTTTACAACTTTTTTAAATGCTCGATCCAGCGCTTCTTTAAATGTTTGTGCATCTACTTCAACGGTTAAGACTCCTTCGTTTTTCTCTAATTTTTCCCATTTAACTGACATTTGTTTCCCTCCAACAATCTATAAATATTATTCGTGAGTACACGATAAAAATTTTTTATATGCCTTGTCCGTAAAGAAACAAGCCATAAAATAAATATGTCAAAAAAGGATAACCGGCACCAATAGCAAGAAAGGTGCATACAAAAAATATACATTTTACAACCATTTTATTATACCATAGGATACAATCCTTTCAATAGGACTCTACCATCTAATGTTTGAAATTTCTTCAATTTGTCTAATTTTATCGCAAACTGAAATAAACTCAGCACTTTTTATGTTGTAAATCCGCTCAACTTCCGTCAGCTTGATGACGATCCCAAAAATTTCGTAGCCAACGTAATGAAGCGCTGCTGCCCAAATATTTGCATTTTCCGGTTTAGGATGAAAAGGATACATGACATATAAATGACGAATCCATATATCTTTTACAGCTTCGAAAAGGGTTGGATTTTCATTTCCTAAAAAATCGTCCAAAAGATTGAGCACTTTTTTGGCAAACGTCATTTCTAATAAATCTTGAAGATGGATAGGATTTACAGCGGTAGTTTCCCCGAATTTCTCAACGGTCATTATTCGTGCTATTTCATGATCTCGCAATATTTGCAGCAGCATTGTTTTCACAACCGGATGGACCGTTTTTGACTGAAGCATCTCTTCAATCGTATGTAAATTTTTTTTAACATTATTATTATTTTTGATCGAATGTATGTAGGAAATTTGCTTGTCCAGCCTGCTGAAAAGATCATCGTCATTCGGTTCTGGACTGATTTGCTCTTCGCTCATCCTCCGGCTAAAATGAAGCAGCTTGTAAAACTGTTCTGCATGTGCTGCCGGAAGTTTATTTTCTTCCAAAACCGCTTCAATCGTCGTTTTTACCTCATCATATTGTCCAAGCTGTACTAAAATCGTTAAATACATCTGCAATATTTCAAAATAATTTCCTTTTGCTTCGTGAAGCATTTTTTTACAAATTTGTTTTGCTTCCTGATATTCTCCAAGCTCCATTAAGCATAAAGCAATTCCTATTTCAATATCAGGGTGATTTGAATTCCAAGATCTCGCCTCTAAAAAAAGGTCGAGCGCTTGTTCAAATTGTTTATTATGTAACGCATTCATTCCTTTTTCAATCAATCGTTCTTTAAGTCGGGGAAAGGGAATGATTTTTCCATTCGCTTTTTTCATTGTAGAAAACCTCTTTATGATTTTGCTACAAGTTTACCAGCTGGGCAACGAGAAAACAAGAATCAAAAGAAAAAGCGGAGGATGCAATATCATCATCCCCACGCTTTTGCCTTTTGTTCAAATTGGCTGATCTGCTCTTCATATAATAATGTAAATCCTATTTCGTCGCGTCCATTTAAAAGCATTTCCTTCCAATGTTCATTAATGTCAAAATGAAACTCAAATCCTTCTTGATCAAATACTTTTTGCTGTTCTAAATCAATCGTACATTCGTACACATTTCCTTCCGCTTTTTTGAGCAATGTTTCAAACACTTCTTCATTGACCCGTATCGGCAGGATTCCGTTTTTTAAACAGTTTTGATAAAAAATATCTGCGAAGCTAGGCGCGATAATTGCGCGGAAACCAAAGTCTGCTAAAGCCCATGGAGCATGCTCTCTTGATGAACCGCAACCGAAATTTTCGCCAGCTAGCAAAATTTGTGCGCCTTTGTAGACTGGCTGATTTAACTCGAATTGTGGATTTTCCTCACCATTATCTAAATATCTCCAATCAAAAAAAGCAAATCTTCCATAACCTGTCCGTTCAATTCGTTTTAAAAATTGTTTCGGAATGATTTGGTCCGTATCCACATTTGTTCTATTTAATACTGCAATATGGCTAGTTAATGTTGTAAAAGGCTGCATGCTGCTTCTTCCCTCCTCATTTTACTGCTTCAAGCTTCTCTGTCCGAATATCAACAAACTTACCATAAATTGCTGCCACTGCTGCCATTGCAGGACTCACTAAGTGAGTTCTTGCCCCTTTCCCTTGACGTCCTTCAAAGTTGCGGTTGGAAGTAGACGCACATCGTTTTCCAGGAGGCACGACATCGTTATTCATGCTTAAACACATGCTGCATCCAGAATCTCTCCATTCAAAACCAGCATTGATGAAAATTTCATGCAATCCTTCTTGTTCTGCTGCTTGTTTTACTTTTTGGGAGCCTGGAACTACGATCGCTTTCACATTTGGAGCAACCTTTCGTCCTTTAATTACATTCGCCGCTGCACGCAAATCAGTTAGTCTTGAGTTTGTACATGATCCAATGAATACATAATCGATTTCAATGTCTTGAATGTTCGTTCCCGGTTCAAGTCCCATGTACTCATACGCCCGTTTGAAGGAAGCTGCTTCATTTTCATTGCGTGCATCCTCAAGTGTCGGAATCGAATGGTCAACAGGCAGCACCATGCTTGGATTTGTACCCCAGGTAACCATCGGTGCGATGTCTTCCCCGCGGATTTCAATTGTTTTATCAAATGTAGCTCCTGGATCAGATCTTAAAGATTTCCAGTAAGCAACTGCTTTTTCGAACTCTTCCCCTTTCGGAGCATATTTTCTTCCTTTTATATAATTAAAGGTTGTTTCATCCGGAGCTATTAAACCGGCGCGGGCACCTGCTTCGATTGACATATTGCAAATAGTCATCCGTTCATCCATTGATAAGCTTTCAATCACTTCACCCGAATATTCAATAACATAGCCTGTACCGAAATCAACACCAAATTTTCCAATAATGTAAAGGATGACGTCTTTGGCCGTGACTCCTTCTGACAAAGATCCTGTCACTTTCACTTGCAAAGTTTTCGGACGGTGCTGCCATAATGTTTGAGTGGCCAAAACGTGTTCTACTTCACTTGTTCCGATTCCAAATGCCAGCGCCCCAAAAGCGCCGTGTGTCGATGTATGGCTGTCTCCGCATACAATAGTCTTTCCTGGAAGAGTAAGCCCTAATTCCGGACCGATAACATGGACAATTCCTTGATCATCGCTGTCTAATCCTGCCAGAGTAATTCCAAATTCTTGGCAGTTTCTTTCTAAAGCACTTATTTGGTTTTTAGCTACATCATCTTCAATGACAAAGCGGTTCACGGTTGGGATATTATGATCCATTGTGGCAAAGGTGAGATCAGGACGTCTCACTTTCCGTCCGTTTTGTCTCAATCCTTCAAAAGCTTGCGGTGATGTAACTTCATGTATGAGATGAAGGTCAATATAAAGCAGATCCGGTTTTCCCTCTTCCCTTACGACCACATGATCATCCCAGATTTTTTCTATTATGTTTCGAGGCTTCATTTTCTTTTTCCCCCTATTTCCTGTTTTGTATCTATTAAGAAAACGGTGAGCTCCTCCTGCCGGAAAAGCCCACACCCCCCCCATTTTATTCGTAGGAATCGATAATATTTAATAGTGCATAATCGTTCGCAAGCACTTCTTTGATTTCTTCCACCATTTCAGTTGTATGAATAAATGCACCTTCATTATTTGTTAAATCTCTCGTGCACTTTCCGGAATCCAACACATGTTTAACCGCTTTTTCAATGGCTCTAGCTTCTTCATGAAGATCAAAGGAATAGCGGAGCATGAGCGCACCAGATAAGATCATTCCGACAGGGTTTGCCAGGTTTTGGCCGGCAATGTCAGGAGCTGATCCATGCACTGGTTCATATAAGTGCAATCCACTGTTTGATAAGCTTGCTGAAGGAAGCATGCCCAACGATCCAGTGATCATGGATGCTTCATCGCTTAAAATGTCACCGAACATATTTTCCGTCACAATCACATCAAACTGACTTGGCATGCGGATCAATTGCATGGCCGCATTATCAACAAGCATATGCTCCAATGTGACATCAGGGTATTTTGAAGCCAATTCTTCAGCAATTTCACGCCAAAGCTTGCTAGTTGTAAGCACGTTTGCCTTATCAACAGACGTTACTTTTCCTCGGCGTTTTTGCGCCATTTGAAAAGCTGTTTCTAAAATGCGTTCAATTTCTTTCCGTTTATAAAAAAGCGTGTCAACCGCTGCTTCTTCTCCGTCTGAAACGATTCTTTCACTCGGTTTCCCGAAATAAAGTCCGCTTGTCAATTCGCGTACAATCACCAAGTCAACATCTTCTATTTTTTCTCCCTTTAACGGAGATATTTCTTGAAGGGCTTTATAAGTTTGAACAGGGCGGATATTTGCAAATAAGTCCAACTCTTTTCGAATGCCTAGCAATCCTTTTTCCGGACGGAGTTCAGGAAGATTTTTATCCCATTTCGGACCGCCTACAGCTCCTAATAAAACCGCATCGCTTGAACGACATAATTCAATCGTTTCTTCAGGAAGAGGTGTCCCGCACTTATCTATCGCTTCTCCGCCAATTAAGCCGAATTCAAATTCAAAATCATGTTTGTAATATTGTCCAATAGCCTTTAAAACCTCAATAGCTCCGTTCGCTACTTCTTTTCCAATGCCGTCTCCCGGCAAAACAGCGATTTTTTTCTTCATCACGTTCCACCCCTTTCATGATTTTATACAGTCGCCTGATGTTTTTCCTTCGCTGTATGTTTGAGTAATATCGCCCTGTTGACAGCATTTAGATAGGCTTTGGCAGATGCTTCAAGCACATCCTGGGCAATGCCGCGTCCTCCCATTTCAATTCCGTCCACGTTAACTTTTACATATACTTGCGCTAACGCATCGCGTCCTCCTGAATTAGATTGGATTCGGTAGTCCAGCAAAGTGACGGACTGCTTCAAACAGCGTTCTAACGTATTGTAAATAGCTTCTACGCTTCCATTTCCTGTCGCAGCCTCTTGAATTTCCTCGTTTTCTTTCGTTTTCAGCGTCACAGTGGCAGACGGGACTCCAGTCGTACCATATGTTACCTGCAGCGCCGCAAGTTCATATGTTCCTTCTTCACCTGTTAATTGTTCTTCTAATACAAGAGCTACAAGATCATCTTCCGTCAATTCTTTTTTCTTTTCAGAAAGTTCCTTAAAAGCAGTGAATAAACGATTTGTCGCTTCTTCATCCATTGTAAAGCCTAATTCCTTGAGCTTTACCCGAAATGCGTGACGACCAGAATGTTTCCCTAATACTAAACTGTTGGACTGTACCCCAACAAGTTCAGGAGATATGATCTCATATGTTGTTTTTTCTTTCAGCACACCGTCTTGATGTATGCCAGATTCATGGGCAAAAGCGTTTTTCCCGACGATCGCTTTGTTTGGCGGAACTATCATTCCTGTCAATTTGCTCACTAAATCACTTGTTCTCTTAATTTCATTTAAGCGTATGTTTGTTTCAACTTTGTAATAGTCTTTTCGAATGTACAGAGCGACAGCCACTTCCTCTAAAGCTGAATTGCCCGCACGCTCTCCAATTCCGTTAATCGTACCTTCAATTTGCCCTGCTCCATGTTCTACAGCGCTGAGAGCGTTCGCTACTGCCATTCCTAAATCGTCGTGGCAATGAGCGGACAAAATGACTTGATCAATGTTTTTCACATTTTGTTTTAAATATTCAAATATTTTGCCATATTCAATCGGAGTGATATAGCCTACAGTATCAGGAATATTGATGACTTTCGCGCCGGCTTCAATCACTTTTTCAACAATTTCCGCCAAAAAATCGAGTTCAGTGCGGCAGGCATCCTCTGCAGACCATTGTATAATAGGGAAAAATTTCGCTGCATATTTGACGGATTCTACTGCACGCTCGATCACTTGCTCCTTCGTCATTTTCAATTTATATTCCCGATGAACAGGCGATGTTGCAATAAACGTATGAAGTCTTGGCTCCGCCCCGTCTTTCAATGCTTCCCACGCCGCATCGATATCTCCTTTAACAGATCTCGCCAATCCTGTAACAGAAGAATTTTTGATTGTTCTGGCAATTTCCTGTACTGAGCGAAAATCGCCTGGAGAGGAGGCAGGAAAGCCTGCCTCAATAATGTCCATTCCAACTCGTTCCAGCTGTTTTGCGATTTCTAATTTTTCTTTTAAGTTTAGGTTTACTCCAGCGGATTGCTCGCCATCTCTTAAGGTTGTGTCAAAAAAGTTAATTTTTCGCACCAGTTACCACCGCTTCCTTATTTTTAGGCTTTACAAACGGCATCATGTCTCTTAACACTCTTCCGACCTGTTCAATTTGATGCTCATTTTCACGATTGTTGATCGCGTTAAACTGCGGTCTTCCTACTTGGTTTTCCAAAATCCATTCTTTCGCAAATTTTCCAGTTTGAATATCATTCAATACAGCTTTCATGTTTTCTTTTACATGCGCATCGATTACGCGCGGTCCAGATACGAAATCACCCCATTGAGCTGTATCGGAAATGGAGTATCTCATGTTGGAAAGCCCGCCTTCATACAGTAAATCCACAATTAATTTTAGTTCATGCAAACATTCAAAATATGCAACTTCAGGCTTGTAACCTGCTTCAACAAGCGTTTCAAATCCAGATTTCACAAGGGATGTTAACCCGCCGCAAAGAACTGCTTGCTCACCGAAAAGATCCGTTTCTGTTTCTTCTTTAAACGTTGTTTCAAGAACGCCGGCACGTGCGGATCCGATTGCTTTTGCATATGCTAAAGCCAATTCTTTCGCTTGACCTGTTACATTTTGTTCAACAGCAATCAATGCCGGAACCCCAGCTCCTTCAGTGTAAGTTCTTCGCACAAGATGACCTGGGCCTTTAGGTGCAACTAAAAATACATCCACATCGCTTGGCGGAACAATTTGATTGAAATGAACGTTAAATCCATGGGCAAATACGAGAGCATTTCCTGCTTTTAGTCCCGGCTTCACTTCATTTTCATAAAGCTCTCTTTGCTTTTCATCCGGAACAAGCACCATGATAATGTCTGCTTCTTCAACAGCTTCACGAACTGTTTTAACTTCCAATCCATCCTCTTGAGCTTTTTCAAATGATTTACCTTTTCTAACGCCAACTACTACATCTACGCCGCTTTCTTTTAAATTTAAAGCATGCGCGTGACCTTGAGAACCATATCCTAAAATCGCTACTTTCTTCCCTTCTAATACAGCTCCGTTAATATCTCCGTTATAGTATACTTTTGTCATTGTACATCTCCCTTTCTTAAATGTTTTACTATATTTAAAAATGTATTAGACGATTGAAAAAGTTTTTTCGGACTGCTGCAGCTTTTGTGTACCGCGAGGAAAAGCTGTCAGTCCTGTTCTGGCTATTTCCTTGATGCCGTACGGTTTCAATAAGTCAATCAGCGCTTCAATTTTGTTCGGCTCACCTGTTACCTGTACGACAACGCTGTCTCTGCTAACATCAATGATCGATGCGCGAAACGGTTCGATCACACCGTATATTTCCATTCTTGTCGATGGATTTGCAACAACTTTAATTAATGCTAGTTCTCTTGCAACAATTGATTGATTTGTGATATCCATCACTTTCAACACATCAATTTGCTTATTTAATTGCTTTGTAATTTGTTCAACTTCTTTTTCTTCTTTAACATTTACAACAAATGTAATTCGCGAAACGCCTTCTATTTCCGAATGGCCGACAGAAATGCTTTCGATATTATAGTGTCTTTTCGTAAACAGGCCAGTAATTCGGTTTAAAACTCCTGATCTATTCATGACAGTCAGCGTAATGATTCGCTTCATTTCTTTATCCCCACCATTTCATTCAGTCCTTTGCCAGGAGCAATCATTGGATATACGTTTTCTTCCGGTGCTACGACGATTTCAATCAGCTCCGGCTCTCTGTTTGCAAAGCTTTTTTCCAACACTGTCTTAAGATTTTGATGATTTTGGATTCTTACTCCTTTTATTCCAAACGCTTCTGCCAATTTAATAAAATCAGGCTGCGTTTGAAAGACGGAATGAGAATAACGTTTTTCATAAAAGAGTTCTTGCCATTGGCGAACCATACCGAGCGAATTGTTGTTCAGAACGATTACTTTGATTGGCAAATTGTGCTCTTTGATTACCGCAAGCTCTTGGAAGGTCATTTGGAACCCTCCATCACCCAATATCGCGACAACCGTTCTGTTGCGGTCAGCAAACTGCGCGCCGATAGCTGAAGGGAGTCCAAAGCCCATCGTTCCAAGTCCGCCCGATGTCACCCATCTGTTTGGCGAATTAAAGCGATAATATTGCGCAGCCCACATTTGATGCTGGCCTACATCTGTTGTAACAATTGCTTCTCCTTTTGTTTGTTTATAAATTTCTTCGATCACTTCTTGAGGTTTGATTTCATTTTCAGATTTTTCATACCATAATGGATATTCTTTTTTATATTCAGCAAGATGCTGAATCCACTCTTGATGATCGCCTTTATTTCCTTCCTGCTCGATCAAAAGCTTCAATACTTGCTTCGCGTCGCCGACAATCGGAATTTGTGTGGGAACATTTTTACCAATTTCGGCAGGATCAATGTCAATATGTGCTACAGTTGCATTAGGCGCAAAATGTTTAAGATTTCCTGTTACTCTGTCATCAAAGCGGGCTCCGATGCTAATCAATAAGTCGCATTCATAAAGAGCCATGTTAGCCGCGTATGTTCCATGCATTCCTGCCATTCCTAAAAATAGAGGATGATCCGCTGGGAAACTTCCTAATCCAAGTAGAGTGTTTGTGATCGGAATTTGCTGCTGCTCAACATATTCTCTCAGTTCATTCGCAGCATTGGCATGGAGAACGCCGGCACCAGCTAAAATCACCGGTTTTTTTGCACTGCTGACCGATTCCACCAGCCTGCGGATTTGCAAGTAATTCGGCTCTAATTTCGGCTGGTAGCCAGGCAATGACAATTCCATATCATATTCGAAATTGCCTTCCGCCTGTGAAATATCTTTTGGAATATCGATCAATACAGGTCCTGGTCTTCCAGTTGTTGCGATATGAAACGCTTCTTTAACAATTCTCGGTAAATCATTTATATCCCGAACTTGATAATTATGTTTTGTAACGGGCATGGTAATTCCGATCACATCTGCTTCTTGGAAAGCATCAGAACCGATCACAGTTGTTGCTACTTGCCCTGTAAAGACGACGAGCGGCAAAGAATCAATTAATGCATCCGCAAGCCCTGTCACTAAGTTGGTTGCACCAGGTCCTGAAGTGGCAATGACGACACCCGGTTTTCCGGATATACGTGCATATCCTTCAGCAGCATGGATTCCTCCTTGCTCGTGTCTTGTTAAGACGTGAAAGACTCCAGAATTATATAGCTTATCATATATTGGCAAAACGGCTCCACCGGGATAGCCGAAAATGACTTCTACATTTTCCCTTTTTAAGGCTTCGATGAGCATTTCCGACCCCGTCATGGTTGTTGTTGTACATTTGGTTTTCAACTCATCCAACTGTACATTCGCAGTCATGAATATATCCTCCTTTTAAACAGATGTGATAGAATTTTTAGATAATGAAAAACCTTCCCGCCCCTATGAAACCCACTTATAGCAGGCCAAAGGGGCGAGAAGGTTGAATTCCCGCGGTACCACCCTTCTTCGTGATCAAATCGATCACCTCATGAACGGAATATCCGTTCTTTTCCTAACGAGTGCATTGGGATGCACCCGGCCAATCCTACTCGCTGTCCGCTTTCGAAAAGGCACTCGGAGGCGAGTTCATCCTTGGTGATAACGCCGGTTTTCAGCTCCCCCGGCTCTCTGGAGTTATCTTAACCAAAGATTACTAATCCTCTTCATCGTTTTCATCTATAAATTTTTACATTCAATCCTTATACGAAAATTTATGTTTGAGCCTTATAATACGCTGATTTTTCAAAAGTGTCAACACCATTTTTATGAATTATTTGATTATTTTTATGAAACAGTTTTTTGGTAACGTTTACAAACTCATTATTTCAACATTTTATAATACAATGAAAATTTTTTATGCTCTAAATTGAAATAAATATCGATTCCAAACCATTAGGCAAAATGTGCGTAATATTTTATTTAAATTAATTTGAATAGCCAACGTTTTCAACAAATGCGGCAAAAGAAAAAACATCCATTTTATTCGAAATTACACCAGTTTTTCTTAAAGGCTCGGCAACCCGAACACTTCAGAAAGAGGGCTGTAATCTGTTTTAAACAGTAATGCAGCATATGTATGTTCTAAAACCTTGAACGTTATTCGATTTTAAATAAAAACCCTTCACTTGAAACGAGCAATTTCGGAAGAAGGAAAAAAGACAAAGTATGTTGTATAAAAAATATTTGGAACAATATATGGTGGAGGAGATTATATGATGAACAAACAAAAGCTTGAATCTTTCTGTCTCAAACTTCCCGGTTCTGTTCATGATTACCAAATTGATTGGGAAGCAGACCGATATAAAGTGGGAGGCAAAATATTTGCGATTATAGGATGTGATTCTGAAGGAAAGCCAATCATCACGTTAAAATGTGATCCGCATCATTCTGAACAATTAAGAGAAAATTACGATGGCGTCATTCCAGGCTACTATATGAACAAAAATCATTGGATCTCAATATATTTTAACACGAACATCCCGGAGGAAATTTTGGAAAACCTGATTTTTCGTTCCTACGAACTTGTTTTTCAAAAATTGCCGAAGAAAATACAAAAGCAAATAAAACTGCAATAACTTAGGAAATAATGACATTGCTGTTTTGGGCGTCACTTATTAGATGTGAACTCCTCCTCAGTGAAAAGCCTCAAATCTTTTTAAATGGAGCTTAGAATTGGATTTGCATCCACGGATTTCGCTTATACACATGCTAGTCTTTTAATGCATAGAAACCATAGGCCTGCAGCAATAAATTTTTAAACATTGAAACGATAAAAAGCAGAGCAAGCTAAATCCTTACTCTGTCTAATAAACTGTATTAATTATTTTTTTAAATTACTAATTGTTCAAACTCTTTATCAGAAAAGCAAAAATTAAAAGCTCATAAATATTGACATATCAATATCTATGAGCATTATGTAATAAATTCATCCTATTCAAAATTAACATAAATGGCGTCCCAGGAGAGATTCGAACTCCCGACCGACGGCTTAGAAGGCCGCTGCTCTATCCAGCTGAGCTACTGGGACATCGGATAATTTTTTATTATTTTTTCGAAAGACAATGTTTATTATAATTTCATGCTAAAAGTATGTCAACTACTTTTTTAAAAAAATTTTTTGAGGGAGGAAAATTCTCCCTCAAGGAAGAGTGGTTAAGCAAATTGGAATTTAGTGGACAAGTTTGAAATTTTCTCTCCATGAAGATTGTAAAAATCTACAATTGCTTGGCCATTCATCAATTCTAGTATAGCATAAGTTTTTTCATTTCTCATCCTCGGAAGGAAAATACTTCCTGGATTAATAAACAATGTCCCGTCTACAAGCTCGACTCCGGCTATATGCGAATGGCCGAAACAAACAATGTTTGCTTGCACTTCCTCTGCACGATATTTTAATTTCATTAAAGTCGTTTTGACAGAATATAAATGGCCATGGGTGATAAAAAAGCGATAGGTTCCAATTGTTTCAATGATTTCATTCGGGAAGTTTCCAAGGAAATCGCAATTTCCTTTCACGATCAACATATCTTGAATTTGTTCCGCTCCATCATTCAGCTCTGAATCACCGCAATGGATGATTGCTTCTACTTCGTTTATATGCCTTTTCTTAATTTCCACAAGCTCATCCGTAAGACCGTGACTATCACTTATAATTAAAACTTTCACGATTAGCCTCTCCCCAATCGCCTATTAATTTTTCTAGTTTCTTCAAAGCTTTTGCACGATGGCTGATTTCGTTTTTTTCGAACTGCTCTAGTTGAGCCATCGTTTTTTCTTTGCCGTCCACAAGAAAAATAGGATCATATCCAAAGCCATTGTCACCGCGAGGTTCAGTTGTAATTTGTCCTTCACACACACCTTCCACCGTCATCGTTTCAAGGTCTGGAGCAGCAAACGCCAAAACACATATGAACCTTGCTTTTCGATTTTCAACGCCTTCCATTTTTTTTAAAACCTTTTGAATATTTTTTTGATCATCTTTTTCATTTCCTGCATATCGGGCCGAATAAACCCCCGGTTCGCCATTTAAAGCATCAATCGAAAGCCCGGAATCATCTGCAACAACGGGTTTATTAAGCAATTGGCTGATTGTCTCCGCTTTTAGAACAGCATTTTCATAAAAAGTTTGGCCGGTTTCTTCAACATCTGGCAAATTCGGATAATCCAACAGTGACTTGACCTGTATTCCTTTTTTTTCTAACATCGCGCGAAATTCTTCGATTTTCCCTTTGTTTTTGGTGGCGATCACCAATTCTTTCATGAGCATCCCTCTTCCCGCTGATCCCTGTTATTGATAATTTTTGCAGTCCATTCCCCTAATGCCGCTTTTTGTTTTTCGATTAGTTCCAAAATTCCTTTTTCAGCATATTCCAACAGTAAGTTCAGCTCTTCTTTTGAAAACGTGGATTCTTCCCCAGTTCCCTGCAATTCAACAAAATGGCGGCTTGATGTCATAACAACATTCATATCAACTTTTGCCGCTGAGTCCTCTTCATAATTCAAATCTAAAATGACTCCGTGTTCAGGAACGATCCCTACAGACGTAGCTGCTAAAAAATCTGTTACTGGATATGTATCTAGTACACCGTCATTGAATAATTTACCGAGAGCGAGATTTATTGCAACATAAGAACCTGTTATGGAAGCCGTTCTCGTTCCCCCGTCCGCTTGAATTACATCGCAATCAATCCATAATGTTCTTTCACCCAGTTTCTCCAAATCAACTACTGCACGCAAGCTTCTTCCAATCAGCCGTTGAATTTCCATTGTCCTTCCGGAGATTTTTCCTTTTGATGCCTCCCGGACCGTTCTTTGAGCCGTTGCACGCGGAAGCATGGAGTATTCTGCGGTAATCCATCCTTTCCCTTCACCTCTCATAAAAGGAGGGACACGGTCTTCTACACTTGCGCTGCATATCACTTTTGTATCTCCAACCGTTATTAAAACAGACCCTTCCGGATGCTTCAAATAATCCGTTACTATTGTGACTTCTCTTAACTCATCTTGATTTCTGCCATCAAGGCGCATTGTTTTCCCTCCTACCAACTGCAATGTACGAAAACATGAAAGAAGAGGCAGCTATCATGCTCGCCTCTAAAGTCTCATTCTTATAGTATATCAAAAATAGATGTTTAAAAACTACCTGTGTTTACATTTTCAGGTCTTGACACTGGCTCTGACAAACTTTTTCCATCTTCATTCACAAGGTCTTGCTTGCCGTTCACTTTTAGTGCTACTTTTTCTATTCCTTCCTGCTCCGTCAATGTAAGCACAAGGGAGTTTATAACATGATTGGAAACGATCTTTTTCTCCTCATCATAGCTTCCATAAATCGCTTCGTTGAAGTTTAAAGTGACTTGACCGTCTTCATATTTTGGCTTTTCAATCAGCTTCACTTCAGACTGAAACTCGCTTAATAATCCGCTTGAACGGTCTGGACCTTCAACTAATGCGTTAACAGCAGCTACGACTTCGTCTTTTTCTTCATTGCTGATCCTCTTTGTCACGGGAACATAATATACGTTATCCCCTTCCTCCCCAATATAATACACGGTTAGAGGATGAGTATCCGTAATATCAACGGCATCGCTCGTATCAATATTGATGCCGTCTTTTCTAGTCGTTCCTTCGCCGATTGGGGTTCCGTTTACTGGCATTTCTTTCAGTTCATGGCCGTTCACCCAGAGCTTTACTTTATTAATATTTTTAAATTGGGTTAATGTCCATGTAATTGCCTGCAAAATTTTTTCTTCATCTTCCGGCTTGTAGTTAGTAAATTCATTTGAGAAATCTACAATAGCCGTTCCGTCTTTAATATCTACTCCTTTAACAACTGTATCTTCCGGCAATACCGCACGGAACCCGTTCGGGAGAATGTTTGAAACGGGCCCTCCAGCCACTAAATATTCAACGGCTTGTTTGGCTACTTCCTTCGTGTTAGGCAGCTCCAATGTTTGTGGAACGACCATTCCATTTTTGTCAATTAAATACAGAACTCTTTTCACCGTTTCCTTTGAGGATTCCTCTTTGTCGGACGTTGATTTCGCTGAGTCTAATTGTTGATCAAGCTGATCCCCGTCCTCCAAATAGGTAATATCCTGCGGCGGATCTATTTCTTGTTTTGAACTCTTGCTTCCAAATGAAGAACACCCTGAAAGCAAAACAAAAGTAGCCAAAACTGCTGCTGTCACATTCACCCATCTGTTTTTTGGCATAACAATCCCTCCTAAGGCAGTTTGTACTACTATGTATACGAGCATTGAAAAAAAATAGACCAGCTCCAACCAAAAATTCAATGGACAAAAAAACGGGGCTGTCCGATAAGTCCCTAAAATGAAGCAAGTGGAGAAAAACAATGCGTTTCTCTCCACTTGCTTTTATATTTTTTCGATTTTTATCTGAAAGTAGCTGGCGGATGCCGGCTACTTTCAGGAAGTTGTGGGCTAATGCCACAATCCCAAACTCAACATGTACTTTGTCGAGCCCCCGTAAAGAAAATCTGCGGAACGACCGATTGCCCTTGATGTGACCGAACACACTTTCTGCCTCGACTTTGCGTCGAGCGTAGATGGCGGCTTTCTCTTCACATTCAAGGGCTGTTTTGGCCTTTGCTTTCATTTCTTCGAAGATGGGATTCCAGTGAACTTGACGATTTCCCTTCGCTTTTGTGCATTTCGCTTTCAATGGGCAATCGGTACAATCTTCACATTCGTATATTTTGAAGCTTTGTTCATAGCCAGATGGATTCTTTTTGTTTTGGTATTTTTTAAACGTTACTCTCCTTCCATTCGGGCAAATAAAACAATCATCCTCTTCACAATAGGTCCAGTTTTTGGCATTTTTAATGTCTTTTTTGTATGTACGTGTTTGTTCTTTTACATAGCTCCCATAAGGAATTAGAAACTCAAACCGGGGCTCTTTCTCATCACCAACTGCATATACATAGTTTTCTTCACTACCATAGCCTGCATCCGCAATAACTGTTTGGGGCATCGGTAATGAAGTGGAGGCTAGCTTCTCCATATGTGGGATAAAGCAACGTGTATCGGTTGGTCGTTGATGAATGGTATAAAACAAGATAAACTGATTCTCTGTCCCGATTTGCACATTATACCCTGGCTTCAGTTGACCATTTTTCATATGATCTTCTTTCATTCGCATAAAAGTTGCGTCTTTATCCGTTTTTGAATAGCTGTTACGATCGCCAAAGATTTCATTCTGTTCCTTGTATTTGGCTAGTCGAGGTAAAAAATTTTCTCGAATCCGTTTTAAAGGTTTTTTCCATTTCTTGCGTTCTGTTCGTTTTTCCTTCCGAACTTTTGTATCAGATTCCTGTTCGATTTCCTCTGTTAGGATTTCGACTTTTTCTTCTAATTTTTGAGCGATGGCTTCCAAGTTCTGTTCCGTGATTTCTGGATCTTCTTTCGCCTCTTTTTGTGCTGTTCCTGCTTCTAATTGGGTTAATTCTTGAATGTACTGAAGTGTTTCTTGAATTTTTTCTCTTACCTTCGCTTCAAATTTCAAGGTTGATTTTTTCCACACGAAAGAATACTTATTGGCATTGGCTTCAATTTTAGTACCATCCAAAAAGTAGTTTTCCATCGTGATGTAATTTTCTTCAATCAGCTTCAGAATCATCGCTTCAAATAACTCATCCATTAGGACCTTCATCCGTCCGCCTCGGAATTCGTTGATTGTCCGGAAATCTGGTTGTTGCATCGCTGAAAGCCACATGGCAGGAATATTTTCTTTAACGAGTTTTTCGATTCCTCGACAAGAATAAACCTTTTGAGAATAAGCATACAGAATGATTTTCAGCATCATTTTGGGATGATAGGAGCTTCTGCCGCCGCCTTTATAATGAGAAAACAATTGTTCATCTGGTATCGCCTCCACCATTTCGTCCACGACACGTGCCACGTGATGTTCGGGTATGAGCGATTCAATATCATAAATCATTTGAACTTGACGGTTGTCATATGGTTTGAAAGTAGGAGCTAAATTTCTTTTAGCAGGAGTTTTTTCTTCTTTTCCATCTAGAGGAAGTGTCATTTGTGTGTTATAATTTTCAGGAGTAATCATTTGATTGCTCATAAAAAATCGTCCTTTCTGTAATGTTGTGTCGCAACTTCATTTTACTAGAAAGGACGATTTTTTTGTGCATTTTTTTTAAAAGTGAAAAAATGAGGGGCTCCAAAAAGTCAGTTACCCTGACTTTTTGGACAGCCCCGTTTTCGTTAAAGTTATACTTTCTACATGATCAATGTGATGACCGAACCATTTTGAAGCAATCTTTTGAAACATTTGTTTCGACCCAGTAGTTAAAAATTTGTGGTTTTTATTGCCATCCTCTTGGTTTAAACAATGATGAAAGGATAAAATAGCGCTCACTTCCCGGGCTGTTTCATCTCCCGAGGTGATTATTTTTACGTCTTTCCCGATATATTTTTGAATTAAAGGCCGTAATAGAGGATAATGTGTGCATCCTAAAATAAGCGTATCAATTCTCTTTCCTTTAAAAGGAAGTAAAGATTCTGCAACAATATATTCCGCCCGTTCACCTTCAAATTCGCCGCTTTCTACTAACGGCACAAACTCAGGGCAAGCGAGACTCTCCACAATGACGGAACTATTAATCGTTTTGAGCGCACGAACGTACGCGCCGCTCGATATAGTTCCTTTTGTTCCGATCACACCAATATGCCCTGAGCGTGTAGCATTTATGGCAGCTCTTGCCCCTGGTTGAATTACACCAATCACAGGGATATCAAGTTGTTCTTGAATTTCTTTTAATACAACTGCTGTTGCAGTATTACAAGCAATGACAAGCATTTTGATATGAAAGTTTGAAATTAAATAGTTGGTCAGCTCCCATGTAAATTGTCGAATTTCCGTTTTCGGCCTCGGGCCGTACGGACATCGGGCGGTATCACCCAAATAAATTAATTCTTCTTTTGGAAGCTGCCTCATCAACTCTTTAACAACAGTTAATCCACCAACACCTGAATCAATAACTCCAATTGGTCTATTCAAAAAATCGCCTCTATTCTTTCATTTCTTGTTGCAATTTTGCTAATAGCTTTTCCAATTGAACAATTTCTTGATCCGAGAAGTTTTTCAAAACTTCTCTTAAATATTCTTGCCGCTTCGCTAATGCAGCCTCGATAACGCGTTGTCCATTTTCAAGCAATTGAATCCTGACTAATCGACGATCCTTTTCGTCTTTCACCCGTTTAACAAGGTTGTTTTTTTCCATTCGATCAATTAAATCCGTGATCGTGCTGCATGCAAGATACATTTTATTTGAAAGTTCTCCAATTGTCATGTTTCCTGATTCATTCAATAACAGAAGCGCGTCAAATTGCGGAGGAGTAATCGAGTAGTTGCTTAAAATATCACGGCCCTTCTTTTTTAAGATCGCAGCTATGCAGCGGAGGGATTTTTCTATTTCTTCAACAGTATTGAAAACGTACGTCATAACGGGGAACCCTTTCTTTCAAGATTAACAGATAAGATCAAATCTATTTTCCATTTTTTTATGTAAAATTTCAAGCATAGCCGTACTTTCAAAATGTGGAAAGACGAATTTTTTCAAAAAGTCACAAGCCTTTTTAAGAAGCCAATGATTCATAGAAAAAGAGTAAAACAAACTCTTTCCTTATCAATCTAAAAAAGGCAGCCGACGGCGAAGTTCCACTAAGGCTGCCTCTTCTGTTTAAAGCTTTAGTTCTCCCATACGAAGAAGTTCTACGACTGCTTGTGAGCGCCCTTTCACACCTAATTTTTGCATAGCATTTGAAATATGGTTCCGCACCGTCTTTTCGCTTATGAAAAGTTCACTGGCTATTTCTCTTGTAGTCTTATCTTGCACTAATAACTCAAATACTTCTCTCTCTCTCTTTGTTAGCAGCGGCTTTGGCTGAAAATCCTTCTCATTCAAGTATTGTAACCCTCCTTGCAGATGAGAGCCAGTCGACAGGATGGATTTAAAAATTGTCACCATATAGTATGATCGCAAAAAGATGACCGTGACTAGATTCATAAAAGAAAGGTGCATTTTAGGCGAAAAGAAGCTTTTTTACGTTAAAGGGACTCGTTTGAAGGAGGAAATGTTCGAGAAAGATTCAACCGTTTCTAAAATTAGGAACACCTTGACATAGCAAGGTGTTCCTTTTTCACAATATACATCAGCTGTCAATATAGTCGCTTCCGAACATTTTACGAAATGCGTGAACAGTTGTTTCTCTATTTAATGCTGCAATCGATGTTGTAAGCGGAATTCCTTTTGGACAGGATTGAACGCAGTTTTGGGAATTTCCGCAGTTCGCAAGTCCGCCGTCGCCCATAATAGCTTCCAAGCGTTCTGATTTATGCATCGCGCCTGTCGGATGAGCGTTAAACAAACGAACTTGTGATAATGGCGCTGGACCGATGAAGTTCGATTTGCTGTTTACGTTTGGACAAGCTTCAAGGCATACGCCGCACGTCATACATTTTGAAAGCTCATATGCCCATTGGCGTTTTTTCTCAGGCATTCTTGGTCCTGGTCCTAAGTCATACGTACCGTCAATTGGTATCCATGCTTTTACTTTTTTCAAAGAGTCAAACATGCGGCTGCGGTCTACTTGAAGATCGCGAATAACCGGGAATGTGCGCATCGGCTCGAGACGAATAGGCTGTTCCAGCTGATCAATAAGCGCTGTACATGATTGGCGGGGCTTCCCGTTAATGACCATTGAACAAGCACCGCATACTTCCTCTAAACAGTTCATATCCCATGTAACAGGCGTTGTTTTTTCGCCTTTGGCATTAACAGGATTACGGCGAATTTCCATTAAGGCCGAAATAACGTTCATATTCGGACGATATGGCACTTCAAATTCTTCTTGATATGGTTCCGTGTCTGGTCGATCCTGTCTAGTGATAATAAACCGCACTTTTTTTTCACTCATTGTTTACTCCCCCTTTTCTCCCAGCTTTTTTAATGTTTCTTCGTATAGTCACGCACACGAGGCTTAATGAGTGATACATCAACATCTTCGTAGTGGAATTTAGGAGCTTCCTTCAAGCCGGCAAACGTTGCCATAGTTGTTTTGAGCCACTCTTCATCATTTCGTTCCGGAAATTCTGGTTTATAGTGAGCACCTCGGCTTTCATTACGGTTATAAGCCCCAAGCGTAATAACCCGAGCCAACACAAGCATGTTTCTCAACTGGCGAGTAAAGCTTGCGCCTTGGTTGCTCCATTTCGCAGTATCGTTAATATTAATTCTTTCCCAACGTTCCATAAGCTCTTGAATTTTTTCATCTGTTTTTAGAAGTTTATCATTGTAGCGTACGACTGTAACATTATCCGTCATCCATTCACCAAGCTCTTTATGAAGAACGTAAGCATTTTCGTTTCCATCCATTTTCAGGATTTCGTCCCATTTGCTTTGTTCTTCTTTTACGCGTGCATCATATAATGTGGATGGTAAATCATCAGCTGATTTTTCCAATCCATTCATATATTCAACAGCTTTTGGTCCTGCAACCATACCACCGTAAATTGCAGAAAGCAATGAGTTTGCTCCAAGCCGGTTCGCACCATGCTGAGAGTAATCGCATTCACCAGCTGCAAACAAACCAGGGATGTTTGTCATTTGATCGTAATCGATCCATAGACCTCCCATAGAATAATGGACGGCAGGGAAAATTTTCATCGGCACTTTTCTTGGATCTTCACCCATGAATTTTTCATAAATTTCGATAATACCGCCTAGTTTAATATCAAGCTCTTTTGGATCTTTATGAGAAAGATCAAGATATACCATGTTTTCGCCATTAATGCCTAATTTCAAGTCTACACATACATGGAATATTTCTCTCGTTGCAATATCACGAGGAACAAGGTTTCCATATGCCGGATATTTTTCTTCAAGGAAATACCATGGTTTTCCGTCTTTATATGTCCAAATTCTTCCGCCTTCGCCGCGTGCAGACTCGCTCATTAATCGAAGCTTGTCATCTCCAGGGATGGCTGTCGGATGAATTTGTATAAATTCCCCGTTTGCATAATAAGCTCCTTGCTGATAAACGATAGAAGCAGCCGATCCCGTATTAATCACAGAGTTTGTTGATTTACCAAAGATAATTCCAGGTCCTCCTGTCGCCATTATTACGGCATTCGAACGGAAAGCTTGAATCTCCATTGATTTTAAATCTTGAGCAACGATGCCACGGCAGCGTCCTTCATCATCTTGTATGATTCCTAAAAACTCCCAGCCTTCATATTTCGTCACAAGACCTGCTACTTCGTGACGTCGAACTTGCTCGTCCAATGCATATAAAAGCTGTTGTCCAGTTGTTGCTCCGGCAAACGCTGTCCGGTGATGCTGTGTTCCTCCAAAACGACGGAAATCCAACAATCCTTCTGGTGTACGGTTAAACATAACACCCATGCGATCTAAAAGGTTAATAATTCCCGGTGCTGCTTCACACATCGCTTTAACCGGTGGCTGGTTAGCCAAAAAGTCTCCGCCATAAATCGTATCATCAAAATGGATCCACGGAGAGTCTCCTTCTCCTTTCGTATTTACCGCCCCGTTGATCCCTCCTTGAGCACATACTGAATGGGAACGTTTTACAGGTACTAACGAGAATAAGTCAACAGACACCCCGGCTTCCGCAGCCTTTATAGTTGCCATTAAGCCAGCCAAGCCGCCGCCGACAACAATTAATTTTCCTTTACTCATTTTTTCGCCCACTCCCTTGAACGCAATTTAGTTAGATTAGACAAACGCAAAAATGGCACGAAGACCTACGATTGAAAGCAACACAAAAATACCTATTGTCACATAAGTTGAGACTAGCTGAGATTTTGGAGTAACCGTAATTCCCCAGCTGACTGCAAAAGACCATAGACCGTTGGAAAAATGGAAAATCGCTGAAAGAACGCCTACTATGTAAAACACTAAACTAACAGGATTGCTTAAAATGGATTCCATCATATCAAAATTAACTTCAGCCCCAAACATCGCGGCAATACGAGTTTCCCATACATGCCATGCAATAAAAACAAGGGTAATAATACCAGTTACACGTTGAAGCAGGAACATCCAATTGCGGAAATAGCCAAAGCGGCCCACATTGTTTTTTGCTGTGAAAGCAATATAAATCCCATAAATGGCGTGGTATAACAGAGGAAGGAAAATAACGAAAATTTCCAGAAAATAGCGGAATGGTAAATTTTCCATAAAATGCGCTGCGTTGTTAAATGCTTCTTCGCCCCTTGTGGCGAAATGGTTGACAGTCAGGTGTTGAATTAAAAATACGCCAATCGGTACAACACCTAAAAGAGAATGTAGTCTGCGGTTTGCAAATTCTCTGTTTCCAGACATATGCGTTTACCCCCTAATCTTAATAAATTGAAAGATTTCTTAAAATCTCCTGCTCCCCCTGCTTGGCATGTAAAAATCCGCCGACAAAATATGACGAAATCTTAAAATAATAGGACAAATTCATTGTACTCCCATAAAGTAGTACCGTCAAGAAAACGTCTACAAAGTATTATTCAGTAATATCATTTTTTCTGATCGGAAAATAGAATATTTCCCGTATCCGAAATTGATTTTATAAACTCTTTCATCTTATGTGAAAGCTGATATAATATAATTGTTCGCTAGAAAGAGGGGAAACGATTGAAAGAGCTGTCATATCACGATCAATTAAAAGAATTAGAAGAAATAACCTTACATCCTTTTAGCGTTTTGCTGCTTCGCGACTATTTACTTCCTGAACTTCTAGGAAAAGAGCATCATTCCATTTTGTATTGGGCAGGCAAACAGCTAGCTCGAAAAATTCAATTATCTACGTTAGAAGAACTTATATCTTTTTTTTCATCAGCCGGATGGGGCGATCTTCATATTATTCGCCAGAAAAAAAACGAAATGGAATTTGAATTAACAGGCCAATTGATCGAAAAAAGGATGAAGCTTTTCAAAGATTTATCCTTCCAACTAGAAGCAGGATTTATCGCGCAGCAAATCGAATGTATGAACGGTGTCGTCACAGAAGCGTATGAACAGATAAACAAACGCTTAAACAAAGTTATTTTCATTGTAAAATGGGATGAAAAAGATAAAATTTAACAGAATGAAAGGGCAGTAGGAGGATTTAAAAGCTTCCTCCTATTTGTTTTATTACATCGCTATTCGCTGAAATATTGTAAAATGTTTTGTGCTGTTTTTTCAGGCATTCCTGCCTGTTTTAGCTCTTCAAGCGATGCCTTTTTAATATTTTCAACGGAACCGAACGATTTTAACAGTTGTTTTTTACGCTTAGGTCCTATGCCGGGGATTTCATCTAATACAGACTTAAACGTATTCTTTTGGCGGACTTGTCGATGAAACGTAATGGCAAAGCGGTGCACTTCATCTTGAATGCGCTGAAGCAAATAAAATTCTTGGCTGCTTCTTGACAATTGAACAGCAGCTTCCCGGTTGCCGAGAAGCAAATCGCTCGTTTTGTGCTTGTCATCTTTCACAAGCCCGGCAACAGGAACGTCAAGTCCCAGTTCGTTTTCTAATACATCCATAGCTGCTTGTACCTGTCCTTTTCCTCCATCAACAATAATAAGGTCCGGCAACGGCAGCTCCTCCTTCAGCACTCTAGTATATCGCCTGCGAATTACTTCCCTCATCGATTCATAATCATCAGGCCCGCTGACTGTTTTTATTTTAAACTTTCGATACTCTTTTCTCGCAGGTTTTCCATCTATGAAAACAACCATAGCCGAAACAGCGTCCGCGCCTTGAATATTGGAATTGTCAAAAGCTTCAATCCGATGTGGTGTAGGAATATTCAACTGCTTTCCTAAATTTTCAATTGCTTTGATCGTCCTTTCTTCATCTCGTTCAATGAGTGAAAACTTCTCTTTTAACGAAATTTTTGCATTTTGATAAGCTAGCTGTACGAGATCTTTCTTTTTTCCTTTCTTTGGTTTGCTGACCTGTACTTGTACTAAAGCTCGAACCATTTCCTCATTGACATCTTCCGGAATGACTATTTCTTTCGGAAGAAAATGGTCGTTCTTTGCGTAAAATTGACCAATAAATGTTAAAAATTCCTCCTCTGGCTCTTGGTACAGAGGGAAAATGGACACATCCCGTTCTATCAGTTTTCCTTGTCTGATAAAAAATACTTGGACGCACATCCATCCTTTATCGTAATAATAAGCAAATACATCGCGATCAATAAAATCATTGAGAACCATTTTTTGCTTTTCCATTGTTGCTTCGATATGCGCGATTTGGTCCCGATATTCTTTTGCCCTTTCAAATTCAAGATTTTCTGCACATTTCAGCATTTTTTCTGTTAATTCTTTTTTGATCTCCTTATATCCGCCATTTAAAAAACGGATGATGCTTTCCACCATTTGTTTGTTCGTTTCTTCGGAAACTTCGTGAACACAAGGCGCAAGACACTGGCCCATATGATAATAGATGCAAACCCGGTCTGGAAGCGAATTGCATTTTCTCAAAGGATACATGCGGTCAAGCAGCTTTTTTGTCTCTCTCGCAGCTTGGACGTTTGCATACGGTCCAAAGTATTTTCCCTTATCTTTTTTTACTTTTCGTGTGACGATCAGCCGCGGATGGCGCTCGGAAGTAATTTTAATATACGGATAGCTTTTATCATCTTTTAGATTGACATTGTATTTCGGTTCATGTTTTTTAATTAAATTCATTTCTAATAGAAGCGCCTCAATATTCGAGGATGTTACGATATATTCAAAATCGGCAATTTCTTGAACGAGTCTTAACGTTTTTCCGTCATGTGATCCAGTAAAGTAGGAACGAACCCGGTTTTTCAATACTTTTGCCTTTCCAACATAAATGACGGTTCCGTTTTTGTCCTTCATTAAATAACAGCCAGGCTTATTCGGAAGAAGCGAAAGTTTTTCTTTTAAATGCTCATACATCGGTAAAACACTCCAACTTATTCTAATCTGTGCTGGATTTATTCAGCCGTTTTCATTTAAAAGCAAGAAGGCGCTCCAAAAGGTAACTTTCGAGAGCGCCTCTTTTTATATTTTATATTACAAATGTTTGTTAAGCAATTGCGCTAAAGCTTCTTTCGGCTGGTAACCGATCGCTTTATCCACTGCTTCACCATTTTTAAAGACGATTAACGTCGGAATGCTCATGACTCCGTATTGACCGGCAGTTTCTTGATTTTCATCCACGTTAAGCTTAACAATTTTTACTTTGTCACCAAGTTCTTGATCCAATTCTTCAAGGACTGGGGCAATCATTTTACATGGACCGCACCAAGGCGCCCAGAAATCTGCCAATACTACACCCTCGCTTGTTTCTTGGGAAAAATTCTGGTCAGTAACGTTTACAATTGCCATCTTAATTCCTCCTAATTCACTTTTTCTATGTGAAGTATACCATGTTCTTTCGCTTGAAGCGAATGTTTTGATCTGCAACTATTTTTTCATATTTTTTGTATTTTATGTACGTCGTGACCCGTCTCCACTTATACTAGGAGGAATGGATTTGTTCAAAAAAATACGAGTCCATTCAGGACACGTTAAGAGGAATGGATTTTTAATTTTTTAAATTCTTCCATAAGCATTGGCACAACTTCAAATAAATCTCCGACAATACCGTAGTCTGCGACGTTGAAAATGTTCGCTTCCGGATCTTTATTGATTGCAACAATTACTTTAGAATTCGACATTCCCGCTAAATGCTGAATGGCTCCAGAAATTCCGCAGGCAATATATAAATCCGGTGTAACGACTTTTCCCGTTTGTCCGATTTGCAGCGAGTAGTCACAATAGTTTGCATCACAGGCACCGCGTGACGCCCCTACTGCTCCTCCGAGCACAGATGCCAATTCTTTTAGCGGTTCAAACCCTTCTGCACTTTTTACCCCTCTCCCTCCGGCAACGATCACCTTTGCTTCAGATAAGTCAACGCCTTCCGCTGCATTTTGGACAACCTCACGCACGATCGTGCGCAGATCTTTTATTTCTACCGATATGGAAGCAACTTCTCCGCTCCTTGATTCATTTTTTTCGAGAGGTGGAATATTGTTCGGACGAACGGTCGCAAAAATAATCCCATCCGTAATGATTTTTTTCTCAAAAGCTTTTCCTGAATAGATCGGTCTTGTGAAAACAACGTTACCGCCCACTATTTCTACAGCGGTAGCATCAGAAATAAGACCTGCGTTTAATTTAGCCGCTATTTTTGGAGATAAATCTTTGCCTAATGCCGTATGTCCGAAAATAATAGCGTCAGGCTTTTCACTGTCAATGATCGCCATGACAGCTTGTGAATACCCGTCCGGACTATAATATTTCAATTTTTCATCTTCCACGATGACAACCCTATCCGCTCCATAATAAATCATGTCATTTGCAAGCGTTCTAACGTTCTCTCCAATTAATCCGGCGACCACCTCTCCGCCTTCGGATATTATCTTGCCGGCTGCAAGCGCTTCAAATGATACGTTCCTTAAAAATTGATCCCTTATTTCTCCCAATACGAACACTTTTCGAGCCATTTTTTCATCCCCCTGCTATATTCGTCTCCACTAAATAACTTTTGCTTCTGATCTCAATAAAGAAACAAGTTCCTTCACTTGATCCTGCAGTTCCCCTTGCAATATTTTTCCTGCTTCTTTTTTAGGCGGCAAATAAATTTCTAACGTTTTTGTTTTCGGCATGACATCTTCTTCTTCAAGATCTAAATCATCGAGCTCCAACTCTTCAAGCGGTTTTTTCTTTGCCTTCATAATTCCCGGCAAAGACGGGTATCTCGGTTCGTTTAAACCTTGTTGGGCAGTTACTAAAAGAGGGAGTGTTGTTTCAATGATTTCCGAATCCCCTTCAACATCTCTCACAATTTTCACGTTTTTTCCATCTATTTCAATATTTGTGATCGTTGTGACATACGGAATGTCAAGAAGCTCCGCCAAACGGGGGCCTACTTGGCCAGATCCTCCGTCAATGGCAACGTTTCCAGCTAATATAATGTCCGCTTCTTTATCCTTCAAAAATTCATATAGAATTTTTGCTGTTGTAAACTGATCTCCATCTTCCAAATCTTCCTCAATATTTATTAAGACAGCTTTATCGCATCCCATCGCAAGAGCCGTTCTCAGCTCTTTTTCGCTTTCTTCTGATCCTACTGTAACAACAGTTACTTCTCCGCCATGAGCCTCCTTAAGCTGCAGCGCTTCTTCAATGGCATATTCATCATAAGGGTTTATGATGAATTCTGCATCATCCTCGGAGATTGATCCGTTTTCAATTAAAATTTTTTCTTCTGTGTCAAAAGTTCTTTTCATAAGGACAAAAATATTCACCTTTCCCATCCCCTTTTTAAAAATTGATCATTCTCTTTTTATGAATGATTGCTTTTAAATCCGTTGATTAACAGCTCAGGAATTTTTTCTGCAATTGCGAGGAGATCGTATTTTTGATCTTTCATTACCCACGTTGTCGCCGTTTCGTCCATCGTCCCAAAAATCATTTGTCTTGCCAGCCTTAAATCCAAATCTTGTCGAAACTCTCCCGTTTTTTTTCCGAATTCGATCACTTCGTCTATTACTTTCAAATATTCTTTAAAAATTTCATTTATGCGCCGGCGCAATTCTTTGTTTACTTGCCGCAATTCCAATTGAAGAACCACTGCCAAATTCCGATCATGAACTAGCATTTGAAAATGCTTTTCGATCAGCGCAAACAATTTTTCTGCAGCAGTCTGCTTTGCATCAATGCTTTTTTTCACTTCAGCGATATGATTCATCAATCTTTCTCGAAAAAGGGAGATTAAAATATCCTCCTTGTTTTTAAAATACAAATAAATCGTTCCATCTGCTACGCCCGCCTGTTTGGCAATTTTCGAAACCTGAGCGGAATGATAGCCGTTCTCCGCAATGACGACAATAGCTGCATCAATGATTTGTTTATATTTTGCCTTTTTTTCTTTCAACGTGTATCTTCCCTTCAAAATGAATGAATGGTCATTCATTTATATGATATTTAGATTAAGCCTTTTTGTCAAGCATTGAGGGAAGTTTTTATTCTCGTTCAAAACCGATAGATGTCCGTTTTATATTTTTCTTTCTTCCTCTACTAGTTTTCTTCTTAAAATTTTTCCTACTGCTGTTTTCGGAAGCTCGTCGCGAAATTCGTATTTTTTCGGCACTTTATACGGGGCAAGATGTTTTCGGGCGAATTGGTCAAGCTCTTGCTCCGTAAGCTGTGCTCCTCCCTTTGGTACAACATAAGCTTTCACGGTCTCGCCTCTGTAAGGATCCGGAACACCTGCAACGACAACCTCTTTAACCTTTTCATTAGCATACAACACTTCTTCTATCTCGCGGGGATAAATATTGTACCCGCCAGCAATAATCATATCTTTTTTACGATCGACAATATAAAAGAATCCGTCTTCATCCATATAGCCGATATCTCCTGTAAAAAGCCATCCGTCTTTGAAAACCGCTTCCGTTTCCTCTCGGTTGTTCCAGTAGCCTTTCATCACCTGCGGTCCTTTTACAATAAGCTCGCCGAATTCGTTGACATCTGCAAATCCTTCTTTTTCAGCCGAATAAATGGCTGCATGCGTATTGGGCCAAGGGATGCCAATGCTTCCTTTTTTCTTGACATCTGAATAAAATAAGTTTGCATGCGTAACGGGAGAAGCTTCCGAGAGTCCATATCCTTCAACAAGCTTCCCGCCTGTTTCTTTTTCAAAGCGCTCCTGAATTTCTACCGGAAGAGGAGCCGAACCGCTGATACAATATTTAACCGAGGACAAGTCGTATTTTCGCAAATCTTTATGATTTAAAAGAGCAACATAAATCGTTGGCACTCCTGGAAAAAGCGTTGGCTTTTCTTTTTCAATCGCTTTCAAAATTTCGGTTGAATCAAATTTGGGGATTAAAATCATTTTAAAACCTTCCATGATCGATAAATTCATTACAGTCGTCATGCCATATACGTGAAAAAAAGGCAAAACTCCTAGTATGGACTCTTCTCCTTTCCTGCATTTATACATCCAGGCAGCACACATTTTCGTATTGGAAATTAAGTTTTCATGCGTCAACATCACCCCTTTAGGCGTCCCTGTCGTCCCTCCTGTATATTGCAAAAGGGCAATATCTTCTTTCGGATCAATATTTACTGTCAATTCTTTAGCAGGCGATGTTTTTAAGATCTCTGTCCATACATGAACACCATTTGCTGCGTTTACCTTTATTAAAAGATTTTGCTCCTTCTTTTGAATGAGCGGGTATAGAAGATTTTTTGGGAAAGGCAAATACTCTTGGATCTTTGTTATTATGATATGTTTGATATTTGTGAGAGATTTCAATTTCGAGGCTTTTGGATAGAAAAGATCTAATGTAATGAGATGTGTAGCACTGCTGTCATTCAACTGGTACTCCAGCTCTGATTCTGTATAAAGAGGGTTCAATTGAACGACTATTCCGCCTGCCTCCAGAACTGCATAATAAGCAATAACTGCCTGTGGACAGTTTGGAAGCATAATCGCTGCCCGATCCCCTTTTTCAAACCCTGTTTGCTCCAAATAATTAGCCAATTGAAGCATCTGTTCGTATAGCTTGCGGTACGTAATGTTCTTTCCAAGAAATGAAACGGCTGTATGCTTCGGAAACTGATTAGCCGTATCTTGAAAATATTTGGAAAGCGGCTTATTCTCCCAAGAGATATTATGCGGAATTTCCGAGGGATAAAAATTGAGCCAAGGTTTTTGACATTCCATTTATCTCCTCTCCTTTGAAAAATAATGATGATTTTATTTCATTATATCAAAATAAAATTCAGAAATATAATTATTTTTAGAATTTTAAATAGGAAAAAGCGGAGACCTTTTCTTTTCTCCGCTTTTTCAAGCAAAAAACACCATATAAATAATACCGATCGCAATAAACAGACCGCACAAACCAAATAAAATTTTAGCCAGCGTTTCCATGTTCCCCTCTCCTAATTTGTAATTCCTGCTCCGATTACAAAGGACAAGCCTATGGATATGACCATTGAGATAAAGCCAACTGCACGGTTATCCTTTTGAATTTCATCATCAATATTAAATTTAGGAGTCAGAAATTCAAAAATAAAATATCCGATTAAGAGCAAGGCAAATCCGTAAAAGCCCCAGCCAATCATTTCAAAAAGACCGTCATGCTGTTCAATTGAGAAGCGGAAAACGTTTGAAATCCCGAAAATTTTGCCGCCTGTTGCCATTGCAACAGCCACATTGCCTTTTTGGATTTCTTCCCAGTTTTTATATTTCGTCACCAATTCAAAAATGACTAAAAATAAAACCCCGCACAATATGACAACACTATAATTAGCAGCAGTTTGAACATATACGTTTTCCCAAAACAGATTCATGTTTACTCTCCTTAAAGAAAAGTTTATTTGAACTCCACAATCGTAACACCTGTTCCGCCTTCATTTGCTTCACCGAAACGGACGTTTTTAACAGCGCGGTGGTTTTGCAAAAATTCCCGCACCCCTTTTCTTAAAGCGCCCGTCCCTTTGCCATGAATAATGTGCGCCCGCGGATATCCTGCGAGAAGACAATCGTCAATATATTTTTCAAGACGGATGAGCGCATCTTCATATCGCTCTCCCCGCAAATCAAGTTCTAATGAAACATGAAAATCCTTCCCTTTTACTGTTGCGAGCGTTTTTTCTCCCTCTTGTTTCGGGCTGCCAATATATTCAAGATCTTCTTCTTTTACTTTCATTTTCAATATTCCAATTTGTACAAGCCATTCACTTTCATTTGCTTTTTCAAGCAGATGTCCTTTTTGATTTAAGTTGATCACTTTTACCTCATCGCCGGGGCGCAGCTGCTTTTTGCTTTTTTGTTTTTCAGATTTTTGTTCAGTATTTATAAATTCAGGCGCTGCATATTCAAGCCGCTTTTTTGCTTCTATTAATTCATGCTCTTTAATAGCTGAACTGTGCTCTTTTTGCATGTTTTTCAATTTTTGAATAATCTGATCTGCTTCTTTTTGCGCTTCTTCCAGCCTTTTTTTCACCATTTCCTCAGCTTCTTGATATAGGCGGTCTTTCTGCTTATTAAATTCAATGATTTGTTCTTGTAGTTCTTTATGAAGTTTTTCTGCTTCTTTCAGCGTTTTTTCAGCTTCCATCCAATCCTCTTCAGCACGTTTTTTGCTTTCCTCAAGGGAGGCAATCATTGCATCCGTTTTGGATCTGTCAGCGCTCATGAACGATTTGGCGCGCTCAATAATTTCTTTGCTCAATCCAAGCCTTTTTGATATTTCAAACGCATTGCTTCGGCCAGGTACACCGATCAACAATTTATACGTCGGCGATAATGTGTCGACATCAAACTCAACGCTTGCATTGATCACGCCCTTACGGTTAAATCCGTATGCTTTCAATTCGGGATAGTGGGTGGTTGCAACAACTTGCGCTCCTCTGTTTAAAGCTTCATCCAAAATTGCAATGGCTAGAGCAGCACCTTCTCCAGGATCTGTACCTGCCCCAAGTTCATCAAATAGTACGAGTGAGCGATCATTAAGTTCCTGTAAAATTTTGACGATGTTCACCATATGAGAAGAAAATGTACTCAAATTTTGTTCAATTGACTGTTCATCCCCAATATCTGCGTAAACTGCCTCAAATACCGGCATTGTAGATCCTTCTTCAGCAGGGATTTGCAGACCTGATTGCGCCATTAGTGCGAGCAGTCCAATTGTCTTCAGCGTCACCGTCTTACCGCCGGTGTTTGGACCGGTAATGACAATCGATTGAAAATCTTCCCCAAGTTCAATTGTATTTGGCACAACGGTTTCAGGGTCAATAAGAGGATGGCGGGCTTTATATAGCTTCATAATGCCACGATCATTTATATTTGGTTTTGTAGCCTTTAATTTTTTAGCATACAATGCCTTGGCAAACATAAAATCGATTTCACCCATTACAGTGATATTATGAATGATTCCCTTGCTTATGTCAGCAACCATTTTCGACAATTCCGTTAAGATCCGTTCAATTTCGCGCCTTTCCTTAATCCGCGCTTCATTTAAAGAGTTGTTCGCTTCTACGATAGCCTGCGGCTCAATAAACAGAGTTGCTCCTGAGGAAGATTGATCATGGACGATTCCTCCGTAAACTCCTCTATATTCTTGTTTGACAGGAATGCAATAGCGGTCATTTCGAATCGTAATAATGGCATCCGAAAGATTTTTTTGTGCAGATGGGGAGCGAATGATCGATTCCAGCTTTTCGCGAATACGAGCCTCCAGTGTACGGATTTGACCTCTTATCGCTTTTAATTTATCGCTCGCATCATCAACAATTTCCCCGTCATCGCGTATGCAACGTTGAATTTCTTTTTCTTCTTTTAAATAAATTCCGATTTCGCTGACCAATTGTTCTAAATGAGGAAGTGAAACCTCCTCTTCTTGAGTCAACTTTTCAATAAATTGCTTCATTTGTCTTGAAGCATATAACACGGCAGAAACAGCCACAAGCTCTTGCGGACCTAAAGTTCCGCCTATTTGCGCACGCTTTACGCTCGGCCGTATGTCGCTTAATCCTCCGAAAGGGGCAGAGCCTTTCAATCGGAGCACTGTTAGTGCTTCATCTGTCTGCTCCTGCCTCTTCAGTACTTCGTTGATGTCTCCTGACGGCATAAGCTTTAACGCTTTCTCTTTTCCTAAAGAAGAAGAAGCATGCTCTTTCAGCAGTTCCCTTATTTTATTAAATTCCAAAACATGTAACACTCGTTCCTGCAACTTCTCAAAACCTCCTGACAGTTGAATGGTCAGTCTTTCCTTTTTAAAAATTGCTTTAATTGTTCAACATCCCACGTATTCACAACGTCATCCGGCTGAATGAAAGCTTTTCGCGCATACGCAACCCCTATCTCCATATGTTCTAGCATGTTTATGCTGTGGGCATCTGTATTAATCACAACCTTTACACCGTATTCCTTCGCTTTCTTCAAATGTTCTACACATAAGTCAAGCCTGTTCGGATTTGCGTTCAATTCTAAAATAGTATCTGTTTCCTTTGCAAGTTCTAAAAGCATTTCTATATCAACATCGTATCCTTCTCTTCGCCCAATTAACCTTCCAGTCGGATGAGCGATAATATCAACATGGTAATTATATAGGGCTGCTTTCAGCCTTTTCATAATTACACTCTGCGGCTGGGAAAAGTTCGAATGGATCGATGCAATAACTATATCTAGCTCTTTTAGACAATCGTCGTCATAATCAAGTGTACCGTCCGGCAAAATATCCATCTCGATTCCTCTGAAAATCGTAAAATCAGAATATTGTTCATTCAACATGTCAATTTCTTCTTTTTGTTCTTTCAGCTGCTCAGGAGTCAAGCCGTTGGCTACTTTTAAAAATTGCGAGTGATCTGTAATCGCGATGTACTTGTAGCCTTTTCTTTTAGCAGCCTCAGCCATTTCCTTGATTGAATGAGCGCCGTCGCTCCATGTTGAATGCATATGGAGATCTCCCTTTATTTCCTCGAGCGAAATAAGATTTCCTTTGTATTTTTCCACTTCCTCCCCATCTTCCCGAACCTCTGGCGGAATGTAGGGAAGCTGAAAGTGTGCATACAGCTCTTTTTCTGACTCAAATGTGAGCACTTTTCCGGTTTCTATAATTTCTACGCCGTATTCGCTTATTTTTTCTCCTCTTTCCTTCGCTAGCTGGCGCATTTTTACATTATGCTCTTTTGAGCCTGTAAAATGGTGCAAAGCCGAAATGAATTCCTTTGGGTGCACGATGCGAAAATCGACCTGAACCTTGACATCAAACTTGAGTTCAATCGATATTTTCGTATCGCCTTTCGCAATGATTTCAGTAATATTCGGCATTGTTAAAATGTAATCTCGCACAGCTTCTTTATTTTTCGCCGCAATAATAAAGTCAAGGTCTTTTATCGTTTCTTTCATTCTTCTTAAGCTTCCTGCGCGAGAAAAGCGAACTATTCCGTTTCCTTGTCCTTTTTCTAAAAATTTCTCTATTTTTTCTGCAATCGGCAGCATATAAGCAAGAGGCAGTCGGCCCGGTTTTTTATTCATTTCATCGATCGCAGCCAATATTTTTTCTTCCGTTACTTTTCCAAAACCTTGTAAACTTTGCACTTTATGTTCTTCACAGGCTTTTTTTAAAGAATCGATGTCCACAACACCTAAATCCTTGTACAATTTTGCAATCTTCTTTCCGCCCAGCCCTGGCAATTGAAGAAGAGGGATTAACCCTTCAGGAACTTCCTTTTGCAAGGTTTGCAGCGTTTTTGACTCGCCGGTTTTTATGAATTCTTCGATGACTGCACTCGTTCCTTTCCCAATCCCACTGATTAAAGTAAAATCGTGGATGTCTGATAGGCTTCTCGCATCCCTTTCAAGGGCATTGGCAGCTTTATAAAACGCGGAGATTTTAAAAGGGTTTTCGCCTTTTAACTCCATATATACCGCAATTTTCTTTAACAGGCTGACAACATCCTTTTTGTGAACCGTCATGTTTTACGTCACCTCTTGAATCTTAAACAATATAAAAATCACCTGCTATTGAACTATTTAATAGAAACAGAGAAGGACGATGGGGGTCTAAATAAAGATGTTTCCATCGTCCCTTTACGTCTAGCTTCCTTTACCGAAATAGCCGATCCAAAGATCGTGAATTTTATCAGATAAGACAGGGGTATGATTGACAATTAAATCAGCCAGCAGCGATTTATCGATAAGATTTTGAATTTGCTCGGCTGGAATGAGCGCTGCCAAAAAAAGCAGAATGAATAAAATGAGGTATGTTTCCGCAAAACCTAAAACCGCACCCAGCAAGCGGTTGATTTGCTTAAGTATTGGAAGCATCGCAACAAAATCAAACATAGATCCGATGATGTGAAGCGCTATTTTTGATCCGATAAACAAAAGCACGAATGCAACTCCGCGATAGTAAGCTTCCTCCAAATGGCCCCCTGTCAATATAGATAGAGCAGCATTTGAATTTCCTATATTTGGATACGGTACCCATAATTCCAGTTTAGGAGCAAGATCGTCAAAATATGTTCTGGCAATTATGAAAGACACTATAACACTTGATAAATAAACTACTTGGAGAATAAATCCCCTTTTAAGGCCAGTGAGCAATCCGAATACTAAGAAAAATAAAATGATCAAGTCAAGCATTTTAAATTTCAATCCTTTTCTTGAAGTTGCTTTTCTAGTTCTTCAAATTTCTCCTTTAATTTGAGATAATCATGAACAGCATTAACCGCAGTTAGTACTGCCAGCTTGTTTAAATCTAGAGATGGGTTTTTTTGACTGATTTCCCGCATTTTTTCGTCAACAATTGAAGCGACAAGCTTCATATGATTTACGCTCTCATTTCCAACAATCGAATACTGCTGTCCATATATATAAACAGTCGCTTTATTTTTAGGTTGATCAGACAAAGCGAATCCTCCATCCTCTATGAAAAAATATCGCAAAATGATTCAAAATCCTAATCATAATCATAACATGTTTGTCGAAAAGATGGAAAGAAGAACAAAAGAAAGGGTACAATAATATAGCATCCATTTTAGGAAAGCGAGGCGTTTTTTATTGTCCAATATCGTCATAAAAGTTGATCATGGGGGAATTCAAACTTTGAAAGATTTTTATAATCCTTTCATTATAGACAGAACCCCTCCAGGTGCCGTCTTTTCTGCCAAATTGACAAACTGTACGATCACTGCTTACAAGTCGGGAAAAGTGCTTTTTCAAGGATCTGCCGCTCAGCAGGAAGCAAACAGATGGGAAAAAACAGCAAAAACAGCCCCTTCTCAAACAGAGGATGAGCTTCAACAGCTTCAACAGATGTCAGTCATCGGCTCTGATGAAGCAGGAACGGGGGATTATTTTGGACCGATCACGGTTGCTGCAGTATTTGTCCCTAAAGAAAAAAGAAAACTGGTTCAGCAGCTTGGAGTAAAAGATTCAAAGGCTTTGACAGACAAACAAGTTTTTTCAATCGCCAACACTTTAATAGAGAAAGTTCCGTACAGCCTCTTAATTTTGCGCAATGAAAAATACAATCAATTGCAAAAATCTGGAATGAACCAAGGGAAATTGAAAGCTATCCTTCATAATCAAGCGATTCATCATTTACTCAAGAAAATTTCTCCTGATAAACCAGAAGCTGTGTTGATCGATCAGTTTGCAGAGCCGAATGTTTACTTTCAATATCTTAAAGACCGGGATGTTCCGTTTAAAGACATAACCATCTTTAAACCGAAGGCGGAGCATATACACATATCTGTCGCTGCAGCATCCATTATCGCAAGATATGCTTTTTTAAAAGAATTAAACAGCTTATCCAACGCAGCCGGATTTTATTTGCCAAAAGGAGCCAGCCATACTGTTGATGAAGCTGCTGCCAAATTAATAAAGGAAAAAGGGAAAAACACACTTGGCAAAATGGCAAAGCTTCATTTTGCCAACACCGAAAAAGCTTTGAATCTATTGAATTGAAATGACGAATCCGGAAATCTTATTTTCTGAGGTTAGCAGGAACAATTTATGATTTCAATAAAGGGGCTGTCCGATAAGTCCCTAAAATGAAGCAAGTGGAGAAAAACAATTCGTTTCTCTCCACTTGCTTTTATATTTTTTCGATTTTTATCTGAAAGTAGCTGGCGGATGCCGGCTACTTTCAGTATGTTGTGGGCTAATGCCACAATCCCAAACTCAACATGTACCTTGTCGAGGCCCCGCAAAGAAAATCTGCGGAACGACCGATTGCCCTTGATGTGACCGAACACACTTTCTGCCTCGACTTTGCGTCGAGCGTAGATGGCGGCTTTCTCTTCACATTCAAGGGCTGTTTTGGCCTTTGCTTTCATTTCTTCGAAGATGGGATTCCAGTGAACTTGACGATTTCCCTTCGCTTTTGTGCATTTCGCTTTCAATGGGCAATCGGTACAATCTTCACATTCGTATATTTTGAAGCTTTGTTCATAGCCAGATGGATTCTTTTTGTTTTGGTATTTTTTAAACGTTACTCTCCTTCCATTCGGGCAAATAAAACAATCATCCTCTTCACAATAGGTCCAGTTTTTGGCATTTTTAATGTCTTTTTTGTATGTACGTGTTTGTTCTTTTACATAGCTCCCATAAGGAATTAGAAACTCAAAACGGGGCTCTTTCTCATCACCAACTGCATATACATAGTTTTCTTCACTACCATAGCCTGCATCCGCAATGACCGTTTTGGGCATCGGTAATGAACTGGAGGCTAGCTTCTCCATATGTGGGATAAAGCAACGTGTATCGGTCGGTCGTTGATGAATGGTATAAAACAAGATAAACTGATTCTCTGTCCCCATTTGCACGTTGTATCCGGGCTTGAGCTGACCGTTTTTCATATGGTCTTCTTTCATGCGCATGAAGGTTGCGTCTTTGTCTGTTTTCGAGTAGCTGTTACGGTCACCGAACATTTCCTTTTGTTCCTTGTATCTTGCCATTCGGGGCAGGAAATCTTCACGAATTTGTTTCACCGATTTCTTTAATTGACTGCGTTTTTTTCGCTTCTCTTTCCGAATGGATGTATCGGTCTCCTTTTCGATTTCTTCCGTTAGCGTTTCAACTTTTTCTTCTATTTCTTTTGCGATTTCCTCCATGTTTTGTTCGGTGATCTCTGTATGTTGATCGCTTTCCTTTTGCCCTGTTCCGGCTTCTAATTGGGTTAATTCATGAATGTGCTTTAGTGTTTCTTGGATTTTTTCTTTTAATTTCTCTTCGAATTTCAAAGTGGATTTTTTCCACACAAAAGAATACTTATTGGCATTGGCTTCGATCTTAGTGCCATCCAAAAAGTAGTTTTCCATCGTGATGTAATGTTCTTTTATCAATTTGAGAATCATGACTTCAAAGAGCTCATCCATGAAAGCTTTCATCCGTTCCCCTCGGAACTCATTAATGGTGCGAAAATCTGGTTGTTGCATCGCTGAAAGCCACATGGCAGGAATATTTTCTTTAACGAGTTTTTCGATTCCTCGGCAGGAATAAACCTTTTGAGAATAAGCATACAGAATGATTTTCAGCATCATTTTGGGATGATAGGAACTTCTGCCGCCGCCTTTATAATGAGAAAACAATTGTTTATCTGGTATCGCCTCCACCATTTCGTCCACGACACGTGCCACGTGATGTTCGGGTATAAGAGATTCAATATCATAAATCATTTGAACTTGACGGTTGTCATATGGTTTGAAAGTAGGGGCTAAATTTCTTTTGGCAGGAGTTTTTTCTTCTTTTCCATCTAGAGGAAGTGTCATTTGTGTGTTATAATTTTCACGAGTAATCATTTGATTGCTCATAAAAAATCGTCCTTTCTGTAATGTTGTGTGGTAACTTCATTTTACTAGAAAGGACGATTTTTTTGTGCATTTTTTTTAAAAAGTGAAAAAATGAGGGGCTCCAAAAAGTCAGTTACCCTGACTTTTTGGACAGCCCCTGTTAGCTGGAATTATTTTAGGGATTTATCGTCCTGCGTTAGCTGCGAAGAACTGCTGAAAATTTTTCCTCTACCGCCTTAATTACTTTTTCATGAGCTTTTGCTGCTTCCTCATCCGTCAATGTTCGTTCAGGATCGTAGTAGCGGAGTGAAAATGCGATCGATTTTTTCCCTGCTCCCAAACGTTCTCCTTCATACACATCGAAAATGGAAATCTCTTTTAACAGTTTTCCGCCCGCTTCCCGGATCGTTTCTTGAAGCTCGCCAGCATGCACATGCTGATCAACGACTAAGGCGATATCCCTTGTAATGGATGGGAACCTTGGAATCGGCGTATATATGACTGGCTTAGCTTCATATTGAATGAGATCGGCTAGCTTCAGCTCAAAAACATATGTTTCATCTAAATCATACTCTTTTTCAACTTCCGGATTTAATTCGCCGACAAATCCGATGAATGATCCGTTTAAATAAATATCTGCCGTTCTGCCGGGATGCAGCCCTTCACGTTTTGCCTGTTTATACTCAATTTCATCCAACAGTCCAAGCAGATCAAATAAACCGTCTAAAATTCCTTTCACAACATAAAAATCAACTTTTGTTTTTTCCCCTTGCCATGGGTGATAAACGTAGTGACCCGTCATGACGCCTGATAAACGTTCTTTTTCCAAAGGCTTTTCTAAAGCATCGTCCGAAATGAAAACAGAACTAATTTCATAAAGATGAATATCATCGATTTGCCGCGCTTTATTATATTTTACAGACTCAAGCAAATGAGGAAGCAGGCTTAAACGCAAAACACTCCGCTCTTCACTCATCGGCAATGCTAATTGAGTAAAGCTTGACGTCTCCAGCGTAAATTGTCCCGCCTTTTCTTTGCTCGTTAATGAATATGTGATCGCTTGATAAAGCCCGGCGCCTTCCAAAAATCTTCGCACTTTTCTTCTTTTCAATTGATAGTCTGTTAATGCTCCGGATGTTGAAGATCCTTCAGGCAATGTTGACGGAATATAGTCATATCCGTAAAGGCGGGCTACTTCTTCAATTAAATCTTCTTCAATCGCAATATCGCCTCTTCTTGTCGGAACGGTTACTGTAAAAAGACCGTTTTCTTCAAAGGTTTCAAATTGCAAGCGGTCAAAAATTTCTTTTATTTCATCTACTGCAATGTTTGTCCCTAAAACGTTGTTAATTTTCTCAGCGGAAATGGTGATCACTTTTTTCTCGATTGAAAAATCATGAAATTCTGCTTCACCTTCTAAAACAGTTCCGGAGGCGTATTTTGCGATCAATTGTGCTGCCCGCTCTGCTGCAGCTTTTACCCTGTTCGGGTCAACTCCCTTTTCAAATCTCAAGCTCGCTTCACTTCTAAGTCCGAAATCCTTCGACGCTTTTCGGACAACACTGCCTTTAAAATAGGCGGCCTCAAGCAAAACGGTCGTCGTATCGTCTCTTACTTCAGAATCGGCCCCTCCCATTACACCAGCTAATGCAACAGGTACTTTGCCATTTGTGATCACAAGGTGATCGCTTGTAAGCTTTCGTTCTTGATCATCAAGGGTCACGATCGTCTCTCCGTCATGTGCGCGGCGAACGAGTATTTCCTTTGATCCGAACCGGTCATAGTCAAACGCATGAAGCGGCTGGCCGTATTCTAATAAACAATAGTTTGTAATATCGACGACGTTGTTATGCGGTCTGATTCCGGCTTTTATTAAGCGCATTTGCATCCATAAAGGGGAAGGGGCAATTTTGACATTTTTAATAATTTTAGCTACATAGAATGGATTATCTTCTTTTGCTTCAACATTCACAGTAATATAATCAGTTGCTTTTTCTTCGGCAGCCTCATAATGAACTTCCGGCTTTCGAACCTCTTTCTTTAAAATTGCTGCAACTTCATAGGCAACACCGATCATGCTTAAACAGTCAGAACGGTTTGGTGTAAGACCTAATTCAAGTACATAATCGTCCATAAACAGCTGTTCAATCGCATTTTTTCCAACTTCAGCATCACTAGGGAAAACAAAAATGCCGTCAGAAAACTCTTTTGGGACAAGCTTTCCTTCAATGCCCAGCTCTTGCAAAGAACAAATCATACCATTAGATTCTTCACCGCGCAGCTTTGCCCGTTTAATTTTGAAATTGCCCGGCAAAACCGCACCAACTTTGGCTACCGGCACTTTTTGACCTTTTTCAACGTTTTGGGCGCCGCATATAATTTGCACTGGTTCTCCTTCTCCGATGTCAACTAAACATTTGCTTAATTTTTCTGCATTTGGATGCTGTTCTTTTTCAAGCACCTGTCCAACTACAACATCTTTTATTCCTTCATTAACAGCTTGAACATTTTCAACTTCAATGCCGCTCTTCGTTATTTTTTCAGCCAGCTCCTCAGGGGAAATGTCTAGATCAACATATTCAGAGAGCCATTTGTATGAAACGAACATGAGAAAACCTCCTTTTAAGCTTGTTTAAACTGTTTCAAAAAACGCACATCGTTTGTATAAAAATGACGAATATCATCAATTCCATATTTCAACATGGCAATCCGTTCCGGTCCCATTCCAAATGCAAAACCACGGTATTTTTTCGAATCGAATCCCGCCATTTCCAAAACGTTTGGATGAACCATCCCTGCTCCTAAAATTTCAATCCAGCCTGTTCCTTTACATACATGACAGCCTTTCATGGAGCATTTAAAACAGGATACATCGACTTCCACCGACGGTTCAGTAAACGGGAAAAAGCTCGGACGCAGACGAATTTGCCTGTCTTCACCGAACAGTTTTTTCGCAAACACTTCGAGCGTTCCTTTTAAATCGCTCATGCGAATGTTTTCATCCACAACGAGCCCTTCAATTTGCGTAAATTGATGGGAGTGCGTTGCATCATCTGTATCACGTCTGTATACTTTCCCTGGACAAATGATTTTTACAGGACCTTTCCCTTTATATTTTTCTAGCGTTCTCGCCTGAACTGGAGATGTGTGTGTGCGCAGCAAAATTTCATCAGTTATGTAAAAGGAATCTTGCATATCCCTTGCCGGATGGCCTTTCGGCAAATTGAGCGCTTCAAAATTGTAATAATCTGTTTCAACTTCTGGACCTTCCTCTACTGTGTATCCCATGCCGATAAACAAATCTTCAATTTCTTCAATGACCGCTTGGAGAGGATGATGGTTTCCTGTTCGAACTGGTCTACCTGGAAGGGTAACGTCAATCGTTTCTTGCTGTAATTTTTTCTCGATTTCTGCTTTTTCGAGTTGTTCTTGCTTACTTGTTATTTCCCCGGCAATCACTTCCCGAATTTCATTTGCTAACGCACCTATTTTCGGCCGTTCTTCTTTCGAAAGCTTTCCCATTCCGCGAAGAACTTCGGTAATCGGTCCTTTTTTTCCAAGATATTGAACGCGAATATTTTGCAATTGTTTTAAATCCGTTGCTTCCCGTACCTTTTGCAACGCTTCATCGCGAAGCTTTGTTAATTCTTCCTGCATGTAAATTCCTCCTTTTTTTAAAATAAATAAAAAAACCCATCCCAAAAAAGGGACGAGTTGAATTTCGCGGTACCACCCTTATTAACAAAGAAAGAATCTTTGTTCACTTCATTATCATAACGGCACAGCCGGAGCGCCTTTACATGCTTCCGCATGGTCCTGGCGTCAACTCTGGAGGTGAATTCGTTTGCCTCTACCATAAAAATGCTTCCAGTCTACGGCATTTTCTCCCTAAATGGCGACCTGCAAACTACTCTTCTCCGTCATCGTTATTCCTTTATTCAATTGCTTTTAATTATAAAAAAAAGAAATTAAAGGCGCAACATTATTTGCGAAGATGGTACATGAAAATAGCTGAAGCAACGGCAACATTTAATGACTCCGCTTTTCCATAAATCGGAATGTGTAAATTTTGATCCGTCATATCCAGCAGCTCTTTTGAGACCCCATTTCCCTCATTTCCTACAAGGAGGGCAAATGTTTCAGATGGAGGGATCTCTTTATAGAAAACAGCATTTTTTGTTGAAGTTCCAAATACAGGAATTTCCTCTTCCTTCAATTTGCTTATAATCTGTTTTAATGACGAATTGACCACAGGCAAATGAAAAATTGATCCTTGTGTCGCCCGGATCGTTTTACTATTGTACAAATCAACCGTCCCTTCACCTAAAATCACAACATCCATTCCAGCCGCATCTGCAGTACGAATGATCGTACCGAGATTTCCTGGGTCTTGAACCGCATCTATTAACAGCCATTTTTTGGCGTTCAAATCGATTTCCCACCTAAGCTGCTTACAAACAGCCATGACACCTTGCGGGGAATCCGTTTCAGACAGAAGCGAAAACACCTCTTTGGAAACAATCGTTGTCGGAATAGTACCTTCGAAAAAATGATTTGGCAGCTTCGCTCCTTCTAAAACAATTAACTCTTGAACAATTGATTTATATTTGAGAGCTTCCTCGATTAAATGCAAGCCTTCAATTAAAAACAGCCTGCGCTCTTCCCGTTTTTTTCTTGATTGCAGCTTTTTCCATTCTTTTACTCTTTCATTTTTAGTTGACGCAATCCGTTTCAATGATGGTGTCTCCTTCAACTGATAGTTCATTTCATATACATATTATAGAAAACAAAAGAAAAAATAAAGAAGAATGAAGAAAAACGAGGTGAAGGATATGAATTTTGATTTGCGCAATGCAGTCATTGCCAACATATCGCAAAATTCAAAAGACGAGCTGAGAGAAACGATCGTTGATGCCATCAATAGCAAGGAAGAAAAAATGCTTCCAGGGTTAGGCGTGTTATTTGAAATTATCTGGAACCATTCAAGTCAGCGTGATCAGCAGGAAATGGTTGAAACACTTGAACAAGGATTAAAAGAGACTGGAGCTGGGAAATAACCAGCTCCTGCTTTTTAGTTGTATGTAATGTTTTCAACCGTTTTTTTGTCGAGGCGTTTAATGACTTCTGTCAATAATTGAACCGTATGTTCAAAGTCTTCGCGATGAATCATCGCAGCGTGTGTATGAATGTAGCGCGTTGCAATCGTAATGGAAAGCGTTGGAACACCATTTCCTGTTAAATGAATCGATCCGGAGTCTGTACCGCCTCCCGGCATAGCATCATACTGATATGGAATGCCGCATTCTTCAGCGACCCCTACGACAAAATCGCGAAGCCCTTTATGGGAGACCATAGAAGCATCATATAAAATAATTTGCGGACCTTTCCCCATTTTTCCCATCGCTTCTTTTTCGGAAATGCCTGGAGTGTCGCCGGCTATTCCGACGTCTACGCCGAAAGCAATATCAGGCTCAATATAATGGGCTGATGTGCGGGCTCCTCTTAATCCTACTTCCTCCTGAACGGTTCCTACACCGTAAACGACGTTCGGATGGTTTACCCCTTTCAGCTTTTTCAAAACTTCGATCGCTATTGCACAACCGATGCGGTTATCCCAAGCTTTCGCCAAAAGGATTTTATCATTTTTCATAACGGTGAACTCAAAATAAGGCACAATTTGGTCGCCGGGACGAACACCAAATTCCATCGCTTCTTCTCGGCTGCTGGCGCCAATATCAATAAACATGTCTTTGATCTCTACAGGCTTTTTTCGTGCTTCTGCCGGCAAAATATGCGGCGGCTTGGAACCGATGATGCCGGTCACATCTCCTTTTTGGGTGACAATCGTCACTCTTTGTGCGAGCATAACTTGATTCCACCAGCCACCAACAGGCTGAAAGCGAATGAACCCTTTATCATCAATTTGCGTAACCATAAAGCCGACCTCATCAAGATGGCCCGCGATCATAATTTTGGGTCCGCCTGATTCTCCTTCTTTTTTGGCAATTAAACTGCCGAGTCCATCCGTTTGGATATCATCCGCATAATCTTTTATGTACCCTCTCATTACTTCTCTGACTTCCCGTTCATTGCCGGCGATGCCTTTCGCGTCTGTTAAATCTTTTAACATTTTCAATGTTTCATCCCATTTCTCCACACTGAAACCTCCTTTAATTTATATTCTTCATTTTTTCCAAACGGAATTGTTAATATCCTTGATTTTGTCTAGCATGATTGACTTCATTTTTCGCCATGTATGCTGAAATAATATCTTCCTCTGAAAAGCCCAGCGCAGAGCCGAGTGTAACATAGTCGTTAAATAAATCGATATACGCTTGGACAGACAAATATTCACTGAATTTTGCCGTTTTTTGATAAACGTTTAAAAAAAGATCGGTCAGGCTTTTATCGATTTTTCTTGCTTTCATTTCCGGCAATTTTTCAATATACAATTCATGGCCGATCGACAATAAAAAATGAAGGCCGTCTACATACTCTTCCAAAATAACCTCTCTGTCGGAAGGCGGCTTAACGCTCCAAAATTTAAAGCAGCGCGTTTCATTAGCCAATTCGCCAATTTCGACAAGCAAGGCTAAAACTTTTCTCTCGATCAGCCTTTCTTCCTCCAAACCGTGTTTCTTTTCAATTTTTTCATCCAATTCTTTTTGCATTTTATATAACTGTTCAAAATCCATTTTCTCAACCCCTAAAATATATCTAAAAAAATTATAGCAAATGTGATCATTAATGAAACCCCTTCAATTCCTTTTTCGTAATGTATATGTATGAATATGACCTTCGGGGAGGTTTAAAGTAAATGATTGTCATCCTTCTTCGTCTTTTCATAATTGCTGCGATTATTTTCCTAATTTATTCATTCATTAAATATTTATTGAACCCGAAGCGAAAGTTAGAATTGGCTCATGAGCAAAAAAAATTTTTCTTTCTTGATGATAAAGAAAATGTCCACAAAAATTTTTTGTTAACGCATAAAGGAGTTTTATTTGAAGGGGAAAAATATTTAGGCACGACTGAAACTTCTTTTGAAGTTATCTCCGTTTTTATTTGGACATCTACTCCAAATAAGTTAAGGGGGTTTACAAAAGAAGATTTTCAATTTATAGAATCGAAAATAAAAGAAGCATATCCTTACGCCAAAATCGACTGGAAAAGTCCAATTAAAGAGTTTTTGAATCGGAACGAATCGGAATTTCCGACACTATCTTAAGACAGTAAAAAAGAATGAGCAGCTTGACATTCCCGTTCAAAATTGACAGCGTTAAAAGACTATGCGGTCCATGACTGGACGATCATGGTGTCGCTTTTTTGATCAATCTATGCAACATTTCTGATTTAAAAAGAAAATAAGCATTCTGAAGGCAGTTCCCATTGCGGGAGCTGCTGTTAGCTTCCATTTCTATTTTTATCCCATTACCTTTTCTCTTCCTCTATGAAATTTTGTAAAACAGCTCGGTAATTGATTATAATTTTTCGAAGTCTCCTTTTTAATTGGGTTTGATCACTTTCATTATAAAACAGAGTGCTTCGTAAATGCTTTTTTCATTTTGATGATATTCTTGATCCCAACATTTAGTATAGAACCTAAATTTTTTGCATCGGCCTAAAAAACCCTTGAACTTTTGACTTTTTTCACTGTCGAGAAACGTAAAGCCATAATCGTTTACCTTTTCAGCCATATAAAAATCCCCTCCAAATAGAAGTGCAGCATCCGCGAGTCATTGCGCAGATTTTTTACACGTCTACTTAAAGGGGATCAATAATGTGCTGTTCAATTATGTCCAGCCCAAAGGGCAATGTACGTTTATAGGTGGCTTGCTTTTTCGATTACTTATTTAATTCAGCTTTAGCTGTTTCGGCGAGTTGTGCAAATCCTTTTTCATCATTTACTGCTAAGTCAGCAAGCATTTTTCTGTTTACTTCAATGCCAGCAAGCTTTAAACCGTGCATGAACCGGTTGTAGGAAAGACCGTGAATGCGCGCAGCAGCATTGATTCTCGTAATCCAAAGCTTACGGAAATCGCGTTTTCTTTGGCGACGGTCACGGTATGCATACATTAAAGATTTCATTACTTGCTGGTTAGCAACTTTATATAAACGATGCTTCGAACCGTAATAACCTTTTGCAAGCTTAATAATTTTTTTGCGGCGTCTGCGTGTCACTGTACCGCCTTTAACACGTGCCATAATGCATTCCCTCCTAAAAAATCGAAGTTAAAAATTATTTTATATTGTCAAGCATTTGATGAATACGTTTAAAGTCACCTTTGCTTACTAATGCTGGTTTGCGAAGTTTGCGTTTTTGCTTTTGAGTTTTGTTAGCGAATAAATGACTAGTAAATGCATGAGACCGTTTCAAATTTCCGTTCCCAGTTTTTTTAAATCTTTTCGCAGAGCCGCGATGAGTTTTCATTTTAGGCATAAAAGGATCCTCCTTCTATTTCTTTTCGTTTTTCGGTGCTAGCACTAGAAACATGCTGCGCCCATCCATTTTCGGCTTCGTTTCAACAGAACTGATGTCAGCGCATGCTTCAGAAAATCTTTCTAGAACTCGTTGGCCGATTTCTTTATGGGTAATCGCTCTTCCTTTAAAGCGGATCGATGCTTTCACCTTGTCACCCTTCTCCAAAAATTTCCGAGCATTGCGAAGCTTTGTATTAAAGTCATGCTCTTCAATTGTTGGGCTTAGGCGGACTTCCTTCACATTAATAACTTTCTGCTTTTTACGCGCCTCTTTTTCTTTCTTTTGCTGCTCGAAGCGGTATTTTCCGTAATCCATGATGCGAGCAACCGGCGGTTTTGCATTCGGAGCAACAAGAACGAGATCCAAATTGGCATTTGCGGCAATATCAAGCGCTTCTTGCCGTGATTTAATGCCTAATTGATTACCGTTTTGATCGACCAGTCGAACTTCACGAGCGCGGATGCCCTCGTTTACTAACATGTCTTTGCTAATAATGAGCCACCTCCAAGATTTTATAAACAAAGTGCACGTTCGCCTTGACAGAGCTTATACATTCGTTTATGCAAATAAAAAACGCGTAGACGCACACTGCACCCACACGTTGAATACACGAACTTTTTGTCCAATGTATAAACCTGTCAACAGCAACGATGTGCGTCAATCAGGTGAGAAGCGGGTGCTTCTGCTTGTTCTCCTTGACTATAATATTCTATCATGGCAAAGCAGCTTTGTCAAAACAACATTTCTTCAAAAACGATACCATTTTAAACTATTCAAACAGAAAATGCAAGAGACTATTTGAATGAACATACATAAATCGGAATGGAGTGGACATGATAATCAATATATCATATAACTATTGGAGTGATCGAAATGGATGCAAACCGCGTAAAACAAATTTTATCCTCGCCGGCTGATATTGAAGTTCTCTATAACGGAGCTTCCGTTTGGATTGATCAGCTAAATGAAGATGGAAAAACAGCAACCGTTCATGTAAGAGGTCCGTTTAAAGAACGTACGGTTGTAAATATTTCTGAGCTTGAAGAAAAATAATTCCTCCATTGTTTTAAACTTTATTGATATAAAATAGCTCCCAATGCTCCGGTAAAAGAACCGTTTGATAAAAATATGCTTTGCAGACCTGTCATGGAATCAAAGCTTTGGATGATTTGTTGTAATGGAGGGTTTTGCGAAATTGCAGCTCCAACATAGACACACGTGTCCACTTGATGAAGCTCGGCACATTGCTTTGCCAAAAGAACGATCGTTTCACCAATCAATTGAAATAACGCTGCAGCAGCATCTTTTTTCCGTGCTCTCGATAAATCCGGATTGCCAAAATTAGCAGCGGTTAAATCTCCTAAAATTGGAGGAGCCTCTTCTCCATACAAATCTTTTACCAACAAATCAACATGGCTTCGATCACCTTTTTTCGCCAAATCAACGATTTGATAAAAATTGCTCTCCTGCAAAATGAGCCGGCTTAAACCGGAAATAACACCGCCGCCGATACCGCTACCAAGCAGACGCTCATAACGCTCGCCCTTCATAAGGAAAAAAGATGTTCCCGTTCCGATGCTGACGATTAAAAAATCGCTCTTTGGCTCCTTTCCTTCTTTTACTAAAAGCTCTCTTGTTCCTATACAAACTGAATCAAATTCTGGAATAAAGGTCACATCAGCTCCGGTCAATTTTTCTTTTACTTTTGCAGCTCTGCCTCCTGTTATTCTATAGCGGGCAGCCGGCTTCAATCTCTTCATCCAAGAAAGAGCTTGATCCATTTCATCAATTGGAAACCATTTATACCGATATCGCCCATGTTCAACATAAGCAATTTTTAATAAACTTCCCCCTGCATCAATTCCTACTATTTCCATCCGTACACCCCTCGCTTATGTTTCAAAAAAAGGAAATCAGCAAACGCCGATTTCCTTATTTTCTCCCTTCTTTTCCAACAGATACAGCAAATGTCTCCAGCGGCATGGATTCTGATTTTTGTTCTCCATACTTTCTGACATTGACCGTCTCATTTTCTGCTTCTTGATCACCGACAACGACCATGTACGGGATTTTTTGCATTTGTGCCTCACGAATTTTATAGCCGATTTTTTCATCCCGAATATCGACTTCAACGCGCAAGCCTTCTTGCTGAAGACGCTGTTCTACTGTTTTGGCATAATCAAGATGCACTTCCGGCGAAACAGGGATGACTTTCACTTGCACAGGTGCAAGCCAAGTTGGGAAGGCGCCTTTATATTCCTCAATTAAGAAGGCAACAAACCGTTCCATCGTTGAAACAACTCCGCGGTGAATAACAACTGGCCGATGATGTTTGCCGTCTTCGCCAACATATGTTAAATCAAGCCGTTCCGGAAGGAGAAAATCTAGCTGAACAGTCGATAATGTTTCATCTTTTCCTAAAGCCGTCCGCACTTGTACATCCAATTTCGGTCCGTAAAATGCCGCTTCACCTTCCGCTTCATAATAATCCAGCCCGAGTTCGTCCATTGCGGCTTTCAGCATCGACTGGGCCTTTTCCCACATTTCATCATCATCATAATATTTTTCTTTATCCTCAGGATCGCGGTAAGATAATCGGAACGAATAATCTTTTATACCAAAATCCTCGTATACCTCTTCAATAAGGCGGACAACTCGGATGAATTCGTCTTTAATTTGATCCGGCCGCACGAAAATATGCGCATCGTTCAACGTCATCCCGCGAACACGCTGCAGCCCTGTCAATGCCCCTGACATTTCGTATCTGTGCATTGTTCCAAGTTCTGCAATGCGGATCGGCAATTCCCGATAGCTGTGAATTTCATTTTTGTAAATCATCATATGATGCGGGCAGTTCATCGGACGCAATACAAGCTCTTCGTTATCCATCTTCATTGGCGGAAACATATCATCTTGATAATGGTCCCAATGGCCGGAAGCTTTATAAAGATCGACGCTGCCGAGAACAGGTGTGTATACATGCTGGTATCCGAGTTTAATTTCTTTATCAACAATATAGCGTTCGATAATCCGGCGGATAGTTGCACCTTTTGGCAGCCAAAGCGGCAAGCCTTGTCCAACCTTTTGAGAAGTGGTAAACAGGTTTAATTCTTTTCCAAGCTTGCGATGATCCCGCTCTTTCGCTTCTTCAAGCATGCGGAGATGTTCTTTAAGCTCTTCTTTTGTAAAAAATGCTGTACCGTATATGCGTTGAAGCATTTTGTTTTTGCTGTCTCCACGCCAGTAGGCGCCGGCTACGCTGAGCAATTTAAATTCCTTTATTTTTCCGGTAGAAGGAACGTGGACTCCTCGGCATAGATCGAAAAATTCTCCTTGCTCATATATGGAAATGATTTCGCCTTCCGGAATATCATCGATAAGCTCAAGCTTTAAATGGTCGCCGATTTCCTCATACATTTTTTTTGCTTCATCGCGGCTTACTTCTTTACGAATAACCGGCAAATTTTCGCCGACAATTTTTTTCATTTCTTTTTCGATTTTAGGCAAATCTTCGTGTGAGATCGTTTCATCCATATCGATATCATAATAAAAACCGTTTTCAATGACGGGCCCAACTCCCAATTTTACATTTGGGTAAAGCCGTTTAATCGCTTGCGCCATTAAATGTGCTGTACTATGTCGTAAAATTTCTAACGCTTCTTTTGTATCAGGCGTCAAAATTTCAATCTGGCCGTCTTGTTCAATCGGGGTTTTTAAGTCAATAAGCTTTCCATTTATTTTACCTGCAATGGCTTTTTTCTTTAATCCAGGGCTGATGGATGCAGCGATTTCTTCCGTTGTTGTTCCGTACGGAAATTCTTTTACAGAACCGTCTGGAAAAGTAATTTTAATGGCTTCTTTCATCTTCTTTCCTCCTTTGTTTTTTCTTGCAAAAATAAACACCCGTCCCTAAAAGAAGGGACGAGTGTTGTATGTAAAACCCGTGGTTCCACCCTAGTTCCCGCTCAAAACTTTGCGCGGCTCATTTTGATAACGGAACAATCCGCCAGCTATTACTTGGCAAAAGCCGTTCACAGCTGAAGTTTAGAGGTGGTAAGAGCATTACACGAGTTAGGAAGGTTTCAGCCTGTGCCTTCCCTCTCTTTGAACTGTGATAATACTCCCGTGTCCTCATCATAACCTTTTCGTGATGAATGATTTCAACCGTATTATAGACTGATTCGCCACCAAAAATCAAGGAGTACTGAAAGAAACTTATCGTTTTTGAAAGCTAGCCCTTGAAAAAAATCGAACCCGTTCCTGAAAGATGTTTTGGATCGTTTGAATCATTGCTTCCTCCTGTTGATCGGAGTATATATAAATTTCTAAAGGAGCAATGGATACAAGCGGGGCCAGCAAATGGGAATCAATATACATCGGGTGGCGATAAATAAATTCCCGATCAATCCACTTTTTCAATTCCAGCTCTTTTATTTCGATGAACTTTTCATTAAACACTTGAAAGGAAGTATCATGCAAAATATGAATCGTTGATAATTTCGGTTTTTTATTGAGAACATATTCCCGCAAGCTTTGAATAAAATTTTGGTATTCCTGCTCCATTTTATACTCTTCAATGGAGAGACCGACATATTCCGAAAGTCTTGATAAATAATCAGACAAGCGGAATTGAATAAATGATTCTATAGAAAAAGATTGGTTTGGCCGAAGGAAATTCGTTAAAGCAGAAATAATTAAGTTTTCTCTCGGCTCAAAATGTTTGATCATTGGAATTTCCGCCCGCTCTCCTTCCAAGATCGATTGAGCAATATGTAAAATTTGCTGTTTTTCATCTTCATCCTCAAAATAAAATTGTTTTTCAATTATAAAAAGAAGGAGACGGGGCTCTTTCACATTTAGAAAAAAGTCAACAAATGATGGTACGAGCACATCAGATATAAATGTTTCCCAATCATCTGTTTCACATGTTAATACTGTGCCGTTCAGCAAGGCTGCTTGGAAATCAAAGTTTTCCTTCTCTGTATTAAGCAATTGATGCAGATAAGAAGCTTCTTTTTCCGTTTGAAAAGTTATTTCCAGCAAAAAAAGATCCCCCCCTTTATATAGCAAGTCCTGTTTCTATATATATGGGGGGATGGCATTATTTAGAAGTGTTTGCTGTCCAGCGGTTATTCTTGTCTGCGATTTTTTCCTTTCAATTCCACGGGAATGGCCAAAAAACGAATCCTTTCCATAATTCTTTTTGCCTTTAGCTGTTCTATTTCGCCTTTTTGTGAATAAGTCAGGTGGTGTTCCAATTCGCTAAAATTAAAGTTGGATGTAAAAAAGGTCGGTAAATTTTCAAGCATGCGGAATTGGAGAATCGAGCCTAAAATGTCGTCTCTCATCCAGCTTGACATCGATTCAGCACCAATATCATCAAGCATTAATACCGGAATTTTTTTAACCGCATCAATCTTTTCATTCAGTGAATGATCTTGAAGAGCGCTTTTTAACTCCCTGACAAACTCCGGAACATATACAAGCATGGAAGGAACGCCTTTTTCCGCCAGCTCATTCGCGATCGCTCCAAGAATAAATGTCTTTCCCACGCCGAAGGAACCGTATAAATACAATCCTTTTAACCGATCATTTTGACCGTATTGCTCAACAAAATCTTGCACGAGAGACACTGCCTTCAGACGGTTCGGTTCGTTTAAATCAATATCCTCAAGGTGTGCATTGAGGATTTCCTTTGGTACATACATGCATTTAATGAGCGATTCTTGTTTTTTTCGAGCATCATATGCTTCTTTTCTCGGGCATTTATCATATTTCAGGTAGATTGTTTTTCTTTCAATAATTAATGTAGGGTGATATCCTTTTAAAATATTTTTGCACTCATCTAAATTTCGGCATTCACGGCAAAACTTGCTCTGCGTTACAAATTCATATAGTTTGCCTAAGCTGCGGTCAATCATATGTTCATCGATTTGATTTTTATGCTTTTCTAAAAATAACCTGACATCTTTGTCCGATTTTATTTGCTGTTTCAAGTTCAAATACGTTTCCCGAAACCCTTTGCTGTTCATGAATTGTTTTAAATGATTTTGCAGGGATTCCATCTTCCTCCCTCCTTTCACCTAGTCCTTCTGTTTATTTTTATATTTTTTAATCCGCTCCTGCAGCTTTTGTTTTTCTTTTTCAAACGCTTCCGGATCGATGTTTTCTACCTGTTGATTTTCGTTTTCCAAAAGCCATGAAGGGAGTTTTTCTTTTCGAACGATTTTTTTGCTGACAGTCTTCTTATCCTTTGTTTCCGCCCAGGTTAAATATTTCTTATGTTCTTTTTTCGCCACATCCACTGCATCCTTCACAGTTTTAATTCCTAATCGAGCCCAGTGGCTGGCAATTTTCTCAACATACGCTCTTGACAATCTCATATTTGTTTTTAGCAGGACATAATAAATTAAAACATTGACAACTCCGGGAAGCAGCTTTTGCTGAAACATGACATCTTCAATAATTTTCAAATCCGCTGCGGACGGTTCAATCCCGCCTGAAATATCTTTTAGAAACTGTCTTGGAGAGATGGATTCAAGCTGTCGAATTAATTCCTTATCTTTTGACTGTTCAATTTCTTCGTCTTTCACCCGCTGATTCAAAGGCTGAAGCCTATCAACAAGCTCTGGAAGACGGTTACCGTGATTCAGCTTATACCAATCCCTCGCCCATTTTCGCAGCTCGTCTAAATTAATTTGCTCATCATGATCCAAAGAACGGATGACCAGATTTTTCATTTCAATTGGATCAATTCCATAAACATATGCTAATTTCTCAACAGCTTCCTTAACCGCAGGCGTGATCGCTTTTTTGGGCACAATATGCTCTGATAAACCGGCATAAAACAATTGAAAATCAAAGGACTGGTTTTGAATCGAAATCGGTTTCCCAGGCGCATGATCAAAAAGCTCCTGATCGTTTTCCTCAGGTTCCATTGCAATATTGGCTGAAAGCTCAGATGGGTGGATCGATTGGTATACTTCATGAAATGATCTTGTCACATCTTTGGCGTTGCTATCAACCGATTTATCGGAAAAATAGCTTTTCAATCTTTGGTACACCGTTTTTCCAACTCTGTTATATAAATATATGTTCAACATTCCATCATAAAAAAATTGTTTGGGGGAAAGAGGTCGTTGAAGTTCATAAATATATTTTTTCGGTTCGCTTTCATCGACAAGGTATGTTTTTAAAAGACCTATTCCTTCTAATTTCAAACGGTCATGATAAATTTCATTTAATGGGGATTGAGTAACAGCCATTAAAAAATGGTGGGTCGATTCCGTCCCCCAAAGACGGTTTTGTTCAAGCTCGCTCCAAAGCGTCATGTATAAGTTTAACGTTCTTGGCCCGATTAAGGGCTGGTACAGTAATGTAAGAACTTTTCGGTCAAATTCATGAATCAAACTGCTCGTACATTTCACAACGTAGCGATCAACAGGCAGCAGCTCTTTCCAGTGATGATGTCCAATCATTTTTTCAAAACCTTCCCAAATAGCATGTCATAATCTCGCAGCTCTTTTATGAACGTTCTTTTTTGATCAGTTCTTTCAATTCCTCAATAAAGACATTTATATCTTTAAATTGCCTGTAAACAGAAGCAAATCGAACGTATGCGACTTCATCAATTTCGGCTAGTCTGTCCATCACCATTTCGCCGATCGTTTCGCTTGATATTTCCGATGTACCTAGATTTCTTAGTTCTTTTTCAATATCATGCGCAGCATCTTCCAATTTTTTTAAAGAAACCGGTCTTTTCTCACAAGCTTTAATCATCCCGCGCAAAACTTTTTCCCTGCTGAACTCTTCTCGTGTTCCTTCCTTTTTCACAACGATGAGCGGAATTTCTTCCACTTTTTCAAACGTTGTGAACCGATATTGACATTCCTCACATTCCCTTCGCCTCCGAATTGATCTCCCTTCATCGACTGGACGCGAATCTAAAACACGTGTTCCAAAATGGTGGCAGGAAGGGCATTTCATATCACCAGCTCCAATCTTTTTAACTAAATCAAAAAAGCTCTACCTACATCTTATTAAATAGCATTGGATCAGACAAGAAACTTTCAAGTTCTTGTATTTTTGTTATAGATAATTCGACTGAATGAAATGGATTTCTGTCAGTCCGGTCCAATCAAATGATGTTCGAACCGCCAAACAGTGATGGCAGCCATGCCAATAAAAGATTTTTTATTTTTGCATCACTACCATGAATGATTTTAAAAACATCAAAGCCTCTTTTTCATAACGGCTTTGCAGGGGGTAGAATAACTCGGTCCTTTGAGGCCGCAAATAAGATGCCTCTAAATACCATTCAATATGAAATATTATTCTTTATTATAATATAAAAAGAGGTGCAGTAAAAAGCTGACACCTCTTTGCATTTCCATTCAAATTTTATTCTGTTTTCACTTTAAAGTGCTTTTGCTTGACCCTGTTTGATTTGAACAGGACCCATACCGCGAGGAATTTCAATATTTTCGCGCGTTTGAGCACCTAAAGCTTCAGAAATGTAATCCGCTGCAATATTTGGATTTAAATCACCGCAAGTGTACACATCAATGCTAGCATATCCATGCTCTGGAAAACTATGAATTGTTAGGTGTGACTCTGAAATGATCACAACTCCGCTTACACCTTGAGGCGCAAACTTATGAAACGCAACCTCCCGGATTTCAGCACCTGATTTTAATGCTGCATTTACAAACGTTTTTTCAATAAATTCCAAGTCATTCAACTTATCAAAGTCGCATCCCCACAGCTCAGAGATAACGTGACGTCCCATTGTTTCCATAGCCATGGATCCCCCTTTATAAATTTTTATGAATTCTTCGCACTCTGGTATGTTTAACTACCACGGGGGAAAGTTAGTCCAAAGAGGTCCTAACCCTTTAAGTAGCCACATTACCTTGCGTTTAAGAAGTTCACGAAAAATAGTATATATGGTTTGATTTGTTTTTGCAACATACTTTGTCAAAAATTTTGCGCTGAAAAAAGTATCCAAACAAAAAGAAGAAGAGGGTCAATCTTTGTAAAGATCAACCCTCCCATCATTTTATACAGCTGCGGCCAATTTATTCAATTTGCTTGCTACAAGTTTTGCTAAATCCACAACGCGGCAAGAGTAGCCCCATTCATTATCATACCATGCAAGCACTTTTACCTTTCTTGTTCCCATAACCATTGTCGTTAAACCGTCGACAATAGCAGAGTGCGGGTTTGTGTTGTAGTCAACTGATACGAGCGGTTCTGAAGAAAAATCTAATATCCCCTTCAGCTTTCCTTGAGAAGCTTGGATAAACGCTTCATTTACCTCTTCAACGGTCACATCGCGTTTTAGATCTACAACAAAGTCTACGAGGGAGACGTTTGGTGTAGGCACTCTTAATGCAAGACCGTGCAATTTTCCTTTTAATTGCGGTAAAACTAAACCGATCGCTTTTGCTGCACCGGTAGTTGTCGGAATGATTGATTGGGCGCACGCTCGCGCTCTTCTTAAATCTTTATGCGGATTATCAATATTTCTTTGATCGTTCGTATATGCGTGGACAGTAGTCATTAAACCATATTCAATGCCAAACTGTTCATCAAGAACTTTTGCAACAGGCGCTAGACAGTTTGTTGTGCAAGAAGCATTCGAAATAATGACATGGTTGTCAGGATCATATTGTTCTTCGTTTACACCGATAACAATCGTTACATCTTCATTTTTTCCAGGTGCTGTTAAAATAACTTTCTTCGCCCCTGCCTCAACATGCATCATCGCTTTTTCACGGGAGTTGAATTTTCCTGTCGCTTCAATCACTATGTCCACATCTAGATCTTTCCAGGGAAGTTCAATAGGATTTCGATTGTTCAAAAGAAGCACTTTATGGCCATTTACAATTAAATGATCTTCTTTTGGAATGACTTCTCCTTCAAATTTCCCATGGTTTGTATCGTATTTAATTAAATGAGCCAATGTTTCTGCTGGATAGCTTGCATTGATTGCTACGATATTCAAATCTCCTTCTAAAATTGCTTTTCTGAATACCATTCGGCCAATTCGGCCGAAACCGTTAATGGCAACCTTAGCACTCATGTGAATATCCCCTTCCGGCATTATGTTACACTTTTTATCTCCTATTCTGTTAATTAGTATATCATATTTATAAAATAACGAAACAATTATTTTAATCGTTTCTTAAAAAAATATATACTAAAAATAAAAAAAACCGCTCTATTTGCGAGCGGATTAACCAATTCCCCAATTCATGAGAATGTTTTCCAATTGCTGTTCCGTTTCTTCTAATGTTCCATCATTGTTGATCACTGCATCGGCAAATTTTACTTTTTCTTTCAAAGGCATTTGTGCATTGATGCGTGATAAAGCTTCTTTCTTCGAAAAATTATTCCTTTTCATTAATCGTTCCAGTTGATTTTTTTCTCCCGTATAAACAACAATCACTTTATCCACTAAATGCTTCAAATTGCTTTCAAATAGAAGGGGAATATCAAGAACTACTGCTTTCGCACCTTCTGAGATCAATTGTTCCTGTCGCCTTTTCATTTCCAGCCTGACCTCAGGATGTACAATACTGTTTAGCTTCTCCCGCTTATCTTCGTTTTGAAATACAATGGAGCCTAATCGAGCTCGGTTGATCGTTAAGTCTTCGTTTAATATTTCCTTTCCGAAAGCATTTACGATCTCTGTATATGCTTTTTTGCCGACTTCTACCACTTCTCTTGCAATTAGATCTGCGTCAATAACTGGAATGCCTCTTTTTTTAAGCATTTCAGACACAGTGCTTTTTCCACTTGCTATGCCTCCAGTTAATCCAATAATCATTGTCATATCATCATTCTCCTTTATCCTTACATGGCCCAAACACCGATCATTATTAATAATAAACCCGGGATAAATGAAAACTTTTCAAAAAACGAATAGGATGAAGCAAATCGGCCGGATTTCATTCCAATATAAACAAACATCGTGCTCATACAAGTGACGAAAATAGCTGTTAAAAAAGGTTCATACCCTGCTAAAGCCGCACCGATTCCTGCTCCGAATGAATCGAGCGAAAGAGCGATCCCAAGCAGCAAAGCTTCCACGCCTGTAATCTCGCCAGATCGATCCATATCAACTGCAGCAGGCTTTTTCAATATATGAATGACAATGCCTAACGATTTTAATTCCATATTTAAAATCGTTTTTTCACTCTTTTCCTCATCTTTCTCATCCTCTGATTCATTGTTGCGGAAAAAGGAATATAACACAAACATGCCAAGCAAAATGAAAATAGCTCCGCCAAGCCTATCCGTAAAATAGGGAGGAAGAACACTTTGAGCTATTTGTCCGGCCATCATCGCAGCGAGCAACACAATCGCCGAACAGCATGAAATAGTGATAATCGATTTAATTGGAATTTTTACTTTACGCAAACCGAACGCTAAGCCAACAGAAAAACTATCAAGACTGACTGCCAACGCCAATATTAAAACCGATCCGATTTCCGTCATTTTATCAAATGCCCCTTCTTTCCTTTTATTGCTAACATAGTAATATGAAAACCGCCTAAAATGTGTTCGCTTCAGAAGGTGGCATAAATCTTTCTACACTTGGCAAGATGAACAAAAATGTGTGCCTCTTCCCCCAATTTTTATTTTTTGGATAGGGCTTCCGCAAATTTTACATTGTTCTTTTTCTCTTGCATAGACAAATAAGTCCAGTTGAAACATCCCGATTTGCCCTTGTGAATTGACGTAGGATCGGACAGTACTTCCTCCTTTTTCAACTGCTTCCTTCAGCGTTTGAATAATTTCCCGATGCAATATTTTCACTTTTTCCGCTGTCAAATCTTTTGCCAGCCGCTCCGGATGAATGCCTGATCGAAACAATACTTCATCAACGTAAATGTTTCCTAATCCCGCCACTATTTTTTGGTCAAGCAAAACCGTCTTGATGTTTCTAGAGGTAGACTGAAGCTTGCTCATAAGTCTTTCAGCAGTAAATTGTTCCGAAAAAGGCTCCATCCCTAACTGGGACAAAGGAGGATGCTTCTCCTCCTCGCCCTTTTGATACAGATGCATAGTGCCAAATTTGCGAACATCCCGATATCTTAATTCCGTTTCATCTTGAAAGCGAAAAATGACATGTGTGTGAGGTTCAATGGGCTTTATTTTTGGATACAGTCCATATCTTCCTTCCATTCGTAAATGTGATACAAGAACATATCGATCTAAATAAAATTTTAAAAATTTCCCTCTTCTTCCGATTTCATTGATTGTTTCCCCTTTCAAAACGCGGCAAAACTGCTCTGCGTCTTCGGGACGTTTGATGATTTTCGGCCATGATACGATAACTTCATCGATGACTTTTCCTATGACAAGCTCCCTTAATGTTTTTCGAATCGTTTCTACTTCAGGAAGCTCAGGCATTATGTTCACCCCTTATCTCCACTCGAAAAAGGCGGGGGAGCTTCCCTTTCCGCCTTTTTCAAATTATTTCGCTTCATACCACGTAGAACCGTAAGAATAATCAACCTTTAACGGCACTTTTAGCTGAATGGCATTTTCCATTACTTCCGGAACAAGCTTTTCTAAAATTTCAATTTCATCCTTTGGCGCTTCAAACACCAATTCGTCATGAACTTGAAGCAGCAGCCTCGTTTGCAAATTTCGTTTTTCAATTTCTTGCGCCATATCGATCATCGCTTTTTTGATAATATCCGCTGCACTTCCTTGAATCGGAGTATTCATGGCTGTTCGCTCGGCGAAGCTTCTGATATTGAAATTTCTGCTCGTAATTTCCGGAATATATCTCCGACGCTGCATTAGTGTCGTTACATAGCCTTTTTGCTTCGCCTCTTGGATTATGCCATCCATATATTCTTTAACGCCTTTATAAATTTCAAAATATTTTTTAATAAATTCACCAGCTTCTTTTCGGGTAATTCCTAAGTTTTGCGACAATCCGTAATCGCTGATTCCGTAAACAATCCCGAAATTAACTGCTTTTGCCTGTCTTCTCATGTTGGAGGTCACTTTATCTTCTTCAACATGGAACACATCGATCGCCGTTTTTGTATGAATATCAAGATCTTGTTGAAACGCTTCAATCAATTTTTCATCTCCAGATATATGCGCAAGCACTCGCAGTTCAATCTGGGAATAGTCCGCTGCAAAAATGACCCAATCTTTTTCAGAAGGGATAAATGCTTGACGAATTTTGCGGCCTTCCTCAAGGCGAATCGGAATGTTTTGCAAATTCGGGTCTGTGGAGCTTAATCTTCCGGTTTGCGTTAATGCTTGATTAAATCGGGTGTGGATTTTATGCGTATCACGATGGACAACCTTCAGCAGCCCTTCAATATACGTCGATTGAAGCTTTCCGAGCTGCCGGTAATGCAAAATTTTCTCCACAATTTCGTGCTGTCCTCTCAATTTTTCTAAAACGTCCGCAGAGGTCGAATACCCCGTTTTGGTCTTTTTCAAAACCGGTAGATTGAGCTTTTCAAATAAAATCGGCCCAAGCTGCTTCGGAGAATTAATGTTAAATGACACTCCAGCTAGACGATGAATATCCTTTTCTAATTGCTTCAGCTGTTCATCAAGCTCTTTTCCCATTTCTTTCAGACGGTTGACGTCTATCTTTACTCCTGTTGTTTCCATGTCAGATAAAATGGCTGACAGCGGAAGCTCCAATTCGCTGAATAAATGAAATTGTTCATTTTCTTCTAATTCTTGTATTAATAATTCTTCCAGCTCATAAATGGCTAACGCTTTTCTGGCAAGATGTTCGCCTAAAATGTCTTCATCAGGGATATGACGTTTAGCGCCTTTTCCGTAAATCACTTCATCCTTTTGAACTAAATGTTTATTTTTTGCCTTGGCAAGCTCGGCTATGTCGTCAATCGTTTCAGACGGGTTTAAAATGTATGAGGCAATGAGAACATCAAACTCAATACCTGCTAAATCAATGTTTCGCCAGCGCAGCGCCACAATTGATTTTTTTGCATCATACACCACTTTCCGCTTTGTTTCGTCCTTCACCCATTCTATGAACTCTTTTGAATGTAGCGCAATTTCGGCTGGAATGTAAAAACATCCATTTTCGTTTGCGATAGAAAACCCGATGATTTCTCCAGTATGATAATTTTCATCAATGATTTCCACTAAAAGAGCTGCCTTCTCTGATAAAACCTTGTCTGACAGCTTTTCAACTTTTTCGAACTTAATCGTCGGCATTTCATCCGCTTCTTCATTCTCATGCTCTCCCATTTTGTCTAGGAGCGATTGGAAGCCTAGTTCCTTAAAAATTTTCACTACTTTTTCTTTGTCATAGCCTTTATACTCAAGGTCTTGAATTTTTATTTCGACAGGAGCTTCACAATGAATTGTCGCAAGCTGTTTGCTCATTAATGCTTGCTCTTTATAGTTTTGTAAGTTTTCCTTTAATTTTTTTCCATTTACTTCTTCAATCGAATTTAAAATATTTTCGACTGTCTCAAACTGTTTCAGCAATTTAATCGCGGTTTTCTCTCCAACGCCGGGCACACCTGGGATATTATCTGATTGATCGCCCATCAATCCTTTCAAATCAATAATTTGTGCCGGGCTTAGCCCATACTTCTCTTGAATCGATTCAGGCGTGTGCGGTTCAACATCCGTAATTCCTTTTTTCGTGATGGAAACGGTCGTTTTTTCAGTTGCCAGCTGTGTTAAATCCTTATCTCCGGAAATAATTTTCACTTCAAAATCTTGCTTCTCAGCTTGTCTCGCAACTGTTCCAATAATATCATCAGCCTCATAATTTTCGAGTTCATATGTTGTAATTTTGTAGGCATCAAGCAAATCCCGTATAAATGGTAGCTGCTCCGACAATTCAGGCGGGGTTTTTTGCCGAGTTCCTTTATATTCTTTAAAAGTTTTATGCCGGAACGTTGTTTTCCCTGCATCAAATGCAACAAGAATATGTGTCGGTTTTTCTTCCTCCAGTACTTTTAACAGCATATTTGTAAAGCCGTAAATTGCATTCGTATAAATCCCCTTATCATTATTTAAAAGCGGCAAAGCGAAAAACGCTCTGTAAGCAATACTGTTTCCATCAATTAAAACTAGCTTCTTTGTCACTACTACTAGCCTCCTTCAACTAAAAAAGCCATGCCTTCCTTCTATTCTACCATTACTTTCAGCAGAAGAAAAAACATGGCTTATCGATTTTATTCTGTTTCTCCCATTAATATTTTGGCGTATGGAGAATCGAACGGGAGAACGATGACTGTTTCACCGTCGATTGTTTTCTTGTAGGATTGAAGTGTTCTATATAATTCATAAAATTTAGGATCTTTTGAATAAGCCTGGTTATAGAGCTTCGCCGCCTCCGCCTCTCCATGACCGCGGATGGTTTCAGCTTGAGCTTCAGCTTTTGCCAGCATTTCTTTTACTTGTCTGTCCGTTTCAGCAACAATTCGATTTTTTTCTGCATCCCCCATCGATAAATATTCTTGGGCTTTTGATTCCCGCTCTGATATCATCCTAGTAAATACCGATTTTTCATTTGCTTCCGGCAAATCCGTCCGTTTAATTCTTACATCAACCACCTTAATGCCGAAATGATTTTGTTCAAGCAGGTTATTAACAATATTTGTGATTTTGTCATTCAGGCTCCCGCGGGAAGACTTTTCATCATTAATAATTTCATCATAATTCAGTTTTCCAAGCTCCGATCTCACAGTGGAAAAGATAAATTCCGACATTTTTGCCTCTGCATTGACAACTGTTCTTGCATTGGCGATCATTTCTTTCGGATCTTCGATTCTCCAAACCGCATAGTTGTCAATTAATATTCGTTTTTTATCCTTTGTATTGATTTCCGCTTCCTCCACATCATACGTTAATTGATGCTTTGGAAGACTTTCAACTGTTTGTATGAAAGGAATTTTTAAATGGAGGCCAGGCTTCTCTATAATTTTTACAACTTCGCCAAATTGGCGAACGACTTTATATTCATTTTCTTTCACAACAAAAACGTTGCTGAATAAAAATAGCAAACACGCAAATAAACCGGCTATAACAGACCCTAGGCGTATGTATTTCTTCCATTCAAAATTAATTTTCTTTTCATTCTTGTCCATTGTTTTCACCTCTTTTTTGCGTGTTCTCGCTCGATTGATCAGCTTTTTGCTGACTTTGCTGATCATTAGGCAGCACTTGCTGCATAGGCTGAACAGGAAAATACTTCATTGTATTTCCATCATCCTTCATAATGTAAATTTGCGCATTTGGCAGCACGCTGTCTATCGTTTCTAAAATTAGACGTTTTTCTGTGATTTCTTTTGAATTTTTGTATTCATTGTATAAAGAATTAAATAGTGCGACTTCCCCTTTCGCTTGTTCAATTCTGGACGCTCTGTCACCTTCAGCTTTGGAGATGATTGCATCGCGCTCTCCTTCTGCCTCTTTTGTTCGTTTATTCCTATATTTATTGGCTTCGTTTATTTTCGTATTCATCATTTCTCTTGCATCCGTAACGTTTGTAAACGCCTTTCGAACTTCTTCGTTCGGCAAATCAACATCCTGCAATTTGACCGCAATGATTGAAATGCCAATATCATACTTTTTCATCAACGAGCTTAATAATTCTTGCACTTGAGCTTCAATTTCCACTTTTCCGCTCGTTAAAGCATTGTCAATTTTTGAACTTCCAATAATGCTTCTTAACGAAGCAGATGTTGCATCCCGCAAAATTTCCTTTGGATTTTCAGCATTGAACAAATATTTTGCCGGATTCGTTATTTTCCATTGAACGACCATATCTGCTAACACAATGTTTTCATCGCCTGTAATCATTTTTGTTTCCTTCGGAAAAGACTCAACTTTTCCATCTTTCTCTTTATATCCAAATTGTAAACTGAATGTTTCTTTGGATAGTTTTTTTACCGATTGAATCGGCCATGGCCATTTAAAATGAAGCCCAGGCTCAGTTATACCCTCTTCCACTTTTCCAAATGTAGTAATAACCGCTTGTTCCGACTCGTCTACAGTATACCAGGAAGTAATCGCAGCAAGACCGAGAATGCTGATCAGAAAAATAAATCCAATAATTGTTAATAATCTTCTTATGCTTACCATTATATCCCCCCATCTCTCTCTATTTATTATTTCATACGAAAAAAGTACGATTTTGTTTCATTTAAAAAACGCAGCCATAAAAAAAAAGACGGAAACGTAATTGTTTCCATCTGCAAATGGGCTCCTTGGATGAAGGGGTTTTCGAATGCCATTTTAACAATCAAATGTTAACTTAGCATAAATTGGATGTAAATCTTATGTTAAACTATTCATTGTATCTTTGAAAAGTCACAGTAAAAGTCGTTCCAACACCAACGGTGCTTTTGACTGTCAAATTTGCTTGGTGGGCTTCTACTAAATGTTTTACGATCGCAAGCCCTAAACCAGTTCCACCTGAGTTTCTGCTTCTAGCTTTATCAACTCTATAAAAACGCTCAAAAATTCTAGGAATTTCCTCTTCTCTAATTCCAATTCCGGTGTCTTGAACAGAAATGGCTACTTCATCATGTCCAGCCTTAACAGAAAGGGTCACTTTTCCGCCAGCTGGCGTATACATAATTCCGTTGCTGGCTAAGTTTATAAAAATTTGCTTCAGCCGATGAGGATCGCCTTCAATAAAAACAGGCTCGTCTGGAACATCCAATATAAAATCAATATTTTTTTCTTTCGCTTTTCTATCTAGCAAATGATGAATTTCTTTTAAAAACTCGTTTACATTGCATTTTCTAAGCTCCAGCTGAAAGCCCTGCTGCTCGATTTTTGATAAATCTAATAAATCTTGAATTAAAGATTGCATTCGTTCGCTTTCTTTTAAAATGATGGATAAAAAAAAATGCAATGTTTGTTCATCTTTCATGGCGCCATCCAGCAATGTTTCAGAAAACCCTTTGATGGAGGTGATCGGTGTTTTTAATTCATGAGATACATTTGCTACAAAATCTTTTCGTATTTGTTCAAGCTTTTTCAATTCGGTAATATCGTGAAAAACAAGAACGACGCCTTTCCATACTTCGCTTTTTCCAATGATTGGAGCACCGTAAACTTCAAAATGCTTTCTTTCGATGTTAACAGGAAGCATAATATGCTTTCTTATATTTGATTCCGTCAAAAAAATTTCTTCGACCATTTGAATAATTTCTTTATATGCGATCGCTTCTTGGTAAGATTTATATAAATAATCCTCTTGATTAATTTGAAAAATTTCTTTAAAGGCTTTATTCATCAGGCTAATATAGCCACGTTCATCGATGAAAAGAAGACCGCTTCCCATGTTTTCAATCAATGTTTGCAGCCTTTCCTGGTGCAATTCCTGGGTTCTTGTCATGTCTTGAAGGTTGCGTGCCAAAATGTTGATGGATTTGCTCAACATACTCGTTTCGTCGCCTGATGAATTTTCATATGTTCTCGCTTTGTAATTTCCTTTTGCAAGCTCCATCGCCACTTCTGTCGCCGATTCGATCGGTTTCGTATACTGCTTCATAATGCGGGTGCCAAAAATTAAAATGATCGTTAATGCCGCAATAAGACTCCCTATAATGAAAAACCAAATTTCTTTATTCATCGCTTCGAAATATTTGATGGAAGTCCCGAAAACTAAAAATCCCTTTCGTTCATCTTGTTGAAAGATGGGAATACCGTAAAATAACAAATCAGCTTGATCGAGATCTAGGCGAAATCCTTCCTTTGCATTTCGGTGGTTGGTCAAGATCAGTTCTGATAATCTTTCGTCGCTTTGATGAAAGCTAGGACCTGTTTTAAAAACGATGTTTCCGTCCATATCCATAAAAAGAAGGAGTGAGTTTAATTTTTCGCTCATTTCCTCCATTTTATGCTTCATTTCGGTAGAACCTATCTTTTCATTCTCAATGACCAGCTTGATCAACTCGGCTTCTTTTTTAAATTGCTTCTCATAATTGATGAAGTAAAACGATTGAAATAATTGTCCTAAAATAAATCCAAAACCAAGCAGAACAGTAATAATTAATGCTGTAAACGCAAGAAGCAGTTTTGAACGGAACTTACTCATTTAGCTTTGGATCCTCCAGTTTGTAGCCTAGACCTCTGATCGTTTTAATATATTCAGGCTTTTTCGTATTCCGTTCAATTTTTTCTCTTAAATGGCTGATATGAACATCCACAATTCTTGTATCACCGGCAAAATCATAATTCCAAACAGCGCTTAATAACTGATCCCTTGTCAAAACTCGGCCTTTATGTTTCGCAAGATAAAGAAGCAGTTCAAACTCTTTCGGTGTAAAGTCAAGTCTTTCTTGTTCAAAATAAGCTTCATATCGTTCAGGCATAATTTTTAAATCACCGATAATAATGTTGTTTTCTTCCGCTTCTTTTTTTACATGCATGTGAGCATCTTCTGATCTGACACGCCGCAGGATTGCTTTTACCCGAGCGATAATTTCTCTTGGACTGAACGGTTTTGTCATGTAATCGTCCGCACCTAACTCAAGCCCAAGCACCTTATCAAATTCATCATCTTTTGCCGTAAGCATTAAAATGGGCGTCATCACTTTGCGCTGTCTAAGCTGTTTACAAATTTCCATACCATCTATACTCGGGAGCATTAAATCAAGCACAATTAAATCCGGTGCATCTGTAATTGCTTTTTCAAATCCTTCGCTTCCATCCTGAGCAGTAATGACTTCATAGCCTGCTTGTTCAAGATTATACTGAAGAAGAGTCACAATCGATTGTTCATCATCCACTACTAATATTTTTTTACTCATAAAATCCTCCAATAATTTTCTCCTACTGTTCTTATTATTCTTTATTATTATTATAGTCCACGAAGCAGAAAGAACCAATACAAGAAAAGCTGCTTTCAGAAGATTTTAAAGAATCGATAGAAACATGATGGAGCGGTTTTGAAGCGGAAATTGAAAAAGCGGACGAATTTTCTGTGCAAGCTCTCTTTTTTCTTTTATAAGAAAAAGGAGGAACATAACATGTCCTCCTTTTTCTATCATGCACTATATTAATGCTTTCATAACATTTCTTACAGATTCCGCAGATTTTTCCAAAGCTGATTTTTCTTCATCCGTCAGTTCAAGCTCAATAATTTGCTCTAAGCCATTGCCTCCAAGAATTGTTGGAACGCCTAAATAAATACCTTCAAAACCGTATTCTCCTTCTAAATATGCAATGGCAGGCAATACGCGGCGCTGATCTTTAACAATCGCTTCCACCATTTCTACAAGAGATGCGGCTGGTGCGTAGTATGCGCTTCCGTTTCCAAGCAGGTTAACAATTTCTCCCCCGCCTTTTCTAGTTCTTTCAACAATCGCATCCAATCGCTCTTTCGGAATTAATTTTTCTAACGGAATGCCCCCTGCGTATGAATAGCGAACTAATGGCACCATGTCATCTCCGTGGCCGCCTAACACAAATCCTGTAATGTCTTTGACTGATAAATTCAATTCTTGAGCAACAAATGTGCGGAATCTTGCGGTATCTAAAACTCCAGATTGACCGATGACGCGGTGTTTTGGAAATCCGGATTCTTTATAAACAGTGTAAGTCATTGCATCAACCGGATTTGTCAGCACAATGATAATGGAGTTTGGGGAATATTTTACAACTTCTTTTGTGACGCTTTTCATTACTTTTTGGTTGGTCTGCACTAAATCGTCTCGACTCATTCCAGGTTTTCTTGCAATTCCTGCCGTGATCACAACAATATCGGAATCAGCCGTTTCCTCATAGTTTGATGTTCCGATAATGTTCGCATCAAATCCAAGAACAGGGCTTGATTCAAGCATGTCCAACGCTTTCCCTTTTGTCGGATTCTCTGCTTGCGGAATGTCAACGAGCACAACATCTCCCAGCTCTTTTTTTGCCAGCAAAAAAGCTGTTGTCGCACCAGTAAATCCAGCACCAATGACAGAAATTTTCTTTCTTTTAATCGCCATTTCAAGCATCCATCCTCTCTTTTATGTAAGTGATTTTTCAAAAATGAATCTAAATGGAGAGCTACTTCGTAAAGAAGCAGCTCTCAGTTCTTTGTTTAACCCATGTTTTTAATCAATTCATTGCCGAATTCAGAGCATTTTACTTCCGTAGCTCCGTCCATGAGGCGTGCAAAGTCATAGGTGACAACTTTTGAAGCGATCGTTTTTTCCATTGCTTGAATGATTAAATCAGCTGCTTCTTTCCATCCTAAATGTTCAAGCATAAGCACTCCAGAAAGAATTACGGAAGATGGATTCACTTTATCAAGTCCGGCGTATTTTGGTGCTGTACCGTGTGTTGCTTCAAAAATCGCATGCCCTGTCTCGTAGTTAATGTTTGCTCCTGGAGCAATACCGATTCCGCCTACTTGTGCAGCCAAAGCATCCGAAATGTAGTCTCCATTTAAATTCATCGTTGCTACTACATCAAACTCGCGCGGACGAGTAAGAATTTGCTGTAGGAAAATATCTGCAATTGCATCTTTAATAATAATTTTTCCAGCTTTTTCTGCTTCTTCTTGCGCTTTGTTAGCCGCTTCTTTTCCTTCTTTTTCAACAATGCGGTCATACTCAGCCCATGTGAATACTTTATCGCCAAACTCTTGCTCAGCCAATTCATATCCCCAATTTTTAAACGCGCCTTCTGTAAATTTCATAATGTTCCCTTTATGAACAAGGGTGACAGATTTTCTTCCGTGTTCAATTGCATAGTTAATGGCCGCACGGACAAGCCGTTTCGTTCCTTCTTCAGAAATAGGCTTAATGCCGATTCCGGACGTTTCAGGGAAACGGATTTTGTTTACTCCCAGCTCTTTTTGTAAAAATTCAATGACTTTTTTTACTTCTTCTGTCCCTTTTGCATACTCTATGCCGGCATAGATGTCTTCGGTATTTTCACGGAAAATTACCATGTCTGTATCTTGAGGACGTTTTACAGGGGAAGGAACTCCATTGAAATAACGGACAGGTCTTAAGCACACAAATAAATCCAGCTCTTGGCGAAGAGCAACGTTTAAAGAACGGATTCCTCCACCTACAGGAGTTGTTAACGGACCTTTGATCGCAATCATATACTCGCGTATCACATCAAGCGTTTCTTGAGGAAGCCATTCCCCAGTCTCTTTAAAAGCTTTTTCACCAGCAAGCACTTCTTTCCAAACGATTTTCTTTTCGCCATTGTATGCTTTTTCTACAGCTGCTTCCAGCACTTTTGACGCAGCTCTCCAAATATCAGGACCAGTGCCGTCTCCTTCAATAAACGGAATTATAGGATCATTTGGAACGTTTAAAGTACCATTTGTCATTGTAATTTTTTGACCTTCTGCCACAATCATTACCTCCTAAATATGTATTCTCTATTTGTGTATAAAAGCATGGCCATGCTTAACAGGGAAGAAAAAGGAATCCCTTTTCTATTTTACCTGTTAGCTGCGCTTTTCGATAGGGATAAATACTTGTTTTTCTGGTCCTGTATATTCCGCACGAGGACGAATCAATCGATTGTTTTCATATTGCTCTAAAATATGGGCTAACCATCCAGATGTGCGGCTTATTGCAAAAATCGGCGTAAATAAATCATGATCAATACCTAAGCAATGGTATACAGACGCTGAATAAAAATCAACATTCGGCGGTAAAGATTTTTCAGATGTTACGATTTCCTCAATTTTAGTTGACATTTCATACCATTTCGTTTCACCGGTGATTTCTGTTAGTCTGCGGGACATTTCTTTTAAATGTTTGGCACGAGGATCCCCTTTGCGATAAACTCGATGACCAAATCCCATAATTTTTTCTTTGTTTGCTAATTTTTCGCGAATGTAAGATTCTACATTTTCAGGTTCACCAATTTCTGTTAACATTCGCATAACGCGTTCGTTCGCACCGCCATGCAACGGTCCTTTCAATGCTCCAATTGCCGCAGTAATTCCGGAATAAATGTCCGAAAGCGTTGCCACACATACTCTTGCAGTAAATGTCGAAGCATTCAATTCATGGTCTGCATGAAGGACGAGCGCTTTGTTGAAGGCTTCAATGGAAGTTTGATCAGGTTCTTCACCTTTTAACATATATAAGAAATTAGCGGCAAAGCCTAAATCTGTTCTCGGTTGAACAGGCTCCAATCCTTTGCGGATGCGGGCAAAAGCAGCGACAATTGTAGAAATTTTCGCCTGCAATCGAATTGCTTTTCGATAATTTGCCTCATCAGACATGTTGTCCGCTTCTTCGTCATACAATCCAAGCAAAGATACAGCTGTTCTCAAAGCTGCCATCGGATGTACTTTATCAATCGGATAAGTTTTAAAATGTTCTAATATTTCATTCGGTATCGACGCATTCTCAGCAAGCTGCTTTCTTAATTCCTCTAATTGCTCCTTATTCGGAAGCTTTCGATGCCAAAGCAGGTAAACAACTTCTTCAAAGCTTGCGTTTTGAGCTAAATCGTCAATATTGTAACCAACATATGTCAATGTATCATCAATAATAGAACTTATTGATGAAGTTGTGGCTACCACGCCCTCTAGTCCACGCGTTGCTGTCATGGCTATCTCCCCTTTACATAAAATTTTCAACTGCAATTCAAATAGAAATAAACAAAATTCATAAAACTTTCATTTTTTCACAAAAAGAAAATGCTTTCATTTCTTTTGTGAAATATTTTTTATCAGTGAAATGATCACCAAACATATGAATTAAAAAATACACCTCTATTATAAACAATTATCAGACTTTTGTGAATCAGATAAATAAGATATTTTTTACGGAATTCTTTTTTTTAATAAAAAAATCTTATAGAATTGAATAAGAATTACTTATTTCAGCATAATAAATCTTTTATTGAATTATGGCCGAATAATATGGATCGTATGTTTATCAATCCATTTTTTTATGAATTGAATAAGAAAAGGTTTTATCCAATTTCTTGTGATTGGAAATAAAAGAAACAAACCGACGATATCCGAAATAAATCCCGGCGTCAATAGCATGATTCCTCCGACTAAAATAGCCATTGCATCCAAAATGGCATTGCTTGGAATGCGCCCATATTGAATTTCCTTTTGAAGATTTCGCACAGCCTGAATTCCTTGTTTTTTCGCCAAATAAGCCCCAACAAAGCCTGTTAAGATAATCAATAGCACAGTCGGAAGCACCCCGATCGTCTTTCCAGATAAAAGCAAAACCCCTATTTCACAAGCCGGTGCAACAATAAAAAAAATCAATAATGTTCGCATATGCTATCTCCTCCATATATAAAATACCCGTTCCCTACTCTTTACTATACAAAAGAGAGATGTAAAATACTCGTTTCTTAATCTTTACTATACAAAAAAAGAGAAGGAACTGAAATCCTTCTCCTTTCAATCAAAATTATAGAACGCTCGCATGTCCTTTATATATCATCCCTTGTATTGCATCCACAGTAACTTCCATACCATCCTTCAAAATTTCTGTTGCATTTTCTACCCCGACAATGACTGGAATGCCAAGGCTCAAACCGACTACGGCCGCATGGCACGTTAAGCCGCCTTCTTCCGTAACAAGTGCAGCTGCTTTTTCAATCGCTTCCATCATGTCTTTGTCGGTCCCATTCGTAACGAGAATTGAACCTTTCACCATTTTCTCAACAGCTTCTTTACTATTCTTTGCAACGATAACCTTTCCAAATGCCGATGCTCGTCCAATCCCTTGACCTTTTCCTAAAACATCGCCAACAACATGGACTTTCATCAGATTTGTGGAACCTGTTTCTCCTACAGGTACTCCGGCTGTAATAATCACTCGATCTCCATGTGTAATAATTCCAGTGTTTATAGATTCACGCACAGCTATGTCAAGCATTTCATCTGTTGTTGTAGCAATTTGTCCTATTGTTGGATGCACACCCCATACAAGGGCAAGCTTACGGCATACTTTACTGCTGGATGTTACTGCAATAATCGGCGCTTTTGGCCGATATTTCGAAATCATTTTGGCCGTATAGCCGCTGACTGTTGGCGTGATAATGGCCGAAACGTCCAAATTAATCGCCGTATAAGCTACTGATTGTCCAATTGCATTTGTGATCGTTGAATCAGCAACTTTCGTATGTTTCGTTAAGGCTTGGCGATAATCTAAAGCTTGTTCAACGCGGGAAGCAATTTTATGCATCGTCTCCACTGCTTCTACCGGATATAAACCGGCAGCTGTCTCGCCTGAAAGCATAATTGCATCGGTTCCATCAAAAATAGCGTTTGCTACATCGCTGGCTTCCGCCCGGGTAGGTCTTGGGTTTCGCTGCATCGAATCAAGCATTTGAGTAGCAGTAATAACAGGTTTTCCTAATTGATTGCATTTGCGAATCAGTTCCTTTTGGACAAGCGGAACATCTTCAGCGGGAATTTCTACTCCTAAATCTCCTCGAGCAACCATTAGCCCGTCGGAAACTTCCAAAATTTGATCAATATTGTCAACGCCTTCTTGATTTTCTATTTTCGGGATAATTTGAATATCGTCAGCTTGGTGTTCCTCCAACAGTTGACGAATTTCCAATACATCGGAAGCGCGGCGAACAAATGATGCAGCGATAAAATCGACTCCCTGCTCAATGCCAAACAAAATATCTTTTGCATCTTTCTCCGTAATTCCAGGAAGATTGACACTAACTCCAGGAACATTGACTCCTTTTTTATTTTTCAAAATTCCGCTGTTTAATACCTTCGTTTCAATTTCCTGTTTTTCTTTATCAATCTTTGTAACTTCTAAACCAATTAATCCGTCATCAAGCAATATTTTAGAACCAACGGAAACATCATAGATTAATCCTTTATATGTAACCGAAATTTTTTCTTTCGTGCCGACAACCTCTTCCATTGAAATAAGAAGGCGTGATCCTGCTTCTAATTGTATCTCCCCGTTTTCCATTGTATGCGTTCGAATCTCAGGGCCTTTTGTGTCCAATAATATTGCAACACTTTTGCCCAAGCGCTTCGCTGCCTCCCGAATGTTTTGAATTCTCGCTTTATGCTCCTCATGATCTCCATGCGAAAAATTGAGCCGTGCCACATTCATGCCGGCCTTAATTAGTTTTTCCAACATTTCGATGCTCTCGCTTGCAGGACCTATTGTACAAACAATTTTCGTTTTTCGCATAAATTGGCATACCTCCTAAACATTATGAAAACGATCCCATGTTCATACTTTATATAGAAAGTTCTTTTGAAAGCTTGTACATTGACTTGTCAACCGTATGAGGCTGATCCAAAATTTCTAAAATGTCATGATCCACAAGCTGATTATTTTGGATGCCTACACATCGTCCGCCTTTACCATTAAGAAGCAGTTCCACCGCATAAGCGCCTAGTCTGCTTGCCAATACTCTATCAAATGCGGTAGGCGATCCGCCGCGTTGAATGTGGCCTAATACAGAAACACGCGTTTCAAAGTTTGTCATCTCTTTGATCTTTTGGCCTATTTCGACGCCGCTTCCCACACCTTCAGCGACAATAATAATACTATGTTTTTTCCCTCTTTCATGGCCTCGTTTTAATCGATCGATGATTTCCTCTATTTTGAAATCTGCTTCCGGAATTAAAATGGTTTCCGCACCTCCGGCAAGCCCGGACCATAAAGCGATGTCACCGGCATCCCGACCCATTACTTCTATTACGTATGTACGCTCATGGGAGGTAGCTGTATCACGAATTTTATCAATTGCTTGTATCACCGTATTAAGTGCTGTATCAAAACCGATCGTATAGTCAGTTCCAGGTATGTCATTGTCGATGGTGCCCGGCACCCCAACGCATGGATATCCATGTTCAGTCAACTTTTTTGCGCCCATGTAGGAGCCGTTTCCGCCAATAACGACAAGACCTTCAATCCCGAATTTCTTCAATTGTTCAATTCCTTTTTTTTGTCCTTCGATTGTTTTAAATTCTTCGCACCGTGCCGTATAGAGCATCGTTCCACCGCGATGAATGATGTCACCTACTGAACCAAGTTCAAGCTTTTGAATTTTTCCCGAAATAAGACCTGAGTAACCATTATAAATTCCATAAACTTCTAATCCATGAAAAATTCCTTTGCGGACAACGGCACGAATTGCAGCGTTCATACCAGGAGAATCGCCGCCGCTCGTTAAAACGCCGATTTTTTTCATAATTTCACCTCTCTTGGACTGCTCAAACAAAGCTTACATAAAATAATGATCATATTATCTGATAATCGCTGAGCATAGTAAGCTTAGAATAGTTAAATTCTTTATTATTATACACAAAAAGAAGCGATGCGAAAGATAAAAATAAAAAAATAACGTGCGGCTCCATCAAGGAGCGCACGTTACTGCGTATTTGTCACTTGTTCGTCAATAACGGCCCCAATACTTTTAAATTTTTCGTACCGATGCCTGATCAGCTCTTCTCCGCTCATATTGGTCAATTCTTTTAATGATCGTTTTAAAGCCTGTTCAATGTGTTTAGCTTGCAATTGGACATCCCTATGTGCCCCGCCTTTTACTTCCGGAATGATATCATCAATGACACCAAGCTCTTTTAAATCTTGGGCAGTGATCTTCATTGTTTCTGCCGCTTTTTTAGCTAAGCCGGCATCCTTCCATAATAGGGCGGCAGCCCCTTCGGGAGAAATAACTGAATAAGTAGAATTTTCCAACATATATATATGATTTCCTACTCCTAATGCTAATGCGCCGCCGCTTCCCCCTTCTCCAATGACAATACATATAATTGGAACAGAAAAACCGGCCATTTCAAACAAATTTCTGGCAATTGCTTCACTTTGTCCCCGCTCTTCTGCAGCTTTTCCTGGGTAAGCTCCTTTTGTATCGATAAATGTAATAATAGGGCGGTTAAACTTATTCGCCTGTTTCATAAGGCGCAATGCTTTACGGTAACCTTCAGGATGCGGCATACCAAAATTTCTTCGGATATTGTCTTTCGTATCTTTTCCTCTTTGCTGCCCGATTACCGTTACAGGGATCCCATGAAATTTTGCAACGCCTCCTACAATCGCTTCGTCATCACCAAAATATCTGTCTCCGTGGCATTCGAAAAAATTTTCAAACAACAGCTCAATATAATCAAGCGTTGTAGGGCGATTCGGATGGCGTGCGATTTGGACGCGATTCCACGGGGAGAGGTGATCATATATTTCCTTTTCTAAATTTTTTAGTCTTGTTTCCAGCTTTTCAATTTCAGCCGACAAATCTACATCCGCTGTTTTTGTAAATTCCTTTAATTCATGAATTTTTTTCTTTAATTCTATAATCGGCTTTTCAAATTCCAGTTCTCCTACCAATCTACATCCCCCTTTGCTTGGTGTATATCCAAGAGGTTGATTAACGTATCCCGCAGTTGGTGGCGGTGCAATACAGAATCAAGCTGCCCATGCTTCAGCAGAAATTCAGCAGTTTGGAAATCTTCCGGAAGCTCTTCTCTGATCGTTTGTTCTATGATTCTGCGCCCTGCAAAACCGATTAATGCACCAGGCTCGGCAAAATTGTAGTCACCTAAAGAAGCGAAGCTAGCCGATACTCCCCCTGTAGTCGGATGGGTCATAACCGAAATAATGAGTCCGCCTTCATCGCTGAATAATTTTAAAGCAGCGCTAGTTTTCGCCATCTGCATTAAACTGAGGACGCCTTCTTGCATACGAGCACCGCCTGAAGCTGTGAAAATAATAAAGGGGATGTTTTTTTTCTTCGCTTTTTCAATTGCCCTTGTAATTTTTTCTCCAACTACCGAACCCATGCTCCCCATGCGAAAACTCGCATCCATAACGGCAATCACTACTGGAAATCCGCCGATTGTTCCTTCGCCTGTCACGACAGCTTCATTTAGCTTCGTTTTCTCTTTGTCTTTTTCTAGCTTTTCTAAATACCCTTCAAAATTAAGAGGGTTTTCAGAACGCATATCGCTGTCATATTCTAAAAAGCTGCCATGATCTAAAAGGCTGGCAATTCTTTCTCTCGCTCCCATTTGAAAATGGTAGCCGCAGTTGTTGCACACTTTTAAATTTTTTTCAATTTCTTTTGAGTACATAATCTTTTTACATTTTGGACATTTTGTCATAATACCTTCAGGAACATCATATTTTGCATGTCCGGAAGGGATCGATGCATATTTTTTCTTTTTTGAAAAAATGTTTTTTATCAAAATAGAACCTCCCTTTTTGGCTGAATAATGTCTTCATTGCAAGGGATGACACCTTCAATCAATCTTAAATCTTCCGGATCTTCTTCCTATATCTTTTGAGAGGTATTCAAATATTATAAATATATCATATTTTTCTTTCTCCCAACAGCAGAGAAGAGAGGTTTCTCATTCTTTCGCCATTTGTAGCCGCTTTTATTTTCCAATAATAGCAAGCTTTCTTGTTTTTTCCGCAACTTCTTCCGGATCTACTTTTATGCGTGCAACACCTGTTTCCATTGCCGTTTTCGCAACAGCTGCAGCAACACATGGTGCAACCCTTGGATCAAACGGCGCCGGAATAACATAATCAGGACGAAGCTCATCTTCCTTAATAAGAGAAGCAATCGCTTCAGCAGCAGCCATTTTCATCTGTTCATTTATATGTGTTGCTCTTACATCCAATGCTCCACGGAAAATCCCTGGAAATGCTAAAACGTTATTCACCTGGTTAGGGAAATCTGAACGTCCTGTTCCAATGACTTTTGCTCCAGCTTCTTTCGCATCGTCAGGCATAATTTCCGGATCTGGATTGGCCATAGCGAAAATGATCGGATTATCCGCCATTAATTTTACCATTTCTTTTGTTAGTGCTCCTGCGACTGACACACCGATAAAAACATCCGCTCCTTCGATTACATCGGCCAAAGAGCCCTCTAAGCGATCATGATTTGTATATTTAGCCACTTCAGCTTTTATGCTGTTCATTCCGTAAGGGCGTCCATCGAAAATGGCTCCTTTTGAATCGCACAAAATAATGTCACGAACACCATAGCGATATAATAATTTTATAATAGCTATTCCAGCCGCTCCTGCTCCGTTTGCGACAACTTTAATATTTGACATCTCTTTGCCGACCAGCTTCAACGCATTTAATAAACCAGCGACAGTTACAATGGCGGTTCCGTGTTGATCGTCATGGAAAATCGGAATGTTCGTTTCCTTTTTTAAACGCTCTTCAATTTCGAAGCAATTTGGTGCGGCAATATCTTCCAAGTTTATGCCGCCAAAAGTCGGCTCAAGAAGCTTTACTGTCTCAATAATTTTTTCCACATCTGTCGTATCTATACAAATAGGGAACGCATCGACACCTGCAAAGCTTTTAAATAAAACAGCTTTTCCTTCCATGACAGGGAGAGCTGCCTCCGGTCCGATGTTTCCAAGCCCTAAAACAGCTGTTCCATCAGAGACAACCGCCACCATATTCCCCTTCATCGTATACTCATACACTTTGCTTTTATCATCATAAATTGCCTTGCACGGCTCAGCCACTCCAGGAGAGTATGCTAAACTTAAATCTTTTGCATTTCGTACCGGAATTTTTGATTTTGTTTCAAGTTTTCCCTTCTGAACACTATGAATATGTAATGCTTCTTCTCTTAATGACAACCTTTATCACTCCTTAACAACATGGATAATCGTCAAAATGGAAAGACCACTTTTTAGATATTTCTAAAATATTATACATGCAATCCGTTGTAAAGAAAAAGACATGTTTATTCTCTCAAGGCGACATTCCTTTCTCCGAGCAATGCCCGCAATCGATTCAAACATTGTTCAGACGGTTGTACACCAAATGTTTCGGGAAGCTTGACCGCTTTCTTTTTTCGTTCATGGTAAATAAATACAGGTATGCTGCCTGGATAATCCTGCAATACTTTTTTTATTTCGAGAAGCTTTTGTTTCTCTGATGCTTCATCTGCAATTTTTAAAAATAAAGCACGCTGCCGTTTAAATTCCGAGATGTCTTTTACGTCTTGAATTATATATTGAACATGTTCATTTCTAATTTCCGGTTTTCCGGTCAACAAATATACATTCCCTTTCTTTATTTTTCCGCTGAACTTTGCGTATTCATTAGGAAACAAGACCGCTTCTACATCCCCGCTTTGATCGCTTATATTGAGAAAAGCCATCGCCTGGCCGCTTTTTGTGCGAATTGCCTTTACGTTCGTCACATACGCGCCCACATGAACTTTTTTTTCAATCCATTGCGATAAATCCATTAATCGAACTGCCCCCAGCTGCTTCAAAACCGAATCATAAGGCTGAATCGGATGGCTTGATAAATAAAATCCTAATGTTTCCTTTTCGAATTTTAATTTTTCTTCAATGGTGAACGGTTCCACTTCCACATACTTTGGTTTAATCGCAGCAAGATCGTCAAGCGGAAAAACGATTTGCTCTTTTTCATCCATTTTGAACAATTCTGCATGCTCGAGCGCAACATCAATACTAGCAAGCAACGTTGCCCGATCTTGCCCAAAATCATCCATCGCACCAGAAAAAATGAGCGCTTCTATTGTTCGGCGATTGACTGCCTTTGAAGACATCCTGATACAAAAATCAAACAAATCTTCAAAAGGCTTCTTTTTTCTTTCTTTTGCAATTTCTTTCATGGCGGCAATGCCAACATTTTTAATCGAGGCAAGTCCGAATCGGATAGATCCGTTTTCCACTAAAAAAGAAAAACCGCTTTTATGAATGGACGGCGGCAGGATTGTAATTCCCATTTCTGAAGCTTCTCGAACATATTGCGCTAATTTTTCTTGATTTCCTCCGATGCTCGACATTAACGCAGCCATAAAATATAAAGGATAGTGGGCTTTTAAATAAGCAAGCTGATAGGCAATCATGCTGTAGGCAACAGCGTGGCTGCGGTTAAAACCGTAGTTGGCAAATTTAACAATGAGATCGTATACTTTATTCGCGATTTTTTCGTCGTATCCTTTTTTTAAACAACCTATAATAAAGCGATTTCTGTTTTCATCCAAAATCGTTTTAATTTTTTTGCCGACGGCCCGTCTCAACAGGTCTGCTTCCCCTAACGAAAAACCGGCCATTTTCGCTGCGATTTCCATTATTTGCTCTTGATACACAATGACTCCGTATGTCTTTTCTAAAATAGGCTGCAAATCTTTATGCAAATATTCTACCGGCATCCGGCCGTGCTTCCGTTCGATATAGACAGGAATGTTTTCCATCGGTCCTGGACGATACAAAGCATTAACCGCAACCAAATCTTCCAAATTAGTAGGTTTTAGCTTTTGTAAAACTTTCCTCATTCCTTCTGACTCAAATTGGAACACACCTGTCGTATTTCCTTCCGATAAAAGGGAAAACGTTTTTTCATCATCATAATTTGTAAAGTGAACAGAGAGCTTTGTTCCCTCGTAACGTTCAATTAAACGTTTGATATCTTCTATTAACGTTAAATTTCGCAGACCTAAAAAATCGATTTTCAACAGCCCGATTTCTTCTAAAAAATCCATTGAATATTGTGTTAAATATATATTGTGATGACCATTTTGAATCGGAATGACTTCAGTCAGCGGATAATCGCTTAGCACCACTCCCGCAGCATGCGTCGATACATGCCGTGGCAAGCCTTCCAGCTTTAAAGCCGTTTCAAAAATTTCCTTTCCTTTTTCCATTGAATGAAGGATGTTTCGAAATGCTGCCGATTGTTCAAATGCTTCTCTTAAAGTAATTCCAAGCTTTGAAGGTATGTGCTTTGCGAGCACATCCACCTCTTTATTCGAAGCTCCAAGCGCTTTTGCCACATCTCGAATAGCAGCTTTGGCCGCAAAAGTACCGAAAGTGATGATTTGAGCCACATGCCCTTTTCCGTATTTTCGCGCAACATATTCAATCATTTCATCCCGTCTTGTATCCGGAAAATCAATATCGATATCTGGCATTGAAACACGTTCAGGATTTAAAAAACGCTCAAACAATAGATTATAGCGAATTGGATCTACATTCGTAATATCTAGTACATATGCCACTAAAGAGCCGGCTGCTGAACCGCGGCCTGGACCGGTTACAATACCTTTTTCATGCGCGTATTTCATAAAATCCCAAACGATTAAAAAATAATCGCTAAAATTCATTTTTTTTATAACAGACAGCTCATACGAAAGCCTTTTGACATACTCGTCCGAAGGGGATGTTACTTTTTTTCTTAATCCTTCAAAGCACAGCTGTTCAAGAAAATCATCGCTGCTCAATCCTCCAGAAAAGGGGTATTTGGGCAATTTTGTTTTGCCTAATTCTATTTCAACATGGCATTCGGAGGCGATCCGAACAGTATTCTCAATGGAATCAGGAAAGTTCGCGAAATTGTTTATCATTTCCGCCGGGGATTTTAAATAATATTCGGAAGCAAACGCTGCGTCTTGTTCTTCTACAGTCGTTCCGTCTTTAATCGCCAGCAAACAGCGGTGTGCAAATGCATCATCCTTTTCAACATATAAAACATCGTTCGTTGCGACAATCGGAACTTTGATCGTTTCTCTCAGCTCCGCAATTTTTTCATTTAATTGCTGCTCTTCCGGCAAGCCGTGATTTTGTACGGATATGTAAAAAGAATTTGGATCGAGCATGCTTTGAAAAAACTCCACCGCTTTTCCTGCCTCTGCAATCTGTCCGTTTATAAGCAGCTGCTCAATCAAGCCTTGTCTGCCAGGTGTGATCACAAAAAGATCCCTGCTGTATTGTTTAAAAAAAGAAAGCGGAAGTCCTTTCGGAAACTTTGTTTGCAGCAAACTGCTTAATTTAAGCAAATTGCGGTATCCGCTGTTATTTTTAGCAAGCAAAACAAAAGGATACGGTTCGTTTTTTATGATAACGGTAGCAGTTAAACCGAAAATCGGTTTAATCCCGTGTTCTTTACAAATTTTATAAAAAGAGATCGCTCCATACATGACATGATGGTCTGTCAAGGCTAGAGCTGTTTGACCAGTTTTTTTCGCATAGCGGACAAGCTTGTCCAATCCAGCAGCACTAGCCAGCAAACTATAGGCGCTCTTCACTTGTAGGTGAACAAAAGGCAATGAAGACCCCACCTTTTTTCAATGATTTCTTAAAACAATTATAGTCATTGTTTTCAATGAAAGACAAACTTCATACTTTCATCTTCCCATCCATATACATATAAAGAAAGAGAATAAACCAAGCCTTTTCACTGCTTGCTGAAACCGGCTATTTAGCAAGTTTATTATAATCATATTTCCCCAATGAACGGAAGAAAGGATGGTGGAAGCTCAATGGAAACAGATACTTTTATTGCAACCTTTATTAAAGTGTATTTTATTGCGTTAGGAGTCATTTTCGGCGGCTCGTTAATCGGCGGTATTGGCGCATATATTACAGGCGATGCTCCTCTCACCTCCATTTTCAGAATGGCAAACAAATTGAAAATTTGGGCTCTTGTTGCAGCTATTGGAGGGACGTTTGATGCGTTTTACAGCTTTGAACGAGGGATTTTTGAAGGAGCGACAAAGGACATTGTGAAACAGATTTTGTTAATCATTTCCGCCATGGGCGGTTCTCAAACAGGCTGGCTCTTAATCTCTTGGTTCACACAGGAGCATGTTTCGCAATGAGAATCCCGCCTTATTATAAAAAGCCTTCATGGCAGCGTTTTTTTGCCGGAGTTGCCGTAGGAGCTCTTATTAGCTGGGGGTTTTTTCTATATTCCTTTGGCTATTACCAAGAAAAACAAGTAAAAATCATTTCAACACAGCAAGAAACGATCGAACAATTAAAAAACGACATTCAAATTTGGCAGAGGGATTACAAAGAGCTAAATAAGAGAAACTTAGAATTATTGACTGTACAGGATGTCGAAATCGAAATTAAAAATGCGGAAAAATATAAGCTGGATGAATTAATGAAATATTCGATTGAAAATACGATCAAAAACGATTTAGCTGATTTAATTGCAAAAGATATTGACAGTGTTGTGAAAACAAGGCATTTAATTGCCAAAACGATTGAAAATAGAAAATATAAAATAGATGACAAAGAATACAACGCTACTGTCGTGGAGCTTGTCATTACACCGACCATTATTGTTGAAGTAGAATTGAAATTGAGCAAATAATAATGCCAACTTTTCTCCTATTATGAGGAGGGAAAAAGCGCCCTCCTTAAGATGTTTTACATAAAGCGACCAGCTCTTGAATGATTTGATCCGCAGTTTCCCAGCTGTCGATCGTAGCTCCGGCCGCAAGCGGATGGCCTCCGCCTTTAAAGCGTTTTGCAAGCTCATTGATCACGATTCCCTTCGAGCGGAATCTGACCCGAATTTCGTTGTTTTCCTCGACAAACAGCACCCACGCCTTGATCCCTTCAATATTTCCTAAAGCACCGACGAGCTGTGAAGCTTCGGAAGGAGTGACGCGGTATTCGTCCAATAGTTCTTTAGGAAGCTTTATATAAGCGGCCCCTGAATCAGTCAAAACGAAATTTTGCAGGACGTAACCGTTCAGCTTCGCCACATTAAGTTTCGTTTTATACATTTCGTCGTATATTTGCGTAAATGAAAACCCATAGTCTATAATCTCGCTTGCATATTGGAACGTTTTTTTCGTCGTATTTGAAAACAAAAATCTTCCTGTATCCCCAACAATTCCGGCATAAATGAGACTGGCTGCTTTTTTCGATAATGTTAAGCCTTGATCTTTGCCAAATAGATAAAATTCATAAATCATTTCGCTGACAGAGCTGGCAGATGTGTCTACCCAGACTATATCTCCATAAGGATCTTCATTTGGATGATGATCGATTTTGATCAATTTTTTCCCTTTATCATATCTTTGATCGCAAATTCGTTCTTGGTTTGCTGTGTCACATACGATGACGAGTGCTTCTTGATAGACGTCATCTTGAATTTCATCCATTTTGTACAAAAACGTTAAAGAAGGCTCATCGTTGCCGACTACATATATGTTTTTTTCAGGAAACGATTCTTTTAACAATTCCGCAAGCCCGCACTGAGAACCGTATGCATCAGGATCCGGCCGGACATGTCTATGTATAATAATCGTATCGAATGCTTTTATTTCATTTAAAATCTGTTGTTTCATTTCAGCTCTCCTTTATCATCATAAATGTTTTATTTCATCATTTACTAATGGTAAAATGATAATCGATACTTAGATGGAGGTTGACATCATGCCTGTTTTAGCTATCCTAACGGTCATTTCTTTATCTTTTTATGTTTTTTACAAAATCAAATATTTTCGCACGAAACGTCCGATGGAAAGAAGCTGGATTTCATCTAAATCTAGCATTTCTCTAGGATTGTTTGTCTTCTTTTTCGGATTAAACCAAATGTTTTTAAACCGATCCACTGTTGCGCTCATCGTCGGTGTTGTTTTTATTATAACAGGTTGTCTGAGCATTTGGGCAGGATATAAAGCTTACAAATATTATTTGCCTTTGGCAATCAAAGAAAGCGAAAATGCCCGCTAAGAAAATTATATGGGAGAGACTGTCCTTATTTTTCAGACAGTCTTTTTTTAATTACGATCCATGATTTGCACCATTAACATAGCTTTGCCGACTAAAGTGTTTTCGTGGAATACTTCCACATCAATTTTCCCGAATTTTCGACCCACGTCTAATATTTTCGGATGAATTTCAATCATGCTTTCCATTTGAACAGGTTTCAAAAAATAAATCGTCATATTCTCAACGACAAGCTCGCCTTTCTTTTTTTGTCTCAAATGATAATTGGCCGCTTCTGTAACTAGAGTTGTGAAGGCACCGTATGAAATGGTACCGAACTGGTTTGTCATTTGCGGTGTTACTTCACATTTAAAAATGTTTGATTCTTTTGCTTCATCAGAAAGATTGATCATCTGCCTCGTGATGATGTCATCAATTTTTTCACCTGTGTGCGGCTGCCGTTCAATTGAATGGAGAGCCTTTAAAACGTCCTGTCTGGAAATCATACCTGATAGGCGGCCGTTTCCGTCCACAACAGGCAATACTTCAATTCCTTCCCAAACCATTATTTGCGCAGCTGAAGCGACAGATGTTTTTCCTGTAACGGTTATCGGGCTTTTTGTCATCACTTTTTCAATGGATGTTTTTCGATCTGACGTCATAATATCCTTTGCCGTGACAATTCCAACAACCTTCAAACCTTGATCAATGACCGGGAATCGTCCGTGTCCAGTTTGCCGGTTGTATTCAAACCAGCGTTCAATCGGATCATTCGGGGTTAACGTGACAGTTTTTTCTAATGGGGTCAAAATGTCTTCCACTAACACGATTTCCTTTTTGATCAGCTGGTCATATATCGCTCTGTTTATCATCGTAGCCACTGTAAAAGTATCGTAGCTAGTGGATATTATCGGGAGCTCGAGCTCATCCGCCAGTTTTTTTACATAATCATCTGTGTCAAATCCCCCGGTTATTAAAACGGCGGCACCTGCCTCTAAAGCCGACTGCTGGGCTTTTGTCCTGTTGCCGACAATGAGCAAGTTTCCAGCACCTGTATATCTCATCATCGCTTCCAATTTCATGGCGCCGATAACGAATTTATTTAAAGTTTTATGAAGACCGGCCCTGCCGCCTAACACTTGTCCGTCGACAATATTGACAACCTCCGCAAATGTCAGCTTTTCAATATTGTCTTTTTTCTTTTTTTCAATTCGAATGGTGCCGACCCTTTCGATTGTGCTGACAAAGCCTTTATTTTCCGCATCTTTAATCGCACGATAGGCAGTTCCTTCACTGACATTCATAACTTTGGCAATTTGTCTGACAGAAATTTTATCTCCGACGGGCAGAGACTCAATATAGTTCAAAATTTGTTCATGCTTTGTCGCCAATTTCTTCCCTCCTTTTAAGTTACATGATTGGCAAATTCTTCAAACATTTACTTATTTTTTCCTAAAATTTACTGTTTAACAAACAAATGCTTTGAACTCATAATACGTAAAATGAACGGCTAAAAGCCGTCCATCAACAATCTCACAGTTCGATTGTTTCTCCTGGTTTCAATAGGAGACCGACACCGTCTGGAAGCTTGGAAACAAAATCTTCAGGGTTTTGCTGGATCACTGGGAACGTGTTGTAATGAATCGGCACGACTTTTTTAGCTCGAATCCATTCTGCTGCTGTAAGAGCATCCTCCGGCCCCATTGTATAATTATCGCCAATCGGCAAAAAGGCTAAATCAATTTCATTGCGTTCTCCAATTAATTTCATATCAGAAAACAATGCTGTATCGCCTGCATGATAAATCGTTTTGTCCTCAGCTGTCAACAAAATTCCTGCTGGCATGCCAGTATACACAATGTTTTGGTTATCTTCCGTATAGCTGGAGCCATGGAAAGCCTGAGTCAGCTTTACTTTTCCAAACTCAAACTCATATGCTCCCCCGATGCTCATTCCATGGGTTTTAATCCCTTTCCAGCTCAAGTATGTAGCCAGCTCTGCAATCGCCACGACTAACGAATCATTTCTTTTTGCAATCTCAACCGTATCCCCTACATGATCATTATGGCCGTGTGTCAACAAAATGACATCTGCTTTCACATCTTCTACCTTCAAATCGGTTTGCCCGTTCCCATTAATGAACGGATCAATGATAATGTTTTTCCCATTTGTTTCAATTTGAACGATGGAATGACCGTGAAAGGAAACCTTCATAAAAAACCCCTCCTTTTCGAATCTACTTTCATTTTACTGGAAACTTATGCTTTTGAAAACGTTTTATCGTTATTGATGAAATCGATGAATGACATTAGCAGCTCCCGTCGCTTCAATTATGGCGCCTGTAATAAAATCTGACTGTTCATCGCACAAAAAGGTTATAATTCTTGCGATATCTTCCCCTGTACCTGATCTTCCAATCGGAGTGTTCACGTCAATATGCTTTCTAGCTTCTTCAATGGTCGCCTCTTTCATTTCCGCCGTAATGTTTCCTGGACAAACCATATTTGCTGTGATGCCGTTTTCCGCCTCTTCAATAGCAATCGTTTTTGTCAAAGAGACTAGTCCGGTCTTAGCCGCGCTGAACGCCGAGCGGTGAAGCCATCCTGAAGCATCCCCGGCACCTTGGAAGCCGTAGGTAATGATTCGGCCATACTTTTGTTTCCTCATAATCGGGATTGTTCGTTTCACTAAATGAAACACCGAGCTTAAATTTCCTTCAATCATTTCATACCATTCCTGATCAGAATAATCAGCAAGCTTTTTCCTCTCAAATATATACGGACCCGCATTATTAACTAAACAGTCAATACGGCCAAAGCACTGATAAGTTTGATCAATCAGCCGAATTAAATCTTCCTTTTTCGTCACATCACATCGTATAAACAGCAAACGGTCGCGCATAGAAGCATATTTTTCCTGCAGTTGTTCAACTCCTGTTTGATTATTGTGATAACTGACCGTCACGCTGTACCCCTTTTCCAAAAATAATTCGGTCACCTTTCTTCCAAGACCTCTTGAGCCTGCCGTAACAATTGCATGGCGCACCCATCAATTCCTCCCTTTATTTACTACAATCATTTTACAATAATTTTTTAAAATGCAAAAACGGAATAGCTTCCACGATTTTTATCAGCAAGAGGTTGGAATGCAAGTGCAAGGCGGCCTTTCCATACAAAAAAGCGGGCACAATGAGTACCCGCCTGTTTCAGCTTATGCGCAGAAGACTGATTTTTCATTGAAGGTCTTTATTCAATTAAAACAAATGGAGTTGGATTTATATAATCGCCTTTGCTTTATTGATTTGCTCCTTTACTTCCTTAAATCCGGTTCCACCTAAGCTGTTTCGTTTGTTGACCGCTTCGTATGGGTTCAGAACTTCATATACATCATTTTCAAACAGAGAGGATGCTTCCTTATACTCTTCTAATGGCAAGTCAAGTAAATAGATTCCTTTTTGAATGCATTTATATACAAGTTTTCCGACTACTTCATGAGCTTCGCGGAAAGGAAGGCCTTTTTTCGCCAAATAGTCAGCGAGTTCAGTAGCGTTTGAAAAATCCTGCTTCACCGATTTTTCCATCTGCTCTTTATTTACTTTCAGCGTTTCGATCATTCCCGTCATAATTTGCAAACAGCCCTCTACTGTTTTTACAGTATCGAACATGCCCTCTTTATCTTCCTGCAGGTCTTTGTTATAGGCAAGAGGGAGACCTTTTAAAACCGTAAGCAAACCGACGAGATTGCCGACGACGCGGCCGCTCTTCCCTCGAATTAATTCCGCCATATCCGGATTTTTCTTTTGTGGCATGATGCTGCTGCCGGTCGAATAAGCGTCATCCATTTCAACGAACTGGAATTCCTGCGAGCACCATAAAATTAATTCTTCGCAAAATCTTGAGAGATGAATCATCAACAGCGAGCTGTTGCTCATAAATTCAACAATAAAATCCCTGTCGCTCACAGCATCCAGGCTGTTTAAATAAACTTCATCGAAGCCTAAAAGCTCAGCCGTATATTTCCGGTCAATCGGAAAGGTTGTCCCAGCTAATGCGGCAGCGCCAAGCGGACTGATATTAATCCGTTTCAAAGATTCTGTAAATCTAGATTTGTCACGCTCAAGCATCCAAAAATAAGCCAATAAATGATGGGCGAATGAAACCGGCTGCGCCCGCTGCAAATGTGTATATCCCGGCAAAATTGTCTCAATATGCTGTTCAGCTTTGTTTACAAGCGCTTTTTGCAATTCTCTGATCAGTTCCACAATGGCTTCAACATGTTTTTTTAAGTATAGATGCATATCGGTCGCCACTTGGTCGTTGCGGCTTCTTGATGTATGCAGCTTTCCGCCGATCGGTCCGATTTCATCTATTAACATTTTTTCAATGTTTAAATGAATATCTTCATATTGAACGGAGTATTCAAGCTCCCCATTTTTTGCTTTTTCCAAAAGACGGTGCAGCCCTTTTTCAATCGCTTCTCCTTCCTCTTTTGTTAAAATGCCGCACTTGGCAAGCATTTTAACATGGGCGAGGCTCCCTTGAATGTCTTCCTCTACGAGCTGTTTGTCAAACGTGATCGACGCATTGAATTCGTCGACCCATGCTTCGGGCGTCTTTTGAAAACGGCCGCCCCAAAGTTTTTTCATATTGTCACCTTCTTGTTTTTCACGATGCTGTTCACCGCTGTTGGAAGGCCGAACAGTTTAATAAAGCCGACTGCTGCTTCATGATCAAATGAATCTTCTTGCGTGTAGGTGGCCAGCTTTTCATCATAAAGCGAGTACGGAGATTTTCTTCCTTCAACAATTGCGTGCCCTTTATACAATTTTACGCGCACTGTCCCTGTTACATATTTTTGAGTTTCTTTCAAAAATGCTTCCAATGCGCTTTTCAGCGGAGAGAACCAAAGACCGTTGTAAATAAGCTCGGCAAGCTTTTGTTCGATCAGCGGTTTAAAATGCGCTACTTCTTTAACCTGTGTTAAATCTTCCAATTCTTTATGCGCTTTGATCAATGTCATAGCCGCAGGGCATTCGTACACTTCGCGCGATTTAATGCCGACAAGTCTGTTTTCCACATGATCGATTCTGCCGACGCCATGTTTTCCAGCGAGCGCATTCAGCTTCAAAATTAGTTCATCTAACTGCATTCTTTGACCGTTCACTGCTACCGGTACGCCTTGTTCAAATTCAATTTCGATGATGTCCGCTTCATCCGGTGCATTTTCAATGGAAGAAGTCAGTTCATAGGCATCCTCAGGCGGTGCAGCCCATGGATCTTCTAAAACTCCGCATTCATTGCTTCTTCCCCATAAGTTTTGATCGATGGAATATGGGCTGTCCAGATCAATCGGAATTGGAATGTCATGCTGTTTCGCATATTCAATTTCCTCTTCACGCGACCATTTCCATTCCCGAACAGGTGCCAAAACCTCCAGCTCAGGATTTAACGCTTTTATGGAAACTTCAAAGCGCACTTGGTCGTTTCCTTTTCCGGTACAACCGTGAGCAACTGCAACAGCGCCGGTCTTTTCCGCTATTTCCACTAATTTTTTGGCAATGAGCGGTCTTGAAAGAGCGGAAACAAGAGGATATTTACCTTCATAAAGGGTGTGTGCCTGAAGGGCGATCAACGCATATTCTTCCGCAAACTCTTTTTTCGCATCTATAATATAAGATTGTACAGCACCGACTTTTAGTGCTTTTTCTTTAATAAACTCTAAATCCTTCCCTTCCCCAACGTCCAGACAGCAGGCAACGACGTCGTATCCTTTTTCTTGCAGCCACTTGATGGCGACAGATGTATCTAAACCTCCAGAATAGGCCAATACTACTTTTGGTTTTGACATGTTCATTCTCCTCTCCGATGTATACAAAATGAATAAAAATACTTTTTTATTCATAAAAATGCAATCATTAATTAAAAATGTAACAGTTTTGCTGACTTTTTTCAATAGTTTTTTTAAAAAAGCATTATTTGTTTATGATATAATTTGCATAATAAAAAATGGAGGAATGGAAATGTTTGAATATAACGAAAGATTGGGGATTCCTCTTCCTGCATTCAGCAAGCATTGGGAGGAATATCCAAATGAGGTTCAACAGCAAATTTTATCGGATTGGGAATGTATACGTGGACAAATCCCTGACCGCATTAAACATTTAGAAGCGATAATAAATAAAAAGCAAGAGCAGTTGAATGACGAAGAGGATTTTGAGCTTTCGTGCAGACTAAATGAAGAAATCAGTGAGATTGCTTCCATCATCAATGATTTATGGCTTTGGTACCGGATTGATCCGCATATAACAAAAGCTTGAGAAATTATATTTTCATCTCAAGCTCATCCCTTCATAATGATGTCTATATTGATAAAATTTATGGGCAAACTCAATGGCCACTTTCATAGAACGATAGCGAATGCCGCCTCCGATCATTAAGCTTAAAATCGGCTTTCCCCGAATTGTTTTATATTTGAATGTTTGCACGGCAATGCATTTTAAGATTTGGTTTACAGTTTGATGGTTGACAAATGGTTCGTTCTGCTCATAAAAATAAGCATCATCTCCATTTTGTAATTCCTCTTTTAGTTGATTCCACGCTTCAAATTTTAAATGTTTCGGCATTAAAGAGCTGTGAAAAACCTTTAGAGACAGCATCATTTCATAAGGTGACGAAACTTCATAACCATACGCAAGAGATAATGTTTGCACAGCCCGCATATGAAAAATTATTTGCAGCACAATATCTGCACTTAGCGAAAAAACACCACCTGAAGATGCGATTCCTCCTTGAATAAAGGAATACAGCCGCTGCTTCGCCATTTCCTTCTCAGCCAATTGATAGCATTCTTCTAAAGGGAGCTTTTTTAAATCAGTGATCGTTTGAACTTGATCGGAAATAACACGTGCAAATGAGAGGATCCGCTTCCGTGTTTCTGAATAGAAGATCGAGCTTTGCAAAATCGAATGCATATGAAACAAAACGTAATCGACCTTCTCAAACATTTCTTTTTGAATATGCTCAGGAAGGTCATTCAATCTTGTTTCCAGCCATTTGTCAAATGGAAGCGTGCATTTACATGCACATTTTTCCAACTCTTCCTCCCAGCATTTCATTTGATTTACCCAGCTTTCTTCCAAAATGGCCCCCAAAAATGCACCGCCTTTCTTTTTAAACAAATGCTCGCAAATATACAATGATATTATATCACGGAATTGATATAACTCTTAAGAGTCGAGCATTGATAAAATCCAATCCTTTACATCTATCATCCGATTATACTTCGGCAATCGCTCTGTCCCTGAAACGATGATTGCTGCTAAAGAGTCATGCTGGTGTAAACCGCCATGACTCGCACCGCCCACATGCACTGGAGATGACCCGTACTTGAATTCAAAGCCAGGATAAGCGCTAATCATAAGAAATTGTCCTTTATGTGACAAAGCGGCTGCATGTAATCTTGCCAGCGCATCCGGATATTCCCCGTACTTAATTCGGGTTCCTTCCGTGAAAATATCCAACACTTCAATGTCTCCGTTTAAAGTCCACATACTTCCATACGGATCTTCCCATTGACCTCCTTTTTTAAACATCAGCATTCCTTCCCGCCGCCCTGAAACAACTTTTATTTTTTCCTCTTCTTCCCGCCAAGCGATGACATCGATGCGTGCATCTGTTTTCAAAATGTTTGCAATTTCTTCAAGCGAATGGTTCGGCTGTAATAAATATACGAACGCCATGCGTTGATTGACCGCAAGTACGAGATCATCATCCTTCCGTACACCTTTTGACAGCTTGGTAATACGATATGGGCTGAGTAGCTTTTCTAAATGGATCAGAGGATTTTGATTTCTCGGGCGGACAACCGCTTGGCCGTTATCGCCCATAATGATCCAAACATTGTTCTTCAGCGCTTCCTCCCATGAATGAAAACTGTCTAACACTTTTTGCAATTCACGATCTGTTTTTACGATTCCTGACAGATCCTCAACTCCTTTTTTATGTATAATTTGATCCATATCAGGAAAATAGACCATTGTAAAAGGAGGCAAAGAATGATTTTTAATAAGATAAATAAGCTCCTGAGCAGAAAATCGATTATTAAAGCCAAATCTTTGCCAGAAGTGTCCATACTTTGCAAATGGGTTTTGTTTAATGAAGGAGCCGTAAGTTAACAAATCCGGTCCCTTAACAGTAAGGCTTCTATGAAAAGTAGGCAGCAAAGATAATAAAAACGGAAGCTGCATTACTTTTTCCTGACTTCCTCGATAGAGAAGTCCATTAATAGACGCGGAATTTTTCCCCTTTTTGCTCAGTTCTTCAAAAATGGTTGCGGCCTTTTTGTTTAAATGCTCATGATTTATATTGTACAGCGGATCCTTTAATGAAGTTGCGAGCCCCAGCTGTAAAAGCTCAGATGCATTTGTTCCATAATTAATAAGACGCTTTTCTTCATCATGAAACCAGACTAATCCTGGAACGTGATGCACATCTGAGTAATGCCCGGTAAGCAGACTGCTTTCCACATTGACGGACATCGTCGGAAAAGGACTGATAATTTCTGAAGCAGTACCATGCTTCATGAAAAAGGCGAAAGCCGGCGCCATTTTATTGTCTACTGCTTTTTTCAAAAAAGGGAGCATGAGAGTATCGATAATCAACAATATCACATTTTTTTTAGCCATTTTGTTCCATCCTCATCGTTTATTTGCTATTAGAATTTGTCTAGAAGGTGAAAATCATGCAAAAAACTCCGGTTTTTTAAACCGGAGCAATATTAAACGCTATTATCATTCTCATCCCCTTTCAATCATCACTACTTTATTTTTGAAATAAAAAATGTTGGAGGGAATGAATCATTTTAGTTCCCCTGCATCGTTCATCATATAAATAGATTATTTCCACTTTTTATTGGTAAAAAAAAGCAACCTCCGTTCATATCCATTTCGGAATATGAAAAAAGGTTGCGTTGGTTACGAGTTCAGGTTTTGCTGTTATCCCTCGGCAAAACCTTATAAATTCGCTATTCTCATTACATCTCTTGCAATCATCACTTCTTCATTTGTCGGTATAACTAGAACTTTTACTGGTGAGTGTGGATAGTTAATAAACGCTTCTTTTCCACGTACTTTGTTTAAGGCAGGATCCCAATAAACGCCCATAAATTCCAATCCCCGCAGCACTCGTTCGCGGACAACGTCACTGTTTTCACCAATGCCGGCGGTAAAGATAATCGCATCCACACCGCACATCCGCGCCGCATAAGATCCGATATATTTATGAATGCGGTCAGCAAAAACCGCCAATGCCAATTCGGCGCGAGCATTCCCCTTCGCTGCAGCATCTTCGATATCGCGCAAATCGCTTGAGAAACCGGATATTCCTAAAAGTCCGCTCTTTTTATTTAATACATTAATAACTTCATCAGCGGTTTTACCTGTTTTTTCCATGATATATGGGATAAGCGCTGGATCAATACTTCCGGAACGAGTTCCCATCGCAACACCTTCAAGAGGCGTAAATCCCATCGATGTATCGATTGATTTTCCGCCTTCAACTGCTGCAATGCTGGCACCATTTCCTAGATGGCAGGAAATAAGCCGCAAATGCTTTAAAGGTCTTTCAAGCAATTGAGCTGCCCGTTCCGTTACATATTTATGAGACGTTCCATGGAAGCCGTATTTGCGAATTCCGTATTTTTCATAATAATCATATGGCAAACTGTATAAGTAAGATTGTTCCGGCATCGATTGGTGAAAGGCAGTATCGAACACCGCTACCGCTGGAACGTCCGGAAGCACCTTTTGGAAGGCGCGAATGCCAAGCACATTGACTGGATTATGCAAAGGCGCCAAATGAGAGAGTTCTTCAATTTTCTTTAAAGTTCCATCCGTAATAAGCTCTGAGTCACTGAAGATCTCTCCTCCATGTACAACCCTATGACCGATTCCGTCAATATCATTTAACGTCCGGATAATTCCATATTCAGTTAATTTATTTAGCACAAGCTGTACCGCTATTGAAAAATCGGTAATTTGACAACTTTCTTTCTTTTCTTCTCCGTTAACATATATCTTAAAAAATGATTGGTCCAAACCAATCCTTTCAACTACCCCTTTTGTTAAAACTTCTTCATTCGGCATTTCAAACAATTTAAACTTTAATGAAGAGCTTCCAGCATTTACAGCTAAAATCTTAGGCATGTATTTTCATTCTCTCCTTCTTTTTGTTGATGAAACTTTTTTAAAAATTCCTGCATGTGACATAGAAATTAGCAAAATATGTGAAACACCAGACTTGTCTAATTTTAAAAAGAGAGATGATCGCTCTATACATTTAAACATTGATAAAGCAACATTTCAAGTGAAAAATAAATGTTTATCTGTATACAAAAATTTCTAAAAATAAAAAGCGCTTCCATCCACTTCCTAAATGAAACGGAAAGCCACTATTCGCTAAAACCGAAGATTTCTTTTCTCTAGTTTAGTTTTTATGAAAAATAGATGAAATAAACCGAATCCTAAAAAAAAAGGCGACATGGCTGTCACCTTTTAGTGTCTTCATCTTTTCATTTATTTGTCCGGAGCCACTCATCAATTTGATCCATAATCGAAGCAAGAGCTTTTTTATTCGAAAATTTCGGTAGATCAACAAGCATAACCCGTTTGGGCGGTACAATTCCTTCTCCCTTTTTTTGCAAAATAAAGATGCTTTTTCGACTATTTTCCGATTTAAACATGGAGCGCGGGAGCTGCAACAGGCCTTGAATCACTGTATTTTCTTTTAAATATCGATTCAATTTTGGAGCTTCAGGCGTCTCAAAAAGATGGTTTGGTATAAGGAAAAACAAATAACCGCCTTCTTTTGTATAGCGGATGCTCTGCTCAATAAAAAGATGATGGGCGTAAGAATGGCCTTCATCAGCCTTCAATTCAAAATGCTTTGCGACGTCATGATCGGGATAATAGCCGACTGGCAGGTCGCACACCACCGCATCCACAGGGTCGATAAAAAGGTTTTTTAAGCTATCCTGATTATAAAAGTCAATAGAATGCTTCTGCAAATTTGCATTCACATAAGCGATTTTAACTAACAAATCATTTATATCGATTCCAATGCTTTCAACTTGCTTTGCTTCCAGTTGGTTTAAGACAGCCGAGAGTAAATTACCCGAACCTACAGCAGGGTCTAAAATCATTAAATTTTTTTCATCTTGAAAAAATTTTTGCACAAGATAGCCGAGCAATATGCAAACACTGTCAGGGGTCATTTGGTGGATTTGCTGATTATCTTCCTTTAATCCTTTTAAAACAGCGAGCTGAAAAGCTCTCCGAATTTCTTCATTTGAGTAGTGATCCAAATGAAACGTCCGGTATATATTGTTCAGTTTTTTACTTGTAATTTCGCTAATGGAATCTTGAACTGCAGTTCCGTGAAACAGGTTTTCTCCTGTGTTCGCTACCGCTTCAATGTATGTACAATTCATCTCGTTTTTAATGATTTCTGCCGTCTCATTAATGAGTGAAAACAGTTTTTCAACATTTGAAAATCCTTGCATAAAGGCTTCCTCCTTTAAGCTCGTCACATCCTTTCATTTTAGCGTTTCATTGTTTTATAAGCAAGAAAAAAAGGACCTTGCATCAGGTCCTTAATTTGCTGCTTTTGCAGCTTCAATCGCCGCTTCATAGTTTGGATGATTTGTCGCCTCGCTGACATATTCTACATATGTTACATTATCGTTTGAATCAACAACAAAAACAGCGCGAGCAAGCAGACGCAATTCTTTGATTAATACTCCGTACGCCTGTCCGAAAGAAGCGTCGCGATGGTCAGATAACAATTGTACATTTTCAATTCCGTTCGCACCGCACCAACGTTTTTGCGCAAAAGGAAGATCCATGCTGATTGTTAAAATTTTAACATTATCCAGCTTGGAAGCTTCTTCATTAAAGCGGCGTGTTTGTGCATCACATACGCCAGTATCGATCGAAGGAACAACAGAAATGATTCGGACCTGCCCTTTTGTATCAGCTAAAGTAACTTCCGACAAATCATTCGCAAGCACTTTGAAATCAGGCGCTTTATCTCCAACCTTCACTTCATTTCCTAAAAGAGTTACCGGATTTCCTTTAAATGTTACGTTCGCCATTTTATCCCCTCCAAATCTATGTATAGTTTAACTATAGCTTGTTTTTGTAGACTTTTCAAAGAAAAAGTGTTTGAAAATTTCAAAAAGCTGCCAAAGCAGCTTTAAATGTCAAAATCAATTTTTTCTTTTTCATTGTTATCGTCTTGTATATGTTTTTTCTTTCGAAACAGTTCTTGAATTTTTTCTACCGTTTGAGGGGTTGCATCTAAAATTTTTTCATAAAGATGGGTATTTTCATCTAAATGAAGAATTTTGATTCCATTTGTTCCAACAATAAGAAATGCAATTGGCGTAATCGATACACCGCCTCCGCTTCCTCCGCCGAAAGGAAGTTTTCCTTTTTCACCTGTAGTGCTGCTTCCATAAGGACCGCTTGAATGTTTTTCACCTGTCGGTCCGTAAAATTCACTGCCACCTGCCGCAAATCCGAATCCCACTTTTGAAACGGTTAGTATAACACTCCCATCAGGAGTTTCAACTGGATCGCCAATTATGGTATTGACATCGATCATTTGCTGCAAGTTTTCCATTGCCGTTTTCATTAACCCTTGAATCGGATGATCGCTCATACTTTTGCCTCCTCTAAACTATGTTCATTCTTCTTGTTTTTCTTGGCAAACGGTAAGTTTCGCCATAATGCTGTTTTTGATCTCGACCATTTTACGAGACGCAATCCTGCTATGATAGCATTCCCAAGTCGGAATTGCATCATACATACAAATGTCGTTTTCAAAACCATTCGGTTGAAATTAGGAAAGATTGAAACAACTGGATAACCTTTTAATGTAAAGTATCGGGAAGCGAAATAAATAATAGAGCTTTTCATCCCCCATAGTGTACCCGCCGACATTCCTGTTGAGGCAGCTTCTCCCGTTCCGATTTCAGTACGCCACTCCCATTTCACAATCCGAACCTTCTTCAAAAATTTCCGAATAATAAAGGAAAAGTGGATAACATTTTCCAATATTTCTTTAAAATTTTGCAGCTTCTCAAACAGCTCTTCAGGAGTCACTTTTTCGGACGATTTTTGAGTTGAATGTTTCGTTTCTTTTTCTTGTTTATAAACGATATTTGGACCTTCTTGATCCAGTTTTATAAAAGGGATTTTGATTGTGTAGCGAATAAGGCCGAAAAACAATAGAAATGTCACTCTTAGCCGATCGTCATATTTATCGTGTTTATATGAAAGTACAATCGTTAATTTTGTCATTGCAACTAGAAGCACAAATATCAAAAATAGGACAAAGACTATTGAAAGCCAAAATGGCATAATTTCACATCCTTTCAGTGAACCATTATCACCTCTCTATAAAAAAATAAACCTGCCTTTTCGGCAGGTCATCTTGAAAACCGTTCATCATGAATAACTGTTGTATCGCTGAATAAATCGTGCAGTCCTTGTTTCTTTTTTGTAAAAGCAACGATCAAATATCCAATCCACGTAACCTTGGAGATGTACCGTCCGATCCATTCCCTGAAGAAAACATCGGTCCATGTAAGCTTATCATTTTTTAAAGATATAACACGCAGGCCAAAAACCATTTTCCCGAGCGTTTGTCCTAAAAACTTCGTCATAAGAATAAAGTAGGAAAAGAAAAACAAGGCGCTTAAAATTCGATAAGGTGAAAAAATAAAATCGCTTTTTTCCAATCCGATCAGTAAAAAAAGCGGATTGGCAACAATTCGGATGACGCTTGAAACAACAATGAGGTCAAGCAAGTATGCCCAAAACCGCATCCAAAATCCCGCAAAGTGATAAGAGATGTCTGTTTGAACCTCACGCTTTTGTTCAATTTGATTTATTTCTTCAAATGTTCCATCCATGTTGGCACCTCCTACTCCGAATATAAATACATCAGGCGGGGAGAATTCGGTTGTGAAAACAATTTGTATAGTCCCTGCATTTCCAGATCTTTAGAGATCACCTTCCCAGCCATCATGGAAAGGAACGATTCAAATCCAAAGCTCGATTTATATTTGAATACATATGGATCTGATAAGTCTAAGTCTTTTTTCATCATTTCCACCGCATCATCAAAATAGCCTAGCTCGTCAACTAAATGGAGCTGCTTCGCCTGCCGGCCGTCATAAATTCGTCCATCGGCAATTTTCCGCACTTCCCCTTCATCCATCTTTCTTCCTTGCGAGATTACGTCTACAAAGCCTTCATAAGCGTTATTCACCATTTTTTGAAGAATTTCTCTTTCCTCTTTTGTCATATCTCTTGTTGAAGAAAAAATGTCTTTATATGGACCGCTTTTGATCGTTTCTACTTTCACCCCAAAGTTTTTTGCCAATTCACTGTAGTTTATTCCTTGCATAATGACCCCTAGCGAGCCTGTCATCGTATCCGGTGCTGCAATAATTTTATCGGCAGGAGTTGAAATATAATATCCTCCTGAAGCTGCCATGGTTCCCATCGAAACATAAATCGGCTTTTTCGCCTTTTCTTTAACTTCCATTAGTTTTTTATGAATTTCTGCACTTTCCACTACTCCCCCGCCAGGAGAGTTGACTCGCAAAATTATTCCTTTTACGCTTTTATCCTCGCCGGCCTTTTCAATCAATTTCAAAAATTCTTTATGATTGTAGCCTTCACTGGCAAAAATCGATGTAACATCTTCTCCCGTATCTTGAATCACTCCATTTACTTCCAGCACCGCAATTTTTTCATCCGGCATTCCTTCTTCAAGGACTTCCTCGGAAAACTGCGATTCAAAAAAATTCTCAGACAATTTTTCTGCATTTGAAACAGCCATAGAAGTAAAGCTAATGATCATCGAAAAAACAAATAATGCTGCGGCAATTCCTAACGCAGCCCACCTTTTTCCACTCAAGATGTTTACCTCCTTGATTCAATTTCACCTTTTTTGACATGTTCCATTATAAAAATGTTAAACTATATATCATAGTGTATTTTAACATTTATTTATATAATTGTGGAGAATCTTCCAAAAAGAGGAGGTTTTTTTGATGGATCCACGCCGAAATATCTACTTCTTTTACAAACATAGCGATCACCTTGAACAGAAAATAGCTTCGTTGATTGACTTGGCGAAGCAGTATGATTTTCGTCCTGTTGAAGATTGGAGACATGCGAACATTATCGTAGCAATCGGAGGGGACGGAACATTTTTGCAAGCGGTTAGAAAAACGCAATTTCGCGACGACTGTCTGTACATAGGCATCGCAACTGAAGGGCATATCAGTTTTTATTGTGATTTCCATATAGATCAAAAAGACAAATTAGTTGAAGCTTTTCAGCTGGAAAAGGTCGAGGTAAGAAGATATCCAACCATCGATGTCACCGTCGACCATGAAGTAAAGATTTCCTGCTTAAATGAATGCAGTGTCAGATCAGCAATTATTAAAACATTTGTTCTGGATGTATTTATTGATGATATGCATTTTGAAACGTTCCGAGGCGACGGAATGATTATTGCCACTCCAACAGGGAGCACAGCCTACAATAAATCTGTGAAGGGAGCTGTCGTCGATCCGCTCATAGACTGTTTACAAGTAACTGAACTTGCATCTTTGAACAATAATCTATATCGGACGTTAGGATCCTCTTTTATTTTAAGCGGAAATCGAAAGCTTACATTAAAAGTAGTGCAGGACGGCAACGATTATCCGATTATCGGAATGGACAACGAAGCTCTAAGCATTCGTCATGTCAACCAGCTGGATATTGAATTAGGAAAGAAAAAAATTAAAACTGTTAAATTAAAAGATAATTCTTTCTGGGATAAAGTGAAAAGAACCTTTTTATAAAATGAAAATGAGCGAAAAGGATCACCTTTTCGCTCAAAAGCCAAAATATTCATTTATTGAAATGTTCCGCCACCGCCAGATAGTTGCTGCTGAGCAAAAGATACAAGCCGCTTTGTAATTTCTCCTCCAACGGAGCCGTTCGCGCGGGATGTAGTATCAGGACCTAAGTTTACACCGAATTCTGATGCGATTTCAGTTTTTAATTGCTCAAGTGCTTGTTCAGCACCAGGAACTAAAATTTGGTTAGAGTTGCTAGATCTGTTTTGAGCCATGTGTCATTCACCTCCTTGTGGATATAGAATGTGAAAAAACACATGGCTTCATGCATAAAACGAAATGGTAATTGTTTTGAACTTGTGGAATATTATAGTAAATTTTCAAAATCCTCTTCTATTTTTTCTTGTATATCATGTTTTCTTGGAAATTCAATTGTTACTGTTTCCTCAATCGCCTTCTGAATGAGAGGTTGAAAATCTACATAGCTTTCAAGCTTTAATATTTTCTCCCTTTTCGGCTTCGTTTTCGGTGAAGCTGGTGTAAAAATAGTACAGCAGTCTTCATAAGGTCTGTTTGAAATCTCAAACGTATCAATTTTTTCGGCAATTTCAATGATTTCATTTTTATCCATTGAAATTAAAGGTCTCAGTATAGGAGTTGTCGTCACTTCATTAATAGCATACATGCTCTCAAGCGTTTGGCTTGCTACCTGCCCTAGACTTTCGCCTGTTACAATGGCTAAGGCGCCTCGGTTTTTCCGAATTTCATCGGCAATTTTTAACATCATTCTTCTAGTCGATGTCATTGTATAATTTTCTAATATTTTTTGCTGAATGGTCACTTGAATTTCTGTAAACGGAACGATGTGAAGCACGATTTTGCCGCCAAATTCGGTTAATTTTTCTACGAGATCCATAACCTTTTGCTTCGCTCTTTCATTCGTATATGGAGGGCTGAAGAAATGGATCGCTTCAATCTCCAAGCCTCTTTTCATTGACAAATACCCAGCGACAGGGCTGTCAATTCCTCCAGAAAGCATCAGCATCGCCTTTCCGCTTGAACCAACCGGAAGCCCTCCCGCCCCTTTAAAATCTTTGCACATTATATATGTGGCATGCGGACGGACCTCTACGCGCACGTTTATGTCCGGATGATGAACATCTACTTTCAAACCGTCAGTATGAATAAGTATATGCCGGCCAATTTCATAATTGAGTTGGTCTGAAGTTAACGGAAACGATTTATCTGCTCTTTTGGCCGACACTTTAAAAGTGTCTCCGTTTTTATACAATTGCTTGACTGCCTGTAAAGCCGTGTCCTTTATGGCTTCGATGTCGCTTTTCGTTCTGATTGCCAAACTGAAGGACTGTATGCCAAAAACTGTTTGCAATTTTTCCGCTACCTTTTCCCCGTCTTCTCCATTTAATTTGATGAAAAGACGATCTCTGTTCGCTGTATACTCTAAAGACGAAAAGGAAGACAATGCAAGTTTTATATTGTTCTTCAAATGGTTAATAAAATGTTTGCGATTTTTTCCCTTTAAAGACATTTCACCATATCTGACTAAAATATGATCATATTGCATGTTTATAACCCCATTATATTTTTTAATTTTTGTATAGATGATGGCAGGACGTCAATCAACGGCTTGACATCATCGATCGTCTGCCCAATTGAAAGGCTTATGCGGATGGCGCTTTCGGTGATGCTGCTTTTTTTGCCCATCGCCTTCAATACTTTGCTTTCTCCCTTTTTCCTTGAAGAACAAGCTGAAGTAGTGGAGACATAAATATTCTCCTCTTCAAGCATATGAACTAAAACTTCCGCTTTTATACCAGGTACAGAAAAGTTGATAATATGAGGGGCGGAAGATTCCTTTGGTGTGTTGATAATAATGCCATCTATTTTTTCAAGCTCATTTATAAGATAGTTTTTCGTATTAATCAGACGATCGATCTTCTCTTCATAGTCGTTGAATGCCAGCCTTAAACCTTTCGCTAGGGACACGCTGCCCGCTAAATTTTCGGTGCCTGATCTAATGCTTGCTTCCTGGCCACCCCCTGATAAAAGAGTGAGAATTGGTGTATTTTTTCTAATGTACAACACTCCTGTACCGTTTAGGGCATGAAATTTATGGCCAGATATTGTACATAAATCAATTCCCGCTTTTTTTATATTTAAAGGAACCTTCCCGACTCCTTGCACGTGATCGACATGATAAACGATGTTCGGATAGTTTTTAAGTATTTCGCCAATCTCTTCAATTGGCTGAATCGCTCCGATTTCATTGTTGACATGCATAACGGACACTAAGATTGTATCGTTACGTACAGCCTTTTGTATGTCAGCTGGAGACACAATGCCATTTTCATTTACAGGAATCCACGTCACTTCAAACCCGAATTCTTTTTCAAGCTGTTCAAATGCTTCGCTGACAGAAGGGTGTTCAATTACAGTCGTAATCAAATGCTTTCCTTTATGTCTTTGTGCAAAAGCCGCGCCTTTAATCGCCAAATTATTTCCTTCCGTTGCTCCAGACGTAAATATGATTTCCTGTCCGCTTACACCTAGCAAATCGGCTACTTGTTCTCTTGCTTTTGTTAAAAGTCTTTCCGCTTGAACACCCAAATGATGAAGAGATGATGGGTTCCCGAAAAACTTTTCCGCCACTTGCCGGTACGTATCAAGTACATCAGGGTAAGGCTTTGTAGTTGCACTATTATCCAAGTAAAGCATCGGTTGTATACCCCTTTGAATTATATTTTCTAACACTTTGCAATGCAATATTAACATAAGTAAATTGAAATGAAAAAGAAAAGATCATCACATAAACGGGCTCATTCAGACGAAAGCCTTTGTCCACGCACGTAAGCCGCTTTTTTTGTGAATTCAACAACGTCATCTTCGATCATCGTCGTCTTCCCGCATCCGCCGATCCCAAGCAGCGTGTAAAACTTCCCGCGTTCAATCTTAAAAACTGACATCATCAAGCACGACTAACCTATCGTATTCCTTCGTCACTCGCTTCACAAAGCGGATGATTTCTCCATCAATCGTTTCCTACTCCTTGCGCCGAAAATAAAATTTCATTTCTCTCAATCCTTTACTAGTGAGATCAAACTCTTCCTTATTCCTATCAATGACGCTTAGAACATGCACACAATAAAAAACTCGTTTCTCACTAGCATTACGCTAGAGAGAAACGAGAAAAAGCTGATTTTTGCCGCTGTTCATTATGCCATAAAAAGAGACATCGGCTCTATTTTTCAAAGAAGAACTAAAAATAAGCGCTCATTAGACGCCTATAGATCAAAAAGTTACGTTGTTCAAGAAAAGACTGCCGGAACACTGCCACAGCTGCCAGCAGGTTCAATAGTTTTAACCTGCTGATGATTCGCTTCTTGAATCCGTTCATTCATCATGTCCTTTAGCTGCCCTTTTTGCTTGCTCCTTGCCTGCCTGAGCTAAATCGGGAAACGTCAATCCTTGAAAAAAAGTTTTCATTGACTGCCTTCGTTTCTATTTCCTTTTAATGAAGGGGCTGTCTAATAAGTCGTTTTTTCGGGTTATTGACCCCTTTAATGTTTTAGAAACTTTGATATATCGGTGTTTATGATTTTTTGTTTTCGATGGGAGCTTGACTTTCTGGACAACTCCAGCGTATTACCGAATATTGCTTCAGCAACATGTTAAATGATATCCAAAGGCACTTTTTTACGAGGTTTTGGAAATGCCTCATCAAGTCGGTTCAAGTCTTCTTGGGTTAATTCAATAGCAGCAGCTTCAGCATTCTCCAGCACATGCTGCTCTTGCCCAGCTTTTGGAATAGCAATGACATCATTCGTGCGTATCGTCCAAGCAAGTGCAATTTGTAATGGTTTTACATTGTATTTTTTGGCAATTTCATTAACAGTTGGATCCGTCAACAACTGCTTTCTTAATGTACCTCCTTGGGCAAGGGGGCTGTACGCCATAATCGGTATATGATGTTCCCGGTGCCAAGGCAGCAGATCAAAATCAATTCCTCTCGAACCTATATGGTATAACACTTGGTTTGTCGCACAGTTTGATCCGTTGAGCGTGTTCCATAGCTCTTCCATATCGTCTGTGTCAAAATTGGAGACTCCCCATCTTAATATTTTTCCTTCTTTTCGCAGCTTTTCCATACCTTCGATTGTTTCTTCTAAAGGAATGCGGCCTCGCCAATGTAAAAGATATAAATCTAAATAGTCCGTCCCCAGCCGTTTTAAGCTGTTTTCACATGCAACGGAAATCTTGTCTAGTCCTGCATTATGCGGATACACTTTAGAGACTAAAAACACATCATCTCTGCGCCCTTTGATTGCTTCGCCGACTAAGCGTTCAGAAGCGCCATTTCCGTACATCTCAGCAGTGTCAATTACTTTCATGCCCAATTCTATTCCAAGTTGTAAGGCTTTTATTTCTTTAGCTTTCTCCTGTGGCTTATCTCCCATGTACCATGTTCCTTGACCTATACATGGAACAGTCGTGCCATCAGGCAGCTTCACTACTCGTTTTTCAACATGACTTCTTATTTCCATGATTTTATTACTGTCCAATAATCCCATCCACTCTCGACCCTTTCCGTTATATTGTGAATTTCCCATTCTATAAAATTCCGCTTTCATACCTTTTTGACTTCAAAAATATGTACGTGCTTTCGAAACTTGTTTTTAGTGTTTGTTTAATTGCTATTGTTTCCCTTTTACACCTTTATAACAAATGTGGCAATGAATTACAATAAAAAAGCCCTTCACAGCGGCAAGCGCCTAGAAGGGACAAATAAAAATAAGGAAAGGGCGATTCACAAAATCATCCGGCTGTGGAATTTCATTATCTTATAGATAACAAGCTCTGCAATTGTTCATGTTTGTACAAGTGGAGTTTCAATTTCTTATAGGTTTTCTCATGTTAAGTGAAAAAATATGCTCTCCAAACCGACATTTCGCACAGCATTATTGCTTCAACTCCTCATAGTTAAATAAAAATGCTTACTGACTATAGTCCAATATGGAAGCATGGGCAATAAAAATGCCCGTCTTTCAAACGAAGACAGGCATAAATCATAGATCTTTCAATTCATTTTCAACAAGCTTCTGTATTCTTTCCATCGCTTCCGAATCGATTTCTTCTATGGCAGCAGCCGCTTGCTCCAAAGATTTGCTGTATTCATAATTTCTGAACAACTGTTCAGCTTCTTTTAATTTTTTATCAAGGCCCGAATACGTGCTGCGGTATCGATTACCGTATTGTATTAATCTTTCGACTAAACAAACTTGGGCAATGATCTCATCTGTGTTTTCTTTTAATTGTTCGATGATGCTCACAGCATCGTTTAAATACGTTTGGACTCGATCCATATCGAGCGGAATTTCTTCAAGCGCATTGCTGACCTTTTCAAACGATTGCTGAGCAGTTTGTAATTGCTCCACGAAGCTTTCCGGAAGGCCGGGAATGTTGTTTTTTCGAATCGCCCGTTTAATCTCAGCCATCATTCGCTTTAGTTCTGCTAATTTGTCGCGCGCGTTTAATTCATCCTTTCTCAATGCCTGAAGCATCGAATGCCATTCGTTGTATTTTTCCTTTGCTTGATCAATTTGCTTATTAAAACTTTCCAGTTCCTCCTGTAAAACGGAATACGCAATATTGGAGTTCTCTATGCTTGCCAAAATATGCTTGTAATGATTTTTCAGTTGGTTCATCAGTTTATCCAACTCTTTTAGCTTGTCGACATCATCATTTGACAGCTGGTAGCTCTGCTGTACAAGACTGACTTGTTCTTTTAAATCATTTTTTTCCTCTAATAAAGATTGCAGCTTTTCCCCGGTTTTTTCCGCTTCTTGTCTTACATATTGGCTCGCATACACTTCCTTCTCAAGCATTTCGTAAATGTTATCAATCGTTTCTTTTATGGAATCAAGACCCATTTTCACGTCTTCTGTCTCTGCTTCACTTAGCTTCTTTTTCAAGCCCTGCATTTTTTCCTCAATATGCGAAATTTCTTTTTCCACTTCCAAATGCTCAAGCTTGTAGCCATCCTCGAGCAGTTTTTTATACCCTTCTTTCAATTCGGAAATCTCGTTCGGCACAATCATTTGACATTCAGTTAAAAGCTTTGGAATCTCCTCTACTTTTAATTGGAGTGCTTCAAGCTTCTGTTTTTGTTCATCCAAAATTTCCTTCGCTGTTACGTAATTTCCCGAGTTCATTTCCTCATCAAATTTTTCCATTGTATGTAACATTTCATACAACTCTTTTTCCAGCCGTTCATACGCAGTTCCAAATGTATGGCGATGGGAGAGCAGTGTTTTTTTCAACTCTTTTAGCTGTTGTTTGACTGCTTCACCTTCTGTCTTATTATTGCTTTCTGTTGCAACAAGATCGTTAATGTGCTGAACAATGCCGGCTATTTGTTCTTCTATTTCTTTTAAAACCGATTCAATATGTAATAAAACTTCTTTTGACTTTTTAAAGCGGTATTTTTCAGCATATTCCTCCGCTTCAAACAGAAGCTCTTCCACCTGCGGAAGCCTGCTAGTGACGATATCGTCCCAATCTTTTCGCCAGCGTTCAAACAATTCTTCTGTTTCTCCACTCATGATTAATTCTTTTACTTTGGACAGTTCATCTGTTATGGACTGATTCATAATGTCTATTTTCCAAGCTTCAAGACGGTCTACTTCTTTATAAATATTTTTTCGAAATCCATAACCGATTCCAAATAGAAGGAAAATCAATAAAATTAATACAATCACAACTTCCATTATGAGCCCCCTCGGTCCGTTTCACTTTCTTAAAGGGTATGTATATTTTAAACGACGTTGTCGAAAAAACTTTCAAAAGAAAATAATGTGTTCTCAATGTATTTATGATACCATGATAACGACATTTTTTGAGCAAAATTTTTAATTTTTTCACATAAATCTCGACAAACTTGAGGTGATTTCTATGAAAAAAGATGGACATGTTCACACCCCTTTTTGCCCCCACGGTACGGACGATTCATTTGAATTGTATATTGAAACTGCCATAAAAAAAGGATTTTCTGCTATAACCTTTACAGAACATGCTCCATTGCCGGAAGGGTTTGTTGATCCAACTCCCGATAAGGACAGCGCAATGCCCTTCAGTGATATCGACCGCTACTTGTCTATTTTGCTAGACTTAAAAAAACAATATAAACGCGATATCGATATTCATATCGGTTTAGAAGTAGACTATATTAACGGTTTTGAAAGAGAAACAGCGCAATTTTTGGACAAATACGGTCCTTTTCTTGATGACAGCATTTTGTCCGTACATTTTTTAAAATTAAATGGACAATATTATTGTGTAGATTTTGATGAACATACGTTTCAAAAAATGGCGGAGCTTTCAGGCGGCATCAATCATTTATACGAATTATATTATGCGACAGTATTAAAAGGGGTTGTTTCAGATCTTGGAAAGTATAAGCCGAAGCGGCTTGGACATATTACGCTAATACACAAATTTCAAAAGCTTTTCCAAGCCACATTTGATGAAAAGCCTTATATTGAACAGATTTTTGCTGAAATGAACAAAAGGGGGATGGAACTGGACGTCAACACTTCCGGTTTACGAAAAGCCTTTTGCGGAGAAATTTACCCGCCAGAGGATATTATACAAGCGGCCAAAAAACAAAGCATCCCTCTCGTTTATGGTTCTGATGCCCATAGCGCGAAGGATGTAGGCAGCGATTTTTCACTTTTTGAAAAAATGGTTTAGTCATTTGATTGTTTTTCGTTTTTCTGAAAAAGTATTTGTTCCAGCCATGAAACCAGCTGTTTACTATATTGCTTGACAAAATATTCTTCGTACGGATTAATATGTAAAACTTCATACATGTATTGAGGCTGTAAAAACGGCATATTTATTAAGCTTTTGAATTGTACTAAAAAATGGGGAATGTCTACTTGTTTAAATTGGTTCGCTCGCATCCCTCGTTCAAGCAGGTTAAGCAAATAATATTTTTCTTTCGCTAAATAAGTCATCATCACCTGGCGAATGAGAGTCGAATCAAGCGTTACTTCTCGGTGGACAAAACGGGCAAGCCGGCGGTTTTCATATTGATAGCGGAGAAGTTCTTCAACGATTGCCATAAGAGAGAGTTTTGGAGATTCTGTACATTTTTGATAGCATTGATCGATTACGTCTAAATAACCTTCATAAAACTTGGACACTAAATGTTCCAATAATCCGTTTTTTCCTTTAAAATAGTAAGAAATATGGGCGATATTTGCATTGGCCCGTTTGGCAATTTCCCTAACCGATGTTCCGGTGTAACCTTTTGTATTAAAAAGGAAAATTGCTGCATCAACGATATTTTCTTTCGTAACAGTGTTCGTTTTCGTTTGCAAGTGGATCACTCCTTTTGTTGATGGCTGTTAGAAGTTTTCTACCCGCAACGATATTTTCCTGCTATAATTTCTCGACAAAGTTCGTACTTACTTGTCATTTTGAAAAAGAAAGTGAGGAATTTCCATGTTTGTCGTCGAAAGCTATAATGGAACAAAAGAAGAAAATTATGAGCTTGTGTTAAAACAGCTTACAGCATTGATTGAAGGGGAAAAAAATGTCATAGCGAATTTAGCTAATGCATCCGCCTTGTTGAATCAATTTTTGTCAGAAATCAATTGGGTTGGTTTTTATGTAAAAGACGGAGATGAGCTTGTTCTCGGACCTTTTCAGGGGCTGCCGGCATGCGTTCGAATTCCTATTGGCAAAGGTGTATGCGGAACAGCTGCTTTCGAAAAAAGAACGGTGAGAGTGGCTGATGTAAATGAGTTCCCTGGACACATCGCCTGCGACGCGCGATCACAATCGGAAATCGTTGTCCCGCTTATTAAGAACGATGAGGTAATCGGTGTGTTAGATATTGACAGCCCGATTAAAAACCGATTTGATGAAATAGACCAAAGATATTTAGAAAAATTTACGAATATTCTTACAGAATACCTTTAATAGCCTTGTTTTTCAAACGCCGGAAGTCGTGAACAGGTGGAAATGAGCATTCAACTTTTGAACCCTTTCAAATGATATAAAAAAGGGTTCCTAGTTACGATCTGTCAAACGATTTTAACAAATCAGAGCAATACCTAGGAACCCTTTATGCTCTTTCTTGGTCTAAAACCGATACTTGATTTTTTCCATTGCGCTTTGCCTGATACAAGGCATCATCTGCTCTTTTAAAAAGAAGGGCAGGCGAATCATTTTTATGAGCTGCATCCCAATAGGAAACACCGCATGAAACTGTTACAGGCGGTTTCGTTGATTTCCGCACAGCTGAAACAATTCTGTTTGCCACTTCACATCCGATTTTTAAACCCACTTTAGGAAGATAAATGGCCAGCTCTTCTCCGCCCCATCTAGCTCCTACATCTTCCTCCCGTATGTTGTTCCTTATCGTTTTAGCAATTTGAATAAGCACTTTATCGCCTACTTGGTGGCCATACGTATCATTGATTTGTTTAAAATTGTCTACGTCTATTAAAATTAATGTGCCTCTTTGGTCTTCTTTAAACGATTGATGAACAACCTCGTCAAAATATTTTCGATTAAAAAGATTTGTAAGCGGATCTGTAATCACGAGCAATTCCAGCTTTTCCCGAAGCATGGAGTTCGTAAAGGCGAGTGTAGAATGAGACACAAGCGATTCCATTAATTTGTACATATCAAACGTGAAGGAATACGGTTCCTTACGCAGCACAACAGCAAATCCGATGATTTTTTCACTGTCGATCATCGGAACAGCCATTATTGATTTATAAACGGCTTCCCCGAGAATGGAATTGGAAATATCGCCAGTGAATACACTATTTTGCTCCAATATATTTTGTGCAACCCAATCAACGTAAGCCTTCGATTCATCTGAATGGAAAAACGATGTACTTTCTGAAAGCATGTTCCATTTTTTATTTTCATCAAAAATAAAAAAAGCGGCCTCATCTGCAGAAAATGAACGAAGCATTCTTTTAACCATGTATTTCATCGTATCTGAAATCCGCAAGTTTTTATTAATTTTTCGAGCCGTATCATTAATGAGCTGCAAATCGTTTACATGCTGCTTCGACTGTTCATACAGCTTGGCATTTTCCAGCGCTTTGCCGCCGGCCTTTGCCACTTTTTCGATCATATTGATTACGTCATCGATTTGTTCAATATGAAGTGGGATATGTACATCAATTAATCCATAAACACCCTGTCTTCCTGCAATCGGGACATAAATATAGAGCCCGTTTGACGAGCTTCTTACGACCATATCGCCTTTCAAAAAGGCTGTCATAGCTTCCTCATACTGATCTATTTCCTGCTCCAAATTTTTCACAGGAATTTCATGTCCTAATGAATAATCCATTGGCAAAATGAAATGGCATAATAGGTCGGGATACATTTGCCTCAAAGTGTTATAAAGCTTGTTTAACACTTCTTCTTCTTTCATAATGGAATAAAGTTCATCAGTTAATAAAAACAATTGATAATATTTTTCTTTAAGCGTTTTTTGCAAATATAATTTTTTTCCGTGAAAAAACATGGCAAAACATATTTTAGAAATTTTTTCTAGTTGTTGATTAGAAAGTTTGTGAAGTACACGGCCTCCTCTGAATTCCAACAGCATTTTTGGAGAGGATTCTGCCGAATACTGCAAAAACAATCGTCCTTTTTCTTTGTAAACTACAAATTGTTCATCGTCTTTGAAGCTAAATGATTTCGAAGCACCTTTTACATCGTCATTGCTCGAGTATTGGCATAAAAAAAGATTCGAACCGATCTCTTTCCAAATCGACACATTTTGAAGATTAAATGCTTTGATTAAAATTGCAAACATTTCATTAATAAATTCATCGAAATGCTGTCTGTCCGAATCATTCATAAGTAATCGGAAAAATAAGTTTTCAAAATGATCCCAATCCATACTCCACCACCTATAACCGGGAAAATAGACCTTATTACTTTAATAGTATTATAACATGAAGCACAATTTTTTTTGTGAAATAATTGGTATTTTTTTCACAAAAAATAGAAATGAATGTGTGAAGTTCGTCGGATTAAATATTCCTTTTCGCTGACAGCAAAGGAAATAATCTTGACACCGCTCATTTAAAATCATATAATGATCGTTGTGTAAAATATAGCAGCCTAAGGATTCGACAATTATGATTTCATTTTGTTCCTCAAATCTGAGGTGTACCGTGTAACTCTCTGCTGCTGGAGCGAAGGTACATGAAAACAAAATGTGCATAATTGAGAGAATCAGTCTGTTTGTATTTTACAATCGAAAATACAAAAGGAGGAGCAATATGTCTCGTTATACAGGTCCTACATGGAAAATTTCCCGCCGTTTAGGCATTTCTTTGAGCGGCACAGGCAAAGAGCTTGAAAAACGTCCGTATGCACCTGGTCAGCATGGTCCAGGCCAACGGAAAAAACTTTCTGAATACGGCTTACAATTGCAAGAAAAACAAAAGCTTCGCCATATGTACGGAGTTAACGAACGTCAATTCCGCAATACTTTCGTAAAGGCGGGCAAAATGCCGGGTATTCACGGTGAAAACTTCATGATCCTTTTAGAGTCTCGTTTAGATAACATTGTTTATCGTCTTGGCTTGGCTCGCACTCGCCGTCAAGCACGCCAATTGGTTAACCACGGCCATATTTTAGTGGATGGAAGCCGCGTGGACATTCCGTCTTACCAAGTAAAACCAGGCCAAACGATTTCTGTCCGTGAAAAATCCCGCAACCTTCAAATCATTAAAGAAGCGGTTGAATTAAACAACTTTGTTCCTGAATATTTAACATTTGATCCGGAAAAGCTTGAAGGAACATACACTCGTCTGCCTGAACGCTCTGAATTGCCTGCGGAAATCAACGAATCGCTCATCGTTGAGTTCTACTCTCGTTAATAAAATTAGATTGTATAATTCAGTATTTAAAAACCCTGAAACCCTTGAGAAGAAAGGATTTCAGGGTTTTTTTGTTTCAATTTAGGTTTGATCACAATTTGATCATAATGTATTATTTTGGGGCAAGTGGGGCAGCTTTTGGAGCTACTTTTTATAAAAATGCGGACAGATGCTGAATTATTTTTATATACATGAAAGTACCAAAATGAGATTTAGAGCCTGTGGAAATCCTTGAAATCGTATCAGTAAATTCAGATCTATCACGATTCATAAAATGTATGTGCATAGTAAAACGTTTTTATAACTTAAAATTTTCCCTATTTTAACCAATTCTTTTTACTCACATAAAATACACGGGACATTTGCTCTATTGAATTTAAATTGTTTAGTTTTGTGCCTGCATGCCATATCGTTGCAGAAAAAAGCTTGAAGACTCACTTCTTAAAACAAAAAAAGGAATTGAGCGCATAATGAAGAATATTTATATACGGCAATATTCTATTAGATTTAGTTGTAAAATCCCAATAACGAATGCTTTCACAGCTGGTGAAATAATATCGATTAATGATCTTCTAATGAAATAGATGCTGATACATCGGATGACGAAGCAAAATTTGAGGTAGGAATTTAGTTCTTTACTCAAATTTAAAATTAAAAGTTGATGATGAGTAAGAAATCAATTTTTTAAAGGGGCTGCCTGATGAGTCCCTAAAATGAAAGATTTGGGAGAAATACTACAGTAAAGGACAAAAATAATTGAATCAAATTTGTAAATGTCCTTCATAGAGGCAATGAACCCAACAAGAAGCAATTATATGTGCTGAATGTCCGTCAGAAAACTTTTGAAGAACCAATTCAGAAAGAGGGAGCATAAGAAAAGTCCTTCATAAGACTTCTGAAGGATATAAAAAGATAGAAAAAATGGTCTGCCCGATAAGTCCCTAAAATGAAGGGGCTCGAAAAAGTCAGTTAACCCTGACCTTTTGGACAGCTCCTTGTTTCTTTAAATATTACAGTATTTCACGCAGGTGGTGGACGATATATTGGATGATTTTAATTTGATTATATTCTTATGGAGAACTTCATTTGTTATTTCAATAATTACATTTATAATTGGTTTACTCCATCGTTCTTGGCTGTTTATGCTTATTAGTACTGTAACATTTTTACCAGTTGCATATTATTTTCTCGGTGCGTTAAACGCATGGCGGTTAGTTGGATATATACCAATTTTATTATTTTCACTTACAGTCCTGTTCTGGTTTCTTAAAAAAAGAAATAAGAGCGGAGAGAAAATAAAACGATAAGATCTTCCTCTTCAACAAAAGTATTTGAATAGATAAATGCAAAGATTGACCATAAAATTTGGCCAATCTTTTTTGCATAACCGTGTTATGAAAAAACAAGTGGAATATTGAAAAATCCAAGATTTAACATTCAATTGTCTTTCCTTTTCCCAAACCCTACTGCAAGTCCTAGAAAAATATACGCATAGGACAGGATGATTAATTCCAAAAAGCCAAATTTATGAAAAATAAGTGAATCCGGAGCTTTTTCATCGATATAATCCCCCTTGCCAACCATATAAACCCCGACCAAGAGATAGATCACAATGGATATTGCCAAAAATAATTTACCGAATATAGTAAAACGAAATTTAGAAACAACTAACGCAATTATCATCCAATATCCTAATCCAAGTAAGACTAAAAAAATTGAAATATAATATGGCTCGTAAACAGCCAATTCACTAATTTTCATTGTTATCGTTCTCCTTGATTCCTTTATTATGGATTACATCCTTATATCCCGTCTCCACGGCTCCAAATTCCTTGGGGATTTCCAATTTCAATTCTCTTTCCTTTTCCCAAACCCTACTGCAAGTCCTAAAAAAATGTACGCATAGGACAGGATGATTAATTCCAAAAAGCCAAATTTATGAAAAACAAGCGCATCAGGTGCCTCCTCATCGATATAATATCCTGTTCCTACCATATAAGCTCCGACCAATAAATAAATTACAATGGATATTATCAAAAAAATTTTACCGGAAATCTTAAATTGATATTTAGAAATAGCTAATCCTATTAAAAATAAATAACCTAAACCGAGTAAGATTAACAAGATGGTTATATATGTAGGTTCATAAACACTTGGCTCAATATTCATAATCATCCACACTCCTTCTTACAAACAAAAGTGCTACATCATCCTCTAAGTTTGGGGCATCGACAGAACCGATAGCTCCGAGCCCGCTTCTTGATCGTCTATGTCAATTTTCACTTCAAATCCATCTTGCCGAGAGATCACCTCTTCTCCCTTCTCCACAGTCGGAACTGTTTCTAAATCTTCAATTAAATCACAGGGCAATTCGTCATATAATCAGGCGATGATAATTGTCTGAAGATTACTTTGTGCATTTACTGGAAAACTCGTATAAAAATAAGGACAAAAAAGTGCAATGAAACCAAACAAATATTTTTAATTTTCATATAATTACCTATATAACTAGTATTTTACAATTAAAATAAAATTTGACAAGCTTTTCTTTATTAAAAACCCACTCCCAAAGAGGGTGGGATGCTATGGATGAAGGTTATTCTTGCACATGTATTGGACATGCACTGTTAGTATTTAACTGTAGATGAGTGAATTTCATTACATTTATTACCATCTTCAAAAAGTAAACAAAGATACCCTTATGCCACTCGTAACTGGTGTTTAATGGAATCTAGTGGCACTCCTCGTTGAGCTTCGTAATAAATAAACTCAATGAGATTGTGAATTTTTCTCGATCTCACACTCGCAAGACCGGTTGAAAAATCACTTGAATGTTCTGTCATGCAATAGATATACGTAAATTGTACGATGACCCAAAATCGTTTAATGCCTCGCTCATGTCGGGGCTGTCTAATAAGTCGATTTTCCGGCTTATAGACGTCCCTTTAATGTTTTAAAATGTTGATTTTATGATGTTTCGTTTTCAATGGATTTTGACTTTCTGGCCAGCCCCTAAAAGAATATGAAAGGTTCGCCAACTGCACTTCTCTTCCGGCAACCCTCAAATGGTTACTTTTTATCTCTTTCCCCGTGAACGGATCTATCTTATTTGATCTGTAACTATATCATCCTGTATTTGATTCCGTATATATTCTTCAATTACTTTCTTATTTCTTCCTACCGCATCCACATAAAAACCTCTGCACCAAAATTTTCTGTTGCCATACCGATATTTTAAATGTACATGTCTATCAAATATCATTAAACTGCTTTTCTCTTTTAAATATCCCACAAACGAGGAAACATTCATTTTTGGCGGGATATTTACTAACATATGAATTTATGAAGAAAGATACGAAACTTTATTTACTTTCCATATAAGCTGCGTTTCTTTTTCTAAAAAAGTTACAACCCACCCAAAATGATGTAAATGATCGGTAAATGTTACCTTATGATTTAGTGTCCATGTTAAATCCCCTAAATATCTCCAATAAAAAGATTCGTGTGGTCTGTCTACTCTTACCAATCTTTCTTTTTTTAAAACCTTATTTCCTTTTTGACGTTTTATTTCTAAATATATATCTACATAAGAGACTTCGTGTTCACATATAATGCTACATATATATCTACGATTAGGGCTGCTCTTTTTCTTATAGATAAATGTATTTTTGTAATTTAATTCTTTTATCTTGTTGTATATTTCACGAAAAATTTGCTTATCCCATCCTCGCTCATCAGCAAGTTTTTCCATACCCTCTTGTAACACTTCTAATACCATTTTCTTTTTTTCCAAGTCATCCGTAAGAGAGAAGTATTGATTATAATCCATTTCAACATAAACAGTAATAAAATCGGGTACCATTTCCATTTCAATTTCTTTCTCGCTTAATTTAGATAGATCCGGTACGCATTGAATGATAACCCCCTTTTCCCCATCTGTATGAATTTCGGGCAAAAGACGAGTATAAAGTGATGTAATACATCTTGTTTCATAATGAAAGATGGCGGACTTGCTTTGCCTATAATCGGTAAAGGGGCTTGTCTCACCAGTATCATAGTCAACTATTACAGTATGATCAAAATAGTTTATATCACTTGGAATAGAAAGTTGAATATCCCTTATAACAGTCATTTTTTCACTTCCTTTTATTAAATTTATGGACGATAGTGAAATGGAGGTGATAATTTGTTGTTAGGCTGGATTCTATTAATGTATTCCTTATGCCTTTTTTTCCATCTCAGTGCATTATACCTACCACGTATGTTAGTTTTTACTATTCGTGAAGCATACCGATCTGTCCTGTATTGCCTATTCCACTTTCTAACTTGTCTTTCAGCGCGATATGTGTTTTTTGCAAGCAAAAAGTGCAGAGTATTGCAGCGAAAAATACATAGGCTTGCAGCTTTATTTTTTTACATTAATTACCATTCAATTTCACAGAAGAAAGAGCATTTTTCAGCCGGTAACTTTCACCTGTGAATGCGATGATATGGGCATGGTGTACCAAGCGATCCACTAAAGCGGAAGTTAAGCGGTTATCTCCAAACACTCGATTCCATTGGCCAAACTCTAAATTCGATGTGACAATCACACTTTTATGTTCATAACAGTCGGCTATGATATGAAACAATAATTCCGATCCTTGTTTTTGGAAAGGAACATATCCCAGTTCGTCTAGTATAAGTAAATCGCACTTATCGATTTGACGTTTTACTCGTTGTAAAGTACCTTCTTTTAACGCCTCCTCTAATTGTCCTACCAAATCTGCGACACGAAAGAAACGAACCTCAAACCCTTTTTCGCAGGCTTTTAATCCAAGAGCTGTCGCTAAATGGGTTTTGCCTGTTCCTGGTGAGCCAAGAAGCAATAAATTTTGTTTCCCATGTAAGAAACGAAGGTCACAAATCTCTTCTTTTGTCGTGGTAGCTGGCAGATGCAACTGGTCGTTCCATTCATAATCTTTCAACCATTTCAGTTCTCTAAATTTGGCTTTTTTTATTAGTCTCGATACCTTGGCAGCTTGTCTTGATGAGACTTCGGCCAGTAATACATCACATAAAAACTGTTCTTTATTCTCAAAGACAATGTCTTCATACTGATCAGCTATATAAGCAAGGTGCAGGGTTTTACAGACTTCTTTCAGATCACGAGCGATCATCAGTTATCCCTCCCTTCTAAGGTCGGACATAGCCTCTGATCATACATGCTTAAATCCGTTTCATAATCTAGTAATACAGAAGGGGTATGGGGTTCTGACAATTTTTCCGGATAAGTTGCTTTCTGAGCTTCCAATAAGGAACCCAATTCGTGCGGCTCTTTTTCAATACGTTGCTCCATTTCCAAACATTTATGGATGTCTTGTAAGGCATGAACCTCCAGCAGTTTTTTTAAGCCTGCCACCCGTTTCTTAATCTCATCAGGTTTTATCGTAAGATAAGTTTGTACTCTTTCGGGCAGGTATTTAAAGAAACGAGAATACTTAACAGCACGTGGCTTTTTCTCCCAGTCGGCCAAGATGTTGTCCCATGGTATAGGCCTTGTGGTCATCATATAGGGACGTGAGTCTTGATAGATCATTTCACCGTCATTCGAAAAGCAAGTGAATTTGTCCCATTCCTTTTTAATAACTAGTGTCTGTTTGATCCTCGCTTTATGAATAAGGAATTTTTCTCTATCGACTAGAATCTCGCCATATTTATTTACAGTAGCCGAGTCGATTGAAAAGATTGGAAGATCACTGATTGGCAAAGCTTTTAATTGCTTCTGATCCTCAGCCCACAATTCTTCTATCGGAACTCCTTTTTCGTAGTGAGGGCGTTTTCGATCGGTTACCATTTTCTCTTCTAGCCAGTGGGCCAGTTGTGAAAAATCCTCCATTACTGGGGCTGTTACAAAAAAGTTATTTCTTGTATAGCCTACCTTTTTCTCTACATTCCCTTTTTCATGTCCACTACCGGGATTGCATGGTTGTACTTCAAATCCATAATAGGACTGGAAGCGTAAGAAAGAGTCCGTATAGCTTCTCTTGTCTCCCTTGCCTACCGTTACAACCGCTGCCGACAGGTTATCAATTCGTAAATATGTCGGGACACCCCCAGCCTGGTGAAATAACTGTTTCAAGCCCTCTAGAAAACACTCCGAGTTTTCTGCCGGCAGGGGATAAGAAAAGGCGGCATTACTATATGGAAAACTGAGAATAAGAGTTTTGATGTCTTTATATGCGCCGTCTTTTACAGCCGTCATATTTCCAAAATCCACTTGGGCTTCGCCCGGAGGGTGCTCCAGACGTTCGTATCTTGTGGTTTTTTCTTCTTTTATTTGTGGTCTGCGATGCTGAATGTACTCACAAACGGTTCGATAAGAACCTTTAAACCCGTGCTCTTCTTTAAGTTGTTCAAACATCTTCTTGTTTGTTCGTCTTTCTTTTTTCTTAAGCTTCATGTCCTCCTCAAGCCAACAATCTACGATTTCTCCGTACTCTTCCTCGTACATCATTCCCCTTCGACGGAAGGGAAGAGATTCTACTGGTACTTCACCGTCAGCGTATTTTTTTGCTGTTCTCCAATTTTTACCTGTCTTTTTAGCGATCTCAGAGATTGACATATCTTCGACTTCTCTTAAATGTTTGATATAATTAACTTCAGGCATTGCTAGCATCCTTTCTTATCCTCCTACTGTTAAGTTCTGCTCAATCTCAACAGTAGAGGTTATTGGGTGAGCTGGCAAGCCTTTTTTTATGCAGCTATTCTGCACAAATTTCTTGCAAAACTATGTACTTTTATTTTGCAATAAACAGCGATATGATTTTCCCTTTTTAGAAATCCTTCCACTACTAATACCAACTTTAACTACTTTATTAGTTTTTTTATCATAAATTTCATATCCATGTATCGCAGAATTTCTTTTACGATTCGAACGATATTTTTTTGAAATTTTTTTATACTTCTTGTAGACCTTATAAATCTTATAAGCTCTATAAGCCCCCATTCCAGCTATAATAACAATATGAGCATAATGCCCATCCGGATCGACCAGCATCATCGGGTTGTTGTTTGCATACGTATAGCCGTTCTGCGTAAGAATGTCATCCGCATCGCCTGGATCTGGATCCAAGAACAAGAACACGCCATGAGTTGGATGGTAGTATCGGGCGATCAAGTAGTATAGACCCGTTTCTTGGTCATATTTGGTATCCCGCATAGCGGTAGGGTTTTTTCTTCTGTTTCCCGAATTCTGAGATGGTTTCCCCAAACCTCGTAATTGAAAAGGCAGATTTCCCCTAGCTAAGAAACCTGCCTTTCTCTCTTATAAAATTTCTTACATAGTCTATAACTTCTTATCTTTTTGAGGTGGATTTAAAAACATATCATCATCAATGCCATATCCTTCTGGAGCCCAATAAGTTTCAGGATAACAATATTCATTAAACAACTTCCTCAAATACCTTATCGTTTCACTCCATGTCAAAAAAGTAACAAAACTATAAGGTGGATCTCCTTCATTATTCCATACTGCCCAAGTTCTATTTGGCAATTCAGTAACATACCATCCCCCGTCTTCTGGAATATGAAACATAAAGAATGTATTATCACTAGCCTCAGACCATGTACGATAGCCAAGCTCTTTAGCAAACTGTTCATATTTGCTAAAGAAAATCTTTTTAAAAAAATTCATTTTTCCCTCCACATATAAACATTTTACAAAATATATAAGCTATTTTTTCCTGTTCTTCACTTTCCATATTGTAATCCTCCAGGCTTCTCCACTTCTATAAAATTTACCTTTAAAATGAGGATGATTTTTAGTAAACTTGTTACTTTGTAAATGATAACCATGGTTATTATGCGGAGGATGGAGTTCTATAGATCTATATTTCCTTTTACCTTTATTATTTTTAGTAGAATAAAGAACTCCCCAATATCCTTTACCCGAATCGTTTGCCCCCTTTATCCGTCCTATTTTGTGAATTTTAAAGCCTGTTTTCTTTATCTTTTGAAATATGTCTTTAAATAATTTAGCCCTGTGCCCATCCGGATCGACCAGCATCACCGGGTTGTTGTTCGCATAACTATACCCGTTTTGCGTGAGTATGTCATCGTCATCCCCCGGGTCGGGATCTAAAGATAGGAACACGCCATGCGTTGGATGATAGTAACGGGCGATCAAGTAGTATAGACCCGTTTCGTTGTCATATTGGTATCCTGCATATCGATATGGGTTTTCCGCTGCCATATCCCCCGATTGGGAAAGAATATTTCCCCACGTATCGTATTGATAGCGCGCGGCAATGTTTCCTTGGGCATCCGTTAAAGCAATGACATCGCCATGGGCGTTATAGTGGTAAAAGTAGGTGGCACTACCTTTTTTCATCGCCAACAGCTGGCCGTTTTCCCCGTATATATACGATCTTACCACATTTCCGCTCGCATCCGTTTCGTACAGAACATTCAAGCTGTCGTCTTGGTATGGTAGTTTGTAATTACGCTATTAATGTTCTTTTGAATTCGTTAACTATCTTCACTGTATAATAAAAAAAAGCTAATTACTATTTTCTCGTTTGCTTTTCATAGTAAGATTTTACAAGCATTTCCACTATATTATTACTACCAATCAGACCAATTGGATTTTTTATTTTTTCCCCTTCCTCTTTAGAAATAGGCTCTAATTCTGCTATTGGTGTATTCGCATCCCCTCGACTCACAAAATATTCCTTACCATTGTAAAACACAAAATCAGGTAACTCATATTCTTCAGGATTGAATTTTCTTTTAGACAATTTCCCAATAATTTTCCATTCTTTATTAACGATTCCATATATTCCACTGTTAATAGTATATAGAACAGAAAGTTTTTCAAATTGATTACTAAAGTTTTTTATATCTAATATTTCATTAGTGAAGATATCAAAATATTGTATATAAATGTCATCCTTTAGACCTTCTCCTTTTACTACTAAACCATAAGCATATTTTTCAATTTCTTTAAGCGGGATTGCAAATACAATGCCTGGTTCAATGTTAGGAACCTTTTTTCTCTTTTTCAACTTAAATTTTACATCGGAGATTTCCATTTCCTCCAATTGTTCGGCTATATTTGAATCAAGTTGCATAGCCTCCATAATCAATGCTTCTAATTCAACCACCGTTGGTTTTCTTTCTAAATCTTCTTCATAAATTTTTTTGATTTCTAATAGCGTATCACTTAACAAATCGATTGCATCGTCACTTAAAATAATTGTTTCCTTGTTCTTTATGCTTTCCCAGAATGACATACAATCACCAACCATATCTTCTTATTACTTCTTTATAAATCCTTCTAGATTCGCTCATATATTTTCTATACTTTTTATTTCTTTTACTAATAGGTCTTATCTTGTTTCTAAGCTTACTTTTTCCACCGTGTTTCAAATATAGGCGGTGTTCTAATCCACGCGCTTGTCCCCAGGACAGATTGCTAGCAACTTCTTCAAAATCTAAATTAGAATGGTTTTTACTATGGACATATCTTCTCTTCTTAATATTTTTAGTTCTTCCGACATATTTTACTACATTTCCTTTCTTTAAGACATAAACAGAGTGTTTTGCCGCTTTGAGTCTTCCTCCACCAACAAAACCAATAGCTGCAGCAGTTGCGACACCTTTCCATCCTTTTCCTGACTTGTACGCCTTATACCCGTCATAAACCGCAAACCCTGCATTGATAGCCATCCACACAAAATGCCCATCCGGATCGACCAACATCACCGGATTGTTGTTCGCACTATACCCGTTTTGCGTGAGGATATCATCGAATCTCCTGGATCAGGGTCCATGGATAAAAACACGCCACGCTCTGGGTGATAGTATCGGGCAATCAGGTAGTATAGACCCGTTTCTCGGTCATATTGGTATCCCGCATATCGGTATGGGTTTTCGTCGGCCAAGGAGCCGGATTGGGAAAGAAGGTTCCCCCACGCATCGTATTGATAGCGCGCGGAATGTTTCCTTGCGCATCCGTCAAAGCAATGACATCGCCATGGGCGTTATAGTGGTAAAAATACATGGAAGTACTTTTTTGTGATGAGAAACTATATAAGTTGCAATTTTGTTTTACATGGCATTGTTCGCTCTTCTTGTCACCGTGCCAGCTTGTCAGGTGATAAAGACGGGACATGGAGATCGGAAATTCTTTATTACAACCTATATACCTAAATTTTTTCTTTGTTTTCTATTCATTTTTTTCACAATAATAAATAAAAAGACTATCTCATAAATCATGAGATAGCCCATATTACAGCTGTTTTTTAAACATAATTTCCATGTTCGTCTATTCCTATTGGATAAAATGGCATTTTTTCAATAATTCTAAATAGCTCCTCATGTTCACCTGACAACCAATCAACACAAAAATCTTTTGGATTTACATAGTATTCATTTTCCTCATTATCGTTTAACTTGTCACACTCAAACCAATATTTCCTAAATACGGCAATTACTCTTCCGCTAATACTTAATTCGTATTCATATCTCTCTTTGTCAAGATTCGGATCTAAAAATTCCTTTTCTTCTTCAATTGTCTCTTTTAATTCTTTTACATATTTTTAAAAAAGTATTTCATAGTCGTTCATTATCATGGCCTCCATTCATCAGGATAATATCTTTCCTGTTTACTACGATTACATCTTTGACAAGCAGTTTTTAGATATTTTGGATTATTGGCATATTTTATACGTGCTTTTCTAGACATGGCATACCCTTTCTTATAATAATGAATGATGGATTATGATCGACCTCTTGTTTACCCCCTTTTCTACCACAATACTGACAAGTATAATTATCTCTTTAAAACTGCATCTCTTACACTCTTTCTAGTACCATTTCCGTAATGTTTTTTACGATTGTGAATTCCTTTATTTACCTTTATTTTTTTCGGTTGCAGTTGGCATCGTACCTCATCGTTTCGCTGCCAAACCGAATAAGCTGATTGGCCCGTTATAATCGGCATTTGTCGTCGTCGATTGTCCATCCTTTGTTTTCGCAACTTTCTTTCAACTAATTAAATCCGTCATAAGTATAGTTGTTGTTCATTGTAACTAAAGACTGTTTAAACGAACCTATGTCTTCAAAGGTTAATCTAGCTAAAATTAGGCTAAACGATGTTTATAAATAATCCTCAAAAACTTAACTATAAAAAAAGGGGGTGATTCCCCCTTTTAAACGATAAATTTCACTCTCATGTTTAAGGTTTTAATTTCTTACTAATAAAATTCTGTCAATACCATCTGAAGTTGAAGTAATGATTAACTCTTGTAGAATACAACAAAAAATTTTTCGTGCTCTTCTAACAAAATAGCCATCCTCAATTCAAAATCAAATAATAAATTATTTTTTTATATTTATTATTTTTCCATCTAGAGAAATTTTTCTTGTCTCAATCAACAAAATTGAATCCCAAATTTCTATTATAATATTTACTTTAGAATGATATTGTTTACTCCATTCCTCCTCATTTGGTAAGCAAAAATGTAGTTCACCTAAAGGTTCGTTTTGATAATGGATGGAGGTTAACTCTAAAAAATCCACTTTTTCCCTATCATAAAAATTAAATCTAAATTCCTCACTATCCTTAACAAAGTAAAATGAAGAAACATCAATAAAAGCTATTTCATGAAATTTTACAACCTTATCATCCGTAATCTTAATCTTAAATTTTATAATGTCATTTAGTAAGTCTACTTGTGTATCTAAAATTTCAGCGCCCCATAGCTTATCAAGTATTTTCTGTATATCAACGTTCCCCATATTACTCCTTCTTTCTGTTCTAATATTTTTTATTTAAAATACGGCTTATTTCTTTATAAGATTTCCTTGAAAGATTAATATGTGTGTGTAGCCTATCACTACTTTTGTTGCCATACCTATCGAATGAACCATATTTGGAATGACTTATTCGATAATATGCTTTCTTTCTATTACCAGAGCCAGCATTCATCACTCTAACCCGATAGGAGTGCTTTCCATCAGGAATAGATACTTTCCATCCATTGCCCTTAGCTCTTTCCAAAGTACCTCCATGTTTTTTTGCAACTTTTTTCGCTAGCCTATAAGTTCTTGAAAATTTACCTGCTTTATATGCCCTATACGCAATTTTGGCACCTTTAAACGCAGCACCGCCAACCAATCCCACACCAACGGCAATCGCCGCAGCCTTCCAACCGCCTTTTTTAAATGCCTTATACCCATCATACGCCGCAAATCCCGCATTGATAGCCATCCACACAAAATGCCCATCCGGATCGACCAGCATCACTGGATTGTTGCTCGCATACGTATAGCCGTTCTGCGTCAAGATATCGTCCGAATCTCCCGGATCAGGGTCCATGGACAAGAACACGCCATGAGTTGGATGGTAGTATCGGGCGATCAAGTAGTAGAGTCCCGTCTCTTCGTCATATTGGTATCCCGCGTAGCGATACGGGTTTTCTTCTGCCATCCCACCGGATTGGGAAAGAAGGTTCCCCCACGCATCGTATTGATAGCGCGCGGCAATGTTTCCTTGCGCATCCGTCAAAGCAATGACATCGCCATGCGCGTTGTAGTGGTAGAAGTAGGTGGCATTGCCCTTTTTCATCGCCAACAGCTGGCCGTTTTCTCCGTATATATACGATCTTACCACATTTCCGCTTGCATCGGTTTCATACAGAACGTTGAGGCTGTCGCCTTGATAATGGTAGTTGGTCACAACCCCATTTACTTTCTTTTGAATGCGCCGGCCGTCTTCTTTATAACAAAAAGAGATTATACCCGAAATTCCGGTATAACCTCTGACCAAGAAACACTTTAATGCCGTTCTTGCGATTGAATCATCGAGTGTAGCCAAAAGATCGCTTTCTCTTTTTTTAAATGCTAGGATTCATCTCTAATTTATAAGGTTTTAACTCTCTTTTAATAAAATCTTATGAATATCCTCGATGTTTGAGGTCGTAGGGAGCATATACGGAGTATTTCCAAGGCTGATGAAAAGTTTCTCATCATGATTTGGCTAACATGCTTCAAAAGTGAAAACTAGTCCACTAGAGTTAAAATAATAGTCTTCTTCTAAAATGTTTATTGCAAAATAAAAATGCAGAGCTTTGCAGAGAATTTGGCTTATGCCAACTTTACATGGAGTGGTGGGCGTGATAGCCTTGTTAGGCGAAGCCAGCCCTTGATATTGCTGGCTTTCTGGCTTTTTAATCACGCCCACAGAGGCTTCATGTCAAGTTGCAATTCTCTGCACTTTTCTTTGCAAAACTCTGTATTTTTTCTTTGCTAAAAACAGCCAATGGCTGTGGCTGTTTGGGCTTCGACGGGAGATTGAACGGGTATTTAACGAGTAAAGAGTAATGGGATGGAGCCCCCCCATGATATGGATTTCATCGATATTTACTGCATGTGTTATGTTGCATTCTTATGCATAATTTCGAGTTTTTACTCTAGTTTTGCAACACCATCGAGCATATTCAACCTCCACCTCATGGATACGCAGGACGAAGGAATGTGTGGACCATCATCTAGTGATACATGGGAGGGTGAGCGACCATGAGAAGTGTGGAGACTTTTAGCACGGTCATACGCAGTATTATAGATATTGTAAATATGTTCCGTAGGATAGGTCTTAACATGTAAATATATTGTATAAATTCAAGTAATATTTATTTATATGAGGTGGCAAAGCTATCATGTGTTCTGCAAAATTTAAAAAAAACGTAAGAAATCTGAAGAAAATTAAAGTTTATAGAGGGAGGTTCTAAAAATGAATTTACAAAAAGAGCGGCAGTTACTGAACTGCCGCTCTTTTACCCCAAAATTTTACTATAGATAACGTTGCTATCAAAAGTCTAATAATTTTCTAATTCACCTTCTAAATCTCCTAACAAAACTTCAACTTCCATTACTGCGGAATCATAACCATTCCAAAAAATCGATGGTCTATATCCATCTTCTTTTATCCTAGGAAGCCATTCATTCATAAACTCATCGAGTTCAATTGGTTCAGGAGTATATCCTTCCCATTCTTTGGCGGCACAATATTGAGCAAATTCTCTTTTAGGCCAAAAAGGAATTAGTAGATTGCCATTATCATCCTCAGTCATTGCCCAACCGTCTTCGTAGAGTCCCCATACCTCTCCCCAATCGACCACTTTTTTTATAAAGTATTCATACCTTTTGTTAGCTGGTAAGTTAAGAACAGAGTAAAATTCTTTTTCATTTATCATGTTTTTACCTCCTTCTTCCATAGCGATCATACTTGTGCTGAGTTCTATGATTTCTTATTGTTTGTATATCACTGTGTTCGTACCCGTATCCTTTTCTTGCCTCATATCCACGTCTATGAGCTAACTCATATCCCTTTGGCACTCTTATAGTTCTTCTTTTCCCCCTTTTAATCTCATTAATATCACGTCGAATTTCACCACGTAAAGCTGATGATAATTTATCATCATTTGCTAATTCTCTTAAACGTGCTTGTTTACCTCTTCTACCACTAGCAAAAAACTGTAAATCCAACCTTCCAGCCCGTCTAACTTTATACACCCTATACGCAATTTTGGCACCTTTAAACGCAGCACCACCAACAAGCCCTACGCCTACTGCAATCGCCGCCGCTTTCCAACCGCCTTTTTTAAAGGCCTTATACCCGTCATAAACCGCAAACCCTGCATTGATGGCCAGCCATACCCAATGCCCATCCGGATCGACCAGCATCACTGGATTGTTGCTCGCATACGTATAGCCGTTCTGTGTGAGGATATCGTCCGAATCTCCTGGATCTGGATCTAACGATAAGAACACGTCATGCTCTGGGTGATAGTATCGGGCGATCAGGTAGTATAGACCTGTTTCGTTGTCATATTGATATCCTGCATAGCGATATGGGTTTTCCGCTGCCACATCCCCCGATTGGGAAAGAAGGTTCCCCCACGCATCGTATTGATAGCGCGCGCCAATGTTTCCTTGGGCATCTGTTAAAGCGATGACATCGCCATGGGCGTTATAGTGGTAAAAGTATGTCGCATTGCCTTTTTCATCGCCAAGAGCTGGCCGTTTTCTCCGTATACATACGATTGTACCACCGTTCCGCTCGCATCGGTTTCATACAAGACATTGAGGCTGTCGACTTGGTAATGGTGATAGTTAGTGATTTTTCAGTTGTGTATAGTTAAACATAGGGATCTTTTTCAGACTTATTTTGTGCGTACAAGATAACTCAAAAAATTATCATTGCAGGGGTTTCGGTGATAATGTTTTTTGGTTGTAACAATCGGTTTATCCGGTACTCCGCCCATGTAAAAAGCCTTAAGAGAATAATTCTCTTAAGGCAATATTAAGATAATAACTCTATAATAACTCTTTTCACAATACTTAATAACCACTTTTATAATTTAAAAATAGTTTGTCTTTAACGTCTTTTGGAATAGTGAAGTTTTTATAATTAAGGCCAATCCAATCAGTAACCTCATTATCAATTGGTCTCCAATTATTGAATATCGGATTTAAGGAGTCCTTATACATTTTTTCACTGAATGCAATAACGCAAACCTCTTTTTCTCTTTCTGCCCATATTCCCCACTTCATTGAAGGAGAAGCCCATACTACAGTATAGGAATTAACAAATATGGAGTCGGCTGGACTATCTTCTGGACTGAAATTCAAAATATCCAAGTATTGATCAGGGGTAATACTTATTTCTAACTTAACCCAATTAAAATAACCGAACTCTTTAAAATAATAGGTTATTGGATCAGGATCAAGTACAGCCATTATGATAAAATCATCATTTGTTTTATTAGCTAATTCCCTGATTTCACTCCAGAATTCGTCTGTCATAGTGAAATCAAATTCTTTAAACAAGTAATTTGTAAACTCTTTATGAAATACTTGGTTTGGTAAAGAACTATTAGAAATAAAAATTGTATTTATAAGATTTTTGAGATTCTCAAATTCCCTCATATTATCAATAAATTTATTTTTATATTCCATTATTTCGCTCCTAACCTTATTTTTAAAGTATCTTTTTTACCATTGGGACTATAAATCGTAAATCTGAGAAATTTCACCTTTTAAACAGACATACTTACATAAAACACCTTCCAATTTCGTCTATTAATCTCTCTAATTTTATCCCCAGCTCATTTGGTTCATCATCATTATTTAATCCTTTTTCCAAAAACTCTTCATTTACAATATCTCTCAATTCGTTACCTAAAGTTTCATTTATATTAATTTCATTATTTAAAACCCACAGAAGGTCGGGTCTACGGGATTCCAAGCATTCTCTTAATAAAAGTAACATATCTGCGCTTAGCTTTAACATTTACTTCCTCCTTATACCTTTTGAGCCCTTTGCGTAAGTAGTAATTATTTTTCCGTTCTTATTTAGAACTACAACCGCATTCTTACCCACATATTTCGTTCTTCCTCCTGACTGTTGAACCACTTTCTTTGGGTTTCTAGTTGCATCTAGAATAGCTTTAGGAGCCACTCCTCTACCACCATCTCTTTGCATAGCCTGTGCTAAACCATGTTTAGTATATCCTGTTATTTTTCCAGCTACAGCCTTTCTAGTAACTTTAGCAAAATTTAGAGCCCGTCTAGCTTTATACACCCTATACGCAATTTTGGCACCTTTAAACGCCGCACCGCCAACCAATCCCACACCAACGGCAATCGCCGCAGCCTTCCAACCGCCTTTTTTAAATGCCTTATACCCATCATACGCCGCAAATCCCGCATTGATAGCCATCCACACAAAATGCCCATCCGGATCGACCAGCATCACTGGATTGTTGTTCGCATACGTATAGCCGTTCTGTGTAAGGATATCGTCAGAATCTCCTGGATCAGGGTCCATGGACAAGAACACGCCATGCTCTGGGTGGTAGTATCGGGCAATCAGGTAGTATAGACCCGTTTCTCGGTCATATTGGTATCCCGCATATCGGTATGGGTTTTCGTCGGCCAAGGAGCCGGATTGGGAAAGAATATTCCCCCACGTATCGTATTGATAGCGCGCGGCAATGTTTCCTTGCGCATCCGTCAAAGCAATGACATCGCCATGCGCGTTGTAGTGATAGAAGTAGGTGGCATTGCCCTTTTTCATCGCCAACAGCTGGCCGTTTTCTCCGTATATATACGATCTTACCACATTTCCGCTTGCATCGGTTTCATACAGAACGTTGAGGCTGTCGCCTTGATAATGGTAGTTGGTCACAACCCCATTTACTTTCTTTTGAATGCGCCGGCCGTCTTCATCGTATTTGTAGGTGACAAACGGAGTGCTTTCGCCTTTTCTTGTAATCGAAACCAATTGGTCCGCTTCGTTCCATTCATATCGATACTGGCCGTCTTCCAATCGATTGCCGTTGGCATCGTACGTGATCGTTTCACTGCCAAACCGAATAAGCTGATTGGCCTCGTTATAATCGGCATTTGTCGTCGTCGACTGCCCACCCTTTGTTTTCACGACTTTCGTCCGGTTGCCGAATCCATCATACGTATACTCGATCTTCGTTCCATCTGGAAGCTCTTCTTCCACTAATTGATCCAGCTCATCATAACGGTAATCGATTGCTTTTCCTGTTGGGAATTCCACTTTCGTCCGATTGCCGTTTTCATCATAACGGTACGTTTCGGACAGTATTTCTTTTCCGTCCGCTGTACCAACCGATACGTTTTCGACGAGGCCACGATCATCATATATAAAGGTTGAACCGGCTCCGTTTCCTGTCGTGAAGGTGCGGATGTTTCCTTTCTCGTCGTAGTCAAAGCGGTACGTATACGTCCCGTCTGTCACAATTGTATTTTGGTCCAAGGCATTATATTGAAAATTCACTGTTTGGCTAAAGGAGCCGTGGGAAAACATAAACTGCTGCAATTTATCCGATGTCGTTGGATATTGCCATTTTTGCAGCCCACCGCGATCGGATTGTTCGATAACACGGTTCGCCGAATCAAATTTTCTTGTCTTCGTCGTGCCGTCTTTTAGATATTGGACGGAAAGTTCGTTTCCATTTTTATCGTAGCTGAATTCGTAATATGGGACGTTATTGTAGGAAATTGTTTTGACTCTTTCCGTTCCGTCATAAGACCATTGAATCGTGTTTCCCTTCGGAAGGACTGTTTTAGTTTTATTTCCATTTGCATCATATTCATTTGTCGTCGTATCTTTGAGCGGACCAACAGTTTTAATGAGTTTATCAGCTGCATCATACGAGTAGGTAAAGGTTTGCGACCGGCCGCCGCTTGTCCGAATGACTTTTGATGTCATATTTCCGTTCGCGTCATAATCATAATTGACGGAAGTGCCGTTCGCTAACAGCAGCTGTTTTAAGCGATTCGATAAATCATACGTGTATTCTTTCTTGTTTCCTTTCTCATCGAACTCGCTCAATATATTACCAACGGCATCATAATTCTTTTTCGTAACATATCCGGCTTCATCAGTTTCTTGAATAACATAATTTCCGCTAGAATCATACTTATTTTTCGTCACGACGTTTCCTTCCATCAAACGGATCGCGTCAAACCACACTGTTCCCGTGTAATTGCCTCGAAACACAACGGATACATCGATTTTATCGATGGGCTTCGAAGGATTGATGGAAACGGCGGCACGGTTCCATTCTTGGGTTCCGATCGGAAAGTCTGCAGTATACGTTTGAGTTGCCCCGTCTGTAAAATACGCTTTAGCCGTTATGGAATAGTCGCTCGGGCTCACCGTACCGTTTGCTTTGACATCCTGCGCTTTCGAAAGACCTGTGAGTGTCAAACGAAGCGGTGTATCATTTGATGTTTGGCCAACAATCACCGTCTGTTTATATTCGCCGGCCGATTGCGTAGTGCTTGTTCTTGAAAATTTTAAAGAGGATCCTCCGTCAAAGGATTGCGTAGAATCCACACTTCCTCCTGTTCCGTTCCAATTCGCAATGGTCCCTTCAAAACTGCTATTGATAACTGGGTTATAACTCGAAGAAACCTGTGCCTCTTCCAATTGGATGCTATCAAACCAGGCTTCTCCGGAAGCATCTGGAGACTTATGATCGACCTCTAAATACACGCGAATTTTGACGGTACTCGGTGGAGTAGTAAACGTCACTTGCCGTTCTGTCCATGGTCTCGTACCGGTTAGTTGGCTGTAGCGATTGTCAGCCCAAGAAATCCGGCGATTTTGACTGTCTAAAAATTCGATATTAAAGAACGCATTGGCCTTCGTCAAATTCGTTTTGATCTTCCCGCTTAACGTATACGTCGTGTTCGGTTTCACGGCAATTTCTTGGGTAGCCGCCACATAGCCAAGTTCCGTTCCAGGCGAACTTGAGGCAGTGACGATTTTTAAAGTTTTTCTTCCAAGCGACCGATGATGACGATTCGTGTCTTCAAACAATTGTCCGGAATCGTTAGAACGAAGAAGATTCCAAGCTGTGATTCCCTGTTCGAAGCCGCTATTTGAGAGTAAGTTCGCTGCACTGCCTAATGTATTGCTTTCTTCAATAATATTCCCATAGGTATCGTATTTTGCTATAGAAGATGTTTTTCCGGATTGATCAGTTTCGGATACAGGATTTAAGCCATCGTAGGCAATCGTAGTGGTATCACCTTCCGTATCTGTCTCTGAGATGACATCATTATTTTTGTTATACTTGTATGTTTCTGTACCGTACTGATCTTTCACCGTTAACACATTCCCGTTTGCATCATACGTATATGTTTCAGTAGGTTTCACAGCATTTTGATCATTCGGATCCCGTGATTCTACTAGATTATTTCCCTCATACACGTAGCTTGTCGTAATGTTTAACCCGCCTGCATCTTCGATTATTTGAATGGGGTTCGCTGCTTCATTAAAGGTATACTGAATTTTGCGGCCATTCGGCTGGATCACGACGAGCTGCCGTTTCGTTTGATCATAATTCAACTTATAAATGCGGTTCTCGGGATCTATTACTTGACTGATCCTGTCTCCATTGTAAATGAATTGATTGACAACAGCTTTAGCTTCTGTATGCGTCGGTTCATATACTTTCTCTAGACGGCCATGTTCATTATATTCGTATCTCGTGGTTTCTTTGCCCGCCTTGGTGACTTTTGTTAACAAACCATTCTGATACTCAAACGTGATCGAACGGTTTAGTGGATCGGTAATCTTTTGAATTTTGCCGCTTGCGTTATACTCCATAGTCAGTTTTCTTCCTGATGCATCAATAATGGACACAAGCTTTCCATTCGCATAACTATAAGTCGTTGTATTTCCATGACCGTCGACCATTTTGGTTAACTTTCCGTCGCTTTTTCGGAAGTGAATTTTCGTTTGATCTTTGTCGGTCAATATATATTCATCGGCTGTTTCGCTTAATTCCAAATAAACACCTGTCGGAGCTTTATACGTACCATCGGATAGCTTCGTGAATATATGGAGCGTACCATCTTCATCTGTAAATCTCGCTTCTTTACCCTGAGCAATGATGCTTATTTCCGCATCACTCTGCCATCCTTTTCCAAATAATCCATCCGAAGTAGATAGACTATTGTAAGTTCTTGTCATTCCTAGCCCCGGTCCTCTTCCAGAAATCGATACATCATCTTCGTCGACGATGAGGTTACCGGTAGCGGCATTCACGCTTGCATAAGGAACATCAATGATGGACCAGTATTCCTCCTTTCCTAAATACTCATTCCCCTCCGGAATTTTTACCGTCAATGCCTGATTGGAATATATTGTTTCCCCATCTGCATCGTATGCACTGAGTCTAAACCAGTAATTGGTGCTTGTCGCGTAATTTGTCCCCATTTTTGCATATAATGGGGAAGGATCCTTCGGAAGCTCCAATCCCTTTCCATCATGATGCAGCGTTAAAGATCCGGAAGCCCCTTTTTGGATTTCCTCTGAAGTAGGCCAGATTCCTTTATTTTGGGTCGTCCAATGGTCCACATCTCCTACATCAAATGCTTCATAGTACTGGCCGTTAAATATCCACACTTTGTAGCCTGTTGCACCGGGAATTTTTTTCCAATCCAGCATAACATAACCGGATTTGCTTCCTAATTGGTTGGCGTAAGCAAATCCAGAAGGAGCTGACGGCACAGGTAAATCCGAAATGCTCGGCTTATACGCATCCGAGTAGACGGTTTCCCCTTGAGCGTTATAGGCACTGACACGAATCCAGTAGTTGGTCGCCGTTGCATATTTTGTTCCTGCATTTTCATAGACTGGGGAAGGATCAACGGCCAATTCTGCGCCAAGACCATCATGTAAATGGAGTTTATAGCGGCCAGTATTTATTTCTGCAGCAGTTGGCCAATATTTTTTGTTTTTCGTTGTCCAAGAAGTGACGTTCCCGACATCAAGCGATTCATAGTTTGAACCGTTAAAAAGCCAAATTTTATACCCCGTCGCTCCGCTCACCGGTTTCCATTTGAAATCGATATATCCTGTTCCGTTGCCATTGGTATAACTAACCCCCGTTGGTGCAGATGGTTTCTTCAAATTAGGAATGGTTGGCATAAAGGCTCCAGACATGGCGCTTTCGCCTTGGGGAAAAATCGCGCTTACTCGGAACCAGTAGTTCTTGTTATTCGGATAACTTCCTCCTGAATTTCGATAGACTGGGGAAGGATCGACAGCCAGCTCCGTTCCTTTCTGATCTTGGTGTAGGTCGAATTTTCCGGCGTTAATTTCAGAAGAAGTCGGCCAAATTTTCTTTCCATTAGTGCTCCAAGAGGTAACATTGCCTACCTCAAAGGCTTCGTATGATTTACCGTTATATATCCATACTTTATAGCCCTTTGCCCCAGGAACCGGATCCCATGATACATTCACATATCCTGTGCCGTCTCCATTGCTAAAAACTGTTCCTTTAGGAGTTTGGGGAGCAGGGATCGTATACGTCACCGACAAATACGGTTTATAATTACTATTCGTAGAAGAAACGACTTTTTTCCAATAGGTTTTTCCATTTCCATTCGTATGAAGTTTGAAACCATACTGTTGCTTCTTGCCAGAAGCCCATTCTTTAACTGTATTCGTTACATTAAATTCCGCCCATTGATCTCTGGCCACATCAACTTTCCCAATATTAGTTGAAGAGGGCTTATTATTCCAATTCAATGCACTAGCTGACCATGAACCATTCACAGCATCTAACCATAACCCCGTTTTGGTGGTAGAGGAGTATGAATGGGTTACATAAACATTAAAAGTGGCATTCGTAATATTCATATTCTGTATACTTGATAGATTGTGATTTAAGAAAGCATAGCAAGTGCCGGTTGTGTTATCATAATAACCAACTTTTAAAACATACTGTCCTTGTACTAAATCCCATTTACTGGATGAAGAACTGTAATTAGTCGTTGGATATGCACTCATCACAAATGTATCCGTTGACACATTTATTGAAGTGCTTGGATCAATATAAACTGGATATACGCGTTTAGGATCTTTCAACCATTCAGGATCAGCTTTTATCGTTAAAACATATCCTTGCGCTTCTTTTTGCAATTCGTATGTTACATCTTCTGAACGCTCTACTTCACCAGAGTATTCATCGACATTGGAATCTACCATAAACGGCTTCGGCAGTTCAAAAACCTTTTCTTTTTCTTGATTCATAAACAGTATTGAACCATCATTTTGGACTTCAGCCTTTAAATCCGTTTTCAAATAAAATTTAAATATATGATAACCGGTAAATGAGTGAAGAACTAAATCTTCTTTTGTCGCTTGATTGAATGTAATATTCTGTAAATCTATAAAAGGAAAAATATTTTTGTGAAAAATTTTATTATCTTTTTTCTTATAAATAGCAGAAACATCCTTCGCCTTTATTGGCTGTACACCATTGCCGGCTGCTTCTAAAATGGAAAAGGAAATTGAATGTCCATTATAATGGAAAGTGGCATATTCTCCTTTGACCATTTTTTTATGAAAGTTTGTCTCGATAATAGTATTCTCTGTTTCGACAGAATTCGACTGATCGGTGCTTTCTGTTAGATTAGGAGAAATTTCCTCAAATGGCTTCCCCTTCTTTTTCCTTATATGGATCGGCTCAAAATAAATCTTTTTGGTAAATGTGCCATCACCATTGTAAAAAACTTTTGTATTCTCTGTCCGTTCCTCAATGATTTCCCCTCGTTTAAGGTTAATTTTAGGGGTCGGGACTTTTGACGGTAAATGACTTTCAGTAGAGTTGTTGTCTTTAGAATGAATGGTTTCTGCGAAAACGTCTAAAGGAACGGATGAGAAAAATAACAGATTCACAATTGCCCATATCAACCATTTTTTTAAACGACTAATTTTCATATAATTCCTCCTTTTCAATAATTTGTTAAATTGATTATACTTTATAAAAACTAGATTTAGGTACATTTTTTGACATACAAAATTCTGTATTTTTCGACAAATTTTGCTTCTTTTGTACGAAAAAACCCCCCTTCAATGAATAAATTAATCCATTCAATTGAAGGGGGGGTGCTTTTGACTTATTTAATAGAATACGGGTATGAGCGGTGGTCGTTTAGAATCACTCGCCCGTATATTTTCCAATTGATTTTAATAGGCCCCTAAAGTGTGAGCAGAGGCATATGATTATTTGAAATGAATTAAGAAATATTTCTTTTTGCCCCGGCGGATCACAGCAAATTGACCTTCGATGGTGTCTTTTTCAGACACAATATAATCAAGCTCCTGCACCCGTTCGCCGTTAATGTAAATCGCACCGTTTCCGATGTCTTCTCTTGCCTGCCGTTTCGATGGAGAAATTTTCGCCTGAACCAATAAATCGACTAATCCGATTTCATTTTCGGTCGTTTCATACGAAGGCACATCTTTAAAGCCTTGTTTTATTTCTTCTGCTGTTAAAGCTTTTATATTGCCGCTGAACAGCGCTTCGGAAATTTTGACTGCCTGTTTGAGTGCTTCTTCGCCATGGACAAGCTTTGTCACTTCTTCCGCTAACGCTTTTTGCGCAGACCGTTTTTCAGGAGTATTTTTCACTTCTTCTGCCAATTGTTCAATTTCTTCTTTTGATAAGAAAGTAAAATATTTTAAATATTTGATGACATCCCGGTCATCGGTATTGATCCAAAATTGATAAAATTCGTAAGGCGATGTTTTTTCTTTATCGAGCCAGATGGCTCCTCCTTCCGTTTTGCCGAATTTTGTGCCGTCGGCTTTCGTGACGAGCTGGAGTGTAAGACCGTATGCTTTCGCATTTTCTTCCGTTTTTCGAATTAGTTCAAGTCCTGACGTAATATTTCCCCATTGGTCGCTTCCGCCGATTTGCAAGCGGCAATCATAGGTTTGGTACAGCTTTAAAAAATCGTACGATTGCAAAATCATGTAGCTGAATTCCGTAAAGGAAATGCCCGTTTCAATTCTTGACTGCACGGTTTCTTTCGCCAGCATATAGTTTATGCCAAAGCTTTTGCCGATATCGCGCAAAAATGTGATGACATCCAATGGCCCGATCCAATCGTAGTTGTTGGCCAAAATGGCCGGATTCCCTTCTTTTTCAAAATCCAAAAAGCGGGAAAGCTGTTCCTTAATGCGTTCTGACCACTGCTTCACCGTTTCTTTTTCATTTAATGTTCTTTCCTGTTTTTTTCCGCTTGGATCGCCGATCAAGCCTGTTGCGCCGCCAACAAGAGCAATCGGTTGATGACCTGCCTCTTGAAATCTTTTTAACGTTAAAATCGGCAGCAAATGCCCGATATGAAGGCTGTCTGCCGTCGGGTCAAAACCGCAGTACAGCTTCACCTGTTCCTCTGACAACAATTTATCTAATCCTTCTTCATCCGTTACTTGATTAATGAGTCCGCGATATTTTAAATCTTCTAGCAAAGCATTCATCAAACCCACTCCTTTTCAAATTTTATCCAAATAAAAAACGCCCCTTCATGAAGGGACGTATAATTACGCGGTACCACCCTGCTTAAGAACATTTGCATGTTCTTCACTCATTCTGATAACGGCTAAAAACCGTCCTTTGCTACTTCACTTTCACAAAGAATGCTCATGGAGGTAATTCACAAAGCATTTATGTGCTGATTCGCACCGGCCATCAGCTCTCTGAAACAGGGAAATGCCTGCTACTTTCTCCAATCAACGCTCAAGTATTTTTTTCATTAATAAACATTTTTAGCATAATTGACATCCTTTGTCAACTAAGATTAGAACAGAGGGCGTCAACCGGAGAAAAAAATATGCTATAATAAACTAGATTTTGTAGAGGGATGATGAAAAATGGAGAAATGGTACGAATTTTTTAGGAAGGTAAGCTCCTTTTATCATAAGCACCAGCAAAAAATGGTCATTGCCTATAACGTAACATGGAACTTATTTCTTTTACTATTGGTTATCGGTTTAATAGGCTTCTCCTTTATCGGAGGATTAGGAGCTGGTTATTTTGCATCGCTTGTAAAAGATGAGCCGATCCGTTCCGAAAAAGAATTGGAAAAAGACATTTACGATTATTCTGAAACAACGAAAGTGTACTTTGCAGACAATGTCTATTTAGGGAAAATTCGCACAGATCTTGAACGTGAAAAAATCAAAATTGATCAAATTTCCGAGCATTTAAAACATGCAATTGTTGCAGTGGAGGACGAATATTTTTACGAGCATAAAGGGATTGTCCCAAAGGCGATCATGCGGGCGATTTTCCAGGAGTTCTCAAACTCTTCTGTCAGAACCGGCGGAAGCACCCTCACACAGCAATTAATTAAAAACCAAATATTGACCAACGAAGTGTCATTTGAAAGAAAAGCAAAAGAAATCCTGCTAGCATTGAGATTAGAAAAATATTTTACGAAAGATCAAATATTAGAAGCCTATTTAAATGTATCATCATTTGGACGAAACAGCTCCGGAAGAAACATTGCAGGCGTGCAGGCTGCAGCGCAGGGGATTTTTGGCATAGATGCGAAAGACTTATCGATACCGCAGGCAGCTTTTATCGCTGGTCTCCCTCAAAATCCTTTTGCTTATACACCGTTCACAAAGGACGGAGAAGTAAAAGAAGATTTACAGCCTGGTATAAACCGAATGAAAACCGTCCTAAGAAAAATGTTTGCAGAAGGATATATTACAAAAAAAGAATATGAAGAAGCACTTAAGTTTGATTTAAAGGCTCATTTAGCCAAAAAGAAAAAACCTGATATTGAGCAATATCCTTGGATTATATACGAAGTTGAAAAAAGAGTGAAGGATATACTGGCTGAGCAGCTAGCGAAAAAAGACGGTCACAAGCTGGAGGATCTCCGAAAAAATAATAAAGAGCTGTTTAATCGATACATGGCGCTGGCCGATCAAGACATGAGACAAAACGGCTACAACATTCATACGACCATTGACAAGAAAATTTATGACAAAATGCAAGAGGTTGTCAAAAACTACAAGTATTACGGAAGTCCAAAGCTTGAAAAGAAAAAAGATCCTGAAACAGGCAAGACCGTAACCATCGAGGAACCGGTTGAAGTCGGCGCTGTTTTAATCGAAAACAAAACTGGAAAAATTATCTCCTTTGTTGGCGGCCGTGATCATAACAGGGAGCAGACAAACCATGCTACAAGAGCATTAAGACCAAACGGTTCAACAATGAAACCGCTCGCTGTCTATGCACCCGCGATGGAAATGGGCATCGTCCAGCCGGGAACTGTTGTGGCAGATCTTCCATTTTCAATCGGGAAATATCAGCCGAAAAACTATGGAGGCGGCTATCACGGATTAACAAGTATTCGAACAGCATTGAAACATTCATATAACATTCCGGCGGTAAAAACCTATGCAAAAATTATTTCGCAAAATCCGGTATCCTATTTAGAAAAAATGGGATTTAGTTCACTTGCTCAAGAAGATTACAGTTCATTCTCCCTCGCTCTTGGGGCAATGACTTACGGAGTAACCGTGGAGGAAAACGTAAACGCCTTCGCAACATTTGCCAATAACGGTGAATTTGTCGACGCCTACATGATTGAAAAAATTGAAACACAAGACGGAAAAGTTATATATCAACATAACAGCAAGAAAGAGAAGGTCTTTTCCCCTCAAACAGCCTATTTAATGATTGATATGATGCGGGATGTCATTCAAAGCGGAACGGCTTCCTCTTTAAAAAGGTATCTATCATTTCAATCTGATTGGGCTGGAAAAACAGGAACTGGGCAGGATTATCGGGATGCATGGTTTGTTGCTGTAAATCCTAATGTATCCTTCGGCACATGGATCGGTTATGACACGCCGAAAAGGCTGGAAACGACCTACAAAGGTTTGACCTACAGCAATAGAAATATATTGCTTTGGGCAAAATTAATGAACGCCGCATACAGCGTCAAACCTGACTTAATAGATCCTAACACTTCCTTTAAAATGCCTAAAGGAATTGTTTCAAGATCGTATTGCGCCCTCTCTGGGGATCTGCCTTCTGAATTATGTAAGAAAGCTGGACTCGTTCAAACTGACTTGTATAACGCTAAATTTCTGCCGAATAAAGTGGATAAAAGCTTGGCGTACGGCAAATTTGTTTTAGTAGACAACGTAGCCTATCAAGTGCCGGCAAATGCACCGGCTGAATTCGTCCAGGAAGGGCCTCTGCTGAAAAAAGAAGTATTGAATAATCTTGGGATTTCAGACGTGTCCCAATTGACTAAACTTCTTCCTAGCGGAGTTAATTTAGAGGCTTTGACGTTGACCGGCAATAGGGTTCTTCAGGATAATGGCAAAGCTCCTTCTAAAGTGCCCGCTGTAAAGCTTAGCGGAACAACATTATCCTGGAGCAAAAGCGGTGAATATGATGTTATCGGGTACAGGGTTTATGCAGCTCCATCTAATTCAAATAGTTTCAAAAAAATTGCCAGTATACCTGCAAAAAATAACTTAAGCATCTCAGTCGGAAAATCTCCTGCCTCCTATTACGTCGTTGCAGTTGATGTGGCAGGAAAAGCGTCTCCTCCTTCAGCCATTGTAAAAACGGCGCAATCTGGAAAAACAGAGCCGCAGCAAAAACCGAAGCCGACGGCAAATGCAAGGCAATAGGCGAATGGAAAAGATGCATTAAACGATCAACAAAGTAGACGAAACAGAAAAAACAGCCCAGCAAAACTTGCTTTCACCCAATAAATATTTTAAAAAGGACCGCACGTGGTCCTTTTTATCTTTTACTGGCTAGTGTGACGGCAGCTTTTTTAAGAAAACATAGCTTACTTTATTGTATCGCATTTTTTCTTCATAGAAGCGGTGTGCGTCAACGCGCTGCAAGCCGGAAGATAAAGAAACAATATTATAGCCATTTTCTACAGCATATTGATGAACATACGTTAAAAGCTTTTCACCGTATCCTTTTGATCGTTCTTCAGGCAATGTCACTAAATCACAAACCCAAATGAAACGCCCGTAGTATAAAGTGATCATTGGCATAAATCCGGTGATGGCAACCATTTTATTATGATCGTAAAGAGCAACTAATTGATATCCTTCCTTTTGTTTAGCTTCAAGCACCAATTCAAGAAATGATTGTTCATCAAGATGAGTCCGCAAATGTTTCATTACTGAAAATCCTTCTAAAATTTCCTCTTTCGTTCGCAATTCTTTCAATAAAAGGGATGATTCCATAAGCTTCTCTCCTATTTCATTTTAGCGTTTATTTTATCAATCTATTATTAATGCCTGAACCGCCAATAACAAAGCCGCAAGCCTATTTACTAGACTTACGGCTTCTATTATTTTTAATCTTCCAACGTCGACAAGTCACCTGTTGGCAAGTTAAGCTCCCATGCTTTCAACACGCGGCGCATAATTTTTCCGCTTCGAGTTTTCGGCAGTTTTTCGCAAAATTCTATTTCCCGTGGCGCTGCATGTGCTGCCAGCCCTTTTTTAACAAACTGGCGAATATCCTCTTTCAAATCTTCTGATGCTTCATAGCCGCTGCGCAATGCAACGAACGCTTTAATAATTTCTCCTCGAACAGGGTCCGGCTTGCCGATAACTCCAGCTTCCGCTACAGCGGGATGTTCAACAAGCTTGCTTTCTACTTCGAACGGTCCGACCCGTTCGCCGGAAGTCATAATGACGTCATCAACCCGTCCCTGGAACCAAAAATATCCATCTTCATCCATATAAGCGGAGTCTCCAGATACATACCAGTCGCCGATAAAATAAGATTCATATTTTTCAGGATTATTCCAAATTGCTTGCATCATGGAAGGCCAGCCTTTTTTAATTGCTAGATTCCCCATTCGGTTTGGAGGCAATTCATTTCCATGATCGTCAATAATTGCTGCTTTTACGCCGGGGATCGGCTTGCCCATTGATCCAGGCCGGATATCCATACACGGATAGTTGCAAATAAGATGCCCGCCTGTTTCCGTCATCCACCAAGTATCATGAATGCGCTTATTAAATACTTTCATTCCCCAGCGAATAACTTCAGGATTTAAAGGTTCTCCGACACTTAAAATATGGCGCAGAGAGCTTAAATTATATTTTTTCACCAATTCGTCTCCTGCACTCATCAGCATCCGAAACGCTGTTGGAGCGCTGTACCAGACAGTGACACCGTATTTTTCGATTGTTTCATACCAATAATCAGGGCTGAATCTGCCTCCAACAATAACATTTGTAACACCTAGGAGCCACGGACCAAAAATACCATAAACTGTTCCGGTCACCCATCCAGGGTCTGCCGTACACCAATAAATATCTTCTTCCTTCAAGTCAAGAACCCATTTTGCTGTTTGATAATGCTGAATCATCGCATTATGGACATGGAGAACGCCTTTCGGTTTTCCTGTTGATCCGGAAGTATAATGCAAAAGAAGTCCGTCTCTCCGATCCACCCATTCAATTTCCAAATCTTTGCTTGCATTTTCAAAATGAGCAAAGAAATCGATTATTTTTCCTTCTTCTTTTACATCTTCTCCTACAACCACCACATGTTTGAGCGCAGGCAATTCATCAATTGGAACTCTTGGCAGCAGCTCTTTTGTTGTTACAATCACTTTTGCTTCACTATCTTCCAAACGATCCTTTACCGCGCTCTCCATAAACGCTTCAAATAAAGGACCTACAATAGCTCCCAGTTTAATTGCGCCCAAAATGACAAAATAAAGCTCTGGACTTCTAGGCATAAATACGAAAACCCGATCACCTTTTTGAAGGTCGGTATGCTGTTTTAAAACATTCGCAGCTTTATTGGAGAGCTCTTTCATCTCTTCAAACGTATACTTTTCGTCACGATTCGCATCGCGATAATAAAGTGCGACTTTATTTTTTTTGGCCCCATCTGCATGACGGTCAATCGCCTCATAAGCCGCATTGATTTTCCCAGTTTTACTCCATGAAAAATTCTCCTCTACTTCTTTCCAGTCAAAGCTTGCATATGCTTCCTCATAGTTTGCTAAGTTGTGGTTTCCTTTTATTGCTGGTAGCGCTTCCACTTTCATCGAAGTACCCCCCTAAAAATTAGTATATTTGTTTATCATTATATAACTTTTTATTCCATTTCGCAATTTTGTAAAAATTTTTTACAAAACAAATCCGATTATGTTCGACAATTCCTGTATAATATGAATAGGTTATTAGATTGGTAGGCGGTGTAATGAATGGAACATAAAAAAACATATCATGCCAAAGAAATTGAAACTCCAAATGGAACGGTGATTGTCGAAGGGCCAATTCCCCCCGATAAACTGGCAGGCTATAAATTTCATGAGGATTTAACAGCTTTCCGTCCTGCACCAAGGCAGCACAAAGCGCTTGTAGAAATTGCCAAGCTTCCTGAAGGACGGATTATTATTGCCAGAAAAGGCGAAACAATCATCGGGTATGTTACATTTTTATACCCTGATCCTCTAGAACGATGGTCTGAAGGAAAGATGGAAAATTTAATTGAGCTAGGAGCCATTGAAGTGATTCCAGAATTTCGCGGATGTGAAATTGGAAAAAATTTATTGATTGTTTCGATGATGGATGATGCAATGGAAGATTACATCATTATTACAACGGAATATTATTGGCATTGGGATTTAAAGGGAACTGGCTTAAATGTTTGGGAGTATAGAAAAATGATGGAAAAAATGATGAATGCAGGCGGTCTTGAATGGTATGCAACAGATGATCCAGAAATTTGCTCTCATCCTGCAAACTGTTTAATGGTTCGTATTGGAAAAAGAGTAGATAACGAATCGATTCAGAAATTCGACCAATTAAGGTTTACAAACAGATTTTTGTATTAATCGCCATGCTATTCTTGGAAAGGGGATGGATAACATGATTATTGAAAAAATCATGCAAAAAAACGTACTCACGCTTTCTCCGGATCACTCGATCCAAGATGCTTTAAACTTAATTAAAAAAGCTAGAATCAAGCATATTCCGATCATCAGCGAAGAGAATACCCTTATTGGCATTATATCAGACAGAGATATTCGCGATGCTGCTCCCTCTATATTAAGTAAAAATGAAAAATTGGATGCGCTTTTAAACAAGCCAGTTAAAAACATTATGAAAACCGATGTCATAACCGGACACCCTCTTGATTTTGTTGAAGATGCTGCTACGATTTTTTATGAGCATAAAATCAGCTGCCTCCCCATTACTACAAATGGAAAGCTTGTCGGAATTATTACCAAAACAGATGTTTTGAATACGTTTGTAAAGTTGACTGGAGCCCATCAGCCCAGCTCCCGCATTGAAGTAAGAGTTCCCAATATAACCGGAATGCTTTCAGAAGTCGCAACAGTATTTCATAAAGGAAAAGTAAACATTTCCAGCGTTTTTGTGTATCCGGAAGAAAACGAAAAATTCAAAACACTAGTTTTTCGGGTGCAGACGATGAATCCAATGGGGCTTATTACTGAGCTTGAGAAAAAAGGTTATACCGTTGTATGGCCTCATATGATGGGGGAATAACATGAAAGACAGCGTGTTTATTTATTCCCCTTTATTTTTAAATTATAAATTTAGTAATAAGCACCCATTCAACCAGCTGCGAGTAGAATTAACAGTTGATTTGCTAAAAAAATTGAAAGCGCTTGAAGATGATGAAATAGTTGAACCAAGATTTGCAACAGATGAGGAGCTGGAGCTTATTCATGATGCCGGCTATATTCGTGCAGTAAAACAGGCAGGGGAAGGAAAGCTGTCTGAGCATGAAGCTTTAAACTACGGACTTGGTACGGAAGATACACCTATTTTTCAAAACATGCATCAGGCCAGTTCTCTTATTGTTGGCGCGACATTAACAGCAGTTGATCATGTCATGATGGAAAAATCGAAGCATGCCTTAAATTTAGGCGGAGGTCTTCATCACGGCTTCAGGGGGAAAGCGTCTGGATTTTGTATATATAATGACAGCGCAGTGGCGATTAAATATATTATCGAAAAATATGGGGCAAGGGTGCTGTACATTGACACGGATGCGCATCACGGAGATGGTGTTCAATGGTCGTTTTATGATGAGCCAAACGTTTGTACACTATCTATTCATGAAACTGGGCGATATTTATTTCCTGGGACAGGAACAGTTCATGAGCGGGGACAAGGTTCTGGATACGGTTTTGCCTTTAATATTCCGTTAGATGCATTTACCGAAGATGAATCATGGCTAAAAGTTTACAAAGAGGCCGTTACAGAAGTTGCAGAGTACTTTAAGCCTGATGTCATCGTCACTCAAAACGGAGCTGATGCCCACTATTTTGATCCACTAACTCATCTTCACGCCAGCATCAATATTTACCGGGAAATTCCGAAGCTTGCACATGAAATTGCCCATAGCTACTGCGATGGAAAATGGATAGCTGTCGGCGGAGGAGGCTACGATATTTGGCGGGTTGTTCCAAGAGCTTGGTCGCTCATTTGGCTGGAGATGAAAAATTTAAGCTGCAAAGCACAAGGGGCTCTTCCGAAAGAATGGCTGGAAAAATGGCAGGAGAAATCTCCCGTTGAATTAATCCCAACATGGGAAGATCCCGATCCGTTATATCAACCGATTCCAAGGAAAAAAGAAATTGAAGAAAAAAACAATCACACTCTTGAATTGGCTCTGCAATTCATCCGGCAGCAAAGGGAATATAATGCAAAAAAAAATGTTAACGGCCAAACTTTTTAAAAAAGCTTGGCCGTTTTTTCTTCAGCTTAAAAAGATTATGATTTTGTCGATTGCCGAATTTCAATACGATGCGGGAGTTCAACAATATGATTATCTACTTCCTCTTTGTTCATCAATTTTGTTAACAGGCGCATCGCAACCGCACCGATATCGTAAGACGGTTGGACAACGGTTGTTAATCGCGGACGAACCATAGTCGCCAAACGAGTATTGTCAAAGCCGATGACATCAAAATCTTTCGGAATTTCATAGCCTTTATCTTGAGCGGCATGAATCACGCCCAATGCCATTTCGTCCGTTCCAACAAAGATTGCAGTCGGTTTTGGCGACAGCTCCAACACTTTGTCAAATGCTTCAATCCCGGATTCGTAGGAATAATCTCCTTCTACTACAAATTGTTCATCGTATTTGATCCCTGCCTCTTCAAGTGCACGTATGTATCCTTTAAGTTTTTTCACTTTATTCACAGGCTCTTCCATCGGCCCGGATACATAGGCAATATGTTTGTGTCCTTTATCGATTAAAAACTTAACCGCATCATAGGCTGCCTGTTCATAATTGATATTAACAGAAGGCAGTTCATTGTTTTCATCAAAAGTTGATGCAAGCACAATAGGAACCGGTGAACGTTTAAATTCTTCCACATGCTCCTCTGTAATATTGCCGCTCATAAATACAATTCCATCCACTTGTTTCCCTAAAAGGGTGTTAAGCAAATGCAATTCTTTTTCTTTATTTTGGTCAGAATTGCTTAAAATAATATTATATTTATACATCGTTGCGATGTCTTCAATCCCGCGAGCCAATTCTGAATAAAATGTGCTTGATACATCCGGTATAACAACACCTACAGTCGTCGTCTTTTTGCTAGCCAGCCCTCTTGCGACAGCATTTGGCCGATAGCCGAGACGCTCAATCGCTTCCAATACTTTCTTTCTAGTTGTCGGCTTTACATTCGGGTTGCCGTTTACAACTCGTGAAACTGTCGCCATTGAAACGTTCGCTTCACGTGCAACATCATATATCGTCACATTATTCATGATCAACACTCCTCATCTAAATGATCTATATCAAATAAATAACAGTCTCTTCCGTATAACTCTTATCATACGATACAAAGCATTCGTCCGCAATGTGCTTGGCGTGTTTTCTTATATTTTTACCTTTTTCGTTAAAAAAATATGTTCATTAAAGTATATCCTTCATTAAATAATGTAAACGATCTACGCAAAAAAAGGAACCTTAAAAGGCTCCTTTTTTAAAAAATAGACGATATTCAATTAGGCATTTACTTTCGCTAATGGTCTTAATTCAGAAATAAACTGATTGAATTGCTCAATATTCATTTGCTGCGCAGAATCTGACAAAGCTACTTCCGGATCCGGATGAACTTCAGCCATAATACCGTCTGCCCCAATAGCAAGAGCAGCTTTTGCAGCAGGAATTAGAAGGTCTTTCCGGCCTGTTGAATGAGTGACATCAACTAATACAGGCAAATGTGTTTCCTGTTTTAAAATCGGAACTGCTGTAATGTCCAGCGTGTTTCTTGTAGCGCGTTCATACGTGCGAATTCCGCGTTCACAAAGAATGATTTGATCGTTACCTCGAGAAATAATGTATTCCGCAGCATTCATAAATTCTGATAACGTTGCAGAAAGACCGCGTTTTAACAATACAGGCTTGCGAACAGATCCTGCTGCTTTTAACAATTCAAAGTTTTGCATGTTCCGTGCCCCGATTTGGATGACATCGATGTAATCAAGGGCCACATCAATATCTTGAGGCGACACAATTTCACTAATAACTGCCATATCAAACTCATCAGCAATTCTTTTTAAAATTTTTAAGCCTTCAATACCTAAACCTTGGAAATCATATGGTGATGTTCTAGGTTTAAATGCACCGCCTCTTAGCAGCTTCAAGCCTTGTTTCTTCGCTGCTTCCGCAACAGCAGCTACTTGCTCATAGCTTTCTACCGCACAAGGACCGACAACAAAGTATTGACTGCCATCCCCGATTTTTTCGCCTTTGACGTCAACGATTGTATTCTCTTTCTTTTTCTTTCTTGATACTAACAATGCTTTGCGATGATCGTCCTCTTGAAGCTCTAATGCCGCTTTAAATATTTCCTTAAAAATATGCTGTAAAGTGGAATCTTCAAATGGACCATTATTATGTTCTTTTATTAAATCGAGCATTTTTCGTTCACGGACAGGATCATATCGGTTAACTCCTTGCGCTTCTTTCGCTTTCCCAATTTCTTGAACAAGCTTGCCTCGCTCGTTAATTAATTTTAAAATTTGCAAATTGATTTCATCAACCCGTTCCCTAAGCGCTTCTAATTCTGTATTGCTCATTTTTTCCACCCTTTCACATCCGTCAAAATTTTAAGCATTTGATTTTAATTAGGGTTTATTATAAACCATATTCCTTGAAATGTCACTAAAAATTTCTTTATCGATTAAACGCTTTTAAGCGGTAAAGCGTTTATTTTTTTCAAAATATTTTCTTCAGTTCTTCACAAGTCATTTTCCAATGATCATCATGCCAGATAAAATTATTATACAATATTTGGGGGATTTATGTTTATTTTATGTTATGTTTCAGTTATGGAATCGGACAATTCTTGTACATGTAAACTAAATGATTAGGGCTTTGGCAATCAGCAGCAAAAGCTTAAAATTCTTGAAAACCTTGCCGGCTGATGGACTTGTAACACTGTTCGAAAAATATTCCCCATGAAAATTTTCACGCTTTTTTCCTCTATTCGCTGCCTATTTTCCTGTAAACGAAAATCATCGGCTTGTTTGCCGATGATGATTGTCTTGCCAAACCTATGACTTTGTTTCTTTATTGTTTTCGCTTTGAAGCTCTTCATCTAAGGCTTGTGAAGTGTCAGTCAAATTTTCTGTTTTCTGACTTTGTTCGTCGTCAAGCTCGGTGTCAGCGGAATCTGAAGGATTTTCTTTTTCAGAAATTTCATTTTCATTGCTTCGTTCCTTTATTTTTTTTACCAAGCCCTCAGACTGCTCTTGGATTTTCTGTTGAATATTTTGTGATTTTTCTTTTGCCAAGCTGATAAACTGTACTCCTTTTTCATATGCTTCGCTTGTAATTTTTGATGTTTTTTCCTTCACTTTTCCCGCCTGATCATTAAAATTTTCGCGAAGCTCTTTTCCTGACTTTGGCGTAAGCAATAATGCGGAAGCTGCCCCAACAACAGCGCCTATAATAGAACCTATTATGAACCCTTTTTTATTCGTGCTTTTTTTTGACATGTTTGCGCCTCCTGTTTTTTAAGTAAAATTAATTAATCAGTTTGCTTCTTTGATCGTTTTCTCTGCTTTACTTTATCAATCAATTCCATCACAGCATTTGTCCACTGGATGGCTTGAGCAACTTTTTCTTCATTTTTTTCCAATTGTCCAGTTACACTCGCTGAAACTTTTTTCATAGACCGATTAAATTGTTGAATGGATGTTCCGATCTCTTTTACGGCATCCACCACTGAGTTGACCTTCTCAGATTTTTTCTGAATGTCTTCCGCCAATTGGTTTGTTTTATGAAGCAAATCTGTTGTTTCTTTTGTAATGCCCTCCACCTGCTTTTCAAGGCCCGCAAGCGTCCCGGCTACTTGATCGAGTGTAATGCGCAGAGATTTTAATGTTTTGGCTAAATAAACAACTAACACTGTAAAAGCTACGGCTATTAGCGCAATGCTTGCATATAATATGAATTCCAACTGCTGCACCTCCAAGTAAAACCAATAATACAATTCCCTAATTTTTCGGAATGCAAACATAAAATCTGCAATCATTTATCTATTCGACATTTTGTCAATTGAATCCTTTCGATCATATCAAAAATAGAACAAGTTTTAAATCCAATCAGGAAACGCTACAATATTATTGTATAACGAAAAAAAAGGAGGCCGGCAAGTTGAAAGATCCAAGAATCAAAAAATTGGCAAAAATTTTAATTCATTATTCATGCCAACTGCAAAAAGGCGAAAAAGTGCTTATTGAAAACTTTGGTCTTGAGAAGGAGCTTGTGATTGCTCTCATCCGCGAGGCTTACAAAGCTGGCGGGCATCCGTTTGTTTCCATTAAAGATCATCAAATAAACCGAGCTTTATTGCTTGGAGGACAAGAAGAACAATTCGAAATGATGGCTGATTTCGAAGCAAATGTCATGAAAGAAATGGACGCATACATAGGCCTCAGATCAGGCAAAAACATTAATGAATTTGCTGACGTTCCAGAAGAAAAAATGAAGCTGGAAGGCAGAACAATCGGGCAAAAGGTGCATCGTGAAATCCGCGTTCCGAAAACAAAATGGGTGGTTCTCAGATACCCGAATGAATCCATGGCACAGCTTGCAAAAATGAGCACAGAAGCGTTTGAAGACTTTTATTTTAATGTCTGCACTCTTGATTACGAAAAAATGGATAAAGCGATGGATGCGCTTGTTGAACTGATGAACAAAACTGACAAAGTACATATTAAAGGTCCTGGCACTGATCTGACTTTTTCAATCAAAGATATTCCTGCGATTAAATGTGCAGGACGCATGAATATTCCTGACGGTGAAGTATTTACAGCGCCTGTTAAAAATTCTGTGAACGGCACCATTACGTTTAATACGCCTTCTCCGTACCAAGGATTTACATTTGAAAATGTTCGGTTAACATTTAAAGACGGAAAAATCATTGATGCGTCAGCTAATGATACAAAACGATTAAACAGCATTTTGGATACAGATGAAGGAGCAAGATATATCGGTGAATTCGCCATCGGTGTCAATCCATATATCCTTCACCCGATGCAGGACATTCTGTTTGACGAAAAAATCGCTGGAAGCTTCCACTTTACGCCAGGGCAATGCTACGATGAAGCGTATAATGGCAACCATTCCAATATCCACTGGGATTTGGTCGTCATTCAGCGTCCGGAATATGGAGGCGGAGAAATTTATTTTGACGACGTATTGATCCGAAAAGACGGACTGTTTGTCATTCCGGAATTGGAGCAGCTAAATCCTGAGAATTTAAAATAGTGCATTCTTCGCTATAAAAACAAAACGACTGTAACATTTTTTGTTACAGTCGTTTTGTTTTAAACACACAGCTTTTCATAGGCATCTTGATATTTTTGAATATCTCCTGCACCCATGAATAAAATAACGCTGCTTTCATGCTTTTTCAAAACTTTAATGTTCGTCTCATCGATTAACTCTGAATGTTCAATTTGCGCCTGCAAATCTTTTATCGTGAGGTTCCCTATGTTTTCACGGGCAGAGCCAAAAATTTCGCATAAGTATACTTTGTCGGCGCTTTTTAAACTATCCGCAAACTCATTAAGAAATGACTGTGTTCTTGAAAAGGTATGAGGCTGAAAAACAGCAACAATTTCCCGGTCAGGATATTTTTGCCGCGCAGCTTCAATTGTTGCTTTTATTTCCGTAGGATGATGGGCGTAATCGTCAATCAGCACTTGTCCTCCGAAATTTTTGGCGCTGAATCTTCTTTTTACGCCTTTAAACGTTTTGACGCGCTCCTGAATAACATCAATTCCAATATTTTCGTATTGGCATAACGTAATAACCGCCAGCGCATTTAGAACGTTGTGATCCCCGAATGCAGGAATTTCAAACGTGCCGTAAAACGTATTCCGAATATATACATCAAATACAGTTCCCGTTGTGCTTTTCACCACATTTCTCGCTTGAAAATCGTTTTCCTCATGAAAACCGTAATATAATACCGGAACTTTCGCTTGTATTTCCTGTAAACGCTCATCATCTCCGCAAGCGATAATTCCTTTTTTCACTTGTAAAGCCATTTGCTGAAATGCTGAAAAAACATCATCCAGATCACGATAATAATCAGGGTGGTCAAAATCAATGTTCGTCATAATCGCATAATCCGGATGATAGGATAGAAAATGGCGCCGGTATTCACATGCTTCAAAGACAAAATATTTGCTGTTTTGAACTCCTTTTCCCGTTCCGTCTCCAATCAAGTATGAGGTAGGAAAAGCACCTTGCATAACATGAGACAGCAAACCGGTTGTAGATGTTTTACCGTGCACGCCAGTTACCGCTATGCTTGTGAATTTGTTCATCAATTCCCCTAAAAATTTGTGATAGCGGTAAACCGGCAATTGAAGTCTCTTTGCTTCTTCAATCTCCTCGTGTGTATCTGGAAAAGCATTACCAGCTATTACAGTTAAACCAGGGTGAATGTTATTTTTCGAAAAAGGAAATATTTGAATTCCCCGTTCCTCCAAGCCTTTTTGTGTAAAAATATATTTTTCAATATCAGATCCTTGTACATTTTCATTCATATCATGAAGGATTTGAGCTAAAGCACTCATCCCTGTTCCTTTTATGCCAACAAAATGATAAGCAGTCATATAAGAACCTCCAACAATCGTCTATCTGTAAAATAATATATGACGAATGACTAGTTTTGCAACTATAATATTTATTTCCTGCAAGCTTCATAACGCAATATTGTATACTTTTAGTGTTTCCTAATTGAAAGCAACGTATATCGTTTTAAATCGGCATTGCCAAAATCAGCCCAACATTTTAATAATATCATGTTCAGTACATCTCAACTACTCTCTTTTATTGTTTTCAATTGTTCTTCTGACACTAGCACGTCTCGCGGCTTGCTTCCTTTCGGCGGGGAAATGATCCCTTGCTCCTCCATTAAATCAATCAATCTGGCCGCTCTATTATAACCGATTCGAAAACGGCGTTGAAGGCTTGAAGCCGAAGCATGCCCCTGCTCTACAACAAACTCGCAGGCTTCATAAAAAAGATCATCTTCTTCTGCTTGGAAATTTGTTTTCGCAAGCAATTCCTCTTGTTTAAACAAATAATTGGGAGCCATCTGGTTTTTTACATGGTGAACGACGCGATCAATTTCATCATCAGAAACAAAAGTTCCTTGAACTCTTACCGGTTTTGCAGAACCGTTTTCTAAAAACAGCATGTCTCCTCTTCCTAGGAGTCTTTCTGCACCGGAAGTATCAAGAATCGTTCTTGAATCTATTTGCGATGATACGGAAAATGCTATTCTTGTAGGAATATTCGCCTTTATTAAACCGGTTATAACATCAACAGACGGTCTTTGTGTGGCAATTAATAAATGGATGCCGCAAGCTCTCGCTTTTTGGGCAATCCGGCAAATCGCCTCCTCCACATCGTTCGGCGAAACCATCATTAAATCAGCGAGCTCGTCAATCACAATCACGATGTACGGCAATCGTTTCTCCTTTTCCTTGTCGCCGACTCGTTCATTAAATTTCTCGATATCTCGAACGCCTACATGGGCAAATAATTCATACCTTCTTTCCATTTCATCTACCGCCCATTTCAGTGCAGCAGTAGCTGCTTTTACATCCGTAATAACAGGGCTGACGAGATGAGGTATGCGGTTATACGGTGCAAGCTCCACCATTTTTGGATCAATGAGGAGCATTTTCACATCATTTGGAGTTGCTTTATAGAGCAGGCTGACTAAAATCGTATTGATACAAACGCTTTTTCCTGACCCTGTAGCTCCCGCAATCAAACCATGCGGCATTTTTTTCAAATCCGTCACAATCGGCTCCCCTGAAATGCTGAGGCCCAGAGCAACCGTTAACGGAGAGCGGTTGGCTTGAAAAGCTTTCGACCGTAAAATCTCTCTTAAAAAAACCGTTTTGCTTTTCCGGTTTGGCACCTCAATCCCTATTGTGTTTTTCCCCGGTATCGGAGCCTCAATCCGGATGTCTTTTGCAGACAAGCTTAATTTAATATCGTCTATCAAGTTAGTTATCTTGCTCACTTTTACGCCGGGTTCAGGGTGAACCTCAAACCTCGTGACGGAAGGTCCTTGTGACACATTGACCACTTTTGCATTGACATGAAAATTTTGCAGCGTAAGATCGAGCAAATTCTTTTGCTTTTCTATCCACTGATCATCCGCTTCTTCCTCAAACGGCTGAACGTTCAGGAGGGTGAGCGGCGGAAACAAATAATTTTGCCGTTTTTCCTTTACTTCAAGCTTTCGTTTATCTTGTCCAAACATAATGACATTATATGGAATAATTGTCTTTTCGTTTTGATTTGATGAAAGCTTTCCTCTGGAAACAGGCTTTCGTCTGTCATCGAACTTTTTCTCTAAATGCTTTGGATCCGCTTCCTGTTTTAGGCTCGTCTCCTGTTTTGGACCTTCCTCCTGATTTAGATCTGTTCCTTGTTTTAGATCTGTCTCCTGTTTTAGATTCGTCCCCTGCTTTAGAACTGTCTCTTGTTTTAGATCCGTCTCCTGATTTAGACCTGTCCACTGTTTTAGATTCGTCTCTTGCTTTGATCCCGTCTCCTGGTTTAGATCCGTCCACTGTTTTAGATTCGTTTCTTGCTTTGATTCCATCTCCTGGTTTAGATCCGTCCACTGTTTTAGATTCGTCTCTTGCTTTGATTCCGTCTCCTGGTTTAGACCTGTCCACTGTTTTAGATTCGTCTCTTGCTTTGAATCCATCTCCAGCTTTGAAGCCTCGACCGATTGAGCTTCCTCAGCTTCCCGCTGTTTATCCTCCGAAGGCGGTACTGTTATTTCAAAATATGAATCCTCAGCTTCGTGATCTTGTGTTTTTGATATTTCTTTTTCATAATCGTTTTCATATTCTATCATTTCATTTATTTCTATTTCTTCTGCTGCAGCAAACTCCCTTTGCACTTCTTTTTGTTTTTCCAGATCATTGACGAAAATATCATGTACGTCTATGTCCGTCTGTTGCTGATATTGCTCTTCAATTTTTTTGAAAAATAAATCATCTCTATTCCTTGGTCCAAATCCAAAAATCGGTGAAGGGATTTCCGTTGGCTGAAAAGATTTTCTTTCCTTTTGTGCGCCTTGTGCACTATTCAGTCGAGACTGCTTGCGTTCAGAAGATGTTTTTGCTTTTGATTTTGCCGCATCCGCTGGGCGTCTCGTTTCTCGCAATGTTTCATCATCGGATATTAGCGGAAACCGAAAGTTTCCTTTCGGATATTGATATGTAACTCTAGCTTGCATCTCTAATCTATCGTCAGTTAATGATTGATCTTTTATTTTTTCAGTAGAATTGTTTTTATCTATCTTTCTTTCATATTCTTCTTCCTGATTATCGAAAAACAACCGCAACAGTTTTGACAACCAGCTCATCTATGATCACTCTTTCATTCATACTAATCTCATCCTATATTTTATCAATAAAAATACTTTTTGGAAGTTTAAAAAGCAATGACAAACATTAATATTATATTGCTAAAATCACAGATTTAAAAATAAATAAGACTCCCTGTATAAACAAGGAGTTTATTCTTTATTTTTTATATTTTCGATATACATTATTCGTTCAATCAGAGGCGGATGATCGTAACGTAAAAATTTCACTATTTTCGGCGGATTTATTTCGCTGCGGCTAAATTTCGCCAAATGTTGAAATGTTTTTACAGCCGCTTCCTCGTTTTTTGTCATTTCAATTGCATATAAATCCGCCTGTTTCTCTTGATACCTTGATACTATGCCGGATATAGGGCTTGAAGCGAACGATAACATCCCCAGCAGCAAAAGAAATAGAGGAAGCGACGACAATTCACGTATAGATTGAATGTTCAGCCTTTTTCCCCATCGATTTGTACAAAAAATCATTAACCGATGAATGATATATAAACCTGCCAAGGAAAGAAGCAAATACCCGGCTATTCCGATATAGATGTGCTTCATCACATAATGTCCCATCTCATGAGCCATAATGAATAATATTTCATCTTCGCTTAATTTATTTAACGTCGTATCCCACAAAACGATTCTCGAATTTGATCCTATTCCTGTCACATAGGCGTTCAACGCATTTGTTTTGGTGGACATATCCACTTCATACACATGCTCCGCGGGAATATCTGCTTTGGAAGCTAGCTGTAAAATTTCTTCCTCCAGCTTTTTATTTTTCAACGGGTAAAAATCGTTGTACAGCGGATCAATGATTACCGGCTGAATAAACATTATAAACAATGTGAATGGTATCGATGCAAACCATGCCCAAAGCCACCAGCGCTTTTCAAATTTTCGAATAATGATGTATAGAAACGTGACGACAACCGCCATTAAAACATAATTAACAAGAAAATCGGTCACTTCATCCTTCAGCCACGAGTTCAACGTCTGGGTCGAGATTTGAAAATCCTTTGACAGTTTGTAGTTCAGCCAGCTGACAGGTAATGTTAGTAAAGTGACAAGCAATGACAGCCAAAAATAGTATAAAGCTGTTTGGACTATAAAGAAACGGGATGCTGTTTCCGCCCATTGCTGAAATGTTTTTGAAAACCCAAAGCTTAGCACAATAAAAAAGATGATCCACTCTAACGGAATAGATATGAAAAATACCAAATTTTTCAATTGCGAATAATTTTCTGACAGCTGCAGCTCCTCTGCCGTTAAAAACGTTTTCGGATCGGCAGAAGTACCTTCAATTCCCTTCGGCAGCTCATAACCCGTCCAGAAGAATAAATAGAAGTATAAAACCAAACCGTAAACTGCATATAATAAAATGATCGTTAGAAGACTCTTTTTCAAGCCGAATACCCCCTTGAGCTTAACTCCCTCCTTTAGTAGTTTAGATAAAAAAACATCGTAATAGAACTGCTTTTCCAAAATATTTAGAAAAAGAAGCTGTAAAAAGATAAAACGGCAATTGAACACATAACTACAAAAAAGACGTTGGCTCCGAAATAAGCAGCAATGAACGCTGTAAATGCACCGACTGCTCCAAACAGGAAATCCTCGTGAATAAAAAAGACCGAGGGCACGATCAATGCACCTAATGTTGCATATGGTACATTTTTTAATACATTTTGCCAAAACGGAGGGAGATGTAATTGACTGAAGACAACAAAAGGAAGCATTCGCGGTATGTATGTCACAACGCCCATTCCGATAATCAACCAAAATATTTGGCTATTCATCTTGCTGCACCTCTAATTTTCTAAAGATACATTCCACAACAACGGAGGAAAATAAGGACGACAATGCAATAGACCAGCCTATAGACAGCCGTCCGGTCGTCAATAAAACGGAATTTATCACTGCAGATAATAAAGCTAGTACGATAATTTTCCGATGTTTTTTTAATGAAGGAACCAATAAGCCGATGAATAGGGCATATAGAGCAATTCCCATGCTTTCCTGTAAGAAAGCGGGCAAATTTTCTCCAACTATATAACCGATTCCAGAATTGATCACCCAGCTGCTATATGCCATCAAGCATAGTCCAAACATATATGGTGCTGTGACCATTTCCTGTCTGACAGCCGCAACTGCATATGTTTCATCTGTTACACCAAAGCCGTACAGAGCTTTTATCCATATGGAGTCTTTCTCCACTTTCTCATTTAATGATGCTGACATAAGGAAATGGCGGATGTTTACAATGAAAGTTGTCATAATAATTTCCCAAGCACCAACATGCGCAGCAATTAGGCTTAATGACATATATTGAGCCGCTCCTGCAAAAACGATTGCACTCATCATCACCGTTTCCGCAATCGAAAGTCCCGTTCTTTCAGCAAGAAGGCCGAAAGCGATGGCAACGGGGAAATAGCCGATGGCAATGCTGATTCCTGCTTGAATGCCTTGGATTAATTCCGATTTATATTTTGCCAATGCTGTCGAATGCAATCGGAATCACCTCCATTTCTAGTTTTCCGGATAATAAATGATCACATAATATTTAACTTTTTGATCCGTTATATTTTTATAATCATGCTTTTTGTCCGCTGCAAATCGGATCGCTTCCCCTTCGCGAACAACATAAGAACATCCATCAATTACAATTTCTAAAGCTCCCTTTTGAATGATCAAAATTTCTTGCACCCCGTGCGCATGTTCATCCGATTGATGGACATGTCCAGGCTCTAAATGTGCTTCAAACACCTCAAACGGCTTGCCGATTTCAAACGTAAACATCGGGTATACTTTATACTTTTCATCATCATCAGATATAGCCGGTATGTTTGATAAAGATATTTTTTGAACGCTTGACGCCTCCTCCTTCATCAAAGCGGAAAATGATACATGAAGTCCGTTCGCTATTTTCCACAGCGTGGAGACAGTCGGATTCGCTTCCCCCCTTTCAATTTGTGCAAGAATCGCTTTGGAAACGCCTGTCTTTTCAGACACCTTGTCGAGGCTTAGCGCCATCCTTTTTCGGATTTTACAAAAATTTTCCCCAATAATTTGCTGAATCGGCTTCATGTTTTCCTCCTTTTTTATGTTTTGTTTATTATATCATACATTTGTTTTATATATTGAACAAAATTGCATTTAAAAACCTCTCCCCTGAATGGAAAGAGGTAAATATCAGCTTAAGAGCACCCGGTCAGATACTGCATCTTGAATTTTGGCAAATTCGTCCATTAATTTCGGAATGGTCAGTTTTACTTTTTCTTCAGCAGATGCCTCAAAAATGATTTTTCCGCGATTCATCATCAGCAATCTGTTTCCTAGATCAATCGCCTGCTGCATATTATGTGTAATCATAATCGTTGTTAAATTATATTCTTCAATAAATTTTTTCGTAAGCGACAGGACGACCTCTGCGCGTGCGGGATCTAATGCGGCTGTATGCTCATCAAGCAATAATATTTTCGGTTTCGTAAATGTTGCCATCAAAAGCGACAACGCCTGTCTTTCCCCGCCTGACAGCAATCCTACTTTCGCATTTAAACGGTTTTCTAATCCAAGCCCTAAAAGCGACAGCTGCTCCTTAAAATAATTTTTCCGCTTATTCGTTACACCTCTGGCCAAAGTTCGTTTATGAACACGGCCGTAAGCGATCGCCAAATTTTCTTCAATGGTCAACGTCGGCGATGTGCCTGACAACGGATTTTGAAACACTCTGCCGATATATTTTGATCGTTTATGCTCAGGAAGTGTTGTTATATTTACGCCGTCAAGCCAGACTTCCCCCTCATCGGGAAACAGCTTTCCAGCTATGATGTTCAGCAAAGTCGATTTCCCTGCGCCGTTGCTGCCAATAATCGTAATAAAATCGCCTTTTTCGACCTCTAAATGAATTCCATCTAAGGCGATTTTTTCATCCAATGACCCTTCGTTAAACACTTTATGAATGTGTTTTAGCTGAAGCAACTTGTTCACCCCGCTTTCTTGCCAATTTTCTTTTTTTCTCACGCCGTTTTTCAAAATATCGCGGGATGATTAACGCCAAAATGACGATACAAGCTGTAATTAATTTTATATCGCCTGTTTCAAAAAAGTTAAATCTAAATGCAAAGGCGACTATGAAACGATAAATGACAGCACCGATTATAACAGCTAAGGTAGCCCGAACAATCGTCTTGCTGCCGACAATTGCCTCTCCAATAATAACGGAAGCAAGCCCGATCACAATCATTCCAATTCCCATATTGGCATCGCTGAAGCCATTATATTGGGCGACAAGTGCACCTGACAAAGCAACCAAACCATTTGACAATCCTAATCCTAATACTTTAAGAAAGTTTGTATTCGCCGAAAAACTTTTAATCATTTCTTCGTTATCTCCGACAGCTCTTATAGCAAGTCCGATTTCCGTTTTTAAGAAGTAATCAAGGATGAGCTTTAAAAAAGCGACCAATAACACCATTGAAATGATGACTGACCATGTGGTCGGGGAAAAAGAAATGACGCTCTTAACGGCTTGATCGATCGGTGCCAGCGCATCGGCCAGCTTTGAGAAAAGCGTTTCCTCCTGTAAAAGCGAAACATTCGATTTTCCCATAATTCGCAAATTAATGGAATAAAGAGCGATCATCATTAATATACCGGATAACAACGGATTAATTTTCCCATACGAATGCAAAATTCCCGTTAAGATCCCAGCTAGAAAGCCGACAATCATTCCGGCAATCGTCGCCATAACAGGATGAGCTCCGTCTATGATCATGACGGCTGCGACGGCAGCTCCAGTAACGAAGCTACCGTCAACCGTTAAATCTGGAAAATCTAATATTCTAAAAGATAAATAGACTCCGAGAGCCATTATTGCGTAAATAAGTCCCGCCTCAAGTGAGCCATATACTGCTGTCAGCATGTAAACACCCTTCCAAATTACTCAATAAACTCTGCTTCTTTGCTCCACTCGTCTAAAATCTTAACGTTCATCTCAGCTGCTGCTTTTTTATTAATAAGAAGCTTTAAGTTTTGCGGATATTGAACAGGCAGTTCAGACGGCTTTTTCCCTTCTGTTAAAATTTTTGCAGCCATTTCTCCTGCTTCATAGCCAATGTCATAATATTCAAATCCGTACGCAGCAAAACCGCCTTTTTTGACTGAATCTAATTCACCGACAAACAGCGGGATATCGTTTTCATTTGCAACGGAAATGACCGAATCAAGCGCAGAAACAACGGTATTGTCAGTGATAATGTAAAAGCAATCGACTTTGCCGACAAGAGATTCAGCAGCTTGTTTCACTTCAGCTGAAGTAGAAACAGAAGCTTCGACAATTTTCAAATCCGTTCCTTCTGTCGCTTTTTTAACAAGGTCAATTTGCGCAACAGAGTTTTGTTCGCCTGAATTATAGATCATTCCTATTCTTTTGCCATCTAAATATTGATCAATAAATTTCACCGTTTTCGGTATGGCATCAGGATGGGTATCAGTTGTTCCTGTTACATTCCCTCCTGGATTTTCCATCTCTTTCACAAGCCCGGCGCCGACAGGATCTGTTACGGATGTAAATACAATTGGAATATCCTTTGTAGCATTTGCTGCAGCAAGTGCACTAGGCGTTGCATTCGCAAAAATTAAATCGACGTTATCTCCGACGAAGTTATTCGCAATCGTTTGGGTATTCGATTGATCCCCTTGAGCGTTTTGAATATCATAATCTACATTTAACCCTTTATCTTTAATTGCTTGTTGAAATCCCTTCAATGCCTCATCCAGCGACGGGTGCGCTACAAATTGAGTGATACCAATTTTAAATGTTTCTTTCTTTCCTTCTTCACTATTGCTTTCGCTGCTGGACCCTTTGCTGCTTCCACAACCTGACAGCACGAGGAGCGCCATCAAAAAAATTCCTCCGATTGCTCCTATCCTAGTTTTCAAAATTTTCTTCCCCCTTTTTTACTTTTATGCTTTAAATTATAACAATATATTTTTGATTTTCAATTATTTTCTGACGAATTTTCCAAAAAAATAAGGATGCCAACATACTGCACCCTTACAGAAAATGGAACACTATTCTGTCAAAATGAAGTTTGCAAGTAGCTTTAAGTTTATGAAATGTTCGGCAAAAGGCTGTCCCATAATTTTGCTAATATAATTTCTCTTTAATCAATATGTAACGACAACCCTGTTTTAGCCAGCTTGATCGATCCATTAAAAATCGTTTTAGCTTCTTCTATCAATTCTTCATGATTGCCTTTATGAGGCAAATGAGTCAGCAAAAGTTCTTTTACATTTGCTTCCTTAGCAATTGTCGCAGCTTCGTGGGAATTCATATGCCCAAACTTTTTGCCGTCTTCATTCGCATACATATTGCATTCGCATATAAGCAAGTCCGCATTTTGGCTGAATGGAATGAATTCATTTTTAAAGCTTGAATCTGCCGTGTATACAACCGTTTTATGTCCTGAAGTAAATCTCATGGCAAAACAGTCAACAGGATGATCTGTTTTTAAAAATGTAATCGTAAACGGACCGATCGAAATCGATTGATCAGGATCGTATGAAATTCCTTTTGTCACATTCAAATGTGTGAGTCTGTCAAATTCTTTTGTATCAAGGCTATGTCCGTAAATGGGCAAAATTTTGTTTGATTTTTGCAACATGCCGGTAATTTGTCTTGCATATTGCAGCGGTCCAATATCTGCAATATGATCATGATGATAATGAGAAAGGATCACAGCATCTAAATCTGAAAGTGATACAAAATTTTGCAGCTGTGATAATACAGCACTTCCGCAATCAACTAACAGGTTAAACCCCTTTTCCTGAAATAAATAGCCTGATGTAGCCTCATTCGCTTCTGGATAGCCTCCCCAGAACCCTACAACTGTTACTTTCATCACCCTTATCCTCCTCAATAAGAAAAAATGTTTTAAAACAGTATTGACATTTTTCATTCTGTTATAATACAATGTTAATAACAACAGCACGGGGGGATAATAAATGTTAGGACAAAAAATCACTGAATTTTTTAGAAACTTGCCAAGAAAAAAATGTATTGAATGCGGAAAAGAAATTGAAGAACAGCACGAATGCTACGGGAACAAATGCAATCATTGCTTACATGTAAAATAAATTTATTCAGGCAATTCTAAAAAGAATTGCCTGAATATTTTTTCTCTTCTCTTAACCTGTACTAATACACATTGTAATTGGCTAGCTTTGAAGAATCCCTTACAATTAATGTAAGAGGCAAAAGATGCACCTCTCTCTCTTTATACCGTCTCGTTTTTATTTTTTCCATCATCACTTCCATTGCTAAATGACCCATTTCTTTCACCGGCTGATTAACCGTCGTAATCATAGGCTCCATCAGTTCAGTTATAGCCTGATTGTCAAACCCGACGACCGCTAATTCTTCCGGGACACGGACGCCAAGTCTCTTTGACTCAGAAATCATCCCGGCTGCCACTTCATCAGAACCTGTGAAGACCGCCGTTGGAGCTTCAACCATCTCCATCATTTTCCTCAAGACATTTTTTCCGTCTTCAAATGTAAATACATTTCGGAAAATATATTGCTCAGGAAGGTACAATCCCGCTTCACGAAGTGCTTTTCGAAAACCTTCTTCCCTAGCTCTCGAAACATTACTGTTTACATTTCCACAGCAAAAAGCAATTTTATTGTATCCTTGATCGATTAAATGCTTAGTTGCAACATACCCTCCGTAGTTTTGATCCATATGAATCATCGGGACATTTGCCTGTTCATCGAATTCGTTGCATAAAATAATCGGACCGTATTCTAAAAACGGCTCAACAGCCTCCCAGCCATTTAGCAATGTCGTCATAATCACTCCATCTACTTGTTTCGTTTTTAACAAGTTTAAATAGTCTAATTCTTTTTTTGCTGAATATAACGTTTGACAAACAATCAATTGATAATGGTATTGAGACGCAACGATTTCCAGCGATTCAACAAATTGTCCAAAAAACGGGTTCATAACCCTAGGAATAATGACAGCAATAATTTCAGTTTTTTGATTTCTTAAACTTCTAGCTGAAGAATTAGGTACATACCCTAATTGCTTCATTGCTTCTAGCACTAATTGTTTTTTTTCCTCCGATACGTAAGGCTGATTATTTATCACCCTTGAAACTGTCGTTTTCGATAAACCAGCCAGTTTTGCCACATCTTCAATTGTAGCCACTTTCATTCCTCCAAAAACTTTGGGATCCCTTGATTTTCTTTTGATTATAGATCAATGGTCAACAGATGTGCAATGAATTTTTTATATCTTTCCAGATCGCTTTTTCTAAAAAAAACAGAAATGCTAACTTGTTCAACAAATATATATTTTCTTCAATTTGAATTGTCGGACTTTAAACAATGGGAACCAACCAAGGCGTTTTAAAGATCAGAAGTCGGAAGCGTCAAAACTTGCTAAAATGGATGCCTCCTCTGAAAAAATAAGAGACAAGCCTGCCTTTTAAGCTTGTCCCAAATGTAAAAATTGAAGAACATCTTTCACCGCTTTTTTACCTTGATCAATGCAGTCCGGGATCCCCAATCCTTCAAAAGAGGCACCCGTTAAATATATTCCGGGGTATTTTTGTCCCATAATACTTTTTATATTTCTTATGTTGTCAAGGTGTCCGACAATGTATTGAGGCATTGCTTCCTTCAATCTTGTAACAATAGAAAAAATCGGTTCTCCTTTTACCGGCATCAATCGATTTAAGTCATCCAAAACGGTTTGAATGATCACATCATCCGGCTGGTCAACAACCGCTTCATCTCCTGCTTTTCCAACATACGCTCTTAGCAGCGTTTTGCCCTTCGGAGCAGTATGCGGCCATTTTTTGTTGGTCCATGTACAAGCAGTAATCGTATAGCCGCTGTTTCTCGAAACAACAAACCCCGTTCCATCTGCGGGCAGCTGAACAGCTTCTTCCGGATAAGCCATTGCAACGGTTGCAACAGATGTTGAAGGCATTTTTTTGAAATAAGCGAGTGTTTGCTGCTCATTCGGAAACATAGATGGAATAGCATCATGCTGAGCGGTAATGACTATCGCATCCGCCTTGTCAACAGTTCCGTCAGATAATTCCAAATGGTAGAGATCATCTTCCTTTTTAATCTCCGAAACTTTTATTCCTTTTTTCACTACCGTATGATCCAATTGGCGTTCTATTGCTTCAACAATCGATTGCAAACCAGTTGAAACGGTTTGAAAAATCCCTTTATGTTGCTCCTGTTGTTGTTTTTGTTTAGACTTTTGCGCCTGCTTGGCCATTCCTAAAATTAAACTGCGATGCTTTTGTTCAATTTCATAAAAGTGCGGAAAGATTGCTAATAAACTTAAATTATAAATATCTCCTGCATAAATCCCGGAAAGAAGCGGTTCAATCAAATTTTCAACCACTTCGCTGCCGAGCCTGCGGCCAAAAAATCCGCCTAATGACTGATCTCCGTCCACTTTTTTCTTCGGCAGGAAAAGGTCAAACGAAGCCCGCAGCTTGCCAGTTAACGAAAACAAACCGGAGGTGGCGAAAGAAGCAATATTTGTTGGCACGCCCATAACCGCTCCTTTTGGGATCGGATGGAGCTTGTCGCCAACAAGGACAAAAGATTGCCCCACGTCATTGTTCACCAAATAATCTCCAAGCCCTACGTCCTTTGCAAGCTGCGTAGCGCTTTTTTTCCGCTCCAAAAAGGAATCCGGACCTCTTTCAATGATAAATCCGTCCCTTTTTATCGTTTCTATTTTTCCTCCTAATCGCGGCTTCGCTTCAATCAGCACAACATCTATTGGAAGATGATTTTTTTTAATTTCTGACTGCAAGTAGAACGCAACTGAAAGCCCAGTTATTCCCCCGCCAACAATTGCTACTTTTTTTCTTCCCATAAAATCTCCTTCTTATTTTGACATTCCTAAGTGTTTTAACACGACTGTAGCTAAACAATCGATGAATTCAGGTTTTGCATTCGGCATTTCTGGACGATAATAAGCTGCTCCAAGCTCGTCTGTTACTGCCTTGCACTCGACATCGTTATCGTATAGAACTTCCAAGTGATCAGCCACAAAACCTACTGGAGCATAAACAAACGTCCGGTATCCTTTTTGTTCAAACAGATCTCTTGTTAAATCTTGAACATCTGGTCCGAGCCACGGCTCCGGAGTATTGCCTTCACTTTGCCAGCCAACAGCAAAATGCTGCACTCCGGCTTCTTTTGCAATTAATTCAGCTGTTTCTTGTAATTGATCTGGGTAAGGATCCCCTAATTGCACAATTTTTTCCGGCAGACTATGTGCTGAAACAATTAATACAGCTTTTTCCCGTTCTTCTTCAGTCATTTTCGCGTACGTTTCTTTTATTTGTTTAGCCCAATATTCAATAAATTTCGGTTCTTTATACCAGCTTTCGATAGAAGTGATGGAAGGCCCTCCGAGTTTTTTTGCAATTTCCTTTGCCCTGCCGTTGTACGACTTAATGCTGAAGGTCGAATAGTGCGGAGCTAAAACGATGCTGACCGCCTCAGTAATTCCATCTTTATTCATTTGTTCAACTGCATCTTCAATAAACGGCTCAATATGTTTTAATCCTAAATACATATGGAATTCTATTTCATTTTGAATATGATTTAAATATTTTTCTAAACCTTTCGCTTGTTCCTCTGTTATTTTAGCAAGAGGAGAAATGCCTCCGATCGCCTTGTATCGTTCTTTTAAATCTTCCAGACTTTCTGGATCAGGCTTTCTTCCATGGCGAATGTGGGTGTAATAGCGTTCAATATCCTCTTCTTTATATGGTGTACCATAAGCCATCACTAACAAACCCATTTTTTTCTTCGACATTACGTGCACCTCCAAAATTCAAGTTGATCATTTATTTCGATCTATTTTTGCTTATAATCATGAATAAATTCCGTTAATTTTTTTAATGTTTCCGGTTTTACTTGTGGAAAGACGCCATGTCCAAGATTAAAAATAAAACCTGGCTGTTTCATTCCTTCATCTAAAATAGCCTTTACCCGTTCTTTCACAAAATCCCACGGCGCAAGCAAAACTGCCGGATCAAGATTTCCCTGCAATGTTTTGGAAATCCCCATTTCTCTGGCAGCAGAAATCGACAGACGCCAATCTAAACCGATCACGTCTAAAGGCAAATCATTCCATTCTTCTACTAAATGTCCTGCACCCACTCCAAACATAATAAGCGGCGCCTCTTTTTCCTTTAATTCCGAAAAGATGCGGTTCATCACCGGCTTAATATAATATCGATAATCAGAAGCATTTAATGCTCCGACCCATGAATCAAAAATTTGCACCGCTTTAACCCCTGCGTCAATTTGCGCTTTCACGTAAGCAATGGTCATATCGGCAAGCTTTTCCATTAAAAGAAACCAAGCTTCTGGTTCAGCATACATGAATGCCTTTGTTTTGTTATAATTTTTGGAAGGGCCTCCCTCAATCATGTAGCTGGCAAGTGTGAATGGTGCTCCGGCAAATCCAATCAACGGAACGTTCAGTTGCTCATTGACTAAAAGCTTAATCGTATCTAAAACATATGGAACATCTTCCTCAGGATGAATTTCACCAAGTTTTTTTACATCCTCCAGCGACCTGATCGGATTTTCAATAACAGGCCCTGTTCCCGCTTTAATTTCAACTTGAACTCCAATGGCAGGCAGCGGCGTCATAATATCTTTATATAAAATTGCGGCATCAACCCCGTACTGCTCGACAGGAAGTCTAGTGACATATGCACAAAGCTCTGGTTGATGAGTAATTTCAAATAAGCTGTATTTTTCTTTTAACGCCCGGTATTCAGGCTGGGATCTCCCGGCTTGTCTCATATACCAAACAGGAACATAGTCCGTCGCTTCGCCTCTGCACGCTTTTAAAAAAGTATCATTAAAGCTTTTCTTCCTATCCATGTAAATCCCCCTTTAAAAACGATTCCTTTCTAATACTCTTTTTAAACTATACCTCTTCCCTTGCCCGATTGTATAGGAATATAAGGGAAATGTCATAAAATCGACGAAAGATCTTTCCAGCATTTTGTTATTCCCAGCGCGGGCTGACAAAATCAGTACCTTCCCCTTCCTGATGGGTTTGTGGATTATAAGGGACAACTTGATAAAAATGCTCTGAAAAAATGTTAATATACGGTATTTCATATTCTCCTTTTCCCTGTACAGATCCGACCAAATTCTTGCTTTCTCCGCTTCGTTCATAAATTCGGTATACGACCCGGTCATCATCTTGAGCAGGCCATTTTAATGTCACTTTAAATAATTGAAGTGCGTGAAATTGATATGTGGCGGAAAGCGAAGGGATTTGTGAAAGCCTGATTGGTTTTTCTAAATCTTTCACTTTTTTCGGAATCGTAAAGGATGTTTTTTCCTCAAATTTCAAACCGCTTAAAATATTTTTAAACATTTTCGTTGGATAATCGCTCCCACCCTTTAAAAAATGTTCTTCATCTGTCCGGTCATATCCGATCCACACTGCCCCCGTCACGTCAGGAGTATATCCGACAAACCATGCATCCATCACGGCGCCCTTTTTCCCAGGAAATGATGTCGTACCCGTTTTTCCAGCTAAAGCTCCTTCATATTGTCCCGCTTTGGCAGTTCCTTCTTTAACAACCTGCTCCAGCATCCTCGTCATATTCCACGAGGTTTGCGGAGAAAAAACTTGATATTTTTGTTTTTTTACTTCTGCCACTACATCGCCGTTGGCATTCACAATTTTTTGTATGAAATACGGCTTGCTGTATTGGCCATTATTGGCAAAAGTTCTGTATGCATTTGCCAAATCAAACGGCGACACGCCGTACTTTAGTCCTCCTAAAGCAATCGCCAGTCCTTTATCCTCAATATAAATCCCGTTTTTCTCTAAATACTCTTTGCTTTTATCGATTCCAAGCTTATCGAGCACCCATACAGAAGGAGCATTTTTTGAATGGATTAGCGCATCATACATGGTTACATGTCCGTCATAACGTCCATCGTAATTGCTTGGAGAGTATCCTTTATAATCCAATTTCTCATCTTTTAGAAGAGAATAAGGCTGAAAAAGTCCTTCCTCCATTGCCGGAGCATACACAGCTATCGGCTTAAACGTTGACCCCGGCTGGCGCTTCGCTGTCAATCGATTAAATCCTTTGGAAACATAATTTCGTCCGCCGATCGCAGCGAGCACACCGCCTGTTTTATTATCTAATAAAATAAAAGCGCCTTGAGCATCATCTTTCGTACCTTGAAAATAAGCCTTTTCTTTAAAAACTTTGAATGCTTTTTCCTGAACATCGATATTGATCGGAACGGTAATTTTATATCCGCCTTTTAGGAGTTCTTCATTTGAAAGATGATACTTATTTTCCGCTTCCTCAAATACCATGTCAATATAGGCGGACAGCCAAGGCTTATCTTCCGTTTTATGAATATTCAGACCTAATGTTTTCCCCTGGCTTCTGACAGCTTGCTCCGGAGAAATATAGTTTTCGCGCTCCATTAAGGTTAATATCGCATTTCTTCTTTCTAAGCTTTTTTCTGGGTGCAAAATCGGAGAATAGGCTGCTGGAGCCTTCGGCAGGCCGGCTAGCAGCGCCCCTTCTTCAATAGTCAGTTCAGAGGCATCTTTATTGAAAAAAAATTTTGATGCAGACTGGATGCCGTATACGCCATGTCCAAAATAGATTTGATTCAAATACATCTCTAAAATTTTTCTTTTGCTATATTTCTGTTCAAGATAAATGGCAATGATAGCTTCTGTCATTTTTCTCAAAACCGTTTTATCGTTTGTTAAAAAAACATTTTTGGCGAGCTGTTGGGTGATTGTACTGCCGCCCTCTACTTTTTTGAAAGCAGCAATGTCCTTGAACAGCGCCCTTGAAATTGCCCGAAAATCAATGCCGTGATGCTCATAAAACCTTTTATCTTCAACAGCGATGAAAGCATTTTGTACATGCTTCGGAACTTTATCAATATCGATGATCTCTCTGTTTTCTAAATATAATTTCGTAATGGGCCGTCCTTCTTGATCGATCAAAGAGGTCGCAGAATGCAAAACAAGCTTTTTTTCATCCACAACGATAGCGCCTATCCAAATCATGGCAAAGTATGCGATAATACTTAACACAGCAGCAGCTAAAACGATTCCCGAGATCATCTTTATTTTTTTCAACAATGTTTTCACCTCTGTTTAACTCCCATAATTAGTATTGTATAATTTTGGATACAGTATGTAACATGTTTAACTTTTTTCGCAAATTGTCAAGTGATTTTCGTGCGAGGTGACTGTTATGAATGTTTATATAGCTTTCGGCACTATTGAATATTTAAGCAAAATCAAAAAAAATAATCTAGCAGAATGCATGTTATTCATGCATGACGGTGAAAGCGCCGTCCTTATGCATGAAACAAAAGGAACAACAATTTTTAAAGAACCCAAAAAATATGAAATTATTGATAAAAGAGGAAGCATCTGCAGCGATGGAGGGTTTGCGGTGTTTACCTATATATCTGTTACAGATGAAGGAAAACCTCTATTTGAACAGCAATTTAAAGAGCTATCTCGATTCATTGAAAGCCATTCGGGCTTTGTTGCCTTAAGAGTTCTCCGCCCTCTTTTCAAAAACACTTATATCATTTTCACTTTATGGGAGACAGAACAAGATTTTAACAAATGGGAGCAAAACGAAGCTTTTGCTAACCACTTTAAAAAAGCTTTAGGGATGAGCGATAAACTCATTTTTCCTTCTCCACCCCGAGTAAAGAAATATTATATTGTAAAAGATGAGAAGGAATGATTTAAAATGGAAAGAGAGAAGAATGGATCAAAACATGCAAAAATAGTTGAAACGGCTAAATACATCAAGCCTCATTTAATTTTAAAAAAATAAAGGGGAGAGGCGGAAAATATGACTTTATTATCAGTAGATCAGATTACCGGCGGGTACACAAATAAGCCTGTTTTAAAAAATGTTTCATTCACTGTAAACGAAAATGAAATGGTCGGTTTAATTGGATTAAACGGTGCGGGGAAAAGCACAACGATCAAGCATATCATCGGTTTGATGGAGCCAAGTGACGGGACTATTAAAATTAACGGCAAAACATTTCAGGAAGATCCGGTGCAATATCGAAAGCAATTTAGTTTTGTTCCTGAAACCCCTATTTTATACGAAGAAATGACGTTATTTGAGCATTTGCAATTGATGGCTATGGCGCACGGGATCAGTGAAGAGACATTTAACGAGCGGCTCGATCCTCTTTTAAAAACATTTCGAATGGAAAAGCAGTTGAAATGGTTTCCGGCACATTTTTCTAAAGGGATGAAACAAAAGGTCATGATTATGTGCGCTTTTTTAGTTCAGCCATCCCTTTACATAATTGATGAACCGTTTGTCGGGCTGGATCCGTTAGCCATTCACGCCCTGCTTGATCTCATGAATCAGGCGAAAAAACAAGGTGCTGGCATTTTAATGTCAACCCACATTTTAGCAAATGCAGAACGGTTTTGTGACACTTTTGTGATTTTGCACAACGGAACCGTCCGGGCTCAAGGAACTAAACTTGTGCTGCAGGAGCAATTCAATATGCCTGGTGCAACATTGGACGATCTTTATATTCGGCTGACAAAGGAGCAAGACGATGAGATCAATCAATGATATTTGGCCTGCCCGTTTGGCAGCACATATAAAAGAAACACAAACATACTTGCGTTATATGCTGAACGATCATCTGCTTTTAGTGATTATGTTTTTATTAGGCGGAGGAGCCTATGCGTATCAGCAATGGCTTGATCAACTCCCACCTCATTTTCCATCAGCATTCTTAATGGCACTCTTGTTAGCATTAACGGTAACTTTTTCGCAAGTGCGCACGTTGTTAAAAGAACCTGACATCATCTTTTTACTGCCTATGGAAAAAGGATTAAACCATTATTTTCAGCGTGCTTTTATATACAGCTATATCCTTCAGACTGTCCAAATGATCGTATGCCTAATCATTCTTGCACCTTTATATTTTCAAAGCGGTGAAGGTGAAGGCATCAACTATTTATTCCTTATCTTCCAGCTTACGGTTATTAAATATTGGAATTTGTGGATTCAATGGAAAATGACCCATTTTCCGGAGCGGTTATCCCAGATAATGGATAAGTTTGTCCGATATGCTGTCAATTTCACGGTAATTTATTTGGCTGTTAAGGAAAGCATGCTGTCCCTGTTTATTTACGGCATGATGGCATTGGTAACCATTTATTTCTTCAAGATAACGAGGAACAAAACGCTGCAGTGGGAATTTTTAATTTTGCAGGAAAATCGCAAATTGCAATCATTTTATAGATTGGCCAATATGTTTACTGATGTGCCGAAACTGAAGGCTGAAGCAAAAAGACGGAAATGGATGGACTGGATTTTGTCTTTCATCCCTTACAAGCAATCAAATGTATTTTTATATATGTTTTCCAGATCCTTCATTCGTTCAGGAGATTATTTCGGATTGTTTATCCGCTTATTGATGATCGGCGTTATTGTCAGCATCTTTTTGCCTTTGTCACTTGTATCTTGCATCATTTTGCCGGCAGCTGTTCTCTTCCTAACCGGAATTCAATTAACGAGCTTATACAAGCATTATGATGCTCTTTTTATCGCTGACTTATATCCAGTTCCACAAAATGTAAAGAAAAAAAGCTTTTTACGCCTTCTTTTTACCATTCTTTTCATTGAGCTAGCCGTTCTTACCATTGTTTTATTAACGCAAACGAATATTTTATTTGTCGGCGTCCAGCTGGCAGTCAATGCGTTATTTGCATATATTTTTGTTTATATGTACTTTTCGGGAAAGTTTTTGGCACGATAAAGGAATGGAACGGAACGGAAGAATCTTCTTGGACATCTGTTTTTTATCGTTTTTCATGGACGGTTTGAATAAACTTTATGGCATTTAAGGAAGCGTCCTAATTTATTTTCAACAGGAAGCTCTTTTTCATTTGAACCGTGAGGAAAAGCGTTCATTTTCCAAGCAACCTGTTTTGGCAGATGGCTGCGAATGCTAAAAACATTTCACAAAGCCAATTTTCTCTTACGGCGCCGGATTGTTTTTTTAGAGCGAGCGGTTTTTTTGACTTAACGCTTTTTGCTTATGCCGCCAATTTTTTTCCCGAGGCGTTAAACGCCTTTTCATATTTATCATCAAAAAACGCTCAATTTTTTTATTTTACACAACATAAAAAATAAATTAGTGGGTATGCTATTGACTGAAGAGGGTGACAACACACTTTAACAGATGTTTGTCATTAAAATTTTTTCATGTCGTGTTCTAACAAAAGTTTAAAGTGTCAAAAAGGAATACCATTCATTATTTGAAAATGGGGTGTTGACGAAAGACACTTTTAAATCGCTTTTTTAACATGTGCATTGAAACCCCTCTTCAAGGGGCTGTCCGATAAGTCCCTAAAATGAAGCAAGTGGAGAAAAACAATTCGTTTCTCTCCACTTGCTTTTATATTTTTTCGATTTTTATCTGAAAGTAGCTGGCGGATGCCGGCTACTTTCAGTATGTTGTGGGCTAATGCCACAATCCCAAACTCAACATGTACCTTGTCGAGGCCCCGCAAAGAAAATCTGCGGAACGACCGATTGCCCTTGATGTGACCGAACACACTTTCTGCCTCGACTTTGCGTCGAGCGTAGATGGCGGCTTTCTCTTCACATTCAAGGGCTGTTTTGGCCTTTGCTTTCATTTCTTCGAAGATGGGATTCCAGTGAACTTGACGATTTCCCTTCGCTTTTGTGCATTTCGCTTTCAATGGGCAATCGGTACAATCTTCACATTCGTATATTTTGAAGCTTTGTTCATAGCCAGATGGATTCTTTTTGTTTTGGTATTTTTTAAACGTTACTCTCCTTCCATTCGGGCAAATAAAACAATCATCCTCTTCACAATAGGTCCAGTTTTTGGCATTTTTAATGTCTTTTTTGTATGTACGTGTTTGTTCTTTTACATAGCTCCCATAAGGAATTAGAAACTCAAAACGGGGCTCTTTCTCATCACCAACTGCATATACATAGTTTTCTTCACTACCATAGCCTGCATCCGCAATGACCGTTTTGGGCATCGGTAATGAACTGGAGGCTAGCTTCTCCATATGTGGGATAAAGCAACGTGTATCGGTCGGTCGTTGATGAATGGTATAAAACAAGATAAACTGATTCTCTGTCCCCATTTGCACGTTGTATCCGGGCTTGAGCTGACCGTTTTTCATATGGTCTTCTTTCATGCGCATGAAGGTTGCGTCTTTGTCTGTTTTCGAGTAGCTGTTACGGTCACCGAACATTTCCTTTTGTTCCTTGTATCTTGCCATTCGGGGCAGGAAATCTTCACGAATTTGTTTCACCGATTTCTTTAATTGACTGCGTTTTTTTCGCTTCTCTTTCCGAATGGATGTATCGGTCTCCTTTTCGATTTCTTCCGTTAGCGTTTCAACTTTTTCTTCTATTTCTTTTGCGATTTCCTCCATGTTTTGTTCGGTGATCTCTGTATGTTGATCGCTTTCCTTTTGCCCTGTTCCGGCTTCTAATTGGGTTAATTCATGAATGTGCTTTAGTGTTTCTTGGATTTTTTCTTTTAATTTCTCTTCGAATTTCAAAGTGGATTTTTTCCACACAAAAGAATACTTATTGGCATTGGCTTCGATCTTAGTGCCATCCAAAAAGTAGTTTTCCATCGTGATGTAATGTTCTTTTATCAATTTGAGAATCATGACTTCAAAGAGCTCATCCATGAAAGCTTTCATCCGTTCCCCTCGGAACTCATTAATGGTGCGAAAATCTGGTTGTTGCATCGCTGAAAGCCACATGGCAGGAATATTTTCTTTAACGAGTTTTTCGATTCCTCGGCAGGAATAAACCTTTTGAGAATAAGCATACAGAATGATTTTCAGCATCATTTTGGGATGATAGGAACTTCTGCCGCCGCCTTTATAATGAGAAAACAATTGTTTATCTGGTATCGCCTCCACCATTTCGTCCACGACACGTGCCACGTGATGTTCGGGTATAAGAGATTCAATATCATAAATCATTTGAACTTGACGGTTGTCATATGGTTTGAAAGTAGGGGCTAAATTTCTTTTGGCAGGAGTTTTTTCTTCTTTTCCATCTAGAGGAAGTGTCATTTGTGTGTTATAATTTTCACGAGTAATCATTTGATTGCTCATAAAAAATCGTCCTTTCTGTAATGTTGTGTGGTAACTTCATTTTACTAGAAAGGACGATTTTTTTGTGCATTTTTTTTAAAAAGTGAAAAAATGAGGGGCTCCAAAAAGTCAGTTACCCTGACTTTTTGGACAGCCCCTTTTATGTTTTCTTTCATTTTCAACACGTGGTAAAATAAAGAAAAAAATTGCGGGGAGTGTCATTATGAGCGATTGCATTTTTTGTAAAATTATTAACGGAGAAATTCCTTGTGCAAAAGTATACGAGGATGAACACGTTTTAGCTTTTATGGATATTATGCAGGTAACGAAAGGACATACACTCGTCATCCCAAAAGTACATAAAGAAAACGTTTTCGAGCTCACACCTGACATCTCAAGAAACTTTTTTGAAGCTGTTACGAAGGTCGCAAAGGCGGTAAAAAAACAATTGAATCCAAAAGGATTAAATTTAATCAATAACAATGGCGAAGAAGCCGGTCAAACAGTGTTTCATTACCATATGCACATAATTCCTCGACACGGAAAAGAAGATGGTTTAGGCATAGTATGGAAATCCCATCAAAATGATTATACTCCAGAAGATCTTGCACAGCTTGCTGAAACAATAAAAGGCGGATTGCAATAAAAAATAAACGGCTAAAGGATCCTAACAACAGGATCCTTACTGTTTTCTAACCGACACAAAATTTTTTATTTCCCCTCTCCTTTTTTCATGATAGGATGTTTTTATAAATGTGTTAAAAGGAGGACGAATCGTGGATCGAGTATACAATTTTAATGCAGGACCAGCAGCTATACCAGTCGAAGTATTACAAAAAGCTCAAGGCGAGCTGTTGAATTTCAATCATACAGGCATGTCCGTCATGGAGCTGAGCCATCGGAGCCAGGCGTATGATGAGGTTCACAATAATGCCAAGAGCTTATTGAAAGAATTGCTTAATATCCCTGATTCGTATGATGTGTTATTTTTACAAGGCGGGGCAAGTCTGCAATTTGCCATGATCCCGATGAATTTTTTGAATAATGAAAATATCGCCTATTATATTTTAAGCGGAGCATGGTCTGAAAAAGCGTTAAGCGAAGCAAAAAAATTTGGTGAAACAAATGTGTTGGCATCAAGCAAAGAGTCAAATTACACACACATCCCAAAACAATTCGAGGCAAATTCGCTCCAAAATGCTGCGTATTTGCATATTACGTCAAACAACACAATTTTTGGGACGCAATGGCATGAGTTCCCAAGCACGAATGCACCGCTGATTGCGGATATGTCCAGCGATATTTTGAGCAGAGAGCTGAATATCGAACAGTTCGATCTCATTTACGCAGGGGCGCAAAAAAATCTAGGACCTTCCGGAGTCACTGTTGTCATCATTAAAAAAGATCTAATTGAAAAAGCAAATAAAAATGTACCAACTATTTTGAGCTATCAAACACATGCAAGCAAAAACTCTTTATATAACACTCCACCGACCTTTGCCATTTACATGCTTTCTCTAGTGTTGGAATGGGTAAAAGAACAAGGCGGAGTAGCTGAAATTGAACGCAGAAACAAACAAAAAGCTCAAATATTATATAACGCTATAGACGAAAGCGATGGCTTTTACAAAGGACATGCAGAAAAAGAAAGCCGTTCATTCATGAACGTAACATTTACGCTGCCGTCTGATGAATTGACAAAAGCGTTTGTTCAAGAGGCAAAAGAAAATCGATTAATAGGTCTATCCGGTCATCGTTCTGTCGGTGGCTGCCGTGCATCCATTTATAATGCGGTAACGATTGAAGCATGTGAAAAGCTCGCCCAGTTTATGAAAGAATTCAGAAAAAAACATTAAAAGCCTATCCTAACTTTAACGATCATACGCTATAATAGTGGAAAGTTTATTAAAGATGAGAACAGAAGAGGAGAGTTTAGAGATGAGAACGAAAGAATTAGTCATTTTATCTTTATTTGTCGCCATCGGCGTTGCTCTTCATGCGATTGTGCCGCCCATATTTAACGGGATGAAGCCGGATATGATGCTGTTGATGATGTTTTTAGGAATTTTCTTGTTTCCTGGGATGACAAACGCCGGTCTGCTGGGCATTGCAACTGGCATATTATCCGGATTGACAACCAGTTTTCCCGGCGGACTCGTTCCGAATATTATTGATAAAATTTTGACGGCATTTTTAATATATTTTCTATTTCTAGCCTTAAAACCACTCAAACAAGCAATAGCAAGGGCGGGAATTTTAACAGTCATAGGAACATTAATTTCCGGCACAGTGTTTCTTTTAGCAGCGCTCTTACTTGTAGGTCTCCCAGGAGGCGCCGGATTTACTGCATTGTTCCTTGCGGTTGTATTGCCGGCAACAGTTATCAATACAATTGCAATGGTGATTATTTATCCCATTGTTGAAAGCATTCTTAAACGTTCTAACGTTCTATCAGAAAATAAATAAAACAGATTGACCCGATCTATGATCGGGTTTTATTATTGTATATAATAAAGAAGAAAAGCTATTAAAAGTGACGTTAATCCGCCAATCGCTAAAACTGACGCCCTCTTTTTCAGAAGATGTTTTGGAGGATATGAACTCGCAGAATTGGCTAACTTCAAATTATAAAAAGCTCCTACAAGAAACAACATGCTAATGATAAAAAATAAAAAAATAACACCCGCCATAATTTCCCTCCCTTACTTTTAGTTTATGCATCTTCAACTAAGGCTATGTTTTTATTGACGGATTTTGAAAACAAGGAACTATAGGAGTGGTAAAAATGTCAAAAGGCAAATCTTTTCTATATGGATTTTTCGTCGGCGGTGTTGTTGCCGGAGCAGCTGCACTGATTACGGCTCAAGCGAGGAACGGCAATGTTTTAAAAAAAACCAGATGCAATTTGCATAAGCTTGAAAACATATTTGGAGACTTGAAATCTGATGGGAAATCGTTAAAAAAGCAAATCGCACAATCAGCGAAAGAAGGCTTGCAAATTGCTAAAGAAGTCGCTGCAGATGTCAATCGGTCCATTCAAGCATGGCAGATGGAAATTGATCCGAATAAAAAAAATTTGGAGCTGCATGTAAAAGAGATTAAAGATAAATTAACAGAGCTAGAAGATCAAATCAAAAAAGAAAGAAACTGACGCTTCAAGTTTGCGGAAGCCTTTTACAATTAAAAATATTAAGCATGTCAAAGAATTGGCAGGGTGTCAATTCTTTTTTGCTATAATTTATAATCATGAAAAATTGTTACAGTATAGAAAATCTTGATCGTTCTCATCATTCTTCGCAAAATTTATTACCGCTTCTATGTGTACTATTTTTAGTGTTTCACTATTTATTTAAAAATTTCGTAAATTACATCTTTATAAATCTTTATTTTATTGGCATAATAGAAGATATTAAAAATGTTAGTATTATACAAAGTAGGTGGAAAAATTGAAGAGATCGCTCGACAGCTATACGATAAAAGATGCACTTCTGTTCAGCCAGCGTGTCGCTCAGCTAAGCAAAGCGCTTTGGAAATCCATTGAAAAGGATTGGCAGCGCTGGATTAAACCATATGATTTAAACATCAATGAACATCATATATTATGGATCGCCTATCATTTAAAAGGAGCCTCGATCTCAGAAATCGCAAAATTTGGGGTCATGCACGTATCGACGGCATTCAACTTTTCGAAAAAATTAGAAGAACGCGGTTATTTAAAATTTTCCAAAAAAGAAAATGATAAAAGAAATACTTACATACAATTAACAGAAAAAGGAGAGGAAGTGCTGCTTAAGCTTCTTGAAGATTATGATCCATCCAAAAACACCGTTCTGAAAGGCGCGCTTCCGCTGCAAAATCTATACGGAAAATTTCCTGAAATGATCGAAATTACAGCAATTATCCGAAACATTTACGGAGACGATTTCATGACAATTTTTGAACGCTCATTCAATAATATCGAAAATGACTTTGTCATTGAAGACGGAAAAATCAAGAAAAAGAAAGATGTGGAGGAACATTCTTATTTAAAAACTACAGTGAATCAATAGTTCGTTTTAAGTCTTTCATTAATTCAGTATACAGCCCTTGTAAATAAAGGGCATCGATCGTTTCATTGACATCCAGCTTTGGCGTCAGCTGTCCGGCAAAAAGCGTAAGAAGATTTTCAAAATATACAAATCCTTGCGCTTTTTGCTCCTCATGCTCCTTTGCTAATTCATCGCATATGCGAAAAACCTCTTCTATTTCCTCCTTCATAAGCCCTTTTTCCATCACGAGCTTGTAGAAAGGATACATTTCAATATTCATCATTTTCATAAACAAAGACATATAATATTCTAGAGTTTCCAGTCTTCTTTCTAAATCTTTCATTCCATCACATCTTTCTTCGGTTCATAATGGGGGCTGAAAACTCCCCAAAAATTTCCCATAACCCTATCTTTTTTGTCATTATTTTGATATTGTAATAGGTATGAATGGAAGGGGGGATTTCAAATGCTATTATATTTTATCATTTTTGCCGTCTTCATTCTATTTTATATAAACAAACTGACAACTGCTCTTTGTTCCATTCGTGAACTCCCTGAAGAAAAACAGTCAAACGTATTCCGCACCATTAATGTCTTAATTACCATTTTACTAATTTCATCATACATAGAAATTTCCTTTACTTAAAAGTTTTTTTACTTCATTAAAAAAGCCGGCAGAAAACCTCTTCTGCCGACTTTTTTGAAACCATTAATAGATCCAAGCAGCACCAACAATAATTAGTAAGATGAACAATACAACGATTAACGCAAAGCCTCCACCATATCCTCCGCTCATCACGACACCCCCTTTTTGTGTCTTTACGTTATCGTATGCACTGTTCTTTTTTTCGCATAGGCATTTGTCCTTCTTACTGGAATTTTCTTAACCCAAATTCGAAACGATTTTTCCATTACTTGGACAAACAGTTGCAAATCATATAGTTTCATGTCAAAATGTGAGTATATTTGTTTTAGATAGACAAAAAAAGGTAGGAGTTGTAAAGTATGAAAAAATTTGCATTAGCGGTTATCGCAACGGCCAGCTTATTCGCTTTGAATGCATGTTCAAACGGTGCAAATGATGCGGTCGTTGAAACAAAAGCCGGAGATATTACGAAGGACGAATTTTATGAAGCATTGAAAAACCGTTTTGGTAAAGATGTTTTACAAGAACTTGTGCATGAAAAAGTATTAAGCGAAAAATTTAAAGTCTCCGACAAAGAAATTGATGAAGAGCTCGAAAAAATGAAACAGCAGTACGGCTCCCAGTACGATTTAATTGCTCAGCAATACGGAGACAAGGTTTTGAGACAAATCGTGAAGGTCGACTTGCTACGCAAGAAGGCAACAGAAGCGAATATTAAAATTACAGATAAAGATTTAAAAGAATATTATGATTCATTGAAAGGAAAAGTACGCGCCAGCCACATTTTAGTGGAAGATGAAAAAACAGCGAAAGAAGTAAAAGAAAAACTTGATAAAGGCGAAAAATTTGAGGATTTGGCAAAAGAATATTCGATCGACGGATCTGCCTCCAACGGCGGAGATCTTGGATGGTTTGGCAAAGGCCAGATGGTGAAAGAATTTGAAAATGTGGCATTTAAATTAAAAGAAGGAGAAATCAGCGACCCTGTTAAAACAGAATACGGTTACCACATTATTAAAATCACTCAGACGGTAAAACCATTCGAAGAAATGAAAGACAGCCTGAAAGAAGATGTCAAAAAACAGAAAATATCTGATCCGTCATTGATGCAGGAAGCTATTGACAAAGCAATTAAAAACGCAGATGTAAAAGTAAACGACAAAGATCTAAAAGATTTGTTTGAAACCCAAAATTAACATATGGCATATAGAAGAAAGGGGGACTAAAAGCAAAGCTTCGTCCCCCCTTTTTAGCATTCAAAACATGACAGCGTATATAAATGTTTTTTTATCAACCTGCACCAGCTTTGCCGGGTTGACAATGGATCTTTTTATCCGGATTAAAGCAGCTCACGTTTTGTCTGATGTCTTTTGACTGTTTGATGATGTTTTTCCGAAAATCGTCGCGCTCCCGCTGGTCGGATAGAGGAAATTGAAAGCATAGTAGAAAAGCTGACACAATTTTGTTTCTAATTTGCAGATGTCATCTTTTCTTTCGCTCGCTTTTCTTTTTCTTTTTTCATTCTTTCGATATATACATTTCCTTCCCGCTCAATAAAAATTTCTTCTATTTCTTTGTCTTTTTTAGCTGTTTTATATGCCATATATGCACTAAAAATAATTCCAACAATACATAAATATACCCACCACGGCAGAAACGTCATTCCATCTCCTCCTTGCATAGACAAGCTTTTTTATTTCATTTTATGCAAGGGGCTCTATATTATGATTCTCTATCGATGAAATGACGGTTTATAGAATGAGCGATTGTCCAGAGCGAAAATCCGTTCCGTAAATTCTCCCGGCTTGACTCGTTCAAGCGCCCGGTCCAGCATGTTCATTTTTGCATCGATATTATCAATATGATGGAGAATTTCCGCTTCCTTAACCATCGGCATTTTCGGACTTCCCCATTCCGGTTTCCCGTGATGGCTCAATACCATATGCTGCAAAATGACGACCTCTTCGCCGGAAATCCCAAGTTCCTTCGCTGCTTCTCCAATTTCGTTTACCATGATGGAAATATGCCCAAGCAAATTCCCTTCAACTGTATAAGAAGTGGAAATGGGGCCCGACAGCTCAATTACTTTGCCAAGATCATGAAGTATGACCCCGGCATATAATAAATCCTTGTCTAAACTCGGATAAAAGTCAGCAATCGCTTTGGCAAGATCAAGCATGGAAACAACATGATAGGCAAGGCCTGATACATATTCATGATGGTTTTTCGTCGCCGCCGGATATAAGAGAAAAGCGCTTTGATGCTTGTTCATCAAGAATCTTGTTATCCGTTGAATGTTTGGATTTTTCATTTCAAATATGTACTTCGTAATTTTTTCAACCATTTCTTCTTGAGATAATGGCGCTCTTTCTACAAAATCCTGTACATTTAAATTTTCATGCGGCTCTGCCAATCGGATGTTGCGGATTTTCAGTTGATTTCTTCCCCTGTAATGATGGATATCGCCAAATATTTTAACAATCTGTTGAGGCAGATAATTTTCTTCATCTTCTTTGCTCACATCCCATAGTTTTGCTTCAATTTCCCCGGAACGGTCTTGCAAAATTAACGTTAAAAAAGGTTTTCCATTGCTTGCAATACCTTTTGTTACTGATTTTATCAGCAAAAAAAGATCTACCTGCTCCCCAACATTGTAATGAATAATTCCTTTAGCCATCGTATTCTCCTTCCACTTTCCGCCTCGTAACTTATAGTATAGCATACGAACCAAATGTGCGACGGTCTAACAAATATATTTTATAAGTAAATGATTTCTTCGTCTTGAAAGTAAGATAATATATGCTGATGGCAAGTAAACAGCAGCATTTGATGATGATCCGACAGCTGTCTCATAATACTCACAATATTTTTTATGCGCAAATGGTCAAAATTCACAAAGCTGTCATCGATCATTAATGGAAGATGAATTCTCTTTTGCATGCTTTCTGCCAGCGCAAACCGGATCGCCGTGTACAGTTGTTCAGCTGTTCCTTGACTCAGTTCTTCAGCCGTAAAAATAAGCCCGTCTTTCCTTTTCACTGAGAAAGAAGGCGAACCCTCCGCCAGATAAATGTTTTCGTATTCCCCAGACGTTGCTATTCGGAAAAAATATTCCATTTTATGCAACAACTTCGGCATTTTTTCATTTCGAACATAATTCGTCGTATGTTTCAGCATCTCTCTTGCCACTGCCATTGCCGCCCATTTTTTCGCAAGCTTTTTTGCTACAGAACGCTTCATTTCAAACGAATATTTCAACTCAGAATATAGACCTGATAGTTCTATTTTTCTAATCTCTATTTCTGTTTCCGCTAATTTCTTCCGGATAGAATCCTCCATTTTTTCGAGTTCTTCTTCTTTTTCCTCAAGAAATGTTTCTCGCTCTTTCAAAGCCCTCTCATTTTGATAATCGTTCATATCGCTTGATGTCAATAATCCTTTCGTTCGCAGCTGCCCTTCAATCCAGTTTAATTCGGTTTCGATTTTTTCTCTCTCTTTTTTGAGCATTCCTATTTTTCTATATTCTTCCTCGCTTGCTGCTCCGACTGACTGAAACAGCTTCTCTAATTCTCTTTCAATGCTTTGAAAGGTCAAACGAAATTTTGTTTTTTCCTCTTGAACCTCTTTTAGCTGCTTCATCAATGCCTCTTTTTGCGATCGTTTCTTTATATTTTCTTCCATTATTCTTCTCAGTTCTGAATAGCGTTTCTCAATTGAGTCGGCACGAATGTTATAATATTCACACAAAGGATCAAACTTTTTTCTAAACTGATTTAAGTTTTCTTCATACAAACGAACTTTTTCCTCTAACATTCTTTTTTCTCTTATCAGCTTTTGACAGCTTGCGATGCGTTCAAACTGCTCAAGCAATTGTGATCCTTCGGCTTCTTTCGGAAGATGAAAATGTTCATAAAACGGGAAAATTAAATGTTGCAATTGATACTTTTCATGTTCCCATTCGTCATATAACGAAAGAATCCGTTCATAAGCTTGTTCTTTACCTTTATAATTCATCTTCTCGATCTCAATTTTTTGGCGGACTTGCTGATCCTTCCATAATATTTCCTTAATATGCTTCAAACGCAACGTTCTTTCCAAGATTCGGGAATCATTTTGTTTATCAAGTTTTTTCACAAGCTGTCCATGCTCATTTTGTAAATGCTTTAACAGCTCATCATCCTGTGGACGGAAGAAAAAGAAAACAATGATGAAAGGAAGAAACGCTGTTAAAAACAGCCAATTCTTATAAACGAACGAAAGAACAATGGCAAACGCAAAAACAGATAGCAAAGATACAGTGAGAATTTTCCATTTTTTTAATTTTTCCCGATTCTTTTTTTCTCTTTCATTGATTTTTGCTTTTAACTGGGCAATCTGCTCTTTTAAATAATGTTTGTCGGCCGTTTGCGCCATTTCTTGTTCTATGGCTGACTGCTCCTCTATTAATCTTTCCCTTTCAGATGGATCAAGCAGAAAAGATTCGTATTCTTTTATGCGGCGCTCACATTCTTCCAGCGAATATTGGGCACGCTCATATTGTTCATCGAGAAGCTTTTTTCTTTGAAATAATTGTTCATATTTCTTCGCAGCATCCTTTATTTTTTCCTTCATGCGAACAGATGTGTCGATTTTTTTTATAGCATTTTCATCTTGATGGCCGAAAATATAGATGAGCTCCTCATGAATCTGTCCTTCCATCATTTGTTGTTGAACAATGAAAAGTTTTTGCTCTTCTAATTGTTTTTGGATGAGGGGAAATTGGCTTTTTAATTCCTCAAATATTGTCTCGTCAGCTGGACGGCCGTCGATCTTCAAGGCTGATAAGGAATCCTCGATCCCCTTTTCTTTTTCCTGCACCCTTCCCAGCTGTTCTAAAACTTCGTCTCTTCTTGCCGAAAGCTTTTCCAGCCGAACAAACCCGTCCTCCGGGAATTGAATGCCGTCAGGAAAATCTTTTAACAGCTGCAAGCATTCTTTCCGTCTTTCCAAAAGGGGAAGAACTGCTATTTGTTTTTCCACTTTTTTCCGTTCTGTTTTCAGCGTCACCTTCTCGTTCTGGCAGTCCTTCAGCTGCTTCTCTAAGCTGTCCCTTTCTTTGATCAAAAAATTGTAAGCGCGCTGCTGTTCTTTTGCATGTTGCAGTTCTGCAAAGTCCTCCATCAGTTCATTTAACGATCTGTTCAGCAACGGTTTTCGTCCGTTCGGTTTAAACAAATCCTCCTGCTCTCTCTGCAGTTTCTCCTCTAAACGATATAACTGATCAGACCCGAATACACTTGTTAAAAATAAATATTTTCCCAGCTTCTCACGATTCAGCTCATACACTTTTTGCAACCCGAATAAATCAAAGGAAAAAATCGCTTGATATGTTGGTCTGTCGGTTCCTTTTAAAATTTCAGCCAGCTCTTTATCCCCTCCTGTCCGTCCATCCTGGAAATAAAGAGTTACATCCCCCGCTGCGGCTCTCCCTTTTACGCGCTCCACTTTTACTGTTCCGAAATTTTCACATTCGATGATTAATGCCCCGCCGTATTTTCCGCCCGTTTTTGGTTCGAACCGTTTATCCGGATGCTGTTTAACGGGAAATCCGAACAGCATGCTATGGATAAAAGACATCAGCGTCGATTTTCCGGCTTCATTTAAACCGTAAATGACTTGTATGCCATGATCCGAAAATGAAATTTTTTTATCTGCAAATTTTCCGTAGCCATAAATATGCAGTTCTTTTATTTTCATCTTATCACCTTTTTTACGACCGCTTCCATTCTTGCTTAAACAGCTCATAATAAATCATTGTTTTCGCTTCTTTTATCAATTCTTCTTTTTCATTTTCTGTGAAAGATTGAAAGAAACGCCGAAATAAACGATTTTTATATAAAGGCTCCATCGCTTCGTCAAATTGATGAAAATGATCCAAAATTTGTTCAAAATCTTTCGAAATGTAAGAGGAGGAGAAAAAGTCGTCGCTCGGCACGATTTGATGTTGAATGGAAACAATCCAAACGAATTCGTTCTTTCCTTCTTCCTCTTCATTCAATATTTGCGCAAGCTCATCCAAATGATCCTGATCCATAAGATCCCAAAACAATGATGAAGCTCCATCTAGCATAATTGTCAAAAGAGCCGAGCCATTTCGTCTCTGCTGTTCCTTTACCGCTCGAATATGATCATATAGCTCGCTAACAGCAGCTATTTCATTTACAGAGAGCTTGATTTCATTCCAAAGTATGTCAAATACCGGCACAAATCGGTACGCGCTTTTCCCGCCTTCTGCTAATTCTACAAGATACACTCCCTTTTCTCCCGTTTCTTTTTTATGGCGGCCTTGAATATTTCCCGGATAAATAATCGGAGGGTCGGAACGATGTAAAATTTGCCGTTTATGTATATGTCCTAAAGCCCAATAATCAAAATCTTTTTCCAATAAATTTTGAATCGTAAAAGGACAATACGGCTCATGTCCTTCCGTCCCTGACGCGGTGCCGTGAAGAAGACCGATATGAAGCGGCGCTTCGCTTCTTTTTTGAAATTTATAGACAATATTTTCTGTAACCGAACGAGTCGGATAGCTGTAGCCGTAAATGTTGGCTAAAACCTTTCCGTCGCGGACAAACGGTATACATTCTACATCACGATCGGAAAAAATATGAACGTTTTCAGGCCATTGAATATGAACCCAATTACCTCCTGTATGATCATGATTTCCAAAAATAATAAAAACTTGGATGCCTTCTTCATTGAGCCGTTCAAACTGTTTCTTTAATCTCAACTGGGCTTTCAAACTGCGGTCTTCGTCATCATACAAATCTCCTGCGATCAGTATAAAATCGACTTTTTCTTTTGCCGCCAGTTCAATTACACGTTCAAATGCCGTAAAAGTACTTTCTTGAATTCTTTTAAAGATGCTTTCCGGCAAATGCTCAAGCCCTGTGAACGGACTATCTAAATGCAAATCTGCCGTATGTATAAATGTTATGCGGCGAGTCATAGTCTCCCTCTTTTCACTCGTTTCCGGAACGTACGTTTGCTTTTCCATATTATATCATTTTAATGTGAAAAAATACATCCCGGTACCCGGGCCCCTGCCAAAAAATTTTTTAAAAAAAGCTGAAAGGATTTTTTTTCAGGAAAAAGAAATATATTTTTTAAAAAAGGAGGATGTTTGAAATGCCGACATATTTTTTAACTGCGTTTACAAACAAAGGAGAACTGTTTTTAAATGAAAAGTTTGAAGCAAATTCAGAACAAGAGGCAAAAGAAATCGGTTCAGAAATATTGAAGGAGCATCAATGTTTAAATACCGCGCATCGCTTAGTTACTTCTTCTGGCCGGCTTGTTTTATTTCATCGCTAAAACTTAACAGGATTGACAGTCCACAAAACAATGACAGGGGAAGTCTTTCACAACAAAAATACTGCGCGGCATAAGCCGCCCGCTATATTCATCCTGCTCCCCAAATTTTATGAGGCTAATTTAAAATATCTAAATGGATATGACGCTTTTTAGCCATTTACCCGTGTGGAAAAATTGTAGTGGGCATCTAAAATCAGTTTTTTCCTAGTCCCCTGCATTTTGTGGGGGGCATTTTTCTTTCCAAAACTGCCTCTCAAAAATTAGGATGATTTTGGTTCTGGAGCTCACTAAAATCCCGATCACAACAATGCTAATAATGGTCGCGACGACATCATGTTTAAGAACTAAATTTGAAAAAGTAATAGCTAAAAGACCGACTATTCCAATTATGATGAACATCTTATTATCTCCCATTTTGTTCACAGAGCCCCCTTCAATATCATCCCATTAATTTAAAGCTAACATGATGAAACAGATTTATCAGAGGCTGTCCAAGAAGTCCTAAAAATAAAAGCAAGTAGAGAATAGCTCGTATTTCTCTACTTGCTTTTGTATGTTTTGTCTGAAGTCTGCCGGCTACGTTTGTTGCAGGCTAATGGCGCAATCGCTTTTATGATTAAGTCTCGCGATCTCATCTATTAAAATTTGTTCTAAAGTGTTTTTAGGGAAATACGGAAATCGTTCTCCATTTTCGACGTTCCCAAGCTCTTGTTTTCTATCGGGCCCTCCTTTCAACACGACCCGATACGTTGTGGAGCGTAAAATTATCAATTTTCGCCATAAAGAGCGTTTAGCAATTTGATTTTTTCATTTGTATAATGTTTAAAGCCATCGTTATACGATTTCGGATCTTTCGGATTGGCGAAATGAGTGATTTCCCGGGAAACCGGGTCGATCAATTTGCTTGATGCCCCGCAGCCTAATCCGATAATCGTTTGCATTTCTTCCATGATGATTATATTGTATATACTCTCATAACCCTTCCGGGAATATCCGACATTTTCTAAATTTCCTAAAATATTTTTTTGACGGTACAAATAATAAGGCTCATAATGATTTGCCTTTGTCCATTCAACCGCTTTATTCATCATTTTTTCTACTTCGCTTCGTTCAGCTACTTTATATTTTTCTTTGTTTTTTGTCATTTCCGATGCCCGCTTAAAGGAAAGCGTGTGGACAGTCAATGATTCAGGCATCAATTTGGCTGTCTCCTCAAGGGTGAACTCAAATTCTTTTAACCCTTCCCCCGGCAGTCCAATAATTAAATCCATGTTGATGTTGTTGATGCCCATTTCCCTAGCTAAATGAAATTTTTCAATCGTCTCCTCAACTGTATGATGTCTTCCGATTGCTTTCAATGTTTCCTGTATATATGATTGAGGATTAATGCTGATTCTGTCTATGTTCCATTTTTTTAAAACATTCAGCTTCTCTCTTGTAATTGTATCCGGCCTGCCGGCTTCTACTGTGATTTCCCGAATGCGATCAACATTTGGAAAAGATGTATACATTTCTTCATAAAGCATATCCATTTCTTCTGCCGTAATGCTTGTCGGTGTCCCTCCGCCGTAATAAACGGTCGTAATATTGATGCCTCGTTCTTTTAGCCATTCGCCGATCATTCTCATTTCATAATGCAGACCGCCGAGAAAAGAATCAACTTTTCCTTGCTTGCCGCCAATAGCATAGGCAGGAAAGGTACAATATGCACATTTTGTCGGGCAAAAAGGAATGCCGATATAAATGCTTACTTCTTTTGTCAAATTGTAAAGATCAGGAACAACAGTTAATTGTTTTTCTACAATTTGTTCCATGATGCGAATTTTTTCATTTGATACGAGCAAATCTTCTTTTAATTGTTTATAAATTTCTTCATTTTTTCTTCCTTCAAGCTTCTTTTTATGAAAAAGCTTAGTGGGTCGGACACCTGTTAAAATCCCCCATTTTTGCGTAATTCCCGTATACTGTTGAAGAGCTGTTACATAAACATTCAATACCGCCTGCTTCATTTGTTTGAATTGTTCTTTTTCATCTGTTGCGGTAAAGCTTTTTTCTAAAAAAGCTTCATACGTTTTTCCTTCTGCTTTTAGCTCGCAAGCCAACCGAAAATCACTCTGTCTGAATTCGAAATTGAATAATGCTTCGATATCATGTTCAGAAGGTTTTAAAAAAATTTCGGCTTCTTCAAAAAACAAATTAGATATTAACTGAAGAGGCCGCATAAAACGTTCATCATTTATGCCGCTGATTTGAATGCGCATGTGATCACCTTGTCGAATAGAATAAAACTCCTTATAGTGTACTAAAGGGGATTTTTTCAGTCAATACGAAAAAAACATCCTAAGAAGCGGATGTTTTTTATCTGTTTTTAATTTTATTTAAAAATTTAATTGGGTATTGTTTTCGGAAATGCTCTTTTACCATATATGAAACGCCTTGTTCATCATTCGACCTCGTGATCCAGTCTGCTGCCCGTTTTACTTCAAACGGAGCATTCCCCATCGCAACCCCCAAACCTGCCTGCTGGATCATATCCAAGTCGTCAAGGCCGTCGCCGATTGCGACCATTTCATCCAGCTTAATGCCTAAATGATTGCCAAGTACCTGCAAGCCATTCAGTTTAGATATTCCCTTTGGAACAATTTCAATTTTTCCGTCATGAATCTCGATCACATCTACATCATAAAAAGAATCAAGTATCGTTTTTTCCGCCTCTTTCAATTCCTCCTTCGTATCAAAATATACATCAATTTTTGGGGCAGCTACTGGCTCATCAATTAACGCATCAGCAAGAGATTCTACAAATTGAATTGGATAAAAAAGCGGATCTGACGAATTCAATAGCATTTTGCTTACAAGATTTGAAGAGATTTTTTTCCGGTTGCCGATCGAAAAACGCTCATGAATGATTCGAATATTACAATTAAAATATTCGAGCACTTGCACAATATTAAATGTTTTTTCTTCTGAAATTCGCTTCACATAAAGAGGTTCATCTAAACGGTTTCCGATGAACGCTCCCCCATGAGTAATTAAGTGGCTGTCTATTTTGAGCGCCTTTGCAACTTTTTTTGCCGATTGAAAATGGCGGTTCGTCACCAAAGTAATATATACATCCTTTTTTTGAACAAATTCTATCGCATCCTTCGTAGAATGCTGAAGGCGTCCATTTGAACGGAGGAGCGTTCCGTCGATATTTAAGGCAAGCAAGCGGTAGAGCATGTGTTGTCCCCCTTCTCTTGTTGTTAAATTCTATTATGAAAATATGTCCTTGTGAGACAAATTAGAACTTTTGTGTACTAAAGGAAGGGGAAACATTATGACACCGATTCATATTGAACAGAAAACATTTCATTTAGCACTAGGGCAACAGCGCCAATGACCGTCGCTTGATCTCCCAGCTTTGACAACACAATTTCTGTTTTTTTCGCTTGCTCTGTCAAAGCTCTTTGTTCAACCACTTCTTGAATCGGAGTTAAAATAAAATTCTTTGCCTTTGCTAATCCGCCCCCAATAATAATACGCTCTGGATTGAATAAATGGATAATGTTCATGATGGCAATTCCTAAATACCTGCCAGTCTCCTCTAAAATGTCTTTAGCAAGCAGGTCTCCTTCTAATGCAGCCTCATAAATCAGTTCTCCGTTCACATTTTCTATCATTCCGTTTGTCCGTTCTATTAATTTCGTTTTATACCCAAGCGATATTTTGTTTAATGTACGCTGTTTTATCCCTTCAGACCCAACAAGCGCCTCTAAACATCCGTCTTTCCCACACGAACATTTCAAACCGCTGCTTTCTATAAACATATGGCCGATTTCACCCGCTAGTCCGTTCGTTCCATGAAACAGCTTCTTATTTAAAATCAAACCTGCCCCAACTCCATGACTGATCTTAATGCATACAAGATTGCTAATTCCCACCCCGCTGCCAAACCAGTTTTCGCCTATTGCCATGGCACGAACATCATTTTCAATTTTGACAGGAAGACGAAATTCTTTTTCAAGCTCTTTTTTTAACGGTACATTTCGATGCTGCAATTGGGGAGCAAAACCGCTTGAACCTTCATCTGCGTCAATCCTGCCATGAATACCGATGCCAATTCCTACAAATTTTTTTAATTCTATACAAGCTTCATCCATCATAATGTAAAGCTGTTTAGCAATCATTTGGAACAAACGTGAACTCGTCATCTCTTCTTTCATCGTGATTGTTTTATATAAAAGTGTTTGAGCGTTTAAATCCGTGATGGCAAATCGGATTTCCCTCGGGCTGATATCAATACCGAAAACATAAAAATTTGATGAGTTGATTTTCAGCAAAATGGGTTTTCTTCCCCCGCTGGAAGATCCGGTCTGCCACTCTTTTACCAATCCTTCTTCCAACAATTCATTTACAATATTTGTGACTGTCGGAGGTGTTAATTTTGTTTCTTTCGCAATGTCAGATCTTGAAATCGATCCGTGTGTCCGAATTGTATTAAGAATTAAAGATTTATTCAATGATTTCATTAATTGGAAACTGCCGACAATTTTTTCATCTTTCATGACAACCACCCCGAAATATACAGAGGCTCGTAATGTAAACCCTTACATTTTAGTATCTCAATGAATCAAGGTTTTCGCAAGTAATATTTTATTAGAAATTCCTACAGCTCGACGCTGCAAGAGGAAATGAAGAGAGTATGAAAGGGGATTTCTCCCCTTTCATGTTTCATAATTTATTTTTCTAAATAATGGATTTCAGAAATTTTAACAGCTGTTTTTCCTCCAGGTATGTCTAAATCAATCGAATTTCCTCTCATTTCAAGCAGCAGCTGATTACCGATGGGAGATAAAAATGAAATTTTCCCTTGGTCAGGATCAGCTTCTTCAGGAAAACAGATTGTATATGTTTCTTCATCCTCTTCTTCCAAATATACAATTTTCACTGTCGCCCCAATAAAAACTTTTGTGAAAATATCTTCATCTTCTTGATTAAAAAGCTGTTCCAATTCCCTTACATATTGCAAAAACTTTTTTTGATTATTCATATAAAATCGGCCGATTGGAGAAGTTCTGTCATTTTGTTGTTTCTGAAAAAGCGTTAATTGTTCTCGCAATGCCGTTTTTAAGCTGGATAGCGTACTATGGCTCATAAAATATGCCACCTCCTTTTTCTTTAATAAAAAAATGGAAAATGAGTCTTTGATTCATGATCTGTTCCCTCCAATTTTGAAAATGAAAAAAGAGATGCACAAAAAGTACATCTCACTCTAGACTACCAAATATTTTACTTTTTTCAATAAAATCCTTGATTTGATATTCTTTTCTTTTACTATTCACTTTTTTTATAAAGCTCATCAAGCGGCTCCAAAATAATGCTGGTTATCCTCTGTAAAAGCATATTCATGCTTTCCTCTGCTTTCAACAATGCAGCAATCTTGCCGTTTTGCTGTACTAATTGAACGCATTTTTCTGCATGAATAATTTCTTCTTCAGTAATTTCTTTTCCGGTTACTTGTTTTTCATGCAGGTTTAATTGAGTGCTGCGAAAGTTGTGGAAAATGTTTTTCGCTGATTCATCGTGTTGGACATCATCATACAATTTTTTTAATTGAATATATTCCTTGCTTTGTTCTAATGCTTTTTTCAAATCGTACGCGGAATTATATAAAATATTAGACACTCCTAATCCCTCCTCGCTCCGCGAGCCCTTTTAGCTAATATAAAGGATGACAAGGCCGCCTGTCAAAAAAGTTTTAAAATTCCCTTACACCCTGAGGAATTTTTTTTTGGAAGTTCGGGAAGCTACGGTTTCATTTCATGAAGAGGAGAGTTATTAATTGTGCCGATTCTCCTTAGCTTTACGTCAACATCCACATGAACCGGTATATCTTTAAAATGAGAGTGCCAATCTTTTTTAACTTTATGCCAAATCGACGGATGGCTGCGATGAAGGGCTTCTCCAAATCCAAAAATATCTACTTCATATTTTTTCTGGGAAGCTTGAATAGCTGTCAGAATATCTTTTTTAACCTTTTCCTCAGCTTTTTTCTGCAAAAGGTTTATCGTTTCTATTTTCTCCAAATCCATTCGTTCGCATTGAACCTCGGCTACCGCCCCATCTATATGCAGCTGAACGGTGCCTTTAAACTGATGACCGTCAACTTTTGTTTGAATCTTGCTGTTTGTTCGGATCGTTTCAATTGCCACCTTCTTCTCTTTGCATGGCACATTAATGACTGCTCTTTGCACTTTTCCTAATGCATAATGGAGACCATTGCTTTCCTTCTCCGTTAACCAGTCAACTAACTTATCTTTCCTCATGATAGCTACACTACCAAATTTGAGATACGCATCAGCTTTTGTTTTTTCAACATTTTCTATTTTTTCTCCAGCTTCAGGATTGCCTATTATTTCTACACCTATCACATGAGGTTCAATGCCTTTATAAACTAACTCGTTGACAAATTGATTGATTTCTATTGTTTCGATAGGCCCCCATGATTTTTCAGATAACTTTAATGAAGAACTTAATTTATGTGCAGGAATTGTCTCCAGCTGGCTAAGTACTTTTAAAATGTTTTCAGCTCTAGTGTTTTTAGCGATAGAGAGATAAAAATCTGTCCGAAATTCTTTCCCCCTTACTACATAATCAATAATTTCCCCCATTCCTTCTTTTGCTAAATCCTCTCCAATAATCAACATGCGGAGATGACTTGAATAAACGGCTCTTGGCGAGAAAGTTGTCACTTTTCTCATCGCCTCAGACAATGTACGCGCTTTCGACTGGAATGTTCTAACAGGAGCTTTTGTTATTCCCCCTTGTTTTACAGTTGCTACCTGTCCCGGGTTGATCACTTGTATCGTTACAAGTAATTCATCATCTACTTTGTCTATTCCTAATGCTGAAACGATTGCGATGTCATTTAACTCCCTCCGATCCCAGCAGCCTGCCAGCAACATGATGGACGCCAATATGAATAAAAGACTTGTCAACCGCTTATTCATCTATTTCCCCTCACATGACGCTGACGTTTTTTCATTAGAGCTGTACCCAACAGGATGAGAGGAAAAAGAAACCCGATCGTTAAAGAGTACAAAGGCCAAATATTATGTACAAACTCAAAAAAGTGAACGATGTTCGGATGGAAGGCGATCGCATACACAATCAGCATCATAGAAATAGGAAGAGTAATCGAACGATAATCTTTTATTTTAAATAGTTGAGAGAGACCTAAAACAAAAGCATAAAAACTGATGGTTAGCTTATAAAAAATAGATAAAAACCAAATTCCCGCCATAATAACCTCTACGCGTTGAAAAAATTTTCCTATTTCAATTTTTCTTGCCAGGGCATAGCTCGGATATATTTGTCTGGCTGTATTTTCGACACCTAAAACAAGAATAGAAAACATGACAACAAATGTAAGCAGGATTCCTCCAATTATAACGCCTACTAAAAATCCTTTTTCTGCTCCTTTTTGATGATTGACAAAGGGAGCAATCATTAAAAAAACGATTAATTCTAAATACGGCAGACTAATAAAATGATAAAACCCAAATAAAATCGGTTTCATTCCTTCTCCCAATATCGGTTGCAGGTTTCCTATTTTGATTTGAGGCAAAATCGCGATGAAATAGATTGCTAAAAGGATGAATAGCCATAATGAAATGATTTCTGAAGAACGTCCAATCACTTCTAATCCTAAAAGGGTTGCCATAACAACGACTCCCATAAAAACAATATGGATAGCATCGATCGGTGTATCAGGCATCATTTGAGTAGTTGTAAAATCGCCGATTTCCCTGAGCAATTCACCGGATAAAATAAAAGCATACATGAGAAATAATGCAACCGCGAATTTTCCAATCCATTTTCCGAGCAAAAGCTCGCATATTTCTACAAGAGTCATATTTGGAAAAATTGAATATATTTTAATGTACATAAGCACTAAAAGAATGGAGATGATGACCGTAAAAATGGTTGCTATCCAAGCATCCTGTTTCGCATCATTCACTAATGCAGTAGGAGCAACGAGAATTGAACTTCCAATCGTAAATAATAAAACTAACATTTTATATTGATTTGCTGTTATTTTCCCGTTGTCTAACATACCTTCACCAACCTCTTATTGAAATATTTTGTTCACTGCTTCGCTTAGCGGCTGGTAGATCCATGTGAGCAATTCAATCGGATTTGGAATAGGAAAATTAATGCATCTGGCAATACTTAATCCTGTTCCTAAAAAAAGAAAAATGATAAACACAATAAAATCCTTCCAGAGCTTATGTTTTAATAGCAGCAGAGCTTCGATTATAAAAATACATGCAGAAACGAAAAGAATGCCGATTATGTTCCACATTCATTTAATACCCCTTTAGGTAATCTATTTCTTCTTTCGTTGATTTTCGTTTTGAAAAAGTGATTTCTCTCTTTTCGTATTTTGCTGTGAACTAAAAACTCGTGGTCGAAAAATAAGCAGACGGCGGGGCAGACGAATAAAAACGTCCTTTTGATCTGCCAGCGTAAACGGAGCCATTGGACTTAAATAAGGGACGCCAAATGAACGAAGACTGCTCAAATGAAGAACTAGCGCCACCAATCCAAGGATAATTCCGAACAAACCGAAAGATGCGGCAAGCCCCATAAAAACAAATCGTAACATCCGCACGGTGATCGCTAGGTCATACGAGCTGACCATAAAACTTGAGATAGCTGTAAATGCTACAACAATTACCATTGCGGCGGAAACAATTCCCGCGTCTACTGCTGCCGTCCCGACAACTAATGTTCCAACAATTGAAACGGCTTGTCCGATAGCTCTTGGCATTCGAAGTCCTGCTTCCCTTAAAATTTCAAGCATAATTTCCATTAGAAATGCTTCAATAAATGCGGGAAACGGAACGCCTTCCCTTTGGGCGGCAAGACTGATCAAAAGCTGTGTCGGCAGCATTTCCTGATGAAAAGTTGTAATAGCAACATAAAGAGACGGTGCAAGGAGCGCAGTGAAAAAACCGAAAAAACGGAGAAAACGAATTAATGAACTTATATCTGCGCGTTGATAATAATCTTCAGGGGATTGCAGAAATTGCACAAAAATTGACGGTACAGTTAAAACGAAAGGAGTGCCGTCCACTAAAATGGCTACGCGGCCTTCGAGAAGATGTCCTGCCACGATATCAGGACGTTCCGTATTATAAATAGTTGGAAATGGCGTGTATGAGTCATCTTGAATCAGCTCTTCGATATAACCGCTCTCTAATATTCCATCAATATCAATTTGTTCAATTCTGCTTCTGACCTCCTGCACCACTTCTTCTCTCACAATCCCTTTAATATACATAATGCTGACTTCCGTTTTTGTTACTTTTCCGACTTTTTTTGATTCAATCCATAAACGATGGTCTTTTATCTTTCTGCGAATAAGGGAAGTATTGACACGCAAATTTTCCGTAAATCCTTCCCGAGGACCGCGAATAGTTGTTTCAGTTGTTGTCTCTTGGACTCCCCTCTCCTTTCCGCCTTTCATTTCAACGGCAAAGCCTTGTTCGTATCCATCGAATAATAAAACAACTTTTCCAGACAGAACAGCATTCGTGATAACGTTGAAATCATGCACATCTTCAATCGAACCGACGGTCAAGACCATTTCTTTTATATAATTGAGCAGCGTCAAACCTGCCAGATCTTTCAGATCCACTTCATTTCTTCTCAATTCAAACATTAACGATTCCATAACAAAATTATGATTCGCTTCACTGTTAATCAAACCGTCCGTATAAATAATCCCGACGCGGATTTCCCCTTGTCTTCCTATTCTTATTTCCCTTGTAACAATGTCGCTGCTGTTGCCAAATGCTTCTCTAATTTTTTTTAAGTTTTCATGCAAGCTGCGTTTGAGCGTTTCATTGCTTTGCGGTTGCTTGCTGCTATCTTGCTTTTCCTTGTCTGCTAATAGCTGTTCAAATGACTTTTTATCGATCGATTTCTTAAAAAATTTTAAAAAGCTCATGCCGAATCCCCCTAACGGTTTTTGAACCTTTTACTTGTAAAGTGCCCAATTGTTCTTTTAATATGTAAAAAATCCCATGAAGCAGGCGGTTTGCCTGTTTTCATGGGATTAAATAAACAGAATGATAATCGATTGTACGAACCCGATTATACCACCAAGGAGAGCGCCTAAGTAGGTAATCATTTTAAATTCCCTTTTGGAAATAGTCAGTACAACTTCTTCGAGACGTTCAACCGAGAAGGATTCTACCTGTGCCGTCACAATTTCATCGATATCGAAAGCTTTCATAATCTGTTCCACACTGTTTTGCAAATAAAGAACAGAGCTGGAAATGACGGCTGGCAGCATTTTTTCCATAATTGCTTGTTTATACGGCTGGATAAGCTCTGAAATTGGTTTATCCAATGTTTCGTAGATACGTATTTTTTCCGAAATAAGTTTTGCAATGGACAAGCTTGTCTTTTCTTTGTCCATCCTGCTTGTAAACTCAGAAACCGGCATATCAAGCAATCGGCTCCATTCTTTAAAAAGAATGGAAGAAATCAGATCAATCGTCCCTTGATGACGAAAAAACTTTGCTGCTTCTAATTGAATTTTATCTGCGATATTCAAGTTTCCTAAAAACATTTGAATCATGCCGCCAAACGTTCCTTTTTGTTGAAGAAAGTCATCGATCATTCTTTGCAGCGCTTGTTTCCCTTCATCACTTTCAACATATTGAACGCCTTTCATTGCAATCCATTCTGCAAGACTAGGAATTTGCAATTCGATGTTCTTCTTCCATTCTTGCGGCAAAAAATGACTGACTTTTTGATCTGTATTGAAAAAATGAAGTATGCTTTTTTCAATCGCTCGTTCAAGTCGGGTGGCAATCATTTCCTTGCTGTTGGATACTCCATACTCTTCCAGTAATTCCGTTAAAGTTTTTTGTTTGGCAAGCCAAGCATCTATCGATTGAAGCAGGAATGATTGTATTTTCTGCTGGAAGGAGACCTCCTCCATTTTCTTTTTGATTCCTTCTGGTGTAACTAAATGCTCGATCACCATTTTTCCTAGCTGCCTAGCCAGCTCATCCCGGCGTTTCGGAATAAGGCCTGGCGTAAAGGGAAGCTTTTTTCCAAACAAATAGATTGGTCTATATGGGCGAAAAAGCATTTTAATGGCAATGTAATTCGTAACACCGCCAATAAATGCACTAATTACGACCATCATAGCTGATGTTAATATAAATTCCATTTGCATCTTCCTCACTGTTTATTCACAAGATCAACTGCCAGACATACGATATCATAGCATGATTTACCTAAGTTAATATTATAAATCGGTTAACATTTGTAAGCAAACGGGGTAATTCAAATGGCAGAAACAAAAATTTTAATGATTCCACTCGAAGAAAAAAACGGTTTCTATATGGAAATAAGCGATTCTTTGCAAAAAGCTTTGACCCTTCCACTGATCCAAACGTTTTCCTTACATTGCGGCCAAGAAACAGTTAAAACAAAAGCCTCCTTCATCCGAAACGAAAAAATCGTTCTTTATGCCAGTGAAGAGATTTACAACGCTCTTCATCTTCCTATAAAATCTTTAACGCTTCGTCTTCAGTATGATAAATTCACCAACACCTTCAAACTTGGACCGGTCATTTGTGTATTGATTGATTCTATTCAGGACGATGAAAAAATCCAGTTTGGAAATATTGATGATTTTTGTAAAGAGATGGCGAATTACTGTGCGGAAATTGGCGCATTTTTTTGTATTTCAACATTAACTGATCTGCAGCAAAATCAGAAGAAAGGGTTTCATTTATCTCATCAAAATTGGAAAAAGGAAACCATTCCTTGTCCTGACGTGATTTATAATCGGATTCGATCAAGAAAATTAGAGTATTCTCAAAAATATTTGAAGTTTTTGCAATTTGCAGCTGCAAACGATATACCGGTGTTTAACCACCGCTACTTAAACAAATGGGAAATTCATAAAATTTTTGCGTCCAACCAGCATCTTCTTCCCTACCTTCCAAAAACGATGCTTTTAACAAAAAAATCAGATTTGCAAGTGTTTGTAAATGATTTTCAAGACGTATTTATTAAACCGATTAACGGCAGTCAAGGGAGAAGAATTATTCGCTTGAAAAATAGAAACGATCTTTTCGAAATATACTTTACCCATCCCGGTAAAAGCGAGCAGCCAATTATTTTTCATTCCTTTCAGGAAATGTATAAACATCTCTTTCCATATCTCAAAAGAGAACCGCATATTATTCAGCAGACAATCGACACAATCAAATTGGATAATCGACCGCTTGATTTCAGGTTTCTATGTCATAAAATCAATCATCAGGACTGGAAAATAACCTCTTCTGTCGCCCGCCTTTCCGCTAAAGATCAATTTGTTAGCAATTTAGCTAAAGGTGGAGAGCTGTATAAAATTAAAAAAATCTTATCTGACATTTTTGATAAAAGCACTTGTTTACATCTTTGCAGCATTCTTTCGGAAATAGCACTGGAAGCCGCCAAAACAGTTGAAATGAACGTGGAGGGAGAATACGGGGAATTTGGAATTGATATGGCTGTAAGCGAAGATCAGAAACCATGGATTTTAGAAGTCAATACAAAGCCATCTAAAAATATTGAATACTCTCTCAATCCTTCCATTCGTCCGTCTGCCAAAGCAATCATCCGTTATTGTTACTTGATAAGTGGTTATGATGTTTCATAACGATTCATATAATAATTGGGTAAATATAGATAAACGGAGGCAGGCGGATATTTGTGGCAGAACCTCTTTTGTCTTTCGGATTTTTAGTCAATAAATATTTTCATGAAGCAGCCTATTTTAAAAATATTTCAAAAGCGGCAAAAAAATTGAATATGAAATGTATTATGTTTCGCCCGTTGGACGTACAATTTGCAAATGGGACGTTAACGGGATTTACATTCAATTTGACATCTAATAAATGGGAGCGAAGTACTTTTCAGCTTCCACATTATATTTATGACCGCTGTTTTTATGGCAAAGATGCTGCTTCCATTCAAAACAAAAAAGCCGTTCAAAAATTAAAAATACAACAAAATGTTTCTTTTCTAGGCTACGGATTCCCAGATAAATGGAAACAATATAAAACATTAAAAACTGATCCATTCATTTATCAATATCTTCCTGAAACAGAATATTTCCATCATCCCGATCAAGTTTATACATTTTTGCAATCATATGAGGAATGTATCTTAAAACCAATTCACGGCAGTTCAGGAAAAGGAGTGCTTGTAATTAAAAAGGAAAAGGAGACGCTATTTCTATACTTTTTCATTGGAGCGAATCAAAGGATCGTCCGTTTGAAACATTTCAATCAATTGAAACCATTTCTTGCGAAGAGACAAGTTGACTCATACATTCTTCAACGATTGCTCCCTTTAAAGGACAAACAGCAGCGTCCATTTGACTTGCGCATTTTATTTCAAAAAAACGAGTTCGGTCAATGGATTATGCAAGGAAAAGGAATTCGAATCGGTCAAAAACATACGTATGTATCCAACTTGTCAAAAGGCGGTTCTGTCGTTTCCCTTGAACAATGGGAAAAAGATATTCCAAGGCAGCGATTGAACCATATTTATAACCAAATCGAACAGCTTGCTCACCATCTTCCGCAAAAAATTGAAAAAAATTTTGCTCCTTTATTTGAGCTTGGTGTGGACATCGGCATTGATTTGCAAAATGAAACGATATGGATTTTAGATATTAATTCTAAACCAGGGAGAAATGTCGTTTTAAAAACAGATCCTGCGAGAAAAACAGTTCTGTACGAAGCTCCTGTCCGCTATGCCCGCTACTTGCAACATTCTCTACAAACCGGGGTGGAAATAAATGATTTATCAAATTAAACAGGCAGACCACCTAAACCAAACCGTATTGCTTCCTAGCTCTTTTTCCCATGTAACGATCGAAGCGATCTCTTTCGGCAAACGGAAAATAGCGTGCCGTTCTATTCTCCATGACGAAGACAGCCAAAGCATTTATATTTCAAAAGATATTGCCGAATCTCTGCTTTTACCTAAAAATATTAGGATCAAAGCTTTAGTCCATAGTGAAACGCTATTTTTAGGCCCCGTTGTCGGCATTTTCACAGCAGGTTTTTATAAATCCCTTTTGCGCCCATTGGGCGACAGATCGATATTTTTTTCAAAATTAGTGGTCAACGGCTGTTCAACAGGCGCTTTTTGTTTTGTATTTGGGATACATCAAATTCATTGGGATTTAGAGATGATTGAAGGCTATACATTCAATGAATCCGGATGGGTAAAAATAACCGTTCCATTTCCAAATGTCATCTATGATCGTCTTCCAAATCGGAAGGTAGAAAACTCAGACTACTTTCAGTCTGCGAAAAAAAACTTATTTATGCGCTCAATTCCGCTTTTCAACTCAGGCTTTTTCAACAAATGGGATGTCCATCATATTTTATCCAAAGATGAAACAGTAAGGCATTACTTGCCGGAGACATATCATGCTCCGTCCATAAAAACAATTGAACAGCTGATTAACCGCTTTCAAACGATTTATTTAAAACCTGAAAACGGAAGCCTTGGCCTAGGAATATTTAAGCTGGTGAAAAATCGGAAAAATGGATCAATTCTTTGCTGCTATTATGATGAGAACGGAAAAGGCCAGTTGAAGCTGTCCTCTTCTATTGAAGGCTTTTTGCAGCATTTTTTTACACAGCGATCATTAGATCAATATATTGCTCAACAAGGCATTTCTCTTCTCCACTCGAGTGGAAATCCTGTCGATTTCCGCGTGCACACAAACAAGAACGAAAACGGAATCTGGCTTGTCAGTGCAATCGCTGCGAAATTGGCGGGAAAGGGAAATCCTACAACACACGTAAAAAACGGAGGAACAATAAAATCTTTGCATGAATTATCATTGCCGCTGAATAAAGAGGACATTTACCGTTCACTTTCCACCGCGGCCCTTTCTATTAGCAAGGCGATTGATCGCAAAATGGACGGTGAAATCGGAGAAATCGGTTTTGATTTCGGCATCGACAATAACGGGAACATATGGCTATTTGAAGCGAACTCGAAGCCTGGCCGCTCCATTTTTATGCATAAAGATTTGCAGCAAGAAGACCGGCAAACATTGCGCTTTCCATTCCAATATGCCGAATATTTAATGAAAAAAACAATTTCAACTGAGGAGATCTATGATGCCCCATGAAATGCTCGTCGGAATTTTAGCTGGTGATAACGATCGAAGCGGTTCTTTTTATGGAAACATTTCGTTATTTAAAGCTATACAAAGACATTTGGCTGAGCAGCACAGTTCAAGCTTTGTTTTTACACCTTCTGGCATGAAAGAAAAATCGATCGTCGGCTATATATATGAACCGAACGAAAATCGCTGGTTGAAAAAAAAGTTTCTATATCCAGATGTTGTCTATAATCGCTATCCGTTTCGCGATACAGTTCAAAAAACAGATTTCGTTTTCCGCTCTTTAAACAAAAAAAACATCCCATATTTCAACAGACATTTTTTTAATAAATGGGATGTCATTACTTGTTTGCAAAAAAATAAGCACCTTCTTCCTGTCATACCTGAATCGCAATTAGTAACATCGAAACAAGATTTTTATACATTTTTTGAAAAATACCCCTCCGTTTATTTAAAGCCTGTTGGACAAAGCCAAGGGAAAGGAATCATTAAAATAACAGCCGAATCCAAACATAACTACATTATCAAAACGGTAAATTCTATAAAAAATGAATCTCCATTGGAAAATATTTGGAAAGAAATAAAACATTTCATTTTAAACGAGCCGTATATGATGCAGCAGGAGATCGTCTCCGATCAGATTAACAATCAGAAATACGACTTGCGCATTCTCGTTCATTACAGTCAAAACCAATATGTTATTTCGGGAATTGGCGTGCGCGCATCTAAAAACATTACAACACATGTAGTACATGGAGGCACTATCCTTCCCTTCTCCTTTGTCAAAAACCGTGTCGATACAAAAAAACTGGAAACTATTTGCCATGAAATTGGCAGCACACTCTCTCAATGTTTTCAATTCATTGGGGAATTTTCTATTGATGCTGGAATTGATACAAAAGGAAATATTTTTATTTATGAGGTTAATTCGAAACCGATGGTGTTCGATGAAAAAGACATATTCCAAAACGGAATTGTCCAGCTAAGCAAATTGTTCCATCATTTAGCAAAAAATCAAATCGATTCCAAAAAAACTTGATAAAAACGGATGCACAAGCCACAAATTTTTGTAATCATCCATGATATCATACATTCTTTTTATAATTTTACCTTTTCCTGAGCAACCTAATGAATAATTCCAGTGAATAAGGAGGGTAATACGGTTATGGATAAGGATAAGGAAGTAAAAGATTCGCTATATGAAGGTCGTGATCAATCGTTTATGGACATTGACAGAATGATTAATGAAGGTCTTTCAGGAGGATCTGTTCACTACCGTTACAATGCGACCAATATTGAAGAAGCAAGAGACCTCGAGGAAGAAGAACCGCCTTTTGACATAGAGAAAAATAACGGAAAGTAAGCCTGATGTTTGAAAAACACATCAGGCTTTTTAAATTTTAGCTGTAAAAGAATTCAGAGCTTAAAGCTTAAAAGCCCCTTTCGTTATGTTTCCTGAATGATTGCATGCTCTCCTTCATGGCATTGACTGCAATATAAAAGATGTATGCATTGATAATTTTTTAGTGAATCTCTTTTTCCATCTAAAAGCTTCATCAAGTCCATTTCCATATAAGCACTGTAGTCATCTAAATAGTCAGTAATTTTCCCTGCATCCAATAAAATGCCTCCGCATTTGGAACAATACTTATGAAGTTGCTGAAATCCATTGCATAACGGACAAGCTCGCATATGAAAACTCCTTTATTTGTTGTTGATTTATGTATAATGTTCCCTTTCTAGTCTGATTTACAGAGTAACGACACAAAACAGAAATTACCATTTCTCATTTCGAATAGATTTTTACATCCTACTCATACTACTTAATGAACAGCATACATCCCGGTGGGTTAAGCCGAGTTTGGCAGTGAATCTTTTGATTCACGCTGGTGCAACTCCAGCTAACCCAGCCAAAAAAAAATTCACAAGGAGTTGAAAATTATGGCTCAACAAAACCGAAGCAACAACTCTAACCAACTTTTAGTTCCTGGTGCACAACAAGCGCTTGAACAAATGAAATACGAAATCGCAACAGAATTCGGTGTAAATCTCGGACCAGACACAACTTCCCGTGCCAATGGATCTGTTGGTGGAGAAATCACAAAGCGTTTAGTTGCACTTGCTCAACAACAAATTGGCGGTTTCCAACAACAATAACTAAAAAATTTATATTCATGGCTATGGAGGCACTACCCGTGTCTCCTTTTATTTGAGAATAAGGAGGTTTTTCAAATGACAGTTGGTACAAAATTGATGGAAACTATTTCAAGCTGTGAAAGTGCGGTTGCAAACTTACATAGCTTCGCACTGGAAACAGAAGATCAACAAGCTAAGCAGTTATACCAAAACCTTGCAAAACAACAACAGGAAGTGCTTGACCATTTAAAAGCGAGGCTAAATTACATTCAAAACGAAGAGCCGCAATTTAAACAGCTATAAATCAGGAGGGGACCATTCACTCTCCTGATATTTCCCATTTTGTTCTTGAACCCTTCCAATTCAGATTCCTCTTTCTTTCTAGACTTCATCTTCATTCATTTTTCTTCATTGTCTGTTTAAAATCAACAACACGCCTGTACACATTATAAGAAATTTTTTCTACAGGAATTGAGGCACCGTTCGCTTTCAAATATGCGATTTGAATGTGGATCTTAGGTATTTTATTAGTACCTATGTCAACCAGCCGAACCGGAATCCTTCCCTGATGAATTTGATCAAAAAATTGAGTTATGCTCGATTTTGGAATAATCGTATAACCATAATCGCCAGCGACAAGATTGATCATAACATTCATATCATCAATTATGTGAAACTTCGCGATCTCAAGCTGCTGAATGATTTGGGACGTAATGTTGCTGTGATAAACAAGTACTGGATTATCAAAAAGCAAAAACGGTTTGTTTTTTAATAAAGAAATGTTCGATAAATCATTTTCGATCTTAAAACTATTGTTAGAACAGTAAAGAAGAACCATCTCGTCTTCGATTAGCGGTAGACTATTAAAAACGCTTTTTTGCTCTTCAGTATAAAAAATTCCGATCATTACAGCTTCATTTTCAATTAGTGTAATAATGGTCTCTGTTGGCAGCGACAAAATTTTAAACTCGATCTCAGGATCATATTGAAATTCAGCCAAAATGTGTTGAACAAAAAGAGGGACAAGCCAGGAATCAATTCCAATATATATTTTTTTTATATCAATAACCTCTTTATAGGATACCTTAAATTCATGACACACAGTTAAAGCGTTACTAAAATCTTGCAAAAATTGAGCAACATAAGGCAAAAAATATCTCCCTTTTTCAGTTAACCTTACTCCTTCCCAGTTTCGTTCAATCAAAGAGAAACCGAGACCCTCTTCAAGTTTTCGAATGCGCGCACTAAGTGTAGGTTGTGTCACATGCATTTGTTTCGCCGCTTTAGAAATACTTTTCGTTCGAGCAACCATTAAAAAAGAATATAAGCTTTCAAAATCCATGCTAACCTCCTCCAACGAAACCGTTTTCTTAACAAATATGTTGCAGTGATGAAATAAATAATAAAATGGCTATAAAAAACTTCTATATCCATCATATAATCAATCCATGCTATACTATATCAAAAATTATAGCAATATTCACAAAATTAAAAAAAGAATGGTGAATGCTTCTTTTTTTAAACTAGGATATCTTTAAATATTTAAAATTCAAAACAATAAAAATATTATGGAGGGATTTCTATGGAAAATTTTATTGCATGGAATTTCAATAAAAATAAAGCTGTTCTTCTTGTGATTGATATGCAAAATGATTTTGTCAAAGAAGGCGCCATCATGGAAGTTCCAATGGCACGCCGCAATTTGCCGAATATGAAAAAAATTCTTGATTCATGCCGCCAACATCATATACCGGTCATTTTCACGACACATGTGCTTTTCGACGAATATGAAGTATCTCCATTAGAAGTTGCTTACCAGCCTTGGCTAAAGAAAGAAGGAATGCGAAGCGGTACACTAGGTGTACAAGTGGTCGATGAATTGAAACCGCTTCCAAGCGAAATAACCATCCAAAAACATAGATATGACGCTTTTTACAATACACAATTGGAAACTATTATACGGAACATCCGAGGAGCAGGAATAGTGGATACTGTCATTATTACAGGAACAGTTACGAACGTCTGCTGCGAAAGTACAGCTAGAAGCGCTTTTATGCGTGATTTCAAAGTAGTCTTTGTCGGGGATGCCTGCGGCGGATTTGACGATGCTTCTCATCAGGCAACATTAACTGTTATCGATAAAGTTTTTGGACGAGTTATGTCAACAGAAGAGCTTATTCAACAAATCGAAAAAAATTAGATATCAATTAATACATTTAGGGAGTTGGAGTGAATATGCGAGAAAACATGTTGAATAAATGGGATCGGTCATATGAAAAAAAGTCTGTTCCTCTTCTCGCCATTGGTTTTGGACTTGTAGGACTAGATAGATGGATCATTAGTCCTCTATTCCCAGTAATGATGAATGATCTAAATTTAAACTATCAAGATTTAGGCATCATTGTCGCGATCACGGGAGTTTTCTGGGGTTTGTTTTCCATTATTATGGGCGGTGTATCAGACAAAGTCGGAAGACGTGTTATTTTAGTACCCGCTATGATTATTTTTTCGTTATTAGTTGGCTTTACAGGCTTAGCTGCCGGATTGATGAGTTTACTGTTTATAAGAGCTGCCATGGGTGTTTTTGAAGGTGCATTTTGTTCGGTTAGTGTTGCGGCAACAGCTGAAGCCTCTCATCCGAAAAGAAGAGGGTTTAATATGGGGGTTCAGCAAAGTACATTTGCTCTATTTGGTCTAGGTTTAGGCCCAATTATTGCTACTCAATTGTTAGGCATTGTTCCTTCATGGCACTGGGTATTTGCTGTTGTAGCTGTTCCCGGATTGATCGTTGCTTATTTGTTGCATCGCACAATTCGTGAACCAGATCATGTAATGTCAAACAGTCTTGACAAAAGCCAGTTGTCAGAAATGGGAAAAACGGAACGGACGCCTTGGATCAAGATCTTTCGTTCTCGCAATGTCAACTTATCTATGATCGGATTGATTGGAATCATGTGCTGTGTTTTTGTTTTAAGCGCGATGCTGCCTAACTATTTTACAGATTATTTACATTTTTCTGTTGCTCAAATGGGCTTTGTGATTTCAGGAATTGGGTTCGGTGGATTCCTGGGGCAATTAATCCTTCCGGGGATTTCTGACTTGCTCGGAAGAAAAACAACTTTGATTGCAGCTTTCATTTTAGCAATAATTGTTCTCCTTATTTTCATGAACATCGGCGCTCAACCCGTTTTACTGTTTATGCTTCTGTTTATATTAGCATTGCTTGCCTTTGGAAGTTTATGCTTAATGGCAGGTCCTGTACCGGTTGAGTCAGTGCCGCCTTCTCTTGCTGCTTCTGCAGCGGGTATTCCTATTGGGATCGGCGAGATTTTTGGCGGCGGAGTGATGCCGGCATTAAGCGGGTTCATTGCGCAAAATTATGGCATCGAGAAAACGCTTCTCCTTGCTCTTGGAGGCTTAATAGTATGTCTCGGCATTGTTTGTTTTATAAAAGAAACTGCGCCCACTAAAGTAAAAAAAGGAAATGCTGTTTCCATTTAATTTTCGATATAGGGAGATAAGTTGTTAAGGAGCAATTCAGTAAAATTGGGATGTATAGCTCTTTTCGCGTGTTTTTCATATAAACAATTTTAATCCGAATAAACAGCTTCTGCTTTAACCGAAACAGTCATAGTCACATTAGGAATTTATAAATTTGCTAAGTGCGATAAGAATCATCTTTCTGGACAGCTGTTTATTTTAAAATTATAAAAATTATTCATTCGTTGCACATTCTGAAACAACGATGTTGTGAAGACAATCTGCAAGCAATAATATAAAAAACAATAATAAAAAAATTTGGAATATTAAAAATATAAATAAGGGAGGGAAAAGCTTTTTAACCTTGCAATCCAAAAAATGAAAGCGTTTAACTAATGCTTTTAGGGGGGTATAAAATGGTGGGAAAAGGTAAATTTTTGAGTGTTCTTTTTATTACTATAATGTTGATTTTATCAGGTTGTTCAGGATCGGCTGTAAGCAATAGCAAGTCTAATTCCAGCGGTGAAAAAGATACAATCAAAATTGGCGTCATCCTTTCTTCAACTGGAACATTCGCTCCGCTTGCGGAAAGCATTAAAAACGGATTTAACCTTTATCTTGAAGAAAATGATAACAAGTTGGGCGGAAAAAAGGTGGAAATAAAATTTGAAGATGATGAAGCAAACCCGCAAGTTGCTTTAAGGAAATATCGCCAATTAGTCAAGAATGAAAAAGTAGATATACTTGTTGGACCAATTTCTTCAGCAGTCGCTTACGCATTGAGAGACGAGGTGGAGAAAGACAAAATTATATTAATTGATGCCAATGCTGCCGGAAACGATCTTTCCTGGAGCAAAAAAAGCGATTACATTTACCGCCTGTCATTTTCCAACTGGCAAAATGGCAGCAGTGCTGGAGAATATTTAGCAAAAAATGTTGGAAAAACAGCGGTAGCGATTGCACCCGACTACCCTGCAGGAAAGGAAGTTGTTTCCGCTTTTAAAGAAGCTTTTGAAGCTGCTGGCGGTAAGGTAGTAAAAGAAATATACCCTAAATTAGGAACGAATGATTTCGCAACGTATCTTACTGATGTAGCCCAAGTAAAGCCTGAACTAGTTTTTACATTCATGGCAGGCAGCGATGGAATTCGGTTTGTTCAGCAATACAATGATTTTGGCTTAAAGGGAAAAATTCCGCTGTCAGGTCCAATGGAATTTGGCGATCAACTGATCCTCGAACCTACTGGTGAAGCAGCAGAAGGAATCATTTCTGGCATCCTGTACTCGCCTTGGCTAGAAAATGATGAAAACAAAAAGTTTGTAGAGGCATATCAGGAAAAATACGGAAAGCTGCCAAACACTTTTTCAGTGGGAGGCTATGACTCCGCAAAAGTCATAGATATAGCGATTAAAGAAGCAGGAAGCACAAATGCAGAGGATTTAATAAAAGTCCTTAAAGGGATTTCCTTTGACAGCCCACGCGGACCAATTACGATTGATCCAAAAACGAACAACCCAATACAGAATTTCTACATCGCAAAGAACACAAAAAAGGATAATCAAATTGTCCCTGAAGTACTGGAGACAGTCGAAAAAGTAACGATGCCTGAAAAAGCTCCTGCAAATTAGTCCATGTAACCGGATTGGGATCTGGGGCAAAGTTCTCCAGTCCCAATTTGTCGTTTCATAAATTGAGAAAGTGGGGGATCGTTTTGTCATTGTCTATATTTTCTGTACAGCTATTAACGGGATTAGCGTATGGGATGCTGTATTTTATGATAGCAGCAGGGTTGACGATTATTTTAGGAGTTATGAATATTGTTAACTTGGCGCACGGTACATTATTTTTACTTGGATCCTATATGGCCTTTACCTTTATGAATCAACAATTCAGTTTTTGGATTGCTTTATTGTTATCAGTTGCTGTTACGGCTGTGATCGGGATTATTATTGAAAAATTATTTATTCGACAAATTTATGGAAAAGAGCTTGAGCAGGTGCTGCTCACATTTGGTTTAGCCTTCGTTATTGCGGATACCGCAAAGTGGATTTGGGGTACAGAGCCTCAAACGATGGCTGTCCCTGCTTTGCTCGATTCGTCGATCTCCATTGGACCGATGGTTTTCCCTTTTTATCGGTTGTTTGTTGTTTTAATTGGCTGTCTGCTAGCGCTGCTTCTTTGGTATTTTGAGAGCAAAACTAGAATCGGCGCGATTATTCGTGCAGGTGTGGATGACAGGGCAATGGTTTCAGCTCTTGGAATAAATGTTGGGGTCGTATTTACTGGAGTTTTTGCTTTCGGTGCAGGACTAGCTGCGTTGAGCGGAGTATTAGGAGGACCGTTAATCGGGATGTATACAGGTATGGAATCAGACATTCTCGTTACATCATTAATTGTTGTAGTGATCGGCGGCTTAGGTTCGTGGAAAGGCTCTTTCATTGGTGCAATTCTCATCGGATTGATTGAGACCTTCGGCAAGATTTGGTTTCCTTCATTATCAATGCTAATCGTATTTCTTCTCATGGTTGTAGTATTAATTATCCGTCCTCAAGGGCTATTTGGAAGGGAGGTGGCATAGTTGAAAAAGAATATTCTAATTTTCATTGTATTTCTGCTTATTGCTTTCGTTCTGCCCTTCGTTTTAAGTGTGTATGGGATCGATCTTGTTTCCGAAATCTTCATTATGGCTATTTTTGCCATGAGTCTTGGTTTAATAATGGGGTATGCAGGAATGGTTTCACTAGGTCATGCAGGATTTTTCGGAATTGGAGCCTATACCGTGGCACTTCTCGGACCGCATATTCCAAATTCCTACTTGTTACTATTTTTTTCTATCTGCTTATCTGGTCTTCTTGCATTAGTTACTGGCGCGATATTTATACGCACTTCGAAATTTTACTTTTTAATGATTACTCTTGCTTTCGGACAATTGCTGTTTGCTCTGGCTTGGCAATTAAAGCAATGGACTGGCGGAGCAGACGGCATGAAAGTTTCCGCTCCTTTGAATCTCGGTTTTGGCGAAATTGTCAGTCCTATAGGGATTTATTCCGTAATGGCAGCAGCTTTTATTATTGTTTATTTACTGCTTAGATTTTTTGTTGAATCTCCAGTCGGTAAAGTTGTCAAAGGAATAATGGAAAACGAAGCACGAATGAGTGCATTGGGGTACGATGTACGCATTTATAAGCTTTTAACATATACATTTTCCGGAGCCCTAGCAGGATTTGCAGGATCTTTATACGGATTTTACAACCTTTTTGTAAGCCCAGATGTATCGAGTTGGATGTTTTCGGGTCAAGTTATGATGATGGTAATAATTGGAGGAGTTGGTACACTGATTGGTCCGGCAATCGGAGCTGGCCTATTCATTTTTTTACAGAACTTTATCAGCACGTACACAGAACGGTGGCCAATTATAATGGGAGCCCTGTTAGTGATTCTTGTGCTGGTTGGCAAAGGTGGAATTATCCATTGGTTTGCTTTATTGAAATCTAAGATTTTTTATAAAAAACGAAAAAATAGCGATGATTACGCTCCGCAGCATGTTGAAAAAGAGGAGGTAGTCAATTGAGTATATTAAAAGTAGAAAATATAAACAAATCATTCAAAACATTACAAGTTCTTCAAAACGTATCATTGGAAGTTCAGCCAGGAGAACGCCATGTTATCATCGGCCCTAACGGTGCGGGGAAAACAACTCTTTTTAATTGTATTACAAATGTCCTGCCAATTGACTCAGGAAAAATATTTTTGGAAGGGCAAGAAATAAGCAATATGCCTTCCAGTAAATTGGTTCATTTAGGAATGTCGCGAACGTTTCAAAAAAACAACTTGTTCGGAAATTTGACAGTCGAAGAAAATCTTCATCTTGCTTTAACAGCAACGAAACGATATCGCTACCAAATGTTTCATGCGTTGACAAAGCATATCGACCTCAAAAAAGAAACAGATGAAATCCTTGCACAATGGGAGATTTCTACACGCAGAAATGTCAAGGTGAACAATCTTTCCTATGGAGAGCAGCGGCTTCTTGAGATTTTGCTAGCGATGGCGTCTAAACCGAAGATCTTGCTTTTGGATGAACCGACATCAGGAATGTCTCCAGCAGAAACTGCACAGACAGCTGAAATGATTCAAAAGCTTCCTCGGACAGTATCTATACTAATTATTGAACATGATATGGATGTTGTATTTTCCATTGCTGACAGAATTACTGTTCTTCATCACGGAGAAGTGATATTAAGCGGCACTCCCGAAGAAGTTCGAAACAATGAAGAAGTAAGGAAAATTTACTTTGGGGGAGGTGCAAAAGCTCATGCTTGAGCTTCAAAATGTCCATTCTTACTACGGAACGAGTCATATTCTTCAAGGTGTTTCATTTTCAGTTCCAAGCAAGAAATGTGTTGCTCTTCTTGGGAGAAATGGAGCAGGTAAATCAACAACGATTCATACGATTGCCGGGCTGCTTAAACCGCGGAGGGGAAAAATTCAATTTAAGGAACGGCAGCTGAATAACCTGTTGCCTCATCAAATTTCGTGCCTTGGAATTGGATTCGTTCCACAAGGAAGGCGGATTTTCCCTTCTCTTACCATTCGTGAAAACTTGACAATGGCTGCCCGTAAAAATTTAATAGACCGAAATAATAATTGGGATTTGGAAAGGGTATATGAATTATTTCCTGTTTTAAAAGAAAGAGAAAAAAATATGGGTACTGAGCTTTCAGGCGGACAACAGCAGATGCTTGCAATCGGAAGAGCTTTGATGACAAATCCCAGCTTTTTATTAATGGATGAACCATCGGAAGGATTAGCCCCTGTCATTATCGATCAGGTCGGCGATATAGTTGTAAAACTGAAGCAGGAAGGACTTTCGATCTTAATGGTTGAGCAAAATATATCACTCGCATGCAAAGTAGCAGATGAAATTTTAATTATGAACAAAGGTACTATTGTATGGCAGGGCAGTCCAGATGAATTAATGAGAAATAATGAAATACAACATAAATATCTTGGGGTATAGAAAAACACCACATAACATTTGGAAGAATATGAGGATATATGTTCAATATATGAGCATATATCCTTATTTTTTAATCTCTAAGCAAAACGATAACGATGTTAGAACTGCGTAAACAATTTTTTTAGATCCTCGTACATTAAATTTGTACAGAACCAAAGAACTTGTTCAGCTTTTTTGTGATTCATCCAGAAAAAGAAGGAAAAACATTTGCAACAAGCGGATTTGCCGACGGTACAGGCGGTATGGTGATTTATGACGCAAACATCTCCCGGCCGCCCTCCTTTTCATCTATCTATTTTATGGTTCAGTACCAATAAAAACCCCATCTCTCCTAAGTTCGGAATGATGGGGCTCGAGCGTCTGAAAAAGAATTTATATATGATTGGCCAGCTTTTTTAAATGTTCTGAAGTCTCATTGATTTGCGCAATGAAATTTGTTATATCATCAATGATTTCAGCAAAGTTTTCGAGTTCATTTTTCGTCTTTTCAGTTTGTTCTTTATTTTTGTCGAAGGCATACAAAATATTGTCGAAGAATTGGTTCATCTCTTTCATTCTTTGCGAACCATTGCCTGTAAGCTCTGTTACTTCCACAATAGATGAAGCGGTATCGTTAATTTTCGCTCTGATTTCCTCAATTAAATTGGAAACGCCAAGCACGGAATTTTTTGTTTCTTCCGCCAGCTTTCTCACTTCACTAGCAACAACAGCGAATCCTTTCCCGTATTCCCCTGCGCGCGCTGATTCAATTGCGGCATTTAAAGCCAGCAAGTTAGTTTGTTCAGCAATAGAAGTAACAATCGAGACGACATGATTAATTTTTTCAGAAGTTTGTTCAAGCGACTTTATTTTTAAAGCAATATCATCAGTCCGTTCTTTTATATTGACCATTAAACCGGAGTGAAAATTCAAGTCTTCTCTCCTTGAACTGACCTCTGCTTCGGTTGATGCCGCTGTTTCAAAACGATCAACTGCAATTAAGGCAAATTGTTTGGATCGTTCGTTAATTTTTTGTATAGCTGAATTGGCTGATTCAATAAGATCAGCAAGACGAATGGAGGTTTGGGCGATGTTTTCATGAAGCTCCTGTTTTTCCTTTTCGATTTTTTGCCGTCTTTTTAAATACTCCTCATTATATGCTTCCAGCACAATTTGCTGTTCAAAGTTTAACATTTTTGCAATGGTGACCACCGCTTTATGATAATCTTCCTTCGATGGACACGCTTTCGCAACAACGGAAAAAATAGATTTCTGTAATTGCTGGAATGAACTCATGTACCAAATCGTATCTAATCCAATGCGGACGTGAGCTACAGCAATCCGCTTCATTCTTGTTATATCTTCATCTGTCAAGGATCCGCTAAACATAAGCAGCACATGTTTTTTCAATCTTTCCTTCTGCTTTTCGATCGAGCTGTATTTATTAATTATGTCAATCAAAAATTGTTCTTGATGGAGAGCATCATAAAATGCATCGATAATAAACTTTATGTTTTCTTCAATCGCATCTTTTAATATAAGAGTACAAATAAGATCATCCTTTGTCAGGCCAACCATCGCTAATTGTCTTTGATATTTTTCATCAGTCACTTCAAGTTTTACTTGTTGAAGATCTACTTGTTTTTCAAAAAGTGATGGAACTTGTTTTCTTTTTTTAAACATTGGTTGATTTCCCCTTCAAAATTCATTATTAGTGTCCATTGTATATATCGGCAATTAAAAATAGATGATCAACAATTTTTTCAATTAATTTTTAAAATTTATTCAAATTCGTTACATTCAATATTCGAAAATGAAATATTTTCTATAAAACTAAAGATTACTGTTGACGAAAAACATGTTTAAAGGCGATTATAAATAGTAAAAATCTGAAAGAGCTCTATTCCGAAATAACTTTGGATACACCGGACATTGAAAACAATAATTGGAATTTTGCTTGGTGAATATTTCTCGGTTACAACACAAATAATATTTTCTGTAAAAAAATCAAAGGAGGAACAATCATATGGCTCTCATTCCTTACGATCCTTTTTCTGAGATCAACCAATTTAGACGAAACATGAATCGCGTTTTTTCTGAAAGCTTCCCGCATTTTTTTGAAAACTTTGAGACTATGAATACCCCCCGGCTTGATATTCATGAAACTGCTAATGAAGTAATTGTTACGTGTGATTTGCCCGGCCTTGAAAAAAAGGAAGACGTTGACATTCATCTTGATCGCAACGTTCTTACGATCAGCGGCACAATTCAAAGAAGCAAAGAAGTAAAGGAAGAAGAAATGCATAGACGCGAACGGTTTGTCGGGCGGTTTCACCGCGCTGTTGCATTGCCGGCAAATGTAAAAGAAGAAGAAGTGAGCGCGACATATAAAAATGGCGTTTTGGAAATCCGTATTCCAAAACAAACCGAAAACAACAAAAAGAAAATTGATATTCAGTTTCATTAATTGTTTCGTGAGGTTGCAAAATTTCAATCAGCCTCACTTTTTTATTGCAATTTTCGCCAAGTACGATTATGATGAATATATAACACCAAAAATCTATATATTGTGTAATCAAAAACAATTAAATACTATATATTGAAAACCTAACGACAAAGGTGCTGTTTTCAGCTTAAAAGGGAATCCGGTGAGAATCCGGAACTGTCCCCGCAACTGTGAGTGCTACGAAATGAATAATCCACTGTACGTTTCGTATGGGAAGGATTCAAAGTAGGATGAAGCACGAGTCAGGAGACCTGCCTTTGTCCGAACGTTTCTAATTCTTCGGGGGTTGGGAAGATGAAACGATGGTTTGAATGGAGTAGTTTCGCCTTATAAACTGCCTCCCTTTTAATCATCGTTTGATCCGCTCAGCTTCCTGAGCGGTTTTTTATTTTGATAAGGAGGATGTTTGATGAATATTACGAAAGCATTAAATCTATACGAGGTTTTTCAAAATCATTTTAACAGGAGCGATTGGGAGCTTTATCTAAGGCAGCTTGAAAAAAAGTTTCCATCCCTTTCCTTTCATGAATACAGCGAGAGAGTGTCGACAACCCTACAATACCAGCAGATTGATGATCTTGAAAAATTTACAAACCTGCTGATTATTGAAGCTTTAGCAAACATTTCGGAAAGTGAGCCGGATTGGACTTTTTTAGCTGCACACGTATTTCTTGAAAAAATTTACTATGAAGCGAGCCAAAACAGAAATTACAACCAACCGGGCTACGGCGATTTTTATTTGTTAATCGAAACATTAACCGATCTTGGAATCTACAACCCTCTTTTGCTAGAGCATTATTCAAAAGAGGAAATTATGGAGCTGGGAAATGCCATTGATCCTGAGAAGGACAAGCTGTTTACATACATCGGATTAAGGACTCTTTACGACCGGTATTTAGCTAAAGATTTTCATAAACGAACATTTGAGCTACCACAGGAACGTTTTATGATCATCGCTATGACGTTAATGATCAACGAGCATCCGTCCAAACGTTTGCATCTTGTAAAGGAAGCGTATTGGGCATTGAGCCATTTATATATGACGGTTGCAACACCGACATTGGCTAATGCAGGAAAATCAGTCGGTCAGCTTTCAAGCTGCTTTATTGATACGGTAGACGACAGCCTTCAAGGCATTTATGATTCGAACACTGATATTGCCAATGTTTCTAAAAGCGGCGGAGGCATTGGAGTTTATTTAGGGAAAATCAGAAGCCGCGGAAGCGATATCCGGGGGTTCAAAGGAGTTTCATCAGGTGTCATTCCTTGGATGAAGCAATTAAATAATACTGCAGTGAGCGTCGACCAGCTCGGCCAAAGAAAAGGAGCAATTGCCGTTTATTTGGATGTTTGGCATAAAGATATTTTCGCCTTCCTTGATGCAAAATTAAATAACGGAGATGAACGGCTGCGCACCCATGATTTATTTACAGGTGTATGCATTCCTGACCTATTTATGGAGCAAGTTGAAAAGCGCGGGGACTGGTATTTGTTCGATCCCCACGAAGTTCGCAAAGTCATGGGATTCAGTCTGGAAGATTATTATGATGAAGAAAAAGGTAACGGCAGCTTTCGGGAAAAATATTTTGAGTGCGTGAATCATCCTTCCTTATCTAAAGAAAAAGTGCCTGCGATTGAAATAATGAAACGGATTATGATCAGCCAGCTTGAAACGGGAACGCCTTTTATGTTTTATCGGGATGAAGTGAATCGAAAAAACGCAAACAAGCATGCCGGCATGATTTATTGCAGCAATTTATGCACAGAGATTGCGCAAAATCAAAGTGCTACTACTGTTGAAGAACAATATGTTGAAGATGGAAAAATTGTCATTGTGAAAAAGCCCGGCGATTTCGTCGTCTGCAACCTTTCTTCCATCAACTTGGCACGGGCTGTCCCAGACAACGTTCTGGAACGTTTAATCCCTATTCAAGTGCGGATGCTGGACAACGTTATCGATTTAAATAACATTCCGGTATTACAGGCGAAGCTTACAAATGAAAAATACCGTGCAATCGGTCTTGGAACGTTTGGCATGCATCATTTATTTGCACTAAAGGAAATTACATGGGAAAGCGACGAGGCAGTCCAATTTGTCGACCAATTATATGAAAAAATTGCGTATTTAACCATTCAGTCGAGTATGGAGCTCGCAAAAGAAAAAGGCGCATACCCTCTCTTTAAAGGCTCGGAGTGGGATACAGGGCGATATTTTGAAATCCGCGGTTATACGTCAAAAAAATGGCAGGAATTAAAGGAAAAAGTGCAGACTTTTGGGATTCGCAACAGCTATTTAATGGCGGTCGCACCGAACGCATCGACCTCCATTATAGCCGGAAGCACAGCAAGCATCGATCCAATTTTCCAAAAAGTTTATTCAGAGGAAAAGAAAGACTACAAAATTCCAGTTACCGTTCCCGACTTAAATGCGAAAACGACTTGGTATTATAAATCCGCTTATTTGATCGACCAAACATGGAGCATTAAACAAAATGCAGTGCGCCAGAAACATATTGACCAGTCCATTTCCTTCAACTTTTACGTCCTAAACACGATTAAAGCGAAAGAATTGCTGGAGCTTCATTTGACAGCTTGGAAATCCGGATTAAAAACAACGTATTATGTCCGTTCGACATCAAGCGACATTTATGAATGTGAATCATGTGCAAGTTAAGGAGGAATTAATATGGAGCAAACATTAACAAAACGAGTTATTATGGATCCTGATGCACCAAACCGTTCAACAGCAATAGTGAACGGAAAATGTTCCAACGTGCTCAATTGGGATGATGTCGCCTACCCGTGGGCATATCCAAAATATAAACGGATGCTCGCAAACTTTTGGACACCTTTTGAAATTAATATGGCTCAAGATGTGAAGCAATTTCCTGAGCTTTCAGAAAGAGAACAGGACGCATTTTTAAAAATTATCGGCCTCTTAGCTTTATTAGACAGCATTCAAACCGATTATGCCGGAAAAGTTGCTGATTATATTACAGACTCGAGCATAAACGCCTTAATGATTTTGCTCGCTCAGCAGGAAGTGATTCATAACCATTCATATTCGTATATTCTTTCAAGCATCGTGCCTAAAAACGTACAGGATGAAGTATTTGAATATTGGCGGAACGAACCGGTTTTAAGGAAGCGAAATGAATTTGTCACCAACGGGTATAAAGCATTTGCAGAAAATCCGAATGTGGAGAATTTGTTGAAATCGATCGTCTTTGATGTCATACTGGAAGGTTTATTTTTCTATTCCGGTTTCGCATTCTTTTATAATTTAGCCAGAAACCAAAAGATGGTAGCCACTAGCACGATGATTAACTACATTAACCGTGATGAACAAATACACGTAGGTTTGTTTGAAAAAATTTTCAAAGCGGTGCTGAAGCAATATCCTGAATATGATACAGATGAACTGAAACAATTCGTTTCGAAAACATTTATGAAAGCAGCCGAGCTGGAAATCGAATGGGCCGGTGTAATTATCGGCAATGACATTGAAGGCCTGCATTTAAAAGATGTGGAGAGCTATATTAAATTTTATGCGAATTTCCGTGCCAATCAGCTGGGATTCGAACGTCCTTTTGAAGGCTATCGGACAAATCCTTTGAAATGGATACGGGCTTATGAAGAAGTGGACTTAGGAAAATCAGACTTCTTTGAACAAAAATCGAGACAATATACAAAAGTCAACACGATTGATAACGGCTTTGATGAGTTGTAAAAATTTACGTTCTCATGATAACGGGCAGCAGAGACTGCCCGTTTTTTTATCTGCTGCCAAACCAAAAGGAATGCTATGAATGAATTTTTCGATAAGCAAATACTTTCTTTTAAAAGAGCTTATCTTTTTGGGAACCTAAGCATCCCATTTTTCCATGCCATGGTATAATATGTGCGGAGGGGATCTATGTTAAAATCAACCTTGATCATAATGTCAATTTTGTTAGTAACAATTCATTTCGCTATTCTATATTTTTGGATGTTTGATTGGAAAAAATTAGCTACAAAAACAGGCTTTATAAGTTGGTTTGCCTCGATTCTATTAGGCATCTTTGTATATTTTTCTTTTCAAACTTTCAGCAGATGCGACAAAGCTGCTGTCGTCATCAGAAACATATTGTTATGTTCAACTTTACTGACCATCTTTTTAGCTTGTATTGCGTTCATTATAGAAGCAATTACAAAGGCGATGCCCTAAAAAGAAATATAGTTTTCACGAAGATTAAGAAAATCATATTGGCTAAAAAGAACTATGTTGTTTTCCACCATTGCGAGGTGAATATAATGATTTATTTATTAGTCGGTTTGGGCGGGATAGCAGGTGCCTGCCTTCGATACAGTGTCGGCCTATGGACTTCCAGCTTTTGGACCGGATCTTTCCCAGCAGCGACACTTTTAGCCAATTTGGCTGGAAGTTTTCTTTTAGGATGGTTGACTGAATATGTATTTAAAATAAAAGGATTTCCTCCCCATTTTGCCACAGCGATCGGTACTGGCTTAATCGGGTCATTCACAACATTTTCAACTTTTAGTTTTGAGAACATTCAATTGATGATTGCCGATAAATGGGAAACAGCCATTATGTATACATTGTCAAGCTTAATAGGCGGTTATTTATTTGTTTCATCTGGTTATCATCTTGGCCGAAAAATGCTTTCCCAGCACAACGCACGAACGGCCGGTCATGAATAGGAGTGAAGAGTAATGCTTTTCAACTTTATCGTTGTAGGAATCGGAGGTTTTTTAGGAGCTAATGCCCGCTTGATCGTCACCAATTGGATTAAAAAGAAAAGCAATATGAAGTTCCCTGTCGCGACATTTATTATCAATGTCAGCGGATCTTTCCTGCTCGGCCTTTTGATCGGCATGAATATTTCAGAAGCATATCTACTGTTATTTGGAACAGGATGTTTAGGAGCCTTTACCACCTTTTCTACGTTTCAGCTTGAAAATAAACAGCTGTTAACAGAAAAACAAAAAACAGTGTCCATTTGCTATTTTCTTTCAAGCTATGCGTTCGGTCTTTTGTTTGCCTTTCTCGGCTTCCAACTAGGCGCTATATTTTAAAAACTTATTTGAATCATATTGTCATGGTTTGATTTTTTCTTTATAATACAGATTGTCCAGCGGGATGTAGCTCAGCTTGGTAGAGCACCAGCATGGGGTGCTGGGGGTCGCAGGTTCGAATCCTGTCATCCCGACTCTGTAAATCTCCTAAATCATCATTTAAAACCAAAAACGCCGCTTGAGCTTTTTCAAGCGGCTTATATTTTGAATTACGTCTTTTTAATCCCTTTCCTCAGTTTAATTAATTTATATAAGTTAATCACAACCGTTTTGGTTACAGCATATGTTGGAACAGCCAAAATCATCCCCAAAATTCCCGCGATATTTCCTGCAACAAGCAACAAAATAATAATGGTCAACGGATGTGTATCAAGCCTCTTGCCGATAATAAACGGAGAAATCACATTCCCATCAATTTGCTGAACAATTGTCACGACAATAATCGCAAGAAGTGCTTTAAAAGGCGAATCAAGCAAGCCGACAATAACGGCTGGAGCAGCTCCAATAAACGGACCTAAATACGGAATAATATTGGTGATTGCCACAGTTATTCCAAGCAGCAAAGCATATGGCAGATCAATAATTAAGTATCCGATAAACGTAAAGAGCCCGACAAACATGGAAACAAGCATTTGTCCTTGAATATAGGTAGATAAGGTTTCGCCTGTTTCCTTTAAGATAATCATAACTTCATCGCGGAAATCGCTCGGAAAAAACTTTACGACCTGGTGCGGCAGCTTATGTCCGTCCTTGATCATATAAAATAAAATGAACGGCACCGTGACAATAATGAGTGTTATATTTGTGATAACGCTGAAAACGGACTGAACGCCATTCGTAATATTATTTGTAATTCTCGATGCATATTGCGTAATGGTGCTCTCAATTTTTTCAATGGAAAAATAATCTTGCGTCAATACCCATTGGAACCAGCTTGTTTGATAGAGGTTTTCAATGATTTCTCTCGTTTTTGTTATATAAAAAGGAATGTTTCGAATTAAATCATTAAACTGCTTAACAATCGTAGGACCTACCAATCCGATGGCGATCGAAATTCCTCCGATAAACACGATATACAAAATCAAAATGGCCAGCACTCTTGGAATTTTTCGCTTTTCAAGAAAGCCAATAATCGGAGCAAACAAAAAGTAAAGAAAACCGGAAATAATTATAGGAAAAAACAAAGTAGTTATAAAGATCACAATGGGCTCAAAAAGAAAAGATATTTTTGTGCTGAAATATAAGATCAAAATGATCAAAAGTATTTCTAACGTCCAAAAATGAAGTTTTGATTTAAACAAAATGCTTGCCTCCCGCATCCAATTTTGCAACATTCGTTCCAATATTTAGAATATCATGTATTTACATATTCTAAGCAATTTTTTTCAATCCTCCTATTGCTTCTAATCCAAATTTTCCGCTCAAATTTAAGGAAAACCTTTTTAAATTTTTATGTTAAGCTTTATAATGTTTGCTCTTCGCAATGTTTCAAACAAAATCACAACAACTGGACCTAAGAATAAACCTAATATACCGAGCATCTTTAGTCCAATGAACATGCTGATCAAGGCGGCAAGAGGGCTTATTCCCATGTTGGTTGACATAATTTTCGGTTCGACAGCACGTCTGACGACAGTGATCACAAGAAATAAGACAACTAATCCTATTCCGAGATTGGTTTGCCCCTGGCTAAATGCATAAATAGCCCAAGGAACCAGCACTGATCCTGTTCCCAATATAGGAAGGATGTCAACAACCACGATAATGATCGCCAAAATCAAGCTATAATCCACACGAAGCAGCACCAACCCAATATAAGCTAGTATAAATGTCAGCAAACTTAAAATAACTTGCGCTTTAATAAAGCCGAAGCCTGCTTTATAAAGATCATTCACAACATATTTTATTTTATTTCTCGTTTTTTCTGTCAGCATGGTCTCGAGCGAAGCCCATATTTTCGGCAGATCCAAACTGATTAAATAGAGAGCAATCAAATAAATCAGCGCTTCAATGAAAAAGCCAGGAATGCCGGAAACAAATAATATGAGCGATTCCATCAATTGCTTCACAAGACCGTCAACTGCATTGACAGAATTATTAATGGAAATTTCAATAGACGTCATGACACCTTCTGGAAGGGAAGCGGAATAATTTTCCCACGTATCAAGAAGAGGATTAATAAAATCATGATTGAATTTTCTAACATATAAAGGGATATTTTCTATAAAACTCACAAAGTTTGTATATATAAAGTTTATCAAACCAAAGCCTAGAATACATAATAAGAGTAAAAAAACAACAAAAATGAGCAAAACTGCATAAGGTCTTTTTATTTTAAATCGATTTTGGAGAATGCTGATAGGCTTTTCAAGTACAAGAGCTGTAAGCAGCGCAAGCAATATCGGGATGCTGAACGGTATTAGTATAAGAATGGCAATACCAATGATGATAAGCGGAAGATACTTTTTCATTTTCAATACATCATTCTCCTATCTATTCTATACTCAAAATCATCATGTTATCCTTATTATATCGTGGATTTTCCATTTGAACTATTGAAATTCCTTATTATTTTTATAAATTGTTATTTGTTCGACATTTTGCAAAACACATTTACTTCAGTAAAAAAAATACTAGACAAATCGCAATTTGACCAATATAATCAAATTAGAAAAACGGAATAAGAATAAAAATTCCCAAAGGGGAGTAGCTTAACAATAAAGTCGTCATTTCGTGGAGGAATCCACCGGCTTTATTGAACAACTGGATGTTGTTAGCGAGACCTTTGCCATAAAAATGGCAAAGGTCTTTTTGCATCTTAAAACAATTTTTGGGAGGATGATTTGAGTTGCTGCTTAGAAAATATATGTCCAAAATCGGAATAGGCTCTGCAACAGTCGATCTTGTACTGGATAAAGAAACGTATTCTCCAGGAGAAAAAGTAACAGGCACGCTCTACATTAAAGGAGGCACTATAACTCAAAAGATTAAGCAGCTGCAATGTGATCTTATGAAAATAAACAATCAGGCTGATCAGCAATCAATCGCCTCCATTACGTTATTCGCTCCTGACATAATCGATCCAGCTGATTGCGCAAAAATTCCTTTTGAATTTGTTTTACCAAAGCATCTTCCCGCAACAACAGACAGTTTAACATACCGTTTTAAAACAACATTAGTGTTTGAAGAAGGAATCGATAGTCTGGATCATGACACAATACAAATTTTAAAAAATAAACCTAGTGGAGGGGAAAACGATGAGAAAAATATGGAAAAGAATTCGGTTCATTTATAACTTTCGTTCATTTTTCCCTTTTATATTTGAATTTTTCTTATCGAAGGAGGTGAATAGGAAAAAAAAGCTATTCTCGATCGCTTTCATAATTGGATATTTCCTGTTGCCGTTCGATGCAATACCAGATTTCCTGTCCTTAAATGGAATTGTGGATGATGTCGTTATATTTACTTTTATCATGCAGCAAATGATCAAAATGGCTCCGAAGGAATTACAGGAAAAATATTGTCTTGCATAACAAAGGATAAAAACATCGAAATGAGTATAAAATATTTGAGGAGTGATAAATATTGGAACTATTCTCACCTGAGTTTTTTTCAGCATTACTTTCGATTGTTATCATTGACCTTGTTTTAGCTGGTGATAATGCCATTCTAATCGGTTTAGCAGCTAGAAATGTGCCGAAACACCAACAAACAAAGGTCATTATATGGGGGACATTTGGAGCGATTTTTATCCGGGCAATTGCGACGCTTGCGGTTGTTTGGCTTTTAAAAATCCCTGGACTGCTATTAGTCGGCGGAATTCTTCTCCTTTGGATCGCCTATAAACTTCTCATCGATAAAAAAGAACATAACGTCGATACCGGGAATAGCTTTTGGTCCGCTATGAAAACGATCATTGTAGCAGACGCTTTAATGGGGCTTGATAATGTTTTAGCGGTTGCCGGTGCCGCGCACGGATCGTTCCTTTTAGTCATAATCGGATTGTTAATTTCCATTCCAATCGTTGTGTGGGGCAGCACGCTCATCATCAAATGGATTGAACGGTTCCCAGTTATCGTGACAATTGGGGCTGCCGTTATTGCCTTTACAGCAGCCAAAATGATCGTAGATGAAAAATTTCTAAAAGGCTTCTTTGAAGAAAACCCGCTTCTAAAATGGGGCTTAACCATTATTCTTGTTGCAGGCGTTATTTTTGCCGGATATTTAAAAAAGAAAAAAGCTTCCCCTGTGGAAGCAAAAGAAGAAGCATCTTAAAAAATGATGCTGATACCGTTTTTCCTAAAGCCTAAAAACAAATTCCGTGGGGCTGTCTAATAAGTCGATTTTCCGGCTTATAGACGTCCCTTTAATGTTTTAGCAATGTTGATATATCAATGTTTATGATGTTTCGTTTTCAATGGATTTTGACTTTCTGGACAGCTCCATCATTACAAATATTTTCGATGGACATTCCGGCCGTCAAAATTAAATAAAACAGGTTTATCCTCAATAATCGTTTCTAAATGGACACCTCTCCCCCAAAGCTGATAAATGTATGGAAGCACCTTTTCAAGGTACTTAATATCAAGTTCAATCCCTTCATACCAATGTTTTAAATATAGTTCGCCGTTTTTCATATAATCCCCATCCATTACCGTAATGTACGGAAAACCGCCATTCACCCGCATGCTTACGAGCTGATCCCGCACTTTTTCCCAATCTTTATCAACAATTTTATAGTCTTTGCCTTGTTTTTGAAATAAGTACATGTCTTCCCGCATAACAAGATCTTTTGTTAAATAGTTGCGAAGAAATGAAATATCCGATTCAATTTCCCGCACCTCAAACAGCTTTTCCCTGCCCGAACCGGGTTGAATTCCCCGCTTTTTCATTTCCTCTGTCGGATTGTTATACCTTTCTTCGATATCCTCAAATATTTTTAAACCTAAATAATAAGGGTTAATGCTCGTTCTTGACGGTTGTACGACACCTGCATTTAATTTAGCATATTCAATTGCTTCATCAGAGGTCAAATCCAGCTCTCTCATGATCCGCTGGTGCCAATACGTCGCCCAGCCTTCATTCATTATTTTTGTTTCAAGCTGAGGCCAAAAGTATAGCATTTCCTCTCTCATCATTGTTAAAATATCACGCTGCCAGTCTTCAAGCTCCCGGCTATACTCTTCGATAAACAAAAGCACGTCTTTCTCCGGTTTGGGAGGGAATTTTTTCTTTTTCTTGATTGTCTGTTCACTTTTTTCTTTTTTTTCTCCTAAAGACCAGAGATCATCATACGGTGTTTTGTATGTCTTAAGCTCTTCTTCCTCATCAACATCATCCAAGCTCCAAGAAAGTTTTGTCCGAACTAAAGACGGATCAATATGTTCTTGGATGGATAAAACCGCGTCTAAAAATTTTTCCACTTCTCTTTTTCCATATAAAAGTTCATATTTCTTGATTCTTTCCGCTGTTGCCGCCATGCTTTCGACCATATCCCGTTTCGTATTACTAAAGCGAATATTGTTTTTAAAAAAATCACAATGCGCGAGGACATGTGCAACAATTAGTTTATTTTGAATAAGAGAATTAGTATCAAGCAAAAAGGCATAACAAGGATTTGAGTTAATCACCAGTTCATAAATTTTACTAAGACCTAAATCATAATGGAGCTTCATTTTATAAAATTGCTTTCCAAAGCTCCAATGGGAGAAACGAGTCGGCATTCCATATGCACCAAATGTATAAATAATATCAGCTGGACAAATTTCATATCTCATCGGATAAAAATCAAGACCAAACCCCTTTGCGATTTCTGTTATTTCTTCAATTGCATATTGAAGAACTTTATGATCCTCCTTGTTCATTGTTCATCCCCCTTCTTTTTCCTTACAACAATTTATGAAAACAAACGGGAGATGATGAAAAACATTTTGAACGTTGTGTCAGATTGCACTATTTCCATTTCACATCTTGAACTGCCTGTCACAAAACGAAAAGCAAAAAAGGGAGACATTCCTGTTCAAAAATACACAATCTTATAAAAAAAATGGTGCCTTCTCACGGCACCAAATATTAAAAACTTTTTTGGAAAAACTACATTAAATGGTCGAACCTTCAGGCTGCGCAATTTGTAGAGCTGGTCCAAAAAATTCGTAATGAATATTTTCAGAAGCAACCCCCAGCTCCTTTAAATAATTAATGACTGCTTTCATAAATGGCACAGGGCCGCAAATAAAATAATCTGCATTTTCAGATATGAATTGCTTAAGAATGTCTTTAGTCATATAACCTGTATGATTGGCGCTTTCTTGACGTGACGGCTCCGTATAACAAATAAAGGATGTTCCATTTGGCAACCTGTTCATTAACTCTTTTACTTCCAAACGAAAAGCATGAACATCTTCATTTTTAGCAGAGTGAACAAAACGAACCGGTCTAGAAGGATTTTCTTTTGCTATTGTATTCAGCATGCTCATAATTGGCGTTACTCCAACACCGCCGCTGATGAAAACAACCGGCGAGTTTTGCGTGACATCCAATGTAAAATCGCCAGCAGGCACGCTAATATTAAGCTCATCGCCAATTTGAACATCATCGTGCAGGTAATTCGATACGACCCCTTTTGGTTGATCCGGTTCTGCCTCACGTTTAACAGAAATTCGAAAATATTCTTTGCCAGGAGCGTCTGATAAGCTGTATTGACGATTCAGTAAATATTGATGGCCGTCTATTTTTACTTTTACGGTAACATATTGTCCGGGCAGGAATGATGGCAATACAGCATTATCTTTCGGTTTTAGGTAAAACGATGTAATAACAGAGCTTTCTTTTACTTTATCTACAACAACAAACGGCTTAAAGTCTTTCCAGCCACCTTCCATATTTTCAGCGTCAGCATACATTCGTTGCTCCAATTCGATAAATACGTTTGCAATTTCGTTATAAGCTTCTTCCCACGCAGAAATAATTTCATCTGTTGCTAAATCGCCTAACACTTCTTTCATAGCTGCTAATAAATTTTCGCCGACAATTGGATAGTGTTCTTTTTTAACCCCTAAGCTTCTGTGTTTATGAGCAATTTGCTTCACAGCTGGCAAAATCGTCTCCAATTGATCAATGCGCTCGGCAGCAGCATAAAGTGTGGTTGCTAGCGCTGTTTGCTGTCTTCCTTTCTGTTGGTTTGTATGATTAAAAATATTTAATAACTCCGGATGATTGGAAAGCATTCGTTTATAAAAATGACTTGTGATTTCTGTTCCTTGCTTAGCTAAAACTGGCACGGTGGACTTTATAATTTCAATAGTACGTTCGGATAACATAAATTTGCACTCCTTTGTTTTTAAAAAAAGATGTATTTTATATATATCTTTAAAATAGTTGATCTTCGTCTTAAAAGCAATATTTTAAATACATCTTTTGAAAAGATGTCACATTTTTGAACCTAAATTATCCATCAGTGTATAATGGAGCTAGTACGGACAAAGAGAGGGAGGCCAATGCGTCTTACAAACTATACTGACTATTCGCTCCGTGTGCTCATTTACATTGGCACGAAAAACCGAGAGGAATTATCCAATATTAAAGAAATTGCGGATGTGTACGGCATTTCAAAAAACCATTTAATGAAGGTCATTTACCAGCTTGGGAAAAACGGGTATATTGAAACGATTCGAGGACGAAATGGCGGTTTCCGTTTAGCACGTCCTGCATCTGAAATAAATATTGGCGATGTGGTCAGAAAAACTGAAGAAGATTTCCATCTTGTCGAATGTTTTAATGAAAAAAACAGCGAATGTGTGATCACATCCGCCTGCAGGCTGCGCCATGTTTTCCAGCAAGCCTTGCAAGCTTATTTACAAGTGCTGGATCAGTACACACTCGCTGATTTAATCATAAATCAAAACGAATTGAAGCATTTGTTTAATGTGAAGTAGAAAAAAGCCTTAAATGGTCTTTCGTTTTTTGAATGAGGCATTTATACATTTGTTTTGAAAGAAACGGCTGTTGTTATGTCCAACATTTGCAACGGTACAAAAAACCGATTTATTCATACAATAAACATAACTCCTTTTAGGGAGGGATGTTTATTATGAATAAAATGGATTACGACAAAGCATTATATTACACGCACCGTTCGCAATGGGACAATTTGATTATTTTAATGGTGCGCACAAACGACGATTTTCTTTCCAAAAAAATTGAGCATTTTTTACACGCTTATAATTTTGAACACGATTATCAAATTATTGAGCATAAACTATATGCTTTACTTCGTTATATTGACCATGCATTAGAAAACGTAACAGAGGTTGAACCGGAAATCGCGCTGAAATAGTTTCCAGAAAGGTGACTCAATAGTTTAAGCAACCTTTTTTCAGAAAAGTTATTTCTGAAAAATGGGGTTGCTTTTTCTTTCTGTTTTAGTCGTTTAAGTTATTGCTTCAATGCTAAAAGCGGCGATCGTTTTTGCCGAAAGCCCGTTTTTTCAGGAGCCTTTTTTCATGGCTATTGATCCGCTGCTATAATCGGCTATCAACTTTGCCAAAACTCGGGACTTAGCTCGCTTTTTCAAGAGCGTAAACGAAAAAGCGAGGGTGGAAAAACGTCTTGTTTTTCTCCCTCGCTCTTATTTTTAAGACTTATTGGATAGACTGAAGGGATCTCAATCGAAATGGAGTTAAGCTTTTTTAACTGTCAGAATATCATTTACTTTTTCCATTACGGCATTTATTAATTCTTCCAATGCCTTTTCACTATTATTCAGTGAATCGGCCTGAACAGCAAAATAAAATTTCACTTTCGGCTCGGTTCCCGAAGGCCGCAAACAGAACCAAGATCCGTCTTCAAGGAAATATTTCAATACATTTGATTTTGGCAAATCAATTGTTTCCTTTTTGTTCGATTGAAGCAATGTACGTTCACTTGTTAAATAATCCTCGATAATCGTAACCGTTTTACCTGCAATTTCAGCAAGCGGATTTTGGCGGAAAGATTCTAAAATTCGCTTAATCTGTTCTGCTCCGTCCTTACCTTTTAAGGTTAACGATTTTAACCCTTCTCTGTAATACCCGTATCGATTGAAAATTTCCATTAATCCGTCATAAAGTGTGAGCCCTTTTTTCTTATAAAATGCACATACTTCAACAGCTAAAACGGCCGCTTGAACGGCATCTTTGTCTCTGACAAAATCGCCAATTAAATATCCGTAGCTTTCCTCATAACCGAATTGAAATTTGTATTGTTTCGTTTGTTCAAATTCTTTAATTTTTTCCCCGATAAATTTAAACCCGGTAAGCGTATCAATTGTTTTTAGTCCATATTCCTCCGCTATTGCGCGGCCTATTTCCGATGTAACAATCGTTTTTAGAACAACGCCATTTTCAGGCAGCAATCCTTTTTTCTTTTTCTCAGAAAGGATATAGTTGAGCAAAATCGCACCCGTTTGGTTTCCTGTTAACACAATGTATTCGCCTTTGTCATTTTTGACAGCAACTCCTAAACGGTCAGCATCAGGGTCAGTTCCGATTAAAATATCAGCATCAATGCGTTTCCCTTCTCTTATCGCTAGCTCAAACGCTGCATGCTCCTCAGGATTCGGCGAAGCCACTGTCGAAAAATTTGGATCTGGAAGTTCCTGCTCTTTGACGACGGTTACATTTTGATAGCCTAATGATTGAAGAGCTCGTCGAACCGGTTTATTGGCTGTACCATGCAGCGGCGTAAAAACGACCTTTACATCTACTTCTTTTGCCAAATTAGGATTCAGTGAAATCGTTTTGATCTTTTCATTATATGCTTCGTCTATTTCCGCTCCAATGATTTTAATCAAGCCTTTTTGTTTTAAAATATCTTCATTTTCAACAGCAACTTCTAATTCATTTTCAACTTCATTCACTTTTTTGATGATTTCATCAGCTATTTTTGGAGGAATCTGACCTCCATCCTCTCCGTAAACTTTAAATCCATTATATTCCGGCGGGTTATGGCTTGCCGTTATTACAACACCTGAAAATGCGTTTAAATAACGGACAGCAAAAGATAATTCAGGAGTTGGCCTTAATTCATCAAATACATAAGTTTGAATACCATGCGTTGCGATAGTTTTTGCCGCTTCCATAGCAAATTGCGGCGATTTGTGGCGGGAATCGTAAGCAATTACCACGCCGCGTCTTTTGGCTTCTTCTCCAAAAGATTCAATATATCTTGCCAATCCCTCAGAAGCCTTGCGGATTGTATAAATGTTCATCCGATTTGTGCCTGGGCCAATTTCTCCCCGCATTCCTCCTGTACCAAACTCTAAGCTTTTATAAAAGCAGTCCTCTAATTCGAGTTCATTGTCTGCTTTTTCTAGTAATTGCTGTTTTAGCTCTTGATCTATATCTTCTTTCGATATCCATCGTTGATAATTTTCTTTCCATTTCGCCATAACTTAACACCCCTCCAGTTCCCCTTCTTTTTCTCTCCTGAAATATTTTATCACAAATTTTATGGAAATGAGATGATCATCCCTATTTTTAGAACTATTCGAAACAGCTTTTACATATTTTCCGCAAATGATCGTCTTTCCATTTCTCCAGTTATTTATAAATTTATGTATTATTTGTATCATTTGAAAAAAACAAACCGAGCGACAAAGCTCTTTGCCACTGAACGGAAAAAAGAGCGCCAAACGGACGCTCTTTTTTCAGCAAGGCACTCCCATCCCGGGATTGCAAGAGGGGTTATTGAAGATCTTTTTCAGAAATGTTTGTTAATGCTTCTCCTGCCGCTTCATCAGAAGTCTTATTTGTTGCTAAATCTCCTAATGCGACCATGCCGACAACTTGATTATTTTCCACTACAGGCAACCGGCGAATTTGATTTTGTGCCATGATTTGGGCAGCTTCTTGCAGACTCGCGTCTGGACTACAGCATACAGGGTTTGTCGACATAACTTCTGCAACGGTTGTGCTTTCGTTTTTGCCCTGAGCTGTTGAGCGAAGCGTAATATCACGGTCTGTAATAATTCCTTTTAATTGTCCATTATCTGCAACAGGGATCGCACCAACATTATGCTGTCTCATTAACTGAGCAGCTTCCTGAACAGTTTGATTTGATGAAACGGAAATGACATTAGAAGACATGATATCGCGAATTTTATCCATAGTCTCACTCCTTTCGTTGATAGTTTGAACAATATGTAAAAATTTATGAATGATAATAATTCTTAGCTGATGTTTTATTGATTTCATCGCAAAATCATTTTTAATTCAGGGGAAATGTATTATAATGCCTTTAGAAAGAAAACAGAGAGGTTAGTTGGATGGATGATAAGCGAAAAGACAATTTGCTGTTGATAGGCTGGATCGCTTCTTTAATTTCTACCTTAGGAAGCCTGTATTTTTCTGAGATCATGCATTTCGAACCATGTAAATTGTGCTGGTTTCAAAGGATATTTATGTACCCGCTCGTTGTTATACTTGGAATAGCTGTAGTAAAAAAGGATTACAAAATTGCAAGCTATTCCTTAACTTTGTCCATTATGGGAGGCATGATTTCCATTTACCATTATTCTATACAAAAAATTCCTTTTTTAGGGGAACATAGCCTCGCATGCGGAAGAGTTCCTTGTACAAGCGACTACATTAATTGGTTTGGATTCGTTACAATTCCTTTCTTGGCTTTAATTGGCTTTTCAATTATTTTCCTCACAAGCTTTTTCATTTTACGGCAGAAAGGATAACGTTTCCGTTATTTTCAGATTTTTCAAGAGGCGAATGATGCAAATTCTATAGACCAGCAAACAAAACCTTTGGATTTATAGCTTTCAATTATGTTTTTTACCCATATTAAGACTTAATCGCAATCCGGCAAGTTCATGAGGTCTTAGAAAGATAAACATTTATTTTTTGCGGTTTCCGTCATACCCAATCATTCACGAAAATCTGTTTACATTTTTTAGTGCAAAGGAACGAAAGGAGTGAATAACGGCGATACTTTCCCCAAAATTTTTAAAATTACGGGGTCTTCTCGCCAAATTATATGAAAAAACTGCTTATATTCGGCGGAATCATTATTGTACTGTTCGCGGCACTGGCAATTGTAACAAATTTGCAAAATAAGCAAAAGGCGGAAGGAAATCCGTACAAAAAGTCGAGCCTGCATCCTGAAACCGTCAAGCTGCTGGATGATCCAAATTATCAAAACATCATACTTCCGGATGAGCTAGAAACAAAATTAAATAATCAAGAAGATGTCATTGTCTATTTTTTCAGTTCTACCTGCCCGCACTGTAAAAACACAACACCGATCTTAATGCCTTTGGCAAAAGAATTAAATGTGGATATCTACCAATACAACCTTCTTGAGTTTGAAGAGGGCTGGGATGAGTATAAAATTGATGCAACTCCAACGCTTGTCCATTATGTAAACGGAAAAGAAGCCGATCGTATCGTCGGTTCACAGGAAAAAAGCGTTTTTCGAGAAGCGCTGGAAAATTGGACAAAATCAAAATAAGGAAAACCTGTCTTTTCATGACAAACATGGAAGCTGTAAATGCTTGCTTGGCAATATGGAACAATTGTCTGTCGGAGAAAAACAAAAACTTGCACAAGAAAGTTAAAGGGGCTGTCCAAAAAGTCAGGGTAACTGACTTTTTGGAGCCCCTCATTTTTTCACTTTTTAAAAAAAATGCACAAAAAAATCGTCCTTTCTAGTAAAATGAAGTTACCACACAACATTACAGAAAGGACGATTTTTTATGAGCAATCAAATGATTACTCGTGAAAATTATAACACACAAATGACACTTCCTCTAGATGGAAAAGAAGAAAAAACTCCTGCCAAAAGAAATTTAGCCCCTACTTTCAAACCATATGACAACCGTCAAGTTCAAATGATTTATGATATTGAATCTCTTATACCCGAACATCACGTGGCACGTGTCGTGGACGAAATGGTGGAGGCGATACCAGATAAACAATTGTTTTCTCATTATAAAGGCGGCGGCAGAAGTTCCTATCATCCCAAAATGATGCTGAAAATCATTCTGTATGCTTATTCTCAAAAGGTTTATTCCTGCCGAGGAATCGAAAAACTCGTTAAAGAAAATATTCCTGCCATGTGGCTTTCAGCGATGCAACAACCAGATTTTCGCACCATTAATGAGTTCCGAGGGGAACGGATGAAAGCTTTCATGGATGAGCTCTTTGAAGTCATGATTCTCAAATTGATAAAAGAACATTACATCACGATGGAAAACTACTTTTTGGATGGCACTAAGATCGAAGCCAATGCCAATAAGTATTCTTTTGTGTGGAAAAAATCCACTTTGAAATTCGAAGAGAAATTAAAAGAAAAAATCCAAGAAACACTAAAGCACATTCATGAATTAACCCAATTAGAAGCCGGAACAGGGCAAAAGGAAAGCGATCAACATACAGAGATCACCGAACAAAACATGGAGGAAATCGCAAAAGAAATAGAAGAAAAAGTTGAAACGCTAACGGAAGAAATCGAAAAGGAGACCGATACATCCATTCGGAAAGAGAAGCGAAAAAAACGCAGTCAATTAAAGAAATCGGTGAAACAAATTCGTGAAGATTTCCTGCCCCGAATGGCAAGATACAAGGAACAAAAGGAAATGTTCGGTGACCGTAACAGCTACTCGAAAACAGACAAAGACGCAACCTTCATGCGCATGAAAGAAGACCATATGAAAAACGGTCAGCTCAAGCCCGGATACAACGTGCAAATGGGGACAGAGAATCAGTTTATCTTGTTTTATACCATTCATCAACGACCGACCGATACACGTTGCTTTATCCCACATATGGAGAAGCTAGCCTCCAGTTCATTACCGATGCCCAAAACGGTCATTGCGGATGCAGGCTATGGTAGTGAAGAAAACTATGTATATGCAGTTGGTGATGAGAAAGAGCCCCGTTTTGAGTTTCTAATTCCTTATGGGAGCTATGTAAAAGAACAAACACGTACATACAAAAAAGACATTAAAAATGCCAAAAACTGGACCTATTGTGAAGAGGATGATTGTTTTATTTGCCCGAATGGAAGGAGAGTAACGTTTAAAAAATACCAAAACAAAAAGAATCCATCTGGCTATGAACAAAGCTTCAAAATATACGAATGTGAAGATTGTACCGATTGCCCATTGAAAGCGAAATGCACAAAAGCGAAGGGAAATCGTCAAGTTCACTGGAATCCCATCTTCGAAGAAATGAAAGCAAAGGCCAAAACAGCCCTTGAATGTGAAGAGAAAGCCGCCATCTACGCTCGACGCAAAGTCGAGGCAGAAAGTGTGTTCGGTCACATCAAGGGCAATCGGTCGTTCCGCAGATTTTCTTTGCGGGGCCTCGACAAGGTACATGTTGAGTTTGGGATTGTGGCATTAGCCCACAACATACTGAAAGTAGCCGGCATCCGCCAGCTACTTTCAGATAAAAATCGAAAAAATATAAAAGCAAGTGGAGAGAAACGAATTGTTTTTCTCCACTTGCTTCATTTTAGGGACTTATCGGACAGCCCCTTTTTGAATAATCAAATTTTGTCAATCTTAACAGGAAAAGCGGACAGAATATCCGTAGCTCCAATATTTAGAAATTTTGTTCATACTGCAATAAATCGTCTTCATACGCTTGGCTCCAGCAAAATGATGAATGATTTGCAAATCACTATCGCAAAATAATCAATTTATCCGGAAAGATTTCCAAACATATTTCTTCTTCAAGCTCACAAATGTATTTCCATTGAAGCTGAAGCATTTTTTCACCTTTCAAAAGCTGCTGAACAGCATATAGGAAAGGCTTGTAGTATTACCGATTTCTTATTTCTTACCTTTTAAAAAGTATCAGGATCAGGACCTATCCGCTCATTTTTATTGAGGGAATCGATTTTTTCCATATCTTCTTGAGATAGTTCAAAATCGAAAATAGAAGCATTTTCAATAATTCGATGCTCTTTTGTCGATTTTGGAATTGTCACGACCTCATGTTGAAGATCCCAACGGAGAATCACCTGTGCGATCGTTTTATTGTATTTTTCAGCAATCTCGGCTAAAGTTTCATTATCGAGAAGCCCGCCTCTCATAAGCGGGGACCAAGCTTCAAATTGAATGTTTTGCTCTTTGCAATATTTTCTAAGTTCCTCCTGTGTTAATCTTGGATGAAATTCCACCTGATTAACCATCGGTTTAATCTCCGCACTTTGCAATAAATCCTCTAAATGGTGAACATGGAAGTTGCAGACTCCAATCGCCCGAACTCTTCCGTCTTTATACAACCGTTCTAATGCCTTCCATGTTTCTTTATATTTTCCTGAAACTGGCCAGTGGATTAAATATAGATCCAAATAGTCTAATCCTAATCGATTTAGGCTGTCATCAAACGCTTTTAATGTAGAGTCGTAGCCTTGATCGTCATTCCAAACTTTTGTTGTGATAAATAGTTCTTCTCTCGGTATTCCCGATTCTTTTATCGCAATTCCGACTCCCTCTTCATTTTTATAATATGCCGCCGTATCTATGCTGCGGTAGCCCGCTTTAATTGCTGATTTTACAGCTTGAATTACTTCTTCCCCTTCGTTGACTTTATATACGCCTAAACCAAACCACGGCATTTTAACACCATTATGTAAAGTCACCGTATCTTGCAAGCTTTTGACCAACCAACTCCACTCCCTTTCTAGTTTTGGTGCATCATTTCTATTATGCATGATCCTTATCAAAAAGTGAATATTTCGAAAAGATTAAATCATTTCAACTATATCTTCTACTTCCTTTAGCATCGCCTTTTTTGTATTTTCATCGACATAAGGAACTGAATAAAAAAACTTATGAGTGATTGTTTCAATCCCGCAAAAATTTAAAATACCGACATCAACGATTGTCTCCATTGATGCAATTAACTGATATGGCTTTAAATAATTTTCCGGATGAGATGTTGTTTGAAAAATAATCGCTCTTTTATTTTGCAAAAGCCCTTTTGCCCCTTCATCCGTAAACGTAAAAGCGAAGCCATTCGTGAATATTTTTTCGATATATCCTTTTAAAATAGCGGGCATGCCGTTCCACCATGTCGGATAAATAAAAATTAATTGTTTTGCCCACGAAAAATGCATTTGTTCCTCTTGTATCGCTTTGGATACGGCTGGATTTTGTTTTGTAAAGTAATCTTCTTTTAAGACAGGATTAAAATTCATTTCATACAAATCCCGAATTCTAATTTCATGCTGTTTCTGCTGAAGTTTTTGTACAGTAGTCTGCAAGATCGCATAATTAAAACTGTTGGGATTAGGATGGGCGTAAATAATCAGTGTATTCATAAAACTACCTCCAGACGATGTTACTTTTAGTATGAAAGTTCTTGTTGATCTTCATGCACGACAGCACATAATGAATCCCCTTTCATTTTTCATAATTTTTGAAAAGGAAAATAATCTTAAAATAAGGTTGAAAGTTAGTTGGAACTTGGTAAAATAACAGTAATCTAAATCTTTTTTAAAAGGTTGGGAATACTATTTGAGTACAAAAAAAACTTGCCGTTTTATTATTCATGCAACTGGAAAAAATGGAGAAACGTATTTAGCGACCTGTCAAAACAAAAGGGAAGTAAAACAATGGATTACAGCCAATCACTCGAAAGTAAATAAAAAAGAATTGAAAATCATTGACAAACAGAAAAAACAAATAGTAGCCAAAAACATTTTCATTGTGTCCACCGTTCTACTTGTACTTTATCAGCTTTATATACTTCTTTAGGGACATCCAGTCAATTGGCTGGATTTTTATTTTTGATCATTTAGGACAATTTCTTTAGTATAATATATAGAGAATTTGTTCTTTATAGGAGGAACTTGAATGGAAAACTGGATTACAGATTTTATGGAACAATATGGCTACCTCGGGATTTTTTTAATTATTGCGCTAGAAAACATTTTTCCACCGATTCCGTCCGAAATTGTCCTTCCTTTTGGCGGTTTTATGACCACTTATTCGAACCTGACAGTTCCAGGAGTTATTTTGGCGGCAACTTGCGGCTCCGTTGTCGGTGCAATCATTTTATACGGCGTCGGTCTGTTGCTGGATGTTGAGAGGTTGGAAAAAATTGTTGACCGTTGGGGATACATATTGAAAATTTCAAAAGAGGATATACATAAAGCAGACAATTGGTTTGATCGTTACGGCATATGGACTGTGTTATTTTGCCGAGTTATTCCGTTATTGCGAAGCTTAATTTCCATTCCTGCTGGAATGTCCAACATGAATTTCGTTTTATTTTTGATTTTCACTACGATCGGTTCTCTCGTATGGAATATATTTCTCGTATCGGTTGGCGCGGGATTAGGAGAAGCTTGGCCTCTCATTACCGAATACATAGATATTTATTCGAAAATCATTTATGCTGTGATCGCCGTTCTTGTATTTGCTGCAATCATCATTTGGTATTTTTTTCGATTCCGACGCTCCAAATCATAACGCTTTGCCTGAAGCGCTGAAAAATAATATATGCGCGTTTTTTATACTTTTGGCTCGCCTCAATCAAACAAATACCGCTCGCAATGATGATTGAGGCTTAGCTATTCCATTCATCGCTGATAAGCGATTATTTCCACTTGTCTGGCCGAATGAAAGGATATTGGAAAGCTGCTTCGAAAACGCGCTTTCCAATGATTTGTTTTATGCGTCATACAATTCAAACAATGTAGCGAGGCCCAGACCACCTGCGATTCCTAATGTTGCGATTGCCCGTTTGCCTCTCAATCTTTTCATTTCTGTGCAAAGCCTTGCAACAAGAATAGCGCCTGAAGCACCATAAGGATGTCCGATGGCAATAGCCCCTCCTCCCACATTCAGCTTTTCCAATGGGATGTTTAATTGCTTAACAGAAGCCAATACTTGAGAGGCAAAAGCTTCATTAAATTCGATTAAATCGATATCCTCCATTTGGAAGCCGGTTCGTTTCAGCAGCTGTTGCACTGCTGGAACAGGACCAATGCCTAAAAGGTTCGGATCGACACCTGCACTTGTACAATCGACAAATTTCAGAACGGGCAGAAGCCCAAGCTCTCGGCATTTTTTTTCAGACATGACAAGGACGGCACAAGCCCCGTCATTCAATGGACAAGAATTTCCAACAGTCACTGTGCCATTTTCTTTAAATATCGGCTTCATGGCACGAAGCCTTTCCAAGCTCAACCTTTTCCTTGGACATTCATCACGATCCATGCCATTTACAGGGACAATTTCACTGCTGAATCTGTCATTCTCCATCGCTTGAACCGCTTTTTGATGGCTGCTGTATGCAAACAAGTCCTGCTCTTCCCTTGAAATTTGAAACGCTTCCGCAACATTTTCCGCCGCTTCCCCCATTTCAGGATCACCGAACGACTCCGGCGAAAACCGTGCTCTCGTATAGATCTTAGGTGGCTTCATTTCATATAAAGATAAAGGTTTTTCAATTTTCCAAGGGGCAAGGCTTGTACTTTCGACTCCTCCGGCAATATAAATGTCGCCGGCTCCTGATTGGACAAGCCGGCAAGCGAGATTCACCGCTTCCAATCCTGATCCGCATTGGCGATCAACAGTAATACCCGGAACTTGATCGGGAAGCCCCGCTAAAAGGAGTGAGAGTCTAGCGATATTTCCTCCTGGACCGACCGCATTTCCTAAAATAACTTCATCAATTTCCTGCGGATCAATTCCGCTCTCGTCTACAACCGCTTTGATGACTGCAGCAGCCAGTTGTTCAGGGCGGACGTATTTAAACATTCCCCCCATTTTTCCAATAGCCGTTCTTTTTGCCATAACAATGACAGGGATCGTCATTTTTCTTCCCCTTTCACAATGAATTCAAGTTCTTTTCGCGCAATCTTTCCGCTGGATGTATAAGGGAACTCGTCCACTTCATAAAACGTTCGCGGGCATTTATATAACGGGAGCTCAGATCGGCAATAGCGCTTTAATGCATTGAAGCTTCTATGCTGAGCTTTCTCTTTCCATTTAATAAATGCAACCGGCTTTTGCCCCCAATAATCGTCCTCTACTCCAATAACAACCGCTTCCTCAACCTCATCCCGTTCCTTCAAAACTTTTTCAATTTCTTCCGGATAAATATTTAAACCGCCGCTGATGAACATATTTTTCTCGCGCCCAACGATCGTTAGAAAACCGTTCTCGTCTAAGTACCCTAAATCACCAATTGATGCGCCGTCATCCTTCAATACATTTTTTGTTTCAATCGGGTTGTTGAAATACCCTGAAAATAATAAATTGCTACGTACGACTACTTCCCCAACTTCATTAAAGGATGCTTCCGATCCATCTTTTTTTCTGATTGCTACTTCCACACCTGGAAAAGGAATGCCGACACTTTTTGGCGCTTTTTTAAAAATTTCATCATCGACATAACTGACAAAGCTTAATTCTGATGCGCCATAAAACTCAAACAACTGTCCGTTCGGAAACATTTCTTTTAACTGCTTTCTAGCTTCATAAGAAAGCTTTGCACCAGACGAAATGATTGTTACATTGTTCATTATGCATTTCTCTTCATTTTTCTTCATTTGAAGCAAAGCTTGAATCATCGTTGGAACACCATAAAATACAGTTGCCTCTCTCTTTAACAAAATATTAAATGTTTCCTTTTGAGAAAAAGCCGGGAGCAAATAAAAAGTCGCCCCGATATGTAAGGCGTGAACAGCCGCAAACAGGGACAACGAATGACATAAAGGACCGGGAGCAAGGATGACATCATTTTTTCCATATCCAAAAATTTGTTCTCCGACATTAAAGCTTTCCAGCCAGGATTTATGATTTCTCATATATCCTTTCGGTTTTCCAGTTGAACCTGAAGTAAAGCCGAGATAAAACAATTCTTCATCAAACTCTTCCCACTTCTCGTGATGATCCGTTTGGACATCTTTTTTTATTTCGTCAATTAACATGACGTTCTCCTGCTTTATTCCGGTCCGCTCCAAAAAATCGCGGCTTCCAATGCATACATCCAGCTGGCCGCTTTCCAATACATGCCGGATATCGCGCTTTCTCCATTTTGGATCAAAAGGAACAGCAATCCCGCCAAGTGTAATAACGGCAAAAAACACTTCTAAAAATTCTGAAGTGTTTCCCATTAATATGCCAACTTTTATATTTTTTTTGTTTGTCATTCGAACGAAAGCTGTTTGTATTTTTTTTATATTTTCGTACAGTTCATAATATGTAACTGTCTCTCCATTTATTTGTTTAATTGCCGGTTTTTGAGGATGTTCGTATGCAAATTGACTAATGTTTCTCCCGATCCCCATCAGCTCACCCCTTAAGCAGCCTGTTTATTACGAGCTTTAATCAATGGATACGATTTTTGAATTCTTACTGCCAAAAATGCTGAAATCACCGCTTTTGTTAAATCTCCTGGAATATAAGCCAACGCCGATATGCTCGCACTTATCCAATTCATATTGGCAATCCAAGACAAATAGGAAATGCCGCATAAATAAACAAATAAAATGCCTCCAATTATATTAAATACTAACACTTTCCAAAATGCTAATTTTTCAAAATTCTTTTCAACTAAAAAACCGATTATAAAGGATGCAAAAGGCCAAGATAAAATATATCCACCGCTCGGACCAAATAATACTGCCAGCCCGCCTCTTCCGCCAGCAAGAATCGGTGCTCCGGCTCCTACAAGTAATACAAACAACAATAAACTGATAAATCCTCGTTTGGATCCTAATATTGCCCCTGCCAGCATCACACCCAATGTTTGAGCGGTGATTGGCACTGGCGTGAACGGAAGCGCAATCGGCGGTATGAGGCCGAGCACAGCAACAACAGCCGCGAACATTGATACTAATACCATATCATATAACTTCATATAAATAACTCCTTTCGAAAAAATTTTATAATCACATAATAGTTGAAATAACGATTTTTGTAAACCTAAAATTTATTTAAGTTTACATTAAAATGTTTTTTCATAAAGAAATGACAATTAGGTTTGTTCACGATACAATATCTTTATAATTGCTATTGAGGTGACTCTTGTGCCCGAACTAGAGCTGACTTTTGATACATTAATCATCGCCCTTTCACTGCAGATCTGCATACAGATCGGGCTAAACTTTTTTCATCGTTATGTCCGTACTGGTTATCAAATTTCTGCCAAAGCGAAATTTGAACAGTTCAAAAACAGCTTTTTTGACAGCATTTCAAGAGAGATCCCGTATTTCACTTTCCTTTTTCTTTCATTTCTTATAAAGAAAAGAAAGCGGAAAGAGGGACCGGACGATATGGAGGATCATCTTTTTCCTTCCCTGTTGGAGACACATTTTGTTTATTTATAAGGAGGAAAAAGATGCGAAATATTTTGTATATCGTAGTCATGATCACTTTTGTTGCACTAACTGGATGCAGCGCTGGCAGCTCAAATCAATCAGGCTTTTTCCATCAAACATTCGTTGAACCTTTTTCAATTATTATTAAAACTTTTGCGGACTGGTTTCACGGCAGCTATGGAATCGCGATTATTTTAATTACGGTCTTGATTCGGTTGATTCTTATGCCGTTAATGCTTCGCCAATATAAAGACCAGCAAAATATGAAATTGAAAATGGAGAAAGTCATGCCGGAGATGAAGGAGCTGCAAGAAAGGTTTAAAAAGGCGAAGGATCAAGCAGAACAACAAAAAATTCAAAAGGAAATGATGGATTTCTATCGAAAGCACGACATCAATCCATTGAAAATGGGCTGCCTTCCCATTATTATTCAAATGCCGATCATCATGGGGCTGTATTATGCCATTCGCGGTTCGAAAGAAATTGCAACACATTCATTTTTATGGTTTAATCTCGGAACACCTGACCTTATTTTGACGCTTTGTGCTGCAGCTATTTATTATGTGCAATTTAAAGTTTCCATTAGAACGGTACCTGAAGATCAATTGCAAGGACCGATGAAAATGATGGGAATGCTGTCGCCGCTAATGATAGGAACAGCTTCTTTTGCTTCACCAGCTGCCTTGCCTCTTTACTGGACAGTAAGCGGATCATTCCTTATTCTGCAAACATTACTTGCGCAAAAGCTCTACTATAAACCAATAGAAAAAGAAAAAGGCAAGAACTCTGAACAGTAGAATCAGTAGCCGTACAAAAATACCTTTTGCGAACAATATGAATAAACTAGCGAATTGATCTTTCCTCTTGCGTTAGACAGTAAAATCACCTGTCTAGCGCAGGAGGAAATTTTTTTGGTTGAAGGGGACTGTGAAAATCTTCGTGCTTATCTTCTCTCCAACATGCAAATGAATCTGCTGAAATTTTCCTTCAAAAAATCTTTTTGAACAGCTGTTACTAGAAACTGCAAAACAAAAGAAGGAACCTATGTCAGGTTCCCTTTTCACACTTAGCCGGTTTTACTTTCTTGTTTTTTAAAAAAAGTTTTCATCGCATGAAACACATCTGCTTTTTGCTTTAACACAAAATAGCGGAATTTTGGATTGTTGATGTTTTTATAAGCTGACATTAAGGTGGAGTATCTGTTGTACTGGTTGACCTCGCCGTAACAAAAGATGTTGCAAATTTTCATTAGTTCTTCGACAAGCTTCACGCATCGGCTGTTATCTGAAGTTAAATTATCTCCATCGGAAAAATGGAACGGATAAATATTGTACCGGGAAGGCGGGTATTTTTCTTCAATAAGTGCTAATGCTTTTCGATAGGCAGAAGAACAAATGGTGCCTCCGCTTTCACCTTTTGAAAAAAATTCATCCTCAGTGACAACCTTTGCCTCCGTATGATGGGCAATAAATTCAATATCTACCGTTTCGTATTTCGATCTTAAAAATCTAATCATCCAAAAGAAGAAACTTCTTGCCATGTATTTTTCCCATATTCCCATAGAACCGCTCGTATCCATCATTGCAAGCACAACAGCTTTTGACTCTGGTTTTTCCACTTCGTTCCAAGTCTTAAATTTCAAATCTTCCGGATATATCGGATAAAAACTTCGTTTTCCTGCCATCGCATTTCGTTTAAATGCCGAAAGCATTGTCCGTTTTTTATCAATGTTTCCCATAAGGCCTGTACGGCGAACATCGTTAAATTCTATTTTTTCAGCAATATTCTCATCCATTTCTTTTTGCTGTAAATCTGGAAGTTCAAGTTCCTGAAAGAACGCTTTTTCCAAGTCCATAATCGACACTTCAGCTTCATAATAGTCCTCTCCAGGCAAATCTCCAGCGCCTTCGCCTTTCCCAGCTGCTTGTGCATCATTTGTGCCATCCCTCGCAACGACATCGCCAATTTTACTGTCTCCCTTTCCTTGGCCGACATGTTTGTTTTTGTCATAGTTATATCGAATTTTATATTCATCAAGCGACCGTATCGGAATTTTTACTACATTTTTTCCGTTTGACATGATGATGCTTTCTTCTGAAATAAGATCAGGGAGATTATTGCGAATCGCTTCTTGCACTTTTTCTTGATGGCGAACTTGGTCATCATGGCCTTTACGATGGAGGGACCAATCCTCTCTAGAAACAACAAAGTGATGGTTCCCTTTGGATGTCATTTTTTTCCCTCCCTTAAAAAACTTGGCAATTCTTTTATTATATTCAAACGAATGAGTTCGTTTGGACAAATAAAAGATTATTCTATCATATGCTCGAATCTTCCAAAATTGACATGCTGTTGCACACCTTTTTTGATTAGAAATTTTGAAAAAAATAGCGCCCATTGGGCGAATCATGAACGAAACCAGCTTCAATTGTCAACGATTTAGTAAACTGCCTACATAGCGAAGAAGTTCATTGGCAGATGTTGAATTGTATCCATATTCATCAATGAGTCTCGCTACAACCTCGTTAATTTTCTTTAATTGCTGTTCGTCAGGCGTTTTAGTTGACGTTGTAATTTTCACAACGTCCTTCAAATCTGCAAACAATTTTTTTTGAATAGCTTCGCGCAACCGCTCATGGGAATTGTAGTCAAAACGTTTCCCTTTTCTTGCATATGCTGAAATGCGAATCAAAATTTCTTCTCGGAAAGCCTTTTTTGCATTTTCTGAGATGCCGATTTGCTCCTCAATCGAACGCATCAATTTTTCATCCGGATTCATTTCCTCGCCTGTCAGCGGATCGCGGATTTTGCTTTTATTGCAATACGCTTCAACATTATCTAAATAGTTGTCCATTAAAGTTTTTGCTGATTCTTCATATGAATAGACAAACGCCTTTTGAACCTCTTTTTTCGCAATTTCATCGTATTCTTTCCGCGCGATGGAAATGAAATTCAAATAACGCTCACGGTCTTCTTCTGAAATCGAAGGATGCTGATATAAACCTTCTTTTAACGAACGAAGTACATCTAACGCATTGATAGAAGGCACTTCTTTCCGAATAATGGTAGAAGAAATCCGATTGATGACGTAACGAGGATCGATGCCGCTCATTCCTTCTTCCGGATATTCTTTTTTTAGCTCTTCCACATCTACAGCATTAAACCCTTCAACCAATTCTCCGTCGTAAAGCCGCATCTTTTTCACAAGATCGATATCCGATCTCTTCGGCTCCTTTAAACGGGTTAAAATAGTAAACATTGCCGCTACTCTCAATGTATGAGGAGCGATATGAACATCGGATACATCGCTTTCTTTAATCATTTTTTCGTAAATTCTTTCTTCATCGGAGACCTTTAAATTATACGGGATCGGCATGACGATAATTCGCGAATGGAGAGCCTCATTTTTTTTGTTTGAAATAAATGAACGATATTCTGTTTCATTCGTGTGAGCGACTATGAGCTCATCAGCTGAAATGAGCGCAAATCGGCCCGCTTTAAAATTTCCTTCCTGAGTTAGAGATAGCAGATGCCATAAAAATTTTTCATCACATTTCAACATCTCTTGAAATTCCATCATTCCTCTGTTTGCCTTGTTAAGCTCTCCATCAAATCGATAAGCTCTCGGATCGGATTCTGAGCCGTATTCAGCAATTGTAGAAAAATCTATACTTCCCGTTAAATCGGCAATATCCTGCGATTTTGGATCAGACGGACTGAATGTGCCGATTCCTACCCGTTTGTCTTCTGAGAAAAAAATTCGCTCAACTAAAACATCCTCAATTCTCCCGCCGTATTCTTCTTCAAGGCGCATCATATTAAGCGGAGATAAATTGCCTTCAATTCGAATGCCGTATTCTTTATAAAAGTCGTCGCGAAGATGGTGCGGAATTAAGTGCAAAGGATCTTCATGCATCGGGCAGCCTTTAATTGCATAAACTGCACCTCTATCGGTTTTCGAATATTCTTCTAATCCCCTTTTTAACAAAGTGACAAGTGTAGATTTTCCGCCGCTGACAGGACCCATTAACAACAGAATTCTTTTTCTTACATCCAGCCGCTTAGCAGCGGGATGAAAATATTCTTCCACAAGCCGTTCCAATGCTTCGTCCAGTCCAAAAATTTCCTGGTTGAAAAATTTATATCGTTTTCGGCCATTAATCTCCTCAATCCCTGCATCTTTTATCATATTATAAACGCGAGAGTGGGCGGATTGGGCTATCCATGGTTTTTCTTTTAATATTTCCAAATATTCAGCGAAGGTGCCTTCCCATTTTAAGCGCTCTTCCATTTCTCTATGCTTTTCGATTTTTTTCAAAATATCCATCAGGGACCTCCTCCATCGTTGGTTTGAGCACCAGATTAATACAATTTATGCGAGGATGTCCTTAAAGATGCTTTTTGATTAGCTTAATGTTTGAAAATGAGTTAAAAAATTTTGACAAAATGACAAACCTTAGGGAAATTCTTTCACTCGTTGGGAATGTTAATGTATAATAAAACTAGTAATTTTTGATTACGTTGTACATATGAAGGAGGGATCTTTTTCATGAAAACTGCTTTAGTTTTAGGTGTCTGCATCGCATTTTTAGTTGCTATTTTCACGGCAGGATACAACGATAAACCTGGTGTCAACAAAAAATAATTTTGTGCATATTGATGATTTGTTCACAAGTAGTCCTCCCGGTAATTTTGTGAAGCGGTAAAGCAGGTAGGGAATTTCGGCTTGTTTTAGTTCCATGAAAATAACTCCAAAACATAAAAGGGGTGCTAATAATGGCGGCAGAAAGAGTATTTATCAGCCCTGCAAAATATGTTCAAGGTAAAAATGTCATTACAAAAATCGCGAATTATCTTGAAGGAATTGGAAACAAGACAGTCGTGATAGCTGATGAAATAGTTTGGAAAATAGCTGGGCATACAATAGTAAACGAATTAAAAAAAGGAAATATTGCAGCCGAAGAAGTAGTTTTTAGCGGAGAAGCTTCAAGAAACGAGGTAGAAAGAATCGCGAATATTGCAAGAAAAGCAGAAGCTGCTATTGTAATCGGCGTTGGTGGAGGAAAAACGTTAGATACCGCAAAAGCGGTAGCGGATGAATTAGATGCTTATATAGTGATTGTGCCGACAGCTGCTTCAACTGATGCGCCAACTAGTGCTCTTTCTGTTATATATTCTGATGACGGCGTATTTGAAAGCTACCGTTTTTATAAAAAGAATCCAGATCTTGTACTTGTCGATACGAAAATTATCGCCAATGCTCCGCCACGTTTACTTGCCTCTGGAATCGCTGATGCACTTGCAACTTGGGTGGAAGCACGCAGTGTTATAAAATCCGGAGGAAAAACGATGGCGGGCGGTATCCCTACAATTGCAGCTGAAGCAATTGCAGAAAAATGTGAACAAACTTTATTCAAGTACGGGAAGCTTGCCTATGAATCAGTAAAAGCAAAAGTCGTCACCCCTGCGTTAGAAGCGGTCGTCGAAGCAAACACGCTCCTTAGCGGACTAGGTTTTGAAAGCGGCGGTTTGGCAGCGGCTCATGCTATTCATAACGGATTTACCGCGTTAGAAGGCGAAATACATCATTTGACACACGGAGAGAAAGTGGCATTTGGTACTCTTGTCCAGCTCGCTCTCGAAGAACATTCACAACAAGAAATTGAACGCTATATTGAGCTTTATTTGAGCCTTGATTTGCCAGTCACGTTGGAGGACATTAAATTAAAAGATGCTTCACGCGAAGATATACTAAAAGTCGCTAAAGCAGCAACCGCAGAAGGGGAAACAATCCATAATGCATTCAATGTGACAGCTGATGATGTAGCAGATGCGATTTTTGCTGCTGATCAATATGCGAAAGCATATAAAGAAAAACACCGCAAATAACGTTTTGAATTGGCATTTCTTCATGGGATACCTTGATGACTGCAAAAAAGGCCAGGCGCTTTGACAGCTCTGGCCTTTGTATTTGCTTTTTTAACCTTATGGTAGTCCGCTTCCTTCTCATACTTCCTTTAATAACCGCCAAAAATAATGTATATTTACAATCCGAAAGAAGCCCAAAACTAAAAGTGTTTAAGATAATCCATGAAAGCTTTGCTGTCTTAGCGCCTCATACACTAAAATAGCGGCAGTGTTCGACAAATTTAATGCCCGAACGTTTTCCGTCATTGGAATGCGCAAACACCGATCTTCATTTTCTGCAAGCAATTCTTTTGGAAGTCCTGTTGTTTCACGTCCAAAAATGAAGAAAATCTCTTTGGAAGGATCACTAAAATCATAGCTCGTATAATATCGTTTTCCAAATTTAGTTATATAGTAGAAATCCCCGTTCTGGTTTTGCTGAAAAAAATGGTCAAGAGAATCATAATAATGAATGTTTACAAATTCCCAATAATCAAGCCCTGCGCGTCGAAGCATTTTATCATCCGTTGAAAAACCTAAAGGACGAATTAAATGAAGGGCTGTATTAGTCGCTGCACAAGTTCTAGCAATGTTTCCAGTATTTGCAGGGATTTCTGGTTGAAATAAAACAACGTGTAATGCCACAATGATTCACCTCGAAAACTATTATAACATTTTTAAGAATCCTCATTATCATCAATGATATGAAAAAATTTATATTGAATGTTTTCTGTATAGGCAGTTGAGTCTTCGTACGACCAATATCTCATTCGGCTGTTGGATGTTTGGGCATTGACAAGCGGCATATCGCTTTTATCTTTTGCAACAACAAATGTTGAATGGTCAAATCTGCCGTCGCCTTGAAAATCATAACAAATCACATCCCCGGGCTTAAGCAGCTCAGGAGACGAAACTTCTTCCGCTCTAAGTCCTGTTTTTGATGTGGACAAATACAGCATCAGCGCATGAGCTACAGACCAGCTGTAGCTCCAATTATTATTCGCAAGCCACCATCCTGATGACCGGTTCGGGTAGCCTCTCATCGGCGCATCACCGGCACGTAAACATTGGGAAACATAATTTGTACAATTTACGTCAAAATAAGGATAATTCGGATTTCTGCTGTTCCACCACCGTTCCGCATATTGGACGCTTTTCAACCGATCATATTGAAAAGAAACCCGTTCATCTTTTCCATGCCACTCTTCGTTTGACCAATCATCCTCTTCATCTTTATGAAAACAGTCTTTTAGTTTAACTTCATCAGATATTAAATGACCTTTATTGGAAAACTTCGCTACCCGCTCTTCCCCAATTTCTTCTATATATAAAAAATCACCCTGCTTATAAAGAAGCCTGTAATCACATAAATAATCTACAACGGTTGCCTCATCTTCGATCTGTTTCGGCCATTTTATGAGACAAGTCGCTTTCACTATTTCCGCTTTTCGTTTTGCTGCCAGCTCTTTTTTCTTTTCACACCATTCAAGCTCTGAAGATTGCTGCCGATTGTGATTGACAGATTTGTTCACTAAAAATTGCAGCTTTTCATTTATTTTTCGATAAACAGCCTGTACGTCCACATTTGTCACCACCATTTTCGTTTCTTCTATATACGTATGATGGTGACAATTAAAATCATGCTTTCAACATTTCAATTCCTTTGACAATTTCATTCTTTACTTCTTCATCTTGTTCTTTTTCCAGAGCTTTTTCCAATTCAAAAAGCACTGATTGATCTCCTATCCTTCCAATCGCCCATGCGGCGGTTCCCCGAATAATCGGTCTTGAATCTTCGTGCATCAGTTTAATTAAGTCAGGCAAAGCCGTTCTATCTTTATAATGGGCTAAAGCGATGATCGCATTTCGCTGAATCGGTTTTTTTCCTCTCCATGAACCAGCTATATGGCCGAATTTTTCTTTAAACTCGCGGTTTGAAATATGAAGAAGCGGCTTTAATTTTGGCTTTGCAATTTCAGGATCCGGTTCCATTTCAGAATGGATATGGAAATCCTTTCCTTTATTTTCCGGACAAACAAGCTGACAAGTGTCACAGCCGTAAAGCCTGTTTCCGATTTTCCCACGATATTCATCAGGCAGAAACCCTTTTGTTTGCGTTAAAAAAGCAATACATTTCTTTGAATCGAGCTGCCCGCCTTGTACGAGCGCACCAGTCGGACATGAATCGACACATATGTTGCAGGATCCGCATCGGTCTTCAATGGGGCTGTCGGGAGGAAAAGGAATATTTGTAATCATTTCGCCCAAATATACATAAGAGCCGAATTCCGGTGTAATAATCATGCAGTTTTTTCCGCTCCATCCGATACCGGCTCGCTCTGCTACGGCCCGATCCGACAGCTCCCCCGTATCGACCATCGATTTAACCTGTGCTCCGTCCACTTTTTCTAAAATAAATCTTTCCAGCTTTTTCAACCGATCTTTTAGAATCACGTGATAGTCTGTCCCCCATGAAGCCCTGCAAAATAAACCGCGCCGCTCTTTTTTTGTACTTCTGGGAGCATTTTTCATTTTTGAAGGATATGCCAACGCTATAGAGATAATCGATTTTGCTTTTGGAAGGAGCAGCTCAGGATTTGTCCGCTTTTCGATATCAGGCTCCTCGAATCCTGACTGATATCCTAACTGCTGCTGTACAATTAACCGCTCCTTCAATGTTTCAAAAACATCAGCACTCGCAAAACCGATTTTATCGATTCCAATTTGCTTGCTGTATTCAATAATTTCTTGTTTGAGAACTGCGAAATCCACACCGCTCCACCCCCTTTGTTTTTATTTCAAAAAATATATAAACTATGTTAAGATAAAATGGCTGAAAATAGGAGGGAAATCAATGGAATTTTTTATTGCTGAAGAGGTCAAACAACGAATTCCTCACTTTAAAATAGGCTTAATTGAGTATGATCATATTCAAGTATCCGAATCCCCCCAAATGTTAAAAGGGAGACTTCGTTTCTTTCAAGAATCTATTTTTTTCGATCTAGAAAATAAAAATGCAGCTGAATTAGACGGCATTCGAGAATGGCGGGAAGTCTTTAAGCGTGTTGGCACTGATCCTAATCGATACCGCTCATCCAATGAGGCTCTTTTTCGCCGCGTTCAAAAACAGCAATACTTACAGTCTATCCATTCAGCCGTTGACTTAAATAATTTTTTCTCCTTGAAATATGAAATTCCGTTAGGCATCTACGACCGAAACAAAATAAAAGGATCTATTACGTTAAAAATCGGTGAAAATGATGATTCATATGATGCCATCAACGGCCGCCAAGTAAATTTGGAAAATAAACTAGTAACCTGTGATGCAAACGGACCTTTCGGAAGCCCCTATGTTGATTCCAAGCGAACAGCAGTACAGCTTTCGACAACAAGCGCTTTACATATCGTTTATTTAAAGCCATCGATGCGGACAGAAGAAGCAAAAAAATTACTTGAAGCGATGGCAAACATGTTTGTTCAAATTCACGGTGGAGATGCTCGCCAACAAATTTTCGCTTAAGCCTCTCCCTTTTCTTTCTTTTAATGGCATGGCAGCCATATACAAAATTTCTATAATGAAAAAACGCAATGCTTCGTTTGCTTATAAAAACGAAACACTGCGTTGATGAATGATATGTATGGAGCGGGTGATGGGAATCGAACCCACGACATCAGCTTGGAAGGCTGAGGTTTTACCACTAAACTACACCCGCATACATTATTTCTTTTCTATCAAGACGAAAAACACGCACTTGCCATGCCTCTTCCTCTTCCAGCTTATTCGAGGAAGTAGATGCGTCGAGGCAACTCGATGCTTATTCATCGAAGCATCGCTCGTGGCTGAGGTTTTACCACTAAACTACACCCGCATACATTATTTCTTTTCTATCAAGACGAAAAACACGCACTTGCCATGCCTCTTCCTCTTCCAGCTTATTCGAGGAAGGAGATGCGTCGAGGCAACTCGATGCTTATTCATTGAAGCATCGCTCGTGGCTGAGGTTTTACCACTAAACTACACCCGCATACATTATTTCTTTTCTATCAAGACGAAAAACACGCATTTGTCATGCCTCTTCCTCTTCCAGCTTATTCGAAGAAGGAGATGCGTCGAGGCAACTCGATGCTTATTCATCGAAGCATCGCTCGTGGTAGCCGTAATGCAATGACGGGTTTTATTATAGCAAAGCGAAAATGACGGTGCAACGGAAAAATGTAAAAAAAACGACATTTTTTTATGTTTTTGTCGAAATTGTGAACAAAATAGATACCAAGCTGTCCATTTAACACCCTATACCACTGAAAAAAGCATTAAATCAACAGTTTTTCTTATTTTGTTCATATATTTACAAAGCTGGTGGTAAATGTCCGGCGTTTAAATGTAAACTCCGAAATCATGGCAAGCTTAGATAACAGTTAGATTGAACCCCTCAGTCATTCCTTCGCAAACTAAATTTATCAACCAACATAAAATACTAAGAGCTGAGAAGATTCCTATAAAATCAGAGTAAAGTTAAGACCAAATGATAACTATACCTCAAAAACTACACCATTTTGATTCATTGAAAAAATGTGATGAGCGCACTTATCCCATATCTTTTAACTTTCTATAGCACTTTCGTGACTACAGCTCCCATACCTTGCCCATTTCAGAGCTGTCAAGAATTTTTTCAAAGATAAATATACACTTATCCGGTGGATCAAAAATCTGCCTTTTTTATATTACTATAAACAACTTGCTCTTCTAAAAATTCAGCTGATGAATCGTTAAAAGAAAGTAAAAAATCGACGTTCAAAAACGCCGATTTTCACCTTATTTTTTCAACATTTCAAACACTTGCTCGACATCCTTATCTCCTCTGCCAGAGAGATTAACGATCACAATATCCTCCTTGCTTAGCTGCGGGGCAAGTTTCATCGCATATGCTACAGCATGTGAACTTTCAAGGGCAGGGATGATTCCTTCCAACTTAGATAATTGCTGAAAAGCTTCCAAAGCCTCTTTTCCAGACACCGTAACATATTCTGCCCGTCCGGTTTCCTTCAAATAGCTGTGCTCTGGACCAATTCCAGGATAATCAAGCCCTGCTGCAATAGAGTAAGTCGGCATTGGATCATTATTTTCGTCAAGCAAAGTTAAGCATTTAAATCCGTGAATAACAGCTGGAACACCTTTCGTAAGCGTTGGTGCCTCTTCCGGCTCCACTCCTATTAATCTTACGTTTGGTTCGTCCAGATAATGCGCAAAAGCTCCGATTGCATTGCTTCCTCCTCCTGCACAAGCAATCACTGCTGTTGGAAGCTTCCCTTCTTTTTCAAGAATCTGCTTTTTCGACTCTTCACTAATAACCGATTGAAAATGCTTGACAATTGTTGGATACGGATGCGGGCCGACAGCAGATCCAAGCAAGTAAAACGTGTTTTGGTAATTTTCCACATAATCAGCTAAAGCTGCATCCACCGCATCCTTCAAACGTCCTTGTCCTTTTTCAACCGGTACTACCTTTGCACCAAGCAGCTCCATCCGAAACACATTTAATGCCTGCCGCTCTGTATCGAGCTTGCCCATATAGATGGTGCATTCCATTCCAAACATCGCACACGCGGTTGCTGTTGCAACACCGTGCTGTCCAGCACCTGTTTCTGCAATGATTCTAGTAGCCCCCATCCGTTTGGCAAGCAAGATCTGTCCAATTGCATTATTGATTTTATGTGCTCCGGTATGATTTAAATCTTCACGTTTTAAATAAACTTTCGCGCCCCCGAGCGCTTCTGTGAAATTTTTCGCATATGTCAGCGGATTTTCTCTACCAACATATTCTCTTAAATAATATGCCAATTCTTCATTAAACGTTGAATCGTTTTTAAATTTTTCGAAATTCTCTTCCAGTATGTCCAATGCTCTTTGCAAATCCTTTGGAACAAAGCTTCCTCCAAATTGGCCAAAATAACCCTTCTCAACTGTTTGCTGACTCATCTTACTCATCTCCTCTAAGCTTTTATTCAATTATAGCAAAACATGTTCAAATCAAACACTTATTTTTAGAATTTCTGCCGCTTATTATTTTGCATAGTTTAGCTCCCAAACTACACCGAATTTATCGATTACCACACCATATTTTGAATTCCAAAAAGTATCTTGCAATTCCATTTTGACCTGTCCGTCTTTCGCTAATGTTGTAAAAATTGAATTTATTTCATCTTCTGACTCCAAATCCAATGTCAGCCATATATTGTTCCCCTTCGTCACCGGTGAGAAAACATCGGCAAAATAAAGTACACAGGATTCGTTAATATGCAGCTCGGCATGAATATATTTTCCTTCGTGGCCTTTAAACATTTCTTTTCCATCGGATGTCTCTACATTTTTAAGTTCTCCTCCAAATACTTGCTGATAATATTGCAACGCTTCCTTACAGTTATGCAAATAAATATGAGGGATTATTTTTTTCATCTTTTTTACCCGCCTTTGCCAGATTGTAGGGATAAACATTCTTCTCGTCCATTTTACCATAAGGGAATGACACCTTGTTTTTAAGAAGAGGAGTGCCTCCTGTTTCTGTGTAATGATTCAACATCGCATTTTCCTAGGGCCAAGCTACAATCTTTTTTGAAATAGAGCATTACTAGAAACAATTGAAATATTCTAAAATATAAAATGGAGTTAAAAAGCGCAGCGTGATGCAGGTTACCTGCTCCGAAATTGCTCTTCAAATTGGTAAACAAGAAACATCTTGTTATATTGTGTAATCTTTCTTAACGAGATACTTAGCAAAAAATTCAAATTATGTAAAAATCAATTTGGAGGACACACTCATGAAGAAGAATGACTACTTTCATTCGAAAAATTACACCGGGAATCATTTACATGTAGACAACTTTAAAGATGAATTTTCCCCTTTCATCGAAGGAATTGCCTGGGAAAGAACTGATGGCACAATGGATTTATTTTTTGATGATTTAAAAGAGGAAGAATTTCAACAATTATTTGTAAATAAAGAGCATTATTATGATAAATTTAAAGGTGGATTTATAGAAAATGTTCAAACAAATGAGGAAGCGTATGAAAAATTTCGTCAATGGGTGGATGAAGTACTGGAACCGTTTAGAAATGGCCAAAAATAAGCGAATGTTCCATTGAAATGCATTTTGCAAAATTCCCCCATATTTTTACTACAAATGAAAGAAGGGATCCTATCACATGAAAAAAGACAGTTGGAATGCAGCTTTGTATGATGCAAAACATTCATTTGTTTCCAAATTTGGAGAGCATTTGCTTGATCTGTTGGAGCCAAAAAAAGGTGAACGTATTCTTGACCTCGGCTGCGGTACGGGAGATTTAGCCTGGAAGCTTTACGAATTAGGAGTTGACGTCGTCGGAATTGATAAATCAGAAAATATGATTAATCAGGCTAAAGCAAAATACCCCGGTTTAACCTTTGAGGTGAAGGATGTTCTAAATCTTGGATACCGCAACGAGTTTGATGCCGTTTTCTCCAATGCAGTTCTTCACTGGATCAAGCCGCCAAAACAGGCGTTAATCAATATATACCAGGCCTTAAAGGAGAACGGCCGTTTTGTAGCGGAATTCGGCGGCAAAGGCAATGTCAAAACGATTACCGATGCCATCCGAAATGAATTCAATAAATTGGGCATGGAGGAATTAGCAGACCAATTTCCTTGGTATTTCCCGAGCATTGGTGAATATTCATCGTTGATGGAAGAAGTGGGGTTCCGTGTCGTGTTCGCCCAGCATTTTGACCGCCCAACGCCATTACATGGGGAAAATGGGGTAAAAAATTGGATAGAGATGTTCGCTGGCAGCCTGTTTAACAGTTTGACAAACGAAACAAAAAATCTTATCTTCACAAACGTGGAAAACAACTTGAAAAACGTCATATATAAAAATGGCATCTGGTTTGCCGATTATAAGCGAATTCGTGTCATCGGGATTAAAGAATAGCACGTAAAGAGGCGTCTCATATCTTCGCGAATTGTTGAATCTAAAAGAAAGTGAACAATATGTAACTTTCTCAAAAAAATTTTGGAAAAAGCTAAATCTCCAAGAGCTTAAAGTTGCTTCTTATTTTCTCTTGATTTATGCTCAAATTAAAGGCTATTAGAATAACAGCTAAGAGCCTCCATATATTGACAGAATATAAAAATGATGATAGCATAAAGCGAACTATTTCAATAAGATTTATATGTTTTTTAGAATCGTAGAAAGGAGCATAGTAGTAAATGAGCAAAGTTGTAATTATCAATGGAAGTCCGTTTCCATCATCAAGATTAAATGGATTAATCCAATATGCTGAACAGCAATTGCAGCAAAAAGGAATTGAGATTGATTACATTCAAGTAGCACAGCTGCCTGCGGAAGATTTAATCAAAGCTAAATTCGACAGCGAGGCGATTCTGAACGCCAACCAAAAAGTAGAACAAGCTGACGGAATTATCATCGCAAGCCCAGTGTATAAAGCAGCTTATACAGGCGTATTGAAAACATACCTTGACCTACTTCCGCAAAAAGGGCTTTTGGGTAAAACAATACTTCCGTTGTTTATTGGTGGCACATTGGCTCACCTTCTATCTATAGATTATGCGCTAAAACCAGTGTTATCCACAATGGGAGGCAGATATATTCTAGGAGGCGTTTATGCCGTTGATGCCTGGGTAACCAGAGAAGAAAATGAACAATACAGCTTGTCAGAAGAGCTAGTGCAAAGATTGGACGCAGCAGTAGAGGAATTTGCGAATGCTTTAAATGGACAAAAAGCATGATCAGCTCCTAATCGAAACTCAGAGGTTTTTTTGTTCGTTCTTGATTTCGCAAAATTGCCGCTAGTAAATTAAAAGCAGACTGCCCGTACGGTGCAATCTGCTTTTTTCATTATTATTGTTAATGAAAAATGAAAGCATTTTGAGTAAAATATTGAATTTTCCTTTATACAAGATGAAGATTAACGCCACTATTTTCCCATTTTTTGATTTCAATCTCACTTAATTCAGAGCCTATAATTACCGCATCAATTTGATTTGGACTGGCAACAGTATGCAAAGCAATCCTTCCTACTTTCGTATGATCCGTTACAACATAGACGCTCTTCGCAGCTTTTATCATAGAACGCTTCGTTGCAGCAATCTGTTCATCAAAATGAGTAAGGCCAAATTTGTGATGAAGGGCTGGCGTTCCGATGAATGCTTTGTCCACATGGAGATTGCCTAACACTTCATCAGCAATGAGTCCATTTAACATATAGCTTTCCGGATATAGCGTACCACCTGTTACAATAACTTTAATCCCATTTGAAAAACGCAACTTTGCCGCAACATTTATATCGTTTGTAATCACTGTTATGTTTTTTCTATCTAATATCGCTTCAGCAATATGAACGGTCGTTGTTCCTGAGTCTAGTATAATATTTTCGCCATCTTGTATAAACTGTGCAGCACGCATGCCAATTCTTCGTTTTTCCTCGAACTGAACGGTTTCCCGATCCTGAAAAGACGGCTCCGATTTTACTTTATCTTCCTCAATGACAACGCCGCCATGGGTCCTTCTCAATTTTCCCTCTGATTCTAATAGCGACAAATCTCTTCGAATCGTTGCCTCATGGACATGAAAATATACAGCCAATTCAGCCACAGTAGCAATTTTCTTTTCCTTTACGTATTCTACTATTTTTTTTTGCCTTTCAAGAGCTAACATAGTCGAACTTCCTAACAATTTAAATTTTTCTATTCTTATATTATTCTCTTTTCATTAGGAATTCAATCGACTATGTTTTTTCAGATCTTGTTATTTCGTTTCTTCAGGCAATGTAATAAATTTGGTTAATATAGCGCTTACAAAATAAAGTATTGCCAGCACCCAAATAACTCCTACATTTCCTATTGAACCAATTAACAGGCCAACGATAGCAGGACCAACAAAAACAGGCAAGCCAGCGCCTAAATTTAGAACAGACATTGCAGCTCCTTTGTCCTCTTTCACCAACGAAGGTACTAAAGCAGACAACGGAACATATCCCGCTAACAATCCGCCCCATAAAATGGCTACTAAGCCAACGATCCAAATATTACCATTAAACCACTCTGGAAAATAATATATAGCTAAAGTAGTAACTCCGCAGCCAATACCGCCAAAATACATGATGGTATTGCGCCAGCCAATTTTATCCCCTATATATCCAAAAAATAGATTAAATAAAATATTGCTTGTAAAAATTGTCCCCCAAATAGCCAACCATGTAGATGTTGGAATTCCGTGTCCAGCAAGATAAGTAGGCAAAAAAACAGGAAATGCAAACTGCGCAGTAGTATTAATGACACGAACAATGCCGCCTAATAATACTTTCGGCTCTTCCTTGACAATTGTGACACCTTTTATAAGCTCATATAATTTTTCTTTAGCAGAACTTCCTTGATTTGGTTCTAATTTGTCTTTATTAATTATTAATGCGATTATCGCCCCTAATACGACCCAAAAGATTGATGACCACAACGTAGTATAGTGCCCAAATAATTTGATTGCAACTACGGAATAATAAGCCCCTAAAACATTTAAACCTCCTGTAAATACAAACCAAAACCAGCCGACTGCTGTTCCGAGACGCTCCTGATCGGCACGGTAAGCAATCCATACTAGGAAAGAGTATGCAAACAGCGGGTATCCCAAGCCCCTTAATGCATAAAACGGAACCATCCACCAAATATTAAAATTCGGCAGCCCAAAACTCAAAAATCCAATTGTCCCCAGTATATAAAATAACACCCCTAGCCACATCGTTCTTTTTGTACCAAGCGCTTCAACTAATACTCCGGACAGCCACGAGGAAACAGCGACTGTCACCCCATAAGCTGAAAACAATAGGCTAGTTTGCTGAACTGTAAATCCTTGATCAATTAACCAAGGACTTAGCCAGCCAATTTCCAGTCCATCTCCCATCATGAAAATTAAAATCCCTAAATAACCCCATGCAATCGAAGAAGGTATACCTAATTTTTCAGTCCATTTCACTCCAGTTACTTGTGTCATTATTTTACACCCCTTTTATTTAGTTCCATGAAAAAGATAAATATGTTTTTTTCCACCCTTTATGTTCAGCAGCTTCATCCATTGCCTTTTTTAAATCTTCTGCGTTTCGGATTGCTATGCTTTTTCCCGGTATCAACTTAGAGAGAGTTTTCTGATAATCTTCATTTAGAAATGCTTGCATCAAAGTTTTAAAATCTTCACTTGAACTTCTAGAACTTCCGTAAAGCTGTAACCCTTTTTCTAATACATCTCTTGTATTAATTGGTACACACTGCTCTGTCACCCCCATTAAAATCAATTTGCCTTCAGGCTCCAATAAATCAATCGCTTGGTTGATAGCGCTTTCGCTAAACTTGCCACCTGTGCATTCAATTGCAACTGTCACCCCTTTAGCTTCTAAAAAAGGAAAATCGTTAACTAAGTGTACAGTGGCAAAATCAAACTGATTCAGTTTTTCTTCCACTGCTCCAAACACTAATAGCTGGCTTTTAGGAATATGAAAATAATGATATAGCATTGCGGCTGTTAAATATCCTACTGGTCCATCGCCGAACACAGCAATTTTCCCTTTATGAAAATCTTCTTTTTTCAAATGATTCAGTGCATGCAGTGAAACTGAGCATAACTCTGCTAATACAGCAATCTCATCTTTCAGCTTTTCTGGAATTGGTACAACATTTTCGCTTGGCAATACTAAAAACTCCTGACCAATGCCATCATATCCGCTTCCTAAAAACACTCCAGTTTTACAATAGTTATCTGCGACATTTCTCCTGCATGATTCACAACAATCTTCTTTTTTCTTTTGTTCTAATCTGTAACCAGGGATGCTTGGCACAATTGCAACCTTTTGTCCAACTTGTATAAACTCATCTTTTGAAATGACTACTTCTCCAATCCCTTCATGAAATAATGCCATCGGAAGCTTTTGGTTAAGAGCTTCTTTTCTTCTTTTGCCGGTATAGTATCTTAAGTCTGCATGACAAATACTGGCTAAAATAGGCTGGACGACAACTTCACCTTCCTTTACTTTATGTTCAATAACTGTTTCTTTAAATTTTCCAGGCTCTATTAACCTATAAGCCTTTGAATGAATCACATCTGTCATCCTTAATCCCCCATGTTCATTTATGTTCTTTCTTGCTTGTTTTTGATTGTTTATAATGAATATAATCCGATACTGTTTAAATTGTCAATATAAATGAACAAAAATATGTTTATTTTTGCTCGATTATATTAATTTTATGCTTGTAAATTTTATTTTATTAGTTTAATATAATCAGTACAATGAAAGCATTTTCATGGAGTGGTTGGTATGGAAAAATATACTATTGGAATTGATTTCGGTACTGAATCTGGGAGAGTTTTAATAGTAAACATTGACGATGGATCTATTAAAGGACAATGTGTCATTCCATATGCGCATGGAGTGATTACAGAGATGCTTCCGACGAACGATGGGACGAGATTACCCAGAGATTATGCTCTTCAGCATCCGGGCGACTATTTAGAAGTCATTATGAAAGGAATTCCTCATGCTATAAAAGATGCAAATATCAGCTCTTCACAAATTATAGGTATTGGCATTGATTTCACCTCATCTACTATGGTCGCAGTAGATGAAAAAGGAAAACCATTATGTTTTCACAAGGAATTTCAAAACAATCCCCATGCGTGGGTAAAATTATGGAAGCATCATGGGCCGAAAAAAGAAACAGAAGAAATGTTCAAATTAGCTTCTTCACATAAAGAAAGCTGGCTAAAAAATTACGGCTACAACATTTCAACAGAATGGTTTATCCCAAAATGCTATGAAGTTTTTTGCAAAGATCGTGAAGTGTATGAAAAAGCTAGCTTATTTTTGGAAGCAGGAGATTGGATTGTTTCACAGTTAACAGGGAAAGTTGTCAGAAGCAATTGCTCGTTAGGCTTCAAAGCTTTTTGGAATGAAAACAGCGGTTTTCCCGTGCAATTTTTCGAAAAGCTCCATCCTGAATTTAAAAACATTGTTTCTTCAAAGTTAAAAGGTAAAATTGGATATATTGGTGAAAAAGCTGGGGTCCTCACTGATGAAATGTCAAGTCTTTTAGGATTGCCGAAAAATCTGCCTGTCGCCGTTGCCATTATCGATGCTCATTCCGCAGTATTAGGAGTCGGTTCATCCAAACCACACCAATTGACAATGGTAATGGGGACGTCCACTTGCCATATTATGCTGAGCAAAAAAGAAATTCATATACCAGGTATTTCGGGAGTAGTAAAAAATTCTATTATCCCAAGATTATATGCATACGAAGCCGGACAATCCGCTGTAGGCGATTTATTTGGCTGGTTTGCAAAACAAGTTCCCGAATCATTGATGAAAGAAGCGAAAGAACAAGGAATTTCAGTATTTGATTTACTGGAAAAAAAGGCATCTCACCTAGAGCCTGGTCAATCTGGTCTCATTGCATTAGATTGGCATAATGGAAACCGGTCTATACTTTCAGATGCAGATCTTTCAGGAATGATTGTAGGACTGACCCTAGCTTCCAAACCTGAGGATATCTATAGAGCATATATGGAAGCTACAGCATTTGGCGCAAAAATCATTATTTCAAATTATGAACAAGCAGGATTAAAAATTAATGAAATATTTGCTTGCGGTGGTTTGCCCCAAAAAAATGATTTACTCATGCAAATATATGCAGACGTTTTAAATAAAGAGATTATTGTTTCAGCCAGCGATTATACCCCTGCAGTTGGCGCTGCCATTCTTGGCTCTGTTGCAGCTGGCAAGGAAAATGGAGGATATGATAGCGTAGAAGAGGCTGTTGAAAAGATGAAACAGCCAATTTTGAAAACTTACAAACCAATTCTCAGCCATGTAGAAAAATATAAAAAATTATTTCAAATATATCAGCAATTACACAATTATTTCGGAATTACGAAAAAAAGTTGGATGAAGGATTTAAAATCTCTTTAATCCGAACATGTCGCCCCAAAATATCTGCATGGAAGCATATCGTCAGTGCCGAAAGCAATATGATCATTCATGCTTGAGCAAAAACTGAACACTATATTTTTAGCAGGTTTCCCACTGGAACAACCTGCTTTTTCTTTTCACGCAACAATTCTGCCAATATTTTGTTCAAGTCTGCCAAAAATTCGGCAAAAATCTATTTTGTATTTTTTTAATATTCCGCAAATTAAGCGCTTTCAATTTTGGTACGGTTCTTGCATGATATAAAGTCGAAAAAAAAATGAAAGGGGTTGTTTTGAGTGAAAGCAGCAGTAGTTAACGAATTTAAAAAAGCACTTGAAATTAAAGAGGTGGAAAGACCAAAACTAGAGGAAGGTGAAGTTTTAGTTAAGATCGAAGCATGCGGTGTGTGCCATACGGATTTACATGCAGCCCATGGTGACTGGCCGGTTAAACCGAAATTGCCGTTAATTCCGGGGCATGAAGGAGTCGGAATTGTTGTAGAAGTCGCAAAGGGAGTTAAATCAATAAAAGTGGGAGATCGCGTCGGCATCCCATGGTTATATTCTGCATGTGGTGAATGTGAATATTGTTTAACTGGTCAAGAAACACTTTGCCCGCATCAATTGAATGGCGGATATTCCGTTGATGGCGGATATGCGGAATACTGTAAAGCTCCCGCAGATTATGTGGCGAAAATTCCTGATAACTTAGATCCAGTTGAAGTAGCTCCAATTTTATGTGCAGGCGTAACGACATATAAAGCGTTGAAAGTATCAGGTGCTCGGCCAGGTGAATGGGTGGCCATTTACGGTATTGGAGGACTTGGTCATATTGCATTACAATACGCCAAAGCGATGGGACTTAATGTGGTAGCTGTTGATATCAGTGATGAAAAATCAAAATTAGCCAAAGATTTAGGTGCAGATATTGCAATCAACGGTTTAAAAGAAGATCCTGTCAAAGCGATACATGATCAAGTAGGCGGTGTTCATGCTGCTATTAGTGTAGCGGTGAATAAAAAAGCATTTGAACAGGCCTATCAGTCAGTGAAACGGGGAGGCACATTAGTTGTTGTCGGTCTGCCAAATGCTGATCTGCCTATTCCGATCTTCGATACAGTATTAAACGGCGTTTCCGTTAAAGGTTCCATCGTCGGTACAAGAAAGGACATGCAGGAAGCATTAGATTTTGCTGCTCGCGGAAAAGTCCGTCCAATTGTTGAAACCGCTGAATTAGAAGAAATAAATGAAGTATTTGAAAGAATGGAAAAAGGAAAAATCAACGGTCGTATCGTACTAAAATTGAAGGAGGATTGATGATGAGCTCAATTGCAGCCCCTAAATTAAAAGAAAAAGTTGAAAAGTTTTTATCCGGTAAGAAAAAAATGTATATAAACGGCAGCTTTGTTGAAAGCGCTTCAGGAAAAACATTTGACACTCCTAACCCTGCAACGGGAGAAAGATTGGCAACAGTTTATGAAGGAGATGCTGAAGATATCGACCGCGCTGTGAAGGCAGCCAGAGAAGCGTTTGACCGTGGACCGTGGTCAAGAATGAGCGCAGCAGAAAGAAGCAGGCTCATGTATAAACTGGCGGATTTAATGGAGGAAAATAAAGAAGAACTGGCTCAGCTAGAAACATTGGATAATGGGAAACCAATTCGTGAAACAATCAATGCCGACGTACCGTTGGCAATTGAACACATGCGTTATTATGCTGGATGGTCTACGAAAATTGTCGGACAAACAATTCCAGTCAATGGACCGTATTTTAACTATACACGTCATGAACCAGTTGGCGTCGTAGGGCAAATTATTCCTTGGAACTTTCCATTGCTCATGGCAATGTGGAAGCTTGGCGCCGCGCTTGCAACCGGTTGTACAGTTGTATTAAAGCCAGCTGAACAAACACCTCTTTCAGCTTTATATTTAGCTGAACTTATTGAAGAAGCCGGTTTTCCTGCCGGTGTTGTCAATATTGTTCCCGGATTTGGTGAAACAGCAGGTGATGCATTAGTCAAACATCCACAAGTTGATAAAATTGCCTTCACAGGTTCAACTGAAGTCGGAAAATTAATTATGGCAAACGCTTCGAAATCTCTTAAACGCGTTACGTTAGAACTAGGCGGTAAATCACCGAACATCATTTTGCCTGATGCTGATTTTTCAAAAGCAATTCCGGGTGCTTTAAATGGCGTCATGTTCAACCAAGGACAAGTTTGTTGTGCAGGCAGCCGCGTCTTCATTCAGAAGAAACAGTATGACAATGTTGTGGCTGATATGGTATCCCATGCAAAATCTATTAAACAAGGATTTGGACTAAAAGCAGATACAGAAATGGGACCGCTTGTTTCTTCCGAGCAGCAAAACCGAGTCCTTGGATATATTGAAAAAGGGCTGGAAGAAGGTGCTGAACTTTTAACAGGAGGACAAAAACCTTCCGAACAAGGGTATTTTGTAGAGCCGACTATTTTTGCCAACGTTGAAGATTCTATGACCATTTCAAAAGAAGAAATATTCGGACCGGTAATCGCTGCTTTGCCATATGAAGATATAGACGAGTTGATTGAACGTGCAAACGATACAAATTATGGATTAGCAGCAGGGGTTTGGACGCGCGATGTTACAAAAGCTCATTACATTGCTAACAAGCTCCGTGCTGGAACAGTTTGGGTAAACTGTTACAACGTCTTTGATGCTGCAAGTCCGTTCGGTGGATATAAAGAATCCGGCATAGGAAGAGAAATGGGATCCTATGCATTAGACAACTATACAGAAGTGAAAAGCGTCTGGATTGCCCAGAATTAATACAAAATAGGGGAGTGCTCGATAGGCCCCTAAATAATTCAAGTAGAGAAAAACAAATCGTTTTTCTCTACTTGATTTCGTATTTTTGTCTGAAAGTAGCTGGCGGATGCCGGCTACTTTCAATATGTTGTGGTAAGCAATGAATTGTTGCTTGCCACTTACATATTTTGTTTACCTTTTACATATTAAAAGGATTTTTTTATTTTTATATGGAATTATGTATTTATGGAAAAACTGTCAATGTTAAAGGGGGGACATAATGAACATTCATAAATTTGTCATGCCGGAGATAATATTTGGAAACGGTTCCATTTCTGAAGTCGGCAACTGCTGTTTACGTTTGGGCGCATCCAATGTGCTCATCGTCAGTGATCGCGGTATTTCGGAGGCCGGCTGGCTGGATGTAGTCATTGATAGCTGCGTGAAAGCCGGTTTAAAATACGAGACATTCATTGATATTACGGTTAATCCAAAGGATACAGAAGTGGATAAAGGGCGAAATATATATCTTAAATATGGATGCGATTCGGTGATCGGGATTGGCGGAGGCAGCGCTATTGATGCAGCCAAAGCTATTGCTCTGTTAGCGACAAATGGCGGAGTCATTCATGATTATGAAGGCGTCGACAAAATTAAGCATCCCCTCCCGCCTCAAATCATGATCCCTACTACAGCCGGCTCGGGATCAGAGGTTTCACAATTTTCTATTATTTTAAATACAGAAAAACAGAAAAAGATGACCATTATTTCAAAATCGTTAATACCTGATATTGCTATTATTGACCCTGAAACACTCGTGACAAAAAGTTCCCATTTAACTGCTTCAACAGGAATCGACGTTTTAACACATGGGATTGAATCGTATATTAGTTTGGCCGCAACACCGCTAACTGATGTTCATGCCAAAAATTCTATATCGCTTGTCGCTAAATATTTACGGCCTTCTGTCGCCTCTAAATTAAATAAAGAGGCGAAAACCAATATGGCAATGGCAAGTTTACAAGCTGGAATTGCCTTTTCCAATGCCATTTTAGGAGCTGTTCATGCCATGTCTCATGCAGTTGGTGGCAGATATCCTATTTTGCACGGCGATGTGAATTCTATTTTATTGCCTCATGTCATGGAATTTAATTATTTAGCAAATCCTCAAAAATTTGCAGATATTGCGTATCTCCTTGGATTAAATGATTGCGACATATCGAAAATGGAAGCAGCCAAAAAGGCGATTGACCTTGTGAAGGAATTAATTCAAGATGTTGGAGCTCCGCAAAGGCTTTCTGAAATTCATGTAAAAAAAGAAGAAATTCCTCAAATGAGCTTAACTGCTTTAAATGATGCATGTATGATCACAAATCCAAGGGATGTCACTGTCGAAATTATTGAAGAACTTTTCAGAAAGGCTTGGTAGAAATGTTGCTAAAAGAGCGGGAAGAAATGATCAGCAAGCTGACTGGCGTCCAGTCTTCTAAAAAAAGCTACTATAATGAATTGAAAATCATGGTTGAAGAGCTCAAAAAGAAAAACATGCAGCTAGAGGTGATAAATGAGGTAAATAGAAGCTTCAATATCGATATGTCAATAGATGAAATGCTGAAAAATATATTTGAAAAGCTAAAAGTTTTTTTTCCGCTTGAACGAATCAGCTTATCTTTATATGAACATGATAAGCTGACGCTAACAAATGTATATCCTCCCAATTCTTTATATTTTCCTATTGGATTTGTTTTTCCAAAAAAAGATTCTTTATATTGGCAGGCAATTGAGTCGTCACAAAAAATTTTTTACCAAATGAATAATGATCTTCATTATTTCATTGAAAAAAAGGCGTATCAATCATTAGGTATTCAAAGCGCCTTAGTCATTCCCCTCGTAAGCAAAGAAGCGGCTATCGGTCTTTTAAGCATTGGAAGCAAAAAAATCAATCATTTCGATGAATCGGACCTTGCGTTTTTTCAGCAGCTATCCGATCAAATTGCCGTTTGCATCGAAAATGTCCGTCTTTATCATAAAGTCTTAACAGCCAAAAAAGAATGGGAAGAAACGTTTCGTGCGGTATCAGATATGATGTTTATTACAGATTTAGAAGGAAATATATTAAAATCGAATGATTCTGCAAAAGAATATTTTAAAACCGATCTTATCGGACAGAATATACACAAGTTATTAGAAATCGATAAAAAGGAAGCTACTCAGGAAAAATATCTCTCAGTCAAAGAAAATATTATTGATGAGTTTCATTTAAAAAATCACGTCTTTGAATTCCGCTCATTTCCGATCTTTAATAGGAGCCATGAGGTTTATTCATATATCATCTACATTATCGATATTACAGAAAAACGAAAGATGGAGGCTCAACTAATTCAGTCTGGAAAATTAGCGGCTATTGGAGAAATGGCAGCCGGAATCGCACATGAACTGAACAGCCCTTTAACAGCTATCCTTGGCAATTCTCAGCTTTTATTAAGATCATTCAAACAGGACGACCGCTCCTACAAACTTTTATCAGACATATATTTATGTGGAAAAAGGTGTAAATCCATTATCCAAAATTTACTTACTTTTTCGCGTCAAGATGAATATGTGTTCGAAGAATGCTCTATCAATGAAGCGGTGGAACAAGTATTAGGAATTTTTAGCGACCAGTTTAAGCAACAAAATATCATCATTCAACAAGAACTGGCTGAGCATATAGATCATGTGAAAGGAAATATTCAGCAAATCGGACAGATCATTTTAAACTTGTTAATTAATGCAAAGGATGCCTTGGAAGAAAAAAATATACCGAAGAAGATCATCAAGATTGAAACAAAAGAAATAATTGAAGACAACAAAAAATGGATCACACTGTCCATAACAGATAATGGAATCGGAATTCAAAACCAGCATTTGCAGGAAATATTTAATCCTTTTTTTACCACGAAAAGTCCAGGAAAAGGCACTGGACTAGGGTTGTCCGTTAGTTTAGGGATCGCTGAAACACACGGCGGTACAATTGTCGTGAACAGTAAATACGGAGAAGGCAGTGAATTTATTTTAAAGCTCCCAGTTAGACACGAATAGAAAGGGAGATGATTTGCAATGAAAAAGGTACTAGTAATAGACGACGAACGTGAAGTAGGAAACTTTTTTCGACATCTTTTAGAAGAAAAAGGATATGATGTAAAGGTAGGTTTGAATGCTGAAGATTTTTCCAACTTAATTTCGCTCCATTCCTTTGATTTAGCACTAATTGATGTAAAGCTGCCTGGTACAGATGGTCTTCATTTGCTTAAGCAATTAAAAACAGCTCATCCTTCCTGTAAAGCTGTCATTATGACAGGATACAGCACAGTGAAAACGGCTGTAGAGGCCATTAAGAATGGTGCAAATGATTATATTGAAAAACCGTTCGATGATATAAGCCAATTAGAGAAAACATTAGAAGATTTATTAAATAGCGAGAAATTTTCTTCACCAGCAAACACCGACAAACTGGCCGATACGATTGGATTTATTATCGGCAACAATAAAAAGATGAATGAATTAGTCAAGCTGGCGGAAAAAATTGCTAAGAAAAACATAAATGTATTAATTGAAGGAGAAACAGGAACAGGCAAAGAGGTGCTTGCCCATTTTATTCACAACATGAGCTTAAGATACGATCAACCATTTGTCCGAATAAATTGCGGAGCTGTTTCCGAAACGTTATTGGAGAGTGAATTATTCGGGCATGAAAAAGGTGCTTTTACTGGAGCCATTAAACAGAAAAAAGGAATATTTGAAATAGCCAATAACGGTACACTGTTTTTAGATGAAATTGGTGAAGCAAGCCAGGCCATTCAAGTACAGCTGCTAAGAGTACTAGAGACGGGGGAATATTTCAGAGTAGGCGGTGAATCGATCCGTAAAACGAATACACGGATCATTGCGGCCACGAATAAAAATTTGGCCGATGCTGTCCAAGAAAAAACGTTTCGAGAAGATTTATTGTATCGTTTAGATGTAGTGAAATTAAGAATTCCCCCACTGCGAAACAGAATAGAAGATCTCCCGCTGTTTTTGGATTATTTTCTAAAAAAGATAAACGCTTCACATCTTACATTCTCAGATGAAAGCATTGAACTAATGAAAAACTATAACTGGCCGGGAAATGTAAGAGAGCTATTTAACATTGTCAAAAGAGCCGCAACATTGGCAGATGGAGAGACAGACATAATTACGCCAAAATATTTACCCGACAAATTAAAAACCAGCTTCAGCTTCCAACTAACAAAATTTCCAAAAGCTAGCACAGTTCATGATGATTTAGAAGCTTATTTATCGAATTGGACGAAACATATTTTATCGTTATGGAAGCAGCAAGATGACATCGACCTTGAACAAGTATTGGATTCCATTAAAGAATTAGAAAAACAAATTGGCCGATCATTTGTCCTCAAATCACTTAAAAAACATACAGGAGATCGAAAAAAAACAGCAGAAGCACTAAACATTACAACTCGGCAGCTACGATATTTGCTTAATGAAAAAGGGAAAATTTAAATTAAGCACTTCTTAAATAAATAAAAATTATTGTGAATGAGAATTAAATGCTGCCCGTAAGCTAAAACAAGCGGATCATGAAAGATCCGCTTGTTTTATTAACGCATTACTTTTATAGTGAAAAAATCAAGCAAGCTTGAAAGCCGAAAACTCACAGCCATAAAAGCTGATACGGCTTTTCTAAATATTTTTTCACCAGCCCGAGAAATTGGCTTGCCGGAGCTCCATCAATTACTTGATGGTCAAACGTTAAGCTGAGCGGCAAAATTTTTCTCTTTTGAATGGTATCTCCTGAAAACACTGCCGTATCCGCAGCTGTTCCTACTCCGAGAATGCCCACTTCCGGAGGATTCAAAATCGGGGTGAAAAATTCAACGCCGTAAGCCCCTAAACTGGTGATCGTAAAGGTCGAGCCGCTCATTTCTTCGCTGCTTAAATTTCCTTCTCTTGCCTTCTTACTTAGTTCCTTGATATTTTTCGAAATTTCGTTTAAGGAAAGCTTGTCGGCATGGCGCAAAACCGGCACAACGAGCCCGTTCTCCAATGCAACTGCAATGCCTAAATGCACTGAATCATACGTTTGAATCTGCCCATTTTCATACAAACTGTTCATTTGCTTTTGATTTCGCAGCGACAGAATGACCGCCTTGGCTACAAAGTCAGTAATAGTCAATTTTAAATTCTGCTCATCCTGCAGTTCGCTTTTAATCTTTTCTTGCAGTTCAAATAAAGAGGTCACATCGGCTTTCATATGAATCGTCAGCTGTGCTGTCTGATGCAGACTTGTAAACATCCTTGATGCAATCACTTTACGCATGCCAGTGACAGTTTTTACTGCAATATCTTCTTGCTTTTCCGCCGGCTTATTTGTCGAGATTACTACTTCTTGTTCAGGTTCTAAATGGGGGGATGCTTTTTTCGATTGAATCGCTTTTTCAACGTCCGCTCTTGTAATTCTTCCTTTTGGCCCTGAACCCGAAATACTGCTCAAATCAATCCCGGCTTCACGTGCTAGTTTTCGGGCGGCAGGTGAAACGCGAATTGTTGTTTGAGAAGATAAGCTTTCTTCTTTCAAAATGGTTGTCGCCACTTCTTGGACAGCATCGTTCGTTATGTTGTTGATTACCTCCCCTTCTTGACCGATATAGCCAATGGCTTTTCCTACTTCCACTGTTTCATCCTGCTCGGCAGCAATCTCTAATAACACGCCATCTTGCGGTGCTTCGATATCCTTTTCAATCTTATCAGAGCTGATCACCACAACTGGTTCTCCTTTTTTTACTGGATCGCCCTTTTTCTTTAACCACTCTACTACCGTTCCTTCTTCCATGCTCATTCCCAGCTTTGGCATGATAATTTCAACTGTCATGTTTCATCTCTCCTTTGATGAATACTAGAAATGCTATGCGTGTTGATGTCTCCATTCATCAACACGCACAGCTTTTTTTATGCGGTCACGATCGCTTCGTCTCCAATTATTTCAGCCGCTGCCTTAAGCACTTTTTCCGGTGTCGGCAAGTAAAGATCCTCCAGCGCAGGCGAAAAAGGAACCGGACAATGCGGAGCCGTAATCAGCTTAATTGGTCCATCCAGATAATCAAATCCTTTATCTGCTACAAGAGCGGAAATGTCAGCAGCTGCACTGCAGCGAGGATTTGCCTCATCAATGACAATTAACCGGCCTGTCTTCGATACAGAAGATAAAATCGTATCTTCATCAAGCGGGGACAGTGTTCTCGGATCAATTACCTCCGTTTCGACTCCTCTCGTTTTTAATATGTCGGCAGCCTTCAAGGCCGTGTGCACTTGCTTCCCTATCGCTACGATGGTCAAATCGCTGCCTTCCCGTTTGATATCCGCTTTTCCAAACGGGATCGTATAAAATCCTTCCTCTACTTCTCCTTTCAGGTTATAAAGTGTTTTATCTTCAAAAAAGATAACGGGATCATCGTCAAAGATGGAGGTAAGCAACAGTCCCTTCGCATCCGCCGGTGTAGAAGGAACAACGACTTTTAAACCGGGTATATGGGTAAAAAGGGCATACAGGCTTTGGGAATGCTGCGCCGCCGCTCGAAAACCGGCACCGTGCATTGTTCGTATCGTTACAGGCACCTTCGCCTTGCCTCCGAACATATAACGAAGTTTTGCCGCTTGGTTCATAACTTCATCTAAGCAGCTGCCGATAAAATCGTTAAACATTAATTCGGCAATCGGTCTTAGTCCTGTTGCTGCGGCGGTAACTGCTGCACCAATATAGCCGGCCTCCGCAATAGGCGTATCCAACACTCTTTCTCTTCCAAACTCTTGAACAAGACCTTTCGTAACCCCCATTACTCCTCCCCAAGCTTCATCGTCCTGCAAATGATCCACATTCGCTCCTCCTGCAACGTCTTCTCCAAGTAAAATAACATTTTGATCTTTGCGCATTGCCAGCTTCATAGCTTCATTGACCGCACCAGAAAAAGAAATTTTTCTTGCCATTTTTCGTTCCTCCTAACTCCTTTGATTTAATAAGATACATAAACATCCTTTAAAAGATCCTCAGCAGACGGAAACGGGCTTTTTTCAGCAAAATGTACCGCCTCCTCAACCGCTTTTGTTACCTGTTGTTCGATATTTAATAATTCTTGTTCGGATATTAATTGATTGGAAAGAATGTAATGGCGGAATTTTGCAATTGCATCATTCTCCTGTAAATGCTTTTGTTTTTCTTCCGCAGATTTGTAAGTCTGGGCGTCACCTTCAAAATGTCCGTAATTCCGATATGTCTTACATTCAATTAATGTCGGGCCCTCTCCATTTCGAGCTCGTGCAACTGCTCTTTCTGCCGCCTCATATACAGCTACCACATCTTTGCCGTCGACCACTTCTCCCGGGATATTATAGGCTTGAGCCCGATCCGCAATGTTTTTACAGCTGGATGCATATTCAAATGGGGTCGCTTCTGCATATCCGTTGTTTTCCGCCACAAAAACAACAGGCAATTTCCATATAGCTGCAAGATTAATACCTTCATGAAATGTTCCATGATTGTTCGCGCCGTCTCCGAAAAAACAAACTGCAACCGCTCCCGACTTCTTCAATTTTGCTGTCAGGCCTGCCCCAACAGCTAGCGGGAACCCCCCGCCGACAATTCCGTTGGCCCCAAGCATTCCTTTTTCAACATCGGCAATATGCATCGATCCTCCTTTTCCGTTGCACAATCCTGTTGCCTTTCCGTAAATTTCAGACATCATTCCGTTCAAATCACAGCCTTTGGCAATGCAATGTCCATGTCCGCGATGCGTACTTGTGATATAATCTTTGTCATCTAAATGCGCGCAAATTCCTACAGCGACCGCTTCCTCGCCAGCATATAAATGGACAAAGCCAGGCAGCACTCCTTTGCTGAAAATTTCATGAACCTTGTCCTCAAACTGGCGAATTTCATGCATTTTCTGAAATATCCATTTTGCTTTTTCTTGTGTAATGGGAGTAGATGTTGATTTGGCAATCGTCATAAAGATAACCTCCTATTTGATTGGCTTCACTTTTTTCATTTGCAACTATCATGCCAATAAAAAAATGCTTACAAATCAACATTCTTTGTAAGCGCTTTATAAAAAATATTTTTTTCATCTCATTTTGTCCTAATTTTTATCGTTTTGTCGCAAATTAGCTCAATTTATATTTTTTTAATTTGCGATACAGTGTACTTCGAGAGATATTTAACGCAGCAGCCGCCTCACCAATATTTCCATTTGTTTTCTTCAACATATTTAGAATGCGTTCTCTTTCTAGCTGATCCCGATACGACAAATTACCTTTATGGAATGTTTCGGAATTTTCCTGTTCTTGCTCCCAAGCAATCAGCATGGATTTCAAGTGGGAAATGGATGGAATACGGTCTCCATATTCCACTCGTATACGCTCGAGCACGTTAAACAGCTCCCTTATATTTCCGGGCCAGTGATAAGCTGAAAACAACTGTATGACATCATCTGGAAAAGAAATGAGCCAATCATTTTTTTGACAATAATACTCAATAAAGAATGGGATATCTTCTTTACGCTCTCTTAATGGCGGAACGTTAAGCGTGCATACATAAATGCGGTAAAATAAATCTTCACGCAGCTTTCCTTCCTTTACTAATTTGTATAAATTGCGATGTGTTGCAGTTATGACTCTTATATCAACAGGAACGGGCTTTTCCCCGCCAATCGGTACAACTTCTTTTTCCTGAAGCACTCTTAAAAGCGCTACTTGCATTTCCGACGGTATTTCACCGATTTCATCAAGAAAAATGGTTCCGCCGTCAGCCTGAACAAATTTCCCTTTATGTCCCGTCCGTTTGGCTCCTGTAAATGCTCCGTCAACGTAACCAAATAACTCGCTGCCGATCAATTCCTTTGGAATAGCTCCGCAATTTACTGCAACAAACGGCTCATTTTTTCTCACGCTATTTTGATGAATCGAACGAGCAATGAGTTCTTTTCCTGTTCCTGTTTCTCCCATGATACAAACAGTCGACTCCGTTTTTGCAACTTTTTCACAGATCTTTAAAAGATTTTGAAATGATAAGCTTTTTCCAACTACTCCTTCAAAGTGATAAATTGTTGTAGGAAATGGAAAAGCTTCATGATGATTCGTCTTCTGCAGGGTAACTTCATAGCCAATCAAATCATGGTAAATGGAAGAAAAAATAGGAGTCTTCGTTTTGATTCGCCAATTTTTATCACAAATTTCTTCAAGCGGTTGATCCATCATGCTCGCGAAGGAAGAACGTAAACAATGGTTGATCCATACAATCTTCCCTTGATCATCACATATCATTGAAGGGAAATGAGGATTTTTCACTTTCGATGAATATTTAAGCAACTCCAACATATCGTCCTTTTTTCTCATGTGAAATTGTTGTTCAATCGTATACGCTGCAGCGACAACAGTGGCTAAGGCATGGTTGGAAAATTGAGAGCAGTCGATGGGGTAAGATAAGTCGATAATTCCGACAAGTTCTTTTTTTTCGTCATAGATCGGCGTGGCTGAACATACCCACTGCTGAGAAGCAAGAGAGTAATGCTCTAACCCAGTAACCGTAATAGGTTCACGAATCCTCAATGTTGTTCCAATTGCGTTCGTCCCCACCTCATCTTCAGTCCACTTCACCCCCTCAATAAATTTGATTGTTTCTGCCTTGTTCATGGCCTGTTTATGGCCGTTCATATACAAAACGTATCCGTTACTATCAGCGAGAAGAAGAATTGATTTCGTTTCTTGAAACACTTTTTCCAAATGTTCTAATATCGGAGCAGCAATTTGAAGCAATCTTTGATTCTTTTTCCTTCTTTCCGTCAACAGCTGCGAATCGAGCACAATCCTTCCTTTTCCATCGTAAGGATCGACATTTTGTCGGCGGCAAATATACCATGACTCTTCAATTCTTTTATTCATCCTCCCATGATCCAATACTCCCTCCCGAACAAAACGGCGCCAAATTTCGTGTTTCAAAGGATCAACGATACTCATTTTTCTCCTCCTTCCCACATTTTCCACCAATATGAACATTCGACTTTTTATGCAAAATTCCTTTTAAAATACGCTAATCGTTGAATTAAAGCTTTTACTGTTGAACAGTTTTTTATTTTAGATAGCGACTTGTCTGGAAAAGTTTTTTAGATAAACGCTTCATAGGTCATCGTGAAAATGAAAACAATCCAAGCGACAGCCATGGAACTTTTCATTGTCAAAATCAGATTATTATGATGCGGTGAAAACAATGAAACGTTGTGTTGACCAAACATTGATTAAATGGTTTTTCGTCATAATCAAATATATGAAACTGAAAGACTGAAATTCTGGAAGTATCTTAACATTTGCATTTCGAGGATGTTAGTCATTCAATATTTTCATGCAGTAAAACGTATAGGCTTATCTAGCGAGCAATATTGACATACAATTTTCACCTTTAAGTTCTAGTAACAGGGAAAAAACTATTGAAGTTGATTTTCATTCCCAATATAATTGAGAATGAAAATCATTAATTTGAGGGGTTGTTGATCGCATGAAGCGCTATAAATTGCCTGTCATATTATTTTTATCAAGCAGTTTGTTGTTTAGCTGTTCCCAATCAAATGAAAGTTCAACAACGGAACCGGCAAAAAAAGAGACAGCGAAAGAAAGCTCCCAAGTTGAATTAAATCAAATATCTACAGATTATCGCACGTTTGCGATCGCTGAAATAGATGAATTTGTTAAAAAGACAGAAGAGTTTGCCAATGCAGTGATCGCTGGGGATGTGGAAAAAGCAAAAGAACTTTATGCGCCGGCTCGCATGCACTATGAGCGTTCTGAACCGATTGCTGAAGCGTTTGCAGAACTCGATCCGAAAATTGACGCTCGTGAAGGTGATGTCCCTGATGCAGAGTGGGGAGGTTATCACCGGATTGAAAAGGGACTCTGGGTTGAAAATACGACGAAAGGCTATGAAAAATATGCTGAGCAGCTTATAAAAGATGTGAAGCTTTTGCGCGCAAAAGTTGAAACTGTCGATGTGACACCCGACCTTTTGATCACCGGCGCAGTCGACCTTTTAAATGAAGTTTCAACATCAAAAGTTACAGGGGAAGAGGATCGTTATTCCCATACAGATTTATACGATTTTGTTGCCAATGTTGAGGGTGCTGAAAAGATTTATGAATTAATGAGCCCTGCCCTTAAGGAAAAGGATGAGGCGCTCGCTAAGGAAATCGAACAGCGGTTTCAAGCAGTTTATGCACTTCTTGACAAATATAAAAAAGGCGACGGGTATATTTCATATACTGAGCTAACCAAGGATCAAGTAAAAGAATTGAGCCAATCGATCAATGAACTGGCAGAGCCTCTTTCTAAACTAGGGGTTGTACTGGAGGGATAGCCAATGTCTGAACCTGATAAAAAAGAAACGACATCTGTCTTTAACAAGAACGTATCAAGACGAGATGTGTTGAAGGCTGCGGGCATCGGAGGAGTCGGCGTGCTAATCGGTGCATCCGGCATTGGTGGAGCGCTAGCATTGGCTGACGTGTTGCCGACCTCTCAAAAAAAAGAAAATACAAATGCGGTTGTTCCGTTTTACGGAAAACATCAGGCAGGCATTGCAACTGAAGTGCAAAACCACATTTATTTTGCTGCATTTGACGTGACGGCTGAAGGCAGAAACGAGCTTATTCAGCTTTTTAAAGAATGGACGAAGGCTGCCGCAGCTATGACAGAAGGCAAATCGGTTGGAGATCCAGCTAATAATAAATACCTTCCTCCAGATGATACGGGGGAAGCTGCAGGACTTAATGCGTCAAATTTAACCATTACTTTCGGCGTCGGCCCGACGCTTTTTACAAAAAACAATAAGGACAGATTTGGTTTGCAAAAAAAGCAGCCGGATGAACTAAAAGAACTGCCGAAGTTTCCGCTTGATTCATTGGAAGAGCAGTGGACAGGCGGAGATCTTTGTATTCAAGCATGCTCGGATGATTTGCAGGTTGCCTTCCATGCGGTTAGAAATTTAGCGAGAATTGCCCGCGGCAAAGCGGTTCTTCGCTGGGCACAGGCCGGCTTCCAGCGTACAAAGCAAGCGAGTCCGAAAAAGGAAACGCCGCGAAATTTATTTGGCTTCAAGGATGGAACAGTGAATCCAAATGTGAAAAATTCTGCTGAAATGAATCAATACGTTTGGGTGCAGCCCGGTGACGGACCTGATTGGCTCGTGAACGGAACGTATTTAGTAGTAAGGCGGATTCAAATGTTTATCGAAGTTTGGGATCGGACTACTTTAAAGGAACAAGAAAATACGTTTGGCAGATATCGGGATTCAGGTGCATACCTTGGGCAAAAAAATGAGTTCGATCCGCCGGATTTTGAAAAGAAGGATGAAAACGGAGAATACTACATTCCAATGACCGCCCATGTTCGAGTCGCTCACGGTGACGGAAAACAGAAAATTTTGCGCCGTTCTTATTCATATGCGGATGGAATAGATGCAAAAACTGGAACATTTGATGCCGGATTATTGTTTATCAGCTTTCAGCGCAGCATAAGCAAGCAATTTATCCCAATTCAAAAGCGGCTTTCGCAAATGGATGAATTAAACGAATATATCGTCCATCGAGGAAGTGCCGTATTTGCCTGTCTTCCTGGAGTAAAAAAAGGCGGATATATTGGAGAAACGTTATTTTCATAATCCCTTTCTCTCTTTCATAGGAGTTGAAGCTGATGTATAAAAAATTAGGGCTTATTGCCTTCACAATTCTTTTCACAATGGGTATTTTCTCAAATAAAGCCGTAGCCGCAGAGAACCTTGATGATTTATATGTTTTGATAGGCGATGCCATCATGAAAACAAAGGAAGCGAACTGGGATGTCGTACAGGACAATTTGGAACAATTCTCACAGCAATGGAACGAAGTAAAAGCTGTTGATAGCAAAAAAACAGCTGAAGTCGATAAACAGTTAAAAAATGCGAAAAACGCCCTGGCTCAATCTGAAAAAGATGCAACGAAAATAAGTGAAAATTTGTCCGCTTTATCAAAAGCGCTTACTTCGTACGAAGAAGAACAAAATCCGACAGATCCGCAAAAAGAAAAAGAAAAGCTAAAACAGATGTATCAATTTATTGATGAAATCGAAAAAATGATTCAAAACAATAATTTTGATCAGGCGGCCATGAAATATCAGCAATTACTTTCCACTTGGACGGCAAACGAGAACATTGTTCGTACCGAAAGCGTTGTTTCGTATGGCGAAATTGAAACACAGCTTGCTTTGTTAAGAATTTCACTGACGCAAACTCCGCCTGATCGAGAGAAGGCTTTAAAGAGCCTCAAGGATCTGACAGCTTCTGTTGAAAATTTTTTAAGCGGGAAAAATGCGGGAAAATCCGCTGGAAATGAATACACATTAAGTGATGTAACAGATTTATTGGAAAAAAGCGTACAGTCGCTAAAAGATCATAACCCATCCGAGGCATCAGAACATTTAAACAAAATATTGCTTATATGGCCGGTAGTTGAAGGGGAGGTTCGGACAAAAGACTACTCCCTATACAATCGCATGGAAACTGAAATTCCCTCCGCAATCAGTTTATTGCAGTCTGACAATAAAAACGTAGAAAAAGCTCAAACGATGATTAGTGAATTGTATGATTCCCTTCAGCTCATCGCAGCCAAAACAAGCTATACGTATATAGATGCTATGCTTATTTTACTGCGTGAGGGATTTGAAGCTCTTTTAATCATCGCCGGTTTGCTTTCATTTTTGAAGAAAACGAATCATGCCGACAAACAAGGTTGGATTTGGATCGGCGTTTTGTGCGGCATCATTTCTAGTGCTATTCTAGCTGTTGTCATGAACATGTTTTTCTCCAAAATAACTGTTGCCGGAAGCCGCGAATCGATCGAAGGAATCGTCGGCATCACTGCTGTTGTAATGATGCTGACGGTTGGCGCTTGGCTTCACAAAAAGTCAAATATCGCCCACTGGAATCAATATATTAAAGAGCATCTCGGACACGCATTGGCAAAAGGAAGCTTGTTTTCCATGGCCTTGCTAAGTTTTCTCTCAATTTTTCGCGAAGGTGCCGAAACAATTATTTTCTATGCCGGAATGGCTCCGTCGATGGAAATCAGCCAGTTAATTTTAGGAATCGCTATCGCCATGGCGATCTTAGTGATCCTCGGGTTTATTATCATCCGCTTTAGTTCAGCGATTCCCGTCCGGCCGTTCTTTATGGGCGCAACGCTGCTTATTTATGTATTATCATTCAAAATGCTCGGAATCAGTATTCATGCCATGCAGATAGCAAACACGCTGCCAACACATTCATTGCCGAATGTTCCTTATATTGAACCAATCGGTTTCTATCCGACGATTGAAACAGTAGTGCCGCAGCTGCTTCTTATTCTTATCATCATCGGCGTAACGATGTATGTGAAAAAAACGGCTGTAAATGAAAAGGCAGTTGTTGAAAAATAAAGGATCTTAAAAGCTTCAATAAAAAAATGTACTTCGGTGAATACCGCAGTACATTAGCTGAATGCACGAGGTGCTAGTTGAACTTATTATTGTTCGACTAGCACCTCAATATTTTTCATTATGGAGTTAATTTTAAATCCGCCCAGTGCGGGTGTGCCTCAACTCTACGCTCCATATCACGGAACGCATTGAGTGAACGTCTCAGCTTACTATAAGCGTCGCCGCCTTCACTCCAACCTAAGTAGCCGATCATTCCGTTATAACCGATCTTTTTTAACTGTCCAAGCAACGCAAAATTATCTAACTCCCCAACATCCAAAGGCTCGATTGTTGCCACTCCGCCAAAACCGTGCGGATTGCGGCTGCTGCCGGACATGTTTACTTGTTTTAAGTAAGGAGCTACCGCTTGAATCGTTCCTTTTAGATTTGTTCCATCTGCCGCATACCAATGGTAGCCGCAAAAGACAATTCCAAGATTAGAATGGTTCAGGCGTTTGCATAGTCTCACTGCATCTTCATGGCGTTCAATCCAGAAGGATAGATGCGTGTAAAGCAAAATGTTAATATTTCTTCGTTCGGCAATCTTCAATGCTTTTTCCAGCCATTTTACTGCGATGTCGTCCCCTTTTGGATCTGAAGGGCGGATATGCTCTCCGACAGATTGAATCGCCAGCTCAACCGTGCTGCACCCTTCCATAATCTCCAGCATCTTTAAAATGCCTGCATTTCTTGGATGGTCCTCGCCTAGTGAAAGATCTAACACAACGTACACGCCTGCGACGTCCAGCCCATATTTCTCCTTAACGTTTTTGAGCTTTTCTACATCTCTCCATCGCTCTCCGTGCCAGACGGATAAATGGGTTGCGTCATAGCCAATTTCCTTTAACATTTCACATCGAGCTTCAAAACTATAAATACCCATTGAATTATAGAAAGCAAAATCCATTGCGTAAAAAGGGTAAGCCATTTTCTAATTTCTCCCTTCCTTTTCCATTGAACGGTACATTACAGTGATTTCAACGCTTCGCTAATTTCTTTATCTCCTGACATTAAATCGAATGCTTTTCTATACGTATTTGGTTCATCAAGAGCTTGAACAATCGTTCTTGCTACATCCTTCCGAGGAATGTAACCAACAGGTAAGTTTTCGGCTGCGGTAACCAGTCCTGTACCTTTTTCATTCTTTAGATAACCAGGACGAATAATCGTATAATTTAGGCCGCTATTCATCAACACACGGTCGGCATAATGTTTGGCGACATAATATGGCTTAAGGTTTTCCGGCCAGTTCTGACGATTATGGGCTTGGAATGAGCTCACGATAACAAAACGTTCAATTCCGATTTTTTCAGCAGCCTCCATGGCTTTTACAGCGCCGTCTAAATCTATCAGCAATGTTTTATCAGCCCCTGTGTGTCCCCCTGAACCAGCTGAAAATACGATCGCATCGCAGCCTTTGGCCGCTTCGGCAATTTCATCGACAGTGCCTTCCAAATCAGCGAGCACCGCTTCAATTCCTTTTTTCTGAAAATCCTCCAATTGCTCTTGCTTTCGAACCATTGCACGAACAGAATGCTGTTCATGCGCATGAAGCATATTTACTACTTGTTGTCCTACTTGCCCGTTGGCTCCAATGACCAAAACTTTCATCATATCCATCCTTTCTCATATTGATGGTTTTTAAATTTTCTTATCATGTTAAAGCAGGGAAATGCGGAAGCACATACTCGCCTAATTCTTCAATCACTTCTTCGACTGGACGCTGTCCATATTTTAAGTTGATGATGACATGGTTCACACCTGCATCCTGTAAAGCTCCAAGAAATTCGATTACGAAATTTCGTCCCGTACGGAATCCAAGATGTATCGGAATTGGTACATGATTTGGATCTTCCGTTAAGTCAATGTAAAGAGATTGGGAAAATGGCTTAAATTCTTCTGTTAGCGAACGCCAATTATCGATTAATGCTTTTTGAAACTTAATTCCACGCGGATAGTATATCCATCCATCACTATGTTCAGCAATCCATTCAGGAGATTGTCCACTGTGACCTGTTACCATTAATGGTATATCTGACAATTTTGGTTTTGGCAGCATATCTCCACTTGTCATATGCACTCGTGTCGTGTTAATCGTCGGAAAATGGTCACGCCAAACCTTTCTTATAGCAGCTACTGATTCTCGGAATAATTCGCTCCGTTCTTCTGGATTCACAGAAAATGCTGGAAACTCGATTGGACGGTCACCAGTTGCGACGCCGAGAATGAGTCTTTCACCAGATAATCTGTCTACAGAAGCTGCCGCTTTTGCCACATGAAGTGGGTGACGCAGCGTTAAAATAATGCTTCCAGTTGCTAAAGCAATCTTATCGGTGTGAGCCGCAACATACCCTAAATACGTAAACGGATCATACATTTGTCCAACATCTCCGAAATTTGGATCGCGCAGCGGCACATCTCTCACAAACAATGAAGCGAAATTCAGCTCTTCTGCTCGTTTTGCCAGCTTCATTTGCTTTTCGATATTCATCTCAGGGACGTCTCCCATATACGATTCAATCGGAAAGAACAGCCCTAAAGTCAGTTTGTTCTCTTGATACATGCGTGAATACCCTTTATGATTTTTAAATTTTTCCATTGTTTTTACCACTCCTTAAGAAAAGGTGGGCCGTATATAAAGGAAAGGCCCTGTTTAAAATAATTTGTTTTACAGATATGAACAATATTTATAATTTGTACAAAAACATATATTATATCTGTAACGAACTTTTTATGATGCAGCCGCGGCAATAGCAGCATCGTCTTTTATCACTTTGTCAATAATGGCGCTGCCAAGACAAATCTCACCTTCATAAAATACCGCTACTTGCCCTGGTGTCACAGCCTTAACTGGTTTTTCAAATTCTACAAACACCGTTCCATCCGGACGAATATGGACACGCACCTTTTGATCCTCTTGACGGTAGCGGAATTTAGCTGTACATGCAAACGTACTAAGACGAACATCCCCATTTATCAAGTTCAGGTTTGATGCAATCAGTCCAGTAGAGAACAATGCCGGATGGTCTTTGCCTTGAGCAACAAGTAAAACATTGTTGTCTAAATCTTTATCGACGACATACCAAGGTTCTCCTGTTCCTTTGCCGCCGATGCCAAGCCCTTTTCGTTGGCCGATTGTGTAATACATTAAACCATCATGAGTACCGAGCACTTCTCCATCAAGCGAACGAATTTCTCCAGGCTGTGCCGGCAAAAAATTCTTTAAAAAGTTTTTGAAATTTCGTTCTCCAATAAAACAGATTCCGGTACTATCTTTTTTATTGGCGGTAATAAGGTTCAATTCTTGGGCGATTTTTCGCACCTCACCCTTCGTTAACTCACCCAGCGGGAACAGAACTTTAGACAAATGGTCCGATGTTAGCTGGCTAAGAAAATACGTTTGATCTTTATTCGCATCTTTTCCACGCAGCAAGGTGATTTGGCCATTTTCTCTGTTGATTCTTGCGTAATGACCCGTTGCGATATAATCCGCATCAAGTGAAAGAGCATAGTCAACAAACGCTTTAAATTTAATTTCAGTATTGCATATTACATCTGGATTCGGTGTTCGGCCTCGCTTCAGCTCATCCATGAAATACGTAAATACACGATCCCAATATTCTTTTTCAAAGTTGACGCCATAGTAAGGAATCCCGAGTTGGTTGGCAACTCGTTTAACATCTTCATAATCCTCAGCTGCCGTACATACACCATCATCATTCGTATCATCCCAGTTTTTCATAAATACCCCGATGACGTCGTACCCTTCTTTTTTAAGAAGATAAGCAGCTACAGAGGAATCCACTCCTCCAGACATTCCGACGACTACTCGTTTTTTCTTCATCATCATTCACCTCCTTAAACTGAAACGTTTTTGATTACAGTTTTATTTAAAAAAAATTTTTGCCGCAACAAACTATTTTGTTTCAGGCATGAAACGAACTTTTTGAGCTATTATTATGAATTTCATTAATGATATCTTGGACCGTCACACCTTTTAAATAGTTTAAAAAATGTTCTTCTGCATTATGAAAAATACGAATGAGTACATCTGACAGATGTTTGCCTATTATACAGTTGTCATTGGAATCGGGACATTTCGGCACAAGCGTTTCCTCACTAGTGATTCTAAAAATTTTGTCTAACGTAATTTGTTCAGGCTGAGCGTTTAACGAAAATCCGCCCTTTGCCCCTTCTTTAGAAGCAATTATATTTTCTTTTCTTAATATGCTTAAGATTTTTCTTAATCTTACTGGGTGGACAGAAACACTTTGAGAAATGTCTTCACTGGTTACTCGCTGATTTTGCTTTTCAGCCAGATACGCAACGCAGTGAACGGCAATCGAAAAATCGCTATTCATATTGAACCTTCCTCCTAAGTGTAATAATAATGATTACAGTTTATATTGTCAACTTAAAATTACTTCTTTTCATCAGCCGCAAATAAAAAATTCGGATCATTGGCCTAAACTTAGTGTCGAGTAGTAATGATAATAAGCGATATAAAGCTCATTAGAAAAAAACAAAAATTAGCATTTTAATCATGATTCCATTCAACTATATGAGCTGCGATTGCTGAAGCTTTGCCAGAGCATCGATTCATTTCCAAACGATCAAAGTTAGTCATGTACAGTGTTTACATGTAGCGCAACGATTAAAAAATTCTTTGTAAAAAATCTTCACATTAGCAGAAACCTTTTGCTATTTCATTATAGACATGATCGATAGATTTACTATACAATTATCTGCTCATTGTGTCTATATAGACTGACATCAGAGAGCAACCTGCTAGTTAAGAAAGAATACTATCAAAACAAATACTCCTCTTTGAAAAGATGAATCTCAAAGAGGAGCAGAGAGCTTTCATTTTATTTTTCCACGCTTATCCAGTTGGCGGTATTTAGAGTTCCATAAGTACGGAAAGTTTTATCTTGCTTCAGTCCGAGTAATCTGCTTCCAATCTGGTGCAAAAATTACGGAATTTCAATACGGTTTTCGCCTAGTTTATGCTTTTGGTTGATGCAAACCCCGTCTAAATTTATTGAGACGCTTTCGTTTGAAATAATTTTATACCTAATCCTATAAAAATAATCCCCGATAATTTGTTTAATAGGTTTGCTATTTTTGTGTTTTCCCTTAGTTTTTCGGTTGCGAATGAAGCAAAATATGCAACGATTAAACACCAAAGAGTGCCTGTAATAATAAACGAAATTCCTAAAATCATAAAGGGAATGGGACCGTAAGGATTGTCTGTCATAATAAATTGCGGGAGAAAAGAAATAAAGAATAACGCCACTTTTGGATTTGTAACATTGGTTATAACTCCCTGCATATAGATCTTTTTGAATTCTAAATGCTGTAATGCTGAAGCTTCAAATGCTAGGGATGAATGTTGAAACAACATTTTTATACCAAGATAAACCAAATAAACAGCACCCATTATTTTAATTGCAGTAAATAATACAATAGATTTTGCTAAAATAATAGACAAACCAAAAGCAGCTAATAAAGTGTGGATGAAAGAACCCGTTGAAATTCCAAGTACAGAGTAAATACCTGCTTTTCTGCCTTGTGATATACTTCTGCTAATAATATACATAGTGTCAGTGCCAGGGGTTAAATTCATAAATATGGCCATAAGTAAATAAATTCCGTAACCAGTTATTCCAAACATCTGTACAGCCCCTTTTCCACTTAATTCACTAACAGCCGTCGCCGATGAAGTCGTTCAGAACTCTTCGGTTCGACTAACCTGCCCATAGTGGAACAACTCTACTCCTTTTTGATTAAAGCATCCGTAACTTTAAGTATATTTCACCGCAAACTAAAACATAGAGATACATTTAACATAGGTATTCAAATTAATATGTAATGGACCTACTCAACAGGTTAGTTAAGCTGAATTTTTACCCTTCTTTTCGTGGGACCCTTGTTTTGAATTTTAATAATGGAAAAGTCGTCAATTTCAGTTGTGTTTCGTTTTGGAAAATCGTTTCAATTCCTTATAGTTAAGATAAAAACTGACGATCGAACACAAACCGGTCGGTCGCGGTAGGGAGTTTCAATTCCTTATAGTTAAGATAAAAACCCAGCAATTCCAACAATTTATTAATTATGTCAAAACGTTTCAATTCCTTATAGTTAAGATAAAAACAAATAAACCTACTAAACCTACATGTCTTGAACATTTGTTTCAATTCCTTATAGTTAAGATAAAAACCGATAGTCATAGCTTAGGGAAAACATATCATTTTGTGGTTTCAATTCCTTATAGTTAAGATAAAAACGCTTTCGACACGTCGCTTTCGTCGCCGGGCGTCGCGTGTTTCAATTCCTTATAGTTAAGATAAAAACCCCAAAAAACGTTGATGTTAGTATGTTTTCTAAATAATGGCGGATGTTGGTTTTAATTATAACGAACATGGAAAATTTTCACAATGGCCCATTATTCTGCTGTTTCTTTCAAAAAACAGCTGTCGTCGATCTCCAGGGATTTTTACACGATTGGAGGGCGACGACTTTTTTCACACTTGGGTGATGTGATGTACTGCGTTTGTTTCAAAATTCATACCAGAAAAAATATCGTCATTGTTTTGAAACTAAACCTTGCCTTCTTCAGCTAGCCTGCCAATTAGTCAATCATGAAGAGAGCTTCACCACAGATAAAAAAGTTAGTCCGCTTTTCCATCGGAGTTAAATACGTCTAAATGTTTCCAAAGAAAAAACAACATCTGGTAAAAAGCTTTTTTTGCTGATGCTTCGTTATATTTTAAAGAGAATGGGTCGCTGAATCCATGTTGTCCATTCAACTTATGAACCTCAACATTATGCTTGTTTTCTAAAGCTAAAATTAACTCATCAACATTAAATAATTTTTCTTCTTCTGGAAAGAACAGCAATGCCGGGCATTGAGGCGATATTTCCATATAATTTCTAATACGGAACCATAATATCCAATAATTCCATCAACAAGTCGTTCTTCACTACATAGCCATGCAACGGCTGCTCCTGCACTGAATCCGGCGACAAATATGTTTTTTATATCCATCCTTAATCTCCGATAACAAACTTTTAATTATGACCAAAGCGTTTGTAAAACCTATGTTCTCCATAAAATTAAAGTAAGCATCTTCCTCTTGAGAATAATCAAAAGGAGTTTCCTGTTCTAACATAATCGAACAGAAGACATCAAAGTCGAATTTCAGATAATGATTGACAAACATGTTTCATATGTTGATTGATTCCATAAATTTCGTGAACAAGATAATTGCAGCATCAGAATCTTTTTGTGTGCTAATCATTATTGCTCCTCCACCAAAGCTGTTGCACCTACTTTAAATTCTCTTTTCACTTTTTCATCACTATACTGCCGGCGACGCAGCAATCTTTATTCTTCAACTCAAGTATTATTTTCAACAACTTCTTCAATAATTGAATTTCCTTCCGTTTCCTTATCATCGAGCCATTTCCAATTCTCATACAGTCTAATTCGCCCATCTGGTAAGATTTTTGGAGTAGAAGTACATTTTCCACCCCTAATCTCGTTTTTGATATTCATATGGTTATACCTAAACTCTAAGCATCCATCTTCTTTTACTATCCCAATTAAAAATCCTTTTATAATTTCTCCACCGCTATACGTTGCTGAGATTATATTTCCTTCTTGTTTATATTCAAAAAGCGTTTCTGAAGAAACTTCTCCATTATCTGTATTTTCAATTGAAACAAACTTGCGGCCATTATAATTTATCACAAACAACGCTCCTCTAATTTTTAATTTTCACTATTTTACCACATATTTTATCCTTTTTTAGCCATCAAATTTATTTTCTCATGTTCAACTATTTCACAAGGGATACTTTGAGAAATACTTAATCAGATTTTCTAGTGCGGAATCTGTCAAAAAGGGATTCCTACATTCAGCAGGAATCCTTGATACATCCAATGCCGAACTTAAATTTTAGTACAAGAAGGCGGGGTTATCGCTCTGCCTTTAGCTTCTCCGGATTCCTTCCTTTCGTTCCCCCGAGTTCAGCAGAAGTTAAAAGTAGATCTCCATTTTTGATACCGCTTTTACTTTTAATGAAAAAATTATTCTTGAGTTAAATAATTGAAATGTTTATCAGTGATATATGTTAGATCAATTCCAAAATTCATCTTATTTAAAATAGGTTTAATATATTCTATTAAATGTGCACCAGCCTCAAAATGATCAGGAAATTTACTAATATAAAATGAATTGTTATTGTCACAATTTGGCTTATGCTCCACTAATCCTTCAATTACTTCAATAATTCGACCGACAATATTTTCTTCTAATTTTTCCTCTGAAATTATTACAGTGTGGATATAATTCTCCGCGCCTTCAAATGAATTTTCATCCTCTATTTCCTTTAAATTTGGAAAATCATCCAAAACACTTGGTCTTCTGTAATCTAAAATCAACAGCATACAGATAGTTTCATTATCTTGATTATCTATACGAAACAATTCTAGATCTCGCAATTTTAGCATTCTTACCAATTTGAACATTAAATATCATCTTTCTAACTTTGGATTCCTTTTTCATTGAAGTATACTAAAGAATTTAGAATAACTATACTATACTTCATATAAAATTATATCCGTAAGTTAGAGTAAGCTGAATACACTTTGAGATGAATAACTTATACCGAGAAAAAATTTTTTATGGTTTTTCCGCAACTTTGATCGTCTCAGAAATAAGGAATAATGCTCACTGATTTACCTTCCATACATATAAAAGAGGTGCACTTCATATCAAGTGCACCTCAACAATTGACTGAGAACCTTTATTTAAAAGCCATCGCAGCTTTTACAGCTTTTTGCCAGCCTTCATATAATTTGTTACGTTTTTCTTCATTCATAGATGGTTCGAATGTACGGTCAATGTTCCATTGTGTCGCGATCTCTGATTGATCTTTCCAATATCCTACTGCCAAGCCGGCTAAATAAGCCGCTCCAAGAGCAGTAGTTTCATTGACAACAGGACGTTCAACAGGGACACCTAACAAATCGCTCTGGAATTGCATTAGAAAATTATTTTTTACTGCCCCGCCATCTACACGCAAGGTTTTCAAGGAAATACCCGAATCCGCTTCCATAGCAGTCAGCACATCTTTTGTTTGATAGGCAAGGGACTCTAAAGTTGCACGAACAAAGTGTTCTTTTTGCGTTCCCCGTGTCAAACCAAATATAGCTCCTCTAACATCGCTGTCCCAATACGGTGTTCCTAGCCCGACAAACGCCGGTACTACATATACACCGTCTGTGGATTCTACACGTTCTGCATATTGTTCGCTATCAGCAGCATTTTTTAACATACGAAGTCCATCTCTTAACCATTGAATGGCAGATCCTGCAACAAAAATACTTCCTTCTAAAGCATATTCCACTTTTCCGTTTAATCCCCAAGCAATCGTTGTTAATAGTCCGTGGTTAGAAGCAACAGCTTTTTCGCCCGTGTTCATAAGCATAAAGCAGCCCGTACCGTACGTATTTTTCGCCATGCCTTCTTCAAAACAAGCCTGACCGAATAGTGCTGCTTGCTGATCTCCAGCCGCTCCAGAAATCGGAACTTCCTGCCCAAAGAAATGATACGGAACTGTATGTGCATAAATTTCTGAAGATGGACGTACTTCCGGAAGCATGGATTTAGGCACGGTTAAAATTTCTAACAGTTCATCATCCCATTTCAGCTCATGAATATTGAACATTAATGTTCTTGAAGCATTTGAATAATCCGTCACATGCGCCTTTCCACCCGAGAGCTTCCAAATTAACCAAGTATCAATTGTTCCGAATAAAAGCTCTCCTCTTTCCGCTTTTTCTCTAGCCCCTTCAACATGATCTAATATCCATTTGACTTTTGTTCCTGAAAAGTATGCATCAATTAACAGACCTGTCTTTTCACGAAATGTATCATTTAATCCCTTCGCCTTTAACTCCTCACAAATATCTGCCGTTTGCCGTGATTGCCAAACAATGGCATTATATACCGGCTGACCTGTGTTTTTATCCCAAACAACCGTTGTTTCGCGTTGGTTCGTAATTCCGATGCCTGCAATTTGCTCAGGTTGTATTCCTGACTCAGACAAGGAAGTGGCGATGACGGATAAGATGGAACCCCAAATTTCATTGGCATTATGCTCTACCCAGCCTGGTTTAGGAAAATATTGCGCAAATTCTTTTTGTGAAATATGAACGATTTCCCCTTTTTTATTAAAAATGATCGCACGTGAACTTGTCGTTCCTTGGTCTAGAGCTAAAACATATGTTTCCATTTTCTTCACCTCATTATTTTATTAAAATTATAAACTTAAAGTGTTGCTTTCGTTTTCTTATAGACATTCAAGCTTTGTTCTTTATTACTTACTAGCGCTGCCACAACGATAGCTGCTACAACAATTGTGAAAATCCAAAAAGCAGAGGTACTGACTCCTTCAAAAGCCCATTTATAAAATAACGCTCCATACGTTCCCCCAATAATCGGCCCTACAACAGGAATCCAAGCATAACCCCAGTTAGAGATTCCTTTACCTGGAATCGGCAGAATAAAATGAGCAATTCTCGGACCTAAATCACGGGCAGGATTGATGGCGTAACCCGTAGTTCCGCCTAAGGAGAGACCTATTGCAACGATGAGAAATCCAACAATGAACGGGTTCATTCCTTCTGCAAATTTATTCGCTCCAAGTGCCAACAATCCAAGCAACAAAATGAATGTACCAATAACTTCACTTAAAAGATTCGCTGCAGGATTTTTGATTGCAGGATCTGTTGAGAATACGGCTAATTTTGCACCTTGGTCATCGGTCGCTTGCCAGTGGGGCAAATAGTGCAAATAAACGATCACAGCACCGATAAATGCACCAATCATTTGGGCAATAATATAGGTCGGTACATCACTCCATGGGAAAGAACCGATTGCAGCTAATCCGATGGTTACAGCCGGATTAAGATGGGCTCCGCTAAATTGACCTACAGCATATACCGCCATCGCTACGGCAAGACCCCATCCCATCGTAATAACAATCCAGCCTGAATTTTCAGCTTTTGATTTTTTAAGTACAACACCGCCGACAACTCCACCCCCAAAAACAATCAAAATCATCGTGCCAATTAACTCACCTAAAAATGCAGACATCAAAGTTTCCTCCTTTTTCATATATTTGTTATCTCTTGCGAAAAGACTACAATTTTGGTCAATAAAAAAGATCCGCAGCAAATTCCCCCCTTAGTATGCAGGCTGCATACAGGGAATTACTGTGGATCTCCATTTCTCCATCACAAATATTAACTTGATTTCAGATTATTACAAAAAGAAAGCGTTGTCAATCACTTTTTTTGAATTATGATATTATTTGTTTTGAAGTAAGTTCTAGGAAATGGGACCCATGAACCTAATATGAATTTTTGCAACAATTCAAAAGCAAAGGCTTGATTACGATTCTTTACCTGATTGGAGAAAAAAATCAATAAACGCTAATGCGTCTTTCTCATCTTCTCCATCAGTCATCACTTTGATCGTCTGTCCCTCCATTATGGCAACGCTCATAAGCTGAAGAATACTTTTCGCGTTAATCCTTCTGTCGCCGATCATTAACTCAACCTTGCTTTTATACTGGTTTACTTTTTTCACAAAATCTGCTGCTGGTCTGGCATGCAGACCATTTTCAATGGTCACAGTAATCTCTTTTTCGATCATTGAGTTCACTCCTAATTTTTCTCGCTAGTCATTGATTTTGACAAGTTCCTTTGCACTCTCGCCAGCTCGAACGACCTCTTCAATCGAGCTTCCCAAACCAGCCTCAACGACCGCTGCATAAGCTCCTTCTACGAGAGGAGCATCGGCTATTATAATGTTTTCATTGTTCTCTAGCATCTCAATAGCCATTTCAGCATTAATGAGTGCACTCCCTAAATCAAACAAAACGACAACGCCTTTCTCAGAATAGACTGATTCAATTGCTTCCTTAATGTCTAATGCATTTGTTCCGATATCGCCTTCAACCCCTCCAGCGATGGCTACAGATACTTCAGGTTGAACTTGATTCAGAAGCTTTTTTAGGCCGCTTACAATTTCATAGCTGTGTGAAATTAAGACAAGACTTACATATTTCATTGGGCCACCTCTCCTTCTTCGAACAATTCAGCTAAGGAAGCAAACAATAAATACGATGAAGCTGCCCCAGGATCAATATGACCAATAGAACGCTTTCCTAAATAAGCCGCACGGCCTTTCTTTGCCTCAAGCTCTTTTGTGACGTCCATTTTCTCTTTAGATAAATCAGTAAGCTCTTTAGAATGAATCGTTTCACGATTTTTCATATACTCAATGACAGGCTCCCAAACATCGATCATCGTTTTATCTCCTACTTGTGCCTTTCCCCTAACTTTTAACCCATCCAATGATGCTGCTAATGCCTCAACTAAAGCCTTTATATCAACTTCTTTTTTACCCTTTAAAGCAAGAGAAGCTTTCATGAAAGCTGTTCCATATAACGGACCTGAAGCTCCGCCTACTTTAGCAATTAAAGTCATGCCAACATCTTTAAACAAAGAACCAAGATCATCATATTTGCCTTCTGTAATTTTCTTGACGGTTTCCTGAAATCCTCGTGCCATATTTAATCCATGGTCTCCATCGCCAATTGCTTGATCCAGCTCCGTTAAATACTCCTTATTTTCCTGAATTTTATCGTTAAAAGTCATGATCCATTTTTTAGCCTGTTCAACGTCAAATGTCATTGATCATCTCTCCTCATATTCCTTCTATAGACAGACTGCAAGAAAGCGAGATTGCTATTTTTTGAATGCGATTGTATCCGCTTGTTCGTCTAACAACTCAATGAGTTGATCGTCTAATTTTAATAACGAAATAGAGCAGCCAGCCATTTCAAGCGATGTCATAAATTCACCAACAAACGTTTCATGTATATAAATGTTCTTATCCTTTAGGACCTCAGAGACTTTTTTGTTCATAATATATAATTCCATTAATGGTGTTGCACCTAAACCGTTAATCATGACCGCAACCTTGTCGTTTTCCTCAAGTTTTAAGTCATCTAAAATTTTTTCAAGAAGTATTTGTGCGATTTCATCCGCTGGCTGGATTTGTGTTTTTTCAATGCCAGGTTCTCCGTGAATCCCCATTCCAATTTCGATTTCATTTTCTCCGAGCTCGAAGCCAGGTTTTCCTGCTGCTGGAACAGTGCATGGAGTTAAGGCCATTCCCATTGACCGCACATTTTCCACAACTTTCTTAGCTACTGCTTCTACTTCTTTTAGCGTTGCACCCTTTTCCGCTAATGCACCGGCAATTTTATGAACAAAAACCGTACCTGCTATTCCCCGCCGGCCTGTCGTATATGTACTATCCTCCACAGTTACATCATCATTCACAACCACTTTTGCTACGTTGATTCCTTCTGCTTCAGCCATTTCGGCAGCCATTTCAAAATTCATAATGTCGCCAGTGTAATTTTTAATAATCAATAACACCCCATTTCCGCTATCAACCGCTTGAATCGCCTCAAAAATTTGATCTGGGGTTGGGGAAGTGAACACTTCTCCACATACCGCTCCGTCTAGCATTCCTTTACCTACATAACCAGCATGTGAAGGCTCATGACCGCTTCCTCCACCGCTAACCAAGCCAACTTTTCCTTGAATAGGTGCTTCTTTTCTTACGATTACGTTTGTATTTGGCAATCTCTTCATTCGATTAGAATGAGCCGCCACCATCCCTGCTAACATGTCTTCAACTACTTGATTAGGATCATTGATTAATTTTTTCATAGACATACCTCCTCTTAACTTTGCACTTTTTATTAATGCAAAAATGATGCCAACAACGAAAGCGCTTTACGGATGCGTTTTCATATTTTTGTGCCGAGTTCATTGGGAAAAAATATCAATCCATTTGATACTTTTTCCCAACTAAATGCTCCAATCCATATTCTCTTATTTTTTTAGCTGCCGTTTTATGAGTGATCCCAAGCGCTTTCGCTAATTGGTTATAGCTTGGGTAATATTGACAAGCAAACGAAAAAATTTGTTTTTCATATTCTTTGAAGGTCAGCACTTCGTTGCCAAAATTGATACTCTGTTTCTGCATTATTTTTTTATTTTCTTGACATTGAGGGTTCGAGATGTAGTAAGGTAAATCCTTGCATCGCAAAATTTCTTCATCTGCGAGATTAAATAACCGTTCAATTACATTTTGTAATTCTCTAATATTTCCTGGCCAATGGTAACTGCACAATGCTTCCATAAATCCTTTTTCATACCCTTTGATATTTTTTCCCAATCTAGCATTCAATTGTTTTCGAAACGCCTCCACCAAAAGGGGAATATCTTCTTTTCTTGCCCTTAAAGGCGGCAGATGAATTGGGACAACATTCAACCGATAATAAAGATCCTCGCGAAAATTGCCCTCATCTACCATTTTTTTGAGATCACGGTGAGTCGCGGCAATTACCCTAACATCAAGCTGAATGGGCGCATATCCGCCAATTCTTTCCACTTCCCTTTCCTGCAGCACACGTAAAATTTTTGCTTGCAAATCCAAACTTAAATCACCGATTTCATCTAAAAAAATCGTACCTTTATTAGCGAGTTCAAATTTTCCTCGATGTGTTTTATACGCTCCTGTAAAGGCTCCCTTTTCATAACCAAATAATTCGCTTTCCATTAATTGAGGAGGGATGGCTGCACAATTCACTCGAATAAATAGGTTATTCTTTCTGTCGCTTGCTTCATGAATAGCCTTAGCAACAAGTTCTTTCCCTGTTCCGCTTTCTCCTGTAATAATCACTGTCGAATTTGTTTTTGCAACCTTTGCGGCGATTGTTAAGGAATCTTTTAATGTCTCGCTGTTTCCTATAATCTTATGAAATGCCTCATCAAATCCTTGATGTTTGGACAGCTCCATTTCCAAATATTTTGTTCTTTGCTCCATTAGATCAATTTTTTCGAGGAGCTTTTTAATATCATCGAAAGGAGTCATGGTGGCGACTGTTCCGCGAAATTCATCGTCAACGAAAATAGGATTTATTTTTGTAATATAACTAGATTGTTGGTTTACTTGAATTAGTTTCATAATCTGATTTTGAGTGCTTTTAATATTTTCCCACTCGTGTTGGCCGATTATTGATTGAATGTTTGGGACACTGTTTAATTTTTTTAACAAAACATCCATTTCATCATTTTTGTATATAAAATTTCCATTTTTATCTGTTAATCCGATTAAATCTGAGACAGATTTTAAAACAAGATTTAATCGCTGCTGCAGCTCTTTTACTTCATTCAATTCTTTACTGATTTTCTCAATGGTAGATATATCTTGAAAAATAGCAACAGCCCCAATCGTTTTTCCATTAAAAATAATTGGCGAACGGGTTGTTAACAATGTATGATGGTTGATTTCTTGCTTTTTGGATAATTCCATTTTTCCTGTCTTCAGTACTTCATGCAATCTTGAATGGGGAATCACTTCGTCAGCGCGTTGATTGATAAGCTCATGAGGATCTTTTTCCAAAAGTTTTGCTGCAGCTGCATTGACATAAGTGATGATATTGTCGCTATTCACAACGACGATTCCATTCGGTAAAGCAGATATGGCCTCATGAAGGGTAATGGAATTTTCCATGAGAAGTCGATCTGTTTCTGCTTGCTGGGAATCTTCAAGATCCGTTTGTTCAAAAAAATCTTTTATCTGCTGGACGATTTGATCGTCTATTTTTTCTTCAAAATGCAGGATAAATTCCTCTCCTTGTCCAATCTTTAAGGACACTAAAGATAATAGATTATTCACTTGAACTTTTTTATCCTGATAGAGAACGTACGTCTTTTTTAATATCTCTTTATTTTGTATGAGATTTTGAAGCAGCGAAATAAAAGCTGCTGCCATCCGGACATGAAGACCGTTCTTTTTGTACACTGTTAATTTAATGAACATGAAATCCCCTCCTTTTTCCATTTTAATATACTTGTTAACAGGATTACTGGAAAATTTTTTGAAAAAGATAGTAGTTATGAATCTCACGATTAAAAAATTTTTTTCACCCTGTAAACGATCATGCGTGGATGTTCTCATTGCTTTGACAGCGCTTTTGTTTATGGTACAATTATTAATAAGTTAATAAATTGTAGCGGAGAGAAGGAGATCCACATCAATTCCCTTTAGTCGTTTGGATGAAGGGGTGTTTTGTTGTGGATTTCTTTTTTTCTAGAGACTTGAAGCAAAGACCTCTTCTCTGTTTCAATTAAGTTTGAAAGCTGAATTCACACTGATTTTTTGCCAATAATAAAAAAGGTGGAACGAACAATGGAATATAAAGATCAAAAAATTATTCCAGCGATTCGCAATATGAAGGATTTTGAAATTTTTCTTCAGAGTTCCTATGCATATGGTGTGTTATTAGATGTCCATATTGCCCAGTTGAAAAATATCGTCAATATTTCTAAGCAGCATTGTAAAAACTTGTTATTGCATGTTGATTTAATACATGGTCTTAAAAATGATGAATACGCAACCGAATATTTATGCCAGTCCTTCAAGCCCTATGGACTGCTTTCGACAAAAGCAAGTGTCGTTTTGAAAGCGAAACAAAAAGGCGTATTGGCCATTCAACGAGTTTTTCTCATTGACTCAAACGCTTTAGAAAAAAGCTATTCCTTATTAGAAAAAACAAAACCCGATGTGATTGAGGTTTTACCTGGCGCCATGCCGAACATTATTGCTGAAATTCATCAACGAATTCAAATCCCGATCTTTGCTGGTGGATTTATCCGCAGTATTGACGATGTCAACAATGCTTTACAAGCTGGTGCTGCAGCCGTGACAACATCCAATAAGCAATTATGGAAAGAATTTGAACAGTCATAATTTATTTTGAATGGCTACCCAATTTTTCGATGCTTTAGGTTTTGGCGGCAGTTTTAGACATTCAGTTTCAGAAACGCTGTAGAAGACATGAAAGACGCAAGCCATCTTCATCAACTGAATAAAGAAAAGTTCATTATGGGGAAAAGCTTTGAATTTTAAATTCGCATACAAAAGAATTTTCAGAAGATGAAGAATATGCTATAATACATTCAAAGTTAATATTCGGTTGGAGACAAGGAGAGACCACATAGCATTACGTCTGTAGAAGAAGCGTAGTGTGTATGTGGTCTCTTTTTTTAGGACTTTTGACGGATCACAGGAGGAATAACAAATGAACAAAAATGTATTTGCTTATCAAAGACAAGAAATATTAAAAGACGTCGATGGAAAACAGTTTGATGTCATCATTATTGGCGGTGGTATTACAGGTGCAGGAATTGCACTTGATGCAACAACACGTGGAATGAAAACAGTTTTATTTGAGATGCAGGATTTTGCAGCAGGAACCTCAAGCCGTTCCACGAAGCTTGTGCACGGAGGCCTCCGTTATTTAAAACAGCTGGAAGTGAAGTTAGTCGCTGAAGTTGGGAAAGAACGCGCTATCGTCTATGAAAATGGCCCGCATGTAACTACACCTGAATGGATGCTTCTTCCGATTTATAAAGGAGGAACATTCGGTAAATGGAGCACATCCATTGGACTGAAAATTTACGATTACCTTGCTGACGTGAAGAAAAGCGAACGAAGAGCGATGTTGAATGCGAAGCAAACTATTGATAAAGAACCTTTATTAAAACAAGATGGATTATTAGGCGGAGGATATTATGTCGAATATCGAACTGACGATGCCCGCTTGACGATTGAAGTTATGAAAAAGGCAGTCGAATGCGGTGCAAAAGCGATTAACTATGCAAAGGTAGACGAATTTATTTATGAACAAGGCAAAGCCGTAGGTGTAAAAGTTGTTGATCAATTAACAGGAGAATCATATCAAGTGTTCGCAAAGAAAATTATAAATGCAACAGGCCCTTGGGTCGATACGTTACGGGAAAAAGATCACTCTTTAAAAGGAAAACATTTGATTTTGTCAAAAGGAATTCACCTTGTTTTTGACCAAAGCCGATTCCCATTAAAACAAGCGATCTATTTTGATACACCTGATGGACGAATGGTGTTTGCCATTCCGCGTGATGGAAAAACTTACGTTGGCACAACAGATACTTTCTATGATGGGGATATTGCACATCCTAAAATGACTGTTGAAGATCGAGATTATCTTATTAAGGCCATTAATTATATGTTCCCAACGGTCCATATCACCGTGGAAGATATTGAATCAAGCTGGGCCGGGCTCAGACCATTAATCCATGAAGAAGGAAAAAGTCCTTCTGAAATATCACGCAAAGATGAAATTTGGACGTCTGATTCAGGTATTATTACCATTGCTGGCGGAAAATTAACAGGATACCGTAAAATGGCAGAAACGATCGTTGATCTTGTTGCCAAATTATTAAAAGAGGAAGAAAACGAAGCATTTTCCCCTTGCAGAACGAAAAACCTGCCGATTTCGGGAGGAAATTTCGGAGGTTCAACAAATTTTGAATCGTTCGTAACTAAAAAAGTTGAACAGGGAGAAAAATTGGGATTTAGCAGAAAACAATCGGAAAGATTGGTCCGATTATATGGAACGAATGTAGACCGGGTGTTTGAACTGGCAGTTGATTTAAAGAAAGTAAGAGATGAGTTTCAATTACCGATTGATGTTTTAGCCCAGCTTCAATATGGTTTGGAAGAAGAGATGGTCGTAAAACCGGAGGACTTCTTTATCCGGAGAACGGGATCGTTATTTTTTGAAATTCATTCAGTTCACCAATGGAAGGAATCCGTTATTCAATATATGGCGAAAAACTTGGAGTGGACAGAAGAGGAGCAAAACCGTTATCGCAAAGAATTAGAAACATATCTGCACGACGCCGTCACGCCTGTTGATGAAAAACAATAATAGACAAAATATATTATGGCTGCAAAGGCTTTTATTATCCGGTTATTTGAACGAAAAGGAAAAAGTAGCCGAATTTTGACAGCATCCCCCTATAAGGAGACAGTAAATATGCATCAATTTACTGTTTACTTATGAGGGGATTTTTTTCGATAATGGTGGTGTTTAACTTTGCACCGGTTATTTCTTAAATTCGTAAATACAAAAAATCATATTAAAGAAAGCTTATTATGTAAAAAGTTTTTAAGAAGTGGATGTCGCAAAGTAATGCAAGGTCTAACTTACAACAGTTGTATCAAGCATTTCACATCCAGTGCACCCCAACAATTGACATAGCCTGACCAATCTGAAAAATTCAATCCCTGACCGGCAAATGGGATCTGCCATGGAAGGGATTGAGAACGTTAAAGTTCCGCCCGAAAACACCAATGGATTGGAGAATAAAGTTCGAGCTTATCTGAGTGAGAAGACGGGGTTAAATCTAGGCGAAGGTAAAGCAGGCAACGATGGCGTTGAACTTAGCATTAAGGGTACTGGCAAAACAGTTGATGATTTAATTAAAGTTGCTAAGCCTGGAAGAGCAACAAAAGGAAGAACTATTCAGTATGAGTTATCTGGTGGATTTAGTGAAGCAATGAATGACTTTCACTCGTTGGGACCCAAAATTACTAAGGATACGCCTGACCTCAAAGTCGGTATTTTAAAGGATGGAAGAACAGTCATTGTTAGAAAGAGAAGTAGTGATGGCCGTCCTACACTTGAAATTCAAGATGGCAAGAAGAGAATAAAGTTTCGTTACTAGAAAACAAATATGGAGGAAGTTTTATGGAACAATGGGAAAGATGGATACCGCTAGATGATATACCTTCAACAATTTATAATGATATGCTTTTGGATGGTAAAGATGGTGTTATTTTAGAATTTAGTGATGAAAATGGTGAAAAAAAAGTTGTAGTGAATTTTAAAGAAGGAGTATTATCGTTTAGAAATACTGATGAAGGTTCGTTATTAGAAACGCTAAACTATTTAGATCAATATTACGGTACAGATTTTTATAGTGATTGGTCTTTATTTAAAGTTAAAAACTCAGAATACTTGAAATGGTTTCATAAAGAAAGTTGCGGTATATACGAGTCAAGAGAGGTAGAACATTATGTATTTTTAACTTCTAATGATGTAATTGAAATATTATCAATATATCCTCCTAGTATTACGGTAAAGTAATTTTGTTATAGTGTGTGAAGCAAGGTTCCCTAATACATCGATAAATAAACAATCCGCTTGAACAAAAAGTTCAAGCGGATTGTTTATTCCTCAAGGAGCGCTTCGAATAAACTATATAGAGCAATGCCCTATACAATGCGCGCGGACCTTGCTTTCCTAGGAGATTCCCTCTTTTTAGCCATGGAGATTCCCGGCATCGGTTCCGCCGCCATCCGCGAGCTTACAGACGAACTGATTCATTGGCTCGACCGCTATGGAGAAAAGCTGAATGAAGCGGAGGAACTGCTGTATCAGACGGCCGCGTCCATCAGACAGGCAGACCAAACGCTCGCGGACAACATAAAAGAATTCGGTCTGGAGCTTCTTGGCTGGTATGACTTGCATCGATTGTTTGGAGAATACGACCCGATTACTGGAGAACGGATATCCGGATGGGACCGCCTAGTTGCGGGAGGAATGTTATTGTTGTCCGTCATTCCTCCAGCCAAAGGGGCAGGAATCGCTGGAAAAGCGGGGGTCAAAGGAGCGAAAGCGGCCGGGATAGCAGCGGATGTTTCGAAATTGGTCCCGCAAATGAAATATGTTCTCCGCTATGATAAAATGATGTCTGTCTTCAAGCGGCGTACCTCCAAGTCGTGAAAGCGCCGATTACCAAAACGCTGCGATATTTTAAGAAGCAATGGGATGACCGTCTTACCAGCGTTTCGTCTGTCCAATGGCAGCCAGCCTTGGCGGGAATTGGTCCAGCGTCCCGCGCATGGATGAGCAAGGCTAAGGAAGAAGTAAAAGAAACTGCGATTAACATGATTGGCAAAACTGGGGATGAGGTGGACGGTAAGGGTACGGGTAAATTTAGTAAGTATGATGTAGGATTATATAAAGAAATAAAAGGTGTACCGAGGTTAGATGCACATCATGTTGGACAAAAAGCAATTATGAAAAAATTCATTCGAAATTATGATCCAAATAATGCACCAGCAATATTAATACCAAAAGCTGGACATACAAGAAAAGGTCCTAGGGGAATAGTTTCGAGAAGTTCAAAAGGAATTGAGAGTGTAAGACAATTATTAGCAAGAGATATAATGGAGTTAAGAAGAGTATATCCAGACATTCCTAATTCTCAACTTCGAAAATTAATTGAATTAAATAAACAATTGTATCCAGAGATGAGAAGGAGATGAGATATATGAATAAAGAAGAGTTTGTTAAACTTTTACATCAGTCAATTATAAAAGAAAATCGTAATTTTTATCGAGATATATTCAATAATACTGATATTAATGAAGTTACAGACCCTTATTGGAAAGAAGCGTTGATGTTTTATTCAGAACTATCAGATAAAAATAAAGAAATATTATTTAAAATAATCGAACAAGTAGAAGTGGATGCTGTATCTAATATTTTAGGGGTGTTAGATGGGGTAGTATCAATAGGAGAAGAGGATATTGAGTTTAAAGTGACAATTAACAATAATAATGAACCAATTAATGGAGATTTACAAGACCTATTTTTGGAGTATGATGAAGAGAATAGGTAACAAGTAATGTTAGACTAAAAGCAGACACAGATTATTATAGTAATAATAGACTAAAAAATGAGGTGTCTACATGACAAAAAACAAAGGCGGTACGATCGGGATTAAGCCAATTACTTGTTATGGCCTTCGCCACACTCACGCATCAATGCTCCTATATAAAGGGGTGAATATTAAATACGTTTCTCGACATCTTGGTCATAAGGACATTGTGACAACATTTCAGACGTATTCACACATTTTGGACGAGATGGAGCAAAAAGAATCCCGTGCAATGGAGGAGCTCTACCATACAAAATAGCCGTGCAAAATTCGTGCAAAATTTTTTCGAATTCTATCGGATTCTTCCGGTTTTCCAAAAAATGAAAAACGACTGCGTTTGCAGTCGTATTAAAGCTTCCACGATTTTTGATCGTGAGATATCGGATACTAATGATGCCGATGGTGGGAGTCGAACCCACACTCCCGCAAGGGAACACGATTTTGAGTCGTGCGCGTCTGCCAGTTCCGCCACATCGGCGTAATGATATTGATGCAATTCCTCACTGGTGCCGAGGACCGGACTTGAACCGGTACGGTAGTCACCTACCGCAGGATTTTAAGTCCTGTGCGTCTGCCAATTCCGCCACCCCGGCTTGTAATGGAGGCGGCACCCGGATTCGAACCGGGGATAAAGGTTTTGCAGACCTCTGCCTTACCACTTGGCTATGCCGCCATTATTGGAGCGGAAGACGGGATTCGAACCCGCGACCCCCACCTTGGCAAGGTGGTGTTCTACCACTGAACTACTTCCGCACTTAAATTTAAAAGGTGGCTGGGCTAGCTGGATTCGAACCAGCGCATCACGGAGTCAAAGTCCGTTGCCTTACCGCTTGGCTATAGCCCAATGATATTAATATGGGGCGACTGATGGGAATCGAACCCACGAATGCCAGAGCCACAATCTGGTGCGTTAACCACTTCGCCACAGTCGCCATCTTATAAATGGCAGGGGCAGTAGGAATCGAACCCACACCGGAGGTTTTGGAGACCTCTGTTCTACCGTTAAACTATGCCCCTATCATGGTGGAGGGGGACGGATTCGAACCGCCGAACCCTAAGGGAGCGGATTTACAGTCCGCCGCGTTTAGCCACTTCGCTACCCCTCCGATTGTAAAAAATGCCGGCGAGAGGAATCGAACCCCCAACCTACTGATTACAAGTCAGTTGCTCTACCAATTGAGCTACACCGGCATATGTATACATATAATGGTGGCTCGGGACGGAATCGAACCGCCGACACAAGGATTTTCAGTCCTTTGCTCTACCGACTGAGCTACCGAGCCTTTTATGGCGGTCCCGACGGGAATCGAACCCGCGATCTCCTGCGTGACAGGCAGGCATGTTAACCGCTACACTACGGGACCATTGGTTGCGGGGGCAGGATTTGAACCTGCGACCTTCGGGTTATGAGCCCGACGAGCTACCGGACTGCTCCACCCCGCGCCGATAAAATAATAAACACACTTCACTCAAAAATTATGTATACATATCATAACATGCTGTGGCCCTAGCGCCGAAATTCATTAATATTCATTTTATTTACTATGTACATGGTGGAGGATGACGGGATCGAACCGCCGACCCCTTGCTTGTAAGGCAAGTGCTCTCCCAGCTGAGCTAATCCTCCATGGTGACCCGTACGGGATTCGAACCCGTGTTACCGCCGTGAAAGGGCGGTGTCTTAACCACTTGACCAACGGGCCAAAAATTTCATTCTGGCGGAGAGCAAGGGATTCGAACCCTTGAGACGGCGTTGACCGTCTACACGATTTCCAATCGTGCTCCTTCGACCACTCGGACAGCTCTCCAAATGGCTCCGCAGGCAGGATTCGAACCTGCGACCGTTCGGTTAACAGCCGAATGCTCTACCACTGAGCTACTGCGGAATGTAAAAGAAGACTAGCTGATATTACTATTATGTAGAATGCCTCATTTTCTATAGGCTGAATCAAATTGAAAGAAATAAACTTACAACTTCTTTTCTATTGTAAAGTGATTGCCTGGCAGCGTCCTACTCTCACAAGGGATAGACCCTCACTACCATCGGCGCTGAAGAGCTTAACTTCCGTGTTCGGGATGGGAACGGGTGTGACCTCTTCGCCATTGCCACCAAGCAAATTATTGTATTCATTTGTTCCATTCAGTGGATAGACAACTACTATTATAACTTTTTGACCGTAGTTGTCAATTCCTTTTTAAACATGATCTTTCAAAACTAGATAACGGTTCCTTCACGAATAGATGCTCTTACTTGGTTAAGTCCTCGATCGATTAGTATCCGTCAGCTCCACGTGTCACCACGCTTCCACCTCGGACCTATCTACCTCGTCATCTTCAAGGGATCTTACTCGCTTTTCGCGATGGGAAATCTCATCTTGAGGGGGGCTTCACGCTTAGATGCTTTCAGCGCTTATCCCTTCCGCACATAGCTACCCAGCGGTGCCCCTGGCGGGACAACTGGTACACCAGCGGTGCGTCCATCCCGGTCCTCTCGTACTAAGGACAGCTCCTCTCAAATTTCCTGCGCCCGCGACGGATAGGGACCGAACTGTCTCACGACGTTCTGAACCCAGCTCGCGTACCGCTTTAATGGGCGAACAGCCCAACCCTTGGGACCGACTACAGCCCCAGGATGCGATGAGCCGACATCGAGGTGCCAAACCTCCCCGTCGATGTGGACTCTTGGGGGAGATCAGCCTGTTATCCCCGGGGTAGCTTTTATCCGTTGAGCGATGGCCCTTCCATGCGGAACCACCGGATCACTAAGCCCGACTTTCGTCCCTGCTCGACTTGTAGGTCTCGCAGTCAAGCTCCCTTCTGCCTTTGCACTCTCCGAATGATTTCCAACCATTCTGAGGGAACCTTTGGGCGCCTCCGTTACCTTTTAGGAGGCGACCGCCCCAGTCAAACTGCCCACCTGACACTGTCTCCCGCCCCGATCAGGGGCGCGGGTTAGAATGTCAGTACAGCCAGGGTAGTATCCCACCGTCGCCTCAGCGCAAGCTGGCGCTCACGCGTCTCTGGCTCCTACCTATCCTGTACAAGCTGTACCCACATTCAATATCAGGCTGCAGTAAAGCTCCACGGGGTCTTTCCGTCCTGTCGCGGGTAACCTGCATCTTCACAGGTACTATAATTTCACCGAGTCTCTCGTTGAGACAGTGCCCAGATCGTTACGCCTTTCGTGCGGGTCGGAACTTACCCGACAAGGAATTTCGCTACCTTAGGACCGTTATAGTTACGGCCGCCGTTTACTGGGGCTTCGGTTCGCACCTTCGCTTTTCGCTAAGCGCTCCCCTTAACCTTCCAGCACCGGGCAGGCGTCAGCCCCTATACTTCACCTTACGGTTTCGCAGAGACCTGTGTTTTTGCTAAACAGTCGCCTGGGCCTTTTCACTGCGGCTCATCATGGCTTATCACCTTGATGAGCACCCCTTCTCCCGAAGTTACGGGGTCATTTTGCCGAGTTCCTTAACGAGAGTTCTCTCGCTCACCTTAGGATTCTCTCCTCGCCTACCTGTGTCGGTTTGCGGTACGGGCACCTCTCACCTCGCTAGAGGCTTTTCTTGGCAGTGTGGAATCGGGAACTTCGGTACTTCCTTTCCCTCGCCATCACAGCTCAGCCTTCCGGCAAGCGGATTTGCCTGCTTGCCAGCCTAACTGCTTGGACGCGCACATCCAGCCGCGCGCTTGCCCTATCCTCCTGCGTCCCCCCATTGCTCAAACGGTGAGGAGGTGGTACAGGAATATCAACCTGTTGTCCATCACCTACGCCTTTCGGCCTCGGCTTAGGTCCCGACTAACCCTGAGCGGACGAGCCTTCCTCAGGAAACCTTAGGCTTTCGGCGGAGGGGATTCTCACCCCTCTTTCGCTACTCATACCGGCATTCTCACTTCTAAGCGCTCCACCGGTCCTTCCGGTCCGGCTTCGATGCCCTTAGAACGCTCTCCTACCGCTGACACCAACGGTGTCAACCCGCAGCTTCGGTGATACGTTTAGCCCCGGTACATTTTCGGCGCAGAGCCACTCGACCAGTGAGCTATTACGCACTCTTTAAATGGTGGCTGCTTCTAAGCCAACATCCTGGTTGTCTAAGCAGCTCCACATCCTTTTCCACTTAACGTATACTTTGGGACCTTAGCTGGCGGTCTGGGCTGTTTCCCTTTTGACCACGGATCTTATCACTCGCAGTCTGACTCCCAAGGATAAGTCATTGGCATTCGGAGTTTGACTGAATTCGGTAACCCGATGGGGGCCCCTCGTCCAATCAGTGCTCTACCTCCAAGACTCTTCCCTTGAGGCTAGCCCTAAAGCTATTTCGGAGAGAACCAGCTATCTCCAAGTTCGATTGGCATTTCACCCCTACCCACACCTCATCCCCGCACTTTTCAACGTGCGTGGGTTCGGGCCTCCAGCAAGTGTTACCTTGCCTTCACCCTGGACATGGGTAGATCACCTGGTTTCGGGTCTGCGACCTCGTACTATTTCGCCCTCTTCAGACTCGCTTTCGCTGCGGCTCCGCCTTTCGGCTTAACCTTGCACGAAATCGCAACTCGCCGGTTCATTCTACAAAAGGCACGCCATCACCCGTTAATGGGCTCTGACTACTTGTAGGCACACGGTTTCAGGTTCTCTTTCACTCCCCTCCCGGGGTGCTTTTCACCTTTCCCTCACGGTACTGGTTCACTATCGGTCACTAGGGAGTATTTAGCCTTGGGAGATGGTCCTCCCTGCTTCCGACGGGATTTCACGTGTCCCGCCGTACTCAGGATCCACTCGGGAGGGAACGGAGTTTCGACTACAGGGTTGTTACCTTCTCTGACGGGCCTTTCCAGACCTCTTCGTCTACCCCGTTCCTTTGTCACTCCTTAATCGAGTGTCCTACAACCCCAAGAGGCACGCCTCTTGGTTTGGGCTGTTCCCGTTTCGCTCGCCGCTACTCAGGGAATCGCTGTTGCTTTCTCTTCCTCCGGGTACTTAGATGTTTCAGTTCCCCGGGTTGCCCTCCATACCCTATGGATTCAGGTATGGATACTGCCCCATTACGGGCAGTGGGTTCCCCCATTCGGACATCTCCGGATCGACGCTTACTTACAGCTCCCCGAAGCATTTCGGTGTTTGTCCCGTCCTTCATCGGCTCCTAGTGCCAAGGCATCCACCGTGCGCCCTTTCTAACTTAACCGTTTCTTCCTAACATGAGCGATCTATTCGTGAATGTCTTTCCGTTATCCAGTTTTCAAAGAACAATCAAGAAGGATATGATCCTTCAAAACTAAACAAAACGGAAAAGCGTACCCTATTTCAATGTATATATCCTTAGAAAGGAGGTGATCCAGCCGCACCTTCCGATACGGCTACCTTGTTACGACTTCACCCCAATCATTTGTCCCACCTTCGGCGGCTGGCTCCCGTAAGGGTTACCCCACCGACTTCGGGTGTTACAAACTCTCGTGGTGTGACGGGCGGTGTGTACAAGACCCGGGAACGTATTCACCGCGGCATGCTGATCCGCGATTACTAGCGATTCCGGCTTCATGCAGGCGAGTTGCAGCCTGCAATCCGAACTGAGAGTGGTTTTTTGGGATTCGCTCCACCTCGCGGTTTCGCTGCCCTTTGTACCACCCATTGTAGCACGTGTGTAGCCCAGGTCATAAGGGGCATGATGATTTGACGTCATCCCCACCTTCCTCCGACTTTTAGCCGGCAGTCACCTTAGAGTGCCCAACTGAATGCTGGCAACTAAGGTCAAGGGTTGCGCTCGTTGCGGGACTTAACCCAACATCTCACGACACGAGCTGACGACAACCATGCACCACCTGTCACCCTGTCCCCGAAAGGGGAACGCCCTATCTCTAGGGTTGTCAGGGGATGTCAAGACCTGGTAAGGTTCTTCGCGTTGCTTCGAATTAAACCACATGCTCCACCGCTTGTGCGGGTCCCCGTCAATTCCTTTGAGTTTCAGCCTTGCGGCCGTACTCCCCAGGCGGAGTGCTTAATGCGTTTGCTGCAGCACTAAAGGGTGGATACCCTCTAACACTTAGCACTCATCGTTTACGGCGTGGACTACCAGGGTATCTAATCCTGTTCGCTCCCCACGCTTTCGCGCCTCAGCGTCAGTTACAGGCCAGAGAGCCGCCTTCGCCACTGGTGTTCCTCCACATCTCTACGCATTTCACCGCTACACGTGGAATTCCGCTCCCCTCTCCTGCACTCAAGTTCCCCAGTTTCCAATGGCCGCTCGCGGTTGAGCCGCGAGATTTCACATCAGACTTAAGGAACCGCCTGCGCGCGCTTTACGCCCAATAATTCCGGACAACGCTTGCCACCTACGTATTACCGCGGCTGCTGGCACGTAGTTAGCCGTGGCTTCCTCGTCAGGTACCGTCAAGGTACCGCCCTGTTCGAACGGTACTTGTTCTTCCCTGACAACAGAGCTTTACGATCCGAAGACCTTCTTCGCTCACGCGGCGTTGCTCCGTCAGACTTTCGTCCATTGCGGAAGATTCCCTACTGCTGCCTCCCGTAGGAGTCTGGGCCGTGTCTCAGTCCCAGTGTGGCCGGTCACCCTCTCAGGTCGGCTACGCATCGTCGCCTTGGTGAGCCGTTACCTCACCAACTAGCTAATGCGCCGCGGGCCCATCCTGCAGTGACAGCTAAAAGCCGCCTTTCAACCGAAAACCATGCGGTTTTCGGTGTTATCCGGTATTAGCTCCGGTTTCCCGAAGTTATCCCAGTCTGCAGGGCAGGTTGCCCACGTGTTACTCACCCGTCCGCCGCTAACCTAAAGGAGCAAGCTCCCTTCGGTCCGCTCGACTTGCATGTATTAGGCACGCCGCCAGCGTTCGTCCTGAGCCAGGATCAAACTCTCCAAAAAAAGTTTGTCACCAAATGCTCTTTTAGAATCAACAGGCACGCTTTTCGTTTTGTTCAGTTTTCAAAGATCATTTCCGATCAGGTTTTTTATTCTAGCAGATAAATGAAGTTATGTCAACAATCGGAATAAAATTTTTAAACTTACATTTATAGATTATTTTGCTGTTTCGAAGATTATTCATCTTTTCAACAGCGACGCTTTATAATATATCATCATAAAATTTTAGTGTCAACACTTTTTTTAAAAAATATCAATAAAAACTGCCAACGCCTGTTCCCTTTGATTCTAAACAACTGCATCCGCTCGATTAAATATTCCAGCAGCACACTTAATCCGCAAAATACAGTCTGACTTTAAGATGTTCAAATAACTCGGAAAAACATTTTTTTGAGCCGCACAGAAATCAGCTTTTGAACGGATTAAACAGCCAAACGCAGTATAAAAATAATTTGAAACGTTTTTATACTGCCCTTTATCATATTCAATTAATTTAATTATTTATACAGCTTGGTTTACTTGAGCACATATAGCAGCCAGAAACCGATCACTTCCGGTCTTTACAAGTGATACAGTGCAGCAACAATATGATTATATGCTTCAAAGATATCGTTTTGCATCAACAATGCTTTTCCTTTAGCCAACACTGTCTAATTAATTTTGCAAATTCAACTGAATTTTTCCACTTTCTCTCTTCTGGTTGAGTTCCTGATTATCTTCGACGATGGTAACTTTTCCGCCCCGAAATGGTAATGTATTTTAACGCTCGATTCAGATCGGAAAGATACTCGTTCCAGTCAAACAATATTTTTCCATTATTTAAACATCAGTCGATAATTCTCCGGCTACTGCCTAAAAAATTTGTTGCTATATTGAGTGCTGCCTTTTCATTAAGTAATCCATAATATTTTATAATCAAAGGTTTATCGGAGGTTTGTATAAACAACAGCAGCAAAGCAAAGGCCAAATAATCGGATTGCAGAGAAGCAGCATTCTTTTTCTATTAAATAATACAGCTAATATATCTGGATGGCGAGTCCTTTCTTTAAGTGTATATAGATTCTCTGCAAATCATTTATTCATCCGCTGTCTGAATAAAACACATTAAACAAAAGCTTCTATAAATAAAAAACGAAATACTGTTAGCAATTGGCCGTTCTGTGACGAAAAAAAAGTGAAAATATGCTATAGTAGTGTTCAGGAGGTTTGTACAATGGCTAAAAAATATACAAGCAAAATAAATAAAATCCGCACTTTTGCCTTAAGTTTAGTATTTGTTGGTTTTATCATTATGTACATAGGCATCTTTTTTAGAGAATATGTATGGGTCATGACCATTTTCATGCTGCTTGGTTTATTATCCATCATCGGAAGTACTGTCGTCTATTTCTGGATCGGGATGCTATCGACGAGAGCTGTTCAAGTTGTATGTCCTTCATGCGGGAAAGTGACAAAAATGCTCGGTCGTGTGGATATGTGCATGTATTGCAGAGAGCCTTTGACTCTTGATAAAGAGCTTGAAGGCAAAGAATTCGACGAAAAGTACAATCGTAAATCAAGGAAAAGAGAAAGCTGATAGTTTGTTTTCCTACCAGCTTTCTCAGTGCATATTTTTTTCTTTTTGCTGACATGCAGGGCATTTCCCGTATATTTCCATTCGGTGGTGGCTAACTTTAAAGTTCGTTACATGCTCTGCAAGATCCTCCACCTCGTCTAAACCTGGATAATGGAAATCAACGATTTTTCCGCATTCCTCGCAAATGACATGATAATGCTCCGTTGTCACAAAATCGAATCGACTAGATGCATCGCCATACGTTAATTCTTTTACCAGTCCAACTTCACGAAATACCCGAAGGTTGTTATAAACAGTTGCAACACTCATGTTTGGAAACTTACCTTCTAACGCTTTATATATATCATCAGCAGTTGGATGATTCATTGAATTAACTAAATACTCCAAAATCGCATGACGCTGCGGAGTGATGCGGACTCCCGTTTGTTTTAAAATTTCAAGAGCTTCCTTTAACGTATTGTCTGACATCGCCATGCACCTCATTTCTTGAAAACATTCTTATTTTGTATCATTATTACTTTATAATATTTATAATTAGTGTACATTGATTATAAGACTTTTGTCAATGGGAGCGTTTAATTTAGTAGAACATTTTATCTATTCCTTGAAAAAATGCACCAATTTAAGAAAAAGATTTTCGCTTTTGCACGGGAAAAAGCGGGCACAAATGCCCGCCTTGACAACATAGGGTGAACAGAGCAAATCATTTGCTGTCATTCTTCTCTATTTTGAATAAATGTGAGAGCTTCTTCAACATGTCCTTTCACTTTTACTTTTCGCCATTCTTTCACTAATATTCCTTGTTTGTCTATAATAAAAGTCGATCGTTCGATTCCCATGTATTCTTTTCCAAAGTTTTTCTTTAATTTCCATACTCCGTATTGTTCCGCAACTTTATGATCTTCATCAACGAGAAGCAAAAAAGGGAGCCCGTGCTTCTCTTTAAATTTTTGATGTCGTTCCTGCGGATCAGGGCTTACTCCTAAAATGACGGCATCAAGCTCTTGAAAGCTCTCATATTTATCGCGAAAATCGCACGCTTCCGTTGTGCATCCCGGAGTCATATCTTTCGGGTAAAAATACAGCACTACATATTTTCCTTTAAAATCAGAAAGTTTTACTTTTTCTCCAGTATCAGCAGTCAGCTCAAAATCTGGTGCAGGCTTTCCCACTTCAGCTGCCATATCTAATCCCTCCAGTTGTTCATTTTATCTTCAGCGTACCGAATTTCGCTTCATGTTACAACTATTGTTTCTTCTCAATATCAATCATTGTTTTGGCAACAACAACCGTAGGCAATATGTAGCCAATCATCGCCTGTACAATTGCAATCCACCTTCCAATGCCGAAAGGAGTGATATCCCCATAGCCTACAGAAAACAGCGTAACTGCACTAAAGTATAAGCAGGTGGTTAAATTTTCTAAATACGTCCCATAAAGAGGCCGCCCAGATTCAGCTAAAATCGGAAAGCCGTATTGAGTTAAAATTAAATAAATCACACCAAATCCTAACAAAAAAGAGGCATATACTAAAGCAATTAAATATACAGTTTCAAACGTAAGGAACGTACCTCTTTTCACAGCAGAAAACATCGTTCGAATGCTCATAACCAAACAGAACATTATCCCTGTTCCTACGACAATCGCCATAATTTCCCCCGAAAATTATTGTTTGTACATGTTATTCAGCCTTATTGAATTTTATCACTAGCTAAAGGAAACTTGTTCGTCAACCAAACCGATGTCAACAATCTTTGAATTTTATCGCTTAACGAAAGGAAACTATGATCAGCTTCCTGCCCCTCGATATCGCTTCACTCCAATATTCCAAATAATAACCGACAAAATAAAAAACAGAAGGCCTATCACAGGAGTTAAAAAAGCGTAAATATACCAATCCGTTTTTCGTAAAAAATAGGAAGCCGGATAAACTCCCACAAAGGCAAACGGCAAAATCCACGTTAAAATAAAACGTATCACATCGTTGTAAATATTTACTGGATAGCGGCCGTAGTTTCCAATGTTATACATCATTGGCATAATCGATGTTTTTGCATCCGACCAAAACCCAATCGATGCAAGTGCAACAAAAATACTGCCGCAGACAAGGGTGCCGCCAAATACAAATAGAATAAAAATAAAAATGTCATACCAATGAAAAGTAAGATTCAGCCGGGCTGCTGCATACCCCATGACAACAAGCCCTGTAATAACGCCAAAAAGCGATTCAAGCTCCATTCTCTCCAATATCACCTGAAACAAACTGTGGATCGGTCTCGTTAAAATGCGATCCATTTCACCGTTTACAATATATCGTTCATTAAAATCCCAAATGTTAAAAAAGGTGCTGAATAAAGCATAAGGAACTAAGAAAAAGCCATAAATGAAAATAATTTCATCTCTTTGCCAGCCGCCAAGCGATTCTGTATGTCCAAATACGACGAGAATGAAAACTAAATTTACTGCCTGAAACAATAGATCAGACAATATCTCTACAATCATATCCGCTCTGTATTCCATCCTTGTTTTTAAATATTGAGCGATATATTGAAAAAACATTGACACATAAAACATTTTTTCACCCCCCTTGAATAATCATTTTTCTTTTCGCAACCGCCCACATAGCACAAATTGGAATGATCAATAAAATGGACCAAAACAATTGAAAAAGAATAGCGTCTGTAATTTCAGCCTCTTGGAATCCTTTTGTAAAGATCATGCTTGGAATATAACTGATTGCTTGAAAAGGCAAATATTCCATTATTTCTTGAGCCCAAACTGGGTAGAAGCTAATGGGGAGCAGCAGTCCGGAAAACAAGTCAATGATGACGCGTTTCGCTCTCATTAGTCCGTCGTTGTTAAATAAGAAAAAAGCTGAGATTCCTGTCAATAAATTAATTTCTGTATTAATAACAAAACTAAAAAATATGGAAATGGCAAAAAAAGACCACGCCTGCCAATCAAGCGGCAATTCGAGCGGAAAAATAAAGCTTACAATCACCATTCCAGGCATGGAAAAAAAGAAAAGGCGAAAAACGCCTTCTCCAAACGCCTGCATCGTTTTCATGCCAAGATAATTGTAGGGACGAATCAGCTCCACTGCCACTTTTCCTTCTCTAATTTCCATTGCGATTTCCCTGTCGATGTTGTTAAAATAAAATGCTCTTGCCATCCATGAAATTGCCACGTATGTCACCATTTGCGCTGCATCTAAACCTTGAATGCTTTCTTTTCCCCCATAAATGGCTGTCCATAAAAAGTAGTAAGCACCGATATTAATGCTGTATATGAGAATTCCAGAATAATAGTTTGTCCTGTAAGCGAGCATCATTAAAAAACGGATGCGGATCATTTCCAAATATTTAGACATTCATGATCACCTTTTCTAAGTTACTGTTCGCATCACCTTTTTCATAAATGTTGCGTATAATCTCCTCCGTTGATATTTCTTTAATGCTTAGATCCACGATAGTTTGAGCCTTCATGACGCGGCTAATGATTTCCGGCATTTCCTCATGATTCGCAATTTGCGCGATCCAAACATTGCTTTTATCTCCCTTCATCCATTGCACGTGAAAACCACTCGTTAATTGCAATAAAAGGGATTCATCAACAGAAGAGGCAAATTGAAATTCAATTTGCTTCCCTTTTCCCCAATTCCCGCGCAAATGGTCCAAAGAGCCGTCATATATAATTTTTCCTTCATCAAGCATTATGACGCGTTCACACAATGCTTCTATATCCGCAATATCATGTGTCGTCAGCAAAATCGTTGTTTTGTATTTTGCATTTATCTCTTTCAAAAATTCACGAATTTTCAGCTTGACTAAAACGTCCAAGCCGATCGTCGGCTCATCCAAAAATAAAAGAGGAGGATTATGAATTAATGCTGCGGCAAGCTCGCATCTCATCCGCTGCCCTAATGACAGCTTTCGCACCGGCTTATCTAACAAAGGGCCGATATCCAGCGTTTTAATGACATGATCCATATGTTCGTTATAATCTTGATCGGACACTTTATATACCTTTTTTAAAAGCCTGAATGACTCTTGAACAGCAATATCCCACCAAAGCTGTGAACGCTGTCCGAATACAACACCGATTGTCCGGACAAACTTTTCCCGTTCCTTATGAGGATTCATATTGTTCACCAGGACCTTCCCTGATGTCGGTGTTAAAATCCCTGTTAGCATTTTGATCGTTGTCGATTTCCCTGCGCCGTTTTCGCCTATATAACCCACCATTTCTCCCTGTTTCACTGTAAAGGAAATATCATTAACAGCTCTGTTGATTTTATAGTTTCTAGTGAATAAATCGCGAAAAGCCCCCTTTAATCCAGAGCGGCTTGAATAGCTTTTAAATTCTTTGCGCAAATTCTCTACTTCAATGACATTCATAGCTGTAACCTCCATCGATCAATCACAAACATTAGTTTACTCGAATTATTTGAAATTAACAATTTGCATGCACCTTTTTTCTTTTTTATGAAAAGTGCTAGAATAAACGAGGATGCTTGAATATTTTTGGCTGTACAGTTAAGTAAAAAAGAAGGTGAAACAATGAATTTTACAAAATCAGAACAGCTGCATAAAGAAGCGCTCGAACATATTGTAGGAGGGGTAAATAGCCCGTCCCGTTCTTATAAAGCTGTCGGCGGAGGAGCGCCTGTTGTAATGGAGCGGGCGCAGGGCGCCTATTTTTGGGATGTTGATGGCAACAAATATATCGATTACTTAGCAGCATATGGCCCGATCATCACCGGCCATGCACACCCTCATATTACAAAAGCAATCAAGCACGCTGCCGAGACAGGCGTCCTATATGGAACACCGACGCCTCATGAAATCAAATTTGCAAAAATGTTAAAAGAAGCTATCCCTTCTCTAGAAAAGGTCCGCTTCGTCAATTCTGGAACAGAAGCAGTAATGACAACAATTCGAGTTGCCCGTGCATACACAGGAAGGGATAAAATCATTAAATTTGCCGGGTGCTACCATGGACATTCCGATTTGGTGCTTGTCGCAGCAGGATCAGGTCCATCTACCCTTGGAACGCCTGATTCCGCAGGGGTACCAAAAAGCATTGCTCAAGAAGTTATCACTGTACCTTTTAATGATGTGGAGTCGTTTGAACAAGCTATTCATAGATGGGGAAATGAAGTTGCAGCCGTTTTAGTTGAACCAATTGTCGGAAACTTTGGTATTGTGGAACCTAAGGAAGGATTTTTAGAAACAGTCAAACAGCTTACTCACAAAGCAGGCGCGCTGCTTATTTTTGACGAAGTTATTACAGCGTTTCGATTTATGTACGGCGGTGCCCAAAATCTGCTTCATGTAGAGCCTGATTTAACCGCACTTGGAAAAATTATCGGCGGAGGCCTTCCGATCGGAGCTTACGGCGGCCGTAAAGAAATTATGGAGCAGGTGGCGCCATTAGGACCGGCTTATCAGGCAGGGACGATGGCAGGAAACCCTGCATCGATCTTAGCAGGAATTGCTTGTTTGGAAGTGCTGAGCGAAGAAGGAGTTTATGACTATCTTGATAAGCTCGGCATGATGCTTGAAGAAGGCATTTTAAACGCTGGAAGATCATATAATATACCGATCACCATCAACCGTTTAAAAGGTGCATTAACAGTATATTTTACACGCGAAAAGGTGACGAATTATGAGCAAGCCGAAAAAACAGACGGAGAAATGTTTGCTAAATTTTTCAAACTGATGCTTCATCAAGGCATTAATTTGGCGCCGTCTAAATATGAGGCCTGGTTTATTACAATCGCTCATACAGAAGAGGACATTAAAAAAACCATTTCGGCAGTCGAACAATCGTTTAAACAGCTTTCACATGACAAAAAATGAGTCTTACTAAAGCGCCTACTACTGCACAAGCAGGCAAAATGAAAAAGTAAATCTTTAAGCAGCCTGAGCCCGATATTTATGGACTCAGGTTGTTTATTTCTTTTGGAAACGATGGAGGTGATGTAAAACTGCCGCCTCTTCAGTTGTACGAAAAAAGTGCAAAAGTTCGCTCGATCACAACGTAACTATTTGGTCTGTCTATATTAAAGGATCATATCATATTACAAGAGTGTTAATTTTTTCCTTTCTCTTAAAATAACCTTGAATATTCGTGTTAAACAATGTATAGTCTGAATAGCTTACAACCTTTTTGATGAAAGGAAGGAAAAATTTTTATTCAACATGAAACTTGGAGCCCGTATCTTAAAAACAGGTATTGCAATTACACTGGCATTAATGCTGGCAGAGATGCTTCATTTTCCATCTCCAGCATTTGCAGGGATTGCAGCTATCTTTGCGATACAGCCGTCAATATATAGATCATATTTAACCGTCATTGAACAAGTTCAGGCAAATATAATCGGCGCTGTTGTCGCAGTTTTATTCGGGATTTCTTTCGGAACAAACCCGTTTATTATTGGTCTTACAGCAGTGATTACCATTGCTATTTGTTTAAAATTAAAGATTGAAAACACAATCGCAATTGCTTTAGTAACGGTTATTGCGATACTTGAAACAACAGGTGACGATTTTGTGCAGTTTGCTACCATACGGTTTTTAACGATTTTACTTGGGGTTTTATCAGCTTTTTTTGTTAATTTGATATTTATGCCGCCAAAATACGAAACAAAGCTTTACCATAAAATTACCGAAATTTCCCATGAGATTATGAAATGGATTCGGATCAATATTCGAAATAAATCTGAGTTTGCCCCTCTTAAAGAGGAAATAGACAAAATCAAAGATCAGCTGATAAAACTTGATCATTTATTTTTGCTTTACAAAGAAGAGCGAACTTATTCTAAAGCGAAGGTATTGCCAAAATCAAGAAAACTTGTCCTGTATAGACAGATGATTATCACAACGAACAGGGCATTTTACACATTGCGCCAAATTCATTGCTTGGAAAACGAACTTCGGCAAATACCTAGAAAGCTCCATGAAATGCTTATATCAGAGCTTGACTTTTTATTAATTTTGCATGAGCAGGCGCTGTTAAAAATAACAAAAAAAATTAAAAACAATCACGATGAAGACCTGCTTCCTTATGACAAATTTAATCGAAAAGAATTCATTCAAGCGTTTTTGAAATTTGAAAAAGAAGCGGAAGATTCCGATTCGTTTTACCAAATACTATCTTTAGTCTCCGCCATCGTTGATTATCACGATCAATTGGAGCATTTAGATACATTGATTAACAGCTTTCAACATTTCCATAAAAAAGAAAATAAAATTCATGTGGAGGATGAAGAGTAAACAAGTTCATCTCCGTGTGAAAAAGAACGGCAGAAACAAGAAAAAGAGAAACGATGAAGAGTAAACAAGTTCATCTCCGTGTATTACAGCCTTCAGAAGGCGATGAAAAAAGCAAAAAATTGTAAAAGACTACAGAATTTCATTCATGAATTCAGTAGTCTTTCATCTTTTTTAAGACAATCATTTAATTTATTTGAGAAGCTGAATGACCTCTCTTCTCTCAGAAAAGTATCGGGAGCTTTTCTGCCTTGGAAATAAATCTTATTTCATTTTTATCCTCTGCAAATGATAACTGGAATTTCATGGACGCAGCTTTGCAGATAAAGGCTGCGTTTTAATTTGTCTTCAAGATCCAACTGATCCCCGCCGAAATGCTGTTTCCAAACCGCTTCATCTTGTTAAATTGAAATCGTCTTATATCATCCAAGCGCAGGCAAGTTTTATATCATTTGGAACAGCTGTATTTTCTCAGCTTTCCAACTCAAAGCTTTGTTGGATGTTATCACAAGGAGGCTCCTTTAGAATCACGTCAGCTTTTTGAGCTCAAAGCTCTCAGACAGTCTCGACCTACGTTTCACTTCTACTAATAAAATAAATAGGAGCTGTCTAATAAGTCGTTTTTTCGGCTTATTGACGCCCCCTTTAATGTTTTAGAAACGTTGATATATCGATGTTTATGATTTTTTTGTTTTTCAATGGGGATTTGACTTTATGGACAGCCCCTAATCTAAAAATGTGCTAAGCATTGCTTTAATCTCCGCTAGAAAACTTATTTATATTCGTTTCGACCGCTTTATTGTTTAAGGAATGGTATTCATTCAATATTTCACATTGTCTTAAGTTTAATTCAAAAACTGTCAGCGGATCATAATAAATCTCTGGGTTTGTTTTCAAGCTGTCCAATTGTTGTTGATCTGTCCGAATTTGCTGCTCTCCTTCTTGCACAATTTGTTCAAGGTTGTGAACAGGTTCACGGAAAAACATTTTCACATCTCGTTCAATTCCTTTTTCAAATAAGTCGAATTGAGCAAAAAATTTTCGGATCATCGATTGAATCGCATCATCGAATGTTTCAGTTTCAATGTATTTTTTGTATTGCTGTGCGATAAACAGCTTGTTTTTCCCAATGGACGAAAACAGCTTTCCTGCTCCTTTTAATATAACTTGTGCAGGCTTAAAGCGGTTCATAATATTTTCTTCTTCGATGTTCACCACTGTTGTCAGACGATCAATATCCCGCCGCCAATCATCCACTACTTTGAAATCAGACATAAGCTTCACACGGTCATGACCGTACAATGAATTAAACGATTCACACATTTCATCTAAATAGACTTGGCATTGTTTTAGCTCGCTTTCAGCAAATGAAACCCATTCTCCCATTTTTTGTGACATTTTTGGAAGCAGCGTTTCAGCAAAATGCGCCTTCACCTGATCGTTCATTTTTTTGTTCAATTCTATGTGTAAATGGCTGAAATCGCTGTTTTCCGTTATGAATTTCGATGCAGATCGCAAAATAGTCCTTAACTCATCATGAAGATCCTTTTTTATCTCTTCCAATGTGGAGCGGAGTGACTGCCTCAATTCCTTAGCTTTTTCATTTTCCATATCGCCAAGGCTGTGTATTAATCCTTTTAATCGAGACACGATTTCTTTATTTTTATCGATGTTTTCTTCTAAATGCTGCTCTAATTCCATCCGTTTGCTATAAGCATATTTAATAGCTTTTTTCAAGAAAAACAACAGCTTCTCCGTTTTGTTATCTTGATGAAACGGAAAACGTGAATGAATAAATTCAGCGAAGGACTGTTTCCGCTTCTCTCCTTCATTTCTTGAAGGGAATGGGAAAAATTCAGCTTCCGGGAAAAAGTCAAGTATTTGTTCTTTAAAATGATTATGAAGCATGCCGCTATCTTCAAGCAAAAAGTAAATTGGAAGCTCCTTTTTTAAAGCAATCGATGCCAGGCTTTCTACCATTTTCTCAACTGAAGCAGGTTGATGCTCTGGATGGACATATACCAACCCATCAGCCAGTTGTATATATTCCTTTAGCTCCTCTTGATCAACATGCTCTATGTCAGGTACTTCTATTAAACTTAGCTTATGATCGTTTAACAAATCATTAGGCGCACATACCGCAACAATTGTTCCATCTTCACGAACTGCCGCATCTTCTTCAGCGAATACATCTGTTATGCTTTCATTATTTATTTGCTTTATGTCTGTCCGGTCTTCATGGCAGTAAATAGTAATTTTTGATGAAGGAATGCTTGGAAGAGAATGGCCAAGCAGCGATCGGGCAAAACCGCTTTCTCCAACAATGAGCAAATAATGTTCGTTCTGTTCAAAAATCTTTTTTAATATCCAATGATATTTCTGCCCAAGATTTACTTGATTTATTTCCGCCCAATCGGCCAGCTTCGCAAATAGCCGTTTTTTGGCTTCATGACCATCAGCACGATCATGACTACCTGATGCCAAAACGTGCTCCGCTTCTTCAATCACTTTCTCATCTAAGCTTGAACGGTAAATTTCACTCCATGCAACGACAGCTGCTGCAGCGGTCGATAGTTGTTTTCCTGTCGATAGTTTCAGCCAATTGGCTAAAATGTCCGGCATAATATCTTGAAGCTCTTTTAGTAAATATGATCCGCCAAGAAGCTTATTATAGGATTCTTCATAAAAGCGCGATATTTCATCCCAATGCTGAAATTCGTCCACTTTCACATTGAAAATTAGATTGTTTATCGTTTTTAACCATGGAATAAAATATTTTTGATCGTGTTTATAGCATCGCCACAGCGAAACAGCAAGCTTCTCGAATTGCTCTACGTCGGTTCTGTATAAAACCGTTAATGCTTTAAAGAAATAATCCGGCTCTTTTTCTTTGACAAAACCTTGTTCAACATAATTGATCAAACGCTGAAACCATTCCGCTTTTTCAGTCCGAATTAATTCTTCAACCGTAAGATGGACAGCTTTGTCCCAATCTTCCTGTTCTTCATAAAATTGAATAGCGATGGTGGATGCTTGACCATGGTCAGGGTTGATCGATACCGCATCACGAATCGCCTCATACGCCTTTTCTTTTTCTCCTTGAAGACGGTAAAGCGAAAACAGCTTTAGCGATGCTTCTGCTTTAAGAACTTTTGAATCCGTTTCAATGGAACGGTACATTTCTTCCGCAGATGAAAATAATCCTAATTCAAAATATGCATCTCCGATATTTTTTCTCGCCCATGGCGCCAGCTCATTCTCTATATTTTCCCATTTAAAAATCGCCGCTTCATAATCTTTGTGGTGGAAATATACTTCTCCTTGAGCATAGCGTACATAAGACAGATCATATGCGACCTTTTTTTGTTCTTCTTGAAAAAGCTCCCCAAGCAGTTGGATCGGATGTTTCGTTTCATTTTCTTTTAATAATGTTTGATAAAAGTTTTTTTCAATTAACTGCTTTTCCGCCGCCATGACAACCTCCGTTCTTATACGAATTTAGTCTTTTCTTTTATTCTACCAAAATCGTTTTTTCAAAAGGGATTGAATCAAAAATTTATGAAAAACTTGACTGGCAAAAGTCTTGCTAAAATTAAAGTATATTATGGATTTCAAAGCAAATGGCTAATTACCCATTTTACTGCGGTATTTTTTACCATTCACCCAATTGCTGAATTTGAAATAGTTTATAGTAATGTCCGCGCTTTTTCATTAGTTCTTCATGAGTTCCGGTTTCAACAATTTTCCCGTTTTCAATTAGTACAATTTTATCTGCATGAGTAATTGTAGACAGACGATGGGCAACAATTAAGGTCGTACGGTTTTTTGCCAGTTTATCAAGGGCTTCTTGGATAAATTGTTCACTTTCTAAATCCAAAGCAGACGTAGCTTCATCCAAAATGAAAATCGGCGGATTTTTTAAAAATACTCGGGCAATTGCAATTCGCTGTTTTTGACCGCCGGATAACTTCACGCCTCTTTCGCCCACTTTCGTATCATAGCCATCAGGCAAACTCATAATAAACTCGTGAGCGTTAGCTGCTTTGGCCGCTTTTATGACCTCTTCATCCGTTGCATTTGGTTTGCCAATTAAAATATTCGTTTTTATCGATTCACTGAATAAAAAAGGATCCTGCAAAACTATGCCGATCTGCTCCCTGACGCTTTGCACTTTATAATCTCTAACGTCAATGCCGTCCAACAAAATTTTTCCTTCCGTTACATCCCAAAACCTCGGAACAAGACTCACAAGGGTGGATTTTCCCCCTCCGCTCATCCCGACAAAAGCGACCGTCTCCCCTTTTTGAATCGTTAAATGAATATCCTTTAGTACAAATTCTTCGTTGTCATGATAGCGAAAGGATACTTTGTCAAAAATAATTTCCCCCGAAAGTTTGTCTGCTGCTATTGCATCCTGTTTATCAACAATATCGTAAGGTTCGTCAAGAAACTCAAATACTCTGTCCATTGAAGCGAAAGCCTGTGTTAAAGTAGTTGATGAATTAATCAAACGGCGAAGAGGATTGTACAACCGATCAATATAGGCTGTAAAGGCAACCATCGTCCCGATCGTTAAATTCCCTTGTATCACTTCATAAGCCCCGTAAAAAATGACGAAAAGAGGCGCTAGGTCAGTAACGGTGTTAACAACAGCAAACGTTTTGGCGTTCCATTTTGTATGATCAATCGCCCTTTCAAGAAAATTGCGATTTTCACGATCAAATTCTTTTTGTTCATGCTCTTCATTCGCAAAGCTTTGAATGACAGCCATTCCGCTGACCCTCTCATGCAAATGCCCCTGCACCTCTGCCAGCGCCTGCGACCTAACTCTTGTCAAATGACGAAGCCTGCCGTAAAAATATTTAACTGACAATCCGTATATAGGAAGCAACATAATCGATACAATGGTCAACGTGACATCCATCGTAAACATAATCCCAATGGCAAATATAATAGTAAAAAGGTCAAGCCATAGATTCATAAGGCCCGTAATAACAAACGTCTTTGTTTGTTCAACATCATTAATCACCCGCGAAATAATTTCTCCCGCACGATTGTTTGAATAATATCTTAAGCTCAGCCGCTGAAGATGAGTAAACAGTTGATCGCGAATATCATATAAAATTTTGCTTCCCGTCCATTGCGCAAAATATTGCCGATAATACTCGATCGGCGGCCGTATGACGAGGAATATAAATAACATGATGCCCATTAAAAAAAGAAGCATCTCTATCTTTACGTCATTTGATAATGATCCGTTTAAAATATTGTCGACGATATATTTCAATACGAGAGGAATTAACAAAGGAATGCCAAACTTTATAATCCCGATGAAAATCGTTAAAAAAATTTGTTTTTTATATGGTTTTACAAATTGAAAATAGCGTTTAATCGAACCCAACCATTTCTCTCCTTTCAGATCAATGCAAAGCGAAAAGTCTGTTGATACTCCAACAGACTTTTCCATCATAAATATGTTAAATATCTTTCATACCACTGATCGATAAATTCAGGGGAAAACGGACCTTTTCTACCGCGTATCCAATAAATTAATTTGTTCACATTATTCTTTAAGATACGGTCAATGACTTGCGGATATTTCATTGATTTCTTATGCCGTTCATATTCATCTTCATCTAACAGTGTATAGGTCATATCCGGGAACACTTTAATATCCAAATCATAATCAATATACTTTAATGCCTCATTATCCCAAACAAAAGGAGAACTGATGTTGCAATAATAATAAATGCCGTCACCACGAATCATTCCAATTACATTAAACCAATGACGTGCATGAAAATAACAAATCGCCGGCTCCCTTGTAATCCAAGTTCTGCCGTCAGCTTCGGTAACCGTTGTTCGATCGTTGCCGCCAATAATACAGTTTTGCGATCCTTTTAAAACGGTCGTTTCCTCCCAAACACGATGAATGCATCCATTATGTTTATAACTGTGTATTTGAATGATATCTCCTTCCTTTGGCAGCGCCATTTTGTTCCCTACTTTCTAATGAACAGTTCACTTCAAATCCGAAAAAATCATTTTTCTTTATTATAACGTTTGATATTCAAAAAGAAAATAAAAGAGCCATGCCGCTAAAATGGCTGACTCGAGTCATACATTTCGATTTGGTACATTTTAATAACTTCTTCCGTTTGCTTTTCAAACGTTTTTTGAATGTCTATCAACTCATTTTTCATTTTTTCAATTTCTTTTTGCACAGAACGCAATTTCTTATCATCATTTTGTCTCAAAAATTCCAATTCCATTTGTTGATAATGCTCTATTTTAGATTGAAGCGATACAAGCTTATCCATCGTTTCAAGCTGTTCGCCAACTAGCAGATCAAAGCGGTTATATGTATTCAAATGAATCCCTCCCTAATAAAATGTTTATGGATACATATTCTAACTATTTCACTTGATTCCTTTGACAAGTTATGTAGACAATTAAGAAGTTTTGTCGTATGAACGCTTAGGTCAAAATTATTATTGACTCTCCATTCATTCATTATGTACAATCTGACAAGATTGAATCATTACAAACTTTGATTTTTTTTGAGAGAAAGGAAGTTACTATATCGTGTGGGAAATCATCACAGCAGTCATTTTAGGCATTGTTGAAGGGTTAACGGAATTTGCCCCTGTTTCTTCTACTGGACATATGATTCTTGTTGATGACATTCTTCTAAAATCTAAAGAAATATATTCAGAGCCTGTCGCCAACTCTTTTAAAGTCGTCATTCAGCTTGGATCAATACTAGCAGCGGTGATCGTATTTAAAGATCGCTTTTTCGATTTATTACAGATTAAGAAAATGCAGCATCAAAACGGTCAAAGATTAACGCTTGGCCTTGTCATCACAGGACTTCTTCCTGCTGCCGTCTTAGGTTTTTTATTTGAAGACTATATTGATACGTACTTGTTTTCCGCTCATAGCGTATTAGTCGGCCTTGTGTTAGGGGCATTATTAATGATTGCAGCAGACCTATTTGGTCCAAGAAAACCGAAAGCAGAAACGGTTGATCAAATTACATACAAACAAGCGCTAACCATCGGCCTCATCCAATGCATTTCCCTTTGGCCTGGTTTTTCGCGTTCCGGTTCAACGATTTCCGGCGGGGTTTTAGCCGGTTTAAGCCATCGTGCAGCTTCCGATTTTACGTTTATTATGGCTGTGCCGATAATGGCGGGGGCGAGCGGTCTTTCTCTTATTAAAAATTGGGAGCATTTCACGATCGACGTCCTGCCGTTTTTTATCGCCGGATTCATCAGTGCGTTTATTTTCGCGCTTTTGGCCATAAGATTCTTTTTGCAGCTGATCAACCGCATTAAACTTACACCATTTGCTATTTATCGGATCATTTTGGCGATCATCATCTATGTTTTTTTCCTTTAATGAAAGAAAGCGGAGAGCTGAAACGTTCTCCGCTTTTTGCCTGGCTCTTTTAAAAGAAACATTCAAAATTAATAGTTAAGAATTTTGTTGTTTATTTTGTTCAGATTGTTGATTTTGTTGTCTTACTTGTTGTGCATCTGTTTCAGCAGCAAATTCTGTTCCAAATCCTTGAGCTGATTGTTGGTTTTGCTTTCTCACTTGTTGAGCATTTGTTTTGTTTTGCTGTTGTTTTGCCATCATTTTTCACCTCCACGTCATATATCATGTCCAGGAGGGAAAAAACTTATCCAAAAAAATTTGCAGTTACAGCAATAAGGAAATGCCTCCATCTACGATCAAAGTTTGCCCTCTTATCATGAAAGCTTTTTCAGAGAGCAAAAATTCAACTGCATTTACGATATCCTCTTTTTCAATCATTCTTCCAGCAGGAGTCTTTTCTTTTGCTTCGTTTAAAATTTCCTCCCTGTTCGGAAAATGTGTCAATGCATCCGTATCGACAGCTGCGCCGGAAACCGCATTTACTACAATATTTTTCGGTGCTAATTCAACTGCTAAATATCTAGTTAAAGCTTCAAGAGCTGCTTTAGAAACCCCTACTGTCGTGTAATTTTTTAAATAGCGAATAGACCCTAAAGAGCTGATGCTCACGATGTGTCCGCCGCCGTGTTTTTCCATCAATTTTGCTGCTTCCTGCGCACAAAAAAGAAGTGCTTTTGCATTAATATCCATCGTCCAATCCCAATGGGATTCTTCAATTTCCATTAGAGGGCGTAAAACTCCAGATGCTGCATTGTTTACTAAAATATCAAGCCGTCCAAACGTTTTGTCAATTTCTGCAAACATTTCCTTTATTTTTTCAGGTTTTCCGACGTTTGCCTTCACCACAAGCGTTTTCACACCAAGACGTTCAATTTCTTCCGCGGTTTCGATCGCCTTCGATTTGCTGCGAGCATAATTAATGACGATGTGATACCCTTTTTCAGCAAGCCTCAAGGCAATAGCTTTGCCGATTCCTCTTGAAGATCCTGTGACAAGCGCTACTTTTTCATTCATATTTTACATCTCCTTATGTATTGAATAGTTATTTCTATCGTAACAAAGAATAGATATAGAAAAACATATAAAAAGGAGTTTTTGTAAATTGCCTATACGTGATATGACAGAGCTCTCCATGATCTCGAAGCAAGCTTGGAGCAGTGAAGAGCTTCAGCATTATCACCGCGCCTTTCAACAAATTATGCCTTACCTGAATATAGAAGGTCATACTATTCACCGTGAAATTATAGAAGAAATTGAAGCGCGCGGCGGTATTAACAAAGACTGATTAAACCAATTTTTAGAGGCATAATGGATGCAATCGGTACATGCCGATTGCATTTTCATTCACTTCCCAATGGAATTACGGCTCCACTTGTATGCCAGCTTTTTCCTTATAAAGAGCAAATATTTTTTGATGAGGTACAGGAAAAGCATATCGATCAATATCCTTGATGAAAACTTTTTCAAGCTCTTTCATTGATTCATCGCTACAAACTTTGCCGAAATAAACATTAATATTCCATGTCAAATGGGAAAAAACATGCTGAATCGTTCCTTTTAGCTCGCTTAATTCCGCTTCAACACCGTATTCTTCCCGCAAAAAATTTTCTAGATATATCCTTTTAGGAATTCTGTTTGTGCGAACTTCGCAATTTGGAAATTCCCACAAATTCGCAAGCAGTCCTGTGTCAGGTCTTTTATGAATATATAAATCGTTGTTTTGCACTAAAACCGCGCAAGCAATCGAAACTTGCTTTGTTGATTTGCTTCGTGTTTTTACTGGCAGCTTTTCCTGTAATCCTTCTGAAAAGGCAAGACAATGCTCCTGTACAGGACAAAGCAAACAGGACGGAGAAGTCGGCGTACAAACCATTGCTCCCAATTCCATTAATGCTTGATTAAAATCGGAAGGACGTTCTTTTGAAATAAGATTTGCAGCCGCTTCTTCAAATATTCTTCTTGTTTTTGGCTTTGCTATATCTTCTTCAATCAGTAAAATTCTTGACAGCACTCTCATCACATTGCCGTCAACAGCAGGCTCAGGCTTGTTATAAGCAATGCTTAATATTGCTCCTTTTGTATAAGGCCCAATTCCTTTTAATTTTCCAAGCTGCTTCGGGTCATCCGGAAGTTTTCCTCCGTATTTTGCTGCCACCTCTTTCACTGCACTGTGCAAATTTCGGGCGCGCGAATAATAGCCTAGGCCTTCCCATGCCTTTAAAACCTCTTCTTCATCCGCATTTGCCAGCGCCTCAACATTCGGGAATTTTTTAATAAAATTGTTAAAGTACGGTATAACCGTTTCCACCCGTGTTTGCTGAAGCATTATTTCAGATACCCATACTTTGTATGGATCTTGGTCCTTTCTCCAGGGCAAATCTCTTTTTTCCCGTATATACCAGCCGATCAGGTCCTCCTGAAATGTTTTAATATCGAAATTCTCAATTTTTTGCAGTGATTGACCCATTTTTCAATATTTCCTCCATTATGCACTTCAAAATATGTTACACTAAAAAGAACTTATGAATTTATCGTACATTATTTTTTTTTGGCATGAAAGAAAAAATGAATTTATGTTTTTTGCGTTCAATGGAAAAAATTCAAATATCATCATAACGATTGTTTTTTCAGCTAAGGAGGATGGCTTTGGATACAGGTACACATTTCGTCATGGGAATCGCATTGGGAGGCTTAGCAACTTTGGATCCGGCTGTCGGCGGTTCCTTTCTGACAAGCGAGGCAGTTCTTGTTGGCACGATTATCGGTTCACAAGCACCAGATCTTGATACGGTTCTTAAATTTAAAAATAATGCAGCTTATTTAAAAAATCATCGCGGAATAACTCATTCAATTCCCGCAGTTTTATTATGGTCGCTGTTGATCACTGGAGCAATTCATTTTATTATGCCAAGCAGCAGCCTCATCCATGTATGGATTTGGACGTTATTAGCTGTTGTTCTTCATGTTGTTGTCGACATTTTCAACGGCTACGGCACTCAAGCTCTCAGACCTTTTTCTGAAAAGTGGATTGCGCTGGGCACAATTAATACGTTTGATTCGTTTATCTTCATCGCTCATATTGTCGGCATTGGCATTTGGCTTTCCGGCGCCCATGGGGGCTATACCTTTTTAATTATTTATTGCATAATCGCTTTATATTATGTCGTTAGACTTCTAATGCAAAGATCGATTAAGAAAAAAATCTTAAACAGATGGAAAAATGTTGAAAACGTCATATTTAACCCAACAATGAAATTCCGCAAGTGGCAGCTCGTCATTGTGACAAAAGAACATTATTACGTTGCATATTCAAATTTTACCGAAATTCAAATCGTCGACCAATTTGAGCGCAAAGAGCTGCCGAATCACCCTGCAATGGAAGCCGCAAAAAAAGACCGGAATATTTCAGCATTTTTGCATTTTTCCCCTGTTTTCCACTGGCAAATAAAAGAGCAGCTTGATTATACCGAAATCCGTTTGATTGACTTGCGTTATTTCAGCAAAGGTCATTATCCCTTTGTAGCAGTTGCACAGCTCGATAAAGACCTCAATATTGTTCGTTCGTACACAGGTTGGATTTTCAGTAAAAAAAGAATGAAGAAAAAACTTAAACCGCTAATTGATTGATTATGACATTTCCTTAATTTTCTTTTATATTGGCTTCTAATAAGCAAATACTATTTATGCGCGTCCAATAGCGCAAATTTTTTTCTCCTTGGAGGATCTGCGATGCGCAATAAAGCAAAAGGATTTCCGCAGCATGAAAAATTTGACGGTGAGCCACGTGCTAAAGCGGAATTCGCGTCACGTCGTGCGAATGGAACCATTAACACACACCCTCAAGAGAGGATGAAAGCTTCAGGAGAACGCGATAAAAATTTTTCATAACCATTGACCTTTCAAGAGGTGTTTACTAATGGACACAAACCGATCATCCTTATCAAAAAAGCAGAAAAACGAATTTTTAGGAGCTTGGGGAAAACCGAAACATTCATTCCGTCAAGTAAACGGGGAAACCCAGCAAACCCAAAGCTTAATCATTTTGGAAAACGAAATGCGAAAACGTTCATAAATAAATAATACGAGATCATGCCATTATTTGGCATGATCTTGTTTATACAGACCTTTTTTAATTTTTAAAAATAATCGCCTAGATTCAAAACTCAACTATGATTTCCTCGATTAAATTTAATAAAGAAAATATTTAGTTTCAACATTGCTTGAGTAAACGATTTTCCATTATTTTACTTATTTTTTCGATACTATTTGTTAACAAAAGATTTCAAGCTAAAAACGAAATCCGTATCCTTTCAAGGTCAATTGAGAGAGTATTCAGTTTGATAACCATAATGCAAAGTTAGGCGCGAGGAAGCATAGCCACGAACAGGAAGAAAAAAAACGATTGAAAGAAATCAGCGGCCACTCTTTTCCCCAACTTCCTTCATTTTTCGTTCTCAACTTATTTCTCATTTATATTACTTTTTTTAATCAACATCGATATCGGCAGTGCTTCCTCCTTTAAAGGAGATGATAATCGATACCCCCAAGCGAAAACTCCTTTTAAATATTCAACTTTGAAATATTCACCAGGAGCTCCATCGATTTCATACGTCTCACCTGGCGGAAAATCGTCAGGATTCAACATATATGCTTTTGCCATAGCAATTTTCCTTTCCAGAACAGCATATTCGTTGATCATTCCATGCTGTTCCGCTTTGCGCGCTTTTTCTTTTAATCGGGCAATTTCATTTTTTAGCTCGTATGCCGTCATTTCACTGTACCGTTTTTCCATTTCCTATTCCTCGCTTTTCTCTAAGTGTTTTTGCAAATATTGCTGAATAAGTTCTTGCGAAAAACCTTTTCGATATAAAAATTGCGCAAGCTTTTGACGATATGTGTACATATCTAGATGGGAATACTTTTTTTTCCCTTTTTCGCCTTGTATTAATAATGCTTCCCATTCTTGGTCATGACGTTCATGTAAAGGCAGCATCTCTAAAACAGCTTGAATCACTTCGGATGAAAAACCTTTCCTAAACATTGCCTGCTCTATTTTTTGCTTTAGCTGCGACATAGATATGTTCGCTTTTTTTCCCAATTGCTTTTCAGCTAATTTATACGCTGCTTCTATTTGTCTTTCTTTCGTGAAATGATGAAGAGCTGCTTCTATCAAATCGCTCTCAATCCCTTTTTGTCCCAGTTCTGCTTTTATTATGCCGGGCCCTTTCAAAGTGGTTTTCATTTGCGTTCTTACAAAGGCTTCCGCAAACTCCTTGTCATTTACATAATTTTTTAATTGAAGCTCAACCATTACACGTTCAATAACCCTCTCATCTATACCTTGACTTACAAGATAGTCACGGACCTCTTTTTCCGATCTCATTCGATAGCCAAGAAAAGTTAAAGCTTTGTTGAATGCTGCTTTTATTTGATCCTCGTGCAAAATCGCATCTATATCCAGCTCATCAAGCTCCATCCCTTTTCTTAACCCGTGCTTAATTAAAACATCTTCTCCGACGCTAAAAGCAAATATTTCACCGTTTCCTCTATCGACGTAAATATTAAAACGATTTTTCTTTTTAGGTTGAACTTCTATTTTTACAATAAACATGTACAGACACCTCATTTTTATAGTACCATAGAAAAAATAAATAAATGGAAGTTTTAAGCATGAAAGTGTATGAATACTGTAACAATAGATTTTTCAGCTTGTAAGGAACATTTTGCTGACTTTTCTAGCCGTTGATGCTATAAAACTATGAAGCAAAATTCAACCGTTCTTATTATGATTTCTAAATATTTTGCTGGCATCAGGCAAATCTGCTTCAGTCAGGAAATGCGGTCCTCTCTGTTATTGCATCAAAGCAAAGGAAAAAAATATTGTCAAAGAAAATATTGTAATTTTTCCCTATTCACTGCTTATAGAAACTCTTAAAGTAGTAAGAAAAAAGTAAAATTTTCTTAATAATCTTTTTACAAAATTTTTGTTTTCTTTTCCATAGAAATCAAGTATGATACTAGAAGAAATGCTGACAATTAAATTTACTTGTTTTTAAGGGAAGGCAAATGGTGCGCCACCGGTCTTTGACCGGTTCTAGTGGGTTCGATTCCCACCCCGAAATTTTTACTTGATAAATAAAAATTTCGAGGGTGGGATCCGTTAGATTTCGTGGTAACCGCCCTCGTTGATAGAGGAGGATGAGCATGTTAAAAAAACGTGATCTAGCGGATTGTCAAGAGTTGTTCGAACTTATGGTTCATCCAGAGGTCTTCCCTTATGTTCGTCATAAAGCAACGTCGATTGAAGAATACATGTTTATAACAAAACAGTTGATTGAAGCAGAGGAACGAGGGGAATTAATTTCCCGCACCATTTTGGATGAATGGGGCTCTCCTATTGGAACAATCAGCTTGTATGATATTTTTGACCAAACGGGATTTCTCGGAACTTGGCTCGGCAAGCCGTACCATGGTAAAGGATATAATCAGCTTGCTAAGGACGCTTTTTTTCAAGAGATTTTTTATGAATTTGGAATTCAAACGATCTTTATGAAAATACGGAAAGACAATGAACGTTCCATGAAAGCCGCGCAGAAGCTTCCATATGTCTCCCTTGCCGATGAATCTCGTCAGCTTCCCCATATTGAAAACAAAAACTTATACAACATCTTTGAAATTTCAAAGGATATGTACACACTGTATACAAAACGAAACGGTTTCATGACAGACGAAGAAAGCAGATTGAAGGAAGCATAAAAAATTGGAAGAAGACATCCGAACGAATCAAGATGTCTGCTTCCATTTTTTTATCATTTCTTATTCTCTAATCTGTCCGCTTCCTGTAATAATATATTTTGTAGAAGTCAGTGCAGGGAGTCCCATCGGTCCTCTGGCATGGAGCTTTTGCGTGCTGATCCCGATTTCTGCGCCAAACCCAAATTCAAATCCGTCTGTAAAGCGCGTCGATGCGTTGTGGTAAAGAGCTGCGGAATCAACTAATTTGAAAAACTTTTCTACATTTGCGGCATTTTCTGTGATAATTGCCTCAGAATGGTTTGTTCCGTAACGATTAATATGCTCGATTGCTTCATCTACATTCGAAACAAGTTTCACTGCCATTGTATAATCTAAATATTCCGTTTCCCAATCTTCTTCTGTCGCTAATTTCAAATGCGGGAATTCATTGTACAATGCTTGATCGACTCGCAACTCCACATTTTTCTCCTCGAGCTTTTCAATGAGCTCGCGAATATACTCCTTATTCCAATTTTCATGGATGAGAAGAGTTTCGGCTGCATTGCAGACGGAAGGTCTTTGTGTTTTTGCGTTTACAGTTATATCAATCGCCATCTTTTTGTCTGCTGATTCATCAATAAACACATGACAATTGCCTGCGCCCGTTTCTAACACAGGGACAGATGAATTTTCAACAACTGTTTTAATCAGATTTTTCCCTCCGCGAGGAATTAGCACATCTAAATAATCATTTAATTTGAACATTTCCGCTGCCGTTTCCCTGCTGGTATCTTCCAGAAGCTGTACACTGTCGGCAGGAAAATTCGCTTTTTCTAACGCCTCTCGTATCACCTTTACGATCGCCATATTTGAATGCAATGCGGATGAGCTGCCGCGAAGAAGAACAGCATTCCCTGTTTTTAAGCAAAGGCTTGAGGCATCAATTGTCACATTTGGTCTGGCTTCGTAAATCATCCCAACAACTCCGAGCGGCACCCGAACTTTTTCGATTTGTAAACCGTTCGGACGAGTCCAGCTTTCCAGCACTTCCCCAACTGGATCTTGCAAATAAATCAATTGTCTTAACGATTCAATCATTCCGTTAATTCGTTCTTCGTTTAAAAGAAGACGGTCAATTAGAGCGTCGGATAAACCATTCGCTTTCCCGTTTTCAATGTCTTTTTCATTTTCTTTTAAAATATAAGGCGTTTCTTTTTGCAATTGTTCAGCGATGATTGATAATGCGTTGTTTTTTTCTTCAGTAGTCTTTGCAACCAGTTTGGCAGCAGCTTCTTTTGCCAGCTTCCCTTTTGTCAACACTTCACTCATATCATCATCTCCTTACTCGTTATCGCTACAAATTGATCACGGTGAACCACTTCAGGATGTATGCGCTTTGTCATTTCCATCGCTTTTTGACTCGGCATGCCCATAATTTCTTTTAATTCTTCAGATGAATAATTGACTATGCCTTTTCCGATCAGCTTTTGTTCCTTGTTTAAAATTTGCACCACGTCTCCGGATTGAAAGTTGCCGCTGACACGCTTAACGCCAGCAGGAAGAAGCGATTTCCCTTCCTTCAAAATAGCCGCTACTGCTCCATCATCGACTTCCACATCACCAGATATGATCGAATGAAGAGCAATCCATGCTTTTGAATTACGAACAGCACTTAAATCGTTTTTGCCAATATATGTTCCGTCACCGTTCCCATTTAAAATTTCGATTAATTTCTCTTTTCCTTGGCCTTTCCCGATAAATACGGATACACCGAGGGCAAGTGCCGTTTTTGCCGCCATGAGCTTTGATTTCATGCCACCTGTTCCAACTTTCGAACCGGATGTTGCCTCTGTTTGTTCAATTAATTCATCTGTTACTTCCGGCAAAAAATCAAATCGTTTCGCATTCGGATTTTTGGTAGGATCTTCTTCATATAAACCGTTAATATCCGTCAAAATAATAAGAAAATCGGCATGCAATAATCCGCTCACAAGAGCTGACAGCATATCGTTGTCTCCAAACGTCAATTCCTCAATCGAAACCGAATCATTTTCATTGATGATCGGGAGCACTTGCCGCTTTAGAAGCTCCGATAAGGTGGCGTATGCGTTTTGATATTGCTCTTTATGCTGAAAATTGCTCCTTGTCATCAAAAGCTGGGCACATACAATGCCGTATTTTTTAAATGCTTCTGTATAAGCCTGGATAAGCAGCCCTTGGCCCACTGCCGCAGCCGCCTGTTTTCCTCTAATTGTCACAGGCCTGGAAGGATATCCAAGATCTCCATACCCTGCAGATACCGCTCCTGACGAAATTAAAATTACTTCATACCCTGCTTCCTTCAATTTAGCAATCGCTTCAACATGCTCGTGCAGCTTTTCTTTGCTGAGTCCCCCGTTGTCATCTGTTAAAGAACTGCTTCCTATTTTTACGACCACTCGCTTTTTCCTCACTAAAAAACACCTCTTCATTGCTTGACAGTCATAAAAAAGACTCATATCATCCTTTCGAAAAAGGACGAATATGAGTCTATATCCGCGGTACCACCTTTTTTAGCACTAGTTTAGTGCTCCCTTTAGCCTGTAACGAAGGATACGGTCAGGTTATGAGCCTGACAGCTCCAGGGGTAGGTTCAATAGCTTATCAGCGATGAAACCTTTCAGCCATAGGGTTTCACTCTCTTTTTCGCCTAAAGTCTATTTACTGGCCCCTTTCAACGCCGAAAATATACTTTTTTTAAAATTATGTTTCAAAAATTTTTAAAAGTCAAGATGATTGCTGCATTTAAACATTTGCTTGTTGATTGAATTTTTTGTTTGTAAATTTATCTCTCAAATACGGCAGGATAAACCGATCAGCTCCCCAATAATACGCAGCTGCGCCTACTGCCATTAAAATGATTGCTTCAGTGTACATAATCGGATTCGTGCTTGTTGTTCCAGCTAACATAAAATTCAAGTTCATAAACGCACCAGCAATTAATGCAGGAGTTGTAAACAATCCCAAAATCAGTCCGATGCCAACTAACACTTCTCCAATTGGAATAATAAAATTAAAAAGTTCTACATTCGGAAGAGCAAAGTTTTCAAGGAACGCTGCATACCATCCTTGAACGGCCGGATGTTCTCCGGTTGCTTTAGCAATCGCCCCTTTTAAAAATCCTGTCGCATCAAATCCACCCAGCTTTTCGACTCCCGCGACAAACCATTGATAACCGAGCCAAATTCTAAGAGCCGCCCAGACAACCGCCATTTTTGGACCTTTCAGCCATTCCATCTTCAACCATCTCCTTTGTTTGTTTTTTCACTTTTATTTTTCGAAGAAGTTTGTGAAATATTTCACTAACCTCTTCAATTTCAATATATAATTTTCTGAATTTAACTTCAATATATTTGTGAAATATTTCACAAATTGTTAACAATTACTATAGTTATCCACATTCATAGTAGGATTTTATGAAAAAATCCAGCTTCTTAAGCTCCAACAGTTACATAATATCCACAAAAACAGTATGGATAATGTGTATAAGTTGTGAATTATCTGAAATATCTGTGGATAAAATAAAAAAGCACTCACCTTCTCTGGACGATGAATGCTTATACACAAAGAACGATCTCTCGAATTTACAAGCAAATTAGAGCTGTTGCAAAAGAAACCGTCATTTTACAGAAGTGTGCATATTTTCCGATAACAAAAATTTTAGACATAACTAAATCTATTAAAACGTGGAATTTCTTTTCATAAAAAACAGGCGCCGTTTCAACAGCCGCCTGCTAAGCACTATGCTGCAATTTATTTTCTTTCTCTGCACGCTTATTTTTCTCATAACCGATCGCTAACACAATCAATGTCATAATTCCGATAAGTAAATATTCGATCCACAAGTTTTGGATGTGAAACCATTGTTCAATATGTTTATCCTTAAAGATCATCTCACCGGCGGTCCAAGCTAAAATTCCAGATCCAACATATACAATCCATTGAAATTTGTTCATTAATTTTACGATCGCTTTTGATCCAAAAATCATAATTGGAATACTGATCAAAACTCCAACCGCAATCATGCCGATATGGCCGTGTGCCGCACCTGCTACTGCAACCACATTATCCAAACTCATGACGGCATCTGCAAGAATGATCGTTTGAATAGCTTTAAGCAGACTGCTTTGAGATTGGACATGCGCAGCTTCTCCGTCATCTACCAAAACTTTATAAGCAATCCAAAGCAGCAAAAATCCGCCGACAATGTTGACAAATGGGATTTTCAACAGGACAACAATGACGGATGCAAACAAAATCCGTAATGCGACCGCACCTCCAGTCCCCCAGAATATAGCTCTGTTTTGCTGTTCTTTCGGCAGATTTCTCGTTGCCATTGCAATTACAACTGCGTTATCGCCGGATAAAATAATATCGATTGCAATAATTTTTAATAAGGCAATGATGGCGTCAGATGAAATAGATATGCCAACTGAAAATAAATCCAATTGTTATTCGCTCCTCTATTAAAAAATGTATACGTATAGATTCTATCCCTACCTTCCTTTGAAAGCAAATCCAATATTTTACCTATTTAAAAATTAAAATGAGTCATCTCCTTGTCAGCTGCTGGATAAATGTTCGAATGGCAGTGGAAGAAAGAAGACCTTTTCGATAAATAATTGCAACCTCTTTACGCGGAAGTTCGTCTGCAATTTTCAAAAGCTTGACAGAAAACTCCGGGCTGTTTTCAACATAAAGCTTTGGCAGGATCGTAATTCCGTTATGTAAAAGCGTCATCTTTAACAACGAATACGTATCCGACAATTCCACAATTGGGTTTAACTTAATGCCTTCTTTATTACAAAATGAATCGATCGTCTGTCTAAGAACATATTGCTCGGGCAATAAAAAGATCGGGTACGATTGAAGCTCTTCCAAATATATTAAATTTTTTTCAGCTAAAGGATGATCAAGGGATACAATGGCAAAAAACTCTAATGAAAACCATTTAATAACCTCTACTTGCGGATGATGAACTGGTAAATAGACAATCCCTATATCGAGCTCAGACTTGACTATTTTTTCTAACGTTTCTTCCGTTTTTAGATCGTAAACAGAGAGTTTTATATTTGGAAACTGTGAGTGAAACGTAAGCAAGGAAGAATAAAGAAGATGATTGCCAACACATCCGATTTTTAAATGGCCGCGATTCAATCCTTTTAATTCATGTATTTTAATTTTTGCTTGATCAATTTCAGAAAAAATTTTTTTCACATGTTCAAGTAAAATCTCTCCGCTTTCCGTTAATTCAATTTTTTTCCCCATTCTTCGAAAAAGAACTGTATCAAGACTGTTTTCAAGAAGGCGAATTTGCTGGCTTAATGTTGGTTGCGTAATCCCCAGCTTTTCTGCAGCTTTCGTAAAATGCAGCTCTTGACTCAATATTGCAAAATATTGCAAAAGACGGAACTCCATTTTATAGCTCCTTTCTATAGATATTTTCTATTATTATGATAGTTATTATAGTATTGTACTATCTTTTCTTTTCAAGTACAATTCTGATTACGGAATTATCTGACTAGTATTAATTATCTAAATTATATTGAAAGGGTGTGTGTTGTTTGACCAGCCGATATACGACAAGCAAGGCACTTTTAGAAGCGTTACAAGAAGCTGATGTTTCCTTTATTTTTTCAAATCTAGGAAGCGATCACCCTGCCATTATTGAAGCCCTTGCCGAAGCTGAAAAAGAGGGAATTGATTTTCCGAAAATCATTACTTGTCCACATGAAATGGTTGCCTTAAGCGCTGCACATGGATATGCTCAAGTAAGCGGGAAACCTCAAGCTGTTTTAGTGCATGTTGAATGCGGCACGCAAAACCTTGGCGCTGCCATTCACAATGCTTGGAAAGGTCGGGTGCCTGTCCTCATTTTTGCCGGAACTTCTCCATATACTCAAGAAGGGGAGCTTCGGGGAAGCAGGAACGAATTTATTCACTGGATTCAGGATGTTCCCGATCAGCCCGGAATTGTAAGGGGTTACATGAAGTATACTCATGAGATTCGCACCGGGAAAAATGTAAAACAAATTGTCCATCGTGCACTGCAAATTGCTCAAAGCAGCCCGAAAGGACCCGTATATTTGACGAGCGCTAGAGAAGTTTTGGAGGAGGAAGTAGAAAAAGTAGAAATTCATCCTGAGCAATGGAGACCAATTGCAGCGCGTGCACTGGCACCGCAAGAAATAGATCCTTTAGTGAAAGATTTACTGGCAGCAAATAATCCGCTCATTGTCACGTCATATATTGGCAAAAACAAACAAGCGGTGAAAGAACTCGTTCAATTTTGTGAAAAACTTGCGATACCTGTTTTAGAGTCAGTGCCAAACTATATGAACTTTCCATCTGATCACCCGCTTCATTGCGGATATCAGTGGAATACTTCAACACAAAACGATTTAATCGAAAAAGCAGATTTTATAATGGTCATTGACAGTGATGTTCCTTGGATTCCAGTGAATAATAAACCATCGCCAAATTGTACGATTTACTATATTGATGAAGATCCGCTGAAGGAAGGGATGACATTATGGTATATCCCATCAAAACGTTTTTTCGCAGCTGATGCCGAAACGGCCTTGCGGCAGTTGAACGAAGTGATTAAAAACGCTGACATTGACAGCTTGCAAGTAAATGAAAGGAGAAAACAAATAGAAAAATATCATAAAGCTCAGCGTGAAGAATGGAAAAAAGCTGAACAATTTTTTGACGACATTATCACGCCTGAGTATTTAACTGCCTGCATACGGGAAGTGTGCGATGAAAACACGATTATTGTCAATGAAGGCATTTCAAATTTCCAAACATTATATACCCATTTGCAAATGACCAAACCAGGTTCTATTTTTGGCAGCGGCGGAGGCGGACTTGGATGGAACGGCGGAGCAGCGATAGGAGCAAAACTGGCAGACCCGTCTAAAACAGTGATCAGCCTTACTGGAGATGGATCTTATCTGTTTAGCGTCCCTTCGAGCGTTCATTGGATATCGCAAAAATATGACGCGCCATTTTTAACCGTAATTTATAATAATCGCGGTTGGAAATCTCCGAAACTGTCAACCTTAGCTGTTCATCCGAATGGTATCGCAAATGAAACGAATCAATTTTTCGTAGATTTCACTCCTCATGCTGATCTTTCGAAAATTGCAGAAGCTGCAGGTGGCGCCTATGCAAGAAAAGTAGAAAACCCTCATGAGCTGAAAGAGGCTCTGAATGAAGCAATAAAAACTGTCAAGTCTGGCCGTTCCGCTGTTTTAGATGTATATTTGCCCGCTATTAGTCAAGAAAACCAAATGAGAGAGGAAAAAAACCATTCCACAGTTTAAAAAGCGGGAGCAAAAAGCATTTAAAATTTGAATTCATTTGGAATAGTTGAAAGTACAAAACTTTAAAGCTGCGGAGAAGGTTCAAAAACAAGATGGGATCATCAAGAATGTAGGCTAAAAAAGTTTTATATTCCTTTCATCTCACATCGTCCGAAATATAGAAAACCAGCAGCCAATTGATCTTATATTCAACCAGAAGCATTTTCTATTTCTTTTTGCCCTTTTATGTAAGCGCTATCTAAAGGTTATGTTAAATTTTAAATCTAGATAGGAGTGAAAATGATAATGAAAAAATGGGAAAGGTACCATACAATATGGGGAATGCTGTTCCTAGGATGGGTTGTTTCTTATATCGACAGAACTGCGACAGGCCCAATTGTTACTTGGATGATAGAACATAAAATATCATTTTTTTCAGATGTCCCGAATCCTCATGAATTTGGGGGCTTAATAGGCAGTTTGTTTTTTGCCGGATTTATGTTAAACCAATTTCCTGGAGGAAACTTGGGAGATAAATTTGGATACCGCCCTATTATTATATTAAGTATTTTGTGGGCAGCCGTCGCCACTTTTTTCACAGGCTTATCAGGCGGACTCGTCATGTTTGTTTTATTCCGTGTATTACTTGGATTAGGTGAAGGAATCCTTTATTCAAATGACAGATCCTATATTGCTTTCAACACTCCTCCGGAAAAAATGGGCTTAGGAATGGGAGTTGTTATTACTGGCCTGTCTATCGGCTTAACGTTGGCAACAATCGGTACACCTCTTCTTCTGGAAGCTTTTGTTCCTCTAATGGGAAATGAGGCTTGGAGAGTTCCTTTTCTATTCATGGGATTCATTACTTTAATCGTTGCTGTTCTTATGTTTAAATTTATGAAGCCTGATAAAAAATTGATACAATCAGCAGATCCAAATTCACCTGGTGTGAAGGAATTTTACGGAAAATCGTTATATCACTTAAGTATTTATTCACTTGTGTTTTTGGTTATCATCATGGCGATATACTTCACATCAACAAAATTAGGGCTCTCATCGATTGTCATAGCTTTTATTTTGGCTAGTTTAGCCCCCATATTGATCATATATCTTTATGTAACAAAAAAATCAGAAGTGCACCCTTTGATTATGAATAAAAACCTGTTTTTCCTTTATCTATCTTTCCTGCCGATTTTATGGCATTTATGGTTGTATGGATTCTGGTCTACGGCAATTGTCCAAGAATTTGGCGGCGGAGCACTAGTTGCCGCAGCAGCAGTAGCTTCATTTAACGCAGTAGCAGGGGTTATCGGGTTCCCGCTTGGCGGAAAAATTTCTGACCTGTTAGCTGATAGACCGAACGGCCGCAGAAATGTATTAGCGCTTTTAACTTTTCTTTTAGCTGTTTCAATATTTGTTTTTGCTTGGTATATTCAAACGGAAAATAGCAGCCCGATTATTACATCAATCATTTTATTTATATCAGGATTATTCTTTTTTGCATTGCAGCCGGTTTCACATGCATTAAATGCAGAATTGGCGCCGGAAGGCAAACAAGGCGGGGCATTTGGCATGCTGAATCTGATAGCAGAAATTGGCGCCGTATTGTCGCCAGTCGTATCAGGATATTTAAGAGACAGCACAGGCAGCTGGGGAGCTCCGCTAATATTGGACGGAGTTTTAATTAGTATTAGTTGTTTATTTGTTTTAGCAATCTCAAGCAAAGCTGTACAATCTGCTCAACCAAAAAATATCTCGTCTAGCGAAGCAAATATGTAAACAAGTTATGTATAGCGATGAAATTTTTCTAAGCAAATGATGCTGTTGTTAATTGGCGAGTATCATTCATTTATCAGAGATAGATCATTTTCACATTGATGAAAAAGATTTCCATTGAAAAAAGGGCTTTGCAAAAAGTTAATTGAACTGACTTTTTGCGGGCCCTTTCTTTTTAATACTATTCCCGATCAGGTTTGCGATAAGTCTTGACTTGAAAGGGTAACTGTGACGGTCTTTTCTTTTCCGTCCCGATATAATTTGACTTTGACTGAGTCTCCTGATTTCTTTTCACTGTACAAATATTTTCTTAACTCACTCGTGTTGTGAATACTTTGCCCATCCAATGCGACGATCACATCCTTTTCCTGCAATCCGGCCTGATCGGCGGGAGAATTTGCCTGAACTCTTCCAACTACCGCACCTTCTTTAACGTCAGATGGCAAATTGAGTGTGTCTCTAAGGAAATACTCAGGAAGCTCGCTTACATTTAATAATGCAACTCCAAGAAACGGACGGTCAATTTTTCCTTTTTCCATTAATTGATTGATCGCTTTCACAACATCATTGCTTGGAATAGCAAATCCGAGCCCTTCCACACCTTCCTGGCTGATTTTCATACTGCTGACGCCGATGACTTTCCCATCCATGTTAATTAAAGGGCCTCCGCTGTTTCCTGGATTGATCGCTGCATCAGTTTGAATGACATCAAGCGCCCAGTCTCCTTCAGAAGTTGTAATCGTCACTGTGCGATTGACTCCGCTGATAATCCCTTCTGTTACAGTTCTAGAAAGATCGCTGCCAAGCGGATTCCCGATTGCAATGACCTGATCGCCGACTCGTATATTATCGGAATCACCAAACTCAGCTACTGTGTTAACACTATTGTTATTAATTTTTATGACGGCCAAGTCTGTCAATGAGTCAGCACCGACTACCTCTGCTTTTTCCTTATCGCCATTGGAAAGCGTTACCTCCAATGAAGAAGCCCCTTCAATAACATGGTTATTTGTAACAATAAAAACATCATTGCCGGACTTTTTAAAGATAATTCCTGTTCCGCTTCCGCTTTCCACTTCTTCGCTGGAAGAATCTTGGCGCGATCCAAACCAATCTGTCCTTTGCTGCTGCAAATTAGAAATGCCGACAATCGCTGGTGAAAGTTTTTCAGCTATTTCTGCAATATCGCCTTGATTGGAAATCTTCGCAACATTAACAGATGCTTCCTGATCGTTTGTATTTTGACTGACCGCTGCATGCTCTGTTTCATTTGAAGCTTTGTTATGATCTTGGAATGGCAAGTAGGTCAACGCTCCGTATACAACAGCTCCGCCCAAAACACCGCTGATTAAAGAAGAAAGAACCGGCTTCAACAAACTGTTCTTTTTTCTTTCCACACGATTGTTTTGATCTATTTCATCATAATATCCCATAGCAAAAGCCCTCCTCTTCTTCATCGTTTGTCTTATTGACATACTAGGCAAAAAATATGACGAAACGATGAACAAAAGGTAAAAAAACATTGAAATATAAAAAAGATCGGACGCCACTCGATATTATGCGCCTCTTACCTTTTCGCCAAATCCATAGTTCAAAAGCACTTTTCAAAAATCGGTTCTCCTGCCAAGCCCTAACGAAACGGTGAACATCAATCCGGATCGCCCGCGGTACTTTCATTTATTACAAAAAATGCAATTCTGAAACACATAGATGTTGTTGATTGAAAATAAGCCCTTCTGAAAAATTGGCATTTGAATTCGTATGCATGCCCCGGATTTCATTCAACGTATTCAAACTTCAACTGTTTTCCCTTCTTCAGCAACATGGAAAAGAAGATGAGCAAGATGCTGAATGGGGCCGTATATTTCCTCTTCCTCCTGCTCCGCCATCACTTCATCACCGAATTCTAAGTCATTTAGATAAAGAGCTATAAATTCATAAAAGTCTTTTAGTTCAAACCGGTAGCATTCGCTCGGATCTTCCTCGTCCTCCTCGTAGCGAAGGGAAAGATAAGACATATTGCCATCGCTGTCCTCAGCGTCAAAAAAGACGAAAAAACCAATGTTTGTATCGAGATCAAACAAATGTCTTGTCCCTCCTTCTGTCACCCTTTCAAAATCATCCGGGCTCAGCTTTTGCACTTTCATTTCTTCCATATCATCTTCAAGGTGAAATTTAACAGTGAATTCACGCATCGTATGTCTCCTCCTCAAATATTAGAAAATACTTAATGAATATGTTTTAGATAAAAATTCAAGCAGTTTGATGCCGGTCAGACTATTGCCTTTGTCATCCAATGCTGGACCGAATATGCCGATGCCGCATCTTTTTGGAACAGATGCGAGTATGCCTCCTGAGACGCCGCTTTTTGCCGGAATCCCGATTTTAATCGCAAATTCTCCCGAAGCATTATACATGCCGCAGGTGACCATAAACGTTTTGCAAATACGCGCTACATCAAGCGGCATGATTTCCTCTTCTGTAAACGGATCTCGCCCATCCATCGCAAAAACGAGGCCGATGCGAGCCAAATCGATGCATGTCATTTCAATGGCGCATTGCTTCGTGTAAAGCTCCATCAAATCTTCGACATCTTCGTTTATAATATTATGCTGTCGAAGAAAATAACATAAGGAGCGGTTTAAAAACGCGGTTTCAAATTCGGATTGAGCGACTTCTTGCGAATAAGAAATGGTTGGATTTCCTGTTAGCTTGCGGACAAAACGAATGAGTCTCTGCAGCCGTTCTTTCACCGTTCTTCCCGAAATCATATGCGTTACGGCAAGTGCACCGGCATTGATCATCGGATTCAGCGGCTTTGTAGGCTGTGTTTCCTCAAGCTTGGCAATGGAATGAAACGGATCGCCCGTCGGCTCCATCCCGACTTTTTTGAATACCTCCTTTTCACCGTGATCCATAATGACAAGAGCTAAAGCGATAATTTTTGAAATGCTTTGAAGCGTCACTTTTACCGTTACATCCCCCGCGTCAATGATTCTCCCATCAGGCATATATATAGCAATAGATAAATCATTTGGATTTGCTTTGCCAAGAGCCGGTATGTAACTGGCAACTTTCCCCTGATGCCCATACTTTTTCGCTTCTTGGACAAAGCGGATCAATTCTTCTTTTTCGTACATTCAGCCATCACCATTATTTAGTATGGCTCGCTGTATAAAATTTTATAAACAACCCCTTTGATATTTGACAAATGAGTATGATATGTTTATTCAATCTGGAGATAGTCATTGTTGCATAGATTGTTTTCTCTCACTTCCATGCTTTCTTTTGCTTGATAAAATCCCCCATTGTCCCAGTAATGTCACTAATGCAAGGCCGCCGGCGGCAAACGGAAGTTGGGAAGGAGCCAATCCAGCCAGCATCACTATCCCTCCAAGAAGAGAACCTATTGCACTGCCCAAATAATTTGCGGAACTGTTCAAAGCAACGGCCGCTGCACCTTGATTAGGCTGTATGTGAAGCAATTCATGCTGCTGCGGGGCTTGCGATGCCCAGCCCATCGCCCCCCATAGAATAAAAGGCAGAAATGACAGGATCGGAAATGAAAGGGCGAATGGCACACTGAACATGGACAAAGCCATTATGGCCAAAATTCCTGCCATGAGCAAACCCGGTTTGCCTGTCCGGTCAATCAAAGCGCCGATGGAAAAACTGCCAACTACGCCGCCAATTCCCCATGCCCAAAGATATGGCGTGTTGTTGGAAATGTCCGCCAAGTTATTCAAAATAACAGCAATATATGTGTAAAGACCCAAGCTGGCAACACTGGTCATAAAAGTGATGCCAACAATTGCTGCAACCCGTCTATTTGTCATCATTGCGACGCGCTGGCGGAGTGAAGGTGGAGCTGAAGCTGCAAAATGTGGAAACCAGATGGCAATTCCCATCATGGCAATTAAGCCTAGTGCAGTGATCACCCAAAGAGTTCCATTCCACTTCAGATGTTCCGCAATCACCAGTCCAAGAGGGACTCCTATGACTGTTCCAGTGCTCATGCCGCCAAGAGTCATGCCAAGTGCTCTGCCGCGTTTCTGTTCGGGCACTAGTGATGCTGCAGCTGCTGATGCTAGCGGAGAGTAAAGTCCGGCGCCGATGCCTGCAATTGCCCGTGCAATCAGCAACATGGAAAAATTTGAAGCTAGTGCACTTATCCCGTTGCCTATCGAGAATACTGCGAGCGCCAACAATAAAATATTGCGCATCGGTTTTCCAGCAAGCAGTGTTGCAAATACCGGAGCGGCCAGTGCATAACAAAGCGTAAAGACGCTCACGGCTTGCCCTGTTTGTGAAGGAGTTATATGAAAAGTTGCACCGATATCCGGAAGCAAACCAGCTATCACATAAGCATCAAACCCAAGAGCGAACATACCGATCGTCAAGAGAAAAACTTTTTGCATAATAACTTAGCCTCCATTTTTACGGAATTATCTTTATGCAAAACCGATAATGCCTAAGATCTTCCCGTAAAGTTCAGATCCAACAAATGCTGACCGATTCCACTCTTTTGCTTTAACTGAAATATTTGCTTGCGGAATGTGCCTCATCAAAGAAGAAATCATCGCTAGTGTATGCTCGGCTACCGAAATGGTATTTCCATTGGGAGCATTAATGACAATTACTCCTTGGTTTGTTGCCTCATCAATATCAATGTTATCTACACCGACTCCGACTCTTCCGATAATTTTTAAAGAGGTCCTCTTTCCTAAAAGCTCTTTCGTTACTTTTGTGCTGCTCCTCACCAAAAGAGCATCAAAAAGATTTAGTTCATCTTCTGCTTCTGATACACTTTTTTGGACAACTTCAACCGCTTCTGATTCTATCAACGGTTTCAGTCCTTCATTGTTCACTTTGTCAGAGACTAGTAGCCGAAACATTGTTTAAATACCTTCTGTAATTTATTTTTAGGATCTATTAGCGTACGCTTACCAAATCAATTCTATATTTGCTTTTTATTTCCCTTGTAAAAAAAGTTAATTTTTGTTAATTTATAGTTTAAATTGTAAATATTACTAAAACACTGTTAAAAAATGCTGATTCATGTAACGTCATTATTGATGCTCCTTACCGGTTCTGCGTCCAATTGGCGAATAAAATAATTAACGCATCAATGCCTGAAATTGCCCTTAAAAAACCCCTTCAATATAGGCAGAAATGCCTTAATTGAAGGGGATGCTCACATAACGTTTTATAAATGCTTTTTTGCATAAAAGCGTTCATTTTGCATTTGCCGCATACTTTTTTTCAGTAAGCGCATGGTGATAAACTTTTTCAAGCATGCGTCCATAAAAAGAAGCTAAAACCTGCTGAAAAAGCATGCCTAAGACAACCGGTACCGCCACTTGCGGCGGAAAATAAGTGATCGCAAGCACTGCACCGGCGCTAATATTCCTCATTCCGCCCGTAAACGTTAAAGTGATGATATCATCCTGTTGAAATTTTAATAGACGCCCGGCCATCCATGAAAAAAAGTAGCCGCTTGTAGCAATCAAAAAAACGAAAAACCCAATCAAAATTAATTTTTTATTCGGGTTCGCCAAATAAGGAGCTACTATCGCGCTGTTGATGATCACTACAAGCGATAAGGCTATTTTCGAAAACGGACTTAAAACGGCTGCAATACGCTGTTTCAATTCTTTTTTCGTCCACTCATTTACAAGCATTCCTAAAATGGAAGGCAGGATAATCATGAAAAATAAGCCAGACATCATATTCCATACGTCGATTTCTACCGTTCTCCCCACCAATACTAATAAACTGGCAGGAACGACAAAAGGAGAAATAAACGTATCTATTAATATAACAGCAAGAGCTAAAGCCAAATTTCCTTTATGGATTGATACCCAAATAAAGCTTGTAACACCAGTTGGAATGATCACGGCCAAAACTAAACCAATGATTGTGAAGCTGTCTTCTTGAAAAGCAAGATGGCCGACAGCAAACGCCCAAAGCGGGATGAAAAGATGAAGCAGCAAAAGAACGACGAAAATCGGCAGCGGATGCAAAAGAGCCTGCTTAAACGCATGAAAACTAAGATTTAAACTGCCCGCAAACGTAATAAAAGCAAAAATCCACGGAACAAGCTGAGAAAAATCGTCAAATATAGTTGAAAATACAATCCCGATCACAACACTTGACGGGGTTAAAAAAGGAAGCATCTTTTCCATTATGCTGTTTATGTTTTTTAACATTTTTCTCTCTCTCCAGTGTTAAGCTAAAATGAAAAGTTGCGCAATCCTAATGTTCACAAATAGTGAACAATCTTTACTTCATTATATAATATGCAATTTTTTCTCACCAATCCAGCGCTATGCCAAAACATTTTGCGAAGTTACTATGAACCTAGTCTCATGCTTTTCCCTTGGTTTTGTTTTTTAGGGAAGCGGCCATTCTTCTGGGCTATAGTATCTATCAAATATGGAAAACCCTTTCCTCTTCTACTTTGCAAATTCTGATTGTATAACGTTTATACCATTCCTTCCTGCCTTTATCCTGCGCCGCTTTATGCAAAGCATTTTCTTTCCAGCGTTTGATATCATCCAATGATTCCCAATATGAAACTGTAATTCCGTACCCATTCTCATTTCTTGCACTCTCTGCTCCTAAAAAACCGGGCTGTTTGGACACCAATTGATCCATTTCCTTTGCCATTTCCTCATAACCATTGTCCCCTTCTGTTCTTTCCGATGTGAAAATCACGGCGTAATACTCGTTTAAACATTTTGTATAATTCATTTTTCAAACCCCCTTTCTTATCAAAACGAAAAGTTTCATACTGTTTTATCATATAATGAACAAAAATGAATTCTCAAACTAGTTTTATTTTTTTTAATAATAGATATATAATATCTATAAAATTACTTTGATTTAAGGGAGAAATAAATAATGAAAAGAAATGAACAAGAACAACGGAATCCTCAAGCACTCAGAGATGAAACAATTGTCATCCATGGCGACGATTCTATAACGGACGAAAAAGGAGTCAATCCTGCTATTTACTATTCCGCAACATTCCAGGCACATAGTGCAAGCGAATTTTCTGAAATTGCTGGAACACCTCGTCATCCGCGATATTACACACGTTACGGAAACCCAGTGCATGAACGGGTTCAAAAAATTGTAGCAGATCTTGAAGGAACTGAAACAGCCTTAGTAACCGGCTCTGGTATGGGAGCGATAGCGACAACTATTTTATCGCTTGTAGCAGCAGGCGATCATGTGATTGCCCAAAAAAATCATTATATGAGCACAACGAAAATTATGGATGAGCTGCTGCCGAAATTTGGTGTTGACGTGACGTTCGTTGACCAATCCGACACTTCTGCGTTTGAAAAGGCAATTCGTCCGAATACAAAACTTATTATGGTTGAGACGCCTGCCAATCCTACATTGGTATTGACAGATTTAGCTGCAGTGTGTGATCTTGCCCGCCAACATGGAATTATCGTTGTCGCAGATAATACGTTTGCTTCCCCTATCAATCAGCGTCCACATGACTTTGGGGTTGATGTTGTTGTCCATAGTGCAACAAAATACATGGGCGGCCATCATGATTTGACAGCTGGCGTAATTTGCACAAACGAGGAATTAGCTGAACGTATTTGGAATACGCATATTTCCATCGGTTCAGTGCTTTCGCCAATGGATGGTTGGCTGTTGCTGAGAGGCTTGCGCACGCTTCCTATGCGAATCGAACGGATTAACGCGAACGCTTTGGCGTTAGCCGAATTTCTTGAGAATCAGCCTCAAGTTGAACGGGTATATTATCCGGGGCTGCCAAGCCATCCGCAGCACGAGCTTGCTAAGCGGCAAATGAAAGGCTTTGGTGCCGTTATTGCCTTTTCCATTCAGGGCGGTTATGCGGAAACACAGCGCTTTGTTTCCGCATTAAAGCTTCCTCCTAACGCTGTAAGCCTTGGTGGAGTCGAGTCTCTCGTTGTACATACAGCAGCGATGTGGGAAGGAACAATGAACGAAGAACAAATGCAGCTTGCAGGAATCCCGGCAAACTTCGTGCGCTTCTCTGTCGGCATAGAACATATCGAAGATTTAAAAGAAGATGTCAGACAAGCTCTGCAAAAAATTTAATGAAGGAATGTGCGGACAATGGCGGGGGGCTGTCTAATAAGCCGTTTTATCTGCTTATTGACGCCCCCTTTCATCTTTTTGAAAGTTTATGATTTTTTGTTTTCAATGGAGATTTGACTTTCTGTACAGCCTCAATTAAAAATGCATTTCATTTTAGGAGCTAGTGCTTGCAGAAAAATCTTGATTTTATTAAACATACATCTTGCAATTTGAAACACTCGATATCTATCATTTCTAAATATCACTATTGAACACACTACCTGAACAAGCTTTGGCAGCTTATGATACTTCATCAGTTCTATTTAATGGGATGTAAATTTTGCCGCATTATATAATAAATAAGATTAGTTTCTCCCCATCCTTGGAGCAGATGAGTTATGTCAACACAGCACTCCGCCTCGCTTCTTAAATTTAAGCTGATTTGTTTTACATACGCACTCCAAGACAGCATGTGTTGTCAATAAATCATCGATATAGAGGCCCGCTTGACAGCTATTTTTTATTTAAAATGATTTTAACTTCCCCACTTGCACGCTTCTCGAAAAAAAACAGCATTCCCTTCTCCATGTGATTTCAATCTTTGCCATTCCATTCTAAAGAAAGATGCCCCCAAAAATGAATCATTCCAAAATTTTCTTCTTCATATCAGAACATATATTCGCATATAATAAAAATAGAACAAATGTTCTTTTTTTGTGAGGTGAAAATCATGAATGGTTTGCTGCTGAATGCCAAAAAGTACGGTTTTGCTTTAAAGATGATCTACATGACCGATCAAGGGGTAATAACAGAAAGATTGATTACAGTAAAAGACTTTAACAATAAATACATTCGCGCTTACTGCCACTTTCGAAAAACTTTCCGAACGTTTAAACGATCCAACATTCTTTCAATTGGTCCCATAAAAAAACGAAAAATAGGGTGAAACGAAATGGGTAAATATCACATTATGCTAACATATTTTAAAGGTCGGCAAAGAGTTGTACAGGTCATGGATTTCAGCGGTGCGCAAATGATTACTTTTACAATGGATGAGCTGGAAAATGACGAGATGCCCGTTGAACTAAAGAAATATATTAAAACAATCGAAAAAGAAATAAATGAAGGACGATGGGATTATTGGAAAAGAATTTAAGAAACGGGCATTTACTCAGCCTTTCCGTAAAGAAAATGCTGCCTTATCATTTGAGGAGAAAATGGCAATAGCTAAGCTTCACATTACAGGGAATAATAAATTATATTCCAAACAAATGGATGAAAAACGGTTTTCACGACGAAAGCGTTCAAAATCAAAAATAACTGATCAAGGCTCATTCGTAGATCAGCCATGTTTATTGACCGATAAGACGTGAAAAACAAATTAGACAGTTGAAAACAAATTATTTGACTAAATTTGGATAAATTTTTTTGCAAACAAATCATTTGAAATCTAAAACAAATTCCTATAAAATTATCTCGAAATAAATATTTTCAAAATAAAAATTTATAAATTTTATTTTTTCACTAAAAACTAAAATTGCACCAAGAGAGGAAGGTTTACGTTGACAAAAGTATTGTACATTACAGCACATCCACTTGATGACACCCAATCTTACAGTTTGGCAGCAGGAAAGGCTTTTATCGAAACCTATAAAGAAGCGAATCCTGACCATGAAGTAATTCACCTTGATTTATATAAAGAATATATTCCCCAAATCGATGCTGATGTATTAAATGGCTGGGGGAAACTGAGATCCGGAAAAAGCTTAGATGAGCTTACTTCCGAGGAAAAAGCGAAAGTTGGACGTCTTTCAGAGCTTTGTGAACAATTTATTGAAGCGGATAAATACGTTTTTGTTACACCTTTATGGAATTTTTCATTTCCGCCTGTCTTGAAAGCATATATTGATGCAGTTGCAGTTGCAGGCAAAACGTTTAAATACACTGAACAAGGATCTGTTGGGTTATTGACTGATAAAAAAGCCCTGCATATTCAAGCGCGTGGAGGCATTTATTCAGAAGGTCCAGCAGCTCAAATGGAAATGGGTCACCGCTATTTGGCTGTTGTGATGCAATTTTTCGGTGTTCCTTCATTTGAAGGCTTGTTTGTAGAAGGACACGCTGCTCAACCTGAAAAAGCAGAGGAAATTAAACAAAACGCAATTGCGAGAGCAAAAGATTTAGCGCATACGTTTTAAGTAAAAAATAAAGAGGCTGATCTTTCATGATATGCTCCCCTTAAGGTAGACAGATTAAAATATAAAAAATCTGTTTTACCTTAGGGGGAGTTTTTCTATGTATAAGCAATATACTACAGAGTTCAAACTTGAAGTTTTACTTGCATATGAAAACCGAGAATGTACTATATCAAGAGCTTTGTAAAAGGCATCAAATTACTAAATATTCTTTAAGGCAATGGATAAATGAATTTGAGGAATTTGGAATAGAGGGTCTAGAACGTTCAAATTCTTGGAAAGGTTTTAAGGAAGCAGCTGTAAAAGATTATTTATCTGGTGAGTTCTCACAGTAAGAGATTGTCAGGACATATGGTATTAGTAGATCGGTACTTCAACGATGGATGAAGAAGTATAATAGCCATAGAGATTTAACGTCGAAAGGAAAGACAAGCTCTATGACTAAAGGAAGAAAAACGACTTGCAATGAACGGATACAAATTGTGCTTGATTGTTTAGAGAACGGAAAAGATTATAAAAAAACAGCAGAGACTTATGAAGTTTCTTATCAACAAGTATATCAATGGGTGAAGAAGTATGAAAATGGTAAAGAAGAAGCGCTTAAAGACAAACGAGGAAGAAAAAAAGAAGAAGCAGAGTTATCTCCAGAAGAAAAAATGAAACTGGAGATGAAAAAGTTAGAAAGAGAAAATGAGCGCTTACGTGCGGAGAATCTATTTTTAAAAAAGTTAGAGGAAATCGAAAGGAGGCGAAAGTAAACCAAATCCGTTTTGAAGACAAGTATATCGCAATCCGGGAACTTCATGAGAAAGAAAACCTAAGCATAATCTTATTATGTGAAATCGCCGGTATTTCACGAGCTGCTTACTATAAGTGGTTAAAACGTTCGCCTTCCTCCCGAGAACTTCAGAATGAAGAAATCGTAAACGAGATGAAAGTTCTCCATGAGAAAGTTGAAGGCATCTATGGTTACCGTCGAATGACGTTGAATATAAATCGAAAGCTTGGTCAGAACTTCAATCATAAAGACTGATGAAAGTTGCCACTATACAATCTGTTATTCGAAAAAAGCAGAAATCTTATAAGCGATCTACTCCTCAACATGTTGCAGAAAATATATTGAATCGTGAATTCACAGCGGAAAAGCCAAATGAAAAATGGGTAGCTGATGTCACAGAATTAAAATATGGTTCATCAAAGAAAGCATTCCAAAGACCGAATTGTAAAAAATTCTTTTCAATTCATGGTATAAATTCGAACTGCATCCCTTAAAAATTCCGCTGCTCCAAGATGTTTTTTATCATAATACGCTTTAAATCTTTTATCTGCTACATACATCTCTGTTACTCCTCTATGAGCTTCCTTCGTATAATGATCCCAAAAATAGCAGAGCCATTGACGATGCAAATCAGCTGCCTTCTGTGCCAGCTCGCTCGCTGGATCTCCAGTTACAAATGCTTTATTCAGTGTATTCAAGACCTCTTCCTCAAGCTGTTTCAGCTGTTCGAACTGCTCTTTTGTCATGTTTTTCAGTTTTTGATTAGATCGATCGACGACTTCGTCTCCATATTTTTCTCTAACTTCATACCCATATTTTCTTTCATTTTCTTCAATTAATTTTTGTTTAAAAGCTTCAAATTTCTCTTTATCGTTCATCGTGATCCTTCCTTCCTTTGCCGCTATTGTTTTCTCCACATTTGCGATTAATGAATCTAGCTGCCTGCGTTTTGCAAGAAGCTTTTCGCGGTGTTCCTTTAAAGCTTTCATGCTGTCGAAGGATGGTGAATTGATGATTTTTTTAATTGTATCTAAATCAACTCCAAGCTCTCGATAAAAAAGAATTTGCTGCAGTTTATCAACCTCTTTTTCCCCATATATGCGATATCCGGATGAATTGATTTTCGCTGGCATAAGAAGCCCAATTTCATTGTAATATCGCAATGTCCGTGTTGTAACTCCGGTCAATTCTGCTAATTGTTTTACCGTATATTCCATCCTTTCACCTCCTGACAAGATCATCATAAACCTTTACGCAACGTCAATGTACAGAGAAAAATTAATGTTATAATAAACATAATATTGAGAAAATAATATAAGGCTGTGATCACTTAGTGTTTTTACAAAAAAATATCCTCAATGCTATTTCTTATGTTAAACCCAAATTAACCGGCGCCGGATTCTCGCTGTTTATTTTTTTTACTGTTTTTTTCATTGCAGCTGATTTTGACTTGTATGGAGTTTCAAAAGATTTGAATAACCCTTTTCTTTGGAGCATTTTTTACGGATACGGAATAATTTGTTCTATTTTTATTGACCTGCTGGCTGTGAAAATTCCTAAAATCACTGGAACCATTAAAATTGCCTTTTACGTTTTGGCAGGATATCTCATTTTTTTGCCTTTCGGATGGATGATGGTGATTGTTGGCGGAACAGTCGGAGCTCTTTGTTCATTAGTTTTTTATTTTGGAACATACATGGCGCGAAAAAACGTATTTTTTAAATATATTTTTGCAATCTGTGCTCCGTTTATTTTGTGTATTATTTTAAACACGGATTTTACTGTAAAAAAAGATTGGCGCGAATGGAAAAGGAATTCAAGCTATATCGCACTTTTCGACTATTTCCACGGAGAACACGCCATTCCGATTTATGCGGAAAAAGGTCAAACGATTACGTTTTCCGTTAAAATTCAAAACAATAACGGAGGCGGACATGGTTTTCATGTATTGAACAAAGACGGCGACGTTGTCGCCATGAAAGAAGTCGACGAAAGCACATATCAAATCAAAGCGGCAGAAAAAAGCATCTACCATATCATCGTCACAGGCGACAAGCTGAAAGGAAGCTTTACAGTTACTTGGGATGTAAATGAATAATAGAATCCTGCAGCTGCGATTAAATGAAACAAAACAAACGGTGAATACGTATGAAAACATCGATAATGGAAAACGGAGGTTTTCTCTGTGGAGAAAAAAAAGAAAATTGAAAATGTTCTTTTGACACTTTCAATTATTGGGCTTTCAGCAATGTTCATTTACGTCATTTTCATTTGGGAGCATTTGCCGGATACTATACCACGGCATTTCAATTTCAAAGGCGAACCGGATGGATTCGGCGGAAAAGGCTTCATTCTTGTTCTGCCTTTTACAGGACTAGGAATATTTATCTTGACAACATTATTGTCCCGCATTCCCGACGCATTTTATTATCAGTACAATGCTACAAAAGAACAAAAAAAGCTTCTTTATAATCAAGGAAGGATTTACATCCGTTTATTGCAAGCAGAAATAGTTTATTTCTTTTTATTCGGGGTCTGGCGAACTGCTCAAGTTGCACTCGGAAAAGCAGATGGTCTTGGAGTCTATCCGCTTTATATTTTCTTAATTGTCATATTAGGGACATCGATTTATTTTGCTTTCCGCACAAACAAAGTCCTGAAAGAAACGAGGTGACTCTGTTCGATAATCATCTGGTTCCTTTCATCAGCTGCGCATCACATAACGTGGAAGATCCGTATTTCCCGTACATAGACGAAAAGCTGCCCTTTATGGTGGATTTCATGAGCCATCGCAGTTTGAAATCATTGCAATCCAGACATTTTCGAATTAAAAATTTTGGAAAGATCGACTTGGCGCTAAAGATCCTCATTCATCACGGATTCTAACAGACTTTTTGTACTTTCGATATATATTTCTGCCAGTTTTTTTAAGTCTTTTTCCATCTCTTTCAATTTTTTGACAAATGCATCCGGATTTCACTGTTTTTGCAAATCGATAACATTTGAAACACAAGATCTTTCACAGGCATCGATGTCGGCGCAGGCTTATAGTTATAATGCTCTTGTTTCATTTTATCATCCGTTCTATGTCACATTTCGATGAGCCAAAAAGTACTGAACAAACCGATTCGTACGAATCATAGGTATCCCTTTATATAAGAATCCCGAAGAGACCATCTCCTCGGGATTTTACAAAAATTATTTTTCGACGGCTACATCTTCATTTATTAACTCAGATTGTTTTTTCTCTTTATAATAGACTGAATGCTGCTCTTGAATGAACAATACTGCTAAACCGCCAAGCACTGCTGCACTGGCAATAGCTGCAAAATTATATTGCGGCTGTAAATTTAATGAAAGTAAAATCCCAACAAATGTAGGGGCAACTATTCCGCCTAAACGGCCAAATGCCATTGTACTTCCTACAGCTGTTGAACGCATATTAGTAGGATAATATTGAGAAACGAATGCGTTCGCCATATTTTGAACCCCGACGGATGCTGCACCAATAACAGAAATCAGGGCAAAAGCGATGAATGTACTGTTGGCAAAACCGATTAAAGATAGTGCAATGGCTCCACAGAAAAACAATGGAACAAGCACTTTTTTAAAGCCTAGCCGGTCAACTATAGGGCCGAAAACAACTGTTCCGACAATCGCTCCAATTTGCATGACAGCAGTAAATGCAAGGCTTGAGCTTAAATCATAGCCAACTTCCATCATAAGGCGCGGCAGCCATGTATTCATGGAATAAATCAATACAAATGCGCTAAAGCAGGAAATCCAGAACATAACGGTGCTGAATGCACGTTTTTCCTCAAACAAACTGACAATAGGCGATCCCGCTTCTTTCACTTTTTCCTTTTTTTCAAATTCCCCATCGCTGCTAATTCCCGGCTCAATTTTGGCAAGAATTTTTTTAGCTTCTTCTTCCTTTCCTTTTTCCAAAAGAAAGTCGATGGATTCTGGAACACTTTTCAACAAGAAAGGAATGAACAATAAGGGAATTCCGCCTACCCAATATACTGACTCCCATCCAACTGTAGGAAGGAGCTGCCTGCTTGTAAGCGCTGCTAGAATAGCTCCTGCAGAATAACCGCAAAAAATGAATGAAACAATTGCTGTGCGAACCCGTCGCGGTGAATATTCAGTTGCTATTGCAACGACATTAGGCATAACTCCGCCTAGACCAACACCTGCAATGACGCGAAAGATCGTAAATAAGACAGGATTTGCTGCAAAACCTGCGAGCAGCGTGAAAAAGCTAAACAAGAACGTAGTCAACAAAATAATATTTTTTCGCCCTATTTTATCCGATAGCAATCCAAACAAAACAGCACCGATTGCTGTTCCGACAACTGTATAGCTGCCAATAGCCCCGGCAGTGACATCCGAAATTCCCCATTCCTTAATAAGCAGCGGGACAGAAGCACCGTAAATGACAACATCAAATCCGTCAAACATAATAACGATAAATAACCAGAAAATCAGCCAAATATGGAATGAATGAATGCGGCTGTTGTCAATTACGTTCATTGGGTTAATCCGTTTCATATTATGATAGACCTCCTCATCAAAAATTTTTTGTATTTCACATTTTAAGTAAGCGTTTGCAATTTATCTGAAACACCTCTCTTTTACTTAATATTTTGAATTATCTTTAAGTTGATTGTAGCATCTCATTATCATAATTGTTATCTACTTATTGTAGAAAAAAACACATTCATTTTCCTAAATTATGTGGTCAAATCTGCAGAAAAGAAGATTGACAAATACTCTTCTATTTCTCACTCTGACTGCTAGCGGACCAAATTGGTTTTCGTCTTCCATTACGATTTTCCCGGCATTGGGAAAAGGTGAAGACAAAAAGATTATGATCAGCGGATACCCATAAAATACAAAAAGCCGGCACTCAAAATGCCGACTCAATATGAAAATTCGTCACATTTTCTCGTATGGGGGTTATGTTTGTATCGTTTAATTTTTAATAAGCATTTCAAACGATAAAAATGATTCACATGCTTTCCATTTTATTCTTTTTATCAGGAAGCGATTCGTAAAAACGCTCTTTCCACCACTTTCGTATTTTTTTCATGTTCCATTCCGTTCCAGTTTCCTTTAAAGATTGAATACGCCAATACATTGGCGGGTGGATCATAAATTGAAATTCTAGAAATCTGAAAAACCATGAATCCCGCTCAATCGATGAATTTTTTTCTTCATTACTTAAATTGTAGCGTTCTGCTTTGTATGTCAACTCATCTTGTTTTACAGCTAAAGCAGTTAAACCGTCTGCCATTTGATCATTTCCGTTGTCAAGCCATATAGCCCCTAAATGATCTGCCCGCACTTCCATCCATTGCAAAAGAAGAGACTGGATAAGAGGAAGGAATAAAATAAGAACAAAAACAATGTAAAAAAGAAGAGACTCATTTCTTAGTAGAAAAGAATGGTATAACCAGTAAATAAATAAAACAATTACTAAAAGCGCAAGTATACGTATAATTTGACCGATCATGACATCCCGTTTTTTTACATGCACAGCTTCATGAGCAAAAACCGCTTCGATTGCTTCCAACGGAAGCTTTAACGTTTCCGACGTTAATACGATCATTGATCGACCGATGTTTGCCCCAGCTGCAAAACCGTTTAATTCATTCGCCTCTGTTTGAAAAACTTTCACATCAGAAATTCCAGCCCGACTTAGCACTTTGTCTGCAACAGCTAAAACATTTGGATCATCTATCTCTTTCACGTCTAATGCAATTTTTAATAATCGATCAGAAATGTAAAGATTAAATATCCACAAAACAATGACCGCAATCGTGATCGCCCAAATAGGAACCTTTAGCAGTGATAAGATAACAGTCAATGTCGTGTAGGCGCCGACTCCTTTGACGGAAATGGCAAAGTACATTTTGCCGAGAAGTCTTTTTATATTTTTTTTATGATAAAATGGAAGCACTTCAACTTGTGCAATTTCCGACGGTAGTTCCTTTTCTTCCCGGCTTTCAATGGTCGTAAGCCAAGAAGTGTTTTTAGCATTAAAATAGACAGTTTCGCCTGAAAATACTAGCTTTAATGTTTTTCCCATACTTGTCGTGAAATCTTCATTTGTTGAAAACATCGTAAATAATGGGAATAATTTAAGTACATCAACATTTGACTCGAGCTTTGCTTCCGAAAGTTCTGAAAGCGGATATCGTTTCGCTGTGATGTTCGATAATATGTAAATACAATTTGTTTCTTTGCTGAAATACACTTCAAGGTTTCGATAAAGAACAGCTTTTTTTAACAATTGACAAATCATTACAACATTCGTATATAACAAAATGAGAGACCAAACAGAATCGTATGAATTGAAAACAAAATATAAGACAGATAGACCAATGAATGTCATCGCAAATGCCGCATCAACCCAAACCCGACTCGAATGTTTATTGAGTTCAATCTTTTCAATTTCCACTCTGTTTGCTTCATTTTTTATTTTTTCGTAACCCGATTCATGGGAAAACGTGATTAAACACATAAGAAAAGAGTATCCAAAGCTAGACATCGCTCTAATTGTAAAACCTAATTCATATGCTATAAATAAATAGACTGCAAGAACAGATAACAGTACGATTTCTATCACCAATAACGGAAAAAAGGATATCCGCTTTTTCAACCAAACATGCAAAAAACCAGCTAACACTCCTCCAAGCATAATCAATACCAACGCCCAGATCATGAGCACACCCCGTTTTTTTATATTCCTTACATATGTATTAACGTTTTTTTCCTATAAAAGTTTCTAAAAAATTGAATTCCTCGCTTCACCAATTCAACAGCAGGGGATTCCTAAGAACGCGAGCAATCTTTTTATATACTAAAAAAAATGCAATCGCTTGATATTAAGGAGATTTTCGTCCATTTTTTAAAGACTCGTTGGATTGGCCGGGAATGAGAGCGATCTGTTATTCAAATAAAACAAAAAAATCATTTTGATTGCACCTTCCTGCCACGCTTGTTGCCATTATTCAGAGCCTGTAATATCTCTGAAGTGTAACGGCAAGCCGAAGCCTTTATTAAAAAATCGCACATTATCGGCATCACCGGAAAAAAGTCATTCAGCATAACGCTAAAACTGTCAATTAATTAGGATGCCATACTCCCTATACGGAATTTGTCTTGCTCATGCTCGATATGTTCCGAGAAAGCTTACTCACTCGCACATTATTTAATTGCAGCTATTCTATTAAAAATCCCTATCAGAATGGACAGTCTAATGTCTTGGACCCCAAAGCATGATGGAAACTCCAATTAAACAAATGCCTGCTCCGATCCAATCGTAAATATCAGGAGTTTTTTTATCGACCCACCATCCCCACAAAACAGAAAGAATAATAAACACGCCGCCATAAGCGGCATATACTCTACCGAATGTAGGAAAGTTTTGCAAAGTAGGGATCAGCCCATATAGAACCAAGATCATACTACCAATAACTCCGTACAAGTAGTGTTTTCCTTCACAATCCATAGCCAGACTAAGTACCCTCCGCCAATTTCAGCTAAACCAGCAAGAATAAATAAAATAATGGCGTTAATCATATTTCATCACTTTCCTATCGCAATTTAACACTATAGAAGGCCATAGCTTCCAGACTGCCTTCCATTTCAAAAGCTCTCTTTTCAATCAGCTTTCTTAGCCGATATTCCAAGAATTCATCTCCTACATATTGGTCTAGATGCCCCAGTACTTCACCGATTAGTCTAACTGATTTTATAAAATCCTTCGTCTTCATTTCGTTATGCAGCTTTTTCGCTCTGTTTATTATGAAAAGATCATAATAATCTTCCGAAACGCTGTGTATCGTTCCGTTTTGCCAAATTCGCAATACTTCGCGAGTATTTGCAAGAGCGAGCCATTCCTTTTCAAAATTCTCTCTTTCATGCTGGGAAAGAGGCGGTTCATTTTTACTTTGTTCATATATGAATCGGAGCTTTTCAGGAGGAATTTCACCTGTATCCAAAACAGTATATTTTTCTTTTCGTTTCTTAAAAAGCTCGCCATATACCTTTGTCGTGTTGATGAGGAAGATGTCATTATTTTTATTCTTCAATAGATATAAAACAAATCGCAATCCGGTCTGTTCATGAGCGTTGTCAGAAATCCATATCATAATAGGTGATCCTTCTGGAATCGCTGTTATTTCATTGACTGTTTTTTGAAAGTTTTGTTCATACTCATGAAACTCATTGTATGCATCCGTCAAATTATTTTTTTTCCAATTAAATCTCGCTTCTTTTCCAATGTCTTCATGCAGTCTCCAGATCGGACCTACCGAGAATGTTTCCCAAAAAGAAATGACGCGCTCTTTTTTCTCCACATCTAAATCCCTTAAGACCATTTTTAAACTCCCCGAAGGTGAAGCGCCAAGCAGAATATGTATCATTTATAATCTTCCTTCCGCTATCTTATTACTTTATCCTAATCTTTCAAAGTCTTTACGTAAACACGATTTTTTCAGCTTTTTCGACTTTAAGAGGTATTTCATATCAGAAAAATTGTCATATGAAAGCTGAATATGAAAATAGTTTATATACTCAAGTATGGCAAAAACATAAATAAATCCCGCTATGTACAATCCTGTTGCAGGTACCGACGGATACCATCTGACTAGATCGACAAAAAACATGAAAGGCGAAATGATGATAAACAGTGTATTCCATTTCTTTATATTTTTTAATCGCTGGACGATATAAGCAGGAGTTATGGCAGTATTTTCTTTTTTTAATCGCTTCCATTTTGCAAACCAATACACACTACCCTGAAATAAGAGAAACTCTAACAGAAAAAACGAAATCCAAAAAGAGTACAGCGAATATAAATGCAAATGGGCAAAGACTTTATTCCAAATGAAACTAATGATAAAAAAAATTACTGCTGCCATTGCCTCCCCGGTATATAAATAGAAAAATCTCTTCTCCAATTTTCCCCTCAAGTGCATCACCTAGTTCCTTCGTCTCGGATGGCTGATTAATCGTTAAGGATGTAAATACGGTATAGCACCATTTTCATACGTCTCAGCTCTTGTTTTGTTTCACTAGATGCTGTATTCCTTGATATTTAACGGAGAAACTTTATGTGCTTTTCGCACCGAACAATCCTAATTTTCCATTGCCAACATCTAGGACACAACCTGAATCGCAGTGCTTAAAAATTGACTAAGGTACTTTATTTTTTAATAAAAAATGGGTTAAAATTCTGAATTGATTCATTGCCCTTTTCCATGAAAATGTTTTATCATTTTTTTACTTTCGCCTATTTTTTGATTGAACGATCAAGAGCCTTCTCTTCAAACTATTTATTGGCAAATAATTTAAGAGAAGTGAGCAAAACATTATTTTGGATCCACGAACATATTCTCGTTCTAAATAAAGTTAGATTAAAAAAGAGACACAGATTAATATAGTAATAGACTAAAATCCATAAAAAATGCGTTATGAGTAAGCTGTAATCATCAAACAGTTCGTTAGCGAAATCAAATGTACAAACGCTCATGAACTCTGAGAAAAAATACAAACTTGTACGAAAAATATCAGAAACTCGCCACATCTTCCAAAAATTTTTATTTTCTGACTTTTTTGGCGTAAAACTAATATATCTGCAATGTTGAAAAGATTAAAATTTATTATATTTACAAACATTCAGTAAATAACTTTTGCATTTAAAGTCTAATAACGATTTTATAATTCCTAAATTTTCAAATTGATAATAAAGCTATCTTAAGAAAATCTTTTTATTGAGAGACATTTACATCCCTTATAAGTTAACAAGAAAAGACTTGGAATGCATGTGTATTAAATTATTTTTCCATTTTATACTAATTATGATGAATGACTTCCTAAACAGAAATACCTAATTCGTGTTCTCACTAAGATCATTAATCTTTACAATGACCGGCCACTATTTAAATGATAAGCAACCCACCTCTTTGAATCGTCACACTCATCGGAGTTTTAGTGAGAATCTCACCATCTCCTTGCACAATAACAGGTAATTCGGAGATAACTTCCACTTGTTTTCCTGTTATCATGGTTACACCAGGATGTAGTATATGTTTGCCTTTAAACGCCTTTGGAAAAGTGCGCAACAGCTCCCATTTATTCATGCCGTGTACTATACAAATGTCAAATAGTCCATCATTATAACAAGCATTTGGACATATTTTAATACCTCCGCCATAGTTTGAGATATTGGCAATTGCAATTAACCATACATTACAAAAAACTAGTTTCTCCCCATCAACCATTAATTGAATGCTGACAGGACGATATTTTAATAAAACATGCAAGAAGCTAAGTCCATATGAAAGATTACCTAATCTAATAAAATTCAGCCAATTTTTATATTTCGAGCCATTGTTTATCTCGGCGACTTTACCGTCAAAACCGATCCCCATTACAGTAATGAAGTATTCGTTGCCAATTCTTCCAATATCAATTTTTCTTTGTTTTCCCATTAAAATACGTTTTAAAGCCTTTTTATAGTCCTTTGGTATATCAAGAGCCCTTGCAAAATCGTTTCCCGATCCTGCAGGAATAACACCCAAAGGTATATTCGAATTGATTAACCCGTTAGCAACATCATGGATTGTACCATCTCCTCCTACGGCTACAACAGCATAACATTTTTCAGAAGACAACTCCTTAGCAATTTCTGCTGCATGTTTTGGACGATTGGTAAAGCGCACTTGATAATTTATCTGTTTTTCTTGAAGCAACTTTTCAGTCTTTTTCCAAACTTTTAATCCTTTTCCGTTTCCTGAGATTTTATTGACGATAAAATAATACATACTAAAGATCTTTCCTTTATTAAAGATATGAAAGTTTTATATATTATGCCAAAACCGTTTTATTTGGCATGGTTTTATCATCTCCACATTCACTTCGTTTAGAGGTGGGCGTTTCTCGATGAAGCTTCTGTACAGAAGAAGGTTGTCAGAAGTTTTCTAGATGGATTAGAAAGCAACAACTGCTTGTTTGCCGATTAAGCGGTCCAACCACTTTCCTGCTTGGTTACCCAATCCGTTGATACATTCATCTCGTTTGCACATTCAAATGGAAGATGTTCCCATGCACTGTCTTGCCAAGTTTTTTGTAAATTCTCTATCTATTTTATTACAATTTTCTCCTATTTACAGGAATCTATTCACACAACTCCATTTATGCTGTCAATGTGAAAAATCCCCAATGACCGTCGGCTATCACTTGAAATACAAGGAATTGATCTTTGTTTTTTCCTAAGTTTACTGGCAATCCTTTAAAAAATTTTTTGATGAGTAACAAAAGACAAAAGAAAAAACTTCTTTACTATCTTTGCAGAAAAAATGAATGAGACATAGATTGAAGGAGTTGTCTTATGTTGCAAAAGGGATGATTGCTTGACATATCCAATAAAATGTTATTTTTTGTAACAAAGAAAAATTAGGTGAATACAATATAATCGAATTTCAGGAAAGGAGAAATCAATATGCAATATGATTATAACTTGAACTATGCTTATAACCTAGATCAACAAGTTCCATATGCGAATCCTCAGGAGCCGTATGAAGAAAATATGCATTATCGGGATCATTATGATCACCATGTGAGCAAGCATGATTTTTGCAAAAGACATAAGCATTATTACGTCTTGCTGGAAATGGACGATGGAAAAATGTATGATGGCATTATTGATAAAGCCGATAATGATCATGCCTATTTATTAGTACCTATTGGCGACCAACGAGAAGAAGATAACGAAGAAGAAAGACAATTTGGCTTTGGTGGATTCGGAGGTCCTTTTGGTGGATTCGGAGGTCCTTTCGGAGGATTCGGATCTCCTTTCGGTGGATTCGGAGGTCCTTTCGGTGGATTTGGAGGGTTTGGGCATTTCCCATTTCGTTTTCGGAGATTTAGGAGATTCCGATTCCCGTTTTCAAGGATTCGTCGTTTTTCATTTCCGTTTTCTTAAGTTAATACATTTATGTGGTCGGCAGCTTCCTTATGGAGTTGCCCGTTTTTTGCTTGAAAATTTGCTCCGCTTATATTGAAGCTATAATATTGTACACCCCTTGATTTAAATTCCTGCTACCACATATAATTTCCATTTATCCATCCGTTAAGTGTTTTGCGGCTTGTTCCAAAAACAATTTTTATTCTGATCTGCCGCCTTTTGTTTGGATTTACGCTTAACAGAATTAAGTGGTGGAAATAGAGTACGGATTTGCTTCAAGTACTGATCGGAGAGTGGTTTTTGCACTAATATTGGCTTGGCATTCTATTTAGTACAAAAAAATTTTGATGTTATCGTTATCATCAATATTTGCTAACTAAATGTCGTTTACGTCCTTTACGGTACCGTCAAGAATTTTGTGTGTAATGCAAGATAGATAGGGCAGTCTCCTGTTTGGAAAGGAAGAATCCCTTTTCCCCTTTTTTTAATATAATAATATGGTTAAATGTAGCCATTTACAAACATATTCGCTGAGTTTCGATGGTAGCTTCTATGCCGTTCCTCCTGTTAGATTTCGAGGAAATTTTTGATTTCTTCCTGCTAAATCAGTTCTAGCTATGGGAGACTAACCTTTTTTGATTGCTGCAGCACCATCATAAGTTTCATAACAGCCTCAGCAAATGCAGTATAAATGGAACTTTCAAGTTCATCTAAATACATCATTGGCCCAACAACAACTTTTTTTACTGGCTTTCGAATCCACTTTTTCGCATCTAGACAAATAATCGCAACCGGAAGAACAGGCGCTCCTGTTTTTAACCCGAAAAAAGCTACCCCTTTTTTTCGGATTGACACATTCTCCGTTTTTACATCTTTTACCTTCAGGGAAAATTCCAAACACTTCCCCATTTTCAATCACCTTTAAGGAACGTCGGACTGGACGATGACCATTCCACTTTGGCGATCAACAGGAATAGCATGAAGTTTTTGAAAAAGCCAATTGGTCATACGTCTCTGAAACAGTTCCTTTTTCGCTAAAAAATGAATTTTTCGGTTAAAGATACTGAAAAGAATAACAGGATCATAATTGCTTGTATGGTTTGCTGCCACAATGACTGGACCAGTTTTAGGAAAATTTTCTATACCAATGACTTCAATTCGAAAAATGAAACATAAGATTATTTTGGAAAGCCATCTCATACTTGTATAGAACATACTTCTTCACCGATACCTTATAAGAAAAACGTTGTTTAATGTATATTTTTCACTCTAATTAATAAAAATATTCCATATAAGGGAGGTGATGCAAAAATGAATTCCATTCAATTTGAATACACCATGCCTCGGTATGTCTTAAGCAAAATAATGGGTAAAGTTTCAAAATCTTTTTATTGGAACTCCAAATTATCCTGCCTTCGATTACGCCGTGTAGAAGTCCCGAAACTTCCAAACGATGAATGGGTGAAAGTAAAGGTAAAATACGGAGGAATCTGTGGAAGCGACTTAAATCTTGTTCTTTTAAAGGACAGTCCAACTACTTCTCCGTTTGCGTCTTTTCCATTTACGATTGGACATGAAGTGGTAGGAACGATTGAAGAAGTTGGTTCAAAAGTGGAAAACATTCAAGTGGGTGACCGGGTAGTCATTGACCCAATATTATCATGTATAACAAGAGGAATTGCAGACCCTTGCCCTAATTGCCGGCAGGGTGATTATAATCTTTGCAATTTTATGACCGAAGGAGAAATTTCACCAGGGATGTTAATAGGCACTTGCCGTGACAGCGGTGGAAGCTGGGGATCTTATCTTGTTGCCCATAAAAGTCAAGTTTTGAAGCTTCCTGATAATGTAAATGATTTTAATGGTGTGTTGGTAGAGCCTTTTAGCTGTGCCCTGCATGCGGTTTTGCGAAATCTTCCGAAAAAGGATGATACGGTACTTGTCATTGGAGCCGGTACAATAGGGATTTGCGTTGTCGCCGCGATGAGAGCGCTTGAAATTCCCTGCCGAATTGTCATTTTGGCAAAACACGCCTTTCAAGCACAGCTTGCTTCCCGCTATGGTGCAGATGAAATCATTTATCTTACAAAAAATAAAAATTATATTTACGAAACGGCCAAATCTCTTTATGCAAGCGTGTTAGAGCCGATCTTTGGTGATCCCGTTGTACAAGGTGGAGCCGACCTTATTTTTGAATGCGTCGGCAATAAGCAAAGCATAAATGATGCGCTCCGTTTTGCTAGACATGGAGGAAAAATCGTTCTATTAGGTTTAGCAGGAATCATTGACGGTGTCGATTGCACAACCGTTTGGCTTAATGAGCTGGATATTAAAGGAAGCTTTGCATATAGTACCGATGAATATCAAGAAAAGAAGATGCGAACGTTACAAATTGCCATTGAATTAATGCGCAATGGAAAGGTGGATTTAGCCCCATTAGTCACACACCGATTTCCTCTGGAAAATTACCGTGATGCCTTGAGCACTGTTATTAACAAAAGGAAAGGTTCCATCATTAAGGTAGTTTTAGAACCTTAAATTCTATTTTTCATACAAAAACACTAGTTTGGAGGGAAACAGCGTGAAAACTTTTACAATGAATGGAAACAAGCAAACTCCCTTTTTAAATTGGCTTGCGGAAGGAATAAAAAAGGAGTTTATATCAAGAGGCTATATGTTTTATCACATTCCTGAAGAAAATATAAAACTTGTGTTTCATTTTATTGATCCTGAAAAACCACGGCCCTACCGAAGAAAGGCCCAAGCAACGTTTGTCGTTTCTGTTATGGAAACATCGGAAAAATCCGAAAACATACACAAATCAGCCTATCCGTATTTAATCAGGTCTTTAGCAAATCATTTAATGTATATCTTACATAACGATAATGAAACAACAGATATTTATTTTCTTACACCTGAACAAGGTTTTTATAAATTGGAGTATAGAAAAGGAGAAGAAGCAACATTTTTTAAACAAATTTTTGAAAGATTGGAACCGCTCGCAGCTTCGCAGTTAGTCATTGACAATAATTTTTATGATGATCTTCCGGAAGAGATGTGGAACGGAGATGAGATTACGAGATCATTAAGCGAATCCGGAAAAAAGCTTGACCGCATGAATTTACTTCCCGCCCCATTTCCATTGGAGGAATACCTTACACCTCGTGATCTCCGTCATCTAAAAAAACTTTACGGATTAGGAGGTCTAAGCTATGGAAACCTCAGTGCCAGACGGGACAGTGAAAGCTTTTGGATGAGTGCAAGCGGAATTAACAAAGCAGATATGAAAACAGTTGGTGAAGATTTTCTCTTAATAAGTGGATACGATCCTGATAAAAATGCCATGAAAGTAAGCGTTCCTCCGAATATAACACCAAAAAGGGCATCTGTCGACGCTATTGAGCACTGGATGATTTATAAAGAGCATCCGGAGGTAGGAGCGATTGTACATGTTCATGCTTGGATGGACGGCATAAAGGCTACAGAGATTAACTATCCTTGTGGAACAATTGAACTTGCAAAAACGGTGGCTGAACTTGTCCGAGCTTCAAAAGAGCCTTCTAAAGCTATTATTGGTCTTAAAAACCATGGACTAACCATAACTGGCGCTGATTTAGATGACATCTTTGAACGTATCGAAGGCAAAATTATCCCTCAAGTACCGATGTCTTAACGTATTTACATGTTTTTGAACCAACGGAATTTTTATGGAATGATAAAGGCTCATGAAAAAATTTGGATAGAGAGAGGGGATTTAACCTTACTTATTTGTTTGTATATATTTTCAAGCATCGGCAAATCCCCTGCAACTTTCTCCCTGCTTGCCAAACGGTGCACGCGTTTTTCGCATTGCATCCATCTATTGAAGCTTCAGCTTGTCCGCACCGTTTTCTCCCTACTCTGTTTAAATGTTTATTCTGGTTTTACCAAAATTTTCACTTGGTCTTTTTCTTTTATCAGCGTTTCAAATCCTTCTGCTACTATATCATCTAGCTTAATTCGTTTCGTAACGAGTTTTTCTGCTTGGAAGTAGCCTCGTTTCATTAATTCCATTACAGCAGGGAAGATATCACGGTATGCAATAATTCCTTTTACGTTTCTTTCTTTTAATACGATATTATTTGGCTGAATGCCCGCTTCTTTTTCCCATATGCTAACGATGACTGTTTCTCCTTCAAATGCAGTGCTGTCAATAGCTTGTTGTAAAACAGCCGGTATTCCCGTTACTTCAAACGCAACGTCGACTCCGCCATCGGTTAATTCATGAAGCTTTTGAACCGGATCTTCCTCTATTGGATTGATGACAGATGTAGCACCGAGTTCTTTCGCTTTTTGCAAACGTTCTTTGGAAACTTCTACTGCATAAATTTCTGAAGCGCCAGCTGCTTTTAATGCTTCAATCACAAGAAGACCTATAGGACCTGTTCCAAACACAGCGGCTTTATCGCCAGGTTTGATTTTGCTTAATCTAACAGCATGCAAGGCTACAGCCGCAGGCTCCACCAATGCTCCTTGTTCATAAGAAAGACCTTCAGGCATTTTATGCACCATATGCTCATCAACGACAGTATACTCAGAGAATCCGCCGCCGCCACCGGATAAACCGTGGAATCCTAAAGATTCGCAAAGATTGTACTTACCTTTTTTACAAGCTGGGCATTCTCCACAGCGAAGAATAGGTTCTACAACGACAGGATCCCCAACCTTTACTTTTGTAACGCCTTCTCCAACTTCAACTACTTGACCAGAAAATTCGTGGCCCATGATAATAGGCGCCACATCTTTACTGACAGGATGAGGCTCTTGAACAGGAACAAAAATTGGACCTGCCGCATATTCGTGTAAATCGCTTCCGCAAATTCCTGCCCATTCTACTTTAATTTTTACTTTTCCTTTCCCTGCTTTCGGTTCTTCTACTTCCTCTACTCGAATGTCTCTAGCGTTGTGCCATCTTGCTGCTTTCATTTCATTTCCCCTCCCAAATTTTATAATCGCTTTCATTGTATCATTATTTAGTCCTATTTTTATCATATCGAAAAAATTCGAAATTATTTTATAAAAGAAATTGCTTATTTTGTGATTGGCTCTTTTTCAAACTATGATATGTACAAGCTTCATGGAACAGGGGCATATTTGTCATGCGGCAATTACTACCATGATCATGAGGTCAGCTTAAGCCTTAAATTACAAAAATATCTCATTATAAAAGTCAGCCCTCTTCTTTCAAATGTTCTATTTGCCAAATGCCTCTTTACCTGAATTTAGTGATATTTGATCAATCATATAGTTTTCTGCCAGCTGTCTGCAGCATGCACACACTGTTATGAGGGCAAGCACATTTTTCACAGGTTTTAGGGTTTGCAAATTCCCTTTCTTACCGGATCATGCCGATTGAAAAAGGAAATTCTCATTTCCCTGACCACATTTCAAAAGTCCTAAGTTTTTCCAAATCCCACCTCCTGATAGAACTAAAGTTCTATGAATCTATTTTCATTTTATTACAATATAGGAAGGTATTTCAAGAATATCATGATAAAAAAACCTGATTCCTCTCCCCTTCATTACATTTAAAGGTGCGGGGTGAATCGGCAGAAATGAAATGCTAGTTTAAGAATGCATAAAAGAGATTGGATAATGCGCGACCTTGATTAATATTGTACATATCAAAATCACTTAAAGAGAAAAAGAAAACGAGTAAACATGTACACTCTTAAACAGTCAAAAATGTACATGTTTATGGTTCTTACTCAATCTTGGTGATGGGAAGGGGGTTAATGGAGAAAATGAGTGTACAAATAAGTATTTTTAGCTCTGCGTTATCGAACGTAAGAACCATGTTTATCCTGACTTTTACAGCAAAAAAAGAAATTCTATTCGTTTATTTTTTTAGCGTGTTAATTAAATCTGTATCCTCTAGATCGATTTTTTTCCTGATCTTGCAAACGCAGATTTCACAAATCCTGAATCTGATCCGCACACATTTCCCAGCATAAAGACACCTCCTTCTTTCTTGATGACTGCTCCTAACAGCTCACCTTATAGATCGGCTGAAAAATATAACAAGCTTTGTAGTGGATGGGTCAAATTAACGTCCTTTTGGATGGTGTGTTTTCGTCTTTTTCTTTATATCATAGTAAACAAATCAGAATTCAGGGAGGAGTGATTGTATTTGTCCACTCAAAACAAAAAAGAATCAAAAATCGAAGTGATTAAGCGACAAAGCCGCTACTTACGTGGGACAATCAAGGAAGCTCTTCAGGATGGCAAACCGATGTTTTCGGAAGAAAATGTACAGGTATTGAAGTTTCACGGTGTTTACCAGCAGGACGACCGGGATTTGCGGCACAAGCTTTTGAAAGAAGGCAAAGAGAAGCATTACTCGATGATGGTGCGTGCCCGAATACCAGGCGGGGTGTTGAATCCGGATCAATATTTGGTGTTCGATCGCTTAGCCGATGAATATTCGGAATACGGGACGCTGCGCATTACGACGCGTCAAACCATCCAGCTTCACGGCATACTGAAAGGGAACTTGAAGGCTACCATCAAAAGGCTGAACGAATCACTAATCACAACACTTGGCGCCTGCGGCGATTCGGGGCGGAACATCATCTGTTGCGCAAAGCCGGGCGATGAGCCGTTCCGCGCCGAGATGCGGGAGGATCTGCTTGCACTGACTGATCGGCTGAGTCCTAAGACAAATGCGTATCACGAAATCTGGCTTGACGGCGAACCGGTTCAGCTTTCTGATGGAGAGACTGAGGAGCCGCTGTACGGTGATGTATACCTCCCGCGCAAGTTCAAGGTTGCGATGGTACCGGAAGGAGATAACTGCATCGATGTGTACGACAATGACATCGGACTTGTGGCACATATCGAGAACGGACACGTTGCTGGCTATACTGTGCTGGTAGGCGGCGGTATGGGACGAACGGCGGTCGTTCAGGCAACTTATCCGAGGCTGGCGAGTCCGCTTTGCTATGTGCCCAGGAAGGATGTCGTAGACACAATCCTTGATACTTGCGTAGCCATTGTGACCATCGAACGGGACTTCGGAGATCGCTCAAACCGCCGTTTTGCCCGCATGAAATATTTAATCGACCGGCGAGGACTGGATTGGTTCCGGCAAGAGGTCGAGACAAGACTTGGGCGTACTTTAGAGCCACCGAGAAAGCTGGAATGGCACAACGGGCACGACCATCTCGGCTGGCACCGTGAGCGTGACGGGATAAGCTACCTTGGCCTGTTCGTTCCATATGGTCGTATTAAAGATACTGAAACCATGAAATTGAAATCGGCACTTCAAAACATTGTGCGCGAATTTCGTCCGACCGTTCGCCTCACCACGCAGCAAAATGTGATCCTGAGCGGCATTCCAGACGAATTTCGACTGGTGATTGAAGAGCGATTGCGCTCTGCGGGAGTGCCGCTTCCACATGAGCTATCAACAGTCCGAAAAAATACAATGGCATGTGTAGCCCTGCCGACCTGCGGACTTGCGCTGGCCGAGTCGGAGCGGGCTCTGCCCGATCTATTGCCACAGTTTGAGCAGCTGTTTCATGAACTTGGCCTCTCGGACGAGACCATCACCGTCCGCATGACTGGATGCTCAAACGGCTGTGCGCGCCCGTACAACGCCAACATCGCTTTTATCGGCCGTGCACCTGGCAAGTATGATATTTTTTTAGGCGGAAATTCACTCGGCACAGCACTAAACGAACGATTCACGGAAACTGTACCGTTCGATCAACTGATCGACACCGTCCGACCTGTACTCGAGGCGTTCGTTCGCGAGCGTGAGCCTGGTGAGGATTTCGGCAGCTTTTGCCGCCGCGTCGGCTTGAATCGGTTCCGCCATGTCAAGACCGAGCAGTCATAAACTTTTATAAGAACAGACAAGTTGTGACGATATTTACCGGGTCTGATCCGAGAAAGCATTCCCCCGGATGCAAGTGATCCGTCACAATGACAGCCGTACCTGCGCTAAGCAGTTTGTGTATTAGCTTTCAAGTTTTACGTTTCCAGCAAGCTGACCGTTATTCTCGTTGAAAGTGCTGTGACCAACCTGCCGGAACTGGATTGCAGCAGAAATTTGGCATGCTAAATTACGTATTCATACGCAGAGAAAGATCAAAAAAACAACATGGCCGCTCCATACCGGGGCGGCTTTAAAGGTTTTTGCACCTAGAATAAATCAATTGTGGTAAAGAAGATAGTTTCGAATAATGATGACAAGAGGAAAAAAACAAATTATTTTTTAAGGACTCTCAAAAGAAGCTAAATGAGTCCGAGGCACACCGAAGCGAAGATCACCAAGAGCGCAAGTGTTGTATCGACAATCTTATTAAAAATAATGATAGATCCGCTTCCATAGAAATGTGTTTTTTCTGTTCACCATAAAGCGATGCAATGAGCAGCTTCTTCAAGCCGTTTCGCATGGCTGGATGATTTGTTCTCCTTGCTGAGCGGCCTCTTTCCATGAACTAAGCGTTGGGGTTCAGAGGCTTTAAGCGGACTGCCAAAGGCGAAGAAGCCGTCAGCCGAGAAGAAAATCTATATACGATTTTTTGCAACTTTAACCAAAATGATATTCTAACTATTTACTCGTCGGCAAAAACCTAAATTATTAAAAAATCTCTCTAGATCATGTTATCTTTTCATATTTTTTCAGCTTCTGCGATATCTAAAAGAGCGTGCAGCAGTATATTGGCGGCTGCTTCAATATCATCAGCATCCGACCACTCTAATGGACTATGGCTGATGCCGTCTTTTGACCGGACAAATACCATTCCGATTTTTGTTAAAGAAGCTAATATCATAGCATCATGAGCCGCTCCGCTTGGCAGCATCAGAAATTTTGTCCTAGTTCGTTTCGCTGCTGTTCGTATCGCTTCGATTAATACAGGAGAGCAGCTAACCGGTTTTAGCTCATGAGTCGCTTCTACTGTAAAAGTCATGCCTTTTGTATTGCAGCATGCAGATAAAAACATTTGGATATCATCTTCCATTTGACAAATAAGCTCCCAAGATAGATGACGAATATCGAAAAATAATTCCACTTCACGCGGAATAACGTTTATACTCCCGGGGAACACGCGGATACTTCCAACGGTTGCTCGCAATCCGTCGCTCTGCTGTGCTTTTTGTTCCACAAAATCAATTAAGCGGGCGGCTACTGTAACTGGATCTTTTCGCATCGCCATTGGTGTCGTTCCTGCATGTCCCTCTTCTCCTCTAATGGTTACCTTTAACCATTTGACACCTACAATGCCAGTAACGATTCCTACAGGTGCTTGTTCACTTTCAAGCACTTTTCCTTGTTCAATATGCAGCTCGAGAAAAGCTTTGAATTCTTTAGAGCAACGTCGCGCACGGTGCACTAATTTCGGATTATATCCACATTGCACCATCGCATCAGCAATGCTTATGCCATTTTCATCCTTATACTGAAACAGCTCTTCTTCTTGCAATTCCCCCGTCAATGCCCGGCTGCCAAGCATTCCGGTTGAGAATCGCACTCCTTCTTCATCAGTAAATGCCGCAACTGAAATGGAATGCCTCGTTTGAATGCCTTGCTCCATCATCGTCTGTAATATTTCTATACCGGCTAATACCCCTAGGGCACCATCAAACATACCGCCATTTTTCACTGTATCCAAATGGGAGCCGATTAAAATTGACGGCAAAGCAGAATCAGTGCCTACACGTTTTCCGAATAAATTTCCTATTTCATCTTCGTAAATCTCTAAGCCTATTTGTTTCATCAAGTGTACTATGTATCGTTTAGCTTCGCGTTCCTCGGCTGTAAAAGGAAATCTGGTCACGCCTCCATTAGGGTCGTGACCAAATTTACTCAAATCTTTTATATGTTTCATCAATCGCTGTACATTAATCTTGATCATTATGACACCTCATAACGCCCCAACAAATTTCCCCCTAATTTGTCTCTTACTGCACGGCAAATTTCTCCTGACTTCAACAACTTGTACATTTTCTCAATATCAACTGACAGGTTTCTGTCAGCATCTAAAAAAGGGACTTCCTGCCTGATCATCTTATATGCCAATTCCGTTCCATGACCAAGACTTATATCTTTTCTCAAATCAATCGCCTGAGCAGCATGCATCGCTTCTATTCCCAAAATGTAATACAAGTTATCAACTATTTTTGCTGTTTTGTCAACCACTTGAACAGAATTGTTGGCATGATCTTCAATTTCCCCTGATAACGCTATAAAATCAGCATTTATTGGATTAGACAGATGGCGAATTTCTGCGTCAAGCGCCGCAAAGGTTTTTTGAATTGTACTAAAAGCCAATACGTTTTGGCCATTATCAGGAGATAAAAAGCGCGGCAGTCCTGAAAAATTGGGTGATGACAATTTGATCGTACGGAAACAAGATATTTTGGACAAATGTGCAAGAGCCTGTCCAAGCATTTCAATTGCCAGCACCCAAGTTGTTACTTCGTAATTGGAACATGACAATATCCGCTGTTCATCCACCAGAACACATGGATTATCATCGCTTGAATTTAATTGTATGAGCAGATTTTGTTCAGTATAATCGATCGCATCCCTAACAGCGCCGTGCACGGCAAAAGCTCCTCTGAAGCTTAGCGGATCCTGAAGCGGCCGATTTAAGTGCTGCAACGACAAATAGCTTCCTTCAAGACAAGCCTTTATTAATCCGGCACTTGCTAAATTTCCAGGGAAAGGCCGTATTCTTAAAACAGACTCATCTAAAGGGGAAATATTGCCGTTCAACCCTTCGAGAGAAAGAGCAAATACAATGTCGGACAAGTCGATTAATTGTTTAACTTCATTCAGCAGCAGCGATGCCTTGGCTGCAGCAAAAGCATTAGAGCTGGCAATGGCTAAGCCATCTTTCGGACCGAGAACAATCGATTTTATGCCCGCCTTCTTCAGCGCCTCGCTTGCATTCATTCTTTTTCCCCGATAAATGACTTCTCCCTCGCCGATCATAGCTAATCCGATATGAGCTAGATTTCCCAAATCCGCTGCCCCAACAGAGGCTCTTTCTGGTATGACCGGATGAATTCCCTCATTTAAAAAGCGTTTGTACATTTGTGCTATTTCCGGCTGTACGCCGGTATAACCTAATAACAATGTATTTAAACGAATGAGCATCGCGGCTCTAACCGTCTTCTCATCTGCTTCCGGCTTTACACCAATACAGTGGGAAAAAATTAAACTTCTATTGAATTGCTCATATTGTTTTTCATGCACCTGACGATCTTTATTAATCCCAACCCCTGTATTAAATCCATAAACAGGGGCATGGACCGAATCCCAATTCAACACTAACTCTCTGGCAGCACGAAGCCGTTCCATAGCCTCCTGGCTGATTTCTACTTCAGCCTTTTGTTCAGCAACTTGAGCAACTTGTTGAATCGTGAGTGACTTGCCATCGAGGATAATTGTTTGTTGCCCCATGAAAAACCCTCTCTTTTATGAATGTTTTATAGCTGCCCTTTCGCTTTTAATGCCAAACGGTTCTCAATTCTTAACAAAATATAGTTCGTTATGAGCGCTAAGGTGGAAACGAGTATAGTCCCAATGATAATCTTATGAGTTGAATTTTGGTAAAGACCTTCAAATAAAAGAACTCCTAAGCCGCCGGCGTTTATCCATGCTGCAATCGTTCCAATGCCAATAATCGCAACAGCTGCAATCCGTACGCCGCCAAGAATAATTGGCAACGCTAGAGGCAACTCTATTTTCCAAAATAAATGAAACCAATTAAGCCCCATTCCCTTACCCGCCTCAATAATCGCTTGATCAATTGATTGAAAACCAACCATTACATTACGCACCAAAATCAGCTGACTGTAAGCGACAAGCGCAAAGATAGCCGGCTTCATGCCCAATCCTAAAAAAGGAATGAGCAAAGCAAAAAATGCCATGCTGGGAATAACATAAATAATTCCCAATATTGACAATACCAGTACAGAAAGACTCTTCCAGCGAGTCAAAAGATAACCTACTGGAAGAGCAAATAATAGGGCAATTGCCAGCGCACCAAACGTCAAGCGAAGGTGATCAAGAAACAGCGCCAAAATAGTGTCATAATAATTAGTAATATAATTTACCATAGGCTTCACCTGCTTACCGAATATAAGGAATCCTGATCCTTTATTTTCAATTGCTCCAGACCAATTTGTCCTACAGGTTTGTTTTGATTGTCGACGACAACCACATTGTCTATATCCTTTTTCAGCAACAGAGAAAGAACCGTTTTAAGATTTGTTTCCGTTGAAACTTCCACACTTTTTTCATGCATTTCCCCTTGCAACGGAACCATTGCTTTTTCTGCATTCAAAAAAGAAAGTAATTGGAAAACATCGTCTGATTTCACGAGTTGGCTGACAAATTCATTAGCTGGGTTCATAAGGATGTTAATCGGCGTATCAAATTGCTGGACTTTTCCTTCATTCATCACAATAATTTTGTCCCCTAGCTTGAGCGCCTCCTCAATATCATGAGTCACAAAAAGAATCGTTTTGCGCATCTTTTTTTGAATTGCCAGCAGTTCATCCTGTAAACTGGAACGGGTAATGGCGTCAATTGCACCAAAAGGTTCATCCATTAATAAAATATCTGGATCACTAGCCATCGCTCTGGCAATCCCCACTCGCTGTTGCTGTCCTCCAGACAATTGTCTTGGATATCGATCACGAAAATCCTCAGGCGGCAGATGAACAAGCCTTAAAAGAAAATCTACGCGCTCGTTGATCTTTTCTCCATCCCATTTCAAAATTCTCGGTACTGTTGCTATATTTTCTTTGACAGTCATATGAGGAAACAGACCGATTTGCTGAATGACATACCCTATTTTACGCCTAAGTTGTGTCACTGGAACTTTTGTAATATCTTCTCCTTGAACAAAAATTTTTCCTGATGAAGGCTCATGAATTCTGTTTATCATTTTTAATAATGTCGTCTTTCCTGATCCCGATGTTCCCAAAATGGTGATGAAGCTTCCTTCTTCTATTGATAAGCTAGTTTCATAGACAGAAGGTTTGCTGGCTTTAGGGAACGTCTTGCTCACCTTATCAAACTGAATGATTATGTTTGACACGAAACCACCGCCTTTGAAAGTTCCTGGTTTCACTCGGATTTAGGCATAATTACTTTTTAATAATGCCTTTTTCTTCAAGGAACTCTTTTGCTACTTCAGTGTATTCACGTTTTTGAATATCAACCTCAGCATTCAAATTTTGCACAACCTTATTATTCAAGTGTTTGGAAACTTTATTCAGCACTTCCTCAATTTTCGGATCTTTTTCCAAAGTTTCTTCACGAATGACAGGTGCTACATAATATGGAGGCCAAAACTTTTTGTCGTCCTCAAGCAGTACCAATTCCTCATTAGTCAAATCGCCGTCAGTCGTAAATCCAACTGTCACATCCGCTTCATCATTAAGGATTACGCGATATTTAATTCCGTAGTCAAATAATTGCACCGATTTAAACTGAAACCCGCCGTAAAATTTTTGCAAACCTTTTAAACCGTCATCGCGTTCTTCAAATTCTGGAACAGCCGCCAGTCTTAATTTTGGAGCGACTTCCGCCAATTTCGACAAAGTCGTTACTCCGTACTTTTCTGCTACTTTTTTTGTCGTGACTAAAGCTTGGGAATTGTTTACATCTGTTGGTTCTAGCCAAACAAGATTAAACTTCTCTTTATATTTTTGGGATACAAGATCATATACTTTTTGCGGATCAGACATAGGTTTTTCTTGTAAAACATTGATTAGCCCTGTACCCGTATATTCCGGATACATATCAATTTCTCCCTCTTTCAATGCTGTATGAGCAACCATTGTACCGCCTAAATTTAATTTTCTTTCAACTTTATAACCAGCTTCCTCCAAAGCTAGAGAATAAATCTCTCCTAAAATAAGCGATTCTGTAAAGTTTTTCGATCCAACTTTGATAGTCGTCTCATTTTTATCACTTGTGTTTTCTGATTCTTTTTGACCGCCGCAAGCAGCCGTGGATATTAGTAAAACGACTAAAGTAAATAAAAGAATAAGTCTTTTTTTCATGATAATTCCTCCTATTTTCATAACAGAAAGTAAAATACATAGTATTCAGATCAATCAACTTACGTTTCCTCTAATCCCTTTGATAGCGCGTGACCAAACGCTCTACAGCTGCGAAGCAAACTTCGGAACAGATAGCCAAAAAAGCAACTGGCAATGCTCCGACTAGCAACAGAGGAATGTTATACATTCCCATTCCGTTAACAATGAATGTTCCTAATCCTCCGCCTCCAATAAAGGCAGCTAAGGTTGCGCTAGCAATAATCTCTACTGCAGCTGTTCGACAGCCAGCAATGATGACTGGAAGAGCGAGAGGAATTTCTATTTTGGTCAAAATTTGTTTGCTGTCCATCCCCATACCAGACGCAGCTTCAATAATGGAAGAATCAATTCCTCGAAATCCTAAAAAGGTATTGATCGTAATCGGCGGACATGCCAGAATGATCAAAGCGATTAATGCAGGATAAAATCCCATTCCCATGATTGGCAATATGATCACAATAATAGCCAAGCTAGGAATAACTCGTAAAGAATTGAATACATTCATAATCAATCCTGAAAGCTTTGGCTTTTTGGCACATACGATCCCCAATGGAATACAAATTAACATTGATATCAATAACGCGATAAAACTAAGCCCCAAATGAACCTGCAAAGCCTCCAAAAAACGATCTGAATTTTCAAAAATATAGGTCACGGTGTCTTTTAAGTACTCCATCCCTATCCACACTTTCGTTTTTTCATTTTTTTACCGGCATTTTAGTCCAGCTGCTGGTCAAACAGCAGCAACGCCTTCAACAATGCTTGCACACCTAAAGCTACATCTTCATAATCAGTCCATTCTTCAGGACAGTGGCTTCTGCCGTTTTTACTCGGCACAAAGATCATACCGATTGGAGCAATACGAGCTATTTGATTGGCATCATGGCCGGCACCGCTCGATAAAAACATCGTGGGTGCCACCTCTTTGCATGCCTGCTCAATTACACTGCGGACATTATTTTGTACAAGAATCGGTTCTGATTGTGACAAGCAGTCAAATTGAACAGAAACCCCGCGTCGCTTTGAAATTTGCAAGGCAGCATGATGGAGCTGAGTTATGATCATGTCTTGAATATCTTTATCCAACGAGCGAATCTCTAGTTCGCAAGTCACCTTTCCTGGTATGACATTCGCTGCATTCGGTTCATTCATGAGTTTTCCAACGGTTCCTACAACTTCTTCCGTGTAGGTTTCCTGGCAAAGCTGTTCGAAACAAAGAATGATCTCAGCAGCTGCAGTAAGCGCATCTTTTCTTAGGTTCATAGGTGTTGTTCCAGCATGATTCGGTTCCCCTTCAACAGTGAGGCGATAACGCTGAATACCTGCAATGCCTCGAACAACACCAAGCTGATGGTTTGTCTGCTCAAGCACCGGACCTTGTTCAATGTGCAACTCTAAATATAGAGCTACATCTCCCGGTTTACGCGCTTCAAGCGTCAATCGCTCTGGATTTCCTCCAGATCTCTTTAATGCTTCCCGCAGAGTAATTCCTTGCAAATCTTTCCTAAGCAGCATTGTTTCCGGCAAATTATTCACCATTCCTCGACTGCCGATCGTTGAAATGCCAAACTCACTTGGTTCTTCCGCTGTAAAATCAACCACTTGCAACGGATGACGCAGCTGTATCCCATTTTCTTTAAGCAAACGAACAATCTCTAGACCGGCGACAACCCCGATGATGCCGTCAAATCTTCCGCCGCCTTTGACGGTATCAATATGAGAACCGATCATGATGACAGGAAGATGCTTTTCTTTTCCGGGAAGAGTTCCAATCACATTGGCTGCGGCATCAACATTAACCTCTAAATTTAATGATTTCATTTTATCCTTGAGCCAGCCCCTTGCCTCTTCGTAAAACGGTGTAAAGGCCCTTCTTGTCCAACCAATCTGACTTTTGTCGACAAAATTAGCCAAAGCTTCAATATCTTCTTTCAAACGCTCAGTATTGACTCTCATTGAACAGAGCACCTCACTGTATCGCTTTGCAATGATTTTTTAACCGCATCGTGCTCTGCGTGGATGAACTTGCCATCACCCGGATTTCCGATGACTGTTCCATCATATACAAGCTTTCCTCTTACAAATGTGTTAATAATTTTCCCTTGAACAGTAAAACCATGATAAGGACTCCATCCGGCATGAGAGTGCAACTCAGACTCATTTAATACCCAGCTTTGGTTGGGATCTAATACCACTAAATCAGCATCCATCCCTTCCTCTATCCTTCCTTTACAGTGCGATAAACCAAACGTCTTGGCTGGATTCTCACTAAGTAGATGGACAAGTGTAAGCATAGATATTCTTCCTTTTGCAACCCCTTCGCTGTAAAGCAGCGGCAACAGCGTTTCAACTCCCGGGGCCCCTGATGAGTTTTGGAAAATATCCGCATGATTTTTTCGGTCAATCGTCCAAGGAGCGTGATCTGAAGTGACCAAATCGATCATTCCTTGTGAAAGCTGAATCCATAATTGTTCCACATCTTCCTTTGTCCGCAACGGCGGATTTATTTTTCCCCTTGCGTGCAAGGAAGGCATATCTTCTTCGGATAAAATCAAATAGTGAGTGCACGTCTCTGCGGTCACTTTAGTGCCTTGTTGGCGGAACCATTGAACCAGCTCAAAAATGCGCGGAAACGTACAGTGATATATGTGTAAGTGAACTCCAGTCCAGTAAGCTAGTTCTAACGCCGTTAAAACCGCGGTAGACTCTGCGACTTTCGGACGACTCCAGCAATGAGCGCGTGGGTCTGTCTCTCCTTTTTGTTTGTATTTTTCTATATATTTTCTAACAATTTCGTCCGTTTCTGCATGAACACCAACTGGACAACCGGTTTTCGCTATGAGAGAAAAAGCTTCCAACAGCTCACCGTCATCAATGCGTGGAAAACGGACGGAATCCGTATTAAACATAGAAACTTTGAAGCCGCATGCTCCTTCTTCAGCAAGAAGAGGAATTTGATCAAGCCCGTTTTTCGGTTTAATCGTTGCCAGCATCGCTACATCCACTACTGCCTCTTTGGACAGCTTTTGTTTTTTTGCGGCATATCTTTCTTTTGTGCATATAAGTTGATCAGCATCATATGGCATTTCGATAATCGTGGTTACTCCCCCTGCAGCAGCAGAGCGGGTGGCGGCTGCAAAGCCTTCTGTCAAAGCGCTGTAGCTATGAACATGAGCGTCAATCGCTCCTGGAAGAACATATTTTCCATGAGCTTTCAAAACTTTATGTGATCTCCGTTCATGGCTGATTTTAGAAACAGATGCGATCTTTCCATCTTTGATAGCAACTGAACCATTATATAGCACCCGATCAGGGAGCACGATATTTCCCTCAATTACGAGATCATACACTTTCTGCTCCATTTGCACTCCCTCTTCCTGACCATGATCAAAAAGTAGCTGTTTCGATAAATTTTTGCGATACTTGATGAGCAGCATCCGTTATTACACTAACGATGTTCTCTCTTGCTTCTAAGTCAATCCGTTCAGCAGGCCCTGCGACAGTCAAACTCGCTACAACTCGTCCCTGGTAATTGAAGATAGGCGCTGAAATTCCGCAAATGTCCGAATCTACTTCTCCTATCGTTATACAGTACCCTTGCTTCCTAATTTTTTCTAATTCAGAAATGAGCTGCTTCTTCTCCTGTTCACTCGAAAGTTTTTGCAATACTTGTTCTACTATTTTTTCATTTTCATATGCGAGAATAATTTTTCCAGATGCCCCCCGATGAAGAGGCAGCAATCTTCCATTCTCAATGGCAAATCGAATTAAGCGCGAGCTTGCGATACTTTCTATACAAATTACTTCAATCCCTGAACGAACTGCTAGAATCGATGTTTCATTCGTTTTCTCAGTAATTTTCTCCATTATCGGACGTGCAATTACGTTTAAATAACGATCCATTTGTTGCGTTAGACTGCGGGCTAATTCTAGAATGCGTAACCCAAGAGTTATTTGTCCTTTAGATTTCCTCTCAATAATTCCGTTATTCTCTAACGTTTGCAATAAACGATAGACAGTGCTCTCCGGAATTGAGGCTCGTTGAGCAATTTCACTGACAGATAATGGTGTTTCTGCTTCTCCTAGGACAAATAAAATGTCTAACGCTTTTTTTAACGTTTGCGAACCATTTAGCGACATTCACTACACCTTCCAGCTGGCTTTGTCTTAACTCTCATCAGTTGCCAAAGCATAATCAGCAATGCTGATACCTAATGCTTGCTCAACCTCTGGGTAAACTAAAGGATCCTTCACACTAGAACTCAATGGAATATTTGATTTGTTAATGCTAAATACAATGATGTCCATTCCTTCTTCTACATGTCCAACGCTGACAGGTTCCCCTGTATTTGGATTGAGTGTTGTAATGACGTCTGGATATGTTGTCAACCTGTTGCCTCTTTCGTCATCTACAGCCATATACTCATTCATGACATGAAGGGTGAGTTTTTTCCCCTCTCCTTCAACCAAAATTGTACCGATATCAAAGGCGCCTTTGTAATGGACATCTTTTTTGACCACTTTTCCGCTTCCTACAATATATCCTTTTGTCGTCTGACAAATCGTTTCTATTACCGCTTCAGCACCCTTCGGTTCCGCATTCATAATCGCGTACCCAAGCTCTAACGCTCGGCTTATGCCGCCGATAGCCGCATGCTGCTTCACATAACTAGCAGGTATAGGATGCCGCGCGCAAGCGATAAATCCTCCAGACATATCTGATGCTGTCCGCAAAATATTTGATGTTTTCGCAGGCGTCCCTTTGACTACTAACTCAATGTACGATCCAGTTTCTGGTTTTCCTCCGGCAACGGCCTGCACCGTTTCAAAATCCAAACGTCCAGCAAGCCCCATTGCCCCCATCTTACCAGTCGGATGAGCACGCATATCCCCAGTAGCATCAACCACAACCAAATCAAGTGCTGCGGCTGGAAGCCAACCATTAATGCTGCTGGACATTCCGTTTTGCGGGGTCATCAAACCGACAACTTTTCCATTATAGTTTTCTTGTACAAGCTGCACTGCTTTTATATAATCTTTTCCAAGCATTTGCCAATCAGTTGTTCCCGCTGGAGCACCGATGGCAGTTGCAGTGACAATAATGTCATCATCCTGCAATTCATCGACAGAAACTAACTTCGGCTTTCCTACTGCAATGGCCGCCATGCCAATTTCCAGACCATGATCAACCCAACCGCCGCCGCCGGAAGCAAAGACTGATCCTCCTTTTACAGCGGCCAATACGTCGTCTTTCGTTAATTGACGCACAACCATCATTCCTCCTAATCTATTTATCTGTTGCTGATCACTACTTTATGTCAATTCTCCGCAATCCTTTTTTCTCAACCTCATCCAATGCTTCTTCATATCCTGCATCAGCATAACGTAAAACACCGAGTCCTGTATCATTATCAAGCGTAAGATTTAATCTTATGCTTGCTTGCTCAGTACCGTCGGCTACTATCGTTACACCGGCGCTTGTCATATAACCGGTATAGCCACCTCCGCCTGAATGAATAGCGACTAAATCCGCCATTGAAGAGCAATTCAGCATAGCGTTCAGAAGCGGCCAATCGGCAATTGCATCACTTCCATCTTTCATTCGTTCCGTCATAATATTCGGGTGAGCCATCGATGCAGCATCGAGATGGTCACGAGTAAATGCAATCGGACCGCTCAATTGGCCTTTTTGCACCATTTCATTGACTGCTGTTGCCAGTTTTGTACGATCTCCGTGGCCAAACCAACCGATACGCGCCGGCAATCCTTGAAATGGAACATACTCTTTGGCCAGCCTAATCCAATTGGTCGCAATTTCATTGTCAGGAAAGTGTTCAAGAATATAGTCATCTATTTTGTAAATGTCTTCTGGATCCCCCGACAAAGCAATCCAACGAAATGGTCCAATTGCTCGACTAAATAATGGACGTAAAAATGCTTCGGTGAAAATGTCAATTTCGAACGCATCATGAACACCTTCTTGTGATGCCTGTGTCCGGATGTTATTCCCGTTATCAAAAACAATGGCGCCGCGCCGCTTAAATTCCAGCATAGCCCGAACTTCTTTTGCTATAGATTTGCGAGCATCAGCAGCCAGCTTTTTCGGGTTTAGCTTTCTTGCTTCATGTACTTCCTCGATCGTATAGTTTTCCGGGATATAGCCATACACAAGATCGTGAGCGGATGTTTGATCAGTCACAATATCAGGGATGATTCCCCGTTTTAAAATTTCCGGATAAACTTGGGCGGCATTGCCAACCAATCCAACAGATAAACTCTTTTTATCTCTTTTCGCTTGGTCAATCCATTGCAGCGCTTCATCCAAACTGTGTGTTTTCTTTTGCAAATATCCTGTTTCTATTCGTCTATCAATTCGATCTTCATCCACTTCTACACACAAGATGGCTGCGTTGGCCATTACACCTGCGAGCGGCTGTGCACCTCCCATTCCTCCTAAACCAGCCGTTAAAATAAAGCGGCCAGCCAAACTGCCGTGAAAATACTTGCGAGCAATAGTGGCGAATATTTCATAAGTTCCTTGAATAACCCCTTGAGAACCGATATACTGCCAGGCTCCAGCCGTTAAACCTCCCCAGGCAATCAATCCTTTCTCTTGAAGTTCATAGAAATTTTCGCTATTTGCCCATTTCCCTACTAAATTACAGTTCGCCATAACGACTAGCGGAGCATAAGCATGTGTCTTGAAAATACCAATCGGTTTACCAGACTGAATTACTAAAGTTTCATCTTCCTCTAAATTTTTTAATGCCTCGACAATCGCTTGATATGATCCCCTATTTCGAGCGGCTTTTCCTAATGCGGCATATACGACAAGCTCTTTAGGATTTTCCCCATTCTCTAGCACATTTTCTAATAATCGCAATAGGGCTTCCTGCCGCCATCCTTTACAACGAAGCTGGGGACCCCTTGCAGCTCGTATGGCTTCCATTTTCATCCCCCCTTACTTCATTTGAAACTCGATAATTATCAATAATTGATAATTAATTTTCATTTTTTAATAATATAACAGCAAATACCCATAAAATCAATAGAAATTATAATAATTATTTTAGAAATATTTTAAAGCCGACAGGCTCAAATTGAGAAATAGATTTTTAAAATCATTATGGAAAATAAGATTACAGCCTATCTTGTTGTTGTTAAGAAAACCTAATCAATTGAAAACTATGAATTTATTAAAAACTCTGTTGTTGCTTGAAGCCATTAGAGTAACACTAGTTAATTTAGAGTTTGTAATTTATTTTTCTTTCCAAATGCTAAAAGCGCACTGTACCGTTTTTGACATCATATTTTCTTAATCTCAACTGATGTAAACGCATATGGAAATGGAAATAGATGAGACTAATCGCTCTGCGTATATTTGGGGTTATATTGCAGAGACACTGCAAAAGGGAATCTCGCTTATCTCCAAATTCATATATCGAACGGAGATTAAAATTTTATTAAAAAATAAAAGCTTCTCTCTTACTTAAATTAACTGCTCAGCCTGTATTGAGTTTTTTAGATAAATTAAAACGCCGGACTTCGGATGCTCTAGCCAAACTGCCATAGGCAGCGGCCAGCAAACGAAACCCGGCGCGGGCTTAAAAACAAAAGATTCTATTTTAAATTCAGAATTAACCAGTAAGCGACGAATGATTTTTGTTTAAGGAAAGGAATTTTCGATAGGACGTACTGTAAGGCGTACTATAAAAAAGTTTAAAATGAGCTGGTTCATCACAAAAAATACATTCATGCTCCCAATATTTCTGCGATAATTTTTGTACGTGCGGTGTGTTGAGTAAGTTTATTCCGTTCTTAATATGTTTTTTACAAACGGTGATCATCAGCATCCCCTCGCTAAATTAAACGAATTCTGATTACGTTAAGAAAAGAAAAAATGGTTTTTGCACATATTGAAAGCAGGAAGCAGTACGTAAAAAATCCGCTTATTTATTCAAAAATTCTATTACTTGACCTGCAAAAAATTCTGTTTTTTCGATTTGCACCCAATGGCCGCAATTTGGAAAGACATGAAGTTGGGCGTCAGGAACAATTTGAGATAATTTCCAGCTTGTTTTGTCCAATGGGATCACCCGGTCTTCTCTTCCGTGAATGAGTAAAACCGGAATTTCTATTGCCCGAAATTGTTCCTCTGTAAGCGCCAAAGCATTCACATGTTTTTGTCTAGGCGGCGGAAACATTGCGGAATACGATTCTTGAAAACCTTCCTGAATGCTAGCTTCATAGCGCATTTTGACCAGGTTGTCATTTTCCCCCATGCTTGGATCATTTGACATAATGCCAATGATTTTTTTCATATTTTCAATGCTCGGCGTATATCCCCAAACGGCATCAAGTTCCTCTGTAATTGGAAATTCAATCCCTGCGCTTCCCATCAAAATTAACTTCTTAACAAGATCAGGGCGACGATTTGCAATATGCAGAGCTAAAGCTCCACCCATGGAATTTCCAATGATTGAAACCTTCTCAAGATTCATCGTCTCGACAAAGTTAATCATGTGTTCGACCCATACATTCACGGAATATTGAATATCTTTCGGCCTTTCCGTATAACCAAATCCTACGACATCTGGGGCATAAAGATGAAAATGCTGGGAAAGGAGCGGAAATACTAAACGCCAATTAGCCCATGCAGAAACCCCGGGACCAGAGCCATGAATAAGAAGAAGGGGTTCTCCTTTCCCGTCCTCGTGATAATGTGTTTTGATTCCTTTCACATCAGCATACTTTCCCGTTTCTATCATAATCAACCTCCCCCAATATTATTAAATCGATGCCTTTTATCATGCGAGATTTGTTGTCTTATTTTGACCGTAGTTGTAAGCATCCTGACGCAGCCATGAAACGATGTCTCGTTGATTGTCTTGTGATATTTCATGTCCAGCCGGATAAATGGTATACTTCACAGAAGCTGCATGTTTGCGCAAATAATCATAGTTTTCCTGTCCAATGTTTAAAGGAAAAATATGATCTGATTCTCCTTGAGTTAAAAACACAGACAACCGCTCGATAGACTTCAATGGATATTCTTCCTTCACAAACGATGGTATATATCCATTCATTGCAACAATCCCTTTTATTTTTTCGCCCAATATTAAAGCGAGTGTCATACTTAAGATTGCTCCTTGGCTAAAGCCAATCAAATATACTTTGTCAGAATCAATCGGGTATTTTTTTAGTGCAGCTTCAATAAAGTTCTTTAATTTATTTACACTAATATCGAACAATTCTCGTTCTGGCTTTCCATATTCTTTCAAATAATAATATGCGTATCCATCTTCATATGGAAGATCACCTCTAATGCCTATTAAAATAAATTCCTCTTTTAAATCTTCCACTAATGAAAGCATGTATTGTTCGTCATACCCTATGCCGTGCAATGCGAAAACAACAGGATACTTCTTTCCCTCTTCTGCGGTTGAAGGGAGGTGAATTTCATATTCATATGACAAGACATTATTCATCAAAATTCCTCCTTAAAAATGGAATGTTATTTTATAGATGAAATCTCATATACCGCCAGCAAGGCATCCGCATTCTTATTCTTTTACACTAAACGAAACATCTCCGAGTTGATCTAATTGCCCGATTACTGTATCTCCAGCTGTTAGATTGATCGCCTCAGTGATGCCCCCAGTTAAAATCATGTCGCCCGCTTTTAAACTCTCTCCTTTGCGCGCCAGCATATTAGCCAAAACAGCAGCAGAATTTGCCGGATGATTTAATACCGCTGCACCAGCTCCGCAAGCTTTTAATTCCCCATTTACATAAAGCGCTGCACCTATCAAATCTAAATCAATTTTTAACGTGTGGATTGGAGTCAATGTGCTCCCGATTACAACTCTTGACGAAGAAGCGTTATCTGCAACAACATCCGGCAAAGTAAACTTAAAATCTTTATAGCGGCTATCAATAATTTCTAAGGCCGGTGCGACATATTTTGTTGCCGACAGCACTTGTGTTCTCGTTACATTTGGGCCCTCTAAGTCCTCACCTAAAATAAAAGCAATCTCCACTTCTACCTTCGGATGTATAAATTCGCTCAAATGGACGACTCCGCCGTTTGGAACGAACATATAATCAAAAAGATATCCGTAAATCGGTTCTTTCACATTCATTTGCGTCATTTTCGCTTGACTTGTCAGCCCCATTTTCGAACCAATGATGCGATGACCGCTGTTTATTTTGATTTTGATGAGCTCCTTTTGTATCTTGTATGATTCCTCCACAGAAAGGTCCAAAATATCTTCTGTGATGCGAGTAATCTCCCTTTTTTCATATTCCGCTTCATTTAACAATTCAGCAAATTTTCGATAGTGACGAACTTTTACTGCCATTGCCCCAACACCTCCTTATGAAACTGGCGATTTTTCTCTCTTCTTCGCAATTTCTGTTGCTACGTCTACAATCATGTCTTCTTGACCGCCAACTACTTTGCGTTTGCCGAGTTCAACAAAAATATCGCGCGAGTCAATCCCTAATTTTTGGGCTATCCGCTTGGTGTGGAGCAGAAAGCTTGAATAAACACCGGCATATCCCAGCACAAGGCTGTCTCTTGTAATTTCTTGGGGAGCTGGAAGCATTGGCGCCACAATTTCTTCTGCAAGATCCATCATTTTATAAAGATCAATACCGGTTTCCTTTCCTAATCGATCCAACACAGCTACCAACACTTCCGTCTGGGTATTTCCTGCCCCTGCTCCCAAACATCGAACACTTCCATCAATGCGGGTCGCTCCTTCTTCGATGGCAACCAAGCTGTTCGCCATGGCCAGAGACAGGTTGTTATGGCCATGAAAGCCAATTTCCACTCCTACATGCTGCTTAAGGGCACGAATTCTATCCCTGACTTCATGCGGAAGAAGTGCTCCTGCTGAGTCAACGACATAAACGACATCCGCTCCGTAGCTTTCCATCAGCTTTGCTTGTTCTACCAGTTTTTCAACTGGCGCCATGTGGGCCATCATTAAAAATCCGACTGTTTCCATTCCAAGCTCTTTTGCCAGCCCAATGTGCTGGGCAGAAACGTCTGCTTCTGTTACATGAGTTGCAACCCGCGCCATCTTCGCCCCAAGCTCGGCAGCATGTTTTAAATCTTTCATCGTGCCGATTCCCGGCAGAAGCAAGACGGCGATTTTTGATTGCTTGCAAACCGACACGGCGGCCTCAATCAGCTCGAGCTCATTTGTGCGAGATAATCCATACTGCAAAGAAGAACCGGCCAATCCGTCTCCGTGTGCGACTTCGATGTATGGAACGTTCGCTTCATCTAAAGCTTTGGTGATTTTTGCGACTTGATCGACTGTGTATTGATGGGCAATGGCATGACTCCCGTCTCGCAAAGCTACTTCCGTAATTAATACATCACGTTTTTTTGCCATGCGGTTTTCCTCCTCTACGCCGTTTGTGCTGCTAATTGATGTTTTGCGAATTCTTCCGCAACCTTTACCGCAGCAGCCGTCATAATATCAAGATTTCCAGAATATTTCGGCAAATAATCGCCTGCTCCTTCTACTTCAAGGAAGACAGTGATTTTATTCCCATCAATGATTGGATCGGTACGTATCCGGTATCCCGGTACATACGATTGGACCGTTTCCACCATCTCTAAAATCGATTGAACAATGGCTTTTTCATTCATACTTGCTTCTTCTACTAGAGCATAAACAGTATTTCTCATAATAATAGGCGGCTCCGCCGGATTTAAAATGATGATGGCTTTTCCCTTTTTGGCTCCGCCAATTTTTTCAATGCCGCGTGCCGTCGTTTGTGTAAACTCATCAATGTTTGCCCTTGTTCCCGGTCCCGCACTTTTACTTGCAATGGTTGCGACAATTTCAGCATAATCAACTCGACTCACCCGATTAATTGCGTGGACAATCGGAATGGTCGCCTGGCCGCCGCATGTAATGAGATTCACGTTCCTTTCTTCGAGTTGTTCATGGAGATTTACAGACGGGATGACGAGTGCTCCGACAGCTGCAGGAGTCAAGTCAAGAACCATCTTACCCGCTTCCTTTAACAGCTTTGCATGACGGATATGCGCTTTAGCTGATGTTGCATCAAAGACGATATCAGCAAGTTCCGGATTCTTAAGAAAACCTTCGATTCCTGTGCTGATAACCGTATACCCTTTTTCTTTCGCACGGCGCAAACCATCTGATTCAGGATCAATCCCAATCATAGCTGTTAATTGCAAAATATTGGAACGTTCCAGCTTCAACATTAAATCTGTGCCGATATTTCCTGATCCAAGAATAGCGACGTTTACTTTAGTCATGAATATCACTCCGTTTCTATCACTCTTTTTTAACTGTTGCTAGCAAAAGCGAACGCTTACTTCGCCTAAATGAGCAAAACGGGCTTGAAAAAAATCGTCCGGCTCCGCATCGATGGCGGCGGAAAGAGCACCTGAAAGAATAATCTCTCCTGCATTAAGTGTTATTCCGTATTCAAACAGCTTATTGGCTAGCCAGGCTACACAGGTAGCTGGATTCCCCAAAGCTGCCGCCCCTGCTCCTGTGTTCATGACCTCTCCGTTTTTATATAACACCATTCCTATCCTTGATAAATCTAAAGAATCAACAGCCACTTGCTTGTCACCTAATACAAAAAAACCTGAAGAAGCATTGTCAGCAATCGTATCCTGCAATTTTATATTCCAATCGGCGATGCGGCTATCGACAATTTCTAAGGCTGAAGCTATATAATCTGTTGCTTGAAGTACATCCAGCTCTGTTACTCTTGGACCGATTAAATCTTTCTTTAAAACAAAGGCGATCTCTGCTTCTACTTTTGGCTGGAGAACCTTTTCATAAGGAAGAGCTCCTCTATTTTCCACCTTCATTTCATCCAATAAATGACCGTAGTCCGGTTCATTGACTCCTAACAGCTTTTGCATCGCCAAGGATGTTAATCCTATTTTTTTCCCTACGATTCGTTGTCCAGTGTTAGCTTTCCGTTGAATATTTACTAATTGAACTTTATATGCAGTCTCTACCGTGATTTCTTGATCGAGAGAAGTTAGCGGCTCAACAGCTTTCCTATTTTTTTCCGCTTCCATAAGGCAGTCAGCGAATTGAATCACTTTTTCATCAATAACCTGCATAATGGTATGCACCTCGTTTAGGTTTCTTCTACTTTTGCTAACGATTCGGATATCTGATTTTTCTATTCATGAAGACATATCATATGACAGCTTCTCTTTACATTCCTCTTGACTCGGCAAATCTTGCTGTTAATGGGTTGAAGAAATGTACAGGCATCCATTCGACAAAAATATAATCGTCTTGATTTAGAAAATACCGGCTGATTCCTAGAGAACCAAAAGCAGATGCTTGAAAGAATCATGTTTTTAGCAAGCTTAATATTTAATGATCCATTTATATCCGGAATTTCTCCAATATAGGCAGCTGCTGCAATTTCACGTGCCGTCCCAGTCTCCTTGACCATTTATTTAAAAAGAAAAGCTGTTCATCTTTCAGTCTCCAACAATCTCCTCTTTATCTAAATGCAAATCTAGGTCGATATTTAGTTCCCCCCAGTAGATGAGGAATCGAAGAGACAAAAACATCTGATAGCCTACGCTGGGAGAATTGATATCGATTTGCAAAATTTCATTTATCTTTTGCAGCCGATACCGCAAACCGCTTATAGAAAAATTCATAGCACGCGCTGTTTTATGAACATTGCTGCCGTTGCTCAAGTAATAATAAAGTGTTTTAGTGAATTCCATATTTCTGTTTTTATCTTCTTCAATTAACTTTCCTAATTTTTTATAAATGAACTTTTGAATCGGGTTTATATTTTTCATTTGGAAGATGATTCCTTCAATCCCTAAGGAATCAAAGAAAATAATCTTCTGATGACGGTTGGCGACCCTCAACGCTGACAGGCACTCTTCATACAGTTGAGATGCCTCTTCTATTGAACTGGTGTTTGAGCTGATTCCTACTTTAAATAAATATTGAGGATATTTATTGGAACAGTAATCAATTAATGATTTACAAAAGTTTTCCTTATTCATCTTGTTTTTTAACAACAGACATTCGGATAAAAGAATGATGACCTTTCCAGATTTTTGACCAAATAAAGCATTTAACCCTTGATTTTTCATAAATATGGAAATATCATTTATTAAATCATCGTTAAAGCCCATCTCTTCTTCAACTGATGGTTTTTGAAGCAAAGTATCGATTGCAATCATAAAGTACGGATCATTCAATTGAAAGCCTATATAATAGGCCCGCTTGGTCATTTCTTCAAAAGAAATTTGTTTAGATAAAATATCGTCCAAAAATTTTCTCTTAATCCGTTGCTCCGTATTAAAGCGAGTTCGCTCATTCAACAAATAAAGCGAACAAGCAAGCGCTCCATGTTGTATTATCAACTTATCCACTTCCTGCGGAGCTTTTTCTTCATAAAGAAAAGAGCAATACCCGACAATTTTTCGATCCAGATAGATCGGAGTAATCAGTCTTTTTTGTTTAGAGAAAGATTCTAAAAATAACGTTTGCTTTAAAGTTTTCAAATCTCTTAAGTATTTACTTTTTTGATGAATCCATTTTTTAAAGTTATCGGAAGCAAAAGAAGCATTTTGTTCTGGAAACCCCGCGAAAGCAATTAGATTGAAATTGACATCTTCTATGAGCACAGGTATCTTTGTGATTTGATGAAGAGCGTATGCAATCGAAGATAAGTCATTTTCCTTTAGAACCTCTTCCATCAGCTTTCGATGAACCTCGTACGCTTTACTAAGATTGTCTCTTTCTATTTTTAGCTTCTTAAACGTCTCATCAAGCTCGCCGATAATATTATCTGCCTTATAATATTTGAGCTCGCCATCTATTTCGCCATCCCATTCTTCAACAGTTCGACAGACAGCGTGGCAATATTCATGGCCCATTGCTTTGCATTTAACCTCTTTCGTTATGACTTTTTTGCCAAGAATAGTTGATAAATATCCGCTTGCATAGCCAACAAGTGTATGACAAACAGGCTCGTGAGCAAGCCCAAATCTTTGAAGATGTTCTTCAGCTTCATAAGAATTTTTCCAAATTGCTTCATGGTGCATCGTTCCATTGGAAAAGTCCACTTCTGCCACTAATACATCTACCTCTTCTAGATAGCCATGCAGCGTATGCATTCTCGGACCTACGAATAAAAGCTCCTTTTTGCTATCCCAGTCCATTTCTAACGCTTTTTGCGCATCTTTAACCCCGCAATGCCATCCATGACGCAGAAGGAACCCTTTCGTTCGCTCGTTTCCCAACGTTTCTATCAGCTCGTGGCGCAGCATCCCCATGGCGGCTGTTGGAATCGTAACTATTCGCTCTTGTGGATCGTCTTGATTGGTAAGAGTAGAGATTTTATAAATTTTCGTTAAGTCCAGTTCATCAGCTTTCATGTTTTCACCACCTAAGAAGAGTGAGTGACTTTAGATAGATCAATAAGAATCTTCATATCGGTTTTTGGATACGTCTTGCATGCTAATGTATAATTCACCGCTCTTTCCGTGTCAGGCAACACTGCTTTGGAACTGGTACCTCTTTCAAATTCTCCTTCCTCCACTTTAATTTTGCACATTCCACACCCACCGCCTTTACAAGCATAAGGAATTTTAATGCCCTTTCTATTAGCCGCATCAAGCAAGCTTTCCCGATCATGGCATAGCAATTCGCGGTTTCCTTCGCCATCATCGATCACCTGCACCTTAAACATGATTTTCCCTCCCCTCCTGCTTCTTACGCTTAAATTCTGTTTCATAACCATTAAATTTCCGTCGTTTCTATGACTATACGATGGTTCGGTTCGTAAAAAAGAGAGCTACTCGATCGCCCGTTGTTAGCACTATGATAAAGAAATTGAGCTCCCCTCTTTTCAACGGAATCGTTAACTATGGACGCTTTCTTTTAGAGATTTTAATTCGCGGTATTTTCCTTGGAAAAATATTAACGGTTCAGCATCTTCCTGAAAATGAACATCTGTAACTTCTCCAATAAACAATGTATGATCTCCTGCTTCATATTCTGCAACCACATTGCATGTCAAGGAAGCGATCGCTCCTTTTATCACAGGCATACCGTTCAACCAATCAAATTCAGCTTCACGATTTTCCTTGATTTGTCCGGCAAATTGCATAGATATTTCCTTTTGATTTTCAGCCAAAAAGCTCACGGCATATGTTTTAGATTTTTTAATGCGGTCAAGCATCTTAGCTTTTTCACCAATCGAAATAAGCACTAATTTTGGATTTAACGATACGGACATAAACGCATTTGCAGTCATACCGTGTATACTCCCATCGATCTCCGTCGTTATGACTGTCACCCCTGTTGCAAATTTCCCCATTACGTTGCGAAACAAACGATCATCCATCGGTATCAGTATCCTTTCCTTTTTCGGTAGTTTTCTGTTAAAATTCCCCATAATTGAACCATAAATATTGTGCTGGTCCCTCACAACTGTTAAGAATTGAATAACAACCATCCAGCTGGTTTTATTGGTCCGAGCTTTATGCGAAGTTGAACTCCCTCTACCTAAAACATTTCACACTCATAAAGAGTGATTTTAACTCCAATTACACACTCTGCCGCTCTCTTTACCAGACTGGATCACCCGGTAAACCAAATAATGTCCTTCCGTATGCAGCCATAGCGTCCTCCCACAGGGAGTTTGGATGAGCCGCCACAGCTAACAAATCTCGCGTGAACAGTTCGACCGGATCTCCTTTAAAGATCGAATTGCCTCCAAGTGTCAGCATTGTTCTCACAGCGATATTAGCTGACGTCTTTGCCACATATCCTCGCCATGCAAACAGTTGTTCTCTTTCCATATCGTTCATCACGGTCTTTCCTTCTTTTTGACAAGCCTCTAGCTGGCGAATATATTGTTCAACAATGCCCTCCATTGCATTTAATTCTGTTTTCATTTCAGCCAGTAACCGCTGACTGGCCGCAGAGTCCTTTTCCTTCGCACCGGCCTTGAAGACACGAATACGTTTCTCGGTGCGCTCTTGAAATAGTGACACCAGCCGTTCTGCCCCGCCCAAAGATACTAAAGGGAATCCCAGCAAGAAAAGCGGCATAAACGGTATACGATATACCGGATCATTCTCATCATAATCGCCCCCGACCGGTTTTCCATCAGCCATCACTCGACCAGCTGGTAGGATTCTATGCAATGGCACATAGGCGCCTTCGACAAGTACTCCATTGCTTCCAGAAGCACGGAGACCAATCGTATTCCAATTTTCTACGATTTTGACATCAGACTTGGGCAACGCCAACAGACAGTACTCTGGACCATTGCTGTCAGGCAGTTCCATCATGGCACCGAGAGCGATCCAATCACTATGGAGGACACCGCTGCAGAAGTTCCACTGCCCATAGAGACGGTAGCCTTCACCATCTTTCTCTACTCGGCCTACAGGGGCCACCACGTCAGCCAGCAATCCTCCTTGCCCAAAGATTTCTTCTCTGCCTTTTGGATCCAGATATGCAGCCCAAACTTCATGCATGGAGTAAAAGTATGTCAGCCAAGCACCGGCCACACTGTGGCGAGCCACTGTGCGGATAATCTCTCTATAAGTCCTTAAGTCTACTAAAAGCCCTCCGTACCGCTTGGGACGCAAAAGCTTGTGAAACTCTGCATCTTTAATGGCCTTAGCCACCCGATCAGAAAAACGGGCATTTCGATCAGCTTCGCTAGCTTCTTCCTCAGCAAGACGCCCTACCTCTTCTGCTTTGGCAAGAAGAGTAGCGATGTCCGGTTTATTCTCTAACAAAATTCTATTTTTTTCCATTCTAATTTTCCTCCCCCGACCTGTCATTTAAGGAGATTCAGCGTCTCCCTACATATCATTTAAGGTAAGGCAAACCGCTATTCGGTCTGCCTATTTCCATAAAAGATTAAAAATTTCTTGATAACGCTTACAAAATACACTTTTTAGTTTAAACACTGCGAAATCTGTTCCACACAGATATGAAAGAATCGTGAAAATTCTTTAAAAATACAAGAATTTCGATTATTTTCCTTTAGTTTGACTGAGTTTCTTTTGTGCTGATTCTCCGGAAATTCCCCAGTTTTCCGCAGGAAGCTCTTGAATCAGTACACGAATGGTGCTTAATGGCACATTTAAGGCATGGGCTGCTGCGTCCGATGTTTCTTTTATTAACGTCTCTTTTTGTTCTACTGTAAGACTTCCAAACAATTGAATTTGAATAATCGGCATGTTTTTATCCTCGCTTATGATCAGTTGTGCTTTTTCTTACGTCAATGCCTTGGCGAATGACTCCGTCAACTCTCTTCTGTGATAAAAAATTCCTTGACCGATTTTGTCTTCAGTCCATGTTATAGTTGGAAAATCAGGATAAGTAATGTAACCGCTCGCAAAAGCTTCATTGCGATTGCCTGAAGGATCAAAGAAATAAGTTGTTTGTCCTCGCGTAATGCCATGGCGTGTCGGTGTAACATCGAATTGGACATTATTTTTTGATAAAATATCTGCTGCCTTTAGCACATCATACCAATTGTCAACATAGAACGCGACATGGTGCATCTTCTTGTCCGGTCCTTTAATAAAGGCAACATCATGCGGTTTTCCATTTCTAGCATAAATAAAGCTCCCCACCATTTGTTCTCCATCTACTGTTGTAATTTTTTCACTAACGAACATATCCAGGACTTCAGTGAAAAATCTCGTTACAGTGTCTATATCATCTCCTGTTAATGCTAGGTGATCGAGACGATGCGGCGCAATTCCCCGCAGTCCATCCGGCCATGGGTGAGGATTCCAATCTCCTGTTTTCGTACCGACACGCTCGATTTTATGATACAATTCAACTTGGTGGCCTGTTGGAAGTTCAAAACGAATTGCTTCTCCTTCCGCAATTCTTGTTCCTTTTGAAACCCGTTTTAATGTACACCCGAATTGTTCAATCTTCTTTTCGTACTTGGCTAAATCTTCTTCGTTTTCTACTTTAAAAGCAATGTGATCAAGGCCAGGAGAGTCAGCCTCCTGAAGAATAAGGCTATGATGATCGAATTCATCCCACGCCTTTAAATAAACTCTCCCTTCACTTCTTCTCATCTCTTCAAGACCAATTACATTTGTGTAATACTTGACTGATTCTTCAAGATCCATGACTCTTATTTCAGCCTTGCCAACCCGCATAATAGCCATTTCAACCACTCCTTATATTTGATTTAATTTATGGAATAATTTTAACAATTTTTATTTTCTGATTATACAAACAATTGTGCTGTTTTACCTTTAAATTCTTTGCCATTTTCGCAATAATGTACTAAATTTTCATGTGGAGCTTCGAGAAATACTGAAAAACATATACTTATATGGTAAGAACGAAATCATTGATGATATGTTTGATAAATCCCTGCTGCTTTCAGTTCCTAATCGAAATTAATAAAAACGAAAAATATAATCGAAGTTTAAATTTGTAAAATATATGAAAATATTGGAATTTTTTATAATAGTGTGATATACTACTGAATGTTTGGAAATTTTGAATTTGTATAAAGTGGGGTAGAAAAATAATTTAAAAGTATTTGTTTGTTCTTCCAAGTATTTTTTTCATATTAGTCTTATTTCCGGTTTATGGTTCTGCCGAATCAAACAATACTGTAGAAAAAAATAATTCTCTAGAAAACTACACATATTTATTAAAAAGTCCTAAACAGGCTAAAGAAGTTTTAGAAATTATGAAAAACCAATACCCGTCTTTGAATGTAACAGCAATCGAAGATATTGGATTAATATATGTAGAGAATTCTAAAAATATAGATGTAAATAAAATTGAAAATAAAATAATAGAATATATAGATGTACAAGGGGAATTACCAGATCTCATTTCCCCTTACGAAGATGCCGTTACACCAAATAGAATTCTAAACGAAGTGAAGCAATTAACACTCGATGAGTTTAAAGAATCTAATCAATTTGACACTAATATCGAGTTTCCATCACTAAATTCTGAAACATTTACGCCTTTTAATTGGTATTTAAAAGATGTGACAAGTGATTATAAGAATTTATCTATTGATACAGGGGAACATTCCACAATTGCTTTAATAGATAGTGGAGTAGATATAGAACACCCATTGATAAAAGAAAATATTGATTTAACATTAGCAAAAAATTATGTCACAAATGACATGGATATTACTGATGAATTAGGTCATGGCACAACTATTGCTGGGATAATGTCAAGTATTGCTCCAGATACAACAATTGTTCCTTACAAAGTTATTGGAAATGAGGTAGGGAAATCAGTATGGGTGATAGAAGCTATTATTGATGCAGCTAATAATGATAATGATGTGATCAACTTAAGCGTCGGTACTTATTTTATTAAGTCAGAAAAAGAAGATAAGTTACTGATTAAGGCATATAAAAAAGCTGTAAAATATGCAGAAAGTAAAGGGGCTTGGAATTCCTCAAGGATACACACTAACTAAAGGAACAAGTTATACCGTAGCACAAGTCAGTGCTACGGCAGCTCTTATTATTTCAGAGTATACAGAACGAACAGGTAATAAGCCTTCTGTTAATAAAGTGCTTAAATATCTAGAGAAGGGAAGTTCTGATATCGGTAAGCCTGGTAGAGACAATTATTTTGGAGAAGGAAAAGTGAATGCATATAGTTCCTTAATGATGATAAATAAATAAAATTAGAAAAGAGACTTTCTCAAGTTCTTTATATATATAAATCATTTTTACTAATAATTGGTAATGATAATTACCTGTTCTAATTTAAAATATTGAGAAAAATAATTGAAGGAGGCAGTTCATATCAATAAATTTAAAACTGTAGGTATCTCTATTTCTATCGTACTGATAATATTACTCTTTATTGCTTTTTTTGAATACATCATTTTAAGAATAATAGGTTTCCAATATAATTCATTATTGGATTTAGTATTGTTCTTTATTTTGTATTTATTCCTTGAAATACCTCTTGCTTTTATTACAGATGCAATACCAAAAGCTTTAAAATCTGTTGGCATACTTCAAACGAGTAAAGGATGGCTACCATTTATTTTGAATACAACTCTTACCTTTTTATTGATTGAAGTAATAGATAATTTTATGGCAAATATTGAAATCGAATGGCAAGGTTCACTCATATTTGCGATGGTTACTGGATTTATTGGTTGGAAATTAAGAAAAGATGAGGATGAACCACCAGATATTGATAGTGAGGAATTTAAAGAAATAGATAATAAATTTAAACCCAAAAAATAAATCATTAAACATATGTGAATGCTTTATACAAATCTAGGTAACATAAAGCCAACTATGGGAAGTAATGAAAACCGCCAACCCCTTGATACGCAAGGAATTGGCGGTTTTCTGTTTTGACTCGTTTATGCAGGATTTTATACATCCTTGATGGATCAAGGGTTTTCCCCTTTTATGAAGCTCTAAATCTTGCATAAAAAAGGCGGATTTTATGCAGTCCTTCTCTCCCTTTTCCTCCTTACAGAACAGGTAAATGAATTATATCTGTCGAATGCTTCTAAAACGGATAGGAGAACGCTCTATATCCCGTCCCATCCCACTAGGAGGTTGAACGAATGAAATCGCAAGAACGAGCTTACAGTACCAAAGAAGTGAGCCATACCTTAGAAATTGGTGATAGTACATTACGAAAATGGTACCTAGCTTTGGAAAAGAACGGTTATACCTTCATCAAAAATGACCGAGCACAGCGATTATTTATTGAAAGCGACCTAGTCAAACTAAGACACTTCCAAACCCTTGTTCAACAACACAACATGCAGTTAGAGAACGCCGCGATCGTTGTCGTTGACCGGTTTGGGAAAGGGGCGTTCGAAGAAGTAACGGGCCACGTTCCAGCTGAAAAACCAAACGAAAATCGTTCGTTCCCTCATTCGGATGATCACATTTCTAAATTATTGAAACACATCGAGCAGCAAGAAACATTCAATCAAGAATTATCCTTCCAAGCTAGAAATATTTCCATAGCCTCTCACTCCTCGTATACTAAGTTTCAGAAAGTTTTTTTTATCGAATTTCCAGTCCATGCAACAAAAATAGAGTATGAACTTTTCAATTTAAAACATTTATTAATTTCTAAATTATATAAAAAAGATAATTTATATAAATGAATCTTAGTCTAATTCCAATAAAGAAGCGGCCAGCTCTTACTTCTAAAATAAAAAGGATGCCCTAAAGTTTTACTTTTTGGGACACCCCTAACTAATTGACTCGACCATTAAACTGTCATTTTCGCATGACTATTTTTTTAGATGCAATATTTCCCTTCATCTACAGTGTCTCTCCTATTTTAGCAATTAAAGTATTTTCAGGACGTTTTAGCCCTAAATGTTCTCGTAAAGTATTGCCCTCATATTCCGTGCGGAACAATCCCCGTTTTTGCAGTTCAGGTATCACTAAGTCAACGAAGTCTTCAAGTCCTCCGGGCAAATATGGCGGCATAATATTGAAGCCATCAGCTGCCCCATTTTCAAACCATTCTTGCAGTTGATCGGCAATTTGTTCAGGTGTTCCCTTAATTTCTCTATGCCCTCGTGCTCCTGCTATCCGTTGATATAGCTTACGAATCGTTAATCCTTCACGCTCAGCAAGGTCTTTTAACAGCTTAAAACGGCTTTTCCCTCCATTTATTTGTTCCAAATGAGGCAAATCAGGCAAGGGACCGTCGACAGGATACCCTGATAAATCAACACTTAACATTCCAGATAAAAGAGCAACTCCTGCTTCTTCAGGAATAAGTTCTTCCAGCAGCTTCTTATTCTTCTCAGCTACTTCTTCAGTACTTCCGATAACAGGAAAAACACCTGGCATAATCTTCAATTCATCTGGTGAACGCCCATATTTTTTCATTCTTCCTTTCACATCAGCATAAAAAGCTTGAGCCTCTTCAAGCGTCTGCCACGCTGTAAAAATAACCTCCGCGGTACGTGCGGCCAGCTCTTTTCCAGCTTCAGACGAACCTGCTTGGATCACAACCGGATGGCCTTGAACAGGACGGGAAACGTTTAAAGGTCCTTCTACAGAAAACCACTTTCCTTTATGATGAATGGCCTGTATTTTTGAGCCGTCCACAAATTGAGCCGATTCCTTATTAATCACTAAAGCGTCATCTTCCCAACTATCCCATAGCTTTTTCACTATATCTACAAATTCTTCAGCACGATCATAACGCTGTTCATGCGGAAGATGTTGCTCTAAGCTAAAGTTATGAGCTTCTGCTTCCGTATTGGATGTGACGACATTCCATGCTGCCCGGCCTTTGCTCAAATGATCAAGCGAGGCAAATCTTCGCGCTACATTAAAGGGTTCATTAAATGTGGTCGACACGGTAGCTGCAAGCCCAATGCGTTCGGTCACAGATGAAAGGGCTGATAACAGAGTAAATGGTTCAAAAAGTGTATTCACTGTCTGCTCAAATGCCTTGTGATTGCCTGTTCTTACTGCATACGTGTCCGCCAGAAAGATCATATCGAACTTTCCTCGTTCAGCCGTTTGCGCAAGCCTTTTGATAAAATCAAAGTTCATGACATTATGAGCTTCTGCATCAGGATGCCGCCAAGCTGCGACATGATGCCCCGGGATCATGAAAAATGCACCTAATTTCATTTCGCGCTTATTTGCCATCATTTTAATTTTCCCCTCTTTCCTTTATTATTGATTTGTCTTCCAAGCAGAGAACCGTTTTTCCAAAGATACTAAAATATAATTTAATACAAAGCCAAGTATGGCAATGGTAATAATACCGGCATACATTTCGGGAATTTGAAAATTCATTTGAGTATAATTAATTAAGTATCCTAATCCTTCTTTAGCCCCTACCATTTCAGCAGCAATTAATACGAGAATGGAAGCTGTTCCCGCCATACGTATTCCGGTAAAAATAGTCGGAATAGATGCAGGCAAAATAACTTGATAAAACAATTTATATGGCGGTAATCCCATTGATCTTGCCGATTTAATAAGTAACGGATCGACATTTCGAACGGCACTAATAGTATTTAGCAGAACAGGAAATGTACAAGCGAATAAGACAATCGCTACTTTCGATGTTTCACCAATGCCAAACACTAATATAAATACAGGCAATAACGCTAATGCAGCTGTGTTTCGGAATAATTCCAGCACCGGGTTTAACAAATCGCTAACGATCGGGTACCAGCCAATCAATAATCCGAGAGGAATAGCAATAAGCAGCGCAATTCCAAATCCAATAAATGAACGTACAATACTCGCTTGAAAGTGAGCCAATAATTCACCTGAGACAACTAATCCCCACCAGCCTTCAACTACTTTTGAAAAAGGCGGAAAGAACGTCGGATCGGTCACTCCAATGCGAGGCGCCACTTCCCAAAATAAAAGCAGCAGGATAATAACGGCTGTTTGCTTCACAAGTTTTTGAATCCAGTGAAAAGAAAAACGGATATGTTTTCTCGTTTCATATGTAGTTTGAATGGATTTGCTAACACTAGCCAATGTCATCACTCCTTTTATTAAATTTCCTAAGCTGAATGCTCTTTTTTATGATCATTTTGCGATTTACTGACCTCATCCCGCAGTAAATCCCAAATTTGATGGCGAGTCTTTACAAATTCCGGCGTGGAACGCGCATCGTCTTCCTTTGCTTGGGAATGAGCTGAGTTTGTAATAATTTGTTTTATCGTCCCCGGACGTGAAGTCATTACAGCGATACGCTGTCCTAAGTACACGGCTTCATCAATTCCATGAGTAATGAACACGATCGTCTTCTTTGTTTTTTCCCAGATACGAAGCAATTCGTTTTGCAATGTTTCGCGTGTTTGAGCATCCAAGGCCGCAAACGGTTCATCCATTAATAAAACGTCAGGGTCAAAAGCCAAACTTCTAGCAATAGCTACACGCTGCTTCATCCCGCCTGATAGTTCGTGGGGATAACGTTCTTCAAAGCCGGACAAGCCGACTAGCTCCAAAAAATGACGGGCGATTTCCGAACGTTCCTTTTTTGGCACACCTTTCGCTTTTAAACCAAACTCAATATTTCCCTTAGCTGTTTTCCAAGGAAACAAGGCGTACTGTTGAAAGACAATTGCTCGATCTAAACCGGGGCCGTCGATTTGCTTCCCATCTATTAAAATTTTCCCAGATGTTGGTTGAGACAATCCGCCGAGAAGATCAAGCAAAGTTGATTTTCCGCATCCTGACGGCCCGACTAACGTTAGAAATTCTCCATTTTTAACGGAAAAATGAACGTTCCTCAATGCGGTAAACTCTTTAAAGCTTCCTTTTCCCTTTTCAACATCCCGAATTTTAAAAATTTTTGTGACATGGTCAAATTGAATTTTATCTGTCACCTGTTGAACACCTCCTAAACATTTTTGTTCAAGCTTCCTTTAGTAAGGGTTGAATTCATTTGTGTATAAGTCATCCAGCCCAATTTCGCCTTTTTTCAACTCACCACTTTTTATTAGCCAATCGATCCACACTTGAAAATCTTTCTCCTGTATATAACCTCCTTTCGAGCCGATTCCTGTACTTTTCCAAAATTTAACTGTTTCACCATCTTCTTTTCGTTTTCTTTTTTCAATAATTGCTTCATAACGGGCAATGACTTCTTCTCTAGGGGTTGAACGCGCCCATTCAATTGCTTTCGCTGTTGCTTCAACGAATTTTCTCACAGTATTCGGATTTTCTTTAATGAATTTCTCAGTAAAAACATAACTGCCCGCATTAAAAGCACCAAACAAATCATAATCACTAAAGAGCTTCCGAATCCCGCCCCTTTCTAATGCCCGGTCTCGCAGCATTCCGCCTAACACAGCTACATCAATTTGTTTACTACGCAATGCTTGTTCTGCATTGACTGGCGGAATCACCACTATCGTTACTTTTTTAATTTCTTCCTCTGTTAATCCATTTTGACGCAAGTATTCTTTTAACACGAATTCATGGTGTGCACCGAGAGTATTCATCCCGACTTTTTTGCCAATTAAATCTCGCGCCTCTTTAATCGGACTATCCTCTAATGTATAAAACCCACTGAACGTATCTTCATCGCTGCCGTAATAACTGATCACGGCTTTAATCGGGGCGCCGCTGGCTTTTAATTTAATAATTGCTCCATTAAATGCACCGCCAAAATGAATTTCCCCTGTTGCAGCTGTTTGGATATCCTGTGGTCCACTCGTTGTATTTCCAACCCATTCAAGTTTGATTGGATCTAAATAACCTAAATCTTCCGCCAATTCCGGGAAAGTGACTTGTCCAGGAGATCCTTGATAGCGCAGTGTCAGCGTCTCATATTTGCCATCACCTCCGGCTTTGCCTTCTTTTTCAGCAACTGTTTTGTTCTGACAGCCAGCAGATAAAACAACTGTCCCTACTAACAATAAAATTCCTATCACTCTGCAATTCTTCAACAACTTCATCTTACTCCTCCCTTTTGATTTCAATTGAATAGGAAGAGGTGACTAACCCCCGACCTCTCACACAACCGTACGTACCGTTCGGTATACGGCAGTTCAATTAAGTCCATGCCAGCCCGCATAAAAAAGGTCTTTACATTTTCTGTAAAGACCTCCAGTGTACTGGTCGGCATATTCATCTATTAAAAAAATACCGGAGACATTTTGCAGCAATGTCTCCGGTTGACCGGTGGGAACAATCAATTAACCGATATTTCCTATTGAATTAGTATACATTAGTTATCCTTAATGTTACTGAGCAAATGAAAAATAGTCAAGCTAAAATTTACTGTAAAATATTAATTTTTTATAAATAAAAAATTTTTAAAATTTAATATTGACATTTTTTTCTTGTGAATCTAATATTTTTACTAAACCGATATGAATTCATCGGATTTACAACCTGGAATAAAAAGCTGACCAGCCATCTGGAAGCCGGAGCTCATCTGCTCTGGCTTTCTTGCTTATTATCGGTTTATTAAAATGGCTCACTCAACGAGCAAGGAGGTGGGGCTTCTATTAAGTGCCGATGAAATTTTGAGAAAGATGAATATTCCGTAGAATCATAAACTTTCTTGAGGAGGCGATCTCTATGACTGATGTCAAACAAGTACAAAATGAATCAGAGATTATTGTCAAACCAGTTGCCGGACGAATTGGCGCTGAAATATCAGGCATCAAACTTTCCGATAAACTAGATGCTGAAACAATTCAATTTATTCGCGAAGCGATCTTAAAGTACAAGGTAGTTTTCTTCCGAAATCAGCATCATCTAGATGATGCGGGGCAGGAAGCCTTTGCACAGCTGCTTGGCAATCCTGTTGTTCATCCAACTGTTCCAGCAAAAGACGGCTCCAATTATATTTTTGAGCTAGACTCTGATCGTGGCGACCGGGCCAATTCATGGCATACAGATGTTACATTTGTAGATGCATTTCCGAAATTCTCCATTTTACGGGGGGTTGTGATCCCTGAAGCAGGAGGGGATACTGTTTGGGCGAACACAGCTGCTGCCTATGAAACTCTGCCAACAGAACTGCGGAATCTTGCTGATCAATTGTGGGCAATCCATACAAATGCCTATGATTATGCAGCACTGCGATATAATATATCTCCTGAAGCAAAAAAGCACTATGACGAAGTATTCACTTCCACTTTATATGAAACCGAGCACCCCGTTGTCCATATACATCCTGAAACCGGTGAACGCAATCTTTTACTTGGTCATTTTGTCAAAAAATTTGTCGGACTTTCCACCTTCGATTCAGCCCAATTGTTCACTGTCCTGCAGCAGCATATTATACAATTAGAAAATACAGTTCGCTGGAAATGGAGTGCAGGAGATGTTGTGATTTGGGATAACCGTGCAACCCAGCATTATGCAATAAATGACTATGGCGACGAACAAAGAGTTGTGAGAAGAATTACAATTGCAGGAGATGTTCCTGTTAGTATAGACGGCCGCCGCAGCATTACACGAAAAATAGAAAAATAGTCCCATCAGGATTTTTCTAACCAATAATTTATAAAAGCCTTTCAGTTAAAAAGTTAAACTTCAAAAATTTTTATAACCAAATAAAAGCGGCATCTCCCTTATGTGAATATCAAGCTATATAAGATCGGAACCGTTTTACGCAGAATCGTCATCCTCTGATGCGAACACTGCCTTTTATCTAATAACCTTGGAATCGTTTTTATCGCTAATGACTTTTGAAAATTGGGCATCCCCCCTATTGCCCGGAAAAGAAAGTTTATTTGCAATTGGTCGACCATAAAAAGAAATGGATTTCACAATCTATTCAACAATCGTTTGCGGCATCAAAGAATACGGAAGAATCCGTTCACCACGTGAAACAGCGATGCCGCAATTTTACCTTATTATGGAATTTTTAAGACATAAAACTTAAACAGTAGAATAACGATCTAACAGCTTCTTTTTATGTGAATGAAATACTTCTTCCAAAGGAATATTGTATTTGTTTGCAATCACTATGATGTTTCCTAACACATCTCCCAGCTCTTCGATTAATGCCTGTTTATTTTCCTCAACTGAACCTGTTGATTCGTCTGGTCTGTCTCTGCCAATTTCAAGCGCTCTTATAGCTCGGGCAACTTCCCCTGTTTCTTCGGCTAAAAATCCAATGCGGACAAAAATATCTAATTCAGCCCAGCCCCTGCTGTCATAATACTCCTTCACCCATTGTTGAAACTCATTGATATCCATTTTGTTCACCTGCCCTTTCTCTCTTAAAAAGAGTCACATGAAAACTCTTTTCTTGTCAATATTCAAATTAGAGAATTCAAATGACTTTTGAAAAGATGGTAATTATGACCATTTTATATTGTGGTACTGTCAAGAATTTTGTATAATCTAAAATGAATCAGTGAATAAACGGTAAATTTTTTTGAGTTAAGTTAGTTATATGAATAACTAATAAGGAGTGATCATATGGCAAAGCCGAATGTTATTAGTAAAAATGAATTAATTCGTTCCGCGAAGAAGTGTTTAGTCAAAAACGGAATTGAAAAGTTCACATTGAGGGCAGTCGCCGAAACGGCAGGGGTTACGCAGGGGACTGTTTATTATCATTTTCGAACAAAAGAACAATTATTATTGGATATTGTAAAAGATATTTGCGACAGTTCTTGGGACGAATTATCGAAAAGTGACGGCAACATCATTAAACAAGCGATTGAGACAGCGAAAAGCCGTTGTTCTCATGATTCTTTTTTTCATAAATTGTTCTTAACGCTCGTCGTTTCAGGTTTTCATAATGATAAAATCAGGGAACAGCTTGAGGGGATTATTTTACAAGAAAATAAAGCTCTAGCGGAAAATTTATTAAAAATATGGCCTTCATCACCAATTAAAGGAATTTCGCTTGACACATGGGCGATCATTTTAAACGCTGTTGTAGACGGAATCGCCTTACAGGCTCTATTGTCAAAAAATTTTCCGGTAGAGAAAACATACGCAGAACTTGAGAAATTATTTATAGCATTGAGCGGCTTACAAGAGGTGGAGAACAAATGAAAGGATATTTGTACACAGCATGCTGGAGCGTTTTTGTTTGGTTTTTTGCCACAATGTTTTTTGTTATGTTTGGGGACAGCGTTCTTTTCAGACCGGGTACAGCGGAGTTTGCTGTCAGCCTCTCTTTGCTAATAGCTGGAACAGGGGTGTTATTGGCAGGAGCCACGTATTTATATGTATTGTTTGACAAAGCCGAAAATGCACCGCTGAAATTTGGATTCATCGGCACGATCGTTGGTTTAATTTTAGATACTTTTTCTTTATCCAACCACCAGCTGATTTTTCCTAAGCTTGATGAGCCGCAGGTTATCGCTTTTGCAGCATGGATGTCTTTTGCCTACGCATTGTATTTATTAATACCTGCCATAATAAATGAATTAATGAAAAAGAAGCTTAAAACCGAATGAATTAAAATGCAATCACAAAATGTGGGTGTCTAATAAGTCGTTTTTACGGCTTATTGACGCCCCCATTAATGTTTTAGAAATGTTGATATATCGTGGTTATCAATGACGATTTGACTTTCTAAGACAGCCCCTTTAGGGCATTGTATGACTGTTCGAATTTAAAGGGATTTCACCTTATCAAAACGTGAGTCTTTTCTTTTCCTTATTTAAGTAATCCATGCTGCCGCCTGCCTAATAACCGAATCAACATTTAGAAGAAAGCAAGATAGATGTTGAGGACGTCTTTCTCATTAAAAAGAATTTCAAAATGTCCTTTTACGCTATTTATAAGCTGCCGTCTACCTGATAAAACTCCGAAGAACCTTTTATTTTAACTTATACGTTTTGATCATCAATTTTATCATTGAAGCTAGACAAACTGTTCCAAATAAAACAACATATAAGAAGGCCGATTACTAAAATCATTCGTATTTAGAACAGCAAAAATTAAAACTGTAAAAGTGAGAGCCAGCAAAAAATACAAACTATATTTACCCAATAATTTTGAAATGAATCCTATTCCAACAACTAACAATAAGAATATGCCAATCTGGCAAAAAAAAATTCCAAGCTCCTCACTTCTCGCATAAAGTTTAGAATTCCAGCTGATGGCACTTTTCTAATCTTTAAATTGTTTTTCTTTTACAGGAAAACCAAGTGCACGGATTAAGATATTTTTTGTACTTGGCAGCGACTTCCCGACCTGCGATTGCCAGCCCGGCCCACCAAACGATTTCGCCAATTGCAATCAGCGCCGGAACAGCCGCCGCTTTTTGAGTAAGAGTGAGCGGAAGCAATGGGACAACGGCGGCTAGTCCATACAAAATAAACGAGGCGATAATAAGAATGACAGCAATCTTGCGGAGATAGCCTCTTTTATGCCTACTCGGCTTTTGCTGTCCGCCATCCTCTGTCCTGTAAAAAAATTGTTGAAGCATTTTTCCATATTTTCTCATCATGATAGCATCAGCCAGCTTCGGTGATATGGAGTTAAGCTTGGCAAAAAGGATCGTGGACATCCCTCCCATAATTCGTACTGTCTTCTTTTTTTCAATTGTTTTAAGCAAATCCTCTGCCACTTTTTCAACAGGCATAATGGAAACACCCATTTTCCTCCAAAGCGGATGAAATGGTCTTTCAGCTTCAGTATCTGCAGGACTTGGCGAAAAATAGGCAACCCTTGCTTGACTGCCTTCCAATTCCAATTCACGGTTTACAGCTTCAATAAATGTGAACAGCCCTGCACGTGATGCAGCATCGACACTATAATAAGGAAAAGCCAAGCGGCCATCTGCAAATCCCCCGATATGCACAATCGTGCTGCCTTTTTGTTCTCTCATATGCGGCAGGAATGCCTTCGTTATAAGAATCGCTCCTAAAAGATTGATATCAAGCGTGTTCTTCGCTTCTTCATAACTATGCTCAGCTAAAGACTTTCTCACGTCATAACCCGAAGCATTGACGACAATATCAATATGGGCCGACCACCTTTTTACAATATCTTTCAGTTCTTCAATCGATTGTAAATCAGTAATGTCAAAAACGGCTGTTGTTATATCTCCAGTTATTTGCTCTGCTGTCTTTTTAACCTTTTCTTCATTCCTTCCAACTAAAAGAAGCCTTGCACCTTTATCGGCAAAAGCTTTTGCAAAGCTTGAACCTAATCCCCCTGAAGCGCCTATGACAATAACGGATTTACCCTCAAAACTCCTTTTCATGAACAGCTCCTCCATGTAAGAATGTATATGATGCATTAGCGATCTGTTTTTTGCAAATAACGAACGATTTCTGCCAATAAAGTTTCCAGAAATTCATATTTATGATCGCTTCCTAAACACTCTTTTATTTGCAAGTCAATTTTCTTGTAGAGCTTTTCATCACCTTCGACAATGTTCTTTCCTTTTTCTGTAACACTTACATAATAAACTCGTTTGTCCTCCTGCGATTGTATTTTTTCTATAAGGCCCATTTTTGACAGCTTTCTAATCATCGCTGAAACAGCCGGCTTCGTGAGGTTCAAAGCTTCTGCCACCTGAGAAAAATTGGGTTTCCCCATATAGTAAATAGTCGTTAAATAATAGTAGTCATTGCTGCTGAATTTTTTAATCTCTGCCTCCGTCAAATGCATATGTAAATTTTTAATCGATTCCCTCCACAAATAATTTGCAATAAACGCAATGCTGTCTTTAACCATAAAATCCCCCAATAAATAGTTAAATATATTTAATTAAATATATTTAACTATTTACCATTATTTTTTGTCAATCACAAAAAAAATTTCCCCAAACATAAGCGTGGGGAATAGCACTTGACAAAATTTGAATTCGTTTCTCGTTTTAAAACATTATCTCATTCGGTTTCATATGCGCACAGTGATTGCATGATTCTTTGGCGGAGACCGAAAATTGGCTGGATAAAATTTCAGCTAGGAAAAAACTGTCTAAAACAAATTTTTTTTCATCACAATTCGATTGCTATTCACAGCATAACCATTTTTTCTGTAGAAGCTTTCTGCGAGTCCTCCAGTGGATGTTAAGAGGTAAATGCTTTTAACTTGTTTCTTTTGTAAATCTTTCTCTAAATATTGGAGAAGCTTAGAGCCATAGCCTTTACCTTGAATTTCATGATTGATGCATAATTCCGCTAAATAAAAAGTTATTCCTTGATATGTTTTCTTGCTGTTCCCTGCTATAAAACCAATGGGAGTTCCATCGATTTCCCAAAAAAATCCTGTAAATTTCGGAGTATGCAGCAAATCTGTAAGCCTTTCTTTAGCCGTTTCATATGTCCAGCTTTCATTCCAAGGGTCACGATTAAAAACTTTCATATATAGTTCAATACATTGTTCCAAATGTTTTGCCGTCATTGGTGCAATTGTTTCTGCCACAAAAATTTCCCCCTATAGTAAATAGCTGGGGAGTGCATCCTGACTCCCGTCTGTTCGAAAACACTCCCCATTAAACTATTCGATTTGGTGTTGCCAGCACAGAAAACTTTCTCTGTTGTTTTTGCTTACCATTTTCTATCTATTTTAAATCTTAAAATCATTTTAATAGAAAATGGCCTTCATGTCATTTGCGAATTCTAGTCTTTTCGGCTAATTTTGTTTATGCTTCCGTTTCATTTTGTACATCTTTCGTAAAATCTTCAGAATTTAAATAGCCTGGTTCTAGGATAAGTTCCTCATCATCATAAAAAAATCCAGCGAACGGATACCGCTGACGGACTGGCTGCACAGCCTATGCTCATAATTAAGAAGCTTAATAAAGAAGGTGAGGCGAATTTTTCCTGCTGGCAGCTCTGCCTTTTTCCTTTCAAAACACAGCCAATTCCAAATAGCACAAGAAATATCTCAATGAATCTCGGAAAAAATGGCGCCTGACAATATATTTTTGCTATAAAAATCAGGGAAATGGCAAGCGTCGGCGCTAAGGCACATCAGCTCATATATAAGGGTGATAGAGTTTTGCTTTCATTTACCGATAAGAGGCCGAACAATACAGTGGTGAACCCGTCGATTTTTTCTCGGAAATAAACTTAAATGTCATATGTTAGCCGTTATCCCTCTTTGCGTTTTCTAAAGTCTGCTCGACACTTTGTAAATGCTTCTCCATGCTTTTCCTTGACCTAATTATGTCGCGCTTTTTGATCATTTCGACAATTTCTAAGTGCTCCAGCCACGAATGGTGCATCCGATCAGGTATTTTAGATGTCTCCACCCTGATATTGTTAAAAAGGCTAGTGAGACTGTTCATTATCCGATAAGCAATTGCGTTCTTGGAAAGCTCCGCAATTCTAATATGAAATTTGTGATCTCGTTCAGACAATATCTTTTCATTCACTTTATTTTCGCTGATTAATTGTACAGTCTCTTTCACAAACTGATACAAAACGTCAATTTCCGAATCGGATGCCCGTTCAACAGTCCATACTACCGCTTGCGTTTCAATGAGCATTCTTATTTCAAATAAATCTGCAAATTGGTCGCTTTTGACAAAGTAATGATTGGCTAATTGAGCTAAATTATTCGTTCCATCCGCTACAAAAACGCCATTCCCCTGTTTAATTTCAATAAATCCGAGCGTAGAGAGAACTTTGTAAGCTTCCCTTATTGTATTTCGACTCACATTTAATTTAAGAGAAAGCTCTCTTTCTGACGGCAGCTTTTCCCCGGGTTTCAACTTATTTTCTTGAATAAGTGATTTCAATTCTTCAACAATCTTATTCGGAACAGTGGAACGATCAAAACGAATATTTTCAAACATAATGATCACCTGTGGTAGGAAATTCCAAATGCAACTGATTAGCCAGCTGCACTAAATCCTTTTCAACTTCCTGAGATAAATGAATACCACAATGTAATTTATGAATATAAGATTGTTCTCTTCGTTCCCCAGGGTACAAAATTGTATGGACTTCTTCTTTTTTAGGAACAGCTTTCATTTCCAAAAGCATTTTTTGCAGAAGAGAGGTAAATTGATCGACAGGCATAAATTTTTCTATATCGATTAAAATAAAAAAATGCCCTACATTTGCTATTTGGCCGTTATCGTCATATATATTTTCGACATATGGGCCGTAAGCAGCACCTGTTAATATCCCTGTTAATATTTCCACTGCCAAAGCCCAGCCATACCCCTTTACTCCTCCCGAAGGAAGAACGGCTCCGTTTAATGCTGCTGCAGGATCTTCCGTATCATTGCCTCTTTGATCGATTGCCCAGCCTTTTGGAATGGCTTTTCCTTCCTTTGCCGCTTCTATAATTTTGCCTCTTGCAACGACGCTTGCAGACATATCGATAATAACATCCGGTCCGTTTTTGACTGGAAAGCCAAATGCTATCGGATTCGTTCCAAAGAAAGCTTTTTTGCCTCCCCAAGGCGGAATCCCAGGCGGAGAATTTGTCATCACAATTGCTGCAAGATTTTCATCGCAAGCTGCCTTGCAATAATATGATGCACATCCAAAATGGTTGCTTTTTCGAATGGCGATGGCAGCAACTCCCGTTTCTCTTGCTGTTTTGATTCCCTCTTTAATGCCATAATATGATGCAATCTGGCCCAATCCGTTATCTCCATCGACAGTTAAAATGGATAACCCTTTTTTTTGTATTTTTATGGACGGGGTCGGATTAATCCGCCCCTCTTTTAAACGTTTTGAATAGATCGGCAATCTGCTGATTCCGTGGCTTGTGATACCTTCAAGATCTGCCCTTATTAATGAATCTGCTACAACTTCAGCATTCTCTTTTTTAACGTTTTGCTTCACCAAAACATCTTCAACAAATTTTTTTAGAGCTTTCGCATCATAAACAGTCAAACTTCACTCACCCTTTAAAAATCAGATGAAACTAAAAATAGTGATTCTTTTCCCTCAAGTACTTTCATAATTTCATCTGAAATAATGTTAGTGATTCGTTCTTGGGACTCTTCTGTTAATCCAGCAATATGCGGAGTTACAGTAATCTTGCTGCTGTTTAATAGAAAATAGTCTTTTTCGACCGGCTCATTCTCAAGTACATCTAAGTAAGCACCAGCTATTTGCCCGGATTCCACCGCCTTGAATAAGGCGGATTCATCAACAATTCCCCCGCGAGAAGTGTTGATAATAATTGCATTTTTTTTCATTAAGTTAAATTCTTTCGTACTAAGTAAATTTCTTGTTTCATTCGTTAGCGGAACATGAATGCTTACAAAGTCGGACTCTTTTAAGACCTCTGCTAATTCAACCTTTGTAATCCCCGTTTCAGAAAAAGGATAATCGAATTCTCTTATATAAGGATCATAGCCGATCACTTTCATTCCAAATGCAATGGCTCTTTTAGCAAGCCTGTGGCCAATCTCTCCCGTTCCGATTAATCCCAATGTTTTCCCGTATATCTCATTTCCCGTAAATAATTTCCTATTCCAATTTCCTTTTTTAACGTCTTCTCCGGCTTGTATGATAGGCCTCGATGCCGTTAAAATAACGGCCATAACATATTCTGCTACTGAAACCGAATTGGCATTTTTGGCGGAGACGATTTTTACATTACGTTGTTTTGCTGCAAGTAAATTTATATTATCAAGCCCGACTCCTAATCTGCCGATTACCTTTAATTTTTTCCCTGCATCCAGTATTTCCTGATCAACAATTGTCTGGTTTCGAACGACTAATGCGTCTGCATCTATTATTTTGTTTATTAATTCCTGTTTATTTCTCCATAAATCCGGATTGTATTCGACCTCCGCTATTTTCCTCATCCTGTTAATCCCGGATTCAGGCATATATTCAGAGATTAGTATTTTCATTACTTTCCTCCGCTCATGCACTGCGATAAAGTTTCGTCAAAACAAATTCTCTATGCCCTAATGTTTCCGCTGCAGTTAAACGTCCGTTTATTGTTCGGATCAAAATGTCGAGCAGCAAATCGCCAGCCTGCTGGAGATTATATTCCCGTTTCAATAATCCTGTAACGTCTACATCGATATGCTCTGACATAGTAGAAACTGTAATTGGATTTGCCGAAAGCTTAATAACGGGTACTATTGGATGACCAATTATATTGCCTTGACCGGTAGGAAAGAAATGTACGACTGCCCCTCCAGCTGCCATTAAAGTAATGCATTCAGCTGCTGCAGAGGAGGTATCCATAAAATTCAATCCCGCTTTTACTGGAGCCTCCGCAGGTCCTAAAGCATCAACCACCGGTTTTGTGCCCGTTTTTTCGATATTGCCGAGCGCCTTTTCCTCAATTGTTGTGAGGCCGCCTCTTATATTTCCTTCCGTCGGCTGGCTGCCAAGCAGATCAACACCTTTTGATGCGATTTCTTCAACATAGTTTTGATAAAGGCTTAAAAATTTTTGTTTTACTTCTGGAGTGGCACAACGCTCTGCAATTATATGTTCGCCGCCAGTTAATTCGGAGGTTTCACCGAACAAAACAGTTCCGCCTTCGTCAATTAAACGATCAACTACATTTCCTACCGTAGGGCATGATCCTAACCCGGTTGTCGTATCCGACTCTCCGCATTTAATACTCACTAAAATTTCTGATAATTCCACAGGCTCTCTGCGAATTTCAGAAGCATTCTGCAAAAATTTTTGTGCTGTTCGAGCTGCTTTTTCAATCGTAGACAAATCGCCATAACGTTCAATTGAAAATCCAGCTACCGGCTTGCCTGTTTTTTGTACCTCCTCAACAATTCGATTTGTCCAGTTAGGCTCAATACCAATCACAACAACAGCTGCTACATTTGGATTAGAACAGTTGCCGATAATCGTTTTAAAAAACAAGTCTAAATCCGGCCCATATTGTAATCGCCCGTATGCATGCGGGATCGCTAAAGTACCAAGGAACAATTTTAGCAACCGCTTCTGCTGCCGCATTAGAAATGTCATCGACAGGCATGATCACTACATGATTCCGAATACCAACTCTTCCGTTCTCTCTGCGATAACCCCAAATTTTATTCTCCATATTTCCACCTCGCCGTTTTTAAATTATGAGTATGAACATAGCTCCCTTTATAGATTTTTTTTGTAGCTACACCAATCGGTACGCGATATTCAATTACTTTGCTGTTTTCATCCAAATCCACTAAAGCAATCTTATGACCAAGAGGAATAAAATCTCTAGACTCTACTGAAACAACTGAATCGTCTTCCAAGATGACCCCTTGGATTTGCTCGCCTGCTTCAATGTCTTCTATTGCGACTCCCACAGAATCGCCGACATTATGTACTAAAAACTTGTGTGACACTATGAACCACCCCTCCATTTCCTTTTTTACAACGCATTTGGTTCAGACATTCAATGGTCCAACCAATTTCTTTAAATTAAATAAAAACAGGCCTTGCATGCCTGAAAATATATTATTTCCAAGCATTGCAAGGCCCTTCAGTCGTCTGATCGAACCTAAATTATTCCTATTGATTTACTGCGTTTTAAATATTACCATGGATTGAATTTTTTGTCAATATTTTTTCAAAAAAAATCAATTAAATTATGTTCAAGATTGGCTTCGTTCCGGGAATAATCATTCAAAAATTCCACTCTTGCAATCTTTTCAACAACTCGAGAGCCATTTATGGCGAATCATTAAGTTATGATTTTCATAAAATGGCGAAAAATCGTTACCGTTCCAGAGCCCGTTCCGCCTTGCCCAGCCGCCTTATATGCTTGATTCCGATGGAAGTAATGAAAATCAACTGATAGAAAAGGTTCAGGAATAACAACAACGGAGCAGGCTGTAAAAAGAATAAAAGAACGTCTTCAAACGGCCTTGTGAATATGATAGCTGACCACAAAAAAATGAAATACGTATATAAAATCCAAATAAAGATATGAAAGGCAATCCGCACAAAAGCATAGAAGGAAAGCCAATTAATTTTCAATTTCTTTAGTTGATCTATTGCATTTTTCCACAAATTCGGCTGATTCAATAGATCAACGATCATCCAGTAGCCGTCTCCAGGAAGCAGCGGGAAAATCGCAAACAGCATTCTAAACATATGAACAATAAGAAAGGACCAAATCCATGGTGAAAGCTGTGCAAAGCATAAGCCGATCACTGATGTTAATCCGCATACAATCAAATCTGCCGTAAAGCCCGCGATGTTGATCCGCATGCGCTGCCATTTTGATAGCTTCCAAGCTTCATTGCAAACAATGCTAAATAACGGGACAGGCCCGGACCATTGAACAGAAATGGAAATGTTCCCTGTACGCGGCATTGTTAATAAGTGCCCAAGCTCATGGATGAGGACTGAAAATGTTAAAACTCCGGCGATGATCCATTGACCTTTTAGATCAGTGACGAGAAAAAATGGAGTGTTGATCATGAACAAAACGGTGCTGATGATCGAAATCAAAACAGCACCTGCGGTAATCCAGTTAAACCATTTACGCTCCAGCCAAGGATTGTAATAGGTTATGAGCGGCTTTTGATCCGGCTCAAAATCAGATTGTTTTTCTTCAATAAGGGAAAAGGCTGCATCCTTATCGATGCCTAACTTTTCAAGAAATAGTAAAATTTCCTTCTCCGATACTTCCATTTTATCTGCAATAGAAGATATAGGCTCTTTGTTTGCCAACTGCTCCAACAATTTTTTTGAATAGTTATCTATTTGCAATAAAAGTCCATCCGGTCGTTCAATCCAGTACCGATCTTCTTTTATCTTTCCTATTTTGTATACTAACGGTTTTTGAAATGACTGTGAGTAATTCACAAATACTCCCTCTCCAAACGTCAGTTTCTCACTTTCAGTTTATTTTCCTCTTTAAGAATGGCTTGTTTGATCAAGTATGAAGCCAGCTGGGAAACAATTGAAACAGGGGCAACCCGATCGAATCCTTCGAACATTGGGCTTGGATTACATTCAATGCATATAACAGAACCGTCTGGACGTAGTTTTAAATCAATTCCGCTGAAAATAAGCCCTAATGTTTCGCATGCCTCTATACATAACTGAGCGATCTCTGGCGTTATCTCAAAGGGTTTGACTTGATGGGCGCCTTCACGATAATCAATTCCTTCTCCCTCAATGATAAATGATGCGATGACTTTTCCGTCCAGGACAAATACACGTACATCCTGGCCTTGTATGTATTCTTGGAATTGCACCGGTGCTGTGCTCAATGCTTCTAATCTTTCAGGTTTTTTATCTTCCTCTGTCAATAGACGGCACAATGCTCCTCCAGCAACGGGTTTATAGATGACATCGCAGTTATGGCTGAATTCCAAAACTTTTTCCGGATTGCTGGTTACTAACGTTTTAGGAACGGGAATACCTGCTCTTCTTAGACACTCAAGGTGATAAGGCTTTGCAAAATGAATGAGCAGTGTATCAACAGGATTGACGATGAGTCTGCCGAAGTAAGAGGAAGATTTTAACCAAGACAGCCAAGCAGCATATCTCTCCCGCTCCGCCGCATATGCCAAAAATCCATTCTCCTTGATTTGTTCCTTTATTTGAGAAGTATCGAATGCAGGAGTAGGAACAAATAATGCTCTCAAAAAGTAAACGTTCGTTTCCGATAAATCACGGTTTTCATAATGGCTGTCTTCACCGCCAAAGCTTAAGGGGTAGGGGACATCCGGCGAATTATCTAAAATGAATGCTTGGGCGCCTTGTCGAACCAATTCCTTTTGTAAATAAAGACAATGCCTTTCAAATTGTGAACCGATAATACCAACAGATACTTCCGCCATTTCGCACCTCCGATGAAATAAATGAGAATTTTCCGAATTTTAGCGCCCCAGAAAACATTCTCTGGGGCGCTTGTCCAACTTTTGCAAAACCTATTTTATAAAACCGCCTTCTTCGCCAAGTGCATATGTGGTAACAATTGGTCCGCCTTCTTCCCCGATAGCTTGAGTTGTATATCCTCCTTCTTCGCCTAAAGCTAACGTTGTGGCATATCCCGGATCCACAATAGGGCTCACAAATAACGGAGAGCTAGATTGCCTTACTTCCAATTCTTCAATAAACAATTTCTTTTTCATTTTTGATTCCTCCTATTCAAAATATTAAAAAAATTTTCTGTTTAAAAATAACATATTTACCTTTATCTTCCTATAGATAAAATGTCCTATTCTGAATAGTGCTTAAGAATGAAATTGAGAGAACAAATAGGTCTTTTTGCTAAATCCTCCACCTGGAAAAGTCAAGTTTATACATTTCGGCTTTAAAAAATAAGAGAATCACTATGTTTGATAGACACTCTCACACACGGTACAGCGGTTTTGTTGTTTAAAGCGCAATTGAGTTCAGACACAATATCTATGTCTTGAATACCTACATGCTGGAATGTAGGCTTCCGATTTGGACAAAATATATCGATTTTAAATAGTTTTTAATAGTCCTAGTTTTATTCCTTTTACCACTGCACCAACTCTTGAGTACACATTCAGCTTTTTAATAATTGATGAAACATGGTGTTCGACCGTTCTTCTGCTTACCATCAAAATATCACTGATCTCTGCGTTCGTTTTATCTTCAGAAATCAGCTTTAAAATTTCTAACTCAGTTTTGGTTAAATAGTGATTCTGATATTCTATTTTTTTTCTAGGAATGATATTGTTGCCCAAAAAACTTTGTCTGATCGCATTTGCAAGTTCTGTAGCAGAGTTTTCCTTCGTAATGAACGCATAAGCACCGGCATGATAAGATGCGTCAATATATTCATCATCGTTATAAGCTGATAATATGACAATCTTCAGATTCGGATAGCTTTCGATTAATTTCTTTGTCAACTCAATTCCATTGTAGCCTTTCATTCTTATGTCCATTACCACAACATCCGGATGATTTTTTGATATTGCTGCATTGATGCCGGCAGGGTCGCAAATGGTATTTACAACTTCAAGATCTGATTCGTGTTCTAATAATTGTTTGATTCCTAACAAGACTAGTAAGTGATCATCTACCAGTAGTACTTTAATTTTCATTTCAATCATCCTAATCTCGGCAAAGTTATCAGGAAGTTACCATGCCCAGTTCTGACTGCATTTAAGCGTAGCCATCTTCTTCGAAGATTTTAGATCGTCACTCACCCTAATTGATTTCTCGGAAAACTCAATATAAACCCTTTTATTTTTAAAGCATTTTATAAGTCTAAAAAACATTGAAGAGAACAGATGTGAGAATAATTCACAAAATTTCCATTAAAAGAATTTCAATTAGAACAGAATGTATTTAGACTAGCTTCACTAAAATCAGATGAAAAAATTAGCGATTATAGACTAAAAGCGTATACACATCTCGAAAAAAATAATCTTCGTTTCCAAATCATTTTCCTCTAAAGGCGCAACAGTTTAAAGATGCCTTTTTTCAAGCTTAGAGCTAAACAAGTGTTTTTCCAAAAACTCATTTACTTTTCCGTTAACTGTCCGTCTGTTTTTCATATATACACAAGTGATGAGAACACATCCAAATCCAATCTTTTCTTTTGCGAATGCAAAGTTCAGTGCATCCTATCGATTCTCGCTTTTTATCCCTCCTTCAACTAGTATTTATAGTAAAAATTTTACACTAAATGACAGTTTTTTTTCATTGTTTTTTCTAAAAATAGGTATTTTCCACATCATTTTTTGTGGAAAATACCGATGTTTTTTTAGAAGATTTGTAATATATTTTGAATTAAGAAGAAGAAATTGTAAATTCTACCAAAAATATATCAATTCTTCTCTTCTCTCTAAAACTTTAAACAACAAGCCGGAGCATTGTGATCATATGAAATATTGACATTGTTTTTTAGCAAATAAATATCGAAAACTCATTAAATTATGTAAGCAGGTGATTTGATAATGCGTCTTGAAGAGCAAGAGCAATTGGTAAGAAACCCTAGTCATGTTTTTATCAAAAGGATATTTTATCCATTTAAAATCATTTATTCGCCGCAAAAAACTTTATTGAACATACATAATGAAAAAAAACTAGGAATACTAGCTACTTTGACATTAGTTATATTGTTTGCCGCAATAAGTATTGTTATAAGTCAAAATTTATTAGAATCCGAATATATAGCAGATCTTTTAGGAAACAATCCATCACAATCGTTTAAAAATGCTCTTACTATTTTTGCTGCAATTATGCAAGTCTTCTTATTTTTCGTTAATATTCTTTTACTTACAGCCTTAATAAAAATAGTTCTCTCCATCGTAAAATTGAAAGTAAAATTCAGGGAATTATTGAGATTTGTCATCATCGCTCAATCCCCTGTTGTTTTGGGGCTCGGTATAAAATACGTGTTATCTGATCCGTCTCAATATCATATTCCTGTCACCAGCTTGGCCTACCTATTTTCAGGATTAAACATGAATCAATTTCTGCAAATATTTTTATCGAAAATTGAATTATTTAATTTGTGGTCATTATTTCTAATTTGTTTAAGCTTAACAATTGTTACAAAGCAGTCTTTAACAAAGATAGTTTCCATATTATTTCCAGTAACAATTATATTTAACACACTAATTGAACTTATTTGAAAGGAGGTGAATTATAATGTTGGAACTTGATCTTTTAGTTGCTTATGGCATTAATGAAACTACTGCAAATACTATTGCTGCATTTTTGGACGCCGGTTTAGGAATAGCTTCATTCTTGACATTGATAACCGGAGCAGGTCTCACATTAAAAGCCTTGCAGATAGCTCTAAGAGCCGGAGGCAAAAAAGCTGTAGTAGCATAATGTTTTTAGGATAGGATAGAGAGCCGTTAGTCTTTCTCTATCCTACCTTCTATTTAATTTAAGAAAAAGTTAGCGAGTGAGTGATGTTGAACTATTTTTCCCGTCTACGAAACACTTTTATCCTTTCTGCCATTGTATTTGGCATAGGTTTAATTATTGGGGTCATGATAATTTTTTCGACTTCGCCTCAAATGGAGGAGGCAGCTGAGCTCCAAAGAACTTATAAAGCTGGCTGGTACTCAGTGTATTCTATTTTTTTAAATAATATACTTGTTTGTCTAGTTTTAATGCTGGGTTTATTTACATTTGGGATTCCTACGTTTATTTATTTACTCTTTAATGGCATATCTATCGGAGCAGGTCTAACTCATCTTATTTTATCTGATCAACCTTTATTAAATATATTTTTAAAGGTTATACCTCATGGAATATTTGAAATCCCCTTTTTTTTATTAGCAGGAGCTATCGGCTTTTTAGGATTTACATTTTATTTTAATAGAAAATATGGGTTGAAATTTTTATTAAAACATGTCGTAATGGTAATTATAGGAATCCTTCTAGCTTCCATTGTAGAGGGATTGATTACATTAAATTTATGAAAGTCGGGAGTCAAAATGAGAGCAGCATGGATTAAATGGAAGATTTATATAAGATGGAAAAATCAATGGGGTAAATTTTTAAATAGAAGAGGGTATTCAGGATATATATTTGCGATCACAGCTTTTTTTCTTGATGTCATAGAGGCTATTTTTTATTTTTTTTCTGCATATGCTGTATTAAAACTGGTAATTATGAATGAATTTTTACATACAGCAACGACAGGTGCGCCATTTTTGGACTTTTTATTGCAAAAAATTTCCCAAATTAACAACAATGTTTATATTCTCTGGCAGTTTTATTTTGTATATGTAATAGTTTTCTCTGTTATTGCTGGCATAAAAGCTTCCAAGTGGAATTTAAGCTCAATGGACAAGGAGTGGCTGCTGTCACATTTTAAATTGAGTTTAAGTAAAGCCAACTCTATGGTTATTTTCGAAACAATCTGCTGGAACATAAGAAGTTTCATCATACATATTTTAACATTGCTTTTTAGCTTATCATACGCAATCGGTTTAAACATATCTATGGTAATTGGATTAACACTGCTCAGCTTTTCTTTATATTTGTTTGTCAGCATTGCTGTCTCTTTTTCGCACACATTTTATGTATACAAGTTTATAATAGAAAAACCTTTCGTAAACAAAGTAGCCAAAATTGTCATATCAAGAATGATCATATTTTCAATAGGCTATTTTTTCGCTGCAAAGTTTACAGGATGGCTTATTGATATTCCCTTTATTAAAGAAAATCCCACATCCGAGTCATTTGAAAAATGGTCTAACAAAGGTTGGGAAATTCTGTTTGACAGTGTAACGACGCTCAAAATCAATTTAAGCTTTTTTGATATTTTCACTGCTAATTCTCTATATACATATATTGGCACGATATTGATGTGTATGTTTACTATGGTATTTTACTTGTTATTTATCATTCTTTTTAAAGAAAACCCCAACAGGCGATCAGCGGAGTATTTTGATCGGCTGCCTTCCCCGTTATTAAAAGTGCCGTTTTTAAAGAAAAAAGCTTTTACGATTCTTTTATTTATTAGATCGAGCTTTTTTCAAAAGAGGCTTCCGTATATGTTTGGCGATTTCGTTTATTGGTTTTCTGTTGGCATATTTAGCGGATTGCTCGCCAATTTAGATGATGAGTACAAAGTGCAGCAATTAGTACTTTCATTTTTTATTTTGTACCATATTTATTTTTTGGCGGAACGTCATTATCAGCATTTCATAGGGGGAATGGCCTTAGAAAGTGATGGCACCAATGTCTTAATTTATTTAAATGCTGGAAAAAATCTTTGGTATGTATTTAAACAAAAGTTTTTTGTTTACATCATCACGTTAATTCCTTTAATCATAATAGGTGATTTCATTGTTTATATACTCACTCCCATTTCATTAACTACTATTATATGGTTGCTCTCAATGCAAATTTTAGCTTTAAATGCTTTTGGCGCTTTAAATTATATTTCCAGCGCCTTCTATCCTCATTTTGAATTTCGAAACGCTGAAGAATTGAATGAATTTGGCGATAAAAAAATGGTCGATTCTATCTTAGATGCAATGTCTTTATTTATCATACTTCCTAGTATGACAATCCCCATGGTTTTATTTATCATGGGTTATTTAACAAAATCACAATATTTGTTCATCAATCCTATTTTTCTTGCTATTTATCTATTCGGAATGCTCTTTATATCACTTTTATTAGTAAAAAGAAAGCTAAATAAAAAACAATTTATTTATTAGGAGTGAAAATCCAGTGGGAGCAGCATCTTCTGATTATTTATTGAAAGTCCATAATCTGACCAAAATTGAAAATGGGAAAAAAATATTAGATCAAGCAACGTTTGAAATTGCTGAAAATAAAATTGTCGGATTTCTCGGACCAAATGGAGCGGGGAAAACCACAACCTTTAGAATTTTATCTGAATTGACCGGCTACGATGATGGAGAAATTTACGTCAATGGTGTAAAACTGTCAGATCTGGATCGAAAAGAAATCATGTTACTTCCTGATGCCCCATTATTATTTTCCGTGCTGACCGGAAAAGAATATTTAAAATTCATGAGCGAGTTATTAAATTTTGATATAGACAGTCCGGAAATTAAAGAAATGCTCCAGTTATTGGGATTATTAAATTCCTTAAATAAGCAAATTTTCAATTATTCGCTTGGGATGAAAAAGAAACTCAATCTTATTCCATTATTAATGAAAAAACCGAAGCTGCTTTTGCTAGATGAGTATTTATCAGGAATTGACCCTGTCAGTATGAAAGATATTAAAAACATCTTAATTCAATACGCACAAAATGGATGCAGTATTTTTATGTCTACACACCAACTAGAGGTTTGTGAAAGATATTGTGATTCAATTATTTTAATTTCCAATGGGAAAATATTAAAAAATAATATATCTATTTCCGAGATCAAAGAGACAGCTAGCAGTCTTGAGGAATATTATTTAAATGTATTTTCAACTGAGGAAGGATGAGGAATGTGTTCAAATATATTGGGGATATACTTCTCTTTATACTTTTTGCATTTGCCTTTTATTACGCAATTAAGGGATGGAAAGAAAACCGAAGCGAAAGTATATGGTATCTCATATTTAGTTTATTTATTTTGGGAGGAATCATCGTTAGATTTATATTTTAAATCACTACCATTGCAAATAAATCCGATGATTCCACCACACTAACAATGTTCAAAAATGATAAAGTACATAACCCTTGGAAAAGGTGGTTCCTATTCGAAAAGTTACACTTAATCGAACAATAAAATGAAGTTCTTATCAAGTTAAGAAAACCATGGGGAAAAATCTTTCATGCACCACCGATCAAACGAAAAACTTTACGTTGAGTGGTAGGTAAGCTAACAAGGTTGAATTAGCTAACTGTCTTCCTGGCAAAAAAAGCATACATAGTGGCTCAAAATCAAATCGCAGTATGTTCCCGTCTGCTTCACCTTAATTCATTAAGGAGACGATACAAGTCAAGTTTCAATGACTTTCGGGACAATCCCATTGTGGAAAAAGAATCCTTATTTTAGTCATAAATATTCACTATGATTCGGCAAGGAAATAATACTGTTTTGTTCATATCATAATTCAGAAACTTTCAATCTCCCTGGGGTTCTTCCTGCGAGAAATAAATTACTTAATAGTGCCAAAATGATTGTTCCAATTGTTAAAAAAACGACACCATGCCATCCGTAATTTTCCCATAAAAGGCCGGGAATCCAACCGCCAAGGCTTCCTCCTAAATAGAAAAACACCAAATATAAAGACGTAGCAGCTCCCCGTGAATCGGCGGCCATATCTGTCACATAAGCTGTTGTTGCTGATTGAGAAGCAAAATTTCCGAGCGTCAACAATGATGATCCCACAACAAGCGCAGGAATCGTTGGCCAAAGCGTTATGAAAATACCGATTCCGCCAAGAATATGCCCCATACTCATTGTCCAACGCCGGCCAATCTTATCAGATATCATGCCGGCTATAGGAGCGGAGAAAATGCCGAACGCATATGTAGCATAAAGCAACGAAATTTGTGTATTGCTTAACTGAAAAGGAGGTTGAGCAACATAAAAAGGAATATATGTGAAAAAGCTAATAAATGCGAAGAATTGCGAAAAACCTATAGTGAATGTACCTATCAGAGCAGGATTTTTAAAATGTATGCCAAAACTTTGTTTCTTCCTTTCTCTTTGATAGTTAGGTTTAGGGAGATATTTCCAAACTAAAAAAGCAACGACCATGGAATACACCGCGATTATTGAAAAAACAGTCCTCCAGGAAAATGTGTCGGCTATCGGTCCAGAAATAACCCGTCCCAGCAATCCGCCCGCCACATTAGCACTTACATATACTCCCATCACTCTTCCACGTTGATTTAGAGGAAATTCTTCAGATACATATGCCATCATCACAGCCAAGATGCCAGGTATGATGAGACCATACATACATCTCCAAAATAAAATTGATGAAAATGATTCACTAATGTAAATCATCATACTCGGAAAAATTAATAATATACTTGCAAAAAGAATAACTTTTTTTCGATCCCATTGGTCCAATAATTGAGCAAATACAAAAGATGACACGGCTAATGAAATAATGGTAATCGAAATAGCTGAGCTTGCCGTTGCTATCGATATATTAAATTCTTGAGTCCACAACGGGAGTAGAGGCTGTGGTGCATAAAGAACAATGAACGCATTTGCTGTAGCTACAAAAATAATGAATAAACGTAACATATAGTGACTACTCCTCCGCTATCTTTTATTGTTGAAGTCATCTTTTTAAATGTTTACTGAGAGCATCGGCCGGTTCATATTCAATAATGCAGCCTATACAATGAATGACATCCTTATATGGAAAACAAATTACCGAGGATGAGAAGAGTTCTTTTCGTTTAACAAAAAAGTAACTCTTTTAAATAATTCGAGATACGAAAGAAATATCCTTCATTTTTTTATCCTCACGCCTCTTTCAATCTATAATCGTTCCAAATATATAGAAAAAAGAACAGCCAACCATATGAATGCGGCTGCACTTTCGAATCCTATTTAATAGAATCTACTTTTTTCGAAAATACAAATTCAGAGTCGCCAACGCCACTTATTCTATAAATCGTATCATTTTCCTCAAGAACAATATTGTCTCAGCCAATTCACTTGAAATAACCGTTACTATCAGAGCCTGTATCAACCAATATCCGATTGTATTTGATAATTGAATTTTGAGCCACTCCGATCTAACTTTGCAACTGGTAAATCTGCATAAATCTTGATGTCAAAAAAGCTTCCTTGTCTTATAATAGGCATAGGGGGTCAACCTTAAGTCGATAGATTGTTTGGCCGCTTACTTATTTCGACATTTTCGGGAGTACTTCTTATTTAGTGCTTAGAAATCTTTGAGTCTGGAGGAATAATATTTATAAAATTCATTCAATTTATTATTTTTAGTATTGTTCAAAATTAATGTAATATTAATGATGAAGAGAAAAGTAAAATTACAATACTAAACTCTACACTTGCTTAAATGCCTTGAACAAGAAACTTATTACAAAGCTTTGACCGTATCCTTCTTCCTCCATCATCCCCCGTTTTCGCTTCGTTTTTTGTCTGACCGAAATGTCTCCATCCGCATATTTCTTGACTGTTCTTCAGTTAAATCCCGTCCTGCGGACAATTTCGGAAAGCGATAACCCTTTCTTTTCACGCAAATGTTTGATATGATGAATTTCAGGCTTTGCTAGCATCCTTTCATTACCTCTACTGTTTGTTCTTCACAACCTTAAACAGTAGAGGGTATTTTAGGAGCTGGCAAGCCTTTTTTTATGCCATGAAGCTCTGCACTTTTTTGTTGCAGAACTCTGTACTTTCATTTTGCACTAAACACCCGGTGGAGTACAAAGAGAAACACCTCAAAAAATTGTCTAGTTTAGTGTTGACATACCAACTTTTATACATCGTTTTAATCGTTATTATGGAAAGGGTTTATATCCAATGGGTTTGATCGTGCGAGTCGAAATGGTAGCAGTATATAGCCGTTTGAAAGAAGTTTATTATAAACCAATAGTATATTTTTTGTCACTATGTAAAAATAAAGTGCGTACTTTCTAAAGAAAATCATACATAGTATACTGGTTGCTGTATAAGCGGTAAACAGATACGGAGATACGTTCGCTTGTACGACAAATAACAAATTTTTGTTAGGGGGGAAGAATTCATGCAGTTACAATTAGCATTGGATCTTGTAAATATTCCTGAAGCGAAAGAGCTTGTGAAAGAAGTTGAGGAGTATGTGGATATTGTAGAAATCGGTACTCCTGTTATTATTAATGAAGGTCTTAGAGCTGTTAAGGAAATCAAAGAGGCATTCCCTAATTTAACCGTTCTAGCTGACTTAAAAATCATGGATGCAGCTGCGTATGAAGTGATGAAATCATCCGAAGCTGGCGCGGATATTATCACGATACTTGGAGTTGCTGAAGATATGTCAATCAAAGGGGCTGTTGAAGAAGCGAGAAAACAAGGTAAAAAAATCTTGGTTGACATGATCGGTGTTAAAAATTTAGAAGAACGTGCTAAAGAAGTGGATGAATTTGGCGTAGACTATATTTGTGTACACACAGGATACGATCTTCAAGCAGTCGGAAAAAATTCTCTTGAAGACCTTCTGACTATTAAACGTGTCGTGAAAAATGCGAAAACGGCCATTGCAGGCGGCATTAAATTAAACACGTTGCCAGAAGTCATTAAAGCAAAACCGGATCTTGTAATTGTAGGTGGCGGTATTACTGGACAAGAAGATAAGCGAGCTGTAGCTGCTGAAATGAAAAAAATGATCCAGCAAGGTGAATAAAATCATGCAGACTACACAATATTTAGCGGAAATCATAAAAGAATTGAATCGCACAGTAGATATAATCGCTGATGAAGAAGCTGAAAAATTGGTAAAGGGGATTCTTGAGGCAAAGAAAATCTTTGTAGCTGGTGCAGGCAGATCTGGATTTATATCCAAATCTTTTGCGATGCGAATGATGCACATGGAGCTAGATGCCTACGTTGTAGGTGAAACCATCACTCCTAACTTGGAAAAAGATGATATTTTAATCATCGGATCCGGTTCAGGAGAAACGAAAACGTTGGTTTCCATGGCTGAGAAAGCAAAACGATTAGGAGCAGCAGTAGCGCTTGTTACGATTTTCCCTGAATCGACCATTGGACAACTAGCAGATTTCACTGTTAAATTACCGGGTTCACCTAAAGATCAATCGGATAATGGATACAAAACTATACAGCCAATGGGATCACTATTTGAGCAAACCCTCTTATTATTTTATGATGCGATCATATTGAGATGTATGGAGAAAAAGGGATTGGACTCCAATACGATGTTTAAAAGGCATGCCAACCTTGAATAGCCTTAAGGAGTCCTAAACAAAATTTTAAACTAATTCAAGTCATTGATCAAACTAATTTTTAAAGAACAAAAAGACCGCAAAGAGCTCCCTTTAAGGAAAACTTTGCGGTCTTTTTTCTTTGTTTTTTGAAAGATATTGATGCGAATACCACCTATAGTCCATATACTGAGAAATAAAAAGTCGATTTTTCCTACGCTGAGGAAGAATCGACTTTTGATCTATCTTTTATCTATCTTAGCTCTATATTGGCTTTGTGAGAGTTTAAGCTATAAAAATGGGTAAGTCTCTCTGTTTAATTCATTAAATGTTTAAAAGCAGCACAGTATCCTTATGTTCGAGATTTTCAATCATTTCAAACCAGGACTTCGGTTTGTTTGATAAGACGGAATAATAACGTTTCAAAAACTTCACAACAAGATCCGCTGGAAGTTCATTCACGTTATCGTCCATCGGAAGGAAACAAAGGTCGAGCCCTGTTACGGCCTCGCCATCATTGTTCCAAGATGGATGGACATAAGGGAAGTCAAGTCGCTTATAGCCAAGATGGGATAATACTTCACGGCGAACATATGGATCCATCGGCTTAATTCCGCCAAATTCATAATGTTCTACTCGATAAGGATCATAAATTTCAGCAAACATGCCAAATAACTGCTTTCCGTTTGCTGCTGCCCAAGCGTTCAAATCCTCTAATCTCTTTTGCGCTAAAAATCGCCCGATCCCAAGTCCTGCTTGGCCGATGATCGTGAAATCTGTCATGGCGACATTTAAATCTTCATAATAGCGATACTCTGTCGCACCTACGACATTCCCTTCATGAACTGCAACACACACACGAATCCCTGGATCCTCAAGAGGCTCTTTCCAGAGATCGAATTCTAATACTTCTTCAGGAGGAAATACATCTTGCATCAATTGGTGCATTTTTTTAAATAAAGGGGCTTCAATACTCGTAATTCTGCGATATTCCATTTCATCATTCTCCTTGTGAAGATTTTGATGTATAAAAAGGATTTTTCCATTCCATTGGGGTGTTTGTAAAGGACAAATGGCATCGGTTAACCATCAGTCTCGGGATAAAGCTGGTTTGTTTACCACTTTTTCATAACACTTTTGACACTACCTAGAGCAGCTTATTTCCAATCCGGATAGAGATCTGTACGGCGATCACGCCATGTAGTCACCGATCCTCTTTCACGAACTTGGTATAATAATTCTAAATCAATATCAGCAGTTACAACCATATCATGATTGATTTCCCCTTCGACTAAGATGCCGCGCGGAGGAAATGGAATATCGTTCGGTGTAATCATCGCCGCTTGCCCAAAATTCGCCCTCATAAAATCAACCGTAGGAAGAGAACCAACTGTACCAGTGGTAACGACATATACTTGATTTTCGACTGCTCTCGCATGGCTTGTGTAGCGGACACGATGGAATCCATGTCGATCATCGGTGCAAGAAGGACAGAAAATAACATCCGCACCTTTCGCCTTTGCCATTCGAACGATTTCTGGAAATTCGATGTCATAGCAGGTCAACATCGCAATCGTTCCTTTGTCGGTCTCGAACACTTGTAAGCCATCGCCAGGTGACATGTTCCATTCCTTTACTTCCGTAGGCGTAATATGAAGCTTTGCCTGCTCTGCGACTCTTCCGTCTGGGCAGAACAAATGAGCAACGTTGTACAATCGGTCGCCTTTACGAATAACATGGGTTCCCCCAATAATATGCATCTTTGTTTGCTTAGCCAAATTTATAAACAAAGAACGATACTGTTCTGTAAAATCTGGAAGATCTTGAATAGTCAAAGGCTGTCCTTGTTCATTGCCAATCGACATGAGCTGAGTTGTAAAAAATTCTGGGAATAAAACAAAATCTGCATCAAATTCTTGAGCCGTTTTAATATAATGCTCGACTTGATTGGCAAATTCCTCAAAAGAATTTATAGTATGGAGATGATATTGAACAGCTGAGACTCTTAGCTTCATAAAGTCTCCTCCTTGGACTGATTTTGACGTATTACGTCAATTATGGGATGTCTTCCCGAAAAACAGCGAGCATCATGAAGGATGTATATGGTCTGTCGATTTCGCATCAGACGGTCATCAACTATGCAATCAGTGTCGCGCTTATGATCAAACCTTTTGTTGATCGATTCCCATACGAGTTGTCTGGCTCTTTCTGTGGGGATGAGACGTACATTCGGGTGAAAGGACGTTGGCATTATTGGTTCTTTATGTTTGATTTGTTGCCGTAAAAAAAGTCGTGTTGTATTATCGTGTCTCCCCCAACCGAGATACGATATCGGCGATTCGCGCCATCGATGACGTCCTGCAGAAACTGTCTTCCATCTCAGGTGATTTGACACTTGTCGTCGATGGGAACCCGATTTACTTATTGGCTCAACACTTTTTTGCGCAACACGGCATTCGTTTCGATGTCCACCAAGTGATTGGGCTCACCAATGACGATCCTGTATCGGAAGAGTTCCGCCCACTCAAACAGATCATCAAACGATTCAACCGAACGTTTAAAGGCAACTATCGACCGACCCATGCCTTCGGCGCAGAAGAAGGATCTGTTTCTTTCGTCACTTTATTTGTGGCGTATTTTAACTTCTTGCGCCCTCATGGTGCACTCGAAAACCGAGTTCCAATCGTCATTCCAGAGTTAGACAGCCTCCCACATATGCCAGCGCGATGGGGCAAACTCATTGCCATGGCTAAAGGTTTCCTTCAGCAAAAGGCTGCCGAACAGAAACGGATTCAACGGAGCGAACCCTTGACCATCCGAACCTCGCCATAGGTTTAATCAGGAATGGGCAAGGGCTGCTTTCCTATGCCCTTTTTTCCTGCTCTTGCCCTTACTGACCTCTTCTCTCCTTTGGCGAGTGTTGGTCAAGGGCGAAGCCAACCGCACATTTCCCTTCATTTTCCTACAAAAGGTAGCTGTTTTTTGCAAAATAAAGTGCAGAGAATTGCAAAATCCTTATGCAGTGATATGCAATGGGGCTTTATATGGCGGAGCCATGATAACCTTTTTTGGTTTTGCCAAAACTGTTGAAGCTGGCGCTTGGCTAAAGAAATCATGGCTACAGAGGATCCATGTCAAGCCCTTGATGGATAGATCACATATATGTATATTTATACAAAATTTTGACAAAGATATACTGCAACACTCTGTATTTTTTTCTTGCAAAAAAACAGTAGCTCGAGATCACTTTTCATAGAATTAGAAAATTATACCTATTCATGTTATGATAAGTGATACGGTTATTATAAGTGAAAAAATTTTGCTCTATTCATGTTATGGATGATAAGTGATAATGTTATTATAAAGTACATCATCAACTTTACCAAGTACATACTTTTACGTAATATAGTGTGAAAAAGTATACTATAAGTAAAAATGTACAAATTAATGAGTGATCAACGTACATGCAGAAAAACCAACGGGAAGCGATCTGCCCGTTGGTTTTTTAGTGTTTGACTCACTTATCATTCATTTTCGTTGCTTTTTTGTTAATCGCTATCTTGGAGGGAAGGGATCTCTACAAATTGCGCGTCAATAAAAGCGCATAATAACAAAAGAAAGTTTGTTTTGAACCTTTAAATAGAGAGAGTTTTTACTTGACGGACTCATGAATTTTTACTTGGTCTTTCACAACAGTCTCCATGTAGTTTTTGCCCCATTCATACATAGCATCGAGAATCGGCATTAGACTTTTCCCATATTCGGTCAGTGAATATTCCACTTTTGGCGGAACAACGGGATAGACTTTGCGATGAACAATGAGGTCTTCTTCCAGCTCCCGCAATTGGTTAACAAGCATTCTTTGGGTGATGCCTGGCATGAGAGCCTTCAGTTCACCAAATCGCTTCGTCCCCCATTTTCCTAGATGCCATAAAATAAGCATTTTCCATTTCCCCCCGATGACAGCAAGCGTCAATTCTTTTTCACAGTTATATACCTTACCACAAACATGTCCCATTTCTTGCACCTCCGTATCTATTATGACAGATAGTATACTTTTTATCACTATATGCTAAAAATGCACATACTTACAAACAAACATTATACACATTTAAGTACTTCATTTCCACAAATAATAGTCAGTGTTTTTTCCTTCTCATGGGAATATGTCCCATTCATCGTATCTCTTTGTCCATTATAACATTTAGGTATACTTTTATATACTATATTGTATTTTTATCACTACATGATAATAAAGTGCGTACTTTTAAAAATATATTATACCTATTATACTAGCGTCTGTATAACAAATCATAAGCACAGGAGGGAACAACATGAATCGTTTTACTATTCCACGCGATATTTATTTCGGAGAAAATGCTCTCGATGTTTTGAAAACGTTGGAAGGATCAAAAGCTGTTCTCGTCATTGGTGGTAGCTCCGTCAAGAAAAATGGGAATCTTGATAAAATTCAACAACTTCTTTCAGAAGCCAATATAGAAACAACAGTGATCGAGGGGATTACGACGGAACCGACGACCCAAATGGTCAAAAAAGGTGTACGTGTTCTTAATGATTTTCAGCCTGACTGGGTAATTGGAATTGGCGGTGGATCGGTAATGGATGCGGCGAAAGCGATGTGGCTGTTCTATGAGCATCAAGAATTAACATTCGAAGAAGCGACTCGTCCATTTAGTTTGCCGCGATTGCGTACAAAAGCAAAATTCGTGGGAATTCCAACTACAAGCGGAAGCGCATCTGAAATATCCAATTTATCAGTGATTACCGACGCGGAAACAGGTGTCAAATATCCATTGGCTGATTTCGAATTGACACCAGATATGGCAATTATCGATCCGGTTATGGTTCAATCCATGCCGAAGCATGTGATAGCTTACAGTGGAATGGACGCGATCACACACAGCATTGAAGCATATGTAGCTAAGCCTCGTACCGTTTTCACCGATTCGATGGCGATTGAAGCTGCTGAAGTACTTAAAGAGAATCTTCTCGCTTCTTATCTGGGAGATCTAAGAGCTCGTGAGCAAGTCCATTATGCTCAGGCGATGGCCGGCATGGCATTTGCTAATGCGGTACTAGGAAACGTGCACAGTCTTTCGCATAAAAGTGGTCCAACCTTTAATATTGCGCATGGATGTGCCAATGCGATTTATTTACCATATGTGATTCAATTTAATCGCAAGGTAGTCGAGGACCGTTATGCATCAATTGCAGAACGACTCGGTTTGAAAGGTGAAAACAATAAAGAATTGGTAGATTCTCTTATTTCTTGGATTCGTGACTTGAATCAAAACATGAATATTCCAAATACACTCCAAGAGTACGGAGTATCCGAGGAGATGTTCCACGCACACGTAGATGAAATGGCAGTCAATGCCGTGAAAGATCCATGTACAAGCACCAATCCGCGTGAAACATCTGTAGAAGAAATGAAAAAATTATACATCGCAGCGCTTTATGGTCTAGATGTTAACTTCTAATTGACAAGCATCATCAAAATTTCTTAACCAAAGATAAAAAGATCGGATTCCATTTGAATCTGAATCTTTTTATCTCACTGTATTTAAATGTTTTCGGTTTAAAGATGGGGGAATGAAAATTGGATTCTATGACCTTTGTCTTGTTTGGAGCAACAGGGGATTTAGCTAAAAGAAAAATTTTTCCTGCATTATATCATTTATTTCTCGATCAAAAAATGCCTCATTCGTTTTCCATTATTGGTTTAGGTAGAAGAGAATGGTCGGATGATGAGTTTCAAACACATGTGGAACATTCAGTAAAAACATTTTCTACACGTTTCATCCATGACCGTTCGAAATTGGAAGAATTTCTTCGCGCATTTCGTTATAGTCCTTTAGATGTAACGAATATGGACGGGTATAAAAAGCTACTGAAAATCGTTCAGCAACGTGAAAAAGAGTTGAATATTCCTGAAAACCGCATGTTTTATTTATCTGTTGCGCCAGAGTTTTTTGATGTAATTACGTCGAACATCAAGGAAAGTGGATTAGGCTCTACAAAAGGTTGGAAACGTCTAGTTATCGAAAAACCATTTGGGCATGATTTGAAATCAGCCCAAGATTTAAACGAAAAGTTAAGTCAAGCTTTCGAAGAAGATGAAATTTATCGGGTAGATCATTATCTCGGAAAACCAATGGTCCAAAACCTCGAAGCTTTAAAATTTGCCAACCCTGTGTTTCAAGCATTATGGAACAATCAGCACATAGCCAATGTACAAATTACAGCTAGTGAAACGGTTGGGGTAGAAGAAAGAGCGGGTTATTATGACCGGGCAGGGGCGATTCGCGATATGTTTCAAAATCATATGCTGCAATTGTTAATGATGACAGCCATGCACGTGCCAAAACGGATCAGCTCACAAGACATCCGTAATGAAAAAATAAACATCATGGAATCTCTTCGACTACTACCAAAAGAAGAAGTAGGTTTACACGTTGTTCGCGGTCAATACGGTCCGGGAGAAATCCATGGCAAACGAGTTGTTGGATATAAAGAAGAACCTGGGGTTGATGCTTCTTCCACAACGGATACATTCGTTGCGGCTCGTTTATGGATTGATGATGAGTTTTGGAACGGGGTGCCATTCTATATTCGTACAGGTAAAAGAATGAAGGAAAAGTCCACACGTATTGTTATTGAATTCAAAAATCCATTAAAGGAATGGTACTTTCCAAAAAATGAGAAAACGGCTCCTAATCTTTTAGTGATTGAAATCAATCCGAACGAAGGGATTTCGTTGCAATTCAATAGTAAAAATGTATTAAACGATGGAAAGATGGAGACCGTTCATATGCGCGTTGCGACTAACCAAAAAAATGTACCCGAAGCCTATGAACTCTTAATTTTTGATGCTTTACATGGCGACACGACTTTCTTTGCTCATTGGAAAGAAGTTGAATTATCTTGGAAGTGGATACAGCCTGTTTTAGAAGCGTTTGAGGAAAATCTTCTTCCTCTTCACACATATCGTTCAAGTTCGATGGGACCAGAGGCTTCTCATAAATTATTAGAAGAGGACGGATTTCATTGGTGGTAGCTCGTGTCGAACTTCATTCTCATCAAATGAACTATAGGTTAGCTGTGCGTATATACGTATAAAATGTGAATGGCTAAAGGTAAATCTAGGAGGCAATGAACATGAAAGTCGGATTAATCGGTTTAGGAAAAATGGGATTAAACTTAGGTAAAAATCTCATTGACCATAAGCACGAAGTAGTGGCATTCGATGTAAATTCAGAAGCGGTTGAAGAAATAAAAAAATATGGGGCTACAGGTGTATCCAGTTTAAGGGAACTCGTTTTATCATTAGAAAAGCCAAAAATTGTTTGGATGATGATTCCACACAACGTTGTTGATTCGGTGATTCGTGAGATTATACCATTTCTAAGCGAAGGCGACATTGTGATTGATGGTGGCAATTCTCACTATAAGGAATCGATTCGTCACTATAATGAGCTAAAGGAGATTGGAATTCACTTTATGGATGCGGGAACTTCTGGCGGAGTCGAAGGTGCTCGAAACGGAGCATGTTACATGGTTGGAGGGGATCGTGAAGCTTGGAGCATTGTCGAACCTCTTTTCCGAGATACAGCTCTACAAAATGGGTATTTATATGCGGGAAAAGCAGGCAGCGGCCACTTTTTAAAAATGGTTCACAATGGAATTGAATACGGTATGATGGCTGCCATTGGTGAAGGATTCGAAATATTAGAGAAAAGCGAATTCGATTATGACTACGAAAAAGTAGCAAGAGTGTGGAACAATGGTTCGGTTATTCGTTCATGGCTCATGGAATTAACCGAACGCGCATTTTCAAAAGATGCAAAATTAGATGAAATCAAAGGGATTATGCACTCTTCCGGTGAAGGGAAATGGACAATTGAAACAGCTTTAGATCTGCAAACTGCCACACCTGTCATCGCCATGGCCTTATTGATGCGGTATCGTTCATTAGAAAACGATACATTTACAGGTAAAGTGGTAGCCGCGCTACGCAACGAATTTGGCGGACATGCCGTGGAAAAGAAATAAATAGTTGCAAGCATTTGAAACATCTTCACGAAAGGTTCAATGAAATCGCATAAGAGTAATTTTCAGGTCCAAGATCTACACGGAAGAACGATGGTGAATTTTCGAAAAGAAAGGAGAAGGTATATGGCTATCTCTTTTGATTACTCCAATGCTTTACCATTTATGAAAGAGAGTGAACTAGATCATCTAAGTGAATTTGTAAAAGTGGCTCATACTATGCTTCATGAAAAGAAAGGACCAGGATCGGATTTTCTTGGTTGGGTTGATTGGCCGATTCGTTACGATAAAGACGAATTCGTGCGAATCAAACAAACTGCTGAAAGAATCCGGAGTCATTCAGACGCTCTTGTCGTAATCGGCATTGGCGGATCTTATTTAGGGGCGAGGGCAGCTATTGAAGCATTGTCCCATACTTTTCATAACCAGGCGAACGATACGACGCAAATTTATTTTGCGGGTCAGAATATCAGCTCTACTTATATCTCTCATTTATTAGATGTATTAGAAGGCAAAGAGCTGTCTATCAACGTTATTTCTAAATCAGGAACAACGACAGAGCCTGCCATTGCTTTCCGAATTTTCCGCGACTACATGGAGAAAAAATATGGAAAAGAGGAAGCAAGAAAACGTATTTATGTTACCACTGATCAAGAAAAGGGAGTATTAAAAAAGCTTGCCGATCAAGAAGGATATGAAACGTTTGTTATTCCAGATGACATAGGCGGAAGATATTCTGTGCTGACAGCAGTTGGCCTGTTGCCAATCGCCGTAGCTGGATTGAATATTGATCGAATGATGGAAGGGGCAGCATCGGCATATTATAAATATAACAATCCTGATCTTTTAACCAATGGAAGTTATCAGTATGCCGCTGTGCGAAATATTTTTTACCGTAAAGGGAAAGCGATCGAATTATTGGTGAACTATGAACCGTCCCTTCATTACGTATCCGAATGGTGGAAACAGCTGTTTGGCGAAAGCGAAGGGAAAGATCAGAAAGGACTATTTCCTGCATCCGTTGATTTTACAACAGATTTACATTCCATGGGGCAATACGTTCAGGAAGGTCGCCGCAATCTGATCGAAACAGTGCTGCAAGTTAAAAAACCGCGAATCGAACTGACGATTCAAGAAGATCGAGAAAATATCGATGGATTGAATTTCTTGGCCGGTAAGACACTGGATGAGGTAAACAAAAAAGCGTTTCAAGGTACGCTATTAGCACACGTAGACGGCGGAGTGCCTAACTTAATTGTTGAACTGGACGAAATGAATGAATACACCTTTGGTGAAATGATATACTTTTTCGAAAAAGCTTGCAGCATGAGCGGACATTTACTGGGCGTGAATCCGTTTGATCAGCCGGGAGTGGAGGCTTACAAGAAAAATATGTTTGCCTTACTTGGCAAGCCGGGTTTTGAAGTTGAAAAGGCAACTCTCATGAAACGGTTATCTTAATAACGTTTTTATATAAAGGCAACCGGAAGATTCAACTTATAACGGATTGAAAAGCAGGCTACCTGTTCCTATACTCCGCAGGAGTGAACTGCCCCCCTGTCAAGTAGTCAGTAGAAATAATAAAAATATACCTAAGCGGCTTTAGCTCTATATTCCATGGGGCTAAGGCCGTTTAATCTTTTTGGATACCTTTCATCATGATAAAAGCGGATGTACTCATCAATCGCAAGAGATAATTCTTCAAATGTCTGATACTTATGTAAAAAATAATACTTCTCGTATTTGAGCGTTCTCAAAAAATTCCATTGGACCATTAAAATTTTTAAAGGTAAATTATCAAAACAGAATTTGTTAAAGGTAAATATTTCAAAAATTCGACCAATTGAAACTGGAATTAGATGATAACGAACCTTCAAGATATACAAGCGAAATTAAATCCTTTAACGAAGGATACCGATAAAGATGGCATAAAAGACGCGGAAGAAGACAATGACTCTGATAAATTGAACACAAAAGAAGAGTTTATCGTAGGGACAAACTCAACTAACGCTGACTCTGACAAAGATGGCATAACTGATGGTGATGAAGATAGAGACAACGATAAAATAGCTAATTATCTTGAATTTGAATTGGGATATAACCCGAAAAATTCTGATAGTGATCAGGACGGTTTAAAAGATGGTGATGAAGATTTTGATAGAGATGGGGTTCCAAACAGTTTATGAAGTAAAAGAACTTGAAATAAAGTTAATTGACTCAGATGGTAAAAAGTTCAAATTGGAATATGAACTTTCAAAGGAAGAATTAGAAATCAAGTTTAAAGATGAAATTGGAATTATGGACCCTAAAACGGTTGTTGATCGATTAACCTTAACTCCAGATCTAACAGAAGAGGAGTTAATTGATCAAGTGAAGCGAGTTCTTGGTATTAACACTTTTTTAGAACTAAAGATTGAAGTTGAATTTGTCAACGGAAAAGAACTAGAAGTCAATAAAGATGCGGATAAGGATAAAAATGATAAAGATACGGATGAAAATGCGATGAATAAACGCTTATGACACAATAACAGATCCACGATTGAAAACTCAAGATGTGTCTGAAACTAATTGCTTAAGTGGAAAACAGTAACAAAATTAGGATTTTAATTGCAGACAAGAAGGATTTCTACCTCTTGTCTTTTTCTATTAAAATCTTTTTATAAAAAACAATTAAAATAATGTGAAACCCATGGTGCTAGTTGAGCGTTGACGCCCGACTAGCACCATGGGTTGTAATAAATCTTTTTATAGTTTGCTTCTGTCAAAACGCCGATTTTGACTTAAAATAGAAGGTTTTAGGTAGATTATTTAAATTTTTCCTTATAATCATTTAACTATTTATTTATTAAATGATCTTCAGACAAATATTCTATAATCGGCAATAAATACGAACGTTTGGTGTGTCCTAATTTTTATAATTCCTCCATAAGCGATCAGGGGCTGGATCTCCCGTTAAGGCAAAGTGAATGAAATCCAAATGATTTCGAAATCAAACCATTGTGTCTTGCCTTCTTTCTCTTTCTCACAACTGCTGCTTTCACCTGAACTTTGTAAATAAAGTTTAACGATGATGATCATGTATCTCTAAATCCATTTTCATGAGCATTCCCGCGTCGTAGAGCAGAAGGTTTATCGGGAGATGGCTGAAAATTGCCAAGGATGCCTGATATTCGGGATGGAGGAAAAAATCCATCAGCACACATTGTGATAACAAATCTTGGTGTCCTTCAAATTTTTTCAAAACGGGTTTCTGATAGGGACCGGATACTTCCACCTTCTGGGGAGAGGTGTTCAGTCCTTCTCCCGTTGCTTTTAACACCGCTTCCTTTCTTGTCCAATAGGAAAGGATGCCTTTCAGCCTTTCCTTTTTCGGCAAATTGCTGAGGTGAACGGCTTCCTTTTCGGTAAGAATTCCTTCTATCATATGTGTGGTGTCATAAGAAATGAACGGCCGGATCCATTCCACATCCACTCCCACCAAAGCATTTACTGTAAAGGCAACCAAAATGATCTCCCCTGAATGAGACACAGACCAGTGCAGTTTGTCATCAGGCAGCCGAGGCCTGCCATGGGGCTTCTGGCATTTGGGACATGTCCTGTCTATGGGCACTTGATGCGGCGGCATGTTCAATTGTTCCGCCAAAACGAGTCTGCTTAGTGCACAGCCGATAATGAACTGGATCCGGTCTTGCTCCTTTCGAAAGGATAGCGCATATTCCAGCTCTGCATTACTAAGCAGCTGAAAATGCCATGGCTGAAAATCAGTCGTTTTGGCCAAATAAACATGGCATGTGTCATTCCATAAATGGGGAACAGAATGGATCACTTCCCATTGTTGCATGTCTTTTTTCTCCTCCCCTATACAGCCATTTTTCTCCATGCATCAATCACCATCGTTCTTTTTCCTCATATAAAAGTCGGCCGCCTTTATTGATAAAAAAAATTAATGTCCATGAGAGCTTTTAAATCTTAGCCTACTTTTGCTCTCACTATGAGCAAACATAAAGCAGTTGGAAAAAGCGGCACGGTAACGGATCACAGCAAGTTTTTTTCATTTTTACAACCGCTTCATGGACATTTCATTCTTTGCCACACCCATTGGCTGTAAGCACGACTGCCATTCTCCATCGTTCCTCATACCGGCATTTTGCTTTCCTCTGTCTTTCTAATTACTTCACAATGCCATGGGTTTGCTGTTTCAAACTGGCCGGGCGCATGTCTGTCCAATGGGATTGAATATACGCCAGGCAATTGGCGCGGGTATCTTCTCCAAAGACGATCCGCCAGCCGGCGGGAACGTCTATCGGAGCAGGCCAAAGCGAAAACTGCTCTTCCTCATTTACTAACACAAAAAAGGACAACTGTTCATTTTCGAACGGATTCTTCATTTTTTTCCTCCTTCCATTTCTGGATGTTTCCGTTTTCCTGCAAGAAATCAGCCAGTATGCGTCCGATTTCCGCCAGCGGGCCTGGTTGACACATATCTTTATGACGGCAGCTGATCGGATATTGAATCAGCTTCCCGTCCACGTAGTTCTGCCATGTCTCTGGATCGATGGGGTCAAACCAGTCCGGGATGATGGTTGACCGGAAGAACAGCACATCTCCCCGATAGCGGCGCGGTACATATTCGCTTAAAATTTTGACGGAATTCACGTACGTATTTTTTAAATCTAAAATAGTTGATTCTTCCAAACTCGCCAATGCACTGCCTTCCTGCCGCAGCATGGCAATGGTATTCTTCAGATTGAGCGGTTTGCCATCCATGTTGTCCGGATCATAACCGCCTAACGCGAGGAGGGCTATCATCGCTTCTTCCTCATCGGGCGCCTGGGAAATAGGCAGCAAATGGCTCGGATAGGCATCCAGCATCACTAAGAGTCCCACTTCATCACCTTGTTCCTGCAGCTGTGCCGCCATGGCATGGGCCACATTCCCTCCGAGGGACCATCCCAGCAAGTAGTAAGGACCCTCTGGCTGTACAGTTTTGATTTGCCGGATATAATCTGCGGCCATGTCATCCAGTGTCTCCGGCAGCTTCGCTTTTTCCCCGATACCACGGGCTTGCAGTCCATAGATCGGATAATCCGGCCCCAATGTATTCATGAATCCGGCATAGCACCAGCTGAGTCCTCCCGCCGGATGCACGCAAAAGACCGGCGGACGGCTTCCGGATGTTCTGAGCGGCAGCAGCACATCGAATGATTTCTGACTGCCTCCCATCTCAAGTTTTTCCGCAAGGCTGCGGACCGTCGGTGCTTCAAATAAAACTCCAATATTCAGTTCCAAGCCAAAGGTTTCCCGAATCCGGCTCATCAATTGAACCGCTAAAAAGGAATGTCCCCCCAGTTCAAAGAACCCGTCATCAATCCCTACGCGGGGAACTCGAAGCACCTCCATAAACAATTCGCAGAGCATTTCTTCTTGGGGAGTTCTCGGTCCGCTCTTCACCAGGTCGATGCTGATTTCCGGTTCCGGTAATGCCTTCCGATCCAATTTGCCGTTAGGCGTTAACGGGAGGCGATCCATTTTTACATAAGTGAAAGGAATCATATAATCCGGCAAGCTTGCTGCGGCATGTCTTCTCAATTCGTCCGGTTCCACGTCATGTTGAGGCACCACATATGCAACAAGCCGCTGATCTCCCTCCTGCAGCTCCCGTACCACCACCGCCGCTTGGGCAACATCCGGATGTTTTACTAAAGCTGCTTCAATTTCTCCCAATTCAATCCGGTATCCGCGGATTTTCACTTGATGGTCGGATCTTCCAATATAATCCAAGGAGCCGTCTTCACTCCATTTCGCTAAATCCCCAGTCCGATACATGCGGCTTCCCGGCGGGCCGAAAGGATTTGCCACAAACCGTTCTGCTGTCAATCCGGGCTTTCCTAAATATCCTCGCGCCAAGCCCGCACCGGCCACATACATTTCACCGACAACGCCCGGCGGCACCGGCTGGAGATATTCATCTAACACATACACGTTTAAATCAGGAATACCCGCGCCGATGAAGCTATTTCCTTCCATGGAGAGATGGCTTCGGTTCAGTGCAAGATAGCTGACATGAACAGTTGTTTCTGTTATGCCGTACATATTAATCAGAGTTGGCTGTTGATCACCGTGCCGTTCATACCAATCTTCCAGCCGACTGAGCTCCAGCGCTTCTCCGCCGAAAATGACGTAGCGCAAGGCCAGCTGTTTGGATCGATTCGGATATTCCTTGTCCGCCTGCATCAGCTGATAAAAGGCGGAAGGGGTTTGATTCAGCACTGTTACCTGTTGTTCCACAAGCAGCTGCAAAAATTCCTTCGGCGAACGGCTGATTTGATGGGGCACGATGACAAGACGACCTCCGTATAAGAACGCTCCCCACATCTCCCAAATCGAAAAATCAAAGGCATAGGAGTGAAATAAGGTCCAAACATCCGCTGCCGTAAAATGGAACCAATGGTCCGTTGATTGAAACAGACGAATGACATTTTGATGCGGGATGAGCACCCCTTTCGGTTTTCCCGTTGAACCAGACGTGTAGATGATATAGGCTGTATGAAGCGGCGACAATGGTTCTGTGCGCATCGAATCATCCGGATTAATATCCGGATAGACGGCTAAAAGATGTTTGGTCCGTTCTTCATCAAGTATCAGCCGAGGAATTTCATTCCCTTCCGGCAGTTTTGATGCGGCATCTCTTCTAGTGATCACATACATCGGCCGAGCATCCTCCATCATATATTCCAGCCGTTTTTTCGGATAATCCGGATCTAGCGGGAGATATGTGCCCCCAGCTTTCAGCACGGCAAGGATTCCGATGATCATGTCGAAGGATCGGGGTAATGCCAGTGCCACCGTTTTTTCAGGACCGACACCTTTTTCAATCAGGTAATGGGCAAGCCGGTTGGCCTGTTCGTTTAATTCCCTGTAGCTCAGTACAGCACCGTCATAAACTGCGGCAATGGAATCGGGATTTTTTTCCGCTTGGTTTTCAAACAATGCTGCAAGACAGTCTGAAGACATTGCAACAGACTGACGACTTTTTTCCAAAAAGAGCGTGCGTTCTTCCGGCAGAAGCAAATTGAAATCACTGATGGGCCGGTCCGGATTTTCCGAAATGGCCGCAAGAAGCAGCAAAAATCGTTTCGCAAAACCTTCCACGCTTGTATGACGAAATAAATCACAGCTGTACTCAAACAGACCGGTCAGCCCGTCCGGAGAACCGTTTTTGGTCCTGTGTTCCTGAAGCTCCAGCGTTAAATCAAATTTCGCCGAACCGACATTTTGAATCTCCAATTTGCTTTCAAGACCCTCCAATTCCAGCTTCGGTTCCGGCGTATTTTGGAAGACGAACATAACCTGGAATAACGGATGCTTCGATTTTGATCTTGCCGGATTCAACACTTCTACCAGCCGTTCAAAGGGCAGATCCTGATGTTCATAGGCGGATAGATTAACCTGTCTCACCCGTTCCAACAGTTCCCGGAAGCTTGGATTTCCTGATGTGTCCATGCGGAGAACGAGCGTATTGATAAACAATCCGACAAGATCCTCAAGCGAATCGTCATTTCTACCGGCAATGGGGCTGCCAATCGGAAGATCCGTTCCTGCCCCCAGCCGTGTAAGGAAAACCGCAAAAGCTGCCTGAAGAACCATAAAAAGGCTTGCTTTGTTTTCCCTTGCCAGTTCTAACAGACACTGATGAAGATCTGAATCGATTGAAAATTTTACGATACCGCCTTTATAGCTGGACTCTTGCGGACGTGTATAATCCGTCGGCAGTTCTAGTTCTTCCGGTAAATTCGCTAATGTTTTTTTCCAGTAATCAAGCTGTGTGGCAATGAGACTTTCTGGATTGCTTTCATCCCCCAGCAGCTGTTGCTGCCAGAGGGCATAATCCGCATAGGTGACCGGCAACGGGTTCCAGGATATTTTTTCATTCCGGCAGTGCGCCTGATAAGCTTTAGCCAAGTCACGGGTTAAAGGGGTCAGCGACCAGCCGTCAGCAATGATATGATGCAGCAAGATTAAAAGTACATGCTTGCGAGATCCGAGTCGATACAATTGGACTCTGATTCCCGGTTCATTGGCCAAATGAAAACTGTATCGGACCGCTGCCTGCAATTCGTCGGCAAGCTGACTTTCACTAATGTCTTTCTTCATCCATAAAGGCTCAACTTGATGGGGTTGTAAAATCACTTGTTTGGATGCTCCGGCATCGTCTGGGAAAATCGTCCGCAACGGTTCGTGCCGCTCAATGACATCATATAGTGCTCTTTTCAGCGCATTTTCATTGAGATCACCCGTTAAAGTGACGACCACCGGTATGTTATATGTAGGACTTGGACCTTCCAAATGATATAAAAACCATTGCCTGCGCTGGGCAAAGGATAGGGGAATTTCCCCATCATGAACTTGCGGTAAAATAGGCGGCTTTGTTTGTTCTGCCTCTTCCACATGTTTCACAAGTTCTGCGACCGTCGGTGATTCAAACAATTTGCCGATCGGAATGTCTGCACCGAACACATCCCGAATACGGCTTAACAGACGGGCGGCCAATAGTGAATGTCCGCCCAATTCAAAGAAATGATCATCAATCCCAACGGAAGACAGCTCCAAAACTTCTCCAAATAACTCACATAAGATTTCCTCCTGGGGCGTTCTTGGCTTGCGCCCTTTTGCTGTGATGCCGGTCTCGGGCGCCGGCAGCCTTTTTCGGTCAATTTTTCCATTGTGAGTCAACGGAAATTCATCTAGTACCATAAAAGCGGATGGCACCATATAATCCGGCAGTTTTTTACTGACAAATCGGCGGAGTGCCGTAACATCAAAGCTGTCTTTCCATCTTTCATGAGGAATAATGTAGGCGGCTAGCCGCTGATTCCCTTGATAATCTTCATAAACCGTTACAACGGCGCGGTCCACACCTTTAAATGCCGATAGCACCGTTTCGATTTCGCCGATTTCGATTCGGAACCCCCGAAGCTTAATTTGATGGTCGGTCCTGCCGATATATTCCAACGCCCCATCCTTCCTCCATCGGACCACATCCCCTGTTCGGTACATGCGGCTTCCCGGCGGACCGTAGGGATTGGCTATGAAACGCTCGGCGGTTAAATCCGGACGACCTAAATATCCCCTTGCCAGCCCGTCACCGGCAATATATAATTCACCAGCGGCTCCGGTCGGTACCGGCTGAAGCCGGTCATCCAGTACATACACTTGAGTATTCCAGATAGGACGGCCGATGGAAGGCACTGCGTTGTCATCGGCATGAAGATACGAATAGGTGGACCAGATCGTCGTTTCCGTCGGACCGTATAAATTGATGACCTCTGCAGAAAGATGTTTTAGCTCCTTGGCCAGCCCGCTCGGGAGCGCCTCGCCTCCTGTTAAAACCCGAAGGTTCGATATGCATTCCGGATTATGTGATACCAGCATATGCCAATGGATTGGTGTTGCCTGCATTATCGTGATGTTTTCCTTTATTATCATCTCCGCCAAGGCCTTCGGATCCTTTGCCGCTTCTTTCTCCGCCATGATTAATGCGGCGCCGCAAATCAATGGCAGATACAATTCCAATGCCGAAATATCAAAGGAAACCGTCGTAATAGTAAGGAACCGGTCCTGTTTCCCTATCCGCACCGTCTCCTGCATGGCAAACAAAAAGTTGTTGAGGCTCTGAAAGGGCACTACCACCCCTTTTGGTTTTCCGGTAGAGCCTGATGTATATAAAACATAAGCGGGATGATTGGCTGAACGGCTTATGTCTACATTGTGATCAGGCTGATCCCGCAACGTTTTTTCCGTTTCCGGATCATCCAGCAGGATCATAGAATGAGCCGGAGCATGGCCAAGTTTTTCTTTAGCAGCAGAGGTTGCCACAATGCGGACAGGGTTCGTATGTTCCAGCATATATTCGATACGGTCTTTTGGAAAATCAAGATCCAGCGGCAAATAAGCCGCTCCGGTTTTCAATACGGCCAGCATCGCCGCCACCAAAGATGCGGATCGGGGGAGGGCCAGCGCAATGAATGATTCCGGTTTGGCGCCTTCTTTCATGAGCAATCGGGCCAGTTTGTTCGCCCTTTGATTTAATTCTTGATAGGATAGCACCTCATTTCCACAAATAATGGCCGTAGCATCCGGATGATCGGCTGCCTGTTTTTCAAAAAGCTGCAGAAAATGCTCATCCGGCATGGAACGCCAAGTATCGTTCCATGCAGTCAGTACTTGATGCCGTTCCTTTTCAGAAAGAAGGTTAATCTTTCCGATGCACATATCCTCTTTCAGTGATGCCACTGTTTCCAGCAAATGCACAAAACGGGTTTGATGGGCCTCCAGCTCATCGATCCGATACAGTTTCGGATTTGCATCAAAATCGATGCGCAGCCCGTTTCCATCCGCTCGATCATATACTTGAATGACCAAATCATCCACCGGTCCTGCAGCTAAATTACGGGGAATACCGATATGGCCGTCGAAGCTTAGGTAATAGTCAAAAGGCATGAGATTCACTTGAGGGCCGAACAGCCGCTGATGTTCCCCTAAAAGCTTCAAATCCCGCCGCAGTTGTTCATGCCGGTATTTTTCATGTTTTTTCGCTTCAGCCATTTCCTTTCTGACTTGACGAAGAAGATCGGACAGTAAATCATCCGGATCGAGCTGCAAACGGAGAGGCACAATGTTCATCACCATGGCGGGCACATTCAAGGCCACAGATCCTAATCGGTTCATCATAGGCAGCCCGAGGATCACGTCCGTTGTCCCCGTAAACTTATGAATGTATAGGGCTGCCGCCGCAATGAACATTTCATGCCATCCCGCGTTCAGCCGTTGAGCAGATTGTTTGAAACGCTCTGTATCGGACGACGATAAATGGAACGTTCTCCGAAGAAACGTATCCGAAGTCCGTGCCGTTTTCTGGCATAGGCTGACCACATCGGGTTCATCTTGAAACCGATCCATCCAATAGAATCGATCCGCTTCATACTGCGTGGACGCTTCATACTCTTTTTCTTCCTCCAATATCTTCTGGATGGAGCCGAATGCTTCCCCTCGAATGGATCGTCCGTTTACAAAAGCCGTGTAAACTTGAGCGACTCTTTGGGCAATCAGCGAAAAACCAAATGCGTCAATGGCAATATGGTGAATGCGCTGATACCAATAATAGTGCTCCTCGGAAATTTTGAATAACGCTTCGGTATACAGAGGATCGTTTGTCAAATCAACAGGCGTCGATAAATCTTGTTTCATCCACTTTATTGCTTCTTCATGAGGATTTGCTCTATTGCTCACATCAACATATTGGAAAGGAATCTCCTTCGACGGGGAAATTATTTGAAACGGTCCGTTCTCATTTTCACTAAACCGGACATGCAAAGATTCCACTTCCGAAAGGACCTTTTCCAGTGCTTTTTCAAACAGAACAGGATCCACCGGACCTTTGATTTCGATATATTCACCGGTGTTAAAGATAGGGTTGCCAGGATCCAGCTGCTGGGCAAACCAAATACCTGCTTGAGCTTTGGATAAAGGCATGTATTGATCTTGACAATGTGACATGGATATGCCTCCTTTATTACGAATCTTGAAGGGATTCGATCATACTCGCTTTGGACAATAATTCCCACCATTCTGACAGAAACGGACGGACGGCAAGGCGCGCAAAGGTGATCTCCGCCCCTGCTCTTCTCCATTTCTCTACTAACACCATCATGCGGACGGAATCCAATCCTCTGTGGAACAAGTTTTCATCAATGGAGATATTTTCCGGTTCTTCCTGTATCAATTCCGCTACTTGTTTCCGCATCTCTCCTAAACTCATTGGCAACGAATGCCGAGGGGCTGACTGTTCTTTTTGAAGCAGGTCCAATGCATGCTCGGTAGTCAGCGTGTACGCGCAGCGGCTCGCCGCATATCGTACGGCCATTTTATGCTCCTCAAGGGAAAAATCGGCCACCGCATCGGCTACAAAAAACGGCTGTATGTCCTGCATATAGGCATCCGCAGCGGTTAATAAGCATCCAATATGGGCATACACACCACAAATGATGAGCTGATCCCTTTCATGCTTTTGTAAAATTTCTAACAAATTAGTTCGTTTAAATGCGCTGTATCTCCATTTAGTCAGTAAAATATCTTGATCCCCTGGGGCAATTTCTTGACGGATAGCCATTTGATCAAGATCTTGTCCGATCCCGTCTCCCCAAAAATCTTGGAGAAGACCCCTCTGTTCTATTGTTTGGCCCCCGGGCTGGGCAGAGTAAATCACCGGTATGCCCCGCTCTTGGCACACCTTTTTCAGCCGCTGAATATTCTCGACTAATTCTTTGATCGGGGAAGCATTTGGGGTAAATTTGTCTAGAAAATAATTTTGCATATCATGAATCAAAAGGGCTGAACGCTTCGGATCCAGTGTCCAGGATACTCTGTTTTCGATTAATTCCGAAAGTTCAGGTATCGAATAAGACGGAATATGAGGGATTGCCATTTCATCACTTCCTTTCAACAAATTCACTAGGTTGTACCAGTGGTGACAGCTTTTCTGCAACAATTTTCCTTAATGCCCGTTTATCAATTTTTCCTACCGGGGTTTTTGGAAAGGAATCCACGAATTCAATCCGGTCTGGAATCTTAAAGGAGGCCACACCTCGTTTTTCCAAAAATAACTTTAGTTCAGCTGCTTCCAATGCGGAATCACTAGGGATGACGAAGGCACAGGACCGTTCACCCAGAAATTTGTCAGGGATTGCCACAACGGCCGCATCTCGAACGGACGGATGCTCCAAAAGATGATTTTCCATTTCCTCCGCCGCAATTTTTTCACCCCCCCGGTTAATTTGATCTTTAACCCGACCTTCCACCACAAGGTAGCCTGACGGTGTCAGTTTCACCAAATCACCGGTTCGGTAAAATCCATCCGCAGTAAAAGATTTGGCATTTTGTGCCTCCGCTTTATAATAGCCGCGAATCGTGTAAGGCCCCCTTGTCAACAGTTCACCGACCTTGCCGGGCCCCACTTCGTTTTCCTCTTCGTCCACGATTTTAATTTCATCGTATGGGCTCATCGGTCTTCCTTGAGTATTGATAACAATTTCGTCGGGATCATCCAGTCTTGTATAATTGACCAACCCCTCTGCCATCCCGTAGACTTGCTGCAGTTTGCAGCCAAGCACGGGCTGTACCTGTTTGGCAACTTCAGGGCTGAAATTTCCTCCACCCACTTGCAGGACTTCCAAGCTCGATAAATCATATTGGCAATCTGAATAGGCATCCAGCCAAATCCAAACAAGAGGGGGAACCAATGACGTAATGGTCACTCTTTCTTTCTCAATCAAGGCAAAGGCCTCGTCCGGGCTGGGACTGTCCGCCAGCACCACTTTTCCTCCGGCGTAAAGTGTTCCCAACACCCCCGGCGAGCTTAAAGGATAGTTATGGGCAATGGGCAGAACCCCAAGATAAATGCTGTCTGGATGAAGCCGGCAAATATCTGCACTCAGCCGGAGGGTATAAATATATTCATCATGGGTGCGGGGAATCAACTTCGGCAATCCTGTGCTTCCTCCGGACAGCTGGAGAAATGCCACATCACTTGACTGTACAGTTGGCAATTCTGCCGGTTCGGTAAACACGTTTTCATAGGATTCAAATTCCTCAGCTTCTCCAATTACAATCACGTGTTTCAATGTAGGGACTTCATTCTTCACTTGTCTAGCAAGGGAGCGGTAATCAAATCCTCTGTATTCATCTGGAATGATATAGGCCTTCGCCTCGCTGAATTCGCAAAAATGCCGGATTTCGTTGTAGCGATGGGAAGGTAAAGTAAAAACTGGCAATGCTCCTAAATAAAACAGGGCAAAAATGGTCTCAAAAAACTCAATTCGATTTGGCAATTGGATCACTACACGATCTTCCTTTTGAATGCCGATCCGCTGCAACCCGGAAGCAAGCTCAGTAGCCCTTTGATCAAGTTCCCGATAGGTCAATTCGCTCCCATCAAAGGACACCGCAATCCGGTCTCCATAATTCAAAGCACGTTCCCGCAGCAAATCGCCAAAGGTTTGTCCTGCCCAGCAGCCCTCTTTCCGGTAAAATGCAGCCAGCTCCTCCGGCCATTTTGTATATCCTTCTAACATCTGTCATCCTCCAATTTCTTTTATTTATGATTCCGTGCATATAAATTTCCAGCCATGTAAAGGAATTCAAATTTTTCATCAAACGTTTTGTTGCGATTCCATTCGGCTGAAGACGCCATGAGGCTCTTCTGTTTTACTTTTCAGCATCTTTTCAATGCCAACGGAACTCAGAAAGCCGTCTATTTTACTTTTCGACATCTTTTCAATACGGAGCTAAGACAGAAGATGCCATGAAGCTGTCTATTTTGCTTTTCAACATCTTTTTAATGCCGACTGAACTGAGGAAGCTGTCTGTTTCACTTTTCGACATCTTTTCAATACGGAACTAAGATAGAAGATGCCATGTTTTGTCCAACCAGATACTAGTCAACTGCGGTCTGGTTTATGCTAGTGGCGACCTCTTTCCTACCATTGAAGTACTTTGCTTTATGCTAAATGTCATCGTCAAGCATGACATCTTCCTTACCATGGAGTGCTCTGCTTTTATGCCAAAATGTCATCGTCAAGCCCCAGCGCTCTCATCATGGTGCACAGTTTTGCCGATGTTTCCGACAATTCCTCCTCCGGCACCGATCCTTCCACAATGCCGGCTCCAGCAAAAAGGCGGAGGTTTTGTTCTTCCACTTCTGCACAGCGGATGGTGACAATCCATTCTCCATCTCCATCGATGTCACACCAGCCTACTGTACCAGTAAAAAATCCCCGTTCAAATGGCTCGATGTCCTGTATCGCCTGTTTTGCCAATAAAGTCGGTGTGCCGCAAACCGCTGGTGTCGGATGCAACGCTAAAGCAAGCTCAAGGGACGAAATGGACGGTGATAACAGTTCCCCGCTGATGACTGTGGAAAGATGCCACATCGTTTCCGTGCAGAGAAGGGATGGTTCCTTTGGTACATGCAAAGTTTTGCAGAAAGGTTTCAGAGCTTTGGTCACTGCCTCAATCACTATCGCATGTTCATGGCGGTTTTTCTCTGAAATAAGTAAAGCATCTGCTCTCCTCCGGTCCTCTTGCGGATCATCCCTTCGGGGCGTTGATCCTGCCAACGGATTGACAATGACTTGACTGCCTGATGTTGACACGAGCAGTTCCGGGCTCGCCCCCAACAGCGTCCCCGTCCCCTGTTGAGCTAATGTTGCGGGGAATGTTCGATCGGACCCGTCTCCCTTTAGCAACGGTGCCGCAAAAGTATAACCATTTGGATTACGGATGGCCAATTTGTAGAGAAGCTTCGACACATCTGGCTTTTCCGTTGATGTCAAATGGACCGATCTCGATAGCACAATTTTCTGCAGTTCACCGTCCTTTATTTTTTGTAATCCTTGTTCCACAGCTTTTTTATACCCATGGGACGTCGGAACTGGGGTCACATGATAATGCCAGACCGCCGGCTGTTCCTCCTTTGTCAGCATATGATCAAAGGAAAGAGGACCTGACCATTTAACCTCTAAAGGCACCATCAGCCTGGCCGGATACATATCATCGAAGGGAATGGCCCCTGCCACCATGGGATGGGTACCTCCTTTTTCTTTTACATCCTGCAGCAAGGTTTGAATTTGTCCAAGCAGCTGTTTTGGATGATGCCTATACCCCGTCGTCGGCACTGTTTGAACAATGCCTTTCGTTAACAGCGTTCTAGTCGGGGAGGCCATGAAAAAGGATATCCCTTCCTGATATTCCGAAAGAATCTGTTCTGCTGATGCGAAATGCATGGTATTCATTTTCATTTGTCATCCCTCCCAAGAATGGTTAACAACCCAGTGTCGCTCCGCCGTCCACCCTTAAATCATGCATCGTAATATGGCGCGATCGTTCCGAAACAAGAAATAACACGGCATCGGCAATATCCTGCGGCTGTGCGAGCCTTTTCAATGGAATGCCAAGACGGAACTCCGTTAAGGAACCGGTGATTACTTTTTCCGCACCGTTTTCATCGGCCCACATGAACCGCTGCATGTCCGTTTCCGTTGATCCCGGTGAAACTACATTACATCGAATCTGATACGGCGCCAACTCAAGCCCTAAACATTTGGTAAACATCGTTGCCGCCGCTTTTGAAGCCGCATAAGCCGACATGTACATTCTCGGCACCGTTCCCGCATTGGAACTTACCGTCACAATGACACCTGACCTGCGGGGAGTCATCCGGCGGCTGACGGAACACGAAACATGGAACACTCCTAAAGTGTTCACTTTAAACACCTCTTCCCAATCTTTATCAGAAAAGGTTTCCACGGCCCCCATCCGAAAAATGCCAGCTACATTCACCAAGATGTGGATGGGCCCCATCTTTTCTTCTATCTCGTTGACGATACGATCCACTTCATCACGATCAGTCACATCCGCTGGAAATGCTTTGACGTCATATCCGCGCCTTGTTAATTTCGAAACGGTTCTGTCCAATTTCTCAGCATTCCGATCAACTGCCGCTATCTTTGCACCATGTTCTGCCAGCAGGCTGATCACCGCTTCTCCAATTCCTTGGGCAGCTCCAGTAACAAGAGAAATTTTCCCTTTTATCTTCCATTCATCCATCTGATCCCGCCCTTTCCAATATTGCAAACAAATCTTAAATGGAAATTTGTTCTGTTGAAAATGATAATGATTTTCATTATCATCGTATTTTTCATTATGAAAAAGAAAAAAAACTTTGTCAAAGCTTTTCCCGAAAAATAATTCATAGGCCCCAATGAATATCTGATTCTATTTCTTTCGTTTAGCTGATAAGTACTGACCACCATTACAAATATAGGAAGATAGTACATGAGGCATCACTGTATGGAAACAACAAAATTGATCGCAGTTTTCCCCCTTCGAATACCTTTTGCCTTCGTAAACTCCGTTGAGCACGCGTTCCTTTTGCAGGTCCGATATCAACAATTTCGTTTTTTTAGGATAGGATTAAGATGCGGTAAGTATTTTGACAGAAAAATACCCCGAAATCAGAAATGTTTATTTTCCGAGATCGGGGTTAGAGTTTATTTTAATAGGGCATAAAAAAGAAAAGGGATTTAGAAGATAAGAAAAAACATGATGATATGATCCCCTTATAGTAGACAGAAAAAAGACAGGAAAGATTGCAACTTTGGGATGGCGTTTTTAGTTGGAAAACGAACTCTGTATAGGTTGAATGTTTTAACTTGCCTAGTCTAGGATTAATTGACCAAATCCTCAATCATAAGGTTGTGGTTGCCAGGTCATTTTCGCCTAGGCAATCGGCTACTTTCTCGTTATTGCGAAGCTTTATAATGCAGGATGATAGGCTTATTTTTTTCATTGTTGCTTTAATAAACTAATTTCACCAGTTGTATGTTCGGAGTCTGCGGAATCAGCCACAAAATTTTCATTTAATGATATAGTCCAAATCTCTTCGTTATGTCTCATTAAAACAACAGCAAGAGTGCCAAACTTAGTAATATGATCCCAGTAAAATAATTCCTTTTTACCATTATGAGTAACTGAAATACCTTCTGAATGGCTTACAACCTCAACGTTATTTCCTTGCCATCGACCATGGATTTCAGCCCCGACATAATAATAGAACCTTCCGTTTCCGCGATCACCATAAGTCCCGATAAATTGTTGAATCGTATGATCAACGGTTTTATATGTAACGGCGGCAATAACATTCGCTAACTATTCCACTTTAAAATTCCCCATCTGTTTTATAGGGAAGCCTTTCTTTTGGACGAGACAGAATTCCGTAATAAGACCTCAAGTAAACGGCATCCCCACTCTAATTGATAATACATGTTTAAAATCAGGCGATATACTTATGATATTTTTAACTTTTTTACCATTTGCAACAAACAATCCCTCATTGACTACTTATTCCATCCAATTTCTGGCTGACGCGCCTCAAATCCTAGGATATTTTACTTAAAATAGAAAGTTTTAGGTAGATTATTTAAATTTTTCCTTATAATCATTTAACTATTTATTTAAAAAGCCGATTATAAATAATGAAATTGTTTGGTTTTCAATTTAATTATCACTTTGATGACTATTGTGTGCAGAAAAGCTTTGCGGAAGACCAACCAAACATGAACTCTGCAAGTTCCGATTTTTGCAATTACGGGATATCTGGAAGTAGGTACGCTTTTTACATAGCACGAATCACAATATTAATCTGGTCCAAACCCGTACTACTATAGTTCGTTTGTTGATACTTTAAAAAAACAACACAACGCAGACTGGAAACTGGCGATTTTAACTATGGCAATCACATTTTAATCGTCGATTTAAAAACAGGTAAATCAATCGATTTCTTTAGTGCGTTGAATTTTTACTATGGAAGCAAAGTGGAACCATTGCCTTCCATTAATTATTTAGATAGGAGGGAATAACCGTGAAAATTGATCTTGGATATATCGGAGCAATAGTCGCTCGAAATAGAGCCAAAATGCCATCCGTACACGAAATCAAAAATCCATTGGCCGGACAACAAGTGGAAGTCAACCGAAACGGACAAGCCTATAAACTTACGATTTCGGATGAAATCAAACAAGTTCAAGGCTTGATGGCCATACCGATGGAAAAGTTTTTTCACGTAGAAAACGTTGACCCTTCTGATATTTTCTCTTATCGGCCAAAGGATCAATGGCTTGTGTTCAGCCAATATTTATATGAATCCAAATACTTCGATTCGCTAAGTAATGAAGAAGTAAAAAAAGTAGAATCCATCTTACAACACATAACGGACGGAGTAGATAGTTTGTCGCCATATCTAGGGATTAGCCTTTTTGGAATTAGTAAAGAACAACAGCATTCTTATGAATCCCATCTTGAATTGGCTTCTTCAACAGCTGCACTTCAATACTTCAGTGATACGTTTTTAAGCGGTGATGTAAAAAAAGGATTTGATCAACTGATTCAAGATTATGTCCGCCACAATACGAAAATAGCCATAAATCACCAATCGGTAGAGGAGCGATTCATCGCAGCACGAGCCAAAATCAGGTCACTAAATGCTCCTTTAACATACCAACAAAGCCGTGAGCTGTCCATGACGAATAAACTTGGGAAAACGGTATATACACAAGCAGAAATTGAATCAGTCATCAAAAATTATCAAGAAATGTTTGAGAGCATTCAAAATGAAGAAGATTTGTCTGGAGTGCTTGCAAAAGCAAAAGAACAACTGCTTTCATTTGCTACGAAAGGCATCTCACCAAGGGATATAGATTACCAATTGGCAAGAGATTTTGTTGCACAGCGTGCCGATGACACATTCAATCGAATTGAGAATTACTGGCGTATGTTATTGCAAGAAAAATAAATTGTTCATTTGATCCGTGTTAAAAGATAGGGGGAAGTTTTTGCACTTTTTAACAAAAGTTGAGCAAAATATGGAAAAAGCTCAACCAACAGAAAATTGCTTGCAATGAAAATTACCGTTTAATAACTGAAGAAATCAATAATCTGCTTTCGAATAAACTGAAGCTTAAGCTGGAAAAATCTACTATCAATCCAAACGTGAACGAAAGAAATATGAGGAAAGACTACAAAATGATTTAATAGACATTTCAATGAACTAACTTCTGAGATGCTTCACCGTTTGGTTGATCGAATCGAAATAAAAGAAGATGTTTCACCAAAGATTTATTATCATTTCAAAAATGATGTTTTAAAAGAATAAAAGATATAGGAAAAGCACGTTTCATGATTTCCAGAAACGTGCTTTCAGCTTATCGACAAAGTCGACAAACTGAGATTAGTTTAAAAAACTAATCTTTTTGATTCCATTAAAAACCAGTTACGAGTGGCATAGGGGGATACCGCGATAATAAAGAAAAAGCTGAGGTTCTATGAATTAAGACTTCATATTTTAGTGTTTATGATAAATTAAATCAGTTTCGTAACTATCACCGCTGTAATTATTTTTTTAAATACAATCTCTTTAATTCTTTTGTTTCTTCTTTCTTTAATTTTAAATTGTAATGTGAAATGATCTTTTTCATTAAGGAGTCAAATTGCTTTAAATAAAAGCCATAATTGTAAATTATCACAAATGCACTTGGCAATCTTTTGTTTCGGACAATTGGGATTATATTATTCTCAAGAGACAAGTAAAAAACATCACAACGATCTTCATTTATTTTATCAATATTTATTTTTCCAATTTCTTTCCTATACAAAGAAAAATAATTTTTCCCTATATGATCTTCAAGGATTTTATTTGCTTTATTAACATCTTCTCCTATATTTCGCAGCATTTTTCTTACGCTATTACTTGGTTTATCTTGATTAAAGTAACTATACACAACAATATAAAATGCCAATTGGCCAAATTCCGAATCGGCATATTGTCCAATCAAAAATTCTTTATTTCTTTGGACTTCATATAATCTCATTTTTTTGTTGACAATATCAGTTTTACATTTTATAGACATATCGAAATACACATTGTCTTTATCATAATTTTTTTGATAGACAGAAACTTTGTAATGCACCCCTTTGTCAAGACACAAATTGATAATATTTAAGTTATCCATTCTCTCCTTTCGCTATGAATGTGGTGCGTGTGCAAAAAAGGCTTGACATGGAGCCTCTACGGGCACGATTTTTTGCGCCTACTTGATGTACTAATCACATAGTCTAAAATTCTTTCTTTCGATAAATAATTACAGCAATTAAATATGAGAGAGTAAATACAGTAATACCAAGTACTATAAATAAAATCGGAACTAATAAAGACGAATCTATGGATAACGGTAATTTGTCTATTAAATCTTCTACTAAGAATTTGATTCCATAATAAACAAATAGACCTACAAATCCTCCTCCAAGTACAAATGCATCAGATTTGTCTGCACCAAAGATATAGAGGAACGGGTATATAAGCGCACCTGCTAAAAGAACTACGAAAATTCCAGAAGAAATAATATTAATTATGCCATTTATTTGTGTTTCAAAAATTAGATCATATGTATAAATAACAATATATGAAAGAAATGCTCCGATAATCACAACCGATAAGTAAAAAATATAGTGACTTCGGACAATATTAGACCTACTAACCGGTAAGGTAAGTACATATTTATCATAACCAGACTTACTCTCTATTTTTATAACTTCAAGTGAAGGCAAAGTCATTAATAATATAATTAACATAGCGGCCACACCACTTACCATAGGCCCTGAAAAAAATAAAAGTACACCAGAAATCAATAATGCGAGACCTACATATGCAAAAATACTTCGATAAACTAGGTAATAGTTTGTCAATAATAGACCTTTCACTTAAATTTCACTCCCTGTTAGTTAGTAAGAGACTAAGTTCTTCCATTGAAATCTTTTTAGAGCTAAGGTCCTTTGGCAATTCCATTTTATTTGATACAAGTATTCTAGAATAAGAACCATAGTCCCTTTTTGCAACAACTATATTTCTATTTAGTAAAGATAATCGTTCCTTTTTGATATCAACAATTGCAAATTTTTCAAGAATCTTGTCCTTTCTCTCATTTAATAAAATTTCACCATTTTTGATAAAAACAATATGACTAGCAATTTTCTCAATATCACTCATAATATGAGAAGAAAGTAATATCCCACCACTACTCTCTCTCACAAAGCTTTTTAACTCACCTAAGACTTGTTCTCTTGATGAGGGATCAAGCCCTCCTGTTGCCTCATCTAGTAATAGTAGTTTTGCATTATGTGACAGTGCAACAGCTATAGAAAGTTTCATTGACATCCCACGAGAAAATTTATATATTTGTTTATCTTCGGGGAGAGAAAAAGAATTAACCAATCGGAAAAAATCATCTTGATTCCAAGTATTAAATATTCTCAAAAAAACTTTATTTAGTTGTTTGATTGTTAGGTGCGCCGGTAAATTCATAGCATCGAACACAACTCCAATTTTTTCCTTCATCTTAGGCTGTTTATGTATATTTTCTTTGCCAAAGATTTTAATTCTACCTGAATCCTGAGAAACTAGACCTAGTATTGTTTTAAATGTAGTAGATTTACCTGCACCATTATCACCAATAAAGCCAACTATTGATCCTGACGGAACATTGAATGTAACATTTTTTAAAACAACTTTATTGCCATATCGCTTTGTAATATTTTGAACATCTAATAAGTACGACATTTTCTCACTCCAACATATTATCTTAGTATATATATGTATTCTACTTACACCCGTTAAATCATTTATTTTTTCAAAAATTATCTTTCTATTCAGAATAATAATGTAGAATAATACATTTTAAAAGGGGCTTTTGAATCGTTTTGTTTTTTTATTAGGTCTAAGAGCCTATGTTTTTACTTATTTTTGTTTGTACATCCAAGGTTATGAAAATAATATAGGAGAGAATAAATAGTATTTTTCCATTGATTGATGTTAAATTAATAGATGGATACTACCTTAACACTACATTAAATAAAAAAAATTTATAGAAAAATAACAAGTATCATTTACTTAATGATTAGTGTCGAACTCGATTCATCAGAAAAATGTAAGTGTAGTACTTCTTCTAGGTCCTTTTCGGTTAATTTTTCTAATATTTGTATTACGTCAAATAAATTCGTCCCATTGAAATGATAACGTGTGAATTGATTTGCAATAAATTGAGGCGAATTAATAGACCTTAAAAAGCAACCAATTTCCTTATTTATTACACGTTGTGCATTATCTCTTTTTATCGGATCCCTTTTAAATCTAGAAACCGTTTCATATACAGTATTAATAACTTCTTGAGGCTCTTTACTTTCCCCACTAATTATGGAGTAACCAAAATTCCCCTCAATTCCGCCGGAACCTTAACATCCCCAACCCCTTCCATGGCGAATCCTATTTGCCGGTCAGGGTTCGCATTTTTCAGATTTGCTATGGCGTTGTCTACGAATCGGCCGACTTTAGGCGCACCGTTTGCTGCGCCGGTTTTCAAATGCTGCAGTATTTCTAATTCATTAGCCTCCTACTCGATGTTTAGGGAAGCTAAAGCTACATAGTGAATAACCGTGAGAAAGAAATTTTATATGTTTTTCCAGTTTGAAAAGTTCGTGAAATTTTTCAAACTGTGGGAAAATGTTCAAATGGAAAGGATAAGTCCCGACATCTTGCCAAGTTATTGTTAAAAATTAGATTTTAATATAACTTAATTGTAAGCGCTGACAATTTATAGTTGCAACTATAAGCACCTTGACATTTTTGCTATGGCAATCATCTTTTGCATGAAATAACAGATCCCACAAATTACTTCTTAAGTATTGTTATTTAATTGCTAGAAAAGGAGTGGATCAAGGATGATGCAAAAATTCCAACGGTTCGGTGGGGCGATGTTTGTGCCAGTATTATTATTCCCATTTGCGGGGATACTTGTAGGTCTCACAATTTTATTTAAAAACGGGGATATTATGGGTTCTTTGGCTGATCCAGATGGAGCATGGTATAAATTCTGGACGGTAATAGAGGAAGGTGGATGGACAGTATTTAATCAAATCCCGTTGCTTTTTGTTGCCGGCATCCCTATTGGATTAGCGAAAAAAGCACACGCGAGAGCTGTTTTAGCAGCACTCGTAACCTATTTAACTTTCAATTATTTTGTAAACGCTATTTTAACGATTTGGGGGGAAAATTTTGGTGTCGATTTTAGCGAAGAAGTTGGAGGAGTGAGCGGGTTAACGGAAATTGCCGGTATTAAAACTTTAGATACAAATATTATCGGTGCGATTGTTATTTCTTCCATTGTTGTTTTAATCCACAATCATTATTTTGACAAAAAACTACCAGATTTCCTAGGTATCTTCCAAGGAACATCCTTTGTTGTCATTGTTTGTTTTTTTGCTATATTGCCTCTTGCCTTGCTTACCTCGTGGGGATGGCCGATAATTCAGAACGGAATTGCTTCTTTACAAGGGTTTTTGGCTTCCTCTGATGTATTAGGGGTTTGGTTGTATACATTCCTTGAAAGAATCTTAATTCCAACGGGGCTGCACCATTTTATATACGGTCCTTTTATCTACGGCCCGGCAGTTGTTGATGGCGGAATTGCAAAATATTGGATGGAGCATTTATCAGAATATGCAACAAGTGCTCATTCATTAAAAGAAATGTTCCCGGAAGGCGGTTTTGCTTTGCATGGTATGTCCAAAATTTTTGGAATCCCTGGCATTGCATTAGCGATATACGTAACAGCAAAACCTGAGAAAAAGAAAATCGTATCAGGTATGTTGATTGCAGCAACTTTAACATCTGTTGTAGCTGGGATCACAGAACCGATAGAGTTCACATTTTTATTTGTTGCTCCTCTTCTATTTGCTGTACATGCATTTTTAGCAGCTTCTATGGCTGCGGTGATGTATGCGTTTGGTGCAGTTGGTAATATGGGTGGTGGATTGCTAGAAATTGCCAGCTCCAACTGGATTCCGTTATTCAAATACCATACTTCCACTTATATCACTCAGTGGATAATTGGATTGGCATTTACGGTTATCTATTTTTTCATGTTTCGTTATTTAATTGTAAAGCTAAATGTAGCTACCCCAGGTCGTGAAGCAGATGACCAAAAAGAAGTAAAACTGTATACAAAAGCAGACTACAAAGCTAAAAAGCAAGCAGAAAATAAAAATAGTGCAAATAAAGAAAATGCTTATTTTGTTCAAGCTAGTGAATTTTTAGAAGCTCTAGGCGGATCTTCTAATATTGCCGATGTAACAAACTGTGCTACAAGACTCCGCGTAACAGTAGTAGATGAATCAAAAATAGCGCCTGATAGCCGATTTAGATCAGCTGGAGCCCACGGAATTGTTAAGAATGGGAAAGCAATTCAAGTGATAGTCGGTTTATCGGTTCCACAAGTAAGGGAACAATTTGAGAATTTATTGAGTGATTCTAGCAAAAAACAATATAAAGAAAACTGAAAGGCTCCACATTTACTTGCAAATTCTAAAATGTTGTTTATTTGACAAGCGGGAAAATTCCCTTCTTATGGGAAATAGAACTGAACTTGAGATAGCGACCAGAATGGTTAAGGAATATTGTTTTCATACAAATGAATTGTTATAACTTGGATGAAAGAGGATATTGCATTAAAGGAGGAAACCTAAAAATGAAAAAATTCTCGGTATTAATTGCAGGCGGGGGAAGTACTTTTACTCCAGGGATTGTTTTGATGTTATTAGATAATTTATATAAGTTTCCAATTAGAAAATTAAAACTTTATGATAATGATGAGGAACGTCAAGCAACAATTGCAGGAGCTTGCGAAATAATTCTCAAAGAAAGAGCTCCGGAAATAGAATTTTTGGCAACAACAAATCCTGAAGAAGCCTTTACAGATGTTGATTTTGTCATGGCGCATATTCGTGTAGGAAAATATGCAATGCGTGAATTAGATGAAAAAATACCTTTGAAACATGGTGTAGTTGGTCAAGAAACATGCGGGCCAGGCGGAATTGCATATGGAATGCGTTCTATTGGAGGAGTATTAGAATTAATTGATTATATGGAAAAATACTCTCCGGATGCATGGATGTTAAACTATTCCAATCCAGCAGCTATTGTTGCTGAAGCTACCCGTCGTTTGCGGCCAAATTCCAAAATATTAAACATTTGCGACATGCCTATTGGAATTGAAATGCGCATGGCACAAATTTTAGGTTTAAATGATCGTAAAGAAATGAATGTCCGTTATTTTGGATTAAACCATTTTGGCTGGTGGACAGAAATCCGTGATAAAGATGGAAATGATTTAATGCCAAAACTAAAAGAACATGTAGCTAAACATGGATATAATGTACCAAATAGCGCAGATAACCAGCATGTAGATCAAAGTTGGAATGAAACATTCTTAAAGGCGCGTGATGTATATGCATTAGATCCAAATACATTGCCGAATACGTATTTGCAATACTACTTCTTCCCAGATTATGTTGTGGAGCATTCTAATCCTGAATATACAAGAGCCAATGAGGTAATGGAAGGCCGTGAAAAATTTGTTTTCGGCGAATGTAGAAAAATAATTGAAAATCAATCGACAGAAGGCAGTAAACTTCATATAGATGAACATGCAGCATATATTGTAGATTTAGCACGTGCCATTGCATATAACACTCATGAAAGAATGTTATTAATTGTCGAAAATAAAGGATCAATTATTAATCTTGATCCAACTGCAATGGTGGAAATTCCTTGTATTGTTGGAAGTAATGGTCCAGAGCCATTATCGATAGGAGAAATTCCACAATTCCAAAAAGGATTAATGGAACAACAAGTATCAGTTGAAAAATTGGTTGTTGAGGCGTGGGTTACCCGTTCTTACCAAAAATTATGGCAAGCAATAACATTATCCAAAACAGTACCAAGTGCAAAAGTTGCTAAAGAAATATTGGATGATTTAATTGAAGCAAATAAAGATTTCTGGCCTGAACTTCATAAAGATGATGTGGTAGTGAGCGAATCTTTTTAAGATGATCGATTTTATCAAATAAAAAGTACAAAAGGGTAACAATCTTTTGTACTTTTTTTGTTTCACTCCTCCTTCTGTTAATGAATAATTATTTTTTGCCAAGCAGCAGACTTACACCTTTTTTTCCTTTAAACTAAGTATTGTAGTGTTCTGGCATTACATTTGGCTGCTTCCGAAGGAATGTAAAGGATAATAATCCAGTACAGTTCCATATAGTTCTGCCAGCGAATTTATTCGCAGTTAACGGCACGGCCATTTGGAGATGACAAGAGCAAACATAAATTATTTATTGAAGGAGGGGATATGGCTTGAGATTAGAAGAACTTATTAATAAACATTATAAAAAATTAAATGAGACAGATTTACACATCTTAAAGTACATTATGAATAATAAAAATACTTGTTATTCGTTAGGGATTAATAATCTAGCTGAAAAATGCAATGTTTCCCGCTCTTCAATATTGCGGTTGGCACAGAAATTGGAATTTAGTGGATATAGTGAATTCCGAGTGTTCTTAAAATGGCAAGGTCGAGAGGATCCGGTAGAAGAAAAAAGCGGTGTAGAAATTTTGCAGGAAGATCTTCATGAAACAATCAAATATATTCAAACCAAAGATTTTTCGGATGTTTGTGAATTGATATATAATGCCAATCAAGTATTTGTTTTTGGGACGGGCACTGCACAATTACATTGTGCATTAGAGTTGCAAAGAATGTTTCTGCCGCTTCAAAAGTATTTGAATGTTATCCACTCCCAATTGGAGTTTGAAATAATTGTAAAGGATTTGCAGAAAAACGATGTTGTGATCATTTTTTCTTTATCAGGGGATACACCAACAATTTTTCCTGCAGTGCAAAATTTAGTTGCCAAAGGAATTCCTTTTATCTCTATAACAAATTTAGTAAATAATCGTTTGGCTAGAATGACTCCGTATAATTTATATGCCAGAAGTTCAAATCTCGCAAGCCATAACGGAACAAAATTGAAAACATTTGCCCCTTTTTTTATTATTGGAGAAGCTATTTTTAGCCATTATGTTGACTACCTGAAAGAGAAAAAAGAAACAATTGAAAGGGCGGGAAAAGATGAAGACGCATAATACAACGTGCCAACAAAAACATTCGAATGATTCCCCTTCCATATTACAAAGTTTGCGCATTTTTAAAATATCGGTCATCTTTTTTATACGTCCCATTTCTCTTTCTTAGTTATTTATATATAATGTCGCTGCAGGCAAACCAACCTTTTTTTGCTCAAGTAAAAGAGGATCCTTTTATTAAAATTTGTTTGTGTTTGCCATGTTAAATCTTTTTTTGGTGTATTGACAAGAATGGTGTTGTCAGATTTATAAAACAGATCCAGTTAGAAATAGGAAGGTTGGCGATTTCATTATTGCTGGTTGAAATATATTTGGCAGTATGTTGCTTCTTTTAGCTATTAGCAAATACCGGAAAGCACATAAAGAATTAATAAAAAATAGTACGTTGAACCGGAAGGAAAAAGGAGCAAATTTAAGATTTGTCGGAAGTACCATTATTGTTGGATTGCTGTCTGTTCTTTGTCTTGTCTTTATTATTAAAATACAATTTTCATAAAATTATTATAGATAGAAAGAAGGAATTAGTATGTTAAAAAAAATATTTGCGAAAAATCCCAAAACTATTATAGAAGAAATTTTTTCACCTATGTATGGCGAAGTAATTTCATTATCAGAAGTACCGGATCCCGTGTTTGCCCAAAAGATGATGGGGGATGGGATAGCGGTTATTCCTAAAGACGGAAAGGTGGTGTCCCCTGTAAAAGGACAAATTATTCAAGTATTTCCTACTAAGCACGCAATAGGTATTCGAACAAAACATGGGTTAGAAATATTAATTCACGTTGGACTAGATACGGTTGAATTAAATGGTGAAGGTTATGAAGTAACTGTGAGTGAAGGGCAAAAAGTAAAAATTGGAGATCCCATAATGAATGTTGATATAGAATTTATTGAAAAAAATAATAAAGAAATCGTAACGCCAATTATTATTACAAATAGCGCTGAAAAGACTGAGAAAATAGTTGTGCGGGAAGCTGGTGAAATACAAAGGGGAGAGTATATATTGAAATGCTATGTTGTAAATTAGGGCAATTTCATCCTAACATCCGAAATACCGCGAAAAATTTTGCGAATCCCCTAGATGATGCACATTCTTACCAAGCATTTGTGCATTTTCCAAATATATTTCTGTAAAATGATGCAAGGTATTTTCTGCAAGAAGAAAATTCAGAGTGTCGCAGTATATCTTTATCAAAATTTTGTATAAATATACATATATGTGATCTATCCATCAAGGGCTTGACATGGATCTTCTGTAGCCATGATTCTTTAGCCAAGCGCCAGCTTCAACAGTTTTGGCAAAACCAAAAAAGGTTATCATGGCTCCTCCTCCATGTAAAGCTCCTTTGCATATCACTGCATAAGGATTTTGCAATTCTCTGCACTTTTATTTTCAAAAAACAAACCTATTGTAATTAAGTTTATTATAATCTCCCTGTTCTCCGTGTCTAATTTTTAGACTAACATCAATTTTATGTTTCTATTACTTAAATACCTTATTGTTCTTAGCTAATATTATATATCCTAAAATAACAGCTTTTCTGTTCTAAGCCTTTTTATAAAGTTATCAAGGGCATCACTTTCATTATTAAATATTACTTCCGAACCTGTTACAATATTGGATCTTTATTATCATGGATAACATAAAAAGGATTCAAAAACCCCTCTTCTCTGAACCATTTATTACGGTCAAATTTAATTTCCATTAACTATTAATTTTATTTCATCGACATGGAATAGCTTAGAAGCTTTGGATAAGAAGTGCGGTCAAATTAAAATGTTTATTTTCTATCTACCTATTTTTCCCATCGTTATCATATATAAAAATTTGAAAATTTGATTCTCATTTCCCCTCTCGATAATTGAAAAATTTTGTCTTTCATCCACATTATATAAGATCCAATTATCACCTTCAAAGTAGCAACCTGTTGAAAATGGTACATTGGTTTTTCTACCAATAACAATATTCAATTCTTCCAAATCTATGCCTAACTCTTTTATTTTATTTTCATATTCAGTTCGTGTCATTTTTTACCAACCTCCTTTATTTTGTAATATACCGATATCCTCTAAAGCTTTCACATTTATTGGAGTGTTAATTTGTTTCGCACCACCCGTAGTTATTTTCCCATGGAGCTGCTTCCCCCATAACACCATATATTGAGTCTATTTCTTTTTCTTTACACAAAGCTACCAATTCAGGATTTGATTGAAAAGCTTTATATTGAGAATACCAATTGGCAATAACATTTTCAGTAATATGAGGATTATTTGTTCCAATCTTTATATTTAATTTATCAATAATAGAATTGATTTTGTTAACAGAATATTCTGGATGGTCAATACTAAAATTTTTAATAGCATCTATTGCATCTTTATAGTACGTTTTATCAAAATAATAGGTGTTCCTCGCATACTCATTTTCAATATAACAAATAGAACGTTCACTTTGTGTACTATGATAACTATTTTCTACCACACCTAAATTGTTGCCAAAAGGACTTCCAATTCTATCTAATTCACTTGGAATTAATATTTCTCCAGTTTCTTTATTAAATACACCAATTGCAGTATCTTTATTCAAACCTGGAAAACTTGGCCAGTCAATATCTGGCCATTCTCCCCAATTAGAATAATCAGCATTTTTTATCACTCTAACATCATTTAAAACATTAAAATTTATTTTTTGTTCCGGTGTTAACTTATTAAAGTTAGCTTTCATAATTTCAATCTTTTCAGCATTAGATAACGTTTCATCACACCAAACATTATCTCTGAGATATTTATTGAAATTATCTTGTGCCTCTTTCCCTATACCTTCAAATGATTCACAAACATATTTTTCTAATTTAGGATCTATAGTACTTTCGCCTTTTCCCGTACCCTTAATGTTATATTCGAAGCCATCGTTGTTAACTTTATTCCCCCCAACATTTTTTACAAAGAAGTGCTATTTTTCAAAGTCTTTCGTTGCTCATTCCGTCATCAACCCTTAGACCGATTGGGACCGGCCCATGTCGAGATACCGCGATAATAAAGAAAAAGCTGAGGTTCTATGAATTAAGACTTCATATTTTAGTGTTTATGATAAATTAAATCAGTTTCGTAACTATCACCGCTGTAATTATTTTTTTAAATACAATCTCTTTAATTCTTCTGTTTCTTCTTTCTTTAATTTTAAATTGTAATGTGAAATGATCTTTTTCATTAAGGAGTCAAATTGCTTTAAATAAAAGCCATAATTATAAATTATCACAAATGCACTTGTCAATCTTTTGTTTCGGACAATTGGGATTATATTATTCTCAAGAGACAAGTAAAAAACATCACAACGATCGTCATTTATTTTATCAATATTTATTTTTCCAATTTCTTTTCTATACAAAGAAAAATAATTTTTCCCTATATGATCTTCAAGGATTTTATTTGCTTTATTTACATCTTCTCCTATATTTCGCAGCATTTTTCTTACGCTATTACTTGGTTTATCTTGATTAAAGTAACTATACACAACTATATAAAATGCCAATTGGCCAAATTCCGAATCGGCATATTGTCCAATCAAAAATTCTTTATTTCTTTGGACTTCATATAATCTCATTTTTTTGTTGACAATATCAGTTTTACATCTTATAGACATATCGAAATACACATTGTCTTTATCATAATTTTTTTGATAGACAGAAACTTCTTTTAACGATTGGTTATCATTTTCAACGATAAAAAGATTAGGATCCTTCTTTAAGAGTTCAAGCACATTCATCATGGACTCCACTTCCTTACAGAAACAAGTTCAATTAAATCTTCTTCAATTAATTCATTAATTGTATAAGGTTTCCCATTTTCATGGTATTTTACAAATTGTGTTCCCCCGCCTGGTCTGCCAAACCAAGGCGCAGCTTTACCAGATTTAACACTAAAGTCTTCCAATACTCTATAAACGTAATAGTTTGCTTCGTCACTATGCAATGCGAGCGCTCTCTCTTCATACGGAACACCCTTTGGAGAAAAGAAGCCTCCAGTTGGTTCTCCATATCTATCTATTAACATTCCTTCTTTCAGGATTGTGTCAACCGGTTCTTCTGCGAATCCATCATTTGGAGGCCATATTACTTCTCCAGTTTCTTGATTATAATATTTTGGATTATCATATACATCTTTATATTTAAGGTACTTTTCCTCACTGGGTGGATACATCCATTTTTCAATTTTCGCTTTATCACCTGGACTTAAACCTTTTGAATTATCTTTAATTTCTTTTATGTCCTCCAAATTCACCCCATCGACCTTGCTCAAGTATGCCCGGATTTTATTCTCCACCGCATGCGTATTTTCCGCCGGAACCTTAACATCCCCAACCCCTTCCATGGCGAATCCCATTTGCCGGTCAGGGATCGCATTTTTCAGATTTGTTATGGCGTTGTCTACGAATCGGCCGACTTTAGGCGCACCGTTTGCTGCGCCGATTTTCAAATGCTGCGGCACTTCTAATTCATTAACCTCCTACTCGATGTTTAGTAAATTCCCACCTTGTGAAAATCAGAGTATGATTGATTTCTTATGTGTTATAGTTTTAACCCTACTTTTTGGCACCCAATCCATAAATGTATCTCGATCTTTTCTGTCTAGATCTAACTCAACTCCTATTGCAACATCAGATGTAGCAACAAGATATTCATTAACATTTTCATTTAATATTTGCACCTCTAGTCCATCAATCACTCCAATAAGTTCTATTTCATAAATATCTTCTATCTCATTCTGTTCAACTTCATTAATATACACTCTAGGGAGATTACTAATGTCATAATTATCTGGATATTTTTTTTCTTTAAACCCCTTATCTAAATCTGTTGCATTATAGCTAATTAACCTAACTTTATTCTCTATTAATCTAGCCTTATAGTCCTCACCTTTATATTTGGCATATAATCCTTTTTTCAAAATAATCCCTCCAGTAATTATTTTATCGGAACAAATCTACCAACGTCTTCGTCATATATAGCGCGTAAAAATTCTTCTCCATTGATTACTTCATACAATTCAGCCCCATCTTTTGGAGCAAAGTAACCTTTAAATTTCCATTCAGGAACTATTTCTCCGTTTCTTGAAGCTGTAAATCCATTCTGTGTACATGGTGGTTCGTCAAAGACTGTACCTCCCATTCTTTTTCCATAAGGAATTTCAATACTCCCTATGTGTTCAGTCTTAAATAAGATTTTTCCATAGGAATTTCTGTTTTCTGGAAAAGGTCGTACTACCCTATCATCATTAACATAACTATAATCTAGTCTTAAGGACTCGACAACATGTGCGTAATCTTTTATATGACTTACATCTTCTGCTTTTGCAAAATAACCACCAATTTCTTTATATTCTCCATTGAGGTATTTTTCGATATCACTAGCTGGAAACGTTTTTTGTAAAAGAGTATCTTGATTAACTTTCGGCACAGAATCCCTAATATTCTTCATAAATATTAATTCTTTCTCATCCATCTCATATATTGGTTTTACTTTCATTTTATTAAACTGTTCAATTGTTATATTAAATTTTTTTAGTTGTTTAATTATTTGCTTTGCAAATCCATTACTACAACTTAAAATAACTCTGTTATTAACATCAATACCAGCATTTACATTATCCCAAAATTGTTGATATCTTTTTGCATCTTCTTCATTCATTAATTTTGCAAAAGAATCCGGAATGTTTACCTTGTCTTCCTCTTCGCCCGGCAGCCCCATCTTCCGGTCCGATATGATGTCGCGCTCATTTTTCACGGCATTTTCTTCTGCCCTGCTTGCTTTTACGGCACTGTCGTCCGCACGGTTCTTAAGCCGAGCCGTGATTTCCTTCGCCCATGCTTTCGCATTTCGAATGCGGGCAACGATGTCTTTTTCAGCATGGACAACTATGTCGGAGGCACGTTGTGATTTTTGCTGGAAGCCCGTTTTTAACCCCGTTAATAATTGAAGATCACTTGCTTCTCTTAGAGGTGAAAAGCGGGCGGCGCTGCTGAATCTAGAAAGCGCGCTGACGCCAGGGACGATATCCAATGGAGCGAGGACACCACGGAATACTCTTTCGCCTGTTCCCAGTTCCCTCCCTGAAATCCAGTCTTTTCCGGAAACGGCCGAGCTTAATTCCAGTGTACCATAGGCCATGCCCAATGCCATCCCTGCTGGCGGACAAATAAATGAGACGCCGACAATCACGACGAGCGCCGCTATTTGCCCCCAGAATTCTTTGTTCATTTGCCCGTCTTTGATCGATTCATACTGAAAGGCGTAGGAATTCAATGCATTCTTTATGTATTCTTTTTCCGAAAAGTCCTGGTGGGGATTCAGTTCTTTCCATGAGGCGTATTCCCGTTCCATCAGCCTGGCATAGTAGTTGCTGCCGCTGAACAGATCTTCTAGTCCGACCTCGGCTTTTGGCACTTCGATCGTCTCTTGTGTGCCATAAGTTCCTGGAACGACGATTATTTCTTTAACACCGATGTGGTTTTTCGTCTTGATCTCTGATATCGATAAGTTGCGCATCGCTTCGACAAAAGCATCGATATCTTGATAAAACGGCTCATCGATCGTACGGTCGACAATATCTCCGACACGGCCGCTAAAGCGGTGCAGGACGAGATAATCTTCATATAATTGTTGATATTGGCTTTTGCGGTCCGTGTGGGTGAAAGAGATGACACCGTCGCTATCATATTTGGCGATGTCTGATTGGGCGTCTTCCAAAAGATCACTGATATCTTTTAAGTTGTCGATCATGCCTTTTCCCCATGCACCGAGGCCGATCAGATCGCCAATGCCTTTCTTGGTCCTTTCCCATTCGGAAGGTATATATTTGACATCCATCCGATTATACCTCCAATTTTGCTATAATCTGTTCCGCAATTTGTTGGTCCACTTCCATCATGGTTAATAAAATGTCCATTACTAACGTTGCTGCACGACTGTAATGATCGTACAAATCCATGATCTTTTCATTCGCTTCATCGTATACAGCCATCGCTTTCATCGCTTTGCCCGCCGTATAGTAATCAAGGCTGCTTAGTTTTTTTATATTGGGAATTGCCGTTTCCTCTAATTCCGAAAGAATTCTGTTCAAATAATTAAAAACAGTCGTGATTTCATCCGGATTGACATCAATGGTGCCGGATCCTCCTCCGCCCATATTCGCGTTAGCCATGCGCTTTTGCCTCCTTATAAGGAAATTCCAATTCGTCAAAGAGCAGTTTCAGAAACCAATATTGGCTTGCATGGTAGTATTTCTTTTGTGGGATATCCACCATAATCAGATTTTGATCTTTCGTAAAAATCATCCACTGCTGATAGAATTTCGGATTGTCAGGCTCCATCGGCCGTTCAGTCATATGAAAGAATTCAAGATTCATAAACATTTTTTCCGGTTCAAAACTTTCTACTTCTCGCCTTTCTTCATGGGTTAGTTCACGCTTTAAAAAAGTTTTTTCAAGCGGCGCCGGTTCTCTTGACATTAACGGAAACTGTTCGCTTAGCAATTTGAGAACAAAAGCTTTGGCCATGATCCTTAATTGGTATAAGTTATTTTCTAGTTCCACCAAAACGATCAGCTTGTCATTTGTTTTCTCGAAGAAAGCAAACATTAAATTATTAATTCGCACATATTTTTCACTTTGAGCATAATGTTCCAGTGCTTGAATGACCAAGGCCCCCGCCTCTGTGATTTTGCCGGCAGAATCTAATATTTGTTTTTCTTTTAAGCGTTCGTGAGCTTCTTTAAAAACTTCTTCTCCCTTTAATTGGTAAATTTGTTTATCCGGGAGGCCGAATATCGTATTGCATCCAAAAGCCGCAGCCAACAAATATAATTCCGGTACGTTAAAAGCATCGCGAGCAACGTTCATAAGTTTCTCACTTCTTTAACTGATGGATCGTTCAAAAAGTCATGGAAATAACTTTCCAAATTATTCAGGGCTTTTGTCTGTTTCGCTGCAGCCTTTTCCATCTCTTGATGATATTTGTGTATAATCTCGAGATAGGTAAGAAATGCGTCTCGTGATTTTCCACTCCACCCCGCCGAGTGAATATAGGAAATTAATTGGCTGCATGTGTTCTTCGTGTTTCTAATCGACTCTTCAAGCGCTTTTGCCGTTTCTTTCGCTTCATTTACTTTGGCACCGTTGATTTTAACGCTTCCCATATAACCGCTCCATCCTTTCTTTCCGTTCTCTTTCCTCTCTTTCCGCTCTCTCCCTCGCTTCTTTAATGGCTAAGTTTTTATAGTAAATGTATCTTTCGTATGCCTTATTTTTGGCGGACACAAGAGAGCTTCTTTTCTGCTTTTCCAGTTGGAAATATTTATTCAGCTTCTGATTGAGTTCTTGCCGCTTAGGTTCAAAGTCGTTTGATGGAATGTCTGAGCTGGATAAATGAGCTGCTGTTCCTACATAGCTTTCGTAGATTCCTTCTGCTTCCGAAACATTTTGATCATAATCCGAAAGTGCATCATGAAGTTTTTCGTAAAGCTTATGGTAATCATCTCTTTTTTTCTCCGTCGCCGTTTTGAACCAATCAAACATGTTCGCTCACTTCCTCCTTTGTACGATATGGCGCGGCGATTTTAATTTTTACCGCTTTTCCATATCGGATATAATAAGCTTCGTAAGGCGGCAGGTTCTTTTCCTTATACGGCCGATTCATCACTTCCAAAATATTTTGGTCGGCAACCCTGCCAATCAACACACCCGTTTTTTGTTTTTTGATCATAGTGGAAATGTCATCATACATTCTTTCAATTCTTCCCGGGATTCCGCCAATAATGAAATAGATTCCAAGCCTTGCTCCCGTTTCCATCAGCTTTGCAAGCGTTGACTGCGACAGCGCCGACATCGTTTCAACGACAAAGGAGGCATCGGTGATTAAAACAACGAGCGGACGGATTTGGTTCTTAAAATCGCGTATGGTCGCTCGCCCGTTTGTTTCCAACTGGATTTGGCGAAATGCGTCTTCCCTTGCCTCGTATAGTTCTTGAATTTTGGCTACAAACAAATCCATCGAAGCTCCATTATCCGCATACAAATTGACATGGTTTTGATACAATTGGAATGCTGCTGCAGCATTATCCAACAAACCGACATCAATATGCTCATTGAGCGAAATGCTGGATAGAAGAGTTAAATACGTTTGTTCCACTGCATCAGCCATTTCTCCTAAAATTAATGTATTTTGGTCTTCAACAACCTGTAGTGCTACAGGCTCTACTTCTTCAAAATCCACCGCAAATGGAATGCCTCCTGACGCCAACATATCTTTTGCCTTCGGATGTTTAATGAATACAGAAAATTCAACCACTTCTGGAACCATTGGAATTGGAGCCGGCGTTTTGCCTTTCCACGCTTCACGCATACCTTTGCTCTCCGTTTGGATTCCCTCAATGATTTGCAGCGTATCTTCGCCTTTTACAGGCAAAGCTGTTTGAAAAGCAGTTGGCTGATCCAATTTGATTAGGCCGCGGCCTGGTATTTCCTCAATCGATAAATCCGTTCTCCCTACAATATTGCGAACTTCTGTAGCATCTATCATAAACAAGGCAATCTGATGTTTAATATTGGCGAGGAGAGGCGCTCTTAACGCGCTTTGCCTTCCTGCGCTGATGGCAAGATGTATACCGACGCTGACGCCTTCCCTTGCAACTTGCGCGACCATATTCTCAAAATCATCCTTATAAGAAGAGTCTAAAACGGAATCATACGTATCGATTATGAGTAGAATCGCCGGAACGTTTTCGCCGATTGCCTTTTCGTACATGCGAATGTTGGCAACTCCGTATTTACTTAATTTCTGCTTGCGCTCCTTCATCTCGTTTCGTAAGCGGCGAATAAGCTTAGCCATTTTCACTTCGTCATCTGCCATAATGGTGTCGGCGACATGGGGCAAATCTTTCAATGGCAACAAACCGTTAGTTCCTAAATCGATTAAATACATATGAACTCTTTCGGGGTTATACTGTCTGGCAATATCCACTGCCAAAGTCTGCAAATAGGTTGATTTCCCATAGCCTGGGCTGGAATAAACAGCTAAATGTCCATCCTTCTCCAAATTCAAGGTTAATGGCTTTTGCTCTTGCATTTCCGGCAAATCTAAAAAGCCGATGGTCGCTTCAAGCCCTTGCTTCTCTTGATACCAAGCTTCTGTATATTCTACTTGATGCAGCTCCGTTAAATAGATCTTCTCTTCTAACGGCGGCAGCCACGGTCTTGGCAATTCTTCCACACCGATTTTTTCAGCGTAGGCGTTGATCCAGTCGACGACAGCTTCGAGTTCAGTCGGGACTTTTACTATTTCTTTGCGGTTGGAAAGGCCGCTTAAATCCTGAGAAATCGGCTCATATTGGCCAAGCTCGTTAATCGCGTAAATCGTCGTGTCCAAAAGGTCTTGGTCCTCCTGATCCGGAACATAATTTGCGCCGCTCCATGCGCTTTGAAATAGTTCGTAAATTTCATTGTTGCCGACTTGCAGGTAGGCGCGTCCCGGCAAGGTGATTTCAGCGGCGTCCGGTGTTTTTAAAATTTCCATCGAGTCGCTTGTATTTTGGACTTTGAGTGCCAGTTTAAATTTCGAGTTGGACCAAATTTGATCGTCGACAACCCCGCTCGGTTTTTGCGTTGCCAATATCAGATGGATGCCGAGCGAACGACCGATGCGGGCGGTCGAGACAAGTTCTTTCATGAAATCCGGCTGCTCCGCTTTCAGTTCGGCAAATTCGTCTGAGATCAGGAATAAATGCGGCATCGGCTCTTTCGCTTCGCCCGTTTTATATAACTTCTGGTATTGGTTGATATGGTTGACGTTATGCTCTCCAAACAAGCGCTGGCGCTTCTTTAGTTCGGCTTTGATCGAGGCAAGCGCGCGCATCGACTGGACACCGTCAAGGTTTGTGATGGTGCCGAGCAGGTGCGGCAGCTTCCGGAACAGATTCGCCATCCCGCCGCCTTTATAGTCGATCAGCAAAAATGCAACTTCATGCGGATGGAAATTAACGGCAAGCGAGAGAATATAAGATTGAATGATTTCAGATTTCCCCGAACCCGTCGTCCCGGCGATCAGCCCGTGCGGTCCGTGCGCTTTTTCATGGAGGTTCAACTGGACAATATCCTCTTTTCCCCGCAGTCCGATCGGTACTGCCAGGCTTTTATATGTTTCGTTTCGTGCCCAGCGTTCTTCAATCCCGAGCTCCTCAACCTTTTCCACGCCGTACATTTCAAGGAAAGTCACGCTTTCCGGAATGGAATTTTTCAAGTTTTGCAGGTGGTTTAAAGGAGCCAAAGCACGGGAAATGTCTTCTTTGTTAAAACCGTCCGGGAAGTGATCTGGAACAAACCGTTTGTTTACCAATTCGCCGTTTTCGATAATGATGTTGCCATAGTGGGCATCGCGTATATCAATCACCGTTTTTACATGCTCAGGCAATGACTGCATGACATCTTCCACAAACACGAGCGAAACACCAAGTTCGATTGGATCTTCATTAAAAAACTCCATGATCGTATGGTCTAAAATCAGCTTTTCATCTGTAATAAAAATGACAAAATGCGGTGAAAAATAGATATTCTCATTTTTGTTCGCTTTCTCATCAGTTGTTAATTTTCTTTCTTTTAAAATTTGAGAGAGCGAATTGAGAACTTGGTCGCGAGATCGCTCGTGGTATATAAAACCTCTAATATTTAAATCACGCAAACTGGCATGCGGCAGCCAGCGCATCCAAGCCCATTGTTGCTTTTCTTCCTCCGGGAATATCGTCACAAATTGAACATCGTGATAACTGTGAAATAAGGCTGCTTGCATGACGAGCATTTGCAGCTGTTCCAACACAAGACGGCGCTGACCGATATATCCCACAGGCCCATTTAACAAGGACGTTACAATCGGAACATCATGCAATTTTAAAAATTGTGATCGAAGGCTGCGCGCCTCCTCGACCAGTTCATCTTTATCCTGTGTAAATTCTTCCATGCTGAATTCGATGTCAAAGCTGGCATCCACTGTCCCTGTTCCAACGCGATACATTAAAAAGTCATGGTGAAACCTCGTCTTTTCGTAAATCCGCGAGTCCACCCTTAAGGCCATATCACGGATTTGCTCCACACTTGGGTAGTGATAGTTTAAGGCATGGCGCTGTTCTTCACTTGCTTGATACAATTCATGTGTTTTTTGCTTCAAATAATCCCGGTAGCTCTCCTCCCGTTCTTTCATATCCAATCGATATTGCCGCAAGCTTTTCACATAAGAGGTGATGGAAAAAATAACTGTGACAATCGTCATAGACAGCATCACAATTAAATAAATGCCGCTTCGCTGAAAAAAGGAAACGAGTACGAAGGCTGCAATCATGACTAGCGGCGGAACAATGACACGGGCAAGTTGTTCACTCGGTTTGCTTGGCTTGCTGGATGGTTTAGCAATTTTCCGTTTATCTTCCGGAACACGGTAAATAATGCGCGGTGAACGGTGATAATCAGGATAATCCGCGTTATACTTGCTTTGTGCGCTATATAATGGCACCAATTTAGATATATAGGGTTCGGAGGCCAATATCTCCAAACGATCTCTGGTCACTCTGACCATTACACCGGCAAAAAAAAGCTCATCCCCCGCTTCAATCTTCACTTCTTCTCCATCCACAAATGTATAGTTATGATAGACAGTGCCCTGATAGACAGCCATTTGAAAAGAGTCTCCCAATTGATCACGGAACAATACGAAATCAATAGCAGTATTGGGAATCTGCACATCATCATACGTATTTTTGCCAAAGGTAATGTTCAATTTATTGGAAATATCATAGTAGTGCCAATCATTATGCTCCGTAAGGTATATTTCCAGCGGAATATTGTTTATCTGTAATGAAATGGCACCATTTATCAATGATTTATTTTCAACCTTGCATGTTTCACCATCCCAATCCACCCAAATGGTGTCGGATAAACCGCGAAAGGTAATAGTGTCAGACCATTGGCCGCCGATTGATACTCTTTTCGGTTCATGGTCATGTAAATGGCATTTATGCAATTGTTTATCATAACTCACCAGTAATAATCGTTGTGCCATCTCTTTCTCCCTCTCTACATGCAATTAAGAAAGACGCATGCCTTTTTTTCCAGTAAGCGAAATGATTGGGGTACATGAAGCGTAACGTTTAATTCTTTAAAACTAAAAATCAGCTGAACTATTAAAATGATAGCCGCTCATAAATGCAGGCAAGATCCCCTCATTTCGTTTCTTCTGTTTGGTTTTGATCAGGAACCTTTTTCTCCGTTCGATCTGTCTGTGTCCCCTTTGCTTGATCGGTTACTTGTTGTTCTGCAGCTGCCGGCGCGGATCCACCCGTTTCTTCAGTTGGATTGGCTTTCTCCGGATCCGTCACAAACAAAGATTCCAGACCATATTTTTCTCCATACGATTTTAACTTCTCTTCATATTGTTGCACCTGGTTTTGCCGTTCGGTTCCACTTAAGTTTGGATCATTTTTTGCCTTCTCAATTTTTTTAATATAGCCGTACATGATTAACACCGGATCATCGAGATACATCGCTAAATCAAGTGATTTATCCAAATCTCCGCGGCCATTGTAAATCCAATACAATAAGTAGTTAGGATCGCTTTTTAAGCTAATGGTGTCTTTTTCTTCATCGCCCAGATTTTCGGATTTAACATATGAATAGGCCAATATATATTTTCCCGAATCTGGCAATTTTTCAGGATTGACACTTTCGAGATCTGAAATGACTTCTGAATAATCCTTGGATAAAAAAGCCCTATGCGCTTCCAAAAGGTGCTGCTGAAACGGCAGCTTGAAAAAGCCGAAGTATACAACAGGAACAGCCAAAATGACTGCAGCTGCGATCATGGCAATGGATAAACGTTTAAATAGCTGAAATCTTCTTTTTGGAACGATTTGCATATTTTTCTCTGTTTCGCGCTTTTCCTTGCTATACTGATTGTGTAAAAATTCAACAAAGTCATCAAAATGATCAATTTCACTGATTTGACGTTCAAACTCGGTATCTTTTGCATTTTTCCATGAACCTGCATATAGTTCATCGAAATTATATTTTTTTGAAAATAGGGCGATACTCAAGCATTTATATTGCAGCAGGAAGGTTTCGTCGTTGATCTCATAGGGGGGTAGCACCTGTCGAATGCCTCTGTAAACCAAAAAAGGTATAAGATTATCGTCAAATATGAGATTATGTGGATGCAGGAAGAACGTAATTCGCGTATCTAAAATTTTTCTGAAACGGGCCAGATTGCACAGCAATCGCAACTTGTCACTTCGCCCCAAGCTTTGAATGGTTTCCCAATGGTTCATATTGGAATCAACTTGAAATTGGAAAGTGAGAACCTCTTCCCCGTCCTCCACTTCTACCGGAACAAACTGGTCTGTATTCTCCTTCATCAGAGCCAATTCACGAATATCTTTCACGCGGGTCTGCGATTTTGCCAGTTCTAATTTCCATTGATTGTTTTCAATAAAAAAATGATAAGACACGGAATCCATTTTAATTGTTTTTTCCTTCATGATTTCTGACTCCTTTTCAACGTTACACAGGCTATGATAAAAAGCATGGTTCTTGTTCTATAAAACAAGTAAAATATCTCCATTCGCCACTGGGAACTCGCTAATCTGGTCGTCATCCGCCAGTAAAAGTTCTTTAGTCGGGATTTTTACCGCAAAAAGGGAATAATTAGGGAGTTCGAGCCTTAAAGATTCATTCAAGTTCGACAGCAGCTGTTTTATCGGCTGATGTGCCGGTATCCTCACATCATATCGACCTTTCCCCCATTTACTAAAATCAACGGTCACATTGATATGCGTTTCAACGGGCATTCCTGATCTCCCCTTTACTCCATTATTTTTCTTATAAGAGCCAAAATTCCGCCGACCAACATAACAGCAAATCCGCTCAGAAATCCAATGGCTATCTGATTTACCCTTTCCTTTTTCTCTGCATGATCCGCAGTGCTTTGGCTAGCGGGAGAAGAATGCTGCGTAAAAAAATGTTGTGAAAATAATGTCTTTTTCGCATCGTAAAAGCTTGTTTTTGCATCGCTCGCCACCGAATCGGCAAAAATTTCTTCTTTTAGATGATTCACTGCATGATCCAGCTCTTTTTGTTTTTTCTGGACCGCAGCCCGAGTTTGTTTTTTAAACAAACCGGGCGCGATTTTTTCCAGTTCAGTTTCACTCTCACTTTGGGATTCTTGTGATTTTATGTCATCGCTGATACGGTCTACTTGTAAATCAAGCTTCCCCTATTCCAAGTCTGTGATGAACCATCTCGTCCACCTCATAGATGGAATGCTCACAAAAGGATGTTCTGGTACTCTGACGGATCTCCATCAGTGAGTTATCATCCGAAACACCGAATTCCGATACCCACCTCGTGACCATGGGAGGCGAAACGTATCGAATGTATCGCTACGAAGGGGCATTGAACGACATTCCAAGTGCGGTGGTATTGTTTTGTTGGAAAACCGATCAACCGATGACGAGCGAGCATTTGCGTTGTTTTTTAAGTACAGACACAAAAACTGAGCGATTAGGCTATTCTTGGATACTATGCGAAACGCTGGTCGATCGAAAGCTACTTTCGGCAAACGAAAGAAACATTAGGTTTCGATCGATATCGAATCCGACATGAGCGAGCCATTAAACGATTTTGGGCCATCGTACAATTTACGTATATCTATTGCATGACAGAACATTCAAGTGATTTTTCAACCGGTCTTGCGAGTGTGAGATCGAGAAAAATTCACAATCTCATTGAGTTTATTTATTACGAAGCCAAATGAGGAATGCTACTAGATTCCATTAAAAAAACCAGTTACGAGTGGCATAAGGGGATCTTTGTTTGCTTTTTGAAGATAATAATAAGTGTATCAGAGCAACTCCTACTGGACGAGATTTTTGCATTCGTCCCTTTTTTCATATTCGAAGAAAGAAGTTTAAACTGAGAAACAGTCGCCAAAAACAAAAGAAACATTAGAACTATCAAAAACGAGGGCGAAAACTTTGTCAATTCGTGAAGGAAATAAGCAAACAAATTAAGAAATCGCCCGAAAAGACGACAACACTTCCATATATAGAAGGCGACAAACTGGAAATCGGAATCACTTCATACGGTGATTTTATGGGTGAATTGCCGCATTACCACACGCAAGCTTATGAATATCAATACATTATCAGCGGAAAAACGGAATATTTAGATGTGGAAACAGGAGAACTGTACACCTTTCAAAAAGGCGATTTCTATGTAACTCCCCCAGGCATTAAATATGCTCAACGGTCACAACCCGGCACAGTTATTTTTTTATTAAAGCGCCCCCGGGGATGATAAAGTGAATGTGGAACCGACGGTTGAAATCGGGAATTGGCTTAATCAAAAAACAAAATAAAGCAAAAACCGGATACTTATTGTCAGCCGATCCTTCAGACCCGACCGGTAGAGCCGTTTTTCCGCTTTTCTCCCGAATACTGCCGGTACCGATGAAGCAAATTTCATTTACACAAGTCAATACCGAATGCATGTATTCGGTATTGACGATAAACAATCGATTGTTTGAGAAAAGATAGGGAAAATCTGTTCAATATAAAACGATGTTCATAATTCTTCCCAGGCGTAGAAAATTGAGTGGGCGAACTGCAAATGCCAATCTTAAAAAATAACGATACATCGTTAACGGAATTTTACTCTTCCAACTATATTTAATATTCTCTCTTCTCTATACGTATAATCCAGTTATAGAGAAGTTGATAGTATTTATGGAGATTGCCAAAAATTTCAACAGCTAGCTCTTCATTGTATGTATGAACTGTCAAATTCCGATCATCTACCATTTTTAATGCAATGATCGTTTCCTCATCAGATAAAATTCCAATTTCCCTGCTTGAACGAATTACTCCTTTAGGTGAACCGACATCAATTCCTTCTTTATCATATAAAAATTGTTTTACTGCTTTCCAACAAGCTTCAAAACTAAACTCAAATCGCTGAATAGCTGCATCCCGTTCAACTTCCGTTGGATTCTCTAGGAGCAAAACCTCTTGGAAAGCACGAAGAGCTTTTAAAGCAAGTTGAATACGTTCCTTTAACCGTTCCATAAAATTCCTTCCTTTTTCACTTTTTCTTTCATAGCCTGATCGGCTTTAGATAAATCGACAAGATCTACTCTGTACGGTAATGGCGATTCCTCTATTCGTTCACGAAGTTCCACCCACTTAGAAATCGGAATAGCTGAATCTGCAGAAAGAGCGATGTCAATATCGGATGTCCTCTTTTCCTCTTTACGAGCCCACGAACCAAACAGATAGACTTTTACTGATTGATCATGCAATGTTTCAACAATTATTTTTTTCAAAAACGACAGTATCTGCTCCCGATCAGCCGAATTTAAATCCATTTTTTATCAAACCCTTTTTTGAATTTGAAAATGATTATACCATAAAATGTATCATAAAAATGATTTCCATAAGATAAAGCGAAGTATTAATTTTCATCTTTCGTTGCCGCTACTTCAATATATGAAGTATTATTTTCCTTTTTACCGTATATAATCTGTTCAATTATTCCTCTCCACTCTGGATTAATATCTTCCCATTTCTTCCCCCAGTTGGAATTTATAAAATGGTAAGCTTTATATGGTTTATCGGAACTTGAAGATTTATACCCTAACAGGTCTTCCATACACTCTTTAATAGGAAAAACTCGATTTGGATCTCCTACCGCATCTAAAATTAACTTGTTAAAATTAAAGGCTTTTTCTATACCACCATCTCTATCATGTATAACATATGGATAAATACCTAAAGCGTTAAAATATTTCACTAATGGAATAATTGCAGCCTTTCCTCTTGCCTTTACAACTTCCCAATTATATGAGAAATCCTTATACATATCTTCAGGCATCCTTGCAACTGTTTCTCTTATTACAACTTCTTCTGTATCGCCTTCTACTATCAAAACTTTTTTTGTAAAGAAGACCTTTGTTATACTATCATCAATCTTTAATAACATCTTAATATAAGTTTTTTCATCTTCTATAAGGCTTTTATATGCTTCACTGACATTAAAAGGATTAGAATGTACAACTTCTAAATTTCTTTTTGAATCATTTAGTTCAACTCTATCATAATCTAAGTAAAGAGAATTTAATACTTGATGAGTATTCTTACTCAAATCAATCATGTAAGGTGAATGTGTTGTACAAATTATTTGATTATTTTTATCCATAGCTAATTCATATATTATATCTCTCATTTGTTTTGCAGCTTGTGGGTGCAAATAAATTTCAGGTTCTTCAAACGCTATTAATAAAGGTCTAATATATTCTTCCCTTGTTAATTTATTTTCACGCATACTTCTGTACCTTAACATTGCAAAAATAGCAGATCTTATCACACCTGCTCCTTGATAGTTAATTGAAGTGTGAATATTACTTCCAAGTTCAACATCAAAATTAGGCTTTATTACGTCACCTGCATTAGATAAATTTGCTCTTGCAAGAAACGTAGTGTTAGGGAACACTTCACCTAATACTTTATTCAACCCTGATAACAGCTGTGCGAAATCACTACTTTCATCATTTGGATCTAACTCCTTTGCAAGTTCTTCTAGATAATACTGTACCTTTTTAAAATTTTCTGATTTATCTCTAACATCTTCAAATAGTTGTGTTAAGGTTTTTATCAACGCTCCATTTTTTCCTGACAATTCATCATTATTTGGCTTATCCGATATAAGAAGAAATCTCGGAAGTTTATGTAATACATTTCCTGCAATTCCCCCGGGATTTTCAAACCATTTGGTTTTATTCTCATCAATTTCAAAAACTTCCTCAACACCATTGTCTTCAAGAACTTTTAACATATTTTCTGTCATTTTTTGATTATATTTTTTATCAGGGAATAATTCCTTAACAACTTCCTCACTAAGTCCATAATTTATATAATCCTGTATAGAATTACATTCTTTAAATTTTTTCTTTAAAAAGCTGTTATACTGCAACATCTCAATTTTACATTTGTTATTCCCAAGGAAGTAAGTTTTCCTATAAAATATCCTATATCCACTCTCATCCTCATCATGACTTTCATACTTAAACATTCGTTGTTTGTTAAAACCCTTCCATTTGTATGCATTTGGTGGAATATCTCTAAACTCTGAAGTTATTACAACTTTATCGCATAAAATTTTATTGTTATTATCTTCTCCAAGTATTGAAAAGAAATCTTCATCTGGCATTTTTTGAGTATCGCTTAATAAGTATTCTATGGCCTTTAATATCGAGCTTTTTCCAACGTTGTTAGGACCAATTAAAAAAGTTGCATCTGAACATAATATTTCCGTTTGAAAATGTCTTCTAAATCCTTCAATCTTAATACTATGTAGTTTCAAAAAAATACCTCCCTCTATAAACTTTAATTTTCTTTAGAATTCTCATGTTTTCTTTAAATTTCGCTAACACATAATAGCTTCTTCCCCTCAATTAGTGGATATTACTTGTATTAAGTCAATATATTTACATGGTAAGTACTTTGCATAAACTTTAAAATCACTAAAATCGTTTGATAAAGAATAAATTCTTCGTGTATCTCCACGCTCAATAATTGTTGGTGCAAACCCACTATTTACTAATTGTGATAATAAAGCCCCATAATAAAAATCTGCCTTTGCTAATGCCATTAATAATCTCCTTTCCTTATATTTTAATAGTTAATAATTCTCATCGAAATCTTCAGTAAATATTTTTTTAATTCTGTACATAATATTTATTAGATACTAACTAATGGTCACACCCCTTTAATGGAAAACACTTTCTTGGGTTATTACTTCTAAATTGAGAAGTTTTATTTTAACTATTGTATTTGGACATAAAAAAGAAAAATGTCAGTCACTCCTATAATTTTTCTAGAAATGACTGACACTGATGCACTTATATTTCATATTCACCTTTAGATTCCGCAGCCTTTAGCGTATCCCAATCCCTAGCAACGCGCAGCACTCCACATGCGCCGTGTGCGGAAACATGTCGACGGGCTGGATGTATTCGACTTTGTACAAGCTGGAAAGAAATTGAATGTCTTTTGCCAGGGTGGACGGATTGCATGAGACGTAAACGAATCGTTTTGGCTTCACTTTTTTGATTGTTTTGAGAAACGCTCGGTCGCAGCCGGTGCGGGGAGGGTCGACGACGACAACATCTGGGCGCCAGCCTTCTTTTGCCCATTTTGGCATCCATGTTTCTGCTTTGCCTGTGACATATGTTGCATTTTTGATCCCGTGTTTTTCGGCGTTTTTTTTCGCGTCACGGATGGATTCTTCAATGACATCCATTCCTCTGATTTCTGCTGCATCCTTTGCCAGCCACAAGCCGATCGTGCCGACGCCGCAATAGGCATCTACAATTTTTTCGCTTCCTGTTAAACCTGCTGCTTTTTTGACTTCGTCATAAAGTTTGACCGTTTGCACCGGGTTAAGCTGGAAAAAAGCGCGGGCGGATAGTTCAAAGGAAAGATCGCCCAATGTTTCTTGGATGACTTCTTCACCTTTTAACAAAACCGTTTTGTCGCCGAAAATCAGCGATGTTTTGCTTCCATTTATATTTTGCATGACTGATTTTACTTCCGGCGCGCGCTTCATGATCTCCGCTGCAATCAGTTCTTTTCGCGGCAATTCTTCCGCTTTTGTAATGAGGACGACTTGCACATGGTTCGTTTGAACGCCGGCGCGTACAACGATTGTGCGAACGATGCCCGTCCGTTTTCGCTCATGGTAAATCGGAATGTGAAAATCCTCCAGTACTTGTTTTACCGTTTGGTTAATTTTATCTGTCAGCGGGTGCTGGACCATGCAAGAGTGAATTGGAACAAGCTTGTGTGAATTCGCACCATACAGGCCCGCTATCACTTGCTGTTTTTCATTTCCGAGCTGAAATTGACTTTTATTGCGGTAATGCCAAGGGTCGTCCATACCGATTGTCGGACGGATGTCGAGGGCGTCAACCTCTAGGTTCGTATGGCGCTCAAGCGCTTGAATGACAATGTCCCGTTTGGCAGCAAGCTGCTGTTCATATTGCAAATGCTGCAATTGGCAGCCTCCGCATCGGTCATAATAGATGCAGGGCGGTTTCACACGATGAGGGGATTTTTTCCGTATTTTTTTAATAACGGCTTCTGCATAATTTGGTTGAATATTCTCTGCTTGAACGACCACTTCTTCCCCGGGCAAAGCTCCCGGGACAAAGACGACTTGTTTCTTAAAATACCCGACACCTTCTCCGTTAATGCCAAGCCGCTTAATGGTCAGCGGAAATTGCTGTCCCTTTTGAATCGTCACAGATACCGATCTATTTTTTATCTTCATTTCGCTTCTCCCCGTCTCTTTTCGATGCTTCGCCATAAATAAAAAGCTGCATAGCTTAAATAAGGAGCCCACTCGCGGCTGTAGTTTTCCATTTCTTCTTTTGTCGGTTTCTTTTCCAGTTGAAAATAATGCTTGACCGCATTTTGCAAGCCGATATCAGCAGCAGGAAACAGATTCGGCCTGCCTAGCCCAAATAAAAGAAAATTTTGCACCGTCCACGGGCCGATGCCGCGCACTTGAACCAATTTTTTCATAATGTCATCATCGCTCCATTCATGGAAGGCCTGAAGCGGCAGTGCTCCTTCTGCAATCAGTCTGGAGGTATCAATAACATATTCCGCTTTTCTCATGCTGAATTTCAGCGCCCGCAAATTCTCATAATTCAATTTGGCTACTGTTTCCGGTTTGGGATAAAACCATACATTATCTACTTTAAAACCAAAAGTTTGCACAAAAGCGGTCGTCAACTGATAGGCAAATGATAAATTTAATTGCTGATGAATAATGCATTTCATTAAACAAGCATACGGATGAAAATCTAACACGAGCGGCGTCCCTTCATGCTCTTGAAAAAGCGGAGCAAGGTTGGTTTGCAGGAAATGATCTTGAACGGTTTTAAGCGAATTCTTCCATTGAAATATGCGTGTCAGCTCATGGATGGCTCGTTCTTTTTGTTCATCCTGTTCCCCTGATATTTCAAATACTGGGTTTTCCTTCGATCCGATTGCTTTTACAGCGGCAACAAAAGGTTCTTCTTTTTCACTATAAAGAGGAACAAGGACGGTTCGCTTGTGCACGTCCACCTTGTTCAACGGATCAAGTGAAAGACGCTCTAACACGCGGTCGAAGTCATACGGCGGCGCCGCTTTTATCGTCACATTCCACATGTTTTTACCGACCTTTATCGTATTTTTTCGGAGCTATTATATCACATAATCCGCTTCTATTAATAAAGAAATGGACTTTCAAACATTTTCTCCATCACTAGATCGTCTAAACTTTTAAAAGTATAGCCTTGCTGTTTTAAAGTTTTAATCGCTTCATCAAGCGCATCAGCGTTGTCTTTTGATACGGTGTGCAGCAAAATGATCGCGCCCGGATGAATTTGATTGATAATGTTGTCGTATGCATATCGCCAGCCTTTTTGTTCATTCACCTTCCAGTCGACAAATGCAAGCGACCAAAAAATATTGCGATAACCGTATTTTTCGGACAATGCAAGTGTGCGTTCGCTAAAAATGCCCCTTGGCGGTCTCACATATACTGTTCCTTCTTGGCCTGTAAGCTCCTTTACTTTGTCGCTGACGGCATCAAGCTCCTTCTTTATTTTATCAGCACTTATTGTCGTCATATCAGGGTGACTCCATGAATGATTGCCGACAATATGCCCTTCTTTCACCATTCTCTTTACAAGATCAGGGGCTGTTTTTAAATAATGGCCTGTTACAAAAAACGTCGCATGTACATCGTGCTTTTTCAGTACGTCCAAAATTTTCGATGTATAGCCGTTTTCATAGCCATTATCAAACGTTAAATAAATCTCTTTTTTGCTGGGATCTCCTAAATAAAACGCTCCATATTTATTTAAAAGTTCATTCCATTCTTTCCCGGCATCAGGAGGCTGATGATTATTGTTTTTTTGAAAACCCCAATGAATCGGGTGATTGCTGACAGCAGCAGAGGCGCAGCTAAAAAAAGAAAAAAATAACAAGACAGAGCAATATAAAATCCGGAAATAATTCAAGCTGTGAATCTCCTTTCCATTATTTTTACTATTAGTCTTTATCCGTTTTTAGGAATTATGCTCCATCTTGATTTCAAAAAAATACCATAGCCAATCATCTGGCTATGGCATTGAGTTTAATATTTAGCTAAATACCGGCTCTTTAAATTGAGAAAGCTTTTCTAATGACGATTTTTCAATGTCTTCATGCAGGCTGTTGCCGTGTGAATCCATTGTGACAACGGCCGTGAAGTCTTTTACGCGCAAATGCCACATAGCTTCTGGAATTCCAAACTCCAGCAAGTCAACACCTTCAACCGCTTCGATGCAATCCGCATAATATTGAGCAGCACCGCCAATCGCATTCAAGTATACTCCGCCATGCTCTTTTAAAGCTTGCAGCGTTTTTTGCCCCATGCCGCCTTTGCCCATTACCGCACGGATGCCAAATTTTTTCATAATATCCCCTTGATAAGGCTCTTCGCGAATGGAAGTGGTCGGCCCGGCCGCTTTCACTTCCCAATTGCCGTTTTCATCTTTTAACATGACAGGTCCGCAGTGGTAAATAATTTGACCGTTTAAATCAACCGGCGCATCATGATCCATTAAATATTTATGGATGGCATCCCTTCCTGTGTAAATGATTCCGTTGATGCGAACAACGTCGCCGACTTTCAGCTCGCGGATTTGTTCTTCTGTAATTGGCGCTTGCAGCGTGATGACACGTCTTTCAGAGTCCGTTGATGCTAAATGTTCTTCTTGTGCAGCATTTTCTTGAAAATCAACATCTTCTCCATCTTGATAAAGCCATTTTATGATTTCACCCGTATTTGGATCGATATGCACGCCTAAACGGCGGAATGCCCAGCAGTTGTATGCGACAGAAACAAAAAAGCTCGCAGGAATTCTGTGCATTGCGCCGACTTTGCAGCCTAATAAAGTGGTTTCCCCGCCAAATCCCATCGTTCCGATGCCAAGCTTGTTTGCATTTTCCATAATATATTCTTCCAATTGCCGCAATTCTTCGTTCGGATTTACGTCATCGACTTCGCGGAATAATTGTTCTTTCGCTAAATCGTACCCCGATGAACGGTCTCCACCGATTCCAACTCCAATGAATCCTGCGCTGCATCCTTGGCCTTGTGCTTGATATACCGCATGCAAAATACATTTGCGGATTCCATCCAAATCTCTGCCGGCTCTTCCCAATCCTTCTAGTTCGCACGGCAGGCTGTATTGAATATTTTTGTTTTCGCAGCCGCCGCCTTTTAATATTAAGCGAACATCCATATAATCTTTTTCCCATTGTTCAAATTTTACGACTGGAAGCCCTTCGCCCAAGTTATCGCCGGAATTTTCTCCAGTGAGCGAATCGACCGAGTTCGGGCGAAGCTTCCCGTCCTTCGTCGCTTGAGCGATCGCTTTTTTTATTGTTTCCTTTATTTGAATTTGATTGATACCGACTGGCACTTTAATTTTAAATGTCGGCAATCCGGTATCTTGGCAGATCGGCGATACATTTTCATCTGCCATTTTAATATTTTCGGTTATCGTGGCCAGCGACATCGCAGCTCTTGTACCAGCATTTTCACGCTGCTTCGCCTTCAAAATAGCGCGGCGGACATCCTTCGGCAATTTTGTAGACGTTTCCACAATTAATTGATACATACTCTCATATAATTTTTCCATCCCGCTTATCCCCCTTACATTCAGTCAAAAAACTCCCACTTAACACAATTTTTATTATACTTCTTTTAATTTTGATTGGAAAGGCATTCACGTGCTGATCATTTTTTTAGGGGGATAAGGAGAGTGTTTCAACATTCATTGCAGCAGTTAAAAAAGGTTCAGCTTGCGAATTCTATCAACCGCTTCTAAAAGCCTGCTCTCATCAACTAATAAACCAACGCGTATGTATCCTTCTCCATATTGCCCGAAGCCGTTTCCTGGCGCAACGGCGACATCTGCTTTTTCAAGCAAATAATCGGCAAACTCTTCGCTAGTAAATCCTTTCGGAACAGGGAGCCAGGCAAAAAATGATCCTTTCGGAGCTTGGGCGTTCCAGCCAATTTGCCGAATAGCATTGATAAACGTATTTCGCCGTTTTTCATAAAGGGAGACAAGCTCCTCTACACACGACTGATCGCCTGTTAATGCGGCAGCTGCTGCTAATTGTATTGCTGGAAAAAGGCTGCAATATAAGTGATCTTGAATAAGATTAATACTTTCAATGATATTCTGGTTCCCTACAGCAAATCCAACGCGCCAGCCGGCCATATTGTAGGTTTTCGACAATGTGTACATTTCAATGCCGATGTCCTTAGCTCCTTCCGCTTCAAGAAGGCTGGTCGGTTTTTTGCCGTCAAAGCCGATCGCACCGTACGCAAAATCATGGACAACGGTAATTCGATGCTTCTTTGCAAACGTAACCGTTTCCTCAAAAAACTTAAGATCGGCCGTTGCTCCTGTCGGATTGTTCGGGTAGTTTAAATACATCAATTTTGCCGCTTCTTTATCCTCCAACGGAATGGCGTTGTAATCAGGTAAAAACCGATTTTCTGCCAACAGCGGGAACGTTTTAAATTGAGCCCCGGCTAAAACAACGCCTGATAAATAGTCTGGATAACCCGGGTCGGGCAATAGCATTAGATCTCCTTCATTTAATAGGCACATCGGCAATTCAACAAGTCCAGTTTTCGTACCGAATAAAATCGCCACTTCTTTTTCTGGATCTATATCGACTCCGTATTGTTTCTTATAATATTCACTAGCCGCATGTTTTAACTCGATCAGACCTGAAAATGGTGAATATTTATGTGTTTTCGGGTCTTCTGCTGCGGTTTGCAGCGCTTTGACGATATGCGGGGGAGTCGGCTGGTCAGGATTTCCTTGTCCTAAATTAATAATATCTCTTCCTTCGGCTACAGCGTTATTCACTTTTTTCACAAGGGCAGAGAAAAATTGTGTTGGAAGCTTTTTTAAACGTTCTGAAATCTCCACTCTAATCCACCTTTTTTTATAAAAATAGTTGAAATTATCATAAAAATTCTATAGTCTTTATATAAAAATGTCTAGGGGCTGAAAATCATGAAAGTTGCTTGTATACAAATGAATATCATTTTAGGCGAACCGGACCAAAACTATGAAATCGCTCAAAAAAATATAATAGAAGCAGCAAGCCATCAAGCGGATACAATTGTTTTGCCTGAAATGTGGAATACAGGATACGCCCTTGATCAGCTTGATGAGCTTGCAGACAAAAATGGAGAAAAAACAATTGAGCTGCTGACATCCCTTGCTAAAACATATCATGTCAATATTGTCGGCGGTTCAGTTGCAACGGAAAAAAACGGACAATTTTTTAATACCATGTACGTTGTCAACCGATTCGGAAATATCACCGCTGAATACGACAAAGCTCATCTGTTTAAATTGATGGATGAGCATAAATTTATGAGTGCCGGCCAAAAAGTAAATATATTTGAGCTGGACGGCATCACTTGCGGTGGTGTTATTTGTTATGATTTGCGTTTTCCGGAATGGATTCGCACCCATGCATTAAAAGGTGCAAACATTATGTTCATTCCTGCCGAATGGCCGAAAAAGCGAATTGACCATTGGCAATTGCTTCTCCAAGCACGGGCAGTTGAAAATCAAATGTTTGTTGTAGCAGTAAACCGGGTCGGAGCGGATCAAAATAATGAATTTAATGGACACTCAATGGTCATTGCCCCTTGGGGCGAGCTTCTTGTTCATGATCAAACAGATGAAGGAATTTTTTACGCCCAACTGGATCTTCAAGAAATTGACCGTGTAAGAAAAACCATTCCTATTTTTCAAGACAGACGTCCGGAATTATATTTCGAATAAAATTTTACACCCCTTAAAAGAATGTGAAAGCATTCCCTTTTAAGGGGTTTTTGTATGAAAAGGCAATTAAACGCTTTTCATGTGTTTTAAACTTTTGGTAAAGGGTGGATAGGCAATCCCTTTTTCTGTAATAATTGCCGTAATGAGTTCATGATCGGTCACGTCGAATGCCGGATTATATGTTTGCACATTTTCCGGCGCCATCGGTTTTTCATACCATTTTGTCGTGATCTCCTCTGCTTTTCTCACTTCGATCGGTATATGTTCCCCTGTCGGACAATCTAAATCGATTGTTGAAAGCGGAGCACAAACATAAAACGGGATTCCATAATATTTTGCTAAGATTGCCACTCCGGAAGTTCCAATTTTATTGGCAGCATCTCCGTTTGCGGCAACTCGATCACACCCGACTAAAACCGCTTGTACTTTTCCCTCCTTCATCACAATGGATGCCATGTTGTCACAAATTAACGTTACATCCACACCAGCTTCCTGCAATTCCCATGCAGTTAGACGTGCACCTTGAAGAAGCGGTCTTGTTTCATCTGCAAAAACTTTGAAATGGTAGCCTCTTTCTTGGCCTAAGTAGATGGGAGCTAACGCAGTCCCATACCTCGCCGTCGCAATTGTTCCTGCATTGCAATGGGTCAGAAGACCCCAGCCGGGTTTTAATAATGACAGGGCATACTCCCCGATCGAATAACAGACTTGCTCATCCTCATTACGGATATGTTCTGCCTCTTCCTTCAGTGCGTTTTTAATTTCCTCGATGCTTTTGTCTTTTTCTACTTTCAGTCTATCCTCCATGCGATCTAAAGCCCAAAATAAATTCACTGCAGTCGGCCGCGATGAAGCCAAATACTGTTTGATTTTTTGAAAATCATCCAAAAGCTGTTCATAAGTCGACGCTTTTGATTGCTTCGTGCCTAAATAAACACCGAATGCAGCAGCAATTCCGATCGCAGGCGCTCCTCTAACCTTCAGATGGTAAATGGCCTCCCATATTTCTTCTGGAGTAGAAAGATGCAGAAATACTTTCTCATTCGGCAATAACGTTTGGTCGAGTATGATCACCGTATTGTTTTCATCATCCAGTTGTACGGATTGAATGGCTTTTACTGCTGTCATAAAACTTTTCCCCTTCAATAAATTTGCGGACACTTTGTAATAAAACATTCACAAAGTCGTCGCCTGTACGAATGTTTGCACGTTCAAGAATAAAGGTTTTACCAGCTGTTAAACAAATTTTTTCAGCCAAAGCTCGGGATTCTTTATTTTCAATTGACGTGATGTCTTTTACATGGGCGATCCCAATAATTCTTCTGCATAATTCAAGTCCGGCAGCGGCTGAGGCATCCTCAAGGATGGAATTTAAATACCATTCTTTAAAACTAGGTGCACTTGCAGTTCTTTCTTTTATATTCTCATCCCAAGCATGTAAAAATTTTTTTGTAAACAGCTCTATTACGTCTGAGATTGTTTGTTGAATATATTGCAAGTAGTCTTCCTTTGTTTCTTGATCTTCAATTGTAAAGCTTGCATTTACATAGGCGAAAATAAGGTTTGCAATCACATTCCCAATATCGAACCCAGCAGGTCCATAAAAAGCAAACTCAGGATCGATTATTTTTGTTGAATCTTCCTTTATAAAAATGGAACCGGTATGAAGGTCGCCGTGGAGGAGGGACTGTGCTTTTGTCATAAAATCAAACTTCAGTTTAGCTGTTTCCAATGCAAGCTTTGAATCATTCCAAATTTCTTCACGGATGAATTCTCGCGTTTCTGGAAATATATCATTTTGCTCACAATCGTAAAAAGGTTCTGTATACACGAGATCTTCTGTTATTTCACATAATTCTGGGTTTGTAAATTTTTGCACCAATGCTTTCTTCTCTTTATGATCGATAACGGCATCTGAAGTAAGCAATAAGGTGTTGACAAGAAACGTTGTAATATGGTCGGCAAACAAAGGAAATTTTTTATGTTTTAAAAGAGCTGTCCTCATAATTTCATGGTCAGATAGATCATCCATCACACAACAATTCATAATCGGATCATACGAATAAACCTTAGGTACAAATCCAGGCGCTAATTCCCCTTGCAGCTTCAATGCTTCGCTTTCAATCCGATTGCGATCTGGTGAAACTTTAAAGGCGTCTGAAATACGCGCAACCGGACCAGCTTGTTTAATAATGACAGACTGGCCGCTATTTTGATCAACGACTCGAAATACATAATTTAAGTTGCCATCGCCAATCTCTCGGCATTCCAATTCTGCGTTTTGTTCAAAAATATCGAGTTTTTTCTGTACATATTCGATGACATCTTGCTCAGTCATCGTAAAATATGTTGTAAAATCCTTCAAAAAAATTCCCTCCTCTATCTTTGTTTGTCATAAAGCGAAAAAAGAGTCTTTCATAATATCCATTCACAATATGGGGACGACATTATTACAAGACCACTTCGTCACCTGCTTGTAAAAGCCGATTTCGGCAAATGCTCCAAATGGATTCGGATTTCTAGATCCAAAGCAGCCGCCGCATCCATTAAATAGAGGGGGCTGTCTAATAAGTCGATTTTCCGGCTTATAGACGCCCCTTTAATGTTTTAGAAACGTTGATATATCAATGCTTATGATGTTTCGTTTTCAATGGATTTTGACTTTTGAAGACAGCCCCTTCCTAAAAATATAAATCTGCATCATTTATTCTTGATTTTCCCCATCCCGCCATAATACTTGATAAATTATCTGTGTTTACTTGGTTTTCAAGTGAAACTATATCCTCTTGTAACATAAGACAAGCCTATTTTTGTGGTGCTCTTTTAGCTGCAAGCTTCTTCGCAAAAATGTGTAAACCTATTAAAACCGGGTCAGCAGCCGCTGTGGTATTTTCATAGTTTCTTTGCATTCAGGAACATTGTTCACTGAGCTGGATGAATTGTGTATCCGAAGAGCAGCCAGTTATATGAAAAAGATGATGTTAAGCTTGCAGCTGTGAATGTTTAAAGCCGCTTTTTCATAAATTTTTTGTAAACTTAATTTACTTCTTCTTTTTCGTAAACTGGCACCCAGCCTTCTTCTGTCACAAAGATGCGGATCGCAACAACTTTTCGGTCATCAGCTAATGTGAAATAGTGGCGTCTGCCCTCTGGAACAGAAATAAGGTCTCCCGGATTAAGATGCACTTCAAAAAATTTCCCGTCCTGTCCTTGAATAACAAAAATTCCATGGCCGCTTACAATAAAGCGCACTTCATCATCTGTATGATGATGTTCACGCTGAAAATTTTTCAGCAGCTCTTCAAGGTTTGGCGTATGATCTGCTAAAGAAATGACATCCCAAGCTTTGTAGCCGCGTCTTGCTGAAATATCTTTAATTTCATTTTCAAAAGATTGTAAAATCGTTTGTTTTTCCTCATCATTTAAAAGATATTTCTCTTTTAAATGCTCTGGTAATTTGGCAATATCCCATTGCTCGTAAATAACACCTTGTTGATTTAAAAATGAAATCACTTCCTCTTGATTGCTGATAACTTCGTTTGTTCCTTGAATTTTAATCGTTGTCATGTAAAATACCTCCTTAAAATGTTTAATTATTTAAAGCTCCTGTACTCGCAAGGAGACCGGCTTTTGCTTGAATAAGAGCAAGCTGATACTGAAATAAAAATTCACAAGCTTCTAAAATTTTCTTCGCTTCAAAGCCATCTTTTCCCCATACAGTAATTCCGTGGTTGCGAATAAGAACTGCCCCTTTATCCTCCTTCACGAAATCGCCCAAAGTGCTTGCTAATGTAGGAATATGGGCATAATTATAAATAATCGGAATCTGTAATTCTGCATCTTCCTCCCAGCGGTCAAACGCTTTTATCAGTTCTTGTCCTTGAAATACAATTTTTCCAGCGTCACCATAAAGTTCGGAGATGACATTATTTGCAACCGTATGTACATGCAGGCTGCAGCCGGCTTTGCTTCTTTTATATATTTCGCAATGCAATAGCGTTTCTGCCGAAGGCTTCAGCTGTGTTGCGCCTACAGGATTTCCTTCTCCATCTACAAGCAAAAAATCTTCCTTCGTTTTTTTTCGTTTATCTTTGCCGCTTGCGGTCACAAGAAACTGAAGCGGGGAATCTTGAACTTTTATGGCTAAATTGCCGCTTGTCCCCATAAACCAATCCCTCGCAGCAAGCTCCTCTTTAATCTCCGCAAGCTCATGAACACGAGTTAAAACGACACTCATTTTGCGCCACCTTTTTCTTCTATGAAATTTGTTTTGTTTATTGTCTTCTCTAAAATGTCAATACAGTCGTAAAATGTTTCGAAAGATTGATAAGGAATAGAAAATTCTTGACATTTTTTTGATAAATAATCACGTGCAATAACTGTATCTGCAATCTTCGCGGCTTCTAAATCTGTGACGGAATCCCCGATGATGATGGAATGAGTGTCAGCATTTGCAATTTGCCGAATAATTGTCGGTTTGCAGCACCCACAATTTTGGTTGGGACACTTTTCATCACACGTATAAGGCCAATGAATGGTGATCGTTTCTCCGCTAAAATCCGCTTTATTGCAAAACAGTGCGGTAATAGAATCAAAAGGCTGCAACAGCGGTTTAATAAAAAAATCGATTCCGCCGCTGACAATGTATAAAGGAATGTTCATGTTTTTCGCATAATGAACAAAGTCGCGAAATCCTTCCCTTATTTCTGCAGTTTCTAAAATATAGTGAATGATGTCACCCTTTAAAGAAGATGGAAGAAGTGCAAACATCTTGCCGACTCCTTCCTGAATACTAATCGACTGGGAAAGGACGCCATCCTTCAATTGCTCCCACTCTTTTGGAGCGAAACGCTTCATGATGCTAACGATGTTATCTTTTTTTGTCACCGTTCCATCAAAATCACAAAATATTACTGGCTTCAATTGGACGGTGCCTCCTTCCATCCCCAGAGCCGAATTGCTTCTTGTAATTCTATGTCTTCAGCTGCTTCATTAAGGGGAACACCCCGGGAAACAGCGTCAACTGCCTGACGGAAAGCTTTTCCTCCGCCTTTAGCACCTTGCGGGTGACCGTGAACACCGCCTCCTGCATTAATGACACAATCTTTTCCAAAATCATGAATTAAAATGGGAACAAGACCCGGGTGAATGCCAGCAGATGGAACAGGAAAAACTGGTTTTAAAACTGATTCCTTCACCAATTCTTCTTTCACTTTTAAAACTTTGTCACGCTCCAATGCAACGCTGCCATATGGTGAAGGGAACAACGAAAAATCTGCTCCAGCAATTCTTATCAATTTTCCAAGCAATAAGGAATGAGAGAGCCCATATTTTTCGGATGAAGTAAACGATCCGCTAAACGCCGGATGAGCCATAATTGGGAGGGCGATTTCATCATCTTCCCTTAATGCTTGCAGCACATCGAGGCCATATGTAAAAACATTAAATAGCAAAATATCGGCACCTAATTCTTTTGCTTTTCTTGCCTTATCTTTCAATTCAAATGTTTTTCCCGTCAAATTGACCGCATACAAAGTTCGGTGCCCTTTTTCTTGATACACGTTATCAAGAACTTTTTTGCCTTCCTTTATTCTTGTTTCAAATGATGTGAGCGAATTTTCAAAAAGTATTTCGTCATCCTTTACTAAGTCGACGCCCCCGAGAGCCTGCTCCCGCAATTGGGCAAGAAGGTAATCCATATCACGTCCAATTACACCTTTAAAGATGCTCATCACTAACGGTCTGTCGTAAACGCCAAGTTTTTCTCGTAACCCCTGAATTCCAAATCGAGGACCTGGAAAATACCGAAAGATCTCATCGTCAAACTGCAAATCTAGTAATTTTATTTCTCCATCTAGTGATAATTTTCCAAAAGTTGTCGTTAAGATGGCAGGAATGTCTTTAGAAAAGTTTTCTCCCGGAAAGCGAATGTGAAGCTGTGCAATCGTTTTGCCGGAGGATGGATCCTCGCCTGTTTCTTTTATCTCAACCACTTGTCCTTTATGCTTTTTTAACTGCTCTTGCACTAAAAGAGGAAGGTCAGTCCACGAACCTACCGTTAATCCAAGAGCAATGCCTTCTGCTTTTTTTTCTAAATCTTCTCGTTTCGCAATGATTTGGTATACTGCTGTTACGTGACCCATTTTTTCAATCCTCTTCATTCAGATTTTTTTATATAAATAAAACCTCTTCAATAAGAAGAGGTTTTTTGTCAAAACAACTTCTTATCTTTCAACATCTCTGTTGGGAGAATTAGCACCGTGCTCATCATATGAGTCGGTTGCCGGGCTTCATTGGGCTCATCCCTCCACCTGCTCTTGATAAGAGTTTTATTATTAACTTTATAATTCTTATTCGTTTACTTGGATTATGCCACTATCCTTCCCCTCTGTCAACACTTTTTTACATCATATTCGATTCAAATTCGCTTACATTTTTCTGATGGCATGCTACAATTATTTAATGGTGCAGTTTACAATTTGAGGTATTTTCCGGAACTTGAGGTTGAGCCAAAACAGGAAAGCCTAAAAAAAGAGGACGAAAAAAGAAGGTACAACATCTTTTTAACGTCTTCCGATCGCATCATGCTAGATTACTAGACTTAGAAAAACTGGTTGAATTACGCAATTATAACGTTACTGGTTATCGTGAGACAATTTGTTTCTTGTACCGTTATTGGTTATGTTGCTTTTTGAATGATCCAGAAGAAGCCTTAAAACAAACGCTAACGTTTAATTTACAGTTTAATGAGCCTTTAAGAAGATCCACCAGAAGCGCTGAAAAGGCCTATTATGCACGGAATAACGAAGAAGCAAACCGAATAGCTAGAGAAAAAGGGTATCCTGGCGCTGGATATAATATCAGCAATAAAAAATTAATTGAATGGTTAGATAAGATATAACAGAGGACGAACAACGCCATTTAAGCACGATTATAGATGCGAATGAAAAGCGGAGAAGGAAACAAAAACGCCGGGAAATGGGCGTAAAAAGCCGTGAGGAGTATTTAAAAGAACAGCGCAATAAAACGGATAAGAACTTAGAAAAACTTAGACAAGCAATTGAGTTGAATCCTGATTTCTCGAATTACAAATTAGCTAAATTGCTAGGAATAAGTGAATCGTATGTAAGGAAAGGATGTTATATGTTATTTACTGGAACGGATGATTTAATTAAAAACGAGGATCGATCAATTAAAGAACATGATGTTTTATATTCTAGAATTAAACCTTTATCTTCACAAAAAATGGAAGGGTTAGTGGTGTACTTTCAACCCCATTGATGAAATTAAACCGTTTCTCAACTGAACAATTAATAGAAGTTTCATATAAAGTTAGGGAAATCCACGGTATGGTACACAAATGGATACCAGAGACAGTTATTGATGATACATTTATTAAGCAATATGTTGAATCATTTACTGTTGCCTTTGAACAGGAAATCACTGTACTTCCAAGGACATTTTTACGTGAATTTATATTCGTATTAGACGCTGCAAAAGAGGGGAACGATGTCCATTCTCTTTTAAATTATTAGTCCTAGTACTGTAGAAAGAATTAAACTGGATTTAAGTCAGTATTTTGGACACCAATAAGTGAAATTTAATTTTGATCTCATTGACATCGCTTGTCGCTTGACATGGAGCCTCTGCGGGCGTGGTGTTATGCGAAGGGTGAAAGGGGCAATGAATTCTTTCGCATGGCAAATAAGCCTACCACACCCGCCACTCCATGTAAAGCGGATGCTTGTAAAATTGTGAAGAGCACTACGCTGCCCTTTGATACTGTCTACTGTTTCTTGTGGCGTCATATAGCCCAGGCAGCTATGAATCCGTTTCCGATTGTACCAGCCTTCTAAAAATTCGAATAAGGCTCTTCTGGCAGCTTGAAAGTTCAAATAGTTGATTCTATAGATCTCTTCCTTTTTCAGAATTGCATGGAAAGACTCAATGCAGGCGTTATCGTATGGGCAACCTTTTTTTACTGAAGGAGTGTTTGAACTGCTTCTTTTCCATGTATTCTACAAATTTCTCGCTTGTATACTGGGATCCCAAATCAGAATGCAAGATCAATCCCGGACCTGGACGTTGTGCCTGATAAGCGTTTTCTACTGCCTTTAAAGCCAGTTCAGTCGTCATGTGACGGTCAAAAGCGTAACCAACAATCTTTCTGGAATGTAAATCCATTACGGAAGCCAAGTAGCACCAACCGTCTCTCAAAGTATGAATGTACGTAATATCCGTAACCCATTTCTCGTTGATGGTTGTCGTTGAGAAGTCCTGGTTCAGCAGGTTATCGTGTTCTTCCATCTTGCCCTTATTGGAATGGGGGCGATACTTTTTTCTGATAATGGAATAAATGCCTGCAGCCTTCATCAAATGCTGAACCCGTTTCAGGCTGACTTTGAGCCATTCTTTTTCAAGCATATGGTGGATCTTCGGTTCTCCGTATCTCTGCTTGCTTTCCGTATGGATTTTTCGTATTCTGTCTGTCAGCTCCCGGTTTTCCGTTTTGTTTTTGATTCTGTTTTTTGTTTGGATTGATAGTAGGTACTTCTCGGCACGCCAAGGACCGTACACATGGTTTTAAGGTCATAATGGTGTCTGGCTCTTATCTCGTCAATCATGGATATAACAGTGGTTTGAATCTACTTCTTTGCGAATATGACCATAGCTTTTTTAAAGATTTCATTTTCCTCTTTCAGCCGATGCAATTCTTTTTGCAGGTTCAGAAATTCTTCCGGGGTAAAAGAGCCCCCGTCATCCACCTTAACCGGTTTTTGTTTTCTGATCCATTTGTAGAATGTCGTTTCAGACAGGCCATATTCGATCAAGATCTGTTTTACTAGTGTTCCAGTTTGATAAAGCTCAACCACCATTTCCTTAAATTCAGCATGATAACGTTTACGTTTTTCGCTTGTGTTACCTATATCAGGACACATCCCTTCGTTAATATTATATTTCACTAAAGGGTGTCCATGAAACTATACTAGCATCAGTAGTTATATTATTTAAAAAGATTCTTAATCCAATTTCTGTCTGACACATGTAATAAACTCAACACTCTTGATGCGACTAAGTCAAAATCTTCTTCATTCTTTGCATCCTCATAGTTAAACCAAGTTTCATTGGATTCTTTTATATTTTCTGTGAGTCTATATCGGTAATCTATACCTACATCGTGTGCAGTCACTTTACTTGGCGGAATTTCTTCTCCCCAACTCGTTGTTACTCCTTCAATTGGGCAAATAGCTAAAACTACAACAAAAGATCCACCATAACGATTAAACTGAAAAGTTATTAAGTCAATATTATCTTCATTTTTCCTTCTAAAATGTGGAAATGAACCTTTAAAACCATGTTCTCTTAAATAAGGAACAACAATCTTTTTTAATGCATTAGTCATATTTAGACGGTCATTGGAAGCCATATTTAGTATTCCTCCAAAAATTCATTTTGTCTTTTATATCTTAATTATATATTATTATTAAAAGAAAGAGGTTCCCATGTGATTCAAAACGAACTAGTACACTTAAAATTCACAATTCTAATTTTAGTGACCTCTAGTCTAAATATTATTTATAAATTTTATAAGGTATTCCTTTAGATTTCAAATAGTTTAGTACAGGTTTACTTGCCCCTACTTTTCCTGTAGTATCACTTCTAAAGAAATGCCATTTAGCACCTTTTAGTTCCTTCTTTTTGATTAATAAGGCGTCTTTATCAATCTGTTTTCTTATAGTTGAAGTTAACGAAACATAACCAACTTTAGATTCATGTCCAATTCCAGAAGTATCGAGCACGTCTATATATCTACCACCTAAAGGAGTTCTAAAATATTCTTGTTTACTTCTTACTTTTACTAATGTTTCTAAATACTTCTCTCCAGCTCTTCCACTACTAAAAGATAATTTAGCTTTTTTTGCAGCTGATTTTGTAACTTGTTTACCTGATTGTTTGGAAACATACTTAATTGCTCCGCCAATTATACGTACAACAACACTTATTATAGATGCTTTAGCTTCATTTTCAGAGATGGTTATTTGTTCACCAGTATTTTTTTCTATTAAAATAGCTTTAAATTGTTCTTCAGTATTTTCAATTATTTTTACATCATATACTGTTTTTTCAATCTTATCCCCAACATCTAATACGGAACTAACTGTTATATCATTACCTTTTAGATTTGAATCTATAATTAAATCCGTAGCATATTCATCTGTATCAATATCTAATTGAAGTTTGATTCCATTGCTGTCTAGGTTTTGAATAGTAGGTTTAATTTTTTCTGCATTATTAATCCCGATACGGATCATAGGCATATTCGTTCATCAAAAATTCCTCGAAGCCTTCCCACACCTCCCTCTTGCCCTCATGGACGTAATGGCGCTGATTCACGAATTCGATCCGTGAGCCGTTGCGCTTCCACCCTTCGTGAACGATCAGGATTTGTCTTCCTTGGCCCGTTTTCTCTTCCCTTGGCGAGAGACAAACAGTCCATCGGCCTCCCACAAACAGCATCCGTCCATATTGCTGGTCAACCGGGCAGTGCAGCGGAGCTTCGGCTTCGAGCACCAACTGGCGGATCGCCTCATGGCTTATCACCGGATACCCGACCATCTGGGCAAGCGTACAAGCCGCTTTGCGATAAGAAGAGCACTCCACAACCAATCCCACCGCCGTTTCTTCTAGACAAGGACTGATTGACTGCGATCCATCAAACGCTAGAAGGGAGTCAAGCAAAAACGTGTAACGGTTTTGTTCTCGGTCTAAATAGTAGTTTCGCTCAAAGGTGACTTCGCCAAACAGGGTTTGAATCGTGGAGCGTCGTTTGTCTTTCAAGTGGTACCGGCGCTTGTCCCGGGTTTCCGCCAATTGTCGGTCGATGTCCTCCAACAAAGCCGTAAACAGCTCGGCGAAGGCGTTTTGCAGGGCCGAAACAAATCAAGTTCGATCTCTTTCCATGTCAACGAATTTGTGGTAAGATGTTGTTGAATATTCATGGGACTCTCTCCTCCTGTTTGATAGTGTGGTCAATAATCATCTTATCAGGGAGAGAGTCCTTTTTTCATGTTCCTGCTTGGGATCCTACCGCGCTTTCGCTTGGTGACCCCGATGAGGGGATTACGAACCTACGTTCCTACCCCCCTCATCGGGAATTCTAAGAATTTCTCCCACAAACATTTTACGCACACCAGAAAATATTTATGGAAAATGCAAAAAGGCTAGATAACGCTAGATACCATGCATGGTTTCATCATCATAACTCTGATTGATGGATTACTGTTGCAAAGAAAAAAGAAGGTAAATTCATCCAATATCATTACAAACCACAGGAATTGGCTGAAAAACTAACAGAATGGCTCGAAGAGGATGTTTATTTTAGCTAGAATACAATTTTATAAGCCTAGCCGACAAATTACGAATATAAGGCAATTAAAGTCGTTATATGTTGATTTAGATTTTTATTTGTTTAATTATAATTCGAACTGGATAATCGGCAAATTAGAATACGATTATTTTGGCCAATCGATTCCAGAGCCGAATATAATCATTTTTAGCGGTCAAGAAATGGTTTTAATTTGGCTTAAAGAGCCTGTTCCTTACAAAGCTTCACCGTTATGGCAAGCGGTACAAAATCACTTCTTAGAACAATTAAAAGAGCTAGGGGGCGACTCTAGGGCGGTTGATGCTTCAAGGGTATTCCGCATTGCTGGAAGCATTAATTCAAAAAACGGTGTAGAGGTAACAGGGCAATATCGTCATAAGGAACGTTATGTCTTGAGAACGTTAATTAAAGGAGAAATGATTTTTATGGAAACTTATACAACCCTCAAAAAGATTACTCCTTCCTATGACCCTTGGGAAGCTTATTTAGATATGAAGGAATACGGTGAATTAACATTATCAAATATAGAATTTACCACCACCACAATCTGCAATATGCGATGTGAGCATTGCGCTGTAGGATACACTTTATCTCCGAAAGATCCGGAAGGGCTGCCGCTCGATTTACTTTTAAAAAGGCTAGACGAAGTGCCGACATTGCGATCCCTTTCGATTACCGGCGGGGAGCCGATGCTTTCGATAAAATCTGTGGAAAATTATGTCGTTCCCATTTTAAAATACGCACATGAACGCGGGATACGAACCCAAATCAATTCCAATTTAACATTGGACTTGAAACGCTATGAAAAAATTATCCCGTATTTAGATGTTTTGCATATTTCCCATAACTGGGGAACAGTCGATGATTTTGTTGAAGCCGGATTTGCAATGATGAAAAAGAAGCCTCCATATAAAGAACGTGCAAAATATTTTGAACGAATCATTGAAAACTCTAGAGCTCTGGCTGAAGCGGGAGTAATTGTTTCAGCGGAGACGATGCTGAATAAACGGACGGTTCCTCATCTTGAAAAAATCCATAGACAAATTGTAGACGAAATGAAATGTCAACGCCATGAGGTGCATCCAATGTATCCAAGTGATTTCGCTAGCAATCTTGAAACGCTCAGCTTGGATGAGATACGCGAAGCAATTCATAAGCTCTTGGATATCCGCGACGAATCAGTGTGGATGCTGTTTGGAACACTCCCGTTTTACGCTTGCAGCGACAATGAGGAAGATTTAGCATTGCTGAAGCGATTGAGAGAAAGCAAAAACGTGACTGTTCGAAATGACCCTGACGGCAGATCCCGTCTCAATGTCAATATTTTTACAGGGGACATTATTGTGACAGATTTCGGCGATGTACCGCCGCTTGGAAACATCAAAAAAGATACTCTTTTATCAGCCTATGAAAAATGGATGCAATCCCCGATTGCCCAACAGCTGAATTGCCATTGTCCAAACGTAGCGTGTCTTGGACCGAATCTTTTAGTGAAAAATAGTTATTACCGAGACTTAGATTTTACAAAAAGAAAAGCGCGCATATAAATAAAAGGGCTTGGGCTTCTTTCGGCAATATATTTGCCTTTCGCCCGCCCTTTTCTATTATCTAGGCTGATTGGTAATAAGAAAGTGGAAGGATGCCCGATCCTGCACAGGAATCCATGCTCCAATGCCTTGTTGCGTAACATTTTTGACAACAATTTGCTTCTTGCTTCCCTTTAACATTAAATACACTTCTCCGTAAGTGACTTTTCCTTTTTCGTTGACAGCGGGAACGTATGCGTATAAATACCCCATTTTTTTCGGCGGGATATTATATACTTGATTTTTTTTCGTCCCGAAGCCGACAATTGTTTCAAATGCTAGCGGCATTTTCGATTTCTTTGCCGCCTTCATCAGCATCATTTTTTTGACATCTTTATGATCAGAAATTCTAGCGGTTAATCCTCCTTTTACCCGTTTTTGCGCCTCCTGTTTATAGCTAATTTGAACGGGCGACTTACCGCCTCGATTGTCAAAAAAGTTTGTATTGATTTTTTGATACTCCCAATTGACTGTTGTTTCCTCAGATTCATAATTCAATGCCCACCGTCCCAAGTAAATGGCGGCTCTATATCCTATGGCGGTTGGAGAAGGTGTAATGGAAGACTCATTTAACATTTTAATTAAAACAGGATTTTCAATCGGGACGTTGGATGTTTTGATTAACTCTTTTGTTAATTCACTTGGCTGTAAATAAGGAAGATTTTGACTCGGATTTGGATACGTATTTTCTTTTGAAATATCCATCACCGATTTGGGGATAGTTGGTGCTTCAGCGAAGCTTAAGCTTGAAAAAACCGATGCAAGCATGACTGAAATAAATAACGTCATTAGCTGTTTCATGTGGTTATCTCCTTTCAAGTAGCCTTTGCTTGTAGTTTTTTCAAGCTATTTGTATTTTATCCGCAAAATATCTTCCTATAATAGATAGAAGCCTATCCCCATGATGACATAAGCAGCAAGCAAAGTAGCCCCTTCAAACCAGTTCGTATCGCCGTCATTGGAAATTACAATCATGAGCAGTACTCCTGTCGCCATGGCAATCAACTCAGGAAGTGTAAAGACGAGCGGCATTTTTTCTGAAAACAGAAGCGAAATTAATACAAGCAAAGGCGCAACAAACATGGCAATCTGCAAGGTTGATCCGATGGCGATTTCAACCGCTACATCCATTTTATTTTTGTAAGCCATAATAATCGCAGACGCATGCTCCGCTGCATTTCCAACAATGGCAACGACAATTACCCCAATAAATAATTCACTCCAGCCAAGTTCATGTGCGACCGTTTCAAACGTATGTACAAGATTTTCCGAAACATATGCAACCGCAATTGTTGCCAAAAACAAAATGATGGTTGCGATCTTGCCAGACCATTCCGGGCTTTCGTGTTCTTCGATCTGCTCCTCTTTTTTCTGATAAACTCCCCGATGGGTTACCAATTTAAAAAACAACGCGGCTAAATAGAGCCCGATCATAATGATGGAAATGCCAATGCTTAACGTCAATGTGTCCGTATCATTCATTGTTTGTGCAAACACTTCTGGAATGACAAAGGCAACAATGACCGCAAACATTAACAATCCAGAATTATGTCTTGCGTCGTATTCATTAAACTTCTGCCGCTTGTACTTTAATCCACCAACAAAAAACGATAAACCTGCAACAAGCAGCAAGTTGCCGATTACAGAACCTGTGAGAGATGCTAAAACAACTGAAATTAAACCTGCTTTTAACGCAAAGATTGAAATAATGAGCTCAACAGCGTTCCCAAAAGTTGCATTCAACAGTCCGCCAATTCGTGGACCTGCCACAATCGCCAAGCTTTCTGTCGCTCTTCCCATAAAACTGGCGAGTCCGATAATCGTTAAACAATAAATTGCAAATAGAAGCAGTGCATTCCAATGCATCAAACTGCCAATAACGGACAACGGCAATCCAACAACAACCAAGATCGATAATATACGATTGAACATAAAGCTCACCACCCATATTTAGCAATAATTTTCCCGAAAACTTCGCTTACTTATTTTAACAAAAGTTGTTTAAAATAAACATTTCCTTCTAAAAAAAGGCCGTTTACAATTATGGAAAAAAATTTGTCCGTAAAAATTATTTTTATTCTGACATAAGCAATATATTTTGACAAATCTAAAAAATACAACAACAAGAAAAAAATGATGTCTGAAGCAGAAGCCTTTTGCCGATTACAGCTTCGGATGATTGACGGTATACTATAATGTGGTGGTTTTTGCAAACATTTCACAACGTTATCGTGCTTGGACCTTCTTCCCTTTTTAAAAATGAGGACAGCCGCATGTGTAAAGCCTGTCGATCATTTTGTAAAAAAACCCCTTTATTTTAATCAGGAAATATAGTATGATAATTTTAACGAAATGACCAAAATGTCCATTTAGTCAATCAAGAGGATGAGGAGCATGGCTATCGATCGAAAACAAAATATTATTGATGCGGCGACAAAATCTTTTTCCTTATTCGGGTATAAGGCAACGACGATAGAACAAGTGGCGAAACTCGCGAATGTAGGCAAAGGAACAATTTATACGTTTTTTAAAAGCAAAGAGGATTTGTTAGACGAAATTATTTCCTCAGTTATTGTAGAAATAAAAGAAACGGCAGAGCATGCAATGGACCCCGATCGTCCATTTCTTGAAAACGCCCATCGCGCTTTATATCGCATTGCAGAGTTTCGAAAGCAACATCCACTAACAATTAAGCTTCTCCAAGAAATTCGGGATATCGGGACTCCGGCCGTTCAAGAAGTGATGAAAAGATTGGATCGGGCGATTATCGCCTTTATCCGCGAAAAAATTGACAACGCCATAAAAAAAGGAGAAATTCGCAACTGTGATTCCGAAATCACCGCCTTTTTAATGTTAAAAATGTATATCGCCCTAAACTTTGATTGGGAAAAGGAACATGAGCCGCTGCCAAAGGAGAAAATCGCTGAATTATTTGAGCTGTATTTTTTAAAAGGATTGTCGAAATAGATAGTCCTTCTTCTTTTATCATAAAATGACTAAATGAGCAAAATGGTCAAAAGTACGAAAAAGGAAGGAGATAACCGTTGCGTGGAATCTCATTATTTTTACATGAGCTAAAAATGATTGTAGCGAATCGGAAAATTTTGATTCCTGTTATCGCTATTTTATTTATCCCCATTATGTATAGCGGAATGTTTATATGGGGATTTGGAGATCCGTATGGCCACTTAGAGAGATTGCCGGTCGCTGTAGTCAATCAAGACAAAGGGGCAACATTGAATGGGGAAAAGTTAAAGATCGGCGACGATCTAGTGGAAAATCTAAAAAAGAAAAAGCAGCTTTCTTGGGAATTTGTTGACGAGAAAGAAGCGGAAAACGGATTAAAAAACCGGAAATATTATCTAGTTATCAAAATTCCAGAAAACTTTTCAAAGCATGCAACTACGATAAAGGACGAACACCCTCAAAAAATGGAGCTCATTTATATGCCGAATGAGAGCATGAACTTTTTCGCAGCACAAATCGGGGATAAAACCATTGAAAAACTGAAAGAAGAAGTTGGTGATACATTAACGGAAACATATGCCGAAACAATGTTCCAAAATATTAAGAAGCTGGCAGAAGGGCTCGAATCGGCAAGCGAAGGAGCAAAGAAACTGCATGACGGCATTGATTCAGCAAAACAAGGAGCAATAAAGCTGAAGGACGGGGTTGATTCGGCCAAAGATGGTTCACAAGAGCTGTACAACGGCGCGCTCTCTGCGGAACAAGGAGTTCAAGAAATATATGGACATTTAAAAACGATGGCTGAAAAATCATTGATATTTAAAAATGGGCTGCAATCCGCTAGTTCCGGAGCCGAGCGTCTGAACAGCGGAATGAACCGTTTTAATTCCGGTCTTGAACAATTGATTGCAGGCCAAGAGAAATTGCTCGATGGTGCAGAAAAGGCAAGAAATGGTTCTCAGCAGCTGGCGGATGGATTAAAGCAATCACTTCATGGAATGAAACAAATAAATGAAAAAGCTCCTCAGCTCGCAAACGGAGCCGAGAAAGTACGAAGCGGAGCCAGCAATCTGTCGTCATCACTCGGACAATGGGCTAAGGGAGCAGAACAAACGAAAACGGGAGCGGCACAGGTGAGTGCCGGACTGGAACAACTGACAGCCCGGCTTGATGCTATGATCGCTCAAACATCTGATCCGCAGCAAAAAACGGCACTCAAAGAACTGCGTGCAAGTGTAGGGCAGCTGGCGGATGGAAGCAAACAAGTAACAAGCGGTATCAGCCAGCTTTCCGAAAATGCTGCAGCATTGAAAGATGGAGCTGATCAGCTTTCTTCTGGATCAGCGCAATTGCATAGCGGAACAGTCGCTTTAAGCGACGGTCTCAAACGACTAGTAGCAGGGCAAGAGCAGCTCGCCGCAGGTGCCGAATCATTAGCTGGCGGACAGAAGGAGCTCTCCCAAGGATTATCGACATTCGGTGAAAAAATGAATGAAGCGAAAAGCGGAATAACCCAGCTGATGGAAGGAAGCGGACAATTATCAGCCGGCTTGCATGATCTCGCTTCCGGTTCTGATCAACTGCAAGATGGCACTAATCAGCTTGCTGCTGGTTCCGGCGAATTAGCAAACGGAATGGAAAAACTCACAAATGGGTTAGGAAACTTTTCACACGGAATCGAGCAGCTCTCTAACGGGTCTGGTCAATTGACGGAAGGAATGACGACGCTGGATAAAGGTTCTAATGAATTGGCAGAAAAATTGCACGATGGAGCCAAAGATGCCAGCAACGTCAAAGCGGACAAAGAAATATACGATATGTTTGCAAAACCTATTAAAATTAAAAACGAAAAATTAAACGAAGTTCCTAACTATGGAACGGGGATTGCTCCGTACTTCTTATCGCTGGGATTGTTTGTCGGCGCCTTGCTCGTAACAATTGTGTACCCTCTTCGTGAACCAGCAACTACACCTAAAACGGGAATGAGTTGGTTTTTTAGCAAGTTTGGTGTTCTCGTTATGATCAGCGTCATGCAATCGTTGATAGCCGATACAATTTTACTAGCAGGAGTAGGCATTGAAGTGCAAAGTATTGCGAGATTTATCGTATTTACGATCATCACAAGCTTAACGTTCATGACGTTAATTCAGCTGCTTGTCACAACGTTAAGTGATCCGGGAAGATTTTTAGCAATCATTATCTTAATCTTACAATTAACTACAAGCGCCGGTACCTTCCCGTTAGAGTTAATCCCAACAGCGTTGCAGCCGCTCCACAACTGGCTGCCAATGACATATTCCGTAGCCGGCTTCCGTTCAGTCATTTCGAGCGGCGATTATGCGTTTATGTGGCAAAATGCATTTATTTTGCTCACTTTTATGATCGTGTTTGTTCTCGCAACGATCACCTACTTTACAATCCAACATAAACGCCGTTTTAGCGAGGCCGTATAACATTTTGTTTTTGAATTTGCCGGACGAACTTTTACACCTTCGACTCTAGCGTAATATCTGAAAGGAAATTTTTCAGAACTAAATGTAGTAAATCGGCAATGCCACAATTCCTCTTCATAAAAATGAAATAGAAGCAGATCTCTATCATCTGCTTCTATTTTTTGTTGAAACTTTTATTCATTCAGCGATTCGCCAAAAAGGCCTTCAAAAATGGATTCTTTTATAGGACGACGAGGGGTTGGTGCCTCTCTTTCCTGCAGGCTTTCCGGCAGAGCTTCTTTTTCCCCTTGATAGCCAATTGCAATGAGCGCATTGATTGCATACTCTTCAGGGATGTTTAAAACTTGACGTGCTTTTTCAAAGTCTATGCCTGTCATCGGATGCGTAATCAAGCCTTTTCTTGTTGCTTCTAATGATAAATAGCCCCAAGCTGCACCTGCATCAAAGGCGTGGGAACCGATTTCCCCCCGCTCGCTAGTCTTTTTAGAAATAATCAAGGCAAAAACCGGGACGTTTTTGCACCAAATTTGATTAAACTCGCCAATGAATGACATAAATCTTTTGCGATCTTCCTCTGTGCGAGCGATAATAAAACGCCACGGCTGGAAATTGAAAGCAGAAGGCGCCCAGCGTGCTGCTTCAAAAAGGCTTAGTAACACATCCTCCGGAACCTCTTTAGTTAAAAACGAACGCGGAGACCAGCGTTTTAAATAAATAGAATCAATTTCATATTCGGCCTGGCGGGCAAGCTTCGTTTGTGTCATCACATTACCTCCTAGAAATCAGATCGGAATTATACACATTTATTGTATTACATTTTTTTCTAAAAACAATTTTTTTGCTCATAAAAGCTTTTATTTTAGTTCAAATGTTTCCGTAATGTTGATGCTGCCTTCTACTGATTGAACCATTGGACAATTTTTGTGCGCCAGCTCCAAGCATTTTTGAATTTGCTCACGGTCCAAATCCTCGCTGGAACTTGAAATGATGAAATGAAGATGAATTTTTTCAATTCTGTTCGCTTTTTCTTCGTTCCGTTCAACTTCAGCTTGAATCGTAATATCGTCATAAACGATTCTTTTTTTATCTAAAATTTTTCTGAAAACACTTCCGCTGCAGCCAGCAATGGCGGAAACCATCAATTGAAATGGACGGAATCCGTATGTAACATCACCTGCCACATGCAGTTCTCCGTATTCAAAAGTTGTTTTATATCCAATTTCCTTCATTTGAAATTCCATGCTGTATCATCTCCTCCATTAATATCTACAATTTTATTGTAATTGATTAATTTTTTTATTTGCAATTAATACAAATTGCGGGAAAAAAATTAAAAAATAAGTTGAACATCTACTCCATCTGTTATATAATAGTTTCAAAATAAAAAAACTGTATCATAACATTATAGAGGAGAGGGGAAAAATGATGAAACGGCAGGAAAGAAAAAATATGATTGATTTTATTGAAAAAATAGGAAATATTGATCGGGAAACGCTTATGTATATGACGGATGCGGACATTGAACACATTTATGCTTCTATTTATGATCGATATTTAGAAATGGCTGAGTAGAAAACGCAAAAGAAGCCTTCCGCCGCCGGAGGTCCGATGCGAACATTCCCGCAAAAAAAGAAGCTTAAACGCGCAGACACTCACCTCTTGCCGAACTTTATTTAATATAAAATTAAAGCTCTGAACTCATGGCAAACATAGCTAAATTCTTGCTGAATACAAAAAAACCTGGGCTGTCGAAAAAGTCGACAGCCCGAGGAATGCGCTTGATAATATCTCTTTTAATGGTAGCCGTTTTGGCCGTTCGCACTTCCGCTTGTTTTATGCTTCGGCTTGGATTTTGAGTTTTGCTTGTTGTGTTGACCGCCTTTTTTTGATTGCTTTGCCACTCGTATGTCCTCCTGTTTACGTCAATTTTTTCAGCCTCATTTTTAATATGACCATGTGAAATGAAAAAAAGTCTTCGAAATAAATGGCGGCCTTTATTAATTATTGGAATTTTTTGATAAAATTGCATTGATCTCCCCGCCTAATATAATAATAACCGCGGAAAGATAAAACCAAATTAGAAGAATGATCACCCCGCCGAGGCTTCCATATGTCACGCTGAAATTCCCAAAATTTCCGACATAGTAAGAAAAAAGAAGAGAAACAACAATCCAGCCAACGGTAGCAAATAAAGCGCCTGGATATGCTTCAGAAATTTTCATCCGTTTATTTGGCGCAATAAAATACAGTCCTGTAAAAACGATGCACAAAATAACAGCACTTAATAACCATCTTATCGTATTCCATATCGTTAAAAACACTTCTGTAAATCCGAACGCCCGAAATATAAACAAGCCTATCTCTCTGCCAAACACCGGAAGCAGCAGTGCAACTAAAATGACTAAAATCATGGCAAAAGTCAACAAAATAGACATCAAGCGAGCTACCAGGAAATGACGGTTTTCTTCCACTTGATATGCTTTATTAAAAGCTCTGACAATCGCATTAATCCCATTTGAGGCAGACCAAATTGTTCCAATGACTCCGAACGACAAAAGGGTCACATTTTGAGTTTCAATAATATGCCTCACATTGTTTTCGATCAATTTCATTGTATTTCCCGGTGCATATTGTGCGACAAAATCAAGAACAACATCTGAAGAGAGGGGCAAATATGCAAGGAGATTCATTAAAAAAATAAGGAATGGAAAAAGAGACAAAAGAAAGAAGTAGGCTAACTCCGCAGCTAAACTTGATATTTCATCTTCTTTAAACCGTTTAAAAAGCTCTTTAGCGATTTGAAGAAGGTTGATGTGGTCATCCATCTTGGCACCTCATTTCAAACTAGTTTCTGTCAAAGGCGCTCCTTCCATTTCTCTTTTGCTTCTTTCATTATTTCCATTACTTTCGGTGTCGTTTCTTTTAATTCTTTCACTTTTTCAGAAACAAATTCAATATCTTCGATTGTTTGCTCGATTGTTCTTTTGACAGAGTTCATTTTTTCCTTTGTTTTATCAGCAATCTCCATCGGATTTTCTGCGCACTGCTTGATTTTGCTAAAAGCTGATCTGCTTTTGCTGATTACATCGTCCCTTGTTTTTTTATCCAATAAAGAAAGCGCTGCGCCTGCGATCGCTCCGATGAACAGCCCTTTTAACAATTTATTTTGCGATTTCATTTGACTTTCACCTCTTCTACGAAAGATGGTGTTCTTCTTTGATCTTCTGGAGCAGCCCTTTGCAGCCTTTGACAACCATGTCATAAACCTCTTCAAAGTTCCCAGTATAATACGGATCAGGGACGTCCAAAATATCAGCATCTGGTACGAAATCCATTAAACGACTGATTTCACCCGTATTGTTATATCCTGCCATCCGGCGCAAATTTCCTAAGTTTTCTCCATCCATGGCAATAATATAATCAAAATCTGATAAATCATTCTTATGAATTTGACGTGCTTTTAAACCTTCATAAGAAATTTGGTAACGGTCTAATATTTCTCGAGTCCCTCTATGCGGCGGGCTTCCTACATGCCAGCCTCCCGTTCCCGCTGAATCGACAAAAATTTTATCTTCCAGACCTTCCCGTTTAACTAAATCACGAAAAACCGCCTCAGCCATTGGCGAACGGCATATATTTCCTAAACAAACAAAAAGTACTTTTATCATTGCTGAAACCTCCTGAAACCATTGCTTCAATCGTTTTTTCATAAGCTGCAAAGAATAGTTTGGAAAGATCAATTTTTTTGATCATAATATTCAATCTTTCATAATACATGATACAATGAAACAAATAAAAAAACGAGAGGATGAAATCAATTGAATTTATGTGAAAAATCAGCAGAAAATATGGAATACATGATTAAAAAAATTACAGAAAAATTGAATATGATCAACATCAGTGCAGTTCAACCAACACATTTTAATGTAAATATGTATGAAGACCTAAAAGAAATTTATGACCATGTAATGAAAAAAAATACTTTCAGCCCCAGCGAAATGCAAGCAATTGCAGAGGAATTGGGGAACCTACGAAAGAGCACTCTTTAAGTGAATTGAGCTTTCTGCTGCTCGTTGCGAATGGGCTTGTGCAAATGACGGCAATTAGTGTTTAACTTAGCGATGTTGAAGTGTTGTGAAAACTCGCAGCTGCTGTCCTCATCAGCTTGCTTCAGTTGATTTGTTATATGTGGTTCTATACGCTTCTCAAAACGATGTTCGAGTCACATTAGGAACCGCCCAATCTGCCATCCATCAGAGGTTTAGCTTGGATTCTAAAGCAGGCGAATCGTGTACACGCTCCATTTTCATCATTCTCTTTTTTCTTTTGCAGGAGAAAAATAAAGATAGACCTCCTTGTTGTTTAGATGCCAGATTTCAGAAGAAATCGTTTTTACTTTAAAGCAGCTTTATAAATTCAGTATAAGCTGCTTTTTGTATAATAACTTTTTGTCAAAACGGTGTCTATTTTTTGAACAAAATGTGAATTTTTTGTTTCGTTTTTGTGACAAATGATTTATAATAAAAGAAAACGTTTTCTTTGTTTGGGGGTCAAAAAAATGGTCGTGACACTTATGAAATATTTTTATTTATTCGTTGCTCTCTTCTGTTTATTGTCTGGAATTTTGGTCGGTTTTGCAAAGGAGCTTCCGCTTTCGGTGATAGTCATTTTCTTAGGCTTTTTCAATCTTGCTTTATATTATGTCTTCCATAGAGAAGCCTTGAAAAAACAGCAAATTTAAAAGAATGGCGAAAATAAAGGCACCATTCTTTTTCGAAAACGTCAAATAAGCTTTTTATAAACTTTATCTTTATAAAATTGAGATGCAGATGTGTTGAATATATTCCTTTTCTTCACGATTCGTTCCAATGCTAATTGTTTTTCCGACAGCTTTTGTTGTAATTTTTTCCTTTCTGCTTCATCTTCACAGCATTTTAGTAAATCTTGAATAGTTAATAGTTCCTTTTTCAAGTCATTTTCTTGATCGACCATACCGGCGTTTCTCAAAAGACGATAAGCCATTCGGAGTTCTTCCGGAATATCAGACAAATCGTCATGCGGGAGAGGCTTCCCCATCCCGGGAAGTTCTTTAAACTCTCCCTCTTCATATGCCTTTTTGATCCGATCCTCAGCAATTTGTGCAAATATATCCACGCTTCATCCTCCCTTCGACCGTTATGTTCGTTCTTTTTCTAAACGCTTTACCCGCTTTTTCATCGCTTTTGTTAAATATCCGCCTTTAAAAGAACGAATTTCATATGAGCTTAAAAACGCTTTTGGTTCTATTTCATTGACAAGTTTTAAAAATTCTTCCTCCCGAGACCGTTTGGCAACAACTTCCAAACGATACCTAATCGAATTCATTCCTTCTCCTTGAAAGACCGTAACCCCAAAACCAGCCTCCCTCAATTTTTTTACTAATCCGGAATTTTTATCCATTAAATTCACATTGTATGTTACATATCCAAAAGCCAGCTTTTTCTCCAGTTCACCGCCCAACAACAGCCCTGCACCAAAACCGATAATATATGCACTAATATTGTAAATATTAGATAAATCTTGAAAAACTATTCCTAAAGCGACAATATAAATCGCTGCTTCTAGCAAACCTATACCAGCAGCAGCCTTTGTTTGATTTTTCACTAACAAAATAGTTCGGATCGTCAATACTGGTACATACAATAATTGCAGCAAAAAAATAAAAATTGCTTGTAGAAACATGTTGCCTAGACACTCCTTTGTTCCATCATACTATAAATTATTTTCAAAAAGAAAGAGCTATCATAAACTCAAAATCTGAGATTTGAAACTACATTTTTACAATTCATCTTGATCTGTTATTATGCTTCGAAACTTCCTTTTTCATGCGAATAGGCTGGCGCTTGAAATACATCGCTGTTCTCCATACCCACTCCAACGGCCCTAATTGAAAATATTTAAACCAAATATGGCTGATGATAAGCTGCACGGCAAAAATTGCGAGTGCAAGCCAAAAACCGGCGAAGGGGTATACTTTACCGTACAATCCCAATCCGTAATGATAAAAAATATATGTACAAATAACAGATTGCATGATGTAATTTGTCAATGACATGCGTCCAACAGGCGCAATCTTCTTAACAATTTGCCGACAGATTGGGTGAAAATATAAAAATATGAGAGAGATCACATAAAACAACATGAGAAATGGTGCACCGAACACCATGTAAAAACTATTTTTAGCGGTGACCGCAAAAATATTTAACGGAAGCCCAATGATAAGCCCGAAAAACCAGATGGCTGTTAATAACCTTCGATGCTTCTCCGGTTCTTGAAAAAGCTTTTGTTTCGCAAATATCATGCCAACTAAAAACATGCTGATATATGGGAGCATGTTTATTATATAGACAAGCGGTTGAAAAGGCCACATGCCAGACATAGACATGTAAAAAAGCCGATCATGAATACGCTGATGGAAAATATCAGTAAAACTTCCGTTTTGATATGAATGGATTGCGTTTCTTGCCTCCTCTTCCAGTAAGGCAGCCTGCTCTCTTTTTTGGACTAAAGCATCCTCACCATTGGATACAGCCGTCATCAAACCAATAAGGAGCAAATATAAACTAAATAAACATACAGTCCATACCAAAAGGGTTTTCCAGGAACACTTCCGGAAAAAAAGGAGAAGAAACCCCAGCACAGCATAATCCATTAAAATGTCTCCATCCCAAATGAAAAATGAATGAATTAGTCCAAATACAAAAAGCACCACCAGTCTGCGTATATATATAGAAACAAAGTTCCTGCCGTTTCCTAAAGCCCGTTCCTCCATGATGATGATTCCAAATCCGAACAATAATGAGAACATTGTAATAAACTTCATTTGTACAAATATTTCCAAAATATTTTTCGTTAGAAAATCCCATGTTCTCCATGTTTCAGTAAAAAAATTTTCGCTGCCTATTTGGTATAAATATACATCTGGATAGCTGAAATGCGCCATATTCACAAGTAAAATGCCAAATATCGCAGCCCCCCGCACCACATCCACTACTTCATAACGCTCACGTTTAAGATTCAAACCAAAACCCCCATTCTGAAAAAAGTTCTTATTGTTAACGCCCTTTTTTCATTACTTTTTGTCCAAAGGCTGCATTTCAGCTTTATCGTGTTTAAATTTATTTGAATATAGCGAAAAAAGAATGACAATTTTCTTATAGTCTATTATGATAGACATAAGATTCGAATATCAACAGATCCACAAGGGGAGCTATATGCTGAGAGTGGACGGATATTTCGTCCAGACCCTTTGAACCTGTTAGTTAATGCTAGCGTAGGGATGTGGAAGTATACTGATCCATGATACAGCCTTTTTCCCCCTTATGGATATTTGTTGATAGCAAATAATATACAGGGGGTTTTATTTTTGGAAAAAAATCGCTTATTACTATTAATAGAAGCAGCAATCTTTGCAGCATTGGCAGTTATACTTGATCTTCTCCCTTCCATTCAATTATCATCAGCCATTTCTATATCCATTGCCATGGTGCCTGTACTCATATTATCGTTTCGATCCGGTGCAAAGATTGGCTTCATTTCCGGCTTTTTATGGGGATTATTGCAAATTGTATTAGGTGATGCATACATCCTGACGCCTGTTCAAGGCTTCATCGACTATTTTCTAGCTTTTTCCTTTATCGGTTTAGCCGGTCTTTTCAGCAAAACTATCCAAAATAAGCTGAAAGATGGAAAGAAAAGCTCTGCTCTTGTTTTCATCATCTTTGGCGTCTTCATCGGAGCTTTTGCACGTTATTTTTGGCATTTTATCAGCGGTGTCTTTTTCTTCGGAGAATATGCACCAGAAGGAATGTCAGCGGTCGTTTATTCTTTGATCGTAAACGGCATTACGATGATAGGAGCCTTTGTATTATGCGCTGTCGTTACTGTTATTCTCATTATGGCGGCGCCAAGATTGGTTGTAAAATAAACAAAATCATCCTCTGCAAAACATGCAGAGGATAATTTTGTTTATAGGGTAAATACTTTCGTTTCAACAGTGTATTTTTTTAATTTTTCACGGCTTACATGAAAACCGATCCCCGGGTTATCAGGCAAGGCAATTTTTCCATTATAAACCGATATTTCCGGTTCAATAATATCTTCTTCCCAATACTTAGATGAACTGGATATATCTCCTGGCAGTGTGAATTGTTCAAGTGTCGCTAAGGCTATATTATGGGCCCGTCCAATCCCTGATTCAAGCATCCCTCCGCACCAAACTGGAACATTTTGCTCTTTGCAAAAATCATGGATTTTTTTTGCTTCTGTCAAACCGCCAACACGGCCGATTTTTATATTCATAATTTTGCAGCTTCGAAGTTCAACAGCCTTTCGAGCATCTTCGAAGGAACAAATACTTTCATCTAAACAGATCGGTGTGTCCAATTCTTTTTGAAGTTTGCTATGATCCACAATATCATCGTGCGCAAGAGGCTGCTCAATCATCATTAATTGAAACTCATCCAATTGTTTTAGATGATTTATATCTTTTAATGTATAGGCACTGTTCGCATCAGCCATTAAATCCAAGTTCGGAAAATGCTTCCGTATTTCCTTAACTACTTCAATATCCCAACCTGGTTTAATCTTTATTTTTACTCTCTTGTATCCTTCCTCCTGATATTGTTCAATAAGACTGATTAAATCTTTTATTGTTGGCTGAATACCGATGCTCACCCCAGCTTCAACTTCTTTTTTCATTCCCCCGAGAGCTTGTGAAAGAGGTATATTTTGCTGTTTTGCATATAGATCCCACACGGCACCTTCCAAAGCCGCTTTTGCCATATAATTTCTGCGAATAAAACGAAACGATTCAGCCAACTCACGAGGATGATGAAACGTCGTCTTTGATAAAATCGGAATGAGGAAATCTTCGATCATGTGCACAGTTGTTTTCACGGTTTCTTCTGTATACCATGGAATGGAAAAAGCAACCCCTTCTCCAAAACCGGCTGCACCATCATCATCCTTTACTTCTACGATCAACAATTCGCGATCGTGAATGTCTCCATAGCTAGTAGAAAATGGGGCTTTCAAACGCATCTGTAATATATGCAAAACAATTTTCTTAATTTTTATCAATTAAGAGCATCTCCTTTTTTAAACAAGCTCTCAGCTAAGTTCGACAAAATCATTGCCATTCGCCAGAGGGCTCGATATTTCCCGGAAAATATTTCTTAAAATAGCGAATCCACTCGAACGTTTGTTTTACACTAATTATAAAATAAACGCTTTCTTAATGTAAAGGAGCAAGGGATTTCTTTATTTCCCTTATTGTTTATTGAACTGCAAAATCTCAAATAAATAATGAGATCAATCGTAGAAACGAGTCTCATCATGAGATTAATTTTTCCACTCAATAGTTGTCTTCTTCTCTTTGTTGACTAGCAATTTAAAAACATCAGGTCTTGCATAATGCCCAACAGGATCAAAATCAAACTGGCTATAGGCGATTTGTTTCATATCCAGTTCTGCAATGATGATGTCTTCCTTGCCAAATACGGGCTCTGCCACATATTCGCCCAACGGTCCAACAATCGCGCTACCACCTCTGCTCATTACTTCAGGTGAAGAAGCAAGTTCATCATAACAAGCCAAATCTTTCGGATACATATCTTTTGTCACATATTGATTGGCAGACAAAACAAAGCATCTCCCCTCCAAAGCAATGTGGCGGATTGTTGACTGCCAAGTTTCCCTTGCATCAGCCGTTGGGGCAATATAAATTTGAATTCCTTGTGCATACATCGCAGCCCTTGCTAACGGCATATAATTTTCCCAGCAGATTAGCGCCCCTATTCTTCCATAAGGGGTGTCAAACACTGGTAATGTGCTTCCATCCCCTTCCCCCCAAACAATCCGTTCTGCTGCAGTCGGTTTTAATTTGCGGTGTTTTCCTAACAACTGTCCGTCAGAATCGAAAAATAAAACAGAACAGTAAAGTGTCCCGCCGCTAAATTCATTATCCCTTTCTGTAACGCCTATCACAAGGTAGACACCTGCTTTTCGAGCCGCTTCGCCCAGTTGTTCCGTCGTTTCGTCCGGAACAGCTACAGAATTGCTCCAGTATCTATACCAATCCTTCCTCCCTTCAGCCGAACGGCTCCCAATCGTTGTACCGAAAGATAAGCCTCTAGGATAAGCGGGAATAAAAGCTTCAGGAAATACAACAATCTTTGCTCCTTTTTCAGCAGCTTGATGTATGAGGCTAACCGCCTTTTTTGTCGTGGCGTCTCGGTCCATAATAACAGATGAGGCTTGTATAACAGCAACTTTAACCTTTTGTGCTCTGTTCGACATATTCTTCCCCTCCACCAAATTGAAAAATCTAAAGCCATCTTAAATGCCGAAGCTCATGAACCTTCAAAGTCAATAACCTTCGGAAGTTGCCCCCCTATTCATCTTCCATAAAAAAATCTGCACAGGAAGGAAAACACTTTGAATAATCCTCTTTTTAAGCATAGAAGGGCCGGCCCATGTATTAGAGTTCAAAATAATTGGATTATGTTTTTCCATGAGAGCTTTTCATGTGATATCTCATCTGAAGTAATTTAATGGTAATTTCTTAGCATGCTCCTTTGTACAATACAGCTGTGGCTGAGTGTCGAACTAACTATCAACACTTAATTCTATAGAAGCATTAAGCGTAAAATATGAGAAACGGTTTGAATTGGAGTATATTATTCATAATAAAAATGTTCAAAAATTTTTGGACCATCCAATCAAAGATTTTGTCAATCATCCAATTTCAATACTGCAACAGCCATTTATCCAAGACGAACCATAAAGTGAAATAAATTTGCCGAAAATCGCACATCTATTTTAAGGGTTTTCAACTTCAAGTAAAGAAAAAATCGGGCAGGACAGCTTTAAGCATTGCGTCCATGTTACAAAAGATAATGATTTTTCAGCAGCGTTCAAATCATGTGCTAAAAACTCCAAGTTAAAATAAAAGTGGATGGGTAAAATGTTACTGAATTGGATGGGCATTATTCTTTCATCTAGCGTTATAATTAATGTTTGAACAGGTTCAAATTTTGATGGATATAACAACATTTTCGATTATGTTCAATAGGAACATTCTATAGATAAATAACAAAGAACCTGGTTAACTTGCCATATAGCAGGAAGTGCCAAGCAAATCTAAAGGGTGAAGCATATGGACTGGAAACCGGATCGAAATGCAAAAAAGCCTATATATAAACAGCTGGCCGAATATATTGAAAATGGAATTGCGGATGGCACATTTCCCCCTGATAAACCGCTGCCTTCTGAACGGTTTTTGGCCAATAAGCTGCAAATAAACAGAAGCACAGTTGTGGCTGCATATGACGAATTAGAATCAAACGGACTTATCGAGAGAAAGAGAGGAAGCGGAACAACAATCAGCAAAGATATATGGGGCATGACAAAGAAGCGTGTACCAAGCTGGAATCGGTATATTGAGGCAGGATCGTTCTTGCCGAATTTACCTGTGACCCAGAGAATACGCAAAGAGATGGAAGAGCATAAACTAATCAATTTAGCTAGCGGTGAATTGTCGGAAGATCTTTTTCCAATCGACTCCTTGCGAGAAATCATTTCGACAAGGTCATTTATCGGAAGCCTAGGATATGATCATCCTCAAGGGAATGAGATATTAAGAAAAACTATCACAAAGCATGTGAAACGATATCGGAGAATTGAGACAAATCCGTCTTCCATTCTCATCACATCAGGAGCGCAGCAAGCTTTATATTTAATCGTCCAATGCTTATTAAAGCCGGGTGATGCGATAGCATTAGAAGAGCCTTCGTATTATTACAGTCTCCCGGTCTTTAAATCAACCGGAATTAGACCTTTCTATTTACCAGTTGACAAAGACGGTATAAACCCGGATGATTTGCTTCTATTGCATAAAAAACATCGAATCAGGATGATCTTTTTAAATCCTGCTTTCCAAAATCCATCAGGCGCTTTCCTTCATAAAAACCGGCGGGAAAAAATATTGGAAATATCGTCTGAGTATGGAATACCGATTGTTGAAGACGATCCTTACAGTTTAACGTCCTTTAATGGGGAAGAGACCTACCCGCTAAAATCAATGGATGAGCATGGAAATGTCTTATATATCAGCTCATTGTCGAAAATTGTTGCTTCTGGTTTGCGAATTGGTTGGGTTATTGGACCAAAGCCTGTGATTGAAAGATTGTCTGATGCCAAACAGCAAGTGGATTTCGGTCATGCCAGCTTTACTCAATGGATTGCCAATGATTTTCTGGAATCTGACGACTTCGATGCCCATATCAACTGCTTAGTCAAACGGCTCGAAAACAGAAGGGATCAAATTGTCAAAAGCCTTCGATTCTACTTAAAAGACGATGTTGATTTTTATATCCCGCAAGGAGGCATTCATTTATGGTGCAAAATAAAGAAAGACATTAATGAGATCCAGCTGCTAGAAGAGTCGATCAAGCGCGGGGTTATTTATGTTCCGGGCTCAACGCTTGGATCAAGTACAAAATATGTCCGTTTTACCTTCGCAAGAGAAAATGAAGAAAATATAAATGAAGGAATAAAAAGATTTGCTGATGCATTTTATAATATTCAGCATAAATAAATTTCTATTTTCAGGTGATTATCAAGCAAGGACATTAACGAATCAATTCTCTACCACAATGTAAAGAGACAGGGAGATGGTTTTATGTATAGTATGTTATTGACCGTAGGCATTATTATTTGTGTACTTGCACTCATTTTAACTGCGTTTATCGGAAAAGAAGTAGGAAACAAAATAGAAACATATAAAGCGATCGGGAACAGTCCCCATGATGAACTCGCAAGGTCAAGGGAATATGAAACAAGCTCCTTTCGCAATGTTCGCTCGTTGACATGGATTTATACCTTATTGTTTATTGTCATCCTCATTGTATGTCTTATTTTTCTGTTTTAATGCTAAAGAAACGAACCTATGCAAACAATAATGAACTAAATATATTTAAACCGAAATCCTCGACTAGCCCTTGCTAACGAAATGACGTTTAGCATGGTTGTTAGTTGAGGTTTTTTATTTTGGCTTTCATTGAATTTTCATAGCTCCAAAAACGTTTTTCGCCAAAATTTTTTGACAATAATAATTTACATTTATTTCAAAAAGTGATATCATTTTAATATAAAAATAATATGAGAGGGGCAATGAAAGTTGAAAGAAAAAAAGGCATGGTTTATTGACGGGTTTATTGGAATTGTATTAATCGTTGCACTTTTGCTCGGAGCAGCTTTTACATTTATCCAGGAGTTTATTGTTCCTGCAATTGTATTGGTTGTTCTTGCCGCACTGCTTGGAAGCGGGCTTACCATTGTACAGCCGAATCAAGCAAACGTTGTCATTTTCTTCGGACGTTATTTAGGAAGCATTCGGAAAAGTGGCCTTGCTTTAACGGTTCCATTAACTATTAGACAAAAGGTGTCCCTTCGCGTTCGAAATTTTAACAGCAAAAAGCTAAAAGTAAACGATGTGGAAGGGAATCCGATTGAAATTGCTTCGGTCATCGTCTTCAAAGTAATCGATTCCGCAAAAGCAACTTTTGATGTGGATGATTATGAAGAATTCGTGGAAATCCAAAGCGAGGCTGCCATTCGTCATGTAGCAACGAAATATCCTTACGATACGTTTGATGACCACAATATTACATTAAGAGGCAACGCCGATGTTGTTTCAAAAGAGCTGGCAGATGAATTGCAAGAAAGGTTGAACGTCGCTGGAGTTGAAGTAATAGAAGCTAGACTGACTCATTTAGCTTACTCGACTGAAATTGCCAGCGCCATGCTTCAGCGCCAGCAGGCAGCCGCCGTTTTATCTGCGAGAAAAAAGATTGTCGAAGGAGCCGTCAGCATGGCCCAAATGGCTGTCGAGCAGCTGGCTAGCAACGGAACGATTGAGCTTGATGAAGAAAGAAAGGTTAACATGGTGAATAATTTAATGGTTGCGATCATCTCCGATCGCGGCACCCAGCCGGTCATAAATACCGGAAGTCTATATTAATGGTTGTGTCGCATCATGGCAAAAAAGAAAAATTTCCCTTTAAGAATCGATCCTGAATTGTATGCCGTTATTGAACGTTGGGCGCAAGAGGAATTCCGCAGCGTCAATTCCCATATTGAATTTTTATTGCGGGACGCTGCTCGACGCGAAGGAAGGTTAAAGAAAAAAAAGGAGAAAGAATAAAACATCGATCATCTTTTCCGCAAATCAAAAATTGGCTGCTGACTTCCTTCAAATCTTGGCGCCCTAGACACCCTTGTCTTAAACAAAATACTGCTGCTTTAAAGCTTGGCGAATGTACAGATGCCCAGCACATACAAAAAATCCCTTATGGATAACCATGAGGGATTTTTTATGAGTGAAGAACTTTTTCTAAATGTTTCACTGTTGGTGTTAAATTAGCAAAGAAATACGCTTCGCGGAGTCTGCGGGAAGGTGCACTATACATGAGATATCCGGCGCTTCCGTGATGAAGCATGTTTGCCTGTACAGCTTCAAGGGTTAAATAAGCAGCTTCCAAACGTATCTTTGCAATTTCTTTCCAGTCGAGTCTTTGACCGCTGAACAATGCATGAATGTCATCTTGAATTTTGCGCTCTTGTGTTTTCAATTGACCCGGCTGTATTTTTAAAAAGCTGTTGCAGCCATTTTGTTTATTAATAACCTTTTCAATGGAGGCGATGGAAGATCGTATAACACCTAAACCAAGAGGTATTTGATATAAAATGAAAACCGGGCGGATTTTCTCCACAAAAAGATCCGCATCGTCAGATAAAACCCACTCATTCGGGACAAAAACATCTTGAAAAGTACAAGAATATGTTGCGCTTCCATTTAAACCTAGAAAATCATTTTTTTCCTTTAATATTAATCCTTCTGCATTGCTCGGAATGAAGCACATGATTCGTTTGTGTTCATCCACCTCAGCAATCACACCGAACCAATGATTGTCACCTAGATTGGATACATTCGGTAAAACACCTGAAAGTATATAACCATCTTCTTTAGGTTTTGCCTTTAAGTGCAATTTTTCAAGCCCTGCATAATATTTCATCGGATTCGATAAGCCTGTTGCACCTAAAATTTTTCCATTCTCCAGCAAAGGGAGCAATTTATTTTTTAATGAAAGATTATTGGAATTTCGTACATAAGTTAAAGCGGCCAGATGGCACCATAGGCAAAATGCAGTCGTCATACACCATTTTGCTGTTTCTTCTACTACTTTCATTTCTTGTAAAATATATTCCTTTTGCGACTTATGATTCGTAGAGAAAAATCCAGCTTTCCCTAGCTCCCGCAAATATTGCTCCTGATAAAAACCTTCCGCATCAATTTTTTTTACATATGGTTTCAATTCTTTTTCAATTAACTGCTCCAACGTTTCAACTTTTTCGTCCAAACTATTCATTTCAATCATCACCCGCGTTCATAATGTCCGAAATCAGGCATTCCAATTATTATTAAATAAATAATTCCTACGTGTTTAGTCGGTTTAAAGTTATTTTATTATATTAGGTTCAAAAAATCAATCTTTATTTTGCCGCCTCTCCTATTTTTTTGATAAAGATGAACCTGTATATGTATTTCAAAAGAGCTTTGAAAAAAGACAATAAACCAATGCTTGGTTTATTACAACTTCCTGAAAGTAGCTGGCATCCGCCAGCTACTTTCAGATAAAAATCGAAAAAATATAAAAGCAAGTGGAGAGAAACGCATTGTTTTTCTCCACTTGCTTCATTTTAGGGACTTATCGGACAGCCCCGCCTCTTAAAAAAAGGTTATTAAAATTGATTATTTATCTGCCAATATTTCCGTAATGGAGTCAATTGGTGTTTTTACTGCGTTGCGGGCACGCTTAACAGCCTCTTCATCTGGTGCATCGTAGAAGCAAAGGCATTTTGTCATATCTTCACAAACATAAGTTCTCGAAAATGTTACTTCAGGAACTTCTTGATAATGTACAGAGTTTTTCTTCTTTCTCTCCAAATATTGTTCCATTGTCAAATCTTCTGGTAAATTCCATTCAACCAAATAATTGACAACTTCATTATTTTTCTTTACATCTTCGAGTTCTTTTCCAACAAGACGAACTTGTTTTACTAGATGAATAGGTATCTGAATGTCTTTTAACGTTTCAGTGGCAGCTTTTTGATTTTCTGCTTCAACAATAAAGAATGCGCGTGAGAAATCCTTTGATACTTGAAGTTCAATTAATGATGCCTGATTTTCGTTTAATTTTCCTTGAAGCTCTGAAACTTTTTGATCTAATTCCTCTTTTGCTGATACAATACCATTTAAGGATGATTCAATTAAGTATAGCGCCATATTTTTATCCCCCACTTTTTTATTATCATAAAGTCATTTTAATATACTTAGTTCAAAAAATCAACTTAATCACTTTTAAATTATTTTATGTTAAAATGGATTGTAACAAATGGAGGAGATTAGTTTATGAAAATAAGATATGATATCCCTTGCAACATCGCGCAATCACTTAATATCATTGGAGATCGTTGGACACTGTTAATTATTCATGAAATTTTAAACGGAAATGCACTTTTTAATGAAATTAAAAAAGCTTTACCGGGAATTTCTTCTAATTTGCTTTCGGAACGTCTCAGATATTTAGAAGAAGAAGGCCTCGTTCAATCAGAGCTTTATTCACAGCATCCACCTCGATACCGCTATGTATTAACACAAAGCGGAAAAGATTTAGAGCATGTTTTCAATGCACTTATTATTTGGGGAAGCAAACATTTAAAAAAATGTTATAAAAAACTAATTGACCCGGCTACAGGTGATGAGGTGGACATTGCCTATTATTCCAAAAAAACAGGCGAACTTGTCCAAAATGTTGAAGTTATTTCTATTGAAAGTGAGCTTCAAAATATTAAATAAAAATGCTGTCAGGTCTTCTAAGACTAGTTTAAGGATAGGCGTGCTGGAAGCTCCGGCAATTGCCTTTCAGGAGGAGTTTTTCCACGCGTCTAGCCTCTTAGATACCAATTTTTACATAAATTCATTTCCCTTTGTCAATAACGAATACGAAGTCCATATTATAAATCCCCTATTCCAGGTTATCATCATTCCCTTGTTCTCCTTTTTCAACACCTTCCGTAAAATCCAGTATGCTTGAATCACCTACCTATTCTTAAAGCATCACTTTAAAAATCCCGCTTACAGCTTAAAATGTTTTCCTGCCTCCGGCTTCAAAAATGCCATCCGCAAACGTCCATCATAATAAAAATCTATAAAAACGCAATGACTAAGCTTATCCTCATTGAACTCCCATCACTTCTTCTACAAAACGTCCAGATACATCGGTGCAAACCGCTCACAATCAAAATAACACGATTCATTCTCAAAAATTAAAATCATTGACACTAAAAAATATTTTCTATATATAGTTGAAAAAACTAACAAAGTATAATAAAATGATCTACAAATATTAAAACTCACTATTCTTATAAGAATTATTTTGTTAATGAATTAACCGAATATTAATGAAAATCCGACGACTAAGAGGCGGTGTAATGAATGGATTCTCAGCAGTCTACAATTATTAAAGTTGAAAATTTGAGCAAGAGCTTCACAAATAAAAATAAAGAAATACACGTTCTAGACAATATTTCACTAGAAATAAAGCAAGGTGAAATCATCTCCATATTAGGAGAAAGCGGCTGCGGGAAAAGCACTTTTTTAAATATTATCGGCGGCTTTGAAAAGGCGGATAGCGGTCAAGTTTTGCTTGATGGGAATGTGGTGAATCAGCCGAATCGCAAATGCATAATGCTGTTTCAAGACTATGGACTGCTCCCATGGCGAACAGTGCTTAAAAATGTAGAATTGGGGCTGGAAGGTCTCAAGCTTCATCCTGCAGAACGAAAGGAAAGAGCGTTACATTACTTGGCATTGGTTGGTCTAAAAGGAAAAGAAGATTTGTTTCCTCATGAACTTTCTGGAGGAATGCAGCAAAGAGCAGGAATTGCCAGAGCACTTGCACTGAAGCCAGAATTAATTTTAATGGATGAACCGTTTGCAGCATTGGACACGTTTAATCGTTATTATTTGCAGGATGAACTGCTTCGCATCCAGCAAAAGGAAAAAACAACTATTATTTTAGTTACCCACGATATTGATGAAGCAATCTATTTATCAGACCGGATTCTCATTATGCATCCAAATCCCGGTCATATTCACAGGGAGATCAAGATCGCTCTCTCGAAGCCTCGAGACCGAAGCCATTCTGATTTTCAGTATTATCGAAAAATCATTTTTGAAGAATTCCACTTTAACCATCCTAATGTAACAACGGAGTATTATATCTAATTTTTCAAAGCAAGCTCACATTGTATATAAAAAAATAAAAATAGGAAAAGGGGAAATTAGATGAAAAGGATTATTCAATCTGGACTGATTCTATTAGTTATATCAGTATTGTTATTGACAATGGCTGCTTGTGGGGCAAACAGAAGCGATAATACTTCCGAAAGCGGCAAAGATGGAAAAAGAACAATCAAGATCGGGTATTTGCCGATTACTCATGCAGTACCTCTGTTTATCGAGAAGGAATTAGAAAAATATGAAAAATTCAATCTGGAACTCGTGAAATTTGGTTCGTGGCCCGAGCTTGTAGACGCCTTAAACACAGGCAATATTGACGGAGCTTCCATGCTAGTTACTTTGGCTATGAAGGCAAAAGAGCAAGGCATTGATTTAAAAGCTGTCGCATTAGGACATCGAGATGGGAACGTACTTGTCGTAGCAAATGATATTAATAGTGTTAAAGACTTAAAGGGGAAAAATTTTGCTATTCCACACAAATTCTCCACTCACAATATTTTGCTTTATCAAATGTTAAAACAAAACGGATTAAAGTACGATGATGTAAAGGCTGTCGAGATGCCTCCAGCAGAAATGCCGGCAGCTTTATCTGAGGGCAGAATTGCTGGATATGTCGTTGCAGAACCTTTTGGTGCAGCTTCCGTATCGATCGGAAAGGGCAAGGTACTATTTCAAGATAATGAAATTTGGCAGAATTCCATTGACTGTGCACTAGTACTGCGCGGTGAATTTATCGAAAAGGAAAAAGAGATTGCTCAGGATTTTGTTAATTATTACTTAAAAGCTGGTGAGGTAGCAGAGCACAAGGATGAGCAAACAATTGAAATGTCCTCCAAATATATGAAAGCGGACAAAGAAGTAATGGATTTATCTTTTAAATGGATTGCTTATGACGATTTAATCATTCATGAAAAAGACTATAAAGAATTAACGAAAAACTTGATTGAGATGGGCTTACAAAAAAATCCGCCATCTTATGAAGAATTTGTAGATAATTCGCTAATAGACAATGCAAAGCTTCCATAAGGAGGATTCCTATTCCTCTCACTCATTTTGAGCAAACCGAAAGATGGACGCGAATTTAAAGATGTTCTATGGTTAAGCAGGTACTAGGCATGTTGAACAACAGAAGCCCTAATGATGGAAGTATACTAAAATGACAGTTCCGCATGGTTGATGATGCATAAATTCACCAATTAATTTGAGAAAAAAGAGAAGTGATAGGATGATTAAATATAAGAATTTCATAAATGTCATCATTGGTTTTGCTATCTTGATTACCTTGTGGCAGTTAATTATTTTCATTGGAAAATATGATTCAGCACTTTTCCCTTCACCCATTCAAGTATGGGATGGAATACTTTCGCTTATTAAAGATGGTACACTGTTCGAACATTTTCAAGTGAGTATCATGCGATTTTTGGCTGGATATCTTTCTGCCGTTGTATTAGCGATCATTTTAGGGCTTATTTTTGGCAGAATTCCACTATTATGGGGAGTGATTGACCCAATTATCCAAGTATTGCGGCCTGTTTCGCCAATCGCATGGTCGCCGTTTATTGTACTTTGGTTTGGGATTGGCAATATGCCGGCAATCGTAATTATTTTTATTGCTGCCTTCTTTCCTGTTTTGCTATCGACAGTATCTGCTGTAAAGAACGTTGATAAAACTTATTTGAAAGTGGCGCAAAATTTCGAGATTAAAAAATTCGAGCTATTGCGCAAAATCATTTTTCCTGCCACATTCCCTTATATTGCGAACGGTCTTCATATAGCTGTAGGTACAGCTTGGATTTTTCTTGTAGCAGGAGAGATGGTTGGAACGCAGTCAGGACTTGGTTATTTAGTTGTCGACGCCAGAAATTCCATGAGGCTTGATTTAGTCATGGCTGCTATACTATTTATCGGCGTATCCGGGCTGCTTCTCGATAAAGCGGTCGGACTTATTGAAAACTGGATTAATCGTATTTGGGGAAGAGCATAATCGCTGTGCAAGGCAAACTTTCCTGTTTCAAGGGACATCTCCGCCCTACAAGTTGAAAGTGCTTTTCCAACTAACCATCTAGTTGCCTATATTAATTTTTCAGAGGATAGTATGTTCATGATAAGAGCATACATCCTCTTTTTTTATACACATCTTTCTTATTTGGAACCAGTCTCTCCAGCGACTTTAGAAAACGGCAAAAATAATTCGGCTATTAAAAATAATCTTTCATGCAAAATCATGCTAGATGTAAATCTTTTGTAAAGCAAAATTTACAATGAATTAGCTTTGGCACAATATCTGCTTAATATTTGTTTTTTATATTTCTTTTAAAAGCTTTTGATCCTCTGCCCCCATCCAAAGAGCAAGCATATTCTGCCCAACAAGATGTTTCGCGCAATCCAAAGTATAACAAACGTTTGCCAATCGAATTGCTTTTATAACAAAATACTTTGTTAAATCTTGAGAGCAGATTCGGAATTTTAAAAGAAAGGAAATTTAGCTGTGGCAAAAAGCAATGCAGGAACAATTTTGTTGGAAAGATTAAAAAAACATAAAATGGTAGCAGCTATTAAAGAACCGAAATATATTGAGAAAGCGATCAAGAATAAAGAACATTTAAGTGCTGTCTTACTAATGACAGGGACCATTTTAACGGTAAAAAGATATGTTGATTTCATCCAGTCTGAAGGGCTCCCCGTCATATTGCATGTTGAAAAAATAGGCGGTCTGGAAATGGATGGCGATGGAATTGACTTTGTAAAAAAGAATGTCCAGCCAACGGCGATCGTTACAACGAGGAACGGCATTATAAAAAAGGCAAAATCAAGCGGTTTATTTGTTATTCAGCGAATCTTTTTAATTGACACGGAAGTTTATCATAATTTAGTGAAGGATGCGGACCAAATCCGCTCAGATATAATAGAAATTATGCCGTGCCGTGCTCCGGATTTTTTAAAGAAATTCACAAAGGTTTCGCAAGTTCCCGTTATAACAGGAGGGCTGTTGACTTTGCCTGAACATGCGAAGGAAGCGATAAATAATGGCGCACTCGCTGTAACGACGTCCAACTCAAAATTGTGGGAAATGGATTTAAATAAATTTTAAAAGAGAATTTACATATGATTTATACTAGATTAACAATTCTCATCTATATTATAAGTAACAAGTGAATAATTACTGGTGCAAATAGAGAGACCTCAAATTTAATGTATATGGAATAGATATATACATTATATTTGGAGTCTCTTTTTTTGTTATGCAAGCAATTGGAGGTGATTTCGACATCATTTAATAGATTTGTCAGGTCGGGAGATAAAAAGCATTTACACCTAAAATATTAATGCAAACGATCTGCCAACCTGTCATTGGCATAACGATGAAAAATAGCTTTATCTGAAATTGAAGACAGCTTGTAGAAGCCGCTTGCTCGAACACGGACGGTGATAGCCAGTCAAAGGCAACACGATTTGTTAACTGATTCATGTAAAGAATTTTCTAAATAGCCGAAATGTCACGACATTTTGAAGATCCTTTCATTAATTACGGTCAAACAATTTGGTGAGGAGGAATATAATGAAATCATTTGTAAAATTGATTTGCGCATTTACATTAGTATTTATGTTAGCAGCTTGTAACAACACGAGCAAGCAGGCAGCCAATGACTCTCCTTCTAAATCAGAGGACGGCAACAAAAAAACGGTTATCGAATACTGGCACGTAAATGCTGAAACTCAAGGCGGAAAAACAGTAGAAGAGTTAGTGAAGGAATTTAATGCACAAAGTGATACTGTAGAAGTCGTAGCCAAATACAACCCGGACATGTATAAAGGGTTGATGCAAAATTTACAGGCTGAAGTAGCTGCGGGCAATTCACCAGCAGTTGTACAAGTAGGATGGGCATTTTTAGACTACTTCTCAAATAATTTTCATTATGTGCCGCCGCAAGAAATAATAGATAAATATTTTCCAGAAGATAAAACATTTTTAAAAGATCATTTCTTAAAAAATGTTTTGGATTTAGCGAAAAATTCGGATGGTGAACAAGTCGGGATTCCATATTCGTTAAGCAATCCAGTCCTCTATATTAATCGAGACCTTTTACGAAAAGCTGGACTAGATGAAAATGGGCCAAAAACGTGGGAAGAGGTAAGAGAATTTTCCAAAATAATAAAAGAGAAAACAGGAAAATATGGGTTTTATTTGCAGGAGCCGGCAGATAACTGGGCTACACAAGCTTTATTAGAAAGCAACGGAGCCAAAATGATTACGGACGGAAAAGCAACATTTGCTTCAAAAGAAGGAATTGAAGCGTATCAACTATGGGCTGATATGGTGTTAAAAGATAAAACAGCCTTGCATTTGCCTTGGGATCAAGGTGTACAAAGCTTTATCGATGGCAATGTCGCCATGGTCTATACAACGATTGCCCAACGTTCGCATATCCAAGCGAATGCCAAATTTGACGTAGCGGCAATCAAATCGCCAGCATGGGAAGGAAAAGAAGTAAGACTGCCGGCAGGTGGCGCAATGCTGGCTATTACAGCAAAAGATGAAGACCAGCAAAAAGCAGCATGGGAATTCATGAAATTTCTTTATAGCGTTGAATCAATGGCCAAATGGACAGAAGGAACAGGTTATGTGCCTCCACGTAAAGATGTTGCAGAAGCAGAAAATGGACTTAAATCATTTTTAGAAGAAAATGAAATGATGAAGCCTGCCATAGAACAAATGGACAAGATTGTTCCTTGGGCATCATTCCCTGGAGACGCCGGTTTACAGGCAGAGCAATTATTAATAGATGTACGCGACGAAATTCTTACAGGAAAAGTATCAGTAGAAGAAGGTTTAAAATCAACGGAAAAATCCATCAATGAATTGTTAAAGTAAAAGGAAATGTCTACAAAGGGTGACTAACATTTATAACAATTTTTCAAAAAAACTTCCTTTAGTCACCCTCCTTTTAACTTTTATTTTCGGTATCAGTACGGAGGGTAATAAAAATATGAGTGATGGGACGGTTTTAAAAAATAAAGAGAGTTGGAAAGCGTATTGCTTATTGATTCCAACGTTAATTATATTTTCGATATTCATGTTCTGGCCATTTTTATACACAATTTATTTAAGCTTTTTTGACTGGAACATGATTACTCCGACAAAAGAATTTGTAGGATTGAAAAACTACATTGATGTTTTATCTGATCGAAATACATATAAAATTTTGGGAAATACATTTATATATATTGCTTTCTTATTAGTTATAAACTGTATCATACCGTATCTTTTTGCTTTCGTTTTAGATTTAATTTTAAAACGATTTAATGGTTTTTATAAAAGCGCCTTGTTTCTGCCGGCATTCATCTCATTGGTCGTCGGTTCGATATTGTTTACGTGGATTTTAAATCCAGTTTCCGGACCTGTTGCCATTATTTTAGGATGGTTCGGCATTGAAATGCCGATTTGGAGCAAATTAGACGGCTGGGTCATATTGGTTTTAAGTTTGATTACATCCTGGAAAGTATTTGGCTATAACTTTATCGTCCTTTATGCTTCTATCAACGGTATTTCACGCGAAATAATAGAAGCAGCCCGTTTGGATAATGTTCCTTTATGGAAAATATTCTTTCATATTGTCTTGCCTATGAGCAGCGCTACTGGCATTTATGTGTTTATTATTACAATCGTCCAAGGACTGCAGTATGTATTCACGCCTATAAAAGTGATAACACAAGGCGGTCCAAATTACGCCAGCTCCAATGCGATCTATCACGCCTATCACGAAGCCTTCGTACTTTACAGAACAGGACATTCTGCAGCTTTATCAATTATGACGATGTTAATCTTTTTCATATTATTAGCTCTTGAATTTAAGTTTGTTGAAAGAGGTATCTATTATGAAAATTAAACGATCTGTTGCGATACCTTGGCACATTATTTTTATCATTACAATCATTATTCTTTTATATCCGATCGTTTTTGCATTAGGTTCATCGTTTAAAACGTTGGAAGATGCCTACAACAATGTTTTGAACATAGTTCCGTTAAATCCGACATTCGAAAACTATATCACATTCTTTAATAGTTTACCCGCTTTCAAAATTACGATGAATACGTTCATTATTGCCTCTGTTGCGACAATTTTCAAACTGATTACTTCATTTTTAGCAGCGTATGCTTTCGTATTTTTGCAGTTTAAAGGGAAAAACATTTTATATTTTATGTTAATTAGTACAATTTTTATCCCTTTTACCGTAACAATGATTCCAAACTATTTGATCATATCGGGTATCGGTTTAGTCAACAGCGTTTGGGGTGTTATTTTGCCGCAGCTCGCCAATGCGCTTGGTATCTTTTTAATGAGGCAGTCGATGAAAACAATCCCCATATCGTTAATTGAAGCAGCCAAATTAGATCATATTGGACACGCCCGGATTATGAAAGATATCGTTCTCCCATTAGTGAGGCCGGCTGTCACATCAACAGGCATCTGGTTTTTCATTACTACCTGGAACGAATACGTATGGCCGGTGCTCATTTTAAAAAGCAAGGAAAATTATACATTGCCTCTTGCTTTACAGATGTACATCAGCTCAGAAGGCGGCACGAATTTTACTGTCGCCATGGCCGTATCAGTCATCACAATGATAATACCTTTAACTTTATATTTAATTTTCCAGAAGTATATTATAGGAACATTTACTTCTTCTGGAATTAAATAACGGAGGATGGCACAATGAAGGAAATAAGATTTGAAAACGTTTGGAAATCCTATGGAAAAACACATGTTGTAAAAGGGCTCAATCTTACCATTCATCCTGGAGAACGTTTAGTTCTTCTAGGTCCGTCCGGATGCGGCAAATCGACAACTTTACGCATGATTGCAGGCCTTGAAGAAATTACTTCGGGCGACTTATATTTGAATGGCGTAAAGGCGAATGACATTCCAAGCGGAAAAAGAAATGTAGCGATGGTATTTCAAAATTATGCATTATATCCTCATATGAATGTCGTTGAAAATATTACGTACGGTTTAAAAGTTCAGAAGGTTCATAAAGACGAAATTCAAAAAAGATTAAATGCTGTGTTAGAAATGCTCCAGCTGAAAGGATATGAAAACAGATTGCCGAAAGATTTATCCGGCGGGCAAAGGCAGCGTGTCGCTTTAGCAAGAGCCGTTGTAAAAAAATCTGATTTCTTTCTGCTTGATGAACCATTATCAAATTTAGATGCGCAGCTAAGAGTATCTGCGCGCAAGGAACTAGTGAAAATCCATGAAATGTATAAGCAAACAATCGTTTATGTTACACATGATCAAATTGAAGCAATGACTATAGGGGATCGTATTGCGTTAATGAATCAAGGGCAATTGCAAATGGTAGATACGCCGGAAAATGTATATAACCGCCCTGCAAACATCTTTACGGCAAAATTTATCGGCTCACCTCCAACGAATATTGTCGATATGGATTATTATGATGGCAAGGTTATGATCGGGAAACAATCATTTTTATTGCATCCGATGTGGATCCGACAAATAAATGAATGCAATGCCAAAACGTTTGTTTTTGGAATTCGTCCTGAACATCTAGAAATTTATAAAACTCCCCAAGAAAACACATTAAAAGGCACAGTGAAATACGTGGAAAACCAAGGAAGCAGCTACAGTATTTATATAAATTTAGAAGGTCATGAAGTGATTGCGATGAGTGAAAAAAAGAATTGGCATCCGGGGGAAATGGTCTATTTAAAACCAAAAATGGATCGTATTCATATTTTTGATCAAGAATCCACACAATCAATAGGCTATCCGCAAGAGCTGGATCTGAATGAAAGCAGTCCGATGAATCACAAAATCAATGTGGAAACATATCTTTCATGAGGTGGTTGTTTATGAAAAGAAAAATCTGTTATTCTGATTTGCCGCTTGTATCAAAAGATCCTTTAAAAAATGTCCATGACTTAATTGAATATGGAGCTGATAAAGTTGAACTATTAATGGATGGCGAAAAATGGGATGACATGGAAAAATCATTCAAAAAATTGTCTTCCAAACTAAAAGAATTGCCCATCGGCTACACCATTCATCCGCCAGCATGGGATATTAACTTAACAAGTGAAAATAAAGCGATTCGGGAAGCTTCATTTTTTGAATACAAAAAAGCGATTGAGTTTGCCGGCATGATTCAGGCTTCGCATGTTGTGATCCATCCTGGGTTCTGTTTTTCTCCGGTTTTTGACAAACGTTTAGCAAAGCAGCGAGCTGAAGATTATATCCATCAATTATGTGAATTTGCTAAACCTTTGAACGTCAAGCTGGCAATCGAAAACGTCGGATACAACGGCAGTTCGATTTTTACGCAAGATGAGTTTATAAGCTTTTTAGAAAATATTCATGACACGGCAGGATATTTACTTGATATTGGCCACGCAAATTTAAACGGTTGGGATATTCCGCAAATAATGAAGCAGACAAAGGATCGACTGATTGCCCTCCATGTTCATGATAATAACGGAACAGGAGACGATCACTTGCCAATCGGTGAAGGAACCGTCCCATGGCAAGAAATCTTTAAAACGATTCATGAACAATCAATCGATTGTCAGCTCATCCTAGAATATGCCCCCGGAACACCGTTAGAAAAGTTACGCGAAGGCAAAGAAATTCTTCTAAAAGAACTTTCAACAGAATAAAGGTGGAGTATTGTATTGTTACACATTGACGATTTTGATGCATATTGTTTTGATTTAGATGGAACTATATATATTGGCAATAAACTTTTGCCCGGTGTAAAAGAAACGATCGACCGATTAAGGCGCCATAACAAAAAAATTCTTTTTATCACAAATACATCGACACAAACAAGAGAAGAATGCAGAAAGCGGCTTCATCATTTAGGAATTCAAGCGAAACTGGACGAAATCATGACAGCTTCTTATTTGTCAGCTGTATATTTTTTAGAGAAATCTCCGGACTCTTTAGTCTATATTGTAGGTGAAAAAGCGATTTCGGAAGAATTCCACAAATTTTCACTAAAAATGACCGACAATCCTATGGACGCGACCCACGTACTTGTCGGGCTTGATCGCTGCTTCACTTACGAAAAACTCAATTTGGCAATGAACGCGGTTCGTAATGGAGCCAAATTAATTGCAGCCAATCCGGATTCGCTTTGTCCAGTTCCTGAAGGGTATATTTCAGATACACTGGCAATAGCGAAAGCAATAGAAGCTGCATCAGGACGGCCGATCGATCAGGTGATCGGGAAGCCTTCCTCTTTTTACGGCAAAAAAATTCTTGAAAAATTAAACATAAACAGCAACAGGTGCTTAATCATTGGCGATCGTTTAGAAACCGATATTTTGCTTGGAAAAACAAATAATTGCCGCACATGCCTTGTATTAACAGGAGTCTCTAGAAAAGAAGATATTGAAAAAAACAAAATTTACCCGAATTATATTGCACAAAATTTACAGTATTTGTTTTTCATGAAATAAATCGATGCTTTCATACATACTGATTTTTAGGTAAAAAGTTCAAACCCAGGTGGACGTGATTCATCCTCGAAGCTGTCACGCTCCACCTGTTTTTTATACACACAATCAGCCATTAAATTTTTTGACGACAACATCATTGAAAATACTCATCCAAAGCGACAATCATCGCCCCCATCCGCTCCAGCTCTGGAGCCACGATGCGCTGCACCCCATATTCCTTCAATTCTCCAGCAGTTACTTTGCCGACGGCTGCTGCCACAACATTTTGTTGAAATGCCTCTATAAGGTCAGATGTTGCTCCTTTTTTTTCAGCCAATTTAAAAAGCACTCTTACTTGCGGGGCAGCTGTAAACGCAACAGCATTCAGCTTATTCTCGATTATTTCATCCAGCAGCTGCTCAACGGTCTCAGGATTAGGTACAATGGAGCGGTATGGCAAAATTTCATGCAAAATCGCTCCGTTCTTTTCAAACCATTCTGAAAGCTTTGGCACCGGTTCTCCATGCAATTGTAAAAAAACATGCTTGTCTTTAAAAGAAAATCCTTCAATAGCCCGAAGCAGCCCGTCATTCGTTCCGTCATCATCGGCAGCATCCGGCTGAATGCCGATTTGTTTAAGAGCCGCTTTCGTTTTATAGCCGCGGGCAGCTATTTTTGCTTCCTTTAAAACATTTATAAATGAATCCAAAATGCCGATCTTTTCTGCCGCTTCCAACAGAGCGTTCGTCCCTATTCCTGTCGTAAACACAGCCCAGTCAGTCCCTTTTTCAACAATGCTTCGAAGATCAGCCTCCAAATCCGAAGGAGAGCATTTTATTGTTTCTTGAATAGCTCGAATAACAGGCTCCCCTCCTTTTTTACGAATTAACGTGGAAATTTCCTCGCTCTTTCGAGAGCCTGTGATGGCGATCCGTTTCCCATGTAAATTTCCCATGCCTTTCTTCCCCCTTTTTCTCTATCATACTATAAATACTCCGTTCATCCCTTATTTTCAAATGAAAAAGTTTGAGTCAAGTATTTGTGGGCAACTTTTTTATGGAAGTAGCGTTAGAGCCGTTATGGAATTTCAATGCTTTTGTATGTTAGCGGTAGACGGGATTATAGGAAAAGCACACCTGGCTTTCTGTCTTAATAAGTGCCGGTGTTGTTTTTGGCTAACTTTATCTGCAAAAAGGATCACCATTTTCTATGTTCATCTATTATTCTATTTACCAGAAATATTTTACTAATTTACCAAATTTAAGTTGAAAAAAGTTAAGTTTAATATATAATGAAAATGAAAAGGAATTTTTTCCTAATACTTTATTAACAGAGGAGGAGAATTCTTAATAAAGGGAAAATTGGAAAAGTATTGAGTACAGTCTTGTCCTTATGCATGTTATCGGTAATTTTGCCAGCTGTATCTCATGCAAATTCTACTTCTTCTGAGGACATAGTCCAACAACAGTTAGAAACTTTTGAAAGAGTGGAGAAAGAGATCGAATCTGACCCAGAACTAGTTCAACCTGATAAAAATTCATCATCTTATAATTTTAAAGCTAATAATTTTCAAGCGTTAGCAGCACCATCATATCCAAAAAGAAAAGGAGTTATATTAGTAACTAAAGATGGAAAATTTGGTTCTCTAGTAGGTCATGCAGGAATCATATACTCAGAAACAAAAACAGTTGAATCTTTCCCAAAAGAAGGAGTGAAAACATTCAAAAATAATTGGAATACAAAATATAAAACTGTTTATGCGGTAACGACAAAGGGAACAACTGTCGCTCAAGATGCAAAAGCTGCAGACAGAGCGTATTCACACAAAGGAAAACCTTATAATTGGGAATTTACGAATATCAACACTACAAAAAAATTTTATTGTTCGCAATTAGTATATGAAGCATATAAGTATTCTACAGGTTTAAACTTAAATCATGGCGGAGGAATCGTATTTCCAATTGATTTAGTTAACTCTTCTCACACGTATATCATTTATATTAAAGGAGTTTAACAAATGAACCTTTTTAATACGATAACAAACAGATACAAAATGATCTTTATCTGTTTGTTATCCTCCATGATCTTTTTACAAGGATGCTTCTCAACGGAAACAAAAAACATCGAAGATTACAAATATGCAGTGATTTATACAGATATGTTTGAGAAAGCAGTTATACACCTGTACAATGAAAAAGGAAGGTTTCTTTCAAAACATAAAACGAAATACAGAGGAATGCCTCTTGGAGCTTTTATGGAAAGACCTATTCATATGAATAATAAAGTATATTACGCTAATCCACAATCTAAATACAACACCAATGAATTTATATTAGAGTTAAATAAAAGTAATTTGCAGATTAAAGAAATTCCTAACGAAGAAAAAATTGCTCCCACAGTTTGGACTGTTGATAAGGAGTTTGCTTACATGTCTGAAGGAGATCTTACTTCCTCTGATCTTGCCAAAACAAATATAGCAACAGGAAAACAGGTCGCATCCACTGAGCTCAAGGGGCAAGCCATTCATATGATTGAACATTCAGACAAATTATATGTATTAACCTTTATACACTCCAATCCAGATGATATTTACGGTATTATCAATGTAATCAATAAAAAAGATCTATCTTTAATTGAAACAATAAAAATAGACGATATGATGTATTCATCAGATATGGAGCTCGTTGACAACGATCTTTTCCTAGTAAAAACATCAGATGGAAAAGACAATCAGTCAAATGAATTAATAAAAATAAACTTGATGAACAAGAAAATTGAAAAGATTACTCTTCCGTTCAAATCCTTGAGTGATATGCATGTACACAAAGATCATATCTTTATCACACAAGGAGATATACAACGAGAACCTACGGAAAAGAAAATTGCGAAACTTCATTTAAATTCTTCTAAAATTGATGTATTTACTACAGAAATTGAAAACTATGTATCATATATTCATGAAGATCAATTTATTACATCAGACGGCACAAAGATACAAATTTATAATCTTGATAACTTCAAAAAAGAAAAAGAATTTAAATTAGAAGGAGATGAGAGTCTATTCACTTCATTTTTCATCAATGATTAAAAGCCAATACTATGTAGCAAGGTATTGGCTTTTTGCAATGCCTCCTCACGGTGTCTAACTAGCGAGTCTCATAATCAATGATGTTAGACTAAAAAGTAGACACAGATTATTATAGTAATAATAGACTGAAAAATGAGGTGTCTACATGACAAAAAAACAAAGGCGGTACGAGGAAGACTTTAAGCGTCAAACTGTTCGTTATATTTTGGAGGAAGCGAAATCCGTTGCACAAGTGGCTCGTGAGCTCAAAATTAACGAAAATACTCTTCACGGCTGGATGAAAAAATATAAGCAAGAACCTGAAATAACAGAAACCCAAACGTTTCGATCCGAAGACCACGAAGTTCGTGAACTGAAGAAACGTATTCGGGATCTGGAGGAGGAAAACTCCATCTTAAAAAAGGCGATGCACTTCTTCGCGAAAGACCATCGGTAAAATATTCATTTATCCATGAGCATCGCTTCGATTACCGATTGGAGAAGATGTGCGAAGTATTGAAAGTTTCTCGAAGCGGTTATTATAAATGGCGTGATCGTCCCAAAAGTGCTAGACAAGAGCGTCGAGAAGAATTGACGCAGGAAGTGCGTCGTGTGTATATCGAATCTCGCCAACTGTATGGGAGTCCAAAGGTTGCCAAAAAGCTTAATCATGAAGGCATTAAGGTTTCACAGAAGACGGTTTCCCGCATAATGAACAAAGAGGGAATGAAGTCTCGTACCGTGAAAAAGCATAAGGCTACCACTAACTCAAAACATAACCATCCGGTCCACGAAAATGTCTTAAACCAACATTTTACTGTTACGAAACCAAATGAAGTATGGGTAGCTGATATCACATACATTCCAACGGATGAAGGTTGGCTTTATCTAGCTAGTATGATGGATTTGTATTCAAGGAAAATAGTCGGCTGGCATATAGACTGTTCCATGAAAAAGGAGCTAGTGTTAAGTGCTTTAAAGCAAGCCTATCAGCGTCAACAACCACAGGGTTCTATCCTCCATCATTCTGATCGAGGGAGTCAATATGCTTCAAATGACTATCAAGCTAAGCTAATGGAATACGGAATGAAATGTAGCATGAGCCGCAAAGGAAATTGTTATGACAACGCTTGTATTGAATCATTTCATGGGGTTATAAAAAAAGAACTAATCTATCAGACTCGTTATAAAACAAGGGAGGAAGCAAAAAAGAGCATATTTGAGTATATAGAAATATTTTACAATAATAAACGTATTCACTCCGCAACAGAGTATTTTTCGCCATCTGAATACGAACGTATGTACTATAAAAAGGGAGCTTAATGAACATATTAATAGAATAGTTAGACCCGAAAATTTACCTTTTAAAAATAATTAGGACAACGTCGTAATTACTTTTAAAAGGCCACCAAGCGATAGCGCGGTAGCTGCGAAAAAAAATCTATAAATTTTTGTGTCTACTTTATTGACCTAATATCATCAAATGTTGACCTCGTCTATGACTTTCAGCATATGTATGTGTTTCTTGCGTCTGTTTCTCTTATGAAAAAGGTTGAGACGTTCAAACACATACTAATCAATTCGACATGTCGTCATACCTCCCTGGGTAAGGGTGAAGTCTTTCCTTCCACCTGTCTTCTTCATTTACTCTGTACCATCTTCGACAGAAAGGACTTTGTTTCATCCAATGGCAACTAGCCTCATATGAAGTTCGTGTTTCGAGAGACACCCTAAGTTTGCTGCCCGCTTCCTTCAGATTCCACATCACCACGGACACCCTTACGTTAAGCTAACTGCTACTTTTGTCTTCACAGCTCGGGACTTTCACCCTAGAGATTACACCCATGCCCGGGCGCATATGAAAAAAGAGAGCTGTTTTCAGCTCCCTTTTGAAAAATTATTGGATCGCATTATCCACTTCTTTCACCATTTCAGCAACCGAAATCAATCCGCCGCCGGATAAATACCAGTAGTTAGGATCTAAGTACACAATATTGCCGTTTTTGTAGGCATTTGTCTTTTTCACTAATTCATTTTCTACTGTTTGTTTTGCAGATGATTGGCCGCCTACAACAGCACCGCGGTCTACCACAAATAAGTAATCAGGATTTTTTTCAACGATATATTCAAATGAAATGCTTTGTCCGTGTGTAGAAACTTCAATGTTTTCATCTACAGCTTTAATTCCAAATTCATCATGGATGAGTCCAAATCTAGATTTCGGTCCATATGCGCTGACTTTCCCTTCATTGGCTAAAATAACTAATGCATTATTTCCAGACGCTTCTGCTTTTTCTTTTAGCTTTTTAATCGATTCATCGATTGCTGCCAGTTCTTTTTCAGCTTCCTCTTCTTTACCGAAAATTTTTCCAAGTGTTTTCACATTTTCATGGAATGACTCTAAATATTTCGTTGTATCAACACCCATAAAGATGGTTGGTGCAATTTTCTCAAACTCTTCATAAACCTCTGATTGTCTTCCGGAAATAATGATCAAATCAGGCTCAATCGAACTGATTTTTTCAAAATCCGGTTCTTTTAAACCGCCGACATTTTCATATTTATCGTCACTGTATTTGTCTTTTAAATAGGATGGAAGGTTATCCTTCGGTACACCTGCCACTTCAACGCCAAGCTTATCCAATGTGTCAAGAGCACCAAAATCAAAAACGACGACTTTTTCTGGATTTTTCTTCACTTTTGTTTCGCCAAGCTGATGCTTAATCGTCAGTTCTTCTGACTCCTGTTTCGTGTCATTTTTTTCACCTTCTCCGCTAGTTGCTCCGTTCGAGCCGCAAGCTGCAACAACAAAAACCATTAAAGAAGCAATGAGAAAAACTAAAAACTTTTTCATAAAAATTACCCCCTGTATATTTTTTAAATGATGTCGGCAATTCTTTAAACATCTCGCAATTGAATAAGAAAATCATTATCATTTCGAATTCTTTGTAAGGAAGAGCTGACAGCTCTTCCTTCTGCTGAGATGTTTATCAAAATGCCTCCATCAATACTACCCTTTAAGAAAAGTACACACATATTTTGCAATTGTTTATTTGCTGGATGTTTATATCCATATCATATACGTCTTTTAAGACAGAACGATCTATGACTTGATCAGTTGGCCCGACGTGTACGAGTTCTCCATCTTTCATTGCAACCACATAATCGGCATACACCGATGCAAAATTAATATCGTGCAGTACAATGACAATTGTTTTTCCAAGCTCATCGACAAGTTTTCTTAGCATTTTCATAATTTGCACAGAGTGCTTCATATCTAAATTGTTCAATGGCTCATCAAGCAAAATATATTCGGTATCCTGCGCGATCACCATAGCGATAAAAGCCCGCTGCTTTTGGCCTCCGCTCAACTGATCAAGAAATTTATGTTCAATCTCTTCAAGCCCCATGTAACGGATCGCTTCATCCACATGCCTTTGATCTTCTTTTGTTAATCTTCCGCTTGAATACGGAAATCTGCCGAAAGAGACAAGTTCCCTGACTGTTAAGCGAAGATTAATGTGGTTTGATTGCTTTAAGATCGAAATTTTTTTCGCCAAATCGTTGCTTTTGCATGCGCCAAGTTCTTTTCCGTCAATCAATATTTCTCCATCATCTTTTTTTATTAATCGGCTGATCATTGATAGCAGTGTGCTTTTCCCAGCTCCGTTTGGGCCGATGAAGGCTGTGATTTTTTGTTTCGGAATTTTCAGCGAGACGCCTTTTACTACAAATTTGTTTCCGTACTGTTTTGAAACATTTTTTACTTCTACCATGATCGATTCTCCTTTAATAGAAGATAAATAAAATAAACCCCTCCAACAAAATTAATGACAACACTTAACGTAGTTGAAAATGCAAACACTCTTTCGACCAATAGCTGACCGCCAACCAACGCAATGATGGAAAAAAGAACGGTCCCGATCGTTAAAACACTATGTTTATATGTGTTTAAAAATTCCCTTGCCACGTTAATCACGAGAAGGCCTAAAAACGTCATCGGACCGGTTAAAGCTGTCGAAATCGAAACGAAAACAGCCACAATGATCAAAAGCCTTTTGACAACATGATCGTAATCAATGCCGAGATTAATCGCATGCTCCCTTCCAAGTGCCAGCACATCTAAATATTTGAAATATTTCAGTGAATAAAGACCCGCCAGCAACATAACGGCAATCGACAAGTACAGCAAATCCGTATTCACGTTATTGATGCTGGCAAACATTCTGTCCTGCACAATTAGAAATTCGTTAGGATCTATCAGCACTTGCATAAAAGAAGTCAAGCTGTTAAATAATGTTCCGAATATAAGTCCAATCAGAAGAAGAAAATAAATGTCTTGACCTTCGCCTCGAAGAAGGAATTTGTAAAAGATCAGTGCAAACAGCATCATAAAGCACAAGGAAAGCGCAAAGTTAATATTTTTATCGATCATCGCAACATGTGTTGAACCAAATAAAAAGACAAGCATGGTTTGCAAAAGCATATATAAAGAATCTAAACCTAAAATGCTCGGAGTTAAAATTCTGTTGTTTGTAATCGTTTGAAATACTAACGTTGAAAAACCGATTGCTACACTTGTAATAATAACCGCCAGCATCTTCACCGAACGGCGCGGCAAAGCATAATCCCAATTTTTGCCGAGGTCGATGAACAAAAAGGTGATAATTAAAAGGACTGCAACCACTAGAAGAGATGTTATTTTCGCTCTATAACCCATATGCTTTTCTCCTCATTAGTAAGTAAACAAAAATGGCACTGCCGATGACACCGACGGTTAAGCTGATCGAGATTTCGTACGGATATATAATGATTCGCCCTAAAATATCGCAAAACATAACGAAAACAGCACCGAGCAAAGCGGTATGAATCAAATTCTTTTTCAAATGGTCTCCATTGTATATAGCGACAATATTCGGAACGACAAGACCTAGAAACGGAATGGTTCCAACCGTCAATACAACAGATGAAGTGATCAAAGCTACGATAACAAGTCCGATATTGACAACTTGTTTATAATTCAAGCCTAAATTTTTCGAAAATTCCTCTCCCATTCCAGCGACAGTGAATTTATTCGCATACAAGTATGCAATTAATACAAAAGGAATGCTGACGTACAATAATTCATATTGGCCTTTTAAAATTAACGAAAAATCTCCTTCCAGCCATGAGGAAACATTTTGAATCAAATTATTTTTGTATGCAAAAAAAGTAGTGATAGATCCAATGATGTTGCCGAACATCAGCCCGACTAGAGGAACAAAAATAGTATCTTTATATTTGATTTTCTCCAATATTTTCATAAAGATAAATGTTCCTAAAAGTGCAAAAGCAAATGCAACAATCATTTTTTGAATCGGACTAGCGTCTGCAAAAACCATGATCGCAACTAAAATCCCCAATCTGGCGGAATCCATCGTTCCTGCCGTAGTTGGGGAAACGAACTTGTTTCTGCTCAGCTGCTGCATAATAAGACCGGCAATGCTTATGCTCGTTCCTGCAATAATAATGCTAATGACACGCGGAATTCTGCTGATGATCAAAATTTGTATTTGTTCATCTGTCAAATTGAATAAATCAGTTGGTTTAATATCTTTTACCCCGATAAAAATCGATGCAATTGAAAGAATAATGAGAGCAATGATCAAATATCGTTTTTTCATTTTTTAACTCTTTCCGTAATAAATTAATAATGATATTCGTTATTAATTATAATAAGAATAAGACTCATTTTCAACACATTTAGAAAAATGTCTGAATTTGTCCACAATTTGATGGATGAAGAAGATTAAACCTCTCTTATAAACATCATTTTTTACCATAAATTTCATTGAATGCTAGCTTCCTTGTAGTAAAATCCTCTTATCAAATATTTTCTCCCGCCAAAATTTTACTTACAGAAAATGTTTAAAGATTTGATGAACTTGCATAATTATAAATTGTTTGGTTTTTTTATTGACAAAATAATGTTCATACCGATAATATATATGAATAAATATTTTATTTTACTTATAATTATTCATTTGATTAAATGAGGGAGTATACATGCACATTCGAAGAGCGACTATGAGCGATACAGATGCCATCTATCAATTAATTAAACATTATGCATTGGAAGGAAAGCTGCTCAGCAGAACGTACGCATCTATTTATGAAAATTTACAAAATTTTTATGTTGCAGATGAAGGCGGAGCAGTGGCTGGCGTTGCCAGCTTGCATATTTTAGACAAAGATTTGGCTGAAATCCGCTCGCTGGCCGTTGACCCTGACCATACCGGAAAAGGCATCGGAAAAGAGCTCGTAAAACAAATCATTTATGAAACAAACAGGTTGGAAATTGAAAATTTGATTGCCTTAACGTATCAAATCGAGTTTTTTACCAAACTAGGATTCGATATCGTTGACAAGCAATCTCTCCCGCAAAAAATGTGGAAGGATTGCATCAATTGTCCGAAACTTCCATCGTGTGACGAAACAGCTATGTTAAAAAAAGTATGGCAGACAGAACTAGCGAAACAATAAAAATAATTCATCACACTTTTTTATTGCCCGCCTCAAAGAAGCCGCACCGTTGCAGTTTTCAATAGTAAATAAAATGAAAGGAGCTATCTAGAAAGTCAAATCCCTATCGTAAACAAAAAATTATAAACGTCGATATATCAACGTTTATAAAACATTAAAGGGGGCGTCAATAAGCCGTAAAAACGACTTATTAGACACCCCTTTGCATCCATAAACCATTTACAGCACAAATTGTCGAATAGCATAGGCGACACCGTGTTCATCGTTTGTCCTCGTCACGATATCGCACATTTCTTTCACCTCAGGCTCGGCATTCCCCATTGCAACGGAAAGCCCTGCAGCTTCCAGCATTGGAATGTCATTGAAATTATCACCAATCGCAATCGTTTGTTCCAATGGGATATTGTAGTGCTTGGCAACAGCTTTTAATCCGTATCCTTTATTTCCCTTTTCATCCATTATTTCAACGTTGTAGTCACCTGATGTCGTAACCGCAATCCCAGCAATGTTTTCTAATTGTTCCATAATTTCTTTTCTAGTATGTTGATTAAATTGCAAAATAAAAAACTTTTGGACCGATAAATCACCGCGGTTTATAACATCTTGTATATGACGAAAGTATCGATTATTGTCGGTCCTTTTTGGCTGCTCGATAAACTGTTTGTACTCAGATTCAAGCAAACATTTTGCCAGCTCCGGATTCGACTGCAGAGCAGAGCGAACTTTGGCGCTCCAGTCTTCCGGCATCCAAATACCATCATTTGTATAAAGTTTATACGGCACACCATAACTCTCCAAAATTTCGGCTGCTTCCAACATGTTTTGTTTGTTCATTGAAATGTATTTCGGCTTTTCTCCTTCGATTACGACAACTGTTCCATTGCTTGCTGCAAATGGACATGCAAAATCATATTCGTCCAGCAGTTCACGAATACTCTCAGGCGCCCTGCCGGAGCAAATCATGATGATGTTTCCCTCATTTTGTGCTTCCCGAATAGCTGTAAGATTTTCTTCTGATATGGATAAATTGGAAGATAGCAATGTCCCGTCTAAATCAATAGCTACTAATTTCATACTGTTTCCCCTTTTAACAAAGTAAAGTGATTATATTCATTATATATGATCCTTTATTTCTGACAACATGTCTTTCGTTTTTAATTGCGGTTTTAGCTGGTTTGTGACTAAATCAAAATAAAATCCCTCTTTTTCCAGCAATTCATCATGAGATCCTTTTTCCACAATGCGGCCATCCTGGATAACAAATATTTGATCTGCTTTTTTAATCGTATTCAGCCGATGAGCGATCACAAAGCTTGTTCTCCCCTTCATCAGCCTCTCCAGCGCTTCTTGAATCTTTAATTCTGTTACAGTGTCAATGCTGCTTGTCGCTTCATCCAGCAATAAAATGGACGGATTTTTTAAAATCGCCCTCGCAATTGAAAGAAGTTGTTTTTGACCTTGACTGATGCTCGTTCCACCTTCGTTAATGATTGTATCATATTGATCAGGTAGGTTTTTAATAAATGAATGAGCATTTGCTAGCTTTGCCGCTTCCTCCACTTCCTCATCTGTTGCATCCAATCTTCCATATCGGATATTTTCACGAATTGTCGTGTGAAACAAAAAAGGATCCTGCAATACAAACCCCATTGCTTGACGAAGTTCACTCCGTCTTAATTTGGAAATATCCTTTCCATCTATCAAAATTCTCCCTTCATTTACTTCATAAAAGCGTGCCAGTAAATTGATGATCGTTGTTTTTCCGGCGCCGGTGGCACCGACAAGGGCAACTGTTTCTCCCGGAGAAACATGAAAGCTAATATTTTTTATCGTTTGGCTCTCTTCCCCGTATGAAAAAGATACTCGATCAAACACAATGTCTCCTTTTATATTTGCGGATTGTACATATTCTCCAAAATCAGCTTCCTCTGCCTGCTCATCGAGCAAATCAAATACCCGCTCTGCACCGGCAACCGCAGATAATAATGTATTAAATTGATTGGCAAGATCATTTAAAGGCCGTGTAAACTGCCTGGCGTACTCCGCAAAAACAACAATCGTTCCGATGGTTATCCACCCTTTTAGAGCAAAGATTCCACCGAACCCTGCAATCAATGTAAAACTTAAATTGTTTAATACGTGCATAAGCTTTGGGATAAAACCGGAAATCGTCTGAGCCCAAAATGAAGATCTCCGCAGCCTTTCATTTTTTTCTAAAAACTCATGCATAACCCGGTTCTCTTGTGAAAAGGTTTTGACAATTCGCTGACCAGTGATGGTTTCTTCAATGTATCCATTCAGTTCTCCTAAACTTCGCTGCTGCTCTTTAAACAATTGTCCAGTCCGCCGGGTAATCCATTTCATACCTACAATCAATAAAGGAACAACTATTAAGGTGATGATTGTTAAAAAAGGGCTCATCCATAACATAACAGAAACAACACCAATTAATGTAAGAACACTGGATGAGATTTGAATCACTGAGCTGTTTAATGTCGAGCTGACGTTTTCAACATCATTGGTCATTCTGCTCATCAGCTCTCCCGTTTTTTTCTGATCAAAAAAAGAAATGGGAAGAAGATGAAACTGGCGAAATAGATCGGATCTTATTTTATACACAGTATTTTGCGCCACTTTGATCATCCATATGTTTTGCAGCCAAATGGAAAGGGAATGCAATGCATAGATTAAAACAAGAACGACGAAAAAAAAGAAAAAGTGATTTCCGCTTTTTTCTACAATATAAATGTCGATCCCTTTCCCTACTAAAAAAGGCCCAAGGATTGTTAAAACTGTGCTAATAAAAACCATGAGCAAAACGAATAAAAACAAAACCTTTTGATCTGACATATATCCCCAAATTCTTTTTAATGTTCCTTTCCAGTCTTTAACTTTTGAAGAGCTTTTCTTCACTTTTGACTCATTTGTCAGCTTTAGTTTTTCATATCGGAAAGGTTCAATAAGACTTTTGAGCATGACGGATGCCATCCTTTCCATATTGTGATTCATAGATTTTTTGGTAAAGTGGAACGCTGCGTATTAATTCATCATGCCTTCCTTTCGCAAGCACCTTTCCGTTTTCTAGTAGCAAAATTTTATCAGCCGCCATCGCTGTTAAAATTTTTTGCGTAATGATCAAGGTCGTACATGGATATTTCATCAATGCTTGAAGCAGTTTTCTTTCCGTCTTTAAGTCTAAAGCACTCGTGCTGTCATCAAGCAGCAATATTTTTGGCTTTCGGACAAGCGCTCTGGCAATCGAAATTCGCTGCTTTTGCCCTCCGGAAAGATTCACGCCTTTTTGGCTGATAAGGGTATCATATCCATGAGGGAGCTTTAAAATCGTATCATGTATTTGGGCATCCTTTGCAGCATCAATGATTTCTTCCATAGTAGCATCTTCTTTTCCCCATAAAATATTATCTTTTACCGTTCCAGTGAATAACAGCGATTCTTGCGGAACCATCCCAATTGACCTTCTTAAATGCTCAAGCTTGATCGTACGTATATCGAAACCGTCAATATAAACGGCTCCTTTTTCTAAGTCATATAATCGCGGAATTAAATTGAAAAGAGTCGATTTGCCGGAGCCGGTAGCCCCCATCACCGCCATAGTTTCTCCAGCATTTACCGTAAACGATACATCATCAAGCACCTTAACGGCTGAATCCGGGTATGCAAAGGACACCGATCGAAATTCAATTTTTCCCTCTGTTATTTGATGACTTGATTCGGCAAGCTCATCAGTCAATTTTACTTCTGTTTGAAGCACCTCCGAAATCCTTAAGCTGGAGGCTTTTGCCCTGGAAAAACCAGAGACAATAAAAGACAGCATAGATAAAACAGAAATGATCCTCGTTGAATAATTGACGATCGCAACGACTTCACCTACTTTTGCCTCACTTGGTCCAGCATGAGCCGCCCATAAAATAATTAAAATGCTTACATTCATTACAAAAAGCAAGACAGGCTGCATAATTTCCATAAAGCGGAGCACGAAAATTGTTTGGTCTTTTAAATCTTTGTTCGCCTTCTGAAAGCGATTAACTTCATAGTCATTTCGCAAAAAAGCTTTGATTAAGCGCATATTCGTCAAGTTTTCCTGTATGACTTTATTCACCGTATCCAGCTTTTCTTGCACGATTCGAAACATCGATCCTGCTCTTTTCATCACCCATAAAAGAAAAAAGATCAGGCACGGAAGAATGACGATGAGAATGAAGGATAATGTAAAATTTACTGCTAGAGCCATAACCGCGCCGCCGATCACCAACAATGGAGCACGCAGCATAATCCGAAGTCCCATAAAAATTGTGTTTTGCACTTGGGAGACATCATTTGTCATCCTTGTAATGAAAGATGAATTGGAAAATTGATTATAGTTCGCAAATGAAAAGGATTGAATTTTCCCAAAAAGAACTTTTCTAATATCAAATCCAAAGCTCTGGCTGACATGCGCCGCAAAAAATGAATTAATGATGCCTGCTGCAAAGGCAAGAGCCGATACACCAACCATCACCAGCCCCCAATGGACGACAGCTGATAAATCCCTTTTCAAAATTCCATCATCTACAATTTTTGCCATAAACAAAGGCTGGACAAGCTCCACTGTCAGCTCGGTTAACATGAGAGCAAGAGCAATAACAACCGCCAAGCGGTACGGTTTTAAGAAAGACGCCACTTCTTTCATAAGCATAGCCTCCAAAAAGTATGAACGAAACTATTTATATTTTCCATCATACAACTTTATAAAAAATTTTTTAACTATTTTTACTTTTCCCTGTTAAAGAAGGCAATTATATGTTTTTATGGGACGTGTGGTAATTCCAACTATTGTTTGAAAGCTGACGCATTCACAAGCAAGCAGGTTGTAATTCCAAATATTTTTTCGAAAGTGACAAAAATTAAGACGACCCCGAAAAGTTCGTTTGAACCTTCCGAGATCGTCCAGCTATGAAATATTTATTAACCTTTTTTTACTTCTTCAGGCACTTGCAAACCAAGACCTTCTGCAACGCGGGTTCCATATTCAGGATCTGCTTTGTAGAAGTGGCCGATTTGGCGGAGTTTTATTTCCTCCAGCTTAACTGGCTTCATTGAATTTACAATATTTTCAATAAGGCGTGCTCTTTCATCTTCACTCATGAGACGGTATAAGTCGCCCGCTTGAGTATAATGGTCATCATGGTCATAAGGAACGTTTTCCGCAACACCTGATACTGGGTATGATGCTTGTTTTGCTTCAGGTGTTTCTTTTGGACCGCCAAAGCTGTTTGGTTCATAATATACAGAGCCTCCGCCATTTGAGTCAAAGCGCATAAATCCATCGCGTTGATAGTTGTTCACTTCAACTCGCGGACGGTTGATTGGAAGTGAGTTATAGTTTGCCCCGATGCGGTAGCGATGTGCATCATGATATGCAAAGAGACGACCTTGCAGCATTTTGTCCGGCGATACATCGACTCCTGGAACTAGGTTTCCCGGTGAGAATGCAGCTTGCTCAACTTCTGCAAAATAGTTTTCAGGGTTTTTATTTAATACTAATTTTCCTACTTCAATTAATGGATAATCTTTGTGAGACCATACTTTTGTCACGTCAAATGGATCCCATCTGTATGTGTTGGCATCTTCAAGCGGCATGATTTGCACATAAAGCGTCCAAGAAGGATAGTCTCCGTTTTCAATCGCATTGAATAAATCCTCTGTATGATAATCCGGATTTTCTCCGGCAATTTTTACAGCTGTTTTCGTATCAAGGTTTTTTATACCTTGGTCAGTTTTGAAATGATATTTGATCCAGACGCTTTCCCCGTCTTCGTTTGTCCATTTAAATGTATGGCTTCCATAACCATTCATATGACGGTATGTTGCCGGAATTCCGCGATCTCCCATCAAATAAGTTACTTGGTGCAATGATTCAGGCGATAGAGACCAAAAATCCCATACGGCAGTAGGATTTTTCAAATGTGTTTTTGGATCGCGTTTTTGTGTGTGGATAAAATCAGGGAATTTAATCGCATCGCGAATGAAGAAAATCGGCGTGTTGTTTCCTACGATGTCATAGTTTCCTTCTTCTGTGTAAAACTTAACGGCAAAACCGCGCGGATCGCGGACCGTATCAGCGGAGCCAAGCTCACCTGCAACAGTTGAGAATCTTACAAATACTGGTGTTCGCTTGCCTACTCCGTTGAAGACTTTCGCTTTCGTATATTTTGACATATCATTTGTCACTTCAAAGTATCCGTGAGCACCGGCACCTTTTGCGTGAACAACTCGTTCAGGAACTCTTTCTCTATTAAAATGGGCTAGTTTTTCCAGAAGATGTACGTCTTGAATTAATGTCGGACCTCGATGGCCTGCTGTCATCGAATTTTGATTGTCCCCTACAGGAGCACCCCAGCTCGTCGTAAGCTTTTTATTCTCTCCCATTTACCGATCACCTCATAATTTAAAATAATATTTCTCTAATCATTACAACTATATGATAACATATTTTAATTAAAAATCAATAGTAAATTATAATAATTTTAATAAAGGAGTTTAAAACCGTTGATCTACCAATCAATGAACCTCGTTTATTATCAATTAGCCACTATTTTTTTCATGTTGTTCTGTTTATTTTCTTTGACAAGTTGTTTAAAAAATTGGCAGAAAAAAACGGCTGAGCAAATATAGCTCAGCCGCTACAAATTGAGAGGTTCTTATGGAAGTTATCGAATTGAAACTGAAAAAACAACATACATAGATGAAAAAGACCGTTGATCTCTCCGTGCAAAAACAGCCAGCCATTTTCATTTATAGCAAGATGTCATTTCATATTCCCAAGCAATATAGGATTCAACGCTAATATGAAAAAATGTTCGTATTCCACTTTATCTCTTTACGAAGAGATTCGCTCCGCTTTCCTTTCCATGCGGGAGCTTGGAATGAATAAAGACAGAAAAGCAGCTGCAAAGGCAAGCAGGCCTGTTGCAAGAAACACTTCATAAAAACCGATGTGATCTGCAATAAAGCCCGCTAACATCGGACCAGTGAAAATGCCGATTGCATAAAATGATTGATAAAAGCCCATTGCGGTCGTCCGATATGCTTCTTGACAGCTTTGAATAACCATCGCAAGCAGCAGCGGAAAAATAAAACCAAGCCAAAACCCTATGAAAATATGCATGAAGCAAATCCATAGAATCGAATTTGACAACGGCAACAGAAGATGAAATAATCCGCTTAAAATAAATGAAAGCAAAAGCAGTTGTTTTTGCTTTCTAACAGGAAAATAGGCAAGCAGCAATGATGCAGCTGCATGCGGAATAAAAAAGGAAGTGACGACCCAAAAAAACACGGACTCACTAAATCCGATTTTCGAGACATAAACCGGTGTAAATCCAAAAATCGTCATAAACAAAATTCCGTGTCCGGCAAGCGATAAAGCTGAGATGCCCCAAAGCGGCTTGATGCCGAGAACATATTTTAATTGACTCATATATTTGAAATCAATAAGATTCACCTTATCGCCGATTTCTTTAATGCGAAATGAAAGAATAAGACCAATCAAAGCCATGACGGTCCCAATGAGAAACGGCATTTCCCAGCCGAACCACTCTACAATTTTCCCGCTGATAGCCATGCTAATAAATTGGGAAACGACCGTCATAAACTGGAGAATTTCCCATCGCTTTGGAAGATTGACTTTCCGTAAAATATTGAGCGTATAATGTAGTAGCCATTACCCACATCGACGCGGTAATTCCTGAAAGAAGTCTTGCAATAAAAATCGGGATAAATGATTGAAAGAAAAGAAACAGGATTCCGCTGGCAAACGCCATAAAAAAACCAGCTATAAGCATTCCTTTTCTCATTTGCCCTAAATAGTCTGATAAAACTCCAAGAGGCAAACGAATCAAAATCTGGGTGATGCCGTAACTGCCAAAAATAATGCCAACAAGTGAATAGTCAAACTGCAAATGTTCTAAATAAACCCCAAAGATTGGAACATAAATATAAATGGAAAACCAAAAGCAAAAGATAACTGTAAAAAAAATAATATGATCTTTTTTCCCTGCTATATTTATTTTTTGAACGTTCATCGCCAAAACCTTTCTATATGATTAAATAGGAATTTTTTGCTCTTTCCATTTTACGATATTTTTGAAATTATACAATATTCGAGTTTCACGAAAATCGTTTCTATAAATTTCCTATTCCAATAGTATAATTAAGATATATATAGTGTTGTGGAGGGATATTATGACTGAGCTTTTAGTAGGATTGATCATTGGTATTTTCATTATGTTCATCGTTGTCAATATCAATAAAACGAAGAAAAAAAGATCATTAAAGCTTGTTCAAGAGGCTGTCCCGGCAGAATTAGCCTGCCGCATTCCAGAAGGGCTGCCAATTATCTCTCGTTTGGAAGACTCTCTAAACTCAGAATATATGGAAAAAGTAAAGAAAAGAGTGTTAGCAAATCATCCTAGTTGGACCGAAACGGACTTTAACTGGCGCCTATTTGAATTAAAAAGATATTTTTTGTTGGCAGGAATTTTAAAATCAGTTCCAATGTTCAGCGATGAAGTGGATGAAATATGGCATGAAATGATTATGTTTACGAAAGAATACGAAAATTTTTCAAAAAAATTTTTTGGATCGTTTCTGCATCACAGCCCTAATGTGGAACGGACACCGATTCCCCATGAAAGAGCCCTTTTTGATTGGATGTATTTGCACTTATTTGAAATCTATCCAAACAGCACGAAGCTGTGGGGAGGTTTTTTAAAAAATCCGCTAAGCAAAACACTTTTGGAAGAAGTTCGCTCAGCTAGTGACGAAAAACTGTTTGATAAATATTTTCGTTCGTTTGACCCGATCAAGCCATTACAAACAAAGCTGCTTGAACAGCTGAAAAACGATATTGAAAAAGCAGAAGAAATGAAACGGCAAAACAAATCGCTCCGCAAGGAAATAAAAACAGACGATACGTACTCGATGTTGCTGCCGGCTATGGTATTTTTATCGCTGTACGAGCAGGACAGTTATACAGAAAAAATGTCGCAGCTTTTGAATAAGGATGCAGGGACAAGCGGAGGTTCTGTTTATGCATGCGGGGCTGCACTCAGCGATTCCAATGATCATTCAGGGAGTTCCGGATGCTCTTCTTCAGGATGCTCCAGTTCAAATTGCGGAAGCAGCTGCGGCGGAGGATGCGGCAGCAGCTAAGGAAATGTTCATAACCACACTCTTTTAAAGGTGAGCGCGATGAGCAGAAACCGGCAAAGTGCCGATTCTTGTTTTCGATTTTAAAAGCCCATATGCGCATTTTTTCTATGCTGCAAACAGCTGCCCTTCAAAATACCATTAGATCTACTATGCATCCATTTTTACAGTACATAAGGGTAGCTTATGCCGTATATGTTGCAACAACAGCTCGTTCTTGCTTCAAAGATCAGATTTCGCAAAAATCATTAAAAAACCATCGCCTCCCAAATTGAGGATGGCGATGGTTTCCTTTTATTTCGAGTGCATTTTAAATTCTAAAAATAAATCATTATAATAGGAAAGCATTCGTTTCCCTAGGTTTTCATACACTTCCAATTTATCCGTTAATTCAGGGGACGGGTAAAACCGCTCATCTTCAGAAATCTCTTTCGGCAAGTATTCAAGCGCCTTTTCATTTGGAGTAGAGTAGCCGACATATTCAGCATTTTGCGCTGCCACTTTCGGGTCTAGCATAAAGTTGATAAATTTATGAGCGCCTTCTATGTTTTTGGCCGTTTTCGGAATAACCATATTATCAAACCAAAGATTAGAGCCTTCTTTCGGCACCACGTAATCTAGCTTCTCATTTTCCCACATGATATCTGCAGCATCTCCCGACCAGACGAGAGCGGCACCTGCTTCTTCGTTTGCCATCAGCATTTTGATTTCATCTCCAACGATCGCCTTCACGTTTGGAGTCAGTTTATCCAGTTTCTTTTTCGCTTCTAGCAAATGATCTTTGTTCGTATCATTCAACGAGTAACCAAGACTGTTCAACCCCATTCCGATTACCTCTCGGGCGCCGTCGACAAGAAGTATTTGATTTTTCATATCTTTATCCCATAAATCATTCCAGCTGTCGATCTTTTTTCCCCCAAGAGCTTCCGGATTATACAAAATGCCGACCGTTCCCCAAAAATATGGAATGGAATATTTATTCCCCGGATCAAACGATAAATTTAGAAAACGGGGGTTGATATATTTTAAATTAGGAATTTTCGAATGATCAATCGGAATAAGAAGACCTTCTTCCTTCATTTTGCTAATGGCATACTCAGAAGGGACGGCAATATCAAATGTTGTTCCTCCTTGGGAAATTTTTGTCATCATCGCTTCATTTGAATCAAATGTTTGGTAAATCACTTTTATACCTGTTTCTTTTTCAAAACGGTCGATCAATTCCGGATCAATATATTCTCCCCAGTTGTAAATCGTAAGGGTATTATCACCGGAGTAGCCTTCAGATGCATTCAGTCTCGCAATAAAAAACAGGATGGCAAACGAAGCGATAAATACTATCGCAAACATCTGCACAATTTTTTTCATTTCCGTCCCCCCAATCTTCCCGGACGATTATAGCGCAGCGTGATGAAATAATAGCCGATCACAAGCAAAATCGTTAAAAGGAAAATGAGTGTTGACAAAGCATTAATGGTAAGGGAAATGCCTTGTCGAGCCATTGAATATATTTCAACAGATAAAGTGGAAAAACCATTTCCAGTAACAAAGAATGTAACGGCGAAATCGTCCAAAGAATAGGTTAAAGCCATAAAAAATCCAGCAAAAATCCCAGGGGTAATATAGGGAATTACTACTTTTGTTATGACATTCCACTGGCTCGCCCCTAAATCTCTTGCCGCATCGATTAATGTCGGGCTCATTTCCTGAAGCTTTGGCAATACCATCAATACGACAATCGGCACACTAAAGGCGATATGAGACAGCAAAACAGAAATAAAACCAAGCTGAATGCCGACAATGGTAAACAAAATTAAAAAGGAAGCTCCGATGATGACATCAGGACTGACTAATAGAACATTATTTAACGAAAGCAATGTATTTTTCACCCGTCTTGTTTTGACGGAGTAAATGGCGAGCGCACCGAAAACGCCGATGATCGTTGAAATCGCCGCAGAAAGCAAAGCAATTACAATCGTATTCAGTACAATAATCAACAGACGCACATCCTGCAGGACTTCTTTATACCAGTCCAACGTAAAATTTTCAAAATGATGCATTTTTCCGCCGCTGTTAAACGAGTAATAAATAAGGTAGAAAATCGGAGCGTATAAGATGAAAAATACGATGATTAAATATATATTTGAAACCTTCCATTTTCTGTTCATTTTTCATCCCTCACTTCCGATTTCCTGTTAAAAACATGATGATCACCATTGCAAGAATTAAAAAGACCGCAATGGTTGCTCCCATTCCCCAGTTTTGAGTAACTAGGAAATGCTGCTCTATTGCTGTGCCAAGCGTAATTACCCGGTTTCCTGCAATCAAGCGGGTAATCATAAATAACGATAATGCAGGAATAAACACTGCTTGGCATCCGGATTTAACACCGTCCAGCGTCAGCGGAAAAATGACCCGGCGGAACGTAATCCAAGGGGATGCTCCGAGATCCTTAGCTGCATCTACAAGCGTTGGATTTAATTTTTCTAAAGCATTAAAAATCGGCAAAATCATAAATGGAACGAAAATATAGACAGAAACAAACACAAAGCTGAAATCTGTAAACAATATTTGTTTAGCACCGACACCAATTAATTCCAAAAAATGATTAGCTATTCCATAGGTTCCAAAAATGCCGAGAAAGGCGTATGCTTTTAACAGCAAATTGATCCACATCGGCAAAATGATTAACAAAAGCCAAAGCTGCTTATGTTTTGTTTTCGTTAATAAAAGAGCTGTCGGATAAGCGATCAATAGCGAAAAGGCTGTAATTAAAAACGCATACCAAAATGAGCTTAACGCCATTTTCAAATAGACCGGCGTGAAAAATTTCTCGTAGTTTTCAAAAGAAAATGTTCCTTCAATGTTAAAAAACGAATAATAAATGATAAGCAGAATCGGAACGACAACAAATAGTAAGATCCATAACACATATGGTAAGAAGTATAAAGCGCGAATATTACTTTTCATCGGCAACACCAATACGAGAATTTTCTTCTAAACGCATAACGTGTATTGCTTCCGGTTCAAAATAAAGACCAATTTCCTCGCCGACTTCTGCCTTTTTTGTAGAATGAACAAGCCACTCGTTGCCATCCTTATCATAACAGCAAATTTCATAATGAACTCCTCTAAACAGCTGGGAATCCACATAAACCTTCAGCTTTCCTTTTTCAGGTGTTGTTATTTCCAAGTCCTCCGGTCGAATTACCACTTCTACGTCCTCGTTCGGAGCAAAGCCTTTATCAACACATTCAAACTGCTTTCCGACAAATTCAACAAGATAATCTTGAATCATTTTTCCTGCGACAATATTCGATTCTCCGATAAAGTCTGCCACAAAGCGGTTAACAGGTTCATCATAAATATCTTTCGGCGTTCCACTTTGCTGAATTTTCCCCTTATTTAATACAAAGATTTCATCAGACATTGCAAGAGCTTCCTCTTGGTCGTGTGTGACAAAAATAAATGTAATGCCGAGCCGGCGCTGTAGCTCCCGCAGCTCGTACTGCATTTCCGTGCGCAGCTTTAAATCAAGAGCTGACAACGGTTCGTCTAACAGAAGCACTTCCGGTTCATTGACTATCGCTCTCGCAATGGCGACCCGCTGCCGCTGTCCTCCTGACATCTCCTGAATGTTCCGTTGTTCATAGCCAGATAAGTTTACAAAACGAAGGGCATCTTTTACTTTTTGTTCGATGATATCCTTTTTCATTTTTTTAATTCTAAGGCCAAAGGCAACATTTTCAAACACATTCAGATGCGGAAAAAGGGCATAATCTTGAAACACTGTATTGACTTGACGTTTGTTCGGCGTTACATGGTTAATATTTTTTCCGTTAAAATAAATCGTGCCGCTGGTCGGTTCCGTAAATCCCGCAATTAGACGGAGAATGGTTGTTTTTCCGCATCCTGAAGGTCCAAGCAACGTGTAAAATTTTCCGCGTTCGATTTCAAAACTTACATTATCCAATACTGGCAAATCATCATCATATTTTTTTGTCACTTGTTCAAAACGAATAATTGTTTTATTGTTCATGACGTTTCCTCCAACCGCATCAAGAATTATAAATAAGATTCAGTTGCCACTAAAATTACTTGCGACATGCTTTCTGCCTCATTGACAATTTGATGCTCATCGGATGCATGATAATAAATGGATTCTCCTTCCTTTGCCACATACTTTTTTGTTCCGATCCGAACTTTTATTGTTCCTTTCAGAACATAGGCAAACGTTTCAGATAAGGATGGTTCAAAAACTTTAAACTCTCCTTTTTCAAACAACGTTAAAAGAATCGGCTCCATTTCTTTTTCATTTGATTCAGGAACAATCCATTCAACCTTATATCCTCTCTCTTGGTCAATAAATACTTTTCGTTCTTCTTTGCCGTAAACTACTTTTTGCTCGGCATCCTCATCATCGAAAAAATCTTTTGGATTGCATCCCAGCACATCCAATATATTCAGAAACGTTTCCAATGAGGGAGAGCTTAAATCTCTTTCCAATTGGGAAATGTATCCTTTAGACAAATCGGTTCGTTCGCTTAGCTCTTCTTGCGTCAGACCTTTTTTTATCCGCAAATTTCGAATTTTCCTCCCAATTTTCATCATAACAACCTCATTTGTTTAATACTAGTAAACTTTTTGTCAAAAAAAATTAATATATTTATCGAAAATTGTTTATTTCACGACGATTTATTATACACAATTACACAAAAAACACAATAAAAAATTTTCAAAAAAAGAAGGAAATTTTAGTTGATCTTCAACTAAAATTTCCTTCTTTTTAAAAATCCTTAATTGTCAGAAATGAGGCCACTACATCTGGATCAAAATGCGTATTTTGATGCTCCACTAAAAAATTCAACGCTTTTTCAATCGGCCATGCAACTTTATATGGACGGCTGCTCGTTAAAGCTTCAAACACATCGACAACCGCAACAATTCTAGCTTCTAAAGGAATTTCTGCTCCTTTCAAGTTTTTCGGATATCCCGTTCCATTCCATTTTTCATGGTGAAAGAGAATAATATTTTCAGCCACTTTATAGCTTTGCCTTAAAAAGTTATCTTTCAGTTTGCTTGTTATTTTTTTCAAAATATCAAAGCCTATTAACGGATGCGTCTCCATAATTAAGCGTTCATATTTTGTTAGTGGTCCTGGTTTATATAAAATTCCTTCAGGTATGCCAGCTTTTCCTATATCATGCAAAATGCTGGAATAAGCAACATTTCTCATATATTCTTCTGATAAATTAAGATTATGATAGCTGTTGTGAGCATAAATGAGCTTTTCAGTTAGTTTTCGAACGTTGATCAAATGATCCTCAATGCTTGGATCTTGAATTTCACAAGAAATCGCCAGCACTTCCAATATTGATTTTTTTGTTTCTTCTATTTGCTCCTGCGGAACGTATGCTCCGCTGTCCAGCTGCTCCAATTCCCGAAAAATTCCTACAAAAAACAGTTCATCTTCTATTAGAATAGGAGTTATCGTTATAGATGAGTGCCATAATTCTCCTGATTTCTTACGATTCACAAAAACACCGGACCAAGGCTTTTTTTCCGATAATGCTTTTTTCATCGAAGCATAAGTTTGCTCCGGGGTCAAATGAGATTTAATGACACCTGCTCTTCTGCCGACAATGAAATCCTTTTTATATCCCGTTATTTGTTCATACGCATCGTTAACAGCGACGACAACATGATCTTTATCTGTCACAATGACAGCATCAGCCAGTTGAAGATAAGGAGACAATAAGTTTTCTACATTCATGTTTTTAAATCCCTTTCCCAAATCTCATCTTGCAAACTATTCATTTAAAGGGATAATCTCATATTATTGGTTCGGTTCATAGATGCTCCACGTTAATTTCACCGAATTTACAATTTCATCTGCTACTGTTTCAGGATCAAGATTATTGGTCGATACTTTTGAGTTATGGAGAGAGTATGCATTTTGCCGTTTTATAAACAATTTTTCAATTTCCTCCATTGATTTTTCCTTTAAAAGAGGGCGGTTCTCGACTAAAAGCGGCATTCGATCCTTCCAGCTGTCCCAAGATAAATCCAGCAAAAAGACGATGCAGTTTGATAAACAAGCATTGCGGACCTCTTCTTGTAAATAGGCTCCCCCTCCTAAAGATACAACCTTCAAGCGTGTGTTCGTGCAAATATCAACAATATACTCCTTTTCGATTTTTCGGAAATAATCTTCGCCAAATTTTTGAAATATTAAAGAGATGGGCATATTTTGCTTTTTTTCAATCTCCTGATCCACATCAATGAAATCTCGGTACAGCTTTTTCGCGACCAACTGGCCAATAGTCGTTTTGCCGACTCCCATAAATCCAATTAAAACAATATTTTTTTCCCGAAGAGGGATTTCTACATGTTCCTTCATAACGCATCCACTTCCCTAGATTTCTTCATCATGGTGTGTCAGCTTGACTCCCGCACTACAAGCTCAGGCTGTAAAATCAGTTTTTTTGCCTCTTCTTCATCACCTTTCATTCTCCGATGCAAGAGATCAGCAGCTTTTGCACCGAGCCGATCAGGAAAAGCTGCAATGGTTGTTAAAGAAGGGCTGAATACCGCTGACTCCGGAATATTATCAAAACCAACCACAGCCACATCTTTGCCTGGAACAATGCCTTGTTCTTTTAATCCGAGCATAACACCAGATGCAACAACATCATTATAGCAAAAAACCCCGGTTGGAGGCTGAGGATGCTGCATAACTCGCTTAATCGCCTCTATTCCCCCTTGCCTAGTTGCGGGAGATTGGACAAACAGCGATTCATCCATTTCCAGCCCGGCTTGTTCAATCGCTTCACAAAATCCTTTTTTCCGGTCTGTCCATACTGATGAATTAGAAAAACCGCCCAAAAAAGCGATGCGGCGGTGGCCTTGTTCGATTAAATGTTCAGCCGCTATCCGTCCGCCTGCAACATTATCGATTCCGACATAATCAAACGGCTCTTCTGACAGCATTTTTCTCGCTACTAAAATAACAGGAATCCCCCATTGCTTTAACCGTTCTACCATATCTGGTGAACTGCCTGGGACAGGGCTCATAATTACCCCGCCGACACGATATTCAAGCATTGTCGCAAGCAGCGCATCTTGTTTATCAGGGGAATCAAACGTCGTTCCTAATATTACGGTATATCCTTCTTTATCTAAAGCTTCGTGAACGCCCACCAATAATTCCGAGAAAAAGGGGTTGCCGATCTCTGTTATAATCAAACCAACTGTTGAAGATTGGTGGGATCGTAAATTCGCTGCAACACGATCATATATATATCCCAACTCTTTTATCGATTTTAACACTTTTTCTCTTGTTTCTTTTGAAATATTTGGGCTGCCCCGAACAACAAGGGAAGCTGTAGCCCTCGACACACCCGCGTGTTTTGCAACCTCCTGCAGCGTCACGCGGGACTGTTTTTTTCGTCCCATCTGTCTAATCACCTGCTAACGCAATTAATCAACGAATTCAGTTGAGAAAAGTATACCTTTACATTTAAAACGTTGTCAATTTGTTTATTTCCATGCTTTACGGCTTTGAAAATGTTATAAATAATCACCTCCCTTCAGGCTGCGGGAGCACCACAAATCACCTGAAAAAATGGGCTGAAGTCGGTTTATATATAGACAAGAGCATAGATCAAATATGTACTTCTGTCGGGAGGAAGCCGCCATATAACCGTTTCATAGATGGCTCCAAGTGATTCACCTTTGCCTGTTGTATGGATACCAAATGAAAAAAGCCCCGTTCGAAAAAGAAATCGTGCGATTGGAGGCAGTGGAATATCACCAAGAGAGTGAAACTCGATGTGCGAAAGACAGCTTTTTTGAATAGGGAAAAATTCATTCAAGTACGAGTATCTGAAGAAAATCGCAAAATAAAAGATTTAATCATAAAAAACTGCACATTATTTCAGAAAAGGAGCCAATCATTTGCTCCATCCTTCCTGAAATAATGTGCAAATTAACAATACCTTCAGTCCAATCAAAGTATCTTTAAATCAGATAGTAAACACTTTAAAAATCTACATATCTGTAAACCATTGAAGCGGAACGGTAACAATGGACGGAAACAGAATAAGCAGTAAAAGAACAAGTGTTTCTGCAAGTAAAAAAGGCCATATTCCTTTCATAATGTCCTCCATTCCTATCTTTCCAACCCCACAAGCGACATTTAACACAGTACCAACTGGAGGAGTGAGCAATCCAATGCAGTTGTTCAGTATAAACAGCACCCCGAAGTACACCGGATCGATTCCCGCCTTTTCAATAATAGGCATTAAAACAGGAGTTAAAATCAGAACAGTAGGCGTCAAATCCATTGCCGTACCAACTAAAAGAACTAACGCATTAATTGCTAGCAGAAGCAGCAATTTGTTCTCGATTAACGGTCCAAGCATATCCGCAGCTATTGATGGAATATTGGCTACTGTTATCAACCAAGCTGACAACATTGCTGCTGCTACAAGAAACATTACAACGCTTGTTGTTTTTGCAGCAGCTACTAACACCTTAAACAAATCTTGTATTTTAAGTTCTCGATAAACAAACAACCCGACAAATAACGCATAAAATGCAGCTACAACAGCAGCCTCTGTCGGAGTAAAAATCCCGCCCCGAAGTCCTCCAACGATAATAGCTGGAAGTAAAAGCGCCCAAATAGCCTGACGGGTAGCAGACAATACTTCTTTTGCAGATTTTCGGGGGAAGACTTCTACCTGCTCTTTTCTTACCATTAACCACCAACAGACAACCAAGCATAAACCAATAAGAAGCCCTGGAATGATCCCTCCCATAAATAATTTTGTAATCGACACGCCGCTTGTTACCCCAAAAATAATCATCGGTATGCTCGGAGGGATGATCGGGGCAATAATACCGCCGGCTGCAATGAGCCCAGCAGACCGATTTCGGTCATATCCAGCCTTGACCATCATCGGAATCAGAATAGCGCCAAGAGCCGCCGTATCCGCTACCGCTGAACCGGATAAACCGGCGAAAAGGACGCTTGCCATGATCGCTACATATCCTAATCCTCCACGAATATGACCGACAAGAGACATGGCAAAGTTAATAATTCGATTAGAAATGCCTCCTGCGTTCATCAATTCTCCCGCAAGAATAAAGAAAGGAATAGCCATCATCGGAAAACTGTTCGCCCCATTAATGAGGTTCTGTGCCATAATTTGAGTGTCAAAAATATTCAGAAAAAACATGAGAGCAACACCGCTCACCAAAAGCGCAAACGCAATAGGCATCCCCAACGCCATGACACCAATTAATGAGCTGACAAAAACAACAAAAGCCATCTACCTCTCACCTCCTGCCATCCCTTGTTTTTTCCCATGATGTAATTCCACGATTTCTTCATGAACCGCTTCCATAATTTCATCTTCCGATTCTTTCATTCGGATAAGCTTTTCAAGCGTATTTGGCCGAAAGAGAGCCTGATAAATATTAAATATTACTATTATTCCCATTCCGATACTCACCACAATACCCATTCCATACACATAAGCGAGTGGCAAATTCGTGGCAGGAGCTCTGCTTTCCAAGCTGCTCATAGTGATCTTCCAGCTTCCATCCAGAAGCAACCACAGTACATAAAGAACAATCGCATTACTTAAAATAAATACAATTCGCTTTGCCCCAAGCGGCAGCTTTTTTAAGAGTACATCCACCCCTAAATGGTCGTTATCTTTCAAAGCACCGATGGCTCCTAAAAACACCATCCAAACAAATAGATAACGCGACATTTCTTCCGACCATGTAATGCCGGAATGAAAAGCATAACGCAATACGACATTGCCAAAGACGAGAATTGCCATGGATGCTAAACATAACGCCATTAATATCTGCAACAGCTTATCTAGCATAAATGCAACCTTTTTCAACCGTACTTCCTCCTCACTTTCAAATAATTGGAAAATAACTCTTAAGAGTGAGCACACTCCTAAGAGTTAAATAGTGTCATCATTTATTTGCCTGCCTCCAATAATTTAGCAACTAGATCTTCACCAAATTCTTTTCCGTATTTTTTATAAATTGGCTGTACTTTGTCAATAAACGCTTGCTTTTGTTCATCTGTTAACTCTGTAACAACCATCCCCTCTTTTTCAATCTCTTTAAATAATTTTTCATCTTCTTCTGCATTTAACTGACGCTGATATTCTTTCGCTTCTTCAGCTGCTTTTTTTATGATCTCTTGTTCTTCGCTGGAAAGTGTTTTCCAAAACTTTTCGCTTATTAAAAACGGGCTTGCATTATACACGTGACCGGTTTTTGTAATGTACTTTTGAACCTCATACATTTTATTAGCTGCAACGTTTCCAACAGGATTTTCCTGTCCATCGACAACCCCTTGTTCAAGTGCAGTAAACAGCTCTGTAAAAGCCATTGGAACAGGATTCGCCCCTAATTCTTTCCACAGATCAATATGAAGCTTGTTTTCAAGCGTACGAATTTTTAATCCTTTAATATCATCGACACTTTTAACCTCTTTGACGTTGTTCGTTAAATGGCGAAACCCGTTTTCCCAGTAGTTTATACCAATAACACCTGTGCCTTCCAGATCTTTCATTAATTCTTGCCCAATTTCGCCATCCAAAACTTTGTAAGCGGTTTCTCTGTCTTTAAATAAAAAAGGTAAGTCCAATACGTTAAATCTTGGAGCGAAAGATGCGATCGGCCCAGTCGACATGGTTGATCCTTGAATAGATCCCATTTTTAATCCTTCAAATACTTCTAAATCCCCTCCGAGCTGTCCGTCGGGATATACTTCAACTTTAATAGATCCATTTGTTTCTTTTTCGACGATTTCACCAAATTTATAAAGTCCTTTTGAGAGAGAGCGTTCTTTTGTAGTCGCCACTGCTAATTTCATAATTTTAGTTTCTGAAGATTTTGAGCCTGATTCATTATTTTCTCCCGAACTCGAACCGCTTGAACATCCGACTAACAGCAACAAACAAGACATTAAGATGAAAGAAATTTTTTTCATTTTTTCACACTCCTATCTTACAATCAATTTGATTTTCGAAAGGTTTATAGTTTTGATTTTATTAATAACTAGGCGTTTGGGGGAGCAGAAAAGGGCTGACATGGCATGGATTATCCTCATTTCTACCCTGTCAATAACCCCTTTCTTAGTCCATCTTTTTGAAAATGATCGTTTTTGTTTTCCCGCAAAAAATTGCTTCTTTAATCTTCTGGCAGGCTTCCTTGCGGGCTATAGCACCACAACAACCAAAGCGGTTCATTTCCTGTATTAACATGCTGGTGATATTCGCCCTCGGGTATGAACATATAGTCTCCTTCTTTAAATGGACGGCGGTTTCCATTTCCATCAACCACTTCTCCTGAACCTTTTATAACTACGTCCATTTCTTCAGATTCTGGATGGTTGTGAAGGGAGCTTGCTTCCCCGGGGGAAAAAATCGTAATTCCAGCCATAATATGTTTAGATCCTACAGTTTGCGGAGTAATCAGCTGGAAAACCTTGCGAATCTGGTTCAACTCCGGCTTATCCAGCCCTAACCATAATGTTTTAGCGTCTTGAAAAGGATCAAGAACTTTAATTTTCATGCCTGCGCTCGTTTTCGGCATAATCAATTCCTCCTTCATAATTTAATTGGAAATGTTTTAATCCACTGAAACATGGTGAACTTTCCTATCCGGGGAATAGATGTCCATAATATTCCAATGTCCTGCTGTCGGCGTTGGTACATTGATCATCTCCACATCAATCACAAACGGTTTATTTGCTTCAATGGCCCGCTGCAATGCTGGCTTGAATTCCGCTGCAGCTTGAACTTTTACACCTTCCACACCGTAAGCCTTCGCAATGGCTGCATAATCAGGTGAATACGGCTTTCCATCTTTTCGAAATACCGTTCCGTAGGTTGTGTCGAAGTGGGCTTTTTCCAGTCCGGCTATGGTTCCAAAAGCATGATTGTTCATGATCACCCAGACAACCGGAATATTTTCTTCAACAGCGGTGGCAAGAAGCGCCGGATTTTGTCCGAAGCCTCCATCACCTACTAATGAAACGACCACTTTATCTGGATGCGCTATTTTTACTCCTAATGCTGCGGGCGCACCAAAGCCCATCGTGCAATAGCCCCCAGGCGTGAAAATAGTGCCCGCTTCATATACCGGAAATTGCTGTCCAACCCCATTTTTATTCCAGCCGACATCCGTTGTTATAAAAGCATTTCTTGGCAGCACTTCACGCACTTCTTGTAAAATCCGCTCCGGACGCATCGGATAGCAGTTATTGCGAATATGTTCCTCATTCTGTTTACGAAATTCTTGTTTATATTGAGAAATTTTCTGTTTCAGCTCTTTATTTTCTTTTCCATTAGGAACGAGCTCTTTCGCCACCCGGTTTATTACGGAAAGCGCTTGTTTTAAATCTGCCACAATTCCGATTTCAGTCGGATAATTTCTTCCAATCTCGTTCGGATCAATATCAATATGAATCAATTTCGTTTTCGGAATGTTAAAGGTGTATTCCGGCTCCCAGGAGCTGCAATCCGCCTCTGAAAATCTTGTGCCGAGTGCTAAAATCAAATCTGCATGCAAACACATATCATTCACAAATTTTGTTCCCCAGAAGCCTGTCATGCCCAAGGCTAATGGATGATCGTCGGAAATGGCTCCCTTGCCCATTAATGTGTAGGCAACAGGAATGTCAAAATGTTCAGCTAATTCCTTCAATTCTTTGGAAGCATCGGCTAGCATAATGCCTCCTCCAGCATAAATCAATGGATTTTCCGCCTTGATTAGTTTCTCGACAATTTCTTTTGCAGTCTCGTTATCGATAGAAGGCTTATGCAACTTTTTCGTATGATGATTCAATTTTTCAAATAAAGCAATATCGACCTCCTTCGAGAAAATATCCATTGGCACAGATACTAAAACAGGTCCTGGTCTTCCGCTTTCAGCTAATTGAAATGCTTTTTCTAAAATTTCCGGAAACAGATCCGGCCGGTCAACCCGCCATGCACGTTTAACAAACGGGCGGTATATTTCGTATTGGGATGCATCTGCATGCAGGTTAATTTCTTGATGTGGGTGCTTTCCATAGAAATGACTCGGTACATCCCCTGCAATGACAACCATCGGAATGGAATCTAAAGCGGCATTTGCAACACCTGTTGCAGCGTTCGTCAATCCTGGTCCAAGATGGCTTAAGACAACTGCCGCTTCCTTTTTTGCCCTCGCATACCCGTCTGCCATATGTGCAGCAATTTGCTCATGCCTTACATTTACAAACTTGATGGAGCTTTTTTCTAAAGCGGCTAAAACAGCAATGTTTGTGTGGCCGCAAAGACCAAAAATATGTTCAACCCCGCGGTTTTCCAAATATTGAACGAGTTGATCGGAAACCAGCTTTTTCATAATTTTTCTGCCTCCTTAAAGCTTAAAATAACTTTTCCAGCATTTCCGGAAGCGGCCGTTTCATAAGCTTCCTTGTAGTCGGTAATGGAAAAAATTTTAGAAACAATTTGTTCGACGGAAAACTCAGGATCCCGTAGATATTCAATCGCTTGCAAATAGTCATCTGGAAATTGATAAATTATTGAACCATATATTGTGATTTCACTGCGCACAATATGAACAATCGGAAAATTCGCCTCCTGCGCCAGCCCAATCAAAACGACAGCTCCTCCTGGCTTCGCCAATTTTACAGCGCTTTCAACTGAAACCTTTGTACCGGCTGCTTCAAATACAACGTCAAACGTTTCAAGCGATTCAATCTCATGCGGCAAGAAAACTGAAATATCACCGATTTCTCTAACTAAATCAAGCTTGTGCTGATTGATGTCAATCGCTGTCACTTTTGCACCTAAATAATGGGCGAGCGCCGCTGCCAGCATTCCTTCATTCCCGCAGCCGACGACAGCTACCTTCATATTTTTTTCCACATTGACCTTTTTAAAGGCATGGACGATAACTGCGAGCGGCTCTACGAGAACTGCTTTTTTATTCGGCAAGTCATCAGGCACTGCTAAAACATATTTGGAAGAAATGTTAAACTCTTGGGCAAACCCTCCATCAATATTTACGCCTAACGATTTCTTGTTCCGGCATATATTTGTCAAACCTTTTTGGCATTGATCGCATACTCCACAAAATGTATTCGGTAAAACAACGCACCTTGTTCCAATTTTAAATGAAGCTTGTTCCCCTTTTTCCACAATCACCCCAACAAGTTCGTGGCCGGCGCGAACGGGATATTTTGCATAAGGGAGCTTTCCTTTATAAACACTTAAATCAGAACCGCAAATCCCTCCATATACTAATTGAATTTTTACCTCATCGCCTTTTGGAGCTGGAACTGAGTTGTTATGCCGCAGCTCTAGTTCGTTCGGTTTTTTTACATATAGCTCAATCAATCTGTACACCACCATGTTTGTTTCATTCAATAAGGATCTTGAAAAACAATCATCTTCATTTCTGTCATTTCCTGAATTGCATAACGCGGCCCCTCCCGGCCAATCCCGCTATTTTTCACACCGCCGTAAGGCCAATGGTCAAGCCGGAAATTTGAAGTGCCGTTGATTACAACGCCTCCTACTTCCAGCTCCTTAGCTGCTTGATAAATGACATCCATGCGGTTTGTAAATAATCCCGCTTGAAGTCCAAAGGACGAATTATTTGTTTCCGCTATTGCCTCTTCAATCGTACAATACGGAATAATGCTGACAATCGGGCCGAACACTTCTTCACATACAACTTTGCTTTGCTTCGGCGGATTCAGAAGAACAGTCGGCTCAACTGTCGCCCCATGCTGTTTTCCTCCGGTAATCAACTCGGCTCCGGATTGGACTGCTTCCTTGATCCAATTCATAACGCGTTCCGCCGCTCGTTCATCCACCAAACAGCCAATATCTGTATCCGGCGATAATGGATCTCCAACCTTTAATTGCTCCACTTTCTCTTTGAAAAGTTTTGTAAACGGCTCAACGACAGTCTCGTGTACATAAATTCTTTGAACGGAAATGCAGCTTTGACCGGAATTGCTGTAGCCTGTTAAGGCACATAAAGCTGCCGCTCTCTTTAAATCAGCATCTTCGTGTACAATGGTTGCGGCATTTCCTCCTAGCTCTAACAGCACTTTTTTCATTCCAGCCAAGTCACATATATTACGGCTGGCAGCAACTCCACCTGTAAACGAAATAACATTGACCCGGTCATCCTGAACAATTTGCTGACCGACTTCTGCTCCTCCTAGCACCATATTAATACCGTGTTTTGGAAAGCCTGCTTCAAGCAGAAGCTTCAGCAGTTCCGCTGCAATTAAAGGCGTCTGAGGAGCAGGCTTTAACACAACACTGTTTCCGGCTGCAAATGCAGGTCCGATCTTATGACAAATGAGATTTAACGGCGCATTAAATGGGGTGATAGCTGCAACAACCCCAACCGGAACACGAAACGTCATGGCCAATGCTTTCGTTCCGCGCTGCGAAGCGCTTCCCGGTATCGTTTCTCCGATCAGCCGTTTTGCTTCTTCCGCTGATTGTTCCAATGTTTCAACCGAGCGGGATACTTCATCCAATGTGTTTTTCAATGGCTTGCCGAGTTCCTCGGAAATAAATTTTGCGAATGTCTCTTTTCTGCTGTCTAGCAAGGAAGATGCTTTTTTTAAAATATTGGCTCTCTCGTAAACTGGAATTCCTGCAATCTCTTTTTTTGCTTGAAATGCTGAGGATAAAGCATTTTCAACATCTTCCTTTGTTGACAGCAGCTGCTCACCGATTATTTCGCCAGAATAAGGGCTCCGCACCTGTACTACTGGCCGCCCCGAATTGATCCAACATCCGTTAATAAATGGCTGAGCTTTTCTCATCTAATCACCTGCTTATCACATCGATTTGGCTCTGTTTACTCTTCCATTAGATCGATCCAATATCCGAGCTTTTTAGATCGATCTAAAAATTCTATTAGATCGATCTAAAAAATATTTATTGTTGAGAAATTTGAAAATAATCTCTTTTTAAGAAGATTATAAGTTTTATTGTAAACGGTGTCAATACATAAAAAACATTTCAACAAAACATGCTACCACAATGCCGAACCCAATGTACCCTAATGCAAAAATCATATTCCATGAACCGATCCGATAAGATTGTGCGCTTAATTCATCAGACAAAATTGATACTGATATATTAAAAGGGCTGAACATCACAGTCGACAAGCTGCTGCATATTAACACAATGGATAGCGGAATTGATGGTATGTCGACTAAAAACGGCTGCAAGAGCTCTGACAATAAAGCAAAACCTACTAAAGGGTGAAAACCAATTAACGATGTAATGAAAAAATAAAGTCCTATTGTACTATATAAAATCAACGTCTTTTCAGTTCCTAATTCAAAAACAGGTTTTAAAAATGATAGCAATTGCGAGTCTGCCAGCATTTCTACAAATAAACCTGCTCCCAAAAACATGAAAAAGTAATTGGCTAATCCCCTTGTCCGCTCTTTCCAATGCTGGATTGCAACTGTAAAATATCTTTTTCCTTTTTTAATAAACAAAGACCAAATAGCAGAAAATGGGATAATCAATAATACAACAGAAAACAGAAAGCCTTTTTGTAAAAAATGTTGAACAGTCGACACCATGAAAATAAACAAAAGCAGCATTCCGATTAATTCAAAAGCTTTTTTATAACCCTTTTTCTTATTAAAAAAATGAGGCGTATGAAAGGCGATTTGGATACCTTTATATTTATACGAAGACATGAGCCAATCAAACCCAAGCATTATGATTGCCATCGAAAGCAAAATTGGAAAAATGATAAAATACTGCACTTTTGTAATGTCTATCGTTGAACTCACCATCACCTCCATCGGGCTCCAAGTAAGACATAAAGCATAGGCGCGCAGCAAGTTTTGCGAATAAAATTTCGTTAGCACTTTTTTGGGCAAATCATGCAGTATAACATTTAATGATTTAATAAGAAGGGGGGCTGTAGCAATATTTAAAAATAGACCGAGTATATGACAAACTCCTGAGCTTCGCCGATATAAATGGTTCAGATCAGCAGCTTGATCCTGAAGTAACAAGCTTAAATGTTTATCATACCTTCCGACACGAATGATGGAATTCATAAATGGCAATACGAAAAACAATGAAAGCAAACCAAGCACTTGCTCAAAATGCAAAATAAACGTATGCCATGGCTGCTTACTTTGAATAAATAAAACAAATCCAATCAATAAAAATATGGCACCTGAAATGAGATATAGTCCTCTGGCATAAACCGCTGAAATTGCGAGTGCTACCAAAGCGACAGCTCCAGTGCTATAGCTTATGACTGGGGCATGAAAAAAACGAGATAAAATATAAATAGCTATCAAAACTGTATACACAAAAATGCGCAAAACCTTTCCCTCATCCTTTCTTTCTCAAAATATACTAATACATAATCTACGGGATCTTCCCTTAACATAACACAGTCTATCAAACACATAAACATTTTTACAAAACAAAAAGACCGGACTCGATATGCCGGCATCTTTTATATGAAAAAACGCACTCTGATAACACGCCGATCCAGAAAATATAAATGCCTCCTCTCCCAAAACGGCTTGAGAAATGGAGGCAGAAGTGAATCATTATTTACATTCTTCTTAAATAATCCCCGGCTTTATCCGCTGGCAAAGGTTTACTGAAATAGTATCCTTGCATAATATGACAGCCCTTCCCTAGCAAATATTTGAGCTGAACATTTGTCTCGACCCCTTCTGCAATGACATCCAAATTTAGAGAATGAGCCATTGCAATGATGGCGTTGACGATTGGATTTTCCTTTTGCCCCTGCCCGATTTGTTGTATAAACGAACGGTCGATCTTAATTGCATTGACAGGAAGTCTATTCAAATAATAAAGAGAGGAAAAACCTTTGCCGAAATCGTCCAGATGAATGTGCACACCTAATGATTGGAGTTTTTGAATAATTTTTACCGCATGTTCAAAATCTTTTATGGCCGTTGTTTCCGTTATTTCGATGACAAGCGAAGAATACGGCAGCTTGTATTTTGAAATCGATTCCTGGACTTGATGAACTAAATCACTATGAAAAAATTTACGTGCCGACATATTGACCGCAATCGTTAATTGTTTATTACTAAATTCCTCCTGCCAGCATTTAAGCTGTTTACACGCTTCATCCAATCCTAAGTTTCCTATCAATTCAATCGTATTATCTTCTTCAGCCAACTCAATAAATTCTGATGGGGAGAGAAACCCTTTCTCCGGGTGATTCCATCGAACTAAAGCCTCAAACCCGATGGTTCTCCTTTGAATTATGTCAACTTTCGGCTGATAATATAAGACAAACTCGTTATTGGCAATACCGCGCCGCAGCTCCTGCTTCAGGAGAAAACGTTCGTAATGATGCTCCATAAAAGATTGATAGAAGCGATATGTGCTTTTCCCATCCTTTTTTGCCTCATACATGGCTAAGTCAGCATGATGGATCAGTGTGTCTGCATTGTGACCATGCTCAGGAAAAAAAGAAACTCCTATGCTTACTGTGATAAACACAGCATTTTCTCCTAAAATTAGTGGATATTGAAGCTCATTGACAAGGTTTGCAGCTAAATTATAAACTTGATCCTTTTCTACATCTCTCAGCATGATGACAAATTCATCGCCGCTATTGCGGCAAAGAAGCGCGTTTTCGTTTTTCATTATGTCTTTTAATCGTTTTGCAAATTTGACTAACAGCTCGTCTCCCTTCTTATGTCCGAAAGAATCATTGATCATTTTAAAATTGTCAATGTCAATAAAGAAAAAGCCTCTTTTTATTTCAGGATGTTTTCCTATTTCTTCATCAACCATTTTTCGAAAAGTAGCCCGTTCTAATAAATTAGTCAACGAATCGTAGTGTGCCAGCTTTAATAATCTTTTTTCCTTTTTATTCCTAGCTATTTCCTTCGCGGTCCGATCCCTAAACAAGCGAAAAATCGTTTCGGCTTTCTCCTTTGTCTCCGTCGTCTCTATGTTTATAATAAAAATGAGCCCAATGATCTCCCCTTTGCTGCTTTTAAGAGGTATTTCCAAATAACCTGCGCCTTCTATATCTCCCTTTAATCTAGAGAATAACTGGTGAATTAATTTTTCGTAAAAGCTCGCTTCCTTTAAAGAACTTTCCAAAGCTAGTATTGGCTGAACATCTCCATCAGACAAATTTCCATTTCGATACATTGCTAGTACATTTATTTTTGAAGATGTTTCGTCCACTTCTCCGACAAGGACTATTGGCGCATGTAATGTTTCTGCAATATACTTAACAAGGGAGCGAAAGTATTCTTCTCCAACATGAGTCAGCACTTCAACAGCTCGTATACCCAGCACTCTCTCAATCTCTTCCAGAGCTTCGTGTCTTTTCATCCCCACTACGATACCCTCCACATAATACGATTCCATTTTCAAGCACCTTATACAGAAAATAGAAGTTACATTTATAGTAATAAAATACAGGAAATTTGTCATCTGATAGATGCCAAAAAATAGCTAAAAAGAAGGATAAAAAGCATGCGTTTGGTTAAACTTCAAATAAATTTTGTCAGCAGCAAAAGTGACAAACTTGACTTTTCTTTAAATTGAGACTCGCAATGATAACGCTTTAAAATTTAAAATGTAGAAACATTATTCTAAAAAAATAAAAGGGGTGAACACAATGGCAGAATCAAATATTAAAGTAAAAATACAGAGATTCGGCAGTTATTTAAGCGGAATGATTATGCCAAATATCGGCGCATTTATTGCGTGGGGACTCATCACTGCGTTATTTATACCGACTGGTTGGACACCAAATGAAGCTTTAGCAAAACTAGTGAATCCGATGATACAATATTTGTTGCCGCTTCTAATTGGTTTTACCGGCGGACGCATGGTGTATGATCTGCGCGGAGGAGTTGTGGGTGCAACCGCAACGATGGGAGTAATCGTTGGAGCGGACATTCCAATGTTTTTAGGTGCCATGATAATGGGCCCTCTTGGTGGGTATATTATAAAGCAAGTGGACAGACTGTTCCAAGGAAAAGTTAAATCCGGATTTGAGATGCTTGTCAACAATTTTTCAGCTGGTATTGTCGCTGCTATTTTAACGATTATTGCTTTTTTAGGAATCGGCCCGATTGTCTTAACTTTGAGCAGCGTTTTGGCAGGTGGAGTTAAATTCATTGTCGATGCCAACCTGCTTCCGCTCGCAAGTATATTTATCGAACCCGGAAAAGTGCTGTTTTTAAATAATGCGATTAATCATGGAATTTTAAGCCCGCTCGGAATTGAACAAGCAGCAGAAACAGGCAAATCCGTTTTATTTTTGCTTGAAACGAATCCAGGGCCAGGTCTAGGAATTTTGCTTGCCTATATGCTGTTTGGAAAAGGAAATTCTAAACAAACTGCTCCTGGTGCAGCCATTATTCACTTTTTGGGCGGAATTCACGAAATTTACTTCCCTTATATTTTAATGAGACCATTATTAATTTTAGCTGCTATTGCCGGCGGAGCGAGCGGAGTGTTAACATTCTTACTTTTTGATGCCGGACTTGTGGCAGTGCCTTCACCGGGAAGTATTATTGCATTAATGATTATGACTCCAAAAGGACATTATATAAGTGTGTTGGCTGGTGTTATTGTTGCAACTGCTGTTTCATTCCTCATCTCAAGCATCATCTTAAAAGCAGCGAAAGCAGACAGCGAGGAAGACTTATCAGCAGCAGCAGAGAAAATGCAGCAATTAAAAGGTAAAGAAAGCAAAGCAGCAGAAATGCTCACAAATCAAGCGCAAAAAGACAGTGAAGATGCCGAGCTGCAAGAAAATGAATTAGCCAATGTCCAAAAGATTGTTTTTGCTTGTGACGCAGGCATGGGATCCAGTGCAATGGGCGCTTCCATTTTGCGAAACAAAGTCAAAAAAGCTGGGTTAAATATCGAAGTAACAAACACTGCCATCAACAATTTGCCTGATGACGCAGACATTGTATTTACACATAAAGATTTAACAGATAGAGCAAAAGCAAAGCTTCCTAATGCAACACACATTTCTGTTGAGAATTTCTTAAACAGTCCTAAGTACGATGAACTGCTAGAAAAATTAAAAGAACAGTCATAAGCAGATTGCACAGCTGTGCACTTTAAAAGGGGTGAATTCCATGTACTTGCGGGCGAGAGAACGGGAAATCATCGAATTAATGCTGCAGGAGGACCGACACATTTCCACAAAAGAGATCGCTGAACGATTAAACGTCAGCTCAAGAACAGTTCACCGGGAGCTTAAAAATATAAAAAAAGTGATAAAAAAATATGGTCTTTATATTGACAGCCTGCAAGGAAAAGGAATTCGCTTATTCGGTCCATCGCTGCGGAAACAAAATTTATTAAAAGATATCCGATCTGGAGAGCACACAGACTTTAGCCAGGAAGAAAGAAAAGTGCTTATCCTATGTTCACTTTTAGAGGCCAGCGAGCCTCTAAAACTGTTTACACTAGCTGAAAAATTAAACGTCACTTCTGCAACTGTAAGCAATGATTTAGATCAAATCGAAGAATGGATTGCTCAATTTGATTTGAAGCTCATCCGAAAAAGAGGATACGGAATAGAACTCATTGGACCAGAAAATGGAAAGAGGGCTCTCCTTGGAAACATTATAATGGAGAAATTGGATGAAAAAAGTTTTTTGCAAGCAATTGAAAGGCAGATAAAAGAAGAGAAAAATGAAAAAAGGGAAAAAATTTTTGAAATCATTGATGAAGAAAAAATAAAAACGGTTGAAGGAGTACTTGAAAATTTTCGGCAAACCATTTTATTTTCTATTGCGGACAGTGCCTATATTGCTCTTGCAGTCCATTTAATGCTGGCAGCGGAAAGAATCCAAAAAGGCGAAACGATCGATATCGATCCTCAAGTTTTTCAAGAATTGAAAGGCACAAAAGAATTCGAATCCGCCCGCATGATCGTCAAAGAATTGGAAAAAGCCTTTCAGGTCAAGTTCCCTGAAGCGGAAATCGGCTATGTCGCGACTCATTTATTAGGTGCGCGCAGAAAAGAAGATAAAGATTTTTCCTTCTTTGATGTAGATGTAGACATTTCAAGAAAGGTCCATGCGCTCATTGAATTTGTTTCCAACAAAACCGGCTTTCCCTTGACGGAAGATCAATCTTTATATCAAGGGTTGGTAGCCCATTTTGTCCCTGCTATTACACGTTCAAAAGAGAAGATTCATACGCACAATCCTCTGCTGCAACAGATCAAAACAAAATTTTCCGCCCTTTTCGCGTCTGTCGAAGAAGGGGTAAAAAAAATCTTTTATGATCTTCAGTTATCAGAGGATGAAATTGGCTTTCTCGTACTGCATTTTGGCTCCGCTTTAGAATCAAAGATGGAGAATATTTCGCTGCAAGGATTAGTTGTTTGCCCCAGCGGAATCGGTTCTTCCAAAATGCTGGCAACGAGACTTCGCAAGGAATTTCCTGAAATAGAAAACATTCATATTGCTTCTCTTATTGATTTAAAAAGGCTGGATGTCAGCCAATACGATATTATTATTTCAACTACCGATCTTCCGTATCGTCATGTGCCATATATTACAGTTAACCCGCTGTTAAATGAGCATGATATCGCCAAAATAAAAAGGTACATGAATGAAAAGCTGACAGAATTCAAAAGAAGCGAAAACAATGTTCCGGGCATTCCTTTCCGGAAAAATCCTTCAAACGATATGATTCACATCATCGATCAATTTTTTGAACTGGGCGATATTATCAAAACAGTTTTGCTCCATTTCAATGTGAGCTTGCTTGAAAATACAGGACAGCATAAAAAAAATCTTTTGGAAATCGCCCGCACATTGCATAAAGAAAAATTGATCACAAATGATGAATCCGTTGCGAAGAAGCTTTTGGCGAGAGAACAAAAAGGAGGATTGGGAATTCCCGGGACAAAAATTGCTTTATTTCATTTAAAAGATGAAGAAGTATTGATTCCTTTATTTCGTATTTATGATTTGGACAAAGCGGACAACGTCCTCGGAATGGACGGAAATGCGATGGAAATCAGCCGGATATTGCTGCTTTTAGCTCCTGAACAGCTAACTCAAAATAAGCTGGAAATATTAAGCCAAATCAGTTCATCTATTATTGAGAGCAATAGCAGTTTAACACTATTTGAAAGCGGAGATGAAGCAGCTGTCTATCATAAGCTGAATGAGATTTTCCATCGTTATATGAAAGAAAAATTTTTTAATTGGAGTGACTAAGATGAAGCAAATATTAACAGCAGAGAATATTGTTTTAAATGCAAAAGTGGACAATCAGGAGGAAGCTATTAAATTAGCTGGAAAGGTTCTTGTGGAAAACGGCTATGTGAACGAACATTATATCAGCAAAATGCTTGAAAGAGAACAAATCACTTCCACATACATGGGAAACCATATAGCTATTCCTCATGGAACAGAAGAAGGAAAAAAAGACATTTTATCATCAGGTATTTCCATTATTCAAATTCCTGAAGGCGTAGAATATGGAGAAGGCAACATTGCTAAAGTAGTGTTCGGAATTGCCGGAAAAGACAACGAACATTTGGAGCTCTTGTCGAAAATCGCCATCCTTTGCTCAGAGGAAGAAAATGTTGACCGTATAATCAATGCAGCAACTAAAGAAGAATTAATCAATTTATTCAATGAGGTGGAATAAACATGATCGCTTTGCAGTTCGGCGCTGGAAATATAGGAAGAGGCTTCATCGGCGCTCTTCTAAATCAAGCTAACTATGAAATATATTTTCTTGACGTGAATGAAAATCTAATCTCTGAGCTAAATAAAAGAGGAAGTTATATCATCGAATTAGCCAGCGAAAAAAAAGAAACAATCACCGTCACAGGTGTCAAAGGAATTAACAGTGCAAAACAAACTGACAAAGTTATCGATCTCATTTGCCAAGCTGACTTAATTACAACGGCTGTCGGTCCAAATATTTTAAAAATCATTGCACCGACAATCGCTTCAGGACTTAAGGAACGATTTAAACAGTCAGTCCAGCCTTTAAACATTATTGCATGTGAAAATATGATCGGCGGCAGCCAATTATTAAAAGAAGAAGTGGGCAAATCGCTTACAGATGAAGAAAAACAAAAATTGGATCAATATGTTGGCTTTCCTAATGCAGCTGTCGACCGCATCGTTCCATTACAAACCCACGAGGACCCTTTAAAAGTTTCTGTTGAACCATTTTTTGAATGGGTCGTGGAAAAAAAAGACATAAAAGGAAGCTTGCCAAATATTCAAGGAATCACCTATGTTGACGACTTAAATCCATATATTGAGCGCAAGCTATTTACTGTCAACACTGGACATGCTACTGCAGCTTATTTAGGCTATTTCAAAAATATAGAAACAATCGACAAAGCTGTATTGGACCCGTTTGTCCGCCCAATTTTAGAAGGCGCGCTAGCTGAAACCGGCGACATGCTGGCGAAAACTTATCATTTTGATCGTTCCGAGCATCAAAAATATATCGATAAGATTATCTCTAGATTTGAAAACAAACAAATTTCCGATAATGTCACTAGAGTAGCCAGATCACCTATTCGCAAGCTTGGCGCAAACGACCGATTAATTTTACCAGCAAAAAGATTAATGGAATTCGGTCAAAAACCTGAAAATCTTGCAACAGCCGTAGCAGCTGCGCTATTGTTTGACTATAAAGAAGACCAAGAGGCAGTCGAATTGCAAGAAATCATTAAAACAAAAGGAGCATCTGCAGCTTTGAAGCAGTACAGCCAGCTTGACGAAAACGACCCGTTAACAAAACTAATTCTTGAAAAATATGAACAGCTCATCAAATTGAAATAATGTAAGCAGGATGGTTCATTCTGCCTGTTTAAACACGGGGCTGTCTAATAAGTCGTTTTTTGGCTTATTGACGGCTCCCTTTTATGTTTTAGAAATGTTGATATATCGATGTTTATGATTTTTTGTTTTTCAATAGGGATTTGACCTTCTGGACAGCCCCTCAATCGAATGCAATGAACAAGAAAACATATTAATTAAACAACCAATAAGAAGGCTGACTCAACATCGCTGAAAAGCAATGTGTTGAATCAGCCTTTTACTTTTGATTTCTCCGATGCTCTCGCCATGAATTGGAATATATGATAGGAAGATGCTGCGCTTTTTCCAAGGAATATACGTAAACAAAACCTTCTATATTTTGCCGGCTATCCTTGACCCAAACACGCTCATACTCATTATTCGGCCGGCCTTCTAAAAAATCCTCCAGCAAATCCATTTGCCTTAATCCTTCTTCTGTCACAATGAGCCATTCACCGGCAACTTCGTCTTCTCCTTCATCAAGAACAAGCGCTGGATAATCTCCTACATCATACAGTCGGCCTTTCACATGCCCCTTTTTGCAAGAGATTAAATAGGGCTCTACAACATGATGATTTGCTTCGCCGACTAACAACGTTCCATACACAAAAACTTGATAAAGCATGGCAGCTCACCTCAAAAAGTTTAATCCGGTCAGTGAACATCGACACGTCAGTTGAAAAGAGCGATTTCCCACCTCAAAAATTCATAGCCGGTCAGCGGGACTATGAAAGCTAGTATGTAAAAAAATTTATTCCTAGGCGGCAAATCAATTGAAAAGAGCTACCGCCCCCACCTTAAAAAACATAACCAGCTAAGCAAGACCATGAAAACTGACATGTATAAAAATTTGTTCCCTAAGCGGCAAATGCACCGGTAAACTAATTGAAAAGAGCTACTACCGAATAATTTTCATAATCATCCGATTCAATACTTCGGAAAACACTAGTCCCATGGCGATGGCTCCTGATATGATAAAAGCTTTAGCTGCTAGTTCAATCGCCGTAAAATAGTCTTGCTCGACTACATGGCGCATGGCATCATACGCAATCCCTCCTGGGACAAGCGGAATAATACCTGGAACAGAAAAAATGATGATCGGCGCTTTATACATTTTCGTAAACAAGTGACTAATGAAGGCAACAAGAAGCGCTGAAATAAATGCAGCGATAATTAAATCCATCTTAAAATGAATCAAGAATAAATACGAAAGCCATCCAACTGCTCCCGCAATTCCGCATGCAAATAACGTCTTTTTTGGTACATTAAAAATAATTCCAAATGCAAATGCTGCAATAAAGCTTGCTGCAAGTTGTGACAGCATGACAACAATCCTTTCAATTAATAAATCGATAAAACGATGGCAATTCCTGATCCGATCGCAAAAGCTGTTAAAAACGCTTCAGCTCCCTTTGATAATCCAGCCACTAAATGTCCTGCCATCAAATCGCGGACAGCATTCGTGATATGCAGCCCCGGTACAAGCGGCATGACAGAACCGATAATAATTTTATCTAAATCGGTCCCGATGCCCAGCTTCACCTGCCAAATGGCTGTAAATCCAATGACAAACGATGCTAGGAACTCTGAAAAAAATTTAATTTTAGCAAAACGATGAACATAAACTAAAAATGCAAAACCTAAGCCGCCTGAAATCATGGCAGGAACAAAATCTGCCCACTTTCCTTGAAACATGATTAAAAACCAGCCGCTCAAGATGGAAACGGAGGTCAATTGCAGCCAAACTGGATATTCAGGTTTTGATTCGTCTATTTGCTTCAGTTCCAGCAAAGCTTCATCAACAGATATTTCACCCTGCGCCATCCTTCTAGAAATGTTGTTCACCATCGCAACTTTATTTAAATCTATTGTCCGTTCCAGCACACGTACAAGTTTTGTCTGTTCCATTTCGTCAATGGAAAATATAATTCCAGTGGGCATAGCAAAACAATGAGACTGCTTTATACCAAGGGATGTAGCCATCCTCTGCATCGTATCCTCAACGCGGTACGTTTCTGCTCCATTTTCAAGCATAATTTTACCAGCCAGCAAACAGGCTTCAATAATCTTGTTGGAATTTAATTGCACGCTAATCTCTCCAATAAACTTCATTTCCTATTATTATATCCAAGTCTTTTGGTAAGTGAATGGCAAAACGATTCAGCCTTTTATAGACCTTTAAGTATTAAATCTTAGCACCTCATCGACCAAATGCTCAAGCTTTTTCTTCTGATCAACTTGGGACATCACCGCGTAAATCAGCGCTCGCCGCGGAACAGAAGATTGCAATTCTTCCTTTAGAAAGGATAGCAATTCCTTTTGCTCCTCATCTGCCGATTTTTTTATTTTATCAATTTGATTGAAAAGGGATTCCTTTTTCTTTTTCCGATTCAAAGCCTCTTCCGGCTCCAGCCTTTCTACTATATCCGGATCAAATAGCTGATCCTTCGTTTTCACAACATTTTCCGCTATTTTTTCAATTCTTCTCAACGAATAAGCGATTATGCTGTTAATTTCTATTTCTGCTCCGGCAGTGACAGCGAAATGAATGGTGTTTTGAACCATTCCATACAACAACACGGCCAAATCAACCGAATACGGACGTACTTGTTCCCCGAATACTTCTGCAATCCTCTTCTGTGCCCAGCAAAGTTCATCAAAATGATACTGCTGCACCAATCCTTTAAGCTCTTCATCTTCTGACATCAGCACACCATAAAACAGAGCGAATAGTTTATTTTCTTTACTGATTTCCATCTTGACTTGAATTTGTTCGATAAACGCGTTTTTATCGTTTGCTTGCCTGCCAGCCAACACTTCCATTCTCCGCTGATCTGTTTCCATTTTAATCTTTTCAAAAATACTAATTAAAAGTTCTTTTTTCGATGAGAAATAATTATAAAATGTCCCTTTCGATATCCCGCTTTTATCTAAAATATCTTGAACTGATGTTCTCACAAATCCCTTTTCAACAAAAAGAGTATGCGCCGCTTCCATTACTTGTCTTTTTCGATCGTTCAATTTGACTGCACATCCTTTATGATTGAACTCAAAAATAAAAGTTATTGTTGATTTTTTTATACTATCAGTATATATTATTATTATCTTTTATAACAACAGTATAAAATAATATACTATAAGTACAAGGAGGATTCTCACTTGACTAATCATGAAACATTAAACAAACCGCCTTATGGGATGATTGCCATTTTATTTGTTGGTGCATTTGTGTCTTTTGTTAACGAAACGTTTCTAAATGTTGCACTACCATCCATTATGAAGGATTTTGAAATATCCCCTTCATCTGCGCAATGGCTGTCAACAGGCTACATGTTGATTAATGGGATTTTAATTCCTGCCAGCGCGTTCTTGTTGCAAAAGTTTACGAATCGCCAACTATATATTACAGCAATGGGCTTGTTTACAGCCGGTACGGTGTTAGCTTCACTTTCGCCGACATTCGGCGTGTTATTGGTTGCAAGAATGTTTCAAGCGGCCGGTTCAGCGATCATGGCTCCCTTATTAATGAATGTCATGCTTGTCGCTTTTCCCGTTGAACGACGCGGCACAGCAATGGGATTTTTTGGACTAGTGATGATCACTGCGCCAGCGATAGGACCAACGCTATCCGGATGGATTGTTGAGCATTATTCATGGCGCACACTGTTTGACATCGTTATTCCGATCGCTGCTCTCACACTCATCCTTGCAATCTTTAAATTAAAAAACATTTTGCCGCAAAAACAAATATCTTTGGATATTTTATCGCTCATCTTATCAAGCATCGGGTTTGGCGGCATTTTATACGGGTTTAGCTCCGCCGGGGAAAAAGGCTGGGATTCCGTTCATGTATATGGAACCATTATTGTCGGAACGATCAGCTTAGTCTTGTTTATTGTTCGGCAATTAAAAATGGAAGAGCCTCTTTTGCAATTTCGAATTTATAAATATCCGATGTTCGCCTTATCATCCGCAATTTCGATCGTTCTTTCGATGACGATGTTCTCAGCGATGCTGCTTATGCCAATATATATTCAGACAATTCGCGGGATTTCACCTTTTGATTCCGGACTTTTAATGCTGCCGGGAGCAATCATCATGGGAATTATGTCGCCGATAACAGGAAGGCTTTTTGATAAATTTGGCGCTAGAGCGCTCGCCATTATCGGCTTATCTATTACCATTTTTACAACATACGAATTCAGCCACTTAGCAATGGATACATCCTACAGCTTTTTAATGCTTATGTACTCATTAAGAATGTTTGGAATGTCGATGGTGATGATGCCCGTCATGGCAAACGGAATCAATCAGCTGCCGCAAACTATGAACCCGCACGCTACAGCGATGAACAACACGTTGCAGCAAGTTTCAGGAGCTGCTGGTTCAGCGCTGCTTGTCACGCTCATGCAAAATAAAACGGAGACGGAGGCGGAGCGATTGGCTCAAGCCGCAGCGGGTGATCCAGCTAAAATGGCCGATATTATGAATGAGGCAATGCTGAATGGAATCAACTTTTCTTTCAAAATATCATTGTTAATTGCACTGATCGCCCTCGTTCTCACTTTCTTTATCAAACGGGCAAAACCTGAAGGAGAAACATATTTAAAGCAATCCGCATCATAAAATAGAAAGCCTCTAGACGAAGTTCATCAGTCTAGAGGCTTTTTCATTCAAAATAGATTTTCCAAGCCGGAATTAAAAGGCAGCTTCAACAGCAGCTGAACATTTCATACCTTTTTATTTATCATCAACTCTCTTATAATCAAAAAAGTTGCAGAGACTGCTTCAATAATATGTTCTGCATCAGCAGTTGACATTCCGATACAGCTGCCCCATTTTTCTTTTGAAATCCCGTTGCCGAATGGAAACAAATAAGGCTTGATCCGACAATATATTTAACCCGTTATTTTCTCGTGTAGCCGAAGCATTCAATTTTTTCTGCGGATTTACAGCGCTTCCCAAACAGCGGCGATTCCTTGTCCTCCGCCAATACATGCAGATACAGCGCCATATTTTTTGTTTCGCCTTTTTAATTCATAAATAAGAGTTGTCGTGATTCTTGTTCCGCTTGCAGCAAGAGGATGTCCTAGCGCAACGGCTCCCCCATTTACATTACCTATTTCAAGATCAAAGCCTAATTCTTTTTGGCATGCTAAATATTGAGCAGAGAAAGCTTCATTGATTTCAATTAAGTCCAAATCAGAAATCGTTAAATTTGCTTTCTTTAATGCATTTTGAATAGCAGGAACCGGACCGATCCCCATATACTTCGGTTCTACTCCTACAACATCCCAGGAAACAAGGCGGGCAATCGGTTTTAACCCCTTTTCTTCTGCATAATCACTTGATGCAATGACAACAGCTGCTGCTCCATCAACCATACCGCTTGCATTTCCCGGCGTGACAACACCATTTTCAATAAATCTAGGCTTTAATTTACTAAGCTGCTCCATGCTCGTATGGCGGATATGTTCATCTTGATCAATAATGATGTCTCCTTTTTTCCCTTTCACAGTAACCGGTACAATTTCTTCTTTAAAATACCCTTTTTCTCTCGCTGCAATCGCACGCTCATGGCTAGATAAAGCATGACGGTCAATTTCTTCCCTCGTTAAATTATATTTGACAGCTAAATTTTCAGCTGTTTCAGCCATTGTGCAGCCGCCATACGTATCATATAGTCCATCCCATAACCAGTCTTCTACAACAGGCGAACCTAGAGGACTTCCCCATCTCATACCGCGAATGACATGCGGTACTTGACTCATATTTTCCGTGCCGCCAGCCAGCACAACATTTGCTTCTCCCGTTAAAATGTAGCGGGCGCCTGTTAGGATTGCTTCAATCCCCGTCCCGCATAAACGATTAATCGTTACGGCAGGAACTTCAATCGGGGTGCCGGCTTTTAATCCAACATGTCTTGCTAAAATGTGTGCATCTCTGCTTGATTGCTGAACGTTTCCAAACACAACATGATCAATTTCATCAGGCGAAATATTAGATTTTCGAATAGCTTCTTTAGCCGCAAATGCACCTAAATCAGTCGCAGTAGTGTTTCGAAATGATCCAGATATTTCAGCAAATGCCGTTCTTGCTCCTTCCAGCAAAACGATATCTTTCATTTTATTCACTCCTCTAAACATTTCGGTATTCCAACAGTTCCTTTGCATGTATCAAATATTTCTGATGCGTTAGTGCATAAAAACGTTTTCATTTATCAGAATAATGAAAATTATTTACACGCTCATTATAAAATTACGAAAATTAAATAACAATGTTAAAAATACTTAAAAATCAAAGGAGAATTCAGCAAATTTGCGTATAGATGAACTAAACGTCAGGTAAAAACGGTTTTTCAAAAACAACCGCTGGATTGTTAATAAGGTAAAAAATGGAATGATGTCAAAATAAGTTGGGGTGAATATTTTCGATCATTTGATGAAAGTATGATGGTTTAGTATTGGATCTTGAAGAATTAGAGATACATTATATTCTAGAAAAAAAGAATTAATTATTAAACCACTCTGGAATGTACAATTTAAAAATGGTAGAAACCTGGAAAAGAAGATGGCATCTTATCTTATGGTACTAATCCGGACGTGTTGTTTTTAAAAACCAATCATCGAATATTACATTTCTCGCTTTAGGAAAAGGACAGGTCATTTTTATTTTCTGGTTGTTTGATTATTTTTATGGCGCTTTCTTTATATCCCTTTTCCAGCTTGGTTCTTTCGTTTTGAGAAATAGCGAACTTTTCATGAGTTAACCTCTTTTGTTTCTACTAGAGTTCTATATAGAGGCAGCGAATACATTCTTAAATGGTTCTGTAAAATATAAATAAATGAAAAATTTTACTTGGTGTGACAAAAAAAGGGAGGTAAAATGAATATTAAGTAATTGCAATATATTGTATAGGTTTAATAAAGAATTGGTGATTAAAATATTTAACCATACCTGAAAAAGCAGTTTTCGTACTTCTAAAGAAGGCGAAATATTAAAGAAAATAATACGTGATGAAGCCTTTTTTAGTTGGCTTAGAAGTAAAGACGAGTTTTATCTAACGCTGCTAAAGAGTTACTTTTGATCTTAAAACTCAGCTTACTTCTCTTCCCAGCTAGACTACTAGATACTTCATATTTCTGATGATGATTTAACAGCTTTTAATCGAAAAAAAGGATCATTATTTTTGAAAGAAGGTGCGAAAATGATTAAAGAGCTTCATCGTTCTTTAATGGAAAATTTCGAACAATTGGTTTCATGGAGAAGATATTTGCATCGGCATCCTGAGCTTTCTTTCCAAGAAGAAAATACACCAAAATTTATTGCAGAGAAGCTTTCCTCCTTTGGGATTGAGGTAAAAACCGGAATCGGCGGAAATGGAGTTATCGGAATGATCAAGGGCGGAAAAGAAGGAAAAACCATTGCCTTCCGCGCTGATTTTGATGCGCTTCCGATCCATGAAGAGAACGACTCTCCTTACAGATCGTCCGTAAAAGGAGTTATGCATGCCTGCGGCCACGACGGGCATACAGCAGCTCTCCTCGGGGTTGCAAAAGTATTAAGTGAAATCGATCGCAGCCGTTTAAAAGGCAACATCGTATTCATCTTTCAGCACGCGGAGGAAAAACCGCCCGGTGGCGCCAAGTTTATGATTGAAGATGGATGCCTAGACGATGTTGACCTTGTATTTGGCGCACATGTTTCCACTGATATTCCGTACGGCAAAATAGGCTTACGAGAAGGACCCGTTATGGCTGCTGTCGATGCATTTACGATTCAAATAAAAGGAAAAGGAGGCCATGGGGCCCGTCCGCATGAAACAGTAGATGCTCTTGTCATCGGCAGCCAAATTGTGAACTACTTGCAGCAAATTGTCAGCAGACGCGTGAATCCGATAGATTCAGCAGTTGTGACAGTTGGTGTGTTTCAAGCTGGAACAGCTTTCAATGTCATTGCAGAAAACGCTAGAATAGAAGGGACAGTAAGAACATTTAATCCAAACGTTAGGAAGCAAATTGAGGAGGAAATCAGAGCGATTGTTCAAGGACTATGCCAAGCTTCGCACGCAAGCTACGAAATTGATTATTTAAACGGCTATCCTCCAGTTATCAATCCTAGAAATGAAACCGAACAATTGCGAGCCATTATTAGCGAGACGTATGCATCTGACTGTTTTTATAATTATCAGCCGTCAATGGGAGCAGAAGATTTTGCATACTATTTAAAGCATAAACCAGGTGTTTATTTTCATGTCGGTGCAAGAGGAGACGATCCAAAAACTCATTATCCTCATCACCATCCCCGCTTTGACTTTGACGAGCGTGCGCTTCTCGTCTCAGGGAAAATATTTTTAAGTATTGTCAATCATTATCTTTTACAATAAAAAAATGATGTCAATTAAAAGTGGTGCAACAAATTCGAAATGTACATTGAACCAACAACATGATGATTTTATGTAGCGAAACTGTCAACAAGCAAATACACATTCTGTTCAGCCGCTTCGATCCATACGTTAAAGAAACGCAAACAAAAAATGCGAAATTTTGTACGCAAAGTAATAGTTTACAAGGAAATGCAGGTTTTCTGTTTTAAGGAGAAAACCTGCATTTTCAATAAATTTTTGAAAACAGCTTACGTACATTTTTCGCGTTTTATTTCTATATTTCTTGAGAGATGTTTTTGGTGTATAATAATGTTCATTGAGCTTAAAATTTCCCATTGGCGAGCTACTCGCCTGGGACTTTTATTTTTTTCTTTTCCGGTGCGTTACTCCATTTGAAAATCTTATTTAAAAACTTGTAAATATTTTTGCTTTCTTTCGCAAGTAGCGGTCCTACGATCGCTAAAATAAGAACATAAAGGGCAGTAAAAGGAGTTAAAATGGGATTTAATCCTGCTGTAATCCCTAAATTTGCAACAATGATCGAAAATTCTCCACGAGCCATAATGGTTAAACCAATATTGGTAGAAGCTTTATGGGATAGCCCCGCTTTCCTCCCCGAAATCATACCAGCTACAAAGTTCCCAGCAATTGTGAGTGCGGCAGCGCCTAAAGCTAACCAGATCGCACCAGCTAATGTTGATGGATCAATACTCAATCCAAAGCTGAAAAAGAAGATTGCGCCAAAGAAATCTCTAAACGGAACTACCATATGTTCAATGCGGTCTCGATAGTCAGTTTCTGAAAAAACTAGACCTAACAGCAATGCGCCAATCGCTTCTGCAACATGAAGGGTTTCTGAAAACCCAGCAACAAAAAACAATGTAGCAAATATAACAATAATGAAAATTTCGTCAGATTTAATATTCAACCATTTATTTAATAAAGGCGAACCTTTTCGTGCAATGAAAAAAAACAGCAGCATATAGCCAACCGAAATAAGAACAGAGGTAATGATACCGAGGACAGAAGTAGAGCCGGCAAGCAAGACACCTGACATTGTGGTTAAAAATAAAGCAAGGAAAATGTCGTCAAATAAGATGATCCCAAGGATTAACTCTGTTTCTGGATTTGCTGTTCTTTTTAAATCAACAAGGACTTTGGCGACGATTGCACTGGAAGACACGCTGACAAGCCCAGCAATAATAAGAGTCTCCATCCATGGCATCCCGACGATAAATCCATATAAAAGGCCTAAAACAAAATTGATTGCTACATAAAGACTCCCGCCTACCACAATATTTCGGCCTGATTTCATCAATTTTCCAACAGAAAATTCCAAACCTAAATAAAAAAGCAAAAACAGAACACCAATGCGTCCTAAAAATTGGATAATTTCTTTACTTTCAACAAAGGTTAAGTCGATAATCCCAATCGTTGGGGCATGCGGGCCAACAAGCATACCTAGGACAATCAGGAAAGGGATAATGGAAAATTTAAGCTTATTTGCGATAATAGCTGCAATTGCAACAAGGACAAGTGCTGTACCAACTTCAAAGACTAAATGATCCATCTATAAACCTCACTCCTTTCCTTTGTTCGATAATAAGTTGTTAACTAGTTGTTTTAGTTGGTTTCGTTCTCCTGAAATTACTAATGTATCGCCTGCCTCAATCACCGTATCCGGACCTGGGTTGTGTGTCTTCTTTGTCTTTTTTTTCTTAATAGCAATGACCGTAACTCCATAATTGTTTCTTATATCAATCTCACCGATCGTTTTATTCACAACTGGTGCACCAGGTTCTACTTGATACCATTCAATAATTAAATCATCAAACGCAAAGTCAACGGTTTCTAATGCTTTAGGTTTATATGCCATTCCGCCTAAAATTCCAGCAATTTGTCTTGCTTCTGAGTCATCAAATGTGGCAGTACTTAAAACCTCATCATGATCATCTGAATCAAAATGATAAATTTCTCTCCGTCCATCATCATGGATGACAATAACAAGCTTATCTTGGTTCTTTGTAATAATTTCAAACTTATATCCAATTCCCGGAAGTTCACTTTCTCTAATATTCATGCAAAAATTCCTCCTTATAAATGTTTTAAATGAATGGATTAAGGTTGTTGAATATTAAAGGTTTACATCAATTTCCGTTCTAATTTTTTCATCTTTCGAAATTCCTAGATATTTGAGTGTTTCAGAAGGAGACGAATGGTGAAAATATTTCTGAAGCAAAGAAATGGCGACTCCTCGTTTATAGGCATGAAATCCAAAGGTTTTACGCATAGAGTTCGTTCCAATTTTCCCTTGTATGCCGACCGCTTCTGCGGCACGATGGATAATGCGGTAAGCCTGTTGACGCGTGATGGGCTTTTTCGTTTTCGCGGACTGGAATAAATAATCTTCGCGGTTCAATTGTCTCGATTGGACATAATGGAGAATCGCCCTTTTTACTTTTTGGTTGAGATACACTTCCTTAGTCGTTTTAGATTCTTTATGTGGAAGCAGATAAAAATCCTTTATGTAGCCGTCATCCCCCAAAACATCTCCTACTTTTATTTCCAATATTTCTGTGATCTTTAAACCGGTATTGATGCCAAACACAAAGAGTACATAATCTCGCTCTGAATGCTTCTTTAAATATCTTTTCATGGCATTGATTTGTTTTATATCTCTTAGAGCTTCAACATATTCCATATAGTTATTCCCCTTAATCCACGTTACTTAATACTATTATATACTATTATTATGTAACACGCAAACAAAGCTTTGTATTTTAAGACGAAAATAAGGGATAAGGTAAACAAACTGTTGTTTTTATGTTTAGCGGTCCTGTTATTCCTAATAAAGAGGAATTTTAATATGTAATCCTGCCCGTTTCAAGCCTTCTTTAAACAATTTTGCATACGGTTTTTTCTTCATTCCATTTCATAGGAAACAATTTAGGTACCTGCTTTTTATCTTGCACTTTTATGAATTTCGCTTGAACCTCATCGCTTCCCAAATTTCGAGTTGCACCTTTGTCCTTTTGCGGCATGCCCTAAGCCCATATTGTGCGCCATTAAAAAATCGTTTTTGCTCAATATCACAAAATCATCAAGAAAAGACTGATCTATTTTTAGAAAATCGGCTTATTGACGCCCCCATTAATGTTTTAGAAGCGTTGATATATCGGTGTTTATGATTTTTTTGTTTTCAATGGCGATTTGACTTTCTAAGACAGCCCCCAAAGTCATCACAACCAAGCACAATTGAAAGAAACAGTTATGCTATACTTTTATATAAAAAAATGACGATTTTTCGTTCTGTTTGTGGCACATGATAAAGACGTTTTGAACTGGGGTGAAAAGCCAATGCACATAAATGGAATAGAAGTGAAAGGTAAAGTTGTCGACAGACAATCTCGTTGCAAGCATTACCATAAAGATGTGGATATTATTGCAATCAAATTTTATTGCTGCCAGACTTATTATCCATGTCATAAATGCCATGAGGAAGAGGGATGCGGAAATCCACAAGTTTGGCCCAAAGCCTTGTTTGATGAGAAAGCGATTTTATGCGGCCATTGCGGGAAAGAATTGACTATTAATGAGTATTTGCACAGTGCATATCAATGCCCGAACTGCAATGCGCAGTTTAATCCAGGCTGTGGACTTCACCGTCATTATTATTTTGAAACTTAAAAAATTCATTTCAAAAGCATTACAAAAAGCCATTTCAAACTTACATTTATCGAAGTTTGAAATGGCCCTCATTTTTTAAAATAGACGTGTGTTACATACAATCTCAAAAACTAACTAAATTTTAAACTGCTGTATTAATCGATCAAAATCCATTGCTTCTTTATCCAAATGTTTTGCTGAATTTGCTACTTCCTTCATAGAAGAATTAGACTGTTCAGCAGTAGCTGTCACCTCTTCTATTCCAGCTGCAGATTCTTCTGATACAGACGCAATACTTTCAATGGATTCTCCCATTTTTTTCGTATTGTCAAGAACACTGTTAATCGATTCTGACATACCGCGAATTTTATGCGAGACTTTTTTAATGGTCTCTTTTAGTTCATTAAAGATATCACCTGTTTTTGAAATAGTTTCCGTACCTTCTGCTACGTTTCTATAGCCATCCTCCAAAGAAATAACAACATTTTTAGATTCAGTTTGAATGCCTTGAATGATAGAAGTAATTTCCGAAACAGAGGAAGCTACCTGTTCTGCAAGCTTGCGCACTTCATCAGCGACAACTGCAAAACCCTTTCCATGTTCTCCTGCTCTCGCAGCCTCAATCGCAGCATTCAACGCTAAAAGGTTGGTTTGATCGGCAATTTCTTGGATGACGTTAATTAATTTGGCAATATCGTTTGTTTTTGTATCTAACCCTTTTACCATTGCGAGTGAACCTTGAATTTTCGCATCAATTGATTCCATTTTTTCGATTGATTTTATCATTGCCTGACTGCCATCCTCCGTCAGAGTAAGCATGGAGTCTGAAAATGTCTGCACTTCTTGTTGATTTTTTAATACATTTGTTACGATCGATTCAAATTCATTCATCTGTTCTAATAGCTCTGATGCAGAGTTCGCTTGTTCTTCAGCACCGCTTGATAATTCCTGCATGGTAGAAGCAATCTGTTGGCTGCCTTGCTGAACCTCTTCGGAATATTGTGACAGCGTTCTGCTTTGTTTGCTTAAATTGCCTGAAACATTTGTCATATGTCCAATAATCTGATGCAAGTTTCCTTTCATTTTATTCATAGCATTGATTAATTGGCCGATTTCGTCTTTACCGTCATAAATGACTGCATGACCTTGCAGGTTCCCGTCTGCGATTTGATTCGCCATTTTTACTGCTACAAGTAAATTTTTCCTTATCGTCCGTGTAATAAGGAAAACCACTGTTACCCCAAGAACGATTGATAAAAGGACAGATAAAACCAATATGAGTAGGCTGTGCTGCATAACATTGAATGTTTGATTGACAGCTACAATGCGTTCTTCCTCTACGGCCTTTGTCAATTGATCTAGCTGAGCAACTGTTTCTGTACGCAATTCAGCGATTTGTTCTCTTAACTTGCCGATTTCTTCCTTGTTTCCACCCTTCAAAGCCGGAACTAGCTGGTTTAAAAACAGATCATTAATCATTTCCTTGTTTGTTTCAATCTTTGCTAATAAATCCCGTTGATTTTTAGTCTCCAGTTGAGACTCTATTCCCTTCTTTTTGTCTTCATACTCCTGCATACGATCATTAAACTCTTGCAAGTTTTTTTCATCCATTGTATTTATATAATCGGCCACTCGAATGTCAGCAGCTCTGAAAAGCGAAGCCATTTCTGTTATATGTACAGCCTTTTCTCCTCTACGGTCAATTTGTTCAATGTTGTTTTTTATTTGAAAAAATTGGTTTCCTATAATAATAGACGCTATAATAAATAATCCCACTGTTACGATCAAACCAATTGAATATTTCCAGCCAATATTTAAATTTTTATACATCCGTATCATAATAATCCCCCTCGTACCTTCTTATGTAACTTTTTTTCTTTTTCTAGTTGGAGGTTACACATCGGCAAAGAACGTATGAAATCACTAAAATGAAAGCGGCAAAGCAGGAAGCTATTTGAATATAGCTGTTGCAAAAGAACCGGAAAATACTAAAAAGAAAACAGGTAAACCAGAAAGCACTTAAGCTGCCGCATAACCAAAAATTTTTCTATTTTGAGCACCGACTAAAATATAAAAACAACCATTTCGGGAAAAATGCAATATAAAATCTTTCCGAATGGCATCACGAATAAGAAGCAAGCCGAATGCTAACCAAATAGATAAAATATTTTACCTTTAGAAGCTTATATTCATTATCGTCTCACCGCTTTTTCAAGCCATTGGAAACTCCCCCTAAACCAGCCTCTGATTCATGCAATGCTAATTTCTCTTGCATTATGACAAAAGCACTAGTATATGTTTCATTTTAAACCTTTACAAAAATATTTTCATTAAAAAGAGTCACACATTTGTACAAATGATTTATGAGAAAGAGTAAGCACTGACCCGTCCTTTGAAGACGGAAACCATCATTGAGACAAGCTAGTATAAAACAAAAATTAAGAAAGCAGGCACTGTTCTTCTCCAGCTTTTCCGTTATATTCGTGTTGCCTGCTTATGAAATGATTAACGCTTAAATTAGCCTTAGCGGTTTGATATCCCACTTAGTTTTGATACAACCATTTCCAGCCTGTCCGAATACGTTCAAGTTCCCCTTATTTATATCCAACTTAGTGATAAAACAAATCTACTTTTTATTTCGGTTCTAGTGGAAAAAACTTTATATCCCACTTAGTTCAGATAAAACCCCCATCAAACAAAAATGCCAAAATAACGATAGTATCAAGCTTTTTTATAGACTTGCGAGATCAAGTATTTGTGCAGTTTGCAGTAAAGGTTAAATCGTGTTTTGGGATCTATGAAAAAAAGCTTTGAAACCTAGAATTCATCGAAGGTTTCATCACTTTTTTCATATAATAGGTTTGCTGCAAATATTGATTTTTGCCTTCAACATTGAGATAATGTTGATACTTGTTGACAAAAACAATATTCCTTAGGCTAAGAATATTTGTCTATCCTTGCTACTCTTCCAATCTTGATCCATATCCCTACGAAAACAAGTCTCATTTAAGTCTTTTTCATTAAAATTACAAATACATACTAGCTGTAAGTAGCCCATTTCATGCATCATCATGAATTGAGTTCATTAAAATAATGAATGTATACTAACCTTCCCAAAAAAAGATTAGAAACACTAGTACCCTATGTCAATCAATACAATCTATTATAACAACATTGTTCTCGTAAACACTATCACATATTACTGAATTTTTTAAAAAATCGGCACAATCAATTATACTGCTTTTTTCATTAAAGGAATAAAGTCTCAAAACTTTTTTCCTGCCCATACACTTTCTTTTTTATGTTCCGCGGTTTTTTCACTTCATAAACATAAATCGAATCTTCGTTTTTGTTAATAATCGCCTCAAGCTCTGACATGCATTTGGCAAGGCTGCTTAAAGTGATTTCCCCTTCGAATACAGAATTTTGCGTCCAATAAAGATACTCTTTTAATTTTTTTCGAACTTTATTTACTCTTTTCTCTCCAACATCGTACGTTATTATGACAAACACACTTACCACCACGCTTTCAAAGGCTTGTATTTTTCGTCACCGATTACATGCTTGATCAGCTTATAGCATTCCAATCGGATTAAATATCGATACGTTACTTGACGCTTCAACTTTCGATGTTTTATAGAAGTTTGCATTTTCTTTTCCCAACTTTCAATAAACCGTTTGCGCCCTTCTTCATTTAATAAACAGAAGCCATGTTCATATGAAAATTGCTTTGGTGTAATTCGACGGTTATTAATCAGCGAAAAAATTAGCGGCTCTACGATAAGGGGTTTAAAAATTTCCGCAATGTCCAAGCTTAAAGAAAATCGTTTAACTGAAGGTTCATGCAAATAGCTAATCGTAGGGTTTAACTGTGTTTTATATATTTCCGTCAACACTGTCGTATACATTAAACTATTCCCAAAAGAAAGTAAGGCATTTATCGGACTGGTTGGCGGACGCTTCTCTCTTTTTTCCATAGAGAACTCAGGACGTAAAAATTGTGAAAATGATTGATAATAACAATTTCGAATTCGGCCTTCAATTCCCATTATTTCTTGAACACTATTGGCATTTTCCAATTTTTTTCGTTCTTCAGTTATCATGAGAATTGTATCTGACGTCTTTTCTTTATGAGATTTTAAATTCCGCAATATATGAAATGACGCACTCTCTATAAAAGAACGGGCAATTTCCAGTCTTTTTTCTTCTTTCAAATAATGTTCAGCCTGTTTAACTAGTACGAAACCGGAAACCTTTTTTTCTCTTGGAACATATGAACCAGCATAAAAACCATATTAATTGTATAAATGAAGAAAACGTTGATAGTTGATCTCGTTAACAGCAAAACAGCTGCAGACATCGGAGGATTCATTTTTTCCACATGAAAAGCATTGTTTCTTTGATTTCTTCTCTTGCTATGTTCATGAACGAAAACAGAGGACAGTGTGCTAAAGCGGGACGAATAACGTAATGCAGATTTCCATAAAATAACGGTGATTCGCTCTGTTATTCTTTTCAGCCAAACCATTTCTAAATTTGCAGCATGCTTTTTTAAAAAAATGAAGCAAAAGTGTTGACTAATTTATAGTAATCTTATAGGATTTAATTGACTAATGAGTCAGTCAGGGGGGGTATAGTGCAGGCAGAAGCTCGAAGACAGGAAAGAAAACAGCAATTATTGCAAATTGCATTAGAATTATTTGCGACAGTTGGCTATGAAAAAACGAAAGTCTCAGATATCGTCGCAAAAGGCAATGTGTCCCAAGGGACATTTTATTGGTATTTTAAAAGCAAAGAAGCGATCGCGCTTGAGATGCTAGAAATAGGTCGTGCCCAACTTTTAGATGCAATCAAACTAGGGTACCGCACAAAAAAAGTGGACTTGCAAGATTCCGTTGCTTCCACGACACAAATGTTTGAACGTATTTTTCATTTCGCTGAAAACAATAAGTATTTCATGAACATATTGCTAAAAGGCATTCATTCTCAGCCAAAGATACAAGAAAAAGTAGAAGAGATTAAAGCAGACATGGAAACAGCTTTTGCGGAAAATATTGCACAGGCCAAAGAACTGAAAATGATCTCGCGTGAAGTAGATCCAAAATTACTGGCAGTATTCATCATGAGCCTCCTGGAAGGAGTTTTAGCCAGATGGCTATTTCAATCGCCATCATCAAAAGATGCATTACAGCAAAAAACACTTCAACAGCTCATTGAAGAAACTGTACACTTTGAATTTTTTGGAATCTTTGGTGTCTAATGAAGGAGGATAAACATGAAAAAAATAAGATGGTTCATTTCACTCATTGCAATAGCAGCTCTAATACTTTCAGCATGCGGCAATAACAATGATCAAAAAGAAAAACAAACTCAAGATCAAGAGAAAAACGCATTACAGGAAATCAAAGATAAAGGCGAAATCACTGTCGGCATTATGGGTACTTATGCACCGTATAATTTTATGAATGAAAACAAAGAATACGACGGCTTTGACGTTGACATTGCGAAAGAATTGGCAAAACGTCTAGGAGTTAAAGCAAATTTTGTTGCACAAGAATTTTCTGGTTTAATTCCTGGGCTTCAAAAAGGTAAATTTGATATTTTAGTAAGCCAAGTGACAATCACAGATGAACGGAAAAAACAAATCGATTTTACAGAACCATATATTACAAATAAAGTCAAAGTGATCGTTCGGGAAGACAATAATGACATCAAATCTGTTAATGATTTTAAAGGAAAAACAATCGGAGTTGGACTTGGTACGAATGATGAAGCATATTTGCGAAATGAATTATTGCCAAAAGTGGGCGATTTTAAAATCAACACATATGATGACGTGATTACAACATTAAAAGACTTGGATGCTGGCAGAATTGATGCAACGATCAACAATGTCTATGCATTAAAACCAGTCATTGAAGAAAACGGCTATAAAATTAAAGCCGTCGGCGATCCAATTAAGGAGGACCAAGCTGGCGTTGCTGTGAAAAAAGGCAATAAAGAATTGGTGGATGCTTTAAATAAAGCATTGAAAGAAATGAAAGAAGACGGAACATATAAAGAAATTTATGTAAAATGGTTTGACGAAGAGCCGACCGAAGAATGATGAAAGTAGGTTGCCAAAATGGACTTAGTCATTGAAAACTTGCCTTTTTTGTTAAAAGGGGCATATTATACATTACTCATTACTGTAGTTTCCATGTTCTTCGGTTTAATCATTGGTTTAATCATTGCGATTGCCCGGCTTAAGGGCAATCGCATTCTGCGTGGTATAGCAAGAGCCTATGTGTCCATTATTCGGGGGACACCGGCATTGGTGCAAATCGTCATCGTTTATTATGGCTTAGTTGATTATGGGATTGAATTAGGCCCATTAACTGCTGCGTATATTGCACTAAGTATTAACATCAGCGCTTATGTTTCAGAAGCGTTTCGCGGTGCGATTCAATCCATACCAAAAGGGCAAACAGAAGCAGCGCTCGCAACTGGTATGACGGAACGCCAGGCGATGCGCCGAATTATCATCCCTCAAGCGATTCGCTACGCTATCCCCCCACTTGGCAATACATTTGTCGGAATGTTAAAAGAAACATCGCTCGTATCCGTTATTGCGGTCACAGAATTAATGCGCTCTGCTCAATTATTAGTGGCGCAATATTATGTTTACATGCCGTTTTATGCAGCCATTGCAGCGATGTATTGGATTATGAGTACATTCTTTACATTTTTATTAAATAAAATCGAAAAACGGCTGTCTGTTTATTAAGGTGGTGACAGCATGATAGAGATTAAAAATTTACAGAAAAATTTTGGACAGCATGAAATATTAAAAAATATTTCATTATCCATTCCAGCCCATCAAGTAGTGGCAGTCATTGGTCCAAGCGGTTCAGGAAAAAGTACGTTTTTAAGATGCATCAACGGACTTGAAACAATTACAGGCGGCACCATTACAGTCGACGGTCACGTGATTGATGCAAATGCTTCAAAAAAAGCACAACAAAAAGAAATTTATGCCATTCGTCGAAAAACAGGGATGGTGTTTCAACAATTTAATTTATACCCGCATAAAACGGCCGTCCAAAATGTAATGGAAGCTTTATTAGTAGTGAAAAAAATGCCGAAGGAAAAAGCATACAGCATCGCAGCCAATTTGTTAGAAAAAGTCGGGCTTGCAGCAAAAGAAGATGCTTATCCGTCTCAGCTGTCAGGCGGGCAGCAACAGCGTGTAGCGATCGCAAGAGCTCTTGCGATGGAACCGAAGTTGATGCTATTCGATGAACCGACTTCTGCACTTGATCCGGAGCTTGTAGGAGAAGTATTAAAAGTAATGAAAGAATTAGCAGAAGACGGCATGACGATGATTATTGTAACGCATGAGATGAAATTTGCCCGGAGTGCCGCTGACCGCATTTTATTTATGGCAGACGGCGTTATCGTAGAAGATGCGAAGCCAGCAGCATTTTTTGAACATCCGCAAACAGCGCGGGCACAAAAATTTTTGCAACAAGTTACAGAGTTTTAAAAGAGAGGAATTGAACAATATGCAAATTAAAGCAACATGGCAGGGCGGCCGTGCTTTTGAAGCAGTCGGTCCATCCGGATACAAAATGGCAATGGATGCCACGGAAAACTACGGTGGAGAAGGAAGTGCCGCAACCCCAACAGAAATGCTCCTAGCGGCTCTTGCCGGCTGCATTGGAATTGATGTAACGATGATTTTAAGACATGAATTAGATCATATTGAGGCAATTGATATTACAGTCGACGGCACGCGTCGCGAAGAATTGCCCTCTTCTTTCACCGCTTATACCATCACATTTACAGTAAATGGGGATATAACGCCGAAAAAAGTTTGGCGCGCCATCCAATTAGGCAAACAAAAATATTGTGCGGTTTCTGCATCTTTAAAGGGTGACGTTACGTTCAAACTAATATTGAACGGCAAAGAAATTCCTGCTGAAAAAGAGTGAAAAAACGAAGTAAAGTTTTGATTGCAAAGGATATTGAAAAATCTTTTGCAATCATTTTTTTATACAAATTTTGTTTTAGCAGCTGCCTTTAACTACCTATTTTCTTGTTTCTAACAGCTGTTCCGCTGTCCAAGCCGGAGTGTTTGCGGTTTTAACTAACTATTTTCTTGATTGGGGCTGTCTAATAAGTCGTTTTTTGGCTTATTGACGGCCCCCTTTTATGTTTTAGAAACGTTGAAATATCGATGTTAATGATTTTTGGTTTTCAATAGGGATTTGACTTTCTGGACAGCCCCGTGCCACATTTTTTGTTTTTGCTGAAAAAAATAAACGACCTTTTCCCGCAATTCATTTGGAAAAGGCCGCAATTCGGATATCTATTCTTTTTCCAATCAATTTTTGTAACCTACTTCACAAAAATCGTTCTGCCATTTTTTATTTATAAATTTTCGACAGCTCGCTCATCTTCTTTTACATAGGAATATGCTAGCTCATGGAAGGACACTTGATTTCCAATAACATAATCATGTTGTTTTCGATTTTCATGCGCTTTTTGGAACACATCGCTGTGGAACCAGCCTTCGAAGCTTTCTTTGTTCTCCCATGTTGTGTATACACGAACTTCGTCATAATCTTTTAATCCGTCCGTTACTAAGAGATCTAAACGAATGAACCCAGGAAATTTCTCAATTCCCTTTCTAATTTTAAAACGCTCCACTAACTTTCCGGAATATCCTTTTTTCACGCGAATGGAATTGGTAACGATGTACATTCTTTTTTCCCCTTTCTTTTGAATCGTTTTGGAATAAACATTGGTTTTCCATCCATATCATGGATGGAGACAGAAATACCAAATACCTCTTCAAACATTTTTTCCGAAAATACTTCCTCTGGACTGCCTTGTTGATAAATCGTCCCGTCTTTCATCACGATTAAGCGGTCACTATACTGTGCGGCTTGATTCAGATCGTGAAGAATCATGATGACCGTCCTGTTATACTGTTGATTGATCGTTTGGACAACCTCCAAAATTTCCAATTGATGTACAATATCTAAAAACGTGGTCGGTTCATCCAATAATAAATATTCAGTACTCTGGGCAAGAACCATCGCAATCCACGCTCTTTGCCTCTCGCCTCCTGATAAGGAAGACAAGTGTTGATGTTCATATTGTTTCACATTGGCAAGAGCTAACGCCCAATCAACGATTTCTTTATCTTTTTGACTGAATGGGGCAAATTTGCGTTTATAAGGGTTCCTGCCGAACTCTACTAATTCACGTACGGTAAAATCGAGCGTAACATCATGTGTTTGCGGCAGCATAGTTAATTGTTTTGCGATATCTTTTCGATTCGCAGAAACGATATTTTTTCCATCGAGAATGATCTCGCCATTTTGGGGCTGTAATAAGGCAGCGATGAGCCGCAGCAAGGTGGATTTTCCTGATCCATTAGGCCCGATAATGCTAATCACTTCACCCTTTGGCAATTCCAGATTCATTTCGTTGATGCCGAATCGTTTGGAATGGTGGTAAGTCAGATCTTTAACGGTGAGCATGCTTCACTCCCCCTTTAAAGACCAAATATAGGAAAAACGGACCGCCTAGAAAAGACAGCAGGATCCCTACCGGCAGTTCAATAGGATCAAACCAGCTTCTTGCCGCAGCATCTGCGAACACAACGAGTATGCCGCCGCCTACACAGGATAATGGCAGCAAATAACGATAATCGTTTCCGACGAGCAATCGAATGATATGCGGAACGATAAGACCTACAAATCCTACCAGTCCGGCCACACTGACGGCTATTCCAGCTAAAAGAGCACTGACAAAAATTAAGAAAAATCTGCTTCTTTCCACTTGATGGCCTAATAAAGTGGCCACCTCATCCCCCAGCATCAACATGCGGATATGTTTGATGGAAAAAAACGCTAATGCCAGTGCAAAAATGGCATAATAAACAATCATCTCTACATGCACCCAGCTTACGCCGCTAATCCCGCCATTTAGCCACGGCAGAACCGCTTGAACTTTGTCGCTATGTAAAATCATAATACATGACATGATCGCACCTAAAAAGGCGTTGATTGAAATCCCGACCAACATAATTCGAACAATGGAAGTTCCATCTTGCCAAGCTAGCAAATAAATGAGCATAGCCGTAAGAAAAGCGCCTAGAAAGGCTGCTAAAGGCAAAATGTGCAGTTGATCGGGATACAGCACCATGATCACCGTCGCTGCCAGTCCTGCCCCAGACGTCACGCCAATAATACCGGGATCCGCAAGCGGGTTTTTCATTACACCTTGTAAGATAGCACCCGAAACCGCTAAACACATGCCGACAAGCAGCCCAACGAGAATCCTTGGGAGCCGCAAATCCCAAACAACACGGTACACTAACGATTCCTTATCGCCCATATCCGCAAAAAATTCCTTAAATGAAATAGAGATACTGCCTGCTGTCAGGCTATAGAATACGCTTAGAAACAATAAGATGATCAGAATGATGATAAGCCATATTCGTTTCTTTCGATTCATCATGAATCCTTTCCTATATCTTTCAAGCTTTGACGCATATATTCCACTGCTTCTGTGATCTTTGTCCCCGGATTAGTGCCAAACAAATTCGATGGCAGCACCACAATGTTTCCTTTTTTTACTGCATCTAAGTTTTTCCAAGCTGCATTTTTTTCCATTTCTTGTTTAAAAGCTTTTTCTACCCCGCTAGGATCACCGTGTGTGATTAAGTAAATGATATCTGGATCAGCTTCCACCACACGTTCTACCGCTAATTGAGCGTATTGCGGATATTCTTTTAACTTTGGAAAGTTCGATGCTACATTGATTCCACCCGATTTTTCTAAAATATCTCCTGCCAATGACGTTGGGAGAGCTGCTAAAAATGATCCAGGTGCTCCATAAACAAGCAATGCTTGAGCTTCGGAAGCTTCCGTTTGCTTCTCAACGACTTGCTCGATTTGTTTAATCAACTCTTGAGCTTTCGATTCTTTACCGAGAAGAGTTCCATATGTTTCGATGTTTTTCTTTATATCTTCAATGGAATTCGCTTCCGTCATGATAGTTTGTATTCCTTGATTCTCCAATGCGGGGATGTTTTTATCAAAACCAGCATTGGCAATTAACACATCTGGCTTCAAACTTACGATCTTCTCTATATTCGGCTGGTGTGTATTTCCGATTTCTGCTACTTTTTCTAATTCTTCCGGTATCTCTACCTTCGTACTAGGCCTGCCGACAATTTCCCCTCCTAATTGATGAATGATATCCATATCACCGATCGTTAATGAAGCAAATTTTTTCGGATGAGTGTCAAAAGCAACTTCACGACCTGATGCATCGGTCACTTTCACTTTGCTTTCTGTTACTTTTGTCCCTCCTGTTGATTCAGTTCCTTTTACCCCGCATCCGGTAAATAAGAGCAATAAGAAAAACGTGAGGGTGAATTGGAAAAGTTTTGTTTTCAAAAGTATCCCTCCTTTACCATTTTAATTAAAAATGATTATCATTGTCAATTGTTATTTTCGAAATTTTCAACCATTTACTTGTTCTCCTTTAATTTTGCATGTATGACAAGTCTCCCTTCTCCTCCAGGAAACGTGTAATCACAAGTAGATAAAGTTAAAATTTGATCATTCGGTTCGATATCAATATCGGTCTTATAAATGGAACGATCTTTTAACTGATTGACGAATGATAAAAATTCGTCATCAGAGGAAAATTCAGTATCGATATAATAAAAATCTGTAGTCGTTTTATATACTGAAAATATTTCAGCATCGTAGCTTTCATATAACGTATCAAAATAAATGGTGCGGTGATGCTGGAAAAACGATTCATCCAGATATTTATCTAATTGTCCAAACATCGTGTCATCTTTCATACGATGTCCGTAAAGGATAACATTTTGATTTAGGCCTTTCACATCATTTCGATAATCCATAAAAATGCTTCCAGCCCTTGATTTCTCTTTTTTATAATTTCTTGTTAAATAAAACTCATTGTTTTCCGCTTGAAGAATCGGATACGAAATGTATGTGTCGGGAATTTCAATCCAACCAACAATATCTTGGTTAATGCGCTGCAATTCAATAAAAGACGAACGAATTCTTTCAAAGTCCTTGCCTTCGTGAGAAGTTCTCTCGGTACGATTTTCTTGATAAACCTCTTGAATTTCAGCTAAAACTTGCCGGTTTGTATAGTAATCGTAAAGGATACTTATAATTTGATACGCTGAAAAAAACAAAATCCCAATGCAAACAATGCTAACGAGTTTCCCAATGATCTTTCTCAATCCCCGATCATTCATGTCTCATTGTCATTCCTTCTTGCAACTACCATTGGCACAACATAAAATCCGCTTTGATCATTATGATTGACTATGGCTCTTACCCCATAAATGCTTTCAATCATTCCTTCCGTGATCACTTCTTTTGGAGAACCTTCCGTCACAATTTCGCCGTTTTTCATCACAATAATCCAATCACTATAACGAATAGCTTGATTCATATCATGCAGCACCATCACAATCGTAATGTTATACTCCCTGTTTAACTTCTTGATGAGCTCTAAAATTTCGAATTGATAATAAACATCCAAATATGTTGTCGGTTCATCCAAAAACAAAATAGGGGTTTTTTGCGCCAATGCCATCGCTATCCAAACTCGCTGTCTTTCTCCCCCTGACAGCTGTTCTACTTTTTCTTTTCGTTTTGATTGCAAATTGGTAATGGAAAGCGCCCAATCAATCACTTCTTCATCCTCTTCTGAGTTATGATGATGAAAAAATCTTTTATACGGCATGCGGCCGTAGCTCACCAAGTTTTCGACATTGATATCAAAAGGAATTTCATTTTTTTGATGAACAACCGATAGTTTCTTCGCCAATTCCTTCGGCTTATATTGTTGAATCAATTTTCCATCCAAAATAATCTGGCCTTTTTGCGGTGCATTGTGGCTAGACATAACTTCTAATAATGTGGACTTTCCGCATCCATTCGGACCGATAATCGTCGTAATTTTACCAGGTTCAACAGCAAGGTTAATTGATTTTAACTGATCCTCTTTTTGATTATATGAAAATGAAACATTTTTAACCTCCATAGATGCGATCACTCCTTCTAATCAATATAATCAAAAAGGGACCGCCGATTAATGACATAATAATGGATGCAGGAAGTTCCGTCGGCGCTAAAAACACCCTTCCGATTGTGTCGGCCGTTAAAATAAGCAAAGCTCCTGATAAAATGGAGAATGGTGTTAATATTTTATAATCTGAACCGACTAATAGCCGTCCAATATGGGGAATTAGCAAACCGACAAATGCAATGACCCCAACAGTTGCGGTTGTGACGCTTGCCAAATAAACTGCAATCGCAGATATAATAACCCGAGCTCTTGTCACGTGAAGCCCCAGATTTCGCGCCGTTTTATCTTGTAAAGCCAGCATGTTGCACCAAGAATAAACGAGCAAGGACAATATTAAACCGATGGAACCATATATAACAATTGTTTGAACATCGTCCCACGTTTGTTGAGATAATGTTGATGCAGTAGCTTTCGCAGAACTGGTTGTCGTATAGCCTCTGTAGTTAAAGGATTCATATAATGCAGTAAACACCGCATTGACTGCCACCCCAACTAAAATTAATCGAAGGGGGCTGAGCCCTGATTTCCATGAAAAGGAATAAACAAGAAAACAGGCAAGTATCCCTCCTAGAAAAGCAAACAGCGGCATCCAAAAAAACAACGTAGGAAAGAAGCTGATCATAGTTAATGCAACAAAATTGGCTCCTGAAGAAATCCCGATGATCCCAGCTTCCGCCAAAGGATTTCTCATGACTGCCTGCAATAATAATCCCGATACCGCCAAATTTGCTCCAGCAAAAAGGGACACAATGATCCGAGGAAATCTCATATCTTTTATGACTTCTACATCTTCATTTCCACCAAACAAAAGGCCTCTGATCAACTCAGCAACGCCAATTTCCAAACTTCCGTTCACAATAGAGAAAAAAGTGACAACAACCAGCATTGTGGTCACTACTGCAAAAGTTAGCCACGTTTTCTTCATGGATCAGCACCCTTTTCTTTTTTGTCCGCTTATTCATGAAACTCAGGATACAAATATTTCACCAATTCATCTAAAGCTTCATCCGCTCGAATGGTTGCGGTAGTCGGGAACAATTCTTCTTCCAGATCATACACCCTGCCATTTTTGACAGCATCAAAATGCTTCCATATATCGTTCTTCTTAAATTCTTCATCGAACATTTTGACTACTTCCTCCGGCATGCCGTGAGCAAGCCTTAATATGACATCGGGATTGGATTCATATAAATATTCTGTGTTAGATTCTAAATACTCCACTTTCTCTCCTTGAATCACGTTGTTTCCACCCGCCAATTTCACTAGATCGCCAATATAGGAATGCTCTGTTGCCACTAAGTAACTTCCGGGAACTCCGAGTAAGATTAAAACATTTGGTTTTTCCAAGTTACGAGTTTTTTTCTGGATTTCTTTTACTTTTTTTTCGAATCTATCAACGATCTTCTTCGCTTGTTTTTGTCGTTCATATTTTTCTCCGAGTGCAAGAATTTCCTTTTCCATTGATTGAAGACTGGTTAAATCCAAAAAATCTACTTGAACGTTATGTTTTTCAAACACTGGCTCTAAATCATATTGAATAGTTGAAACAGAGTATACATCAGTAGGTTTTAAAGACATCAAAACTTCCATATCAGGATTTTTAGCATACCCCACTCTTTTCGCATTCTTATACCGCTCCGGCAGTTTTTTGCTGCTTGTGGGGACGCCAACTAAATCAATATCTAATGCATCAAAAATTTCCGTAACGGCAACAGATAATGAGACAACTCGATGATCCTGTTTTTTCGGCTTTTTTTGTTCCGTTGATTCAGCAGCAGATGAAGAACAACCGGCGACGACAACCAGCAGCATTATCAAAAGGATCAGCCATCCCATTCTTCTTTGTTTACACACTTAAACAAAGCCTCCCCGCTTTTTCGACCGACCTAAAAAGTCGTTGTCATATTTTTTTAAATAAGAAAATGTTGTCTTGATGGGCATGTCCGCATCAAGACAACAGTCAGGTTATTTTTTCAAATGAATAAGGAGCCTTGAGCGATTCTTCCAAACTATGATGGCAAGAGATCCTAGCAGCAATGCCAAATACAAACCAATTTGGGAAAGATCAGCCGTTTTGGCATTCACGGTTGAATTATTTGAGTTATTGGAAGCGTCATCGTCTGTCGACTGTTGATCTGCATCTCGGTTAAAGGTTAGTGAATCGTCATCGCTATTGCTATTTTGTTGATTTTGATCCTGATTTTGGTTTTGATCTTGATCGCTGGAATTCGTATCCTTCGTTGGAACGCCTGTTCCATCATATGGTTTTACACTATCTGGATCGAAAGCAATTTGGATATCATACGTATTGTGATATTGAAGATCTGGAATATCCACCTTGATCTTAGCATTCACTTTTTTAGATAAATCTTCGATTGGGAAACCTACTACTCTTGTATCCTCTTTTTCATTTTTGCTTCGCACTTCCACATCTTGATATTGGCCGTTTCTTTCCACTTGTAATTTCGTGATCCATGAGCTTTTTAGCAATGTGAACGCAACATCTAATTGTCCATTTTTTACAGTTAATAGTGCCGGGCTGACAACATAATCATTGACCATTGACGGTTCTTCTGTACCATTTTTTAATACAGTAAATTCCACGGTATATAGACCGTCAGCCAACTCATTTCTTGTTTGGCCGCCATTTTTATTTCCAGAATTTTGATTGTTATTGTTCGATGGATTGTCTCCAGGCTTATTTGTACCCGGATCTTTCCCAGGATCTTCTGGTTTTTGTCCATCCTCATCCGGCTGTTCCTTCTTCACTGGCTTGATGCTGTCTACATCAAACTGGATTTGAACCGTATAAGATCCATCATAACCATATTGCGGTATAACAACTCTTGTTTGAACATTCAGTTTTTTCGTTAAATCGTCCACTTCAAACTTGACGACTCTTGTGTCTTCTACGTCATTCGTCGATACAACCTCCGCATCGACATATTGACCGTTTCGTTCTACTTGAAAGGTTTTAATCCATCCGCTGTTTTTTAACGTCACGGAGACGTATTTTTTGCCATCCTTCACCGATAAGTGAGCCGGTTTCACAGTATAGCCATCCATCATCGAGATATCTTCTGTCTTGTCTTTCAAGACCTTAAAGTCAATCGTATATTCGCCGTCTTGAAGCTGTTCTCCAGGCTGTTCATCCTGATCGCCATCTTCTCCCGGCTGCGGATTTGGCTCATTATCTCCAGGTGCTGGATCATTTTGTTCCTCGCCATCTTCTTGTCCTGGATTTTCAGGCTCTTGGCCGCCTTCATCCGGCTGTCCATCCTGCACTGGTGTAATACTGTCTACGTCAAACTGGAATTGGACGGTATGCGTCATTTCATACATGTTCGGAACCGAAACAGTCAATTGAGCATTCAATTTTTTTGTTAAATCGTCTACTTCAAACTTGACGACTCTTGTATTTTTTTCTACATTCGTCGATACAACCTCTGCATCGACATATTCGCCATTTCGCTCTACTTTAAAGCTTTTAATTAATGAACTGCTTTTTAACGTCAATAAGACGTATTTTTTGCCGTCCTGCACTGTTAAACGGGCCGGCTTCTCTGTATAGTTGTCCATTGATGAGATATCATCTGTCCCGTTTTTGAACACTGTCAAGTCAATCGTATATTCTCCGTCTTGAAGCTCTTCAGCAGGCTGTTCATCTTGATCACCATCTTCTCCAGGAGCTGGATCATTCGGTTCCTCTCCATCTTCTTGACCCGGATTTTCAGGCTCTTGGCCGCCTTCATCCGGCTGTCCATCCTGCACTGGTGTAATGCTGTCTACATCAAACAAGAATTGAACAGTATGAACCGTATCATATACACCTGGTACGGCAACTCTTGTTTGAACATTCAGTTTTTTCGTTAAATCATCTACTTCAAATTTGACGACTCTCGTGTTTTCTGTCTCATTCGTCGATACAACCTCCGCATCGACATATTCACCGTTTCGTTCTACTTGAAAGGTTTTAATCCATTCGCTGCTTTTTAACGTCACTGAGACGTATTTTTTGCCGTCCTGTACTGTTAAACCAGCTGGCTTCACAGTATAGCCGTCCATTGTTGAGGTATCTTCTGTCCCGTTTTTCAAGACCCTAAAGCCAATCGTATATTCTCCGTCTTGAAGCTGTTCCGCAGGCTGCTCATCTTGATTGCCATCTTCTCCCGGCTGCGGATTTGGCTTAGTATCTCCAGGAGTTGGATCATTCGGCTCTTCCCCATCTTCTTGACCCGGATTTTCAGGCTCTTGCCCGCCCTCTTCCGGCTGCTCCGCCTGCACTGGTGTAATGCTGTTTACATCAAATTGGAATTGAACCGTATGAACTGTATCATATACGCCTGGTACGGCGACTCTTGTTTGAACATTCAATTTTTTCGTTAAATCATCCACTTCAAACTTGACGACTCTCGTGTTTTCTGCTTCATTCGTCGATACAACCTCCGCATCGACGTATTCACCATTTCGTTCTACTTGAAAGGTTTTAATCCATTCGCTGCTTTTTAATGTCACTGATACATATGTTTTGCCGTTCTGCACTGTTAAGCCGGCCGGCTTCACGGTATAGCCGTCCATTGTCGAGGTATCTTCTGTTCCGTTTTTCAAGACCCTAAAGCCAATCGTGTATTCTCCGTCTGCTAAAGCCGATTCAGCAAAAACAGGCTGTATTTTGACGGTCGGCAATAATAGCAGGAAAACCATAAAAATGGCAAAAAACTTTCTAATCCTTTTCTTCACAAGAAACCTCCCCTTCTACGAAACTTTAAATCTAGATTTGAATTTAAAAATTAGAAATGCTGCAGATAATAAAAATAAACCGACGAAAACATAAAGTGACGTGCTGTCACTAGTTTCCGGATTATTTTCTGTCTGCTTGTCTGTTTCATTTTGATTGTTTGTTTTATTTTGACTACTTTTTTCATTGCTTGTTTTTGTAGAAGCAGAGGTAGATGATTCGTTTGAACTATTAGAATCTGAGCTAACAGCTTTAATGCTATTTTGATCAAACTTTAGTCTTATTGTGTAATGGCTGTCATAAACACCCTCTCCAGGAAATTCGTCTTCTGGAATATAAACATGTATTTGAGAGGTTACAATGTCGGGAACTTGATCTACTTCAAATTGCGCAACTCTTTTATTTGCAGAAGTATCTGTGCTTATCACTTTTGTATCCACATTAGAAACTTTAAATTCTTTAATCCACGAACTATGATTTAATCTTACTTGAACGAAGTATTTGCCATTTTTCACAATTAGTTTTGCAGGCTTTTCCCAATAATCATTGGCCATGGATACCGAATCATTATCTGCTTTTAAAACTTTATAGTTGATGGTATATGTTCCATCAGCCAAGGAATTATTCGCCGATGCCGGCAATGAAGCATAAAAAACTACAAATAGTAAAAAGACGACTGAAAAAATTTTTTTCATTTTTTGATCCGTACCCTCCTTTAAAATTTGATTAATAGATTGTTATATTCCAGAATTAAATAGCTTTCCCCCTTTCGGTCACTTATTAATAATGATTCTCAATCTCAAGAGTCATTTTATTAATAACGATTCTCATTGTCAATAAATTTTTATGAATCTTCCAGTTTTCCATAATTATAGAAATTTTTCATTTAGTAGTTTTTTATTTAGTTGGATACTCCGTATTAGAAGACTTTAGTCGAATTTTTTACAGGAAAATAGAAAAATCTTGTTTAATTGAATTTCATCCATAAAAAAATAATTTGTATTTATCGGAATGATTGATTCGCCTTATGTCTGAAAAATTATTCGGACAGTGTATTATTCATGTGAATATAGGCTATCGATTAACAAAATGAATAGAAAAAAAATGGAGATGAAACAAATTAGATCAGTTCCCTTTTTTCGGACATGAGGTAGTGTGATGTTAAGGCCAAGGGGGAAAATGAAATGGAAGACTTGGAGTATTTTTAAAAAATGCTTTTTCATTGATTAAACTTTATTAAGAAAATTTAATGTTTGTACCAGCACTTTCTTCTTTATGTATCGATAACGCAATATGAACTCCAAAAAATAAGTTTAGTAAGTAATATAGAGCAGATGCAAAAATGGTAAAAATTGGACATGAACTTTTTTAAAAAGTGTGAATACGAAATGGAGTGTAAAACGGAATTAATTATTTTTGAATAATTTTTTTAAATAATATTCGCCAGCTATTCTATATGAGTTTACAACTAGGAATAAAGTATTGAAAATACATATGAGCATTTCTTCAAACAATAATATTTTCGCTGCACCTACAATGAAACTTCAAAACAAGCTCAGAATACTAGTAACTCTCATGTCTTTTTATCAATTTGTCCGATCTGTACAATCAACTGTTGACTTTCAAATTATTAAGATCTATTATTATAGAAAATTAAACCTAGCTAAATAGTATGATTTAAATTTAGAACGACTCAATTAGATGGTACAGATTTTTGAATGGATAAAAGGTGCAGACGACGAAGCGGTAGGTACAGATTTAGCATTACTCATCTACTAACAGGGTGTGGATCAATACATCCTCTCGTTCATCATTTGACACTGCAAAGATAGTGATTCAAAAGCTTGCATATGACAGAGCCTATCCTTATGCAAATGCAATCATATATAACTTATGACTGCACAGTCAGTTGGATTAATAAATGTTCATGCAATTTATAATGCTCATTCCTCAAACGCCGGCTGCAGCACTTTCAAATTTTTGTACAGCCACTGTCAATTTTATTAAAGCACATCATTAAGTCATAGGGTGCCATTGCATGAAATAATATTAAGAGCCTAAGCAGGTCGCAATTTTTTGAATTTTATATTGATATGTAGTTTTGGAGAATATTTATAAAACTACCATACTTAAGCTTGAAGGCAAGAGGTGGATAACATGCTGGAAATTAAAAATGTACATAAATCATTTGGGAAAAACAAAGTTTTAAACGGAGTTGATTTAAAAATAGATAAAGGGGATGTTGTCGTCATTCTTGGACCGAGCGGATCAGGAAAGACAACACTGCTAAGATGCATAAATTTTCTTGAAAAAGCAGATCAAGGTCAGGCAATTTTTGGGGATATTCAGGTTGATCTTCATAAAGCAACTAGAAAACAAATTCATGCAATAAGACAAAAGACTGCATTTGTATTTCAAAATTACAATCTGTTTAATAATAAAACAGCATTAGAAAATGTAACAGAGGGGCTTATTATTGGCAGGAAGATTCCAAAAGAAAAAGCGAATGAAATTGGAAAAAAAGCATTGGATAAAGTAGGACTGTCCCACAAATACAATGCTTACCCTAGTGAATTATCGGGCGGGCAGCAGCAAAGGGTTGGCATTGCAAGAGCGATTGCTTTAAATCCAGACATCATTTTATTTGATGAACCAACTTCAGCACTGGATCCGGAATTAGTTGGTGAAGTTTTAACAGTTATGAAGCAAATTGCCAAAGAAGGAACAACAATGTTGGTTGTAACTCATGAAATGTCTTTTGCGAAAGATGTTGCCAATCGGGTGATTTTTATGGATGGCGGAGTCATTGTAGAAGAAGGATCACCTAAAGAAATTTTCACACACCCAAAAGAAGAAAGAACAAAACAGTTCTTAAAGCGGGTAATACCCGAGGATTTTACTTACTATATTTAAAAAGTGAACAGCCTCTGTCCTTTCACATCACTGTAAATACAGGCCCAAACACAGAAACCTCCTAAAATTCCTAGCCCTAAACGATTCCATACAATTGTTTAGGGCTTTTGCCGAATATTGATTGATTTCCTCCATATCCTTTACGAGCACCACTATTCAAGCTGTTTCCACTGGGCATCCTACGGAATGAACATATCAGGACGTGGAAGCTCCCGTAAAATAAAGAACCTTCGAAATGAGCCAGCGTTTCCCATTAAAGTATTAAATATCCACAACAGCCAAATATTTTAACGACACGACAAGCAAAAGCAAGTTTCTCAAGAACGTGGTAAAATAATAGCATCAGCATAGCACTGTTCAGCAGCGCTGTATTCTTTCGAAATGCATGAGTACAAGCACTTTATTGATCCAACAGTAATGCAAATTCTCACCCGTTATACGAAGAAGTTTTTCGCGGAAGATTTCGATCAAGTGGCAATTATACAAAGCTGAATATCTATCCATATGTTTCCGGCAAAAATGTCCTATTCTTTTGGAACCCGGCAAATGTAAGCATCGTCGTCTATGCAATGAACAAGCAGTTCATCGGTTTTACCCAGATTTTATCCCATACGTTCGCCAACGTTTTCTAAAATAGGCAATTTTGAAAACGTTTACTTTTTATAATTTGTCAGATTTCCTGACGATAATATTGAGAATGCTGCATTTTAAAAAAATAATCTATTTAAAGACCGTTTAAATGGGCTGCTGCTTTTAATAAAGACGGAATATTTTCATTATAGATTATTAAAACCATTTTAAGGAGGTGGAATCATTCAATTAATGATTGCAGATGATGTGCTTGAGCCTAATACCATGAAATTGGTAAGATCGCTGCCGAATGTAATGAATTGATGACGACACCTTTGATTTGTGAAACTGCTGAACAATCGGCAAGATTAATTCAAAATAACTATGAACTAACAGAGATTTTTATATATGCTGACCCCGTGTTTTTCTACTTAGCAAAAAGTGCGTTTCCTATTAGTAATTTTTCGTATTACATCCCTTTTGCAGGATAAATGATCGGCAAAGAATCGATCAATCAAAAAGGAAAGCCAGGCCGGATTTAGGAAAAATCAATATCACGAAATTATCAAAACACGTAAATGAAAAAGGAAAAGCAAATATTTAGTTTTCTTCATAACTGTAAATCCTTGGATAATTGGCTGCATTTATAGAAGCAAACAAAATGTAATCTGTAATTCTCGGTGTTTGGCTGACCATGTAGAGATTCTTTTTTCGCCATATGACTCTTTATGTTACCTTAGGCGGTATGAGCTTCTTGGCAAGGATATTTGGTACGAATCTTGTTTAGGCTCTTCTAATAATTGTTCAGAAATTTTTTTAATAATGATCGACAAAACGGGTGATTCTTGTTCATTCAATTGACCCTTCATTATTGGATTTAGGACTGTAAAAATGCAAAAGGGGGCAAGAATTAATGAGGAATTCATTAGGCTATCCACAATTACTTTCGCAGTTGCGTCAAGACGATTCCCTAGACCTTTTGGCAGACCGTATTGGTGAAATGCTTGAATGTCCAATAACGATAGAGGATTCCAATCATCAGATCATTTCCTACAGCAGACATAAAGAAAATGTTGATGAAGCAAGAATGGCCACGATTATGAGTAGAAAAGTGCCAGATAAAATCATTAACAGTCTTTGGAAAAATGGGATTATGGCAAAACTGTTCGAAAGCGATGAACCTGTTATTGTCCCTGCAATCGAAGAAGTTGGACTTGGCAACCGTGTCGCTGTTTCGATTCGAAAACATAATGAGGTTTTAGGGTTTATATGGGCACAAATCAATGATAAAACAATGGGCGATGATCAATTGCATTTGCTAAAGGAAGCTGCAAAGCTTGTGAAAAACCATCTCCTCCTTCAGCGAATAAGAAAACGAAAAGAAGAAGAGAGTCATCAAGAATTTCTATGGAAGCTATTAACAGGTCATCTGAACGATGTGTCTAAGATTAAACACCAGGCTAAACGAGTTGGGGTTAATCTGGATGGAAATCTTGCTGTTGCTATCATTAACTTTGAAAATGATATAACACAAGCTATTGAAAAACATGCCTATTATTTGGCTGAAACATTGCACCAAGTTCAAGTAGTCAGCAAATTATTTGATCAAAATCAACTAATATTGCTTACCCGGCTCAGAACAGAAAAAGAGGCGATGAACGCTCTTTCCGGTTTTATTAAAGATTTTATCAACAAAATAAGTATGCGTTTACAAATCCGAAATATATCTGGTGCTTTCGGCTCCGTTTATCATACTCCGGAGCATGTTCATTGCAGCTATAAACAAGCATTGAAAGTATTAAGGCTTAAGGAAAAATTCCCCGATGAATTACAGCAAAAGTATAGTTTTCAGGAGATCGGCATCTATCAGTTTTTAGATGAACTTTATCAAATCCGAGTTCGTGACCACTATCAAAGTGAGGCAATCAAAAAATTAAGAGAGTATGACCTCAAGCATCACACCGATTTATTGCATACGCTTAAAAGTTATTTAGAATGCGACTGCAATGTTTATCAAGCAGCGCAATTATTACATGTTCATCCGAATACGTTAAATTACCGTTTAAAAAGAGTAGTAGAAATAACAGGAATAAACCTGAAAGACCCTAACCAGAAAATAACATTATTTCTGGATTTAAAACTTGAAAGCATGAATGTCGAGTAATTTGTATATTTACACAAATTACTTTTGCGGTTTTCTGATTTTTTCATAAAGTAAGGTTCAACTAAAAGAGATATGATAGTGGTGCAGATGTTATTTTAAGGAGATGGTGAGGATGATCATCGGGGTACCGAAAGAAATTAAAAATAATGAAAATCGTGTAGCTATCACACCTGCAGGGGTTGTGCAATTAATAAATGCAGGACATAAAGTTGTTATTGAAGCAAACGCTGGAATCGGAAGCGGTTTTACCGATGAAGAGTATAAACAGGCTGGTGCCGAGATTGTTGAAAGAGCTTCAGAGGTTTGGGAAAAAGCAGAAATGATTCTGAAAGTAAAAGAGCCCCTCCCAGATGAATATGTATATTTCCGAAAAGGGTTAATTTTATTTACCTATCTCCATTTGGCAAATGAACCGGAATTGGCCAAAGCTTTAGTGGAAAATGAAGTGACCGCTATTGCTTATGAAACAATTACCGTAAATAATACATTGCCATTATTGACACCAATGAGCGAAGTTGCCGGCCGCATGGCAGCTCAACTCGGGGCGCAATATTTGGAAAAATCTAAAGGAGGAAAGGGAATACTGCTAAGCGGTGTTCCTGGTGTCAAACGCGGAAAAGTCACGATTATTGGCGGCGGTGTAGTCGGAACGAATGCAGCAAAAATTGCACACGGCCTTGGTGCAGATGTAACGATTATTGACTTAAATCCTGCACGCCTGCGTCAATTAGAAGACATTTTTGGTTCAACTGTGCAGACGTTAATGTCAAATCCTTATAATATTGCAGAATCTGTCAAAGACTCCGATTTAGTTATCGGTTCGGTGCTGATTCCCGGTGCAAAAGCACCTAAGCTTGTAACGGAAGAAATGGTAAAATCTATGCAGCCCGGGTCAGTCATAATCGACGTTGCTATTGATCAAGGCGGAAACTTTGAAACGATTAATTATGCAACAACTCATGACAATCCTATTATCGAAAAATATGGAGTGCTGCATTATGCAGTCGCCAACATTCCAGGTGCGGTTCCACGTACAGCAACAATTGCCCTAACAAATGTCACGATTCCATATGCTGTGCAAATTGCTTCCAAAGGTGTAATTCAAGTAATTAAAGAAAGTGAAGCGATTAAAACAGGCGTGAACGTCATGAATGGAAATATAACCTTTAAAGCAGTAGCACATGACCTTGGCTATGACTATGTTCCAGTCGATGAGGTTATCTCCGAACGATTGTATTCTTAAAACGCTGATGAAACACCCTTCATGCTTTGCTGTGAAGGGTGTTTTTAGGATTCTTTAAATGGTCGAACGTTCATTTGCATTTATTCCACTTTTTTTCGGACATCATGCCAATTATTGAATAATAATTCTCAACAACACTCAGCAACTGAAAATTAGATGTGTGTATTATGCCACCGTGTACGGATTTTTCATATCATAAAATCCAGAAGGGGAGATCGCATCCAACATGATAATCAAAACGATCTCCCCTTCTTATGTATCTACTATTCTTCTAATAGCAATGATTTAAGTTCTTCTAATCCTTTTTGACGCTCAATTGGATCCAGAAACCCCACGCATGAATAGATTCTTAAGCAATAAAAAACACCCATTCACAATAGACCATCATCTATAAATGAATGGGCATTTAAAAATTTTTAGAGCATATGTTCAGGAAAAACCTACTTTTGGACTGGAGGCTGCTTTATTTTATCGAGTAGAGGACTCTACATAGCCCTTCTGACCCAGCACATAGAAGACATCTTGACGACTCTCCAAAATGTAGGAGGGAGCAGGCTTGCCTCGGTTCGCCCGGTGACCAGCAAGGTGAGCCTCGCTCTTCTCCCAGGCTTTCCAAGCCTCTTCTGATTCCCAGCGAATCATAACGAGTACTTCTTCATTCCCTTTTCTCTGCCTTTTCTTAAGCACGCTTAAATCGATAAAACCCGGCTGCTGTTCGATTATTCCCTGTGAAGTGAAGCGGTCAACAATTCGATCGGCATGTCCTTCTGTCACTAAAATAGTTTTTATTTGAACAAACACTCACATTACTCCTTTCATAGTGATTATACATTATTATATTTGATAACAATTATCATTTTCAATAATACCCGCAAGAAATATTCATCTTTTTTCAAAACTCTTCTCTATCAATTCATTTAAAAAGATGATGGCCAATAGCAAAGCGCCTGATCCGCAGCACAACATATGACGATATGGCTCCGCTGTCCCTATCAGATGAAAAATTGAATTGCCGGCACACTATCACTATTTAATTGTTCTCTACTTGTCCGGCTTTCGTATCAGATACTCCATTAGCCAAGATAATATTCATTCATTATTTTAAAAAACTATTTTAATATAAAAGTTCACAACAAAAAAGCACACGTTTATGAAGTCAAACGAAATCAACTCCTAACATGTTTTTTACGTGGCAATATTGTTGCCAATCTTGATAAATAAGTTTAAATTTTATCCAAGACAGGTGTCTTTTTACGAACACAAGTTTTACAATGCTTTTAAGGCTGTGGGAGAGCAAGCTCTTTATTGTCAAAATGGCTTTCCATTCAAATTCCGCATGTGTATAACACCGTAAGGATAAACTCTTTTGGTTATCATAATAAAACTCCCCATGAAGATAAACAGATTTTTATTTTTTAATCTGTCTACCTAATGGGGAGGCATATCAAAAATCAAAACGTCATTAAAACAAAAAACACATAAACATCAATATATAAACGTTACTAAAACATTAAAGGGGAGGTCTATAAATCGAAAAAACGACTTATTAGACATCCCTCTTTTTTTCGTCGTGACAAAAAATTTTTAAAAACGGATTATTTTCAATTATATTCTATTATTCTGCAATTTTTTTATATTAGCTCTGCTTTAAAATCATTGACTTATCAGTCTCTTTTCTTTATTATAGAAACAATTATCCACTGATGAAAAGTGGCTGTTTTAAACTTTATTCATTCCACACCTTTGTTTCTCATCCAAGAAATTAGCTATAAACCGGTTCTTTTTCGTTTACACCAGAGATCGGTTCTTGTCCGTTTAGACCGAGCGTCTCTGCTGTTGAAGTATGAAGTTCATGGAAAAGATCCGGGTTTTCCACTAGTGACACACCATAAGAAGGAATCATTTCTTTAATTTTCGGTTCCCATTTATTCAAATGTTGAGGAAAGCATTTTTTAATTACTTCAAGCATTACGTGTACGGCAGTAGAAGCTCCAGGAGAAGCACCGAGCAATGCAGCGATCGAGCCATCTGCAGCCGTAACAACTTCTGTACCAAATTGAATCGTTCCTTTACCGCCAGCTTCAGTATCTTTGATAATTTGCACACGTTGGCCTGCGACGACTATATCCCAATCCTCTGATTTAGCCGTCGGGATAAACTCGCGCAACTCATTCATGCGCTTTTCTTTCGTTAACAGAAGCTGCTCGATCAAGTATTTTTCCAAAGAAAAGTTTTTAAAGGCTGATGCCAACAAAGTTACGAAATTGTGCGGTTTTACGGAAGCAAACAAATCCAAATTTGAACCAGTTTTTAAGAACTTAGGCGAGAAGCCTGCAAACGGTCCAAAGAGCAATGTTTTTTTGTTGTCGATATACCGTGTATCAAGGTGCGGAACTGACATAGGAGGTGCACCAATTTTAGCCTTACTGTAAACTTTTGCATGATGCTGCTCTACAACTTCTGGATTATTACATACCATAAATAATCCGCTTACAGGAAAACCACCAATATGTTTACCTTCTGGAATACCAGATTTTTGAAGCAAGTGCAGACTTCCCCCGCCGGCTCCAATAAATACGAATTTAGCCTTATGGATTTCAACTGAACCGCTATTGAGATCCTTCACTTTCAATTCCCACAAACCGTCTCTTGTGCGTTTAATATCCTTAACACTATGCTTGTAGTATATTTCGACCTCTTTCTCTTTTAAGTAGTCAAATAACATGCGTGTTAAAGCTCCAAAGTTAACATCCGTACCTGAGTCGATTTTGGTTGCTGCGATCGGTTCATTCGATGTACGTCCTTCCATTATAAGCGGAATCCATTCTTTCAGTTTTTCCGGGTCATCAGAAAATTCCATTCCTTGGAATAATGGATTGTTTGATAGCGCTTCAAAACGTTTCTTTAAATATCTCACATTATTTTCCCCTTGGACTAAACTCATGTGGGGCAGCGGTCTGATGAATTCCTGCGGATTTTGTATTAGATTGTTTTTTACAAGGTAAGACCAAAACTGTCTGGAAACTTGGAACTGTTCATTAATTTTTATAGCTTTGCTAATATCAATAGATCCATCCGGTTTCTCGGGTGTGTAGTTAAGCTCACATAGTGCAGCATGCCCCGTTCCTGCATTATTCCATTCATTAGAGCTTTCTTCTCCTGGTTTGTCGAGCTTTTCAAACACTTTAATTTCCCATTCCGGCGCTAATTCTTTCAACAGTGTCCCTAAAGTCGCACTCATAATTCCGGCACCAATTAAAATAACGTCAGTGTTAGTTTGTCTGCTACTCATTTTTCCCCATCCTTATCCCCCAATATTTGTAGAAAGGATGCAGGCGACCTGCCTAATTCAAAGCTCTACATGGCTTTCGCCACACGCCTTTTCTACAACAGTTATATCTTAATTATAGTATATCATTATTTAAGTATAGTTCATTATTAGTATTTCTAATTAAAGTCCATCACGATTATTTATAGATTTACAGATTCTATATCAACTTTATACAACCAGACCGCTAAAATTAATTTTTTCTTGAAAATGAATCATTTTACTCCATCAACATATCCTATTATTTACCAATCGCCAGATGTCACCTGAACGAATGAGATGTGCTGTTTAAATAAGAGTTTCTACCGATAAAGAAGATCAAAAAAGAATCCATAAGCAGCCAAAGCGAGCTCTTTATGAGATATATCTTGGTTAAAGGGGGATATCGATGATTTTTACGTTGATGCAAACGCGAACAGTTGCACAAAATAAAACAGATAAATCATCTCTTCAAACAACAGATGATGAACATGTCACTCAATTATAAAATCAGTCACTTATTCTGCCTCCCAAAATAGATAATTTGAACAAACAGTTCCAATTGTTTTTTTAGGATTTATTCCTTTGTTTGCTTATCTTGCCAGCAGTGATGATGTTCTGTCATTTTTTGGCGTGGTTTTTCACTCTATGCAAAAAAACACAAATTTTTACATATAGGATGTATGTTTGAATTTGATTATTTAATATTAAGTCACTTTACAGAGGAGCGACCACATAAAAAATGAGCCACGTGATTTCCCATTTTCAAAACCTCTCTTATGCTTGTAAGTATCAGAACATTCAAACATAAAGAGAGGAAGAAAAGGATGATCAGTATGGCTCAATTTCATACCATGGATAAGTAGTTTCCTACGATTCTAAAGCTCTAGTAATTTTTTAAATCAACATTTTTCAATTCCTTGAAAAACCGCTTGAAGCATCTTTTCAATCTCGATGACCGGATCTAGTTCCTTTTCGAAAATAAACCAATCATATAAAGTTCCCCGCATGCACCTGGAAATGATCATGGCCAGCTCTTGTATTGAAAAATCTTCGGTGAACTCTCCTTTTTCCTGTCCCTCTTGTAAGTAATTTTCAAGAATGTGATATAATCTTCGATTCGTATCCGCCAGAAACTTTGCGCTTTGGGGATTCATATAAATCGTTTGCATTAACTCTTTCCCTAAATCGTTTTTCAAATACTTCATTTGTGTGATGGAAAGACGTATAATTTTTTCCTTAACAGATAAATCATTCGGCAATGTTTTGCAAAATTCATCATAAAAGTTATCAATTTCCTTAAACTTTTCCAAAAAAATTTCTGACTTCGAAGCAAAATGCCCGTAAAAGGCTCCCTTCGACGTTTTGCTTTTCTCGACGATTTCATCCACAGTGACTTGGTTATATCCTTTTTGACTAAACAGCTCCAAAGCTGTTTCCAAAATTCTTTTTTTGGTTTTAAGTGCTTTTTTTTGCTTTGCATTTAATGTCATAAAAAAATCCCCTTTTTTCCTAACTCAACTTGTCTTTTATTATATCTAATGGTCTTGGAAAACCTATTATACAAAATATTCTAAATTAACAAAATATTATTGACAAATCTAATATATTGAAATAAACTATGGTCTATAAAGACTACAGTCTATTTTAGGTGTAAGCGTTTACTATAGGGGGTGAAATCGATGGATATTATTGGAGAAAGAACGATAATCGATTTGCTTCATGAAAAATGCAGGTTACACGGAGATAAACCATTTCTTGTCTTTGAAGATAATAACAAAAAAACCACCATGTATACTTATCAGACGTTTTTGCAAAAAATGAATAAATTCAGCCGAGTACTTTTGGATTTAGGGATTCAAAAAGGCGACCGGGTTACTCTCCATCTTCCAAATGGTTCTGACTTCATTGTCTGCTGGTTTTCATTAGCTAGAGTCGGTGCGGTTATGGTACCAACAAACATCCTCTCGACTGCAAATGAAATGGAATATTACATCGCCCACTCGGAATCGGTTCTCCTAATTACAGAAGAGGAGTATTTAGAAAAATTTCAATCAATTCAAAGCAAATTGCCAAATCTTAAAAAAATATTGTTAAGCCGCTGCAAAAATGATCTATACAAAGAAATAAGCATGGATCATTTAATTGAAAAAGCAGAGGGAGACATTCCTCCTATATCCCTCAAAAGCGATGATATTGTCTCCATCATGTATACTTCGGGAACAACTTCTAAGCCGAAGGGATGCATGATTACTCATGCCAATTATCTTTATACTGGCGAGGCTGTTTCGAAGACCCTGAACTTTACCCCAGAAGACAGGGCTTTGATCGTACTTCCTCTTTTTCATGGCAATGGCCAATACTATCTGTTTATGCCTGCCTTAACCGTTGGAGCAAGTGTTGCCATCACGGAACGGTTCAGTGCTTCCCAATATTTTAAGCAGGCAAAGAGATTGCATGCAACAGTCGGTTCATTGTTTGCAGCTCCCATCCGCATGATTTTAGCACAGCGTTTTGATGAGGCAGACAAAGAAAATCCTCTCCGCTTAATCATCTTTGCCCAATCGGTCACGCCTGAACAACTGCAGGAATTTGAACAAAAATACAATGTACCGCTGTTGCAGCTATACGGAATGACAGAAACTGTAGCACCGCCATTAATGAATCCATTATATGGGCAAAAGGATAATACCGGAATCGGAAAGCCCATCCTCAGCGCCGAAGTCAAACTTGTGGATGAAGCGGGAAAAGAAGTACCGGTCAACAAACCCGGTCAGATCATTGTAAAAGGCATTCCGGGGCGCACTATTATGAAAGGGTATTTCAAAAATGAAAAGGCAACCAACGAAACTATTCAAGACGGCTGGCTGTATACAGGGGACAACGCCATTATGACAGAAAACGGTTATTTTTACTTCGTTGATCGAAAAAAGGATATGATCAAACGTGCTGGAGAAAACGTAGCGGCAATGGAAGTAGAAAATGTAATCATGGAACATCCGGACGTGTATGAAGCTGCTGTCATCGGTGTGCCTGATGAGATGCGGGATGAGGCCATTAAAGCGTTTGTAATTTTAAAAGAAGGAAGACAAACGACGGAACAGGAGCTGATTGAACATTGCCGGAACCGTCTTTCAAAATTTAAAATACCGAATACCATCGAGTTTGTGAAGGACTTTCCTAGAACGTCTGTCGGAAAAATTCAAAAACATTTGTTGAGGAAATCCGAAAATTTACTATAAAATCATTCAAGTTACTTTTATGTACCTGCTTTTCCAATATTTTAAACCTCGGAATGTCATTAATGGAATTCCGCCGTTCCAGTGCAAGCGATAATGAAATAACCGTGAATTCCCTCAAAAAGAGAATTTGAATTTGATTATTAGATATGTGAGATGAGGGGTGTATTTTTATGAACAAAATCCGTATCTTGTTTGCCAGCTTATCAGGGTCTGTCATTGAATGGTATGATTTTTACCTATATGGTACTGCTACGGGACTTGTGTTTTCATTTCTATTCTTTCCAAGTCATGATCCGGCTGTAGGACTATTACTTTCTTTTGCAACCTTTGGAATTGGCTATGCAGCCAGACCTATCGGCAGCATTATCTTCGGTCATTTTGGTGATAAGATGGGAAGAAAGGCCGCTTTAATATTTACACTTATTGGAATGGGCGGAAGTTCATTTTTGATTGGTCTTCTTCCTACTTATGAGCAAATTGGTATTTGGGCGCCGATTATACTCGTCCTTTTAAGGCTCATCCAAGGTATTTCCCTTGGGGGTGAATGGGGTGGAGCTGTTCTGTTGGCCACCGAATATGCCCCGAAAGGCCTTCGCGGACTGTATGGCTCCATTCCCCAGTTAGGTGTACCCATCGGTTTAGTTCTCGGTTCATTAAGCTTAACGGTTATTAGTTATTTTACTTCTAATACACAATTTTTGGCATGGGGATGGAGGATTCCGTTCTTATTTAGTGTCGTTCTGATTGGACTCGCACTCTGGATCCGAAGCGGAATTGAAGAGACTCCTGCCTTCAAACAACAAAAGGAAGCTGGAGCAATTGCGAAAATACCATTTTTGGAAACGTTCAAAACGAATTGGAAAAGTGTTTTGCATGCTATCGGTTTAAAAATTGGGGACGGATTTTTCAATGTATTCTTAATGTCATTTATTCTTTCTTATTCTACGGTGTACTTGGGGTATTCCAACCAAGTGGCACTAACAGCCCTTACCATTGGCTGCGCAACTATGATTATCACCATTCCGGTTGTAGGATACTTGTCTGATTATATTGGTCGAAAACTTATTTATATTGTCGGATTAATTTTATTGTTTATCTTATCTATCCCTTATTTTTCATTGGTTGACGAGGGCGCTTCCTGGTTATACATCATGCAAGGCGTGATGCTGGGAATCATCTGGGCATCGATTTTCGCAACACAGGGCACCTTATTCTCCGAATTATTTCCGGCAAAGGTTCGCTACACAGGTTTATCCTTCGGGTATCAAGTGGCAGCCGCCATTGTTGGTTTCGGTCCGATGATTTGGACAACAATGGCCGAATCCTTCGGTCCTTCCCCATGGGTCTTTGGCGGATTTATGATGGGAGGCATTATATTATCCCTTATTTTAAGTCTGTTAGTTCCGGATACGAGAAAACGTTCGTTATACGATCATCATATTGAAACAGCTGAAAATAATTTCAGCATAAAACTGTAAGGTAAAATAAGATTTCTATCCTTCCACGGGGTACCATAAATTATTGAATGAGGTTACCCTGTTTTCATTTTTAAATAAACTCGTTTGGTATATCTATGTGTGGGGCCTAATTATGGTGTGAATGCCTCTTACGCAGTTGCTAGAAACGAAAAACTCAAGGGTGGATCGACACTCCCTGAAGGAAAGGGGATGCCTTGACATTATTTGAATCTCTCATGCTCGCTATTTCCTCTGGGGGTGGATGGACCAATACTGTCTTTTTTAAAAAAAGTAATCCGCTCTTGAGTTGGCGGCTCAGAGTGGATACAGTTAGTGCCGCTGAATCGGCTGGTCCCCCTGACAGAGAATCGTTTAAAGACGGTTATCAATGTTCGTCGTATGGATAACTTTTTCATTCACCACCAATTTATATGTTTATTATATCTTTTGTACAAAAAATGAAAGACTGCAGCCAAGGAATTTCCGTCCTAAGGTACTTTCCATCATTAGGAAACGGTTTATTTATTCATTGAAATACAACGTTACTCGAAATGGAATGTATAGATTTCACTTTTCTTGTTCCGTAAGCATCTCCAGCAATTTTTTCAAAGCAAAGGAGCGGTACCGACCCTTTTTCGTGATAATACCAAGATGCCAAAGAACCTTTTCTTTCAAGGGAATAATAACAATATCCGGATTATTTTGTTTTCCGCCTATCACTTTCGGCAGCAATGTGATCCCCATTTTTGATGAAACAAGCTCCAAAATTAAATCCCATTGGGAACTTTCATAGGCGATATTCGGGGTAAAACCAGAATTTTTGCAGGTGTTAATAATAAATTCATGCAACGTAAAGTTTTTTGCAAATAATATAAAGCTTTCCTTCTCCAATTCTTTGACGGACACCCTTTGTTTGCAGGCCAGAGAATGATCCTTGTGGATAAAAAGGACAAATTCATCCGTAAAAAAAGAAGAAATGTGAAAAATGGATTCATCCACCGGCAGAACCACAATGCCGACATCAATTTCCCCCTCTTCTACCAGCTGCTCTACCACCCTTGCGCCAACCTCCACCAACTCCAATTTGACATTCGGGTATTGTTGATGGAAGTTTCCGGCAATGGAAGGGAAAAACAACGTTCCAATAAGGGGAGGAATGCCGATTTTAATTTCTCCAATGGCGACGTTTGCCAGTTCATCCAGCAGCATTTTCGTTTCTTCCAAAATATTCATTAACTTTTTTCCCTGTTCATAAACAACTTTTCCTGCATCCGTCAATTGAATATGCCTCGTGGATCGTTCCAATAGTTCCATATGAAATTCCTCTTCCAGCTTTTTCACGGCTTTACTTAATGACGGCTGGGATAAATAGGAGTGCTCCGCAGCTTTTGTAAAACTCTGATGATTGGCCACCTCAATAAAGGATTGAATGTCCCGAAGTTCCATCGAATCCCCCTTTTTATTCCCAAATGTAATAAATAAGATTCATTTTATTTATTTTACTTTACCTTTTGTCCCTGTGTAAACTTTTATGTAAGCGGATGCAAAAAGGAGTTTTGAAAGCGATTCCATTATGTACTCATTTACTTGCTCTTATTTTTTAACGGAACCGGTGGAAAAAACAAACAGAATTTATTATTTGCTAAAGGGAGGAGAAACCATTGAAGACACTTACATCCTTTTTCAACCGGGTGGTGCAGCGTTATTTGCCTGATGCCTTGCTGTTCGCCATTATTTTAACGTTTTTAGTATATTTATTAGGTGTTTTCTTTACAGACAACAGTCCAGTGGACATGGTCACCCATTGGGGTTTAGGTTTTTGGGATTTACTGGAATTTACCATGCAGATGACCCTTGTGGTTGTAACCGGCTATATATTAGCAAACACTCCCGTCATTAAAAGGTTTTTGGCGAAAGTAAGCACCTTTGCACGCACCCCTGCCCATGCCGTCATGCTTGTAACCATTGTTTCATTAATCGCCTGCCTGATTAATTACGGTTTCGGGCTGGTGATCGGCGCTTTGTTTGCCATACATGTTGCCAAGCATGTTCCATCCGTCGACTACCGTATTTTAATTGCCAGTGCATACAGCGGATTCCTCATTTGGCACGGGGGATTTTCCGGTTCGATCCCACTTACCATTGCAACCCCGGGCCACTTTTTGGAGGAATCCATGGGTGTGATCCCAGTGACGAAAACCCTTTTTAGCCCGACAAATTTATTTATTGTTATTGCCCTTTTGATCACCTTGCCGCTGTTTAACCGTTATTTGTTAAAAAATGCAGAGAGCCTGCTCGAAGATCGAACGAAATGGGTGATTCCAAATGAAGAAGCAGCAGCAGTAGAACATGTGACACCTATGACACCAGCAGAAAAATTGGAAAACAGTCGGACAATATCCCTGATCATCGGCATTATGGGAATTGCATTTATTGTTTATCATTTTGCTGTAAACGGATTTAACCTAAACATTAATATCGTCAATTTTATTTTCCTTTTCCTTGGAATTTTGCTTCATCAAACACCGAAAAGGTTTCTGGATACGGTAGCGAACGGCGTTAAAAACGCCGGTGGGATTATCATCCAGTTTCCCTTTTATGCTGGAATTATGGGAATGATGATTCATTCAGGATTGTCTGAGCAAATCGCATTATGGTTCGTCAGTGTTTCGACCGAACAAACCTTGCCTTACCTCTCCTTTCTTAGTGCTGGCTTAATCAATATCTTTGTTCCATCCGGGGGCGGGCAATGGGCGGTTCAAGGACCGATTATGATTCAGGCAGCAATGGAATTGGGAGCAGATCCGGCCAAAACAGCAATGGGGGTAGCCTGGGGAGATGCTTGGACAAATATGATCCAGCCGTTTTGGGCGCTTCCCATTTTAGCGATCGCAGGCCTCCACATCCGAGATATTATGGGATTTTGCGTCATGATTCTAATTTTCAGTTTTATCCCGATCTCCATTGGATTTCTGCTGTTTTAAAGCTTCAGTTGTCCCATAACAAAAATTTTCCCAATATTCTATGTTTTACAAACAAATCCCAAGAATGCTGTTATGACGCCAGCATTCTTGGGATGGTTTTTTTTAAAGTTTATCAAAAACTATCATTTGCTTTTAATCCTTTTTTGTTCCTTCTCCGTTTGACAGGATTGACGGTTTCCCGGGTGTTTTGAAAATGGTTCCCTTTTTATTGTTCCAATTAGGAACATGATCGTTCCAGCATTCTTGTCTAATGATGGGACTGGATGCATATTTTCTTGTAAAAAATACTCCCACTTTGCTGTTTCTCCTAAAAAAATGTTGCCGTGCTTGCTGTGCTGTGCAGAAGGTTACTATCTCTCCCGTTAGATACTGAGGATGAATCGAATCCCGGCCGATGAGCTTTTTCAAATAATTTTTGACATAATCCAATTAAAGAAGACCGTTTTGTGTCCTGAATTTGTGCATTACAAAACCAAATCTTTCACAGCCAACTCAATCATTTTCATTTTTTCCTCATTCATCATTTTCTTCTCCTTCTAAACTATTGGATAATTCCAATTTCAATTTCCTATTGAAAACGTTAATAATAGATAAAAAGATCGGTTCTATCACTCAAAAACCGTAAACCAGAAAAAATCACCATCTCTTTTTTCATAGAGGAGAAGAAAAATTAAGAGAGAATCGCAAAAGGGAAAGCCTATTGCATTTTATAGAAACCTATTCGCAAAAGACATATCAGTTAAACGATGTGTCTTTTTTTCAATAATCTGCCTCCCAAAACACAAAATAGATAATTTTAACAAACAGTTCTAATTGTTTTTTGAATTTGTTCCTTTGTTTGGTTTTCTCGCCAGCAGTGGTGTGATGTCTGTCAATTCTGGACGTGGTTTTTCACTCTATGTCGAAACAAACTACTAACTTCTATATATAGGGTCTATGTTTCGGTAAATCCGTTTTTTGTCACAAAAAGGGAGAAAATACAACAAAGAAACTCCTGACTCATAGGAGCAGGAATTGTTTTTGTCATTGTTTGACAGAGTATTTTTCTAAAAAAGATTGTACAGCCAGTAGAGAATTCTCGAAGCATATTTTACGCAATCAATGCAGGAGTGGATCGAAGCCTGTAGAGATAGGCTGCGATGTGATGAAGCAGGAAATTCTCATAGAAACGTGGAGAAGCACGCCACTTTAGTGAGTGGTGTGAGGTTCCACCGCGGTAGTAAACTGCTAATCCATTTCCATAAAGAATTTTTGTAAACGTTCAGCAGCCATTCGATATGCCTTTTTCCTATCACGAGGACCAATTGCAATAACTTCCATTCTTATCGGCCGTCCTTCAACTTGCCGATAAATCACCCTAATATTTAATAACTTTGATTTAATCCTTGCAAAACCATGTAAGTCCCCATGTAGTGATTCAGCAGCTCCGTCAGGCTTAAATAGGGGGCCTTGCTTAGCTCTTTTTAATATTTCTAATAAAACGGTTTGCCTATGTCCTTTGTTAATCGCTTTAATATCTTGTTTAACATCTTCAACAAATCTCAGATCGACATTATATTTTTCTAAAACCAATGCCTGCAAATCTTCAAGTGTCTTCACATCCATCTTCCTCTAATAATTTCATTAATTCATTTACATTCATATCGTCTTCATCAAAAATATCTGATAAGGTTTGATTTGCAGGTTTATCTTTACGTGCATAGGCTTCTTCCATAACGACTTGATCAAGCGCTTCTTCTAAAACTTCTTTCATTTGAAGCAATGTTTCAAAATAATCTATATTGACGACTACAGCTTGTGCATTTTTCTTTTTTGCATTTTGAATAACAAATACTTCATCTGTGAAACCATTAGAAAAAAGATCCAGTATTTCTGATAATTTTTTTGTTCTCGAAATGTCCGTTACGCTTAAAACATTTGTTTTCAAAAAATGCAATGTATTCGTGTTAGCAATAGGATGTTGTTCTTTTTTCAATGTATGAACACCCACCTTCCATCCCCCTTTCCTTTAATAAATGCATTATTAATCTATTTGATACACGTAATTCTACACAAAAAACAACACATTTATATGCTTAAAATATACAAAGCAACATAAATATGTTTCATTCTCTTCGCGAGTCCTGTTCCTAACAAACTGATAATGATAAATTTCAATATCCTTGTCAATGAACCCTCTTCTTTGTGCGGCCAGTAAGGTTTGATACATGTTTTCCTTTTCCACGACATTTAATGTAAATTCTGTTTTCAGGTCTTATACCTTTTTCACAAATATATTTAACCAAATTATAACCGATTCTTCGCAAATTTCCTTTTTCATCTGTTCCCAAATCATGATCCAACGAAAGAATATGCACATGTTGTTTGTTGATTTATGAAATGGCTTATTCATTGTTCCCACACCTATTAAGCCAATCGGAATGTCCGATAAATCATCCAAATATAGATTGATCCAACCATACTCTCGGAGAGGTTCAATGTACCAATCTGTATATGACCATCCCATCCGTTATATGCTTGATCCATACATATTTCATTTATTTTTGCACCGTTATTCAACAAAACCCTCGATATATCCACATATCCGAAATAGCATGCCGTGGATAGAGGGGTTTTTCCGATTTTATCTTTTCGGTTAATCCATCCACTTTTGGAATAACAGCTTGCAAGCAAAAATTTAGTTTATTCATGAATACCTCCCAATACAACAAGACTTTGGCCTTGTATTTACTCGTTTACTTCATAGTCTTGCAAATATGTCTTCAATCTGCTTTCCTCATTTGAATATATAGCTTCAAGATAATCCATCCCCTTTTTCTTTTTTTACTTTTATACGAATCCGCGAAGAAAAAAATCTTATTGTAGCTAGAGTATTCGATCAGTAAAAAGGCAATCCATTATGATCAACAGCTTGGTAAGAATCAAGAAATTGGAAATATCATGTATTTGCAAATATTGTCATGGATAGCTCAAAAGGGAAAAAAGCACCCATCGCTATTGGACGATGAATGCTTTCCATTGTTTATCGATTGCTTATTCAATAAAGAGCCTTACAAAGAATTACATGTAAATACACGAACAAAATGTTTATACGTGAAGCCGTATTTTCGGCAGTTTTTTTCAATTACATCTTTTCTCTTACGCCTTGATTCGAAACCCAAAAGTCACAGTCTACCCCTGAATTTATTTTCGCAAAAAAGGAGCTTAAAAATAGACAATAAATATTATTCATTTATTTTTTTCAAGGCCTCTTCATCTGCGATCACTGTCACATCATTATGCTGTCTTAAAATTGAAGCAGGAAACTCTTCAGAAATATCACTGTTACCCAATAGCCTTGCAAGGGCGTCCGCTTTCTTTTTACCAGAAACAAGCAGCAAGATTTTCTTACTTTCCATGATCGTTTCAATTCCCATCGTAATTGCTTTCGTTGGTACTTCGTCGATCGACTGAAAGAATCTAGCATTTGCTTTTCGCGTTGATTGATCCAGTTTAACAATATGCGTTCTGCTTTTAAAGCTGGTCCCTGGCTCATTAAAACCAATATGGCCGTTTAATCCCAGTCCTAATATTTGTATATCAATTTTATTTTTAGAAATTAATCTGTCATAAGTCATACACTCTTGTTCCAAATCTTCAGCCATTCCATTAGGAATATGAACATTTTCCGGTTGAATATCAATATGTTGGAATAAATTTTCATGCATATAATAGTGGTAACTATTCTTATTTTCTTTAGGCAGCCCAACGTATTCATCTAAATTAAAAGTAGTTGCATTTTTAAATGAAACTTCCTTTTGTTGATATTTTTTGACCAAACAATTATATAAACCAATTGGAGTTGAACCTGTTGCAAAACCAATGACTGGTCTTTTCAAACTTTTCATATGCTCTATGACTATATTAGCTGCTTTCTCACTCATTTCTTCATAATCTTTTACTTTAATAATTTCCACGTCATTTCCCCTTTCTACAAAATCATTATGGGAATCTTTACTCTTGAACAAAATATTTTATATTTTAAAAATCGTTCTTAGTGCTCTTGCTACTCCATAATGATCATTATCTTCAACAATCATGTTTGCTTTACTTTTTACATAATCAGTTGCATTTCCCATCGCGATTCCTAATCCAGATGATTCCAACATTTCGACATCATTTATCCCATTACCGATTGCAATCACTTCTTCAGGCAATATATTCAATTGTTGAATGGCAGATTGAATACCGGTCCATTTAGAACCTTTTGGATATACCTCGAGTCGATCTCCTTCTTCAAAAACATAATCCTCCAGCACTTTCTCTTTAAGAACTTTACGTTGTTCAGAATTTATATATAAAGTTAATCGGTGCGCTTCGCAATCCGTATCCTCTAAATTTGTCTTTTTTGCAAATGGCAGTAAATGTTCTTCATATAAAGGCTGATTAGATCGTGAGGTACTGTACGAAAAGTGAATATACTTGCCTCCATATTGATAAGTTTGGCTGCAAAGATCATAGGCAACTTTTGCTGATATTTTTACATCATGAATGATCTTATTATTTAAAAATACAAGGCTGCCGTTATAAGCAGCATAAAGCGAGCACTGTAATTTATCACCATAAATTTTTGAGGCTTCTAAAGACCTGCCTGAAGCCAAACCAACGATAATCCCCTTCTTTTGCACTTTATGAATAGATTCTATGGTTTCATCTTCAAGCTGATTTTTAGAATTCAAAATTGTCCCGTCTATATCCAGAAAGACAGCTCGATACATTTAAAATCTCCTCCAAAATTTCCATTAACAACCATGCTCTTGCAGTAAAAATGATCATTTTTATTGGATCAATTGATTAAATTCCCCATAGAATCATAAATTCCTACAAGTTCAGGGTTGGCGGAAATATTCTTTAAGACGGCAACATGGGCATTGGTAACAAATACTTGTGTGCGAAAGGCATATATGACCGTATCTCCCACTCGTACTCCGTCTGTCGCCAATGAGCCGTAATAATCAATATTAGTCGGAGCATTATCAATTGTAGGAACCCGCTTTAGATTTTGTCTATTTGTTCCAACTAATGCTTCCTTCATATGTGAACGCGGATAAAATCCGCCGCCAAAAACATATGCATGATTATTATATAAATGGGATACCTCCGATACATATACCATCGCAGGTTTTTCTTCCAAGTTTTGTGAAGCATGCAATGGAGTCGTTCCAATTAATGCATGACCGGGTTCTCCTTGTGTTGCACCATTTTCCTTTAATAATTTCATTGTTGCGGTAGAAGTGGCACTTGGCATATTCATCTCAAGCTTTTCATATCCTCTATTCATTAAAAACAATTTTGCAGTCTGCATGGATTTGACATTCGGAGTAATGGTTGGAACATCATCTTGAATCAATATACAAGGAAAACTTGTTAAACCGGCTATTTCAATGCCTTCCAATTTTTCCATAGATTCAATATCTTTCACTAACTGTTCAAATGTGAATCCACCTTCTTGACCGTTATATATATAATCGTCTTTGTTTGCAATGCGCAAAAAGACTTTTTGTTTTTTTCCCATCTGTTGAGCAATTCTGCTTATATTTCGAGCATTTTCATAACTAAAAACTGTAACATAATCAGGATTAAGATTTAATATTGTTGATATCATATGGACAGGTATTTGAACGAGGTGTCCAACATGGCCAATCTGAATGCCATTTTTACTAAGAGTCATGGCCTCCCATGGATCTACGGCGACTGCCTTCTCAATCCCTGATTCAACAATAGCTTGCGCCACCAACGGATTGCGGCCAAATTGTTTTGTCATAAAAAATAGTTCAATATCCTGTTTTTTGGCTTTTTCAGATAAAGCTTTAGCATTCCTCTTTACTGTATCAAGATCTATTACATAAGTATTGGGTGGGATAATTCCTTGCTGATGAAAGTCCAATGCAGCTTCTATTAATTTTTTGTTATGCATTATTGTCGATTGTAAAAACATCCGTCAGTCTCCTCTTTCCTTTTTGCAATATTTGAAGGAATGAAGTTCCGTTTTCAGTTTTATTAAGTCCAAGATACTCTGCAGAAGTTGCAGCGATATCTGATAGTGTCTTTCTTTCTCCAATTTTAACGGGGGATATTTGTTTATGATAAACTAACAGATACGTTTTCTCTCTTGTATGTTGATTATGGCCAATCGTAGGATCATTCCCATGATCCGCACTCATAATCAACAGGTCCTGTTCTGTCATTTTTTCCAGTATTTCCGGCAAATATCTATCGACCACTTCAATACGATCCGCATAGCGGGCTGGATTCTGTGCATGTCCGGCCAAATCTGTTTCTTGTACTGTTGCAGCAATTACTCCATGTTTTACATTGTCCATTTCATGTAAAATATCCTTCATTACTTGTTCCGTATCGACACCCGGAAATCTATTGGCGCCTTCACAATAAATGACATCCTGCATTTTTCCAATAAGAGAAACTTCCATTCCGCTTTTTTTCGCCAATGTTGGCAGCTGAAATTCAGGAGAGATGCCAAAACCTAAATGACGTACTTGATACCCTTGTTTATATACATTTGATTTAGGTGAATTCACCCCTACTAATCCATCTTCCCGTCTTTCTACTGATCGTTGCAAGTGTTCGGGTGTTACATTTTCGCCACCAAGGACAATCACACGATTGACTTTAACATTTTTGCGCACACATTGCCCTATTTTTAATACTTCTTCAAACGGAATATAATCTAGCGGAGCACTCACATTATAAATTTGGCCGTAATCAGTTTCGATATTATCAGCGACGATGACTAAATCATTGACTAATAGATACGGCAATTCAGGATTTGGGATCGTTACTTTATATCCTTCTTTTTCTAGAGCACGTTTTACTTGATCCATATTTTCAACAAAAGGAGCTAAATACGCTTTTTTTGGTTTTGTTCCCATAATTTCATTATGCCCTTCAAAACTGTCTGCTCCTTGATGCATAAGGTTCAAAACACCGTAACTGGCAATATTATCAACATTTTTTAATTTCGGATGATGTAAAATTTTGTTGATGCCTAATCTTTCAAAGTTTGGAATTTTCAATGATGGCACTACATCAATAATATGATAAAAAGTATTGGCGCCGACATCTAAAGGGTGATAGTCTTTGGCATCTTCCATATAACCGACACCTAAGCTGTCCAATATAATAATAATGACTCTTTTGTTCATTTTTGATCCCCCTTTACTATATTTCCTTATGATTTTCGGTTGCCCGATGAATGGATTCCTCTAGTATTCTTAAAATTGTTTCCGCTCCGCTTCTTAATGGATTAATACGTATCATTTTTTTGGCTAATGTTGGATCTGACGATAAGAAAGTGCCGGAAACTCTATAAAACATTGGCACAACTTCGTATTTTGATTCGGCGCCGACCGGATTGGGTGCCGCCCCTAATTCATTGGCATGATAAAGTACTTCTTCTGCGATTGGTTCAGTAAATTCCACAAGTAAAACTTTTGATTGTGCATTGGCTAAATAAGCCCTTTTCACACCCTTTACTGCTCCATTATTAAGGGCATGGACTAATTGATCATTCACGCTTGCTTGTATAGCCAACATAACGGGAGCATATACAAGACCTCTTAATGCTTCCAAAGCTTCATAGCCTTGAACTTGGCTTCCTCCGGAATAATTCATTTTTTCTATTTCCTTGATTAAATCCTTTTTCCCTAATATGATTCCAACACCTTCTGGACCTAATAGCTTGAACATTGAGAAGGTGGACAAATCCGCTCCGACTTGCACCCCAATATTTTCTACTTTCATTGCAGCATAATTGTCATCTGTTATTATAATTAGAGCCGGATCAGCCGAACGTATTATTTTTATTGTTTCAGCCAAATCATAATGATCATCAATTTTTTGCCTAGTATGCTGAATCAATGCGCCTTTTAGTTTTGGATTTTGCCTGATTGTATTTTTGATTTCTTCATGATTGTGAAAATCCGCATATATCGGCATTATCCCCATTGATTCTAAAGTTGTTTTGCTTGTTGGATATATAGGTGCATCATGTACAAGGAGCTGATCACCCGGCTGCAAAAAACTCATAAAACCAAACCTCAATGCACCTGTTCCAGCGCCGCGCACCAATAATGCTTTCTCTACGCCAAAGAAGTCAGCTAATGTTTCTTCTACTTTTTTTGTAAATTTTGGTTTATTAATGCCTCTTACAACACCTAGATCACCAAGCGAAATCATTTCATCTCCGCGAAAATGCCTTGTAATGACATCAACGAGCTTAAACTGTCTGCGCTTAGCTTCTTCAATAGAAATACTCTTTAGCGGATAAGTTTCCATAATCATTCACCTTACCCTTCCATAAAAGCACGTGGGTTATGAATCAACATTTTATCGATCGATTCACTTGTAATCCCATAAGATTGCAAAAGGGGGACAAATGTGTCCAGTAAATAGGAATACCCTAATCCACCTTTATATTCGAGATGTGATTTTCTAGTAATATCCATAGATAATAGTACTTTGTCGATATACCCTTTATCCTGTATTTTTTTCAACATTTCTGCTCGAACGCGATCCGGCATGTAACTTTCTTTTCCTATTGTGTCAAATTCTACATATACTCCTTCTCTTAGCATTTTTAATACATAATCGGCGTCTCCTGTTAAATCAACATGTCCTATGACCACTCGATTTAAATCTACTTCATGCTTTTTAAAGAATTCCACTTGCTCATGTCCTAACGTTCCGATAGATGTATGTGTAGAAATTGGTTTTTTCGTTTCTTTATGGGCGATGACAACTGCTTCAAACACTTTTTTCTCAGCTTCTGTCCATTTATTATAACTTGTTCCAATTTCACCAATAATTTCAGCTTTTGCATCTGTTCCTTTTATTCCTTCGACAATTTCCTTTATCATTCTTTCTGCCAGCTTTTCTTTTGTTTCCCGAAATACTTGAATCGGGTAAAAAGAATCTTGATAGAAACCAGTAGCGAAAATAATATTAATCCCGCTTTCTTCTGAAACCTTTTGGACGTATGTAATACTTCTCCCCATTCCGATATTGGTTACATCAATAATATTACGTACACCCTTTTCATATAATTTTTTAAATTCTTTTACAGTTTCAGGAAATACATCCAACCGGCAATCCTCATTATTTTTTACTTCAGAAAGGTCAATGGTTGTATGCTCATGCATATAGGTAATCCCGTTTTTCAACATTAGATACTTTCCCCTTTTTTTAATAATTTCAACTGAACATCTCTCCAATCCCAAAATGAGATTGGAGAGATGCCATTGTATTTAACCAACCTGCCATAAACCAACTACGTAAAGAAGATTAACGATGATCCCCAATAATATGACCGCTATTGGCCCAACAGCCAATTCAACAAGTGGTTTTGATGCCATCCGGTTGATTAAATAAAATCCAATGACCCAAAAGAACCCGATTCCTGGAGCAATTTTTTCCGCTGCCATTGCACTGCCGATTAATATCGCAATTCCGAGAACATCTGCCAGCGAAGTTCGAATATGCTCTCCCATCTCGCGTATGCCAGGCAATTTATCCATACTTTTTGATACTGCTGATAATGATATGACCTCCAAGTACATGACTAAAGCACCCAACACAAATGCCAAAATCGGTATATCTCTGAAAATAAGACCGACTGCAAATACTAATGTCGTACCAGCTAAACCATAAACCCCCGTTACAATGGCAGTTGAAAAAACTAAAGGAATAAATCCGATCGCACGTGCAAATGTAGCAATGGCTGCCTCTGTATAAAGACCTTTATTAATCAATGCTTGAGGCATTGCATCAACTGCTAAAATCAACATGGAAGATGTTAAAGAAACAAGTCCACCCATTAAAGCTAATAACCAGCGATTCTTCTTAATTCGATTTACACGTTCATTAAAAATATTTACTAAATCGGCATTTGTAGTATCCTCTCCGCCTTTAACTCTAGAGGCATAATAAACCATCATTAACATTCCTATTAATAACGCCATTCCTTCAGGGCTAAGGGAAATATCGTATCCTGCGACTTTAAATGTTCCAAACTTTTCGAATAACAAAAAGGAGGCTAAAGTGACAATCGCCGTGACAGCAGCTTTTTTTAAACCGTGCTGATACCCAACGGCAATAGCAGGAAATACTGTAAATGCAATAATAATCGGATTACCGATAAGACTTAAAGAATCTATGAAATTTACTGGAAGCATGTTAAATAAATCTACGACAAATTGCAAACCTAACACTATTCCTATACTATAAACAGCACCGAGAACTCCGGCTGTAACCATTCCTATTTTATTATCTGGAGTCCAAATACCAATTATGTCGCACGCTAATAAAATACTATGGCCAATAATAATCGTAGCTCCTATAGAAAGAGGGATGCCGAAGCCGACTATTAATCCAAAACTCAATGCAAAACTGGTTGCAGCCAGTTCTCCTCTTGTCATTCGATTTTCAAGGTATTCAGGCATAATGGGACGCAACCCGTCATTAAACACCGCTACCCCGCGGTTTACGAGAATAGAACCTAACGCACCGACAGCAACTATGACAATACATTGAATGAGATTCAAATCCATTCTACTCACCTCTGTTTATTCATTTTTTATACTCAACTTTCGCACATTGTTAGACATTGCCCGATATAATTAGGTGGAAAATGCCACCCTTTTCTTCATTTGATTTTTCAAAATGCCCCAATCCAAAAAACTTCTTGTTGGCAAGTGCTTGACAAGGATCGTTCGGTGTATGTAAAACGGTGATGTCATCCTTGTCTCGCACATCTTCGCAAAACTATCAAAAGGTTTGCCAACGGATCTTCTTCCGATATCATCCATCAAAATCATGTAAAAACAGTGATTGTATCAATCATCAACCTGTCATAAAAGCGGCCTTGAAACTGCTTGCCTAGGTTTTAAGGGATACGGATTTAAAAAATACTTCATATTGGATGATTTGGGCAAGGCTGTATCAGCACTTAAAAGTGCAAGCCATTCACTGCGTTCACAGAACTGCAGACAAAAAGAATGTTAGTGAACGTAAAAAACGATAAATAGTATCTTTTTTACGCAGATTCACTGATTTTTATTTTGAAACACTGGAAAAAATCGATTTACAAACAGGAATAGCCTATATATTTCTTGATATTAGCCTCTCTTAGATGATATATTTGACTATGAAATTTCTTTTGGTAATTGCGTAAAGCAGGTTTCTTTCATTACCATTTAAATGACACCTTTTTTCTTTTGTTAAAAGTTTCGTCACCCATATTTTCCCCAAAAGAAAAAGGTGTCTTTCTTTTTATTAATCACATGTTCCAAAAAACAATTTGCATTTTTACAAGGATTGAAGTGAGTTCCATCAAATGTTTAGAAAATATAAAACTGCGAAAGCTGATTATTTTAATAAAGCAGGAATTAGTATATTCAATATATTTTTTGAAGATGATGCCGTAAATCCAAATGCAATTTTGCCATCATTCACTTCCTTTTCGATTTCTTCCTTGGTTTTTATGGTACTTGGAGATGCCAAAGTAACACATTTATCTTTGCCTAATAATGCAATTGCCATTGCAAGCGCTCCACCTGATCCGGTTTCACAGGCACCAATATAATAGTCAGCTTTTTTGTTTTTGACAGCCATAACTGCTTCCAAATCACTTTTAACGGATACTTCTACATTATTTCCTCCGATTTCTTTCACTTGCTTTTCAATTGCTTGTTTATTCAACTGTCCACCTATTACAATTCTCACCATAGAAAAACCCCTCCTATTTATTTGATTCAATAACTCGATGAAGATGCAGATAAAAATAGACACGCTCTCCTTCAGGGAGTTCTTGGCCAACCAGTGAATTTATATGGTTTATAATTTCTTCTATATCCTCTTTATAAGGCGTCTCATTCACTTCATTCATGATTGTATTGGAAGGACCATCTTCGCATTCACCCCTTTCCATTCTAGTTAAAGCCATTGACATATGTGTCCAAAACATTTCCGAGTTGTCAATTACCTCCTTTTTGAATTTTTTTGATAAGTAATCAAATGTATTTAAAGTTACATGAAAAGCTTTTTGTGTAATAACACTGCTTGTTAATAAAATAGTTAACTTTTCTTTCACTTGAATGCTATTCACTATTATTTTAACCTCCAATATACTGTATTTAGTATTTTGTTTTAAAAAATTTTGTGTCTTGTATAAAACGCAAATTTTAATAGTGTCTTATACTGTTTGATTTTCGGATAATATCTTTAATAATCCCGTAAATGATAAATTAATGTTTTAATAGCGTGGTATTTTTTCCCCCTTTTCAACACTTTTTTGTATGTCCAGTATTTTTTGAATATCAACTGAATCCCACTTTTCTGCTATTTCTTGTTCTCTATCACCATCAATCACAATAACAGCTTCTGTTGTGTCTCGGGAAATTTTCTTCGCTTTCGCTGATTGAAAATCGATTGCTTGAAATGTTTGATTCATTCTTTTGTCATCGACATTCCAAACAGCTACATCAATTTGTTTTGAATTAAGCATATCGAATAACTGCATATAATTGACATTGACATATTCGACATTCCTGTTTTCAAATTCAGCAAATGTCAGCTGCATCTGATCTGGAGACTCCATATCCACGCCCACTCTTAATTTATCATTAGTTACATGATTATCTGAATCAGCTAAGAAAATCTTATGAGCGGATACATAACTGTTGGCTCCAAATTTCTTGAAAATTTTTAAATTTGGATATTCTGAAATGATATTATCTGCTGTCATCTTAGAAACAATTGCAAAATCACTTCTCTTTGTCCGAACCGCCTCAATTCGATTTAACCCGCCGCGCATATAAATTAAGTTTATTGTTTTTCCGGTTGATTCAAATGCTTCCACTATTCCTGTCGCTAATCCTTCATATTTCCTTGAATATGGAAGCGGCATAGAGCCGATTAATGGGGCGATACCGGCAATCTCAAGCAATAAATTGTTATCCTTGCTAATTAGATACGTGCCTAAATGGCCTCTGGCCTCTAATTTAATCGCTTTCATTTCCACCAATAAATTTAATGCACTTTGTACAGTTCCCCTGCCAATGGATAGTTGGGCGCAGTAGTCAGAGATACGAGGAATTTTATCTCCAACTTTTAATTTTATCAATTCTTTGGCAATGTTTTTTGCTGCTAAACCATTTTTAGAATAAAATTTTTCCCACATACTCTATCTTCCTTAAAAAACAATATACTATATTCTGTACAGTAAATTATAAGCAATTCCTATTAGATTTGCAATAGGTATTTTATACATAACAAGACATTAAAAATGATTTTATAGATTAAGACACATACTTATAGTATTTCTTTGACATTATCACGCAAATTTTCTTCTTAAATAATTTTCAAAAAAAATGTTTCATTTTTTTGAACTCCTTCACTTATCAGTTGTCTTTGTTATTATATACCTAATGAATGAACACCAGAAATGCTGCATCAATTCATTAATCGAATTGATGTAAAAGAGGCCAGGATAGTGGCATTAGCCCACAACTTCCTGAAAGTAGCCGGCATCCGCCAGCTACTTTCAGATAAAAATCGAAAAAATATAAAAGCAAGTGGAGAGAAACGCATTGTTTTTCTCCACTTGCTTCATTTTAGGGACTTATCGGACACCCAGCTCGAAAATTGAATAGAAACTGGTGAGATTAAACAGATACGCTGAATGTACTTCCCGATGAGATGGCAGCACCATCGATAGTATTGCCTTTCCCATAATATGCCTCGCGCCATGCTTCAACGTATATTGCGCTAAACTCACTAGTTCGTGCCATTTCTGCTTTTGTCATCACCATTGTCCAACCATTATTTTGTGAATAATGGGCAATGACATTATTACCTGCATCTTTGAACTCCACAAAGGATATTCGGCCTTTGCCGGCAAAACTTTGGGATGCTTTTGCGATAATACCTTTTCTATCTGGAGACGCAACGGAAATATAGCTTTTCATAAGATTTCTGTAGCCCGCAGATTCACCGCCACAGATACCTTTGGCAGCATCTTTTTTTGCCTGTTCAATAATAGCCTCTCTGAATTCTTCTTCACTCATGGCAGGGGCTGTTTTCGTGCAGAAATCGAACCTGGTAAAGTCAGGGGACGGAAAGCCATTCATCCGCAGCTTATTGTCAATTTTTGTTCCAAGCAATATATTGATTAAGTTGACATCTAATGGTTTTATACGACTTATTTTCCATTCACTCCTTTTCATAGGATTTCGCCTGATACTTTGCTGGAAAATACCTGGCGATAACCACTACTTACCTATCCGGGTTTAAGATGTTGTTTAGTAGTTGTAGTACACCGTCAGCTTTATATTTTTATATGTTTTATAACCGGGAGACAAACTGCTGACGTTGGTTCCCGTATAGTAAAGTTGATATGTGCCATTCGCAAGTGTGCCAATCAATTCTGCAGAAATTTCTGTTTTGTTACCAGATCCCCATGGTGCCGATGTCCATCCGGAAATGTTACTAGTTGTTATATACAATCTGTTTGACAGGATTGCGCCAGAATACGACATCGTGTTACAATCAGCAACGACCTTTGTAATGACCGCATCTGCCGGTAATCCGGAGACATTAATTGTAGCAATAGACGAGGAACCACTCTCACCCGGGTCAAGATACAGACTCATTGAACCGATTGTTCCAGAGGATGAGGTGAATGTTTTCGATGACGAAGCGGCGAATGCGGTTGTTGTCATGAAAAATACTACGACCATCACAAGCAATAAACTGATTAACCTCTTTGCTTTCATATAAGCACCCCCTTTCAAATGTTATTTTTGAGGATTCACCAGCCCATAGAATAATTGACCCTCATTATATATATCGTCCAGATATTACCATTATTTTACACAAAATTTCATATTTGCCACTTACACGTACCACGGCATCGTAATGGCAAATTTAGTACCGATCTCTTTGAATGCTATCAGCGTAGCGAACAAGCATTATTGCTTGCTATGTTGGAAATAGTGGTAAACGGTGTTTCAACTCGGAAAGTACAAAAAATTACAGAACAATTATGTGACAAGAAATTCTCGAAATCCACCGTTTCAGCCCTTTGCAAAAAACTAGACCCTATAGTCCATGAATTTAAAATGAAGCCCCTACAAACTCATTACCCTTTTTTAATTGAGATGCCTTGTATCTTAAAGTGCGGGAGAATAATCCAATTCATGTCCTATGAATCCTTAATTCTTTCTCTTTTTCATCAAGCTGATTTAAGTAAAGAAGAATTGTTCGATTTGATTGAAAAGCAATCGTGATCAATCAAGAAATATTCTATATAGTTTGAACGGAACCTCTTTTCACACACCCATTCCCAACCAAAAATTGGTTGAATGGATTAGCCAACAAATAATCAAAATACAATTTTAAAAGTTCCTGTCCTTTCATGAGGCAATTCCTGAATTTTCTTCATTGACTAAATCGAAATAAAAGCAGAGGGAGCTCCGAAAATCTTTACGGATTTCCGGCTCCCTCTGCTTAATTTTCCTTCAACACAATCTCTTCCAAGCACTCCCACATGACGGCCCTTTTGTTTTTATCTTTGATTATATTTTCTTTTAGAAACAAGGAGTAAGCCGATCATCCATGCTGATCAACAAATGATTGAATATTGAAGTAGCCGTATTTGGCAATACAATAACATAATTCATAAAAAGAAGACCTATTATAATTCTTTTTTTAAAACCATCTTCGCCACACACTCCACATGTCTTGAGTGGTAATCGCAGATAAATCGATTTAGCAGTGTTTACCTTAAAATGGTCAACTTTTAATCTTACCGGTTTACTTCTAAATACCGGAGTTATATATTTATTAATGTTTTCAATAATAAGGTCTAATGCTCTTTTTAGTAACAAAATTAATATAAATAGACAAAATTTCACTAAACAGGTTCGTAAATTTATTACTCAGTATTTCTTTTATCAATTTTTTAGTTTTCTTTACAGATTCCTCCTTTTTCTGTTTCCTCTTCTCTTTCTTTTTCCTTATATGTGTAATGACCCCTTCTTTCATTCTAGCTAAAATAAAGTTTTACTACGAAACTCATATTTTTTACTTTTTTCCTATTTTCAATTGTACTTTTGACTATAAGATGCTGTGAATTGTAAACGTAAAATAATTTCCACCTATTATGGAGGGGATCACTTAGCGCTTAGTTTAATCTACATTAAAAGGTTATTATTTTTTGGAGTAAAATATTTTATTTCAAGCTGTGAATAGTTTTGTACAGCAAGTTATTGACTTATTAAAATTCCCTTTGTCCCTCTACCTTCAACATTTCCTTATCTATAATATCTACTAATTCTTGACTACTATATATATACATAACTACCTCTTTATCCTCGTCTTCAATTTGTATTTCAACTTGAATTCGTATTTTTGTCTGTTTTCCTTTATAAGTCACATCAAAGGTTCCAAACTCTATGAGCTTATTATCTTCATTTGTTCTTTCTATTTCCTCTTGAATCAATTTAATATCTTTTTGAGTCAATCCAATATCTAAAATAGATTTTGATAAATAGTTTAAAAAAGGTTCTATCTCTTCAACGTCAAAGTTCATTCCTGCAGCATATTGAGCTTCTTTAAATTCATTAGTTAATTTATTTTTAAATTTAACCATAAAATTCCCTCCACAAATTTTTTTATCTTTTCATTTCCTAAGAAAATATAAATAATAAACAATTCACCTCCCTCTATATCTAGAATAAATTTGTTCAAAATTTTTTGCTATAAACCAGAAAACTACTTTAACTAAGTTTCTCTATTTATCAATAAGGTGATTTTTGAAAAAATAGTATTTTCGAACTATTCATTATTAATTTTTTATATCGTATTATCTAAATCAGTAGCGTTGCATAAAAATAAAAACATTTTATGCAGAATTTTCTGAATAAAATGTTTTATGATAAACGAAAAACAAGGCAGTAACCAACTAAAGGTGATCACTTTCCATTTGGTAATAAATGTATTTATTTTATTGTTACATGGCTACCACGCTTCGCCGACTTTTTTCACTCATTCCCGTTGAATTCGTTCCACCCACACGGTACTTGGTTTCCAAAGAAAAACGCGAAGCCAACGATAAATCTGGGTGAGAGAATGTTTCGATTTCATTTCAAGTTAAATTGAATGAGTAAACAGTAAGAAATCAGAGCTAAGTAAACCTGATTTTCTACAGCTTCTGGACTCGTTCCATAAAGATGTTTGAGTGTTAAACGTTGCTTAATCCACTTAAAAAATAGTTCAATGGCCCATCGAGAACGATAGATATCACCAAGTTCTTCTGGATCTAGGTCGAATCGGTTCGTAATGATTCGAATTCGATTCCCGTCCGAATCGAATGTTTCGATTAATCGAAAGACATTTTCCGTTCGTTTTTGTGGTGTCCCAATGACCACCATCGAATCAGATAAGATAGAGGAATTGGATGGGACAGAGAACGATTCAAGAAATCGAACATAGGCATTCTTTTTCAGACGGAAGGCGAAAAAGAGGCCTTTATCACAGTAATAATCGAACTTTTCGTAGTCTACATAACCACGATCAAACACGTACATGGCATCTGTTTCGTCGATCAGTTGTTCCATTTGTGTTCGATCATTGTTCCCTGCTGGGGTCATGACCATTTTTTCCGGATAAACCGTCTCTTCATTGACAAACACCAGTCGTAAATGAACCTTAATTCCCGACTTCGTTTTACGAAAAGTAGCCCATTGATATTTTTTCAGATTCAGTGAAATGGTCGTAGAATCCACGATTTTTAAGCCACTCACCTGACTGGAGGAATTCGTGGACATCTGACGGATTTGATTCACTAAATCCAGAAAGATTTCTGCGAGTAATTCGGGTTTTACTTGGCGATGTTTTCGAGAAAGTTGTGAAAGCACTAATAGATGTCAATCCTAATTCTCGCTGAAAATCATCCAGTAACGCATCATCGGCGATGGCGCTCAGTCCTTCTCGTTGTTGAAGTTGAGCATGTAAAAACAAAAGTAAATACGCTTTTGTGGTTAATTTTTTCGTATATTTATCTTGTTTCATCTCTTCAATTCTTTGTGTAAATTTGACAGAATTGAGAGGAGTGACCCATTTACCAAATGAAGAAAATAGTGTATCCTTGTCCATAGGCTTCATCCTTTATATTGGATTTGGACAGGGACCACCTGTACCATCCATTATAAAGGATTTTTTTATGGACTTTTTTCAATTCAGAATTTTCTAATTAAATTAATGCAATGCTAGTGTATCTAAATGTAATATATTTTAATAGTTTAGAGAGGGAGGAATGTACTATGTTTTAAAAGGAAGTATCTCTATTTATTTATAATTATTCTTACCACCTTTGTATTTTTTCCGATATTTAGTTCTGAAAAAAGTAAAAATTATTACCAAGTTGATGAAATCATTAAAAGTACTAATAAAGAAATAAATCGCATAATAAAGATTGCTATTATCGACTCTGGTATAAATTTAAATGATGAACTAAAAGATAAAGTAGTTAAAAGTTACAATACAATTAATGAATCTAGTATTACTAATGATGAATTTAATCACGGAACACCTGTTGCAGGTATTATTGCTGGAAATAAAATTGGCGTAAATCCAAATGTCCATTTATATGACATCCAATTTATAGGAGTGGATGGGACCGGACAGTTGGAGCATCTAGTTAAAGGGATTGAGTGGGCAATCGAGGAAGATGTAGACATTATAAATTTAAGTTTTGGTTTTCAGAAATCAAGTGCTGCTTTAGAAGACGTTATAAAAAAGGCGAATAGAAACAACATCATTGTTATAGCTGCTGCAGGTAATACATATGGATTTGGTGTTGATTATCCTGCAAAATATTCAAATGTTTTATCTATTGGATCATTAAATGAAGATTTATCAAAAGCATATTTTTCTGGAGAGGGAAAAATAGACTTCGTCACTTTAGGTACTGATTTAAAATCAATAAATAATAAAGGAGCCTATGATTATTTTGACGGAACATCATTTTCTGCAGCCTATTTTACCGGTATGATTTCTCTAATTATTTCTAAATTATCCGATAAGGAAGCCGCTTATCAATTTATAAATGATGAATTAAAAAAATATGCATATGATTTAGGGGCCGATGGAAGAGACAATAAATATGGGTATGGCTTAATCCTAATAAAAAATTAAGTACGATAAAAAATACGAGGGGATTTGAAAATGAAAAAGTTTTTAAGTCTACTAATTATAATTGTTTTACTAATATCTAACTTCTCTGGTGTAGCTAATATCGTTTACGCTGAATCAGCAAACAACTATAATGAGTCTCAAGGTACTGAACTACAAAATCAACTACTAGATTTTTTTACATCTGAAGAGTTTAAAGATTCAATTGCTAATACTACTGATTTATCCAAGGAAATTTTGGATAATAGCGATGTTCTAAATGTAATAAGTGAAGATTCTAATCTAGTTGAAGAAGTCTTATCAAATGAAACTATTATTGATACAATTGTAGAGGAACCTAGCTTAATAAATAAGATCCTTGAAAACGAAAACGTTGTAAATACAATTGTGAACGATTCTAATTTAGTAAACGAAGTATTACAAAATGATGAAAGCATCAATAATATCCTCACTGAAGACGAGTCAAGCTTAAGCGTTATTACCGAGGACATTGCAATTGGCAAAGAAGTTTTAAAAGCTGAAGAAGTTTCTAGTACAATTGCCGAAGATCCTATTTTAGTAAACGAAATATTTGATAATGAGAGTATAGTAAATACTATTGCAGAAGAACCATATCTAGTTACCGAAGTTTTAACAAACGATAGTGTTGTACAAAATATCTTAGAAGACGATAAGTTAATAGATACAATTTCTTCTAATGAAAATACTGTAAATACATTGCTTGATAACAAAGAATTAGTAGATAGTCTTTTAAATGAGAGAGAAATCGTAGAAGAAATAAAATCAGACTTGATTAATGGTTACACTAGTGTATTAGAAGACACATTAGGAAGTAATGCTAGTAATATAAATCCTACGATCCAAGATCTAAATAGTGATGGAATTGAACTTCAATTAAATATTGATACCGATGAATATGATGCAGAATTAATACTTGATTCATCTTTAAACGGTAATAATATTACAGTTAGTTCTAAATTGGATTATGGAAACGGAATAGAAGAAACATATTATGATGTAAGAATACTTAAAAATACAGAGGAAGAATTTAAAGTTCTTTTAGTAGATAAACAGACTGGTGAAGAAATAACTATTTCTGAAGATGATGCCCAGGCTTCAGTAGTAGCTGTAATTGTAAGAATAATTGGTGGGGTAATTAAATTTTTCTCTAAACAAACAGGGAAACAAGTAACTAAATCCGCTGCAAAAAGTGCTAAGAAATCATTTAGTAGTGGCGAGGCTGGAGAAAAGTATTTAGAAACCTTGGTAAAAGTAAAAGATATTCAAGTTTATAAAAGAACATCTTTAGGGGGTAGATACATAGACGTACTCGATACTTCCGGTATTGCACATGAATCCAAGGTAGGTTATGTTACATTAACTAAAACAATAAAAAAACAGATTGATAAAGACTACTTATTAATAAAAGATAAATCTGTAAAGGATGTTAAAGGGGCTAAATGGCATTTCTTTAGAAGTGATAAGACAGGTAAAGTCGGTGCAAGTAAGTCTGTAAAAGATTATTTGAAATCTAAAGGAATTTCCTATAAAATTTATGATTAAAAATAAAGGGATTCCTAACAACAATTTTTCTCAAATGCTAAGGAATCCCTTTATTTTTAAAAGACATTTTCATAATGAATGACTATATGTTAAAAATGGAGGGACATCATTAACATGTCTACAAAAGCCCGTCAAACTATGACAAATTCATTAAAAAATATTGTTGTTCCATATTTACGAGAACATGGTTTTAAAGGGTCATTTCCCCACTTTAGAAGACAAAATGAAGATAATATTGACCTCATTACTTTTCAATTTAATCGTCATGGTGGATCTTTTGTAGTAGAATTAGCTGTTTGTCCAGCAGATGGAGTTACAATGAGTTGGGGAGAAAAAATCCCCCCAAATAAAGTAACGGCACATGATGTAAATGACCGATATAGGCTTAGTGAAAATCCAAATGACCCAGATGCTCGATGGTTTAACTATGAGGCTGCAAAGAATCAAGAAGATTACGATTTAGTAGCAACAAAAGTTAAAAACTTACTACATGTCTCAGATCCTAATTGGATAAAAAGTCTATTTTAGATTCCCCTATTACTGTAAATTAGCACACTATTTTAGAACCACTTTCAGCTCTTGAAGCGACGTAGCCGGTTTCATCTCCAACAACGGGGAAAACCGAGTTTGCACCGTCTAAAAAATCACTCGATTTTCCCCTTTGCTCTGTGGATCATATGGCTTCGTATGAATGAGCGTGATCCCTAATTCTGCGCAAGCATATTGTAGTGTCTCCGATCGATAAATTTTGCCGTTGTCCGAATAAATTCGTTTCGGCTTCCCGTACCGAAGCAGCGCTTCTTTGGTCACGATCCGCAACCCGTCAAATTTTTCGGAAGAGAAAAACTGGGCGTACGGTACGACCCACGAGCAGTCATCGATGTAGGCAATCAAAAATGTTTTTTGCGCTTTTCCGTTCTCTCGTATCATTGGACCATGGGACAAATCCCCTTGCCATAACTCATTGACTCGATCGTACGCAAACCGTTTTCGTTCAGGAATCGGTAAAATTTCTTTCCCCACGAGGTTGTATTTTTTGCACAATCGATATATAGTAAACTAAGATACAAGTTGTTTTTCGATTTCCCCCTGCTCAATAAGGTGTTGGTAAAACACCGTCACGGGGCATGGACTGACCCACCTATTTGAGACACAGAAAAAACACTTATGCTGCCTGTTTCCTGAACTCAATAGGAGACAGGTAGTTTAATTTGGCCTGAATTCGAATTTGATTATAATAATAGATGTCATTCTGAACCATTTGTTTTACAATAGAGTTAGTGAGATTTTGTTTTTCTTGTGAATAGAATGTTTCAGCCTTTAATGAAGAATGAAACGATTCTATTACGGCATGATCATGGCAGTTTCCTTTACGGGACATGCTCGTGGTAATGCCTTTTTCTTTGGCTAAATGTTGAAAAGCATAAGACGTATAGACCGCCCCTTGATCGCTATGGAATAACACTTGTTTTGGTTGTCGCTCGTTTACGGCCATTTCTAGTGTCTTTAACACTAGCTGAACATTCTGTCGGTCGCTGATTTGATAGGCAATAATCTCATGATTGTATAAATCCATAATGGTTGACAAGTAAAGCATCGAAGTACCAAACGGCAAATAAGTGATATCCGTTACCCACTTTTCATTTGGTTGAGAAGCCGTAAAATCACGGTTTAAACGATTCGGTACGATGATTTTACTTTCTCCATTGATCCAATTTTGACGTTTTTTCTTCACACGGCATTGAAGATTCCGTTTTTGCATGATTTTTTGTACGGTTTTGCGATTCAACTTGATTCCATATTTAAGCCGTAGGACTTCTCTTACCTTGCGATGACCATAACGATAATGATTCTTTACACAAATTTCTTGAATCAACCGTTCTAACTCTGATTCCATCATGAACTCTTCCCATTTCTTTTCCCATCGATAATATGTCGATCTTGGAATTCCTAAACAAGAACAGATAAGGGTAACAGGATATCTGTCTTTTAACTCTCTTACAACTTGGACCACTACTTCTGGCACCATCTTCTCTCGAGTTCCTTGTACTTTTTTAGGATTTCCAATTGTGCTTCTAGCTGACGGTTTTGCATTTTGAGCTGCTCCATTTCATTTAATTCCTGTGCCCCTTTCCCCCATACATATTGCTTCCCTACAGGCTGAGAAAACCGATGAGTTTCACCATGTTTATACCATCTCATCCATGTCTTGATCTGCGTCTTATTTTTAATCCCTAACGTCTCCATAATTTCTCGGTTGGTATACCTTGCTCGTTTCATCTCGATAGCTTTCCACTTGATCTCCTCTGGATAATGAACTCTTGTCCCCATAAGACAAACACCTCCACAAATCGAAGTAAGTTACATTCGATTCAGGAGGTATTTTTTCCTTGTCCCATTTTACTGGGTCACTTCAGTATCGTGCCAGGTTTCTATATTCGCTACTCATGGTTCCATTGGCTTTTTGCTCTGCGCCTCTTTATCAATGTTGCGACTTGATGCTTGATACTCTGCTTTCCTTTTTATGATCTCGCATGTATACAAGGAATAACGAACTTGCAAACCATGTAATTAAACCAAAAATAAAACTTCCCCACCAATTGTGTGTAAATTGCAGGGAAAATAGCACAGCTAATACACAAATAAAACAACCGACCATTCCATAAACTGATCCTTGCGCTGTTTTTGCTGCTTCTTTAGATCCGTTCTTCGTGCCAACCATCATCACGGCAACGACCATAACGGCTGGGAATGCCGCGAAAATCCCCCCGATAACTTTCCATGGCAACAGTTTTGCCGCTTCATAACTTAGTACAACTGCAGAGCCACCAAATAAAAAACGGAAAAATAAATCACGTCCGTCCATAAAAATCACCTTAACTTAGAAATATCTTGAAATAAAAGCATAAGCAATGGAAACAAGAAACCATCCAGCTAGCGATTGTGCAAGCCCGCGTTTCCAACCTTGCTTAGTGCAAAGATAAACGACCGCTATTGCACACATAATATTCATGAACATCCCGACAACTGCCCCTTGGGATAGAACAATCGACTTTTCCACTAGCTCACCGCCTTTTACATCTAAGCGAAGTGTCAATAATGCCGCGAAAAATACAGCAGGAAAGGCCGCAAAAATTCCTCCGACTTTTGATCCTAATTTTCTTGAGATAATGGTAGAAGCGACGACCGCGCCTCCGCCTAATAAAAATCGAATAACAATTCCACTCATCGATAATATCTCCAAGATAGATTCATCCTTTCTTTGGCGACCAATCTAGCGGAATAAATATTATTTTTGTATATTTATTTGTGAATATTTTCACGTATATATTGTAAACGATGATAGTACAAACATTTGTGAACTTTTATTTAATTTTTTGATTGTAACGCTTACACTTCCAAAGTTGTGGCAAATATTTGAATAAAACTTAATGGTTTCAAAGTCTTTCTTACTTTCAACCACGACACTTGTTGTTTTCATCCTTGTAGTAATATAATTTACAGTAAATCCATTTAGCCATCTTATGAACAACGTAATGCAAGCATTCAAAAGTATGGCAACTGATGATGACAACATTTTTGTTTTCTCTTCTAAATTATAACTGTCAAGAAAGAAAAACGGCGCTGATCCGAATAGCATGAGTTGTTCGGATCAGCGCCGATACGAATCGTAATCCAATTGTGCCCCGCCTCACCATGGGATAGTCAAGTTAAGCGGTGGCTCGCCGAGTGCGTCAGCCAACTTCTGTTTGATGTCGGCTAATGCCTCCGGTGACACGGCTTCAGCGCGCAGAACAAGGATTAGCTGCGTGTTCCACGGACGTACCAGCCCCCAGCCGTCTTTGAACTGAATGCGGGCACCGTCCACGTCCACGACCTCGTGACTGCTCGCAAACCGCTGTTTGACCACGGCGATGGCCTCCGCCTTCTGCTCCTCCGGGCAAGGCATGCGTTTCTCCGGAGTGGCGTGATACCGCGGGACATCTGCAAATAGCTGCGACAGCTTGCGGTCATCGTTGGAGAGTATGCGCAATAGCCGTCCCGCCTCAAAACAGAATTTGTTAAGGGTAGATATTTCGAAAATTTAGACCAATTGAAACTGGAATTAGATGATTATGTTCATTGGTTTAATCATGTTAGAATACATGGAACACCAGAAGGTTCCCTTTACCCGGAAGATATGGATTTCTCCATAACGGACTCTGCTGACCTTGAAAGACTTAATAAAGAAAACTGGAAGATCATTAAAGGGTACTATCCAAAGGTGAAGAATGAGAATAAAAATAATTTAATGTAATGTATCTTCAGCAGCTCTCTTAAGACAAGGTGCGAACTCTTATTTCATTTAAAAAAAGAGGGACTATCCCTTCAAGCAGATTTCTACTTGTGGGTCAGTCCCCTTTTTTATTTGCAAGCTGAACTTCGCAATTTCATTAGAATATTCATCCAAAACCAGAAATGATTATTAAACGGGTAAGTGATATTAGGTTAATTTAAGAAAAACAAGTTGAACTTCCTCCATACCACTTTGGTCTTTTATTTGAAAAGCAATCATAGAAACTTATTTTACCCATTCCAAATATTTTAAAAGGCAGGTTCAATTTTGATGACACGATTAATTGAAGGAGCAATGAAACGGTCGATTTTGATTCTGACATGCGTTGTCCTGATTATGGCATGGGGGGCGTTGTCAGCTTTTCAGATGCAGCGTGATTACCTCCCGCCAATAAACAATACTGCACTTATGGTAACGATACAGGCGGACAACTATCAAGCTGATCAGGTCAAACAGATGATTACCGAAAAAGTCGAGGAAGCTGTCCGATCTGTTGATAAGCTTGACTATATGGAAACAAACTCGTTTGATGGCGGTTTAATGGCGAGCCTCTATTTTCCAGGCCATACCAATATGGAAAAGGCGGAAAATGAAGTAAAGACGGCCGTTGAATAAATCAAATTGCCGGACGGTGTGAAAACACCTTTGGTTACACGGGTCAGTACTAACTCTTTTCCCGTGATGCGATTAAGTTTGACGAGCCAATCAGAAAAAATCGATGAAAATCTGCTGCGAACATCCATTCAGGAAAAAGTTGCTAAAGATATTAACCACGGGTGCCGGGCATGCCGGGTATTTGTTGACTGCAGGGAACAATTTAACAAAATAGAGGTTCAAATGGACAATTATGAATGCCGATCCGTGTTACGAATTGGACCGTAAATAGCGAAGACCTTAAACATGTAAAGATTCCTATTCAAGGCAGAAAGACTGTACCATTACAAGAGGTCGCAAACATTGAGAGAAGTATTATCGATTTACAAACCATCTCTCGAACGGGAGGACAGCCAAGTGTCCTGCTGGATGTATTTAAAACCCCTTCTTCCAACATTACGGATGTAATAGAACGGATAAACAAACGGATCAAAACAATCCCAGAAATCAAATCAGAACAAACGCATCTTTCCATTTTATTGGACTAGGGAAAAGAAATTAATTCTACATTTAAGGGTTTGGTCAAAGAAGGGTTATTGGGCATCGTTTTCTCTGTTATCTGCGTATTATTGTTTTTTAGAAATTTCCGCTCAACGTTGATAATCGCACTATCCTTACCGATTTGTCTTCTGGCCGCCACAGCCATTTTGTAAGCAATGGATGTTAGTTTAAATATTTTAACCATTTCGGGTTTAATTGTGGCGATGGTCAGAGTGGTAGATGATTCGATCGTTGTGATCGATAACATCTACCAAAAAATAGAAAAAATAACTACAAAGTAACTGTAAGGCTTTTGGCGAATGGAGTAGTGAAAATGATTCCAGCGATTGTATCTTCCACTGCGACAACCGTAGCTGTATTTCTGCCTATTTCAATTATTGGCGGGATGATTAGTTCTACATTTATCAGTTTACTAGTTATACCAATTATGTATGAATGGCTGAGCAGGAAAACAATAAAAACAAAGTTTCAGCATCAACAACATCATTCAGCGTAAGGTTCTGGTACAAAAAGAATCAGATAAGCAAATCATTTTGAATATTACCAACTGAATAAATAAACGTCCCAATAGGGTAAATCCTATTGGGACGTTTGTCATATTGTGGAATGAATACCTTTAGAAATTTGAACAAGCCCAAAAGATACTTGATAACAAAGCGCGAAGAGGTAAAGGCAGAACAAAAGCAACCAAACACCATTTTACAAATATTCTTTACTGTGCTGATTGTGGGGCAAGCATGTGGTACAGACATAACCGCAAAGGATATATTTGCGGTAAGTATGCCAAACACGGAAATATAGCTTGTAGCCATCATGCCATTAAGGAACAGCAACTAATTGAAACTATCCTAACAGACCTAAAAAGTATTTACAAAAGTTTCGAACACCTTGATATGGAAAATCAAATAAAAAATAAAGTCCATGAGTTACAGAAAAAGAACGCAGTCCGACTACAAACCATTGAAAAGCAAATACAAAAACAAATGGACTTGAAAAGAAATGCCCTGAAAAAGTTCATCGGTGGAGATATTTCACAGGAAGATTACCACGACTTTGTTTCTATGGTACAAGATAAGTTACAACATCTAGAGATGGAAAAGTCAACGATAAAACAAGTAATGGTTGACAGTCAGTCACCACTGACTTATCAACCATCAGAAAGCAAGTAGATGAATTTCTATCCTTCAAAACCCTTACTACTGAAATGGTGGTTTTACGGTTTATTGAACGGATAGAAGTAGATAAAACCAAAATGTTAAAATTTACTACAAGTTTGCGCCGATTGAGTGTGTAAAAGTTTAAACACGCTCAATCATTTTTTAACACTAGCCGTGAAACGCACTCCACATGCGCCGTATGCGGAAACATGTCGACTGGCTGGACTTCTTTTGTTTCGTAGCCGCCTTGTTCTAGGATGGCAATGTCGCGCGCTAATGTCGCCGGGTTGCAGGAGACGTAGACGACTTTTTTTGGTTTCATTGCTATAATTGTTTGAAGCAGTGAATGATCGCAGCCTTTTCGAGGAGGATCCACGACGATGACGTCTGCGCGAATTCCTTGTTCATGCCATTTGGGCATGATCTCCTCTGCTTCACCGACGGCAAATTCAACGTTCTCGATGCCGTTTAGTTTTGCATTTCGTTTGGCATCTTCAATGGCATCGGGCACAATTTCCACGCCGTACACTTTTTTAGCTTTTTGCGCAAGGAAGAGTGAAATCGTTCCGATCCCGCAATAGGCGTCGATGACCGTTTCTTCTCCTGTAAGTTCGGCGTATTCTAACGCTTTTTCGTAAAGCACCTTCGTCTGTTCAGGGTTCACTTGGTAAAAAGAGCGTGCGGAAATGGCAAACTTAATTGATCCGATATAATCATATATATATTCCAAACCCGAAAGCAGCTTTGTTTCTTCGCCAAATATGACGTTTGTCCGTTTCGGGTTTATGTTTTGGACAATCGATCGAATGTTTGGAAATTTAGCGGTAATTTCAGCTAAAATTTTCTTTTTATGTGGAAAATCAGCTGTTCGGGTAACGAAAACAAGCATCGCTTGCTTTGTTTGATACCCGTAGCGGACAACGATATGGCGCAGCCATCCTTGATGGGTTTGTTCGTTGTAAGCCCGGATGTGATAGCGGTTCAATATCGCTTTAACTTCTCGGACAATTCGATCGTTTTCCGTCTGCTGAATGAGACATCTCTCCATATCGATAATTTCGTGCGTTCTTTGCTGATAAAAGCCTGCAATCAGGGCGCCTTCCCGCTCCCCGATTGGAACCTGTGCTTTATTTCGATAATTCCAAGGATCGCTCATTCCGATCGTTGGATGAACCGTGACTTTTTCTACATCCACTTTTCCGATGCGGGCAAGCGTTTCTTTTACTATTTTTTGCTTATGGCGCAGTTGGCCGTCATAGCTTACATGCTGAAGCTGGCAGCCTCCGCATTGTTTGTATATAGGACAAGGCGCATCTGCCCGATCCGGGCTTGTTTCCGATAATTTCATGAGACGTCCGTATCCATAGCCTTTTTTTACTTTGACAACTTTGACTGTTCCCTTTTCTCCAGGCAAAGCATTCGGGACAAATAAAGGAAAGCCGTTGATTTTGGCTACTCCTGCCCCGTCATGTGTTAAATCTTCAAACAATACATCGTAATAATCATTTTTCTTCACTGGTGCTTCCATGTTGTTTTCTTCCTTTTTGATCAGAATGAACTGAAAAAATTGTATCACAACCGTAAAAATGACCCAAGTGATTTTATTATTGTCATAATAGGAAATACTATTGTAATGAAAATATAAAAGGGCGGCACGTAACATTGGTTCATGAAAAATCGTCTATATTAGCTGAAGGAGTGAATTTACATGGATCAAAGTTTTAAAGAGTCACTCATCGAACAGCTTATTGCCAACGGTGTTTACAAAGGGGAAGATGGACAACAATTATATGAATTGAACGTCATTGAGTTGTTAAAACTTGTCAATAAAATTGAAAGCGATCATTACCATTATGGAAAATAAAAATTTCGTTTTTCCAGCTTGAAAGCAAGGCTGTAAAAACAGCTGCACCTTTCTTTCATTACATTTTGTTTAACAAGCTGCCTGCAAAGCTTTTGCAGTGGTTTTTTTAAGCAAAATGTTGCAGACAAGTCATATAAATCGTTGAAATTAGCGCGGGGAGCCGCATTTCATCTATTCAAAAACGGTAAAGAGCAGCCTATTCGCTGCTCTTTTCAATTGGCGCGTTTTTTTCTGCTTTTTCTTTCGACATGATGATCTCAATATATTGATACAGGTTTTCAAATTCAGCAGGCAGGAGTCCTCCGTATTCGCCGTCCAAGTTTAACTGCATTTTGTCTTCTGTCTTTACTTTTATCCGATTGGCTTTTGTATAAATTACATTTTCACTGTGAATATGCTCGCCTTTTAATGCCAAGCTGGCAAGGCGAATAAACTCCGCGAGGCTGACTTTTTTCAAAATCAGTAAATCAAACATGCCATCATTTAAAATTGAGTCTGGAGCCAACTTTTCAAACCCTCCGACCGAATTTGTCAAGCTGATTAAAAACAGCATGATCTCTCCTTGAAACAGCTTGCCATCATATTCAATTTCCACCTCTGTCGGATGGATGGAAGGGAGCATTTCAATGCCCTTTAAATAATAAGCAAGCTGTCCTAAAACGGTCTTTAATTTGCTTGGAACGTCATAAGTAAGCTCTGTTAATTTTCCGCCGCCGGCAATATTAATAAAATATTGGTTATTCACTTTTCCAATGTCTATTTTCCTTTTTACGCCGTTCAGCAGCGTATCGACTGCGTGCAAAATATTGTCGCGGGGAATGCCGATTGCACGGGCAAAATCGTTTGTAGTTCCGACGGGGATGATTCCGAGCGTCGGACGATTTTCCATGACTGCGAGCCCGTTCACAACTTCGTTCACCGTACCGTCTCCACCCGCAGCGATAATGAGGTCAAACCCGCGTTCAGCAGCCTGTTTCGCTGCGTTTGTCGCATCTCCTTCACCGGTAGTAGCATGGCACGATGTTTCATAGCCGGCCTCTTCAAATTTAGCAAGAACTTCAGGGAGCTGTTTTTTGAAAGCCTCTCGACCAGATGTGGGGTTATAAATGATTCTTGCGCGTTTCATTCACATCATCCTATACTATCCATTTCTATTGTAAAAATAGAATCATTAATAGATTATTCCTTTTTGCCAAAACAAACAAGTTTTTTCTATCATTTGTGTTCATTTATACTACTTTTGTCAATAAACGTTTATTCTATTTTTATTTTGATAAAACTGTTCGCCATTTAAACACTTTTTTCAAATTCCAGCTTCAAAAATTCACGGATGGGTTTTATTTCCATTTTACTATAAATAAAACACCCAGCTGCTAAGCTGAGCGTCTATTAAAATTATCGTTTCTTTATTTCTTGTAATAACAATTTGTTTACTAATTGCGGGTTGGCTTGCCCCTTCGTTTTTTTCATAATTTGACCGACTAGAAAGCCAATCGCTTTATCTTTTCCGTTTTTAAAGTCGGTAACCGATTGCTCATTTTCATCCAATGTTTCGATTACAAGCTTTAAGATGGCACCTTCATCAGAAATTTGAACAAGCCCTTTTTCTTTCACGATTTTTTCAGGGTCTCCACCTTTTTCAATCAGCTCTTTGAACACTTTTTTCGCGATTTTGGAGGAGATGGTTCCATTTTCGATCAGCTTGATCATTCCTGCAAGACTTTCCGGGGTGAGCGCCACTTCAGACAACTCTTTTTGCTCTGCATTTAAATATGCTGATACTTCTCCCATCAGCCAGTTAGAAGCTTGTTTCGCATCAGCTCCGGCTTTAACTGTTGCTTCAAAGAAATCAGACATTTCTTTCGTCATTGTCAGCACTTTAGCATCATACGCTGGGAGTCCAAGCTCTTCAACATATCGTTTTTGGCGCGCATCCGGCAGCTCCGGAATCGATGACCGGACTCTTTCTTTCCACTCATCATCAATGTAAAGAGTGACTAAATCAGGTTCAGGAAAATAACGATAATCGTCTGATCCTTCTTTAACGCGCATTAAAATCGTTTTCCCTGTAGCCTCATCAAAACGGCGTGTTTCTTGTTGAATGACTCCGCCGGATAAAAGCACTTCCGCCTGACGTTTTTCTTCATATTCGAGCCCTTTGCGCACAAAGTTAAATGAGTTTAAGTTTTTCAATTCTGTTTTTGTGCCAAATTCTTTTTGTCCGATCGGGCGGAGCGAAATGTTTGCGTCACAGCGAAGAGATCCTTCTTCCATTTTACAGTCGGATACGCCAGTATATTGAATAATCGATTTTAATTTTTCCAAATATGCATAGGCTTCTTCAGGTGAGCGGATGTCCGGCTCTGATACAATTTCAATCAGCGGTGTTCCTTGACGGTTAAAGTCTACAAGAGAATAGCCGTCGCCAGTATGCGTCAATTTGCCAGCATCCTCTTCTAAATGAAGGCGCGTAATGCCGATTTTCTTTTTCTTTCCGTTCACTTCAATTTCAATCCAGCCGTTTTGACCGATCGGCTGATCATATTGGGAAATTTGATATGCTTTCGGGTTGTCCGGATAAAAATAGTTTTTCCGGTCAAACTTTGTATAAGTAGCCACTTCGCAGTTCAATGCCATCGCAGCTTTCATTGCGAATTCAACGGCTTCTTTATTTAAAACGGGCAAAACTCCCGGGTATCCGAGGTCAATGACCGTTGTGTTTGTATTTGGTTCAGCACCGAAAGCGTTTGGTGCACTGGAAAAGATTTTCGATTTCGTTTTCAATTCCACATGTACTTCAAGTCCGATGACCGTTTCAAAGTTCATTAGTTCTCACCCCTTACAGTTCCGGTTTTTGTTTATGGAAGTCTGTTGCTTGTTCGTATGCATGGGCAACGCGATAAACGGTGCTCTCGTCAAAATGCTTGCCGATGATTTGCAATCCCAGCGGCAGGCCGTTGGCAAATCCGCAAGGTACGGAAATAGCAGGAACTCCAGCAAGGTTCACATTGATTGTTAAAATATCGTTCGCATACATCGTGAGTGGATCGTCAATTTTTTCGCCGATTTTAAATGCTGGAGTCGGGGTTGTCGGTCCGATGATGACGTCATATTTTTCAAAAACGTCTTCAAAATCTTTTTTAATAAGCGTGCGCACTTGCTGCGCTTTTTTGTAATATGCATCATAATATCCAGAGCTTAATGCAAATGTACCGAGCATAATGCGGCGTTTTACTTCATTTCCAAAGCCTTCCGCGCGTGTTTGTTTATACATATCGATCAAGGTTTCAGCGTTGTCGGAGCGATAGCCGTAGCGGACTCCGTCAAAACGGGCGAGATTCGCAGATGCTTCGGATGAGGCAAGCAAATAATATGTAGCAATACCGTATTTGGAATGCGGCAAAGATACTTCTTCCCATTCTGCGCCCAATCCTTCGAGTACTTTTAAAGCAGCCAGTACGGACTCGCGCGACTCACGGCTTACCCCTTCACCTAAATACTCTTTCGGAACCGCAATTTTCAGCCCTTTAATATCTCCAGTTAAAGCGGATATATAATCAGGAACTTCCACATTTGCACTTGTGGAATCCATTGGATCAAGACCTGAAATGACTTGAAGAAGGTAAGCGTTGTCTTCAACAGTTCTTGTTATCGGTCCGATTTGATCTAATGAAGACGCGAATGCGACTAATCCGAAACGGGAGACTCGACCATATGTAGGCTTCAAGCCAACAACCCCGCAGAATGCTGCCGGCTGGCGAATCGAGCCGCCTGTATCAGAGCCTAGTGCAAACGGAACTTCTCCTGCGCTGACAGCCGCTGCGCTGCCGCCGCTGGAACCGCCTGGAACCGCTTCTAAATTCCATGGGTTTTTCGTCTTTTTAAATGCGGACGTTTCAGTGGATGATCCCATCGCAAACTCATCCATGTTTAATTTGCCGATCGTAATCGCTTCAGCTTCTTCCAGCTTGCGCATAACCGTTGCATCATAAATTGGGTCAAAGTTTTCAAGAATTTTGCTTGCACAGGTTGTGCGTAAATCCTTTGTCACAATGTTATCTTTAATCCCTATCGGCATGCCAAACAATAAACCGTATGTATCTTTTTTTCCTATTTCATTATCCAGTTGTTTTGCTTTTTCCCGGGCTCGTTCTTCATCGAGGGTTAAGAAAGCTTCTACCTTTCCGTCGACTTCTTGAATGCGCTTGTAAGACTCGTCGACAAGATCGGAGACGGAAATTTCTTTTCGGTGCAGCATTTGTTTTAATTCAGATATTTTATGATCAAACAGAGCCATGTTCGCTTCGTCCTCCTTACTCAAGAATGGCTGGTACGCGGAATTGTCCGTCTTTTTGGTCAGGAGCATTTTTCAACGCAACTTCCCGTGGAAGACCCGGCTCAGGTTGATCTTCGCGCATGACATTTTTCATATCCAAAACGTGGGAAGTTGGTTGAACGTTCTCCGTATCCAATTCATTTAACTGCTCAGCAAACGTTATAATCGCGTCAAGCTGATTGGTAAACATCTCTGCTTCCTCTTCCGTAATTGCCAAGCGGGCAAGATGCGCAACATGTTTTACTTGTTCTTTCGAAATGCGTGACATTCCAATTCACCTCCACTTTTTCGAACACACTGCAATACTCTGATAATATCAAATTTTAGCCAGATAAAGCAACACCCCCGAAATGTTGAAACAATATTGCACGAAGGCAGGCTGAAAAAAGCCCCTCTTACAGATGATTTTCTTTTCATATGTAATTTTCAAAACGTCGAAGGACTTCAACCAAAAATTCAAATATAGGTACATTCGTCCAAACGTTTTATTCATTCGTGAATATAAAAATATTGTACGGTACATTATTCGGAGGTGAAAAACATGAGTTTTGGATTCGGTTCTTGTCAAGGCTACGGTTACGGAGGATATGACGGCGGATTCGGGTACGGTGGTGGATTCGGACACGGCGGCGGATTTGCCCTTATAGTAGTATTGTTCATTTTGTTGATCATTGTCGGTACTGCTTTTGTAAAGTGGTAAACACCGTTTAACCAAATGCCCGCCAAAAAACGATCAATATAAAGGTGATTTCAAAATCCCCCCTTTTTGAAATCACCTGTTTTTTTATTGAAAAACATGAACTGTCGGTTTGTCCTGCCCTGGCTCTCTAACGATGAGCGCTTCCGGACCTCTTGAAGAGTTGATGGTCACTTCCAGAGAAATATAGTTTTTGTAATATTCCACAACTTTTCCAGTTAAAAATTGCGTAAAGGCTATGACCTCTGTTTTTCCGTAAAACTGAACCGGTATTTCTATTTTCATTTGCTTCATTTCACCGTCTTGATAAAAAGCCTTCCCAATGACGCCTGTGTAGTTAGGGAAAAAGTCTTCAATATCTCCTTTTAAACGTTTAAATGTGTTGGCATCATCCGGTTTTTTCTTTGTTCCCTCTTCAGATGGGAAAAAGTAATACTCTTCGTTAATATTTTCCCACTTTCCGATATTTTCGCTTCCGCCATCAACGATTGTTCTTGCAAAAAAGTGCCCTGGAACAATCGAAGATTTAGGCGCTTGTTCGTAAAGGGAAACGACAATCGGCACTTTTTCTAATCCTTCTATATCTCGAAGCCTCTTCACAACCACTTGTGCGATTTCCTTCCCTTTCTTTTCAATGGTGGCCTTGTCTATTTTATTTTCTTTTTGGATGCCGTCTTCCGTGCGGTAATAATAAACAGAATTCAAGGCCAAACCGATCGACACTCCGCCAAGCTCAAGTGTTTTTTCATCTTTTTTTACAAGGTAATTATGTTCAAGTATATGCGTTACATAAATGGGGCTTTTTTCGGAGCTTTCTGGCGGATTTAAACCTTCATTTTTGAAAGATTTATCCTTTTTTTTCGCTTCTTCCAAATCTTTTCCTTCCAGCTTGCGGCTAAGCCAGTTTTGGACAGTTTTTTTGTCTAAATATTGTCCTTCTTGAAACACATATTTATCCGTTGGAAACTTGTCGCTGGCCATCCGCATAAGACCAGTTTCAAATTCATCAACATCAAATCTTGTATTGAGATTGCTTGCCACAAGCCCTCGCGCTTCACTCGTTTTAAAAGGCACGAGCATCTTATAATAATCTTCCGAAATTCTGTATTTCGGAATAATTGCTTTTTCTTCCGTTGATTCTTCCGTCTCTTGTACAATTTGCTCCGGTTCTCCAATGTCCTGCGAGCATGCACTGAGCACAGCCATGCACGCTGCCGCTATGATCAAAAGTTTTTTCAAGGTACCTTCCCTCTCCTATTTCCTTAGTTCTTCAAGTAAACGAGACTCATCCCAAACCTCTATGTTTAATTCGCGAGCTTTTGCAAGCTTGCTGCCGGCATCTTCACCAGCGATTACAAGATCTGTTTTTTTGCTCACACTGCCAGTAACTTTTCCGCCTCTTGCTTCAATTTGTTCTTTTGCTTCATTGCGGGACATTTCAGCAAGCTTCCCTGTTAAAACGATTGTCTTACCGGCAAAATACGAATCCCCTTCATCTGAATTTGTCCGTTTCGGACCTTTATACGTCATATTGACGCCGAACGACTTTAATTCTTCAATCAATTCTTTTACTTCAGGCTGTTCAAAAAAAGTAGCGATGGAATCAGCCATTTTTTCTCCGATTTCCGGTATGTTGATTAATTGTTCTCTTGTCGCGCTTTGCAGCCGCTCCATTGTTTCAAAATGCTCTGCTAAAATCTTGGCGGCTTTTTCGCCGACATAGCGAATGCCTAAACCGAATAAAAGGCGCTCCAGCGAATTTTCCTTCGACCGTTCAATCGCGTGCAACAAATTATCCGTTGATTTTTCACCCATCCGTTCAAGCTGAAGCAATTGGGGTTTTGTTAATTTGTATAAATCCGCTACATCTTGAATCAAGCCTTCTTTAAACAATTGGGTGATGACGCGCTCCCCTAGTCCTTCAATATTCATCGCATTTCGGGAAACAAAATGGATGAGACCTTCGCGAATTTGCGCCGGACATTTTGGATTAATGCATCTAAGCGCAACTTCTCCTTCCAACCGGACCAGCTCGCTATTGCATTCTGGACAGTGCGAAGGCATCCGAAAATCCTGTTCATTGCCTGTTCTTCTGTCAACAAGAACATTTACAATTTCAGGAATGATGTCCCCGGCTTTTTTCACGACGACGAAGTCCCCAAGCTTAATATCTTTTTCCCGAATCAAATCTTCATTATGAAGGGAAGCTCGTTTGACGGTTGTCCCGGCAACCTTTACAGGCTCTAAGATCGCTGTTGGGGTAATGACGCCGGTGCGTCCGACAGCGAGTTCAATATCCAGCAGCTTCGTCACCACCTCTTCTGCCGGAAACTTATAGGCAATCGCCCATCTCGGGCTTTTCGCAGTTGCCCCAAGCGCTTCCTGCTGACGCAAACTATCAACCTTAATTACAACTCCGTCAATATCATACGGAAGCTGAGAGCGCTTTTCCAACAATTGATCAAGCAGCTCGATCACTTCGTCGATGTTTTTGCATTTTCTGCGTTCACGATTTGTTTTAAAGCCGAGTTCATCAAGCAAGTCCAATGCTTCACTATGAGAAGACACTCCGGTATCGCCAAGCTCTGCTATGTTATAGACGAAAATATCTAAATTTCGTTTCGCGGCAATTTTTGGGTCTAGCTGGCGCAAGGAACCAGCGGCAGCGTTTCTCGGATTGGCAAACGGAACTTCCCCTTTTGCAATGCGCTCCTCATTTAATTTCTCAAATGATGCTTTCGGCATAAATGCTTCTCCGCGCACTTCCATCGATAAATTTTTCTTTAGTCTCAAAGGGATCGAGCGGATCGTTTTTAAATTTTCCGTGATATCTTCCCCCGTCGTGCCGTCTCCTCGTGTTGATCCTTGTACAAACAGGCCGTTTTCATATCGAAGGGAAACCGCAAGCCCGTCAATTTTCAGCTCCACTACATATTCGACATCCCCAACTGCTTGGCGGACTCGCCTGTCAAAGTCACGCAAGTCCTGCTCATTAAAAGCATTTGCCAAACTTAGCATCGGCACGCGGTGCGCCACTTTTCGGAAAGCATCTAAAACAGCGCCCCCCACCCGCTGGGAGGGAGAATCAGGGGTTTTCAGCTCTGGATATTTTTCTTCAAGTTCTATTAGTTCTCTCATGAGGCGGTCATACTCTGCGTCAGGAACAGACGGATTGTCAAGAACGTGATATTCATAATTATATTGATTCAAAAGCTTGTGCAATTCTTTTACACGGTTTTCTGCCGTACGTTTGTCCATATGTGTCAATTCCTTCCTTCAAATAGTTACTGTACTTTTTCAATTGGTGCAAATTTAGCAAGCAACCGTTTTATGCCGACAGGACTTGGAAATGCCACGTCAAGTTCTTGATCCTCCCCATCGCCTTTCACTCGGACGACAACACCGACACCCCATTTTCCGTGCACGGCTTTATCACCTACTGACCAAGCCTTTACATCTCCTCCCGTTGATTTCGCTCCGATTGTTCTATTTGGTTTCGGCTTTGGAGATTTCTTTTCATTTAAGTCTTCTAAAACCTCTTTCGGCATCTCTTCAATAAAACGAGATTCCGGGTTCATGTTTGTTCTTCCAAAAAGGGTCCTCATTTTCGCATTTGTTACATACAATTCTTCCTCTGCCCGCGTTATCCCCACGTATGCCAGCCGGCGCTCTTCCTCCATTTCCGCCTCTTCCATCAAAGCTCGGCTGTGAGGAAATACACCTTCTTCCATCCCGATCATAAATACAACCGGAAACTCTAAACCTTTTGCCGAATGGATCGTCATCAATAACACGGAATCTTTCTGCTCCGATTGCTCTTCATCAATGCGGTCAATGTCCGCAATCAAGGCCAAATCCGTTAAAAAGGCGACAAGGCTTTTGTCCTCATTTTGTTTTTCAAAGTTTTGAGTTACAGATAAAAATTCATCAATGTTCTCTAAACGACCTTGGGCTTCCAATGTTTTTTCCTGCTTAAGCATCTCCCTGTAGCTGGTTCTGTCAAGAATCTCTTCCACAAGCTCAGTAACGGACACATAGTCTTGCATTTGTGACAGCTGCTGGATCAATTCACGGAATTCCGTCAACACTTTCATAGCACGAGTGCTGACCCCGATATGTTCCATTTCTTCTAAAGCAGCAAACATCGAGATGCCTTGCTGGGCTGCATAATTCATTATTTTTTCAACGGTTGATGCCCCGATGCCCCGTTTCGGAACATTGATGATTCGCACCAAACTAATATCATCATTCTGGTTTGCCACTAGACGCATGTATGCAAGAATATCCTTGATTTCTTTCCGGTCATAGAACTTTATGCCGCCGACAATTTTATAATCAATATTCGATTTTAACAGCACTTCCTCTATGACACGGGACTGTGCATTTGTACGGTACAATACAGCAATATCGGAAAGTTTTCTTTTGCCCGATTGGACGAGCTCTTGAATTTGCTTGGCGACAAACTGGGCCTCCCCAATTTCGTGATCAGCCCGGTAGTAAATAATTTTTTTCCCCTCAGGGTTTTCCGTCCATAAATTTTTCGGCTTTCTGTTCATATTATTTTTAATGACTTCATTGGCCGCATGCAAAATACGCTTGGTAGAACGATAATTTTGTTCAAGCAAAATCACTTTAGCGTTCGGATAATCTTTTTCAAACGATAAAATGTTTCCGATGTCCGCCCCTCGCCAGCGATAAATCGATTGATCCGAATCGCCGACAACACAAATATTTTGAAAACGGGATGCCAGCATCTTTACAAGCGTGTATTGTGCGCGGTTTGTATCTTGATATTCATCAACATGAATGTATTGAAATTTCCGCTGATAATATTCGAGTACTTCTGGAACACGTTGAAAAAGCAGTATCGTTGACATAATGAGGTCATCAAAATCAAGAGCTTGGTTTTTCAACAATTTTTTTTGGTAGTCGATATAGATATCGCTGACAATTTGCTCCCACACATCTCCTGCTTGACGAGCAAATTCCTCCGGGGAAATGAGATCGTTTTTCGCGCTGCTGATAGTGCCGAGAATAGCTCGAGGATCATATTTTTTAGGATCAATGTTTCGTTCTTTTAAAATCCCTTTGATGACAGACAATTGGTCTGATGTATCCAATATCGTAAAATTGCGATTGACGCCGATCCGGTCAATATCTCGGCGAAGGATTCGCACGCACATCGAGTGAAAAGTGGAAATCCATATTTCCTCAGCACCAGGGCCAAGCAGTTGTTCAATCCGGTCTTTCATTTCCCTCGCTGCTTTATTTGTGAAGGTAATAGCAAGAATATTCCAAGGTGCTACTCCTTTTTCTGCCATTAAATAAGCGATCCGGTGGGTGAGAACCCTTGTCTTGCCGCTGCCTGCACCCGCCATGATTAAAAGAGGACCTTCCGTATGCTTCGTCGCTTTTTGCTGCTGTTCATTCAAACCTGAGAGGAGCTGCTCAGTCAAAAAATGCATTCAACACTCACCTCATTTTCACTTTCTTTACCCTTTGACAGCGCGGACGGTTTCAAGCGCTGATTGTAAATTTTCATAAATGGCATTCCCGACAACGATGATGTCAGCGTGCTCGGCCATTTCTTTTGCTTGCGCAGCATTTTGAATGCCGCCCCCATAAATAAGCCTAGTATTCGTTAAAACCGATTTCGCTGCTTTTACTGCTTCAACATTGCCGTACGTTCCGCTATATTCTAAATAAAAGAGCGGAAGATGAAACATGTTCTCCGCCATTCTCGCATACGCTTTAATATCATCCAAATTAAGCTCCGTCTTTGCTTCGGTCAATTTTGCCGCTTTGCACTCTCCATTTAAAATGCAATAACCTTCCATTAAAATATCATTCCAGTTCATAATGTCACCAAACTCTTTCATTGCTTGGTGATGCAGCTCCGTAATCCATGTAGTATTTCGGCTGTTTAAAACCGTCGGAATAAAATACAAATCAAATCCTGGAACAATCGATTCTAAATTCGATACTTCCAGCACGCATGGAACGAGAAAACGCCGCACCCGCGAAAGCAAAGAAAGAACATTATCTTCCGTTACATTGTCGCTTCCTCCAATGATAACAGCGTCCGTTTTTGATTCACAAATTTTTTCAAGCTGTTCATCGGAAATGGCTTTATCCGGATCGAGCTTAAACACATGTCTCCACTCGTTCACATCATACATACATAATCCTCCATTTCATATACCATTTCATTATTATATCAAATTATAATAGGACAAAAAAATGGGGAATCAATGAAAGTCTGTAGATGTTTAGAAAGAGTTTTTTTAATATGAGAGGGGGTTTTTTTAAGCTATGTTGAAGAAGCCTTTCAGAGTTTTAAAAGTTCTAAACTAAAAAAGAGCTGCTGATTTCACCCAGCAGCCCAAATTTATGACGAAGCGTTGTCATCTTTAATTCTTTCAAGCGCCATTGCATAAGCATCATTTCCGTAATTCAAGCACCGCTTTACCCGGGAGATTGTCGCTGTCGATGCACCTGTTTCTGTTTCAATTTTATGATACGTATAGCCTTCCTGAAGCATTCTTGCAACTTCAAACCGTTGGGCAAGCGATTGGATTTCATTGACAGTGCAAAGGTCATCAAAAAAACGGTAGCATTCCTCCAAATCTCTTAAAGAAAGGATAGCCCGGAACAATTGGTCTAACTCTCTCCCCCGCAGCTTGTCAATTTGCATGCATCATTCTCCTTTCTCAGCTGAATTTTGAAAAGCCTTATCCAAATCTGGCACGATATTGATCCAAGTATGGCCGGGAACTAATTTTACTTGTTCTTCATTTTCATAAGGAAGGATGCGTCCGTTCACATTTTTCCAATCGACCCTTTTCATCATACCTTTTTGCAAAAGAATTCCCTCGCCCCCAGAGTTTAAATCAATCGTTCTGCGACCGTAATCATCAAGAAAACGATGATCCGTTTGGACAATAAAAATATTGTCTAAAAGAACAGGTTCTTCCGTTTCGCGATCGACTGTCAGTTCGTCCCCGGAATACCGCTTATACCGGCCTAGCTGCTGATCGAATACATATTTAATGCGCCATTCCGGTTTAGAACCATAGGAAACAACAGCTTCTAACATTTCTTCTCCAGAAATGCCGCTTATTTCTTCATCTGAAAGAAAAGGCAACGGGGCAACTTCCTTTGTCATTGAATACCCGTTTTCTTTTGCTCCTTTTACGACATTTTCAAAAGAAATATACGAGTTATGAGGAGCTTTCCGGGTTGAATCCCGCCAAAACAGCGTACCATCATAAAACAGACCGTTTAAATAGTCTAGGTGCTCTGACTCCAGCATTTCTTTAGCAGTGGGACTCCAGCCGTGACTGATATAAATTGCTTCATACCCTTTACTCAAATCGACAAAATATTCCCGCGCACTTCTGACTGGACCGATAATTTTTGGTTTCTCGCTTTGATAAATGGCTAAAAAGCGCGTGATCGTGCCTTCAGCTAAAGCCTCGTAAACAATATCCGCTTTATTTAATCCTGATTGAGGCCTCGCTTTCGGATGGTTGTTAATCGTGACAGCAATTGGGCGGCTGTCAATGCTTCCGGTCGCAGCATTTCCTGTCAAAGGGCTTACGGCTGTTTCTTTTTCAACTGGCTGATTTTCAGATGATGACGGTTCGTCATTTGTTTTCTCTTTTTCTTTTTCATTTGTGCAAGCTGTTATAAAGACAAAGAAAAGCATCGTAAATAAAATCAATGTTCTTTTCATTCATTCACAACCTTAACTAATTTATCCCTTTTATATTTTAACGTATTATTGTCGGAAAGAGTATTGTTTTTTTCATAACATCATAAATTCCTTCCTGTGTAACCCGGATATATGGTAAATGTGTGCAGGATAAAAAGAGCAGGCTGTGAATCGGGTCTAAAAATTTATAGCCCTTTTCTCGCATAATTTGGACTAAACCATTTTCCTCCTTAATGAGATCTTTAAATTTTTTCGATGACGCAGCGCCGTTAATGTTAAGAGGCATTTCATAAATCACTTGGCCATTTTCCGTTATTACTATTCCCCCGCCGATTTCTTTCAATCTGGAAAATGCATGCATCATATCTTGTTTGTTTTTCCCTATCAACACCACATCTCCAGTCGTTGAATAAGTGCTTGCAAAGCCTTTTATCCCCTTTGCGAAGCCTTTTAACATTGTATTGATCCGCCATTTCCCTTTTTTATCGATGACAGCTAGGAAGCTTTCGTCATGATCTAGCGGAAGTTCATCAACGAAGTTGTCAATAGTGATGGAATACGGCTCAATAATAACCGTGTTTCTCATTTTTAATCCCATCGGCATAGAAAATTGAAGATCATCCATTGTCAAATCCCAATCAAGTTCAAGCGGTGCAACTTCATATTTGTTCCAGTCTGCTTGAGGGAAATGATCAAACACCTGACCGTCCTTATGAATCCATTTCCCTTTCGCCAAAACAGCCACTGGGTTCGGGTTATTTTTCGCTTCCAGAAAATTTATGGAGGCTAACCTACCAGGACCGATTACTCCCAATTTTGAATCAAGCATATAATATCTAGCAACATTGTACGTTGCCATTTTATAAGCCTCAAACTCTGGAATTCCGGCCTCCAGCGCTATTTGAATGGTCTGATTAATCATTCCATTTTCATAAAAAGCAGGCGTTGAACCATCCGTTGTAAAAAACATTTCGTCAAAACGATTAACTCCAAATGCAAGCAGCTCTTCCAACAATTTCGGCAAATCCGGCCGTATTGAAGAATAGCGGAGCGGCACGCTGTATCCGCATAACAATCGATTATATACTTCTTCTCCGCTAATAGATTCGTGATCGGAATCGACACCAAATAATTTCATTTTTGTCAATGTTTTTCGAGAAGCCCCTGGAAAATGGCCTTCTACACGCTTCCCGACCTTTTTTGTCTCATGAATCCAGTGTAAAAACAAGTCATCCCCTAAAAGAAGCTTTGGCCAGCCTGTCAATTCTCCTCCTTGAATAACGGCTGGATGCTCGATCCATTGTTTCACGACATCTGGCGGAATAAGTTGATCTTCTTCTCTGCATTCCGTTTGCAAGTCATAGCGGGCCCACCAAAAAAACTGAACTGGAGAAGATTGCATATCTTCAACAAAAGAAAACGCTTTCTTTTTTGGGAATTGTAATAGCAAAAATAGGTTATCGCATATTAGTGTTGTAGTTCCCGTTTGCGATACATGTTGTGCAAGCGAATGAGGATTATATAATTGAAACGGATGGGCGTGCGGTTCAATATAGCCAGGAACTAAATAAAGTCCTTTGCAATCAAATATTTCCGTATTTGCTGTTTTTTCTGGCTCCTCATTGCCGACATAAATAATGCGGTCTTTATAAATCCAAATATTTGACTTCACCCACTGGTTTAAATATGGATGTAAAAATACTGCATTTTTCAACCACAAGGTTGGTGCTAATCTATTTGAAACGACATCTATATGTTCACGAATTTCATGGGCTTTCCAAAAAGCACCAGATCGCATGATCTGCTCAGTCCTCCTCAATTAAAAGTAATTACTCAAAATAGTGACTCTGTTACTTTATATATTAACATATGAAAAATATTAAAGCACTAAAGTTTCTTACAAAATTTTGAACTTGGGATAACGGTGCAGAGGCTTTCTTGATTGATCGTTTCCTAATAGAAGAAACGCTGGTTTATTTTTAATAATGAGCGGTCAAAATAGGAAGTTGTTTAAGAAGAAGCTATGTCAAAAATGCCGATTACATTCCTTTATAAAATGAAAAGGACAGGAACAACCTCCTGTCCCATTGGAAAGGTTTATAAAATATGTGGTAGATATGTCTTTTATTTATTAGTATTCATCGGTTCGGAATATTGAAAGCCAAATTCGTTATAGTGCGCGATAGCCGATGTCTTTACGATAAAACAAACCTTCCGTCTCAAGCTCTTTTAATTGCTTGTACACTTTTTCTTGCGCATTTTTTAAATTATCTCCAAATGACGCCACAAGGTATACACGACCCCCGTCTGTTACAAATTGGCCGCCTTCCTCTTTTGTTCCGGCATGGAATAAAAGGGCATCCGCACCAACCTTTAACAAACCGATCGGTGTTCCTTTCTTATAGCTGCCCGGATAGCCTTCCGCCACCACAACGACTCCCAACACCGCTTGATCTGTCCATTCAAGTTCAACCGGTTCTCCTTTTAACACTTTCAACATCACATCGATAAGGTCTGATTTTAGCCGAGGAAGAACTACTTGTGTTTCTGGATCTCCAAAACGCGCATTGAATTCAATCACCTTCGGGCCGTCTTTTGTCAGCATGAGACCGGCATAAAGAATACCGGTAAATGCCGCTCCTTCATTTTTCAAAGCTTTCGCTACCGGCTTTAAAATTTTCTCTACAGACTCATGAACAACATCATCAGAAATTTGCGGGACAGGAGAATAAGCCCCCATTCCACCTGTATTCGGTCCTTTGTCTCCGTCAAAGGCCCGCTTATGATCCTGCGCAATCACCATCGGGTAAATGTTTTCCCCGTTTACGAAAGCCATAAGGGAAAACTCTTCACCTGTCAAAAATTCTTCAATTACAACGGATTTTCCTGCTTCTCCCAGCTTATTTTCCTTTAAATAGCCGGACAGCGTGTCAATTGCTTCTTCATTTGTCATCGCAACAACGACACCTTTTCCCGCCGCAAGCCCATCCGCTTTAATCACAATCGGGGCGCCTTTTTCTTCTACATATTGCTTCGCTTTGGCAAAATCAGAGAACGTTTCATAATTGGCAGTCGGAATGTTATATTTTTTCATTAAATTTTTTGCAAATGATTTGCTTCCTTCAATAATTGCCGCTTCTTTCCTCGGTCCGAATACAGTTAATCCAGCGTCTTCAAATTCGTTGACAATACCGTTCATTAAAGGAATTTCAGGACCGACAATGGTTAAATCAATGTTGTTTGTTTTGGCAAATTGGATCAATTCGTCTGTTTGTTCTTCTGAAATCGGAACTCTTATTGCAACGTCTTTCATACCATCATTGCCAGGCGCGACATACACTTTTTCAACGAGAGGGCTTTTGGCCGCCTTCCAAGCGATCGCATGCTCACGGCCCCCTTTTCCAATAACAAGTACTTTCATCATCAGTCATCCCCTTTCTTAATGTTTGAAATGACGGACTCCAGTAAAGACCATTGCAATTCCGTATTCATCCGCTTTTTTTATCGAATCTTCATCGCGAATGGATCCGCCTGGTTGTATGATTGCTGTAACCCCTGCTTTCGCTGCTTCTTCAACGGTGTCAGGCATTGGGAAGAACGCATCTGATGCAAGTGCACTGCCTTTCGCTTTTTCGCCAGCCTGTGCAATCGCAATTTTTGCAGCACCAACCCGGTTCATTTGGCCTGCACCAACACCAACGGTCATTTCATCTTTTGCCAAAACAATCGCATTTGACTTGACGTGCTTCACGACTTTCCAGCCAAGCTTTAAGTCCTTCCATTCTTGTTCAGTCGGCTGTCTTTTTGTTGGGATTGAAATGTTCGCGTCATCGAGCGTATAAATATCTTGATCTTGAACAAGAAGGCCGCCGTAAACAGATGTCAGCTGCTTCTCCGGTTGGAATTTTTTCGAAAAGTCGATCGTTAACAATCGAATATTTTTCTTTTTCGTTAATATTTCAAGAGCTTCTTGGCTAAACGAAGGGGCAATGATAATTTCCAAAAAAATTTCGCTCATTTTTTCAGCCGTTTTCTGATCAACTTCACGATTCAGTGCAACAATGCCGCCGAAAATTGAAGTCGGGTCCGCCTCATATGCCCGATTATAAGCTTCAAAAATGGTTTCACCTGCGCCGACGCCGCACGGATTCATATGCTTAACAGCGACCGCTGCCGGTCCATCAAATTCTTTGACAATGCTAAGTGCCGCATCCGCATCTTTAATGTTGTTATACGACAATTCCTTTCCATGGAGCTGGATGGCTTCGGCAATAGATGATGGAGGCGTGATCGGCTTTTTATAGAACGTTGCCTGTTGGTGAGGATTTTCCCCATAACGAAGGGATTGCTTCCTTTCAAATGTCACAGTAATCGATTCAGGCTCTTCTTCTCCTGCCTGCTCTGTTAAATATTCCGCAATCAGTGCATCGTATGCAGCAGTATGCCGGAATACTTTGGCAGCCAGCTTCCGTTTTGTTTCTATGCTTACTTCTCCGTTCTCTTTCAGTTCGGCTAAAATGACGGGATAATCTTCAGGATCAACGACAACTACTACATCTTGGTGATTTTTTGCAGCAGCCCGAAGCATCGTCGGCCCGCCGATGTCAATGTTCTCGATCGCTTCCTCAAAAGTCACGCCATCTTTGGCAATTGTCTCTTTAAACGGATATAAATTCACAACGACTAAGTCAATCGGTTGAATACCGTTTTCCTCCATCTGCTTCATATGGTTATCATTGCTGCGAACCGCAAGCAGCCCCCCGTGAATAGCAGGATGCAGCGTTTTAACTCTTCCGTCCATAATTTCCGGAAAACCGGTTACTTCCTGAATTCCAATGACATCTATTCCATTTTCCTCAAGAAGCTTTTTCGTTCCGCCAGTGGAGATTACTTCAATCCCAAGATTGACAAGCTCTTGCACAAACGGAATGATGTTTGCTTTATTAGATACACTGACAATTGCCCGTCTGATTGTCATGCTTTCACCTCTAATTTTTCTAAAATTTTTCCTATTGTTTCAGGATAAAATGAATGCTCGATTTTATGGATTTTCTCTGCAAGTGTATTAGCATCATCATCTTCGCTGATTTCAACCGCACGCTGAGCGATGATCGGGCCTGTATCCATTCCTTCATCAACATAATGGATGGTGACACCCGTAATTTTTACGCCGGCACGGAGCGCTTGTTCAATTGCATGTTTTCCCGGAAATGCAGGAAGCAAGGAAGGATGTATATTCACAATTCTCCCCGCAAAAGCGTCAAGAAGAGTGTGGCCGATTAAACGCATGTAGCCGGCCAGCACGATAAAGTCCACTTGATAGTGCCTCAATTGCTGTAAAATATCTTCTTCAAACTGTTCCTTCGACTCATATTGCTTCGGATCAAAAACAAAAGCAGGAATCTGCTCTTTTTCTGCCCGCTCCACTACTTTAGCACCGGGTTTATCACAGACTAAAAGCATCACATTTGCTTTTAGCTTCCCGCTCTTTACATGGTCTACAATCGCTTGGAAATTAGAGCCGCTCCCGGATGCAAACACCGCGATCCGCTTCATGAAAAAGGCCCTCCTTTCAGCCGAATTCCGCTTCCTTCTTTTACCCGGCCGATGAGAAAAGCCTTTTCTCCCAGCTTTTCAAGCTCATTGAGGCACTGCTGAACAACATCTTCTTCGACCGCCAGAACAAAGCCGATTCCCATATTGAACACTTCAAACATTTCAGACAAATCGATATTTCCTTGCTGTTGAATAAAGGAAAAAATTGGATGAATCGACCATGAACCGAAATCGATTTCTGCTCCAAGCCCTTCCGGAAGCATTCTCGGGATGTTTTCAATAAACCCTCCTCCGGTAATATGGGCCATGCCGTCAACTTTATATGCTTTCACAAGCGGCAGGACGGAAGAAACATAAATTTTTGTCGGCTTTAGCAATTCTTCTCCGAGCGTTTCGGTTAGAGGTTCGTATATTTCATGTAAATCAAGCTTATTTTCTTCCAAAAGCACTTTGCGAACGAGTGAATAACCGTTTGAATGGATGCCGTTTGATGAAAGGCCGATGAGAAAGTGCCCAGGCTTGATCCGTTCGCCTGTGACAATGTTTTCTTTCTCGACAACACCGACAGCAAAGCCGGCAATGTCGTATTCATCTTCATCATATACGCCGGGCATTTCCGCTGTTTCTCCACCGATGAGCGCACAACCCGCCTGCAGGCAGCCATCGGCAACACCTTTAACAATTTTTTCAATTTTTTCAGGGTCTGCTTTCCCGAGCCCCAAATAGTCCAGGAAAAAAAGCGGCTCCGCACCTTGTGCCAAAATGTCGTTTACACACATAGCCACAGCGTCTATTCCAATCGTATCGTGTTTATCCGCCATAAAGGCAAGCTTCAGCTTCGTTCCCACTCCGTCTGTTCCAGAAACAAGCACCGGCTCTTTATATCCTAAGCTTGCCAGATCAAACATTCCGCCAAAACTGCCGATCCCTCCTAAAACACCGGGACGCTTCGTTTTTTCCACATGCTTTTTCATGCGGCGAACTGCTTCATAGCCCGCATGAATGTCCACACCTGCTTCTCTATACGCTTTGGACATGAATTATCCTCCTTCGGTCTGTCATATTAGCCTTTCTCATGAGGAAGAATCGTATCTTCATAAATGTCTGTCGGATATTTTCCTGTAAAACATGCCATACATTGCCCGCGAAATTCACCTTCATATTTCCTTCCGATCGCATCCAGCATCCCTTCTGTGCTTAAGAAAGCAAGACTATCGGCGCCAATGATGCTGCGAATTTCTTCTACAGTATGAGAAGAAGCGATCAGCTCCTCATGAGTGGAGGTGTCAATACCGTAATAGCAAGGGTTGGCAATCGGCGGTGAACTGATGCGGACATGCACTTCCGTTGCCCCTGCTTCCCGCAGCATCTTGACAATACGCTTCGATGTCGTTCCTCTTACGATTGAGTCATCCACCATGACAACCCGTTTGCCTTCCACTACCCCACGGACAGGGGAAAGCTTCATTTTCACTCCTTGCTCCCGCAATGATTGGGACGGCTGAATAAACGTACGGCCGACATATCGGTTTTTAATTAAACCGAGCTCGTACGGTATACCGGATGCCTCGGCATAGCCGATCGCCGCAGATATGCTGGAATCCGGAACTCCAGTCACTACGTCCGCCTCTACAGGCGCTTCTATCGCAAGCCGTTTGCCGAGATTTTTTCTTGCAGTATGAACATTTATTCCTTCCACATTGCTGTCAGGGCGTGAAAAATAAACGTATTCCATCGTACAAATCGCACGGTTAATCGTTTTGGAAAAACGTTCGCTTTTCAGTCCTTCACCATTGATGATGATAAGCTCGCCAGGCTCAACGTCCCTTTCGAGCTGAGCTCCAACAGCATCAAAAGCGCAGGTTTCCGAAGCGACAACATATGCATCACCGAGACGTCCGATAGATAAAGGACGGAGTCCGTTCGGATCAAGGGCAATCATCAGCTCTGTTTCCGTCATGATTAAAAAGGCGTATGCCCCTTTAATCATCGTAAGCGCGTTTTTCACTTTATCTTTTAGCTCTAAATAGCCGCTTCTTTTAATTAAATGAGCAAGAACTTCTGTATCTGACGTTGTTTGAAAGATGCTTCCTTGATTTTCAAGCTGATGCTTCAATCCGGAAGCATTCACTAAATTTCCGTTGTGAGCTAATGCGAGACCGCCTTGCTCCGATCGAAAAAGGAACGGCTGGACGTTTTCATAACCGCCTCCTCCAGCCGTCGCATAGCGAACATGGCCAATAGCTCCTGTTCCTTTTAAATTGTCTACCCCATTGGCAAACACTTCTGTGACAAGTCCTTCCCCTTTAAACCCTGTCAGTTTCTCGCCGTCTGTTACGACAATCCCTGCCCCCTCTTGTCCGCGATGCTGAAGGCTGTGCAGACCGTAATAAGTGATTTGAGCAGCGTCCTTATGACCCCATATGCCGAATACACCGCATTCTTCATTTAGCCCCTTTATTTCAGCAAGCATGGGATAGCTCCTTTCCAAGCTTGTTCTAACTCTTCCACTGATGCTTGAATCAATGTTTCTCCATTGCCGTTGACAATTTTAAGAATTCCGCTGTTTGTGACCGTTCCGATAGCTTCAGCTTGAACAATCTTTTCAAACGCCTCTTTGTTTTCCGGTTTTACGGAAACGACGATGCGGGACTGGGATTCGCTGAACAGCCCTGCCAATGCATCACCGTTGATCGTAATTTCCGCTCCAAGACCCGTTCCGATTAAGCATTCACTTAGCGCAACGGCCAGGCCTCCTTCGGCAACGTCATGAGCCGACTGGACAAGCCCTTCGCGAATTGCAGCTAACAGCTGATCTAAACGTTGCTTCTCTTCTTCCAGATCAATTTCCGGCGCTTTGCCAAAGATCTTGCCTTCAAGCATTTTTTGCAATTCACTTCCGGAAAATTCTAGTTTTGTCTCACCAAGCAAATAAACGATGCTGCCCGCCTCTTTAAATGATTGCGTTGTAATATGATCTGTATCTTCAATAAGTCCGACCATCCCGACAACCGGAGTTGGATAAATAGCTGTTCCGTTCGTTTCATTGTACAAGGAAACATTTCCGCCAATGACAGGTGTATTTAAAGCTAAGCACGCTTCGCTCATGCCGTCCACCGCTTTTTCAAGCTGCCAAAAAATCTCCGGTTTTTCCGGACTGCCGAAGTTTAAACAGTCTGTAATAGCGAGCGGCACCGCTCCTGAACATACGATGTTTCTTGCTGCTTCACTAACTGCAATTTTTCCGCCGACTTCTGGATCTAAATATAAATAGCGTGAGTTGCAATCGGTTGTCATCGCCAAAGCTTTTTTCGTCCCTCTGATTCTTAGGACAGCCGCATCAGAACCGGGCGCCACGACAGTGTTCGTCCGCACCATATAATCGTATTGGTCATATACCCACTCCTTGCTGGCTATCGTTGGCTGTTTCAGCAATGCAAGAAGCGTTTCTTTGTAATCGTCAACTTTTGGAACATAGGGCGGCATGCTTTGAAACTGGCGATAATATTCTGGTTCTTTAGACGGTTTATAGTAAACAGGCGCATCTTCCGCAAGCGCATCAACAGGAATTTCCGCAACGATTTCTCCTTTATGAATAAGGCGCAGCATCTTGTCATCTGTAACTTTACCAATCGGTGCAGCCTCCAGATCATATTTTTTAAACAGATCAATGATTTCCTGCTCCCGCCCTTTTTTAATTACGAGAAGCATTCTTTCCTGTGATTCGGATAACATCATCTCATAAGGAGTCATTCCTGCTTCCCGCTGAGGAACAAGATCCAAGTTCATTTCAATTCCTGATCCCGCCTTGCTCGCCATTTCTGCCGATGAGCTTGTAAGCCCCGCTGCTCCCATATCTTGAATGCCGACAAGTGCATCAGATTTGATTACTTCAAGGCAAGCTTCCAAAAGCAGTTTTTCCATGAAAGGATCTCCAACTTGAACAGCCGGACGCTTTTCTTCGGAAGCTTCCGACAATTCTTCGGAAGCAAATGTAGCTCCGTGAATGCCGTCTCTTCCGGTTTTGGCTCCGACGTACATCACTGTATTGCCGACACCAGTTGCTTGCCCTTTTTTGATATCTTCATGGTTTATGAGTCCGACACACATCGCATTGACCAGCGGATTTCCTTCATAGGAAGCGTCAAACTGTACTTCTCCTCCAACGGTTGGAATTCCGATACAGTTACCGTATCCGGCAATGCCAGCGACAACTTCTTCAAACAAATATTTGACACGCGGGCTTGTAAGTTCCCCAAAGCGAAGAGAGTTAAGGAGAGCGATTGGTCTGGCTCCCATCGAGAAAACATCGCGAATAATGCCTCCGACTCCTGTTGCTGCACCTTGATACGGTTCAATTGCAGAAGGGTGGTTATGGCTTTCTATTTTAAAGACGACGGCTTGATTGTCGCCGATATCAACAATCCCTGCTCCTTCACCAGGTCCTTGCAGCACACGTTCTCCTTTTGTTGGAAACTTTTTTAATACTGGTTTTGAATTTTTGTAGCTGCAATGCTCTGACCACATAACAGAAAAAATTCCAATTTCCGTGTAATTCGGCAATCGTCCTAATATTTTTTCAATGAGGGCAAACTCCTCATCACTAACTCCCATTTGCTTATAAATTTTGTCGTTTTTTATCATTTCTGGACTTGGTTCAAGAATTTGTGACATGAGCTTCCCTCCAACTTCTTACAATCGATTGAAACAATTTCAACCCGTCTGTGTTTCCTAAAAGTTCGCTGACTGCCCGTTCCGGATGCGGCATCATTCCAAGGACATTGCCGCGTTTATTTACGATGCCTGCAATGTTATTTAAGCTTCCGTTCGGATTATCTTGATACGTAAAAACAATTTGCTTGTTTGCGATTAACTCTTCAAGAGTTTTTTCATCACAATAATAATTTCCTTCCCCATGTGCGATCGGAATGGTGATAATTTCGCCCTTATCATATTTGTTCGAAAACATCGTTTCGTTGTTTTCCACCTTTAATTTCACAGGGCGGCAAATAAATTTCAGCTTCTCGTTCCGTCTCATGGCACCCGGAAGAAGACCAGCCTCAAGCAAAATCTGAAACCCATTGCAAACGCCAAGTACAGGCTTCCCTTCATCTGCAGCTTTCACAACTTCCTTCATGACATTGGCAAAACGGGCAATGGCTCCGCTGCGCAAATAATCGCCGTATGAGAAGCCGCCGGGAAGGAGAATGCCATCGAAGCCACTTAAATCTTGAGCGTCATGCCAAACGTATTCGACTTCCTCTCCCAGTTCATCTTTAATGGCATGGTACATGTCAACGTCACAATTGGAACCCGGAAAAACGATCACGGCAAATTTCACTTGACGGCTACCTCCTCTATTTCATAACGGTAGTCTTCAATCACAGGATTTGCTAAAAGCTTTTTACACATTTCGTCGACAATCTCTTCGACATTTCGATCCGTTTTTCCGATTGCTAGCTCCATGTACTTCCCGATCCGAACATCTTCCACTTCGTTGAAATTCATTGAATGTAAAGCATTTTTCACCGCATTTCCTTGAGGATCAAGCACACTTTCACGCAATGTAACATATACTTTTACTCTGTACATGGAACTGTACCTCCTAAACGTTTTAAAATTTCTTTATAAGCATCCGTCAAATTGCCGATATCCCGGCGGAACACATCTTTATCAAGCTTTTCATTTGTATGTTTGTCCCAAAGTCGGCACGTATCAGGGGAAATTTCATCTGCAACAACAAGCGTTCCGTCGTTTAGCAAGCCAAATTCAAGCTTAAAATCTACTAGTCTCACGTTTCTTTCATGAAAATGCTTCAATAAAATATCGTTTACTTTGAAAGCTAATGTTTTTATTTCATCCAGCTGCTCTTTATCCGCAAGCTCTAGTAGTTCAATATGGAAACTGTTAATTAAAGGGTCTCCCAGGTCATCATTTTTATAGTAGAACTCAATGATCGGCTTTTTAATCTCAGTTCCTTCGGCAATGCCCAATCTTTTGGACAAGCTTCCTGCCACAATATTTCGTACAACTACTTCAATCGGAATGATTGTCACCCGTTTGACAAGCTGTTCATTTGACGAAATTTTTTGAACAAAGTGGGTCGGAATGCCGTGTTCATTTAACTTTTCAAACAGCAAACTTGAAATTTCATTGTTTAGCTGTCCTTTGCCCACAATCTCAGCTTTTTTCTCCCCATTAAACGCGGTAGCGGAATCTTTATAATAAACAAGAAAAATGTTGGGATCGTCTGTTTCATAAATTTTTTTCGCTTTTCCTTCGTACAGCAATGAGCCCTTTTGAACGGTCATGATCATGCCTCCTAATGCGGAATATTGGCCTTTCATTTTATGTCAAGGGGCAGGGCAGTTTTTGCGATTTGCCGAGCCCCATTTGGACATCTATTGTTCTAATCCGCAGCGTTTAAAAATGTAATCCACATTTTTCAAATGGTAATTGTAATCGAAGCAGTCATCGATTTCTTCTTTCGAAAGCTTTGTTGTAATTTGTTTTTCCGCTTCGATCAGCTCTCTAAACGGAACTTGGCGCTCCCACGCTTCCATCGCTTTCGGCTGAACTAAATCGTATGCTTCTTCACGTGTCATACCTTTATTGATCAGCGCAAGCAAAACCCGCTGTGAGTAGATCAATCCCAGCGTTTTCTCCATATTGCGCTTCATATTTTCCGGGAAGACCGTCAAGTTTTTCACAATATTGCCAAATCGATTTAACATGTAGTTCAACGCGATCGTAGCATCTGGCAAAATGATGCGCTCTGCCGAAGAATGAGATATGTCGCGCTCATGCCACAATGGAACATTTTCGTAAGCCGTCAGCATCATTCCGCGAATGACCCTTGCCATTCCTGTCATGTTTTCCGATCCGATCGGATTGCGCTTATGCGGCATTGCAGATGAACCTTTCTGTCCTTTGGCAAAAAACTCCTCCACCTCGCGAGTTTCGCTCTTTTGCAAGCCGCGAATCTCAACTGCAAACTTTTCAATCGATGTAGCAATTAAAGCAAGCGTAGCCATGTACTCGGCATGTCGATCACGCTGCAATGTTTGCGTCGAAATCGGCGCCGGCTTTAAACCGAGTTTTTCACACACATACTGCTCCACGAACGGATCAATGTTGGCATAAGTGCCGACTGCTCCGGAAATTTTGCCGACTTCAATCTCTTCTCTTGCGCGTTTAAACCGCTCTAGATTTCGCTTCATTTCTTCATACCATAGCGCCAATTTCAAACCAAACGTTGTCGGTTCTGCATGCACCCCGTGCGTACGCCCCATCATGACGGTGTATTTATGCTCCAACGCTTTATCTCTTAAAATAGCGATGAAATTTTCCAAGTCTTTTTGTAAAATTTCGTTCGCTTGCTTTAGCAAATAAGATAAAGCGGTATCCACGACATCAGTGGAGGTCAATCCGTAATGCACCCATTTTCGTTCGTCGCCAAGCGTTTCTGATACAGCACGGGTAAACGCCACTACGTCGTGCCTTGTTTCCTCTTCAATTTGCTTAATTCGGTTCACATCAAATGAAGCACGTTCACGCAGTTTTTTTACATCTTCCTTCGGGATCACACCAAGCTCCGCCCACGCTTCACATGCTAAAATCTCCACTTCAAGCCAAGCTTTAAAGCGGTTTTCTTCCGTCCAAATCGCGCCCATTTCAGGACGTGTGTATCGTTCAATCATTCCTGCAACCTCCTATTGATCTCTCCGTCTTGTTTATGAATAGCTTGTCAAACATTCCAAATTTGAGTCGATTCGATATATGTCAATAGTTCCTCAATTTCATCACTGAAGAACGTAATATGTCCCATTTTTCTGTTGATTTTTGCCTCCGCTTTTCCATATAAAAATAATTTCCCTTTTTTCAGCAGCTCTTCGTTTTTCAACACAGGCTCTAGATGCTGGCCCAGTATATTCACCATAATTCCTTGATGAATGAGCTTCGTGTTTCCGAGAGGCAATCCGCAAATCGCGCGAATATGCTGTTCAAACTGCGATGTTTCACATAAATTTAATGAATAATGACCTGAATTATGAGGCCGGGGGGCGAGCTCATTTATATAAATTTCATCGTTTGCCACAAACATTTCAACTGCCAGCGTTCCAATCAGCCCAAGCTTCGCCGCCAATGTTTTTGCTGTTTCCTCCGCCTGTTCCTTCAACGAATCAGAAATTCTTGCAGGTACAATGCTTTCGTGCAAAATATTGTTAACATGAATGTTTTCGGCAACAGGCAATGTGCTGACTTCACCTGTCACGCTTCTAGTGACAATAACCGAAATTTCTTTGTCGAACGCGATCCATTTTTCCAATACACAGCGTCCGTTCTTCAACAAAGCTTTTGCTTCTTCTATATCTTCTTCTTGCTTTAGTACAAATTGGCCTTTCCCATCATATCCTCCGCGGCATGTCTTTAAAACACTCGGGATGCCTATGTTGGATACGGCTTGATAAAAATCATCTTCTGATTCAACGACTTCATACGGCGCAACTTTCACACCAGCGTTCGCCACAGCTTCCTTTTCCGTCTGGCGATCTTGTGTAATGGCGAGCAGTCTGCTTCCTTGAGGCAAGTAGGCGTTTTGCTCAAGCCAAGTTAACGCCTCGTAATCAATATTTTCAAATTCATACGTTATACAATCGCTCACCTTCGCAAGCTCTTTGATTGCATCCAAATCATCGTAACGGGCTGTGATTTCAATGTCGCTCACTTGGCCGCATGGAGAATTCGGTGTTGGATCAAGCACCGCCACACGATATCCCATATTTTTGGCAGCGATAGCCATAAATTTGCCTAGTTGACCGCCTCCAATGATTCCAATTGTACTTTGAGGCAAAAGTTTTTTATACAAGCTGATCACTGCTTTCCATGACGTTTTTTCTTATATATTCTCGCCGTTGTTCAAGCTTTTGCTGAACATCAGCATCATTGATTGACAAAATTTGCGCCGCTAACAGACCAGCGTTCACCGCGCCCGCTTTTCCTATCGCCATTGTTGCAACAGGCACGCCGCCGGGCATTTGCACGATCGAGAGCAGCGAATCCAGTCCGTTTAACGCGTTTGTTTTAACCGGAACTCCGATGACAGGGAGAGTTGTTTTCGCTGCAACCATTCCCGGCAAGTGTGCTGCTCCGCCTGCGCCTGCAATGATCACTTGAATTCCGCGATCCCTGGCAGTGCTTGCATATTGAAACATCCAATCAGGTGTGCGATGGGCAGAAACAACCTTTTTTTCATAAGGAATATTCAGCTCATCTAATATTTCACAGGCATGCTTCATCGTTTCCCAATCTGAAGTGCTTCCCATTATCACTCCAACGACAGGATTCATGGCGATGCTCCCCTCTTTATTTTTAATTATAGGTTGCCACCTTCGTTAAAAATCTTGACAATAATTGAAAGGCATAAAAAAAGCCCGCTTCTGCATTTTCCCTATCAATAAGGGAAAGTAACACAAACCGGGCATAAGCAATATGTATGCTCAGTTGAAAAATCTTGCCGATTACTTTCCCTCATAGTCCAACAATTTACGGTTGTTGGGTAGAAACTTTTGGGCCATATTCCCAAGATTATATGAGGTTTTAGTTTTCATATGCTGTTTTCGACTCCATCTTAACAATGAAAAATCATTATGTCAACGATAAAATCGAACATTATTTTTCTTTAAACACCGAATGTTCGGATTTTGATGAACCTTGATCATGATCTGTGCCGTTTTGCTGCCTTTTGAAACAAAAGAAAAGGGGCTGTCCAAAAAGTCAGGGTAACTGACTTTTTGGAGCCCCTCATTTTTCACTTTTTAAAAAAAATGCACAAAAAAATCGTCCTTTCTAGTAAAATGAAGTTACCACACAACATTACAGAAAGGACGATTTTTTATGAGCAATCATATGATTACTCGTGAAAATTATAACACACAAATGACACTTCCTCTAGATGGAAAAGAAGAAAAAACTCCTGCCAAAAGAAATTTAGCCCCTACTTTCAAACCATATAACAACCGTCAAGTTCAAATGATTTATGATATTGAATCTCTCATACCCGAACATCACGTGGCACGTGTCGTGGACGAAATGGTGGAGGCGATACCAGATAAACAATTGTTTTCTCATTATAAAGGCGGCGGCAGAAGTTCCTATCATCCCAAAATGATGCTGAAAATCATTCTGTATGCTTATTCTCAAAAGGTTTATTCCTGCCGAGGAATCGAAAAACTCGTTAAAGAAAATATTCCTGCCATGTGGCTTTCAGCGATGCAACAACCAGATTTTCGCACCATTAATGAGTTCCGAGGGGAACGGATGAAAGCTTTCATGGATGAGCTCTTTGAAGTCATGATTCTCAAATTGATAAAAGAACATTACATCACGATGGAAAACTACTTTTTGGATGGCACTAAGATCGAAGCCAATGCCAATAAGTATTCTTTTGTGTGGAAAAAATCCACTTTGAAATTCGAAGAGAAATTAAAAGAAAAAATCCAAGAAACACTAAAGCACATTCATGAATTAACCCAATTAGAAGCCGGAACAGGGCAAAAGGAAAGCGATCAACATACAGAGATCACCGAACAAAACCTGGAGGAAACCGCAAAAGAAATAGAAGAAAAAGTTGAAACGCTAACGGAAGAAATCGAAAAGGAGACCGATACATCCATTCGGAAAGAGAAGCGAAAAAAACGCAGTCAATTAAAGAAATCGGTGAAACAAATTCGTGAAGATTTCCTGCCCCGAATGGCAAGATACAAGGAACAAAAGGAAATGTTCGGTGACCGTAACAGCTACTCGAAAACAGACAAAGACGCAACCTTCATGCGCATGAAAGAAGACCATATGAAAAACGGTCAGCTCAAGCCCGGATACAACGTGCAAATGGGGACAGAGAATCAGTTTATCTTGTTTTATACTATTCATCAACGACCGACCGATACACGTTGCTTTATCCCACATATGGAGAAGCTAGCCTCCACTTCATTACCGATGCCCCAAACAGTTATTGCGGATGCAGGCTATGGTAGTGAAGAAAACTATGTATATGCAGTTGGTGATGAGAAAGAGCCCCGGTTTGAGTTTCTAATTCCTTATGGGAGCTATGTAAAAGAACAAACACGTACATACAAAAAAGACATTAAAAATGCCAAAAACTGGACCTATTGTGAAGAGGATGATTGTTTTATTTGCCCGAATGGAAGGAGAGTAACGTTTAAAAAATACCAAAACAAAAAGAATCCATCTGGCTATGAACAAAGCTTCAAAATATACGAATGTGAAGATTGTACCGATTGCCCATTGAAAGCGAAATGCACAAAAGCGAAAGGCAACCGACAAGTTCACTGGAATCCCATCTTCGAAGAAATGAAAGCAAAGGCCAAAACAGCCCTTGAATGTGAAGAGAAAGCCGCTATCTACGCTCGACGCAAAGTCGAGGCAGAAAGTGTGTTCGGTCACATCAAGGGCAATCGGTCGTTCCGCAGATTTTCTTTGCGGGGCCTCGACAAGGTACATGTCGAGTTTGGGATTGTGGCATTAGCCCACAACTTCCTGAAAGTAGCCGGCATCCGCCAGCTACTTTCAGATAAAAATCGAAAAAATATAAAAGCAAGTGGAGAGAAACGAATTGTTTTTCTCCACTTGCTTCATTTTAGGGACTTATCGGACAGCCCCTTCGACTTCTTATTAATTGACAAGAAAGATGAAATAAAGCAGAAATACAATAGATAAACCATACAAAATCGGATGAATCTCTTTTCCTCTTCCTTTCAGAAGCATCGTGATCGGGTAGAAAATAAAGCCGATAGCAATACCGGTTGCGATGCTGTACGTTAATGGCATTGTAATCAAGATTAAAAACGCCGGAACAGCAATTTCAAACTGATCCCATTTTATATGCCCTAAAGATGATACCATTAAAACTCCGACAATAATGAGCGCTGGAGCCGTAACTGAAGATGTAATAACGCTCAATAGCGGCGAGAAAAATAAAGCTAATAGGAAACATCCTGCTGTTATAATGGAAGCAAAACCTGTCCGCGCGCCTGCCGCAACCCCTGCTGATGATTCTACATAAGAAGTGGTTGAAGATGTTCCTAAAATCGCTCCGACAACTGTTCCCATTGAATCAGATACTAAAGCTCTGCCGATTCGCGGAAGTTTATTGTTTTTCAATAACCCTGCTTGATTGGCAACCGCAACCAGCGTTCCTGCCGTATCAAAAAAGTCAACAAACATAAACGTTAAGATTACGACAAGCATTTGTAAAGAAAAAATATCTCCTAAATGTCCTAAAGCTACTCCAAACGTCGGAGCCAAGCTCGGAATTTCCCCAATAATTTTATCCGGTTTTGGTACAAGGCCAAAAATCATTCCGACAACGGCCGTAATCACCATGCCGTAAAACACGCCGCCTTTCACTTGCCGAACCATTAAAATAATCGTAATAGTTAATCCAAAAATAGATAGAAGAGTATTTCCATTCCGCAAGTCTCCCAAGCCGACAAGAACAGCGTCATCATTAACAATTATGCCTGCATTTTGAAAACCGATAAATGTGATAAACAATCCGATTCCCGCACCGACTGCATGCTTCAGCTCCGGCGGAATGGAATCAATAATTTTTTCCCGCAATCCGCTAAGCGTCAGCAAGACAAGAAAGAGACCTGAAACAAGAACACCTGAAAGGGCTGTTTGCCAAGGGATGCCGTACGTCAAAACGACAGTAAAAGCAAAGAACGCGTTCAATCCCATACCGGGAGCAAGAGCTACCGGATACCGTGCCACAATACCCATGATGAGTGTCCCGATGGCTGCAGCCAACGCGGTCGCAGTGAAGACAGCTCCTTGATCCATTCTCAATTCATTGGGAAAATCAGCAACAGAGCTTAATGAAAGCGTTGCTGGATTGACAAACAAAATATAGGCCATTGAAAGAAATGTTGTAATTCCGCCAATAATTTCCCTGCGGTAATTAGTGCCAAGTTCATCAAATTGAAAATATTTTTTCATTATAAAGTCCTCCTACAATTGGCTGTATAAAAAACTTTAAGCAAAAAAATAAGCGCTCCATTCCAAGGATGCGCTTGACCATGAGGTTGCTGAAAGCCCAATGTGAGAAAGGAAAAGGATCCTCTCCTCCTTCAGCCATCGAACCGTCAACACCTCGTAGTCAAGCTATTTACGGTAGCTTGGTAGAAACTTTCGGGCCATATTCCCGAAATTATACGAGAATGTTTATATTTATTATATAAAAATGATAATTCCGATTTATACAAGTTGGTCAGATTTATTCCCATTCAATTGTTGCCGGCGGCTTGCTTGTAATATCGTAGACAACTCGGTTCACGTGCGGCACTTCATTGACAATCCGCGTAGAGATCACTTCCAGCACTTCCCACGGAATACGAGCCCAATCTGAAGTCATGCCGTCAATTGAAGTGACAGCACGGATTCCAATTGTATGATCGTACGTGCGGGCATCGCCCATCACACCTACGCTGCGGATGTTAGGCAAAACGGTGAAATATTGCCAAATGTCCCGCTCTAATCCGGCTTTTTTAATTTCTTCTCGTAAAATAGCATCGGATTCCCGAACAATCTCTAGCTTTTCTTCCGTTACTTCTCCTAAAACCCGAATGGCTAATCCTGGTCCCGGGAACGGCTGCCGCCAAACGATTTCATCTGGAATACCAAGCTCTGTTCCAAGTGCGCGAACTTCGTCTTTAAAGAGTGTATTCAATGGTTCAATCAGTTGAAATTTCATATCCTCCGGAAGTCCGCCGACATTGTGATGCGATTTGATCGTTTGCGCCGTCTGCGTACCGCTTTCGATAATGTCTGTATAAAGTGTTCCTTGAGCAAGAAACTCAATGCCCTCCAATTTTGCCGCTTCATCATCAAAAACATAGATAAACTCGTTGCCGATGATTTTTCTTTTCTTTTCCGGGTCAGTAACACCCTTCAATTTTTCTAAAAAGCGGTCTTTTGCATCTACTTTAATGACATTCATGTTAAACCCTTCGCTAAACGTCTTCATGACGCTTTCCGCTTCCCCTTTGCGAAGGAGTCCGTGGTCAACAAAAATGCACGTTAATTGATTGCCGATCGCTTTATGGATTAAAACGGCTACAACAGATGAGTCCACCCCGCCGCTTAGCGCGCACAGCACTTTCTTATTTCCGACAGTTTTGCGGATGTTCTCTATTTGCATTTCAATAAAGTTTTCCATCGTCCACGAATTTGTGCACCCGCAAATGCGGAAAACGAAATTTTTCAATAGGTCGTTTCCAAATTCTGTATGGCGCACTTCGGGATGAAATTGAACCCCGTACATGTTCCGCTCATCATTGCTGATTGCGGCAAATGGACATGATGGGCTAGTGGCGTCTACTTTAAAGCCGTTCGGAATATCGGCCACAAGATCCCCGTGACTCATCCAAACGATTTGATCATCAGGCAGGCCTTCAAACAACGGCGATTTTTCCTTTACTTGTAAAGCTGCTTTCCCATATTCCCGGTGCTTCGCCTTCTCCACTTTTCCCCCGAGCAAATAGGTCATTAATTGCATGCCATAGCAAATTCCGAGCACTGGAACCCCGAGTTCAAAAATCCGCTCGTCGCAGCGAAAAGACTTTTCGTCATATACGCTGTTTGGACCCCCTGACAAAATAATTCCTTTCGGATTCATTTTTTTGATATCTTCTATCGACAGCGTATGCGGATGAAGCTCGCTGTAAACACCAAATTCGCGAATTCTGCGCGTAATTAATTGATTGTATTGGCTGCCGAAATCTAACACTAAGATCATGTCTTGGATGTTCTCCAACGTGTTCACCTCATTATTTTGATGGATCAATATATTGTTTCACATCTGACTTCAAAAAAATAGAATTCTACCGAAAAAAAGGCAGAATTCTAGTACATCTACTAACTTCTGCCTTCATAGTCGGGTTATTTACGGTAACCCGGTAGAGACTCTCGAACCATATTATCGAGGATATACGAAGGAGCTTCCCGCTATGAATTTTTTCTTATCATACCAAGTGATCAAGACCCGGTCAAGAAGTTGTTTTTTTGATTAAATCTTCCCATAATTCTTTCGATTGCTCCCATTCCTTGCTTGGATCATCGCCCCGATACAGCGCCCGCTCATAAATGTAAGTTAATTGCGACATACTATTTGTTCCAAACATTTGATCAATCTGTTTTGCATATTCTCTTAACGTTTGCCCGTTTTCCCGTTTGTAGCCACATCTTTCCAGAGATTTAAGCAAAAGCCTGTATGCTTTCAAAAAATCTTTCTCATCATGATTCCGTTTATAGAAGCTAGTCATCCAACTGGTCATCCATTTATTTCTCGTTTTGAAAAGTATTAACACACATGCCGCTATAAACAAGATGAAACCGATGGAGACAATAACAGCTGGTGATAGCGAAAAAGGGAATTCCTTTGGCTGCTTAGCATCATCCGTATCGATTTGTTCTTGACTTTCTTCCTCAAGCGGCTGACTTTGTTCCTGTTCGGCAGCGGATGAATCTTGTTGATTTTCATTTGATTGATGTGCAAATTCCTGCGGATTGGAAAAACCGATCGTCGGTTCAAAAGGGACCCAGCCAATTCCAGAAAAATAAACCTCTACCCACGAATGGGCATTGTTGCTAGTTACTTCATACACTTCCAATCCTTCGCTTGTCGTTTCCACAAACTGCCCTGGGGTATATCCCTTTACCCAGCGCGCCGGAATTCCGACAGACCGAAGAAGAACAACCATAGATGTTGAAAAATTGTCGCAATATCCTTTCTTCGTTTCAAATAAAAACTGATCGACATAATCTTCATCCAATTCCGGGACAGCCACATCATTCGTTTCATATACAAACGGTTCTTTCAAAAAATACTGTTCAACCGCCTTGGCTTTATCATAAAAGTTGTTTTTATCTTTTGTAATCTCCACAGCGAGATTTTTCACGCGTTCCGGAAGGCTTGCGGGAAGCTGCGTATATCGTTCAACCAATTCTTTTGGAGCACCTTCATTCGAGTGAACAGCCTGCAATTTTTCAATTTCAAACAAGGGATAAGAATATTTCAAAGAATAACTGGAAAGCCGTTCCCCCGATTCATTAAACATTGGGAATATATTCTCCGTAACATGATCGATGCGGTATTGATCAGCATCACTTGAAATTTCCTGCAATCCAAGCGGATAAATAATATGCTGATATGGATATTCGCGCTCAATTTCTACAGTCGAAACAAGCTGTTCCGTTTGAACCTGACTACTCGCCAAGTTTAAATACGGACCGATAAATCCATTTGCAATGGAAAATTGTCTGTCGCTTGTAATCCAGCCTTTTCCTGTATAAACATCTTTTGTTTCAACTCGCCAATAATGCTGTCTTTCTACATACGCCCGAAAAGCAGGTGCATCGTTTGGAATGAACGGACCGCCCAATTGCTCATCATTAGTACCATAACCGATTTTTTTGACAACCGAATTTGACAAATGCTCCCCTTCTCCGTCCTGTTTATACTTCGAAAAATACGGTAAAGGGTCTGGCCATTGGGGGGCCGCTTTCGGAGCGAGCCACCCGATCGCAGCGGAAACAACAATCATTGCCAAAAGCGGCACAATCCATTTCCAATACAAAATAGACCTAAACGGAATTTTCTCCGAAAAAATCATCCTTTCAAAATACAGAAGACCTAAAAGGAAAAATCCAACCACCGCTAACCGTATAATCGCATAAGTTGCATCATATGGCGAAAACGTATCTAATACTGCCACATACGTAATAGTTAAAATTAAAAATAATAAAATTCTTTTTCTCTGAATAATCCAATAGTTTAATAAATAGACAAGCAGCCACAATAATACAAAGAAAAGAAACGTCCGGAATGGAGGAGTCATTCCGCCGAAATACCTTTCGGTGATCAAGTTTAAGTTATAGCGAAGATCATGAATAAATTCTAATATCCATCCTATTTCAAAAACAGAGCCGTTGTAAAACAGCTGATGAATAAAAAAGAAAATATAACATAATTTAACTGGATACGAGATATACCATTTTAGCTGCATAAAAGTAAAAAAGAGAGAAATTCCGATAAATATAACGAAAATAACGGTATAGATAGAATCAGTCGAATATTCAAGCGGCCGCAGCCATTCCCACAGCAAAATAAACGATAGCAAATATAAACAAAAGTTAACGATTTGCTGTTTCATTATCGGCTTCCCACCCTTTGCGCTGCATCTCGGAACATGCCGGCGTCAACAGTGCGGACAGTTATCGAATGCCGCCGCAATTTATCTATTAGTTCTTGATCTCTTCTCGGCTTTTCAACCGCTTTTGTCACATGCCAAATGGTGACATGACGCGGCTTCGGAAACGCTAGAAGCTTGTCAATCAAGGAAGGGTGTAAATGACTTGTCATAATCATGATAGATGAATGCTGTCCCCATTTGTTCAATTCCTCTAAAAGCTGGTTGATAAACTCGTCCTCACCGTCGCAATCCGCCACTGCCAAATGATACAGGATATGCTTCCAATGATGCTCATGATTTGATATAGGAAAAACTTTCTTCGTTTTCCCAACCGAAACTACCCCGAGCTTGGAACCGTTTTTGAGCACTGCTTTAGAGAACGAAGCTGTAAATGAGATAAGCTCTTCAAATGACGATGACTTTGTTCGATCGATGAAACAAACAATTTGTTGGCTATTCAGCTGCTCAAATTCCTTTGTCATGATCGAATGGCGTCTCGCTGTCGCCTTCCAGTCTATCCAAGATAATTTGTCTCCTGGTTCATATTCCCTTACCCCAGCAACAATCGAAACATCTTTTATATATCGTGTTCTTGCAAAACCTGCATCCTTTTCAAGTGAAAGTTGTTGGGGACGGTACTGAAACTCAAAAAATGGCGGATAGACCACAATGTTATTTTTTGCCGAATAAATGCCTTCTCTTTCAATGATTCCAAACAAATCTCCTGTTTTAAATCGCACTGTTTCAAAATGATGGGATCCCCTCGGAAGATTAGATAACGAATATTGGAATGAAAAACGTTTTTTCCACCAAGGAAACAATACAATCTTCGCTGATCCCGAATTTTTCAGCTTTTCAGGAAGGACATCCTCAACGATTCCAAAGAAAAAAGGGAAGGGAAACGGCTGTTCAATTTCGATAGTACAAACAAGCGGTTCGCCTGCTTGAAATTCCGTTTTATTTAATTTGCGCCGAACTCGCAGCTTCTTCAGCGGATAAAGAGCCAACGCAACAGAATAAACAACAAACGGCAGCAATGAATACAATAAAAACCAGCTGACAAATCCTCCTTGAAACATGGCATATGCAAAAGAAGCCGCCACGAGCAATATTAAAAAAGCAAGGTTCCACGCCAGCCGTGTGCCTTTTAGCAAGCCTTTCATTGATTTCACAGCGACCTCACTACAGGCACAGGGATTTCGGCAAGAATATCTTCAATGATTTGTTCAGCTGTTTTCCCTTCATAACGCGCTTCAGATGTCAAAATAATGCGATGGGGCAGGACATGCACGGATAAATATTGAACATCATCGGGGATCACATAATCTCGGGCATGAATAAACGCATACGCCTGAGATGCCTTCATAAGTGCAACAGAACCACGGGGACTGACTCCTAAATAGACAGAATCATGGTTCCGCGTCTTATTTACGATGTCTACAATATAATGTTTAATCGTATCATCTACATATACTTGTTTGATTTCTTCCTGAAGTGTCGTTAATTCGTCTTTGGTGATGACTGACGTTAGTTCATCAAGCGGCTGTCCTTTTTCAGCTCTTGTCAACACTTCTACTTCTTCTGTAACGGAAGGATAGCCCATTTTCAGTTTTAGCAAAAATCGGTCCAATTGAGCCTCCGGCAACGGATAAGTTCCTTCATACTCAACCGGATTTTGTGTCGCCATAACGAAAAAAGGTTTTTCAAGCGGCATTGTCACGCCATCAATGGTGACACTCCCTTCCTCCATGCCTTCAAGCAAGGCGGATTGGGTCTTTGGTGAGCTTCGATTTATTTCATCGGCCAAAATAATATTAGCCATAATCGGTCCTGGTCGGTATTCAAATTCAATCGTTTTCGGATTATATATCGATACTCCAGTAACGTCTGAAGGCAGTAAATCAGGTGTAAACTGAATTCTTTTAAAATCAGCCCCAACAGACTTTGCCAATGCCTTCACCATCATCGTTTTTCCAACTCCGGGTACATCTTCGAGAAGCACATGCCCTCCAGCAAGCATTGCCGACAAACTTAAAATGACCAGTTCACTCTTTCCTACAATAACTTTTTCAACATTTTCGACAATTTTTTCTAATTTTGGATGCATCGTCTCCCCTTGCATTTATAGGCCTCCCAATCATCATATCTGCACTTCTAACTCTATTATACAATTGCCTAATAGCAGAAAAAAACGATTCGTTTTCAAACTGTTTAAAATTTATTGTACATTGTTCCGTTTTCTTCTGAGAAAATAATAAGAGATAGAAAATTGAGAATTTTCACAAACTTTATGCGGAGTATTCCTAGTTTTCCTGCTTCTAAATAAATGGGATGACGTCATGCTAAATAAAGTAAATGCAAGGGAATGATCGTTAAGAACGCTTGTATAGCATTGCCCAAATTTCTTTTAAAACAGGCATTTGTTCTTTCTCTTCTTCACTTACTTGTTCCCAAATGATTCCTTCCGGCTTTGAATAAGGAGTGTTCGTTTTGATCAATTCTTTTTCTGTAGCAATCCAATCAACCGTCAAATCATACGGATCAATAGGAAAATCGTCTTCTACCAGCTGAATGCTATGAACAGTCGTGACGACAGGAACAGAAGGCTGCCCAAGCTCCCGAATAATGGCATATTCGCGATCAGCATATCCTTCGCCTTTTCCAATTCTGCGCCCGTCCCTATGGACTGCAACCGATCCAACCACGATGAAATCAATAGTTGGCAGCTGATCGAGAGAGATCTCCCTTCCGAACGTATTCATATGTTTCAAGCTGGCGGCTTTTCTCTCTTCTCCTTTTGGCACCCATTCAGGCTTCACCATGATAAAACCGGATTTTAATCTTGGAGTTGGCATAAGAAGAGTCTTTCCATCAATTAGCACTTTCGTCCGAATTGGAAGCTGCGGAGCATCAGGGTTCACCTTTACGACGTTTGCCGATTTATATTCAGGCATCGAAGCAACAATTTTTGCAGCTTGTTCAGCTCCTTTGAAATTTGGAATTCTATTTTTCAGAGGAAACGGAAAGCGTCCAAGCTTCTCTTTTTCAAGCTGAGTCCATATTTTTTCCCTGACGGCCTGTTTATCCATCTTCTAAACCTTCTTCCTGCGCCGTGATTTAACCTTTACAAATAAAAAAGCAGTGGTGAAACTTTGTAAAAACAGCCAATTGACAAACGAAAAGATGATGTTTTCATATTCTATCTTGGGGCTCATAGAACAAGAACAGCGGTATACTCCGGGAATCTAAAATATGTGTCGGAAAATCAAAAGAGCTGCCATTCTTACGATTGCCCAATTTGAAAGCTGAAAGGTAGATACCATTTTGATTCAAGATGGGAGATCATTTTATCAATATACTGCCAAGTTCACTTCGTTTTTTTTAAGAGCTCGATTTGGTATTGATGAATCAGCTTATCAAGTTCCTGGCTGATTTTTAACACAACCTCAGATGTATATCCATATTTCTCAGCCAATGAAATCATATATGCTCGTTCATTTTCTATTTTAATAGATAGAATATTCATTTTATTCATTTTTCAGTAACCCCATTTTTTACGAGTTTTTGTAGTATTAATAGTACCATACTCTTACGAATAATGTAAAGATTTGTAATTTATTGAAGAAATTTGCGGAAGAAGGGGGTAAATTCCCCCATTTAAAAAGTATTGGGGTTTATTTTCTCCACCGTGCAGAAAAAAACGTTCCTAGCACAATAAACCCATTGTAAAATTTTTAAAATAGCGTTCACTTAAAAAATCGGATAATCATTTTTGCAAATTTCCTGAATGGATTGTATTTTCTGATGAAAATCCTCTGAAGCAGCCTGAGCGTGCAAGAGGGAGTAGAGTTTATTGGACAAATTGTCATGATTATAAAACTTGCGCTTTATTTCATTTTGACTTCAATGAGCCCTAAGAAAAGATAAATATTGACCGCAGCATGTACATCAAAGAAGCCTTGGCTCGACGATAAATCAAACCCGCCAATTTCTTGCATCCTCTTCAGTCGGTAACGAACAGACCTTAATGAAACATGCATTCTTTCGGTTGTTTTATATAGATGTCCGTTATTTTCAACATACCAATAAAGCGTTTCTAATAAATCTGAGCATGCTTGTCATCGTAGTTTTTTATTTTTTGAAGCATTGTATGTGAAAGGGCTTCCATTTCCGGTAAATTTTCAGAGCATATTAACTTCGCAACCGCTAAAAGCTCCTTAAATGCTTTGACTTTCGCATTGCTTTTAGAAAACTTCATAATCTTAATTGTTTTTTCTGCTTCTTTTAATCCTTTTTTCAAATCTGATGCTTGCTGACATAAACTGCTGATCCCCAATTTCATTTCAAAAGGTTTAATCTTGGAGAAAATCTGATCAATTAGCCATTGCCCGCATGAAACTTCAGATGAAAATTGACGGATAAAATCTTCAGGAATAACAGCAATCAGCTGATTGACTTTTGTTGTCATTATACATGCAAAACCTTGCTGCTTGAACAATTTATTTAAGTTTTCAGCTGCTGCAGTTTTATAATGATTAAGCGAATCTTCAAGCTCTTTTCGATTAAACTCTTGGCTGTGTCCAGATGAAACAAAAACACATATTGCGGTTGATTAAGATTGTATCCCATTAATTTTAATCGGTAAGTAAGCTCCTCTTCTGAAAATTCCCCCCCTAAAAACGGCGTTTAGCAATTCTCCTTTAATTCGCTGTTCGTTTTCAAACGCAGAAGTTTCATTTATTATTTGCATAGCACAAATGGATGCCGCCTTTTCAATGACGATATAGTCCAATTCCGAAAAGCCTTCTGATTCACGAATTAGTGAAACATAACCAAAAATGTTGTTTCTTACAAAAACAGGAGATATTAATTTTTCAAATGTATAGCCTTTTGCTGAAGAAACTTTTACCCGATTCGTATTACATTTTTCTTTTATATCTACTGTTTCCACTTTCTCCCTCACATAATCAGCGCTGTTTAAATAAATTTTTCGAAGCGAATCGCTCGCTTCAATCAACTGACGGTGAGAGTTTTCCAGCAGAAGAGCACAATTCATCTCAACCGCTAAAGTGTTCAATATCCCCTTTAGTCCACACCCATTTAATAGCGAATTTGTCAACTTTTCAATAATCATAAGAGCTTTCTTAAACATTTCTTTCTGCCTTTCTATCCTTATAAAAGCTTTGTCTAGCTCTTGTCCTAAATTTTCCTCTTCATAATAAGGCAGCTCTTTTTCGATTTCTTCTCCCCAATCCTAAAACCGGTTTGGCAATCCAATGACAATGCGGATCACCCTTTCCTTCACACTCAACTTCTTTAAAAATTACTTTTCTACCCAAATGATTGCTCACATATCCGCCTGCAAATCCTATTAGTGTAAAACATACTGGATCAGAAGATAATCCAAAGGTGGCAATATGGTGTTCAGCTTCTTGTGAATGCTTCCAATAGCCTTCTGAATAATAATCTTTTGTTACAGGGTCGATATGCAGCTCTTTAACTGAAATGCCTAAATCAGCCGTTATGCCGTGCATATGCGAACCAGCGATAAACAGTTCTTTCAATGTCAGCGTATGATAAGCATCTTTCCTTCTTAAATGATTTGAAAAATTATTGCCGCAATCCCAGCCATACCGTAATAAAAAACCTTTAGCTCTGTCGAGACCTAAAGCTGAAATTAAATGATTTCGCAAAGTATTTAAGATTGCCCAGATTCAGGCAAAAATTTCATCATTTCGTTGGAGTCTAAAACTTCCCCCATTTCCGTCCCCCTCACCACAAACTATTAGCATTTTTTATCAAAATTATCATAATATTTAATAAATTTTCAGGAAATTTTATATAAGATATCAGTAATGAACAGAATTGATTCTGTTAAAAATGTAAGCGTTAACAAAAAAGAGGGGGAGAATAATATGAATAAATTTGAAGAACAAATTTATAATTGCATGAAACCCGTTGAAGAATTGCTGGCTAAAACAACCAATCCACTGCATATTGCGATTCTTGAAAACTTCCGCCGACACGTTCATCTGGAAGGCGCCGGCATGTTCAATGAAATTGTTTCTTCCGATATGATGGTCGATCACCCCGTTTATCGTGTTACTTGGGGAAGCGAGCCTGCTGTTATTGAAGGAAAAGAAGGAGTCCTCAACTTCTATCATATTGCATCAAAATCAGTACTTTGGCATTCTGATGACTTGCTAGCTGTGGCTGATTGGGGAATTGCAGATGAACTGACTTTCCACCAATTAATTAAAGGCCAAGGATTGCTTGATTTAGGATTTGAAGTAGATGATCCGGACAAAATTTATCATTACTCAAGCCGTCAAGTATTTTTATGGCCGTATGATGAAACGGGGAGACTTAAGGGAGAGCATCTTTACGAAGATAAAAGTACAGTAAAAATTGTAGAAGTGGATCCTGCTGACATCATCACACCAGAACGAGTTGCCGAAATCCACCGGGAATGCTTGGCAAAATTAGAAGCAGAAAAACCGCCGAAATATTGGACGCTGGAAGTTATAAAACAACAGCTGGAAGGCAAATGATAAAATGAGCTTTCATGAAGACGAACACACGATCATTCATTTTTGAGTCTAGTACATCATGAATGAATGCCCGACGCGAGGGAGCTAATATAACTCTCTCGCGTTTTATGCATCTAAACATGGCAAGCTGGCAAATTTATGCCCAATGTAATCAAAGCAAAAAAAGCCGTTAAACATTTCGAATCATAAACTAAACGATTGGAATATCAGCAAATCTATCATTTCCTTTAAGCTATTTCCGCCTTTACAGAAAATATAGAAGCTTCATAAATCCTTTCCAATCATTTTCTTCTTCAAGCAGCAAACAGCCTAAATATGTTGATAATTCGGGAAATGGGCAAAAAAAATATATTGGCACATACACGTTTTTTATAAAAACATACTAACATTCATGACTGATAATACGGACTGATCTGGATACACAGTTCGTTTTGCTATTTTCCATTTTCCATTCACTTTTCGAATAATATCTTCTCTTTCTCCGAACAATTCCTCGGTTTTTGCTTCTGAACTTCGGCTGCGCTTAAATAGAAAATAACTTCTAACCTTATAATCATTAGAGCTAAAGCCAGGCTCAACGACCACATTGCTTATAAAATGCCTCTGCCTTGTAGGCGGGTTTTCAACCCAGGCTGATTTCGTATAAAGTCTTTCGACCTTTATCTCTATGTCCTTTTTCGAATCTGCAAAATAAGTCATTTCAGTATTCAAATTGCTTCCCATTTTGTTATCAACAGTTACCCGCAGGGGCATCGTGTATTGAATATCATCATCAAGCAATTCAAGCCATTCCCGATATTTTCGGTGGTCAAGCAAATAGGCCTCATAATATAAAAATTGAGAAATTTCATATTGAATATCACTATTCATGAGATTTCACCTCTGGCTCTTTCGTAATCAGCTCCAGCCAGTATTTATGCATACTTCTTGCAATATGATCTGTATAGCAAGTTGGGTACGCTTTTCCCGGTCCCGGAAAATTCTCATCCGGATCTAAGTGATCTAATCCCATTAAGTAGTTGAGCATATTGTTGTAGCTGAGATTTCGATCTCTTGCCATTAACCCTTGGCTGGCCTCAACAATGCGAGCCCAATTTTCCGTATCATCCTGCTCAAGAGTACCTGCCGCACCAAACGTTGCAATAAAACCTTTGTACGATTTTTCCTTATAATCTTCCGGCAGCGCCTTATCAATCATATACCAAACCCAAATTTCAACTTGATCGGGCCCTAACGGCCGCCATACTCTAAATTGAAGATGATTATACTTTGTTCCTTCTGTTCCGCTGCAAGAGCTTAAGAATGATAGATTTGGAAAAACTCCGCCAACAAAATTTTGAACTCTAGAAAAAATGTCCAATTGTTCTTTATTTAAATTTTTCTCAAACATCGACCACATCGATTCAGGCATACCTTGGTATATGTTATTCGATCTTCCAGTAGCAGATGTAATTACATTAATTCCATGTCCGTTTGACAAAACAACTTGATGTCCATATGATGCATACAAAGGATCGCTCGGTGTAAGCTTCAATTCCACGGCGGATCTATGAGTCGTTTGAACATGGTAAGGATCTGCCGCGAAATTTTCACTTGTCATTTTCCAATTTGCTTTTGCCACCCATCGTTGAGGGACTCCCCTCACTTCCATCCCTCCGTCGCTCCGGCCAAGCATTATATCAAAATACCATTTCATTTCGCCTAAATAATCTTCTAAAGACATAGCGTCAGGATCAAGATTTCCAAAAATCATTCCTTGATAGCTTTCAACACGAGGAACTGGGCGCAGTCCCCACTCGCTTTTATCCATCGATTCCCCAAATACTTTATTCCCTGCAACAACCCCGATCAGTTCACCGTTTAAATTATAAGTCCAGCCATGATAAGGGCATGAAAATGCTTTTTTATTTCCATAATCTTCTGTACATAAACGAACACCCCTATGAGAACAAGAGTTCAAAAATGCGTTGATTTCTCCATTTTTATTTTTCACTAAAATAATCGGGTCATCGACCATCATCCTCGTAACAAAGCTTCCTGGTTCTTTTAATTCCGATTCGTGCGCCAGAAACTGCCATGTTCTGCCGAAAATTCTTTCTTTTTCTAGTTCGTATATTTCCGGATCTGTAACTAACCATTGAGGAAATCGGCCGTTTTCTATATTTTTCTCAACTTCCTTCCAATCTATCGTTCTCATATCCGTTCCCTTCCTCCTTTGGTTATTGGAATATTCGGAATACTATGCCGCCAAACTCCCGGCTTTTGGGCAAGTTAGGTTAGTACAGACCTGTTGTTTATACTAAAGCTTTAGTCTTTCTTTTTTGCTTATACCTAAATACGTATCTTTTATTTTTTCATCTTCCAGCAAATCGCTCGCTTTTCCTTGAATGACAATTTCTCCGCGATCCAATACACAAGCGTGATCTGCAATTTGCAAAGCTGCTTTGACGTTTTGTTCAATTAACAAAATGGTCGTTCCAAATGTTTTTTTCATTTGCTTTAAAATATTCATAATGTCTTTGACAATAAGCGGAGCCAATCCTAAAGACGGTTCATCCAGCATCATTAGTTTTGGCTTCGCCATCAGCCCGCGGCCTATGGCAACCATTTGCTGCTCGCCGCCGCTCAACAATCCGCCCGGTCGATCCAACATTGTTTTTAATTTAGGGAAAAAGTCTAGAACTTGCTCGAAATCCTCCATAACACTTTTTTTGTCATTTTTATATCGGTGATAAGATCCTAACAGCAAATTATCCTTAACAGAAAGATCATCAAAAATTTGTCTTCTTTCCGGGACAAGACAAATGCCTTTTTCAACGATCTTTTCTACTTTACCATAAGAAATTTCTTCATTTTCAAATACAATGGTTCCTGATCTCGGTTTATAAATGCCTGCTATTGTTCCAAGAAGGGTGCTTTTCCCGGCGCCATTTGACCCTACCATCGCAAAGATTTCGCCTTGTTTTATTTCAAAGTGAATCCCTTTCAAAACGTGCAAATATCCGTGGTACGTATGAAGGTTGTCTACTACTAACATTAGATTGCTTCCTCCTCTCCCAAATAGGCTGCAATAACTTTAGGATTGCTGGCAATTTCTTCAGGCGTTCCTTCTGCAATTTTTTTCCCATAGTCAAGAACTACAATTTTATCTGCAATCGACATCACCGTTTCCATATCATGTTCAACAAATAAAAATGTCATCCCTTGTTTTCTCATATTTTTCAGTACATTCACTAGATTGCGGGATTCCTGCGGATTCAGCCCGGCCATCGGTTCATCCAGTAAAATAAATGAAGGCTCTGCAGCTACTGCCCTGGCAATCTCTAATAATCTTTGATTTCCATAAGGCAATGTTTCAGCTCGTTCAAAAGCTAAATCAGCAATACCGACCTGTTCAAGGCATTGCAATGCTTTTTGCATTACCTCTTTTTCTTCTTTATAAACGTTCGGCAATCGCAGGCCTGAGCTTAAAATTCCAGTTTTTAATCTTATATGACTTCCTGTCATCACATTTTCGATGACGGTCATATTATTAAATACTTGCAAGTTTTGAAATGTTCTTGTCATCCCTAGACTTGCAATTTGATAAGGTCTTTTCCCGATGATGGAAACGCCTTTAAAGGTTATTTTTCCGCTTGTTGCAGGGATGACACCTGTCACTAAATTAAAAAGGGTTGTTTTGCCGGCGCCATTTGGACCTATTACAGCAACAATTTCCCCTTTTTTCACTTCAAACGAAACATTTTCAACGGCATTTACACCGCCGAATGATTTTGAAAGATTTTCGACTTTTAATAATGTTTCCTCAGTCATGAATATCACTTCCCGTTGACTTCTTTGAAAATGCTGAAACTGGTTTATTTTTAAAGCTTGAAGTGATTCTTTTGATAAAATGAAAGATCGCTTTTGAAATTCCATTTGGCATGTATATTAAAATAACTACAAGCAGCACGCCGAAAAATACAATTTCGAATTCCCCGCTAGCATTGGGAATAATTTTCGGTACAATATCTTTCAACAATTCTCCTAAAAATACATATATCGCTGCTCCGATCAATCCGCCCCAAATATTCCCTATCCCACCGATGACAACCATTATTAAAAAGTAGATAGATGTCATCATTTCAAACAATTGAGGATTTATAAAGGTGACATAGTGTGCGTATAAGCTTCCAGCAATTGAAGCATAAACGGCGCTTAATACAAAAATTTGCAATTTATATTTATTAATATTTATACCAATTGCTTCCGAAGCAATTTCGCTGCCATGGATAGACATTAAAGCTCTTCCGACTCTTGATTGAACAATATTGCGCGCAAAGAAAATTCCTAAAAAGACAAAGATCCAAATTAAGAAGTAAAATTGAAAATCTGTTGAAAATGAAATGCCGAATAAGCTTAAAGGAGGTATGCCAAAAAACCCGTTTAATCCTCCAGTTATTGTTTTCCACTCTTTAAAAAATGTAAATATGATCACTCCAAATCCAAGAGTGGCTAAGGCTAAATAATGCCCTTTTAGTTTAAACACTGGAATACCGATGATTAAAGAAACGAGTGATGCAATAATCGCCCCAACTAAAATTCCTATCCAGGAAGGCATCTGCAATGTAGCCGTAAAATATGCAGAGGTATAGGCACCAATACCGTAAAAAGCTGCATGCCCGAGGGAAATTTGCCCTGCATATCCGATTAATAGCGTCAGTCCAGTCGTGACCAATGAGTAAAAACCGATCATAATGAAAGTACTTAAAATATAATTATTTGATTGAAAAATAAAAGGAAGAAGCATAATAACGACAAAAAAGATAAGAGGACCTTTCAAACTCCTGTTGTATATTTTCGTTAAATTGTTATCCATTTTTTCCTCTCCTCTAAACACGTTTTCCTGATACTTTCGAGAACAATCCATTTGGCATGAAGAATAATACGATTAAAAGAAGAGTGAAGCTAATGGCATCTTTATATCCTGAAGATAAATATCCTTCCGTAAAAGATTCTAATATTCCGATTAAAAATGCTCCGGCAATAGCAGCAGGTGCATTTGACAACCCTCCAATTACTGCAGCAATAAATGCTTTTAAGCCAATCATGATTCCCATATCATACGAAGCACCCGAAATGGGGGCAATCACTATTCCTGCGAGCGCTCCAAGACCAGCACTAATGGATACTGCCCAAAACGACATTTTTTGGGGGCTGATTCCCATTAGCCTTGCTGCAAAACGATTGACAACACAAGCTGTTACCGCTTTTCCTAAGTAGGTTTTATTAAAAAAGTAGTAAAGGACAGCTAAACTTAATAAGGAAATGCCGATAGCCCATAAGCTTTGCGGCTGAATGGTAGCATCCAAAAAATTGATATTCTGATTTCCAGAGAAAGGACGCAGCGCCAAAGGCTGAGTTCCCCAAATTAAAATGCTAATTCCCCGAAATACAAAAGCTGCACCTATCGTAATAATAAGAAGTGTTGCGGTTGATGAATTTCTTGCAGGATAAATTGCCAACCTTTCGAACAAACCACCGATAATCGTGACTATGACAACACTTACTGCTATTGCAATAATTAATGGAAAGCCCATATTGACAAACGAAATACAAGTAAGTGCACCCAGCATGGCAAAATCGCCTTGTGCTAAATTTAAAAGGCCGGTTATGTTGTAAATAATGACAAATCCGATAGCAATCAGTGCATAGATGCTTCCAATGGTCAGTCCAGAAAAAATTAACTGGATAAATTGGCTGGTCAGTTCCATTCCCACACTTCCCTTCTATTTTTGGTCTTTAGGGATCTTCCCCGTACTTTTAATCGTTGAAGATCCCTTTACAGCATTATTCTGCAATGACAAATTTGCCGTCTTTGATTTGAACCATAACTAAGCTGCTTTCATCAAGGCCAGTATGATTATCTTTCGAAAAATTGAATATTCCGGAAATTCCAACAAAATTTTTCGTATTTTCGAGCTGTTCTCTAATTTTTTCTTTGTCAGTTCCGGCTTTTTCAATTGCATTCACTAATAAATAGAATGCGTCCCAAGTATGGCCTCCAAACGTATTTGCGTCGTAGTTGAATTTTGCTTTAAAATCCTCTTTATACTTAATAAGTGTTTCTTTTTGCGGATCATTATCCGGCAATTGTTCAGCGACAATTAAACGCCCTGCAGGAAAAATAACTCCTTCCGCTGCTTCTCCGGTTAACTCAATAAACTCCTTAGTACCAATTCCCTGACTTTCAATAATGGGAAGTTTCATTCCTAATTGATGGAGATTTTTCGTAATAACTGAAGACTCCTGAGCAGTTCCCCAAACGATAATTGCCTGTGGATTTGATTTCTTTACGCGAGTCAGCATCGCTTTCGCATCATCAACAGTTGCTTCAAATTCCTCTTCAATAACAGCTTCAATGCCGTATTCACCTTTCAGGCGATTAAATTCTTCATGAGCACTTGTGCCGTATTGGTTGGCAACATTCAGCCAGGCAATTTTCGTTAAATTTTTTTCTTTCAAATAGGCTAAAATTTTAGGAATTACTACATCATCACTTTGTGTCGTTTTGAAGATCCAGTCCCGTGAAGAATTATCATCAGGTTTTACAATTTGTTTACTTGTAGCTGATGCAATGAATGGAGTTTTTGACTTTTCCGCAAGCGGCACCATTGCTAAAGCATTTCCGCTTAGCGTACCCCCAACAACAGCCAATACTTTATCCTGCTCAATTAATTTTTTCATAGACAGCACGGCTTCATTTTGATCGGACTTATCATCATAGGCAATCAGCTCTATTTTCTTTCCATCTATTCCATCGTTTTCATTTACTTGCTCCACCAGCATTTTTACCGTTTCCATCTGTGATTTTCCTAGAGGAGCACCGCCGCCCGAAGCTGAATAAATAGCACCAATTTTAATGACATCGGAACCACCGGAATCATTATTTTTTCCACCGGCGCTTTCAGAATTTCCGCATGCTGCCAGCATAGAGAGAAATAACATCAAAATGATCAACGAAACAAATTTTTTCAACGTAACCCCCTCCTTTATTTTTGGCAAAATTCCTTAAAAGCTTTATCTTTCTTAGTGACAACGCTTTCATATTAGTGAAATCAGAGGACCACCCCTTTCCTTCGACCAATAAATCATCAATAATATTATATATGATTTAAAATATGGTTTCAAATATTTAAAAAATTCTATCTTTTCTTCCTCCTAGCATTTTCTACTCATTCAAAATCCACTTGTAGAGAAAGAAGCTTCATCTATTGATTTTCTTCACAACAAGGGTTTAGAATTTGATCTTGTTATCTATTAATATATATAAAATAATATATGATATTAGCCGAAAAAATTTCCTTGAACAAATCCAACTGAGTACGATCAGTTGAATTTGTTCGAAATTGTTTTATTATGAAAATTTTTGCCGATTTCTGAATGCTTCTGCTGTATTTAATTTGTGTTGGCGGACAAATTCCTCAATTTGGTTGGGCGGAGCCTTTTCTCGAAGCAATCGAATAATTTCTTCGTGCTCTTTAATGGACTCTTTAGAGCGCTTCGGAACGAGTGTGAAGCCATAAGTCCGTATCCGCTTCATCCTCTGCCAAATTTGCTTAATCTGTTCCTCTAAAAAGTTATTGCCGCAGTTTTCATATATTAAGGTGTGGAACTGATAATTTAATTCACTGAATTGCTCTAATTCAAAATCTTGCAGCGACTGTTTCATCTTTTCGTTTAATTCTTCTAATTTTTTGATCGTCTCCTCCTTTATAATATTAGAACTTAAAACAGTCGCGTAGCCTTCTAGCACCGCCAAAACCGAAATGGTTTGCAAATACTCTTTTTCGTTGATATTGCTTACAACTGCTCCGCTATACGGCTTATATTGAATTAAGCCTTCTGCTTCCAATTGGCGGATCGCTTCTCTGACAGGGATGCTGCTTAAATTCAGCTCTTTTGCAATTTGATCGATTACTATTCGATATCCAGGCCCGTAAGCACCATTTTCAATTCGTGAAAGAATATAATCATATGCAATTTGTGTTTTATTTTTTACCTTCTGTTCCATACTTATATCATATATTAAAGAATATATACTAACAAGCAAAACGAGTTAGCTTTCTATTATTGCTGAGCCGAAATCGTTTCGGCTTTTTTTGATTTACCAAACTGAGGAATGTGATGATCTCCAATCGCCACATGAATTACTTGAACCTCTGTATAAAAATCAAAACTATAATGTCCGCCCTCTCGGCCAATACCGCTATATTTCGTTCCGCCAAACGGGATTCTTAAATCCCTGACGTTTTGCGAGTTTACCCAAGCCATTCCGCTTTCAATCGATTGGACAATTCGGTGTCCGCGCTTCAAATTGTTCGTCCATACATAAGCAGCCAGCCCATATTTTACATCATTAGCCATTTTTATGACTTCTTCTTCAGTCTCAAATGGTATAACTGCCATGACAGGTCCGAATATTTCCTCTTGAGCAACTTTCATACCGTTATGGCAATTCAGAAGAAGTGTCGGTGGAACAAAGTTGCCATTTTTCAATGATTGCGGAACGTTTCCTGAAAACACTTCTGCCCCTTCTTTTTTGGCTATTTCAATGTAATTTAAAACGGTTTCCCAATGTTTTTTGTGAATTAGCGGCCCTAGTTCTGTCGAAGAATCCAATGGATCCCCTACCGAGATATTTTGCACACGCTCTTTCAGCCGTTCAACAAAGGAATCATAAATCGATTTTTCCAAAAACAACCGCGAATTGGCTGTACAGCGCTCCCCGTTAAGAGAAAATACTCCCCAAACGACAGCATCCAAGGCTTTTTCCAAATCAGCATCGGCAAAGATAATTGCAGGAGATTTTCCTCCTAGCTCCATAGAGGTTTTTTTCAACGTATCTGCGCTATTTTTTATTATTTCGGCACCTGTTGTCGTCTCGCCCGTAAAGGAAATAAGCCGGACATCAGAATGTCTCACGAGGGACGCGCCAGCTGTTTCCCCAAAGCCGTGAACGATATTAAAAACTCCCTCTGGCAGTCCCGCTTCATGAATAATTTCAGCCAGCTTGTTAGCAGTCAGCGGCGACCATTCAGCAGGTTTTAAGACAACCGTATTACCTGTTGCCAACGCCGGAGCCACTTTCCATGTTTCCAGCATGAACGGAGTGTTCCATGGCGTAATTAAACCTGCCACCCCAATTGGCTTGTAAATAGTATAATTAATAAAATCTCCGTCTACTTTATACGCTTCTCCTACCATGCGGCTTTTAACCATTTGTGCATAAAATCGAAAGTTTTCAGCTGCACGGGATGCTTGCTTTTTCGTTTGACTGATTGGCAATCCTGTATCTAGAGATTCCAAATAAGCAATTTCTCCCGCATTTTCTTCAATTAATGCAGCAATTCGTAAAATATACTTCATTCTTTCATCTACCGACATTGTTCCCCAAGGGCCGTCAGCAAAAGCTTTTTTGGCAGCTTTTACTGCTAAGTCAATATCTTCTGCAAATCCTTCCGCTACCTCATTGATTACTTCATTATTAAAGGGATTAATATTCTCAAAGCTTTTCCCTGCAACTCCCTCTACAAACTTGCCATTGATATAATGAAGAACTTTCCCAACTTTATATGTGGTCATTTCGATTCCTCCAAGTATGCAATTAATTTTTGTAGCGCTGATGAATGTTATTATATTTGTACGTTCCAAATTCACTAAATTCATATAGTTCTAAAGACAATGCAAGATATCTCCTTTTGAAAAGGATCGAAAAATGATCTTTCATCACTGCAAAGATCTCATCACAAACTGCTTTTTTATCCTCTTCAGTACGCCCAGCGCCAATCTTTAGCGTACCGTGGACAAAGGCATCATCCTCAGAGCCGTCAGCCACACAATAATCTTTCAATTCAATGGCTCTAGATCTCACGCCTCCAATTGGAAATATATCGCTTTTGGAAATCAGCACATCATTAACTTTTTTCAGCAGCTCTGGAATTTTTGCCTCTTTTTTGATATTGTCGGTATATTCTAAAATAAAATGCGGCATAACGTCAGCTCTCCTTTAAAGTGTTGGTGACGGAGAAAAGATTCTGAATGACAGCTTCATATAATTCGATTAATTAAACGTCCAATCCCTTCTATTTCTGTAATCACTTCATCGCCAACATTAACATTGACCGCTCCTTTAGGTGTTCCTGTGAGAATTATGTCCCCGTAATTTAAGGTCATAAAGCTAGTTAAATACTCGATTAACATAGGGATTGTAAAAATCATATCTTTTGTATTTCCTTCCTGCACTAACGCTCCATTAACGTAAGTCCGAAGGACCAAGTTCATCGGATCTGGTATATCTTCTTTATCGACAAGCCAAGGGCCTATCGGGGTAAATGCATCGCGATTTTTCACGCGCAAATTCGGCCGGTAATAGTTCTCTAAATAATCCCTGACAGCGTAGTCATTTGCAACCGTATATCCTAAGACGTATTCATACGCTTCACTAGCCTTGACATTACGCGCCATTTTTCCGATTACCACTGCCAGTTCACATTCATAGTGCATAAAATCTACATCAGGAGGACGTTTCGTTTCAGATCGATGCCCAACAATCGTATTCGGTCCCTTTAGAAACACAAGCGGTTCAGTTGGTGCATGAAATGACAGCTCTTTAGCATGATCTGCATAATTCAAACCTAATGCAAAAACAGTCCGCGGGCTTACAGGCGGAAGCCAGACTACGTCCTTTTCTGTCACTTTACGATGATCATTCAGTTGAAGGAAGCCGTTATCTTCAATTGCTTCATAAATAGTGCCGTTCATAGCAACTCTAGCTCGTTTCATCGCACAGCCCCCTTCACATAATCCGCTTCATGAACAATTGTATTTTCTAGACTGCCTACACCTTCAATTTCAATACGAACATGGTCTCCTGCCTTTACTAAAGGCGCTTGCTCAGGAACACCTGTCAGTAGCACATCTCCTGGATAAAGCGTCATAAATTCTGTTATATCAGCCAGCAGCCGAGCAACTGGCCGGATGAAATTTTTCGTGTTATTTTTTTGTGCAAGCTTTCCATTGACAAAAACGCGAATGTCCAATGAATCAGGATCAACTATCGATTCCTTTTTGATGATCCACGGACCAACCGGATTAAATCCATCTCTTGCCCGCTCCCTAATCGCCGGACGATAAATGTTTTCGTGCGGAATTGCTACATCATTCACAACTGTATATCCAGCAACATATTGAAAGGCTTCTTCTTCCTTTACTTTAGTGGCAGTACGCCCAATGACCACGCCGAGTGCTGCCCCTACTTCTAATTCGTCTGCATCCTTAGGCAATGGTATGGGGCTCCTGTAGCCACTTAATGTGTTAATCGGTTTTATATATAAAATTGGCGCTTTCGGTGGTTCGTTATATGGTGAATGTGTCATTTGCTCACGATATCGATGAAAGGCGCCCTGATAATTCAAAAGGACACCGTAAATCGTACCTGAAACCGGAGGCTCCCAAGAAAGCTGATTGACGTGATATTGAGTTCCATTTAAAAAAATTGAATTGTTTTCTGGATCCACTTCGGCTTCCGTTATATTTGGCATTCCAAAAATTTTCACTACTGCATTGCCCATCCAATTCACTCCTTAGCAGGCGCAATACATCAGCCCTTTTTAGCTTGCCTTAATTTTTTACTTTCTCTAAAAGACCATATTTTTGCAGCGTTTGCCGAATTCTATCTTGAAGCTCCTCCGCAGGCAAATCAAGAGGCAATCTTAATTTCGGCGTGATTTTTCCCATCATTCCAAGCGCCGCCTTTACAGGTCCCGGATTTGTCTCGGCAAATAAAATATCGTTTAATTCCATTAACTCGAAATGGAGGTCCTGAGCTCTCTTTATATCGCCTTCAAACCAAGCGTCATGCAATTCCGCAACTTTTGCCGGTTCCACATTAGCCGTTGCACTAATGGAACCTGCCCCCCCGATTGCTAGCATTGGATAGCATAAAAGCTCGATTCCTGAAAATAGTAAAAAATCTCTTCCGCAATGAAGCAGCACCCGATTCACATGCTCAAAATCTTTATTGGATTCTTTTGCACCGATAATGTTCGGGCAATCCTCCACTAAACGAGCCATTGTTTTGACCTCTAAATTTACAGCTGTTCTCCCTGGGATGTTGTAGATAATGATCGGAATATCTACAGAATCAGCTACTGCTTTAAAATGCTTATACAACGCATGCTGGGACGGCCTATTATAATACGGAACAATGACCATCGCAGCATCTGCGCCAATTTCTTGTGCAAATTTCGTTAGTTCAAGTGTTTCATCATGATTAGTCGATCCTGTTGCCGGAACAAACGGGACTCGGCCATTCACTGTTTTTTTCGCCAGCTCCATTACCTGCTTGCGTTCCTCCGTTGTTAATGAACTGGGTTCGCCAGAAGTTCCTGTCACTGAGATCCCATGGCTGCCGCTTTCAATTTGCCAGTTGATTAAATTTTTCATCGTTTCAAAATGAATATTGCCTTCCGCATCAAATGGAGTAACAACAGGAGCAATCGATCCTCTTAATCTTTGCTTTATTTCGTTATAAGACATATATAAGCAACCTCCTGAACAAAATGATTATTATCTGAATATTTCAAATCTCATTAATTTATTTTTATTATATATATAATCATATATGATTTCAACTATAAATTATTATATGACTGTTCGGCTAAAAAGATCATAAGCAGCAGCAACTGGTCGATCAAGCAATTGTTCTATGAACCTCAATTGGACATTATTTTTTTCTGCTATTCTATCCAATCCGTCAATAACACCCTCAAATAAGTAAGGTTTTAATGTTTTGTTCGTTATATGGCATAAACCGTTGTAAAATGTCTCATTGAGATTTATTTGGATTTTATAAATTCCCGGTTTAGGCAGGAAATAATCATGATCGATTTGCGCTTTAAAAATAAAATTGTTGTCAGCATCGCCTCGTTCCATCGATTTGACTAAACATGAAACACGATAATAATCCCCAAGATAATGAGGTATTTCATTTACAAGGCCTGACTCTAGCAGCTTCCGAATCATGGAGGAGCTTATTTTTTCTTGTTTATATTGGATTTTCGGTATAGTCGTCACATCAAAAAATCCCGTTCCAACGTTTTTCAGCTTCTCCATATTCCCTTTTCCTTTAAAACCATACGTAAAGTCGAAGCCGGCAACGACATGTTTGCACATCAAGCCTTTTAAGTATTGATTCACAAAGTCTTGATCGGATAATTCAGAAAAATTTTTATCGAATTTTACAATATACAGTTTCTCTACCCCTAATTGTGAAAAGATTTCCATTTTGGAAGGAAGCGGCGACAGATAGGAGATAACTTTTCTATCCGTTTCAATGACTTGACTTGGATGTGGAAAAAATGTCATCACGGCAAATGTTAGTTTTTTTACTTGCGCGATTTCTTTCGCTTTTTCAATGATTTTCTTATGTCCTAAATGCACTCCATCAAAGAAGCCGACTGCCATGACACACGGCTCGGGCTTGCATTCCGCTAATACTTTGGAATTGTTAATATAAACGACTTCCATCCATTCACCCCGCGTTGGCATGACTAGCCAAATTTCTATATTTTCCTTCAAAAAATAACAATGGGTCACCATCCTTCATATAAATGTCAGTCACCTTTCCAATGTATAAAGTGTGGTCGCCGGCAACATGTGTATTGTATACGTCACATAAAATATTTGCTAACGAATTGGGCAGCACTGGTTGATCACCGACCCAATCAAAAGTAACATTTTGTTTCTCTTTTAATTGGCCGGCAAAAAGCATCGATAAATCTTGTTGTTCTTCAGACAAAATATTTACTGTAAATTTTCCTGTCTGCTTAATGATTTCATTCATTTTTGCTTTTTCTCCAATTGAAATGAGAATTAGTTTAGGATCTAAAGAGACAGACATAAATGCATTTGCCGTCATTCCGCGTACTTCCCCATTTAGGGCAGTCGTAATAACAGTGACTCCTGTCGCAAACTTCCCCATTGCATTTCGAAACGTGCGATCATCCATGTTACACACCTCTTTTTACGCTTTTTTATACTTGCCGATTTATCACGACTAATTTTAGCTCCGTCATTTCTTCAATCGCATATTTAATTCCTTCTCTCCCCATTCCGCTCTCTTTCACTCCGCCGTATGGCATATGATCGACTCGGAACGTTGGGATATCATTAATCATTACACCGCCTACTTTTAGCTCTTCAGCCGCATATAGAGCATGGTGGATATTTTTTGTATAAATCCCTGCCTGCAGTCCATACCGAGAATCATTTACATACTCAACAGCCTGTTCAATCGATGAAACCTTTTCGATTAACACTACAGGGCCGAAAATTTCTTGACAGGAAACTTTCATATCAGGTTTTGTGTTGAGTAAAACCGTCGGTTCGACAATATTTCCCTTCGCATTTCCCCCTGTTGCAACTATTGCACCTGTTTTTTTAGCTTCTTCGATCCAGCTGATGACACGGATTACATCATGTTCGGAAATCAGCGCTGAAACATCTGTTTGAAAATCCAGCGGATCTCCTGTTGTCAGCTTTTCCGTTTCTTTCACAAATGCATTGACAAACTCATCATATACATGTTCATGTACGTAAATTCTTTGCAGCGAGATGCATACTTGCCCTTGGTTAGAAAAAGCCCCTTTAACACATCTTGGAATGATGCTTTTAACATCAATTCCTTCATCTACGATCAAAGCCGAGTTGGAACCTAACTCAAGCGTGACGCGTTTCAAGCCTGCTTTATTTCTGATCTCTTTTCCGACTTGCGGGCTTCCTGTAAACGTAATCATTTTAACCCGCTCATCTTCTACGATTTTTTTGCCAACGATGCTGCCGCTTCCTGTTACAACATTTAATGCACCATCAGGCAGTCCTGCTTCCTGCAATAATTCAGCTATAAAGAAAGCAGATAACGGTGTTTGGGAGGCCGGCTTTAAGACAATCGTATTTCCGGAGGCAATGGCCGGTCCTACTTTATGCGCAACTAGATTCATTGGAAAATTAAACGGAGTGATAGCTCCTATTACACCGATCGGTTCACGAACCGTATAAGCAGTCCGATTTTCCCCGCCGGGCGCCGCATCTAATGATAGTGCCTCACCATGAATTCTTTTTGCCTCTTCAGCCGAAAATTTGTATGTTTGAATGGTTCTTTGCACTTCCTCTAATGCTGTTTTGATTGGCTTCGCCGCCTCTTTTGCAATAATTTCTGCCGCTTCCTCTTTCCTCTTATCTAAAAGCATCACCAGTTTTTCCAAAATATGTCCGCGTTCATGCTTTGGCATTTTCGCCATTTTCAGAAAGGCGTTATGTGCGGCTTCGATCGCTTTTTCAACGTCAGCTTCTGAAGCAATTGGAATTTCTGCAATTACTTTTTTATCATATGGAGAGGAAAGAGGAGCATAATGTTCTGCTCCTACCCAACTTCCATTAATAAACAATTTTCTTTTCATCGTTACCTCTCTTTTCTTACTTAAAATTAAATGACAAAATCAGGTTTTAGCTTTTGCACACTTGGCTCTTTTAGTTCAACTAACTCTCCGCTATGAATATCAAATACTTGTGATGCTTCATTAAACCAGCAGTCCGGTGCTTCATGCCCCCAAAATGTTTGGCGTCTTGGATCATTTATATCCCAGCGAATCGGCAGAAAATCCGGATCGCTTGTCAAGTAATCTCCATTGTATAATTCAATTCGATGTCCATCTGGATCACGCAAATAGAGGAAAAATGCGTTTGAAAGTCCATGGCGTCCAGGGCCTCTTTCTATATTTTTCGCATATCCCATAGCCGCTAACACATCACAGGCATGAATGAGACTAAGTTGATCCGACAGCCAAAAGCCGATATGGTGAAGACGAGGGCCGTTTCCATTCATAAACGCCAAATCATGCACATTAGGTTTTCGATGCAGCCATGCAGCCCATAATTCATTATTCTCTGTTTCGGTATACTCAGAGCACGCAAACCCCAGCTCTTTTACGTAAAAGTCATATGCTTTTTGTACATCCGGCACCATGCAATTAAAGTGGTCAATTCGCTGTATTCTTGCTCCTTTATATAAGTCATATCTTTGCAGCAGCCTTTCGACCGTGTCCATTCTGGCAAAAAACTCAACTGGAAGACCTGAAATATCCTGCACACGGAAAGCCCTTTCAACTGCATGCTGATTTTCTATCCATTTTGGATTCATATTTTTTTGTTGAAAATAGTCATATAATTTGTTTAAATCCTCATCGGAATAAACCTTGTAACTGATCGCTTCCACACCAGGCTGCTCTGCTTTTTTCAACACCAGGCTGTGATGATTATGTTCCTCATACCCTCTGAGATATAAATGGTTTTCATCAGCCTCTGTCACAACGAACCCTAAAGCGTTTTCATAAAAATCGCGTGAAGCCTCCAAATTTGTCACCAACAGTACCGCCCTTGCACAACGAATAATATTAAAATCTACCATCTTGAAAGTCCCTCCCTATTAAATTCCCCCGAGAATAGAAAATTTTCAGAAAAATATAGTTTGCTAGAATCATATATGATATTGTATATTAAGTCAAGTTCAACTCGCTATGCTGTCATGATCACTTTCACAATTAACGTGTGGCACCTTCATTTATTATTTGTTAAACAGTTGTTACTTTTGTAGTTCCTAAAAATTCACGAACCAAGTCTTTGAAATAATCTTTTTCGTACCCGTCAAAATAAACCATACCCATGCGGACCGGATCTCCAAAGAAATAATATTCATAATGAGTTTGACGGCTTCCAAATGCACTCATTGTAATATCCCAAGCTAAACGGAACAACTGAACGCGCTCATATCCATCAATATTTGCTCCTTGCATCGCTCTTCTGACAATATCGCCGATTTCTTCATTATTAAAATCAGCTTCTGTCGGAATGGCCATTAATCCAGAAGCGCCAAGAATCCTTAAGATTTCCACTAAACGAGGGTAAATTCTTGGGTACCAATTTCGAGCAGCATCAAGCGCAGCAAAATCCGGCGTCATTGTTCCCCATTTATCAAGCTTTGCATTATGCTCTGCACGATATAAATGACTGCGCATTGTCTCAAGAGTCAGCATAATTTCTGTTCCTTTATCTTTTACATGCTGAAACTGTTCAATTCCAATAGCCTCCATAATTAAAAGGACAACTCCAAGTATAAATTCAGTTTTCACTACATTTTTGGCAACTACTTGATGCGACATGTGGACAACGGCATTCGTCTCACGGAAGGTTCGGTTGCAAATGGAAGAATTGCCGCAGACAAATACCCGTTCCCAAGGAACGAAAACGTTTTCAAATGAAACAATAGCATCTCCTTCTTCAAATCGCGACCCGAGCGGATGATCCCAATGACTTTTTCCATAGTCAAAGGCTTCGCGGCAAATAAATTTTACGCCTGGAGTATTATTTGGAATTGCAAAAGCTAATGAATACGGGTCATCCCCTTCACTTGATTTTTTAACTGTTGAAGGAAAAACTAATATTTCATCCGTTATGCCGCCTTGCGTAGCCAACAAACGAATCCCATCAACAATAATTCCATCTTTATTTTTCTCGACTAAATGCAAGGAAACATTTGCATCCTTTTGCTCATGCTGAGCTTTAGAGCGATTAATCTGCGGATGTATAAGGGTATGTGTTAAAGAAATATCGTTTTCTCTCGCATATTCATAATATTTTCTTGCGTTCTCCGCATACATTGGATCATCTTCTGCGAACAGATCATTCGCTATTCCCATTGCCATCACTTCAGCATTTAAATAATCCGGAGACCGCCCCATCATTCCGGCGGAAGTTCGAGCCCATTCCTGTATTGCTTTGCGTCTTGCAATCAGTTCTTCTTTTGTAGTAGGCTGCATAAATGTTATACCGACTTTTTCTCCTGTTGTTGGTGAAGTATACAGCATCTTATCAGCTTTTTCATATTGAAGATCGTAAAGTTTTGCCATTGATTGAATCACATTTTTCAATGCAGGATGCTCCGTTACGTCATCTACTTTCTCCCCATGAATGTAAACGCTGCTTTTCGCTTTCTTCAAACGCTCAATATACTCTTTGCCAGTTTTTGCAGGCATCTTCATTCCCCCTTAAATAGATTTTTTCATCCACAATTCGATTTACTTTTTTGAATCTTCAAAAATAATATAACATATGATATCATATATGAAAAATATGAAAAAAATTGGTTTTGTATATAAAAAAAATATACACCTTCACATGAGGTGATCAGATTGATTGACATTAAACAGCTGAAATATTTTGCAGCGATTGTCGAGGAAGGACAAATTACACGCGCGGCGAAAAAGCTGCATATGGCGCAGCCGCCTTTAAGTCATCAGTTGAAGCAATTGGAGGAAACGCTTGGAGTCATTTTATTAGAACGGAACGGAAAAAAACTTGAATTAACGGAATCCGGGAAAATTTTCTACAAAAAAACGAAACAGCTCCTTCATCAATTGAATGATATGATTTTGGAAGTCCAAGAAATAAACGATGGAACGAAAGGCACATTATCAATAGGATGTGTGAAATCATGCTTTTCCTATTTACCCAAAACAATGCGGAAGCTTCTTGAGAAATTCCCCAATGTCAAATTCCATTTAAGAGAAGGAGATACATTCTTAATCAGTGAATTTTTAAAAAGCAGAGAAATAGAGGTAGGGATTATACGATTGCCCATTGATACCGATGAATATCAAACAATAAAACTGCCAAGCGATCCATATGTGGCCGTCATTCCGCAGCATTGGAATTATAAACATCATTCTATTCAAATGAAAGATATAAAAGAAATGCCTTTGCTTCTTTTACACCGAATCAGCGGGAAAGGCCAGTATGAAATGGTTGTGAATGAATGCGCACGGCATGGATTTGAACCAAAAATTTTATGCGAGTGTCCTGATGTAACGATTCTTTTATCATTAGTTGCAGAAGGTGTAGGTGCAACGATTGTCCCAAAATCTGCCGTTTCCAATTTTCAAATTCCAAACATTCAAATGCTGGAAATTGAGGATTCATCCATTACAGCTGAAGCATCGATAATTTTCGAAAAAAATCGGTACCTGTCTAAAAGTGCAGCGAATTTTATTAAGATACTAAAAACTGAATATCCGATTGATGATCAGCTTGGCAGACCGCAGCCAAATAAATAAATGCACACCGAAGAGAATCTTTGTTTGGAATTTATGTCTATTATAGTGGCACAAGGACTTAAAATTGAAATCGAGAGAAGACCTCGACTTAACTAGATTAAAAGGCTGGCTTCTTTTCTCAATATTCTACGGTTGTGTTCGTAACATATTGGGCGGCGGATAGTTTTCATCAACTAAAAAGTGATGAAGAAATATATTTCCTCATCACTTCTTAAATCCTGTTGTTGCCCATGTCAATTTATATGTAACTTTCTTTTTGGTTCCTTCGTTAACGAGCTTGAATCTGTACCGATCTTTTGGTGAAAATTTCGGTGAATCGAAACGGGTTGTGCCGTTTTTGTTGGCATTGATCGTTTTGATCGTTTTCCAGCTTCCTTTATTATTTTGTTTAATTTGTATATACAGCTTAAATGTTCCTTTTGCTGCACTTGAAGCTTCAATGCGTCCGTATGAGATGGAGACATTTTTTGTGCTGCTCGTCCACTTTTCTTGATAGCTTGGCGTTTCGACATAATTGGTAAAATAGCCGCTTTTGTATTGAAAAAGAGAAAGACCTGCTGCTTTTTTCGGAGCTGCTCCAAAACTAGCAAAAGCAAAAAGTATTAAGACAACAGCTATTGCACCTATTATGAAGTTCTTTTTCATTATGAATATTCCTCCTATCCCATCAATATCCAGATTGATTATAATATGGGTGGATCATAAATGCATCCTCCGAATGAACTAACATAATTTAGTAGAATGAACCGATTTTTGAAAAATAGTATCTTTCAATCTATGAATGACAAATTGCTGCTTCTCAATCAGCACACAGAGGAAAAATTGAAGGGCATGAAATTGCCGAAAACGTATTGAAAAAAAAGCATGAAATAGTGCTAAATGTCCAGAAGTCCTGATTACGGAGAAAAGCGCTTTTAGGTTTTAAGTTGTTTTCAGCTGACAGGGGCACTAGGACATATCGCCTAGTGAGAAAATCATCCTTTCAGCAAACAGACAAACTCGTCCAAAACGTTTGAATCGCTGCGCCCATTTATAACTGTGCTCCGACAAACTTGTATTAGATGTTATGAAACTGATCCAAAAGCGGGAAAGCTCGCAGCCTGTATTATTAACGCGCCGTTAAGAGGTAAATTGCAAAATCAACAGAGGTTTTGTGGACAAGCAGCCTTGATAACCTTCTTTGTTTTCCTAGATAACAATTGGGAAAATCTCCATGCTCAAACTTTAGATCAATCAATCGCTTACTTCCATTTTTCTCACATGAAAGACACCTTTAGAATACGTGCAGCACAATTTCTTCCATAATAGATTCCGCCTTGATGTAAAATATATGTTTGGAGGATAAATACATGAAACCAAAGGTGATAGTATATAAAAAATTGCCTGAAGATATTTTAAACAGCTTGAAACAAGTATGTGAGATCAAATATTACCCCGACAGTGAAGACTATTCTATATTTCTGCATGACTTACATGACGCTGAAGGGATGATTGGCGCAGGAATGCGAATCGATCAGCATTTTTTAAAGCAAGCTCCAAAATTGCGAATTGTCAGCAATGTTTCCGTTGGATATGACAATTTAGACATTCAGGAATTAACGAAACGAAACATTATGGCAACCAATACACCTGATGTTTTAAATGAAACAACGGCTGATGCAATTTTTGGGCTGCTCCTTATTACAGCTAGAAGAATGGCGGAGTTAGATCGTTACGTAAAAGAAGGCAAATGGGAAGCCCCGATTGGAGAAAATTTATTTGGTGTTGACGTTCACCATAAAACACTTGGGATTATCGGCATGGGGAAAATCGGCACCGCCATTGCCAAAAGAGCACATTTCGGTTTTGGCATGAACATTTTATATCATAACCGATCCCGCAATCAAAAGGCAGAGGAACAATTTCATGCCATCTATTGCGAGCTTGAGGACTTACTAAAACAATCAGACTTTGTCTGCCTCATGACGCCGTTAACATCAGAAACAAAGCATTTAATCGGGCTAAAACAATTTCAATTGATGAAACGAAGCGCCATTTTCATCAACGGTTCAAGGGGCCAGACCGTCAACGAAAAAGACCTTATTTACGCGCTCCAAAACAAACTCATTTTAGGTGCCGGGCTTGATGTATTTGAACAAGAACCTGTCCCGAAAGATCACCCTCTGTTAAAAATGAATAATGTCGTCACATTACCGCATATCGGCTCAGCAACTTATGAAACGCGGTATGCAATGGCAAAACTGGCGGCGGAAAATTTAATAAAGGGGCTGAAAGGATTATGTCCGCCCAATTTAATAAATCAAGAAGTGATGCGAAAGTGAATTGCTAATTTCAAACCTCTGAACATCAGAAACACTCCTTTCCAAAAAATCTTTTCAAAGAAAAAAAACGCTCTCCACGGAGGCGCTTTTTTTCTTTGAAAACATAAAATGTGAGTCCTTAAACTGCTGCTTGCTGAAACCGGGATAAATGCTGATTCATTCAAACCGTTCTAAGTTCAGCCTTTAGCTCCAGGTTGAGGAGGCTCGCACTCTTTTTGCAATGAGCTGCTTTTTCTGTTATATTTCATTCGCTGCTGATGATTGTGCTGAAATAATCAAATCGTTTTCTTAAAGCATTCAGCAGTCATGGATGCTAGTTTTTATTTGCAGATCGGACGTTGGATGATCTGCTTTTTTTTACGTATTTAGTTAAATAATTCGTGAAATGGAATTTTTTTAAAAAGATACTTTTTACAAAAATGTCATTTATGTTAATATAAAAAAAGATATTTCTATTTTCCGGTCATCAGATGACCTGTTTATCTGTTGTCAGAAAATTTAATAAAATGAAAGGAGGCGGACAAAGCTCTAAATGAACTGAAAGCTTCGTGAAAATGAAAGCGTTTAAACAATTCGATTTTATAACGAAAAATTTGAAGAAGGGGAGAAAGCCATGGTCAAGGGTAAATGGAAAATATTGATTGCCAGTTTAGTAGGAAGTGCGATTGAATGGTTTGACTACTTTCTTTATGGAACAGTTGCATCATTAGTTTTTAACCAATTGTTTTTTGTTAATGAAGACCCTACAGTCGGATTATTAATTGCCTATACTTCTTTTGCTTTAGCGTTTTTCCTCAGACCTGTTGGCGGAATTATTTTCAGCCATATTGGCGACAGGTTAGGAAGAAAGAAAACATTGGTTTTAACCCTTAGCTTAATGGGAATTGCCACATTTGGCATGGGGGTAATGCCTACGTATCAAGTGATCGGAATTTGGGCTCCTATCTTTTTGACTCTGTTGCGTTTCATACAAGGTTTAGCTCTTGGCGGAGAATGGGGAGGCTCTGTTTTACTAGCTGTTGAATATGCTTCAAAAAATAATAGAGGTTTTTTTGGAAGTGTACCTCAAATGGGAATTTCTTTAGGATTGATTTTAGGCACCCTTGCCCTTTCAATTATGTCACTTTTGCCGCATGATCAATTTATGTCATGGAGCTGGCGTGTTCCATTTCTGTTAAGTGCATTGCTTGTAATTTTCGGGCTGTGGATTAGAAAAGGAATTGATGAGACGCCTGCCTTTAAAAAAGCTCAACAAGAAGGAGAGGTTGCTAAAATTCCATTGGTAGACACTCTTCGCTACCATTGGAAAGAGGTTTTAATTGCGATGGGTGCAAAAGTCGTGGAAACTGCACCGTTTTATATATTTGGTACGTTTATTGTATCGTATGCCACTTCAACTTTGAATTTTGATAATACAGATGCATTAAATGCTGTACTGATAGGCTCTATCGTAGCTACAATCGTCATTCCGCTCGTCGGAAGCTTATCAGATCGAATCGGACGAAAAACGATTTATATTAGCGGAATTATACTCACTATTTTATATGCGTTCCCATATTTTTGGATGCTTCAACAAAATTCGGTGTTTTTATTAATTTTAGCAACGGTGATCGGCCTAGGCGTTATTTGGGGATCTGTGAATGCAGTTCTCGGCACAATGATTTCAGAAATTTTTTCGGCCAAAGTTCGATATACGGGAATATCTCTAGGCTATCAGCTTGGGGCTGCAGTTGCCGGAGGGACCGCACCGTTAATTGCAACCGCTTTATTAGTGGAATTTAACAATTCCTACATTCCTGTTGCCATTTATATTATTTTCGCTGCATTGATCAGCTTCATAGCTATTTGGTCTGTAAAAGATGGAGCGAATAGAGAGCTGAATGATAAAGTACAAATAAAGGCTTAAGAAAATTACAAAGCCCAGATTATTCCATTCCATGTGGATAATCTGGGCTTTATTTCTCACCATACTTGGGGTTGTTAATATAAAAATGAATAATTTTTCCATTAATAGGTATAAAAAAGCGAAAACTCTGGTATCGTAATTGTTGACTAGACAAACTAATTTATCAAATCTATTCTGCCATTACCATCTTTTTTATGGTTTCTATGCCTTCTGATGAAGTGCCTGCTGTTTTTCCAACCCAAGCAGCACTTCCATGCATTCTTTGTCCCATTTGCTTTGGGAAAAAATAAAATAAAACTCATCAAAAAGGGGGGATGGATACCGAAACAACGAACATCTTTTCTTTCGTATCCGCCTAGAAACGGGAAGAAAATTTGTCACCCCCGCCTTTTGATGATGAACCTTTTATTTTGCAATCTTCCTTATTTTTCATACTTCACAAACGGATCAGCAATGGTAATTTTTTGCGCTTCTGCATCGCTGGTGCCTACATATAGATCAGCTGTTCCATCCCCTTTTCTGATTAAACCGCCGCTGAAAACTACATTGACAAGGTCAGGCCGCTTGGCAGCGCCTTTCAAAAAATGGGATCTCGTTGCAATGAGTTCCATATCAGAAAATTTCATTGTATCAGGATCTAATACAAACACCATCGGATAATAATGGCGGTTCCCTTGTTCATCTTTGCTTGCTATATGTCCGAGCACACCAATCAGACCGTTAGAAAGCAAATGCAGTTCGTTTGCTCCTCCCCATTCTTCATCCGTAAATTGGCCCTCTAAAAGCGTGGCTTTTTCGAGATTTTCGGGATTAAGATCATCAAGAGTCGGTATTCGGATAAACCCAATTTTGCCGAGACCGCCTTTCTCGCCTTGAGGCCTTGTCAACACTCCAATTGATCCGTCTTTTAATTCAATCACTCTGATATCCTTCATGCCTTCAGGACCTTTAGCGAATTTTTCTAAATCTGCAATATTTTTCCCTTTATAAAAAAGCGTTCTCCACCAAAGTGAGCTTTTAAAAGTGGGATGCGGAAAAATTTCAACTCCACCAAAAACTAAATCTCCTCCAATTCTCGTCACGAACGGATCCTGCAGCTGAAATTTCGGCGCTCCTTCTTTCGGAATCCACTTTCCATCCCGATTTACAAAGAAATATACTTCTGAATGCTCGCTGTTTCGAGGCTCTACTCTACCTGCTATGACAAGTTCCCCATCATCTAAAAACGGCGCCGAGATATTATATACGTCCCTATTTCCTACACCTTTGAAAATTAACTTTTGTGGATTGATCGGCTGAGGAGCATTTTCAAATTCTTTTAGCAGCTTAGCGCTTGACTTAATGCCCGTTTTCTCCAACCGCACAAAAGCTCCCTCCACACTTTTGCATTTCTGTTTCTAGCAAAGACTTTCTGATGTTTTATCATATTCAATTCCAATGATGCTTGACAATGATGTGTAACGGGGGAAAAATATTTTACAAATGGATTCATCAATATTATTTACCTTTTCAAAAGAATTCTTTTAATTATTTTACATAACAAAAGTATTTCGTCAATTATATCATTTACAAAGATCAGCAAATTATTTATATGCCCTGCCCTATTTCAAATAAAACGTTTGCAAAGTTTTTCCATTATTTCTTCAAGAGAAATTTCCGCACCTGCAACCGATTGATCCGATGCACCATAATAAATCCGAACTGTACCATTTTCCGTCAAAGCTCCGCATGTAAATACAACTTGACCGAAGAATCCGTTCATTTCATAATCCGCTTCAGGCTTTAAAATGGGTTCCTCCGTCTTAGCTAACATTTTCCCAGGATCATTCAAGTCTAGAAGCAGAGCACCTAAAGAATAGCAGTCGTTTTGATCAGCGCCATGATAAATAGCCAACCAGCCTCTATCGGTTTTAAATGGAACTGCTCCCCCGCCAATGCGGCAGCTGTCCCATCCTTTTTCGCTAAGACTAAGCAAATGCCGATGATTTCCCCAATATAAAAGATTGTCCGATTCAGCAATCCATATTTCCGGTCTGCCGATTCCTTTCGGTACAGGTCGATGCAGCGCATAGTACTTGCCATTAATTTTTTCAGGAAAAATGGCCACATCTTTGTTTTCAGGATGAAAAATTAACCCTAGCCGCCTGCATGTTTTAAAATCAGTTGTTGAGGCAAGCCCCACTCCAATGCCTTCAGGCGACACTGCGCTGTACTGAATGTAAAAAGATGCACCAATCTTAGTAATTCTTGGGTCTTCAATTCCCCATGCTTCACGTTCAGTTTCCGGATACATGAAAGGTTTATCATCAATGGTGAAATTCCGTCCGTCTTTGCTGCGGGCAAGTCGAAAATAAGATAAAGATGTGACATAGGCAGCTCTATGCATGGAATCACTGTAAAAAATCATTCTTGGGTCAGAAAAATCATATCTTTTGTCATTTTTTTGCAATTCCATCTCTTTCAGCTTTCCTTTTCCTGAAGAAAAATCGATATAAGAAATTTTCACGACATTTGGATCAGTACAGACAGGACGTTCAGCAACGCGCAGCAATAAAAGCACTTCGCCGTTCAACTGGGCAACACCAGCATTAAAAACTCCTATTACTTCATGTCCACGGTGAAAAGGTTTTACATCGTCCGGAGCAATCAGTGGATTTTCTGGAAAACGAAAAACTTTCACAACCAATGCCTCCTGTTTTAAAAAAATCTAGGAAGTTTTTTGAATTGCCATGTTATTTTTCTTCAATGTCCCCTTTTCAATTCCTGTTACCAATTGTGATCGAATGTTAAACAATCCATGATCAACGTTTGAATTATCTATCCAAAGAACATCTCATTTATACAGCGTCGCTAATATAAATATTCAGAATAAAAATCAAGGTTGATATGGCAATTTTCAATCAAAGGTAAGAGTTAAAGCATGAAATCCAGCTGTCCAAAAATCCACAAACACCTCTTGAATGGATTGGCAAGGCAAAACGCAGCACTTATGTATTGAAAGATGAGCCATTATTTTTATGGTGACAAAACAAACGAAAGATTGACATACTGCATAATGACAGGGATGGTTATCAAGGGGTGTACAGAGCAAATTCAAACAAAATTCTCTATATAAAAATGACAGTCCGATGGGTTCCTAAAATGAAGGATTGGGGAGAAATACTACTGTAAAGGACAAAAATAATCGAATAAAATTTGTAAATGTCCTTCATAGAGGCAATGAAGTCCAACAAGAAGCAATTGTATGTGCTGAATGTCCATCATAAAACTTTTGAAGAACGTAATTCAGAAAGAGAACATAAGAAAAATCCTTCATAAGACTTCTGAAGGATTAAACAAGATAGGAAAAAATGGTTTGTCCGATAAATCCCTAAAATGAAGGGGCTCCAAAAAGTCAGTTAACTTGGGCACCTCTCCAACGGAATATTTTGACTGTACCAAATGAATGGCTCCAAAAAGTCAGTTAACCCTGACTTTTTGGACAGCCCTACCATCTAAGCGTCTATTCATTTCGATTTTTTCCACCTTAGTCTGTCTTAAAAACGCTTGGCAGACAAGGAACTGATCTTTAGAGAAGATGCGAATCGAACCAAAAAAGTTCATGAGCGGACGAGGCCAGTGACGCTGGATGAAAGCATTCGCCGACAGTCTGAATGCCTCCCAAATAAGGAAGGCTAGACTTTGTTCAGCTGTTTTTATTCATTTGTATATTTTGCAAATGAAGCTCCAAGCAGGTAACAATAGTTCAAATGGCAAGAATAAGCTTTCCGCATAGCTCAAACAGCGGCTGAAAATTAAAGCCTAATTTCCGGATAAAACAATACTTTGCCGATGAACTCTTTTTTTTCTAAAATTTTTTCAAACATTTTCGGTCCTTCCTCTAACGTGATGCGATGTGTGATCAGCGCCTCAGCGTTTATTTTTCCGGTTCTCATACAATCGATGGTCGTTTTCCATTCTTTTCCCGGAAACGGAGACGATATGGCATTCCAAGATCCTAATACGGTTAATTCGTTTCGGACGATTTTTTCAAAGTAAAATCTTTCGACTAGGACGTCTCCGTATGGAATTCCCATAAATACAACCTGCCCTCTCTTTTTCGCTAATGAAAAAACTTGGGCGGAAGTTACAGGGGATCCCGCTGATTCTACAGCAATGTCTACTCCTTTTCCATTCGTCAGCTCCATGATTTGATCATATGCCGATTTTTCAAGAGGATTAATCGTAAAATCCGCTCCCATTTCTTTGGCAATATTTAATTTCTGATCATCGATATCAATCGCAAAGATTTCACTTGCTCCAAAAATTTTTGCCCATTGGACTGCGAGAAGCCCGATAGTTCCGCATCCCATGACAGCAACGCTGTCACCCGGCTGCAACGATGTCCGGTAAAGCCCGTGTACGACAACGGATGACGGCTCAATCAAAGCAGCGGAGTCATAGCTTATCTCGTCCGGTATTAAAAGCACATTTTCACTAGGCAATTTCACATATTCGGCAAAGGATCCCGGCTGTAAGGCTCCAATAACATGCAAGCTTTCACATTGGGACAAAATCCCTTTTTTGCAGCTTTCACATTTACCGCAATATAAAGCAGGACAGCCGACAACCCTGTCTCCTGCTTTTACATGAGAGACAGAAGGACCAACTTCTACCACTTCACCGGAAAATTCATGTCCCCAAATCATCCCTTGTACGTAAGGTCCCAGTTTTGCATATCTTGAAATGTCTGAACCGCATATGCCTGTTGCTTTTACTTTAATGATCACGTCGTTCTCATTTTCTATCCTTGGTTCACTAGCATCCTCGAACCGCAGATCTCGTTTTCCGTAAAGTTTTAGTGCTTTCATTTCCTATTCCCTTTCCCGCATGGTTTAATTTTCGTTATGAACCTTCATATCTTGCTCCGAACGAACACCTTTAGATTTATTTTTGAAAAGCTTGTAAAATGCAACTGCCAACACGATTGAATTTATGATAAATTGATGTTCAATATAAAAATCGCTGACCATTCTCCCATACGGTCCAAGAATAAAATCTATGATGCTCTCAATCATTTTTTCACCTTCTTATTGACATGTTTGTCAATACTTTACTTCTTCCCCTTTGCCAAGACTTACATGAGACATATCCCCACCTGCTATGCGGTGGGGAACAACTGATTATTCATGAACAGGAGTTAAAATAACTTTAATTGCATCGCCGCTTTTAATTGCTTCGTATGCTTTATCCCATTCAGAAATGTTGAATTGATGTGTTACAAGTGTTTTAGTATTTACTCTATTTTCATTCATCAAGGCTAAAGACGGCTCCCAATCGCTTGGTTTTTGACTGCGAGATCCGGTAAATACAATTTCTTTTTGAATAATTTTTTCCATATCAATAGGGATTTCAGATTTTGCATAAATGCCAACCTGTACAAATTGGCCTTTCTTTTTCAATAAATCGAGCCCCATGTTCAAAGCAGGTACAGCACCGGTACATTCAAATACTGCGTCTACACCGTAGCCATCCGTCAATTCATTGACTAATTGTTTGACGTCTTCTTCTTGAATGTTTACGGCATAATCCAGTCCAAGCTCTTTTGCCTTTTCCAGCCGCAGCTTGTCATTGCTTAATCCGGTTATGATAACTTTAGCTCCTAAATCTTTTACGACTTGAGCGACTAATAAACCAATCGGACCGGGGCCGAGTACTAAAACGACATCACCTTGATGAATCGTAGCTTTCTTAACTGCATGATGTGCACATGCAAGCGGCTCCGTCATCGCTGCAGATAGAAAATCTACATTTTCAGGAAGCTTATGAACACTTTCTTTACGTGCAATCAAATAGGTTGCAAAGCTTCCATCTTGCTGCGTGCCCAGCCCTTTTCTGTTGCTGCATAAATTGTAATCACCGGACTGACAGTATTTACATGTTCCGCATATATAATAAGTAGTTTCAGAGGTTACCCGATCTCCTACCTGAAATTCAGTTACATTCTCCCCGACTTCTGCTACTACACCGGAAAATTCATGGCCTAACGTAACGGGGGCTTTCACTTTGTAATGTCCTTCATACGTATGAATGTCCGTACCGCATATTCCGCTGTATTTCACTAAAATTTTGACTTGATCCGGTCCGACTTTCGGTTCTTCCACATCTACTATTTCCAAGTTCCCAAATCCTAGTTCTTTTTTTACTAAAGCTTTCATTTCTTTATCCCTCCAGCAAGCTGCAATATTGGAGACTATTAATTGAATAGCGCAAAAATTCTATAGATGACGTAATTGATCAGATTTCCACCTTGGTCGATACTAGAGATTTTGCTCGCTCCTTCAGGCATGTTAAATTTAGATTCTACAGCCATCTCAGTATGGAGCGCCGCCAAATCTGTCGCCATGTACAGTGACAGGGCGATTAACAACGTACCAACGATTACCGAATGAACAATGTTTCCTCTTGCAGCACCGACAATAAATGCAACAATGAAAGGAATGGTAGCTAAGTCCCCAAACGGAAGAACGTTATTTCCAGGTAAAATAATGGCGATTGCTACTGTGATCGGTACTAAAATAAGAGCTGTTGAAATTACGGACGGGTGACCAATTGCAACGGCAGCATCTAGCCCGATATAAATATTTTGTGCGCCGAATTTCTTTTGAAGCAGTTCTCTAGCTGATTCAGAAATCGGCATTAAACCTTCCATTAAAATTTTCACCATTCTCGGCATTAACACCATAACTGCTGCCATAGACATCCCGATTTCGATCGTATCTCCGACAGAATATCCAGCCAATAATCCTAATGCGACACCTAAAATTAGCCCCATAAAGATCGGTTCACCAAAGATCCCAAATCTTTTTTGAATCGTTTCCGGATCAGCATTTAAATTTTTAAGACCTGGTATTTTTTGAATCAATTGGATCAATGGGATACCAAGAACTGCGTATGAAACCGTGCTTCCCGTTGCAACAGAAATTCCCGGAAGCCCGAAATATTTATCAAGCATCGGAGCTGTCCAATCTGCAATTTTCAAGCAAGCAATTTGGAATAATACCGCGGCAATTAAGCCTTGAATAATACTGCCTGATAACGTATATACAATTGCACCGGTAAAAGTGTAATGCCAAAAATTCCAAATATCTACATTCATTGTTTTTGTCGTTTTTGTCACAAGCATCAAAACATTTACTAACAATCCGAGAGGAATGATAAAGGCTGCAATTGGGGAGGCCCAAGAAATCGATGCAGCAGCCGGCCAACCTACATCAATAACATTCAGTTCGATTCCAAATCGATCAACCATTCCTTGAGCTGCCGGCCCTAGATTATTGACTAAAAGATCAACTACTAAGAAAATCCCTACGAATGCAACACCAATCGTCAAACCGGCCCGAAAGGCTTTTCCGGGTTTTTGTCCGAAAATTAACCCTAGTATAAAAATCGCCACGGGCAAAATAACTGTTGCACCTAAATCTAAAAATGCTCGTATCGCATCAACAAAACCTTGCATATTTTTCCCCTCCTTAAACCCCTACCAAAATAATCAAACGTTTGTTTAATTTTTCAGCGCTTCCAAAATTTCTTTTTTCACTTCATCCAGTCCAATGCCTGTTAAGAAAGCGCGTGCATTAATAACCGGGAACGGGTACTCCTGCTGTACAATTGTTGTACTAATTAATAAGTCAGCCGTGTCCACATAAGAACCAACTTCTGTAATTTTTATTTGAATAATTTCACATTCAATGTTATGTTCTTTGCAAAGCTGTTGCACCGCATCATTAACAATAGTTGAAGTAGCAATTCCAGCACCACATGCGACTAATACTTGTTTTTTCTTCATTTCAATTCATCTCCTTTAAATCTAAACATTCTATAATTTTTGTTTTGATTAATGTTTTATTTTTTTCTGTTGTTAAAAACTTGATGACATCCTCGTTTTGAAAGATGCTTATCAGTTTTTGCAAAATTTTCAAATGAGAATTTTGCTTGTCGATCGCTAATAAAAACACAATTTTTACCGGAGTTTTTGCCTCCTGCTCCCCCATGATTCCAAACTCAACAGCGTCTTTTAGTATCGCCAAGCTGATCGCCTTTTTATTGACATGAACGGAATCCGTATGGGGAATGGCGACAGATATATTACTGGAAGTTGGGAGACCGGTCGGAAAGGTTTTTTCCCTCTCAATAATTGCATCTATAAAACTCTCTTTTACAAAGTTTTTTTCGTAAAGATGGTTTCCCATTACTTTCAAAACTTCTTCCTGATCCTTCGCTTTTAAGTCGCAAAAAATCAAAGATTCATCAAAATGCAAATCAATCACTGGTATATCACCTACTCCATTAATAAAAGAGCTTTTATTCTTGTGCATATAATTTCAGAACTTCATGTAAGTCTTTCATGCTTTGTGCGTTCAATACTTTATTCAAATCCTGTTCATTTCTCACTAAATTCATTAATTGCATGAATGCTTTTAAATGTTGATCTTTATCTAAAGCTGCAATCACAATGATTAACTTAATGGACTGATAGTTTTCAAAGGCTACTCCTTTTCGCAATTTCAATAAGCTCATCGATAAACGATTTACTCCTTCATCAGGTGAAGCATGTGGAATAGCTACATGTTCACTGATGACAAAATAAGGATCTGATTGGCAATGTTTGATCATTGCTTCAACATATTGTTCTTTAATGCTTTTATCCTTCAGCAAAGGCTGGGCCGCCAGTTTAATCGCTTCTTCCCAACTACGAACCGAATGGCGGAATATCATCGTTGAAGGAGTAATTAAATCGCATAAATTCGGATTTTTAATAGAATGATTTTCTAACTTGTTGTTAGAGCCTTGGTGAATATAGCTTTGAATCGCATTGTAAAGCTCTTTTTTATTTTTAATGACAGCATGCTTTTCAATAATTCCCATTAATTCTTCAACATTTATTACTTCAGGTACAAACCCATATAAGTCAGACATCACTTCTTTTCGCAATCGTCTTTTTTCTTCAGCACCAATAAAATGATCTACAAGGAAGAACTTTTTATTTGTTTTCAAATAAACTGGAGAAAAGACAATGTCATAATCCATTTCATATTGTTGGAATTCGCGCACAGACAATGAATCAAGAAAAATAAATTCAGGAAACAGTTCTCTTAGCGTCCCATACATCAATCTGGAAACTGATATTCCTTTTGGGCAGACAACTATGGCTTTCATTCTTTGGCTAATATTGTCGCCCTGCCTGGAAAGCCACCCGCCGATTAAAATTGTTAAATAAGCAATCTCACTTTCCGGAATAGCTGAACCGATTAAATCTTCCAGCGGTTTAACCGATTTTTTAACAAGATGATGCAATTCCTTGAAATTTTTATTGATATCATCAAGAACATCATTTGTATCAGTTAAATTGTATTTAATTCGAAAATAGGCGGGCTTCATATGAAGGACGAGCTTTTGAAGAAGCTGCTCTTTATCCTTCAAAAAAATGAACGTATTTTTTTCAAAGTTGTCGATCACTTGACTTAGCGCGCTTTTTAATTCAGGAATTTCTTTATCAATCTCCTCTTTAGACCAATAAACATTCGTTGTCAGCAAATTCAGAGTAATAAAGAGCCGTTCTTCCTCTGAAACATTTGGAAAATCATGCAAAAGTTCTTCCGTTGCCAAGTATTCTTTTGTGCCGGAAATCTCATTATAATTAAGGTTAAAAGAACCGATATGATGGCCTTTCCGTATTCTTCTTAAAATAAAAATTAAAATATAAGGCATTAACTCAAGTTTTTCGTCTGTAAATTTCAGATTTAACGATGCCTCCACTTTTTCGAGGCGATTTTTAAATTCCTCTAACTCATCTACAGATAATTGCGAAATCTGAATGATCTTTTCTTTTCCTTGATCTGCTGTCCAGATGCTGTTCGTGATAGAGATTAACAGTTTCCGGCATTGAAATTCGTCTCCCTCAATGACGTATCCATATTTTCTTGAATACTTGTATTCAAGGCCGTGTTGTTCGACAATATCCTTTACTTTTTTCAAATCGTCAATAACGGTATTCTTGCTCACTTTTAGTTCAGATGTGAAATGAGCCAACGATAAGGCATCCATTCTCGTTAAAATCATCAATATAATGAAATGGACGCGCTGCAGTTTCGATAAATCATAAAAATCGACTGATTGAGTATTTTCCTTTTCACTCAATACTTTTAGTAAACTCGGATCTACAACAAAATAGCCGTGATTTGTCCTTTCAATCTGAGGGAAATTTTGTTCATAAAGCCAATCATTGATCTTGGAAAAACTATAATTGATCTGTCTCTTGCTCAAGTTGAATTTTTGAGCAAGTTCATTGCTACTAATGTTTGGATTTTTGATTACTTCTTTCAAAAGACAATTGCTTCGAATGTCTAGTAGCATTTGTACCTCCTTTCTAAGCACAATTTTAGGCCACTTTTCCTAAAATTGATTACGCTTTCATTCCTTTTTTTGAATTTTCGCTTTACAATTTTGGGATGAACTGATCTGTTCTCGTTATTATCAAATATTAAGGACACCTTCTGAACGAATGACATCCTCCTTCTGATAAATCTCATTTTCAGGCATTAAGGCAGTCCGAAATGGATGCTGCATCAAGTAAATGGATTTAAATCCAATTACTTATTTAATTTATCTATAGACTTCCCAACAAGGATTTAGAATATAAAGAAGTACAAGGTCAAAGACCTTGCCCAGTCGCTTGTAATCAATAGCGACGAAAAACCTGTCCATCCGGAAAAGATAAGACGGGATTCGTTTGACACTTACTTTAAAATCGAATGTCCTTGGATGTACGAGCTCTTCTTAACCGTCTTGTTAGGAATCAGCTAATATACTAACACAATTACATAATGTTATTTATAATTTCATAAAAGAAACATAATGAAAAATATTTAAAATTTTATCTAAATTTTAAAATATAATTATAAAAAATCCATATTTTATCACAAATTAAGGAAAGATGCATGAAATCATAATACAAATTCTTATTATTCATTCGTATAAAAAACGTCATTTTTTTATTGAACTCAAATAAAATTTACTGTATATTCTAATTATTTTTATAATTAAAAATTCTATAGGGTGGGATTAGCTGATGAGCGATTTTTTAAATGAGAAATTCACGGTTGCTGCCGTACAAGCCTCTTCGATTTTATATGACAGGGAAAAATGCTTGGAAAAAGCTATTTCGTTAATTGAAGAATCCGCGAAACAAGGGGCTCAATTAGTTGTATTGCCTGAGTCTTATATTCCTGGCTATCCGTATCACATCTGGTTAGGAACACCAATGTGGTATCATGAACTATTTAAGGAATGGTTTCTCAATTCCGTAGAAGTACCTAGTAAAACAACTGATGCTTTATGTGAAGCTGCACGAAAACATAATATACATGTCGTTATTGGTATTTCAGAGCGCGAAGGAAAAACATGCTATAACACAATTTTATTTATTGATAATAAAGGGAAAATTTTTGGCAAACACAGGAAATTGGTGCCGACTCATGTTGAGCGTGTTCATTGGGGCATGGGAGATGGAAGTTATCTAAATGTTTATGACACAGAGCTGGGACGAATGAGCGGGTTGGTCTGCTGGGAGCATACTATGGATTTGGTACGTCATTCCCTTATCGCACAACGCTCCCAGCTGCATTGTGCCGTATGGGTAGGATTTTCAAGTATAACGGGTTGGGATACATTATTTGATATGTCTACGGAACTATCTGCGCGTTATCATGCTCAAGTAGGCGGATGTTTTGTTATCAATTGTCAAAGTACAGTCGACAAGGACAATGTGGAAAAGTTAACACAGACTGATTATCAAAAAGAGTGGATAAAGCCTGGAGGGGGCTGGACGGCGATTATCGCACCCGGTGGTTCGATATTATCCGGTCCTTTAAAAGGAAAGGAAGGTATTTTGTACGCTGAAGTTGATATGAAATTAATTGCTGATATGGCACATTGGCACGATGCCATCGGACATTATTCACGACCTGATGTGACTAGTCTTCTGTTAAACCGCGAGCCTTATAAAGTGCTCCGAGATATGAACAATGCCAATAACATTAGTAATCCGAAGAATGGAAGTGGTCATGATCAACAATCTGTTGATCAAATAATGAACTTGTTAAAGCAATTAGAACAAAATCTTCGAAGCAGTGAATCAGATGAGCTCAGCAGAAGATTATCAGAAATTCAGCGCGAAGCCGTTCATGCATTTACAAGGGGGAATTAACCATGTGTCTTTGTTCTTTCGGTCCGAATTCTGGTGTTCACACTTATGATGTGACAAAATCAAAAGTAACGTATTTCAAATATAATATCAATGATCGTACTTTAGTTACGAACAAACAAGAGCAAGCAGATAGTGAAGCGTTGCCTAAGGGAAAAAGTCAATCATTATAAGCATATGCAACAAAAACTCCCTTGTTTTTCTCGAAACTAGGGAGTTCTGAATGACAGAAATATAGCCAATTTTTCAAACGAACGAACATTCGTCTGTTCTTCATTATAAATCGCCGACCAGCAACCATTACGGATCAGCAGGTTGCAAATAAACAGAGACAAACAAAATCCGAAATGCTTCTGACCGCAAGCTGCCATTGACCGTCATCTTGTATGGAAAGAGCATCTTGAAATTTTAGCTCAGAGTTAAGCAGGAAAAATCAGGAGCTTTACAATCGGTATTTCGAAAGAACGGCTCTTCTTGTGATTATTTTGCAAAACGAGGTGCTCTAAGTATGCTCCTATAGTCTATGATTTCACGATTCCTTGACGCCACATGATCCAATATGAAACGGAAACTTTATTTTATACGCTAACTCTTGAAAGTCTATAAAAGGATTGCGGTTTCCCTGTATATAATAAATCGATTGGTTCCGATGCTTTTCATAGATGGAAACGGGAAACGATTCATGCCAGTGAATCAGTAAAGAAAGATTAATTTGTTTAAGGCTGCTTTTTTTTATTTCATTCGGGTATCGCAATAAAAAATACATCATTGCTCTCGCAACAGTACCTTTGCCATGTTCCGGTTCGAATCGGCCGTCTTTAACAACTCCGCAGCGATTGCGGATTTTTTCTTTTGGCGATTCCGGCTGATAAAAAGAAAAATCATGAAAAGGATAATTGGATCGTTTGACATTGCACTCCGGATGACAAACAAATAAATGATGCAAATCGCTTTTCATCGGTTCCCGTGCATGAAACCAAGACTGCGGAACAATATGTTCTGTATTATATTTTAAACGCAAGTCAATGCTTTTCATCTTTTTCAATAAAGAAACGTCCTTTTTGCTCACTATTTCTAAAAGAGCCTGAAATTGCTCATATCTTTTTTGAATTATTTCGAAATCTTCTTGTATGATTCGGCTAGGATCGCTTTTTTCGCCAGAATAGATGCTTTTCACTGTTCCATCCGGCTGCAAATCGACCCACGTATACAAATAATGATCTTTGCATATAAAATACGGCAGCTGATTTTTATGTGTTTTTTTCACTAGATTATGATAATGGTAAAATAGGTTCAGCCCCTTGATTTCTTTTCCGATGACATTTTTGTAATAATGCTCTATATCTTTTTTATCTTTTTCTGGATCATAATAAAACTTCGTGTTTTGGCGGATTTTTTCCTGATTCTGCAAAAGAGTAAGAGATGTCCGAGTACGATCTTTTTTCTGCCACTCCTTGTGCTCTGCAATATTTCTAATTAAAGGTGCATCTTTTCTCCTTTTTCTTCCCATCATTCCTCATACCTCAATAATTAGTATCATGCTTGCAAACAATGAAACTTTGTTACTTTTGCAGCTTGCGAAATACAAGAAAAAATTTTCATCGTCAACAGCCAATCAAAAACCTTCTATTATTCTTTATTAATGGAATAATGCCAAACTCCTTTTTCCATCTCCTTTCTAATTTTTCCGTTGAATTCTAAATAATCTAGATGTCCTATAATTTCAGACATCACAAGCGAAAACTGCTCCGAATACTTATTTCCATAATAGGCTTGGGCTAGACCGCTCGCGGTTGTTACCCCGTTTAAAATGAGATTCATAATTTTTTCTGCTTTTTTCTCAATCCCTTTTAATCTTTTATTTATTAAATCTTTCGGGTCTTGAATGAATACGCCGTGTCCCGGAAATACGAGATCGAGAGGCAAATCCGAAACTTTCTCTAAAGAATGTTTATGCTGGAGTAAAGTCGGCATCCGCCGTCCAAAAGAATCGGGTTCGACAAGTGCGTTGCTGGATATATGCTGAATCAGCAAATCACCTGAAATCATCCAACGATGCTTTGGATCATACAGCGCAATTTGATCCGGAGCATGTCCGGGCACCTCGATAATTTGAAAATCCAAATGGCTGCTCTCGATTGGAATGATCTCCGCTTGGATAGCAAGTTTTCTGTTTTTCACAATCGATTCTTTTAAATAATCGACCTGCTTTCTCCCTGCTTCATGACATCCCATTTCCTCATATAATTTAGAAAAAAACTCCACCCTCATCTCAAGAAATTGGCGGTCTCTCTTTAAGCGCGGGATCGCATTTTTGTGGGCATAAACTTGAATGGGGTGATCAGCAATAATTCGATTCACTAATCCTACATGATCTATATGGTTGTGAGTTAAAATGATTTCAGTTAAGTCATGCAAAGCCAACCCGTTTTTTTGCAGCGTTTCCAACAATGCATTCCAACAAGCCTCATGATCCAAACCGGCATCTATTAAAGCAAGGGATTCTTTTGCTTTCACTAAAAAAAAGTTTATCGTTCTTAAATTAGACGGAACATCGACGATAATCGGGATGATTTCATAATTTTGCTTGCGAAGCTCCATATTTTTACTCCCCCTTTGTTTTGACGAACCAAATAAACCGCTTAAAACCCCCGACTTTAAATTTTGATACAAAGCGAAAAAAATCAGTTATGTGATTTGTTTCAGTCCTTGCAGCGCAAACGCTTACTGTAACCAAATCCCCATTTTTGCCATACCCTTTGGAAAATTTAGAACTGTATAAACATATTATATGTTTTTTTAAAAAGGTTTGTAAAAGAGGGGCTGCCAATTTATTTTCCATTTGTAACATGTAAGGCAATAACAAATATAGATCCGGTAGTACGGCCGCTGATTTCACGCTAATTTTACATCAAAAATCCCCATCGCCAACCGGCCGATAAGGTACTGTAAATTGACGCGCTTCATATTAAATACCAAAGCTCTTTACTGAAAAATAAATAACCCTCTTCCTTATTTTCAATGGAAAAGGGAAATCTGCTTGAACATTAAAATTCATAAATTCTTTTTTACATGTTGATCTAGGTCCGAAACAGGCAAAAGAACTAGCAGCTTCTTGCTAGCATTCTTATACATAAAATAAATCCGGTCGAATGAAAAAACGATTCAACCGGAATTAGTTTTTCAATAATTTCTGAATATCTTGCTCAAAATCAATCGGTTCGTCCCATGGTTCATATCTATTCACGACTTGGCCGTTTTCATCAATTAAATATTTTGTAAAATTCCATTTAATATCGTTGCCAACCAGCCATTCAGGGTATTCATTCGCTAGTTTGATTTTTAATAGTTTTTCTGCCGTATTCGATTCATCAAATCCGCGGAACGGCGCCTCATTTTTCAAATATTCGAATAATGGATGAGCGTTTTTTCCGTTCACGTCGATTTTTGCAAACATCGGGAATGTGACGCCATAATTTAATTGGCAAAAAGAAGCTGCTTCATCGCTTGTTCCCGGCTCCTGTTGATCAAACTGGTTGCATGGAAATCCTAGTATTTCAAAACCTTGATCATGATATTTTTTATATAGCTTTTGCAATTCTTCAAACTGGTATGTAAATCGGCATTTACTAGCGGTGTTCACCACTAAGAGCACTTGACCTTTAAATTCTGCTAAAGAAACTTTTTCGCCGTTTGCTTTTTCTACTTCAAATTGATAAATAGACATGGGAAACACCTCTTTATCTATTATTAAGTTATAATTATTATAATATAAAAATATTATCACGCAAAAAAAATTGCTCTCAGTTACAAATTTGGAAACTTTTTGCCTAAAACGAAAAAATGAAGGTGAATACCCGCCTATTTTTTCAATTTGAAGCATTGATTTTTTAGAATGGCTGCCTTGGCGAAATGCCCTCTTTTTTTGTCCAGCCCATTTTCTCTCACTTCAACTAGAAAAATGAATGTTCCCTCAATCAAAATAAAAAAATCCTTGCTTCATCTTCTCCTTTATTTTTAAAAAAGAAGACTTACCCAAGGAAAGATGTTTGAATACCTGCCAAACTAGCTTCTTTTTATGCCATGAAAGCATCAATTTTTATATAGCACTTGTATCAAAAAAAGCATTGGCAGGTCATCATTTTAAATGATCCTAAAACGTTCAATTGTTTTTATATTATCAACGTATACGAGCAATTTTTTTATGTCATTAGATATATAGTTCAACCGCTTGTATGCTTGTTTTTATTATGCATCGGTGTAAGCATATTGTTCGTTTTGGAGCGACAGTGCCAGTTTCCAAATACAATTTATCTAAGATTCGTTACATCATTAATATTATTGTAGTTCAACAGCCTTATAGTTTAATTGAGGGATGACATTTGCATAAAATTCCGGTAGTTCCTGCAACGGATTGCGGAAGGTTAATAGAATTTTGTCGATTCCGATTGATTCGAGGTCAATGATTTTCCGTGCAACTTCTTCGTAGCTCCCAATAAGACCTGTTCGAAAGCCTTCGTTATTGGCTATAAAATCACTAATCGTTGTAGCGTTTTTCCACATACCTTTTGTTTCTCTTCGTTTTTTTAACAAAGTAATAGCTGTGTCATCTGCGTGATCGATGATCATTTGATATTCTTCCATTGCTTCGCTTGTTGTTTCCCTGGCGATAACAAATGCGTTGACAGCAAATTTCACTTGGCGGCCATATTTCGCCGCAATTTCACTGACTGATTTTATTTGTTCCTCAAGTTCTTCTATAGGAGCACCGTTCATAAAATAATAATCTGATAAACGGCCTGCCATTTCTTGTGATTCCTTAGAATTTCCTCCTTGATAAATAGCGGGATAAGGTTTTTGGATCGGTTTGGGAGTTAATGTAGCATTTTTAATTTGATAATACTTTCCTTCATAGGAAAAATTATCGGAAGTCCACAACCCTTTTAGAACCTCCAAATATTCCGTTGACCTCCGATACCGCTCTTCATGCTTGATCCATTCTAATCCGAACATTTCTTGTTCTTCTTTAAACCATCCACTAACTAAGTTTATATGAAATCTCCCGTTGGAAATAATGTCAATCGTGGCCCCTATTTTGGCTAATGTCGCTGGGTGGATAAATGCGGGTAATACTGCAGCAATAAAATGAATGCTGCTTGTTTCGGCTGCTAAAGCTGCGACGACTGATAAAGGATCCAGCTGGCCGCTGTTTGCCGAACGATTTCCGCCAATATTCCCAACATAACGAACAGGAAAAAGAATGGAATCTACACGCAATTGATCAGCAACTTGAACAAGCTGCCGATTATATTCTATGCTTCCATCTGTACTTTGCTCGATTTTAGAACGAAGGAATCCTCCAGACAAGTTGGCGCCCCAAATCGAAAATTTCATACTGTTTCATCCCTTCAGTTGCAAATTCAATATAACTTTTTTCAAATTAAGACCTTTTCTTTAAATAAAGGCAAAACTGTTTCACCGAATCTGGATGCTTCTTCAAAATGAGGGAATCCAGAGAGAATAAAATGTGTTGCACCTGCATTTATATATTCTTGCAAACCTTCTCTAATTTGTTCAGGAGTGCCAACGAGAGCTGTACCTGCACCTTTTCTTATTCTTCCAATTCCAGACCATCCGTATTTGTCAAAGCGATCTCCCTGCTTTGTCAATTCATTCATTCTTTTTTGAGCAACGGAATCTGTCGTTTCATAATAATGATTCATATTGTTTTGAACGCTTTGATCAATCTTGCTGATGATATGATTTGCTGCTTCCCATGCTTCTTTCTCGTCTTGCCGAACAACGATGTGAATTCTAACACCGTACTCTAACTCTCTGCCATATTTTTTCGCTCTCTGCTTTACATCTTCAATCTGCTGTTTAATTTGTTCTACAGGTTCACCCCATTGAAGATAGACATCGGCTGACTTTGCAGCAATCTCTTTGGCGATATCAGATGAACCGCCAAAATAAATTGGAATGTTTGGGCTTTGGTGAATAGGCGGAATTAATTTCCCTTGTTTGATCATAAAGTACTCGCCTTGATAGTCGAATTCCTCACCAGCCCATGCTTTTTTAATAACTTCAAGAAATTCATCCGTGCGTCGGTATCGATCATCATGCTCTAAAAAATCACCGTCTTGACCTAATTCCTTTGCTGATCCACCAGTCACTACATTGACAAGTATTCTTCCTTCAGAAAATTGATCGAGAGTTGCTGACATTTTAGCAGCAACAGTAGGTGCTACAAAACCTGGGCGGAAAGCGATCAACGGCTTGATTTTTTCTGTATTATGAATAATAGCTGAGCCAACTAACCATGAATCTAGATAAGGTATGCCTGTTGGAATTAGGATTCCTTCAAAGCCGGCTTTTTCAGCTGTCTGTGCTACTTGAATAATATAGTCTAGAGTCGGTTTTCGATCGGGCACTTTCAATCCTAAAAATTCACCATCTCCATTAGTTGGTGCAAACCAGTAAAAATGAACAGTCATCGTAAAAGCCTCCCTATTTTAATCTCTCATATGCGAAAATCAATTGGTTTAATATGAGCTTTCCAATCATTTTCATTTCAAAAGTTAACTCCTAAAAACACAAAAAGCCCTTGGCGGAATAAAAATAAATTTATTCCAATCAAGGGCTATCGGTTGTCCGGTAAGCATATTCAGTTTAGTACTCATTATATTAAATAAAACCGATGTGTCAAGTATGATTTCATATTAGTTAGAAAATTTTCACAAAAATACAAAGTTTACTCCCAGTTATAGTCTACATATTTTTAAAGCCTGCCATAAACCGATGAGGGATTATATATTAAGCCAGCCTCCAATGTTTTTTTCATTTTGCTGTCTACATCATTTATTCGATCCGTTTTGTTCTTCATAAACTTTGTCAGCAATTCTGCGAGTATATATTTTGATCGCCAATAAACTAGCGGCTCCAACTAAAAGGATGGAAAGGTTGGGAATAAAAAAAGCCCAAACAATCGAAATGAAATAAAAGAAATAATAAGCGACCATGGATAAATACGTTTCTTTTACAGAAATGAGCCCGCTTTTTAAAAATTCTTTTTTGATATGCCGCACATATTTAATCGATAAAATCAATATGATGCCTACAACTCCGGCAAAAATATAAATATTTCCTGCGATAAAAACAGCTATACAAAAGGCAGCAAACATATAGTCCAGTTTAGTAACCGCATGATAGAGAGGTGTTTTCTCCAATGCTAGCCCCATATTATAAAACAATTTGACTTCTTTTATGAGATCGAACTGAACATCTTCAAGGATGTTTTTTATTTTAAAGTTTAAAACGCTTGAAGCAATAAATAATACAATAAAAATAGCCATCAGGAATGCGATGCTGTTTGTTCTGGCATAAGCTACATGCCCTAATGTCAAAAATGCAACAATTCCGAGGCACATACATCCTACGTTTATATAAGAGTATTTTCTTACCGCTCGAAACTTTTTGTTAAAAGAAAGGACGATGTAAAAAGTACATAAAAGAATAAACACCCCTAGTGTTAGTAAAAACAAGATTAGCTTAAAGATATTAGCATCTGTGGAAATGTGCGGGATGGTCAAGATGAATGCGACTAGACATACATAGTAAACGAAATGAAGATTCATCATTAATTTCATTTTTTCAAGTCCTTCTTTACTATAAAAATTTGGGAGCTCTCGGCGGCATCCATTAATTTTTGAAAATATATGTTTCCTCTTTGTAAATAACTCGAGCCTTCACAAGTATTGATTATTTTCCGGCGCTCGCAATTAAGTTGTAATTAGATACACTCACTAATTCCTTCATCCATTTCTTGTGTTAAAGTGATAAAGTAAGCAGGCAAAAGTTCTCCTTCAACCGTTCCATACTTATAAGTATTCAACCACTAGTGCCAGCTGGACTTTTTGTCCAATCTTTCCTTTATCTTAAGCTCCCGCCTGCAGATCATCATAATCTTTGAGTTGGCTTGAATGGACAGTGAACAAATCCCATCTAACCAAAGAAGATTTGGAATTTTTCTTACTAATTCTGCCAATTTAATTGTACCTCAAATCTTCCATATAGAAAATGATTCCGGACAACTTGCGTGACTTTTTCTTATTTTCAATGTTGTCAAGGCGTAGTGATCATAAATTATTGCCGGCAAGCAAACTGCTGTTAAGAGAAAGGATTAAAAAGCAAAAAAAACCGGGCGAAAAAATGGGTGCCCGGTTTGCTGTCTTATTTACTTGTTTCACTTAAATCTTTCACAGTTTATCCATTTATCCATTGAAGCTGCAAAAAATCTTTTATGTATATGATTCATTCACTGAATCTATTCAGCCTCATTTTTCCCTTCTATTGAAAAAAGTCGGATGAATAGCCAATGATGAATGGAAAATATCCAAATTTTTATTCACTCGCAATCTTTATTTCGGTATTCAATCCAATTTCAGGGATATCTTTATTTTCCAAGTACAAAGTGCCCGGCAGTTCCGGTGTTGTCGATCCGTCAAAGCGCAAAGTAATATGCCCCAATGTTGTTAAGTTTCTTTGCACAGCATCGCCGACAGCCGTGATTTCAAATTTTTCATTATTAATATAAAGCTTCTGTCCAGCTTGAATGACTCCTTCCGCCTTTACGACATCAATGACATAACAAAAATCTTTCAGATCCTGCGGAGCTTCATTACCAAATAAAATAATCATTTTCTCTTTCAAAAAATGATCGGCCATTGTTCCGATTCCTTTTATTTTATTCTTATAAATGATTGTCATAAAGTCGGCACAAACCTGTTACGGTTGTGCCTTCCCTCCCATATGTCAGATTTTTGCAAAACTCATGATGTTATAATTACAAATTTACGAATCATAAAGTCCGAAGCTTGCCAGCCAAGCGACAAACACCCTTGGAACCCCGATTAAGAATCTTGAATAAAGGACGGACGGTACACCGACCTCTACTGTTTCAGGTTCCGCTTCTGCAAGTCCCAAACCTACAGGTATAAAGTCACAGGCGTTTTGCGTATTGATGGCAAACAATGCTGGCAGCGCCAAGTTTGGCGGGATATTCCCTTTGCCAATTTCCACTCCAATCAGCGTCCCGATAATCTGAGCGATTACTGCTCCAGGTCCAAGCAAAGGTGATAAAAATGGCAATGAACAGATAAACCCGATTAAGAGCAATCCCCATATATCGCCAGCCAGCGGCGACATGATCTTAGCAAATACGTTTCCGATTCCTGAACCTTGAATAATTCCAATCAGCAATGATACAAAAGCCATGAACGGAATAATCGTGTTAATCATTGTTTGCACTGCTTCACGTCCTGCTTGATAGAACGTGCTAATGACTTTTCCTGCGCCAAGTCCAATTTTCGTTAGTAAGTTTTTATTGGAGCTTGCTGCCATTGTTTCAGAAATCTTTTTATCACTGCTATATTTAAACTCTCTTTCAGGTTTTTCTTCCGGGATTTTTTCTTCAGCCGGAGCCGCCTCTCTAGCACTCTCTTCAACGGGCTGAATTTGATCCAACCCCACATCTGAAACGTAAATATCTTCCGTAATATATTGGGCCAACGGTCCGCTTTTTCCTGTTGGCATAATATTGACAGTTGGAATGCGTTTTTGCGGATAGATGCCGCAGCGTAATGTACCGCCGCAATCAATAATTGCAAGCGCAATCTCTTCATCCGGTACTGATGTTTTAAAACCGTTGACCGGCTCGGCACCTGTCAGTTCAGCAATTTTGTCTACAATTTCAGGCTTTGCTCCTCCGGTAATATAAACAATTTTATTTCTTTTTTCCGTCGGTGTAATGATGAGCGGTCCGCCAAAACCGCCGCTGCCCTTCACAATTTTTATCGACCGATATTTAGCCATTTCCCATTCCTCCTCCTTTTCTAACGATGATGTAACGTTACTTCTGTTTTCAATTTAATATTTTGCTGTTTTTCTACTATTCTTGTTGTAAAATCTGTAATCCAGCCTGCGAAGAAGTTCATCACGAGACCGACAAGGAAATAACGGACAGCCAATTCTGCAGTGCTCAAACCTAGTTTCTCAATTCCAGCCGCAATACCGAGCCAAATAAATAATTCCCCTGGGTTTATATGTGGAAATAAACCGTTGCTGGTATGGCAAAAATATGCACCTGAAGCGAAATAGCTCGGTTTATATCTTTCCGGCAAAAAACGTCCTAATGACAACGCCATTGGATTCCCTAGCATAAATGAACCGACAAGCGGCAAGACTAAATATCTTAACAACGGGTTTTTAGAAGATGCCATCGCAAGTTTATTGACCCGCTTTTCTCCAATAAGCTGAATGAGTGTATTCATACAAACCATCAATAGCAACACAAGCGGAACAATGCTTTGCATCCACGAAATAAATGTTTCTGCACCAGTTTTAAACAAATTCATAAAACCTTCAGCAATCGTAACAATAATATCCACGTTCCTCACCTCTTCATGATTTTTTTACCGAAACAATGTTTTCTGCCTGCATCATGATTCGTTTAAAGATACTCGGCTTTTCGGGAATTTCCCCGCCGCTCATAATAATCTTATAATTGCTGACCGCATCCAAAATAGCTGATTTCAATAGCTTGTTGCAATGAGCCATATCGGCTTCTCCAAGCGTTTTTATATTTTTGCCCGTAAAGCCTTTCAATTCCCGAACTTTCGCTAAAACTGTAACCCCTTGTATTTTCATTGCTTTCAGAATCTTCCCGCTGTCGGAAACTGCAAATAATACAATGGTCCCCGCCCGAATTCTGCCGGGGCGCTTTCCGATTGCCACTTTTCCAATCTTTCGCAGCTCTATATACGCTTTGGCAAAATGTTTAATTTGAAAATAACCTAATGCCAATTGCACCATAAATGCTCCTGCTATAAAAAGCATAATGATGATCAATTGCATCCTATCACATCCCTAAGATTGATGATGAACTGCTTGCTTGTTCGAGGCATTTTGTAAAATCTTCGTAGCTGGCTGCATCGGCCAATTCCTCTACCTGTTTCTGATCAGAGGCGATTTTGATGATTTCATCGTAAATTTTAATCAGGAGGCTTGCATCATTATCGGCTTTTTCCGGTATTCCCAACAGAAAGACAAGCTTGATTTCCTTCCCGTCAACCACTGCTTTTTCAGGAAAAACACCGATCGCCATTTCAATCTGATTGGACTTGTAGTTAACTGTATGCGGCAAGGATATATACCGGTCAAAAACCATTGATCCTTTCTCTTCCCTTTCTCTCAGCCTCTCTTTAAAACCTTCGTCCAAATAGCCTTTCTTGACTAAAACGTCGATCATATCATTCACATTTTCGTGGTAGCCTTTATTTGTATCTAAGACGAAGAATTTATCTTTGTTGAGTAAAAGTTTTAAAATTGAACGGTGATTGCCAAAATCTTTCATTTTAAATTTTTTCCGATAGGTCATCTTTTCTATTTGCCTAGAAACACTCGCTTCGTCAAAGATTTCGTTGATTATGATGACAGGTGGATCAATTGCAAAATGAAGCTTTACTGTTGAAAAGACCATATCGTATTGATTCAAAAGCTCTTTTGAAACTTCAATTTCAGAGTAAATATCAATTTGAGTATTTGGATTTAATATGCGCTGCAGTTGAATAGAGACTAATTTGGCAGATCCCCGCCCGGTTCCGCAAATGACTGCAACTTTTTTTAATGCTCTCGTTATTTCATCATGTTGGGCAATGAATACTCCGAAATACAAGGATAGGTAGCCAAGCTCATCTTCAGGAACCTTCAGTCCATACTCTTTCTCAATTACTTGCCCGGCAATTTCGGCCAATTTAAAGGCGACAGGATACTTCTCCTTCACATCAGCCAGCTGCGGATTTTTCAAACGCACATCAAACATCAAGCGGTTCAGCATAAAGGTTAAATGATACAGAATATCTTTGAAAAATGTTTCATTTTCGAAAGTAATGCTTTTATCAAACCCTACTTGTTCGATTATTAAGTCCAAGAGACGTTTAATATCGTCGGAAATTGTAATGTCTACAATTGTTCGAATGTTTGTCGGCGTTCTTCTTCCCGCGATCGGCAATGTTATAAACAGTATTTCAGGTTGTGAAATTTCAACCGGCAAATGCCGTTCGATTACGGAAACGATTTCTGAAGCAATCGAATAGTCCTGTGTATTTAATAGTTTGTTATATTTTTCATCCAATTCCGTAAGAGGATGATTTTTTATAAAACGATCCAACATGACAATAATAAATTGCATTAACTTTTTTTGGGTGGTAGACTCTAAATTGTAGTGATTGGCAATCTTCATTATTTCTTCTTTAATATCTTCATCCAGCGGGTAATCCCCGTATAAATAGTCATAGACGTTATCTAATATAAAAAAACGGATATCCAGTTCATTTCCTTTTAGGCTCATCCCGCTGTTCGGTTTTCCATGAATGGCTAAATTGTAAGATTCCAACGCTACGGCAGCTTTTTTTATTTCATTTACAAGAGTTGTTCTCCCCAGATTCATGTCAAAAGCGAGCTCATCCAGCGTATTCCTTCCTTTGCTGTTGATTAATCGATCAATGATAAAAGCGATACGCCTTTGTGATGAATCCAGCATGTTTTTCTTCTTAGAAACGGTTTCAATGAAATCATCAAACCTATGCCCATCTTCAATAAACAAATGGTAGCCTTTTCCCTTTTCGTTTTTGATGGCTGCAATCCCATTCAGTTCACTGTTAAGTAGCTTAATATAATTGCGGATTGTTCTCGTGCTGACCCCCAATGAGTTGGCAAGATAATCCAAAGAACAATAGGATTTTTTTTGAAACGTTTCTAGCATTTGAACAACACGGCCATCAATTGTAAAATCCAACAATATTCACCACCTTTTACGTAAAAATAAAGTGACATAGTTTCGTCTATCAGTCAAAGGTAGTGATTGGAATTTTGTGATATTTCGTTATAGGACCATTTTTTTAGGCTGCTGTGATCTTAACCGCGGGATTTGCCTCCAGAAATATTAACTGTCGTACCAGTAATATAACTTGCACGGTCTGAAGCCAAGTAAGAAACTAAATCGGCTATTTCTTTTAGTTTACCCGGACGCCCAAGAGGAATGGAATTGCTGTAATCCGTTGACAATTGATCAACTGTGACGCCTCGAGTATAGGCAAGCGCTTCATTATAAGCATCTGACGTCAAGCCTGTCGGTTCGTTGATGCCAGGCGCCACCGCAACAACTCGGATATTGTATTTGCCGAGTTCTTTTGCCCACGAACGAGTGAAAGCTATTAATGCTCCCTTTGTCGCGGCATAGCAGCTTTGTCCAGATGATCCTTCCTGTCCGGCTTCGGAAGCAATATTGATAATAACTCCTTTATTTTGTTTAATCATTTCCCTGGCAGACGCCTGTGCACAAAGGTAAGGACCTTTTTGATTGACAGCTACCATAAAGTCAAAATCTTTCTCATTCAACTCGTATTCAGGTTTTTCACCTTTGACATCGACTAACAGTCTTGGCAGGTTGACTCCGGCATTATTTACTAAAATATCGACTGAGCCGAATAATTTCACGGTTTCGGCCACCATTTTGTCAACGCTTTCTTTTTTTGTAACGTCACATTTTAGAAAATAAGAACCATTATCTTGCGGTCCTTCTTCTCCATTTAAATCGGCTACAACAACTTTTGCCCCATTTCGGATCAGTTCGTTTGTGATATGTAATCCGATCCCGGAAGCGCCGCCTGTTACAATCGCCACCTTTCCTTCTAATTCAAGCCATGAGTCACTCATTACGATCTCCTCCTTTTGATCTAGTCTCTGCTCATTAGATGCTTTTAGTGTAAAATGTTTTAACCTTTTATTTAATACACAGTTTTTCACTTAAAATTGAAAAGTGGTGCATGAGCGGACAAAACGGTGGAAACAGATTGGAGCTGTAGAAATGAAAGAAAGTCTTACCTGCTTTCAAGGGTGGCTATAAGCCAAAAGACATATAAAAGTACGGAGTAACGAGAAAAAGACGTTCAACGTTCCAGAAGAAATACCGTAATGAACGCAAGCGCACGACGTAACGAAGCGATATTCGTTCATGAAAGCAAAATGGTGTAAACCGCACGCTTTCAGCAGCTGATAAATATATGAATGAATCGGATTGTTTTATTTTTATTGCATGAATTTTAGACTACAGGAAATCTATCATTTATTAACGAAAAAATAATCTTTCTTATCAAATGAAGGATTAGACTATAAATCCCTAATTTTTAGTCAAAAAACGATGCAAAACTTATCATTTCAAAGGCAATGGGTGTTGAACCACGATTGTATTCCTCCTTGTATTCACTAACGGGAAGCAGTCTTCATGTTTTCATTTTTACACTATCAAATGTGTGGACTGAATTTGCAAGATTTAATGCTTTTGAATTACTCTAAATTGCTGATTTTTATTTACATAATATTACAAAAAAGTTTATTCTGGCATCATACGTAAGGGAATAAGACAAGCTTAATTACTTGTGAGCGGCAAAATAGACTTATAGGAATATTAAGTGAGGTCATCATTTATATACCTACTAATGCCCAATTAGGAATTAGACTAGTTTTAAATGAATATAGATTCAGGAGTGAAAAGATTGCGTAACATTATTTTATTATTCATTATGTTTTTTTGGTTGGCTGCAATAATGTAAATGAATTAAAGAAAGATGAGAAAACTGCAAGTTACGGAAATTTTGAGCTGAAATTAAAAGTCCCCAAAGTGGTTAAAAACAAACAAGAATTTGATATCATTACAGCTTTTAAAAATAACGGAGCTGAAACAACTTTATTTCATAGTAAACCAATAATAGAATCATTCATTATAAAGGATAAGCGAGGTGAAGTAATTTATTCAAAAGATTAAACCTCAAACAGAGTTTTATATAAAGACGAAATCAAGCCTAATCAAAAATTTGAGGAGAAATTTCATATAGCTATAGATAAAACGGGAACATATTATGTAGCAGTCAACACTTCCAAATTATCTGAGAGCGAGGATGTTGAAGGCAAAAGATTTTCCATGAAGAACATAAAAATAAATGTTGAACAACAACATATAAGCAATCTTACAAATTAAACCCGGCTTTTATTATGATCCCTCTTATGCAGACAGTTAGGAAAAAGTTTAACCTTCGTTTTCTGCAAGAAAAAAATACAGAGTGTTGCAGTATATCTTTATCAAAATTTTGAATAAATGTATATGTGATCTATCCATCAAGGGCTTGGCGTAAATCCTCTGTAGCCATGATTCTTTAGTCAAGCGCCAGCTTCAACAGTTTTGGCAAAACCAAAAAAGGTTATCATGGCTCCTCCTCCATGTAAAGCCCCATTGCATATCACTGCATAAGGATTTTGCAATTCTCTGCACTTTTATTTTGCAAAAAACACCTAACCTGTCTCACAGAGGGATTTTTCACGGAAATAAAAGGATAAATATACTGATGAGTTTCAATGATGGTTGTTTAGGAATCTTAAACAGGAACGACGTTTAGCTAAAAAATTTCTTGAAATATTCGTCAGTAGGTTAAAAAATGCGAAACCTCAAAAAAGATTGATCAAAAGCATTTGCAGACCAGAGGAAACTTTTATCGTACTGCCTGAAGGCCACATTTCGTATAGCCTTTTTAAACATCTACTCTACTATCGGAAATGACAAAATAACCGATGTTCCTTGCCCTTCTTCACTTTCAATTTTCATCGTCCCGTTATGTAAAGCAACAATTTGTTTGACGATGGAAAGCCCGAGGCCTGTTCCCCCTGTTTCTCTTGAACGCGATTTATCTGTCCGGTAAAAACGTTCCCCTATACGATCCAATTCTTTTTTCGGTATGCCTATTCCATTATCCCGAACGATAACAACAGCCCGCTTCTCTTTCTGATACAATGCAATGTTGATCATCCCGTTTTCGAAGGAATACTTAATGGCATTGTCAATCACATTACAAAAAACTTGATGCAGCCGGTTCATATCTCCCATAATGATGATTTCATCATCTAAATCTGTTTTGATGGATATATTCCTTTTCTTCAGCGCAGGCGCAAACAGTTCTAATGAATCAAGAATCAATTGGGAAAAGGCGATCGGCTCTGCTTCAAGAGTCATATCTTTGTTTTCCAGCTCATTTAATTGTAATAAGTCGTTTATGAGCTTCTGCATTCGCGTTGTTTCTTTATTGATGAGCAGAAGATGATTTTTCGCCTCTTCTTTTGATGAATAAGCTTCATCCAGCAAGATTTGCGTGTATCCTCCAATATATGTGAGAGGGGTTCTTAATTCATGAGCCACGTTGGATAAAAATTCTTTCTTGCGCTCGTCTTGTTTTTCAAGAGATTCCGTCATTTTGTTGAAGGCGCTCGCCAATTCTCCTATATCATCTGACGTTTGGATAGGAACTCTTTTAGAAAAATTTCCGCGGCTGATCTCTTTTGCAATCGTTTGAATAGTTCGCAGCGAACGAAAGATCGAATGAATTGAGTACGTGATAACAAAATAGATCAATACGAAAAAGATTAAACCGAACAAGATTAAAATCGGAATCCCTTTACTAAAAACCTCTGGTATTTCGGCTAAAGGAATATAAATATATATAAAACCTATTAAGTTCTGTTCGTGGGTTAGCGGGAATATTGCTCCGACAATCTTTCGATCCAATTCATGAACATAGCCCTCTTTAACTACGTATTGCCCGGATGAGAGCTTTTTCTCATCTTCTTGACTGATCAGATGTTTGTAATCAATTTGATACGGAAAATGTTGATGAAGCTCATCTAATTGATCAACAGCTATTACTTCATAAGGTGAAATGAGATTATACCATTCAATTTTTTCTTTAATATCTTCACTAAGCGAGCCGTAATGAAAGTGAGCAGCTGTCTGCTTTCCTTCAAAAATAAGCCGCTCTTTCACACTGCGAATGTAAAGCTCTTTATATAGGAAGTGAATGAACAGAAAAGAAAACAAGATGGAAAAAATAATGCTGATGAAAAAGAGCAGCAATACTTTTTGACTAACTGAAAAATGTTTTATTTTTTTCAAGACGGCACCTCAAACTTGTAACCGATTCCCCAAACGGTTTGAATTAGATGGCTGTGCTCCTTTAATTTTAGACGAATCGTTTTAATATGAGTATCAACGGTTCGTTCACTTCCTGCATAATCGGAATCCCATATTTGGTCAAGCAATTGACCACGTGTAAATACTTTTCCTTTATTTTTGGCTAAAAGGAATAATAGATCAAATTCTTTTTGTGTGAGCGCAAGCCTGCGGCCTTCAACAGTGGCAATCCGGCCTTGAAGATCAAATTGCAACGGTCCAATAGCTGCTATTTTTACATCGCTTGCAATTCGATGTGTTCTGCGAAAAATCACTTCCATACGCGCCAAAAGCTCTGAAGGATGAAAAGGTTTTACTATATAGTCATCTCCCCCAATCTTTAAACCTTTCACCTTATCTTCCTCATTCCCTTTTGCCGTTAAAAAAATGACTGGAGAATCAATTTGAAGATATTGCCGCATTTCCTCGACTAAAGTAAAACCATCAATGTAAGGCATCATGACATCAACGATCAGCATATCCGGGTTTTCCTTTTTTAATCTTTCAAGTGCTTCAAACCCGTCTTTTGCTTCCAAACATATATATCCTTCTCTTGTCAAATACGTTCTAATCAGCTTTCGCATCTTTTCTTCATCATCAACGATTAACACCTTTAAAGACATCAGCCACTTGACACCTTCTCTCAACTTATTAAATGAATTTTCTAATTTATTAATTATAACCAGAAATTATGAAATTTGTTTGAAGTTTTTCATAAATTTGTCCTAGTAAGCTCCGAGCGATAGAAAGGCAAGCAAATGCTTCACATGACTGTCCATCATGTTTAGACCTCCTGCGATTGGATTTGACAAATTGCCAATTTTAAAAGCAAAGGCCAGTAAATGAATGTAAGAAAGGAAACAAATGTAAAAAAAATATCCAAATAGGCTTCATAGTTTTCACACAATTATACGCTAACCTTCAATTAGAACAATGACACTGAAAAAAGGATTCCGTCATGAAAAAATTATGGTATTTAATCGTTTTTTTGATGCTTTTTTGGACACATCCATCCAGCATCCATGCCGAAAGCACATTGCAATATCTGATTGATCAAGCTCCAGAGCACTCAATCGTGAGAATACCGAGAGGCGTTTATCATGAATCAATTGTGCTCTCAAAACCTGTTACGTTACAAGGAAATGGACAAGTAACCATTCAATCCTGCCGTAAAGAACCCGTCATCTCCATCAAAGGTCAACGCGTTTCAGTAAAAAACGTAACGGTCATTCAATGCAGCCAAGAGAAAAACGCTGCCGCTATACAAGTATCAGGAAATCATCACCGAATTGAACACGTTCATATTCGTACAAAGGGGATCGGGTTAAAGCTTGAACACGCCTATCACACCGTCATCACACAAAGCTCGATAAAAGGTGAAAAACAACATAACGGGATTGATTTATGGAAGTCAGAACAAAATGTCATTGAAAAAGTCAGAATCGAAAAAGTGAGAGATGGGATTTATATGGAGCAAAGCGATTATACAACGGCCGTCCAAAACCTCATCCAGCAATCAAATTACGGCATACACATTATGTATTCTGACCACATAACAATTCAAAAAAACATTTCCAAAAATAACGTGGCAGGAGCGATGGTCATGGAAACAAAGGGTGGAAAAATCGAAAAAAATGAATTCATTTTTAACAACCGCAATGTTCATGCTCAGGGGATTCTTTTATTTGATGCGACAGAGACAAAGGTGGTCCGCAATAATATTTCTTATAATCGAGTTGGTATTTTTGCCGAAAGCGCCTCCAATAACCTTATTTTATCCAATGAAATGCGTGGGAATTTTATTGGCATTCAATTCAAAGAGGCGAACGGAAACATCGTTTCAAACAATACGTTTATTAGCAATGTAAATGAAGCTCAAGCTTTGAGCAGCTCGGACAATGAAGTGAAAAGGAATTATTGGGACGCCTCTCTAAAGCTTGATGCCGATGGATCCGGTTATAGTGACATACCTTATAAAACGAATCCGTTCTTTTTAAGTTTGACGCAGGATATTCCAGAATACCAGCTGTTTTTCCATTCACCAGGCATGGTTGTATTGCAAAAATTATGGAAAAGTCCAGACAATGAAGCGATGACGGATGACTCGCCGCTTATGACAGCTCAAATACAAGATGAATCAAAGTCATCTTCTGGAGTGATCATTGTTTTCAGTCTTCTCTTGTTTTTAGGAAGCATTACTTTATGGAGGATAGGGAGGAAAAAAGAGGATGCGTAAAATGTATTTCATTTTCATGTTATGCGCTCTACTGATTATCACTGCTGCGTGCGGAAAAAAGGAAGTGTCGCCAAGAGCCATTGATGAAAAAAACGATAAATGCGCTCAATGTAACATGGCTGTAATGGATAATCAGTTTGCAACACAGCTTATTTTAAAAAATGGCAAAACATTCGTTTTTGATGATATCGGATGTATGTATAAATGGAAAAGCGAAAATAAAAATGAAAACATCGAAGCGGAATTCGTTAGAGATTATCATTCGAAAGAATGGGTTGAATCTGATAAAGCAACCTACGTGTATGATCAATCGATACGGACGCCAATGGCCTACAACGTCATTTCTTTCCAAAATAAAAAAGATGCTGAAGCCTTCATTTCAAAAAATAGCGGAAAAATATTAAACTTCGATCAATTGCAAGATCATAAATGGAAAATGAATAAAGAAATGATGGAAAAGAATATGCAGGCTGGTCATACGGATATGAATGGCGACCACAGCCACATGGATGAGGGCAATGATCATTCACATGAATGAAGGGCAAATTTATAAGTGCCCTTTTTTTACAGCGGGAGGAATTATGCGGAACATATGGAAAGCCGAATGGCGTTTGACAATCAGGCAGCGTTCTTCTTACACGTTTGTGTTTCTATGGATTTTCGTTTTATCATTACTATTTTTGTTAGAGCGGAATAACCCTGCTCTCACAGGCTATACAAACATGACAGGCACAATCGCCAACATTGTGCTGTACATCGTACCACTGTTTATGCTGGTGGCTGGATCGTTTTCCATCGCGAATGAAATGGAAAATGGCCAGTGGAGTCTTTTATGCACGTATCCGTTGCCGACTATTGCCTATTGGGTTGGGAAGCTTTGCGGGCAATTGACCGCACAATCTGCCATCTTCAGCTTAAGCTTCAGTTTGAGCCTTTTGGTCGGCACTTTATTGGGAAGTTCATTATCTTTGAAATGGGTGCTCATTTTATATATTTTTTCTATCTCGCTAATATGGTTTTTTCTCGTCATCGGCTTGACCATTGGCTCGTTTTCAGAAACGAGATGGCAAGCTCTCATACTTTCGGTCGGCGTGTGGTTTTTTCTTATCATGATATGGCCGACTGCAGTCATTTCCGTTTTGAGCTTTGTCCCTTATCCGATGATAGCTCCGCTTATAAAAGCATCTTTATTCTGTAATCCGGCGGAATTGCTCCGTATAGTATTCGTTGTTCAGCTTGACGGCGGAGCTGTTTTTGGACAATCATACGACGAGCTCATCTCTTTTATGCAAACAAAAGCGTTATGGGTGCTGTTCGTCGGTTATATGTTCATCTTTTCAAGCATCATGCTTGCATTTTCCGTCTGGAAGCTTGAAAGGAAGAAAAGACAATGACAACATTACAAGTCTCCGACGTTTCAAAAAAATATAAAACAAAAGTTGTGCTTTCTTCCATGTCACTGGAAGCAAAAAAAGGGGAATGCATCGTATTATGCGGCGGAAACGGAGCCGGAAAAAGCACGCTTCTTCGCATTTTGGCGGGTATTTCAAAACCGTCCTCCGGGGACATTGTTTTAAACAATATCAGTCTAATTAAAAACAGAAAAAACTATATCGAGCAGATCGGCTACATGCCCGATGATTTTCATGCTCAGCAATTCATGACGCTTCAAGAATTTTTATCATTTTATGCCAAACTGCGGAAAAAAGATCAATCATCTGTACAAGACATTTTAAAAAAAATAGGTTTGGAAGAATTTAAAAGAGAACTAGTGAAAAATGTATCAAAAGGAATGAGGCAAAGACTATTATTAGGACAAGCATTGTTAGGAAATCCAAAACTGCTCTTGTTAGATGAGCCAACAAATGGTTTAGACCCATTTTGGATTGATCAGTTTGTCAATTTGATAAAAGAACAAAAGATGAAAGGCACAATCATCATTTTTTCCACTCATATGATGGATGTTGCCGCAGAAGCAGGCGATCAAATTCTGTTTATAAAGGAAGGCTCTATTATTGACCATATGAAAAATACAATTCATAAGGAAAAAACCGCATTGCAATTGTTGAGGTTATATCGACATGATCTATAAAAGTTTTTATCATTGCTTAAAAAAAGGGTGAAAACAATGGAATTTGAAAGAATAGATGCAGTAGCAAAGGATTCAAAAGCATTCACTGATAAACAAACGAAAGCTTCTTTATATAAAACAGTATGGAGATGGCATTTTTACGCAGGGATTTTTTTCGCACCGCTGATTATTTTTTTGTCTATTACCGGAGGAATTTACCTGTTTAAACCGCAAATTGAAAATTACATGTACCATGATCTTTATTACGTCCAACAAGGACAGCATAAAATTTCATCTACAGAACAGATTTATGAAGTGAAAAAGAATTATCCACATGCAAAAATTACAGGTTTTACACCTTCCTTTGCGCCGGACAGGTCATCTGAGGTTGAAATAATGGTGAACGGGGAAAGTATATCTGTGTTTGTTAATCCATACAACGGCGACATTATTGGAAAGTTAAATGAGAATGCACGCTTCATGGCATGGGTGAAAGATTTGCATAACGGTGAATTATGGGGCGGCACCATTGGAAACTGGTTAGTAGAGCTCTCCGCTTGCTGGTTCATTATCCTAATTATTACTGGTGTTTACTTATGGTGGCCGCGAAATAGAAAATCTCTTTTTGGGACATTGATTCCGCGAATAAACCTGAGTAAAAGAAACCGCACGTTTTGGCGCGATATGCATGCCGTTACAGCAATCTGGCTTTCTCTTTTTATCGTCGTACAATTATTTTCTGGACTCATGTGGTCCGGTGTTTGGGGAAGCATGGCACATCGTATCGTTGATCCCATTTCCGGAAACCCGGAAGGAGATCAACCATGGGAAAAATATGCATTTCCTAAATCAACAATGCCAACAAAAGAAATAGCAGATGTTCCTTGGGCAGCTGAAAACTTACCTGTGCCCGAATCAAGTCCCAATGGGGTGAAAACAATTTCTGTTGATAAAGTTATGCAAATTGCAGAAAAAAACAACGTCCAACCGGGATATAGAATTGCATTTCCTGATGGAGAAACCGGTGTATATACGATCTTTTTAGATCCTGCTGACGTCTATCCTAACCGCCCACTGCCTTGGGCACAACAAACGCTGCATATAGATCAATACAGCGGAAAAGTTTTAGCTAAATTTGCATGGAGTGACTATGGTGCATTGGGAAAATTAATTTCACTAGGCATTGCATTTCATCAAGGAGAATTTGGATTCATTAGCCAGCTGTTCATGCTTGCATTAACTATTGGCATTATAATGATTGTTGTAAGTAGCGTTATAATGTGGTGGAAGCGAAAACCGAAAGGCAAATTGGGTGCTCCGGCTTTGCCAGAAAACTTTAAAATGTTAAAGGGAGTAGCCGTCATTGTCATTGTTCTAGGTCTTTTCTTCCCATTAGTAGGCGCGTCACTATTGATAGTGTGGGTTTTGGATTATTTCGTCATTAAAAGAATTCCCATTGCGAAACAGTGGATCGGGTAGAAAGCTAAATGGGAGCATCACACGAATAATGAATAAATTGTTATCAACCATTTACTGGCACCAGAGCCAATAAATCATTTCGCCTGTCAGCTCATCGATTGCATACGTCTGATTCCGTGAATCCCCGTCAAGGGAGGAAAGTTTTCAAGTTCGTGCGCGCTGGCAGGCGCCTTCAATGTTGGCACATGCTTTGCAGCACTCCCATTTTACTGGAATAACAAGTATAACTCCTCTATCTCGTCCACAAAATTCAGGTAACTTCCTTTTTACAAAATTGACCTGAACAGCTGGCAATAGTTAGTCATGTAATGAGAGTCTCGTTCCTTCCCGCTTAAAAGGAGTTGGAGGATAGTTTCTTTTTCAGTTCATCTAGCTCTTCTTCAGTTAATTTCGTAACTGACATAATAACTTCCTGTTCTAGCTCTGAACGAAGCATTTCTATGGCTACCTGTCGAACTCCTTCTTCCCGGCCTTGCTTTAACCCTTTTTTCAGCCCTTCCTCCCATCCTGCCCGCCGTTCGCCTTGAAGGTTTGACAATTGGTCCCGCAGCCATTTCAAACGCATTTCATATTCATAACGGTTTACCGGGTTGACGCTTAAGCTTTCCCATTCTTCCAGCGCTTCACGAATTTCCTGCTCATTCATCGCCAACACCTCCAGTTTCGATTTTTCACTTTTCGCCATCCACTGGAGACATGAAAAAAATTTTAGTTCATACCTCTTTTCACATAAAATGAACTATTCTACTCATGGTCAAAAAAGTCATTCATCCAATAGTTTCTTCTTCAGCTCATCTAGCTCTTCTTCAGTTAATTTCGTAACTGACATAATAACTTCCTGTTCTAGCCCTGAACGAAGCATTTCTATGGCTACCTGTCGAACTCCTTCTTCCCGGCCCTGATTCAGCCCTTCCTCCCATCCTGCCCGCCGTTCGCCTTGAAGGTTTGACAATTGGTCCCGCAGCCATTTCAAACGCATTTCGTATTCATAACGGTTTACCGGGTTGACGCTTAAGCTTTCCCATTCTTCCAGCGCTTCACGAATTTCCTGCTCATTCATCGCAAACACCTCCAGTTCACTGAGCATAAACTCATCGATTTTCCCCTTTTTGGCGTCTACTGCTGACAGCATCATCAGCCACGGATACTCTGGCAATCGTTTTATTTCTCTGTTATATTTCTTCCATTTTACCATAAACTGCTGTAAATCAATGACGTGAAATTCAAGGTGCGGACTCCAAAGAAAATGTTCTTCATCTTCTCGTATATGGAAAACCGTATGAAATCGCTCCGTTTCATGAGGAAAAAGCCGATAATTAATGATGGTAATCATAAAGGTAGGGGGAAGCATGCTGTACGGCTGTCCTTTTGCTAATGACCGGGAGAAAACCCTCGCCCAGTAATACAAAATTCGTTCCGGTAAATCGTGCTGATTTACGATTTGAATTTCCACATTGATACGCTCGCTTCGATCCGTCAGCACCAGTACATCAAGCCGGTTCATTTTTCCATCTTCTGTCTCTTTCGTCAGCTCCGTGCTTTCAAACTGAACATCGACAATGCGATCTGCTTCGCTCCGATGTAAAATCGCATTCAAAAAAGCAATGGTAAGCGACTTGCGGTTCGGGTTGCCGAACAGCTGCTTAAACATGAAATCCATCTTCAAATCGAGGTATTCTTTCATAATGGAGATCGTCCTTTCGAGGGAGAATAAAAATAAGAGGAAAACATAAGAGGGGGAAAGATTAAAAATCGTAACAGCTAGGACAAGTATTAATATTCTTACCAAAAAGAACATATGTTCTGCAAATAATATAAAACTACCTATAAGAAATGTCAACCTAAAATTTCAAACTTATTAATAGGAATTTAAATAATGAAGTTTTTTACTAGATTTTTGAACGCTTCCAGCCGCTACAATTCAAAACAGCAGAGAAAGGCATTTTTTTCAGTTTTACTGTAAACGCTCAAGTAATGCTGTTAAAGCCTCACTGCATATCCATTGACCGTTCTGGCGGTCAATGGCACAGCATCTCAACCAAATCTTCCACCAAATGTCCTGAGTTTTGTGATGTATCTATTTAGATGAAGTTTGCAGGCAAACGATTTCACGACTTTTCCCAAACGTGAGCCATCTTCTTTTTTCATCATCTGTATCCGTATCATAACGGGTAGCATCCTCCTTATTTTGATTCTTTCACTAGACATATGGTTGATAGCCTTACTTAATTTTCAATACGGGTACAAGTCTCCTTCTTGCTAAACCAAATTTCATATCTCTCACCCTAGCATTCGGGTTTCATTCCCTCGATGAAAAAGAGGATGACAACGAAAAGTAATCAACGCAGCGGATTGGAGTGAAGCACCCCCTCTTATTTCTTCATAGTTCATCATTGGAAGTCATTAATCATCAAAGCATTGTAATCAAAAATTCTTCATGTTAGATTGTGTTTACAAACCAAATCCGACTAAATTTATAAATTTTATATTTGTCGACTGGACCACCAGAGGCACAATTTTTCTATATGAGATTGTGTCTCTTTTTTTATCTATATCAGTGTCATGGTTACAAAAAGACACAATCGTAAAACTAAAATGATATAAAAGGAAGATGTGATCTCATGGAAACAAAAAAGTATGTAACTGATGTTTTGATTGTTGGCGGAGGTACAGCAGGAACGATGGCTGCGATTAAAGCGAAAGAAACAAATCCTGAATTAGAAGTGCTGATTTTAGATAAGGCGGATATTAGGAGAAGCGGTGCTATCTCCATGGGGATGGATGGTCTAAATAATGCAGTAATTCCCGGATACGCAACACCTGAGGAGTATACGTTGGAAATAACAGAAGCCAATGATGGAATCGTTGATCAAATCGCTGTATACCGCCAAGCAAAGGAATGTTACGAAGTAGTAAAGGAACTCGATTCCTGGGGAGTGGATTTTGAAAAAGATGAAAATGGTCAATTTGTTGTTCATCGGGTGCATCGAAAAGGTCGATATGTTTTACCGATGCCTAAAGCCAGCAACTTAAAACAAATATTGGCTAGACAGGTGAGAAAGGCTAAGTGTAAAGTGGTTAATCGTGTGATGGTTACTAGATTGCTAACACATGACAATACCGTCGTCGGTGCCATGGGACTAGATGTAATCAATGGTGATTTCATTATTGTTCATGCAAAAGCCGTAATCTTGACAGCAGGAGCTGCCGGACGCATGAGTTTAACCGATAGCGGCTATCTCTATGGAACATATGAAAATCCGACCAATTCTGGCGAAGGATTCGCAATGGCATACCATGCAGGTGCAGAACTCACAGGAATTGAATGTTATCAAATTAATCCTACCATGAAAGACTATAATGGACCTGCATGTGCCTATGTAGCCGGACCATATGGAGGCTATACTGCTAATGCAGAAGGAAAGCGAGTAACTGGCTGCGATTATTGGAGCGGCGAACTAATTATGAATATGTGGAAACTCGCCAATCAAGGGGAATCTCCACTTTATTTAAAAATGGATCATCTTGATGAAAAAGTTATTCAAAAAATTGAAGCAATTCTTCACTATAATGAACGGCCTAGTCGGGGGACTTTTCATAAAGGCAGAGGAAATGACTATCGAACGGATATGGTGGAGCTGCATTTTTCAGAAATTGGTCTTTGCAGCGGGCACAGTGCGGCAGGCGTTTTGGTGAATCATGAAGCCGAGACGTCCATGAAAGGACTTTATGCCGCAGGTGATATGGCGTGCGTACCACATCAATATTTACTGGGAGCTTTGACTTTCGGAAAAATAGCAGGTATCAATGCAGCTCGTTTTGCCTCTTCCCAATCTGAAATTGAACCAGACATCAGCCAAATTGAAGCAGAAAGAGAGCGGATTTATAAGCCTCTTCAAAATCCGGACGGCGTTCCTCATCATCAAGTAGAATATAAAATTCGAAATATCGTTACACAATATCTAATGCCGCCAAAAACCACCACAAAAATGGATATTGCTCTGAAGAAAATAGAACATTTTCGAAAAGTGGATTTAAATTTATTAGGCGCTAGGGATCCGCATGAACTCGGCAGAGCTTTGGAAGTCCATAGTATTGTAGATTGCGCCGAAATGATGGCCAGGTCATCCCTTTTCCGGAAAGAAAGCAGATGGGGATTCTACCACTATTATTTAGATTATCCGGAAAGAGATGATCAAAACTGGCTAAAAAGAGTGGTTGTGAAAAAAGGCGCCGATGGAAAAATGAAATTATACACTCGGGATCTCCCTCCTCAAATATTGGATGATTCCGGTTTTACACAGTCTTACTATGATCTATTTAAAAAGGAGGAAACAGGCCATGAGCAATCTGTCTCCTAAACTAATCCAACAAAATGTTGAAGCAAGTGTCATTATCGATCGCGATAAATGTATCGGATGTGAAATATGTGTTCAAGTATGTCCAATGGGAATTTTGGCTTTAGATGATGAGAAAAAAGCTTATATGAAGTACGATGAATGCTGGTACTGTACACCATGTCAAACGGATTGTCCGGTGGACGCTGTGACCGTCAAAATTCCATATTTGATCCGATAAATTTCAAGATCGTTCCGATCATGATTTTTCCAGTAAGAATGGGAACCTTCTAAATAAAAAATTGGGTTCCCATTCTTATCATCATGATTCTAATATAAATCTTCTTCAGACCATTCATCTCGCATATAAATAGAAGGAAGCATCGGAAGTTTTAACTCGCTGATAGCCATCTGTAAATAATCATCATTTGCAGTGATCCCATTAAAATTCTGAAAACGATCGTTATATTCTGTCGTATGAAATTTACCAATCGTTCCTAAATCACGGGCATAAATAGCCGCATCCCAACGGACCCTCGTAATAATCTGTGAGACTACTTCTGTTGGAACGCCAGTTGAGCGGGATAATACTTTTGCCGCTGAGGAAGGATCCTCTCTAAGAATCTTATGGGCACATAAATGAGCCTTTAAGTAAGCGACAACGATTTCTTCATTCTGTTTGCACCAGTTCTGCTCAGAAACAATTCCTGTCAAATAATCATCGCCCATACCAGTTTCAAAAAATACATTTCCTGCTTGATAATAATTAATTAAACTAGGGTAAGGCTCCCACATAACACTTGCTCCAATCCTTTGTTGAACAATCCCTTTCATACTCATCTCCATATCTTGATTAATAATTTGAGGATGAGAGTCTCCGATGGAGCATAACAATCGTTTTAAACGATGTTCAGCACTCGAAAAACTGACGGTTGATATAGAAACATTGACCAAATCTGATACATCTTCAATAAAGGTTTCTTTCTGTGCCACAAGAGAAATTCCTTTTCCATTTGTTGTTTTTCCATCAAACGCTAACAGGACTGATTGAAATGTAGGCAATAACCGGCTAAATTCAAAACTCAGCATGATGGGATAGTCTCCCAAAGAGGCAATCTGAACGGTCCCTTTTATCATGTCTTCCACTAATTCAATCCCTTTGGAAGCGTTTCTCCATTTGATTGAAAATGAATGATGCGGAAACATTTTTTTCAGCTCTTCCTCAAACAGATTTAATTCTTTTATTAAAACCGCACTCCACATATGAGCGGTACCGCTTTGGTAACCTACAGTAATCGGGATGGAATGAGACTGCGGATTTTGCGGCAAGGATGCAGGAGTGTTAATCTGTGTATGGTTATACAGCCATTTGATTAGGATTTCCTTATCAAAGAACACTTCTTTTCCAATTTTAATAAATGGTAATTGTTTATGCTTTCTCCAACGATCAATGGTAGAACGACTTACTCCTAGAAAGTCCATAGCTTCTTGCATGGTGATTAAATTCATACGATCAGCTGACATACTCCATTCTCCCTTCCACCTAATTATGAAGCTCAAAATACAAAAAAGCCCTTAACAAAAAAAGTTAAGAGCTTTTGGTTGTCCAATCAGTCATTTTTATAAAATTTTAAAATATTTTTACTAATTTTATAACACATATTATTCCTATCTTCAAACTATAATTTATTAGTCAAGTGAACGATATATTGTTGACTATAAAAACATATCATAAACAACCGCCCCATTTTTTCTAAATCTCATTTGCAGACTAAAAGAATAGACTGTCTTTTACAGATTCATTATATTGTAAACTTACTGAATAAAATTCTATTTTTAAAGCGGGCAAGTCATTGTGTTAATTATGGTATTCCTGCAGACATAGTTATTTTATTCGTCACCTCAGAATCATTAGTGCTCTGAGGATTTAATAAACGGATAATTCTATTGCGGATTTCGATAAAATGAGAATCCGTTCGTGAACGCGGCCGTGGCAAATGGACGGGAATAACTTCGTTAATTTTCCCTGGTTTGGGAGTAAGTACAACTATTCGATCCGCTAAATAAATTGCTTCTTCAATATCATGAGTTACCAATATAAACGTAATTTTTTCTACATTCCAGATCCGTAAAAGTTCATCCTGCAGTTTTTGTCTAAGAAACGGGTCTAACGCGGCAAAAGGTTCGTCCAGAAGTAACAATTCAGGTTTTAAACATAAGGCTCTGGCAATTGCTACACGCTGTTTCATCCCGCCTGATAATTGATTAGGATATAAATCAGCCGCTTCATGCAATTCAAATAACTGCAAATATTCATCTAGAATAGACTTCTTTTTATGAGGATCTACTTTCGCTAATTCCAATCCAAAGAGAATGTTTTTTCGAACAGTCAGCCATGGAAAGAGAGCATAATCCTGAAAGACTACTCCCCTTTCTTTGGACGGCTCCCTCACCCTTTGACCATCAAATAAAATCTCTCCATCATCCGGCTGATCGATTCCTGCTATTAACTTTAATAAAGTGCTTTTCCCGCATCCCGATGGCCCCAGTAAACAAAGGAATTCTTTTTCTTTAATGGACAATGAAATACGATCTAAAGCTATCACTTCTTCTGTCCCTACTTTAAAGGATTTGGTTACATTATGGATTTCAACAGACATAGGTCTCGTTCCCTTCATGGAAAAATTTTATATTTTATTGCCATTTAATGATCTGTTTTTCAATCAATCGCACAAAGGCAACTGATACATAACCAAGTATTCCTATGGTGAACATGCCAATAATCGAATTATGATAATCCATCAATTGATAAGCCTGCCAGGTGGCGTAGCCAATTCCCGTTTTCCCTGACATCATTTCTGCCGTAATAACCCCCATCCAGGATGCACTGACTCCTACTGACAAACCAGTGAATAACTGGGATAATACCGCGGGTAAATAAACTCTGCTTATCAAATGGGTCCTACCGCTTCCTAAACAGCGGGCAGCTTGAATAAGGGTTGGCGAAACTTGTCTTGTTGCATCCATAGTATTTATTAAAATTGGGAAAAATGCACCGATTAACGTAATGAAAATAATACTGCTTTCGATAGTATGAAAAAGAAGCATTGCTACAGGCAAATAAGCAATTAAAGGAATGGGCCGGAACAATTCAAGGATCGTAAATATCCCTTCGCTTATTTTATTGTGTGAAAGTCCAATCCACATTCCAATAGGTGCGCTGGTGAATAAACCGAGAAGAATACCTGCCAATACGCGAAAAAGACTTACGGAAATATTAATATAATAATCTATCTCCCCAAATTTCTGAAGCCAGGTTATGATGATTTCCGTTGGTTTGGGCAAATTCCCAAACTGTAAAGGCCATTGAATATTAAAATGAACAACCAAATACCATATGAACAAAAAGATGAGTATGGAAATCACTTTAATACTGGTCCGTCTTACATTGACTTTTACCAAATCACGTTGACCTGTTTCACTCTTTTTATTTTCCATTTGAACTGTATAAGACATCAATACACCTTCTCCTTACTCCAATCACCTTTCAATTCTTTATTATCCAAATAATTTTTACCTAACAATTCAACAGCTTCTCTTAAATAAGTATCATCTACAAATTCATCCAAGTTTAACTTTTCTTTTAACTTATCAATACGAATCAAAAAATCCACACTGCTGCTTAACGTATCTAAATCTTTTTGATAAATGGCTGAATCAAAACGAATATTTTTCGCCATTTTTAAAGTAATATCTATAGGAAATTTACTTTCTTCTGCAAAGATTTTAGCTGCTTTCTCCGGATCATCTAATACCAATTGATGGGCATCGCTTAATGCTGCCAGAAAAGCAACCACATAGCTTTTATTTTTTTCTGCCCAATCTCTATTTGCGACAACTCCTGCTAAATAATCTCGATTCGTTTCTTCTCCTGACAGCAGTACATTCCCAATATCTTTTTTCGTAATCAGGCTGGGATATGGCTCCCATGAGGAATGGGCAGCGATTTTATTTTGTTCAATACTTTGCATTCCAAGTGTTACGGACTGATCGATAATTTTAACTTTATCGACCATATTATTTTGCTCCAGAGCATCGAGAAGCATGCGATGTGCACTGCTTCCAATCGGGGTAGATACTGTTTTTCCTTCAAGATCCTTAACATCCTTAATATCACTGCCTTTTGGTACTAAAATAGCTTGATTACGTCCATTTTTACCTTTTCCATCAAAAGCAATAAAAACAGAGCGGTAATTTTTCTGTGTAATCCCCATAACACCGTTTAACAAGGACGGCATGTCACCTAAAAATGAAATTTGAATCTTTCCACCCACCATATTGTTATTCAATACAGATCCTGCTGGAGCGTCAAACCATTCAATCTTGAAATTCTTATCAGGATGTAATTGTTTCAAATACTTCTCATATAATTTTTGGTTTTTAATAATGAGTGCTCCCCATGTTTGCGCTGTAGGACTTTGATATCCAATGGTAATAGTGACTGTCTCTTGATCGTTTTCCTTTTGTGCAGCAGCAGTGCTTTCATTCGTGTTGGATCCGGAAACTTTTGGATTGGAACAAGCTTGTGTGATCAAAAGTGATATAATAACAAGTAGAGTTAAGAAATATTTATTTATCTCCTTATACATCGGGATGACTCCTCCTACCTATCAATCTTTTTTATTTCCGAATTAGCTTTTATACAGGAAGTCTTATACCAATCTCATAGCCTCCTTTCTTGATTTCATCAAAGTATGGAAATATATAAAAAAGGACACATTCCCATACTTTGAGGATTGTGTCCTCCGGTCATCCGGTCGGATATCATATAATACATATTAGTTTAGTCAGTTTTTGAAGAAATTTTATCATATGAAAATGAAAAGTAAACCACATGATGACAAATGATGAACAATGAATATAAAAGAGGAAAAACATTTAGATTTAGAAAAAAACAGAAATGACTGAAACCTTCATCGTTCCGCTTGATACAGGTGTCCAAAAGTAATGCACTTCAATAAAAAAGACCTTGCCAGCCTCCTGAAATGCCCACCTTAAACCATATAGCGTAGGTAGAAAAAATGCTGGCAAAGTCCAAGATTCATCGTCTTAAAGTTTTCGAATCCCATAAACTGAATAGCCGATACTAAAATTGTTTCAATGAGATTGATTGTCTTAGAGTTTCGAGCCCCTCTCGATCAATCAAATTTCAAAATGGTAGGGATTTATAGAAATCAGTCAAAAAATAGGCAGATAAAAATCAGAAGGTATAGCGGCATGATGTTTCTGATTGCTTGCCGAAGCTCTAAAAAATGAATGTAAATCGTATCAGACTGTCTGTTATTTTATCGAGGCTGGAGGAAGGAAAATCAGAAGAAGGAAGCAACCCCGTGAATTCCTGCTTCATCGATCTCCAGCTCGCTATCAGCAAGATCGTGCTTTGTCCGCTATCGCTTGGCTTATATAAGATCAACAAGCTTTTCCTGCTTCATTCTGTAAATGATGAATATCGTACTGATCGCGATCAATACAAGAAAGGTGCCGATTGTAAGCATAAGCGGATGAAGAATCGCAAACAGTTCACCAACAAGGTATTTTAAAGTACAATAGCTTAGCAGCACAACGATCGGGACAAGCGAGCCGATCAATGTGATGTAGTTTTGTGCGATCCGTGAGAAAAATACTGAAAAGAGCGCCGCAACAATGGCAACAATATAAGTAGCAATCACCGTTGTGATGATATAGCCTTCAAATGTAAAGTCAAACCAAAAATAGTAAAAATTATAGAACGAATTGATGGAAAGCGGAAAAAAAGCTTGCGTACCATTCCCAAGATAGAAAAGCCAAAAAATGACGACCTGCACAGTTGTGATCAATGCTGTGGCTGCTAAAGCAGCAAGAAGTTTTAAAGAAAACAAATTCCGGCCGGTTTTCGTCGTGTATTGCAGACTGATCGCATTGTTTAGTCTGTCTGTAATATGAACGCGGCATGTTACCATGACAACGCTTATAATAATCAAAACCGTCCAAAAGCGGGTGAGCTCATTGTAATTTTCATAGACAAGATATGGAAAAACAGAATTGACATCATTGTTTGCCATGATTTGTTTTACACGTTCTTGCTGATCTTCATCGGTATAAGATTCAATATCCCTCCCTTTCGATTCATATTGTTCAATGATATTTTCGAATGCTTGCAGCTCCCAAAAAACATCTGCTTGATCAACAAACACGACTTTTTCATGAAAATCTGCATACTGTTTATTTGTTAAATCCAATTGTCGAAACTGTTCATATGTTGTAATGCCTAGTTTTTCCGCATCTTGTTGTGATTTTAAATAGGCATTGGCCTCGTCTTTTTTTTGCTTATACCAGTTTTTAAAATGTTGAAACTCTTTTTCGTCCATTTCATGCCCATATTTATTGATCATTTCTTTCGTAATCATAAACTCATCTTTTGCAGGCCGTCCATTAGGGAAATTTTCAAAATAAAAGCTTAAAAACAGCTTGTAAAACAGAAAACTGATGAACAAAATAAGCAGCAGCACCTTCCAATTGAACAATTTTCTTAGTTCGTATAAAAAAACTCTCAATATTCTTCCCCCTAATTTAATGGTTGCCGTTTAAATTTGTACATGCTGAAGAATCCTAATAGAACAAATATGACCGCCCACGCTGCTATCGTTACAGCTTCAAAATATGGAAACATCGTAAAAATGTTGTTTCCCATAAACCATACATGCGGATTCATAATTAAATAAAAAGGATTCACATGCATGATCAAGATAAATTTACTATTCAGTGAAACAACGCTTGGAAGCCATAAACTAACACCAGCGAACAAAGCAAATGTAAAGAAAACAAGATAGCTGTTTTTCAGCCATATAGATAAGCTGAAGGTGAGCAGCATGTACAGCAGCTGGCTTAATAGTAAACAGCCGACAAATAAACAAACATACTGCAAGAATGATAGATTCCACCACGATATGTAAGGAAAAGGCGTTTCGCTATTAAAATAGCTGCTAATCGGCACAAACAGAAGATTAGAATAATCATAGACAGAAAAGTAAATGATCAATGTCGCTGCGATTAACAACATAACAGCACACACATTAGCGATTACACTTGCAGCAAGCTTGTCCCATAGCAAATTTCTCCCGCGTTTGCTCGTAAATGCAACAAAGAATGTACGGTGTTCAAATTCATAATTAGTTAGCAATGCTGTGATTAAAACAACGAGGATCATTCCTTCAAAAGCGATCGCCCGGCCAAGCTTTTTAAATAGCAAGGAATGCATTTCATAGACTGATCCTAAATAAAAGAAATGGCGATGTTCACCGTTTTTCACCAGCTGCTGCAGCCGCTTTTCTAAAAGATTGGCTTGGTTCAGCACCGTTTCTTCTGCCTCCCCGCTTAATCCGTATTTCTTGATTTGTTGCCGGGCAAACTCTGTCGCATCCAGCTCGCTGTAAATATCATCGACGCTTTTAGCGGTTTCATAATATTGAGTGAACAAGTTGAGATTGAATAGCCTGTTTAATTCACGATCCGTAAGATGTTGGTACAGAAACGCTTCATGGCCTTTTATAAACTCATATGGAAACTGATACTGCTTCTCGCTTTTTGGATTCAGCTCATTCACCCATACCATTTCATGATCGATTTCTTTTTTCATACCTGCCAATGCTTCATCATCGATTTTCGTCCCGTATTGCTCAACTATGTTTTGTAAAACAGGTAAATTTTCCCGTTCATTTTTATGGTCGAAAATAATCAAACCATTCAACGCCACAAAAAATAATAGTAAAATGATAAAGATCGGCGACTTGACAACTTTTATTAATTCGTATTTGATCATTATGCCAGCGCTCCTTCTCCATATACATGAAGAAATACGTCCTCTAATGTCGGCTCAACACTTTTCCAATTTTCATTTGGCTGTTCGTCGCTAACAAACCGAAAGATCATCTGGCCATTTTCTTGCTTTTCCGAAATTGTTGCAAATCGCTTCCGAAAGATTTCTGCATCCTGAAAATCAGCTGCGGTCTCATAAATGCGGCCGGACAATAATTGGCATAATTCACGTATCGGCTTTTTATATAAAATCGTTTTATCTTTAATCATAATGATTTCATTGGCAATCGATTCGACATCAGACACAATATGCGTTGATAAAATAATGATCCGATCGTTTGCTAATTGGGTTAAAAGCTTGCGGAAACGGGCGCGTTCGGTCGGATCAAGACCTGCAGTGGGCTCATCAAGAATCAAAATTTTTGGATCGTTCAGCAATGCCTGGGCGATGCCGACCCGCTGAATCATCCCGCCGGAAAACTTCCTCATTTTTTTATGCATGACATCTTCAAGTCCAACGAGCTTTAAAAGCTTCGGTATTTTTTCTTTTGCTTCATGCTTTGAAATCCCTTTTAATGCTGAAAGGTAAAGCAAATATTTTGCAGGGCTGTAATGCTTGTAATATCCGAACTGCTGCGGCAAATAACCGAGAAGCTCGCGGTATTTGCTGCCGAGATGGATGATATTTTCTCCGTTGTAACGAATTTCTCCTTTTGTCGGAAAGATGAGTGTGACAAGCATTTTCATCAATGTTGTCTTCCCAGCGCCATTTGGGGCTAATAGTCCGTAAATTCCGTTGTCAAACTGTAAATGAACATTTTCAAGAGCAATAAAATTGCCGTAATATTTGGAAACATGGTCGACAATTAGCATCTTTACAAAACTCCTTTTATATTGGTTTTGACGAAAAACAGCTTAAGCTGATGAACATATATATACATCGCAGCCATCCCGATGATGATGTAAATAAAATACGGAACGTTTAACAAAAAGGCTTGATAAACATAGCTGTTCATGTAAGAAAGAAACAAGTTTGCGGCAATCCAGCTGATAAATAAAGCAATTTTCCCACTTTTTGTCGGTACATAAAGCAATACATACAAAAAAGCAGCAGCAAAAAGAAATAAAGATGCAACAGATAATAAAAAGGCAAAAGGAAAATGAATGGAAAACTCTGTTGCCAGCCAGAAAATGATGACTCCATTGGCGAGCATAGCGAAAATGCTGAACATGAACATACGGAATGCTGCTAATTGATACACATTGTATTTACAAGTCATTTCCACCTCAAACGCCGGCTTTTGCTTTTGGCAAATAAAAAAGAAAAAAACGATGACAAAATAAATAACAGGTGAAAAACAAAAGATGAATGTATATACATCCAAGGCTGTCCATGAAAAATATTCTGCGGTTGAAAGAACAAACATAGCGAAAACAGCGATAGTTAAAACAATCGTAAAAGCGATTTCCGTCAGATCACGAAAGACGTTGCGGAAACCGACTTCGCGATACATAGTGAACATATATTGCCAAAAGGAAGGCTTTTTGTTCATGCCTTTTGCAATAATCTTCTGAATTTCTTGTTTGATCTCCTTATCGCTAGGAAAAGGAATTTTTTCGTTATCAATGGCCATGGACATCCTCCTTTAACTGCTCATTGATTTTTCGCAATGTAGAATAATATTTCGTTTTTACGGTTGATTCTTTTATCTGGAGCTTTGCGGCAATCTCGGCAAATGTTTGGCCTGCAAAAATTTTCATTTGCACAATTCGTCGATTCTCATGATCAAATCGTTCAAGCAGGTTTAAAACCTGTTTTACCTCGTCCTTTTGTTCGATTGTAAAAAGCACATCATCACTTTCCCGCTGATCTGTTAACAAATTGACCGTTTTCTTCTGCTGTTTATATTCTTTCGAGCGATAGTAATCGATGATTCTCGCCTTTGCGATTTTATACAGCCATGTCCGGAACGCCGCTTTCCCCTCATAGTGGTGAATGCCGCGCAGCATGCTGATGAAAATCTCCTGCGTCAAATCTTTCGCTAATTCTTGATCAAACGTTTGTTTAAATACGAACGCATAAATCTCTTTGTAATAATAAGAGATCAGCTTATTTGCCGCTTTTTCACTTGCCCGCTTCTGTATTGCTTTTATCCATTTCTTCTCTTGATCCATCGTGAAGCTTCACTTCCAATCCCAAAGCTCAAAACTTCTATCACTACCTATATATTCGCAAATAATAAATAAAAAGTTTTGCGAAAATCAAAAAAATTATCCAGCCGCTAGCCTCTCGATTGTTCGGAGCTTCACAGGCGACGCTTAACGACATATCCATACTGATTGGACCGGTCTGTTTTATGCACACTAGCGAAAAAAACGTTTCTTTCAGAACGGAAGCTTACATTACGAATAAGCGATTGTGATATAATGTGTATTCCGGCATGCAGATGAACGATATGTTTGCTTCAAAATACTGAAACGACTGCGGTTTAATGGAAAAGCTGCTAAAAAGAATTATTGAAATCTTCTTTATCTGGAAGCAGTAGTTTCATATTTTTTCAATTTTCCGGATAGACCAATATATGTGCTTAAAAATCCCATAAAAGTCATTTAACATTTTGTTCCACATACATACAATTTAAATAGAGATTGTTACTAGAAAAAGGAGATCTTTATGAGCAAGATTTTATTATCGAATATGACGGTATATGCTGAAGAACGAGTTTTCAAAAATGGATATGTATTAATAGAAAATGGGAAAATTCTTGACGTTGGTCCTCAAGAAAAGCTGGCTGTTACAGACGAACGGGTTGAAAAAATTGAAAGCAAAAACAATTATGCAGTCATTCCTGGTTTTATCGATTTGCATATTCATGGAGCAGCAGGCGCTGATACGATGGATGGAACCGATGAGGCAATTCGCAAAATGGCAGCGGCACTCCCCCGGGAAGGAACGACGAGTTTTTAGCAACAACGATGACAAGCTCTGAACAGCGGATTGAAGAAGCTCTGATCAATGTAAGAAAGTACATGGAAACAGCGAATGAACCCGGATATGCAGAAGTGTTAGGAGTCCACTTGGAAGGTCCGTTTATTTCCCCTAAAAGAGCAGGGGCGCAGCACTCAGAAAATATTCTCGAACCGAACTTGCAGTTATTTAAAAAATGGCAGCATATGTCCGGCGGAGCGATAAAGCTTGTGACATTGGCGCCTGAAAGAAAAGGTGGAATAGAATTAACCGATTATTTAAAACAAACAGGAGTTGTCGCCTCCATCGGGCATTCAGATGCTTCTTATGCTGAAGCTGCTAAAAGCATACAAGCTGGCATTACCCATGCAACCCATTTATTTAATGGAATGAGCGGATTGCACCATCGCAAGCCGGGAGCTGCTCTAGCAGTGCTCATGCATGATGAGGTGTTGTGCGAAATTATCGCAGATGGCATTCATGTGTGTCCGGGAATGGTGAAATTTGCTTATCAAAACAAAGGAAATGACGGGCTTATTTTAATCACGGATGCAATGAGAGCGAAATGTCTCGGTAAAGGAATCTATGAACTTGGAGGCCAAGAAGTCCGAGTGAATGAAGATCGGGCAGTTTTGCGGGATGGGACGCTGGCAGGAAGTATTTTGAAGCTGAATGATGCAGCCAAAAACATGATGGCTTACACCGGATGTACGCTTCAAGACATTATTCAAATGGCAGCCGTTAACCCTGCTAAACAAATAAACGTTTATGATCGCAAAGGAAGCATTGCAAAAGGAAAAGATGCTGACTTAGTTGTTTTAAATGACCGCCTTGAAGTAGTAATGACATTTTGCCGCGGAAAACTTGCCTATTCACAACAAGAAATGTGAATGATGCTATTGCTGCCAGCGAAAGATTACGGTGATATGAGCATGAAAGCAGCACAAATGATTAGGTAAACAAGAACTGAATTTTGCATTAAGACGGATCAGTTATTGCTGCTTTTACACAACAGCTCACATCAATAAACAAATTCGCTCTGTGAATCTAGATGAAGATGTGGACTGCATCCATTTAATAAAAAATAGTTACGATCATGATGGGGAGCACTATCCGCTAAAAGCAGATCCTCTCTTTTGTACCGATACCATTAATAACACAAAAACGAAGTGGAATTTAAGCTATGGTGGCAGGATCGAGAAAAACTATTGTTGTAAATGATTCCATTGAAATCGCTTCAATGATGGCTCTATCCCTTAGCCATGACTATCGCTTAATGGAATGTTAGCGCAAAAAGCCTTAAACGAGCCAAAAAAATTTAAGTGATTCCGACCAGTTGTTTGAAAAATAACACCATTAACCAACCGTCTTACTAGAGAAAATATGGAATAAGTGATAAAAGGAGCGGATCCCGTTAGGAATGCAAAAACATACAAAAACCCAAAAGTTTTTCGCAAACAAGCCCATTTCAGTCAAATCGATAGGTAACTATTTCAACCACTTTCGCACTTCCTCTTCCGCAAGTCCAGTGAGATCGGCAATATCTTTCGCTGCCATTCCTTTCGCCGACATATGCCGGATCATATTCTTCCGTTCTTCCTCCCGACCTTGCTTTAGCCCTTGCTTCAACCCTTGTTTCAATCCTTTTTCCAACCCTTCCTCCATCCCAGCACGCCGCTCGCCAAGAAGATTGGACAATTGATCCCGCAGCCATTTCAGCCGCATTTCATACGCGTAGCGATTTTCCGAACTGACGCTTAGCTTCTCCCACTCTTCCAATGCTTCGCGAATTTCTTGCTCGTTCATCGCCAACACCTCCAGTTCCTTGAGAATCGTCTCATCGATCTCTTGTTTCCGGGCATCCACCGCTGACAGCATCATTAACCAGGGCCACTCCGAAGATCGCTTCACATCACGTCTATATTTCTTCCATTTTACCATAAATTGTGATAAGTTCTTTTTCCCTTGAAAATAGATCCTAATTATTTTCTAGATGAGTAATCCTTCCTTATTTTTCAAATGGAGGCGGAAATAAAGGAGTTATTTTATTTGACTCGATCGAAATAGCAGACAGGATCTGAGAAGAGGCAAGCATGATCCGTGCCTTTCATGCGAAGAAGCATTAGACTAAGTTTCATCATAGTCCGAATCCTTTGACTGCATGTACTTATTGAAAGGGAGAGTGTATGAATGGGTACGAAGACTTACGGCAAATCAAAACACGTATTCAGGCTGTAACAAATATTCTTCTTCATGAATTCATCAGGAAAACTCTTGCATTCTATGAAAATAAATCTCGCGACTCAAAAAACTGTTTTCTGCAAGAAAAAATACAGAGTGTTGCAGTATACCTATATCAAAATTATGTATAAATATACATATATGTGATCTATCCATCAAGGGCTTGGCGTGAATCCTCTGTAGCCATGATTCTTTAGTCAAGCGTCAGCTTCAATAATTTTGGAAAACCAAAAAAGGTTATGATGGCCCTCTCTCCATGTATAGCCCCTTTGCATATCACTGCATAAGGATTTTTCGATTCTCTGCCCTTTTATTTTGGAAAAAAACAGAAACCCTAATGAACTGGAAGCTGTACTATGAAGTGCCCAGTTATCAACGATACTAAACTTAGGTTGTGGAAATCCAAATATTGATACCTGAACCATTTGAAATTTAGAGAAATTAAGAACAAAAATAAAAAATTTTAACTTCTAATCAAGTTTTTTATTTGAACATTTTACATTTTTTTGTTCTAAGAGCCATAAGACTTTCAAAAGAAAAAAGGACTTCACCCCTCATTTGTAGAATTTTTGATGTGACCTAAACACAATAATTCGCTAGGGGGAAGTCACTTTGTACATTCTACAAGAAAGTCTATTTTCCTTTTTGAAGAACTGTAAATTTTAGATTCTAAAGAAAATTTGCCAAATCTTTTTTAGTGTTGATTTACGTCCCTTTGCTAAGCAATTCTTCACCCCAAGGGGGGGGCTGAAGGTCATTCTAAGGAAAGGAATTTTAAGAGCTCTAATTGCTGCTCCATTAGAAGGTTTTGATACGTTTACAGCCCTTCGTAACCGATTGGATTAAGACATTCATTCCGTTATCAATGCGGTTTAAATATCAGTCGACCTGAACCATCTACCTCTACTTTTAGTACAGTATTTTCCATGAACACACCCAAAAAAATCTAGCAGAAAAAATCTTTATATGATCTTGTCCAGATAGGCCAAGCTGAAGTCGTATCAATGGAGGGCATCAGGCTATCGATAGTGCCGCCATTAACGCCTATGAAAAGATCAAGCCTAAAACAGAGTGAACAACAAGGGAGCAAAGTTTGATTCTTTTAGCAATAAAATCACTTGGTTTGGCCATAAAGTGCATCTTTCTGTAGATACCATCAGTGAATTACCGATTGCGATCGAAGTAACTCCAACTCATGTAAACGATGGAGAAGTCGACCCAACATTGATCGGAAATGTGACAGATTGTACAAATCTCCAAATCGAATTCCTGATCATGGATGGTGGATGTAACCAACTTTATGAAAAACCGATTAGTTTCTATCAAATTGAAAATTAACAGCTGTTAAAAACTCCCTGCAAAAAGTCTTTTATTTATAAATATCCCCTATTGACAAATATTTCGTTTCCAAATACGGTTCAATGCCTTCCACTCCACCTTCACGGCCGATTCCGCTTTCTTTCATTCCTCCAAAAGGAGCGTGGGCAGCAGATGGAGAGCCGTCATTCCAGCCGATAATTCCGAAATCTAAATGCTCATGCAGATAGATGCCTGTTCTATAGTCATTTGTAAAAAAGTAAGCGGCCAGACCATAAGGCGTGCTGTTTGCAATATTAACAGCTTCTTCTAATTCCTGAAACGTTGTGATTGGCAAAATGGGTCCAAATGTTTCCTCTTGCATAATCTTCATGTTCTCATTGACATTTTTGAGAACTGTCGGATAAACAAAGAAATAGCCTTTTTCCCTATTTGCATTGTATTTATTGCCGCAAAGAACTTCAGCACCTTTACTGATTGCATCGTTGACCTGCGAGACAATCTTATGAAAGCCTTTTTCATTAATAACTGGCCCAATTTGAGTGCCTTTTTCCAAACCATTTCCAACTTTTAATTTTTTAACTTCATTTGTTAATTTTTCAGCAAATTCCTCTACAATGCTTTCATGCACTAGAACTCTGTTTGCACAAATACATGTTTGACCGGCATTTCTGAACTTGGAAGCTATCGTTTGTTCTACCGCCAAATCAATATCAGCATCATGTGCAACAATGACCGGTGCGTGGCCGCCTAATTCCATTGAAACATGTTTAACTGTACTGGCACTGTCTCTGATCAATAATTTTCCTACAGGAGTCGAGCCGGTAAACGTAATTTTTCTGACATATTTGCTTTCCGTAAATATTTTTCCTACCTCACTGCCATAGCCATTCACACATTGAATTACATCCGCTGGTATTCCGGCTTCATGAGCGAGCTCAATCAATTTCATCGTGGTTAACGGGGTATCTTCTGCTGGTTTCACAACGAATGTACATCCAGCTGCCAATGCCGGTGCAGCTTTTCTTGTCATCATTGCGGCTGGAAAATTCCAAGGAGTAATGGCTGCAACCAATCCTACCGGTTGGCGGCTGACAATGATACGTTTGGATTCCGTATTTGCAGGAATTGTTCGTCCATAAAGCCGCTTCGCCTCTTCTGCATACCAATCAATGTAACTAGTTGCATAGTCAACTTCACCCAATGATTCGTGCAAAGGTTTACCGCTTTCCATTGTCATGATCTTTGCAAGATCATCTTTATGTTCTTGGATTTTTTTAGACCAAAGCTTTAATAGTCTCGATCGTTCATGTGCATTTGTTTTGGACCACTTTCGGAAACTTTCATGCCCTCTCCGCAATGCAAGATGAATCTCTTCTTCTGTATCTGCCTTTACTTCCTGGATCAACTCACCTGTTGCAGGATTCGTGACTTTAATCGTCGCTGCCATCAAGGTTTACCTCCCTCTGGGTTTTTCTTTGCTGGGATATAATAATATATAACGCCACTGGTTAATGGATTCCCGGCAATTTTATCCTCAGTTTCTTCACCCAGTTCATTGAGCAAAAGCTTTTTCCAATATGGATAGCCCTTTATATAATTCCTCGTCAGTAATAACCAACGGAGCTAAAAAGCGTATAATATTTCCATCAATACCAGCTGAAAGCAATAAAAGACCATGTTCATTCGCATATTTCAGAATTTGATTCGTTTTCTCTTTATTCGGTCGTTTGTTCTGGCGGTTATCTACGATCTCCACCGCTACCATAGCACCTAAGCGGCGAATTTCCCCTACAAACTCATGTTTCGCTTGTAATTCCAGCAGTTTTTTCTCAATCTTTTGTCCCAGTATTTCTGATTTTGTGAGCAAATCCTCTTCTTCGATGATATCAATGACTGCCAGTGCGGCGGCACAAGCTACAGGATTCCCAGCATACGTTCCACCCAGTTCACCCGGATCGGCAGCATTTAAAATTTCCGCCTTTCCTACTACACCGCTTAAAGGCAACCCGGCAGCCAATGACTTGGAAACAGTAATCAAATCCGGGACAACATCAAAATGTTCAATTGCAAATAATTTGCCTGTACGGCCAAAACCAGTTTGAATTTCATCTGCCACAAAAACAATACCGTGATCATCACAGAAGTCCCTGACAAATTTGACAAATTTCTTCGGTGGGATAATAAAACCGCCTTCCCCTTGAACAGGTTCCATTACGATACAAGCAACCGTTTCAGGTGCCACAGTAGCAGCGAAAAACCTCTTGAATTCTTCAATCGTCCAATCAATATATTGTTCATCTGTCATATGATCCGGTTTTCGGTACAAGTATGGATAAGGAGCTTGATACACTTCTGAAGCAAAAGGACCGAATCCGAATTTATATGGTTTGACTTTGCTCGTCATGCTCAACGTCAGATTCGTTCTTCCATGAAACCCTCTGACAAATGAAACGACCGCTTGTCTGCCTGTAAATTTACGGGACACTTTAACTGCATTTTCAACTGCTTCAGCCCCCGAATTAAAAAGAATTGCTTGTTTATCAAAATTGCCTGGCGTAATCTTGCATAATTTTTCTGCCAGCTTAATGTATCCTTCGTACATGATCACATTAAAACCAGGATGCAAAAATTTATCAACCTGTTCTTTTACCGCAGCCGTTACTTTAGGATGACTATGCCCTACATTTAAAGTTCCGATTGCCCCTGCAAAATCTATCCATTCATTCTGATCAATGTCTACGATGGTAGCCCCTTTTGCATGATGCGCAATACTTAAATTTCCATTGCTCACCCCTTTAGGAACATACTTTTTCCGTTTAGCCTGCAAGTCTTCCATCGTTGTCGATGATGCCATTTTTTCATTGCCTCCTCAAAATCAATATATATACGAATTATGTCAATTTTCTGTTATAGTGAAAAGCACCAGTTTTCTGATTTTTCAGGTACCAGTAGAAGAGATTGATCATGTTTTTTTCAAATAAATACTCTCATTCCAATCATTTTCATTAGGGAATTTCTAAAAACGGTAAATAAATCTATTTTAATGATTCTAACCAAATAAAAATTACCTTCTAAAAGAAAATCAGGGGGAAGTAACATTCGTGCAGTTCCTAGATGAAGAAGCTATTTACGACAATTGAAAGAAAAAGATGTTATGAAGAAAATATTACAAAGTTAAAAATTACAATGTAATTTCCGGTAAATAAAATCATTTATGAAGAAAGGAAGGCTGGCTTTCTCTTTTACATATACCTGCTGATATTTCCATCCTTCCTTTTAAACAATGTTTAACATTAGAATCACAAACAAAAAAAGAGAATTATTAGTTTTCTTTGTGATTAGCCAGAAATGACGACGCTTACAAAAGAGAGTGTATATGAACTGAAACGAGTAATGATCGACCTAAGAACATATTCTTCGAACCTGCAGGATAACTTTTATTTCAAAAAGAATTGGTCAGCTAAATTATACGCTGACTCTTAAAAAAGATTGATTAATTAGTTATTTTAAAATATGGCACAGAAAACATATAGTCCCACCACTTTAAACCAGTAATGACACCGTCGGTAAATTTTTGTCGGCACATTTCTAAAAACGTTATGTTAGGTTTCTTCCTTGTATTTTGTCCCTAACTTAATACCACATTATTTATGAAAAAAACCTCTGGTGTCCGAGTGTTTCACTGACGTCTGGCACTTTCCAATTTTCCTAAGCGTTGAGCCAATATAAGGTATTGGCTTGAGCTCGTATTGATATTATTTTTTGTTTGCCAAAAAGATGACACATCTTCTGACGGATACCACGGATCCTAGCCGCCCCTTCAAAACAGACAAAACGAGGCTTAGAATGGTTTTAAAAATGCTTAGAAAGTTACCAAACATGCTTTTGAAAAAGCCTACAAGAAAGTTCTTTTTCATTGATTTTGTTCCACGGTCCAAATATTCTTTTTTATCAAATCCCTTAAGGTTCACTTGATAAATTTCCTGATTTACGCAACAATTTTTTAAACCACACTTAACATCTTGTATCGCCTATATATGAAAAGCTCACGTGAAAGCATTACTTCCTAATTCAGAATCTTTGCTTTACACATAAAGGGAGACTTCCTGTTCAGATTCATAACTCAATTAAGAATTTTATTTATAGGCAGAACTTGTATATCATTTTTGTTACATGCTTCTACGATTGCCTTTGCTAGTTCCGGTGCTCCAGGAGTATCTCCATGAATACAAATCGTATCTGCTTCAATAGAAACCTCTTTTCCATCGTGAGTAATGACTTTTTTATCTTTAATCATTCTAACAACACGATCAGCCATTGCAGCATAGTCCTTTATTTCGGAGCCTTTTCTAGTTAATATAATAGACCCATTTTCCGTATGTTCACGATCCGAATAAGCTTCCTTGGCTACAGGGATACCCATTTTTATTGCTTCTTCCATAAATTCTGAATTATTTAAAGCAAACACAATCATATCCTTTGACACAGCATGGATAGCCTCAAGAATGGCACGTGCCACCTGTTTATCCTCCATTGCCCTCATATACAAAGCTCCATGCGGTTTGCAATGTTGTAATTTTACATCAAAAATGTTTGCAAATTCTCTCAATGCTCCCATTTGATAAATGATATAATCCTTAATTTCCGACGGTGTACAAGCCATTGCGCGTCGGCCGAAACCAAGCAAATCAGGAAATCCGGGATGCACACCAATTCCTACATTATATTTCTTCGCCAATTCAACTGTTTTCCTCATGACATGAGGATCTCCTGCATGAAAACCGCATGCGATATTTGCTGAAGAAATATACTTCATCATTTCTTCATCGTTTCCTTGTTCATAAAGGCCAAAACTTTCACCCATATCGCAATTGATATCTACCTTATACATGTTGATCCCCTCATTTCACTTGTTGATTCAAATTAAAATGATCGAGAAACTTGGTTGTATAATATCCTTTAGCAAACAGATCATTTTGCATAATTTTTTTCAATAATGGCAGATTTGTTTTAATTCCTTGAATTTCGATTTGCTCAAGGACGTGTTTTGTTTTTTCTAGCGAATCTCTTCGATTGCTGCCATGTACAATTATCTTCCCTATCATAGGATCGTAAAATGGAGTAACATGATTCCCTTCTACTACACCGAAATCAAATCTTGCTTGATGAACAGGCAAAGTCAAACGTTCGATCTGCCCGGGAGAAGGAAAGTAAGTGACCGGATCTTCCGCATACAACCGGCACTCAATGGCGTGGCCGTTTCTGTGAATTTGATCTTGTTGCAACGGAAGAGGTTGTTTAGCGGCAATCCGCAGCTGCCATTCAACTAAATCAAGGCTTGTAATTTCTTCAGTTACCGGATGCTCTACTTGCAGCCTTGTATTCATTTCAAGGAAGTAGAAATTTTTATGTTCATCAAAGATAAATTCCATTGTACCTAGATTGGTATATCCTATATGCTTTACTCCCCGAAGTGCTGTTGTCAACAATTTTTCCCTAAGTTCCTCATCAAGAAATGGGGATGGACTTTCTTCAATCACTTTCTGATGTCTTCTTTGTATAGAACATTCTCTTTCAAATAAGTGGACAGTATTGCCATAATGATCGGCAGCTATTTGTACTTCAATATGACGTGGTTCTGAAATCCATTTTTCCAGAAAAATCGTTCCGTCTCCAAAGAAAGATGTTGCTTGTTGCCTCGTTGAGTGAAAGGCTTCTTCCAGTTCTTTATCGTCTCGAACCAGTTTCATCCCGATTCCCCCGCCACCTGCGCTCGCCTTTAACATAAGGGGATAACCAATTTGGTTCGCAATAGATAACGCTTCTTCCACTGAATCCAAACTTCCTTCCGATCCAGGGACTACAGGAACTCCCGCTTCAGACATTTTGATCCGGGCTTCTACTTTGCTTCCCATCAATTTCATTACCTGTGCACTAGGACCAATGAAAACAATACCTTCTTCTTCGCATCCCTTAACAAAATCAGCATTTTCAGATAAGAAACCATATCCAGGATGAATTGCTTCCGCTTTTGTTTCTTTTGCTGCCCGGATTATGCTTTCCATATTCAGATAACTCTTCTTTACTTGGCTTTCTCCAATGTAAACTGCTTCAGCTGCTTCCTTTACAAACGGTGCATCCGCATCTGCATCAGAATATACTGCAACGGTTTGAATGCCCATCCGATTGCAAGTTTTGATAATTCTTCTGGCAATTTCTCCACGGTTAGCGATTAATACTTTTTTGAAAAGACTCATTGATTTGTTTGTTCACCCCATTCTTTCACTTTTCTTCTTTAATCACTGCTATCTCTTGTCCGGCATTAATTGGTTCTTCATTTGAAACTAAAAATCTATCAATAATTCCCTCTTTTTCTGCCTTTATTTCATAATAAGTTTTCATGACTTCAACTAATCCTATAACATCTCCTGCCTTAATACGGTCACCTTCCTTAACAAATTCATCTTCTTCAGGAGACGGTTTTCGATAAAATATTCCAGGGATCGCAGATACAATGATACTTTCCATATTAGATTCCTCCAATTTAACAAAGTTGTTGTTTTATTTGATTTAATATATTTTTTATTTCTTTTCTTGCTGAAAGGGCTTCTTCGATATCAACAGCCACAAATCTTACGGATTCATTTGTTTTGACTTGTGCCAATTTGTTTAAATCGGCGCTTATGATTGTACCAATTGTAGCGTATCCTCCGCCTGTAACGGCATCATTTAATAATGCAATTGGTTCAATACCATCTGGCACTTGAATGGATCCAATCGGATAACCTAAATCGACTACGTTCGAAGGGTTGCTTCCTGCCCCAAACGGCTGTTTGCGTTCAACAAAATTCAAACGTTCCCCTCTGAAGCGATAGCCCACCCGATTTGCTTCTGTTGAAACAGTCCAATCAATGGAAAAAAAGCGTTCCTTACTCTCCTCCGTTAAACGATAACTGCATAACCCCAAAACAACGCGGATTTCATGTTGATTTGAAAATTGCGGAATAAATGAATCGTCAATGCGTGCCCCAATTTTTGCAGGGCGTATATTTTCATTTCCTATTTTAAGTATGTCATTTTCTTGCAGTTGTCTCCCATCTAGCCCCCCTATGCCGCATAGCGTGTATGTAGAACGCGAGCCCATTACTAAAGGAACATCAAAACCGCCCGCTACAGCGAGGTATACTCTTGCGCCATTTTTGACAAAATCAAAAGAAAGTTGATCCCCAGCTTTAACAGCCAAAGCTTCCCACATTGGAACGGATTGTCCGTTTATTTTTGGAGGAATTTCCCCGCCGGTTAGAGCAATAATGGCATCTTCTTGAAATTCAAGAGTTGGCCCCATGTATGTGATTTCCAATGCAGCAGCATTTTCATTATTACCGACAAGTAAATTGCCTACAATGTAAGAGAACTTATCCATCGCACCTGACGGAGGCATTCCAACTTCATAGTAGCCAATACGGCCATTGTCCTGAATAGTCGTTTGCAGTCCGGGGGTTATGACTTTTATCATGAATACAACCTCCTTAACACATCTTCAGAAAATGCTTTAGGATCCTTTAGTACTTTTTTTGTTGAAAACGTAATATCCTTCGTCAAATAGCGGAAGGTCCCATCATTTACTTTTTTACGAATTTCCTCATACTCTTCCATGGTGATACTGCGGTATCTAAATATATCTCCTTGTTTTGGGAAAGTCATTGAATCTTTAAAATCATGATTGCGCTGTTCTTTCTCGAATATGGGGGCTGCCGCAATACCAAATAATTGATATCCTCCTGCCCCTTGAACTGGATATATAACAGCAAACGCTCCACCAAAACCAAATGCCCGCTCGGGAGTATATGTCCGGGGCCGAACATATTTCGGTACTTCTATTTGCTGCTCACGAGGCACCATTTGATAACACCATGGAAGCCCCGGCACAAATCCAATCATCGATACAATAAAAGGGAAGTCAGTTATTGCTTTTATTAAATCTTCTTTCGATTTGAAACCATTGATACGTGCCGCATATTCCAAGTCGGTTGATGAGGGATCTTGATGCCTGTCCCTAAAACGCATTAATGCCTCGTGTGTCCATGGATCATCAAATAAGATGGGGACATCTACAACACGTGAAGATATTTCAATGTCATCAGAAGAAACAGATTCCTCTAGTTCTCTCAATTTTGAAATCAAATCGTTCGGATGGGTACGATCTGGATCGAAACGAATCATATACGAAGAATTCGATGGACAAATATCTATTATTCCTGGAAGTCTCTCCTCCTTTAATCGATTCGTAATAGCCATTGCTTTAAAGTTTACTTCCAAACTCATCTCTTCACTTAATTCGACAAATATAAATTCGTCGCCACCATATTCATAACGAGTCATTTTCACACCACCTCTTACTTTCATAGTTTAAAATATATATAATTCCGTTAAATGAAAAATTTTTTACCAAACCTTTTTCCACAGCAAATTAGTAAACACTCATTAATTTATTTCATCTCCGGCTCTCTGCCATTGACCCACCTTTACTCCCAATACAGGAATTTATCTCTCAACTTGAAACAACAAACGGTGTTAAAGGTCTATAAATTTCCATCAATACCGTCAGAAAATAAAAAGTCACATTCATTCGGGTATTTCAGAATTTGGTTCGTTTTTTTTATGGTCCGTGTGGTCTTCAATAATCTCCGCCGCTACTATAGGATGTATGCCGCGAATTTACCTTCATCTATTATGTTCCACTTGTCATTCCAGCAGTATTTCAGAAATTGGGAGCAAATTCTTCTTTTCAACGATACCCATCATCGCCAACAAAAGAGCACATGCTGACGGATTTCTGGCATGCGTTTCACCCAGTACGGGCAGTCTTTCAAATTCCCATCTTGCCTGCTACACTGCTTAATAACCCACAGCCGACGACTTGGAAACGATCATCAAATCCGGGACAATATCAAATGTTTGATCCATATTTATATTGCTCAGCTTCCCATACCGAACGTTATATCGTTTCTTCCGTAAAACCCTTCGGCAAATAGGACGACTGCTTAATAGGCACAATTTCCGTGAAACCGCTTGAAACATTTCTTCCGATTAGTTTACAGCCCTTCAGTCGTCAATATTCCTAACATTCAATGTTGTCCTCCTTTACATTGTTTTTTAATAATATTATGATAAATATATTAAAAGAAAAGTACCAGTTTTCTGATTTTTCAGGTACCAGAGGGAGAGATAGATTATGATTTTCTTTCAAATAGATAAAAAGGATAAGTCAAATCATATCTATCAACAAATTTATAAATCGTTAAAAGAAGCGATTTTAGAGAGAAAGATTCCTACCAATGAGAAATTGCCTTCCAAAAGAAAATTAGCAGAAAAATTAGAAGTGAGCATTAATTCGGTTTCAAATGCGTACGAGCAGCTCCTGGCTGAAGGATATATTTACGCAATTGAAAGAAAAGGCTACTATGTGGAAAATATTACACAGTTCAACAATCAAAAAGAGGCTAAAATGAACTTTCCAGATGATTTAAAAGAAGAATTCTCCAAGAAAGATGAGGGATGGCTTTCCTTATCACATATGACGGCTGACATCTCCATGTTCCCGTTTAAAGAATGGATGAAGTGTGAAAAAATAGCAATAAAAAATCACAAAAACGAACTTTCGGACATTTCTCATCCTCAAGGTCCTTACCTTGTGAGAAAAACCATCTCACGTATGATTGCGCTTACACGCGGCGTTAAATGCGAACCAGAACAAGTGATTATCGGCCCCGGGACACAGCCCTTGTTACGTCAAGTGTTGGGCATGCAGAGGGAAAATATAAAAGCTGCAATTGAGAACCCTGGGTATTCTCGCATCTACCAATTATTAAAAGATATGAATTTTGAAGTTTTTCCAATCGATCTTGATAAAAAAGGAATAGACATCAAGAAAGTGGAAGCTTTGAATCCACATTTCCTTTTTATCACCCCGTCACACCAATTCCCGACCGGAATCATTATGCCTATTTCAAGAAGAATTGAACTTTTGAATTGGGCCTCGGCTTCTGAAGGAAGGTATATTGTAGAAGACGATTACGATAGCGAATTTAAATACGGAACGGACAATATTCCGTCGCTGCAAAGCCTAGATCGGAATCAACGAGTGATTTATGCAGGAACATTCTCCAAAACGATCATGCCAAGTTTCCGAATCAGTTATCTCGTTTTGCCTCCCGATTTATTAAGAGAGTACAAAAGACATTTTTCATATTGGATACAGGGAAGCAATACACTGAATTTATTTACGCTTCACTATTTTATTGAAAGCGGCGAGTACGCAAAACACGTCAAGCGCATGAACAATCACTATGAGATGAAAAGAGAAAACCTGATTAAGGAATTGAAATGGAAATTTCGAAATGACATTAAGATTAAAAATGTGCCGGCAGGACTTCATTTCATTGCGGAATTCAAAACAGATAAAGGGTATAAAGAAATTGAAGAAAGAGCAAAAAAAGAAAAACTTGAAATATACTCCATGAAGAGGTTCAATTTACTAGGCAATATCGAAGAAGGAAAAAAAATTATTTTGATTATCGGATTTGCCAATATAAAAAATGAAGACATACCAGTTGCCGTAGATAGATTGTACCGTGTTATTTATTAACTTTACATCGGACGAATAGCCGCTTTAGGAACAATGCCATAATGTTTTAAAATGATTCATCTTGGATAAGAATGCTCAATTTCTATTTTCCGCTGTGACCTTTCCCCTTTCACTTATAATATCTGTCCGTAGTTAAAAGAGAACTATCAGCTTTTATACGCACAACCCATTTAAGAGCAAAAGAAATGATTTTATTTAAAATTTTTCGATCTGGCATGACTCATGGGGAAGGTTCTTAAAAGCCTTTTTCCCACTAGTCATGCTAGAAAGCGAAGCACACAACCGAAAAAACTACCTCTTCTTTTAATTCTCTTTTACCTCAATCTCTTATCTTGTCAAATCCTCAATAAATTCACTAACGAAATATTTTCTATTTGCTTTCCTTTATCCTCTCCCGAAAATATCTCCTTACATCTACAACGGTTATGATTCACTCATAAGCCGGCTAAGTCGGCTAATTGCCATAGATCTACATCACGAAACATTTTTATATCCCTATTTCTTGCTAGCTGTACAAAATTCTGTGCAAAGACGCCGTTCACCACTGTCAGCCTTTCCAAAATATTCATCAACATTTACAAAAATGGAACCATTATTCCGGGTCGGGAGAGATAGAGGACAAAAGCTAAAATAACAATAAGGAAACTTACCTCAAAGTGAAACTAGGCTATAATGAATGGTAGCAGAAACAAATGAGATGGGTGGATTGATAAACATGAAAATAAAAACATTATTGATTGCTCCCTACCCCGGTTTAAAAGAATTAGCCTTAACTCTCGGTAAAGAACAACAATCCCTGGACATTACAGTTGTACAAGGAGATTTACAAGAGGCTATACCCATTGCGAAACAATATGAAAAAGAAGGTTATGATCTCATTATCAGTCGCGGCGGCACCGCTCAGTTGCTGCGCCAGCATATCTCATTGCCAGTTATTGAAATAAAAGTCTCAGGCTATGACTTATTACGTATATTGACATTGGTTAAAGACCATAACGCACATCTTCACATTATTGGATTCCTAAACATATGCCAAGGTTTTGTTTCTGTATCCAATCTTTTAGATGTTAAAATTCCTTATACCATTATCCATGACCAAGAAGAGGTAGAGGAGGCAGTCCAACAAGCTAAAGCCAACGGCGCCCAAGCGATTATCGGAGACACGATTACTTGCAAGACTGCGGAAGCGAACGGGCTTCAGAGCATACTGATTACTTCAGGCAGAGAGTCCATAATCGAAGCGTTTGAACAAGCAAAACAAACTTATCAAATTATTAAAAACACTGCCAAACAAACAAAGGTATATCAACAACTGCTGCAAAAAACAAAAGAACCTTTAGTTGTTTATGACGAAAATGGCATGATACAATTTACTAGTTCTTCTTTTCAAAAAATATTTCCAGCACTCAAAAATGATTCGGATAAATCTACTATTTATTCGTATTTTCCATTTCTCAACAATGCATGCACACAATTATGCAAAAAAATTGAACCAATAGAAATATTGTACACTTTCGTTACAGATGATGAACATATGCAGTTTCGGCAAGGGTATCTTAAAATAGATAACTCCGAAAACCACCAGTATTACCTGCGGTTTTCAGCCGAAGAGAAGGAAGACCAACAAGATTATGGCCTATCCGTTGCTGCCATACAACCAATCATGACTTCCTTTTCACAGATTCTCGGGAATAGCCAATTGATGAAAGCTGTTATTAAGCAAGGGAAAAAGGCTGCTGCACATAATAAGCCAGTTGCATTATACGGAGAAAAAGGAACTGGAAAAAAAACACTAGCAGGAATCATTCATTGTGAAAGCGAGGCGAAAGATAGTTTTCTGTTGCTCATCCGAGTCTTAGAAGATCATCGCGAGATAGCAGACTATCTCAAGCTTATCTTAGTCCATTTGGACATAGGGACATGTGTTTTCGAAGGCGTTGAACGTTTGCGGTTGGAACACCAAAATCATCTAGCGCACCTGATCCACCAGACAAAAGCACGCATTATTTTTTTATTTCATGATAACCCGATTGATTTGTTGCAGCAAAAAAAATTATCGGTTCAAATTTTTAAACAATTTAAACAAAACCAAATTCGATTGCCGTCTCTGAAAGAACACGCGGAAGATTTAAACGAATATGTTCGAAAATTTATTGCGCAATATAACGTCAAATATGGAAAGCAAATCGTAGGCGTGCAGGAAGAAGCGCTAAAATGGCTGTACAGCCGTACTTGGAAAAATAATTTACAAGAATTGAGCAGTGTGATTGAACAAGCCGTCCAGTTTACGAATAATGAGTATATTAATAAAGAAGATTTAAACAACATTTGGAAAAATACAGATGAACACGCTCAACTAGGTTGTTCCGTGATTGATCTCAATAAACCGCTAGCTGAGATTGAAAAGGATATTATCTGGAAAGTGTTACAAGAAGAAGAAATGAATCAGACAAGAGCAGCCAAAAGATTGGGGATCAATCGAAGTACGTTATGGAGAAAGCTGAAATAATGTTGCATAATGCAACATTATTTCATCTTTATTATTTTTATGTAAAAATATTGTTGATAAATAAAACATACCCTAATAAAATTAAATTGAAAGCGGTTTATTATTATATTATTTATAAAATTGTTTCATTTTAAAACAACAACAAAGGAGAGGAGAAAGAATGAAAATTAAGGCAACATTAGACCGCATTCCTGGTGGAATGATGGTCGTGCCATTGCTGTTGGCCGCGACGATCAATACGTTCGCACCGAATCTGCTTCGAATCGGCAACTTTACAGAAGCGCTATTCGTCAACAGCGCAAGTGCTTTAATCGCTCTATTTTTACTTTGCGCAGGAGCACAAATTAATGTAAGAAGCGCAGGCATTGCGCTTGGTAAAGGGTTTACATTACTGTTCGTCAAGTGGGCGGTAGGGGCACTTGTAGGATTAATCGCCTATATAGCAGCTGGTCCAAGTGGTTTATTTTTAGGTTTAACACCACTGGCTATTATTGCGGCAATGACCAACAGTAACGGCGGTCTTTATATGGCGATTGTCGGTCAGTATGGGAAAGAAGATGACAAAGCGGCCTATTCTCTATTAGCATTAAATGATGGACCATTCTTAACAATGGTAGCGTTATCTATTTTCGGCGCAATGGGGTTTGTCGATGGAATGTTTTCCATTGTCTCCTTTATCTCCGTTTTACTTCCAATTGCAATCGGCATGATACTTGGAAACTTAGACAATGAAATGAGAGAATTTTTAGCAAAAGGCAGCGATATGTTAATACCATTTTTTGCGTTCGCCTTAGGAATGGGGATCGACTTTGGGGCCATCATCAAAGGGGGATTAAGTGGCGTATTGTTGGGCGTAGCTACAGTATTGTTAACAGGAACTGCCGGATACTTAATCTTTAAAGCATTCGGCTGGAATCCACTTGTCGGTGCTGCTGAAGGCTCTACCGCAGGAAACGCTGTAGCTACTCCTGCTGCGATCGCGGCAGCGAATGCTTCTTTCGCAAGCGTAGCTGATTTAGCGACAGTCCAAGTAGCGGCAAGTACGGTCACGACAGCGATTTTACTACCAATTTACATCGCGTTTTTGGCGAAACGATTGGAAAAGAAAAATAAATTGCAGCAATACTACCAATTACCAAACTAACCCATAAAGCCCATGTCTATGACTTGGGCTCCTCCATTTAAGGAAGGAGATGCACCATGAAGATCGCAATCATCGCAGATGATTTAACAGGAGCCAACGACAGCGGCGTTCAGCTTGCTCATTACGGTTTAAAAACATCCGTACTATTTCAACTGCATTCGAGCCAACTAGACGAAAACGATGCGGTTGTCATTGATACTGATAGCCGCTCTTTATCTAAGAAAGAAGCCTATGAGAAAGTAAAGGTCGTATCGGAAAAACTAAAAGATTGTTTCCCGATTATCTACAAAAAAATCGATTCCACCCTTAGAGGAAATATCGGAGCGGAAATCGATGCTGTTTACGATGCAATAAAGCCGACATTTATGATTATTGCGCCAGGTTATCCCAAAAACGGAAGAACCACTTATAAAGGATATCATTTTTTACACGATACATTGCTACATGAGACAGAAATATCAAGAGACCCTAAATGTCCAGTTAAAGAGTCGTATATTCCCAGTTTAATTGCCAAACAGACAAAGCGTCCTATAGGATTAATTGACTATCAAACACTTCGTCTCGGATTTGATAAAGTAAAAGAGAGACTAAACGATTATCGTGCGAATCATATTCCTTACATTGTCTTTGACTCTTTAACTGAAGAAGATTTGTGTTGTATCGCACAATACGTTTGCCACATTAACGAAAAAGTCGTATGGGTCGGGTCGGCAGGTCTGGCTAATTACCTTCCCGAGGTTTATCAGCTTCAAAAAGCAAAAAGAACGATCAAGATTGATCAAAATCGACAGCCCATCCTGCTAGTAGTTGGTAGCGTCAGCCAAGTATCCCGCAAACAGTTAGATCTTGCCCTTTCTTTAACGAATGTCAAAGGTGTACAGCTTGATTCCATAAGATTGGTTAGTGATGACCAAATTCGCTGCGATGAAATGAAAAAAGCCATTCACCAGGCAGAGGATTGGGTCAAACAGGGTTATCATGTCGCACTATATTCTTCTGCTTCACCCAATGAAATAAAACAGGTACAGGAAATAGGAAAATCGAAAGGATTAAGCACAATAGAAATAAGCAATTTCATTGTTCAAAAATTAGGCGAAGTTGCCTCCACATTGATCAACAAGGGCTATTTTAGAGGGATGATATTAACAGGCGGGGATACTGCAAAACATGTATGCGAGAAAATCGGAGCTTCGGGTTTTGAATTGCTGGATGAAGTGGAAACAGGAGTGCCAATAGCGAAATTAATTCATGACTCAGGAATGCATGTAGTGACAAAGGCGGGAGCCTTTGGTTCGGAAAATACATTTATTCAAGCAATTCACCAATTACAAGGAGTAGATGTCAAATGAAACCTATCATCGGAATAACGATGGGAGATGCTGCCGGTATTGGACCGGAGATTATCGTAAAAGCCCTACAAAACCGATCCATTTATGAGCAATGCAATCCTTTAGTGATAGGAGATGCAAAAATATTAGAACGGGCAGCTAGAATTACCAATTCCAAACTGACCATTCACCCTATTTCATCTGTAAAGGAAGCAACTTACCAATACAGTACAATTGATTGCATTGATTTAAATTTGCTTCCTGCCAATTTGTCTTTTGGACAAGTATCAGCAGCTGCAGGAGATGCCGCATTCCAATTTTTAAAACGTGCCATCGAATTAGCTAAAAACGGATATATACAGGCCATTTGTACAGCTCCTTTAAATAAAGAAGCCCTGCACAAAGGCGGACATCTATACCCGGGACATACAGAAATTTTGGCCGATTTAACGGGCACTCAAGATTATGCGATGATGTTATCCTCTCCAAAACTTAAAGTCATTCATATTACTACCCATGTCGGGTTAATTAAAGCGATAGAAATGATTAATCCCGATCGGACCTACAAAGTCATTAAACTGGCTCATGAAACGTTGACAAGAGCTGGAAAAGAAAACCCAAGCATCGCCGTGTGCGGCATCAACCCTCACGCTGGAGAAAACGGACTGTTTGGCAATGGAGAGGAAGAGGAAAAACTCATTCCCGGCATCCGAAAAGCACAAGTGGAAGGAATCAATGCAACCGGACCATATCCGGCAGATACATTATTTTACCGTGCGGTGCGCGGAGATTTTGATATTGTTGTCGCTTGCTACCATGACCAAGGGCACGCCCCTATTAAAGTGCTGGGGCTGGAAGCCGGAGTAAACATCACCGTCGGCCTCAAAGGCGGTATCATCCGCACATCTGTCGACCATGGAACAGCCTTTGATATCGCAGGAAAAAATCTGGCGGACGAACGCAGCATGCTCGAAGCCATTCACGCCGCTGTCGAACTGGCTCCGAAAGTTTAAACACCAACCTTTTTGCTTTATTTATCTGTTTTTGGCAATTAAAAAATGTATGAATGACAAAATACGAATATTCCATTCCCTGTATAAAATTTTAGGTCTATATCGCTTGACACGGAGCTTCTGCGGACATGTTTCCTAGCGAAAGGAGCGAGCGCCAATCCTTGCTTCGCAAGGCATCAAGCCTAACATGTCCGCCACTCCATGTAAAATTTCTATTCGGATCATTTATGCTAAATAAGCAGTATGCTCAGATATGGTTGTTCATCTACTTGACCTTAATTTTTTGTCCGGTTAAGTCAATTCATTTTAGAACCAATTTTTAAAATAAGTTCTTCATAAATTTTTAGCGATGAGGCAACAAGAAAGACGAACAAGAGCGCCCAGATGGCGGCTGGTAGTTATTTGTGCTTCCATGATTTCAATGACGGAATAGCTTTCGCCAATGACACCCCCATAAAACCTCCGTCAGCTTTTCGGCGCGGCAGGCGCCTGTGGCTTTACCTTCAGCAAAAAGAAAATGCCAAGGAGCACCATCAGCAAAAGCGATCCCATCGCCAACCGATTGGCAATGTTTCCATATGAATGAAAAAGGAGGGTAATGCTTCCATAAATCGCTGGACCAATGATGGCTGACACTTTTCCAGAAAAAGCGAACAGTCCGAAAAATTGCCCTTGCTTATCTGGCGGGGAAAGTTCGACTATATATGTTCTCGAAGTGACCCACATCGCTCCTAAACTGACGCCGAACAAACTCCCAGCAATCCAAAAAGATAGCTTGGAAAAAGCAAGCACCCCTATCGCCAGTGCGATGCACATCACGATGCCGACATACAAAACCGCTTTTTTGGCTCCCTTGCTTCTCGTAATATAGCCAAAAAGAAAGGAACCGATAATACTTGAAACTGTGGAGACTAAATATAAAAGGATGAACTCCCCTGCCGTAAACCCGGCAATGACTTTGGCATAAACGGACATGATGGCGATCGTCGTCGCCACCGCATCATTCAAAAAGAAATAAGCAATCATGAAAGTAAAAATGTTTTGATACTTTTTCATTTCTTTCAATGTTGCATAAATATCCCGATAGCCTGCAAAAAATCCGGCCTTTCGCTTTAAGGCATCGGCTTTTTCGGCTTCTTCTTTGACAAAGAAAAACAGCGGGAAAGAAAAGAGGAGAAACAAAAGAGCGCTTGGAATAAAAGCCCGATAGTAATCCATTTCTCCAACAAATGGATACACAGCTAGCCCGACAAGCGTTCCGACATATCCGACAGCAACGCCAAAACCGGAGATAAGCGGAATTTCCTGTTTATTCCCCAAACTGGAAATCATGGAATCGTAAAAAACAAGGCTCGAATGGTAAAAAAACTTTGCTGCGACAAATAAAAGCACGATTATGACAAAAGACGCCGGCAATCCAAACATGGCATTCCCAAGATTCGAATATCCGGCAACACCCATAAGCAAAGTTGCCGTAACCGAAAGAGTCGTAAAAATCCCAAGCCATTTCTTTCTTCTCCCGGTCCGATCAATCCATGTGCCATATAAAGGAGAAAATATCACTAAAAAGAAAGAAGCTAACGCATTTGCATACGAAATAAATGTACTGGCGATTTGGTTCAAGCTCTCGCTTTTTCCCACCGTTTCCGAAACATAAAGCGGGAAAAAAATCGTATTCACATTCGAGGAAAAAATCGTATTCGCAAAATCATACAACGCCCACGATAAAATCGGCAACGAAACATACAGTTTCCAGCCCGGCTTTTCATACGCATGCGAGGCAATCTTCTCCACTGCACCCTCCCCCATTCTGTCGGTGATAAAACGGCCGCAAACCGTTTATTCCATATATAGATTACTTTGTATATTTAATGATTTTGTTTCATGGATGTAAATTTTTCGAAAGAATACCTCTTGCTTCCGAAAACAATAGGTTTCATTTTTGTCAGAATATAATTAATATTTTAACAAATAAATGTGCATTTGTGTATGATCATCGTTTTCCGGAGTCAGTCAAGACTTTGTTGTAGCTTTTTTGGTTCGCTGAAAACAGGTGTAAGTCATAGGTTAGCGAACCATTTTTTGAATTTCCTGCGTAAGTGCTTTTGGACTCTCATCCCTTGTCATGACAGACGGATATGTATACTTTTTTTACCATCCCTTGAGCTCAGACAGGGCATCGAGTGGTGACAGGCACCTGACCCAAGCAAAAAAATAAAAATGGTTCTGTTCGTCAATATCTACAAATATGTCGTACATTTCGTGTAGACAATAAAGTTCGGCAACAAACGCTTTGTAATCTAGGGATATTAGAACATTTATTAGAGAATGGCTCTGTCGATCAATAAATCGAGGGATTAGCCAAATTTTCAGAGCGTTACTTTGACCGAATTCACGGGCAAGGCTCTTCCTCTTCTGTCTCCGTGCTTTGGACAAAAGAGTTTGGGCCGGTTTATCTGTTCCGAAAGGTATGGGAAAGGTTAGGGCTTGGTCGGCTATTACGTAAAATCATGCCGTAAAAACAACTTATTAGACACCCCCGTGTTGTGGGTATAGTCCAAAACACCAGTATTTTCGGGCTTTTCTTTAGTGTACTCTGTCAAACTTTTAGATATAGTAATAAAGCTTGTAGACTGTCTAAGCAGAGACTTTGTCAACAAGCGAAAGTACTAGCTGATGTTTTGTATTTTCAAGAACTGACTAAGATAATGATCCTAAATTCAAGGTCTTCCTCCTGTAATCCATTCAATTAAATATCCTATAAACATTAAAATACAAAATATTATAAACATGATAAATTTATAAATCATTTAATTCCCCACTCTATTATTTTTTACAAGGTGCTATACTAAAGTAAGCTGCTACTGCTAAGGCAGCTCTTTTTTCGTCAGATTTCATAAATGGAAGAGCGGCAGTTATCCCAGCTACTAAAGCTTTATCACAGCCACAATCGAAATATCCTTTTACTTTATAACAAAGATCATGTGTCATACATAAAGAATCTAATTTATTTTTTGGTACACCGCCACCATGTCCAGGTCCGTACCAGTTTCCCCAAACTGGCATACTTCTTAATATTTGAGATACAGATTGTGACTCTTTTTTATTTTCAATTTGATTAATTAAATATATACGTTTTACCTACGGCCGAGTAGAAACAAAATCCATTCCCGAGGGAATTCGGCGATTTGCCCAATCGCTAGAGTCCATGATACCAACATGCTGAATGACCAGCATGGTTTCTATTGAATAATACCCGTAGCTCAAAAATTAGGGGATATAAAATAGCTCTTGCATGGAAAAGTCCTTTAAAAGGAAAGTGCGATCTTCAGTTTCATGCAAGAGCACTTTCATTTTTTTCGCCTACCGAGTGCTACATTTATTTTTCGATGGCGCAGCAAAGCCTTATTAGGCGGCAGGTTTTCTAACGTTTCCACTACTTCTTCGGATGAATAAGCCTAAACCACTGTCAAACGGCTTCGACAAATGACAGGCAATCTATTTCAACCACTTTCGCACTTCCTCTTCCGCAAGTCCAGTGAGATCGGCAATATCTTTCGCTGCCATTCCTTTCGCCGACATATGTCGGATCATGTTCTTCCGTTCTTCCTCCCGACCTTGCTTTAGCCCTTGTTTCAACCCTTGTTTCAATCCTTTTTCCAACCCTTCCTCCATCCCAGCACGCCGCTCGCCAAGAAGATTGGACAATTGATCCCGCAGCCATTTCAGCCGCATTTCATACGCGTAGCGATTTTCGGAACTGACGCTTAGCTTCTCCCACTCTTCCAATGCTTCGCGAATTTCTTGCTCGTTCATCGCCAACACCTCCAGTTCCTTGAGAATCGTCTCATCAATCTCTTGTTTCCGGGCATCCACCGCTGACAGCATCATCAACCAGGGCCACTCCGTAGATCGCTTCACATCACGTCTATATTTCTTCCATTTTACCATAAATTGTGATAAATCAATGGCGTGAAATTCAAGATGCGCGCTCCAAAGAAACTGTTCTTTATCTTCGCGGATATGAAAGATGGTGTGAAACCGATCGGTTTCATGCGGAAAGAGCGGGTAGTTGAGAATTGCAATCATAATCGTGGGAGGAAGTTCGCTGTACCCTTGGCCTTTGAAGAGCGACTGGGAAAAGAGCCTCGCCCAGTAATACAAAATCCGCTCCGGCATATCGTGCTGGTCAATGATTTGAATTTCCACGTTAATCCGCTCGCCTCGGTCGGTCCACACGAGCACATCAAGTCGGTTCATTTTCCCTTCTTCGAACTCTTTTGCCAGCTCTGTGTTTTCAAACTGCACATCGATGATACGATCATGGCCTGTCCGATGCAAAACCGCATTCAAAAAAGCGATTGTAAGCTGCTTTCGGCTCGGATGGCCGAACAATTGTTTAAACATAAAGTCCAGTTTTAAATCGAGGTATTCCTTCATAACGGGAATCATCCTTTCGAGGAGAATTTGGAGGGGAGTTGAGGTTTATCTAAAGAAAAGCCGAAGTTATTTACAGATTTTTCAGATAAAAGAAAGTGCATCGCCTTACAAAACGTACTTCTTGACAAATCTCAACCAGCAGACGTTCTAATGAAAACTTTGTCACCATATACATTCAGAACGTATGTTCTGATAATGTTATTGTAATACACCTTATCTTATCTTTCAATCACCAATGATTCGACAAATTTTGAACAGAGCCAAAAACTATACCAAGTTCCTCCTTGCTTGGAAATTGATCCCAGTTGTCTTCCAAAAAACAGGAACATGAGTAATCCTTCCCATTTTTCTTAGGTTACCATTTTAATTAGCAAAGTGCCGGTGTGTTTAATCCTGCCGTGGTGACCGTCGGGAAAGGAGATAACCGTCAGTATACCGAAGCATATCTGCGTTTTCAAGCCCACTACGGGTGAAGTACAGCCGTGCAAAAGGTTGTTCACTATCCGAACCAAGTTTGTTCTACATACGCACAAACATATTTCATTCGACCTAAATCTTTTCCACATCAGACCTTCCACATCAAGCCTAATATCCAGCACTCCGCACCAAATCCCCACCACATTCCATACTTTTCGTATTCCAACGCTTGACATGTTCGCGGCGGTGATTATAATTAATTAAAAAATTGTTAATAATTTTCTTACAATAACTATGAAGAGGAAAAGTAAGGTTCAGTTATTTTTCACAGAGAGCTTCGGTAGCTGAGAAGAAGCAAAAATACGAACCCGAACAATGGCCTCTGAGTTGCGTGCTGAAAGTATTATTTTCGTGTTTTATCCCAATAAAGTATGAAGGTACAAGTAGGTTCCGCCGAGTTTGGTACTCGTTACAAATACCACAGTATGAAGGGATTAAGCCCGTAGTACTGGCAGAGGCTGTTTTGTGCGAGCAAACAGTGAAGTAAGGTGGTACCACGTGAGCAAAACCACGTCCTTATCTATATAGATAAAGACGTGGTTTTTTTTATAAAACAACAATGTATGGGGGAAAATTTATGAATCGTTTTTTAGTTATTCAAACTGATTTTGGATTAAGCGATGGAGCTGTCAGTGCAATGTATGGAGTCGCTTTGAATGTTAATCCCAGCCTGAGGATTTTTGATTTGACCCACGATATTCCCCAATATAATATTTGGGAAGCGTCTTATAGGCTGTACCAAACGATATCGTATTGGCCAAAGGAGACGGTATTTATTTCTGTTGTTGATCCGGGTGTCGGTTCAGAACGGAGAAGCATTGTTGTGAAGACAAAATCAAACCAATATATTGTGACACCCGACAATGGAACGATCACACATATTAAGAAGTATATTGGGATCGAAGAAGCAAGGCTGATCGATGAAAAGGTAAACCGACTGCCAAATTCCGGCCATTCTTATACCTTCCATGGACGTGATGTTTACGCTTATACTGGCGCACGGCTTGCATCCGAAGTGATTACGTTTGAACAGGTGGGGCCGGAAATTCCAATCGATTCGCTAATTGAACTGCCGGTTTTAGAAGCCTATATTCAAAATGGTGCGATCAAAGGGAATATTGATATACTTGATGTCCGATTTGGAAACTTATGGACCAATATTGATCGCAGCTTGTTTCAAAAGTTAGACGTAGATTACGGAGATTCTTTTGAAGTAACGATTGAAAATGAAACAAGACAAGTCTATAAAAATATTATGACGTTTGGCAGATCATTTGCGGATAGTCATTTGGGCGAGCCTTTGCTTTACGTCAATTCGCTCGACAAAATCGGTGTGGCAATCAATCAAGGATCATTTGCGAAGGCCTACCATATTGAAGCAGGTGCCAAATGGAAAATCACTATCTGCAAAGTACCGAAATTCGTATATAATGAAAATTCAGTATAATCATAAAAATGAAAAAAGGAGAGGAAGTTCATGAAAGAAAACAATCTATCGATCAAAACAATCGTAGCAATCGGAATTGGAGCAGCTGTCTTTGTTATTCTGGGAAGATTTGCGTCCATTCCAACAGGGATACCAAATTCCAATATTGAAACAACTTATGCATTTTTAGCACTTATGTCAATTATTTTTGGGCCTGTCGCAGGCGGTTTCATCGGACTTATCGGTCATGCGTTAAAAGACTTAATATTTTATGGATCTATTTGGTGGAGTTGGGTTGTTGTCAGCTTGCTTGTCGGATTTTTAATTGGTCTGGCTTCCAAAAGCATCGATATCGAATCTGGTGAATTCGGCACTAAAAAAATTATTACATTTAATATTGTTCAGGTGATTGTTCAAGCAATCGGCTGGTTCCTTGTCGCACCTTCTCTTGATATACTGGTTTATGCTGAGCCAGCAAATAAAGTCTTCCTGCAAGGATTAGTTGTTGGAATTTCCAATATGGTAACAGTTGCCGTCATTGGAACACTTCTTCTTTTACTCTATGCAAAAACACGCAGTCAAAAAGGAAGTCTTGATAAAGAATAAAAGCACATTGTGAGTTTTGACAACATATTTACTTACAGGAGCTTTTACGAATGAGAAAACGAGTGATTGAATTTCATAATTTTAGCTTTAAGTATCATAGCCAAAAAAATCCAACATTAAAAAATATTCATTTCAACATTTACGAAGGAGAAAAAGTTTTAATCGTTGGTCCTTCAGGATCTGGGAAGAGCACCATTGGCCACTGCATCAATGGTCTAATCCCCTTCTCTTATAAAGGAGAAATGACCGGAAGTTTAAAAGTAATGGGTCAGGAAACAAAGGAGTTAAATATTTTTGCTTTATCAAAAATGGTTGGTACTGTTTTACAGGATCCTGATGGCCAGTTTATAGGATTAACTGTTGGTGAAGACATAGCTTTTGTACTGGAGAATGATTGCACTCCGCAAAAGGAAATGTTCGAGATCGTAAAAGATGCTTCCAAAATGGTCGAAATGGATGATTATTTGCCTGCCTCTGTCCATCATTTGTCAGGCGGGCAAAAGCAGAGGGTTTCCCTCGCTGGTGTAATGGTTGACAAAGTGGATATCCTGTTGTTTGATGAACCGCTCGCAAACCTTGACCCCGCTACTGGAAAGTATGCAATGGCTTTAATCGACAAAATCCAAAAAGAAACGAATACAACCGTTGTCATTATTGAACACCGTTTAGAAGATGTTTTATATCGCCATGTCGATCGCATTATTGTGGTCAATGACGGCTCAATAGTAGCTGATATGAGCCCTGTCCAGCTTTTAACAACTAACATTTTAGAAGAGACAAATATCCGGGAGCCGTTATATATTAAAGCGGTTAAATATGCCGGTTGCGAACTAACTGAAGATATGCATCCTGCTGATTTCAATCAGTTTAAAGCGGATTTATGCCGAAAAAACTTGTTGGAATGGTTTGAAGATTCAAATCCAAAAACGCCAAGTAAAGAAGGAAAAACAATTTTAGAGCTGAAAAATATTTCGTTTAGCTATTCACCAGGTCACGAAACGATAAAGGATGTTTCTTTTTCAATTAACAAAGGGGAAATGGTGAGCATTGTTGGAAAAAATGGAGCAGGGAAATCTACAATTACAAAATTAATTTGTGGATTTGAAAAGCCTTCCTCAGGGAGCATATTGTTTAACGGCAAGGATATAACAAACGAAACGATTAAAGAACGCTCGTTAAAAATCGGCATGGTCATGCAAAATCCAAATCATATGATTTCAAAGCATATGATTTTTGACGAAGTAGCCTTAGGCTTAAAGGTTCGCGGCCTAGCGGAAGCTGAAATAAAAGAACGCGTCGACAATACATTAAAAATTTGCGGGCTGTACCCATTTCGGAATTGGCCGATTTCAGCATTAAGCTTCGGTCAAAAAAAGCGGGTTACGATTGCTTCCATTTTAGTGTTAGAACCAGAAATCATTATTTTGGACGAGCCAACTGCCGGACAAGATTTTCGCCATTATACTGATATTATGGAGTTTCTTGTTCAATTAAATCGGCAAGGCGTCACGATTATGATGATTACTCATGATATGCATTTAATGCTGGAGTATACAGAAAGAGCGATTGTATTTGCAGAAGGCAGGAAAATTGCCGATGACTCAGCTGTCAATGTCCTTTCTGATATTGACATCATTGAACAGGCAAATTTAAAGGAAACGTCTCTTTATAACCTGGCATTAAAAACAGGAATACCAGAACCGAGGAAGTTTGTGGAACGTTTCATAGAATATGATCGGGAGGTAAGGCAGGTTGGCAGCCGAGATGCTATCTTATATTGACCGAAAATCTCCTGTTCATCAATTGACAGGTGTAACAAAGCTAATATGCTTTATCTTATGGTCGACAGCAGCTATGCTGACATACGACACTCGTATTCTACTATTTTTATTTTTAATTAGTATTCTCATTTTTATTATTTCAAAAATTAAACTTGAAGAGATATTGTTTGTTCTTGTATTTATTTTAGTATTTCTTTTCATAAACAATGTTGCCATTTATGTCTTTTCACCGCAAGAAGGAGTAAAAATTTACGGCTCCAACCATGTGTTATTTGAAATATCAGGAAGGTATAACGTCACATTGGAACAACTTTTTTACCAATTGAATATTACGTTAAAATATTTCACAGTGATCCCAGCGGCTTTGCTTTTTATTGTGACGACTCATCCGAGCGAATTCGCCGCTTCCCTCAATCGCATCGGTGTGAGTTATCGAATTTCGTATGCTGTTTCTTTGGCATTAAGATATATACCGGACGTACAGCGGGATTTTCGGAATATAGCACGCGCCCAACAAGCCAGAGGCCTTGACATGTCCCGCAAAGAAAAACTTCCTAAACGGATCAAAAATGCCGCCTCCATCCTTGCACCGCTTATCTTATCAAGCCTAAACAAAATTAACACCATCAGCAACGCAATGGAACTGCGCGGCTTTGGCAAAAACAAAAAACGCACATGGTATAGTGCAAGACCTTTTCAAAAAAGTGACTACTTTGCAATCGCTCTATTTACTATTCTGTTCATTGTCACCTTAATCATCACATTCCATGATGGAAGCCGGTTTTATAATCCGTTTTAAAAATACTCCTACTGATCGCATCCAGTAACGCTGTTTGTTGCTGGATGCGTTTTTTTGTGAAAACATTTAAATTAGCCCTATTTTAGGGGTGGGCAGGTTGCTTCCTTGGGCCTCTAAGCTGGCAAGCCTTTTTTTATGCAATCAAGTTCTGCATTTTTTTGTTGCAGAACTCTGTATTTTTATTTTGCAATAAACACTCATGCACATCACCTAAACAGAACTGCCCACATTTGTTACGCCAATCACTCCTAGTTCATCTTCCCATATTCATCCTTTTTCCTCCATAAACTTTTTACGAAAATATACCTGTGACGTATGGACTGCTCCATAACCGACCGCCAGCACGCCCTATTAACCAATTAATAGACCGAATATTAAGTTAACAGCACCCATAAAAACAAACCGCCCCATCAAGGGCGTCTCGACCATTTGGACCCTTTCCACTGATGCCATTTCCACGCGCTTTCGATGGCTGACAAGTGACAGGCAGCCTCACCCCCTCACAAATTCAGCATATTTTTTCTTCCGCTCTGTTTTTGTGCCTGAAAAGTAATCTAATAATGCATCCATATTCATAAATTTCGGAGGCAGCGATTTGGGATGCATATACAAATAAAAACTACTCCATCGGTAAAGTTCCGGCGCATGCACCATATGAGCTTCTACAGGATTGAGATGAATATATCGACTCACTTCCAACATTCCGCTGTCATTGTCAATCAATTTACCATAATAACGCTTTTCAAATACATGTCCCATCAAACGATAGCGAGTATTATAATAATTCGCATACCGTTTGTTCATGAGCGCCATGACTTTCGAAATCGGCTCCTGTTTTGAGCGCAGCTGCAGGTGAAAGTGATTCGTCATAAGGCAATATGCGGCTATTTCAAAAGGGATTTTTTCGTAAAGCTGGTGGAGGATATGGAGAAAAGCGAGAAAATCATTTGTTTCCTTGAATAGGGGATCACGCCGATTGCCGCGGCAAACGATATGATAAAACCGACGGGGCACCCAGATCCGCTTTTGCCGTCCCATTCTTTTTACCTCGCTGTTGCTTGTTGCTTTTGTATATGTTTTCAGCCACCTTAGCGTCATCGCTTCCCAAAGCGATTCATCCGCTATCTCTTCGGTTCCCTTTAAATCGGAAATGGTCCTTGCCAGCCGAATGATTTTCGCTTGTACACGATTGCTCCATTGATGCTGGGATGCCCATTGCTGCAACAGAAGTTGCTGCCTTTTGGCAAGCGGGCTTTTTTCCATTAATAACTCAAAAGGAACACGCCCATTCGTTATTTCTTTTCCGTAACGTTCATATTGCTTTCTTCTTGCTTCTTCTACTCTTTTCCTTATGGTTTCCGAAGATTCCGAAACCCTCGTTTCTTTGGTGAAATCAATGACTTCCAATGGTAATAAAACATCCATCCGGTCATAAATCGGCCCGGAAACACGATTTCGATACGCTTGAATTTGTTTCGGACTACATGTGCAATAGCGCGTTCTTGAGCCATCGCCCCAAGCAAAATAAAGTCCGCAGGATATGTCACCGTCGACGAAATACGGCTAATCGTCACTTTCCCCGTCTCTAACGGCTGGCGAAGCATATCCAGTGTCTTTTTTGCAAATTCCGCCATTTCATCGAGAAACAAAACACCGCGATGTGCCAGCGACACTTCGCCAGGCTTTGGGTGCGTTCCCCCGCCAATTAAAGAAACCGATGAAGCAGAATAATGCGGATGACGAAAAGGTGGATAGCCGCTCTCGATTTTTTCTCCTGCCAGCTGGTACAAATTGATCACCTCTAACTGCGCATCATGAGAAAGACCCGGCAAAATCGACGGAAACGTTTCCGCTAACAAACTTTTCCCGCACCCAGGCGGTCCAACCATTAACACGTTATGTCCGCCTGCCGCTGCGATCTCCATGCACGCTTTGCTTGATGATGGCCAATAATCGATTGAAAATCCCGATGATGCTTTCGCAGGGAGTCTATAATTTCAGGAGTGTGAAAAGCTGAGGATAACGAAAGAACACGTTGTCCATGCAGATATTGCACCGTTTCTTCCAACGTCTGAACAAAGATACAATCGAGATCTTTTCAAATGATGAAGCGGAAGTGTGGGATCATACGGAAGGTATATTTTTTGAAAACCGAGCTTCTTTGCTGCCAATATCGCTGGAAGCATGCCACCCACCGGCTGAATCGTTCATCCAACGATAACGAACCTAAAAATGCTGCATCGGAGGAAGCCGGCGCTGTCAGCTTGCCTATTGCCTTCAAAATCCCAATCGCCATCGCCAAATCAAACATCGGGCTATGCTTTTTCCGCTCCGGCGGAGACAAATGAACAACGAGTCTTTTATCAAAAACGTCGCATCCGAAAGCATAAAGCGAAGCAAGAACACGTTCCTTTGCCTCTTTCACCGATGCATCCGGCAACCCAACAATCACCATCGCCGCAATCCCCGGCACTTCCTGCACCTCCACCTGCACTCGATACCCTTCTAACCCCCTTAACCCAATGCTTAAAATCTTCACCGTCACTCATCCATCCCTCCCAATCACAGAACATTAGTTCTTACCCATTATTGTAATACCCTCCCTTTTATCTTTCAATTACCAATATTTCGACAAATTTCGGGCGGTGACAGGCACCGACCCCGGATTTTGGGGGATATGGGAGCATCCTTTAATAATTTTGAGTTATTCCATTTTAATACTATCTCACGCTGGGTGAGCCCAAATAATCCCATCATATCCTCGATTATGCGATTTGTGTCAATCGTTTACTTCCCATAGACTTATTGTATACCACCTTTTTTCCAGTGTACTATTTCTACTTTTCCCTTCTTATTTCCAGTTTCTAAAAAATTCAAAAGTAAAAACAGGGGGTTTGATTATTGAAAAAATTATTAACTGGTCTGCTTATAGGTTTGTTGTTGCTAAGTGTTTCCGCTTGTTCATCAACATCTTCAGGGTCTGAAGAAAAAATGTCTACACTAGAACGAGCTCAAAAAGAAGGAAAAATAGTTGTGGGATTTTCCGGTGAGGTTCCTTATGCTTATGAGGATGAAAATGGGAATTTGACCGGTCAATCTGTAGAAGTGGCCCGTGCTGTTTTTAATGAACTTGGCATTGAGGAAATGGAAGGAAAGTTAACGAAGTTTAGCTCACTTATTCCAGGATTAAAATCGGGCAATTTTGATGTGATTACGGCTGGAATGTACATTACACCAGAACGGTGTGAACAAGTCGATTTTGGGGAACCTGAATATAGCATTGGTGAAGCTTTGGCAGTGCAAAAAGGAAATCCTCTAAATCTGCAAAGCTATGAAGATATTGCAAAAAACCCAGATGTAAAGGTGGCTATTATGAATGGCGCCATTGAAATTGATTATTTAAAAGCTGCTGGCGTTAAAGAAAGTCAAATGGAATTTGTTCAGGACATCCCTTCCAATATTGCCGCTTTAGAATCAGGGCGTGTTGATGCGATTACGATGACTGGACCGACACTAGAGGCGGCTCTTTCCACAGCTAATGCCAAGAATATCGAACGTGTTACTGACTTTATTCAACCGACGGTCAATGGAGAATCCATTCGTGGATATGGAGCAGCGGCTTTTAAACCAGAGGATGATGATTTAAGAATAGCCTATAATGAAGTATTGCAAAAATTAAAAGATTCTGGTCAACTTCTTGAAATTATTAGTGAATTTGGTTTTACAGAGGCGGATTTGCCAGGAGATATGACAACGGAGCAGCTATGTGAAAAGTAGAATGATTTAAATAAAAACAGGCGCTCTTCCATGGGCGTCTGTTTTCATAAAGCAAGGTAGACAGCCATGCCATTTCTGCAAATGGTGCAGCAATTGAGCAAGGAGGCTATTCTAGAAACGGTGACTTCGCTCTAAAAATAAAATTCCAAAGGAAGTGATGAAAAAATATGTACGTATATGCAGAGATTATCCCTAAAATAGCACCGGGGCTTATAGTAACGATCGAAATTTTACTCGCTGCCTCGTTCCTCGCATTGATTGTCGCTTTTATCGCTGGTTTAGGACGGATTTCAAAGTTTACGATCATTAGAAAATTGATAGCTATCTATGTTGAACTTTTCAGAGGTACCTCTTTGTTAGTGCAACTGTTTTGGATTTTCTTTGCCCTCCCTGCCTTTGGATTACAACTTTCTCCATTTTTTGCAGGTGTTGTTGCGCTAGGACTAAATTACGGTGCCTATGCCTCTGAAGTTGTCCGCAGCACGATTTTGGCCATTCCCCATGGACAAACGGAAGCGGCGATTGCTTTGAATATGACGCGCTGGCAACGGATGAGACTTGTGATCCTCCCGCAAGCATTGCGAATGATGCTCCCTGGTTTTGGAAATATTTCGATTGAGCTTTTAAAAGGCACTTCGCTTGTTTCTCTCATAACTCTGACAGACCTGACCTATAAAGGCTTAATGATCCAAAATACGAATATTAGCTATACGTTTCCCGTCTTTATCGTCTTGCTCATCCTTTATTTTATAATTGCTCTGCCACTGATCATTGCAGTAAGAAAATTGGAGAAATACGCTTCGAAAGGAGTGGCTCAAGCATGACATGGGACTGGAATTTTGCGATTCAGATATTTCCTGAGATTGCAAGTGCGATTTGGGTGGTGATCGGGATCACATTTGGTGCTTATATTTTTTCATTAATCTTTGGCCTTGTTCTTACATTTTTAAGAAGATCAAGCTTTAAACCGTTATCAATGCTTACTTATGGCTTCATTGAATTTATAAGAAGCACCCCGCCTTTAGTCCAACTGTTTTTTGTGTTTTTTGCCTTGCCTTCGCTTGGAATTTCCTTCGATAAATATACAGCAGGAATTCTCACGCTGGGAATCCATTATAGTACGTACTTGTCTGAAGTGTATCGTTCCGGCATTGAATCCGTACCAAAAGGACAATGGGAGGCTGCGAAAGCAATGAACTTTACGAAAACGCAAACGTGGATCAATATTATTCTTCCACAAGCGATCCCTCCTGTGATCCCGATGCTCGGAAACTATCTGCTTGTTTTATTTAAAGAAACACCAATTTTAATGGCTATTGGCGTCGGTGAATTTTTGCAAAAAGCCCAGTTAATAGGAGCGGAACACTTTAAATATCTTGAGCCGATCACGATTGTTGGCATTTTATTCTTGCTGTTAAGTTACCCATCGGCCATTTTCATAAACAAACTTGAACAGCGGTCGAAACTTACTTTTGGCGAAAGAAAACACTGATTGAAAATGTATGTATACGTAAGATAACAGGTTGGAACTAAACTTTGTTTTGATAAAAGAAATCATTGAAAGGATGATGATACATGGGAGCTTTGGAAAAAGATCTGATCATGATAAGAAATTCCAAGCGACAACCGGCTGAAACATTAGTAAGCTATGAAAATGTAACGAAAAAATTTGGCGAAACGGAAGTATTAAAAGGAATAAATTTAGAGATTAAACGTGGTGAAAAAGTGGCGCTGATCGGTCCGAGCGGGTCGGGAAAAACGACGATTATTAGAATGTTGATGACCCTTGAAAAACCGACGTCCGGGATTATAACAATAGGTGGAGAACCGCTATGGCATAAAAAAACTGCGAGCGGCAAACTTGTCCAGGCTGATGAGAAACATTTGCGGAAAATGCGCAGCGATATCGGCATGGTTTTCCAACATTTTAACTTGTTTCCGCATATGACGATTTTACGTAATGTAACAGAAGCGCCGATTCATGTGCTGGGACTTTCAAAAGAGGAAGCCCATGCGAGGGCGGTAGACATGCTGACAAAAGTCGGTCTAGGCGATAAATTAGATGCTTACCCTTCACAGCTTTCCGGCGGACAAAAGCAGCGGGTGGCAATTGCCCGTGCTGTCGTCATGCACCCCAAAGTTATGCTGTTTGATGAACCAACTTCGGCTCTTGACCCTGAGTTGGTCGGCGAAGTTCTTCAAGTCATCAAAGACTTGGCTAAAAAAACCGACATGGCGATGATTCTTGTAACCCATGAAATGGATTTTGCCCGTGATGTGGCAGACCGCGTTGTATTTTTGCATGATGGCCAAATTGAAGAACAAGGAACACCACAAGAACTATTTGAAAATCCGAAAAGTGAAAGACTGCAGGCATTTTTAAAGCGTTTTTTAAAAAGGTAAACATCATTTTACAAAAGTCTAGCCCAAAGGTTACTAAAATGGAGAATTGGGGCTAGGCTACTTTTTTATAGTTTTCTATTTTGGTGGAGATCATTTTTTCCCTTGTCCTTGAATTATATATAGAGCGATCCAGATTTAGTTTTCTGCAAAAGATTCTAAAACATAGAGAGGATCTTTTAGGGGGGAGTGAAAACGGTAGAACGAAGTATTTGAAAAAATGCGATAAAAACATAAAAGACCAAAACATTGAAAATGCTGATGTCGAAGTTACAAATAGGTCGCCGCTGACGAAAATTGGAAAAGGTCGGCAAGGGGCTGTGTTCCCATTTACAGATGACATTTGTGTAAAGTTCTTTGGGAAAGAAGAGGATTGTGACCGAGAATATTACGCTTTATCACTTGGCCATGTGCAATAGCGCGTTCTTGAGCCTAAATATCCACACGGACACGGATTCATCGCCCAAAGCAAAATAAAGTCCGCGGGATATGTCACCGTCGACGAAATACGGCTAATCGTCACTTTCCCCGTCTCTAACGGCTGGCGAAGCATATCCAGTGTCTTTTTTGCAAATTCCGCCATTTCATCGAGAAACAAAACACCGCGATGTGCCAGCGACACTTCGCCAGGCTTTGGGTGCGTTCCCCTGCCAATTAAAGAAACCGATGAAGCGGAATGATGCGGATGACGAAAAGGTGGATAGCCGCTCTCGATTTTTTCTCCTGCCAGCTGGTACAAATTGATCACCTCTAACTGCTCATCATGAGAAAGACCCGGCAAAATCGACGGAAACGTTTCCGCTAACAAACTTTTCCCGCACCCAGGCGGTCCAACCTTTAACACGTTATGTCCGCCTGCCGCTGCGATCTCCAATGCACGCTTTGCTTGATGATGGCCAATAATCGATTGAAAATCCCGATGATGCTTTCGCAGGGAGTCTATAATTTCAGGAGAACGCAAAGCTGGGGGTAACGAAAGAACACGTTGTCCTTGCAGATATTGCACCGTTTCTTCCAACGTCTGAACAAAGATACAATCGAGATCTTTCAAATGATGAAGCGGAAGTGTGGGATCATACGGAAGGTATATTTTTTGAAAACCGAGCTTCTTTGCTGCCAATATCGCTGGAAGCATGCCATCCACCGGCTGAATCGTTCCATCCAACGATAACGAACCTAAAAACGCTGCATCGTAGGAAACCGGCGCTGTCAGCTTGCCTATTGCCTTCAAAATCCCAATCGCCATCGCCAAATCAAACATCGGGCTATGCTTTTTCCGCTCCGGCGGAGACAAATGAACAACAAGCCTTTTATCAAAAACGTCGCATCCGAAAGCATAAAGCGAAGCAAGAACACGTTCCTTTGCCTCTTTCACCGATGCATCCGGCAACCCAACAATCACCATCGCCGCAATCCCAGGCACCTCCTGCACCTCCACCTGCACCCGATACCCTTCTAACCCCCTTAACCCAATGCTTAAAATCTTCACCGTCAATCATCCATCCCTCCCAACCACAGAACATTAGTTCTTATCCATAATTGTAATACCCCTCCGTTTATCTTTCAATTACCAATATTTCGACAAATTTCGGGCGGTGACAGGCACCGCCCCCAATCGCCCCCAATTATTGGAATTAATTATTGGAATTAATTATTGGAATTTATTAGAATTGGAATAATTATTGGAATAACCCCCATTATGAATAACCCCCATTATTAGAATTATAAAAATATTTTTACTTCCATGTTGACAAAAATGAACAAAATCGAATAAAATTATGTTACAAGTTAACAAATAATCGTTAAAATCGAACAACTAGTTCAAAGGGTGAATACACATGTTACCAAAAGAACGACGCCGATGGATTGAAAAACAATTGATCACCCAAGGTAAAGTGGATATCGAAGAACTGTCGCAACAATTAAACGTGTCAGCAATGACGATCAGAAGAGATTTGGCTCTTCTTGAAAGAGAGGGCAAGATCGTCCGAACACATGGGGGTGCGATTCATCCGAAATCGCTAATTCAAGAAACACCGTACTCAACGAAAAAAGAAAAAAATATCGAGCAGAAAAAAGCCATTGCCCGTAAAGCAGTCGAACTGATTCCAGAAGGAGCTAATGTCATTTTAGATTCAGGAACGACCACTATTGAAGTCGCTAGGTTGATTAAAGACAGGGAAGATTTAACTGTTATTACTAATGACATTAAGATTGCAGCCGAATTAATGGAAAGTAAATTAAAGGTGATCGTGACGGGAGGGGAATTGCAAAACCAAGTTGGTACTTTGTATGGCTGCCCTACCCAAGAGTTACTGAAAAACATCCATGCAGATATTTTCTTTTTAGGGATCCATGCTGTCGATATTGCATCAGGAGTAACATCGCCCACTTTTGAAAAATCGCTAATCAAAAAACTAATGATGCAAGCGGCCGAATCTACTTGGTTGCTGGCCGATTCCAGCAAGTTTAACCAAAAGGCTTTTTCTCTTGTTTGCCAACTTTCAGAGTTGGAAGGGATTATTACAGACACGGGATTAAGCCAAGAAGACCAGTGTAAATATAGTGAACATGTAAACGTGATTGTTGTGCGCCCTATTGAATGAGAATGAGTATAGGCAGTCCCAACTTCAACTAAAAATCAACGTCATATGAAAAACCCCTTACTGTCCTGCTTGGTGATAAACAAAAATAAGGGGGTGATCCATCGGCAACGATATAAACGATTTTGATAGACAGGGAGGGGGAACAATACTTATGAGAATAGGAGTAATTGCAGATGATCTGACCGGCGCTAATGCAACAGGAGTCAGATTGGCCAAACAAGGATTCAAAACAGCTACCTTCGTCAGAAACGCACCTTTGACAAATATAGAAAACTACGATGCTATTTGTATTGATACCGATAGCCGATACGCTTCTAGGGAGATTGCGGAAAATCGCGTACGCCAGGCAATCAAAAATCTCAAACAATGGAATGTGAAGATATTTTGCAAGAGAATTGACAGCACCATCCGTGGCAATATTGGGATCGAAATTGATACCGTTTTAAATGAACTCGGCGAACATTCTATCGCCATCGTCGTCCCTTCTTTTCCCGACTCGGGAAGAATAACAACCGGGGGATATTTGCTCGTTGATGGTGTACCTGTCCAGGAAACCGACGTAGCCAAAGATCCTCTTATGCCCGTCAATCAGTCGTTTGTCCCAGACATCATTCGACAACAAAGCATCCATTCAGTCTCATTGATAGGGCTGGATGCCGTTCTTTCCGGCGTCGGGAGAATCACCAATAAATTACGGGAAGAAATCGAACAGGGAAACCGAATCATCGTGGTTGATGCAGTAAACGATGAACATATCGAAACAATTGCCCTTGCGATGACAAAGATTAAAGATAAAATCATTGTTCCCGTCGATCCAGGTCCCTTAACCGCTTACTATGCAAGATTATACTTACATCAAGAACTCAACACACAAAAAATATTAATCGTCATCGGAAGTGTGACCTTTTTAACCGGCCGACAACTTCATTATCTCTTAGCTAAAACAAACGCTAACCCGGTATACGTAAATCCAGAAAAATTAGCGAGTTTCACAAATAGCTGGAATGAAGAAGTTGAACGGGCCGTATCCATTGGCCTAAAAAGATTAGAAACAGAAAACATCTTAATTGTGACTACGTACCACCCCGCGAATAAACTGATCAACTTGAAAGCGTTATCTGAGATAGAGCAAGTATCTGAAGATGCTCTAGCTAAAAGAATAACAGACGGACTTGCCGTAATTAGCAGGAAAATTATTGAGAGTTCCAAATATCCTATTTCTGGATGCTTCACAAGCGGCGGCGATGTAACCGCATCCCTTTGCGCCGTAGGAAGAGCAAATGGCATTGAAATTGAAGACGAAGTTCTCCCATTGACATCATTCGGATACTTCTCGGGAGGATACTTGGACGGACTCCCTGTCGTCACAAAGGGAGGCATGGTTGGCGACCAACGGTCCATTTACAAAAGTCTACGGTTTTTACAAATGAAAATCAATCACCAAAGGAGTGGAAAACATGTCAGTACAAACTAAACCGATTATCGCAATCCCAATGGGAGATCCGGCAGGAATCGGACCAGAGATCACAGTTAAAGCCTTGAATAACCCGAAAATATATGAAGTTTGCTCACCCCTTGTTATTGGTCATAGTGAAGTATTGAAAATGGCTATGAATTTTACAAGTATCTCGCTGAACATCCGTAAAATTAAAGATCCTTCAGATGGAAAATACGAACATGGAACAATAGATGTTATCTCATTAAACAACGTAAACGTAGACACCCTTGAAATGGGGAAAGTTCAGGCACAATGCGGGAAGGCAGCTTACGAATATATTGAAACAGCTGTCCATCTAGCCCTTAACGGAAAAGTGTCAGCTTTAGCCACGACGCCGATCAATAAAGAATCGTTGAAAGCGGCAAACGTTCCTTTTATCGGACATACAGAAATATTAGCCGCATTGACCAATACCCATGATCCACTGACGATGTTTGAAGTAAGAAACATGAGAATTTTCTTTTTAACGAGACACCTGTCCCTAAAAGACGCCATCGCCGCAATGACAAAAGAGAGAGTTTGTGACTATTTAATTCGTTGTGATCAAGCATTGCAACGCCTAGGAGTGGAAAATCGCAAAATCGCCGTAGCAGCATTAAACCCACACGGCGGAGAAAACGGGCTGTTTGGAAGGGAAGAAATCGATGAGATTCTCCCAGGCATTCAAATGGCTCAAGAAAAAGGGATTAACGCCGTTGGGCCAATCCCTGCTGACTCTGTTTTTCATCACGCACTAAATGGGCTTTATGATGCTGTACTATCCCTTTACCATGATCAAGGTCATATTGCCGCGAAGATGGCGGATTTTGAAAGAACGATTTCGATTACAAACGGTCTTCCATTTTTGCGCACATCTGTCGACCACGGAACAGCCTTCGATATTGCCGGAAAGGGAATTGCAAGTAGCGTAAGTATGGAAGAAGCCATTACACTTGCAGCAAAATATGCGCCAAAATTTCAGCCTTCATGGGCATAACTCTTCTATGGTCTAGGCAACAAAAGGGGAATGAAAAGGGGGTATAAGCGTTGGAAGCATCGGGCGCCCAAATGATATTCGGGCTCGTATTAGGGGTAGCGATCCTCATTTTCCTAGTACTTAAGACGAAAATACACGCATTTTTGGCTCTGATCATAGCAGCTTCCATTACTGGACTGGTTGGGGGCATGTCTGCTCCCGACGTCATCAACGCGATCACCGCAGGATTCGGATCCACTTTAGGATCTATAGGAATCGTGATTGGATTCGGAGTGATGATGGGACGCATTTTAGAAGTATCCGGTGCTGCTGAAAAAATGGCATATACGCTTGTAAAATGGGTCGGAAAACGAAAAGAAGAATGGGCAATGGCGATCACAGGGTATATCGTTTCCATCCCTATCTTTGTGGACTCAGCCTTTGTGATTTTAACGCCGCTTGTGAAAGCCCTTTCTAAAAAAACCGGGAAATCCGTTCTCACCATTGGCGTGGCACTCGGAGCCGGGCTCGTCGCCACCCACCATGCGGTGCCACCAACACCCGGTCCATTGGGTGTTGCGGGAATTTTTGGAGTTGACGTCGGATTGATGATTGCGTGGGGATTAGTTTTTGCCATCCCCGTTACCGTTGTAGGCGTCCTATATGCCAAATGGCTTGGAAAGAAAATATATCAAATCCCTGATGAAACAGGCTTAGATTATGTACGACCGGTTAATCCGATCACGGTCCAGGAATTTCTTGAATCTAAGGAAAAGAAAGACTTACCTTCGCTAACACGATCGGTGCTTCCTATTTTCGTTCCGATTATATTAATCTTTGCGAATACAACCGTCACCGCCCTCAAATTAAAGGGAGGAATTTACGACTACATCACATTTCTTGGCTCGCCCATTATTGCAGTTGGAATCGGATTGATCTTCTCCATATACGGATTATATCACCATGTGAAGCGCTCTGAAGCGCTTGACCAAATGGAGGAAGGAATCAAAACGTCCGGAATCATCCTCCTCGTCACCGGTGCCGGTGGGGCGCTCGGGAACGTCCTAAGGGAGAGTGGAAGCGGGGATTATATTGCCCAACAAGTAGCGCAATTACATCTCCCAGCCATCTTAATCCCTTTCATCATCGCAACGATTGTGAGACTGATTCAAGGCAGCGGAACCGTGGCCATGATTACCGCCGCCTCCATCTCAGCACCTATTTTGCAACAATTAGATGTCAATATGGCATTGGCTGCACAGGCAGCCGCCTTAGGTGCAATGGTCTTCTCATATTTTAACGATAGCTTATTTTGGGTCATTAACCGCATGTTAGGAATTAAAGAAGTGAAAGAACAAATTTTGACATGGTCTATTCCAACCACACTGGCATGGGCAGCGTCTCTGGTTACGTTACTCATCGTCAATGCATTTTTCGGATAAATCAACAAAAATGAAACTTACAAGCCGCCCTTGTTACGGGGTGGCTTGTCCTCCTTACCCTTTCCGCTGATGCCATTCCCACACGCTTCCACTGATTGATTCCAACGAACATTCCGCTTTCCATCCAAGTTCTTCATCAATTTTTTGTGAATAAGGCGGCAAGGCGCGCCGGTTCGCCTGGGCGGCGATCGATGGATTCAAATGACTTTGCGTTCGGTGCTTTTTCACATGTTTCAATCACTTCTTTGACGGAATAGCCTAAGCCGTTGCCGAGGTTATCAATATCCATGGCAATGACCAAGCCATCCCCCCTAATGTTAAATCTTTGACAAACTTCGAAGCACGGCAGGTATTATCCCATAACAGGGGCTAATTCATCCAATGTTGCACCTTGGAAAGAAGGAATCTCGCACTCAAAGGCTACTTTCAACCACCAATGAGGTGTTGATTTTTCATTCATATACACAACACGAACAGAAGGGTTCACTCCATTTTCTAACAAGGAAAAGATGGCCTTACTATAAAAAGCCGGAACATATCCAAGCTTCTTCCCCCCATGAGTATAAATAGCAACAGCATGAGGGTCATAAGCGTTTGTTGGTTCTTGTACTAATTTCAACGTTTCGTTAATGGCCAGCCATGTTGCCCAATTTTGAGGAAGATTTTGATGGCGCATGCCATGAACAAAAAAGCTGACGCGCAGCTTGCCATCGTTTTCAAGACGCAGCGGCTGCTCAAAAAGAATAAGTGTCGCTGGCTAACCGCCCACGTGTTTGTTGAAGCAAGTCCATCTTAGTGGAATTCTCATCCAGACCTAAATCGGACAAAATGGCTTTAAAATCCGCACGATCTGGTGACGGCAATCGGCGTTCAAACGCCGGAAACAGCTCCTTTGATCGATATATTTTAGTTGGGTCTGGGAAAGCTGGATGCAACATATACCCGTTATTCAATGCATCTTTCAGTTTTCCGTGACCAGAGGCATTATAGGTGTAAGTGAACTCATAATAGCCATCATAATGAGAAAGAGTTCCTATATGATAAAAAGAACGGGTTTTGGGATTTTGCCAAACCACTAAAAGTGTATGAACTTTTTTCATGTTATTGATCACCCCTTCCAATCCACTCCAATATTTTCTTTCTTCGAAAAGGCACTATACTCAATAACCAGTCTTTTTGTGCCTCGCTTAAAATATCTAATGATTGAATAAAATCAGAATACCTTATTAAATCAAATTCAACTAATTTTTGGATACTTTGATGAAACTCATCGGATTCAGTAAAGTAATAAATCATGCTGCACCATAGAATACGAGTCCCCAGCGAAGCCATTTGTTTTTCATATAAATTTATCCCTTCTATTTCCTTTTAAAAACAAATTCAGCCTCCCGCTGACACTCATTCAGCAGGAGGTTTTCTATTTACTTCCCATTGCGGCTATGCCATTTCCACGCGCTTTCGATGATTTGTTCCAATGAATATTCCGCTTTCCATCCCAACTCTTCATCAATTTTTTGCGAGGATGCGACAAGATGCGCCGGGTCGCCCGAACGGCGGTCAGTATATTCAATGACGGGTTTACGTCCCGTGACTTTTTCACATGTTTCTATCACTTCTTTAACGGAATAACCTAAGCCGTTGCCGAGATTGTAAATAGCTGTTTTCTTTTTACCAGTCAACAATGCTTCAAGCGCTAAAATATGCGCCTTCGCTAAATCGGTGACATGGATATAGTCACGAATGCATGTCCCATCTGGTGTATTATAGTCCGTACCAAAGACAGAAATTTTGTCGCGCTGACCTAACAAATGCTGCAAGACAATCGGAATTAAATGCGTTTCCGGGTTATGGTCTTCGCCAATTTCTCCCGACTCATGCGCACCAGCCGCATTGAAATATCGAAGGACGACATAGTTCAAACCATACGCAGAAGCAAAATCCGCTAAAATTTGTTCGATCATTAACTTCGAACGGCCGTATGGGTTAATTGGATTTGTTGGGCAATCTTCCGTAATTAATTCGACATTCGGAATCCCATACGTTGCCGCAGTAGACGAAAAAATAAAGTTTTTCACACTATATTTCAACATTGTTTCTAGCAACGTTAATGTAGCAGCAACGTTGTTTTGATAATATTTCAGCGGATTCACCACTGATTCGCCGACTAAGCTGTTCGCCGCAAAATGCATGACAGCTTGAATCGGGTATTTTTCAAAAATCGGTTCAAGATCCGCTTTGTTCCCTAAATCCCCTTGCACAAACACCGCACGATCATCCACTAAATACCGATGACCGGTCGATAAGTTATCAAGCACAATTACTTGCTCTTTTTCCACTAACTCTTTCACTAAATGACTGCCGATATAACCGGCTCCGCCAACAACGAGAATCATATACAATCCCCCAATTTAATACGCTAACTATTTGATGGACTATTGTTATGACTGAGTTTTCTAATGCGGAAACAAGTTCTTCGCTCTCTTGTATGGATGCGCTGAAATAACCAACACTTTCCCGTTTGCTCAGAAGGAATGTCATATCCGTACAAATCCCGCAATTTCGTACCGCACCAGATGCATTCCTAGAAAACAGAGTGCATGAAAATCGATTAAAACCCTTCTTTTTCTTTTACTAACAAAAAAGAAGCTGCTAGAAGAAACACATCCTTCTAGCAGCCAAAAAATCATTTACTCGCAGATAAGCAATTTGCTTCTACTTCTTCCCATGTCATATAAATACGAACAATATCTTCTTCAATTAACTCCGTTCCTGTTTGCACTTCGATAAATTCTAAATCCGTAATCGCTTTAATTCCATGTTTCGCACCGACAGGAATTTCAAGCACATCCCCCGGCTTCACACGGCGAATTTCTCCGTTAAAAGCAAATTCCCCTTCACCTTTAATAATGGTCCACACTTCACTGCGATGATGATGCATTTGATAGCTTAAATTTTTCCCTGCGGTAACACCGATTCGTTTTGTTAATACTTCTCGTCCATCTTCAAATTTTGTATAATCTAATACCCGATACCAACCCCAGCGGCGTTCTTCGTACATTGGGCGCTGGTCAAAACCATTTACTAATTCTTTGATTTTTGGGCTCTTCGCTTTGTCAGCGACTAAAATCCCATCTGGACTTACCGCAACAACCGCATTAGATACCCCTAATACTGTTACCGGAATATCTAGCTCGTTAATGAGATGGGTATTCTCACAATCAGCACTAATAACACCCTTACCAATTTGATTTGTTGCCATTTCCTCTGTTAACGTGTTCCATGTGCCAAGGTCTTTCCAATAGCCATCATATGGCAACACAACAATGTGTTTTGTCTTTTCTACTACTTCATAGTCAAAGCTAATTTTCGGCAACTTATCATACTGCTTTAATAGCTCATCATATTGAGTTGGAAATCCCTTTTCTTGCAGCAAAGAAATAATATAGTCGAGTTTAAAAGCAAACACGCCGCAGTTCCAAAGCGCGCCTTGTTTAATTAATTCCGCTGTAAGCGTAAAATAATCCCCACCTTTTAATGATAGGGATTAAATACTATTATTGTGATAAGTTATTAAAAACCCGACAATTCAAAGGAATTGTTTTGGACCAAGGAAGTAGTTGATCAAGCTCATCCATATTGCTTATATCCATATTGGGAAGCCTTTCAAATAAGTAGCGAAGATAATAAAATGGATTTAATTTATTCTCTTTTGCTGTCTCCACAATACTGTAAATGATTGAGCTGGCCTTAGCTCCTTTCGGAGTATTGCTAAAAATCCAGTTCTTCCTTCCGATCACAAATGGTTTAATGGATCGTTCACTTCGATTATTATCGATTTCTAAACGTCCATCCTCTAAAAATGCCACGAGTTTTTCCGATTGGTTGAGGCAGTATGTAATGGCTTGACCTAATAGACTCTTTGGTAAAACATTGCTTTTCTCTGTTTTTAGCCATGCTGAAAAAGCCTCCAACAATGGTTGGCTGTGTTTAAGTCGTTTTTTATATCGTTCTTCTGGTGTACATTCTTTCAAATCACGCTCGATGGCAAATAGCTGATTACAGAAATTGAGTCCTTCCCGAGCTGTGACTGCTGAATGACGTTTGGATTCAGGAAGTACGTTTAAAGCCTCATCGAACTTTCTGCGGGCATGAGCCCAACATCCAACTAATGTTACGCCGGATACCTTATGGTATCCTGCATATCCATCGACATGCAGGTATCCTTTAAACCCTTTTAGGAATTCTTTGGCATGTTCTCCTGCTCTAGTTTCCTGATAGTCATAAAGGACAAGTGGTGGATCCTCTCTTCCAGTCCGATAAAGCCACATGTAAGATTTCGATGTACTTGACCTTCCAGGTTCATGTAAAACCTGAACAGTTGTTTCATCCGCATGTAGAATGTCTTTAGAGAGGAGATGCTCTTTCATTCGTTGATAAATTGGCGCAAGCCATTTTTCGGCACCATAAAGCATCCAATTGGCCATGGTTTGCCTGGATAAGATCACACCTAATCGTTTGAACTGTTGTTCTTGGCGATATAGAGGTAGCCCCTCTACATATTTTTGATTCATAATATATGCCATGCTTGACGGTGAAGCTAAACTTTTTGGATACACAGATTTTGGGGCAGGTGCTGTAACGATTGGTGTCTCTATTTCATTACGCTCACAATGACGGCATCCATAGACATATCGAACGTGTTTTAAAACTTTGACTTGAGCCGGAATAATCACTAATTCTTGTCGTACTTCTGTGCTCATTTCGTGTGTTTTTTCACCGCAACACGAACAGACCTGCTCTTCTTCGGGTAAACGATATTCAATCGTTTCCATAGGCAGGTTTTCAAACGTAGCTTGACGTTGACCACGTTTCTTTTTACGACGATATGTAATTGTTTCAACAGTTGGCTCTTCGGCTTTTACATTAGACTCTACCTCTGCTTCATTGAATAAAGGTAGTTCTAATTGATTAGGATTTGTTTTTTCGCTTGAAGAGCCAAATTTTCGTTTTTGACTAAGACGATACTGTTCTTCATACCAATTTCGCCGTCAATTCAACGATTTGCTGTTGAAGTTTTTCAATTAATTCAAATGGGTTTTGGTTAGGATTCTTTAAATTTTTCATCATGTAGTAATAATTCGACGGTTTTAGCTATTTTCCTCCAAGGTTTTTGTTAAAAGTAAAAAATTCATATAACTGTTCTAGCCTTTACTTCTGGGTGTGCTTTCTTTTGCTCCATTGCAAGACCATCCAATAACCAGCGTAATTGCCGATAACTAATTTGTATCGTTCCAGTGTCATTTTCATTTGGCCATTGAAATTTTCCTTTTTCCAATCGACGATAATAAAGCCAAAAACCATTATAGTCCCAGTGAAGAATTTTTAATTTATCTCGCTTTCGATTACAGAACACAAAATAACTTGATGAAAAGGGATCTAAATCAAATCCCTCTTTCACCAAAGCAGCTAATCCATCAATGGATTTTCTCAAATCAGTACTTCCTTTTGCCAAGTAAACTCGTTCAGCTCTTGTACCAACTAACATGTTGATTTCAACGTCCTAACCACTTCTGAAAGAAAGGCCGGATCGAAACCAGGTTTTACTTCAATTGAAATCCCACTAATTTCAATCCGTAATGAATTTTCAACTGTTTGTGAATGATCTTCTAGGGTAACGGATGCCCATTTTGTAGACTTTCCTTGATTTTTTATTGGATTTTCAATTTTTCTTAACCAGTATTTAAACTGGTGAATATTCCATTGATTTTCCTTGCACCAGTTTACTTGAGTTTGACCGCTTTTACGATAGTCAGCGATTCGTTGTTCCCAAACCTTTCGTAATTCAGGATTCTTAGGCATAAAAAAACCTCCTTCAATTTCATCTTGAGGAGATTATCTCATGAAATTAGCACACCAAGAAGGTGTGCAAGATTTGACGCTTACATTCCGCTGCTTTTTCTTCATTTGGTTTTTCTGTAAAATGACTTACTCTTAAATAATCACTATCACTAGATTTAGAAGCAGGAACAATATAACCGTACTTCGCAGATGGATACGTTGGCTCCACACCGATTAATGCCAAATCAGCCCCACTTGCGAGTACGGTTTTTTCTAAATCTTTTACTCGATGAAAAAAACGATCCTCCACATAAGGATCGACAGGTAACACCGCAATGACTTCATCTAAACGAATTCCTTCTATGCTATACAAATAAACCGATGCTAGAGCAATCGCTGGAAACGTATCGCGCCGCATCGGTTCAATAATAATCGATACCTCTTGTCCTAATTGGCTTTGAATCATATCGACTTGGGATTTGCTTGTCGCAATCACAGCGGAATCAGCTAGGTCAACATTTCCTAGCTGTTCCCATACGCGCTGCACCATCGACTGCAGCTCGCCGTTTTGGCTTTCTAACACTTTTAAAAACTGTTTTGAACGAGCGTCATTAGATAACGGCCAAAGGCGTTTGCCGGAGCCGCCGGAGAGTAAAACTAATTTCATTGTCTCCTCCTTGTTCAGTATCAAAGAAATTATTTTCGATAAATAGCCCTTTTAAAAGCCCAAATAACTCTGTCCTGTTGATCTGGCGTCATATTTGATCCGGAAGGTAAACATATACCATTTTCAAACAAAGCTTCTGAAACACTATAATTTTCATGATGAGGATAGTATTTTATCCCTTCAAATAATGGTTGAATATGAAGTGGTTTCCATACACGTCTAGCTTCTATGTTTTCTTTATCTAAATAATTGATTATTTCTACAGGACTAACTCTTAATTTTTCCTGATCAATCGTTAAAGTAGTTAACCATCTATTAGAAACTGTACCTTCTAACTCTGGCATAAAATAAACTCCGTCAATTTGTCCTAACTCTTCAAAATAACGCTGGAAAATAGCTCTCCTTGCCTCTATTCTATGTTCTAATACTTCTAATTGAGCACGTCCAATACCAGCCAAAACATTACTCATTCGATAGTTATAACCTAATTGGCTATGCTGATAATGGAGAGCTGGATCTCGAGCCTGTGTCGCTAAGAAGCGTGCCTTTTTTAGCGCTTCTATATCATTAGAAACTAGCATTCCTCCCCCAGAGGTAGTGATAATTTTATTTCCGTTAAAAGAATAGATTCCAAACTTTCCAAACGTACCGCTCTTTTTTCCCTTATATGTAGATCCGAGTGATTCTGCTGCATCTTCAATAACAGGTATATTATATTTATTACATAAACTCAAAATTTCATCCATCTTTGCACTTTGGCCATATAGATTAACTACAATCACTACTTTAGGCAACTTTCCTTCACGTTTTGCATCTTCAAGTGCCCTTTCTAATGCAATAGAAGACATATTCCATGTATCGGGTTCTGAATCAATAAAAACCGGCTCAGCTCCCTGATATAATATAGGGCTAGCACTAGCGATAAATGTAAGAGTAGAACAAAAAACACGATCTCCACTTTTAATATCAAGCAAACGTAATGCTAAATGAATCGCAGCTGTTCCCGAACTAACTGCAACAGCCCCCTCAATCCCTACATATTCAGCTAATTCTTTTTCAAATGCATCCACATTAGGACCTAATGGAGCAATCCAATTTGTTTTGAAGGCCTCATCAATATATTTTTGTTCATTACCACTCATATGAGGAGGCGATAAGTAAATTCTCTCTTTTAACATAGAAGACCCTTCCTTATATTAATTATTCTACAAACTAGCAACGTTTTTTTATTACCTTTGCTGGAATCCCAACAGCAACCACTGCCTCAGGAATTGGCTGAGTTACAACAGCCCCAGCCCCAATAATTGAATTGTTTCCAATCGCAATATTAGGAATAATATTGGCCCCTGTTCCAATATGTGCTAATCTACCTATTTGTACGTTTCCAGCTAAATTTGCTCCTGGCGAAACATGAGCATAATCCTCAACTACACAGTCATGTTCTATTATTGCACCTGAATTAATAATAACATGTTTTCCTACATAGGCTGACGAATTAATTACAGCGTTTGGCATAACAACGGTACCTTCTCCAATGAAAGCATTTGAACTAACTACCGCAGATCGATGAATTGCCTTTCCAAATGTAACCTTTAAACAATTTAATCTAGCGGAAATTTTTTCCCTTACTCTATTGTCACCAATAGAAATGATAAACTTCAAATTCCCTTTATACTTTTCTAACAAATAAGGTACATAATTAATATTTCCTAAAACAGGGTACCCTCTTAATTCTTGCAGTAGAGGATTATCATCTATTAGACCTATAACAGTTTCTTTATTTTCTTGTAGTATATCCAAAATAACCTTTGCGTGTCCGCCAGCCCCAATAAGTACATACATATTAGATATTACCCCTTTAATATGCAATAATCTTATTTAAAATAGTATCGTCAATAATCAAATCTTTTATTCTTTTAACTATTCTGTCACTAGCTTTCCCATCTCCATATACATTAGATACCTTTGAAACACTTTGCCTAAATGATTCGCTTAAAACTTGGTTTAGCCCTTTTTCTATATCTTCTAAAGCAGTTGTAACGTCTACAACATTACCTGAACGTTCTCTACCTTTCTGTCTATTTCCAATATTTAATACAGGTACATGAAAAGACGCTGCTTCGATAATTCCGGATGATGAATTGCCTATTAATGCTAATGAATGTTTTAAAACTGTTAAATAATCCAGATGATTAAAGTTCTTTATAAATTTAATATTAGACTGTTTATATTCGTTATATACAGCCGTAATCTCTTCTGTTCCATAATCAGAATTTGGTAGAATACAAATAATTGGTTTTTGATGCTTTATTAGTGCATCAAGAACATTTTTAATTTGATCCTTTAATGAGTGAACCTCAGTAGTAACAGGATGATACACTAATAAAAAGTAATTATTCTTCTCAATAAAACCAAGACCATACTTATCTCTAACCTCTTCAAAGGATGGGAGATTTGCCTTAAGAATAGTATCCAATCTTAACGCACCAACTTGATGAATTCTCCATTCATCTTCTCCCATTTTTTTTAATCGTTCAGCGCTTTTGGCCGTAGCCGGGAAATGAATATGAGATAATTTAGAAATAGCATGTCTTACAGATTCATCTATTGAACCAGATACTTCCCCTCCATGAAGATGAGCAACTGGAATATTTAAATGGGATGCTGCAATAGCCGCAGCAAGCATTTCTCCTCGATCACCTAAAACAAACAAAAGATCAGGTTGGTTTGTTTCTAAAACCTGGGTCATTCCAATGATCCCAAGGCCAATTGATCGTGCCATATTTGCAGAAGTAGAACCCTGCAACAAAATGTCTATTGTTCCTATAATTTTATATTTATCTGCCTTAATTTCATTTATTGTATATCCGTAAATAGGAGATAAATGCATTCCTGTGACTATCAATCCAAGCTCTAAAACAGGATCCTTTTCTATTTTTTTTAGTAGAGGGACATAAATTCCATAATCGGCTCTCGTACCTGTAACAACCACAATTTTTTTTACTTTTTTCCTCATAACACATCATCCCAAGTTAGCACTTGATCCTGTTTAAGCTTACGTTTCACCGTTTTTCCTAACAATAGATTATAATACTTTGGTGGTATACCAGTTCCAGGTCTCTTTATTACAAGGTTTTCCTTCGTTATTATATCTCCTGGTTTTAAATCTTGACTAACGACCAAACTTTTTCTTGCTACCTCCTTAGTGTTTTCCTCAGAAGGCATGCATCTTTTTACTCCATCACCTAGACCTTTCTCAATAATTCTAATAGATTTAACTAACTGTTTAAATTCATGAGGTTCCAAAGAAGCTTTATGATCGGGGCCTGGTAAATTCTTATCTAATGTAAAATGTTTCTCTATTATTCTTGCACCTAACGTTACAGCAGCTAATGCTATTTCAATCCCCTCGGTGTGATCAGAATAACCTACTACTTTATTAAATGCTTTTTGAATTGTAACCATTGCTCTTAAATTAACATCCTCGACAGGCGCAGGATAATTGGAGGTACAATGCAATAGGGCAACACTACTTTTATTTATAACTTCTAAAGCTTCCTCAATCTCTCTTAAATTAGACATTCCAGTTGATAAAATAATAGGTAGGCCAAAGTCGTTTATTTTCTTTAAAAAAGGGATATTAGTTAAATCTCCTGATCCAACTTTATAAGCATTAATACCTATTTCTTTTAGAAAGATGGCTGTTTCTTCATCAAATGGTGTAGATAAAAAGTCAATATTTTTTTTCGTACAATATTCTTTTATTATTAAATGGTCTTCACGAGATAACTCTAATTTTTTTAACATTTCCAATTGAGTTTCGTTGGTACCTGTATTGTCTTGTTGATATTTAGCCTTTTCGGCAAACCTTGAAACTAATTTATCACTTTTAAAACTTTGGAATTTTACAGCATCAGCTCCTGCTTCATATGCAGCGTCTATCATCTTAAGAGCTAAATTTAGATCTCCATTATGATTAACACCAATTTCGGCAATAATATAAGTGGAATCACTTCCACCATTCACAACAGTATTAATCTTTTGTTTCCCCATTTTTTTATCACCCCTTTCTTAGGAAGCAGTCCAACCGCCATCTACAACAATATTTTGCCCTGTAATATAATTTGATGAATCAGACGCTAAAAATACTATAACTCCTCTCAGATCCTCTTTATTTGCCATCCTTCCTAAAGGCACCATCTCTGAATATTTTTTAACAAAGGATTCAGGTTGATTATCGTATACACCACCAAAACTAATACAGTTCGCCGTTATTTGATATGGTCCTAAATAAGTAGCAAGGTATCTTGTAAAATTAATAATTCCACCTTTAATTGCAGCATATTCAGCAGGCATAGTCATATTAGTGCCTTCATAAATTTTAAACCTTGGCCCCCTCATACCATAAATTGATGCAATGTTAATTATTTTTCCAAATCTTTGTTTCATCATTTGTTTTGAGGCAACGTGGGAAACTAAAAAGTACCCGTTTAGATGCATATCAACATTTTCTTTCCAATCATTAAAATCTATATTTTCATATTTAGAACCATAATTTTTATTTCTTGGGTAAGCATTATTAACTAATACATCAATCTTTCCAAACTCACTTACAATATTGCTAATACACTTCATTACCGACTCTGGATTGGTAATATCTAAATATTTAAAAACTATTCTATTTGTTTTGTTTCGGTCATATAAATCCTTAATTAGAGATTCTGCTTTATCTTGATTAATATCTCCAATCACAACATCAGCACCATAGAAATATAGAGTCTCTACAAAGGTAGAACCTATTAAACCGGCTCCCCCAGTAACTAATATCGTTTTTCCTTCCAGATTAAATAAGTCCTCTTTCAAGAATATTCCCCCTATAAAGAAAAAAGCTATGCTAATTGATATTATTTCTCTTCATCAAGAATTCTACAAATTCGAAATCAATAGGGCGATCAATATCGATTGAACGCTCTTCTGGCATTACCACTGCCATTGTATTATCGGAAAAAACACTATCGGTATTTAATAAAAAATCTTTTTTATATACATATATAGAGGCATTCATTGCATATACCATTGGTGCATCTTGTCTCCTTGTTATCGATCTATCTAATTTTTTACACAAATAAACTCTCCCATCCTTTTCTTCTACCATATTGAAATAAGGATTTTTATGAGCCGGCGTTACACTAAAAACTACATTAGGATTTTTTTCGATCATTTTGTTTACACAATTCTCTATATCCTCAACTGTCCGTAACGGAGAAGTTGGATCTAAATCAACAATTAAATCATAACGATCATTTTCTTCTTGTTCTAGATACCTTACCGCATGTTGCAATACAGGAATTTTCGGTGACGTATCTGTTGCCAGTTCCTTCGGTCTTAAAAAAGGAACGTCTGCACCATATTGTTTAGCAACCTCTGCAATTTTAGGAGAATCTGTGGAAACTATTATACGATCAAACTTAGTATATTTTTTTGCACATTCAATTGTATATGCAATTAATGGCTTTCCGTTAAGTAAACGTATATTTTTGTTAGGTACTCCTTTAGAGCCACCTCTTGCACATATAATTGCTAAAATTCCCATTTTGTTTAGCATCCCCTATCCATGAATTTAGATAGCAATAAACCTCTTTAAAATACTAGATTTTTTCGAAGCTATTGCTATTTCCAATACCCTTTTTCCTTCCTCGATTGGAATTAATGGTTTATGACCATAAATAATGCAATCAAAAAAGTGTTCAATTTCCTCTACATACATGTCATTTCTGTCACAACTAATATTGTAAACTTCCCAATTCTGTTTACGAATATCGAAATGTTTTACAACTTCTTCTTTATAATCCCATAATATAGTTCCATATTCACCAATTATTTTACAGTTTCGACTATAATCTCTTTGTAGATAATCTAAATGGATATGCCCCAAAACCCCGTTTTTTGTTCTTAATAATACCTCAGCAATATCTTCCGTTTCAATTTCTAGTTTACTTACCTTACCCGATAAAGCGCATACCTCACTCACATCACCAATAAGCCAGTACACATAATCCAATTCATGAATTAGGTCAAGAACAGCTCCTCCACCATACTCTTCCTTAGCACTATAGGATAGACGATAATCTTGATTAGGTCTCCAATCTGGTAAGTATTGCCCTACAGATGCTGACACTGAATAAATATCACCTATAGTATTATTATCAATCAATCTTTTAACGAGCTTTAACCCAGGATGAAATCTCATGTTACAACCAACTAATACAATATTCTCCTTATTGTGAGTAACATTTATTAAATCATCTACTTTTTCGAGGCTATGAGACAACGGTTTTTCTATAAATAAGTGACAGCCCTTGTTTGCTGCTTTTATCGCAAAATCCAAATGTAAATGCGTTGGATTACAAATAAAAACAACATCAGGATTTTCAGCTAAAGCTAAATCATAGTCGGTAAATTGTTTATAAGGAATATGATTTGAAATATTGGAAGATCTATAAAGAATTACCTCTATATCAATCTTTCTGAGATTTGCAACCATTTGAAGGTTACTTAAATGTCTTCTTCCGATTGAGCCAAACCCAACGAACAATATCTTCACATTATCACCTTTTTATCAAAAAATCATATATTTTTATCTAAAAGACAGCCCTTCCCGCTGTAATAATTCTAATATTGCGTTCTTATTTAATTTTGGCGCATTTAAGGAAGAATACTCCTCATACTTTGCTTTTACAAACCCAGCATATTCATAACTCTTAGCCCTGTCATTAATGTTTGAAGGAATTAAAAACATCTCATCATTGCATAACGCCCTTTCAGATTCATCCAGAGTCATAAGTTCTTCGTAAAGCTTTTCTCCTGGTCTAATTCCTATTTCTCTAATTCTTGGTTCGAATTTTATGCCATAAGCTTTCTCATAATCTTCTATCAATACTTCTGCTAAATCTAAAATATTCAAAGAAGGCATTTTTAATATAAACAACTCTCCACCCCGAGCATATTCCGCAGCTTTTAAAACTAAGTTTGCTGCCTGAGGAATAGACATCATAAATCTTGTCATTCTTCTATCTGTTAAAGTAATTGGTTTGCCACTCCTAATTTGTTCCTTAAATAAAGGTATAACAGAACCTCTTGAACCCATTACATTTCCAAATCTTACACAAGAAAAAACTGTTTTATGTGCACCTTTATAATAATCGGCTGCACTTATTAATTTCTCGGATAATAATTTTGTAGCCCCCATAGTATTCATTGGGTTAACTACTTTATCAGTGCTGATAGAAATAACTTTCTTAACTTCATTAGCAAGGGCTGCTTCAATTACATTTTGTACCCCTATAACATTCGTTTTGACTGCTTCAAACGGATTATACTCACACGCAGGAACATGCTTTAATGCCGCAGCATGAAATATATAGTCTACTCCTTCAGTTGCGTACAACAGCCTCTGTTTATCCCTTACATCACCTATCAAATATCTTATATTATCATACTCATGAAGTTCTTGTTGCATAAAAAACTGTTTACTCTCATCACGACTAAAAATTCTTATAGACTTCGGATTATGCAGTAATAATTGACGAACTATTTCGCTACCTATTGAACCTGTACCACCGGTAACTAGTACTGTACTATTTTCGAAAATCATCGTATCAATCCCAATCCTTTCAATCAATATTGTATCATTCACAAATAAGTTATTTTTTAAGCACTGATTAATTACCGATCGTAAAAACAAGCGGTCTGTAATCCATTAAAACATGAACTGCAAAGAACTTTTTCACCGAAGATGAACATCAGCAGGTACATCCATTTACCTTCAAAGTGCCTACATGTGAGAAAAGGTGTACATGTAACATTTTCAATCAGCAATTGAGTCCAACTAACTTTCGGAGAAAAGTTGTAAGACCAACATTAAATTAAGTGAATCTTATCATTTAATAAACACACCTGTTATCCTTACATTCTGTAAAACTTTAGATTAGCGGCTCCTCTCTCAATATCAAAATTACGGATATTGATCTCTTTGTTTACGGGTAAGAATTGTGGGACTCTAATTGTTTTTTTCTTAACATCGTTACTATATATCTTTATATAAATATAGTCTTTAATATAAATAACTCGTGGTGCTATATATAACTGACTAACTGTTTCGATTTGGTTTGATTATCGTTCTTTGTTCTTGTCCATACTATAGCTAGAATTCAGGAACGAAGGAGCGATAAAAACAATGGCACGTCTCACCATCACTCATACGCATGACCTCACCCCAACCGATTTACGGAAATTAGAGAAACAGCAAGATAATGTTTGCTTACGTATGTGCATCACGGCGGTTCGTCTCGTAATGGAAGACTACATAGGGAAAGAAGTCGCTGATTTGTGCAATCTTCATCGTCAATCCTTTGCCACCTACGTCAAAAAATTTAATGAAGGTGGGATAGATGCCTTATTAGAACGAAAATGTGGACCGGGACGCCCATGTTTTTTTACAGCCGAACAACAAAACGAACCCAAGCAAGTCATTTTAAACGAGTTCCCCTTCCGATCACAGATTGGGATGCGCTTCCTCATGGACCACTTCTATTATTCGGGAGTATGTGCACAACACGTATGGGGTCGAGATGAGCTGTACAGGCATTTTGCGCATGCTTTGGCGACTACGCTTAAGCTACACGCGCTCAACTTATGTGCTAGCCAAAGCCGATCCAGACCAACAATGAACGTTTGAAAGAGAACTCGACCTCATTAAAAAACTGTTGAATCCCGATACCGTACTTTTGTTCAAGATGAAACCCATGTCCATGCCTATCAGATCCTTCATGCCACATAGTCCGAAGTCGGCAAACAGAAACAAGTGTTTACGTATAGACACCATGCGAGCGTCACCTTATTGGCGCTTTGAACGCAATGGTGGGAGAAGCGCTACACCAAACCTCCTCTTCTTGTCATCTAACATTCTACTTATCGTAAACACTATAATAATCAGGATTAACGTCATTATGTTTGTAATTTGAAATATTCTATTTACTATTTGAAAGCCAATTTCAAAAGACATTTTGTATATTTTAGCAAACAAAACTAATAAGGGTGATGCTAGAAAAGTATGATTTCCTAATAATTTAAAAAATATAAAAGTTATTTTGTTATAAAAAAAGGCCCATAGTATAACATATAGTAAAACAATTATTATAGAACCGGAATAATATAACACTTGTGAATGCACACCAGTTGCAAATGGAGCATTAAGTTGTGCTCTTGCTAGAGCCATGTTTCGACCGGCAGCTATATCAATTAGCTTAAATTCCCCACTTTTAATCTTTTTTATATTATCAACATTCTCATTACTGTATCGAATATCCTCTATTATTTCATCAACTTTATTCTTATTTCTATACTCATCTCTATGTGAATAAAAGTACCACCAAAGTTGGTTTTGTTGTGCTAATCTATTGTAAAAGTATTGAGTTATATCATTTTCTACTTTATTCATCGAACTATTTACAAAGAGTATTCTATTAACAAATAAGATCAAAAGTACCATAATTCCAACTCGCAAAGTAACTTTTCTGATTTTTTTTATATTCATTTTCAGAAGGAACGGGAATATAAAATAAAGCGACATAAATAATATAGAAGAAAATTTCTGGCCAATCCAAAAGTAACTTAAAACAGATAGTAAAAATAACAGTATAAAGGTTGCATTTTTAGTTCTATAGAACATATATCCTAAATAAACGCTATAATACATTAAAATCACTTTAATATTTCCTAGCAAAGGATTGGCAGAAAATACTTCCTTTTCATATCCAAACTTCCCTACATTTACAACCCAAAAAGGTTTGTCAACTATATTTAAAATAAAATAACCTAAAAGAACTAAATAGACTATTAACATTAGCCTATCAATAAAATTTATATTTTTATTTGCAGGATCTTTCAATTCTAGACTATTAAATTTAATCCTTTCTTTTTTATAAAAAAAATATAAAAATTCGTTAGTTATAACAAAAATTAAAAATGCATATTTAAAAGAACCTGCATAAAAAGATATGGTTCCTAACTCATAAAGATACACATTTTGAGTTTCCAGTAAAAGCGTGCTTAGTAAATTTGATAATATTGAAAAAAACACAATAAAGTATATGATGAAATATCTTGTTTCAATTATAAAGTAATATGCTAAATACCCAATAAAAATTAATGTTGTAAAAACATATGTTGTGGAACTATTAGGAATAAAATTCAGAATTACTGCTACACACATTAATACTCTTATTATTAACTGTTTTAAAATCATAATACTCCTTCCCGAAATTGATATTGATTGTTTTTGTAATTAGTATTTAAGTTTTATTATTACATTTGATGGTATTGCAAAATTAAAGTAAAAACTCGAAGTTGTGCATAAGTCTACACAATTGAACATGCAGCTGATAGCGACGTAACCCATACCAACGAGATTACTCTAGGCCGTTGATCTTGAGCTGGTTGAATACTCGTTCGATGTTCACACGTAATCCCAACAACCTCTTCCCAAACCAAGTGTTCAAGAAATCGGGAATCACACGACCATAGGCATCTTTTCTCTCGCTCTTTTGGTTTCAAGGATTCAACTGGGGACACAAAAAAGATCCCGATGTTCTCGGCGGCGTTTCGGGCATTTTCGCTATCATAGGCCGCATCTCATAACGCAAATGGAATGTTCCAACCTTTTAAAGCCGAAAAGACCTCCGGATCTACAGCCGTGTCATGTCGGTTGGCTGTCGTGAAAACATGAGATAAAATAATTCCTTCTGTTGTGGTCCCTACATGAAGTTTATAGCCCTTAAACAAACCGATATCGAGTCGACATCCCCCATTTGGCTTGGGAATCATATAGACTACTTCTCAACGCCGTGCTGTCGATCAAGACAATAGAAGGCTGTTGAACGCCTAATCCGTGAACAGTTGGGCATGAAACTCCGAAAATCCTTGTTCTTGAAACCAAAAGAGAATCGATATCACCCATGTATGCATGTTCTTTGATCCAGCTGGAAACCATAATAGTGTCCGTCCCTTGGATTGTAATTTGTGTTCACTGACTGTATATAATTTCCAAAGGGGTGGATTTTTTATGTCCCTTTATGCACGCATTATGCGTTTTGCAACACGTTCGCATTTCACTACAAATTGTTAGTAGCAATGAGAAAATGTACAGGCAATGAAGCATATGCATCTATTTTTGTATAATTATAACTTGATATGGAGTGGCGGTCATGATGGGCTTTCCTGCCTGCAAAACGATATGGCTTGCTCTTTTGCATAGAATCATGAGCGCAGAGGCTCCATGTCAAGTAACGTGGTGTATGAGTTAATATTCAGTGAAACGGATACTCTTATTTGCCTTTGGTACATTTTTTAATTGCCAAAAACATGCTAACATCATCTCTATAAATTCCAACTTTTTTTCTGTGAAAATCAATGAAACATGGTCGAATCGGTATACCCCACGATCAAATTGGATACCCTGTTAATGACCAAAAACGGCAATAAGAAAGCAGAGCTACCTTATTTTTAGGTATCTCGTATAGTTCTTCGTCTTTTTGGTTATATTAATAGGTTGGCTGTTCTCGAAACGGTTCTTTTCGAGAAAGCATGCAGTAAATGATTGTAAGCATTCGGTGCGCCATCGCAACGAGTGCTTTTTTCTTTCCCCTGCGTGCCGCCAGTGACCAATATTTCGCTGCCAATCGTTGATTCCTGCATCGAGATAACGCCCACGCTGCCTCACATAACGCGGATTTGATATGGAGATTTCCCTTCGTCGTTCGGGTACTTTTCCGTTTCCCTGCACTTTCATGATTCCCTGGAGCCACTCCAGCCCATGAAGCGAGGTGTTGCGAAGTTGGAAACTGTCCCATATCGACCCCGATTTCAGCGATGATCACGGCAGCGGTTTCTTTTTTGACTCCCGGTATGGTCACAAGAAGCTCCATCTCTTGTTTGTAGGCTTGTAAGAGTTGGTCGATTCGCTCTTCGATTTCTCGAAGTAAGCTTTCCAACGATTCGATATGCTTCCAAGATTGGCGAATCATAAACAACTGATGCTCGGTCAATGTTCCAAAGAGAGAATCTTGAATTTGTTGTCTTTTTCCTTTCATTCTCCCATGAATGCAGGCATCAATCTCTGGTTCTTCGATATATCCTTGTTTCATTAGGCGTTCAAGTAGTTTTCGCCCAGATACACCAAATATGTCCGAAATGATAGAACTTAACTTGATATTCGAACACTCTAACACTTTTTGTATCCGATTTTTCTCAGCGGTCAATTGCCCAATCCACTTTTTCCGTAAACGGGTCAAATCTCGCAATTCCCGAATGTCCGCAGGCGGAACGAAACTCTTCTCGATCAGCCCATAACGCAATAATTTGGCGATCCATTCGGCATCGGAGACATCTGTCTTTCGACCGGGAACATTTTTGATGCGCTGGGCATTAGCGAGAGTAATGTCAAAATAGTCTTCCAAAATGTTGAACACGGGTTTCCAGTAAACACCGGTACTTTCCATCGCAATATGAGTGACCCCACGATCTTCTAACCATTTCAGAAGACGAAACAAATCTTTCGTGAAAGTAGGGAATGTTTCGATTTCCTTTTGAATGTGATCTTCTTCTCCAAGAAGGGCACAAACGACAATGGTTTCGGCATGGACATCTAATCCCGCACAACGATGATAAAGAACATCCATGATTCTTACTCCTTCCATTGATGAATTCGCAAACAGTGAGTCCACTTGTACGTTAGGCATTTTTCTGTTCGTAGTCACCTTTTCGCATGAAAAGGGCTCACAATGGGTGGAACACCAAATGGACTCAAACAGTTTTTTGCACAGGGTCGAACCACCATTAAAAAGCACGTCTTTCCAAACTGTTTGCGTTCATCCTCCATTATGGAAGGAGAGATGGATTTTCATGCCTGGGTGGGGAGTAAAATTTATTCATGGATGTTTTTTGTGTTAATTTCATAAAAAAGGCAATGAATCTATCTTTTTTTGTATCTCAATTATATCCTTATCGTCAAAGTAATCAGGCCCTTCTTTTAGAATGTACCCCCACCTAATATCTTTAGCGTTTTTAATTTTTGATTTAATAAAACTTGACTTTCTCGCTGCAAAATATAACATCTTTTTAAAAACAAACTTTACAAATATTTTTGTAAAACTGAATACATTTAATTTGTAACCAATGATGTATTTTTTTTCATTCGAAAGAAAATCCGAAATAATGTCCGCGATTTGTTTAGTAACTAATTTACCTTCAACAATATTAACCTCTTTATTAATATTTTCTAATAAAATCGGGTCTAATTCTAAATTATTACTTTTCAATACTGAAAAGAATTGGGTATAAGAGCTTATTTTATTTGTTGTATTTTTAAATATTGATACTTCTAAATCTTCACTTAATATTTGAGGTCTAATTAAATAATGCGGTTTATTTGCTACAGTGCTTTCAACTGCAGAAGTAGAGAAAAATGATACAGATAAATCACTATTGACTATCCAGTCTCTCAAAGAATAATCAGCGATAACTTTAAAACTATTATATTTTTTATTTAGTTGGCTTAACCTTTGATCTTCTAAGTCCTTGTTTGCATAACTAGGATGGGGCCTATATATAAACTCATAATCCTTATTTTCTGCCAAATAAGTCTCAATCCATTCCAAAAGCTTGTTATATGCCTCTACAGCAGGACCATAAATTCTTTTATAACCTACACCTCGAGATTCAAATAAATCTATGTCTTCTTGGGTTAAATGATGAATTCCATTCCCTATTACTAAACACCACTTTTTCTGTGGGTCTAAATTATACATCTTGGCTAGTTCTCTTTTCGAGATAGAAAAACCCAATAATTCTTTTTTGTAAAAGTCTAACCTTGGATTTCCCAGCTCGTATATTAACTCATCGGAACACCCATTTTCTAACAGTAATTGAGTGAACTTTTTTCCCCATGACAAATGATATACATTTTTTGCCTCCCCTTTTGGTAACATATACATTAAGTTTCTTTCGTTGGTAATTTGTTCTTGATGTAGATTAAATATTATTGTTTTATTTTTTGAAAAATAGTTAAATGCTTTAAAGAAATTCATTTCTATATCACTATATGCCCAAGGTGTAACTAGAATTTTAGGCCGATATTTAAAAACAAGCTCTTCTTTATTGAATTTCGTTGACTTAATTTCAACTGTATAACCTTTTTGCTCAAGATAATACTTTAGTAATACTGCCATTTCTAATTCTCTAACCACATGTTCTATAAGTATCAATACATCAATTTTTTTCATTGTTAACACCCGAATATTTTTTAGTTAATATAGGCGAACTTATTTTCTCCTTAATGCGTCCGAAAATATTTTAAAAATACCCGTGGTGCTAGTTGAGTCTTAACGCTCAACTAGCCTAAGAACAACAAGGGAGTAAGCCAGTAAAATACCATCCAGTGCCGTTTCAAATCCAGAAACCGAGTTCGCTCGAATCTCGGTGATCCGTACGAATCGACTAAAATCGAAAACACGGTTTCCACCACTTTGCGTTTTCGTTTCATCCATTGTTTCCATGCGTCTGATTGGCGAATTCGCTGATTTTTTCGAACTGGCGTCCAAAAAGCGACTCGGTGCTCTTCGTACAGCTTCTTTTGCAGCTTTTGGCTGATACACCCTTTGTCACCTAGGTTATACGGATGTGGAATTTGTGTCATGACGGTTTCAGCGGCCACCCGGTCGTGACAAGACGCTTCGGTGACGACATATCCCATCGGAAGCCCATGGTCGGTGGCCTGCAGATGAAGTTTCAACCCATAGAAAGCGGTCTTTTTGGAAGCACAATAGCCAATATCGGCGATTCCACGAAACCGTTTGACGCGATGCATTCGGGCTGAATGACACAGCTCGATCGGCAAGCTGTCCACCACCGCATACGCATGGTGTTGCCCGCGCTTGGCCAGCTGGTGCCGCATCCATTTGATCGCAAAGCCAAGCGCTCGGCAGCGACGGTTGTACCGAGAACGTTCAGGGAACAAGGCCTTGGGAAACAAATTCCCGATCACAAACCGGTGCCAAGCCCGTTCGGAAGTGAAGCCCAACAACTTTCCAAGGACATGGATGGTGATGATGACTTCGTCTTCCTGTTTCAACAAATGACGATTTCGGCGTTGAAGATGAATCTGGATACTCGATAGTTGAGCCGATACAAAGAACAAAATCGCTTCATATTGTTTTTGAAGTTTGGCCTGATCTGTTGTAAAATGAAAGTGCTCTTGCATGGGAACTTCTCCTTTTGATGTTTGGTTGCACTTTCATTTTAAGGAGATCCTCATGCAAGGGCTATTTTTATGCTTGTCTGATTTTATATAGCACCACGGGTTTTAAAAATGAGATTTTTTTAATTTCGAAGCTAAAGATAAATTATTTTTTATTGATTCTTGAAGATCAAGAAGTTCATATTAACGATTCTTATATTAAAGCGTGTTTACGGCAATTGTATACGTTTAGTAACAAAATTAATAAACTCCAAAATACATAGCCAAGAGAGATCCCTAAAAGAGCATTTTTTACACTTTTCAGACCAACGTATAATGCTATAAATGCTATAAATACAGAAATAAAGTTTATCTTTATTGTTATCGAATCAATTCTATTCACATAGATTAATATACCTAAATATGTTGATGAAGTGTATAAAAATCCTCCTACACACATAATGTAGAAACATATAATATTTTCTATATAACTTACATCTTTTATAAAAAAATATATTAATAATGTACCAAAAAAAAGAATCAACAATGTTCCCAATATTAAAGAAATAATAAAAGTCTTTTTATATTTTTCTTTTATAAATATATATGCCTCAGAATTTAAATCACATTTATTTAGCTTCGGTAAATAAAAAGAACTAACTCCATAATATAATAATAAATAAAGTATACTAACTATACTTTGATAAAAGGTATAAACTCCCGCTTCTACTAACATATCTTGACGTTCCAAAATAAATCTACCCATTAATTCAGAGGCTTTTATACTTAATGTACTTAACAAAATCAACATTGTAAGTTTTATACCCCGTGAAATAAGGCTATAATCTAACAATGCTATATACTTTTTAAGTTCTTTAATATTAATGCTGAAGTACTTAGTCAAAAATATAATATTAACAATTGCTCCGGTTAGTGCAAAGACAGAGTAAATTAGAAAAATATTATTCAAACTTATGACAAAACCTAAAAGCCAGATAATAAAAATGGGGATTGTCCATAAACTTTGTGTAATAATTGAGAGAATACTGGCTGTCAATTGTTTGTTTATAAAAATTAAGATTCTTGATGTTTCTTGAGTTAAATGTAAAGAAAGTACAATTATAGAAATTTCTAGACCTAAACTATATTTAATTTGAAATACCGTATAGATAATTGGAATAAAAATTATATAAATGATTACATATAAAAAGAATTGATTTATAATTACTTTTAAGTCGTTTTGATCTTTAATTAATCTATTAGAGTAATACCAATATTCAAAACCCAAAAAAAATACAATTAATGTAATGTAAGCGAATAATGTTCCTATGATACCTATACTTTCAACCGTTAAATATCTCGCAGCAATTATTAAAAATATTCCTTTAAGAAAAATATTCAATAACCTTAAAAAAACGTTCATCAAATTAACATACTTACTGTTGTTTAATAAAAACATAGTTTAAATCCCCACCATCACTATCAATACCGATGTCTTTTATCTTCTATAAGCAATTCTAGCCCTTTAAATTCATATCATACCACTTTGCTTTGCTTTAGAATATAATTTTTTAAAATCATTATATTCTTTCGAATCCTTTGACCAAGGACCTACCATAATATGATTTCTATATATACTGTAATGTACTTTAAAAACCTTTTCGCTTTCCTCGAAATAATTTAGACTAGCAAATCTCACTGTTTTCTCTCCAAAATTTCTTATAATATATTCACAAACTTGTTTTGCTGTATGTCCCGTATCTACCGAATCGTCTACTACTAAAATATTCTCTGCATCTTGAAGTTTATCTTTTCCCTTTTCTAGATAAACTCTACGTTCAGAATTTTTATTATGAACTCCTGATTGCAACTCTTTCTTTCTTAAGTAATTTTTTACACTTTTAGGAATCAACTTTAATACAGGGCTAACTAAATTTTTTAATTTGTTTCCTTCTCTAACAGCATGTATTTCAATTAATGGAACTTCAAAGTATTTACTTATTACATCTCCAATGATATAAGAACCTTTTGCTATGAAAACAACTACATCCGGCTTAAAATCTTGACTTATTTTCTGTGCCAGCTGCTTGCTTGCTTCTTCTGTATCTTTTATTGATAATTCTAAATATCTCATTAAATTGACCCTTTCTTATCAATTTAATTATCCGAACAAATTTTGTAACTTGATGAGATATTTGGATACAATTTTTCTTTACATAACTCGCATATTTCAGAGACTCAAGAAAATCATTTTTATCAACAAATTCTTCCATCTCATTATAGTTTCTACCTAACTCAAAAAACGTATGTGCATCACTACCGATACTTTGTATCTTTTTATACTTGGTTGCAATCTCTAATTGTTTATGCGAAAAATAATCTTTTATGTTTCGTCCATTATGCACTTCAATTATATCTATTAAATCTAAATTTTTAGCTATTTCTTCCTCCGGCAAAACAGTTTTATATCTTTTTTCATCATAGGGATGTGGGATGTAAACCACCCCACCTTGTTTTTTTATTTCAAGCATTGTCTCTCTTGGAGATTTACCAGGGGCTATTTTTTCTTTTAAAAATAAGCCTATAATTTCTCCTTTACTCGAAAAAATTTCTTCACCAACTATAACTCTTATTCCAAATCGTTCTAAAAACTTTTTAAATTTTATCGCCCCTTCTATTTCATTATGATCCGTAATACCTACTACTTTAATTCGCTTTAGCTTTAACATTAGTAAATAAAACCACTTATTTAGTAGACTGTCATGTGAATATTGAGTGTGAGTATGAAGTTCCACTCTAATTTTCATCTAATAATACACCCTTAAAAAATTATTATTTATTCTTTCTATTGTTACAAGCAGAATTTACATTTTAGGTAATAAACTTAATTTCTCACATAAGTTAATAAGCACCTTTTTTAAGCAAGACCATCCAAACAGTCTTTAAAATTATTTTTATATCTAAAAGTAATGACTGATTATATACATAGTAAAGTTCCAAGTTTACTCTTTCAGGATATCCTATTTCACTTCTACCACTTACTTGCCAATATCCAGTAAGGCCAGGCTTCACAGATAAGAACTCGCCTACCTTAACTCCATATTCTTTTAATTCTTCTTGGACAACTGGTCTCGGTCCAACCAAACTCATTTCCCCTTTTAATACATTAATCAGTTGAGGAATTTCATCAAGGCTCGTTTTGCGTAAGAATCGTCCTAAATTTGTAATTCTTGGATCTTCATGTGGTTCTAACTTATAATTGTTTCTTAAATATTTTTCATAAAGTTCTTTATCTGCTTTCAGTTTCTCATCTGCTTTAACAATCATGGAGCGGAATTTGTAGATATAAAATTTTTCTCCGTGTTTCCCGACACGAATTTGTTTGAAGAAAATCGGTCCTTTCGAGTCACCGAATAAATAGAAGATGCTAATAATAAAAAAAAGCGGACTTGTTAAAATAAGTCCAATGATTGCTCCGACAATATCCATTGTTCTTTTTGTAATAGCGTATAGTTTAGATGTATCTTCTAAACTTTGAAAGGAAGTGTATTCTACACTGTGATTAGAAGCAAACACTTTTTGTACAGAATTCGACTTCGACAACTCCCCGTCCCCCTTTATTTCTCTTCTACTTTCATATCGCTTAATATTTTCTCCATGAATTGAATAAGATCTTCTCTTAACTCCTGATTCTGCAATGCAAATTCAATAGTCGTCTGTATAAAACCTACTTTCTCCCCGACATCATACCGTTTTCCTTCGAAGTTGTAGGCAAAGACACGTTGGATTTCATTTAGTTTTTGGATGGCATCAGTCAACTGGATTTCGCCGCCGGCTCCAATTTTTTGTTCTTCTAAAAATTGAAAAATTTCAGGCGTTAATATGTACCGACCCATAATGGCGAGATTGGATGGCGCTGTTCCTTTTGCCGGTTTTTCTACGAAATTTTTGACTTCGTATCGGCGGCCCGTTTGTTCGAGCGGCTCGATGATGCCGTAGCGGTGTGTTTCTTCTTCAGGAACAGGCTGTACGCCGATGATCGATGCTCCCGTTTTTCCATATTCGTCCATCAGCTGTTTTAAGCAAGGCTTGTCCGCCTGCACGATGTCATCTCCAAGAAGCACCGCAAACGGTTCGTCGCCGATAAATTTCCGAGCGCACCAGACGGCATGTCCAAGCCCTTTTGGTTCTTTTTGCCGTATGTAATGAATATCTACTTTGGAAGATTGGCGCACTTTTTCCAGGAGATCAAATTTTTCTTTTTCCACTAAATTTTGTTCAAGCTCAAAGTTGTTGTCAAAATGGTCTTCGATCGCTCTTTTTCCTTTTCCGGTGACGATGATGATGTCCTCAATTCCGGATTCGATCGCTTCCTCTACTATGTATTGAATCGTCGGTTTATCAACGATCGGCAGCATTTCTTTCGGCATCGCTTTCGTTGCGGGCAAAAATCTTGTTCCGAGCCCCGCAGCTGGTATGATGGCTTTCCTCACTTTTTTCAATATACTCACTCACTTCCCTTTGTACTTTTTGTTTATACGGACCTACGTATAATCTATTCATCAATAGAGCATACGTAGATTCATATCGGTTTTGAAAACAATAACCACTTTTTGTTTCTAGTTCCAGTTTTGTTTTTTAGTTTTAGCATTTTTTGTTTAAATACTCTTTATTTAGTTCCCTCTGTTTTAGGTAAATTATTTACTGACAATTTGCAGACTGTTTAATAAACAAAGCTTAATATGTTTGATGCAAATTTCAATTAAGATTTTTTATATAAGTCAATGTTTTCCTGTTAATTTTATCAATACTTTCTTGTGTTTGTTCAATATTGCTTTTTTACTCAATCCAATCACTCATAAAATAGTATAATTTTCCTTTCCATGCAGAGTAAAGAATGCTTACAGCTGCCTACAATTTTGGGCGTTATCCAGTGAATTCTTTCAATATACCGTGTTATTAAACCGGGCATCTAACCCGCCCTCACACCGCACCATCGACGACTAGCGTCTAAGGTGTCCTTTTGGAAGCACCCACAGTGCGGCCGAGTGCCTCTATTGATAAAGGTAAAGAGACATCACCTTTAAAAAAATTCTAAAAAACAATATATTATATAGAAAAGGCGCTAATTGCCATTCAATATATTGTAATTTAGAAAATTCCAAAAAACTTCTTTTTTTTGATGCGCTCGGGCGGTTCTTTGTAAATCGCTTCGTTTCGAATGACGCAGTCGGCGTTTTCTTTGAAATATTCGACCGCATCTATGCCAAATTGTTCTTCCACCTCTGCAAAAGCTTCCTGCATGTGAAAGCTCCTATACTTCAAATCGTGCGCATCTGAAGCAATAAAATGAACAAGATTGGAATTTAGCAACTCGAAAGAAAATTTTTTAATTTTGCTGCCAAACGTTCCCGTAATGCTTGCTGCTGTCAGCTGGGCTGCCGCTCCCTGCTTTACAAGCTTGTACAAAAGGTCGGGATTTTGAGCAATTTCGCTGTTTCTCTCTGGATGGGCAATGATCGGATTCAGCCCGGCCATCATCATATCAAATATCAACCGTTCCGCATATCTTGGCACATGGTTTGAAGGAAACTCAATTAAAATATAGTTTGACTGATTTAAACCGCCGCAGTTCCCAGCCGAAAAGTCTTCAAGCAGTTCCCCGTACAGCCGGATCTCTTGGCCGGGAACAACTGTAAGCGGAATTCCTTCCTGTTTCAATGTTTCATTCAATTTTTCTGTCTTTTCTATAACGAAACTCCATTCATTGTCAAACTTCCCGTTTTTATGGTGCGGTGTAGCGGTAATGACCGAAATCCCTTGACGGACAGCCGCTCGCGCCATTTCGATACTTTCAGTCAAATGCTTCGCTCCATCGTCCACTTCCGGCAATATATGACAGTGCAGATCAATCATCATACGACACCATCCTTCAAATCACGGAAAAAAATCAGATATTTCTCATTTTAAACAAGTAGACTGTTTTTTTCAAAGGAAAATAGGAGAAAATACCTAATTTTTCCCGCCGTAATAATAGTAATAATGGCTGTCTTTCTGCGGCTTGCCGTTTAATACAACTCCTAGCAGCTTGCTTTGCGCCGCTATCAATGATTCCTTTCCTTTTAACGCTGCTTCTCTCTCCGTTTTTCCGCTTGCCACCACCATGATCGACGCATCGACTTGATTAGCCAAAATTTGCGCATCCGCTACCGCTAAAAGAGGCGGAGAGTCGATAATTACAATGTCGTATTGATCATAAGCTTCTTTGAGCAGCTCCACCATGCTTCTCGATGACAAAAGCTCGGCTGGATTCGGAGGAATCGGTCCGCTCGTTAAAACGTCCAAATGATCAACTTCACTTACCGATACAGCTTCCTGTAAAGTCGCATTTCTTAACAGCACGCTCGTCAATCCGTGAATGTTTTGCAGCCTGAATGTATAATGAACTGTCGGTTTGCGCAAATCGGCGTCAATTAACAGCACCTGCTTCCCTTGCTGGGCAAATACAACAGCCAAGTTTGCCGCCGTTGTCGACTTCCCTTCTCCAGGGCCAGTTGATGTAATCATGATCGAACGAATTTCATGGTCAACAGATGAAAATTGAATGTTTGTCCGAATCGTCCGGTACTGTTCAGAGATCGGCGACTTCGGGTTTAGCGCTGTGATCAATGTGCGCTGTTTTTGCTTCATTCCTTTCGCTCTAGGCGCCATACGTCTCTCCCCTTACTCTCGATTTTTTGACAGCTTGATTCACAGCCGAGCTGTTCATTTCATTGTCCATTTCAGAAATTGCCCCAAGCACTGGAAGCTCCAAAAGCTTCTCAATATCCTGCTCCGTCTTCACTGTATTGTCAAGATATTCAAGCAAAAACGCAAGCCCGACGCCGGCCATCAATCCGACAACGAACGCGATTGCCATATTTAAGACAGGCTTCGGCTTGACAGGGGAAGCATTTTCTTTCACTTCCGCTTTCGACAAAATGTTGACGTTGTCAACGTTCATAATGTTTTTAATTTCCTTTTGAAAAACGCCTGCAACCGTGTTGGCAATATTTGCTGCGTGCTGCGGGTCAGGATCTTGAACGGAAATGTTGACGACCTGCGAGTCCTTTTCGCTTCCGACCGTAATTTTTTCATTCAATTCGTCGACCGTCTCGTTTAAACCCAGCTCTTCAATCACCAGCTCTAAAATTCTTGGGCTTTTAATAATGACATTGTATGTATTAATGAGCTGCAAATTCGTTTGAATTTCGTTGTATTGAAAAGCGGCTTGGTCATCCTTCGTTTGGTTGACTAAAATTTGGGTGGAAGCTTGATAAATCGGAGTAATAAAAAAATAGCTGACAATGCTGCTTGACGCTGTTGCAATCGCCGTAATGAGAATAATTAAGCTGATCCGTTTTTTCAATGTATCCAATATCTCTTTTAAACTAATTGTTTCTTCCATGTTTACCTCCGTTGCAAAATATGTCATTACCTATCAATTTATTATAATATTAAATTCTTCCAACATCTAGTTGACTCGACATTTTTTATAGAGAATTTTGTCCTTTTTCAGAAAAAAGCGTAAGGAGGTGAATCGCTTCAATTCACCTCCTTACACTTTCTTCCTACATCGTATTCAGCAAAATTGCGGCAGCCGCCCCAATGGCAACAGCAAAAACCGGAAAAGCGATATAAAGGCACATTTTTTTGATTTTTCTTCTTGCTTCGATTTCTTCCGGTGTCAACCATTGACCTTTCAACCCTTCACCCTCCCCTTCCCCTGACGCGCTTCTCCTAGCAAATACCAAGAAAGCGTCATTAAAAACTTCAAAAATCCTTACAAAAATAATATGAAGTAAGAACTACAATACCCATATCGGTCAGCCGCCTTATGATGTTTACAGGAAAAAAGGCTTATTTTTAGTTCGGGGGAGATAGAACAATCAAACGTTCCCTAGCTTTTAAAACATGCAGAATGAAAGGAGATGTCAGATAAGTCACTTAAAATAAATCAAGTAGAGAAAACAAACCGTTTTTCTCTACTTGATTTCGTATTTTTCTATTTTTGCTTGAAAGTATCTGGCGGATGCCTGCTACTTTCAGTATGATGTGGGATAATCCCACAATCCCACAGCTATGATACATACACCTTTTTAATCTCGTGTTCAAGCTGTTTTAATAACTCTTTCGTTGTGACATGTTCGTTTGTTTCACCTTGCTTATACGCATTAAGGAGAATTTTCAGAAATTCGTCCTGGATCTTCTTTGTCTCTTTCATTCTGAAAAATTTCCTTTCTTCAAATTTTTACAAAATTAAACAGCAAGATATGACAATTATACAAACATCAAATCAAAGTTGCAATAGTTTACTAGACAAGAATCGTGTTCGATTTCGCATTTTGCGCTATAATCGTAAGGAACGTGTTGCTATAAACGACAAAGGAGCGGACTTCTCATGCCTTCCCATATATTCGATAAACAATTAGTGCTTCAATGTTCGGAACAAGTAATGAACATGCTTTCCCCTGAAACAGAGGAACACCGTGAATGGATGAAAAAAGGGTTTCTTTTATATAGACAAGGAAACGTGTTTAATGTCAAGCAAGAAGGAATATTTATTACGGCGGCAGTTGAGGACGTAAAGCGCGCTCATGTCAAGCTTGATTTGGAATATTTTCAGCTGTCAAGCTGCTCCTGTTCTAATGAGTTTCCATGCCGTCATCTCATTGCTGTTTTTTTATATATTTATGCATTAACAGACGATCTCGGTGACTTTTTTAACAAGTGGAAAGAAAAACCGAATAAAAAGCTGGCCGTGTTGAAGGAGGAAGGCTTGATTCAAAAAGGAATGAAGCCGAGTGAACAACCGGCCGAAGACTGGTCGGAGCTTTTTAAAGCCGAATTGGACAATGTTGAAACACTCTTCGGTACACAAAGAATTTACGCGATTTGGTATAAAGTGTATCCTCTTCTGAAAAAGAAGGAGCCTAAAAACCGAGAATTAAAACCTCTCTACCATATCATGCTGGCAAGTAGTCTGCTTGTTGAAATTTGTCGCTTTTGCCATCAAAACGAAACAAATACAAATTCGCCAGCTCTTTTCCAATACGCTGCTCAAGTGATAGAAGAATTGCAGCTTGCGATCATTGAACATGTAAAGCAAATAAAAACAACGCCTTTACCTTTTTCCGCTGATCCTATTTTACATGACATGACGGATCACATCCGCGAGCTTTTGTTTTGCGGCAAAGCTTTTCTTTACGAGCGAGTCGTTATTTACCGGATCATCTGGGAGCATTTGCTGAACCGAAAAAAGTGGATAGAAGAAGAGCGGACGATGCTTGAACATCGAAAAGATGATGAAATGAAAAAAGGCGGTTTGTTCATTCTTGAATGCGAACTCGCTATTTTCCATTTTGATTTTTTAGACAAAAACGACGACCATATCATCCATTACTTGCATGAAACTGATCTTCCTCTTTTGCCGTTTATGTTTGATTGGATTATATCGATGAACAAACGAAAAGAATTTAAACGGTTCCGAAAATGGGTCCCGGTGATTCTTGATCAAGCCAATTTGTATATTCAAGTGGAAGATTTTTACGATCGACAAGAAACAATATATTATTTATTAAATGAGTTTGAACATTATCGCGCTCAAGCTGGGGATGACGAGACGTTCGAACACGCTTGCCGAAAGCTTCTTCCGTACAGCTATGCAGTTTATCATGAATATTTAATAGAAAAAAGCCTGTTTCATACATGGGCGGAGCTTCAGCTTTCGATCGGTTTCTCTCTAGATGATGTAGAGAGCCGGCTTCTTACTGTCATTGAAAAAAAAGCACCCGGTGTGCTGCTTCCCCTCTTGCATCAAGAAATTGCCGGCAAAATCGCCGCCAAAAACCGATCAAGCTACAAAGACGCTGTGAAATATTTAAAAAGGCTGAAACGCGTTTATAATAAAACGGGCGATATGGACACTTGGGAACACTATTTTCAGCATATTACGAGCGAGTATAAACGCCTTCGCGCTTTTCAAGAAGAGCTCGTAAAAGGAAAATTGATGTAATACACAGCTTAAATATCAAAAGTATTCAACAGAAAAGGAAGTGGGGACATGTTCACCACAACTAGTCTTGTGATTTGCGCCGAGAAAATCGGAGATCATCAATACAGCATTTGGTGTACAGATGAAGTTGGCACCTTTCTTGCGCTTAAGGAATGGCAGCAATATGCATTTATTTGGCATACTTCTTCCTTTTACGGCACCGATTTGCGTGTATCAGACAATTGTATTCTGCTTTCGCCGTGGCAGGCGGTCGAATTTTTTGCCAAACAACCGGTCAACTCTCTGCTCAATATTTCCTTTTCCAGCGATCTTGACCAGACATTGCAAACAGCCGAAATGATTTTTCAGCACGTTCAAACCGGTAACTTCATGCCTGACTATTCATCTTGGCAAAAAGGAAAGATGGGCTGGAAGCCGAAGGATAAAACGGTTAAGGAAATTGATCTTCCATGGTTTTCCGCTGCCGTTTCTGACCTTTTGGAAAGAAGCGCAGGAGCGAAACGTGCTTGGGATCAGCTTGTCGAAACATATCCTTTGCTCACGTCATTTGAAGGGCATTTTCTTGACGAACAGGACTGGCTTGAGAAAATAGGCTGGCGATTAAACGATCGGCCGTTTCAAATCGGCTTCCGTTTAAATGAACCTGAACAGGATGGTGGCATTTGGAAGCTGGAAATGTTTTTGCGAGACCAAACAGACAAAGATTCTTTTCTTTTATACAAGGGGAAAAGCTCGCTGCCGGCTAAATGGCGGAAATATACGGACACAATTGAGCGTGAACAGCAGCGCCTTACTGCAATCGTCCCATGGCTTGCATTTGAAAATGGAGAAGCTCTATTAAGCGAACAGGAGGCGTGGCGTTTTTTATTTGAAGCAAGCGAAACATTCATCAAATCAGGCGTCGAGATTCTTTTGCCATCCTGGTGGCAGGCGGTGAAGCAATCGAGCCTGGCATTGAAAGCGCATGTGAATACCGTCCCGAAAGGAAGATCGTTTGTCGGGATGAATTCCCTCATCGACTTTAATTGGCGGATCGCAACAAACGGCGTGGAGCTGACCGAAGAAGAATTTGAACAACTGGTTGAGCAAAAACGGCGGCTCGTCAACATACGGGGAAAATGGATCATGCTTGATCCGTCAATGATCGAGCAGATGAAAAAAATGCTGAAGCGTGCAGAAAAAGAGGGCCTCCACATTTTTGATATTTTAGAGCAGGAATTTGGGCGAAATCGCGAAGAGGGGGACGAGCTAGAGCGCCCATTTGCTGGGATCGAAATCAAATTAAACAGCACATTAAAAAAAATGGTGAAGCAGCTGGGGGAGCTTTCGGAAATCCCTTCCGTAAGCATGCCGAAGCATTTCGCCGGCACCCTCAGACCTTATCAAAAACAAGGCGTGGATTGGCTGTTATTTTTACGCCGCTTCGGTTTTGGCGCATGTTTGGCAGACGATATGGGGCTCGGGAAAACAGTGCAGATGATTGCTTATTTTCAATATGTGAAGGAACGGGAGAAGCCGGAAACACCCGCACTGATCATCGTACCGACGTCCGTGCTCGGCAATTGGCAAAAGGAAATAGAAAAATTCGCTCCTCAATTAAACGTTTATTTACATTACGGCCAAAACCGGAAAAAAGGCGAAGCATTTCAAAAAAAGGTTTTGTGCTCCGATATTGTTTTGACGTCATACGGCTTAAGCCACGTTGATTTTGACGAACTTTCTTCTGTTTATTGGTCCAGCCTCTGCATCGATGAAGCGCAAAATATTAAAAACGCCCATACGAAACAATCGCGATCTATCCGGAAATTGAACAGCCATCAGCGCATTGCGCTGACAGGAACGCCGATAGAAAACCGTTTGACGGAGCTTTGGGCCATTTTTGATTTTATCAATAAAGGTCTTTTAGGAAGCCTTCACCAATTTCAGAAGCAATATGTGCTTCCGATCGAAAAAGGGGAAAAACCGGACAAAATTCAAAAACTGCGCAGCATGATCAGGCCGTTTCTGCTTCGAAGAACAAAACGCGATGAGCATGTCGCACTGAATTTACCGGAAAAACAAGAACAGAAGGAGTACGTGCCGCTCACCGTCGAGCAGGCATCATTATATGAACAGCTTGTCAAAGACACATTTGATGAAGTTATGAAAGCGGACGGCTTCGAGCGGAAAGCACTCATTTTAAAAATGCTGGGCAAGCTGAAACAAATTTGCAATCACCCCGCTCTTTATTTGAAGGAAGAGGCTTCTTCTCCTCTTCAAGGCCGGTCTCATAAAATCGATAAGCTGCTCGAATTAGTTGAAGCTATTTTGGATCAAGACGAAAGCTGTTTAATTTTTACCCAATACATTCAAATGGGAAAAATGCTGCAAAACTTGCTTGAAAAAACATTTAAAATAGACGTTTTATTTTTGCACGGAGGCTTATCCAAAACAGAACGGGACAAACTTGTCGAGACGTTTCAAAATGGAGGCAGCCGCTTGTTTATTTTGTCGCTGAAAGCCGGAGGCACAGGATTAAATTTGACAGCCGCCAACCACGTCATCCATTTTGACCGTTGGTGGAACCCGGCCGTTGAAAACCAGGCAACCGACCGCGCCTACCGCATCGGCCAAAAGCGGTTTGTCCACGTGCATAAACTGATTACCACCGGCACAATTGAAGAAAAAATCGACGACATGATCGAGAAAAAACAAGCATTAAACGAAGAGCTGATCCAAAGCGACAACTGGATCACCGAACTTTCCACAGAAGAATTGAAGGACTTAATTGCACTCAGAAATGAAGAAAGACGATAAAGCGTGTCTGCATCGATCGAAAAACGACTGAGGAATGAAAAAAGAGATAAAGTGTTAAGGTTTTTTTAAATGTAAAGCTTTTTAAAAAGTGACCGTGTCTACTTTAGCGACTTCTTTTATCAAAGTTTGAAAGCAAAGCGATTATTCCATTCTTAAGCTGTTAAAAAAGGAGGGAATCTTCTTGGCAAAAAAAGATTCTAAAACGGAAGCACATGCCCCGGAATGGGAAAAACTTTATGAAGAATTAATAAAAGCTGCAAATAAATAAGAACTCTTTTAACCACTCTTTTTGGGAGTGAGCAGCGGAGTCTATACACCACAAAAAAAGATCTGGGAGTCTTATCAATTTTAATGAGGCTGAGCTGAGGCAAAGACCGGAAGCTGGAAGCAGTCTCGACGAAACAGCATAAATACATTAAAAGGAAGCCAAGAATGAAGCATCATTTTCATCTCTAAAAAATTTGAACAAAATGTATCAAAACGTCATTTCTAAAAAACGGCTGTTGCCTTTCATTAGCTGATAATTCCTTTCCTCTCAACAAAACAGCCAGCCTCAAAAAAACGGCTGGCCAAAGGTTGAGGGAGCTTTTAGGGGATGCCTTGTGATTTTTTCTTTTCACTGGAAGGAAAAAAAGCGGACGACTTAGCTAACGGAAGTTCATTTCCGATTTGTGTCAAAAGGTGGACTTTTCTTCTCATAAGATTGATTTACGTTTCTTCTGCGGAATCAAAAGCAAACTTACTTTACATCAAACATGCCTTATTTTGCTGAAGACGAAAAGGATTGTTTTTCCTCTAAAGTCAGACTTACTATGCCTCAGACTGTTCAGGTGCGGATTCCGGATCGAAAAGCTCTCTTGCCCGCATTCTTTGCGGCGGCGTGCCCATAAATCGAACGGAATCCGCAACAACTTCTGTTACGTACACTTTTTTGCCCTCGCTGTTTTCATAGTTGCGCGTTTGAATTCTTCCGATTACGCCAACGATCGATCCTTTCCGGCAGTAATTTGCAGTATTTTCAGCTGTTCGTCTCCAAAGTGTACAATGAACAAAATCTGTGTCGATTTCCCCTGCCGCATTGCGAAAGTTGCGGCTCACAGCCAGCGTAATATTGGCAACAGGAGCCCCTTCACTTGTATAGCGGATTTCAGGATCTTTCGTTAATCGACCGACGAGCGTCACATGGTTGATCACATCATCCCTCCCTTCTCGTAATGTGCACCCTTATTGTAGCTGAAGTTAAAAAAATAGAAAAATGTCTATTTTTAGATTTTTCCGCCTTTAACGACGTTGATTTTCTCATTTTCCTATAGCTATTTTTCGAAAATAAACAACGATTTATTAATTTTCGGGATTTTTCATATTTTTTGTCGCAATGAAGGAAAAATGATTCGACCCATAGATGTGTATGTTCTGCAAGAGCCTTGAGAAGATTGGAGAAGATTTCATTTGCTCATCGATGATTTCTTCTTTATAGCGAAGAGTTGTGTGGTCGTATGTAAACAATTGAACATAAAACTGCTTTTCTTGCATCCCAAACATTACCCGCAATATTGACAATTTATCCTCCATTTGAAAATATACATCAATTACCGCATCGCTCGGGATTTGAAAATAATGATAGCTAAGCTCATTTTCGGAAAAATCGCCAATCCTCAACATCATGAATTCCTTATTTCTAGTTCTATTTTCATGACCGCGGATAATATGAATTTTTTTGAGTTTATATTTCGTCATCAAATCCCCCCTTAGGCCTTTTTAAAAAAGTATAATCGTTAATGTAAAAATTATCTATATTTACGAAATATTTGTAATATATGTATTTTAGTTCATTTTTCCTATAAATTGTCGAAAATTCTCCTTATCTCTTGTTTTTTCTTCATTTTTTAATTTTGTTCTAATACTGAACGTTTATTTTATTGATCTTATTACGATCTGACGATGACTTCTTTTTCCTTTACCATATTTTTAATGGTATGGAAAAGTTGGTGAAATCGTGGACGCACAACAAAAATTTCAAATGAATATGAAATTTTTCCGAAAAGAAAAAGGATGGACTCAGAAACAGCTGGCCGAAAAATTGAATATGACAAGATCAGTAATCAGCAAATTGGAAACTGGAGTGCAGCAGCCTAGTCTGGAGCAGCTTGTTTCGATTAGTGAAGCACTCGAAATCAGCATTGATCATCTAGTTGGTCAAGGCGGTACCCCGAGCATGTTGGCAGAAGTGCTTGAACCGTATCGGTCAGAAAAACATTTGGAGGAAGTAATTGACTTTTTAATAAAACATCCCAATTTATACGATGCGATTAAAAAATTAGCGAAAACAAATCATAATCAACAGCAATTATCCCAGTATGTTGCTACGATGATTCATGAACTGTTGAAAATAGAGTAAAGGCTGACTTTTGTCAAGCCTTTTTTATTTTATGTTATAATAAAGCATAAACTCTAGTTGGGGGCCTTGAACCATGAAAACCTTTAAGCTTGTCGAATTGAAAGTTGAGAGGAAAGATCAGGAAAACCGCATCGAAAATTTACCTCTTGCTGATGGGCTGATCATTAATAAAGAGGACGGCGAAAATTCGTGGTTAATTGAGGCGCTTCTTTCTAAACAGTTTCGTCCTTATTTTGAACACCATTTGCAAAATAATGATGAACTCAAGCTTTTAGCCACGATTACTAAAAAAAATAATAGACCCGCTCATATCATTGCAAAAATTCGTTCGATCACTATGTTAAAGGATCATATTTCTGTCCTTTTTGACGGCAGAATCTATAATAACCGAACTTCCAAGCAGGAAGCAGAAATGGTCCTCAGAGAACTAATTTCAAAAGGTCTATCCGGACAAGAGCTGCTGGAGGCATTTAGTAAAACAATCCATAAAATCCATGATCCAAAAACTAAATGCCGATTTAAAAAAAATTGAATAGTCCTCCATGAAAAAGGATAGTCTTGCGTATTTTAATGTGAAAGCCAACAAAAATCCCGGCCAGATTTGCCTAGATGAAACCGCAGATGCTCCACATCTAATCAATTTTAACTTAAATCAGTTATGAGACACCTCATTTAACTCCTAAAAATAAAATAGAAGGCACGAACGGCCTTCTTTAATTATTGATTTTCTTGTTCTACGTTGTTTTCGTCGTTATTATCGTTAGTAGTATCATCTTGATTGTTATCGGCGCCTTCTTCATCATCTGGTGGCAATTCTTCATCTAATGTATTTCCGTTATTGTCTTCATCTGTTGGACCTAGATTTTCTTCTGTATCGTCATTATTGTCCGGAGGGACCTCATTATTTGTATTGCACCCTGTCACCACCATCAACGCCATAAGCATGCTAATCAACATGAACATCCATTTCTTTTTCATATGATTGCTCCTTTCTTATTGTTCATACGTTCTTAACATGCCCAAGTATTTTTAACACATTCAACAAATTTTTCTAAAACACAGATTAAATTTTTCAACCTTCAGTATATGATGACATAGATTGAAGAAAGGATAAGAAGGATATTCGTAAAAGAACGATTTCGAAAATAAACTTTTGCAATCCAACATTTTCATATCCAAATGTAAAAAGAAGAGAAAACACCTCAGAAGGGCTCATAATCGGAGAAAAACAAACGAAAGCAATATTTTCAACATCAGAAGAAATAAAAAATGAAGATATAGAGATGAATACACCGTACTGGAGAACATCGAAAATTTTGGGAGAGAATACAGAAAGAAGATCTTTTAAGATGCAAGTACATTCAAAACGAGGTCAATACAACAGCCTCCTTGAAAACTTTTGAAAAAAGCGGCTGTCTAATTTGCCTTTTTAATAAAAAACAGATGCCATTATAAGGCACCTGTTTATTTCACAGCAAACGTTAATTCAGCTTCACAAGCGATTTCGTCATCAACTTTTGCAATTCCTTTTGCTTTTCCGATCGGCCCCCGCTGTACAATAATTTCCACTTCCAGTTTTAGTTGATCCCCGGGGCGTACTTGTCTTTTAAAACGGCATTTATCAATGCCAGCAAAAAGAGGGAGCTTCCCTTTATATTCTTCTTTTTTCATCATGGCAACTCCGCCTACTTGTGCCAGTGCTTCAACGATCAAAACGCCTGGCATAACCGGATAATCCGGATAATGTCCGTTAAAAAACGGTTCGTTAATTGTGACATTTTTGATGCCGACCGCCCGCTTGCCTTCCTCTAATTCAACAACTCGATCCACTAGCAAAAACGGATATCGATGTGGTATGATCTCTTTTATTTGCTGAATATCCAACATGAAGATGCCTCCTTAAGGATTAAAACGATAGTCTGTTTCCGCAGCTTTTTATGGCTCTAATGAACGATTTTTGCCACATTTTTTCGTTTCCCGATCTCCGGCATCTGAGCAATGCATCAGCTCGTTTCTTAGAACCAGTCTCGCAGAAGATCTTAACAAGAAGGAAAATTCCCCCAGCCTTTCATCAAGTATATTAGAATTACGCGTCCTTTTCAACAAGATCTATGATGTGCTGCCATGTAGACGGTTTAAGTGCATCTAATGGACGTCCGTCCCCCAACACTCCATATCCGATCATCGCACCGATTGCCATGCTGATGACCATTCCAAAAACAAGTAAAATGAGACGAAGCCAAATTGGAATAAGCCGGACTCGTGTGCGCGTTTTTCTCTTGACTCCGTCCTCTTTTTTCGCTTTTTTCCGTTCTTCCCTTGTTAAAATATCAACTTTTTCCTTAGCAGCCATCATAAAAACTCCCTTAAAAAAATAACAAGTTTTAAAAAGCTGATACAGCAGCTTCTTTTAAGGTCAAAGATCAAAAAGACCTATTTCTATATTCACGCTAACACCCGTTTAAGGCTAGAGGTAAAACTTGTTAAATTGCATTTTGCCGATTTTCAACTGTTCAACACAATTGCAGAAATCGCCCTATTACCTCACCGTGTTGATTAGTCCAAGCATTTGATCGCCGATCGTGATTGACCGAGCATTTAGTTGGTAGGAGCGTTGTGCGATCATTAAGTCTGTAATTTCTTGAGTCAGGTCGACATTTGAGCTTTCCAGAGCCCCTTGCCGCATGCCGATTTCCGTCCGCAAATCCCCTTCCAAATTCGTCAGCACATCTGTGATGGGCACGTTTCCTAATTGCTGTAAGCCGTATATATTATTGCCGAGTGAAATCATCATGCTCGGACGATCTACTCTGACAACTCCAAGATTAACCGTTTGCGGCAGTTCTCCTTCATTCCGTGACGCTGCTGTAAGCGTTCCGTTTGCAGAAATGACAATATCTCGAATATCTCCGTCCAAGTAAATCGGGTTTTGATTTTCATCAAGCACTCGGTAGCCGTCTTTCGTCACAAGCATAAGGCGGTTCGTACCATCGTTTGCAGGAGATAAATAAAGAGCACCGTCTCTTGTATACCGGACCTCGCCGTCTACTTCCACTTGTAAAAACTGATCCTTGTGTAAAAGCGCAACATCTAGCTCTCTGCCTGTCGTTTTAATAGCGCCTTGATGAAAGACAAGCTGTTTATCCAGTCTGGCGCCGACGCCAAGACGAAGGCCGTAATCAGTCAATCTGCCTGTTTCTTTTTGAAGATCCGGCTGATTGTTCAGCTCTTGTCTCATCAATTCGTGAAAGGTTGTGCTCGTTTTTTTATAACCGTTTGTATCGATATTCGCTAAGTTATGACCGATTGCATCCAATTGCTGCTGTAACTGATTCATCGTATTAGTCGCTGTAATCATTGAGCGGAGCATTTACAACACCTCTTTGTCAGCCGATGCGGCCGATTTCATTGACTGCTTTGTCCATACTTCTGTCATATGCTTGCAGCACCTTCTGATTTGCTTCAAAAGAACGATAGGCTGTCAGCATATCCGTATAAGCCCTTGCAACATCAACGTTGGAACGTTCAATATATCCTTGGCGCAGCACATATTGCACATTGCCGTTTCCAATTGCACTTGGCAGCTCTGTTCCGTCAGCCGTTCGAAACAAGCCGTTCCCTTCATTGACAAGATTGCGGACATCATCTTCAAACCGAATGTCGATCGTTTGACCTGTGTATTGTCCGTTTTCCAGAACTTCTCCTTCAGGCGTAATAGTAAAATCGTTTCCTTCAATAATAATCGGCGTTCCGGCTACAGACAGGACAGGGTTTCCTGCCATTGTCAGGCGGCCTTGCTCATCAATCGTAAAGTGGCCGTTTCTCGTATATTTCACTTCACCATTTCCCGTTTCAACAGCAAAAAAGAGAGTGCCTTTTAAATTCGTTTCTTCATGAATTGGAACTGCTTCTTCCACTAAAGCTACATCAGTCGGCAAATCAGTTGCACGGATATCCCCTTGGGTAAATAGTGGAATCAATTCTTGCATATAAACGCCTGTATTGACAGATCCAACTTCCGAAATATTTGTCACACCGTTTTTTGTTTCAATTCTTGACAAAAGCATTTCCGGAAAAGCCCGTATTGCAGCCCGGTCAGATTTATATCCCGGCGTGTTAGCGTTGGCTATATTGTTTGAAAGCATTTCCGCATGGCGCTGCTGTGTGAGCATTCCTGCTGCAGCTGTATAGAATCCTCGAAGCATGATTTTTCACCCCATCCAACAAATCCGACATGTTCTCCTAATTTTATATTATAAAGGACTTTTCGATGATTCTCATTACAATTTTTTTATTATCTTATAGGTAAAAGATCACAATTTTCTGATAGGTCTTTTATCTTCCGTCTCCTTTCCAAACTGTTCATAAAGAAAAATATCATTTGGATGTTGGGAGCTGAATGGGTATGTAAAAGCAGGATTGGTCTTTCAGATTTGAAAGTAAAAAAATCGGCGTAAAAGCCGATTTCTAAAAAACTTATTGCTACGATTTTGTTATATAAACTTTCTTTTTGGCAGTTTGTCCATGTTTTCAAGCATGATTCCTGTTCCGACAGCAACGCAGTGCAGCGGATCATCCGCTATGGTAACCGGAACCTTCAGCTCTTCAGACAAGAGCAGATCAAGCCCATGCAGGAGTGCTCCGCCGCCTGTTAAAATAACACCGCGGTCAATGATGTCTGCAGACAGCTCAGGAGGTGTGCGCTCCAACACATTTTTGGCTGCTTGAATAATGGCTTCGACAGGTTCTTTTAATGCTTGCTCGATTTCTTTCGACCTAATAGTGATCGTCCGAGGCAGTCCTGTGACCATATCACGACCCCGAATATCGATTTCTTCGTCGCGTGCACCTGGAAATACTGTTGCCGCTTTCACTTTAATATCTTCTGCAGTTCGTTCACCGATCAGAAGCTTATACTCCCGTTTAATATAATTTAAAATTTCAAGATCAAATTTGTCTCCAGCCACTTTCAAGGACGAGGCGGTAACGATATCACCCATGGATAGTACAGCTATGTCCGTCGTCCCGCCGCCAATATCCACCACCATGTTTCCACTCGGCTGGAAAATCTCCATCCCAGCGCCAATTGCAGCTACTTTTGGTTCTTCCTCTAAAAAGACTTGCTTGCCGCCGCATTTTTCAGCTGCCTCTCGGATCGCTTTCCGCTCCACTGAAGTAATGTTTGTCGGGCAGCAAATTAAAATCCGCGGCTTTGATATAATGCCTTTGACATTTAACTTATTCAAAAAATGTTTGAGCATTGTTTCTGTAATATCAAAATCTGCGATGACACCATCCTTCAGCGGGCGTATGGCAACAATATTGCCAGGTGTACGGCCAACCATACGTCTCGCTTCCTCGCCAACCGCTAACACCTTTCCGTTGTTGCGGTCAAGTGCCACAACAGAAGGCTCATTTAACACAATGCCTCTGCCCTTTACATGAATCAGCACATTTGCTGTTCCTAGGTCGATTCCTACATCTTTTGAAAACATATTACTATGATCCTCCCTTGCCAATCATCATCTCTCCAACTAATATCCTAATTTCTTATTGTATCATATAATTGCATAAAAAGTATGATTTTGTAAAAAAAGACAAGATTTTCGGAGAGTTTTGTCGGTTGGCGTCGAGAATCATCATCGTTTTATCGGTTCTTTTTGCTGTTCTTCTTTTTTATATTTTAATTTTGTTGCTTCTCCGCCACGAAGATGGCGAATCGATTTATGATAATCTAGTATTTTCTTTACTTCGTTTGCTAAATCAGGATTTATCTCCGGCAGCCTTTCCGTTAAATCTTTATGGACGGTACTCTTGGAAACGCCAAACTCTTTCGCGATTACACGAACAGTTTTTTTCGTCTCCACGATATACTTTCCAATCTTGATTGTGCGTTCTTTGATGTAATCGTGCACACCACTCGACCTCCCTAATGTGGATGTGAGAAGTGTGAAATGAGATTCGCATGCACAGTGTATACAGCTATATACATGATGTAGAATCTAAAGTTGCCATTTTTGCTGTATTGATCATCTATCTCCACGATCCCTCACCTCAAACACTCTCTTGTTAGGTTTGTAACATTTTATTAGCTTGGGTGAAGATATATTCTTGAAAAGTCAAGAAGGACAAGGGATTTATGAAAATTTATTTTCCACTTAAAGTTGAGGGCATGTTTCGACACTTTTCATTGATTAGTTTTTCGACGATATACACTAATCATTTTCCGGGAAATATGTATAATTCCAGTGAAAAAAAGAAAACATCTGCTCCTTTTTGGAACAGATGTCGAGAAATGGAGAATGGCTTGATTCTTATGACAAAACAGAAAAACATTTTTGATGAGCTCTTCGGCAATGTGGACAAGTTCTCTCTTGCTTTTTTATGTTCCTAAAATATTTGACTTGTTCAGCTTTTATTAGCGCAGATACCGAAATTGTTCAGACCTTATAGGGTCTATTTAATAAAATTTCGTTCAATGATCATACATGTTCACCTTCCAAACTTTCGTTTATTCATCATATATGCCAGCTCCGACTGATATTTGGCGCATGATGCGCATCTGCTCAAAATAAAGCTTTTGAGCCTCTTGAACGGAAACCGGCTGAAAGCGAATCTTTGCCCCTGGCACTGCTTGAGCAACGTACATCAAATCCACTGTAATGACTGTTCCGATTCTCGTATATCCGCCCGTTGTTTGCCGATCAGCCATTAAAATGATCGGCTGTCCGTCAGCAGGTATTTGAATTCCGCCAAGGGGAGCAGCTTCCGACAAAATGTCGGCAGGCTTTCTATGAGAAATTTTCGGCCCTTTCAGCCGATAGCCCATTCTGTCCGATTGCGGTGTGACTTCATATACAGAAGAAAAAAAAGTGTCGATTCCTTCTTTTGTAAACGCCTCTTCATGTGGACCCGGGACAATGCGAATGGTCATGTGCTTTTCGTATTTCGGGATAAGGGAAGGGGATAACATTCGGCCAATCGTACTTGTTTTTACAGCATCCGAACCCATGATTACATCCCCTTTTTGAAGGGCTCTTCCATTTAATCCTCCTATTCCCGCTTTTAAGTACGTTGATTTGCTCCCCATGACCTTAGGGACGTTAATTCCGCCTGCGATTGCGATATAGGCTCTCGCTCCGCTTTTCAAGCCGGTAAAAGAAAGCTGATCTCCCTTTTTCAGCAGCACGCTTTTCCATAACGGAGCGTCTTTCCCATTGATTTTTGCCGCTAGATCGCCTCCGCATATCGCAATCACAATATCACGGACGGCCCTTAAGGAAGGACCTGCGATTGTTGCCTCCAGCACCGCTTCATCTTTTCGGTTGCCGACTAAAAGATTTGCGATTTGCATGGAAAACGAATCCATAGCGCCGGCAACAACAACTCCGTATTGCTGATAGCCCGTTCTTCCTAAATCTTGAACAGTCGTTAACAAACCAGGCTTTTCAACTAACAATATTTCTTTCATCTTTTTTCGCTCCCGGATTGACAATACGAATATTTTCTTCTTCCAGTTTGCTTTTTAAAGCTTCAGCAAATGCTAATGCCTTCGGACCGTCGCCATGGATGCAGATTGTATCAGCTTGAATGGGGATGTCATGCCCGTTTATTGCCGCTACTTTTCCCTCCTTCACCATACGGAGAACTCTTTCTACCGCTTCCTCTGGATCGTGTATGATTGCATTTTTTTCTGATCTTGAAGTTAATGTTCCGTCAGGCTGATACGTTCTGTCGGCAAAGACTTCATGCGCGACCGTAAGCCCGATCTTTTCCCCCGCACGGCAAAGGACGCCTCCTGAGAGTCCATATAGGATAAGCGACTCGTCAACATCTTTTACTGCTTGAGCAATCGCCTCCGCTAACGCCTTGTCTTTTTCAGCCATATTGTATAGAGCACCGTGGGGCTTCACATGGTTCAGCTTCATCCCTTTTGATGCCGCCACAGCCTGCAAAGCTCCAATTTGATAAACGACCATATTGTAGACTTCCTCAGGAGATACTTTCAATTCCCTTCGTCCGAATCCGGCTAAATCGTTCAACCCTGGATGAGCGCCTATCGCCACATCAAACTTTTTCGCAAGCTCTACAGTCCGCATCATGACATTATGGTCGCCGGCATGAAATCCACAAGCAATGTTGGCTGAAGAAATACAGCGAAGCAGTTCTTCATCATTGCCAATTTTAAAATGGCCGAAGCTTTCCCCTAAATCGCTGTTTAAGTCAACAGATATCATGTTTCTGCCGCCTCCTTTTTATATTTGGCCACTTTATATGAACCCTTTAGCACCTGCTGTTCAATTTTTTCATATTCTCTTTCCGTAATGGGGACAAATCGGATGTAATCGCCGGCTTTTAGCAATATTGGATCTTGTTTCTGCGGATCATACAATTTGACAGGCGTTCTCCCGATGATTTGCCAGCCTCCCGGTGTTTCCAAAGGATAAATCCCTGTTTGCTCCCCGGCAATTCCGATTGAACCGGCAGGAATTCTAGATCTGGGTGTCTTTTTCCTCGGCGCCGCAATTCTTTTGTCCATTCCGCCTAAATATGGAAAACCTGGAACAAACCCAATCATATAAATCAAATAATCGGAGGATGAATGAATCTTCACTACTTCTTCTTCCGACAATCCATTCGTTTCAGCAACAAACTGAATATCTGGCCCTGCCTCCTTGCCATATAATGTCGGAATTTCAATGACTATTGGATCCGGCACTGGCATGCTTTCTATCTTTTCTCCAATTTTTAAAAGCTTTTGAGAAAGTTCATCGTACGAAATAATATTTGGTCGATAAAAAACAGCAAGGGTGGTGTAAGCAGGAACCCATTCGACTATTCCTTCAATGCAGCTTTGTTCCAGCCAATATACATATTGACGGATTTGTTGATAAATTGCTTCGGAAATCTCCGTACCGAATTGAATGATGATTCCTGTATCACCAAGCGGTTGAATCGAAAATTCCACCGTTTTCCACCCTCCTTTTGAAAAAGTGCTTTTACGCAGCAAAACACTTACTTTTGCTGCTTCTGCGTAAAGCTTGTCAATCCGGCCAAAACGGCTGCTGCGGATGTTTTTTTCAGCACTGGTGGATTGCTGCTGTTAAGCAAGTTTTCCAGTCCACATAAACCGTTAATCGAAGCGTTCGTATCAAAAAGAAATCGGCATAAAATGCCCCTATCACTCAATGGAAGCAAACATTTATTTAATACTCTGGTACGCAATTAAAATATACATACTCGCAGATGGCAGATCTGATTGAATTTCTTTCGCTGCACAAACTGCCAGAAAACAGGATCGCCCATAATCATGCAGCGAACACTTTTCCGCAGGAAAACTCAACATCAGTCTATAGATTCAAACAAATTTAAACAGTCGAACAATCATGTTCTAAAAAAGGATTGCAGTTTGGCTAAAAAGACGCTTTTTTCTCAACTGGCGAATGAAAAAGAAGCTAAAATACTATATTGCGAGCGGAGACACTGTTAATACGTTCAATCGGCTACACGTTTCCCCACTATCACTAAATCTCGCTCAACACCGTCCAGTACCGCCACACGGGGAAAGTGCCCCCAATCTCGGAATCCATTTTTGTAAAACAGCTTTAAGCTCGGGATGTTGTGCTTGAAAATAAAGCCAAGCAAATTTTTTATTTGGAGGCTTGGAGCCTTTTCTATAGCGGTCTTCAAGGCAAAATCGCCGATTTGTTTTCCCCGGTACTGTTCATCAATGTAAATGCTAATTTCCGCAGTTCCGTTATAAGCAGGCCTTCCATAAAAGGATTGAAAGCTGAGCCAGCCAGCTACGTTTCCATCCTGTTCGATCATCCACAACGGTCTCGTTTTTGGATTGTGCTCATGAAACCACTGTATGCGGTCTTCCACTGAAATAGGTTCAGTATCAGCTGTCACCATCCGGCTTGGGATCGTTGAATTGTAGATCGAGACGATTTTAGGCAAGTCATGTATCGTTGCATCTCGAAAGAGAATATTTTCCACGTGCTTCTTCCTTTCTCTTGCTTAGATTGATTCTATTATATATGGAATAAAGTGAATTTTCGATCGCTTCACATTATGTTTTTAAAAAATGCTTCGGCAAGCCTGCTTTCTCGCTTGCACCTTACCGTACGTTGTTTCTTGTACCGTTTATGAAAAATTTTTCGGTCTGTTCTTTATGAAGAATTCAGCAGCCTATGCTCATTTAATTTTTACCAGATATGATTTAGACAAAAAAAAACCTACTCGTTTGAGTAGGATTGTATTAGTTAAGGTTTAGTTGTAGAATTATCAGATTTTTCTTGTTCTGAATTTTCCTTTGACTGAGATTGTTCTTCATCAGGCTGAGTTTCATCTGATGGGGCTGTTTCGTCTGAAGTAGCTTCCTCTCCATCTTTATTTTCTTCTTTTTGTGCTGCCCCGTCAGAAGGCTCTTCAACAGATTTTTCAGTTAAACTTGTTAACGGCTCGTCCATGTAGTTTAATGGATTGTAGGCTTTACCGTCTTTGCGGATTTCAAAGTGAACATGGACGCCAGCGTCTTTATTGAATTGGTTTTTCCCAGCTTGTCCGATAATTTCTCCTTGTTTAACTTTGTCGCCGGCCTGTACTTTCGTATCGGCAAGCGATTGGTAAATGGTTTTTACACCGTTTTCATGTTCAATTTCTACGACATATCCTAAAAGAGAATCTTTTTCAGCTTTTGCAACCGTTCCGCTTAAAGATGCAGTGACTTCAAATGCTTTTCCATCATTTGATGCGATATCGATACCTTGGTTTGGATGGTATGTGTTATTATGGAAGACAAGTGCCGTTTCTTGTTCTTTTTCTGAAGCATTAAAGTCATAAAAGTTTGTTACTACCTTCACAGCATCAGGATCGATGGCCGGCATTTTGAAGTTTTCGACGGATTGATTTACTTCCACCGATTGATCTTCATTATAGGAAACGTCTGTACCATCGTCCGTTGATAAATCGTTTGCATCATTGTTGCGGATTGCTTGATACCATAAAACGGCTGTTAAAATAACGGCTGCACTGACTAAATAAATAGCAGGAAAAACCCATTTTTTTCTGAAAAACTGTTGGAACTTCGAGCCTTGAGAAGTACGTTTCTTTTCTTCCTCTCTCATTGTTCATCACCTCAGCAACCATTGTGAACAAGTTTGAGAGAATCTATACATCAAAATAAAATTTTTTCTTTTATTTTTTGCTATTTGTTTTTTTCTATGCATATTGTTGAAAAATATTTGAAGGAGTTTGGATCATGAAGAAGTTTGCGGTATATGTAATCAGTATTTTACCGATTATGTATATGGCGGTCATTTGGATCTTGTCGAGCTATCCAGCTGACACTTTCGTCAAAACGCCGTTTTCGTTCGACCATTTTTTGAAAGAGTCGCTTCATCTCATTGAGTTCGGAATTCTTTATTGGCTTTTCATTTTCGCCTTCGCTGTCCATGAAAAGCTTACAGAAAAATTAAGTTTCGCCTCAGCGATGATCGCTGTTTTTTACGGGCTGTGTGATGAAATTCATCAATATTTCGTTCCCTCAAGATCTGCGACAATCATTGATCTTATTAAGGATACAATCGGTGTTTTCGCATCCTACTATATCGTCAAAATCTTTTATTTCCAAAAAGACGAATCGAAGCTGAAAACGTTTTTTTGCAAATTAGCAGCATTAAAAAGAGGGGGTGTCTAATAAGTCGTTTTTACGGCTTATTGACGCCCCCATTAATGTTTTAGAAACGTTGATATATCGGTGTTTATGATTTTTTGTTTTCAATGGGGATTTGACTTTCTGGACAGCCCCTCTATAAAAGAATTTATCGAATCGATCAATATTTCATTTAGTTCGAAATGAAGTTGGCAACTTAATGGCACTATCAGCGGTTCCCCTAAAGAAACAAATGTGAGAAAACCGATTACCGATTTTCTCACAAAACGCACCGATTTTTTATTTTTTCGCCATATATTTTGATAAAAACGGGTTGGCTTGTGAAATTTCAATTCCCTGGTAGTAATGTGAGACAATCTCTTTATAATTTTTCCCTTCCTGCGCCATAAAATTGGCACCGTACTGACTCATGCCGACTCCGTGTCCGTATCCTTTTGTCGTAACAATAATTTGGTCGCCTTTCAATGTCCACGAAAAATCCGTTGACCTTAGACCTAGCTTTTCTCTTATTTCCCTTCCAGTAAACTTTTTCCCGTTAATTTCGACTAGAGCGACCCTGTGTCCTGGCGTCCTTTCGATAATTTTTCCAATTGAATTGCCTTTCCCTATTTTAATCCCTAATTTTTGTTCAAACTCTTGAACGGTAAATACCTCCCTAGCGAGAAATTTTTCCGATTTCTCATCCCAAGGGCTTTCCACGCTTTTTAAATAAGGAAGGGCGTTCGGCCAAATGGCCTCCGAATTTTCCGTATATCCATTGCTCGTTGAAAAAAAAGAAGCATCAATCGGCTTGTCGTCATACGTTAAAATTTGGCCTCTTGTTTCGGCAACAGCTTCTTTAATCTTTTTTATTTTCCAATCAAAATCTTTTTTCCAAATTCTCCTTAATTCTTCTTCATTTTTATAAACTTGATGGAGCTCAGTATCCGTGACTACCGCTCCTTCGGGAGAGCCGACATTTTGGCCCGTAAACAGCTCTTTCACAATGTACGTTCTAGCAGCTAAAGCTTGAGCCTTTAACGCTTCTTTTTCAAATTCTGCGGGCATCTCGGCGGCGACAACACCGACCACATATTCTTCAAGCGGAACTTCATCAATTTTTTTTTCTTGGGAACGATAAATTGGTACAGAAACTTTTGATTCCTTTTGTAGCACATCCGTTGTTTTCTTCTCGGCTAGTTCCTCGCCAAGCGTAGCTTTCGTCTTTTCGGCAAACGGGGCTACCAGCAAACTTGGCACCATCAAAATAATGAAAAATATTGCTGCAAAAAAAAGAAAGAACGGTTTCACTCGTTTCATATTACAGCCCCCATTTCTTTTATCGCTGACTTCAGTAAAGTTTATGGGGAAGGACAACCTTTTATGACTGAAATCGGAGATGCCATTTACAGGGGGAGTTTTAAGTATAAAACGAAAAAATATGAAAAAAATAAGCGGGTAATACGAAAAAGAAGCTAGCATCTCCTAAAAGAGGCTAGCTTCTTTTGTGAAATTATGCATTTAAATTCGTTGCAACGGCTTGTTGTTCAATTGCCGGGATGTCAGCTTCATCATTGACGCGTTCAATATCTGCGCCAAGTTCTTTTAACTTCTCATGAAAACGGACATAGCCGCGATCTAAATGCTTCAGCTCCGTAACCCGTGTATACCCTTCTGCAGCAAGCCCGGCTAAAATTAATGCAGCTGCCGCTCTTAAATCGGTTGCCGTTACTTCTGCACCTTGAAGCTTTACAGGACCGTTGATGATACAAGAGCGGCCTTCGATTTTAATATCTCCGTTCATACGACGAAATTCTTCTACGTGCATAAAGCGGTTTTCAAATACCGTTTCGGTAATTACGCTAGTTCCGTTTGCCTGAAGCAGCAGGGCCATCATCTGAGACTGCATGTCAGTAGGAAAACCTGGATGAGGCATTGTTTTAATATCCACTGCCTTCAATGTTTCCGGACCAATGACACGAATGCCTTCTTCTTCCTCGATAATGGTTACTCCCATTTCTTCCATTTTTGCAATTAATGATGTCAAATGCTCTGGAACTGCTCCTTTTACAAGGACATTCCCTTTCGTAATGGCAGCAGCAACCATAAATGTTCCTGCTTCAATACGATCTGGAATAATTAAATGCTTTGCACCGTGCAAGGAATCTACACCTTCAATTCTGATAGTACCAGTGCCTGCGCCACGGACATTTCCGCCCATTTTGTTTATAAAATTCGCAAGGTCGACAATTTCAGGCTCCTTTGCACAGTTTTCGATTACAGTTGTTCCTTCTGCAAGTGCGGCTGCCATCATAATGTTTTCTGTTGCGCCGACACTTGGGAAATCCAAATAAATTTTGGCTCCGCGAAGTCTGCCATTCACTTCTGCGTCAATAAAGCCGTTGCCGACTTTTATCGTTGCACCCATCGCTTCGAAGCCTTTCAAATGCTGATCAATCGGACGGGATCCGATGGCACATCCTCCCGGCAAAGCAACACGTGCACGGCCTTTGCGGGCAAGAAGAGGTCCCATAACAAGCACAGATGCACGCATTTTTCTAACATATTCAAATGACGCTTCCGTTAAAAGCTCTCCGCATGCATCGACAACTACTTGATTACCATCAAAACGAACCTCTGCTCCGAGATAGCGGAGAACTTCGTTTATCGTGTAAACATCGGAGAGCTTAGGAACATCACAAATTTCACTCTTTCCTTCACTAGCTAATAAAGATGCAGCGATGACAGGTAAAACGGCATTTTTAGCTCCTTCGATCTTTACTGTACCGTTTAACTTTCGACCGCCGCGGACGATGATTTTTTCCAAGGTATTCCCCTCCGCGTCCCATTTTCTCTATATTAATATTCAGTTGTAATAATAGGTGTTCCTACTGTTACAGTAGTTCTTTCGCCCATTCCTGCACTTCTGAGCGAAATTTGAATGTTCATCTTTCCATTTTTCGTTTTAATAGAATGATCCCAATCGTTTGTAAAACCGGATATGGAAACGAAGCGTTGCTCGTTTAAGCTTTCCACCGGTTTTGCATGAAACCTTTTTAAAAGGTTATTTGCCTCAAAAAACAAAACACCTTTCATCTTATCATCTGTATAGCCTTTGACACAAGTGAAAAATGTAGGATTTCCAGGAATTTTGTCGAAAATGTGACGGTTAAAATAGCGCTCCATCTTCATCCATGCACGGCCATTCCAACGTTTCCCTGTTGCTTCATATATAACTTGAATTTTCGGGCTTGCTTTTGCATGAGGTTTAATAATTTGCAATGTTTCAGTGATCTGCTTATCGCTGTTGTAATAAGTGCCGGTCCACTTTTCAAAATTACCGTTTTCCAAGTAAGACCAATTAAATTGACGAAACTGTGTGTAGATTCGTTTCACTTTTTTGCTTTTTTGAGAAAAAGAAAATTTTGCAAAAATTGACCATTCTGCCACATCTATGTTTTGTTGATGAAATTGCTCCACGATTTCCTCTACGTGAATATCGTGTCTTTCAGCATTCGTTCGTTCTGTGTGCCAAACTGACAAAAGAAAACCGAATAAAAATATGAAAATAAAGACAAAATATAAATTTTTCACCGCCATCACCCTTTCCTTATTAAAAGTGTTGCCGGAAAGGGTTTTGGCATACGTGGAAAAAGTCGTCAAGATTAGACAACAGCCTTTATGTATTCATTGTCCCTCGACATGTTTAAAAAAGATATTGCAGCTGCTGTGACCAAAAAAAATAGTTCAAGAAAAAATTGCTCACTGATGACGCAATGGCGATGGTCAATAAAATGAGCAAAAGCCTTGTCTCGACAACTCTTCCTTTACGAATGATTTTTTCAATTTGAAGAGCCTGTAAAGCCCGCCAAGTTAGAAAAATAAATACTAAATTTACTATGATGCTAATGAGCGCCTGCTGGCCTAGCCCCGTCACATTACTCCTCCTTCCGAAATCTTCCTTTCTTGTTTCACAAACCCACTTTATTATATAAAAATCTTTCCTATTCATGCACACTTTTTATTTGATTTTGTGAAAAACAATGGTTAGGCAGTTTTTTCATGTTGTTATTTCTTATAAATGAAGCATTCATTGATGTGGAATGTAGATAGGAGGTCAATTCGTTATTTTTGGATTTGCAGTTTTAGAGTTGAATGATGCGATTACATGTTGTCCATTTTTTGCTGTCAATAAAAGTAAGTTGCCGATTTTTTGCATCCAGGCTAGAGCCAACATTGCAAAATAGCCATGATCATGATTTCTTAGTTTTTTCAAAAAAGACGGCCCGAACTTAAGCGCCGGGACGTCTTAAATGAGAAATTAAAAGTTCTTTTTCGCCACGTTAATACGATTGATGGCACGTTGCAGCGCCAGCTCAGCACGTTTAAAATCTATGTCTTCCTGCCCTTGGCCTTTGCGCTGCAAGCGTTCCTCAGCACGTTTCTTTGCAGCTTCCGCGCGGGCAACATCGATATCTTCAGCTCTTTCAGCTGCTTGTGCCAAGATCGTGACTTTATCAGGGCGAACTTCCAAAAAACCTCCGCTGACAGCCACGAGTTCTGTATTATTTCCTTTTTTCAGCCGAACTGCGCCAATTGCAAGCGGCGCAACCATTGGAATATGACCAGGCAAAATTCCAAGCTCGCCGCTTTGAGCTTTGGCGCTGACCAATTCTATATCCGCATCATAAACTGGGCCATCGGGAGTGACGACACTGACTTGTACGGTCTTCATATTCAGTTCCTCCTAGGGTCCCAAAATATTATACTTCAACGCCCATTTGCTTCGCTCTTTCAAGGACATCTTCAATTGTGCCCACTAAGCGGAACGCATCTTCAGGAATGTGGTCGTACTTACCTTCAAGAATTTCTTTAAATCCACGTACAGTCTCTTTTACAGGCACATATGAACCAGGCTGCCCTGTAAACTGCTCAGCAACGTGGAAGTTTTGTGATAAGAAGAATTGGATTCTTCTAGCACGATGTACAACAAGCTTATCTTCATCTGAAAGCTCGTCCATACCAAGGATTGCAATAATATCTTGCAACTCTCTATATCTTTGCAATGTTGCCTGAACTTGGCGGGCAACGTTGTAATGCTCTTCACCGACGATTTCCGGAGCCAATGCACGTGACGTTGAAGCAAGTGGATCCACCGCTGGATAAATACCCATCTCTGACAGCTTACGGTCAAGGTTTGTTGTCGCATCTAAGTGTGCGAATGTTGTAGCCGGAGCAGGGTCTGTATAGTCGTCAGCAGGCACGTAAATCGCCTGAATCGATGTAACAGAACCTACGTTTGTTGATGTAATCCGCTCCTGCAATTGTCCCATTTCTGTCGCAAGCGTCGGTTGGTATCCAACAGCAGAAGGCATACGTCCAAGCAACGCAGATACTTCGGAACCAGCTTGTGTAAAGCGGAAGATGTTGTCGATGAAGAAGAGAACGTCTTGCCCTTGTTCATCACGGAAATATTCAGCCATTGTCAAACCTGTTAATGCAACGCGCATACGCGCTCCAGGCGGCTCGTTCATTTGTCCGAACACCATTGCTGTTTTGCTGATAACGCCGGAGTCTTTCATTTCAAAGTATAGGTCGTTTCCTTCACGAGTACGCTCCCCAACTCCAGCAAATACGGAAATACCGCCGTGCTCTTGTGCAATGTTATTGATCAGCTCTTGGATTAAAACCGTTTTTCCAACTCCTGCACCGCCGAACAAGCCGATTTTTCCACCTTTAATATATGGAGCAAGCAAGTCAACAACTTTGATTCCTGTTTCCAAAATTTCAACTTGTGTTGACAGCTGTTCAAATTTCGGAGCAGGCTTATGAATTGGATCCCGGCGCGCTTCCGCTGGAATCGGGTCTCCAAGGTCAATATGTTCCCCTAACACATTGAATACCCGTCCTAATGTGACATCTCCAACTGGCACGGAGATTGGAGCGCCTAAGTCTTCGACTTCCATTCCGCGCGTTACGCCGTCCGTTGAAGCCATAGCGATTGTCCGAACGGTGTCATCCCCTAAATGAAGCGCTACTTCCAACGTTAAATCAATGTCTACCTCGTTCTCATTGCGCGCTTTATGTGAAATTTTTAGGGCGTTATAAATTTCCGGCAAATGTCCGCTTTCAAACTTTACGTCCACTACCGGACCCATTACTTGAACTACGCGTCCTTTCATGTTCCTGTTTCCCTCCTAACGTACTGTTTCAGTGATCTATTCAAGCGCTGATGCCCCGCCAACAATTTCTGTAATTTCTTGCGTAATCGCTGCCTGACGAGCTCTGTTGTAGGAAAGAGTCAGCGTATTGATCAGTTCCTTTGCGTTGTCTGTTGCATTCTTCATTGCCGTCATTCTCGCAGCATGTTCGCTTGCTTTGCTGTCAAGCAAGGCGCCGTAAATCAAACTTTCAGCATATTGCGGCAAAAGCACTGCCAAAATGTCTTCCTGAGACGGTTCAAATTCATAAGACGTCATTTTTTTATTCGCAGCGATGTCCGAAAGCGGCAGCAGCTTTTTCTCCGTTACTTCCTGCTGGATGGCGCTGACATAATGGTTGTAGAACATATAAATTTCATCTACTTTTCCATCCTCGAACAGCTTGACTGTATTGGAAGCAATTTCTTTAATATCCGAAAAGCTTATATCATCGCCTAATCCGACAATTTCTTCAACGACAGGCATACCGCGTTTTTTGAAAAAATCGCGGCCGACTTTTCCGATGGCAATCACGGCATATTCATCCGTCGAACGATGCCGTTCTTGAATCGTTTGATAAACGGCGCGCAGCACGTTGCTGTTAAACGCACCGGCAAGCCCGCGATCCGATGTAATGACAACGTATCCTGTCTTTTTGACCGGACGCTTTTCAAGCATCGGGTGGCTTACGTCCGTACTCCCAAGGGCGATGTTTGCCACAACTTCTTGAATTTTTTCCATATAAGGCACAAATGACTTGGCGCTGGTTTCCGCCCGATTCAGCTTCGAAGCTGAAACCATCTCCATCGCCTTTGTAATTTGGCTTGTCTTCTTCGTCGAATTGATGCGTGTTTTAATATCGCGCAACGATGCCAAAGGTTCTCACCACCTTTTTGAAAAATAGCCGATCATGTTTTGAAAACGGCTGTGAAAAGAATCCCCGTATTTTCACAGCCTTATCGTTCTTTATTCAGAAACTGCAAAAGTTTTTTTGAATCCTTTGATGGCTTTTTCCATTTTCTCGTCTTCAGGCAGATTTCCTGTCGAACGGATTTCTTCAAGAAGCTCTTTTTCATTTTGATCTAAATAAGCATAAAATTCTTCTTCAAAGCGGCGAATATCCTCAACAGGAATATCATCTAAAAATCCTTTTGTTAAGGTGTAAAGGATCATGACTTGTTTTTCAACTGGGATCGGCTTGTTGATGCCTTGCTTCAATACTTCAACTGTACGCATACCGCGGTTTAACTTCGCCTGAGTTGCTTTATCTAGATCAGAACCGAATTGAGCGAATGCTTCAAGCTCTCTGTATGCTGCAAGGTCTAGCCGAAGCGTACCCGAAACTTTTTTCATCGCTTTGATTTGCGCTGCACCGCCGACGCGGGAAACGGACAATCCGGCGTTTACCGCAGGACGCACACCTGAGAAGAATAGGTCAGATTGCAAGAAAATTTGTCCGTCTGTAATGGAAATTACGTTCGTAGGAATGTAAGCTGAGATGTCGCCAGCCTGCGTTTCAACAAATGGTAATGCCGTCAAAGATCCGCCGCCTTTTGCATCGCTAAGTTTTGCTGCGCGTTCCAATAGACGGGAGTGCAAGTAAAAGACATCCCCAGGGAACGCTTCACGTCCAGGTGGACGGCGTAGTAATAGAGAAAGCTCACGGTAAGCGGCAGCTTGCTTTGAAAGATCATCATATACGATAAGGACGTGTTTTCCTTGGTACATAAAATATTCGCCCATAGATACACCGGCATATGGGGCCAAATAAAGCAATGGAGCCGGTTGAGACGCAGATGCCGTTACAACGATCGTATAATCTAATGCGCCGTGTTTACGGAGTGTTTCAACAACATTTCGAACTGTTGATTCTTTTTGTCCGATCGCAACATAGATACAAATCATGTTTTCTTCTTTTTGGTTAATGATTGTGTCGATCGCAATTTGCGTTTTACCTGTTTGACGGTCACCGATGATGAGCTCGCGTTGTCCGCGGCCAATTGGGATAAGAGCGTCGATCGCTTTAATACCCGTTTGCAGCGGTTCATGAACAGATTTCCGGTCCATGACGCCTGGGGCAGGGCTTTCAATCGGACGTGTTTTTGTTGTTTCAATCGGGCCTAACCCGTCCACTGGTTGTCCAAGCGGATTTACAACGCGGCCGATCAGCTCTTCTCCAACAGGAACTTCCATAATCCGTCCTGTTCTTCTCACTTCATCGCCTTCACGAATGTCTTTAAAAGGGCCTAAAATAACAATACCGACGTTATTTTCTTCAAGGTTTTGGGCTAATCCCATAACGCCGTTTGAAAATTCGACAAGCTCACCGGCCATGACATTGTCGAGGCCATGAGCACGTGCGATCCCGTCACCTACTTGAATAACTGTGCCGACATCGCTAACTTCTATTTCAGACTGATAGTTTTCAATTTGCTTTTTTATCAGTGCACTAATTTCTTCAGCTTTGATGCTCATGAGTTTCACCCCTATCTACGAACTTTTCGCTAAATTCCGCCCGATGCGTTCGAGCTTACTCTTGATGCTACCGTCAAAAATACGATTGCCGATTTGAAGTTTCAGTCCGCCAATTAAGTTCTGATCAATGATGTTTGTGATCTTAAGCGATTTTTTTCCGACCTTTTGCGCAAATACTTCTGAAAGAGCCTGCTTTTCTTCATCCTTCAACGGACGGACGGAGTAAACCGTTGCTTCTGCTGTTTGCTGTTCTTCATTTGCAAGCTCCACAAAGTTATCTACAAGTTCAGGAACTAAGCGGATGCGATGGCGATCGATAAGCAGAAGAAGAGTATTGATAATTTCAGCACTCAATGAAGAAAACGCTTCATTGACCAATGATTTTTTATTTTCGAGCAACACCTTCGGATGCTCTAAAATTTGCAGCAATTTTTGATTTTCAATAAACACCTGCTTTACAATCCGCAATTCTTCTTCAAACTGCTTCACTTGATTTTTTTCCTTTGCAATTTGAAAAAGAGCTGACGCATAGCGCTTTGCCACTCCGCCAATCATAACTGTTCTCCTACCTCTTTAATATAATCATTGATCAGCTTCTCTTGCTCAGCCTCATTCAATTCTTTTTCAATCACTTTAGAAGCAATAAGAACGGATAATGATGCCACTTGATTACGCAATTCAGCAACGGCTTGCTCTTTTTCGTGTTCGATTTCTTTCTTGGCTGCTTCTTTCAGTCTTTCTGCCTCCGCACGAGCCGCTTGGATGATATCTTCTTTTTGCTGTTCGCCGAGTTTTTTCGCATTTTCAACAAGCTCCTGTGCTTCGATGCGGGCTTGCTTTAATAGCTCACGCTGCTCTTCGGCAAGCTTTTTGGCTTCCGCATGCTTTTCTTCCGCAGCGTTTATTTCATTTGCAATAAATTCTTCCCTCTGTTTCATAATGCCCATAAGCGGACCAAAAGCATATTTTTTGAGCAATGCTAACAAAACTAAAAATACAACGAGCTGAACGAGCATATCTCCTGCTGCGAAGCCTCCAGCTCCGAGGGCAAATTCAACTGTTAACACGGCTTCGTTTCACTCCCTTCAAAACTTCCGTTTTCCAACTACCGGCTATATTGGGACTCTGTTACCATTCACAACATAAAGGAATGGCGAAGATGCTTAAATAACTTCGCCATTTCCTCTTTTTCACTTGCTGTCCTTTCGATTCGGACTTCACGCAAATTGATTGCATGCCGATTTCTAAAAAGCCTTTTTCAACACCAATCTGGGCAAGGCTCTTTTGAAATTTTCAAATTACGCACCAAAAGCCATAAATGCAATAACAACCGCGATAATCGGAATCGCCTCAACCAACGCAACCCCGATAAACATAGTAGTTTGAAGCATACCGCGCGCCTCAGGTTGACGAGCAATACCTTCTACTGTACGAGATACGATAAGTCCGTTACCAATACCAGCACCAAGTGCCGCTAAACCAATTGCAATTGCAGCTGCTAATAAATTCATGAATAAAGTCCTCCTTTATTTGTTTAAAAATAATTTTTTACACAAAAATTATGATGAAGTCATTTATTTTTAATGGTCATGGCTAACTTTATGCGCCATATAAACCATTGTTAACATTGTAAAGATAAAAGCTTGGATTGCACCTACAAAAATACTGAATGCCTGCCACGCCATCATCGGAATAATTGCCCCGATGAAGCCGAATGCTCCGCTAGTTGCCAAGCTGACAAGCAGACCTAGCAAAATTTCCCCAGCATAGATGTTACCGTAAAGACGAAGACCAAGCGTCAACGTGTTTGCAAACTCTTCAATAATTTTAAGCGGGAACAAAAACGGCAGTGGCTTGAAAAAGTCGCTTCCATAGGCGGAAAAGCCCTTTAATTTAATCCCGTAATAATGCGATAAACCGACGACTAAAATGGCCAGTGTCAGCGTTATGGTAGGATCAGCCGTAGGCGATTTCCACCAAAGCTCATGGTCAACAACGATAGCGAATGGTAGACCAAGCATATTGGAAACAAAAATGTACATGATGAGCGTCATTCCTAAAGTAAGGAATCGGCCTCCTGTCTGCCAGTCCATCGTGCTGTTAATAATGTTTTTCACAAAATCCATGACCCATTCCAAAAAGTTTTGCATACCCGTTGGCTTCATTGCCAAAGAGCGGGTCGACAATACGGCGATGATAAATACAATTGCGCTAGATACAAGAATCATTAAAATATTGGACAAATTAAATTCAAGCCCTAATAATTTTACTATCGGCGCTTCGTGACCCAACAAAATTCACCTCTCTTCCCAAGCTTGTCCGCAAATGTATAGAATAGAATCTATCATAATGACAATATAGATTGTCATTAAACCAATAACCACGCTAATTAAATGGAAATGTTCAGGGAATTTAAGTGCGATTAATACCGCCAATCCTGCGGCTGCCATCCTTGAAACCGTTCCAAGCGAACGTGCTGTACGGCCTTCTTCAATTGCTTGCTGTATTTGCTTTGATTTACGCACTAGTATCCATAAATTATAGAGGCTAAAGCTTGTACCAAGGGCAAGACCGAGGAAAATATCTTGATAAGGAGTAAACCCCCACGCTAACACATAGATGGCAAGCAAAAACAGCAAATATTTTTTGCTGCGCACAAACAATTTTTCTATACGATCCATAGTTACCGTTCATTCTCCTGAAAAAAATGTTGGACTAATCTCAGCATCGCAATTATTCCCGCAGCCAGTCCAATTAGAAGACCGATGATCAAAAAAACGGGTTCTGTATGCAAATGTCGATCAAGCCATCTTCCTGCAAAAATCCCAACGAGCACTGACCCTGCCAAATAGGAAAGAATGGCGGTCATTAAAGCGTATGCTCGGAGCGGATGGTGCTCTTTTTGCCGCATTGGGTATGTCCTCACAATATAAAATTACCTTATATTTCATTATGTTAAAAGGCTGTTGAAAACCTTATCATCCCACCCCGTTTAGCATACAATAGGCACCAATCAATGTCAATCTGTTTCACGTCAAAAGTTGAGCTATTTGTTAATAATATCACAATTTGTTCACAAATATTTTTGGTGTTTCTATTGACTTTTTAATATTTTTTTATCTAAAATGATTGTCGTTTCATAGCTGCTTTCTTCCCCGTCTTTTTTTGCAAAAATAAGCGCTTTGTAAACGCCGTTTGGAATGTCCTTAAATTGCCCGGAAATGTCTCTTTTCAACAAACCTCCCGGAATATTTCTTTGCCAGTCTAAAAAGCCTTTGAATGTTAAAGTGTCCGGATCATACAGGGCAATCCCGAATTCATCCGCCCCTTGCGGCAAATAAAGCTCATAATGGTACATATTCCCTTGATCGGCAAGCCCAAATTCAAATCCCATGATTTTTGGATAATTCGGTTCGCCAACAACGAATAAATATGGAAGGCGGATTGTCTGGCTGCCGGCTGTTACAACAAGAGTCCCGTCATACAATCCTTCCCTCAATGATTTTGGTGCAACATCAATCGAGACGGATACTTCTCTTTTCCCGTTAGCAGGAACCTTTACGGAAATAGGGAGCTGCCATTGAACCCCTTTTTGATAATGCGGTTTAGAAAAAACAAACGTTTTTTCTTGATCGGAGAGATTTTCAAGAGTTAACGTGATCTCTTTCTTTTTCCTGCCGATATTTTTGTGAAATTGACCGAATGATAGAGATGCCGGATAAATGAGAGCTCTTGTCTGAACAGCCGATAAAATATCGATTCTTCCCGCCCCCTGCTCAAACACCTTGTACAGCCTTCCATTTTGATCATAAAGCGGTTTAGCAGTATTCATCATAGCTGCTTTTATTTGTTCCGGCGACCAATCTGGATGCTTTTGTTTGATCAATGCCGCTGCACCTGCTATATGCGGAGCAGCCATGCTTGTTCCTTGAAGAGCCATATACCCTTTAGGTATTGTGCTGTCAATTGCTACACCAGGCGCGACAAGATCGGGCTTCACTTCCCATGTGACTGTTACCGGCCCTTTTGATGAAAAGGGTGCGAGGCGATCTTGTTCTATCCGACTGGTTGTTTTGATGAACGATTTTTCATTCAATTGTTTGCGCAGCCATTCGCCATCTTCCTTTGAGATGGAGACAACAGGAAAGTCCAATTTTTCTTCTAAATTGCCGGTAAATCTCCCTTTCATGTTGTTGTAAATAATCAACGCTTGGGCTCCGGCTGATTTTGCATTTTTCGCTTTTTCGGCAAACGTGATTTCCCCGCGCTTCACCAAGGCTATTTTTCCTTTAACAGAAGGTTTAAAGTCTTTTTTCTCCCCTAAGCCTGCATATTCTATCCGTCCTCTAATTGTTGTCCAAGGGGCAGAATTGAACAAAGATTCAGCTGGCATTTTCTTTTGAAATCCTGAAAGGGTTAAATACTTTACGTCAAGCGGCGGTGTCGATGCGCCGACGGAAATTGCTTTGCTTGCAGTGCCAGGCGAACCGACGGTCCAAATGTTAGGACCAGAGTTTCCGCTTGATACAACTGCAGTTATCCCCTCTTCAACGGCTTGGTTTAACGCCAGGCTTGTCGGATAATCCGGGCCGTTCACATCATTGCCAAGGGAAAGATTTACGATATCTACCTGATCCTCAATCGATTTTTCAATCGCTGCAATAACTTGGTCTGTCGTCCCGTACCCATGAGGGCCAAGCGCTCTATAGGCAATGATGGAGGCTTCCGGAGCAACCCCTTTCAATTTTCCATTTGCGGCTATAATTCCTGCTACGTGAGTGCCGTGAATTGTCCTCGAATTGTCTTTCGCGACTGTTTCCATTGGGTCTTTGTCTTGATCTACAAAATCAAATCCGCCTTGATAATTTTTTTGTAAATCTCGGTGGTTGTAGTCGATCCCCGTATCTATAACAGCTACTTTCACTCCTTTTCCCGTCAATCTTTCATCCTTCGCGTCAAAATAGCCGCGTGCATCGATGCCGCCTATAAAAGGAACACTTTCTTCAACCGTTGCTTGAAAAGTCGTTACAGGCTCTGCATGTTCAATGTAAGGCTCTTTTACTAGCTGATCTAGATCTCTTTTTTTCCCTTTTACTGAAAATCCGGTAAACGTTTTTTTATATTCCCAGCAAATGTTTATTTCCGGATATTTTTTTTGAATCAACTCTTTTATTTTTGAAAGGTTCTGATCTGACAAAACAATGATCATTGTGACTTGTTCATCAGCATTCTCTTCAGGGATTTGCGGATGTTCGGGGAAGGTCTTTGCAAAAGCAGTTACATCAAAAACGTGGAAAATGAAGAAAAAAAGCAAACAAATTCGCACTGAAGGGTTTCCCATTTCTATCACCTCAGCACTTATTGTTCGCTATGAACATCAGTTTATTGCATGAAAAAAGTCGTTTTAAGGGAAAAGTGAGAAATTGATGGAGCTGTTTAATAAGTAGTTTTTACGGCTTATTGACGCCCATTAATGTTTTAGAAACGTTGATATATCGATGTTTATGATTTTGTGTTTTCAATGGGGATTTGACTTTCTGGACAGCTCCTTATATTAATGAATTTTTCATACTATGCTAAAAAGAAAGAGAGGGCACTTCACTTCGCCCTCTCCTGTTATTTTGTACCAAATAAACGGTCTCCTGCATCTCCTAAACCTGGTACGATATAGCCATGGTCGTTTAATTTCTCATCAAGTGCGGCAATGTAAATATCGACATCTGGATGAGCTTCTTCCATTGCTTTTACCCCTTCAGGAGCAGCTACTAGACACATGAAACGGATATTTTTTGCACCGCGTTTTTTTAGACACTCTATTGCTTCAACTGCTGAACCGCCGGTAGCCAGCATTGGGTCAACAACGATGAAATCCCGCTCTTCCACATCAGAAGGAAGTTTTACATAGTATTCTACAGGCTTTAATGTTTTCGGATCCCGATATAACCCGATATGGCCGACTTTTGCGGCAGGAATCAGTTTCAAAATGCCGTCAACCATTCCTAGCCCCGCACGCAAAATGGGAATAACCCCAAGTTTTTTTCCTGACAAGATTTTTGTTTTCGCTACTCCTACCGGGGTTTCTACTTCCACTTCCTCCAGCGGAAGATCTCGTGTTATCTCAAACGCCATTAATGTAGCAATCTCATCCACAAGCTCTCGAAATTCTTTTGTTCCGGTTTTTTTATCGCGAATATAGGATAGCTTATGCTGAATTAACGGGTGATCAAATACAAACACTTTGCCCAAGTTTCACATCTCCTTTTCTTTTGCCTCAATAGATTTTACAGAAAAAATTTTTGAGTTTCAACATTTTCATCAACCTTTTTCGACAACATTCCAAACGATGAAATCCATTTTAAATAGTTTTAAGAGGCAGAAAATTAAAATAAAAAAAGAGCGTCCGAAGCATGTGGCTTCGAACACTCAATATTTCCTCAATAATTTGGGTAGAGCGGGAATTTTTCTGTTAAAGCTTGCACCCGTTTTCTCGCTTCTTCCAATTTAGCTTCGTCTTGATGGAATTTCAATGCAAATGCAATAATCGATCCGATTTCATCCATTTCTTCCAAACCAAAACCGCGGCTTGTGACAGCTGCCGTTCCAATACGGATTCCGCTTGTAACAAAAGGTGATTCAGGATCGTATGGAATCGCGTTTTTATTCACAGTAATGCCGATTTCGTCCAAAACATGTTCAGCAACCTTTCCTGTTAATTGCAAGTTGCGGACATCAACTAAAATCAAATGGTTATCTGTTCCTCCAGATACTAAAGTCAGTCCTTCTTCTTTTAATTTTTCTGCCAGCCGCTTCGCATTGTTGATAATGTTTTGCGCATATGTTTTAAATTCTTCTTGTAAAACTTCTCCCAATGCTACCGCTTTTGCCGCAATAACATGCATTAACGGACCGCCTTGAATGCCTGGGAAAATGATTTTATCAATTTGTTTTGCAAATTCTTCTTTGCATAAAATCATTCCGCCTCTTGGACCGCGAAGTGTTTTATGCGTCGTAGTTGTTACAAAATGGGAGTACGGCACAGGATTTTGATGAAGACCTGCAGCAACAAGGCCGGCAATATGAGCCATGTCAACCATTAAGTAAGCTCCCACTTCATCAGCGATTTCCCGAAACTTTTTAAAATCAATTTCACGAGGATAAGCGCTGGCACCAGCAACAATGATTTTCGGTTTATGCTCAAGAGCTTTAGCTCGAACATCATCATAATCGATAAGATGGGTGTTAGGATCAACACCGTATTCAACAAAATTAAATTGCATTCCGCTGAAGTTTACCGGACTTCCATGCGTTAAATGGCCGCCGTGAGACAAATTCATTCCGAGAACAGTGTCCCCATGATTTAAGACAGCATAGTAAACAGCCATATTGGCTTGAGAACCGGAATGCGGCTGAACGTTTGCATGCTCAGCTCCAAAAATTTTTTTCGCCCGTTCTCGAGCTAAATCTTCCGCAACGTCAACATATTCGCATCCTCCATAGTAGCGACGTCCCGGATAACCTTCTGCATATTTATTTGTTAATACAGAACCTTGGGCCTCCATTACCGCTTCACTGACAAAATTTTCTGACGCAATCAGTTCGATTTTCGTACGCTGGCGCTTTAATTCGTTCTGTATCGCTTCATATACTTCAGGATCCTGTTGTTGAATATATTTCATGAAATGTTCCCCCTCTAGTCTTTCATCGATTGAACGGCACAGGCGAGCGACAAAATCGTCATGCCGATCTACTTATTAATCAGAATAACCGTATTGATCATCCTTTGGCAACCCTTTTCTTTTATGTAAGCGTATTCTTCCCAAACTTTTTTTTGGCATGAATAGTTTTTAATTCGGAATTTCTTAAAACCTCGATTCTGCCTGTATACTTAAACTATCAGTTTGTAAAATGAATCATGTCTTGTACAACTCGACCAACGGAGCTTCTGTACCTAACTCAATGCACAGAGTCGTCAAGCAGGAAATGATCGGCAACCTGTATTTTCATTAAACAAAATCGCATCAAAGTTTGATACGACTTTTGCTTACTATTTCTAAAGATGGAGGGGCCCCGATACTTCAAAGAAATGATGTGCATGTTTTTTTCGTTCCGCTCCACTTCTTTTATAAAAAAATAGCAGCACAAACCATGACGTAAGTTTGCACTGCTAATATTCGAATGTTTATTTTGTATAAACTGCCCGCGCACCGCCGATAAGCTTCGGCCGGCTAAAAGCTAAGTTTACATGGGCTTGTCCGACTTGCTTGACCGAACTTCTAACAGGGACAGCAACATGCTTTAAATGCATGCCAATAAGTGTATCTCCGATGTCAATGCCTGCATCTGCCTTAATAAATTCAACAACAACCGGATCTCTCATATGCTCATAAGCAAACGCTGCCATGGAACCGCCTGCTTTCGGGATTGGGATGACAGAAACGATTTCGTAATTGCGCTTTTCTGCTGTTTCCCGTTCAACGACAAGAGCGCGATTCAAATGCTCGCAGCATTGAAAAGCGAGCTCTACACCTGTTTCTTTTTGAAATTCCGATAATGCAGAAAATATCATTTCGGCAACATCCGTATTTCCGGCAGTGCCGATTTTTTCTCCGATTACTTCGCTCGTTGAGCACCCTATGACAATCAGCTGCCCTTTTTGAATTGGTGCTTTTTCTTTAAAATCGGCCAACACTGTTAAAAGCTGTTCCCGGTATTCTTGCAATTCCGGCATTCGATCATCACCTTATAAATGGGTTTCTTCATATTTTGAAATTTTTTCTATTCTATTCGCATGCCTGCCTCCCACATATTCAGTTGTCAGCCACGTTTTCACAATTTCGCGGGCAAGTCCCGGCCCGATGACACGTTCACCCATTGCAAGCATGTTGCTGTCGTTATGCTCCCGGGTTGCTTTTGCGCTAAACACATCATGTACAAGGGCGCAGCGAATACCCTTTACTTTATTGGCCGCTATTGACATTCCGATCCCTGTTCCGCAAATTAAAATACCGCGGTCAAATTCTCCTTTCGCGACTCGTTCAGCTGCCGGCAATGCGTAATCAGGATAATCAACTGATGTCTCACAGTCGCAGCCGATATCTTCGTATTCGATATTCATCTCGTCAAGCAATTTTTTGATTTCTTCACGTATGTTGACCCCTCCGTGATCTGAGGCAATTATAACTTTCACTAGCTGCTCCTCCTTTTTATTTTTCATAAGTAAATCGATCGATTACTTTCTTTAGCTGCTGAGCGCTTGCTTCAAGCTCTCTCGTTAATTGATTAATGTTAGAAATATTATCAGCTTGTTCTTGTACAGATGAGGCCACTTCCTGTGCACCAGCAGATGTCTCTTCGGCAATCGCTGCCACTTCTTCAGATTGCGCTCCTGTTTGTTGAATGCTTTTTTGCTGTTCGTCCATCAGCTCGCTGATCACCTTAACCGCTTCGGCAACATGCAAAATCGATTTCGACATCTCCACAAGAATTTTCTCTGTTTCTTTCCCTCTTTGCGCTTCTTGTCGAGCTGTTTTCACTTGATCTCCAATCTGTTCAACAACATTGCTTACTTCTTTTTGAATGTTAGAGATCAGCTCGGAAATTCCTTGAACAGCTTTGGCGCTTTGATCAGCAAGCTTTCGAACTTCTTCCGCAACGACAGCAAACCCTCTGCCGTGTTCACCTGCTCTTGCCGCTTCAATTGACGCGTTCAGCGCCAGCAGGTTTGTTTGATCGGCAATATCGCCGACAAGGGATACAATAGTCTCCACCTTTTTGGCATTTTCTTCAAGACGCTGTACCGCCAAAATAGATTGCTCGTTTTTTTCGGCCAACGATTGAATCCCTTTAATTAAAGATTGAAATATCTTTTTGCTTTGGTCAAGTGATTGAACCATTTCATTCGCCATTTTTTCGGATACTTTTGCTTTTTCTTTTACCTGACTAGCAAGCTCTACCGTATCTTCCACCGCTTCTGCTGTTTCCTGAATAGCAGCCGCCGATTGGTCGGCTCCTGTTGAAATTTCCTTAATCGTATATGAAATGCTTTCAGCTTGTCTTGTTGCCTGTTCTGTTGCAGCATGTATTTGTTTCACCTGCTCATTTGTTTGCTCAAAATTTATTTCAATGTTTTTCACCATATGTCTTAAATTGGAAAGCATTTCATTAAAGGCTCTGCTTAAGGACCGAATTTCATCATCTGATTTGATGTCAGGAACATTTACGGAAATATCGCCATCGGCCGCTATAAGAGCAGCCTTTTCAAGCCGCTTTAGCGGAGAAATAAGAAATCCAGCTGCAATAGCTGTTAAAATCCCTGACCATATGATTCCAAGAGTCAACGTCAAAATGGTAAAAGATGTTCGGTCAATATATTGTTTTACATACTCGTATACAACATAAATGAAAAATCCGCTTGTTGAATATGTAATAAGAGCAACAATCGTAATAAAGATGACGATTTTTAAACGGATGCTGAATTTGTATCGATTCTTGTTTTTCACAGAGTCCACCTGCCTGCTAATTTGTTTCTAATTTTGAAATAAGCTTTTGAAGCAATTGCTCCAGCTCTTCCCTTGTTTTTCTGTACTTTTCCACGGAACTGCCAAACGGATCGGTAATATCACGTATCTCCTCATCTTTTCCAACAACGAACTCGCTTACCGTAAATGTTTTTTCGGCTGCTTTAGGAAAAAATTGGCATAATATGTTTTTATGATCTTTAGTCATCGTAAATACATATGTTGCCCAATCGATATGTTCTTCCGTAAGTTTTGAAGCACTGTGCTCAACATGTATTCCCTTTTCCTCCAGCACTTTTTTTGCATTTTCTGAAATTTTCTGCCCATCCAATGCAAACACGCCTGCTGAACGAACGTTAAATCGGCCGTTTTTTTGCAAATGCTTAAAAATAGCCTCCGCCATCGGGCTTCGACATGTATTTCCGGTGCAAACGAATAAAATGTTTGTCACAAGGTTTTCTCCCTTCTATCTCTCCCTTTTGATGTTACCTTCATTATAATCAAAAAGTTCGAAAGAATGGAAACCATGAGGAATTTTTTTTATTTTTATTATCGACAAAAAGTCACAATTTTTTTGCATAATAGGCATATTTAACCAAAAAAATTAACAAAAAAAAGCACGTCCAATGACTGTGCTCAAACGATTGGTTTAGACAATACAGCTTTCTACATTGAAAATAATAATTTCAAGCCAAATACAAGCAAAATGCTGCCGCCAAAAGCTTCACTATATGTGCCGAACCAATCTTGAACCCGTTTGCCGATCAATAACCCGCTCCAAGTGAGCACCATGCTCATAAAACCAAACATTACGACGGTTAACAAAACCTCCGCTCCGTAGATACCTAGACTTAATCCTACCGAAAAACTGTCTAAACTGACGCTCAGCGCAAAAAGGAACAGGCCGATGCCGACCGGTGCAATGAAAGGCGATTCATCGCGTTTAAAAGACGAATAAATCATTTGAATTCCTAAAAGAGTGAGCAGACATCCTCCAATATACATGGCAACTAAACCAAACTTTTCCGATAGTACTTTCCCCAAGACAATTCCGATAAGCGGCATGATCATATGAAAAATCCCAATATATATACCGATGTCAAAAATTTGCTTCCATCGCAAACGAACTAAGCCCATCCCAAGGCTAACTGAAAAGGCATCCATCCCTAATGCAAATGCCATTAAAAATAAAGTTACTATTTCTGCAGCCATATAGATAACCTCCCCCGGACACGCATATTGAACGATATGCACGTCAGAGGGACATTATGACAAAGAATGGCGCCCGGTTCATTGATCTCTGTTTATTTAACTGCGCGATCTGTTTCTGCCTATGCGTGCGATGGCAGATGAGCCTTTACCATTTTTATATTTGCTTTTGATCTGTCAATTCCGCCTGTTAAACAAAGGATCAGAAAGTCTGGACTCAAAAAAACCGGCCTGAGCGCCGATTTTTGTTCAAGGCATTAAAAGTTTACCGTTCTTTTATGATCCGGTGGGATGCAGCTTTTAACAAGCGATTCATAATAGCTTGTCCAACTCCTTCCGCAGGAAACGCTTCGCTGAATAATACATCCAGCTGTTCTTCATTAAACTTTCTGAGCGAATCATACAGTGCGCTGGCAACTGTTCGCAAATCGCTTCTTTTTCCGCAGACAACAATTTTATCCGCACTGTAAAAACGACTATTTTCTTCTGTTGTCAACACCCCGACTTTTTTTTCTTTTTCTTTCTCTTTTTGTATTAATTGTTCAATAAATTCTTTGCTTCCATCGACAATCGTTAAAGGAGCATCAGGTGCATAATGTGTATATTTCATGCCCGGCGCTTTCGGCAATTCCTCCTGATTCAGCAGCGCAGCATCTATGCGCACCGAACCGATGACTTCTTCTAATTGCTGCTTTGTAACACTACCTGGACGCAGGATCACTGGAATATCCTCGGTGCAGTCAAGTACTGTTGATTCTACGCCAAGTCCAGTAGGGCCTGCATCGACAATTCCCGGGATTCGCCCTTCGAGATCATCCATGACATGTTTAGCAGAAGTGGGACTTGGCTTTCCGGAAAGATTGGCGCTCGGAGCTGCAATCGGCAGATTTGCTGCTTCGATTAATGCTAATGCTGCAGGGTGATCCGGCATGCGCACTGCTACTGTTGATAATCCTGCTGTGGCAAGATTCGACAGACCTTCTTTTTTTGGCAAAACAAGGGTGAGAGGGCCTGGCCAAAAACGGTCAATTAATGGATCAATCCAATCGGGATAGCTATCCACAATCTCTGTTAACTGTTCTTTTTTAGCAATGTGGATAATTAACGGATTATCGCTCGGTCTTCCTTTCGCGCTATAAATTTTTGCTACTGCTTCATCGCTTTTCGCGTTTGCTCCTAGTCCATAGACTGTTTCTGTTGGAAAGGCAACCAATTCATTTTTTTTCAATAGTTCGGCTGCCTGAACAATTTGTGGAGAATTTTTTGTAACATGCTCTAAATTATCCACAATCCAATGCTTCGTTTTCATTTCGTTTACTCCTTTGCTAATACATGAACGAGTGTTATGAATCTTTCTAAGCAATAGTGAAACTGTTCCATTATTTTTCAAGAACAAGCTTTATCCACAAATTGTGGATAAAGCTGTTGATTGCAGTGGATAAATATTGTGGATATTGTGTATAATTTATACGTATCCTTAGCGTTATTTTACCATAAACTCTACATTTGGAACGGATACCAACTGATTCATCAGATTTGACGCAAGCATGTGGGAAGGCAATTCATCCGCTTGAATCCTCTTGAATCCCAATATTTCTAATAACTCTGCTACAGAATTTTTGTTGACTGCAAAATAAATATTTTTCAAACGAAACTGTTCCATTAATAAGTCTGCCGATTTTAATAGGGAAATGATATGTCCTTGATTCAAATTGCTGGACACAACGCAAGAGCGGAGGAGACCATCCTGATTGATGACTTCCATTCCTAGACATCCCGCTATTTCACCATGATCAGTCTCCATAATAATAAAATGGCTGTTGTCGAAGCCTTCCGTGGAAACGCCCGCTTGATCTGCAAATTGTTGAATGGTTTTTAAGTCTTCCCTTTCCGCAAACCGCAATGAATAATACACGCTTTCACCCCTTTTATTCGGACAAATCTAGTAATCAATGTATGAGGCAAAAGCTGAATTAGACCTATGAAAACAGATTTGTAAACCATTCTACTAAGAAAAATTTCACTTCTACTTCCTCATCATGTTCTTCAGGAGCGAATAAGTTTTTTGTTTTCTCTAATTTCTTTTCTTCTTTTACTTTATCCTTTTCTTCATCCTGTTGAATAGCTTCACCGCTTGAAAAGTCGACAAAGCAAAGCGGCGGAAACAACACACACCACCAGTTGGCTCCTTTTCCTTCTCCAAGAGTGATCAATATGGCTTCATAGTTTCCAGCCGGATAAAGGAAATTTCCATAAAGCTTTGTCGGAAATTGAATTTTTTTAAACTCCACTGTAAAGGATTGGCTGCTGTTTTCCTGTTTTAAAACGCTTTGGACGATATCCTTAATTTCTGGTATTTTTGCTCGAATGATTTTACGCGCCTCTTCAATCGAAGTTAGATCCTGAACCCATTGATTAATTGCTTCATTGACCGCATTCCGAACATTCCGTTTTAAAGCTTGATCTTCCGGAGAATCGCTATTTGCTAAAATTCGCAGACGAATGGCTTCGTCAGGAATGATCACCGTCTCATTTTGTTTTGCGTCTGTCGGCATTTCATAAGCTGTTAATAGGCTGCCAAACAGCATTAAAAAAATATATATAACAGATAATTTCTTTTTCATCGTTTTTCCTCTCCCTTCAGTACGTCATTATCGACAGAAGAGAGAGATCTTAAACATAAAATTGGTTCAGATTTAAAGTTTGCTAGAAAAGGAGGGAATGGCTCGAAAAGCTTATTATAACGAAAGGACAGCAAATACTTTCCGTTCTTTTCCATTCATATCGTATTCAATTTGTACCTCTGCTTTTGGAAACCTATTCTCTAGCATGCTTTTCACATCTTTTCCTTGCCCGTGCCCGATTTCAAATGCGATTAATCCAGGGTAGCGGATCACATCTGGAAGCTGCTCCACAATTTTTCGATAATACAAAAGGCCGTCCGCTCCTCCTGAAAGCGCTAATGTCGGCTCCCAGTCCTTTACAACCGTTGACAGCTCCATGATTTCTTCATCCGGAATATACGGCGGATTGGACACAACAACATCCGCTTTTTGCTTTGCATTTATAATAGGGTTCAGCAAATCGCCTTGATAAAAATGCACATTAGCACAAAGCTTTTCGCTATTTTCTTTTGCCACTGCAAGCGCTTTTTCGGAAATATCGGTGGCAGACACGCGCATTTTTTTATTTTCAAGAGCCAATGTGACGGCAATAGCACCGCTCCCCGTGCCAATATCTACAACATCGATTTGCTCCCTTTCAGAAAATAAACGTTCAGAGTGGAGCAGCACGCCTTGAACTAGCTCTTCCGTTTCCGGTCTCGGAATCAATACATGCTCGTTCACCTTAAAAGGGCGGCCGTAAAATTGTTCGCAGCCGATAATATATTGCACAGGCATCCCTTGAGCATGTTTTTGCACGTCCTGCTGAAAGATTTCCCATACTTGTTTGTCAATATCCATTCTTAAATCGGCAAGCAAGCTCGCCCGACTTTTCTTCATATGATGCAAAAGCAGCAATTCTCCCGCATTCTCATCTCTTCCCGCTTGTTTTAAAAAAGAAGAAGCCCATTTGAGGGCTTCGAAAACTTTCGGCATGGTTTACTCCCCTTGGGATTGCAGTTTTTTCGCTTGATCTTCTAAAATGAGGGCATCGATAATTTCATCCAATTTTCCTTCTAGGATGAGATCAAGCTTTTGTAATGTGAGACCGATGCGATGGTCTGTAACTCTGTTTTGCGGGAAGTTGTACGTACGAATGCGTTCCGATCGATCACCGGTTCCAACAGCAAGCTTTCGGTTTTGATCATATTCCGCTTGCGCTTCTTGGCGGTATTTATCTAAAATGCGGGCACGCAAAACCTTCATGGCTTTCTCTTTATTTTTTATTTGCGATTTTTCATCCTGGCAGGATACGACAATTCCGGTTGGAATGTGTGTTAAACGTACAGCTGACATCGTAGTGTTAACGCTTTGTCCTCCAGGACCGCTTGATGCGAATGTATCAACACGGATATCTTTCTCGTTAATTTCTACTTCTACCTCTTCCGCTTCCGGCAAACAGGCGACTGTTGCAGTTGACGTATGAATTCTGCCTCCAGATTCCGTCTCCGGTACCCGCTGCACGCGATGGGCACCGTTTTCAAATTTTAATTTGGAATAGGCTCCTTTTCCTGTAATCATAAAAATGATCTCTTTATAGCCGCCAGTCCCGGTCGTGTTTGCTTCCATTACTTCTATTTTCCAGCCTTTATCTTCCGCATACCTAGTATACATGCGGTAAAGGTCTGCAGCAAAAAGCGCTGCTTCCTCTCCGCCTGCTGCACCGCGGATCTCCATGATAACGTTCTTTTCATCGTTTGGATCTTTTGGAAGCAATAAAATTTTTAATTGCTCAATCAGTTCGCTTTCCCGCGCTTCAAGCTCTGCCAGTTCCTCTTTTACCATTGCCCGCATTTCTGGATCAAGCTTTTCTTCAAGCATGCTTTTTGCATCTTCTAGCTGCTCTCTTACCTTTTTATATTCACGGTAAACTTCAACCGTTTCTTGAAGATCAGATTGTTCTTTCGAATATTCGCGCAGCTTTTTCGGATCGTTGACAACCTCCGGATCCATTAAAAGCTCATTCAATTTTTCATATCGGTCTTCAACCGCTTGCAAACGTTCTAACACGGAATTTCACCTCTATTTTTAATCATAGCCCACTCATAGGGAAACTCCTATGTGGTGCACCGTTTGTAACTTTCTAAATTATAGTATAGGAAACTGTACCAGTCAAAAACAACCGTTTTTAACAATTGGGAAGCAAAAAAGCTTTTTTCGATATGCGATGCTGCAAAGTCGATTTTACAGGTTCGGACGGCTTTTATAATCACATCAAGGTTTTGTTAAAAAGCGATTAATCAATCCAATATGCTGCCATCATTTGTACAAAACTAGCAACCTTTTAAAATTTTTCGTTTTTGATCTAGAGTGCAAGACAAAATCAAGTCGGCTGACAGACAAAACCAGATGTATGCGGACGAATGATTCTGCCATGAAATAGAATCAGCGGCCGAATGGAACAGAATATATTTTTTGAAGCTCTCTCAGTTTCAAACGTTCGGATAATTGCCGGCTCCTCTGTCGATATTCTAGAACTTTTGCCGGATGACCGCTTGTTTTGTCAAACAGGAAGGGTTCTCCTATAAAAAGCTGAATATGTATATTATGATCGTTTGAAAGGGGAGGTTCGATGAATACAACCGATGCTGCCAAAAAAATCGGTGTTTCTCCGAAAACAGTTCAGCGCTGGATCAAACAGCTTAATCTTCCAATGGAACGGAACGAACTTGGACATTATATGTTTTCTGACGAGGATATCACCTTGCTCAAAGAAGTTCACAATCAAATAAAACAAGGAGTTCCAATGCAACAAGTAATAGTAAAAGCGAAAAGAAAAGAATCGGCTAAAAATGCTGGTGGAACGGTTTCGAACGAATTGTTGAAAAAAATAGCGGATCTGGAGCAAATGATCTATTCAAAAGCTGACGATGTCGTGTCATATCAGCTTTTAGTGCAAAGAAAGGAAATTGAAGAGCTGACAGGAAGGATCGAGACGCTCGAAAGAAAAATAAAAGAGCTTGAAAGCAAAAAAAGTATGCCTGAACTTCAAATGTCTTCACTTCAAATGTCTTCGATCGATAAACCCCGAAAAAAGAAGGCAGTATATAAAACGCTGCTCAGCTCCATTTTCGGTTTATAAGCCCGTCTTCATGACACACACTCGATACACGAAATCGATTTTCGATTTATAAGTTCTTTCATAAAACTCGCTCAATCGGTGAACGAGTTTTATTTTTTATTGATTAACTGAACATGCAAGTTGTATCGGGGCAGTGCGCGCTGCAACTTGTCGTACAGCTCCTTTTGCCGGTTTTCGCGTTGTTGTTCCGTCAATTTTTGTGATGTATAAATAACCGCCCAAGCATCGTCCCCATTTGTCCAAAAAGAATCGAGCTCTAAACCTTTTTCAGTTTTCAGTGTACGGACGATTTGTTCTTTTGCCTCCCTGATCGTCAAGGGGCTGTTCGCAATATTTATGTTTGGATTTTGTGTTTGCTGGTCGACCACATCTCCTGTATTTTCAGGCTTAACGTCCCTCGTCATCAGGTTGGATCCATTATGATCGAGATTTAATGAGCGATTATCTGATATTTTATCCGCCGTTCCACACCCTGACAGTAAATATATTGCTGCCAAAATGAATGGTATCAATATTCGCATAAAAAGCACCTCCTGTTCTTAAGGTGCCCAAAAGGATCAGCTCTTTTAAATGAAAATATTTCCTTATCGTAAGATTCTCTTCATCACACCTTGCCGACAACGTTTCTTCCCATCTAATGCAAATAAGCAATGATTCATAACGGCGGATTCGCGTGGCACTTTCGGCAGACAGGATAGTACTTGTCATTTCCTCCGATTTGGATTTGCTCGCCCGAATATACCGGTTTGCCGTTGTCGTCAATCCGTAAATTCATTGTTGCTTTCCTTTCGCAGAACCAGCAAATCGTTTTCATTTCCTCAATTTTATCCGCAAAAAGCAGCAAATATTTGCTTCCTTCGAAAAGCTCATTTTGAAAATCGTTTTTCAATCCAAACGCCATTGCGGGAATATTCAATTTGTCAACAATATCCGCAAGCTCAAGTACATGCTTTTTCTTTAAAAATTGTGCCTCATCCACTAGCACACAGTACGGCTTAGGCTGATACTCCTTCACAATTTGGAAAATATTCGTATCATCGTAGATCGGTATCGCTTTTCGTCTGAAGCCAATTCTGCTTGATACATATCCAACTTCATCACGAGTATCAATGGCAGACGTGAAAATCAGCACCGATTTGTTTTGTTCCTCATAGTTATGAGCAACCTTTAAAATTTCGATGGATTTGCCGCTGTTCATCGCCCCGTATTTAAAAAACAATTGCGCCATATTTAAAAATCTCTCCCCGTTTTATAAAAACATGTCAAATAAGTGAAAAAACAGGCAGAATGAAAAGACTGCCTGTTTCACATAATTATTTAAGACCGTATTTTTTGTTAAATTTGTCTACACGTCCGGCTGCAGTTGCAAATTTTTGACGGCCTGTATAGAACGGATGGCATTCAGAACAAATTTCAACGCGCACCTCATCTTTAACAGAACCGCTTTCAAATTCGTTTCCGCATGCACATTTTACGAGTACTCTTTTATAATTTGGATGAATTCCCGGTTTCATAGTTTTCAACTCCTTTACGCCCTGAATCATTTCGAAACAGAGTTTATCTATTCGGAAACGTGCAATTATTTCACGCTTCAACATTCTTAAACACACATGAAAAAATTATAACAAGGGTTTACAAGAAATGCAACATAGTTAGAAACTTTTTATGCCAGTTGTTTTCCATTCTTCTTTTAGCATTTCAAAAAATTCCTCATTTGATTTCGTTTGGCGCATTTTCTTTAAGAAGCGTTCAGCAAAATCCATCTGATCCGACATAGATTTTCGAATCGCCCATAACATTTCTAAATGCTCTTTCGGAATTAACAATTCTTCTTTTCGTGTACCGGAACGGCGAATATCAATGGCAGGGAATATTCTCCTTTCCGCTAATGAACGATCAAGATGAAGCTCCATATTTCCCGTTCCTTTAAATTCTTCGTAAATGACATCATCCATTCGCGATCCCGTATCTACAAGCGCAGTTGCCAATATCGTCAAGCTGCCGCCTTCCTCAATGTTCCGCGCCGCCCCAAAAAACCGCTTTGGACGGTGAAATGCGGCAGGGTCAATCCCTCCTGACAGCGTCCGGCCGCTTGGCGGAATTACTAAGTTATACGCGCGGGCCAGCCGAGTTATGCTGTCCATTAAAATAATGACATCCCGTTTATGCTCCACAAGACGCATCGCTCGTTCAAGAACGAGTTCAGCGACTTTAATATGATTCTCCGGTACCTCATCGAAAGTTGAGCTTACGACATCCCCTTTTACAGAACGTTCAATATCGGTTACCTCTTCAGGACGTTCATCAATAAGCAGCACAATCAGTTCAGCCTCAGGATGGTTCGTCGTAATGGCATTGGCAATTTCTTTTAAAAGCATTGTTTTTCCTGCCTTAGGGGGTGCCACAATTAAACCGCGCTGTCCAAAGCCGACTGGTGTAATTAAATCCATAATTCTTGTTGATAAATTTTTAGGTTCGGTTTCCAATTTCATTTGTCTATTTGGATAAAGAGGAGTAAGGCCCGGGAAATGGACGCGTTCTTTCGCAGATTCGGGGTCGTCGCCATTTACCGCTTCAACGTGCAGCAATCCGTAATATCGTTCATTTTCTTTTGGCGGGCGGACTTTTCCAGATACTTTATCGCCGTTTCTTAAATCAAAACGGCGGATTTGCGAGGCTGAAATATAAATATCCTCTGCGCTGGGAGAATAGTTAATTGGACGCAGAAAACCAAATCCTTCAGAAGGAATGATTTCTAAGACGCCTTCCATAAATAGCAAATCTTCTTTCTCCGCATTTGCTTTTAATATTGCAAAAATTAATTCCTTTTTTGTTAATTTGCTGTAATATGAAATTTTAAATTGCCGTGCTAGTTCATACAACTCTTTTAATTTCATATTTTCAAGAGTTGAAATGGAAATCTCGCTCATACTTACACCACGCTTTTCTTACCATATTCAAAATGTTTCACGTTTCGTTCTTCCATCCATTAAAATTATGTTGTTTGAAAATGTAAGGACAAATGGATTGAGAAGGAGGCAGGAAGGTAGGAAGCTTAAAAGCAGAAATCTTTTTATAACAACCTCTTTATTTTTACCTTATTTTTTTACTTTTCGCAATACATTTCAAGCTAAAAAACAGCGGAAAGTATTTTGAAGGGTATATTTTTAAAAAGCAGAGGAGATCTATTCGTCTCCTCTCACTAAGATCGAATAACTAAATTCGGTTTTTTATTCAAAGAATGGCGGCCATCGATAAAGCGAACTGTTCCGGATTTCGCACGCATCACAACAGAATGAGTCGTTGCAATAGAGCTTTTGAATTGCACACCTTTTAATAGCTCGCCATCCGTTACACCTGTTGCAGCAAAAATCGCATCATCGCCTTTTACTAAGTCTTCCATTCGAAGAGTTTTGTTGACATCAATCCCCATTTTTTTACATCGTTCCAGCTCCTGGTCATTTTGCGGCAGCAGCTTTCCTTGTATTTCTCCTCCTAAACATTTTAAAGCAACTGCTGCCAACACCCCTTCAGGAGCCCCTCCAGATCCGAACAAAATATCAACGCCCGTATGGTCAAAGGCGGTATTAATTGCCGCAGCGACATCGCCGTCATTGATCAGTTTAATGCGAACACCCGCTTCTCGAAGGGTTTGAATAATATGCTCATGTCTTTTTCGATTTAAAACAGTTGCTACAACATCTTCGATATCTTTATTTTTCGCCTTTGCAACAGCTTTTAAATTGTCGATAATCGGAGCATCAATATCTATGCACCCGACAGCTTCAGGCCCTACTGCAATTTTGTCCATATACATATCTGGCGCATGGAGCATGTTCCCATGGTCGGCTACCGCTATAACTGCAAGTGCATTCCAGCCGCCTGACGCCACAATATTGGTTCCTTCCAATGGATCTACTGCGACATCGACACGCGGGCCGTAGCCGTTGCCAAGCTTCTCCCCAATATACAGCATCGGAGCCTCGTCCATTTCTCCTTCTCCAATCACGACTGTTCCTTTCATCGGGATCGTATCTAGAACGGTTCGCATTGCTGAGGTCGCGGCATCATCCGCCTCATCTTTTTTGCCGCGGCCCATCCAACGTGCAGACGCAAGGGCAGCTGCTTCTGTCACACGTACAAGTTCCATTGATAAACTTCTTTCCATTTTGTGTTCCTCCCCCTTTGATGTCATTTCATGCAAAATTGGTGATTCTTATGAATTTTGCAATTGCTGAATTTCTTGGTCAGTTAATTTCTCCCTCCATATTTTGGCGCCAATCCCGGCAAGTTTTTCTTCCAAATGGCTGTATCCGCGATCAATATGGTCGATGCCGGTTACCTCTGTTATTCCATCGGCCATTAAACCCGCTGCTACAAGCGATGCCCCTGCCCGAAGATCGCTCGCTTTTACTTTTGCACCTTGAAGAGTTGACGGACCTGTTATGATCGCAGACCGACCCTCCACTTTGATTTGAGCACCCATCCTTCTTAATTCATCAATATGCTTGAATCTTGAAGAGTAAATGGTATCCGTCACCATGCTCGTTCCGTTCGCCTGTGTCAAAAGCGTTGTCATAGGCTGCTGCAAATCGGTTGGAAATCCCGGGTAAACGAGAGTTTTTATATCGACAGGCTTTAATTCTTTATTTCGACGGGCGATATAAACTTGATCATCGCTCGTTTCTACATGGACCCCCATTTCCCGAAGCTTCGCAATAAGGGATTCGAGATGAAGAGGTATGACATTGTCAACGATGAGCTCTTCTGCAATGCCGGCACCGATAATCATATACGTCCCTGCTTCAATTCGATCCGGAATAATCGAATGGCGGCAGCCATGCAGCTTTTCAACCCCATCGATCCGGATGACGTCCGTTCCGGCCCCTTTTATTTTTGCACCCATGCTGGATAATAAAGTTGCAACATCAATAATTTCGGGTTCTTTTGCAGCATTTTCAATAATTGTCCGCCCTTTTGCCAAGACCGCTGCAAGCATGATGTTTATGGTGGCACCCACGCTTACAACATCAAGAAAAATCCGAGCTCCTCTAAGCTCATCCGCACGCAAATAAATGGCACCATGCTCATTTGTTACAGAAGCACCTAAAGCTTCAAACCCTTTTATGTGCTGGTCGATTGGTCTCGGGCCTAAATGACAGCCGCCGGGAAGCCCGATCACCGCTTTTTTAAACCGGCCAAGCATCGCTCCCATTAAATAATAAGAGGCTCTCAGCTTTTTCACTTTTCCGTTTGGAAGCGGCATTGAAAGCATGCTTGTCGGATCGACTGTAATATCGTTTTGATGAAACGAAACTTTGCCCCCTATTTCCTCCAATAAATCGCCCAAAATATGTACATCAGATATATCTGGAAGCCCTTCAATCGTAACGGATGAGCTTGCTAAAATTGTTGCTGGAATCAATGCTACTGCGCTATTTTTGGCACCGCTTACCTTCACCGTACCTTTCAACTTCTGCCCGCCTGCAACTTTTAACTTTTCCATAGCAGTCTCCCTTCTTGTGACCTAACAGTTTGCTAAAGAAAACGGGATCCAGATTTTCTTTAACAAACTGTCATGATGAAAAGCCCTCTTTACACATTGATTACCATTTGTTGAAAAATACATACGAAAAGGCGGCAATTTTATTGTACACAAATAGATAGGGCATGACAAAACGTTCATCAGAAAAACGAGCAGATTCTACTCCTTCAGGCGTTACAGCAAGTCAAAAGACCGGATTCTGCGGCAAAAGATTTTTCAAACGGGGGAAATCCCCCGTTTTATCATTTATCGATTGTTCCAGTCTGCTAAAAATTTCTCAATACCTTGATCAGTCAGCGGATGTTTGAACAGCTGCATCAACACTTTATAAGGAATCGTGGCAATATGAGCTCCGCGCAATGCTGCCTCAGTTACATGCTGCGGATGACGGATGGAAGCAGCAATAATTTTCGTATCAATGCCATGAATATCAAATATTTGGGAGATTTCTGAAATGAGATTCAATCCATTATGACCGATGTCATCTAACCGACCTAAAAAAGGAGAAACATATGTAGCACCTGCTCTTGCAGCTAGTAGCGCTTGATTGGCGTTAAAAATAAGCGTCACGTTTGTATGAATTCCTAATTCTGAGAATTTTTTGACTGCTTTTAGACCATCAGGGGTCATAGGAACTTTTATCGTAATATTTGGTGCAATTTTAGCTAATTCTTGACCTTCCTTAATCATTTCTTCCGCTTTAGTTGAGATGACTTCCGCGCTGACAGATCCGGAAACAATGGATGTAATTTCTTTCAATCTTTCTTCAAACGTTACGCCTTTTTCTTTTGCAACCAAGCTAGGGTTAGTTGTTACTCCTGACAAAACGCCTAGTGATTGAGCTTCCTTAATTTCTTCGATATTTGCTGTATCAATAAAAAATAACATGCCTGGTACCTCCCTTATGTGATCGCTTTCGCAAAAACAAGAAACGAAACCGCCATACTTCATAAAAGAAAGGCGGTCGTTAATTGCATAAAGAAATATGAAACCTTATCTATTTATTCTGCTTTTCCGGATGAACCGAATTCGCGCATTTTGCCTTTAACTGTTTCTTTAATGGCTTCCCGGGCAGGACCTAAATATTTGCGCGGATCATACATATCCGGATTTTCTGCCAAAACTTCGCGTACGCGTTTAGCAGATGCTATTTGGTTTTCTGTATTAACGTTAATTTTCGCAGTTCCTAAAGAAATTGCTCTTTGAATATCCTTTGTCGGAATTCCTGTTCCCCCGTGCAGTACTAATGGAACGCCAGTCCGGTTGCTGATTTCCTCCATTTCTTTAAAGCCTAGGTTCGGCTCTCCTTTATACGGACCGTGAACAGATCCCAATGCAGGAGCTAGGCAATCAATACCTGTCCGTTTTACAAGCTCTTCACATTCATTTGGATCAGCGTAAATAATTCCTTCTCCTACTACGTCATCTTCCTGTCCGCCGACAACACCTAATTCCGCTTCAACAGAAACACCATGTAGATGAGCAAGTTCCACTACTTTGGAAGTTAAAGCGACATTCTCTTCAAAAGGATGATGAGAGGCATCGATCATAACAGAAGTAAAGCCGGCATGAATAGCTTTTGCACATGATTCAAAGCTTGAGCCGTGATCTAAATGGATGGCAACTGGAACGGTAATTTTATAATCTTCCATCAAACCTTTTACCATGTTCACAACCGTTTTAAAACCGCCCATATAGCGACCAGCGCCTTCAGAAACGCCTAAAATAACCGGTGATTTTTCTTCTTCTGCTGCTTGCAGAATTGCTTGTGTGAACTCGAGATTGTTTAAATTAAACTGTCCTACAGCATAGCCGTTTTCTTTTGCACGATTTAACATTTCAGTCATTGAAACTAAGGGCATCGAAAAATCCTCCTTAAATTAAGTAGCCTATGTTGCGATTAGCGAAAAGCTCAAATCTAGCATGACCTGAGCAAGAAAAATGTATGTATGATGCCAATCATCTTTTCTTACTAAATAGAATACCAACTTATGAGGATTTCGGCAACTTTATCCCGATAAATTCATGGATTATACACTTTATTTCGCTCGGGAAGGCAAATATTTTCTCACTGTATCCCGCAGCTCGTCAATGTCAAACGGCTTGGCGAAGTGTGTTAATGCCCCTAAATCTTTCGCTTCCTGAATCATATCCAATTCTCCATACGCGGTCATGATAATGACTCGTATATCAGGGTTAACCTTTTTTAGCCTTTTTAAAATTTCAATCCCGTCCATCCCAGGAATTTTCATGTCTAATAAAACGAGATCAGGGGAATGGTTTTCGGCTATTTCTAATGCCTGAAAACCGTTAGCAGCTTGAAAAGTTTGATAACCCTCTTTATTGAACACTTCATTCAGCAAAATCCGAATTCCGTATTGATCGTCGACAATTAAAATTTTTCCATCCATTTTTACACCTCTTAACTTAAACAAATGCAATACTTTTTAAAATTTTATTTAGTTATGTATTCTCGATTAAATTACAATTTCCTGCCAACCGGTTCACAAATTATTCATATTTTGATTCTTCGCCGCTTTTTCTTATTATATAAGCAGAGAACTTTGTATAAAGGTGGCTGATGATTGAATGTTAAAAATTTTTACGACACAATTAACAGGGTTTTTCCAAAGAATTCAAGAGAAAGAAAACAGCCAAATAGAAGATGCCGCACGTCTTCTGGCGCAAGCTGCAATCGGAGAAGGCGCCATTTATGTAAAAGGATGGGGAATTCTTGAAGGAATTTATGCCCAAGTTGAAAAAGGAGAATCCTTTCCGGCATGCAAGCCTTTGCCTGATGTGGATAACGTAACCGCAGCAGACCGCGTTCTCCTTTTCACTCCGTTTTCGACTGATCTTGATGCGATTGATACTGCGCAGCAATTGGCCGAAAAAGGGATTCCAACCGTTGGGGTTTCCGCAGCTGTTAACGGCGAAAAAAGCTTACAGCAATTTGTCGATATACATGTAGATTCCAAATTAACAAAACCCATTATTCCCACTGAACATAATGAACGAATCGGCTTCCCTGTGCTCATGACTTCATTATATGTTTACTACTGCTTATTTTTGACTGTGAAAGAAATATTGGAGGAACATGAAGAATAAACTTTACATGCAAGAAATGCGAAGAAATTGGCAAATCGCCAATTTCTTTTTTTATGAATTAGCATAGAAACCCATTGATTTCAAATTTAGTCCTCTCTTATACAGACTTTAGACCTTTATCAAATACATTTTGTAGTGCAGAGAGGCTGATGACCTGTTTCATGATTTACAATGCGTTTTTATGAAAAATCGCGTATAAGTTTTTTTCGATACTCTAATAAAATTTTATGTAAAATGCGACGCCGTTTATAGGGATGGTTTTTAAATTTAGAACAGCGTCGATTTCCCGATCGATTCTTTCTTCAAAATGAAAAACAAAGCCGCTGCTTTTGGAAAACAGTGAAAGAGGCGATTTTTTGCTATTGTCGTAATAAAAAAATTTGTATTACGAGCAAAAAAAAGGCTGTCTAACCAATCGTTCAGACAACCTTTTCTTTCACTTCTTATTGATTTTTCTTGTTTAGAGAAGCGTGAATGAACTCCCGGAAAAGAGGCTGCGGTCTAGTTGGCCGTGATGTAAACTCCGGATGGAATTGGGACGCAACAAACCAAGGGTGGTCTTGTAATTCAATGATTTCTACTAACCGTCCATCTGGACTTGTTCCGGAGAATACAAATCCGGCCTCTTCCATTTGCTGACGGAACTCATTGTTAAATTCGTACCGATGGCGATGACGTTCATAAATTACTTCATCGTTGTAGGCTTCATAAGCCTTTGTTCCTTCTTTCAATTTGCAAGGATATAAACCAAGACGGAGCGTTCCTCCTAAATCTTCTACTTCTTTTTGCTCCGGAAGCAAGTCAATAATCGGATATGGAGTGTTTGGATCAATTTCAGATGAATTCGCACCTTTTAATCCTAGAACGTTGCGGGCAAACTCGATCGAAGCTACCTGCATGCCAAGACAGATGCCAAGGAAAGGAATTTTTTGTTCGCGGGCGTATTGAGTCGCGATTATTTTCCCTTCCACTCCCCTGTCTCCAAATCCGCCAGGAACTAATATACCTTCAGCTCCCTGAAGCAAGTCTGCTACATTCTCTTTCGTAACATGCTCCGCATTGATCCAATCAATTTCCACATCGGCATCATAATAATATCCGGCATGCTTCAAAGCTTCCACAACGGAAATATAGGCGTCCTGAAGCTCGACATATTTGCCGACTAAGGCGATTTTGACTGTTTTTGATAAATTGCGGACTTTATTGACAAGCTCGATCCATTCCGTCATATCAGCTTGTCCGCATTGAAGATCCAAATAATCGCAAACAATTTGATCAAGGTTTTGTTCTTGCAATGCTAAAGGGACGCTGTAAAGAATATCGGCATCACGGCATTCAATGACAGCTTTCGGTTCAATGTCGCAGAACAAAGCAATTTTATCTTTCATCTCTTGGGAAATCGGCATTTCTGTGCGCACTACAATCACATTTGGCTGTATTCCCAATGAGCGCAATTCTTTCACACTATGCTGTGTCGGCTTTGTTTTCATTTCTCCTGCTGCTTTAATATATGGCACAAGAGTACAATGAATGTACATGACGTTTTTGCGGCCTGCTTCATTTTTCATTTGGCGGATTGCTTCCAAAAACGGCAATGATTCAATATCTCCGACGGTACCTCCGATTTCGGTAATAACGACATCAGCATTTGTTTCTCTGCCAGCGCGAAAAACGCGGTCTTTAATTTCATTCGTAATATGGGGGATGACTTGAACGGTTCCGCCTAAATAATCGCCTCTCCGTTCTTTTTTAATGACGGCCGAATAAATTTTTCCTGTTGTGACATTGCTGTACTTATTTAAATTAATATCAATAAAGCGCTCGTAATGGCCTAAATCGAGGTCAGTCTCAGCGCCGTCATCCGTCACGAACACTTCGCCGTGCTGATACGGACTCATTGTTCCCGGATCAACATTGATATATGGATCGAATTTTTGAATCGTCACATTCAACCCGCGGTTTTTTAGAAGTCTGCCAAGAGATGCGGCAGTAATTCCTTTCCCTAAAGATGAAACAACGCCACCGGTTACAAAAATATACTTGGTCATGCAAAAATTCCCTCCAGTTGCAATCTATCCTTTTGTTAATTTGCACAAAATAAATCGTCAGAAGGCATCAACAAAAAAATATGAAAGCTCCCTTCCTTTTCGGAAAGGGAGCTTTCATATTGTAATTTGTTTTCCGTACTTTTAAAGCCCAATTAAAATATTAGCGAGGAAAACTATGAAAGTCAACCCTTAAATTTAGGACATTATTGTTCGTCCAATTCTTCCTCATCGAGATCGAAATCAGCATCCAACTCGTCATCTTCTACATCGTAATCATCGTCAATTAGTTCATCATCAAAGCTTTCATCATCTTCTTCGTCCTCAAAATCATCGTCTTCTTCATCAAGATCAAGCTCTTCTTCATCCACATAATCGTCAAGATCGTCATAGTCAAGATCGTCTTCAACCAAGTCTTCATAATCGTCAAGATCTTCTTCATCGTATGCAATCTTCGCTTTTTTCTTCTTCGTTTTAACCGTCGGCTGGGTTTCTTCTTCAATTTGATCGAGCGGATACCAGCTCTTAATGCCCCAGCTATTTTCCCCAATGCAAATAAATTTTCCATCTATATTTAAATCCGTATAAAACTGTGCAATGCGTTCGGTCGCTTCTTCCTCCGAAAGCCCTAATAAACTGCTAACTTCTTTCATTAATTCTTCAAACGGTATAGCTTGCCTTTTTTCGGAAAGAATAAGGTAAGCGATATCCACCATCGACATTTCTTTCAGCTGCTCCTGCGAGTATTGCGTTAAGCTCAAGGTCAGGCACTCCCTTTCTCGTCTTTCATCTATCTTTATTAAATGAAAGGGCAACGAAAATAGAATAAAGCATGATATAATTCCGAATGATGAAATGCCGCCCTTTCAGTGATGTACCATATGATACGTTTGCATACCATTCATTATAAACAAATTTTACAACTTTATGCTACCGTATTGTGTCTTGATTTTAAATTTTTTCGTCAAATTCCATTGTCTATCTTTCTATTTTTTAAAATCTTAAGGCGCCCTTGTGGCGCCTTTTAAAATTGCTTTCTATCTAATCATATCTTTATGAAATGAGCTCTTGCTCCTTCGATTCGCCAAAAACAGCTTTTTCCAGCAGCTCCGCTACATCGTACGTTTTCACTTTATTTTCAACCTCTTTTGCTTTCGTTCCATCTGTCAGCATTGTTAGACAATATGGACATCCGGAGCTGATCACGCTTGGATTGACAGCTAATGCTTGTTCGGTGCGCGCAACATTGATGCGCACTCCCGTGTCTTCCTCCATCCACATAAGACCGCCGCCGGCTCCACAGCACATGCCCGTTTCCCGATTCCGTTCCATTTCAACAACTTTTACACCTGGAATGGATGCCAAAATTTCACGGGGTGGATCATAAATTTCGTTGTATCTTCCAAGGTAACAAGAATCGTGAAAAGTAATCGTTTCATTCACTTCATATTTCGGAACGAGCTTCTTTTCTTTCAACAGTTTTGCTAAAAGTTCTGTATGATGGTACACTTCGGCTTCAAAACCGAAATCCGGATATTCATTTTTAAATATGTTGTAAGCATGCGGGTCGATTGTAACAATTTTCTTCACATTATATTTTTCAAATTCGGCTATGTTGCTTGCAGCAAGCTCTTGAAATAAAAACTCATTGCCGAGGCGCCTCGGTGTGTCACCTGAATTTTTCTCTTTATTTCCTAATATAGCAAATTTCACACCTGCTTCGTTCAAAAGTTTAGCAAACGATAAAGCGATTTTTTGGCTGCGATTATCAAATGATCCCATGGAACCGACCCAGAATAAATATTCAAACTCCTCGCCTTGCTTTTTCAATTCCTTCACCGTTGGCACGTAGACATCTTCTTGTGATTTGCGCCAATTTTCCTTATCTTTGCGGTTTAGGCCCCACGGATTTCCTTGCCGCTCAATGTTTTGCATCGCCCGCTGCGCATCCGGATTCATTTTTCCTTCTGTTAATACAAGGTAGCGGCGCAGGTCAATGATTTTATCGACATGTTCGTTCATTACTGGACATTGGTCTTCACAATTCCGGCACGTCGTACATGCCCATATTTCTTCCTCTGAAATGACCTCCCCGATGAGGCTTGGATTGTAGTCGAGAGCCGCCGCCGCTTCACCTGTTCCCTTTTGCAGCGACTGAAGAGCCAACTGATTTCCTATCGTATTTTGAAATGCAAAGGCAGGCACCCAAGGGGACTTGGAAGTGATGGCAGCCCCTTTATTTGTTAAATGATCCCGAAGCTTTATGATTAAATCCATCGGCGAAAGCATTTTTCCAGTACCAGTCGCCGGACACATATTTGTACACCGTCCGCATTCAACACAGGCGTACAAATCGAGAAGCTGCGTTTGCCGGAAATCTTCAATTTTTCCGACTCCATATGATGTTTGAGTTTCGTCTTCAAAATCAATTTTCTCCAACTTCCCTGGATTTGACAAACGACTTAAAAAAACATTGGCAGGTCCTGCAATTAAATGGGCATGTTTAGACTGAGGGACATACACTAAAAATGTGAGCAAAATGAGCAGGTGCACCCACCAAAAAACGTAAAAAATAACAGCGGCGCCTGTTTCACCGACAAAGCCCAGCAGGAAAGCAGCCGATGAGGCAACAGGTTCACTAAAGCTTCGTTCATATCCCCTCCAAATCATGTACATACCGTTTCCAAGCAGTACAGACAGCATTAATCCGCTGATAAAAATAAGGACAAGTCCGGATTTAAACCCTCGTTTTAAACGGACAAGCTTTTCAATGTATCGCCGGTAAAAAGCAGCAACTACCGCTACTAAAATAAGGAGGGTAACAATTTCTTGGAAAAAGGTGAAAATCGGGTACAACGGTCCGAAAGGCAAATGGCTCCCCGGAATCAGCCCTTTTAAAATGAAATCAATCGCACCGAATTGGACAAGAATAAAGCCGTAGAAAAAAATAACATGAACCCAGCCCATTTTCTTGTCTTTTAATAGTTTTTTCTGTCCGAACACATTGACCCAAATCCGTTCGAAACGTTCTTTTACCTTCCCGTCAAATTCTTCTTTTTTTCCAAGTTTGATATAAGCAATTCTAGTTTGAATTAAATAAATAAACAAATACACCGCGTAAACGGTTACAAGCAAAAACGCAAAAAAATTAATCCATAATAGTGTATTCATTATTCTCCCCCATTCATAAAATCCCCCTGTTGTATTTGACTGAAATTTCGGACGTTTCTTAATTATATTATATAATGAATGAACGTTCAGTCAATTCACCAAATCGTTGAAAATCGGAACCATTTTTCCTTTGTTTCGTATATAATGACAGTTATTTATTTCTAAAATATTGAACAAATTCTAAAATTTATTTGTTAATTTTGCTAGAGGAGTGCCGGAAAAATGGATACGACTGACATTGTCGGGCTCATTAAACAACACCATCATCAAATAAAAAAAACTGTCAAAAGGACTGTGAAAAACGAATCTCTTGTTGATGATATCGTCCAAGAAGTTTGTATTAAAATATATATATATTTTCAAACGAATGATATGCCTACCAATATCAGCGCTTGGATTACGACTGTCTCAAAAAATACAGCCACCGACCATCTTCGAAAAATTCAACGAAACAATCATTTGCTAAACCATCTGCAGCAAGAAGCAATTTTGCACAACTGCTCAGAATGGAATCCCGAATCCGAGGCCTTATTAAAACAAATGATTGAATACGTGCAAAATGCATTAAACGAAATGGATCCTAATACAAAAAAGATTATTCTATTGCGGCAGCAGGGATTATCCTATACAGAAATTGCCCAGCAGATGAATTTGCCTAAAAATACGGTGAAAACAAAAATTTTCCGCGGCCGAAAACAGTTAATGACATTTCTGCAAAAGAACGGGGTTTTTCAAAATGATTTATGAGGATGTTAGTTTTCAATATAACTAAGCGACCAATAATCTCTGCAACGACTGCCGGGCGTTTGCTGAACAACTCAAACAGCGTTCACATCGCTGTGGAAAACTCTCTTGACCTAGCAATAGAGCCTGCAATTTACTTTTGGATCGCGCTTCTGTTTTTCGCTTTTTTCATTGTCTGCTTTTCCATAGTCTCAGCTGGTTCAGCCTCATTTCAAAAAGCAGTATGATGGATCCTGTTTAATACAGCAAAAAATGAATAAGCTCTTCCCTATAATAAACAAAATACAAAAGGGGTTATAACTCAACAAACAGCACAGCTGTCGGAAAATAAATAGCATGTCTCCTTCAAATATATGCAAACAAAAAAGCAAAAAGCCCTTTTTCACACAATAACTTGTTGAAAAAAGGCTTTTTCTGCTCTCTTCGTTTTAACATCCTAGAAAATGAGGTGCGATTAGGTTGAAATCGGAAAGCATTCCTATTTCCCTTTTACTCGAATCATTTCCCACATCTAAATTCGTTACATTTTTTCAGGAGCGGAAACGCCAATTAAGGTAAGGGCATTTTTCAGCGTGATTTGCGTTGCTTTCATAAGAGCAAGCCGCGCCTTAGATTTCATTTCATTGCTTGCATCAAGCACCTTTTCTGCATTGTAGAAGCTGTGTAGCACAGATGCCAGCTCAAAAATGTAATTCGTAATCCGATGCGGAATTCTTTTCTCTGCGGCTTCAGCGACAACGCCAGGGAATTCACCAAGCTTTTTTAACAGCTCTATTTCTTTCTCAGATTGAATTTCATTCAAAAGATCGCTTTCGTTTGCGTTGTAAGACAGGCCTTGCTCGTTTCCTTGGCGGAGAATGCTGCATACACGCGCATGAGCGTATTGTGCGTAATAGACAGGATTTTCATTTGATTCCGATACAGCCAAATCCAAGTCAAAATCCATATGCGAGTCGCCGCTTCTCATAGCAAAAAAGTAACGAACGGCATCCAAGCCGACTTCTTCGATCAATTCTCTCATCGTGACAGCCTTGCCAGTACGTTTTGACATTTTCACTTTTTCGCCGTTTTTAAAGAGGCTGACCATTTGCATAATTTCCACTTCAAGAATATTTTGATCATACCCCAGCGCCTGAATGGCTGCTTTCATTCTCGGTATATAGCCATGATGATCCGCGCCCCAAATGTTTATCAGCTTATCAAAGCCGCGATCCAATTTATCTTTATGATAAGCAATATCTGGTGTTAAATACGTATAAGACCCATCCTTCTTAATCAACACTCTATCTTTATCATCGCCAAATGCAGTAGAGCGGAACCATGTTGCCCCGTCTTGTTCATAAATGTGGCCGTTTTTCCGAAGCATGTCGAGCGCCTCATCAATTTTGCCGCTTTTGTATAGGGATGTCTCAGAATACCAAACATCGAAGGAAACGCGAAATTCTTCGAGGTCTTTTCTAATTTTCTCAAGCTCATATTTCAGACCGAGGTCACGGAAAAATTGCAGCCGTTCTTCTTCGCTTTTTTCAAGCAGACTGTCGCCATATTCATCAGCAATTTTTTTTCCGATTTCAATAATATCTTGTCCATAGTATCCGTCTTCAGGCATTTCCGCTTCTTTTCCAAGCGCTTCTAAATATCTTGCCTCTACGGACAGAGCTAAATTGTGAATCTGATTTCCAGCATCATTAATATAATATTCCCGGGTTACATCATACCCCGCTTTTTCTAAAATGTTGCAAAGAGAGTCGCCGAATGCTGCTCCGCGCGCATGCCCCAAGTGAAGATCTCCCGTCGGGTTTGCAGAAACGAACTCCACTTGGATTTTTTTACCTTCCCCAACATTTGATTCGCCGTATTTGTCACCCGCTTGAATAATGGCTGGAATCAACTTAGTTAAATATTCATTATTCATGAAAAAATTAATAAAGCCCGGACCAGCAATATCAATTTTTTCAATGGATGCTTTCGCTCGATCAAAATGTTGAACAATTTCCTCTGCAATCGCCCGAGGCGCTTTTTTAGCTATGCGAGCAAGCTGCATGGCCATGTTTGTTGAGTAATCGCCGTGTGCTTTTTCTTTCGGCACCTCTAAAATAACTTCCGGAATTTGCTCCTCTTCTGCGATGTTTGCTTTCAATACAGCATTTTTTATTTCTTGTTTCAGCTGCTCCTTTACTTCATCTACAATGTTCATTCAATGCTCCTCCTTCTTAAATTGAATGCTTAAACTGTGTAAACGAGGGGTATCTCCATTTACTTCGAGCAAATATTCTATGCTAAGTGTACCATGTTTTTCTTCATCTGTATGCCAGATAAGCGATTTTGTCTCTGCTGCGAGCTTCAGCGTCCCGTACGGTGTTTCATAATTGGCATACGTTTTTTGTCCCTGCTTGAAGCGCTGTCTTAAGCGAATGCCTCCGGAACGTATGAGAGTCGTTTCCTTTTCGCTGATTTTGATTAACGTCTTAACGGTTTCATCATCTTGAATCTCATCATAAACCAAATAAAAAGTGTGCTGCTTTTTGAAAAATTCCCCGGTTGTATAAAATTCAATCCGCTCTTCTTCTGTTTGATTTTGAAAAATCTTGTTTTGAACATAAATTTGAACAGGTACGCGCATGTCTTTATATCATCCTTTTTAGGGATTTATTCTATATTTTAGTGGAAATCATTTGCTGTTAAAAGCTTTATATTGGCCTGCCTGCCGCTTGACGCTCGATCCAAGCTGTTCAGCTTTTGAATAATAAAAAGCCATAGCAGAAGCACTATGGCAGAAAAATGACTTTACTTTCTTTTTGCCACCCAGCCTAATAACATTTCGCGAATCAATTTGCTCGCTGTATTCGCTGTTTGTTCTGAATGGTCATATACAGGTGCGACTTCAACTAAATCAGCGCCGACAACTTTCACATCAGAACGGGCAATTTCATGTATAGAAGCAAGCAGCTCTTTTGATGTAATGCCGCCAGCATCGACTGTTCCGGTTCCCGGCGCGTGAGCAGGATCCAGCACATCGATGTCAATCGTAACATATACAGGTCTTTGTGAAAGTTTCGGAAGAATCTTTTTGAGCGGCTCGAGCACTTCAAATTTGGCAATGTAAAGTCCAGCCTCTTTCGCCCATTCAAACTCCTCCTTCATCCCAGATCGGATGCCGAATGAAAAAATATTTTCCGGGCCAATCAAATCGCTTGCTTTCCGGATCGGAGTGGCATGAGACAGAGGCTCGCCTTCATAATGCTCGCGCAAATCTGTATGCGCATCGATATGAATGACCGCTAAATTTGGATATTTTTTATGCATCGCTTTAATGACAGGCCATGTTACAAGGTGCTCTCCTCCAATTCCGAGAGGAAATTTATCCGCTTTTAAAATTTTGTCCACAAACTCTTCAATCAACTCAATGCTCCGCTTTGCATTTCCAAACGGAAGAGGAATATCGCCTGCATCAAAATATTTTACATCCCCAAGCTCACGATCTAAATAAGGACTGTATTCTTCCAACCCGATGGAAACCTCCCGAATGCGGGCCGGACCGAAACGGGAGCCTGGCCGGTAGCTGACTGTCCAATCCATCGGCATTCCATAAATGACTGCTTCACTTTCCTCAAAGCTTGGATGGCTTCTAATAAAAACATTTCCTGAATAAGCTTCATCAAATCGCATGGACATCACCCTCCTGTCTGAAAAAGCAAGAGGCTGATCCCTCTTGCTTAAACTGTATCATGCTATTCGCTTTTTGTTCAGTTTTCCTAAAGGCTATTTAATTATTTCGGAAACAAACTTCGGTAAAGCGAATGCAGCTTTATGAATTTCTTTCGTATAATATTTAGAATCCAAGTCAAAGAAACGATCGTCACTTACCTCAATTGGATCATATTTCTTCGATCCGATCGTGAACGTCCACAGCCCGCTAGGATATGTCGGGATGTTTGCAGTATATAGCCTTGTAATCGGGAAAATCTCTTTCACATCATGATAGACATTTTTTATCAAATCTGCCTTAAACCAAGGATTATCCGTTTGCGCGACAAAAACGCCGTCCTCCTTCAAAGCTTTGGATATTCCTGCATAAAACCCTTTTGTAAAGAGGTTGACCGCAGGACCGACAGGCTCGGTTGAATCAACCATAATGCAGTCATATTGATTTTCGCTTTGTGCAATGTGCATAAAGCCGTCGCCAACTTTCACTTCAACGCGTGGATCATCTAGTTTTCCGGCAATTTCCGGCAAGTATTTTTTTGAATACTCGATCACTTTGCCGTCAATTTCTGCAAGTGTTACTTTTTTTACACTTGGATGCTTCAGCACTTCACGGATAACGCCTCCGTCTCCTCCTCCGACAACTAGCACATATTCTGGCTTCGGATGAGTAAACAACGGTACATGGGCCATCATTTCATGGTAGACAAATTCGTCTTTTTGCGATGTCATTACCATTCCATCCAAGAAAAGCATGTTGCCGAATTCTTCTGTCTCCACTACCTCCAATTTTTGGAATTCGGTCTGTTCTGTATGTAAAGTGCGTTTAATTTTCATCGTAATCCCGAAATGTTCTGTCTGTTTTTCTGTATACCAAAGTCCTCCCAAGATTTAATCTTCCTTTCATATGTTTTTCCAATATCTTTCCCTAATTTGAACAGACAACACGTAAACCTCAAAAAAAGTATAGTGGAATCTATCAAAATTGCAAAGAATAAATTTCATTTTTCATAGGTGGAAGTTTAAAAACTTGCGAATCACCTCATACTGAATAACAAAACGAACGGGCTTAAGAGGTGATGGAAATGGAAGCGATGACGCCAAAAGGCATTCGTCTTACCATCAAAACAATCCGGGCATTATTTTTTATTCATTTTTTTGTTTTTGCTGTGGCAGCTATTTGTATTGCGGTTGTTTTGATTGCGGCTAAAGTACAAGGCGCTCCTTCCATTGTTGTGCCGCAATCAACTGTATTGTACGCAAGCAACGGAACGAAAATCGGTGAGGAGCATCACGGCGGCCGCCGTTTTTGGGTGGAACTTGATGAAATTTCACCCTATTTAATCAATGCGACAATCGCTATTGAGGACAAAAATTTTTATGATCATCACGGTTTTGATTTTAAACGAATAGCAGGTGCTGCCGTTGCCGATCTCAAAGCGATGGCAAAGGTGCAGGGAGCCAGCACAATCACCCAGCAATACGCAAGAAATTTATATCTTGGATTTGAAAAAACGTGGGCTCGGAAAATGACAGAAGCTTTTTATACCATTCGGCTCGAGATGAACTACTCGAAAGAAAAAATTTTAGAAGGCTATTTAAATACAATATATTATGGACACGGAGCCTACGGGGTCGAGGCGGCCTCCCGTTATTACTTCGGCAAAAAGGCAAAGGACTTGACGCTCGCCGAAGCCGCTCTACTTGCCGGCATTCCGAAAGGACCGTACTCCTATTCACCGATGGTGAACTATGATTTATCAAAAAAAAGACAAGAGATGATTTTGCAGACAATGGTCAAACAAGGGTTAATTACAAAAAAAGAAAGTGAACTGGCTGCAAAGGAAAAATTAACGTTCAAAACGAACGAAAACACCAAAACAGAAAAGTTTGCCCCCTATTTTCAAGATGAGGTTATGAAAGAAGTAAAAGAAATATTGCAGGACCACCAATTAATTGAAACAGCCGGTCTGAAAATTTTTACTACTCTTGATCCAAATCTGCAAAAAATTGCTGAATCGACCGTAGAAAAAGTCATGAGGAAAGACTCGGATATCCAAGTTGCCTTCTCGGCAATCGATCCGAAAACAGGCGAGGTAAAAGCTCTAATCGGCGGACGGAATTATAAAGAGAGCCCTTTTAACCGAATGACTCAGGCAAAACGTCAGCCTGGTTCAACGATTAAGCCGTTTCTATATTATGCAGCCTTGGAAAATGGATTTACGCCGTCCACAACGCTGAAAAGCGAGCCGACAACGTTCCATTTTCAAAATGGAACAAACACATATTCCCCGGGCAACTACAATGGCTACTACGCAAATGATGAAATTACATTAATAGAAGCCCTTGCTTTGTCCGACAATATTTATGCTGTTAAAACCCATATGTTTATCGGTATGGATCAATTAATAAAAATGGGAAAGCTTTTTGGAATCGGAGAAAATTTTAAAATGGTTCCGTCGCTAGCTTTAGGAACTTCTCCCGTAAGGCCGCTCGATCTCATGAACGCTTACGGCATTTTAGCGAACGGCGGTCAAAAAATAAAACCGATATTTGTCCGTAAAATCATTGATAAAAATGGAAAAGTCTTATATGAGGCAAATGTTGAAAAGGAACAAATTCTAAATGAACAAACAGCCTTTATCACCGCACATTTAATGACCGGCATGTTTGATCGAAAGCTAAACAGTTATACAACTGTTACAGGGGAAAACATTATCGATCAACTATCAAGGCCTTTTGCTGGGAAATCCGGGACGACAAAGACTGACAGCTGGATGATCGGATTTGCCCCGCAGCTCGTAGCAGGTGTATGGACAGGTTATGACAAAGGAAAGACGATTGACATGGTCGAGGAACGAGCCTATTCGAAAAAAATTTGGGCCGGCTTTATGGAAGAAGCGTTGAAACATGAACCTGTAAAACAATTTAAGCCGCCTGAAGGAGTTGTCGGCGTTTATGTCAATCCGGAAAACGGGCTTTTAGCGACGAAAGAATGTCCCGTCTCCCGCCTTGCGTATTATGTGAAAGGCACGGAACCAACAAAATATTGCATGGAGCACCTCGACAATATGGAAGAGCCGAAAAACAGCGGGCGGAAAAAAAAGGATGAACCATTATGGAGAAGGCTTATGCCGTGGTTTTAGACATATAGGCAAAATAAGGGTTTGCGCATAGTCTTGACGCAAGCCCTTATTTATTTTTCAAAGAAGATGCAGCTCCTATGATATACTATAAAAAAGGACGATATATATTCAGATGTCATAACAAGAGGCCAGTCCTTGTAGAAATCGACCGATTACATGTATGCTACAGCTCTTATATTTTTCGAAAGCTTCAGCGAAAAATCTGAGGAAAAATAAACGAATAGCCGATTTCTACTATCCTTTTCATGCTTAAAAACACACGACTGAAAGGATTATCACAGCAATGAACGAATTATTAAAACAGCCGGAATGGAGAATCATCGATCATTCAAGCTTAGGACTCTTTTTTGATGCCAAGCAATCATTCGCTTACGATGATACGTTGTGCACGACAGTCGGGAGCGGCATGTCCCCCGCGACAGTCCGCACTTGGGTGCATCATGATACGATTGTTCTCGGCATTCAAGATACAAGAGCCCCGTTTTTAAAAGATGGAGTAGATTTTTTAAAAAAACAAGGATATAAAGTCATCGTTCGAAATTCCGGCGGGTTGGCTGTTGTTTTGGATGAAGGGATTTTAAACGTATCGATCATTTTACCGGAAAAGGAAAAAGGAATTGACATTAACCGCGGTTATGATGCGATGAAGGATTTAATCTGTTTTCTCTTGAAACCGTATGGCGCAGAAGTCGAAGCAGGAGAAATTGTCGGTTCATATTGTCCCGGGAGCTACGACCTCAGCATTCACGGCAAAAAATTTGCCGGCATTTCTCAGCGCCGTCTTAAGAGAGGCGTAGCGGTTCAAATTTATTTATGCATCACAGGAAGCGGAGCAGCGCGCGCAAACGAGATTAAACAGTTTTATGACAAGGCGACAAAAGGACAAGCCGAACATTTCAAGTACCCAAACGTAAATCCGAGCACGATGGCGTCTTTACATGAATTATTAAAGGTGAAGTTAACCGTCCAGGATGTGGTGCACGACCTTTTTGCAGCCTTACAACATTTGAGCGGCCGCATTTATTCCTCCAATTTAACCGACTTTGAACTGGAATTGTATGAAGCAAACTTCATAAGAATGATAGAGCGGAATGAAAAATTTTTGCCTAATATGTAAATCGGGAAGGGAGAAAGTTATGTTTAAAAAAGTAGCTTCTGATGTTTTAGGATTAAGTGATATCGGCACGGTGATCAAGCCGGAGGATTATGATAAAGTGGACGCGGATGATTATGTCATGCATGAGGATGGGGAAAAAATCTACTTCCTCATTAAGTCGAAAACCGACGAGTATTGTTTCACAAACAAAGCGTTAATCCACGTTGACGGCACAAGCGCTGTCAGCAAAAAACGCACTTTAAAGCGGTATGACTACTATGCCCACCGCGTTTCAAACGTTGTGCTTGAAACGGCAGGGACTATTGATTTAGATGTAGAAATCAAATTCCAAATTGGAAACACGCCTTTTTCCATTGATGTTCATAAAAAACATTTAGAAGAGCTAAAAGATTTGTATAAAGCGTTGATTAAAATAGAAGAAATTTCAAACGATCATGACAATTATATGGAGTATGCAAAACAAAGCCTGCAAATGGCCGCCTCTGTATTCACCAACAACCGCATAAATGAAAGCAATATTTCCGAGCAATTTAAAGAAATTAACGATATTGCGTTCAATTGGCTGATGAATGCGAAAAAGCAATACAATTTAAAAGATTACGGGTTTGTGTTTGACCTTTTTATCCAGCAATAAACACTAAATAAATGCTAAAAAATAAATCAAGTAGAGAAAAACAAACCGTTTCTCTACTTGATTTCGTATGTTTGTTTGAAGTAGCTGGCGAATGCCTGCTACTTTCGGACGTTGCGGCTAATGCCGCAATCCCTTTTTATTTTTTGTATGGCTATTATTCAAAATATTGAATAAGATCAGGCTGCCGCTCTTTGTCCTTTAAAAGACGCAGGCGGAGCGTCTTCCGCTATTCCGCCATTTTTTCCAGATTGCCGTTTCGATCCATTTTAAACGTTGTTGTCGGACGTTCTTCTTCCTCAAAGAGAACTAGCTTTCGAGCGCGGTTCATAATCTTCATAAGTGTTTCATAGTCTTCTTGAACTGTTTTCGATTCTTCCTCAAGCTTGGCAACCTTCTTCTCCAACTCTTCGTTTTTCTTAATCAGTTCTTCATTTTCTTTTTTCAAACGCTCGTTTTCTTGCTGCAAAGCCTCGATATGTTCGCTGTTCCCTTGGTAAGTTCTTAAAAATTCAATTACACTATCCATTGTCAGCTCCACTTTTGAATTGGCTGCGAGCTCTGGATGATTATAATTCTTTGAATTTTGCACCGCATTTACTTCAGTAAAATCACCAGGCGACGCTTCAGGCGGCGTATAAAGCAATCGCTTCTTTGCAGTCTGGCCTTTCCCAAGCGCTCTCATTTTCTGCTTTCTCTGTTTTTTTGCAAGCTGCAAAGCTTTTTCATACTTATGGCGCACAACGGCGTTCCAGCGGAAGCCACAGGCGGCCGACGTGCGGTTCAGCTTATCACCAACTTCTTCAAAAGCGTTTAATTGCGTGCTTCCTTCACGGACATGCCGCAAAACGGTTTCTGCTAATAGCAGATCGTTTTCTTCTGTCCAAGCATCCTGTCTTGTTTTCATTCACTCTCAACTCCCTTATTCTTGAATAATACTATTTGTTCTAGCATCATTTTTCCCAAAAGATTAAAAATATATACAAGGATAGTAGATTTTTACAGAAAAGCGCTGTACTTGATTTCAAAAAAAAGACAAGGTATACTACCCGATAGTGCTTATTCATGAAGAAAGGATTGTTCAAAAGGATGGCAAATGAGTTCCGTGTATGCGACGATTGTAAAGCGCCAAATTTAAAATCGCTTATTCCGAAATTAAAGAATTTGGATCCCGATGCTAAAATTGAAATCGGCTGCCAATCGTACTGCGGGCCCGGAAGAAAGAAAACGTTTGTATTTGTGAACAACCGTCCGGTCGCTGCGTTAACGGAAGAAGAGTTAATAGAAAAAGTGAAAGCAAAGCTTAAAAAATAAGAAACCGCCTTTTAAGGAATGAATGCTTCCTGAGGCGGTTTTTTATTTAAGGTTGTTGAACGACATGGACCCGATTTTCCTTTGTGTCTGTTTAGAATCGCACTTTAAAAAACGAGGTGTTCACCTGAATTTAAACAAGTTATAATATAATCATGTCAAAACGGAAGAGGGAAGAAAATGACCTATGCAAGTGAAAAGCTGCCAGAAGAAAAAGTTTTTAAAGACCCGGTTCACCGTTACATCCACGTTCGCGATAAAATCATTTGGGATTTGATCGGGACAAAAGAGTTTCAACGGCTGCGCCGCATCCGCCAGCTCGGGACAACTTTTTTAACTTTTCACGGTGCGGAGCATAGCCGATTCAACCACTCATTAGGCGTTTATGAGATCGTCCGCCGAATTGTTGATGACGTATTTCGCGGGAGACCGGAATGGAACGAAGATGAGAGGCTGCTAAGCTTATGCGCTGCCCTTTTGCACGATGTCGGACACGGTCCCTTTTCTCATTCGTTTGAAAAGGTCTTCCATCTGGATCACGAAGATTTTACCCAAGCCATTATTTTAGGAAATACAGAAATAAACCGTGTTCTCTCAAATGCAGGGGCGGAATTCCCGAAAAAAGTGGCAGAGGTCATTGCGAAAACATACAAAAATAAGCAGGTTATCAGCTTAATTTCCAGCCAAATTGACGCCGACCGAATGGATTATTTGCAACGAGATGCTTTTTACACAGGCGTTCAGTACGGCCATTTTGACATGGAACGCATTTTGCGTGTGATGAGGCCGAGAGAGGATCAAGTCGTCATTAAATACAGCGGCATGCATGCTGTCGAAGATTATATTATGAGCCGATATCAAATGTACTGGCAAGTATATTTTCATCCAGTAACGAGAAGCGCTGAAGTCATTTTGTCCAAAATTCTCCATCGAGCAAAAGCTCTGTATGAAAATAATTATTCATTCCAAGCAGATCCAGTCCATTTTTATTCGATTTTCAAAGGAGATGTTACAGTCGAAGATTATTTAAAATTAGACGAATCCATCATCCTTTATTATTTCCAAGAATGGCAAAAGGAAAAGGATCCGATTTTAAGCGATCTGTGCAACAGATTTATAAACAGGCGCCTGTTTAAATATGTGGAGTTTCAACCGTCCAATGAACAATTGATGAAGCTGATTGAACTAACGAATTTGTTCAAAAAAGCAGGCATTGATCCGGAATATTATCTTGTTGTCGACTCGTCTTCAGATCTTCCGTACGATTTTTACCGACCGGGCGAGGAAGAAGAACGGCTGCCGATCCATTTGCTCATGCCAAACGGGGAAATACGGGAGCTTTCAAGAGAGTCGGAAATTGTGGACGCCATTACCGGAAAGCGGAGAACGGATCATAAATTATATTTTCCTCTTGATTTTTTAAAAGATTTCTCGGAGAAACGAAACTTGAAAAAACAAATTTTAGAAATTTTGCAGCTAACTGACAAAGATGGATTTATTCTGTAGGTGAGGAGATGAAGGGTGTGTTAACCGAACACGCAAAATTAATGAAAGTGCTGTCCGCTTCGAAAGAGATCATCGGACGAAAAAAACTGCAAAAAATTATATTTATAGCAAAAAAACTTAATTATCCCTTTTATGAAAAATACGAATTCCATTTTTACGGGCCGTATTCAGAAGAGTTGACGCTTCGCATTGAAGAGCTTTGCAACATGGGCTTTATCAATGAAGTAAAAGAAAAAAAAGGCGGCTATTATCAATACAAATATTCCCTTACAAAGTCGGGGCAGGAATTTTTAAGCCATTACGATTTGGACATGCCCGAACTGCAGAATTGCATAAATGAATTAAACGCCCAATCAGCACGTTTTTTAGAACTTGTATCAACCATTTTATATTTTGATCATTTGGACAAGGAAGAAGTGAAGGAAAAAGTATTCACGCTCAAAAAAAAGCAGCGTTATACGGATGAGGAAGTGGAGGAAGCTTATCAATTTATTCAACGATTGCAAGATCACAAATTCAGTGCAAAAATCAGCTGAATTTTCCCCTAAAAAAATGAAGAAAATCCTTTTTATGTATTTCAACCTTTTTATAGTATACTGTAAGCAAAGGAAATCGTTAGAATAGGAGGGCGCATTTTTGCCGTTTTTATATTACGATTTAGAAGTTATACCGTTTGTCATTATTGCTTTGATCGTCGGCTTCACTATCCATGAATTTTCACATGCATTTGTTGCCTATAAGTTCGGAGATCCGACAGCGAAAAATCAAGGGAGGCTGACCCTTAATCCGATCTCCCATTTAGATCCGATCGGTACTCTTTTAATATTTTTGGCAGGGTTTGGTTGGGCAAAACCCGTTCCGGTGAATCGTTTCTATTTTAAAAATCCCCGCTTATCCGGGGTATTAGTATCTGTAGCTGGTCCATTGAGCAATTTATTCATTGCCTTTCTCGCTTTTTTGCTGCTGAACTTTCTCTTTTCGTTTGGATTATTTGCCAGCTTATCTTATGATGGAGCCAGAATGGTTGAACAATTTTTTAATATTCTTATATCATTAAATATTATGTTGTTTATCTTTAATTTATTGCCGTTTCCGCCGCTTGACGGTTATCGCATCATTGAAGATTTAGCCCCGCCGGACATCCGCGCCAAGCTTACTCAATATGAAAATTACGGAGTGCTTATTTTTTTAATTATTGTTATCACCCCTTTGGATCAATATATTATTCATCCGATATTTAATTGGGGAAGCCGAGCCGTTATCACTCTTTTTCATTTCGTTTTACAACCGTTCTTTTAAAGGAGGGATGTTTACATGACAGAAAAAAAGAAAAAGGTCGAGTTCCAAATTATTAAAAACGATCCAACTGACGGCCATCGCGGCTTTGGAGCAGGCACCCTTAGCCTGGAAAATGTTTCCCCTGTCTTCATTGACATCGAGGAAAAAACGGCATTTGTAGATATCGGCGCAATGCATGCAAGAAGCCAGGTAGAACGCGGCATTAAATTTACTCATGTGAAAGAAGACGTTCCGAACGGAAAACCGTATTGGCTTGTATGGGTAACAATTGACAGAAAAGAAGATGGGCCATATTATGCCGGGGTTGCTGCCTGTTATATGACTGTTGATCGCGAGGCAAGACGAGGTTATAAATCATTGCCTGAACACGTAAACCGCATGGATAAATCGCTAAAACGGAACATCATTGTCGACCACATGGATGAAAGCTCGAAAAAAGTTCTTTCCGATTTTCTTCGAAACCATGATGAAGGCATGTGGGAGCGCTCAAGCGATGAATTAAAGCAAAGCCTTTCTGTTTAGAAGCGGAAGGTGTTGTTGATTCAGCAAAAAATGTGAAAAGCAGGGAATTTTTGATGGAAAATTCCCTGCTTTTTGTTTATGCAAGCGCCTGAAGGGCTGTGATTATCGCTAATTTATATACATCTTCAGCGTTGCAGCCGCGAGATAGATCGTTCACTGGAGCATTCAATCCTTGGAGAATCGGTCCGATCGCTTCAAAGTTTCCAAGTCTCTGTGCAATTTTATAGCCGATGTTTCCAGCTTCAAGGCTCGGGAATATAAATACATTGGCATCGCCTTTAATTACAGATCCCGGCGCTTTCTTTTCCGCAACAGACGGCACGAAAGCTGCATCAAATTGAAACTCTCCGTCCAATATTAAGTCCGGAGCCATTTCTTTTGCCAATTCAACTGCTTTTGCCACTTTTTCTGTTTCCTGGGATGTTGCTGAACCTTTTGTCGAGAAGCTGAGCATAGCAACGCGAGGGTCGATATCAAACATTTTTGCCGTTTTCGCGCTTTCAATAGCGATCTCTGCTAACTCCTGACTGGTTGGAGCGATGTTGATCGCGCAATCAGCAAATATATATTTTTCCTCACCACGAACCATGACGAATACGCCTGATGTTTTTTTCACGTTTTGTTTCGTTTTAATGATTTGAAGAGCCGGCCGCACTGTATCTGCGGTTGAATGTGCCGCACCGCTCACAAGCCCGTCCGCTTCCCCTTTATAAACAAGTATCGTGCCAAAATAATTTTCATCCAAAAGAAGCTTCCGTGCTTCTTCTTCTGTCACCTTTCCATTACGGCGTTCAACAAAGCTTTGAACAAGCTCTTCTATTCCACTGTAATTGGCAGGATTATATATTTTTGCACCTGCAACAGAAATATTTAAACTCTTTGCTTTTTCTTCAATTTCTGTTTCATCCCCAATTAAAATGGGCTGTAACAAATTTTCCTCTGTTAATCGGGAAACTGCTGTTAAAATTCGCTCATCCAATCCTTCAGGAAAAACAATTTTAATATTTTTTCCCGATATTTTATTTTTCAATGCTGCAAAAATGTCTGCCAAAACAAAGTCAGCCTCCTTAATCTTAAAACATTCTTTTAACATGAATTGTTCCATTCACTTTTAGCATACCCCACCTGCTCTTAAATTTAAAATGAAAAATTTCATCATAGCGCTTTCAACAGCACTTCTTTCTGTCACATAATTGTCATACTGTTTTACCCGGATATTCTCCCCTAAACTGTGGTATAGTAAACTTGTACATAGCCAATATGAGAGGTGACGAAAATGAGTGAAGAAGTTCGTTCAAATGAAGCCGTTGAAACGCTCGATGGTTGGTATTGTTTGCACGATTTCCGCTCGATCGATTGGAGCGCTTGGAAAACTTTATCTAGCGATGAACGCCAGGAAGCTATTCATGAATTTCTGAATTTGTTAGAAAAATGGAGTGCAGTGGAAAAAGACCAACAAGGCAGCCACGCTTTATATACGATCGTTGGACAAAAAGCAGATTTGATGATCATGATTCTCCGGCCAACGATGGAAGAATTGAATGAAATTGAAACGGAATTTAATAAAACAAAACTGGCTGAATATACAAGCCCTGCCTATTCATATGTTTCCGTTGTGGAATTGAGCAGCTACGTAGGCGGCGGAAATGATGAAGATCCGTATCAAAATCCATATATCCGATCTAGACTATATCCTATTTTGCCGAAATCAAAATATGTTTGCTTCTATCCGATGGATAAACGCCGTCAAGGCAATGACAATTGGTATATGCTGCCGATGGAAGAGCGCCGGAGCCTCATGAGAAGCCACGGACTTATCGGCCGCAAGTACGGAGATAAAGTAAAACAAATTATTACCGGTTCTGTCGGATTTGATGACTGGGAATGGGGCGTCACGCTCTTCTCTGATGATGTTTTGCAGTTTAAAAAGCTCGTATATGAAATGCGTTTTGATGAAGTAAGCGCCAGATACGGCGAATTTGGCTCTTTCTTTGTCGGCAACATTTTGCATCCTGAAAAAATTGCAGCATTTTTACATGTATAAACCAGTACTGCTTTCAGTACTGGTTTTTTCTGCTGAAGGGCGCCCATAGTGAGTAAGAAATCCTAGCTGACATGCTTAATGTGTACGGAAAAAGGTCATGTTGTGCAGGAAGTGTAACAAATCACGATTTATCTCTTTCTTACGTGCAACAAAATAAAAGTACGGGGAGATTTGAAGAAAAATTTCAATGGAAAGAATGGGCGAGAGGGTGACTTTTCCCAACACCATGCACCATGCCAAGCGCCATGGATGAATACATATATGCCACTTCTCAAAATATGGGGCTGTCCAGTCAAAATCCACTGAAAATAAAACATCATAAGCATTGATATATCAGTGTTTCTAAAACATTAAAGGGGCGTCTATAAGCCGGAAAATCGACTTATTAGACAGCCCCTCATACTTTATAAGCTTCTTTTTTTCTTTTATACAGAACAAAGATGTCGGAATGGGAATTTTTCCGAATGTCATAAAAAAGGTTTCATCGTCATACATTGGAATGAAAGATTACTATTTAGGCAATGTCTTTTTAAAGAAAAAGGCAGGTGAAAAAATGGCTGTAATTCCCACATACTGAAGAAGATGTAAAGCTATTGGCCAGATTGATGAGAGCTGAAGCAGAAGGAGACGGAGATTTAGGCATGCTTCTTGTAGGCAATGTCGGTGTCAACCGTGTCCTTGCAGATTGTTTAGACTTTAAGGATATACGCACCGTTCGCAGTATGGTGTTTCAAAGCCCCGGAGGCTTCGAAGCCACACAGAAAGGATATTTTTATCAGGCTGCAAGGCAAAATGAAATAGACTTAGCAAGAAAAGTTTTGAAAGGAAACCGCTACAGTCCTGCAGAAACTGCTTTGTGGTTTTTTAAGCCATATGGCGATTGCCCTGCTACATGGTATAACCAATATAACTCAGGACGATATAAATCCCATTGTTTTTATATTCCTGCACAATCTGTTTGCCCAAGCGTATATAGATTTTAGGAGGTTGAACATGAGCAACAAAAAACAGAACCAACGGCAGCAGCAGGGGTATCCAGTTCCTGCAGTTACTCCTGTACAGCCAACCTATCCGTACGGATTTTACGCGCCCAGCGGGTCTGTTATCGGCGCCCCTCCCTCAGCTCAACCAAGCGGCACCAGCGGTCAAGCTGTACCCGGAATGCTTCCGCTTGAAGAATCCTATGTCGAAAACATTTTGCGCTTAAATAAAGGGAAATTGGCCACCGTATACATGACCTTTGAAAACAATCCTGAATGGCCGGCGAAAGTATTTCGCGGCGTCATTGAAGCTGCCGGAAGAGATCATCTCATTTTAAGCGACCCGCAAACAGGAAGGCGATATTTATTGCTGATGGTTTTTTTGAATTACGTCACTTTCGATGAGGAAATCGTATATACATCCCCTCAAAGTCTCGCTTCTTATCCACCAAGATAAGAAAAACGCTAGACAGAGAGAGGCCGGTAGGAATGCTGCAAGACGCTTTATAATTTCTTGAACAGCGCCCTGCCCTTGTCTAGCTTCCTTGTCAAATAGACAGAAGTCTAAGCAGGACAGAAGTCTAAGCAGCCTTGCTTCTTTAATGAAGCAAGGTTATTCAGCTTTTCTATGAGCTTTTATTTTCATTTCGATCTTACTTATATAAATAAAAGCACTTAAATTTCAAAAACGGCCAATAAAGCTTTTTTTCCCTTCGACTTAAAACGTATAATCGAGATTCAGAAAAAATTTCCGATTACCTCCCCCATTTCATCTAGGGCATTTTCCGCATCCATAGCAATAAAAAAAACCGGGCGTGAAAATTCCACGCCCAGTTTCTTCTACCAGAATTTAAATCCCGGTGAACTTGGTGCATTTTCAATGATATCGATGACCGGTACTGTATAAGCGATTACAATTAGCACAACAGACAGACCGATCCAAATTTTCCAATTTTCTAGAAGCAATGGCGTTTTTTCCGCATCTTCATGAACTTCACCAACTGGAAATTCTTCCGTTCCTTTTGGAGCAGCCACTGCCAAATTTATAACAATATAAAGAATCATCAAAATGGCAACGAATAAGATGGCTCCGCCAACCGCCATGATAGTTTGATAAGACATCCATTCCAACGCCTGCGGATGGTCTCCATATGTTGTATAAGCGGTCCGCCGAGGAGCTCCAAACAGACCAACTGTATGCATGGCTCCTGACATTAGGAACATACCGATGCACCAGAAAACGGTTTGAATGATCCCTAATTTATTTAATCGCGGTGTTAACGTTCTGCCTGTTAAATGAGGAACCAACCAATAGGAAATACCAAAAAACGTCAACGCTACAGTGGTGGCCACTGTTAAATGGAAATGTCCTGTTACCCATAAAGTGTTATGAACGACTTGGTTCATTTGGTTACTTGCATTAATGATTCCGCCTGCTCCGCCAGGAATAAAAACGAGCATTCCCATAAACGGTGCAAAAAAGCGAACATCTGTCCACGGAAGCTTTTTCACCCAGCCAAACAGTCCGCTGGCCCCTTTTTCTCTTCCGCTTATTTCAAATGTTGCAAACAAAGCGAAAGCTGTCATTAAAGATGGAACAATGACCATAAACGTCAACACAATTTGCAAAAACTTCCAAAACGGAGTGATCCCAGACTCTAGTATTTGATGATGGAAGCCGACTGGGATGGAAAAAAGAACAAACAGTACAAACGCCAGTCTTGCAAGCGAATCGCTGAAAATTTTCCCGCCTATTATTTTTGGAATGATGACGTACCAGCACATATAGGCAGGCAATAACCAGAAATACACTAATGGATGGCCGAAATACCAAAAAAGTGTTCTGCTTAACAGCACATTGATTTTATCGACTAACCCGAAGGACCAAGGAATAAACTGGAATAATACCGTTACTGCTACGCCCAATGTTGCTATGATCCATAAAATCATTGTGGCAACTGCCATAAAGCTTAATAGAGGAGACGGCTTTCCTTCATTTTTCTTTTTCCAGACAGCGTATTGGCTAAACATGCCAGCTCCGCTTACCCAGCTGCCGACTACAACAAGCGTCAGACCGATATAAAACCATGGCGATGCTTTAAGTGGTGCATAAAAAGTGTATAGAACGGTCGCTTTATTTAATAAGATCATAACCGTTGTAATCGCTGTTCCAATCGTCATAAGCCAAAAGCCGATCCAAGCCGACTTTTTGGCAAACGGAGTTAAATCACCTGTCGTCCGACTCATGGAAGCATATAAAAAACCAATGATAAAAAATGTTGTAAAAACAAGTGCCAACAAAACGCCATGAGCAGTCAAAAGCTGATAATATCCGATCCCTGCCGGAAGCTCAAGCGTTCCGCTTCTAACAAAAGCCTGCAATAACCCGGCAATCGCTCCTAAAAACAATGCAATATAACCAACTGCAATATGGGCGAGCGCCAGCTTTCCATCGTTTGGGTGAAGCGCTGTATTTTTCATGCTTTTGTCACCTCAATTTTCGTGCTCATCATTTGGTGCCCAGTACCGCAATATTCGTTGCAAATTATTAAATAGCTGCCGGGTTTATGAAATGTATGTGTAAGCGAATTCACATGTCCCGGGGTCACCATCATGTTTACATTTGTGCCAACGATTTCAAGGCCATGAACAACATCTTTGCTTGTCACGATAATATGAACTTTTGCTCCCTCCGGTATTTTTATGTCATTCGGCATAAAGGCAAAAGCTTGAGAAACTATAACAAGTTCGTATTCGTTGTCTCCAATTTTCTTTAAGCCTGGTTGATTAAACGGCTCTGTCGTGTCTACTTTTTGCGGATCCAATGTGGTCAGATCACTCGGCGGATGATGACCTTGTGCAAATGCACTGATGCCCACGATTGTTAAAAACATCACAAGCGTACCTATACCTATTAATAGCCAAACCTTTTCAAGTCTGTGCAAATGCAAGATGATCCCCCTCCTTTATAATCGTTGAATAAATAAGTAGTAAACTCCAAACCAAGAAAGTATTAAAAAAAGAGCCAGCATAAGAACGGATAAAAAAGTGCCAAATAACGAATATTCTTTCTTTTGAGCAATTTCCTGCTCTTTTTTATCGGAGATGAATTCTTTTGCCACCCATAACACCACCTTTTCTTCTTTTAAAAAAATTGTAGTTTAGCTTACGTTAGTCAATCTGTGAAAAAAATCACATTTTCCATAGTACTTTTTGACAGTATGTTGAACAAAAAACATTGCATTCACACTGAATCTTCTATCATTAGGAAGCTAGGAGCCAAAATGAACGGGACACATTTTTGGATGAAGCTCTGGCTATGACCTTTGAATCGGTTAAGAAGGTCACCCTTTCATTTCTTTGCACAAAAAAAACGCCTGTCCCGATATAGTAGACAGACGTTTATATTTACATATATTTAACTGCAGCAACAGCAAGAAGAACCCATGCAATTAAAAATGAAATGCCTCCAAGCGGCGTAATTGCACCTAACACTTTGATCTGCGTCACACTTAATATATACAGGCTTCCGGAAAACAGGAGAATACCGATGAGCATCAGCCACCCGGCCCAATTTGCATAGCCTGCCTGCGGATGCTGCTGCAAAAACAGAGCCGTGACAAAAAGGCCAATCGAATGGAACATTTGATATTGTACACCTGTTTGCCATGTCTCCAAATATTTTTGCGGAATTTTCCCTTCCAAACCATGGGCGCCGAATGCTCCTAAAGCTACAGACAAAAAAGCACCGACGGCTCCAAGAATGAAAAATATTTTCATCATCTTCACCCCTTTTTCCCTTCATCTTACCTTATCGTCCGTTTTTTTTAAATGAAGATTTTACAGATGACAAGATTTTGTTAGAAATCAAAAATAGATTCTCCATTTGCATCGTCTTCGACCAACAAACGTTCTTTCATTGTCAGCGTTTTGCTGTTTGCATTTCCGATCATTTTTTCCAGCTCTAATGGAGTTATTTCACTTTCGCTTTTTGGCTCTTGAATAGCTGAAAAATCATAATTTTCCTCTTGTTGATCCAAAATAACATCACATAAAGAACGGATGACAAGAAGCCGGGCTTTTAGATCATGAGGTGTTCCTGCTGCCTTTGCCTTTTTCAGTTCCTCCTCCATTTTTCCTATTATGCTTGAGACCGGTATATTCAACTCCTATCGCTCCTTATTGAAAGATAATGATCTTGCTTTTTTATCATATTTGATTTTTTCCTTATTGACAAACTTGTCTGCTTCATTCACTTTTCATAACAAACTTGTTACAATAAGTAAGGAATTTTTGAGCACAAGGAGGGCCTGCAGATGGACAATCAATATTTGCAAACAATAAACGGCGATTTATGGTTAACAGAAGATGAAAGAGAAAATTTAAAAATCAGCTATAGAATCAAAGAAGTGCTTTTTTCAAAGCAATCCCCTTTTCAAAATGTTATGGTATTGGATTCATATGATTTTGGCCGCATGCTAGTGCTAGATGGAGTTGTGCAAACCACTTCTATTGATGGGCATATATATAATGAAATGATTTCCCATATCCCGCTCAATCTCCACCCAAATCCGGAAAAAGTGCTGATCATCGGCGGCGGAGACTGCGGTGTTGCCAGAGAAGTATGCAAATATGATTCAGTGAAGGAAATCGATATGGTGGAAATTGACGAGCTTGTCGTTTCCGCATGCAAGGAGCATCTGCCTGAAGTGTCAGGAAACTTAAGCGACCCGCGCGTAAATTTCTTATTTATTGACGGCGTGAAATATGTAGAAAACAAACAAAATGAATACGATGTGATCATTGTTGACTCTTCTGACCCGATTGGACCGGCAGAACAGCTGTTTTCAAAAGATTTTTATACCAACCTATATAAAGCGTTAAAAGACGATGGCCTCATGGTATGCCAAAGTCAATCGCCTGTTTTCCACTTGGATGTTTTAAAACGGTCTTATAGCCATATTCAATCTTTATTCCCGATTACAAAACTATACACAGCTGTTGTTCCTACATATCCGGGAGGACTATGGAGCTTTACAATCGGATCGAAAAAATATGAAGATGTAAAGTCGGACAATTTTTCGAAAGATACAAAATATGTAAATCAAGCTATTCTCGAAGGGTGCTTTAAGCTTCCTGAGTTTTTGCAGCAAGCATTGAAATAATGGAGCTGGCCCAAAAGTCATTGAAAGTTGGCTTTTTGGGCCTCTATTTGTTTTGACAAAAAAACATACTTTCTAGTAAAAATGCAAGCGTCAAACGAACAATAAAGAAAGAACTGTGTGCTGCAAAATAAAGTACATAATATTGCAATCAGACAAAGACGAGAATTTGCTTAAAGAAACGCAAAAAGTGAGAGGCGATGGTAAAGCACCTCTCACTTAGATAAAATCTCTTTTGCAACTGGGAATTCGCCTATTTGCTCATATTTTTGAAGCAGTTGTTTTGAGATTTGAATTGGATATTCTGCTTTTTCATTTTGGGTAACGCCTAATACCTCAATCAATCTGGAATGAAATTCTTCTAGACTAGGCACTTTACCTTCTTGCATATACTCTTTTTGAATTTTGAGAAGGAAAAATGCGATCTCTGCCCGCTCCTCACCATTTAAATCTTTTTTCAGAGCAACGTAATCAATATTAATAATAAGTCAGGAGATATCTTTTGATTACCAATAATCTTTATTAATAGATTTTTAAAAGCTCTACCTAATAATTTAAGTTATAAATTTCTTTATCTAACCTTTCTACCTGATTCTAAAAAATTTCAATCATTCCGAGCTATTTCTATCATCCATACTCGATCTCCTCCTGTTCTTTTCTTTCAACTGGACGAAAGATCAGAATCACTTCTACAATGGCTTTAGCTCCAATTCTTATAGCTGTGGCTCCAAGCGGCTTCTTCATAGCATCGTATCCGAAAAAAGAGCCTTTTGTCCGACGAGGGTGCACAAATCTATTCTTGAAGAAAAACCGAGGCAGAAAGTGCGCCCCGTCATATTAAAGGCAATCGGTCGTTCCGCAGATTTTCTTTTCGAGGGCTTTCGAAAGTCCAAACGGAGTTGGAATTGTGGCCATGGAACACAATCTATTGAAAGCGACCGGAAAGTCATTCACTTTCAACAGAATCTCCAAAAAAATAAAAAGACGGATGAAGAAAAACTTTATGATGTTTCTTCATCCGTTTTATTTTTGGATAGTCTCTTTTTCACGTTTCCACTTATCACGCAAACGGCAGGCAGCAATTAAATGTCATTATCGCTGATGCACCAGTCAATTTCTTCTGATCCGATGGACTTTAAAAATTGATTTGCTTTAGAAAAAGGCCTGCTGCCAAAAAAGCCTCTGTTTGCCGAAAATGGCGATGGATGCGGCGACTCAATGACAAAATGCTTATTCATGTTAATCATTTCTTTTTTCGCCTGTGCATGCCTTCCCCATAAAATAAAGACGACTGGACGCTCTCGCTCGTTTAAATAGCTAATCACTCGATCGGTAAATTGTTCCCATCCTTTTCCTTTATGAGAATTGGCTAGTCCCTGCCTTACCGTCAGCACAGTGTTCAATAATAGAACACCTTGCTTCGCCCATTTGACAAGATGACCGTGGTTTGGAGGCTTGCAGCCGAGATCGTTCTCAAGCTCGATGAAAATATTTTTCAGAGACGGCGGCTGAGCGATCCCCGGCTTTACGGAAAAGCTTAATCCATGTGCTTGATTTGGCCCATGATACGGATCTTGGCCTAAAATGACAACCTTTACTTCTTCATAAGGCGTGTAATGCAAAGCATTAAAAATGTCGTACATATCCGGATAAATCGTATGATGGGCATATTCCTGCTTCAAAAATTCCCGCAGCTCTTTGTAGTATGGCTTTTCAAACTCTTCTTTCAACAGTCCCCACCAATCATTTTTTAAAATCTGCTTCAACGTTTGCCACCCTCTTAGCTTCTACTGATCTATCACTATTTTTAATGTTATGATGATTCGGCTTTTTTTGTCAAAGGGTGACAGCTGTCGCTAATATTTTGCAAAATGTTCCACATGAAACATTAAGGCTTTCGACAGAAGCAAGAGGGCAAAAATCGCAGTAAAGACTGAAATATCAACTTTTTTGCCGTTCCCATTATAAAGTGAGAAGCTTGGTGCCCTAAACGTACGAAAAACATTTGATGCATTTTTATCACGTTTAAACAAGCCGTAATGCTCCAAGATAACGCAAATGTTCTGACGATTCTATTGATTTTCGTCTGTTAGAAACTCGCAGGTAAACGGAATATCCATTCATTTTTAACAAATACCGAATAGCCAAATGAGACAAAGCTCGTCATTGAAAAAATGCTGAAACAGACGGACAAGGCCTACGACATCAAAGGTGCTGCCCCCTCGATGCTTTAATATGGCAGACGCCATAAGGAAGGCATTTTAGGCGAGGGTCATGATCCTGAGGCATACCTCATCCCAATCATTTGCTAGAAGAGGTTTCGAGCTTGATGTCGATACACAAGACGGAAATAATTTTTTTGCTTGCTCCTTTATTAAGTTCACAAAAAAATTATTTATGTTTCTTTTTGATTACAAATTTTTTCGTAATTGCTGCTTTTTTTGAATAGTTCTTTGCATAAGCACATAATTTTATAAAGAGAATGGACAGAAAGGACAGGTTTAAAAACATATGAGCATAAAGAAAATCTATATAGGTATCGCATTTATTTCTTGTTTCTTTTTTATTCTTTCATCACCAGTTGCAGCTGAACAAAAGATTGATGGTCAGCTGATCATAATAAACAAGAGCGTAAATAAGCTGGCATTTTTTGAAGACGGAATTCTTCAAAGAGTATTTCATGTTGCAACAGGAAAATATGCTCAGCTAACTCCAGAAGGCATTTTCCCCATTGTCACAAAAATTAAAAACCGCCCTTATTTTAAAGAAAAGATTCCAGGAGGAGACCCGAGAAATCCATTGGGTGATCGCTGGCTTGGTCTTGATGCTTTAGGATATTATGGAAATAATTTTGCCATTCACGGCAATAATAATCCAAGATCGATTGGAACGTATGCAAGCAGCGGATGTGTCCGCATGCATAACGCCGAAATTCGCTGGCTCTTTGAAAAAGTTGAGCTGCATACGCCAGTCATTATTCTCAAATCCAATAAAAGCTTTGACGTTATTGCAAAAGAGCACGGATATTATACTGAACAAGGGGTTCCTGTCACTATTCGGAATGGAAGAGTGCTGTTTGAAAGGGAACAGTTAACGAAATCACCCGAAAATATGTATTCACCGCAGGGAGCTTTTGCTAAACAATAAACCATGGGGCGGAGACGGAGCAAGCAGCTGAATTACTGCGTTCCACTCAAAAGGTTTGCTGAATTAGACGAAATCGGGAAAGTATTGAGCATTTAGTCTCTCCGTTCCATGCGAAGCCAGTTGCAACATCGGGGTGATCACGCTTCTTCTTGATGTTTCATAAAATCAACAGTTGCGATGATGCCTTGTTCGTAAGGAGTTTTTAGCAGCGGCCCGATTCTTTTTTCAAATTTTTCATCCGATAATACGACAGGCTCTTCGACTAAGTACATCATTTCAACCATTTCCTTCATCATCGGGCTGAATAACCCTAAAAAATAAATCATCGATTTCGTGACAACACTTACTTTCTTTTCATATTGAAGCTTTTCCCTCAAGATTTGAATAATTTCCCGTCCGGAAATAACTCCCGCCCCCGGTATATTCCAGTGCTCATGATAGGTATCGTCCCTTAATGCAAGCTCAACTAAAGCTTTGGCACCGTCCGGCAAAAAAATATATTCCCTCGGTATATTTAAATCCCCGATAAATTGAGATCGTTTATTTTGGACAACTTTTTTTAACGTATGATGCAACAATGTTTTTTCCCCACATGGGCCGTAAAAATCGGGGAAGTGAGCGATTAAGTAGTCTACTCCGCTCTTTTCCACCATTTCAGCAAGCCGCAATCGTATTTTTCCTTTTTTTGTATGAGGATTTTTCGGGTCAGTCTCGGACATTGTTTTTCCATTTGACCGGCCATATGCATAAATATTATCAACGACAACAAGCTTAGCTTTTTCTTTTTTTGCTGCCGCCAGCACATTTTCCATGATGATCAGTAGATCTCTCTCCCACTGCGGATACGGTATGTTAATGGCATGGAAAATCCATTCCGCACCTTCGCATGCTTGCAAGATGCTGGATCGATGGAGGGCATCTCCAGCGACAATGCTGACGCGATCGTTCAAACGGTGAAGCATTTTTTTCATTTTTTCTGTATTGCGGGCTACGCCGACAACCTCAATATTCTCTCTATTCAGCAATTCATGAACTAAATTGTAGCCCATTCCGCCTGATGCACCTAAAATAACCGCTTTTTTCATCCTTTTTACCTCCGATCTTAAAATTAACCATTGGTCAATAATATGCAAAAAAGTAAATAAGCTTAAGTGCTTATTACTTTTTTCAACTTAAAAATCCTTTGATTAAAAAAGCAACATATTGTTCAGCAAGTCCTTCCATATCTTTATACTCAGCATCGGTCTGTACATATTTCGTTACAAAACCGCTTACTGCAAGAAACAAACACCAAATGACTGTTGGATTTGCTTTATCTGGAGCAAACTGAAAAATAGCCTGCGCAAAACGTTCATATGACTTATTCGGCTCTTGCTCCATCAGCATATCAAGCTCGAGATTTTGTGTTAAAAACATCAGCTTATAATGACTTTTATATGTCAGCCCGAATTCAATAAACTTTAACAAGATCGTTTTTACAGCTTCTTCTTTAGAAGAATACGAGGCTTGCAGCACTTTTTCTAACAGCCCGTCTAAAAATTGAAAATCCGTCTGCACAATTTTATAAAAAAGCTCTGCTTTATTTTGAAAATGATAATAAAGCGCTCCATGTGTGCAGTGCAATTCTTTGGCGATTTCTCGCATGGAAACATGTTCATATCCTTTTATGACAAAAAGCTCTCTAGCAGCATTCATAATTGCCTCTTTCGTTAATTCAGTGTCTTTTTTTCTAGGAGCCAATTGTTCCATTCCTTTCTTAACAACAACAAGCGTTCCTCTGACTTTGGCGTGTTGGCATTTAGCTGCATTCTTATTTATTAACCGATGGTTAATTATATTTTAATCCTTTTTATGTTTTTAAGCAAATGTTTTTCTCTTCTTATGGTACAAACTGCTATAATGTTGTTATAAAATCTTTACAGCTGGATGGAGGTAACAAAATGACAATGAAAAAAGCCTTGACGATCGCAGGTTCCGATTCCAGCGGTGGAGCAGGTTTACAAGCGGACTTAAAAACGTTCCAAGAATACGGAGTTTATGGAATGACTGCGGTCACTACAATTGTAGCAATGGATCCTCATAACGGATGGCAGCATCAAGTATTCCCTATTGAAATCGATACCATAAAGGCCCAGCTTGCAACGATTATAGAGGGAGTCGGTGTAGATGCCATGAAAACCGGAATGCTCCCGACAGCAGAAATTGTCGAGCTGGCAGCAGATACAATTAAAAAATATAATTTAAAAAACACGGTCATCGATCCTGTCATGGTATGCAAAGGGGCAGATGAAGTGCTTTATCCCGACCATGCGGAAGCGATTCGCAATTCTCTGACAAAAGTCGCGACGGTTATTACTCCAAATCTCTTTGAAGCAGGGCAATTGAGCGGGTTAGGTACTATTCAAACAGTCGATCAAATGAAAGAAGCAGCTGCCATTATTCATGATCTTGGTGCAAAATATGTTTTGGTGAAAGGCGGCGGAAAGCTTGAACATAAATATGCTGTTGATGTTTTATATGACGGAAAGGATTTTGAAATCCTAGAAGGCGAACGAATCGACACAACCTATACACATGGTGCTGGGTGCACATATTCAAGCGCGATTACAGCTGAACTAGCAAATGGCAAAACGGTTAAAGAAGCCGTTTATTCCGCCAAAAAGTTTATTACAGCAGCCATCCGCCATTCCTTTCCTTTAAATCAATATGTCGGCCCAACTTGTCATGCCGCATTAAGATTATACGAATAAATAATAGAGCCGAATCGATTAGCTCACGACCATTGTGGCTGTTCGTTCGGCTCTTTTCATGTTAATAATCCATATTTTTAACTTTTTGCTTTACTTCCTCAATATTTCTCATTTTATTTTCCCAGCACAATTCGCTCAGATCAACAGGGTATTCGGCAGGATTTAAAATGCGTTTATATTCATCCCATAACAGCTCCAAATTTTCTTTTACATATGACCGGATTTCTTCCAATGAAGGACATTCATACGTAAGCTCGCCATCAACAAAAATATCGTGATGCAAATCCTTTGCCGTAAAATCGGTTACATATTTTTTGATAAATGTATGGACAGGATGGAACATTTTCAGCCGCTTTTCTTTTTGCGGCTGTTCAAAATGTAATGTAATATAATCTCCTTCAGCCCTCTTATCCTTGTTGTTGATAATTCGATATACATTTTTCAAGCCTGGTGTTGTCACTTTTTCCGGATTTGATGAAATTTTTATTGTATCGACTAATTTGCCGTCGTCCCCTTCAATGGCAACCAATTTGTACACAGCTCCCAATGCAGGCTGGTCGTAGGCGGTAATCAGCTTCGTTCCAATTCCCCACACATCGATTTTCGCTCCTTCAGCTTTTAAATTGACAATCGTATGTTCATCAAGATCGCTCGAAGCTATAATTTTTGCGTTATGGAAACCAGCATCATCAAGCATTTTTCTCGCTTTTTTGGACAGATAAGCCAAATCCCCGCTGTCAAGGCGAATACCGATAAAATTAATTTTATCGCCAAATTCTTTTGCAACCCGAATGGCATTCGGAACACCGGAGCGAAGCGTATCATATGTATCCACCAAAAAAACGCAGTCTTTATGAGTACTTGCATATTTACAAAATGCAACATATTCATCACGATACGTTTGAACAAATGCATGTGCGTGGGTTCCGGAAACAGGAATTCCGAAAATCTTCCCTGCTCGGACATTGCTTGTCCCATCAAAGCCGGCAATATAAGCTGCACGGGTTCCCCAAATAGCTGCATCCATCTCATGGGCTCTTCTTGTTCCAAATTCAAGCGCTGATTCATTTCCAATAATTTGTTTAATTCTTGAAGCCTTTGTTGCGATAAGCGTTTGATAGTTCACAATATTTAAAAGAGCTGTTTCAATAAGCTGCGCTTCCCCTAGAGGGGCTTCCACACGCAAAATCGGTTCATTTCCAAATACAAGCTCTCCTTCTTTCATGGACCGAATCGTGCCGGTAAAACGAAGGTTCTCCAAGTAACGGATAAAATCTTCTTTGTAATTCAGCTCTTCCCTTAAATAAGCAAGGTCCTCTTCTGTGAAGCGGAAATTTTGTATATAATCAATAATTCGTTCCAGGCCGGCAAAAACAGCGTAACCGCTCCCAAAAGGAAGTCTTCTAAAAAACAACTCAAAAACTGCCTTTTTTTGGTGGATGTCATCCCTCCAATACGATTCGACCATGTTGATTTGGTATAAATCGGTATGGAGCATCAAACTATCATCATTATACATTTTCATCATCATGAAACCCCCATAATATTTAATCGCTGTCTGTTCCATACGGAATGTTGAAATGTCCAAGAGGCCCATTTGTGTCTAGCGGCGATGATAGATGGATGAAGCCTGTTCAGCAAAAATTTGAAACCTTTCAGAGCAGGCATCCCCTTCAAGCTTCCTTGCAATCTATCAGATCTTTCTAACGGGCTTAATCGTTGAAACAAATCTCAAGGACGAATCTCCATTATATTATGAAAGCACTAACCGTATTGTACTCCTTTCTATACCGTCATTCAATATTTGCCAAAATTAGTGTCCATTTTAAAAGCCGAAATTACCTAATCCTGCTTCTTTTACTATAAGAGGGTGATTTTGGCAAATTTGTCAAATAATCGGGATAATCCGTAATAATTCCATCGACATTCATGGCCATCAAATGTTGAATATCGTGTATATCTCTAGCTGTATAAGGCATAATTTTCATGCCGCTCTGATGAATCATATAAACTAATTTAGGGGTTACAAGCGCTTTATTCGGATTGATATATGTCGCAAATGCTGCATATTGCTGTAAATGCTCCTCCGTAATAGCGCCATGTCTATATCCGATGAGCACTCCAAGAGAAATCGATGGCAAGACACTGTGGAATTCCTGTAAAAAAGCGGTATCAAAGGATTGAACGACCACATTCAGTTGCTGATCCCCTTTTTCGATCAGTTCTTTTGCCAACCTCTCTACAATGCCGAACTGCTTTTTCGGTTCTTTAACTTCTATTAAAAAATTGATCTTCCCCCTGTATTTCTTAAGGACATCGCATAAAAGCGGTATTTTTTCTCCGGAAAATTTTCGATGAAACCAGGCTCCAGCATCAAATTGTTTTAGTTCTTCATATGTGAAATTTTTAACTAAACCTGACCCGTTTGTTGTACGATCAATCGTTTCATCATGAATAACGGCGAGCAACCCGTCTTTCGTCATCCGTACATCCAATTCTAAATAATCCGCCTTCATGTCAATAGCGAGATCAAAAGCTGCAAATGTGTTTTCCGGAGCATATCCAGATGCTCCCCGGTGTGCGACGGCAATTGTTTTGTTGGGCTCTTTTTGAAAATGAAATATTTTATAAAAAAAGCGGTGAACATAATAACGAACATAATCAAGCATGCATAACCATCCCCGTTTTTTTGGATTTATACTAAATAATAATCACTTACATTAATTTATAACATTTTTTTTACAATTTTATTTTTCTTTTGCAGGATATTTCGTTTTGGAATAGAATAGTATTTAGAATATAAAAAAATTTTTAATTAACGCATCTTACAACACACCATTGTTTCCAGCCTGCACCTCATGATGAGAAGTTTTGGCCAAATCTCCTCTTCATAACACCCATTTCGCTTTTGTCCCGGATTATGCCCTATGCAAAAAATCTTAAGTTCAAGGAGAGTGATGGAATGATTAGAAAAGACGTGATGACAAAAACATGGGGAAATAAAGAAATTGTGACAAGTCCGTTTTATGGTGTCATAAAAAAAATTATGACCGAAGCAAAAAACCGGATTTATGAATGGGAACCGTTGTTTACCATTCAAACGGATGAGGGTACTCTTGTCCAAATCAGCGTCGGTATTGGAGGAATCATTGACAAGCTGTTCGTCAAAGAGGGAGATCGGGTTATTCCTGGAGCAGTCTTAGCATATATTGATGAAGATTTAATAGTCACTGGCAGCGATTAAGAATTAGGACCCCTAAGAAGAAAAAAGGGGTCCAGTAATAGCTACTTGTATTGAGCAACAACAATTTTTCTCAACCGGTTATTTAACGACTTAAGCATCCAATCCCGAAAGATCTCCTGTTTTTCTTCCAATGTTAAATAATACTCGGCGCCAGCTCTCCCCTTTGCAAGATCCGTTATATGTTTAATTGACAAGGCAGCAGCAACGGAAATGTTTAAGCTTTGCACAAATCCTTTCATAGGAATTACAAACGTTCTGTCAGCCATGTCAACCGCCTCTTTTGAAACACCGCTATGTTCATTTCCAAAAACAAGGACAGTCGGTCTGCTTACATCAAGCTTTTCAAGAGGAACAGCCTGTTCACTCAAATGGCTAACATATATTTGATATCCTTTCTTTTTTAATTGACTGATGGCTGCACTAATATCTGATTGATAATCAATTGTCAGCCATTTGTCTGCACTTTTCGTCACCAATTCATTAGGGGCAAAAGGCGCTCTTCCGGTGACAACCGTTACATTCTGCACGCCAAAAGCTTCGGCAGAACGAAGAACAGCCGCTTGATTATGGCCGTCATCCACCGCTTCCAACAATATGGATACGTAACGAGTCCGTTCCTTCAATACCTCATATAAACGATTCAGTCTTTCCGGCACAATCATATCAAGAATTTGGCGATCCTCATCATTTACAATCTTCTCTTTCAGCAATAATTCCACAATATTATTTTCTTTATTAACATTCACATCCCTTTACCTCCTTGAAAGCACGTGCGGGTAAGAAGATCGAACGTTCTCATTTATTATACGTCTTCTCCAAAAAAAATCTACCTCCTATAGCTGGAAACGTTATAGATCAGGTTAAATATAAACAGTTTATCCACATTATCTTTGTACTGTTTCGTTCGTACTCATTGGGCAAAAACAACAAAGTATCAAAATTTGTTTTTTTAAAAGAAGAGAATTTCCGCAAAGCTTCTTTGTATATATCAACGGATATTCACAGGAAATCCCCCTACTATAAACAGCTTTTACACATATTTTATCCACATATCCACATTAGCTATCCACATTTCGTATTGGCACATTTGTTCCCTACTACATATATGATTAAATAATTCACATTTGTTGATAAACTTATCCACTTATGCACAGCTTACAAACGGAAAACACTCAATTGCTTGTTTTGAACAAAAAAATCCCGAAAAGAGGTTTCGTAACCTTTTTTCGGGACGCTTATGTTAATAGTGATGTTGATGGCCTAAGGACATAACCCATATAGACCCTGCAACAATGACAATTGCGATATAGATCCCGTAATAAATCATTGTTGCCTGCCAAGAACCGCTTTCTCCTTCTTTCATATGCATGAACAGCAAAAGCTGAATAAACGCTTGGCAAAATGCTAAAACGACAATTAATGTAATAATCGTATTTGTCGGCAGATCGGTTGAAAATGTAATCCACACCGCCAATAACGTCAATATTATGGACAACAAAAACCCGAAGACATGCTTCCAAGGAAATCCTTTTTCGTTTTGTGCCAAGTTAACTCACCATCCCTGTCAAATAGACGAGTGTGAAGAGGAAAATCCAAACGACATCAAGGAAATGCCAATATAGACTTGAAATAAACACTTTTCTTGCCGTATCCGCGTTAAGGCCTCTTTTCAGCACCTGCAAAATGATAATCAAAATCCAAAATATCCCGATCGTGACATGAAGCCCGTGCGTTCCAACAAGAGCGAAGAAGGATGAAAGGAACGCGCTTGTTTGCATTGTTGCACCTTCATGAACAGCATACAAAATGAACTCTTCTATTTCAAAGTACAAAAAACCGATTCCCAACAATATCGTAACAATCAGCCAGCCGATCATACCGGCTTGCTTGCCTCTTCGCATTTCATAAACGGCAAGACCACAAGTGAAGCTGCTTGTAAGCAGAAGAAAAGTTTCAATCAAAACTGTTTTCAATTCATACAATTCCTCGGGACCTGGTCCGCCCGCTGTTCTGGAGACGAGCACAAGATACGTAGCAAAGAGGGTGGCAAACAGGGCAAGCTCTGCCCCGAGAAAAATCCAAAAACCTAAAATATTTAATTGATTTTGTTTCGTTGAATACTCAAGTGGAAGATTCGATTGTTTTGGAGCAATTTCCGACATGTTACTCCCTCCCTGCTTCCGTCTGTTTAATTTCTTCGACCGGCACATAGTATCCATCATCATATTCAAAAGAGCGCAAAATCATGCAGATGATAACGCCGATCAATCCGATGATCGCAACCGGCATCCATTCGAAAACTAAACCGAAGCCGGCTATAAAGAAGAAGATCGACATGATGAAAGGCCGCCCCGAATTTGATGGCATATGGATTGGTTTATATTCCGGCTCCTCTTCTTCTTTTCCTTCTTTCCGTTCCTTCTTCATCATCCACCAAGCGTCAAGACCTTTTACCTGCGGTGTTACGGCAAAGTTGTAATGCGGTGCAGGCGACGGAATAGACCATTCCAGCGTCCGGCCATCCCAAGGATCTCCCGTGAGGTCACGCTCGCCTTTAAAGTACGTGTACACAACATTAATACACAGGAAGATAAAGCCGATTCCCATCATAACTGCGCCAATAGTCGAAATGACGTTTAATTCCGTCCAGCCGGCATCTGCCGGATATGTGTAAATTCTTCTTGGCATGCCCATAAATCCTAAAACATATTGCGGCAAGAAACATACATTAAAGCCAAGGACGAAAAACCAGAACGTAATTTTGCCGAGCTTTTCATTTAAAATGACGCCAAACATTTTCGGATACCAATAATGAAGCGCTGCAAAGACAGCAAAGACCGTACCGCAAATTAACGTATTATGGAAATGGGCTACAAGGAAATACGTATTATGATATTGGTAATCGGCCGCAGCCATCGAAAGCATCACACCTGTAACCCCGCCGATGACGAAAGTTGGAATAAACGCCAAAGACCATAGCATCGCAGATGTGAATTTGATTCGACCTTTATATAAAGTGAAGAGCCAGTTAAAGATTTTTACCCCTGTCGGTATGGCTATCGCCATCGTCGATACAGAGAAAAATGCATTAACCGGGGCTCCTGAACCCATTGTGAAAAAGTGGTGCACCCAAACGAGCATACTTAATACAGAAATCGCCACCATGGACCAAACCATGGCTGTATAACCGAAAAGACGTTTTCTTGCAAACGTTGAGACAACTTCTGAAAAAACCCCAAACGCTGGCAAAATGGCAATATACACTTCCGGGTGCCCCCAAATCCAGAACAGGTTCGCCCAATGCATTGGCACTCCATCGCCTGAAAGCGTAAAAAAGTGAGTGCCAAATATTCTGTCCAACGTCATTAATGCTAAAGCAACCGTCAATACCGGAAAAGCGAAAACAACCAATATAGACGTAATAAGTGTTGCCCATGTAAACATCGGCATGCGCATTAAAGTCATTCCAGGAGCTCTCATTTTTAGAATCGTTACAATGAAATTAATACCGGAGATTAATGAACCGATCCCTGAAATTTGCAATCCTAATAAATAATAATTTTGGCCCGGCCCCGGGCTGAGTTCATTTCCAGCAAGAGGCATGTATGCCGTCCACCCTGCATCCGGTGAGCCGCCGATCACAAATGAAATGTTGAACAGCAAGGCGCCAAAGAAAAACGTCCAGAAGCTGAGTGCATTCAAATACGGGAACGCCACATCTCTAGCTCCAATTTGGAGAGGAACTGCAATGTTCATGATCCCGAATATGAACGGCATTGCCATAAATAAAATCATAATGGTTCCATGTGTAGTGAAAATTTCATTATAATGCTGTGAATCTAAAAACGTATTATTTGGCACTGTCAATTGGGCGCGCATTAAAAGTGCGTCTACGCCCCCTCGGAATAGCATTAATACGGCGGAAATAATATACATAATCCCTATTTTTTTATGGTCAACAGTCGTTAGCCACTCTTTCCACAGCCATTTCCATTTTTTAAAATAGGTTAACACAAAAACGATACCAATAATTGTTAATACAATAGCTGCATCCGCCATATATATAAGGGGTTCGCCGGTAACGAAAAATTCATCCCATTTCACAGCACGTTCCTCCTTCCTTCCGATTAATGTCCTTCGTGCTGATGGCTTTCATGTTCACGATTATCATGATGATCAGATTCAACTTCCTCCAATTTTATGGTACCGTGCTTTTCTTTTGCAGGGATATTGTCTAAATGCTCACCTGGTTTCGCAAAATCAACCCACGCCAAATGTGTTCCAGAAAAAGTCAATTTATCTTTTAAAACTCCGACTTGGATGATTTCGTTAAATTGTTTTTTCGTCAGCAATGGAGCTGATGCTTGTGTTTCTTTCACCCATTTATAAAAATCTTCTTTTTCCATTGCGTTCACATCAAATGTTTGATGGGCAAATCCTTCTCCTGTAAAATTTGAATTCCGCCCTTTAAACGTACCGACATGATCAGCCTGCAAATAAAGAGTCATTCCCATTCCAGCCATATTATATTTTTGTCCGCCCAGCTCTGGAATCCATAAAGCGCTCATCCCGCCGACAGCTGTCAATTTAAATTCAACTGGAACATCTTTTGGAATGTTGACATAATTGACTGTTTCAATATTTTCCTCCGGATAGCTGAAAATCCATTTCCAATCGGCTGCTGTCGCATGAATTACAATTGGTTCAACCCCTCTAGATTCCTTCGGCGGTTTTTCAAGCTCAAAAGTCGCCTTAATCGTTGGTATCGCCAATGCAATGACAATCAACACAGGAATAGCTGTCCAAATGATTTCCAGAAGTGTATTTCCGTGCTGGTCAGGAGGCTCATAATCAAGATTTTCCGGTCTCTCCCTGTATTTCCATAAAATAACTGCAAACAGCACAAAGATGACAACAATAATAAACAGCATAAACCAAATTGACCAAAGGATTAAATCCTTTTGAACCTCTGCAACAGGCCCTTTCGGATTTAATAAAACAAAGCGTTCACTGCAACCTGTCAACAAAAAAAGCAATGACAGTGGTAAAACCTTCATAAACAAGTTCAACCATTTTTGTTGTTGTGCCGGCATTTTCGATCCCTCTCAAATCAGAAATGTTTTAAATTTTCATAAAAACCGACTTAATCGATTCAAAAAATAATTGAGTTGTAAATGAACTTTATCACATTTTTATCGAAATAAACTTTAATTCAAAAAACAGTCAAGAAACGATAAATTTTTTGTAAAATTTTTGCCACGAATCTGACACAATATAGAGAAATTCCGTTTTTTCAGGGAATCTTCTCTATATTTTCCAAATAAAAGCTGATGGGAATGTATTTTCGAGGGATGTACATGAAGAAGCTGAAAAATGACGTTTTCATCTGTTTTCTTGAACCGATGTATCATTCTAAATTTGCCAAGTGAGGAAATAAGCAAAATGAGTTAGCAGCCGAGTCAGGGGAAAAATAAACAAATTCATGCTGAAAGGAAGAGTTCGGATAAATGACTTACATACAATTTTCTGTTCAAAAATAAAGCTCCTATCTTCATAAAATCGAGATAGGAGCTGAAGCTTTAGTTTAAATTCAATCCTTTTTTCTGAACAAATTGCTTCATGTACATTCTTGTCGGATTCGAAAGCATGCGAGCCATTTGACCAGTCCAAGTATCTTTGCGAATCCCGTTTGTTCGCTGATCATAATAATTGGATACTATTTCATTATATTGTTCAAGCTCGCGCACATATGCTTCTTGATCTTGCTTATATTCTTCCTCATGATAAATATGCTCAAAAGGTATTCTTGGTTTTTTCGCCGTTTCTTTTGCAGGGTAGCCGACAGTTAATGCAAAAAGAGGGATGACCTTGTTTGGAATTTTCAACAGCCTCGATACTTCTTCTAAATTATTGCGGATGCCTCCGATGTAGCAAATGCCGAGTCCCATTGACTCAGCCGCTAACGCAGCATTTTGAGCGGCCAGTGCAGCATCAATGAGAGCTACCATAAATTTTTCAGTGCTCCTCAATGAATCTTCTACATTTTTGCCTTCCATTTCACCAATGACTTCATGACGGTGCAAATCAGCGCAAAAAATAAATAAATGTCCGCTCTTCTCTACGTAAGCTTGGTTTCCTGCCAGTTCAGCGAGCTTTTTTTTCGTTTGTATATTTTTCACCCCGATAATGGAATAGGCTTGCATGTAACTTGAAGTTGAAGCGGCTTGGGCGCATTCGACAATTAATCGGATTTGCTCATCTGTCAAAGGCCGATCCTCAAAATGACGAACTGAACGGTGATTTAAAATGGTTTTGATAATGTCGTTCAACATAATCATCCTTTCTATAATCCCACTTATTTTTTGAAAAATCACACTTCTTCCAATCCAAGTATTAACATGAAAATACTGCTCTTTCAAATGATTCGTATTGAAAAATACGTTTTTTATAGCTCCTTTTTCAGTGAAGGCTCCAAGCACCTAATTTTACCATCGTATCTCAAACTATTCACTGCAACGATCCTGTATTGTAAACAACAAAATTTTTCGAATTTACGTTATTAGAAAAATTAAATTTTAAAAACGACCCTCTAAACACACAATTTGTATGTGAATTCCTGCTTCTGTCCATTGATTTCCCAAAATAGGGCAGCACTTTTCTGAACCTAAAAAATAGGGATTGAAAAAACAAAAAAAATCATCTATTCTGATAATTATAGTTTCATATAGTGTTCCAAGCAGCAGGTGCGTCATATTTCATCAGCAATATGCGCTTAAAAGGGAAGATTGGTGAAATTCCAACACGGTCGCGCCACTGTGATGGGGAGCTTTCGGCCAACATCCACTGTTTCAATGTTTGAAATGGGAAGGAGGATCGAAAGCGATGATCCTAAGTCAGGAGACCTGCCTGTTGTATGCACTGCCACCTACGCGTCATAGGGAGGAGTGATGAAGCCATGTTGAGATTTAAGCCCTACATGTATCTCAACACGAGTTAGAGTCCACAATTCCCTCTTTTACGCGTAAAAAGAGGGTTTTTTTATTATGTGTTGAGATACAAATCAAATGGGGGTGTCAATATTGACATTAATTAGTTCAAATCTTGGCTATCCAAGAATTGGTGAAAGAAGAGAATGGAAAAGAGCGCTGGAATCATTTTGGAACGGAAACATTTCAGAAAGCAGCTTGGAGGAAACATTAAAAGATATACGTCTTCTCAATCTGAAAAAACAGAAGGAAAAAGGAATAGACCTGATTCCTGTAGGAGATTTTTCATTATATGACCATGTCCTCGATACTGCATTTATGTTTGGGTATATTCCTTCTAGATTCCAGCATATGGAGCCGACTTCATTAAAAACATATTTTGCAATGGCTAGAGGCTCTGATGAAGCAGAAGCAATGGAAATGACCAAATGGTTCAACACAAACTACCATTATATTGTTCCGGAGCTTGAAAATAAAACGCCGGCGTTAGTAAAGAACCGTCTGCTTGAACTTTTTCAGGAAGCGAAAAACGAGCTGAATATTGAAGCAAAACCGGTTTTGCTAGGTCCAATTACTTTTTTAAAGCTGGCAAAACAATACGATCAACACGATTTTCATAAACATTTGTCTGCTTTAATTCCTGTTTACGTCCAATTGTTGACGGAACTTGCTCAGGCCGGTGCGAAATGGGTGCAAATTGATGAGCCGATTCTTGTACAGGAGCTAGATGATTCATCGATTCCTTTGTTTAAAGAGGTATACGATGCTTTCCACAAAGCGCTTCCTTCGTTAAATATCATTTTGCAAACATACTTTGAAAGTATAACCCATTATCAAGAAATCGTGTCTCTTCCTGTCGCTGCAATTGGCCTGGACTTTGTACATGATCATGGCGTCAATCTGTCGAACATCAAAACGCTCGGCTTTCCGAAAGACAAAATTCTCGCAGCTGGTTTGATCGACGGCCGCAACATTTGGAAAGCATCCTTAGTATCAAAAGCTAAGGAAATCGATGATCTTGCGCAATATGTAGATATTGATAGATTGATCATTCAGCCTTCATGCAGCTTGCTTCATGTACCTGTTACAGTTCAAAACGAACAGAGCTTGCCGTCCATATTGAAAAATGCTCTTTCCTTTGCTGATGAAAAATTGGATGAAGTAAATGAACTCGCTCAATATGCAAAAGGGAAAAGAACGATCGATGATTTAAAACAATATGACCGCTCTTATACGGATTTTATCCATTCTTCCTTTCGGACAAATGAGAAGGTTCAAGAGGCCAGCAAAAATATCGGAGCATATCCAACGAAACGCTTGGATTATACCGAACGGCAAAAACTGCATAAAAAAAGATGGAATCTGCCGATTTTACCGACTACTACGATCGGAAGCTTTCCGCAGACGAAAGAAATCCGGCAAATCCGCTTAAAATGGCGGAAAGGCGAATATACAAACGAGCAGTATGAATCGGTCATCAATAATGAAATAAAAAAATGGATTGACATTCAAGAACAGCTCGGTTTAGACGTATTCGTCCATGGGGAATTTGAACGGACCGATATGGTCGAATTTTTCGGGGAAAAATTAAATGGAATTGCTGTTACAAATAACGGCTGGGTGCAATCATACGGGTCACGATGCGTGAGACCGCCGATTATTTACGGAGATGTAGCATTTGATCAGCCGATGACCGTAAAAGAAAGCGTATATGCACAATCACTGACAAGCAAGCCTGTTAAAGGGATGCTGACAGGACCTGTCACGATCCTAAACTGGTCATTTGTGCGCAATGACATCGACCGTATAAGCGTTCTTCGCCAGCTCGCCCTTGCCATTCGCGAAGAAGTGCTAGCTTTAGAGAAAAATGGAATAGGCATGATTCAAGTTGATGAGCCTGCATTACGTGAAGGATTGCCTCTGAAACAATCAAAACAAAAAGAATATATCGAAGGAGCTGCTGAAGCCTTCAAGCTCGCCACCAGCTCTGTTCGCCCGGAAACACAAATCCATACTCATATGTGCTATTCGCAATTTGAGGATATCATGGAGGCAATTGATGACCTTGATGCGGATGTCATTTCTATTGAATCTTCCCGAAGCCATGGAGAGCTTGTTCATGCTTTTGAAACGTATCAATATAAAAGAGAGATTGGCTTAGGCGTATATGACATTCACAGCCCGCGAATTCCATCCGTTGAAGAAATGGCAAAAAATATCGACCGCGCCTTAGCAGTGCTTGACGTGCGCCAGTTTTGGGTTAACCCTGACTGCGGGCTAAAAACAAGATCAGTGGATGAAACGATTAGTGCTTTAAAAGTCATGGTCGAAGCTGCGAAAACCTATCGAGAAAAAATAACTGCTGCACAAATTTAAGAAAAGTATGGCCCGATTCTCTCAGCAGTCAAATCCCGATAAAACCGGCAGAAATGTCAGTTTCTATACTTTCATTTAAAAAAGGAGCCTTGCCGCTCCTTTTTTACGTTTATAAAAGAACTCCCCTTTCGCCGACTTTCAAAAGCCGAACCTATATGTAAATATTTTATATCCACAAAATCTTATTGAAAAAAATGTTTCACATCGTTGCTTTCTTCAGTTGAGCTGCACTTTCCTTAACATCATCCGCTAGACAAATGGCAGAAATGACGGAGATGCCGTCTGCTCCGCTAGCGATCACCTGACCGGCGTTGGCGATGTTGATCCCGCCAATTCCGACAATAGGGATGTCGATCCCTTGTTTGCGCATGCTTTCAATCAATTTTGGACCTTGTGGCTTTTTTGCATCCTCTTTCGTGTTTGTAGAAAAGATTGGCCCCACACCGATATAATCAGCGCCTTGGACAACCGCCTTTTGCGCCTCTTCAATTGTATGTGCAGAAACGCCTAAAATTTTGTCACCGATTTTTTTCCGGACAAGATCAGCCGGTTCATCCTCTTGCCCGATATGAACGCCGTCTGCATCTAGTTCAATAGCCAGATCAACGTCATCGTTGACAATAAACGGAATGTGATGTTTTTGGCAAATAGCCTGCAGCTCTTTTCCAAGCCGCCATTTTTCTTCGCCTGTTAAAGCCCACGCACCTTTTTCACGGTATTGAAAAAGCGTAATTCCGCCTGCAATCGCCTCTTCAAGCACATCAGCAGGCTTCCTTTTGCAGTTTACACTGCCCATAATAAAATACACCTTTAGCAGCTCCCGCATTTTATTTGCCGACACTCGCGCCATGTTTATCACCTTTGCTTTATTTTTTTACAAAAGACCCTTTTTTCAGCAACTCGTCTCCCGTCACCTTTGCCAGCTGGTTCAATAATTCGATTTGAAAGCTTCCAGGACCTTTTTCTTCCGTTAAATCAAATGCGATTTCTGCAGCGACCCCATAAGTGACGAGGCTGGCTACTGAAGCAGCAAGAAAGTCCTTTTCAACGGCTGAAAAAGCACCGATAATGGAAGTCAATAAACAGCCTGTTCCGGTAACTTTTGTTAAAATTGGATGACCGTTTTGAATCAAATACGTTGTCTTCCCATCCGTTGCCACGTCTTCTTTTCCGGTAATGACTGCAACTGTATTCAGCTCTTCGGCCGCTTTTTTGGCCAGCGAAACAGGATCAGCAGCTGAATCCGCCGCATCCACCCCTTTCATTGCAAGCTTTTCACCTATCACATTGGCAATCTCAGGTGCATTCCCGCGAATAACTGAAATGCGAACCTCCTTTAATATTTCCCGAACAGCTTCCGTCCGATAAAAGGTGGCTCCCGCACCGACAGGATCTAAAATGACTGGAACCCCGTGTTCATTCGCTGATTTTCCTGCAATGATCATTGCTTCGATTACTTCAGGGGATAATGTGCCAATATTTAAAACGAGCGCGCCGGATATTTTCGCCATATCCGCAACCTCTTCCTTTGCATACGCCATAACCGGAGAAGCGCCGATCGCCAGCAAACCGTTTGCTGTAAAGTTGGTGACGACGACATTCGTAATGTTGTGGACGAGAGGATTTTGGGCGCGAACCTTTTCTAACGCCAAAATCAATTGTTCTTTATTCATTTTCTCACTCCTTCTAGAAAGCTAAAGCACCTTGTCCAAGCTGCAAAGTGCATCATGGATTAGAAATTATTCCAACAACTGCCGTAATTCCCCAACAAATTCGAACGATAAGACAGAAGAATTTGTATTTTCAGGTTGATGCCAAAAGTTCCGTACCTGCTTTTTTATGATAATTTCTGCCAATTATTATACTCTCTTTTTATTTACAATCCAAATTTTCGTCTTCTTCATGAAAAATTTGCTCTTTATCCGCCTGCAATTGTTCATTTTAACATGACACTTTTTATGATATAATTTCAAATAAAACAATAATTTCGAATCAATATGCATGTTATTGAAAGAATATACATCTTTCATTTATAATAGACCAGTGAATGTCGAAACGAATTTCATTCTTTGATTCATTTATAAGGAGGTACTTATGAAAAAATATTTTAGCAAAATAATTGCACTTGCTGTTTTTATAAGCCTAATGCTTATACTTTCAGCATGCGGTGCAGGAGGTTCTGAAGACGATAAAGGAGCAAGCAGTGAGAAGAAAGAAACGTTAAAGGTTGTTACAAACGCAGCATACGCTCCGTTTGAATATATCGACAAAGGTAAAGTTGTCGGCTTTGATATTGATTTCATAAACGCTGTGGCTAAAGAGGCCGGTTACAAAGTAGACATTAAACATACCGGATGGGATCCAATGTTTGCTGAAGTTCAAAGAAAACAAGCTGACTTGGCAGCTTCCTCTGTGTCCATTACTGAAGACAGAAAGCAAACATACGATTTTTCTGTTCCGTATTTTGAATCAACTCTTATGATTTTAGTTCCTGAAGACAGTGATATTCAAAATGCGCTTGATCTGAAAGGCAAAAAAGTTGCTGTCCAAAACGGAACAACCGGTCAGACAGCCGCTGAAAAAATACTTGCCGGCGATGGAACGGTTAAAAAATTTGAAGACAACGTCCTCGCGATCATGGAACTTCTGAACGGAGGCGCAGACGCAGTTGTGGCCGATAACGCGGTTGTCAATGAATATATTAAAAATAATCCGGACAAAAAATTGAAAGCAATTAAAGATCCGGAAAATTTCGATTCGGAGTTTTACGGTCTAATGTTCGCGAAAGGAAGCAAATTAAAACCAGAACTTGACAAAGCGATCAATACACTGTTTGAAAACGGAACGTACAGTGAGATTTATAAAAAATGGTTTGGTGTCGAACCAGATATCGATATATTAAAAAATCAGCAATAATTTTAAGCATTCCACAGGTATTTTGCTTGTCCGGAATGCACGCGGGGAGATATATGTATGAATTTTCGTTTTGATCTCATAGCTGAATATGCACCCTTTTTCTTCCAAGGAACGCTTGTAACAATTGGACTCTCTCTTGGTGCAATCGCCATCGGCACCATTTTGGGTCTTTTTATCGGCATCGGGAAAATTGCTCAAAATAAATTTATTCGCCTGCCCTTTTCATGGTACGTTACATTTTTCAGAGGCACGCCTCTTTTTGTCCAGATGCTGCTCGTTCATTTCGGGCTCGTACCTCTGCTAATCGGTGATACGAATGGAATTATAGCGGCAATTGTTGCACTTTCTTTAAACTCTGCCGCCTACATTGCAGAGATATTCCGTGCAGGTATTCAATCGATTGATAAAGGACAGATGGAAGCTGCAAGATCTCTCGGTATGAGCCATAAACAGGCGATGCGCTATGTCATTTTGCCGCAGGCGACGAAACGGATGATTCCGCCTCTTGGCAATGAATTCGTCATTTTAATAAAAGAGTCGTCAATCGCCGCCATCATTGCCACCCCTGAGCTGATGTATTGGGGACGGGCTATGCAGGGGCAATATTATATCGTTTGGGAGCCATACCTCACCGTTGCGCTCATCTATCTTGTTCTGACATTGTCCTTAAGCAAATTATTAAGCTTTGTTGAAAGGAGAACAACAACCGGATGATTCAAGTAAAACATTTAAAGAAAAGCTTTGGGAATCTTGAAGTGTTAAAAGACATCAGTGTAGACATTAAAGAAAAAGAAGTTGTATGCGTCATTGGTCCATCCGGTTCAGGCAAAAGCACGTTTCTTCGCTGTTTAAACAAGCTTGAGGACATTACGGCAGGACAGGTTATCGTGAACGGTCAAGATATTACAAATCCAAACTTGGACATTAATAAAGTTCGCCAAGAGGTTGGAATGGTGTTTCAGCAGTTTAACCTATTTCCGCATAAAACAGTGTTGGAAAATATTACACTTGCTCCGATAAAAGTAAAAGGAGTCTCGGAACAGGAAGCAAACGAAAAAGCTTTGCAGCTGCTGAAAAAAGTGGGATTAAGCGAAAAAGCTTCAAGCTATCCAAGCGAATTATCAGGGGGCCAAAAACAGCGCGTTGCCATTGCCCGCGCTCTTGCAATGAATCCTAAAATCATGCTTTTCGATGAACCTACATCCGCCCTCGATCCAGAAATGGTCGGTGAAGTGTTAACAGTTATGAAAGAATTAGCGGCGGAAGGAATGACAATGGTCGTCGTGACGCATGAAATCGGATTTGCCAAAGAAGTGAGCGATCGCGTGATTTTCATGGACGGCGGATATATTGTAGAGGAAAACACACCTAGCGAGCTTTTTAACAATCCTAAACACGAACGAACAAAAGCTTTTTTAAGCAAAGTGCTGTGAACAAGGCAAGTATCCAGCATACGGGTTGACTTAAACTCCTTTTCAATCAAATCTCATACGAATTCATTTCGGACAAGCCGAAAAGCTTGTCCTTTATCTTTTTCTCAATGGAGCTTCTCCCCTCTTACGCACTACGCACTCGTTCTTCATATATTATTTGCCATCAGCATCCAGAAGTGTTCGGACGGTAAGCCTTTCGTATATTTCCCAGCCTGAAGTTCCTGCTTGAAAGTACTATTTGAATTGTCGTAGCATCGCGGCTTGTACCAAAGTTGTTCAGTTTTTGAAGACTGACATTTCTCATCTTGGATTAGAAAGCAGAAGGCACAGATGCCGATAACACATCCAATTTTTTAGGTCAGTAACTTTTTTTCAAAAAAACAGGGTCTAAGGCCCTGTAAGCAAAAAAAACATTAAATTTCATATTTAAACTCACGGTATGCATCGATCAAGAGGAAAATTGCCGTTATGATATGCATCACCATTCCAACAATCGGAATCCATGCAATGCAGGAAGTAATAATTCCTAAAATGCTGCCATGCTTGTTTTTATTTGTTATAATGGCAAAAATCAACGTCACAAGGTGCAGCACAAACATAAACGCCAAAGGCGTCCATAGGAAAGATAATATAATCGTTCCACCTATAACTGGAATTCCGAAAAATGCTTCAAGACCCCCGCTTACCCATTTTAAAATGTTGACTACTGACATATAAATCCACCTCTGTATCCGTTTTTTCAATATACGAATTTGCGAATTGAAATGTTTCAAATATTCTTCAGCCCGGCACAAAAACTATTTTTACAAGACAATTCATCTTGTTAGAGTTTTCACAATTTTTATTTTATGATAAAATCTTACAACAAAATAAATTTTAACGGGAGTTTATGGAGATGACATATAAACTTTTATTTTTGGACATAGACGGAACAATCTTGACACCGGATGATCAAATTCAAGAATCTACGAAAAGAGCCGTAGCTGAAGTTCAGAAACAAGGTGTAGAAGTCTTTCTGGCAACAGGGAGACCTTTGCATGAAATTTCGCATATCGGCAAAGAGCTGAACGTTCAATCGTTTATTGGCTATAACGGCGCATTTACGGTTTATAGGGGCCGCGAGATTTTAAAAGAGCCGATGAATCCAGATCTTGTTCAAAACTTTGTGCATACCGCCAAACACCATGGACATGAGCTCGTCATGTATACAAGAGAAAAAAATGTCCTTAGCTCGTTTGATTCCCCTGCTATGAAAGATTTCATTCAAAAATTTCATTTACAAAAAAATGAGTTGTTTTCGTATGATATCATCGATCAAGTTTTAGGAATGACGATATTAAATTTAGCTGATCGCGATGTTTCTCTTTATGAAAAAGACGATCTTATATACTTATCCCAAGTGAATATCGAAGGCCTGGCCCAATGCTACGATGTCATTAGGGAAAAGGTCAATAAGGGCAAAGCTGTCAAAGCAATATTAAATTATCTTGGCGTGCCAAAAGAAAGCGCCATTGCCTTTGGCGATGCCATGAATGATAAAGAGATGCTCTCAATAGTCGGCGAAGGTTTTGCAATGGGGAACGCAGATCCAAACCTTTTGCCATATGCGAAGCACCAAACAACAGACGTAACAAATTCCGGTGTCTATCACGGTTTGAAAAAGCTTGGTCTCGTTGAATAAGTAAGAAGACTGTGTAAATTGCCAAATAGACAGTTGTAAAAAAAGATTATGCAAAACTGTGTTTCGGTATTCAGCTGGAGCACAATGCAAAAATTGTTCATGATGTTGTTTTACAGTGAGAAAAATACAACATTTCTATTTTAAGGTAAAAAAGGACTCGATGCAGCGTGATCCAGGCAGCTGTCTTTGCCAGAACGGCTGCCATGTGACCGAGTCCTTCTATTCTGCTTAGACGAATACCAGAAAAGAGAAAACTGGTCTCCCCTCATCTTCAAGACCGGAGTGAGACATCTTTGTTCACATTGGAGAGAAAAAACGGGCGATGAAGGTTTTGCGGCAGGGAGAGGACCGAATTTATTTGACGAAATAAACTGAAAGGTCAGGAAATGTGCTCCTAATTATGAGCTCGAACCGATACAATATATATTCCTTTATCCGCATAAAAAGAAACTATTAGACTATTATTGAAATCATGAGCAATCGATTGGTGCTCAGAATTGCTGGAACATATTGAGTGAACTTTTTTGCATATAGTTTATGAAGGTGTATTTATTTTATCTTCATGAGTGGAAAGGAGAAAAGGCTTTGATAAAAGCAATTATTTTTGATTTCGACGGTTTAATTATAGACACAGAGACTCCCTGGTTTGAGGCTTATAAAGAAACTTTAGGTTATTATAATGTTGATTTGCCCCTTGAACATTATGTAAAAAGCGTTGGATCAGATAATACTGTACTTTACGAGTTTTTCAAACAACAATTGGGAGAAAGCTGTAATATTGAGGAAATTGATGCCAAAGCAGAAAGCATTTATAAAGAAAAGATGAAAGCACCTCAGGCACGTGAAGGTGTAAAGGATTATTTGCAAGAAGCAAACGATTTAGGATATAAAATTGCTATTGCTTCAAGCTCCACAAGGGAGTGGGTAACTCATTATTTAGATGAACTTGGGGTGTTAAACTATTTTAATACTATTATCACGCAGGATGATGTTGAGAAGGTAAAACCGGCACCTGATTTGTATTTAAAAGCAGTTGATGCCTTAAACATCAGCTCAAACGAAGCATTAGCATTTGAAGATTCTTTAAATGGGCTCCAAGCAGCTCTAGCTGCTGGACTGAAATGCGTAATTGTGCCAAATCCAGTAACGGAGTCTTTACCTTTCGAAAATTATGATTTGCGACTTCAATCCATGGCAGAAAAAAGTTTAAGTGATGTCATAAAACTTATTGAACAATAAAGAATTAAAGTCTCGTATTAATGCTAAGGCTTTATCAAATAATATTTGATAATCTCGCTAGATAAAGAACCCCCAAGGAGGCCCTTTATCTAGCTGCTTCCTCAATGAACACCACCTGCAAATGTTTCCGTGAAATCATTACGTGTGCACTCATTTCTTTATAACGAGTCCAATGAAGATAATGATTTCCTTCTAAAGTAACTATTTTACTTGAAAAACTGCGGCTTAATTGCGTTTGATAAAACGTTACATTGGATTTACCATCTTCGTTCACTCGATCTTCTTTCGTAGTAAAAATCAAGACAGGCATATCAGGCAGGAAAGTTAAATCGACTGTTTGCTCAATATTATTTTTTATTTCATTTGCTTCTTCAACTACATTTTTGTTGTATCCTTTCCAAGCAGAAATGGCTTTGGTCATTGTTAAATTCTCTTCGGAATAAGTACCTTTTTCAGCTACAGGAAGGAAATATCAGGAATGATATATAATGCCAATTGTGCAATTCCAGTTGGTGAAGCATACCTCATATATTCGGACATTGTTGGAGCTGACTCGCCAAAATACTCTAAAGCCTGTGGCAAGGTGAAATCAATCCCTATAACTGCTTTCACTTCATCTGGATATGCATTAGCATAATACATGCTGTATATGCCAGAAATAGAGTGCGGCATCAATATGTATGGACCTTCTATATTTGATTTTTTTAGAGCGGTTCTAATTTCCTCCACTATATTTTCCACTGATCGTTCCTTATTCGTTACGTCGCTCCAACCATATCCAAAGCTCTCTACTACGACCACTTTATGATTCTTTGCCAATTCATTTGCTAAGGGTTCGAAATCTAACACGGGAGCTGCTGTGCCTAAACCGTTTAATAACACAATCGTGTTTTCTCCATCACCTTTTGTATAAACGTGTATATTCTTTCCATCTACATCATAATTGTCCTAATGGTGGATATTTTCTTTGCTCATACACTGTTATGATGTGATGGAAAACGACCCAAATCAGAGCCGCTGTAATCATAAACAAAAAAATATTTTTTGGAATTATCCAAAATCAAGATTTCTTTTTACTGTTCATTCTTTCACTTCTCTCTATAAAAACATTCTATTGATCGGCAATGCCAACGCCATTCGAACCATCTCTCCCGCCCTGATTCCTTTGCAATAGGCCAATTGCTTGCAGAGGTTAAACAATAGCCAATGTTAAAAATGAAAAACGCGAATTTTCTAAAGGGTGCTTTTCTTCAATAAGGAAGCAGAGCCTTTTTCTTAATAATGACGAAATGCTTGCTCTTTTCGTTTCAAAAAAATCCCCTCTAAGTATATGGGCCTTGTCCACTGTCTACTTAAAGAAGATCTTATCAAAATTGGTTCTTTTTTCTTTTACCTTGTCAAAAAATATTTAAATAAAAATATTTGAATTCGAGATATTTTTCGGTTATGATAATATCAAAACAAAAGGAGGAAAATAACAAATGGCAAATTTTCAATTAGATAAGGTGCACAGCTCTATTTCTTTCCAAGTAAAACACTTAATGGTTTCCAAGGCAAAGGGAGAATTCACTCAATTTGATGTAGAAGTTGACGGCGATGTTGATCAGCTCGAATCTGCAAAAGTAAAAGTAACAATTCAAGCTTCTTCTATTGACACAAAAAATGAAGACAGAGACAACCATCTTCGTTCCGGGGATTTTTTTGATGTCGAAAACTATCCGGTCATCACGTTTGTCAGCGAATCTATTAAAAAGGTTTCCGACGATGACTATGAAGTAACAGGAAAATTGACAATTAGAAATGTTACTAGAACCGAAACATTCAAAGTAGAATTCAACGGTCAATCGAAAAACCCGTTGGACGGAAGCATTGTCGCAGGATTTGATGTAGAAGGAAAAATCAATCGGGAAGATTATGGTTTAACATGGAACGCTGCTCTTGAAACAGGAGGATTCCTCATCGGCAAAGATGTAAAATTATTCGGCAGCTTCGAATTTGTCATTAGCTAATCTTTCGCAGGCTAGTGATTTGCCCTTGGCCGCACATGGCGGCTGAGGGCTTTTATTTTGAGAAAATTTAGCAAAAAATGTCATTCATACCTCTCTAATGAAAAATCCCCCTGCTTATAAAGTTTACTTTTCTTTTATTTTTTGTTATTATTCATAATATTTCAACCGGAGAAGGAGGAAAACAGCATATGTCCCATCAATCATTGCAACGCCACTTGCCGCCTTACCGAGCAGATCATGTAGGCAGTCTGTTAAGAACAGACCGAATTAAACAAGCCCGATTGAAAAAAGCAAATGGGGAAATAACAGCTGAGCAATTAAGAGAGGTGGAAAACGAAGAAATCACACGCATCGTCGAAAAACAAAAGGAAATTGGCCTCAAAGCGGTGACAGACGGCGAATTCCGAAGAGCTTGGTGGCACTTTGACTTCCTTGAAAATTTAGTAGGTGTGGAAGGATACGACACAGAGACCGGAATCCAATTCCATCAAAAACAAACAAAATCTCATTCTATTAAAGTTGTTGACAAACTAGATTTCAACGGCCATCCGATGCTTGAAGATTTTAAGTTTCTAAACAGCATCGCTTCCGGCCATACAGCCAAAATGACTATCCCTAGCCCGAGCATGCTTCATTTTAGAGGGACGATTGAAAAAAGCGCTTATGAAGATCAAGACGAGTTTTTCCACGATTTAGCCCAAACGTATAAAAAAGCGATTCAAGCATTTTACGATGCCGGTTGCCGTTATTTGCAGCTGGATGATACATCATGGGCATATCTTTGTTCAGAAGAGCAAAAGGAGCAAATGCGGGCCCGCGGCTTAAATCCGGATACGTTAGGACAATTGTATGCGAAAACAATTAATGAAGCTGTTGCCAATCGTCCTGATGATATGAGAATTACGATGCACATATGCCGAGGCAATTTCCGTTCCACTTGGATTTCATCCGGCGGCTATGAGCCAGTGGCGGAAATATTGTTTGAAGGCGTAAATGTGGACGGCTTCTTTTTGGAATATGACAGCGAAAGAGCCGGCGGCTTTGAACCCCTTCGCTTCGTAAACCGATCAAATTTATCCATCGTTCTCGGCTTGATCACGTCAAAATTTGGAGAATTAGAAAATAAGGATGAAATTAAACGGCGCATTGATGAAGCATCCCGATTTGTTGATCTCAATCAGCTTTGCTTAAGCCCTCAGTGCGGTTTTGCATCAACTGAGGAAGGAAACCTGCTCACAGAGGACGAGCAATGGGCAAAACTTCACCATGTCGTAGAAATTGCCGAAGAGGTTTGGAAATAATCGTTTACTAAAGAAATACTTACATAAGTGTGTAATGTTAAGAGCCCGTTGAGCGTGAATTTCGTGCAATGAACTGTCAATTAAGCGAGGCTTGCGGACAGAATGTGGCGGAATTTCGATAAAGGGCAGCAGCTTGCTTTACCTATATGGATTGGTTTCATCGTTCATTCCGAAGCAATCGCAGCATGTAAGAGTTCCAAATTGAACCTTTTTCTGCTTTGCGAAAGCTCTATTCGGGTTATGCATAAAGAATCAATATTTCTAGAAATGATACGCCAGGAAACCGTAAATTGCAGCAGCTCTGTTTTTCTTTTGGAAAATTTGATTGCGAATCGCTGACATTTATTTTTGCAAAATAAGGTGCTGCCCGCTCATCAGATTATTTAGGAAAATCACCGTAATGACCTGTTTCTTCCGTTCTATTATTCTGGAAAATATGTAAAAAGGGGGTGTTTAATAAGTCGTTTTTACGGCTTATTGACGCCCCCATTAATGTTTTAGAAACGTTGTGATTTTTGTTTTCAATGGCGATTTGACTTTCTAAGAGCCCCTTTTTCTTTTTGACAGTATCATCATCAGATGTTTCTGAACAAATTACGAACTTAACAGCAAATATTTATGCTTTACAGCAGAGCTTAATTCGTCGGGAGAGCCTTCAAACACGATCGAGCCTTTGTTTAAAATATATATGCGGTCTGCAAGCTCAAGCGCCATCGATAAATTTTGTTCAACTAAAAGCATTGTAAGACCTTGCTTCTTTAATTCACGAATAATTCGTTTCACTTCCTGAACCATCAATGGGGACAATCCTTCTGACGGCTCGTCAAGCAGCAGTAATTTAGGATTCGTTAGCAAAGCGCGTCCAATTGAGAGCATTTGCTGCTCTCCCCCGCTCAAAGCCCCTCCCATCGATGCTTCTCTTTCTTTCAGCCTTGGAAACGTGTCATAAATTTGTTCTAATGTCCAGCCATTTTCGGCAGGCCTATAAGTGGTCATTAAATTCTCCTTTACAGTCAAATTCGGAAATATTCTTCTCCCTTGCGGAACAAGAGCAACGCCTAATTTCGAAACCTGGAAGCTCGTCTTTGATTGAATTTCCTGTTCTTCAAGCACAATTTTTCCTTTTTTTGATTGAATGATTCCCATAATAGAATGAATCGTTGTTGTTTTCCCCATTCCGTTTCTTCCCAGCAGGACGGTTACCTTGCCTTGTTCAACCGTTAACGAAACATTATGGAGGACGTGGCTGTCGCCGTAAAATGTATTTAAATCTGAAACTTTAAGCATGTGCTGCCGCTTCCTCCTTTCCAATATATATTTCGTTCACCCTCCTGTCGTTTCTCACTTCATTTGGATCGCCGTCAATGAGAATCCCTCCGTCATATAAAACGACCATTCTATCCGCCAGTCCAAATACGACCTCCAAATCATGCTCAATAATTAAAACGGTCAAGTCCTTCGGCAAATTGTGCAGCAAATCGACAATATAATCCGTTTCCGCCTGCGACATGCCGGCAGTCGGCTCATCTAATAATAAAACTTGCGGATTGATCGCAATGCCTAGCAAAATTTCGATTTGCCGCTGTTCGCCGTATGACAGCTTTTTCACTATTTCATTTGCACGCTTTTCCAATCCCCAAGTTTTGATCAATTGGTTTGCTTCCTCGAAAAGCTTCGGGTATTTTTTTTCGTTTCTCTTTTTAAACCACACGTTTTGCAAATGATGTTTCCGCTGTAAAACTAATAATAAATTGTCAAGCACCGTCAGTTCATTCAACAAATTGTTTCGTTGAAAGGTGCGGACGATTCCGGCGTTTGTCCGTTTAAAGTTGGAAACATTCGTTATATTTTCTCCTTTATAATAAATAGACCCGCTGCTCGGCTTCAGGTCGCCGGTTAAAATGTTGAAAAAGGTCGTTTTCCCGGCTCCATTCGGACCGATAATGCCTATCCGCTCACCTTTTTTCACTTCCAATGAAACATCCTTAAGAATTTCAAGACCGCCAAAATGCATGCCGACGCGATCAATCTTCAAGATTACAGGATTCTCCATGCCCCATCCCTCAATTCTTCACATCATTGTTATACAACGCATTGGATTTTTTTCCGGAAATAGCTGACAGCTTGTTGGATTTTGAAAATGACTGCAAGAGCAATTTTCCAAGCCCGACAATTCCTTTTGGGAAAAATACGACAAACAAGATAAAGATAATCCCGATAATCATCATCCACATGGTCGTATAAGAGCTGACAATCGTTTCTAAAATGACGATAAAAGCTGCGCCCAAAACGGGCCCGATCATTGTTCCAGAACCGCCGATAAGAACCATAATTAAAACAGAGCCAGACATCGTCCAATATACATCGCTAGGCGAAATGAAGCTGTTAAAGCTTGTATATAACGATCCTGCTACTCCGCCGAGCCCGCCAGCTATAACAAATGCGGCAAGCTTATATAGTGTTGTATGATAGCCCATCGATTTCAATCTTGTTTCGTTTTCGCGAATCCCTATTAATACTTGCCCAAAAGGGGAGTGTACGATGAGGCTTAAACCGCCATAGATCAATATAAACAAAAGCAATATCAAATAATAAAAGTAAACCGGGTTTGAAAAATCAAGTGATCCAATTAAAGGGCTTGGAATGCCTGATAATCCGTTTGAACCGCCCGTGATAGTCGTTGACTGGTGGACAAATGAATAAATCATTTGCGAAAAAGCCAATGTTAACATAAGAAAATAAAAGCCGCTCACCTTTACGCAAAAAATTCCGATGATGGCGGATGCAATGATTGCAGCCGCAAGCGAGGCGAAAAGAGTAAGGAAAAAGTTTGGAGATATCTCCCTTGCAAGAATGGCGGACATATAAGCCCCGACTCCAAAAAACGCCGCGTGGCCAAGCGAAACCAGCCCGGTATATCCGACCAAAATATTTAAACTAAGAGCGAAAATAGCTAAAATTAAAATTTCAGTTACCAAATTTAAATAAAACAAAGAAAAGATAAAGGGGGAAAAGATGAGCAACATAACTGCGGCAATAAGAACGAAACCTTTTTTGTTCAATGCTTAACCACCTGCCTTCCGAGCAATCCGTTCGGTTTGACGATTAAGACGACCGCCATTAATCCGAAAACAACGAACAAGCTTAACTCAGGAACTAAAAATCGGCAAAAAGTCTCAACAATCCCAATCGTTAAGCTGGCCACAAACGTTCCAGCGATCGACCCTAAGCCCCCTATAACGAGAACAACTAATGCCAAAATAAGCGTTTGGAATTCCATGCTTGGATAAAGCCCGAGGATCGGCGCAGCAATGACTCCGCCAAAACCTGCTAAATATCCCCCTATGAAAAACACGACGGTAAAAACTAGTTGAATATTTACACCTAAAGCACATATCATCTCTTTATCGCTCAGTCCAGCGCGAATGATCGCCCCCCAGCGCGTTTTTTCTTGAATGAACCACAACAGCCCCGCTAAAATTAAACCTATTGCAATTACAGCTAAACGATAGACAGGAAAGGCTTGATTAAATAAGGTTACCGTACCTGATAAACTTTGAGGCAAAGGGATCGATAAAACATCCGATCCCCATATCGCCGCTGTCATATCATGAATGACATACGCAAGCCCAAATGTTAACAATACTTGTGACAGGTGCCCTAGCTGATAAGTCGGCCGCAATAAGATCATTTCAATAATGAGAGAGCAAACAGCTACTGCTAAAGGTGCAATGATTAAGGCAAGCCCAAAATTTTGTCCAGAATGGACGGTAATCGAATATGAGACATAAGCTCCTATCATATACAACGATCCATGCGCCAAGTTCAATACTCCTAAAATGCCAAAGACGAGCGACAATCCGCATGTAATGACGAAGAGCAAAAGCCCGTATGAAATGCTGTTTACTAGCTGCGCCCCGATAATATCCATGATTATCACCTCTTTTTTTATCTATTTTCCTGGATCTCTCACCTCTTCAATAATTTCGATCACTTCGTTTTCCGTCTGTCCATTCACAAGCTTGGTTTCAATGATATACATGTTTTGAATAACGTGGTGGGTCTCCTTGTCAAACTTAATCGGGCCTCTCGGGCTTATGAATTCAACATTAGAAATCGCTTCTACCACTTTATCTGGATCTGAGGCGTCGCCGTCAAGCGTTGTCAGCGCTTCTGCGATAATTTTGGCAGCATCATAACCTTCCAATGCTTCAATGGTCGGGCGTTCATTATATTTCTTTTCAAAAGCCTCTTTAAACTGTCTATTTTCTTCTGTTTTTATACTATAATCCCAGAAAATAGAGGAAATTGTTCCAACTCCTGCGTTTCCTTGTGATTTCCGCACGTCCTCTGAAACAAGCCAGCCGGAACCAATTAATTTCTTATCTTCTTTTAACCCGAATTGATCGTATTGCTGAACAAATCTCACCGCATCACTTCCTGCGAAAAATGCATATACTGCTTCAGCCTTTGCATTTTTAATCGTGGTCAAATAAGAGGAATAATCATTGTTTCCGAGAGGCGGGTAAACTTCACCGACAATTTTTCCTCCTGCGGCAGTATAAGCTTCTTTAAACGCTTCAGATACTTCCCGTCCAAACGCATAATCTGCTGCTGCAATGTACATTGTCTTTCCTACGTTATGAAACGCCCATTCTCCTAATGAATTGCCAATCTGCCACGAGGAAAAAGAAGAACGCCAAATATAGTCACTTCGTTTGCTTCTCGTTAAATCATTTCCTCCCGCATGCGAAACAAGGAACGGAATTTTTTTCTTATCCACTTCATCGCGAATGGCATAGGCTACCGCCGTGCTTACCGTTCCTGTTAAAATGTCCACTTTATCTTGATCAATCAATTTTCTCGCTTTCCTTAATGCTACTTGCGGATCAGCTTCACTGTCTTCTTTAATAATTTCGATTTTTTTGGAGCCAATTTTCCAATCAATGCTGTCAAAATACAGCTCCATACCTTTGTGCAAATGCTTTCCAAGTGAAGCATAAACCCCCGAATCTGGAAGCAGCACACCAATTTTTATTGTTCCTCCGCTTTTGCTCCCGCCTTCTTCTTTTTTCGATGTTGACTGAATCGCGCTGTTGCCACAAGCCGATAAAACGGCTAAGAAAACAACTAGCATAATCAAAAATAACTTCTTTTTCATCAAAATCCCCCCGTACTTGTCAAGTAAAACGCTTTCAAAATTCGCCTCCCCTTTTTTTAAAACGCTTTCATTTTCCTGGGTATCTTTTCTCCTCCCTTTTCCTCCGGAACTAATATTTCAAATATTATAATATATCTGAATTTTTAAAATTTCAATATTTTTTATTCATTTCGTCAAAAAAACATATAGTTAATGAAATCTATGATCGTCGCAGAAAACGCTGGAAATTCTTGTTTTTCTCATCATTCAATCTTCATTTTTTCTTTAATAACGAAAATTTTATTATTTATTTTTTTTACACTCGTCACACAAACAAATGGCTTAATGAATAAATTTTATTCGTAATTGTTTAAGAAAGACAGATGAATATCCTAAGCTTTTATTTGCAGAGGACTTTCCGCAAAAAAAATTCGCATTAAAAGTGATGCCCATCGTAACCCAAATAAAAAAACCTAGGGACTCTTAAAATTCCCTAGGGATTGCCTTTACAATGTGACTGTTATGCCCACCACATTTCAGCAACTTCTTCTTTAAAAAGAATTTGCTTTAATAAGCTTACTGCCTTTCCTAATCCTTCATCAATGGATGCCAGCATATCCTCATGTTCAATTGAAAGAACATAATCATATCCGGCAGCACGCAAGGCACTTACAATATCCTTCCACTCTTTTTCACCTTGGCCATAGCCAACCGACCGAAATGTCCATGATCGGTCCAAAATTTTACTGTAATGCTTTGTATCTAAAACGCCATTCACTTGTATATTTGCTTGATCCAAATAAGTATCTTTAGCGTGTACATGAAATATGGCATTTTCACGTCCTAATTTTTTTATTGCTTCAACAGGATCAATGCCTTGCCAAATGAGATGGCTTGGATCAAAATTCGCTCCAATACTTGGCCCTACATTTTCTCTTAACTTTAATAAAGTTTCAGGATTGTAAACAATAAAACCTGGGTGCATTTCAAAAGCAATTTTATTTACACCATGCAATTTGGCAAATTTTGCTTCCTCCCGCCAATACGGTATTGTCACTTCATTCCATTGCCATTCCAGTAATTCCATATATTCCGGAGGCCAGGAACAAGTAACCCAATTAGGATATTTCGCATTTGGATGATCGCCTGGACATCCGGAAAACCCATTCACAACTGATACTTCCAAACGTTCTGCTAACAGCACTGTTTTTCTCCATACATCATGGGATTCAGCCGCAAACTTCTTGTCCGGGTGAAGCGGGTTGCCATGAAAGCTTAGACCGCTTATCGTCAGCCCTCTGCTTTCGATGGCCCGCTGAAATTCTTTTAGTTTCATGCTGTTTTCAAGCAATTCATCCGGATTGCAATGTTTATTGCCCGGATAATTGCCAGTCCCCAATTCTATCGCCTCTATCCCCATTTCTCGCACTTTATCAAGCATTTCCTCGAACGGCAGGTCTTGGTAAAGTACGGTAAAAACGCCTAATTTCATTTCAATACCTCCCCTGTCTCAACCTTGACCCATCTTTTCTCTTCGTGGCTTTTTAATATAGCCTCAATCAGCTTCATAATGTAGTGTCCGTCTTCAAAAGTGGCAAAGGACGAAGAGGCTGGATTCGGATGTGCTTTTACTGCTTTATAAAAATCAATGAATAAGTTTTTTAAACCATCTGGCCATCCTTCTGGATGACCGCCAGGGTAATGCGCCAGCGAAGAAGAAAAGTCAGATAGCAAGGAAGGATCCCGTACTAGCTCCATATTCGCCTGATCACGGCGTCCAATCCATATTTTGTTTGGCTCTTCCTGATTCCAATAAATAGTATTCTTTTGCGCGGCAATTTCAAACGTAAAGAAATTTTTCCTTCCAGCACTTACTTGCGAAATGGTGAATACCCCATGTGCTCCATTTTCAAAATGAACCAGCACACTGCCGCAATCTTCGCTATTAATCTCTATTTCTTCGAAAGAATCTTGACCTCCACTTTTAAAGGTTTCGATTTCTCCAACCGGTCTTTTCCTTACAGGATAAACCGTTTTTAAATCAGCAAATACCTCGACAATCTTTTGATTGAGAACATATTGAATAGTATCACACCAATGGGAACCGATGTCAGCAATCGCACGTGATCTGCCGTTTTTTTCCTCATTTAAACGCCAGTTGTAATCAGTATCATACAGGAGCCAATCTTGAAGATACGTTCCATACACTAAATGTGCCGGACCGTATTCATCGCTGGTCATCAGCTCTTTCACTTGGGCAACCAGCGGATAATGACGGTAGTTGAAGCATACTCCTGCGACGACCTTTTTTGTTTCGGCTAACCTTACTAATTCACTCGATTCTTCACTCGTCATTGCTAACGGCTTTTCTGACAGTAAATGCTTGCCGGCAGCTAAAACTTTTTTATTGATATAATAATGCAAATAATTAGGAGTACAATTATGAACGACATCTATTTCTTGATCATTTATTAAATCATCTTCATTTCCATAATACCTCGGGATCCCAAATTGTTCGGCTGCTTTTTTTGCCTTCTCTAATGTTCTGGCACTAATTGCAGCCACTTCAACACCATTTAATCTTCTCAGTGCTTCTATGTGCGACTTGGCAGAAAACCCTGTCCCGATTACGCCTACTTTGATAACTGACATAAACAATGCTCCTTTTCTTTTGGATGATTATTTTTTTAATGTTTTCCTTCCGAACGCCACGGCCAAAATGATGATCAACCCTTTAATAATCATCTGCTGGCTTACATCAAGCCCCATGATGATTAATCCATTGTTTATTGTTCCAATCATGATAGAACCAAAAACGGTGCCAATAACGGTTCCGACTCCCCCGAATAGGCTTGTTCCGCCAAGAATTACAGCAGCAATAACGGATAGTTCGTCGCCTTCACCAAATGTAAACCTCCCGGAATGCATCCGGCCGGCATATAATAAGCCAGCAAATCCTGCCATTAAACCGGAAACTAGAAACACAATAAATTTAATTCGATTCGTTTTGATTCCTGTATATTTGGCAGCAATTTCATTTCCCCCGGTTGCTAGTGTCTGCCTGCCAAACGCGGTTTTTTTCAATAAAATATGGCCGATAACTGTAATCACAACTGTCCAAATCAATAAAATAGGAATCGGTCCGATATCTCCTGAACCAAATAAATAATTAAACGTAGAATGGACAATCGGCACTGGTGCAGTATTTGTTATCCACATCGCCAAGCCTTTTACCGCTTCCATCATCCCAAGCGTAACTAAAAATGAGGGGATGGCGATCTTCGTAACTAGAAAACCGTTTACTAATCCAACTAACAAACCGGTTCCTAATCCAGCTGCCAGACCCCCGATCAAGCCGAAGCCAGCTTGCAGCGCTAATGCTGCTGTTAAAGAGGATAACGCCGTAATAGATCCGACAGAAAGATCAATTTCGCCCGTGCTAATTACAAAAGTCATCGCAACTCCCATAATCGAAATCATCGCCGTTTGGCGGGCGATATTCAATAAGTTTGATGTTGATAGAAAACCATCGTCATATAACGTAACGGAAAAATAGATTAACACTCCAATAAAAGCTATATATACAATATAATTGCGCCAATCAAATGCCATTGATCGTTTCGAAGGACTTAGGTTATTTTGCAACTGATCTTGCTCATTAAATTTAATGTCCTTGGATAGCATGCTGGAGAACCTCCTCTGAATGAATTTCCTTTCTTTTTAGTTCTTTCACATTTCTTCCTTCATGTATTACTAGAATTCGATCACTTACCGCTAACAGCTCCTGCAGCTCAGAAGAAATGACGATGATTGATTTCCCGCTGTCAGCTAATTCACGAATAATATCTATGATTTCGGTTTTTGCGCCAATATCTACACCGATCGTAGGCTCATCTAAAATTAATATTTCAGGGTCATTAGCAAGCCATTTCGCTAATACAATTTTCTGCTGGTTGCCCCCAGACAACAGCTTTGCTGTTTTAAAAATATGATCTGTTTTAATATTTAGTCTTTTTACAAATTTTTCCGTTATCATATTAGCCTTGCGATGGTCGATGAAAATTCCTTTTTTTAATTTTGATAGAATCGGTAAAATCGTATTTTCTTTCACACTATAATCTAGAATTAACCCCTGCAGCCTCCGGTCCTCTGGAATAAGTGCTATGCCGGCATTAACCGCATCTGATGGACTTTTGATTGTATGCTTCTTGCCTTTTATATAAATTTCACCTTTATTTATTGGGTCAATGCCAAAAATGGCACGCGCTAATTCAGATCTTCCGCTCCCCATTAATCCAGCAATTCCTAAAATCTCTCCTGAGTAGAGCTGAAAGCTGATATCTTTTACTTTGGAGTTGGAAGTTAAATTTTTGACTTCTAAGACTGGAGTTCCCTCTGTCGAATAATATCTTTCTTTCCATTCAAACGATTTATCTAAATCATCCCCTACAATATGCTGAATGACAGTTTCCATATCGATTTGATTACATTGTTCAGTTGCAACTTTTTTTCCATCACGTAAAATGGTAATTTTATCGCATATTCTAAAAATCTCGTCCATACGGTGTGAGATATATATGATAGAAATACCTTTCTTTTTTAACTTATTGATGATTTTAAATAAAACATCTGTTTCTTTTTCCGTTAAGGATGATGTAGGTTCATCCATAATTAATATTTTTGTCTCATGCGACAAAGCTTTTGCTATTTCAGTCATTTGCCAGTACCCAACACCAAGATCTCCGACGATATCCTTTGGATTGATGTCAATTTCCATTTCCTTGAGTATTTCTCTTGTTCTGGCTATACTCTTTTTATCATTAAGTATCCCGATTGCATTTTTTGGCTCTCGAGCTAAAAAAATATTCTCAGCGACAGTCAGTGAAGGGATTAAGCTAAATTCTTGAAAAATCATGGAAATATAATTGTTTTTCGCATCGTTCGCATCCTTAATCGTTACTTTGTTTCCTTCAATATATATTTCACCTTCATCAGCTTGATAGACGCCTGTTAATATTTTCATTAATGTGGATTTGCCGGCGCCATTTCCCCCCATTAATGCATGAACTTCACCTTTGTTTAAAGTAAAATCAACCGAGTCTAAAACTTTGATGCCGTTAAAATATTTTGAAATTCCTTTCATTGATAATAAAGGTTTGTCCATTTTGATCACCTTCTTTTAATTTGAGGCTACTCAAAGCAAGAGTAGCCTCAATAGTTGTTCTTTCATTTCAAATTTACCCATATCCCTTTTTCAGCTGATTCTAAAATCGCATCACAAATTACGGCAATTTGATAGCCATCGTAGAAATTCGGCGAAACTTCAGTATCTTCTACAATGGATTTTATGAAATCATAAGTTTCGATAATTTTTGTTTCGCCATACCCTATTCCCAACGCTGGGATTGGCCATAATCCTTGACCGTACGGATGCTCAGGACCGGTGTAAATTGTTCTAAATCCTTTGCTGTCGCTTGGATCATCAGCAAAGCAAACTTGCAGCTCATCACGTCGTTCATAGTTGAAATATAATGACCCTTTTTCTCCATGGATTTCAAATGTCAAGAAATTGTTTCTTCCCCATGCATTACGTGTTGCTTCAATACTGCCGATGGCACCGTTTTCAAATTTTACTAACGTTGTAAATTCATCATCAACGTCAACCTGACCTTTAGGAGCCTCTGCCTCACCTTTGACTGTGCCGAGTTTATCAACTCCGCTCGTTTGAATCGGTCTTTCCGGCACCCATGTTTTTGTTACTGCCATGACATCTGTGATCTCCCCAACGAGATACCGCGCAAAATCAATTACATGTGTTCCAATATCTCCGAGTGCACCTGAACCTGCAACTTTTTTTTGGAATCTCCAGGACAAAGGTGATTGAGGATCTGCGGACCAATCCTGCAAATACGTTCCGCGAAAATTCAGTATTTTTCCAATTTTTCCTTCTTCAATATATTTTCTTGCTAAAGCTACGGCTGGCGTTCTTCTGTAGTTGAAAGCCACCATATGTTTAACTCCTGCTTCTCTTACAGCATCCAGCATCCTTTTTGCTTCTTCAGCATTTCTAGCCAACGGTTTTTCGCTTATTATATGTTTGCCGGCCTTTGCCGCTGCAATGGCAATTTCAGCATGAGTATCATTAGGTGTTACAATATCAACAATATCTATATCAGGATCTTCTATAACCTCTCTCCAGTTAGAAGAATAGCTTTCAAAACCAAAACGCTGAGCTGCCTCTTTTGCTAATTCATCCGTAACATCGACAACCGTTTTGCGATGGGGGATTCCAGGAGCAGGCCAGAAAAACATGGGCATACCTGCATATGAAAGCGAATGGGCTTTCCCCATAAATCCAGCGCCGATCATTGCTATGTTAAACTTTTTCATAACCTTACCTCCCATTGAGTTTAAAAAATGAATAATGATTATTTTGCTGCACTCTGAATAGAATCTGGTGCCTCTTTATGGTAAACAAGCTTCCATGCATCAAGAACATTTTCTTTTGTGACTTTATAAGCTGGAACTGCCACATACGGAGGGGTTTCTTTGCCTAACAATGCATATCCAGCTAAAATAGCTTCTGAAATTCCTTGGTCATACGGAAGCTGCGCTCCTAATCCTTTCACAATACCGTCAGAAGCAATTTCCAAAGCTACATTTGTTCCTAGATCAATGGTCGTAATAACTAAATCGTCACGCCCGGCTGTCCGCGCTGCTGCGAGTGCACCTTCAGCAGGTACATCCCAAACGACAAACAAGCCGTCTAAATCAGGATTTTTCGTTAAAATACCCGAAGCCACTTTTTCTCCATCGTTTGGATCTGTTATACCGCCTCGTGCAACAATCTCAATATCAGGATATTTTTCTTGAATTGTTTTTTCGAAAGCTTCTGTACGCTGTTTCGTCACAAAGAAATCAGCGTCGTGAAAGATAACTCCAATTTTCCCTTTACCGCCCAGTTTTTCAGCCATAATTTCAGCTGCTGCAACTCCATTTCCGTAGTTATCTGCTGAAACAACACTCACATAATCTTTTCCATGTTCTAGCCCTTGAGGCGCATTATCCATGAAAACTAATTTTACGCCTGATTCAGCAGCTTTTTTATAAGCCTCAGCGGTAGATACCGGGTCTACTGGAATACTGACAATAATATCCGGATTTTTAGCAAGCACTGTTTCAATATCCGAAACTTGTTTTTCAGATTTAAAGTCTGCATCCGTTACAGCCACTACTTCTATTCCCATTCTTTCAAACGTTGCTTTTAGCCCGTCAATTTGGGCGGTTGACCAGTCGTTCCCTGCATAATGCATGACAATCGCCGCTTTATAGTTTCCTTGTTTTATTTTTGCTATTTCCTCTTCGGTCAGCTCCAATGTTTTGGCGGAAACTGCTGTTTCCCCGTGCGGGCCTTTACTTAAAATTAACTGATCATCTGAAATTTCCTTATTAATCGTGATAGGTCCTGATGCAGGAGCTTCAGATGATGATTTGTTTTGATCAGAAGAGCTATTTTCATTGTTTGATTTGTTTTGATTACAACCGACGAGAATAAGGCTGCTAATTATTGCAAATATGGAAAATATCGCGAAAAATTTTCTCATAAGCCATCCCCTTTTCATAAAATGTTACAAACCAATATTTTTTAAATAATTTCTGCTGATTTCTGCACCTTGTTTTGGATCCGAATAGCTGTCTAATTCTATCGTGATCCAGCCGTCATAATTAGATTCTTGCAATACTCTCGTCATCTCTTCAAAATTTTGGTGTCCTTTTCCTAATGGCAAAAATTGACCATTATCATAATCTTTAAAGTGGACATATTTGATTCTAGATGAGTATTTTTTGATAATTTCGATTGGATCGCCTCCGCCTGCCTCAAGATGCGCCGTATCAGGACATAGATTAATAGTTGTTAAAGGCATCAGCTTATCTAATTGAGCAGGTGATTCTACGATCGTTCCCAGGTGAGGATGATAACTTGGGATTAAATCGTACTTTTGGGCAATCTCCACAACTTTATTTAATGCATTTGCCAAATGAATGTAATCGTTTTCTAAAATCCCGTTTGAACGTACAGCTCCCCCGCCGACAACTAGATGATTGGCGCCTAATTCGGAAGCAAATGCTGCAACCTTTTCAATTTTCAACATTTCTTCTTCCAAAATATCTGGAAAAATAAAATTTCCGCCTGTATACACCGCCACAAAATCTAAAGAGTACTCGTTCATTAATGCTTGAAAATCTTTTTTTCTATCTACATATTGCATCAAATTTCCGTCAAAAATTTCAAAACCTTTATAACCGGAAGCAGCTATATCTTTTAATGCTTCTTCTGTTGATCCATTTGCCAAATAGTAAAGATCTTTAATTGACGTAACCCCTGCCGGATGGCCAACAACACCGCCCCAAGTATTGGTCTGGTAGCCTAGCTTCATTTTTACCCCTCCTAATTCTTTTACATGTTCATCAGTTGCTTTTTTACCCCATTCGTATTGAAAAGCTGCCATCACCTCCCATAAAATGAAATCGATTACATTAAAATGAAAAAAATAGGGAAAATAAGGCGTATATTTTTGTAATCCATTACATTTTAATCATATCTTTCTTCTTCTCTTTGCATGTCTCGCGAATAACCAGTTGATCTTCTAATATATATTGGCTTTTTTCCAGCTTATCTTTCTGAATAAGTTTTATTAATAATTCCATCGCTTTCTGACCTATCTCAAACATAGGCTGTGAAACAGTTGTTAGCGCAGGTTCAAAAATAGATGCGAATTTAATATCGTCAAAACCAACTATTGAGATATCATCTGGAACTTTCAATCCTTTTGCTTTGATCGCTTTTATCGCTCCAATGGCCATTTCGTCGCTTGACGCAAAAACAGCAGTTGGCGGTTCAGTAAGCGCAAGCAGTTTTGTCATTAAATTAAAACCGCTCTCAAATGAAAAATCTCCCTCTTGAATTAAATTCGGTTCGATCGCAATATCATGCTGCATCATTCCTTGCTTGAAGCCCTTTAAGCGGTCTCTGCTCAATATTACGTCCATTGGGCCTGATAAAAATCCTATTCGTTTATGGCCCAAGCTGATCAAATATTCCGTAGCTTTTCTGGCACTGCTAATATTATCAATAGAAACAGTTGGAATATCCGATCCCTCCAAATATTCACATGCGAGCACCACTGGGAATTCATGAGAAATCTCCTCTAATAAATGAGATTCAAGTCTTGCGGTCAACAAAATCATTCCATCTGCTTTTTTCTGGCGCAATATATCTAAATAGCCTTTTTCACGCTCTAAACTATTCCCGGTGTCGCCGAGAAGGACCTCGTAATCGTTTTCAATCGCTACTTGCTCTATCCCTCTCAATATTTTTGAGAAAAATGTATTTGTTATATCAGGCACTACAACAAGAACCGTTTTTGTTTCTAAGCGTCTCAGCTGTCGAGCCAATAAATTTGGTTGATAATTCAGCTTTTTGATTGCTTCCAATACTTTTTCAGCCGTTTCTTTTTTGACGTTCCCAGAATTGCTTAAAACTCTGGAAACAGTAGCTGTGGACACATTTGCCATTTTTGCAACATCGCTAATTCTAACCATATCCAGATCTCCATTTCCTAGATAAAAATCCTTTGGCTGTATTATTTTTTATGCTAGATTTGTAATCTAGTGTAATCGATTACAAAATAAAAAGCAATACTTTTTCTACTTTTTTAAAAATTAATTGTTTGTAAAACTTTATTAGCGTTAAAAGGGAAAAAAGGTTTTTAGAATAAAAAACAAATTGTTATATATTCCGAGGCGGCATTTTAAATGATTGACAAAGTCAATTCTTCAAACTACGCAACACATTGTATCCGATGGCAAATATCCAATCACAGCAATAACTGAACCATTGGGTGCCAATAGTAAAAAACCGGGCTTCTGGTCATAACAGGTAATCCAATATTATTCATCCAGACAGTTTAGCAGTCTTTTTTTCAGCAAAATGCAGATGTAAAGTGTAAAATATACTGCCAATTGCAAGAGACATCCAGCATACATGCACGTGTACAGTAATGAAATATTGAAAAACAAAACTCGAACAACTCTCCAATCAAAAAAATAGAATTTTTTATTTATGAATGCCCATTGGATCTTACTATGAAATAATTTGAAATCGACATCGCCTTAATCTGCAATTAAAGCCCCAAATTTATCATTCAATTACCGCTCATTTAACTTCATTCAAATGCTAAATGAACAGTTACCGATAGACGGCTGAATGACTTTATTAAAACAGAAAAGAGCCCTTGATGCTTTATAGCAAGGGCTCGTTTTTCCACTGAATTATGCCGGTACCGCATAAATAATATATCGCTGTGGCGCATTTCCAATATAACCGAACGGATAGCATGTTGTTAACGTTAAAACTTCGTTTGGAGCAGTAGATCGGATCACTGTTCGATCATCGGCATCAACAATCTCTGTTTCTTGAATCAAATATGTGAAACGACCATACTCCATTTCAACAATGAGTTCATCTCCAATTTTTAAATCGCCAACATTGCGAAAAACTGTATCCCGATGTCCTGATAAAACGATTTGGTCGTTTTGCCCAGAAAAAGCAGTGCCTCTGTAATGACCGACGCCTTTCTCCAATTCGTCTTCATCCGTCCCCTCAACGATCGGCAATTGTGCTTTAAGTTTCGGGATGTGCAAAATGCCAATCACCTCGTCCATTTTCGGTTGAAAGTCGCTTGGTACAACTTCGCTTCTCTCCTTTTTCTTTAGACCTTCTGCACCAACAAGCTGATGGGCTTCCTTCAATGCCTCATTTTGTGCGCTGTGCATTGACCATAACTTCCATCCGCCATATGCGACACAAAACAAACCACAGCTAATAAACAAAATGGGCAGCCAATTTTTCACATGCATCCTCTTCCTTTAATAGAGACTGTTGTTAATTATTTTACCATAAAAAGTCGAGAAGACATCCGCTTCATTTTGCGGAGAAAACCAAAAAATAAAATAATCGGACCCCAGCTACTGTTCTTAGGGAAACCTGTTAAAGCAGCCCATAAAAATGCTAGGCGTCGGTCTGTTTTCAATTGATCTGAAATAAGTAAAAAAAGTAAGAACGTCTCAAGGGCAGAATTTAAAATTGTTGTGAAGGACAAAGGGGCTTGTCTATAAGACTTTTTCGGCTTATAGACGTGCCCCTTTAAAATTTTAAAAACGTTGATATTTGATGTTTTTTGTTTTCAATGGAGATTTGACTGTCTGAACAGCCCCAATATTGTCTATATTTCTTCAAACCCACATTAATTGACAAAAATGAAATTTGGCTCGTTCAAATATTTTTTTAGCTCGTTCAATGCTTTTTGTGCCAACACTCCGTCCATAATCCGGTGATCATAACTGAGCGATAACGCCATCATGGATGCAATTTCAATCGAATCATCGACCACAACAGTTTTTTTCTCGATTCGGCCGATGCCAAGAATACACGATTGCGGATGGTTGATAATCGGTGTAAACCATGCGCCGCCAGCTGATCCGATATTCGATATCGTACATGTAGAGCCTGTCATTTCATCCGCTTGAATGGTACCATCTCTTGCCTTTAGGGTAAGCTCGTGAATTTCTTTAGCAATTTGAAATAATGTTTTTTGGTCTGCATGCCGTATGACCGGCACGACAAGACCGCGGTCTGTATCAGCAGCAAAACCGATATGGTATTGTTTCTTCAAAATGATTTCTTCACGTTCTTCATGAAAGGAAGCGTTTAATTGTGGATACTTTTTCAAAACGATCGTCAACGCTTTCACAACATAAGCTAAATAGGTGAGTTTGATTGCTTCCTCTTCCGCAAACGATTTTATGCTTTGCCGATGCTGAACAAGCTTAGTAACATTCGCTTCATCAAAATGTGTTACATGCGGAATCGTCTTTTTCGAATGAACCATTGAACGTGCAATGAGTTTGCGAATGTTTGAAAGCGGAATATATTCATCTTGTACCGAATTGGTCTTTGTTTCTTCCTTCTGATGTTTTTGCTGATTTTCCATTTCAAGCTGCTGATTTTTGCGCCTTTTGATCACGGCCTCAATATCTTCTTTTAATATTTTGCCGTTTGGACCCGATGGAATTACCTCTTCAAGATTCACTTGATGTTCTCTTGCAAATTTGCGCACGGATGGCGCGGCAACTATGAATGAAGAATTTGTTTGCTTCTCTTTTTCCCGCTTCTTGTACTCGTTGCGAATATCTTCTTCCGATACTTTCCCGTTTAAACCAGTCGGCTCCACAAGCCGCCAATCCACCCCTAGCTCTTTCGCTAATTTCTTCACTCGCGGCGTCGCCCTTTTCTCGACCTTTTGCTCCGTTGCTATTTGTTCTTCCGATCTTTCATTCGTTTCTTCTTGTTTTATGTCTGGCTGCCCGTCGCGTTCAGCTGTTTCAATTGTTGCAAGCACTTCGCCGACAGATGCTGTATCTCCTCTTTTTTTACGGATTTCCTTCACGATTCCGCTTGCAGGTGCATGCAGCTCCGATACCGCCTTTTCCGTTTGAACTTCAACAAGTATGTCATTTTGCTCCACCTCATCCCCTTCAGACACATGCCAAAATGCAATTAAGCTCTCATTATATTCTTCCGACAATTGCGGCAATTTAATTTCAATAATCATGTTGGCCTCCTGTGAAAGAAATGGTAGATTTATTCATTAACGAGTTTTATAGCTTCTTGATAAATTTTTTCTGCATTCGGTAAAACAAACTGTTCAAGCGGGCGGCTGAAAGGAATCGGCACATCTGGTACAGCCAATCGTTTGACCGGAGCTTCTAAGTCATACAAGCCTTCCTCTGCAGCTATGGCAGCAATCTCCGCCGTCATGCCGTATGATAAATAATCTTCATCTACTACAAGTAATCGATGAGTCTTTTTAATGGATTTCAGGATTGTTTCACGATCTAACGGGACAAGTGAACGCAAATCGATGACTTCTGCTTCAATTCCTTCTTGCTCCAGCTTTTTGGCAGCCTCAAGCGCATGATGAGTCGTCATTTGAATCCCTACAATTGTTATATCCTTCCCTTCCCTAACAACGTTTGCTTTTCCTAACGGCACCGTGTAGGCTTCTTCCGGAACATGACCGACTGATGCGTCTAATTGATCCATCCATCCTAAGCCTTGCAATGTTTTATGGAACATAAAGACTACTGGATTATCATCCCGAATGGCTGAAATCATCATCCCTTTTAAATCATATGGAGTGGATGGAGCCACCACTTTCATTCCCGGCAAATGCGCAAACGTTGCATACAAAGTTTGAGAGTGCTGAGCAGCATCACTGTACCCTCCGCCAACAGCGGTCATCAGCACGATCGGCAGCTTCACTCGACCGCCCGACATATAAGGGATTTTTGCCATATGGTTATAAATTTGATCCATGCAAACGCCAAAGAAATCGACAAACATCAATTCAACGATCGGCCGCATTCCTTCGGCTGCTGCGCCAACGGCCGCTCCAATAAATGCAGTTTCAGATATCGGGGTATCAATCACTCGATCTGATCCAAATTGTTGAAATAATCCTTCTGTCGATCCGAAGATTCCCCCGTAAACCCCGACATCCTCCCCCATGACAAACACGTTTGGATCCCGCTCCATCTCCAATTTAATCGCTTCCGCCATGGCTTTATTTCCCGTTAATAAGCGCGTTTTTGTTCCTTGCACAGCTTATAACCCCTTTCCTGTTTATTTACGAAACGTATAAATCATTTAAAGCATCTTCCGGATTCGGATAATTGCTGCTGCGTGCAAATTGATAAGCAGCGTCTACTTCCTGTTTTGCTTTATTTTCAATGATGTCAAGATCGTTTTCCGCTATGTTTTGTTCAGAGATTAATAGATTTCGAAGGCGGACGATCGGATCTTTATCCCGAAGAAGCGACACTTCATTTTTATCTCTATACAACTCCGGATCCCCTTGGAAATGTCCCAAGTAACGATATGTTTCAATTTCAATAATCGATGGACCTTCGCCTCGTCTGGCGCGTTCCACTGCTTCTTTTGATACTTCGTACATGCTGATCGGATCGTTGTCTTTGACGTAATATCCTTTAATGCCATATGCAGCTGCACGAACATCGTTAGATGCTACAGATGTCGATGCTGTTTTCGGAACAGAAATTCCGTACTGATTATTTTCAATCACCACAATAAGAGGTAAATTCCAAAGTGCTGCCATATTTAATGACTCATGGAAAGCTCCTTGATTGGCAGCTCCCTCTCCAATAAATGAAACCGCAACCCAGTCTTTCCCTTTTTTCTTAGCAGCTAAAGCTGCTCCAAGAGCGTGTGGGATTCCTGCTCCAACAATTCCTCCACAGGAAAACTTGACATCCGGATCAAACAAATGCATATGTCCTCCCTTGCCTTTGCCAAGCCCGGTTTCTTTTCCGAAAATTTCAGCCGTCATTTTATTTAGGTCAACGCCTTTCGCGATGGCATGATGATGAGGCCTGTGCGGCGACGTAACCGTATCTTCTTTTTTCAAATGAACACATATGCCGACGGCTGCCGGTTCTTGCCCTGTTGCCAAATGCATCTCGCCAGGAACAGGACCCGCCCCAATATTGAAAACCGGATTTTTCCCTTCAGTATAAGCTTCTGCCATTTTGTCTTCGTAATAACGGATTTTGTACATGTTTTCATACATCCATAAAAGATCATTTTTAGAAATTGCCAATGTATTCTCTCCCTTCTACCAAAATAGAAAACGGTTTCAAATAGTTAAATGCAAAAATTGTGCCAAACTACATTTTTTGTGATTGATATATTTAGTTTCATTGAAAATGAATAAGATTTTTTATGCTACAAAAAAAACGTCCCGTTTTGGGACGCTTTTTAGAGACACAATGATACAATTTGATACGAAATGAAACAAAATGATATTAATAAGGGATTTGAAATCTTTGCATTTGCCGATAAAAAGTGCTTCGTGATATCCCTAAATATTGCGCAGCTTTTGTGATGTTGCCGTTATATAGACGTAAAGCTTGCAAGATCGACTGCTTTTTCATTTCATCTCGATGAATAAACACCGTTTCCGATTTTGGCTTGGAGTCCGTTTTTATAATTTCCTCAGGCAAATCTTTAATAGTTAAAACAGGCTTCGTCAATTTGTTTAAAGTTCTTTCTACTATATTTTGCAATTCTCTAATGTTTCCCGGCCAATGATAATGTATTAACGCTTGAAAAAAATCCGGTTTGATTTCAGGAAAAGGCTTATTTAACTTTTCACAATTTTTTTCAATAAAATGATGAACAAGGAGCGGTATGTCTTCTTTTCTTTCTCGCAATGACGGCAAAGTGATCGGCATGACATTAAGCCGGAAAAACAAATCCTCCCGAAAGCTGCCTTTTTCGACCTCTTCCCGAAGATTTTTGTTCGTCGCTGCGATGATGCGAACATCAACAGGCAAAACTTTATGCCCGCCGATTCGCACCACTTCCTTTTCTTGTATGACTCGTAAAAGCAATACTTGCATTTCCAAAGACATTTCTCCAATCTCATCTAAAAAAAGCGTACCGCCATCGGCAAGCTCAAATTTTCCTGCACTTCCCCCTTTTTTCGCTCCGGTAAAAGCACCGTCCGCATAACCAAACAGTTCGCTTCCTAATAAATCTCGAGGAATTCCGCCGCAATTGATGGCTATAAAAGGCTTATGTTTTCTGTCACTTTCATTATGGATCGCTTGTGCAAACATTTCTTTTCCCGTACCGCTTTCTCCTAAAATTAATACATTTGAGTCCGTTTTTGCTGCTAGCTTCGCTTCGTTTACTTTTTGGAGAAACTGGGGATGCTTCCCGATCATATCAGAAAAAGTGATTTTCGCCTGATTGCCTGATAAATGATTAATAAATTGTCTTATCTTTTGAATCTCTTTTATAATCATCATTGAACCGATCCATTGGCTGTCTTTATAAATGGGGAGTTTATCAACTAGAACATGAAAAACTTTGTTTGACTGTTTTATTTTTAAGTGCAGTTCATGATTTTGAAGATGTCGAGGGCGATTGGAAATAATCGATTTGTTGCTAAAAACTTCGCTGATCTTTTTCCCTTCCAGGCAAGAATGATTCAATTGAAGCAGCTTTTTTAATTGATCATTCACTTTAATAATGAGCCCTTCCGTATCGAAAATGAGGATGCTCTCTTTCATATTATTGGTAGTCGCTTCAAGAAATCTTTGCATCATAATGTTTTTTTCTGTCTTTTCAATCAGCTCCAGTTGGTACTCAATCGCTTTCACTGCTGACACTACCATTCCTAAAGTATGTGGATGCACTTTTTCATATGGGCCTGAAACATTTAATACGCCGATTATCTTTCCTTTTGAATCGTGAATGGGCGCAGCCGAGCATGTCCATGCCTGGCAAATTTCCGAATAATGCTCCTCAGCATATATTTGTACAGGTTGATTGATCACAATCGAAGTGCCGATTGCATTCGTTCCCATTGCTTGTTCACTCCAATCAGCACCTTCCACAAATTGAATATCAGCTGCCATCTTTAACGTATCAGCGTCGCCAATTGATTTTAACAACTGTCCCTTTTCGTTGCAAAGAATCACTAAAAAACCCGAGCCCTTTACGATTGAATACAATCCTTCCATAAACGGAACCGAACATTCAATTAAAGGCTTGTAATGGTCTATTTCGATTTTTTTCATTTGACCATATCGTTGAAAAGGATCAACATTCATTTCTTTGGAACGAATCCATGAATCCTTTACAATGGGAGATAATTTTTCGTCGAGCTTATTTTCAAAAATAAAGCGCTTCCAACATTGTTTGACATACTCTCTTTTCTTCATTATAAAACACCTCCTTCAATTGTTGATTAAAGCTTTTCGTCCAATTGCATCACATGCCAGCTTACAATGTTTATCGAATTTTTCTAATATTCTCCTATATTGTAGCATTACAAAAAAGCTGTGAGAACTAGCGATCCACTGAATGAAGCTCCTTTTATTTTTGAAACTTTTTAAACCAAAAATGCTGGAAACCCCTTTTACTTTTTCAATCATGAGAAATTGGGGCGCCCTTCTTTTGATATCCCGAAAATACAGAAATTTACAGTTGTCGATCGTACTGGACGCATCGACAAAATTGGTCATAAAAAAAACCGATTCCAAAAGATTGGAATCAGTCTTTCTTGCTGCTGCACGGAAGGCCAAATCATTCTCTTTTTTCCGTTATGCATATGTTTGGAAATTGTATTACCAGTTATTAACTTGATCGAATGGTGATTTGGCAAAGCCTTGTTCTTTCTAAATGAAACGGCTTCATGGCATTTAAACGGTAATTCTTAATGTTTAAAATCAGTGATTTTTTAGTATGCTTCAAAAAAAGACGAAACGACGTTCCAACGATCACTTTGAAAAATGCCGCCGGTTCTTCTGCATATGTAAGCAGAACTCCCTATTGTGAACAAATATTGATCAGTATGATGATGTTTTTCAAACGTCTTCCTTCATTACATAACAACTGAATTGAGCTGATAAAAAATATATACAATGTAGGAATGTGGGCAGCTATAAAAGAATAAAGGTTTTTGGCAATGGGAAAGAAGTATAATATATTGAAATAATAAAATGCTCTATATTCTGGGAGGATAACATAAAGTTATAACGGGGGAACGTGAATCGTATTAAAACGATCATAAAAATTATTGTGAAAAAATTATCATCGGAGCTGTCCTATTCATTTATATTATGTTTTCTTTCTCCTTTTCTTTCGTTAATTGTTTTAATTTGTTGGACAGCTCCATAAACCAATTTTCATCTTTTGTTAACAAGGCTAAATCAATTAATGCTTTAATCTGCTCTTCATTTTCTATTGGAGATACGGGCAATTTTTTTACCCAATGATTTAATGTTTCAACTGTTTTACCAACGACGATTTCATTGTCACAAGCCATAACTTTTACTCTTATAATCTTTTGTGATGAATCTATCGTTTCAACATAACCGTAAATAAATTCGCCGCTTTTTGTTTTTCCTTTTACCCAATCCCCTACTTTCACTGGCAACTGATTGATTCCTTCCATTTTATACACCACCACTTGCAGTATTATAGAGATCTGTTTTGAAATACTAAATATCTAGTTGTTAACAGAAATTATTACATGATAATAAAGGGAACGCAAACAATTTAACCTGGGAAATAATAAAAATTTTAAAATTCCATTTTTTCAAATATATAACTTATAATAAATGTTTTCATATTTATTGCAATAGACAAACGTTCAGCACATTTGTTCCATGTGAAACATAAATCAGACAGCCGGCTCAAATTTTACCTTTTGTGCGGCAAATCGTTATTGAAGGAAAGTGCAACTTTCGGCTGTCCTTTCGTTTAAAGATGAAAAAATCTACCCTTTGTGATCAGCTGAGCAATAGCGAGAAAAAAAGTTTTTTTAAAATAATTCTTCATGCAAATGAACCTTTACATGCTCTTCCTGAAGCATGTACACAATCGACGAAGGAAGCCCGTTAAACATCTTTTCCAAAGCTGGCGCACGCTCTATCCACAAGCAATCTCATACTGTATTTCCCATTTAAAAAACAAAAATTTCCAATTGGCCGCTTCCCACTCTATGATAAGAAAAACTATTGTATTTCTTCCGTCTTTTCCTTATTAAGTATCACTATGAATCTACAAAAATGAACATTTAGCATTTATTGATTTAAATAACCTTTTTTGTAGTCGGTGATGTTGGAAAAGGCGGCACAAATTCACTTAATAAATATTCATAAATTGCTTTTTCAACTGATAAGCCACTTTTTGTGATGCCCATATTCCCAAAAAGAACATTAAACTCGAGAATATAAAGATGCCCTCCGCTTATTAGCACATCAAAGCCGGCATGATTAATGTTCAATTGTTTCGAGACATTCAAAACAAGATCACAAGCTTCTTGCGGTATAAATTCAAAACAGAGGCTTCCGCCTTGGGCAACATTGTGGAGAAACTCCCCTTCCGCCCCAACCCGCCAATAGGCGGTGAAAATATCTTTTCCAATGACACAAATGCGTAAATCTTTTCCGTCGTTTTCTAAATATTCTTGTACGTACAAAACATCATTTTGATTAGCATATTGATAAAAATCATACTCATTTTTAATTATAAAGGTTCCTTTTCCCATTGAATTCCGGACTTCCTTTGCAACAAATGGGAACGGGAACGTTTCTAATACTTTTTCGATATTGCTTGGGGTGCTTGCCAATATTTCCGTATATGGAACATGCTCAGGCGCCACCGTCCACAGCGCTCTCGTCATTTCTACTTTGCTAAAGCCCAGCTGCAATGATTCAATGCTTGGGAAAATTTTTTTCTTTAATCCGTATACTAGAGCAGGGGCTTGCCACGTTTCAGGAAAAAGAACAATATCCGCTTGTCGAATGGTTTCTAATTCTTTAAACATATTGTCAGGCTTTATATAGTGTACACCTGGAATTCCGATGGTCCGGTATGCATTAAAGGAAACCATTTTCATAAATTCGTGACCACACTCCAAAACATATAACAATTTTCTAAATAAATAATAGAATCTTCATGAATTTTTCGCAAATAAAATTTTCAATAGTTTCCCCTTTCAAATGCCGTGAGAAATTTTTTACTTCATTATGGCATCTTGAAAGGACGTAGAACAGGCGGATGTTTTTTTGCTATTACTTCGACTCTGAAGCGGAAAAAGGGAATCCCCTTGTTTTTATTTATAGTGATCCCGCCAGTGCTGCCTGAGAAAGCGTATCACCATTGCTCCCGGGGCGCAGGCAATATTTTATGATCTGCCATTCCGTCATTACTAAGTATCTGAGAGAGGCGTAATCGCAGCAACGACTTGGATGTCCTTCTGACAATTATGGACGAATCCAGTCAGTATTCGGAGCGTGATGTATGCGACCAATGTAATCGAACAGACGATCAAGGAGATTCGGAAACGTTTGAAGTCGATGTACAGTTTGAACTCAAAAGCTGAGGAAAACAATTCAGGATTTTAATGAGAAATAGCGGAGAGAAAGCTTCAAGAATTTGCCGAGGCTCATGAAGGGATAGCCGTCATCCGCCAGCTGTTTTCTAGTAAAAATTGTAAACATATACAAAAGCCAGTATAGAAAAATGAGCTGTTTTTCTATACTGGCTTCATCTTATTAGGACTTATCGAACCGTCCCTATATTAACTAAATAATGTAAAAAGGGGCATATAAGGAACACCGCTTTTCCACACATAAGAGTAAATATTTAGTCTTATGTGTGGAGACAATCTTCTTCTTTCAGCTGAATAACATTTTAGTGATACCTTATCGAATGGGTAATGTAAACATAATTATTACCCCCGTTGCCGTTGCAAAATACTGTTCTAAAAACCTGATACACACTAACACATTTTCAATTTGTAATGGCTATCTCATAGTTACCTTCTGCGTGAGAACGTTATTGCCCGAACCTAAGCGCAAACGGATATAGGCTTCATACGCCGAAACATTTGGATTAATGCGCATCATGATCGTTTTCTTTGCTTTTCCATTTTCATCTGCTTTCAGTTTGCCGATATTGAAATAACCGTAAGTGATTGGCCATGTTCCATCCTCAAATTGGATTTGCGAAATGCTTTGCCCGCCTGACAAATATATTTGAATTTGTCCATTTGATACTGCTTGGCCAGGTGTTAAACCACTCATCACCACTTCTACCGGAAATGGTATACCTCCGAGCGGAATGAATTTCGGTGTTAACAATTGATATTTTTCTTCACCGCCAGGCGGCGTCTCAACAATTGACTGACCGATATTGACTGTTTTGGTGAAGACGTTGTTTCCAGCCCCTATTCGAAGGCGAATATATCCTGTTGTTCCGTCTTGTACCGTTGGGTTAAGTCTCATTGTCAGTACTTTTTCCGCCACACCATGCTGATTAGCTTGAATGCTCCCAACACTTTGATAACCGTAAGTGGTAGGCCATGTTCCATTCGGAAGCCGAACTTGCGAAATTGATGTACCACCTTCTAAATATACTTGAATTTCCCCATTTTCAATGACTTGTCCCGGTTTCATATCTGTTAATTTGAGTGTTACTTGAAAAGGTTCTCCGCCAGTTGGCAAATATTCAGGGGTTTCAATGTTATATTTAATATCTTTTGGAGGATCCATTTCCGAGCCAAATGAACCGTCAGCAAATGTCGATTGATCATACCAAAGATAACCTTCATTCGGTGAACGCCAAGGCTCCGGCTTCAGCTCCTCAGAATGCTCTGGGGTCTCCATTTCTAATATTGGTGAAGGCTGATCAAGCGGTATATCAAGTTCAGAGAAGGTCAGATAACTTTCTTTATGAGACAGCCATTCGACAATTTTCATTAGCAATTGGCCATTATCTTTTTCAGTAAATCCGTCGTACGTTCTCTTGACTCCTCCGTGTTCTTCATTTCTATATTTAGGGGTGCTGTCTTCCACCACAGAAGAGTCGCCGATGAAAGCGGCCTTTCCTCTTTCCTTTTTTCCTATCGCTACAAAGGGCCCTTCATGAATTCCGCCGCCAAAATAAACCCCTTCGTCAACTGCATTGCTCCATTTGTTTTCTTCTACAGTAAGCCCATCAGGCAAATAAACAATCCCTTTAGCAATTTCAGGATTCATAATAGCCAGTGTAGAACCAGCATGAATCGAAATTTCATCAATGCCACTCGTTATACCAAAGGATTCATCAGATGGTATAATCACATTTGCTGTTGTGTTATCTATCGAGTTAAAACGAAATCTTACACCAAATTCTTCACTTAGCCAATCAGTGCTTTCAACACCAGCCATTGCAGCTTGTTCACCTTGATCCATTCCTTTTGTTGGATTATCAAAAGCCCCTCTGCGCCAACCATTCATAATTTCATTTGAATCCCAACGGTTAAAATTTCGGTCGGCATTATAGTGGTCGGCAATAAAAAATACGCTTCCCCCTTGTTCTGCAAACTCGGCAATAGCATCTTGTTCAGACTTCTTAAAAGGAATTTGTGCCTCTGGAATAATAAAAACATCATAGCCTTCTAAATCCTCCAGAGTAAGTGGATCTAAACTCCGATGCTCCTTCACTGTATATCCCGCTTCAAGCAATGCATTGGCAAAATCGGAAAATGCACCATCAATCACCCAATCGGACTGGCCTGCTGTTTGCCCATGGCTGTTATCAAACAAAACTTTCTTGCCGTTCGGATCGCTAGGAACTAAGATTGGGGCCGGATCATTCGGACCTTCTGCACTTACAGTTACGTTTTCCAAAGCAAAAACAAAAAACGCCAATACTGCCACAAGGCCCTGCAACAGCATCTTTCTCATAATTACTCTACCTCCATAATTTATTAACTCAACGAGGCAAAAGCCTTTTATTGAGTTCAGCCGCTATTGCTGGAGCTTTCGATATACATTGCTGCCTTATGAGCATCTGCTAAACCACCTTCTTGCGCAAATAGCCGGAAATGATATCGACGATCGTAACCATGGCAATGATTCCTAATAAAATAATACCGACACGACTCCAGTCGCGAGACTGCATGGCAAATACAAGCGGTGTACCGATTCCGCCTGCACCGATGATTCCTAAAATGCTTGCGGAACGGAGGTTAATTTCAAAACGATATAAGGTGTAAGAGATAAACCCAGGAATGATTTGTGGAACAACGGCAAACCACAGCGTTTGCAAGCCGCTTGCTCCTGTTGCTTTCAAAGCTTCAATTGGTCCGAAATCAATATTTTCCACTTCTTCTGAAAACAATTTGCCAAGCATCCCGATGGAATGGAGTCCGAGCGCCAACACACCGGCAAAAGAGCCAGGGCCTACTACTTTAATAAATAACAACGCCATCACTAGTTCCGGAAATGTCCGGATAAAGCTTAAAATAAATTTTCCTGTTCCTGCCGCAATCTTTCCTTTCGTCATATTGTTAGCCGCCCAAAAAGCAAACGGTATACATAGAAAAGCTGAAATAAATGTGCCTAATATGGCAATCGCTAATGTATCTAATAGCCCTCGGAGCAGATCTTCGCCTTCGGGCAAGTAAACATATCCCCAATCAGGAGAAAGAATGCCGGATAAAATCGCTTTTGTAATTTGGCCGGCCGTTTCTTTAAATCCTTCTATTGGAATACCGGATAATGCCCATATATAAATAACAGCCAACAACACATATATACTCCAAAGCATGAACCGGTTCTTTTTTGGTTTAACTGGTCTTGCAACACTCTTCATAATAGTTTCTCCCGCAATTTAGAACTAATATAGTCGATCAACAAAACAACCATTAATGTAAAAATAATGATTGTACTCACTTTGTCGTATTCAAGAAAACCTAATGTTTTATCATAATATTCTCCGATTCCTCCTGCTCCCACTAGTCCTAATATAGCTGCAGCCCTTATATTAATTTCAAAGGTGTAAAGAACGAAAGAGACAAAGTAAGGGGACACTTGCGGAACGACAGAGTAGACGATCCATTGAATTTTATTGGCGCCAACTGCCGTCATCGCCTCCAATGGGCCTTTATCAATACTTTCCATCGCTTCATAAGTTAATTTCGCAATAATGCCCATTGAGAAAACAGCTAATGCAAATATTCCTGGTAATGGCCCCAATCCGAAAATCGCAACAAATATAGCGGCTAAAAGAAGTTCAGGAATGGTACGAATTAAATTTAAAATAAATCTGAACGGGTAATAAATCCAATTACTAGAAGCGATGTTGCTTGCGCATAACAAAGCAAATGGAACCGCAAGCAAAGCTCCCATCGTTGTCCCAATAACCGCCATGCGGAATGTGTCAAGCATTGCCGGAACAATATCATCAAAATATGACCAGCTGGGAGGATACATTTGTACAAGCAAATCAAACATATTTGGAAACCCTTCAACAAAATCGATGAAAGAACTTTCCGTTTGATAGGCGCTCCAGCCGATCAGCAGCACAATCAACGCTGTTGTCAAGTAATGCTTTATTTTAGTAGGTGCTTTAGGAATTTCTTGTTTAGTTAATCGATTCATATTTAAACTCTCTATCCGCTTCATTTGTTCCCACCTCAAAAGGCTTTCCATATATTTCAGAAAACCGTTTATCTGTCGCTTCCCTAGCAGATCCGTCAAACACAATTTGTCCTGCTTTCAGGCCGATGATCCTTGTGGCATATTGTCTAGCTAAATCGACCGAGTGCAGGTTGACAACAAGCGTTATTCCTAACTCTTGATTGATCTTTTTTAAATCATCCATTACTTGTTTTGTTGTCAAAGGATCTAAAGATGCTACAGGCTCATCCGCTAAAATGATTTTAGCTTTTTGCGCCAAAGCTCTAGCAATCGACACTCTTTGCTGCTGTCCTCCTGAAAGCTGATCCGATCTGGTGTACGCTTTTTCAAGAATATTCATTCGTTCCAGAGCATTCATGGCCAAATCCACATCTTCTTTTGGAAACCATCCCAAAACGGTTCGGAGAGTAGAATGGTAGCCAACTCTTCCAGATAAAACATTTCGTAAAACAGTCGACCTTTTCACTAAATTAAAATTTTGGAAGATCATCCCAATGTCGCGACGGATGCGGCGGAGTTCCTTCCCCTTTGCTTTCGTGATGGATTTCCCGTCTATTGTTATTTCTCCGGAACTAATTTCATGCAATCTATTAATAGAACGTAGCAACGTTGATTTGCCAGCGCCAGATAAACCGACAATCACAACAAATTCCCCTTTTTCAATTTTCAAATCAATATTTTCCAATCCTACTACACCATTAGGATAAATTTTTGTAACACGATGAAATTCTATCACTCTGCATACCAACCTTTTTTAAATATTTATCTAAACATCCCGACGTTGCTTTATCTATTCATAGAGGATTAGCCAGTACGAACGATTCGCCTGGCTATATTTTATGAAAATACATTATTCAGTTTTCACTTTTTCAGCATACTCCCTGACGATATCGAAGTTACTGTCTTTCGATTCTATGTAGCCTTCATGCGTGTAAATGTCTTTTATAATCGCATGCCCTTCTTCGTCTTTTCCAATATCAATGAAAGCTTGCTTGATTTTTTCAACCCATTCTGAATTCATGTCGGAACGGACGGAAATCGTATCGTTCGGAATCGGTTCTGTAAACTCAATGACTTTCGTATCTTCGAAAACAGTTGGGTAATCTCCTGCTACGGTATTGCGGGCATCTTGGAAAACAACCGCACAATCGACATCACCGTTCAAAACAGAAATAATTGCTTGGTCGTGCCCTTTTACTGTTATTCCTTGTACATCTTTTAATGGATCAATCCCATTATCCATCAGCGTTGCGGCCGGCCAAACATAACCTGCAGATGAAGTGACATCTTGAAAAGCGATTTTCTTTCCTTTTAAATCTTTCACACTAGTAATACCAGAATCTTTTTTCACTACGAAAATTGATTTGTAATTGTCTACTAGTTCATCTGTTGGTTGCCCGGTCTCATCATCCACTCCGTAACGTTGCGCTTGAAGAATTACTTCAGCAGCTCCTCTTTCTTTCGCCAGCACATAAGCATTTGGCGGCAAAAATCCTACATCTACTTTTTTGGATTCCATAGCTTCAACAATGGTATTATAGTTCGTTGAAACACTTACCTCTACAGGTATACCTAAACGATCTCCCAATAACTTTTCAAGCGGCTTTGCTTTGGCCTCCAATGTATCTGCATTTTGAGAAGGTACAAATTGTACAGAAAGAGTTTCCGGAATATACCCAACTGATTCTTTGCTGCTATTAGTTTGTTGGGAATTGCTGGAGTCCCCGCATCCGCTGATGACCACCGCTGTTAAAGCTAGTATTGTTCCAAAAGCTACTAATTTTTTAAACATATTAATTTCCCCCATATCTTTTTGAAAATCTAATTTCCATTTTAACACCAAATTTTTAATTATTTGTAAATTTTGTTACAAAATATCACAAATATTTTGTTAACTTTGTAAATTATTTCTTTTCATTCAATTATCTATTTCATTTTTACAACGATTTGTTATGATGAAAAAAAAAGAAGGAGGAAAATAATGGAGAAGGAAACTGCGATTCATCTGCTTGTAACCAGCGATCTTCACGGCTACATTTACCCGACCAATTACAGAGACAAAGAAGAACAAAATTTCGGACTGGCTAAAATAGCCACGATTATAAAAGAAAAAAGAAAAAAAGGCTATGTACTTTTACTTGATAATGGAGACTTGATTCAAGGAAGCCCGTTGACTTATTACCATGCAAAAAACAGGCCCGACAGTGAAAATCCGATGATTCAAGTTATGAATGATCTCCAATATGATGCATGCGTATTGGGAAATCATGAATTTAATTATGGACGAAGTTATTTACAAAAGGCGATTGATCAATCAGCTTTTCCTTGGCTGTCCGCTAATATCTTGAAGCAAACAACAGGAGAGCCCGCTTTTGGAACACCTTATCTCGTCAAGGTATTGGACGGAGTCAAAATTGCTGTACTTGGTATAACCACTCATTTCATCCCTAATTGGGAAGAGCCGCGAAATATTGAGGGACTTGTTTTCAAAGATGCATTGCAAACGGCTAAATTATGGGTGAGTGATATTCGCCAAAAAGAAAAACCAGATGTGATGATCGTCTCATATCATGGGGGATTTGAAAGAGATCTACAAACTGGAGAGCCTATAGAACAGCTGACAGGAGAAAACCAAGCATACCAAATGTGCCAAGAACTAGAGGGTGTTGATATTTTAATCACAGGTCATCAGCACCGCCCACTCGCAGATAAACTAAACGGCATCACAATCATTCAGCCAGGCCATAAGGGGCAATTTTTGGGTGAAGTGACGATGAAAGTTAGACAGAAGGCAAATGGAAACAGCCCCGCAATCGTTAGTCATTCCAACTTAATCAAAATTGATGAAAAAATGGAAGCGAATCAAGATGTTTTGGCATTGATATCCGATATTGAACAAGAAACGCAAAAATTGCTGGATCAGCCGATCGGAACCGTTATTGGTGACATGACCGTATCTGATCCATTGAAGACCCGATTACAAGACAATCCTTTTATAGAATTTATCAATAAGGTGCAAATGGAAACAGCCAAAGTTGATATTTCTGCCACTGCCTTATTCAATAATGACTTGCCTGGATTCAAACAACATGTTACAATGCGCGATATTGTTTCCAATTATATTTATCCGAACACATTAACTGTCATCCGCATCAGCGGCCAAGATATTAAAGATGCTTTAGAGCAAAGCGCCAAGTATTTTACGGTTCAAAACGGAACAATCTCTGTCAATCCCGCTTTCTTATATCCTAAACCGCAGCATTACAATTATGATATGTGGGAAGGAATTGAATACGAATTAAAAATCTCTAATCCAGTTGGCCAACGAGTTGTGAAGCTAAATTATCACGGCAGCCCATTGGAGCTTGACAAAGAATATGATGTCGTCATGAACAGCTACCGCGCAGGTGGAACAGGCAATTTTGATATGTTTAAAGAAAAACCGATCGTTAAAAATATCCCCATCGACATGACCGAACTCATTGCCAACTACATATTAGAGCACAAAACTATCATCGCAGCTTGCAATCATAATTGGAGGGTAGTTTTATAGTAGTAAAAGCATTTTCCGATTTGCCCGCTTTTTATTTAAAACAAATGCCACTAATAGGTATCAAAGTATACTTGTCCAAATATCACAAATGCTTACAGCAACAAAAAGTCATTAATAACAAATTTGATATCAACGATGATTATATAAAAATGATTTTTTCGTTATGAAAATGTGAAGCGTTTTATTCGCACACATCAAAAAAGAAGATTTAGGATTTTCCTAATCTTCTTTTTGCATGAAAGTATATTTCACCATTCCCCTGAACAGGACATGGATTATTTAAGCAGCTGTCTTAACTCTTCGGTCATTTGTTCAACCAATTCAGGTCTGCCATGAAACTGAGCTGGAGTATTTTGAAAAAGTTGAATACGCCAAATTCCTTCCGTTTTCACTGCAACAAGTGTATGATGAGTGTTCACATCAGGATTTAAATCGGACTGGCCGTGAGGAACCATACCGGCAATCGCTCGTAAAATAGCGATATCAGGAGCTAGAAACCGGACATTTTTCACTTTGCTGACAAATTTAGCTGTCTGGTGGTGTTCAAAGACGGACTGGAGATGTGCGAATATTTCATCGTGTCCAATCGACTGACTGCCATCGAAACCAATGCTTTCGCCATCCTTAGTAAACAGATCCGTCATTCCGCTAGCAGTTCGATTGTTCCACGCATTGATTAGTTGCTGGTACAGCTCTTGAACTTCATTTATTTGAGAATTTTCCATCGTTTATCACTCCGAAATGTAATGTTTTGTTCTATGATAGCCAATCAACTGAAAAATTTTTTTTATAAAATGTTGCCGATTTAATATTTACGTGCAGTTTTTTCTTTTGAAACCTCTGCTTTGAAACGCTGAGACGAATGATCAAAAGCATTTTTTATAGAAGCTTGACAGCGTATAATACTTCAAAATGAAAATTTTCTTCTTTTTTCACTTCAAACGGCATTTATTTGATGTGCAATCACTTTAAAAGGGCATTATTTTTCCTTCTGTTATTGTAAGAATATGTTTGTTCTTCAATTAATCTGTTGGAAATGAATGCCTGAGACAGTCTGCAAATACCTTCCGATCCTCTAAAGCCACTACATAATCAGCAAACAATCATTCTTTTAATCATATTGCCATTTATTTACTGGGAGTGTTGCTACTGACGGCTCTTTTTTTCTATTTCCATACTGCTGCATATTTTTTTTGATATTTCGGATCTTCTTCCTTTTCAATTAAATCGAAGGCAAGCTGCTTGATCGCTTCATCCTGCACTTTATCATACAAGTTTCGCAGCCCTTGAATAATATCGAACCGAATAAGTGTCGCATGTTTTTCGTCAACACAGTTGTCAAACCGAGCTGCCAAATGACGGATAACCATCTCTTTTTGCTTTTCCCCAGCTAAACCAATCCTCCAAATAGCCTGCAAACTATGTCTGGCAGTTACAAACTTTTTATCATAGGTTACTTCCCAAACTTGAGGAAAATCCTCCAACATTCGCTGTTCGGGATCGCTGATCGCTAAGCGGCTTAAAAACTGAGCAGCACGCGAGCGCTTATGAGAGTCTTTACTTGTCAGCTCTTCCTTCAGCTGATCCCATACTTCATACGCCCAATCGACTTTTTCTTCAGTGATCTTCATAATGCTGCTGTACGCTTCGTACTGCGCATTTTTATCACTTGACTGCAATTCCGCAAAATAATGCCTCGTTCGTTCATCCACTATTTATCGCCCCAGTCATGCCTTATTATGTTTGATTTTACCTTAGGCAAAAGTGAATAGGCAATGACTGCAATATGTAAATGCCGAACGATCATATCGGAGGTACAGATCCAAAAAGCCGAAGTTTGATATGGAAACTGGCTCATATTCCATGTGAAAGCAAGTTTAAAATATTAGCAGAGAGCGAGCATGAAAAAAAGCCGCTGTATCACCAATAATTGGCGTTCAAGCAGCTTTTTTCAATTACTTATTTAAACGGATTTTTCCATTCCATTAGAACAGCATAGTTACGGGATTCCTCATCCTCCAAATAATTAGCCACAATTCCAAGAGGCGTCCGTCCGCAACGGAGGAGGAATGAAATAACCGGGTCTTTTAAATTTCCGCTGACGACAGCATCTACATATTGTTCAGCTGACATCTCATCCGCATATTTATAATATCCCGGCATTCTGCCGCCGCCGAGCAAGCGATCCAATCCTTTATGGACAACTACTTCGTACATTGATTGCATAAGCCATTTTCCTAAATCCAGCTTTCGATGGGACGGACGGATGCAAATATCCACAACATATAAAGTGTTGCCATTCGGATCATGGTTACGGATATAGCCGTTGTCCGTTATCTCTTCCCAAGTATGATCAGGATGGGCGGGATCAAAATTCACGATTAAAGATGTCATCGATCCTGCTAACGTTCCTTCTACCTCAACGCATAAAGCGCCTTCCTGAAACAATGTCACGTGATTCGTTAATTGCTCTTTATTCCACCAAAGTTCTGATGGAAAAGGCGGCGGAAAGCTTTCCTTTTGAATTTCAATTAATTCATCAAAATCTGCTTCATTATAATTCCTTATCACCACTTCGACATTGCGGCCTTGATTATTCAGATAAAATCTCTTTCTGTAACGGCTCATCTCCATTCCCCTTTCGTCCATGAACACTTAAATCAGGATATAAATCAAAGCGGCGGTCTCTCCAAGTGGTGACAGATCCGTTTTCTCTCACTTTGTATAAGAGAGATAAATCAAGATCCGCCGTAATAATCATATCGTGGTTTATTTCCCCCTCCATCAAGATCCCGTTTTTCGGAAATGGGATGTCGTTCGGAGTAATGACCGCTGCCTGGCCGAAATTTGCCCTCATAAAATCAACGGTAGGAAGCGAACCTACTGTCCCTGTTGTCACCACATAGATTTGATTTTCAATCGTTCTGGCGTGGCTTGTATACCGCACTCGTTGAAATCCGTGGCGGTCATCTGTACAAGACGGACAGAACACAACGTCAGCTCCCATTCCTCGCACAATCCGAACAATTTCCGGAAATTCGATATCATAACAAGTTAACATGGCAATTTTTCCTTTTTCGGTTTCAAATATTTGAACCGTTTCTCCGGGAGTCAGATGCCATTCTTTCACTTCCGTCGGCGTCAAGTGAAGCTTCGCTTGTTCAGCTATCCGGCCATCGGGATAAAATAAATGGGCTGTATTATACAATCGTCCTTCTTTTTCGATAATATGAGTGCCTCCAATAATATGCATGCCCGTTTCTTTAGCAAGCGATGTAAATAGTGAATAATATCGGTCCGTATAATGAGGTAAATTTTGAATCGTCTGCTTTTGATTCGGAATGGACAGCAATTGAGTCGTAAAAAATTCAGGAAAAAGAACAAAATCAGCATCAAACTCTTCTGCGGTTTTCACATAATGCGTTACTTGGTTTGCAAAATCTTCAAAGCTCCCGATGGAATGAAGATGATATTGAACAGCAGATACACGTATTTTCATGTAGCCTCTTTCCCTTCATCATAATCTGTTCCCCGCTTATTACTGAACAAAGTATAACATAAAACCAGTTTATTTTAATTTAATTTGATTTTGTGTAAAGCATTTTGCTGGAACAAAAGAGAATACTTGAACTATTTATTTAGAAGTGAAATAATTCACTCAAAATTAACAGACAAAACGAAAACAAGCCGTTTGACTGCCGGTGATTTGGCGTTCAAGCGGCTTGTTTTATTCCATTTTTAAATGCTTTGCTCGTATTTGGCAATAAGTTCTTCGTTTTTTCCGACTAAACCGAGTTTAAATGCTTTTTGAATAATTTTTGCTACTTCAGCATTGAAAAATGGATCTCCACCATACCTCATCTTATCATCCAAAATTTTATTATGGAAATGAGACGTTTCTCTGGCTAAATCTTCATTTACAATTTTCCCTTCCTTTATTGCGTCCATAAATTCATAAAAATCCATTTTGCTGTTGTATTCTTCTCTTGTCTCGTTGCCATAAGGGCTGCCTGTTTCCAAATGTTTTTTGAACGGAGCTACAAGCGTCAATTGCGTATAAGCAGCAAAATATTGAGTTTCAGTAATATTCATATAAGATCACTCCCTAACAATTGTAAAATTTATGTGATCATAAAGTGTTTTATTTGAAAAATAATCTAACGCTGAAATGCTGATCGATTCTGTAGTCAATAGCCTCATAGGTATTTCATAATATTTGATCCACCCATACACAATTTTGTCAGATCCTGATAAAGGTTCATCCGCTAAAGGTTTACGAGTTTGAGAAGTAATATCCCTTCCACCATTATATATTCTAAGAAAGCCTGGACGCTCAGTACCTTCAACATAAATGGCAATTCTTATGTTTCTCCCTTTTAAAGGAGTGATTGCCGACAATTGATTTGGTGAAATGATTTCCCATTCATTATCTTTCCATCCGACGTAATACCAATTATCTGTAAATCCGTTAATGGTGGTGCGGATGCAGCTGAAGTTTTTGCAGGAAAGAATGCAAATACGAACGAAAATGATAGAACAGCCAGCGTAAAAATAACTCCGACAATTTTTTTCATAATAACCTCCTCCATATTTTATAAAATTTCCATTTTTCATATCGGTATAAACTGGAATATTTTTAATATAAAAACAAAATTTAACAAGAAGTATTCTGACCTCACATCCGCCTTTAATAAACCTTTAAAACTCTTAAACGAGTTGAAAAACGGCTCATCGCAACATTAAACCGTTTCAATTACCTTGTAAAATCAATTATAATAAGGGCAAAGATCATTTTTTTCCCTCGGGAACAGCAATCTTCAGAAAGCCGGAAAATGATTTATACAATCAATTATAGAAAAATCGCAAAAAAACACCGCTATCCGCTCAATCATGCACAATTTAGGACAGCGGGAAAAAGTCTAACAAACATAAGTGAAAAAAGTGTGGTGAAAGCATTGTTTAAAATTTTGCTGATTGAGGATGACACCACCCTGTTTCATGAAATAAAAGAACGGTTATTACAATGGTCTTATGATGTATACGGCATTACAGACTTCGGAAAAGTGATTGAAGAATTTACAGCCATCAAGCCTGATTTGGTCATCATTGATATTCAGCTGCCAAAGTTTGATGGATTTCATTGGTGCCGAATGATCCGCTCCCATTCCAACGTTCCGATTATTTTTTTATCATCGCGGGATCACCCGACCGATATGGTGATGTCAATGCAGCTTGGAGCGGATGATTTTATACAAAAACCGTTTCATTTCGAGGTGCTTATCGCAAAAATACAAGCAATTCTCCGCCGAGTATACAACTATAATACAGAACGAATGAAGCTGAAGGCATGGTGCGGGGCGACGGTCGATTATGAGAACAATACGGTCACAAATGATAAAGGAACAATTGAACTAACTAAAAATGAACTATTGATATTAAAGCATTTGCTTGAGAAGAAAAACAAAATCGTCAGCCGGACAGAATTAATCAAAAGCCTGTGGGAGGATGAGCGCTTTGTCAGCGATAATACCTTAACGGTCAATGTCAATCGTTTGCGAAAAAAATTGGATGAGCTCGGGTTGGGACGCTTTATTGAAACGAAAGTCGGCCAAGGCTACATAGCAAAGGAAGAGGCAGCCGTATATGATTAAAAAATATATTATTGAAAGAAAGAGCTGGATCCTTCTCTTTTTATTCATGCAGCTGTTTATCCTTTTTATTTCTTATCTTGATTCAACCATTTCATTAAAGTCCGTTCTCTATATTGTCTTTTTATTGATGATTATTTTTTTCATTTTTGTCATCATCCGCTACAATAAAGAAACAAAGTTTTATAAAAGCTTGGAAGGATGGGAAAACAGCCTTGATTTAACAAGTATAGCGAATGCTGAAAGCCCTTTTGAAAAAATGATTGAACAGCGGATAATAAACCAAACGAAGCTTTTGAAACAAGAGGCTTCGCAAAATCGAATTGCGCTCGAGCAGGAAAAAGATGAATTGCTGTCATGGATTCATGAAGTTAAAACACCGCTGACAGCGATGCATTTAATCATTGAACGATTAGATGATGAAGTTATCAAAGCACAATTGACATATGAATGGCTGCGCATTCATCTGCTGCTTGACCAGCAGCTTCATCAAAAACGGATTCCTTTCATGGAAAATGATTTATATATTGAAAATGTTGCACTGGAACCACTCATTTTCAAAGAGATAAAAGCTTTGCAATCATGGTGTATGCAAAAAGGAATTGGGTTTGAGGTCGAGCTAGAGGCTGCCGAAGTGCTAAGCGATGCGAAATGGCTCGCCTTTATCATGAGACAGCTGTTAACAAATGCGGTAAAATACAGCGATTCATCCGATATCATCATTCAAAGCTATCGACAAAATGATCAAACAATGATCAAAGTGAAGGATTTTGGCCGTGGCATTGACCCGAAGGATCTGCCGCGCATTTTTGACAAAGGCTTCACATCCACGACCGCACATCAGGACAATGCCTCAACAGGCATGGGATTATACTTGGCGAAAAAAGCCGCCGAAACATTGCTGATAGATATTAAAGTAGAGTCAAAGCTTGGAGAAGGAACGACTGTTACCTTAACCTTTCCAAAGAAAAATGAATTTGTCCGCATTACAAGCATGTGACAATTTTGTCACATGCTTTTTCATTTTGTTCGCTGAATCGAAGGAAAAATACAAGAAGGACGATTATGATAAAAATATCAAGGAGGGACGCGATATGTATATTTTAGAGGCAACAAAAATTTACAAAAGCTATGGAAACAAATTTAATAAACAAGAAGTGTTAAAGGGATTGGACATTCGTGTCGAAAAGGGAGAATTCGTCAGCATCATGGGGGCATCCGGCTCAGGGAAAACGACATTGCTCAATGTTCTATCCTCAATTGATCAAGTCAGCCAAGGAACGATCAAAATAGAAGGAAAAGACATTATAAGCATGAAAGAAAAACAACTGGCTGAATTCCGCAAAAGACATTTAGGATTCATCTTTCAAGAATACAATTTGCTCGATACACTAACAGTGAAAGAAAACGTCCTGCTGCCTTTATCCATTACAAAAACAGCAAAAAAAGACGCGGAGCAAAAATTTAATGAACTAGCGACAGAACTAGGAATTTATGAGATCAAAGACAAATATCCGAATGAAATTTCCGGCGGCCAAAAACAGCGCACTTCAGCAGCAAGGGCATTTATTCATGAGCCGAGCATTATTTTCGCCGACGAACCAACAGGCGCTCTTGATTCAAAGTCGGCATCTGATCTATTAAACAAGCTGCAAAAATTAAATCAAAAACGAAAAGCCACCATTGTTATGGTCACCCACGATCCGGTTGCAGCAAGCTTCTCAAGCAGGGTCATTTTTATAAAAGACGGACAAATTTATACCCAATTAATAAAAGGGGAAGAAACAAGACAAACGTTCTTTCAGCATATTATGAAAACCCAAGGGGTATTAGGCGGGGTGCAAAATGAGCATTAATCAGCTGATTTTCCGTAATTTGAAAAAAAATCTGAAAAACTACTATTTATATGTATTTGCCTTAATGTTTACAGTAGCCCTTTATTTCGCGTTTGTCACATTGCAATATGATCCGTCAATGGATGCAACAAAAGGCTCGATTAAAGGGGCTGCTGCCATTCGAACTGCATCCGTATTATTGATTGTCATTGTGACTGTCTTTCTCTTGTATGCCAATAACATCTTCATTAAACGGCGCAGTAAAGAAATTGGCTTGCTTCAATTAATCGGCATGACAAAAGGGAAAATATTCCGCATTCTTACGGCTGAGAATTTTATCATTTATTTCAGCTCATTATTCATTGGAGTCTTTATTGGATTTTCCAGCTCCAAATTATTCATTATGATTTTGTTTAAAATTACCGGCGTCAATGCCATTGCAACGCTTACTTTTTCACCTAATGCTTTGATCCAAACAGTGATCGTTTTTAGTGCGATTTATCTTTGTATCATGCTGTTGAATTACGTATTTATTAAAAAACAGAACATTTTATCTTTATTTAAAGTTGCTTCCACTACAGAAGTAAAAAAAGTATCCCTGTTGGAAATGATTATCGGGATTCTCGGCATATTCTTCATCATTATAGGCTACTATATTTCGTCTAAGTTATTTGGCGGCGATTTTACTACGATGAATGAGCTATTCCTTGCGATGATCTTTATACTAGGATCTGTCATTATCGGAACCTATTTATTTTATAAAGGGTCTGTCAGCTTTATTTTTTATCTCATTAGAAAAAAGAAGGATGGTTATTTAAATATTCATGAGGTACTATCTCTTTCATCGATTATGTTCCGAATGAAGTCAAATGCTTTATTATTAACGATCATTACAACCGTCTCTGCTCTTGCCATCGGATTGTTATCTTTAAGTTATATTTCCTACTATTCATCGGAAAAATCCGCTGAAAATTATGTCGCCGCCGATTTTGCTCTGACGAATGCAGAAGATGCAAAGCATTTTAAAGAAGCATTACATGCGCATCACATTCCATACAGTGAAAAAATGATTGATGTGATCCACGCAAACATCAATATGAAGAAAATATTAGATACAAAGCTGAAGGAATTGAAAGTTGACCCGGCATCCATGACTCTCCCAATCATTAGTGACGACGATGTAGAAAAGATCAATCTGTCTCCAGATGAAACTCTTTTTGCAGGGTATAACGATATGATGCAGAAGTTTATGCCGCTGAAAAGTTCCGGTCAAATCGAATTAAAAGGCCGGCACGAAGTCATACCGCAAAAATATTTAGGTTTACAAAAGGAATACTACATTTCCTATTTTTTCACAAGCGGTGGCCTGCCTGTTGCCATTGTCGACGAAGCGATATTTGACCGTTTACAAAAGGACATGGACATGAAACCGTCTGTTCATATAGGAATTGATATTCAAGATGAAGCTAAAATACAGGAAGCTGATGAAATCTTTCAAAAAACGACGTTTAGCGGCAATCATGATTCACGGCTCGCCATGAGCAGCAATCAAAAACGATCTATGGGGCTCAGCATGTTTATTGTCGGCTTTTTAGGTTTAACTTTTCTGATTACATCCGGCTGCATTCTTTATTTCAAACAAATGGATGAGAGCGAAGATGAAAAGCTAAATTATACCATTTTAAGAAAACTCGGCTTCACACAAGGCGACTTGCTCAAAGGAGTTCAAGCCAAACAAGCTTTTAATTTTGGGATTCCTTTGATCATCGGGCTTTTCCACAGCTACTTTGCCGTTCAATCCGGATGGTTTTTATTCGGCACAGAGCTCTGGACGCCAATGATTCTCGTCATGCTGCTATATACAGCTTTGTATTCGATTTTCGGCTTTCTCTCCGTACTTTATTATAAAAAAGTAATAAAAGCGGCTCTTTAATATTAAGGAACTGTCCAAAAAGTCAGTATAAGTTGACTTTTGGGAACCCCCTCTTTATTAAAAAAACCGCCCGTGTGAAAAACGGGTAGCTTGTTCAACTTTATAGAAAAATATAAGCCTCAGCTCCCCACAGGGTGTCTGAGGCTTATATTTCATTATATGAATAACCCCCGAAATCCTCCCAAATCTCAAACCGTAAAAAAATAAGAAAATCTGCACCGCTCGGCAATCAAGCTTTTATTTGGATACGACGGAAAAACGTTTATTAATGTGCTTACGGTTTTCAATTTCATCTACAAGTGCTATCGCATAGTCTCTATAACTGATGTAGCTTTGGCCTTCAGAGTTGACAGCAAGCACATCGCCTGAAACTTTATATTCACCTGTGCGCGGACCTTGCGGATCAAAAAATGCAGCTGGGCTAATATAAGTCCATTGAATCCCTTCAGAGTTTTCAAGATCTTGCAAATTTTGAGCTGAGCTTTTCGCTACCGGCAAATATTCTTTCGGAAAATCCGGCGTATCAAAGAGGCGGGTTGTTTTCGCTTCATCGACAAACAGGCTGCCCGCTCCTCCTACAACAATAAGCCGCGTATTAGGCGCTCCTTTCAAGGCATTGATTAATACTTTTCCTGCCTCCACATGTTTATGCTCTTCACCAGGTGCAGTGCCAAATGCATTTACAACAACATCAAAATCTTTTATATCCTCTGATGTAATATCGAAAATACCCTTTTCAACAGCTGGTACATCAGTCACTTTAGAAGCATTGCGGACAATAGCCGTAACATCATGTCCTCGTTCCTTTGCTTCCTTTACTATTAAACTTCCTGCTTTTCCCGTTGCACCAATAACGGCAATTTTCATAAACAATTTTCCTCCCTTTATGTAACTAATTCAGTTACAAATTATATGTAACTATTATAGTTACAAATATAAATCTCTGTCAACTTATTGATTGAAGCTGTCATCCGGAAATCATTGCCTGCCGACCTGTTTGACAAAATTTCAAATTTGTCACTAAAATAGTGACAAATGGTGGTGGAAACTTATGATTAACAGCCGTTTAGCAGTGGCGATTCATATTATGATCTTAATAGCATCAAATCCCCTTGAGCACGTGTCTTCAGAATTTATTGCCAAAAGCGTCAACACGAATCCTGTGGTGATCCGGCGAATTACAAGCATGCTCAAGAAAGCGGGACTATTAACTTCCCATGCCGGCAGAACCGGAGCAAAATTAACAAAAAACCCTGAAGACATAACACTTTTGGATATTTTTAAAGCGGTCGAACCGAAAGACGAATTATTCGCCATTCACGAAAATCCGAACCCCAATTGTCCCGTTGGAAAAAACATTCAATCCGCCCTGGACAGCACATTTACGCGCGTTCAAAAAGCGATGGAAGACGAGCTGGCCAGCCAATCCCTAAAAGACGTAATGGGCCATTTCTTACAATAAGAATGGCCCATAAAAAATGAAGCTGTAGTTATTTCCTCTTTTTCGGCACTTATGACCGTTTCGCTGTTTTGAATAAGGTGAATGATTCATTTTTACTTTCATAAGTTTGCACGCATGCAGGGAATCTTTGAAATCGATTTTATTCCTCCATCAAGTGCTTGATTTCAAAATAAAAAGCATGGATAAATTTTTTCGTATTGATTCGTATAGACGATGCAGCTGCAGGCCGATCGGCTTTTAATTCCTCCATTTTTTGACGAACAGCAGTGAAATCAAAAAATTTGGATGAGTAATTTTCAAACTTTGGATGGATGAAGTCTGTGAGCCCAAGTGACGCTAAGTTGTTCAAGGAATGATAGATCGCCCTCCGCACACGTTGTTCAGACGCTTTAATTTCCCTTTTCAGCTCCTCTTCACTGGCTGCTTCTCCAAGCTTCTTCAACGCAATATTTCTAAATATCTCCTTTAATGAAGGAAATCCGCCGGCAAATGTTTTCTCTTGTTCGTAATCATATAAAAACTGCATGATTTCAATGAGATCTTTACTGCCGCTTTCTCCGGCAATGCCTAGTTCTGAAAGGAGGAATCGTGCACTGGCAGAAAGAGAATTTTCTTTATAAGGATTTACATTTTGCTTTAGAAGATGATCAACGTTCATAACACTATATAAAGAGTGATGGATATCCTGAATGGTTTTTTCCAAACGTATATGACCCATCACCTTCTTTAAGATTGACAATACTTCAATTTTATTAATCGGCTTCGTTATATAGTTTTCGATTCCGTATTCATAAGCTTGGCCGATCATATCCTTTGATTCCACCTGCGATATCATAACAATTTTTCCTTTAAAAATCGGCTTGATTTTCTTAATCGTTTCAATGCCGTCCTGAATGGGCATTAACAGGTCAACTAATAAAATATCGACTTTCTTCAAATTTAAAAATTCACCGCTAACATCAGCACCGTCTGCTGCTTCGCCGACGACTTCACCAAGTTCCTCGTCTTCAATGATATGCCATAGCATAGTACGAATTGACTCATCGTCATCTATTATAAAAAACCTCATAAAATCACCTTTTCTGGGTTAAATTTCCAATTGGCAGACGAACGATAAATGTTGCCCCTTTGCTATCTTCCTGATGATCAATCATTACTTCCCCTTTAAGCTTTTCTGCCAATTCTTTCACATATGAAAGCCCAATACCTGTTGATGAATTGCCCGTGCTGTCGAATTTCAAGGTGAATCCTGGTTTAAAAATAATATCTTTATATTGATCGGGAATTCCGGGACCATCATCATGAACGCGTATTTGGAGCCAATCATTTTCCCGCTCCACTGCAATCTCAATGCTGCCAGTTCCTTTGATGGCCTCCACTGCGTTAGCGACAAGGTTATTCACAATGGAAATAAACGTATACACATGATACTCAGGATGTGACCCATTATATGCAATACTGAATTCAATGTTTTTCCCCAACAGCTCAGCATACTTCTCATGTGTTCGAACAATGATTGATAAAAGTGATCGGACATCTAAATAATCAAGGGAGCTTTCTTCTGAAATTACTTTTGAAAGTCCAGACAAAATGCGTTGATTATCTTTTTTGATCTCATGAACCTCGCCGGCAATCCTCAAGGCATGCCGTGAAAGCTCCTCCAGCGACAGCCTTTTCTTCCCTTTCCTGATCTCCTGCAATTTTTGATACAGGTTGTAAGATTGCCTCGTAATTTCCTCAGCATCTTGAACGGATTTTTTTAATAGCACCGACTCTTCGTAAAGGTTCGATACCAGCATGATCATATGTTCATTGCGTTTTTGAATCTCCGCTTCCCTTAGCTTAGATTCATGCAATTTTATCATACTAAATAAACCGATCACAAAAAAACTTCGGAATATGGCAATAATCATAATTTTATTAAAGGCATCTAAAGTCATTACCGTTCCAATCATAATATTTTCAGCGAGTAGCTCGACAATCCCGGCTGCCAATTCTATCACAATCCCCAAAAGGCCGATCACCCATGGTCGATTGTAAAATCGGTGAATTCTTAAAACAGAAAAAACAAGCGCATACGTGAAGTAATAGAAAAAATAAGGAGAATTTGTATGAATGGAAGCCATCCAATCAACAGATGTAAGGGATATCAAATCGAGAAGAACCCGAAATGTCACAATTGATAAGCCTGCAAGAACACCACATATAACAGCTGGTACCTTTCTCAGCCACAATAAAAAAATAAACAATGTTGGAGGTCCAAAACTCACCCGATAAACTTCATTAAATGGATAAAATTTAATTTCGCCAGCGAGCGGAACCAAAATGATCATTGCAACCAATAATTGAAGTTCTTTTTTTTCAAGAGAGTGCAAGTTCAATATTACCACAACCTTGTTATAATGGTTCCTCTTAAAAAATTGAATAAAAGTTAGAATTTTAAAAACGAAGTAAATAATCAATTTGTAGAATTTTGTAGATTTATCGTCTGATCTTGTAGTTTCAATTTTAAATTAGATGAGATAACTCGTAAGCGCTCTCGCAAACAACTCTACTAATTATTATAGCTTATTATTTCGACGAGTAATCATTTAAAAGATAATGATAATCAATTTTGTCATCCATTCGTTTTGGAGGCAATTATAAAAGAAAAGAGGTGCTATGATGAAAAGAATAAGCTTGGCTTGGCAAATTTTAATAGGTCTTGTACTAGGTATTGTTGTTGGTACTATTTTTTATGGTAACCCAGATGTTGCGAAATTTTTGCAGCCAATTGGGGATATATTTTTACGATTAATTAAAATGATCGTCATTCCAATTGTTATTTCCAGCTTAATTGTCGGTATTGCAAGTGTAGGTGATACAAAAAAGCTCGGAAAGCTTGGCGGAAAAACAATTTTGTATTTTGAAATTATTACAACTGTCGCCATTATTGTCGGACTTTTAGCAGCTAACATTTTTCAGCCTGGTTCCGGCGTCGATATGAGCTCATTAGAGAAAACAGATATTCATAGTTATGTCGATACGGCAGAAGCAGTTGAAAGCCACGGAATAGCTGATACATTTGTCAACATTGTTCCACCAAACATTTTCCAGGCATTTGTTGAAGGAAATATGCTGGCGATCATTTTCTTCTCTGTATTTTTCGGACTTGGAGTCACAGCCATCGGAGAGCGTGGAAAACCGATCATTGCCTTTTTCCAAGGTACAGCTGAAACGATGTTCTGGGTGACGAACCAAGTGATGAAATTTGCACCATTTGGTGTGTTTGCCCTTATCGGTGTGACTGTGTCTAAATTCGGTATCGAATCATTGGTGCCGTTGGGTAAATTAGTAATTGTCGGCTATGGAACAATGTTATTCTTCGTTGTCGTCGTTCTTGGATTTGTTGCAAAATTAGTCGGTCTAAACATTTTTCACATCATCCGTTTACTTAAAGAAGAGCTTATCCTTGCCTATTCAACCTCAAGCTCAGAAACAGTTATGCCAAGAATAATGGAGAAAATGGAGAAATTTGGATGCCCAAAATCCATTACAGCATTTGTCATTCCAACAGGTTATTCCTTTAACTTAGATGGTTCAACCCTATACCAAGCATTAGCAGCACTGTTTATAGCACAAATGTATGGCATTGATTTGTCCATCGCTGATCAAATTTCATTGGTGCTAGTATTAATGTTGACCTCAAAAGGAATTGCAGGCGTTCCAGGCGTTTCATTTGTTGTACTGTTGGCTACGCTGGGAGCAGTAGGCATCCCGCCTGAAGGTCTTGCATTTATCGCAGGTATTGACCGTATTCTCGATATGGCTAGAACAGTGGTCAATGTCATTGGAAATTCATTAGCCGCTGTCGTTATGTCTAAATGGGAAGGTCAGTTCGATGTTGAAAAAGCTATTTCATATATCAATTCTTTTAAAAATAATAAGCAATCCGCAGCTTAATATAACCGATATAATTCCAAAAACTTTGCAATCAAAAAGCCGGAGTGGTTATGATACCATTCCGGCTTTTGCTATAGATTGAAGATAATGATTTCAACAGCTTTGTTAGATTCATTCGTAAAGATGATATTTCTGATCTTGATCGTTTTCTACATAGTTAAACGTTAAGAAAAAACAGAGCGTATTTTCCATCATTTCTGTCATTTCCTATTATTTCTTTATCTTTGTTTGTTCCAAAGTGCAATTCTTTCCCAAAAAGCTTTTCGCATGTAGAATGATTTTTCACAAGAATAAGCAGACAGCTCAAACTCGAAAAAAAGGTGTCACCTATAATGATTATTAAATAAAACTTGAAACTGTTTCCAAATTCAAGTATTATATAGAAAGACTTAGAAATAGGCACGTGTGAAAAAGTGAAAATTAATAATTTTATAGTGGACGGATGTTTATTATTTTCTTGTTGTCTTCAACACGAAATCACAATAGCCGAATCTGAAATAATTGGTGTATCGCTTAATTTTGCAAAATTACCATAAAACAACTTCTTCGTTTATTAGAGAGATAGAAACTTAAAAAACTTTGAACATATTTTTAAAAAGATAAATCAGGAGTTCCATTGCTTTCAATTCATTTCAGATTAGAAAAACCGTAAATTAAATTTATGTATCTTAGGCTATTTAACTTATATAATTTAGGACCTTTGTTTAATCTAATTTTGAATAGTGGACGTGGTGAGCCGTCCGCGATTGCAAAAATGAGCATTGCCTTATTTGCGCCATTTGCAAAAACACCACGTCCACAAAAGCTAAATCTCAAGGGAGTACTGTTTTCATATCTCTAATCTCCTAATGATTATTTTTCTTTTTAATACTAATATCTATAAAATTGTTGATAACGTTTGCAAGCAAGGAATCTCCAATTACACAAAACCATTTGTTTACCTTTTCCCTAATTCATCAATTAATTTTAATAAATTAGGATCTTCTATATAATTTTCTATAGTGATAATTCTTTTGTTTTTATGAGATAATCTTGCTCTTTCTAATAAATCTTTATGAACGACGATAATGTCAGTGTCTTCTGGAACATCCTCTATTCTATAATGTTTTACTTCAATACCGTCAATATTTGCTTTTTGCAGTCTTTTTCTAAATGTGGTTGCACCTAATGCACTGCTGCCGGCACCTGCATCGCAAGCAAATGAAATTTTACTTATTTTTGTATTAGACAGTTCATTAGATGGATTTAAAATTTGTTTCCCTTCAGATTTCATTGCTTTTGACTTTTCGATTGAACTTGTAAAATCTTCTTCATCTGTTTTTTTATCAAACTTTAATATTATTGCAGTAACGATGAAGGATACTACCGCAGCTACGATTACACCTGAAATGATTCCTAGGAAATTACCTTTAGGGGTTAAAGCTAAATAAGATATTATGGATCCCGGACTAGGTCCAGCTACAAGACCCGCATCGAAAAGATAAAAAGTTGTAATACCTGACATCCCGCCGGCAATCATTGCTAAAATTGTTAATGGTTTCATTAATACATATGGGAAGTATAACTCATGAATGCCTCCGAAGAAATGAATTATTATAGCACCCGGAGCAGTCCGCTTAGCAGCCTTTTTGCCGAAAAAGCTAAAAGCTAATAATAATCCAAGACCAGGTCCTGGGTTTGACGCAACGGTAAAGTAAATTGATTTTCCTGCTTCAAGCGTTTCTTGCATACCTAAAGGATAATATATTCCTTGATCAATGACGTTATTTAAAAACAATACTTTAGCTGGCTCATTAATAAGAGATAATAATGGTAAGTACCCTGTATCCACTAGAGATTTAATAGCGGATGAAACAACATTATTTGCCGCTTCAATAACCGGTCCTATAAAATAAAAGGAGAAAATCATTAGAAAGAAGCCTAAAATACCAATTGAAAAGTTATTAACAATCATTTCAAATCCTGCAGGTATTTTACCATCTATCAATTTATCAAATTTCTTTATAAGCCAGCCTCCCAAAGGACCAATAATCATCGCGCCTAAAAACATTGGTATATCGGATCCAACTATTAGCCCTATGGCTCCGATGGTACCCATTACAGCGCCCCTTTGGCCGGCAACCATTCTCCCTCCTGTGCTTGCTAAAAGCAAAGGCAATAAATACTTGATTGCCGGATCAACTATACTAGCAAGATTCTCATTTGGAAACCAGCCAGAAGGTATAAACAAAGCTGTTAATAACCCCCATGCAATAAAAGCTCCAATATTCGGCAAAACCATATTGGTCAAGAATCCTCCAACAGCTTGGATGCGTGCACGAAAAGATGGAGTTTTGGCTTTAATTACATTTTCCATGTATAACACCCTTTCTTCATATCAATATTATAGAAGAAATTTTTATACTTTTTTGAAAAAAAACGATGTTTAAATTTTAAATTTAATCAAAAAAACATTTTTTATTCTACCATTTTAATAACATTCATTATTTCTTCTTCATTGCTTGAATTTCTAAACTTGTTTACAACATCTTCATCAATTAGTATAGAAGATAAGTCGGATAGCAAACCTAAATGACTTGAATTGTCTTCAGCCGCTAAGACGATAATAATATTCACTTCTTTTCCCTCTGGGAACTGCACGTTGTTTTGTAATTTCAAAAAAGAAATGCCTGTTTTGATTACTCCTCCTTCGTTTCTTGCATGCGGCATGGCAATTCCCGGAACAATTACTATATATGGACCATTTTTATTGACATTATCAATCATATCTTGAATATATTTAGGAGTAATATTACCTTTTTTTAATAAAGGATCGGAAGCAACTCTTATAGATTCCTCCCATGAAGATACTCTATTCAAGAAATTTATATTACCTTTTAAATATTCACTTAACACACCGTTTCACCTTTCTTCATGATTCTATTTACACTACCATTTCTGTATTTTTAGTTGATAATAAATTTCTTTAATTTTTTCTCTAATTGTTTTATTTTCTAACTCTGTAAAATGTAAAATGGCTTGTTCGATCCCATTTTCACAAATGTAGTTTTGCAAAATTACAGACTCTTCATCATCAGGGTTATCGAATAAAAATGCAGCAGCAACGGCAACTGATAAATATTCTATTGAAAGTCCTAAATCAAAAAGTTCTCTAGTGGGTTTAATTAATCGTTCATTATAGCCCAGTTTGCGAATCGGCGATCTTCCTACTCGCAAAATCGAGTCGCTAATATTTTTGTTTTTAAAGCGCTTTATAATTCTTTCAATAAAATCACTCATATCTTTTGGATCCATATTAAATTTCCTCAAAATATATTGGGAAGCTTCATTTAGCGTTTCCCGTACAAGATGTTCAATTTTTGCATTTCTCAAAGCGCTCTGTATTGTAGATTCTCCTGCTAAAAACCCAATATAAGCAGTTGCCGCATGACCCATATTCACTAAATATAATTTTCTTTCAATATAAGGCTGTAAATCTTCAACATAGATTGCGTTTTTTATAATAGGCGAATCTGCATTAACGATTTCTGATTTGTTAATGATCCATTCATAGAACGGTTCTACAAGAACACTCTCACCCCCTTCGCTATGTTTTGATAAAGCTAGGCGATCAATAGCTGAATTAGGAAAGCCAACAAAAGTACATATATTTTCCATTTCTTTATTTGAAACATATCTCTTTATCTCACGTTTCAAACTGGAAGAAGCGTTAATTGCATTTTCATTTGCGATAATGTCGATCTTCTTTTTATTTTCTTTTGCTCTTTTCAAAAGGCCTTGAGATAATATATTAGCTATTTTAGGTATGTTATTGATGCCGACAGATGTTGTAATTAAATCTGCATTCACAATAGCATTGATCACTTCTTCTTCTTGTGTTACACTGTTTAATGCTGAAACCGGAGAGATAGTCTCTATCGTATGATTATCATCTAATATCTCAACCTGATAACTATTGTAATTGTTAAATTTATCAACCGTTTTTTGATTTATATCCACGAAACAAACTTCATACCCAGTTTTGTTTAATAAGTAACCAATTAAACCTTTCCCTATATTCCCTGCACCAAAATGCAACGCTAGCATAATATTATCTCCCTTTACAATACTTAAAACTCTTTATCAAAGAATATCCAATCCAGCGAAGCTATTAACTTTTTACTCTAAATTCGCGTGATATTGCCAAAGACTAGACATATCAATATTTTGCTCTCTAATCATCATTAAGGCTAACGCGTCGCCTAATAACAATAAGCTTTGTTCAAATAAGCTTGTCATTGGTTGTACAGATTTCACTTCATTTGGCAGCTGTAGTTTTGTACCTACTGGTATCCTTACGAAACAATCTGAATACTCATTCATTGAGCTATTTGGATTTGCACCTATATGAGCAACTTTTGCTTTAAATTGCTTTGCCTTCTTTGCAATGATTAATGGAAAAGCCGTTTCTCCGCTTCCCGATCCCACTATCAACAAGTCTTTTTCAGTTATTGCAGGCTCAGTGATTTGGCCGACAATATAAGTTTTAATACCAAGATGGGCTAATCGTTTAGCGATAGCTTTCAAAGATAATAGAACTCTTCCAACCCCGACAAAAAATACTTTATCTGCTTTTTTTATCTCGATTAACAATTTATTGACTTCATTCATATCAATTTGGTTTAAAGTAGTGGTGAGTTCGTTTGTAATTTCCTTTACAATATCATAGTAATTAACCATTATTTCCCCTCTTTTCACAATAAACCTTCTATGATGCATTTTTCCATCGCTTTTTTATTCTCAGCTAAACTTTTGTCTCGAATAAATAAGCTTGTACTCCCGGCAACTAGTATGTCGGCCCCAGCTTTTACTAAGCTTGGTATTGTGTCTAAAGATACTCTGCCATCAACCTCAATATTTGTATCCAATTCTTTTTCTTTTATTAATCGCGCCAAATCTTCTACTTTTTTTATTGCATAAGAAACTTGCTTTTCATTTTCATCAGTTGCAAAGCCTGGATTGATTAACATTAACAAAATGGTATCGCACTTCGGCAAAATATAATCCAGGACAGACAGGGGAGTTGCTGGGTTGAGTGCTAAACCTGCTTTAATTCCATTGTTTTTTATTAAGTTAATGTATCGATCAATATGAGTGCTCGTTTCATAGTGAAATGATATTTGTTGTACATCAATTTTGATCATCTCTTGTATAAAAAATTCATTATTATTGGACATAATGTGGACATCAAAATTCATATCAGTTATTTTTCGTAATTGCTTAATAGTATCTATTCCCAATGGCATACTAGGGCTAAAGTGTCCATCTATAATATCAATATGTAAAGTATCCAATCCTTCTTTCTCAATTTCTTTTACACTTTTTTCTAAATTACATAAGTCAGCACACATAATAGAAGGTGCAATCGTTATTTTTTTATTATTTTGCATGTTTGTGCCTCCATTTGCATGTGTTTGCGTGTTTTCCTTTATTATAAAACGCATACAATGAAAAGTAAAGCATGTTTTTGCGTTTTTGTGCCATTATTTGCGCGAATGCGTTTTGATCAATTGTTGAAATTATGATAAACTATAAGAAAGACTTAAAGGAGTAAAGTCACTATGCTAAAGGAAGAACGTCAACAAAAAATCTTGCAGATTTTAAATGAAGAACATAAAGTTATTGCAAGCGATTTAAGTAAACGTTTGTCAGTTTCGGAGGATACAATTCGAAGAGATTTAAAGGAGCTTGATAACCGCGGACTTATTAAAAGGGTTCATAGCGGAGCCTTGAGGATAGGGCCTCCTGTTGTTGATTTTTCAACAAGGCAGCACATGTTTAATGAAGTTAAAATTAAATTAGCTAAAAAAGCTTTATCCTTTATAAAAGAAGACATGGTTTTATTAATTGATGGAGGAACGACTAATTTACATCTAGTAAACCAATTACCTTTAACATTAAAAGCCACCGTCATTACAAACAGCCCGCCAATCGCTATGGCTCTGACTAATCATCAACATATTGATGTTATTATGATCGGCGGAACTTTATTCAAACAATCAATGGTTAATTTAGGAATAGACACTGTCGAATCTTTAAGTAATATGAGAGCAGATTTATATATCATGGGAATTTACAAAATTGATCCTTATATAGGAATCAGCGTCCCAAGCTTATCAGAAGCATTAGTAAAGCGGAAAATGGCTTCCATCTCTTCTGAAATATTAGGGATGGCAACATCTGATAAATTAAGCACTGTTTCCAATCACATTGTATGTCCTACTAAAGATTTAACATACTTAATAACAGAAAATATTAGTCCTAACATTAAAAAGATATATGGCAGCCAACAAGTAGTGGTGGTTGATTGATAATGCATTAACAAATTTGACAATCAGCAGTTTGATGAGAAAAAACGAGGGTAAATGAAATAAGATTCAACAAGCCGCTGGTATTGCTAATATAATTGCTAAATTTCGAAGACCGCTTGGTTAATTCCAATTTAATTAAAAGAGGATAGTCTTCCTTCAGGGCAGACTATCCTGCAAAAAATCATGTATCTTTGATGATTGATTAAGCCGTCAAATCCCCTTTAACCCGTTCCGAATAAATTGGATCGTGTATTCTATTTCTTTCTCGTCATCCCATGGATAATCCGGAATGACCAAAAAGCGGGTAATGAAAAAACCAACGATCGCGTTAATCGTTAAACGTATGACAGTCTCGGTGGGAAAATCACCTATTTGCCCATTTTGTTTAAAATGGTTGACAACTTTTATAAACTGAGGCAAAACTTTTTCAGTAAAAACCGCGCTAAATTTTTCTTGAATTTCTGCATGGAACGCCATTTCCTGAAAAAAAATTTTTAACAATGGGACATTGTTTTTGACAAATTGATAGCGGTTGCGGATGATTTTCCTTAACAGATCTTCAAAATCATCAAGTCGTTGATCCTGGAAAACTTCATTGATAAACCTTTCAGCAAATAAGGGAACGGCAAATTCTATAATGATCGGTGAAACGATGGATATCAGCAAATCTTTTTTTGTTTTATAATGGCGAAAAATCGTTCCTTCCGCTACCCCGGCTCTTTTCGCAATTTCGCTCGTGGATGTCGCAGCATACCCTTTTTCGGCGAAAATTTCGACTGCCGCTTGAAGAATTTTTGCCTGCTTTGGCGTTAAATCTTGATTCGCTGCCTTCATGAACTCGTCCATAAAATTTTCCTGGTCCATACACTTTCCTCCTTATTTCTCTCTTTTATTGTTATAACCTGCGATGTTTTTTCAATGCAAATATATTTAAGACATAGAAAAGCAGCGCAAAGCCGAACAATATTAGCAAATCCTGCCAAAGATCGGCCAAGTCTTTTCCTTTAATCATGATTTCTTGAATGGCGTCCGCTCCGTAAGTAAGCGGCATAAATTTACTCAACACTTGCAACCACTCTGCCAATGTCTCCAAGTTAAAGATTCCCGAAAAAAATGCTTGTGGAATAATGACAATCGGAATAAACTGCATGATTTGCAGCTCATTATTTGCAAAGGCTGATAAAAGGGTCGCAAGCGCCAGCGCAGTGATGGCTAATAAAAATGTAACTACTAACAGCTGCCAAAAATCCCCTGCCATCCAAATATCAAGTACATATACGCAATACGTGACAATAACGAACGATTGAATAATCGTGAATAAGCCAAATCCTAGCAAATAGCCTGTTACAATCTCCCATCTTTTAATCGGCGTCGACAGCAATTTTTCTAATGTTCCTTGTGTTCTTTCCCGCAAAAATGAAATGCCGCCTAACACAAAAACAAAGAAAAAGACAAAAAAACCGATTAGTACTGAACCCGTCTGATCAAAAAGATTGATTTTGTCAGAGCCATAATAATATTCGACATCAGGCTGAATATTTTTTTGGTCTGACAGGGAGCTGAAGGCGGTTTGAATCACCTTCATAACCGCTGAATTGGCTGTCGGGTCGCTTCCTTCCAGCAAAACATACGGAACATGATTTTTTATCGTTATAAATGCATCTAAATCCTCTTTTTGAAAAGCCTCCTTCGCTTCACTTTCGGACATTTGAACAACATCTTTCTCCAATTCATTTTGCAATACTTGCTCAAGCGGCGCAGGTATATTTTCTGCTGCTATTTTCGGTTCGTATGGGTCGCCGTCTAATACAAGCCATACAAGAGTGATAACTAAAAGCGGCGCAAAGATCAATAAAGCAATCGACCGTTTATCCCTTAACAACTGTCTTATAATTCGGATGACAACAGCTCCTACTCTCATTTCTCATTCCTCCCGTATGCTAAAAATGCTTCTTCAAGTGAATCGACCTTTTGGTTTTCCTTTAGCTTTTCCGGCGTGTCACAAGCAATGATATAACCGTCTCTTAGCATGGCCAGACGATCACACTTTTCCGCTTCATCCATGACATGTGTCGTAACTAAAATGGTCATCCCGTTGTTTTTTAGTTTTCTTAATTCACTCCATATCGATTGGCGAAGCACTGGATCGATTCCAACCGTCGGTTCGTCTAAAATTAATAGATCCGGTTTATGCATGAGCGAAGCAGCTAGAGACAACCGCCTTTTCATCCCACCTGAAAAGTCCCTGACAACTTTATCAATATGATCAGTTAAATCGACAATTTCCAAAACTTCCTGAATCGCTTTCTTCCGTTCTTGGCGTTTTAGCCCGTAAATGGCGGCTATAAATTCCAGGTTTTCTTTAGCGGTCAACTCCTGATAAAGAGCATCCGATTGCGCCATATAACCGATTGATTTCATTAGCTCGAGTGAAGGGACCTTTTGATCTTTGATGAAAATTTCTCCTTGATCTCCCTCTAAAATTCCTGTGATCATTTTGACCAACGTCGTTTTCCCAGAGCCAGATGGACCAAGAAGCCCGAAAATCTCTCCCTCATTTACGTCCAAATCAATATTTTTTAGCACTTTTTCCTTCCCAAATGAAATCGCAGCTTTACGGACAATAATCATTGAGGCCATTTTTTCCCTTCCTTTCGTATAAAATGAGTGAGTACTCACATACATTATAGTTGTGCAAACGAATTTTGTGAAGTGAGTAATCACTCATTTTTTGTAAATGATAGAAAAAATTTTTTAAACAGATTCGGCTTTAATAGTTATCGTCTTAAAAAAGCTGACCGCTGCGGATTTATACAAAAAGCAACAATAAGCATCTGAACTAGAAAAAATCCACACAAATTGACTGAGGAATGAACATCAGAAGATGCGCTTTTTTGCACAAATTATGCCCATTGGAGAAATCGGGGCAATCGGTTAGCTATTGGCTCATTAGGAGTGTTTTACAGGAACGACTAGATGAAGATAGCCTTGGTATTCGTTCCTTAGAAGAAATTAAACAAGCATTTTTAGTTATTTTACATAACGATTAAAGGAGATTTTAGATACAATACACATTCAATAAAAATGGTTGAAGTGATACTATATGGGCAAGTGGTACTGTAAAAACAATAATGATTGATTCAATATAATAATTCTTCTCATGCGGATTTCTGTTTACGGATAAGGCTGACATATGTGACTTTCAAATCTTACAGTTGAAAGAAGTGAAAAAGGATGAGCTTAGAGGCATTAAACAAACAAGTGAAAACCGATCTTTCCTATCTCGCCTTCGGAGGTCCAAGCTGGGTGCGAACGCTAAAAAAACCTGAAGGGCATGTCTACGATGTCGTGATCGTCGGCGGCGGCCAAAGCGGCTTAGGTGCGGCTTTCGGTCTTCTACGCGAACGGATATCCAACATTCTTGTCATTGATGAAAACCGAGAGGGCTGGGAAGGACCGTGGGAAACCTACGCCCGTATGGTGACCTTGCGAACACCTAAACATTTGACCTCCATCGACCTTGGGATTCCTTCCCTAACCTTCCGCGCTTGGTGGGAAGCACAATTCGGACCGGAAGGCTGGGAAGCGCTAGACAAAATTCCTCGGGGAGATTGGATGAATTATTTGCGCTGGTTTCGGAAAGTTCTCAATCTGCCCGTCATCAATGAAGTAAAGTTGAAGTTGATAGAGCCGACTGATGAAGGGATTCATCGGCTTCATATGGAAGGAACGGGTGCACCATCTGACATATTGCTCGCACGAAAGGTTATTTTAGCCACGGGAATTCAAGGCGGTGGCGAATGGCATGTTCCTCCTTTCATTGCTGAAAAATTGCCGCATCATCTCTATGCCCACTCCTCAGAAACAATTGATTTTAAAGCACTACAAGGGAAAAAGATCGGAATTTTGGGCGGCGGCGCATCTGCCTTTGATAATGCCAATTTTGCCTTATCAGAGGGGGCGGCCGAAGTTCATGTCTTTGTCCGCCGCAAGAAATTGCAGCGTATCAATCCGATCCGCTATATGGAAGTTTCCGGTCTAATTGAACGTTTCCAAGCTCTATCGGACGCTGATAAATATGCAATCATCGCTCATTTCTTTAAATATAATCAGCCGCCGACCAACGATACCTTCGGACGCGCAGCCTCATGGCCCGGTTTTCACCTGCACTTAGGAGCACCATGGCTTGATGTTGAAGCTGCAGATCAAGGTGCAGTAGTGACCACACCTCAGGGCAAGTTCACCTTCGATTTTCTGATCATCTGCACCGGACTCGTCACTGATCCTGCTTTGCGTCCGGAGCTGAAACTTGTCGAAAGCCACATTGCTCGTTGGGGAGACCGCTATCATCCCCCGAAGGAGCTGGCCAATCCAATGCTTGATGCCCATCCTTATCTCAGCCCTGGTTTCGCTTTTATAAGCCGCGATGAAAAGGGCAAAAAGCTTCTGTACGGAATTTTCGCTTTCAACTATTCGGGTTTGATCAGCTGTGGCATTACAGCAGCTGCTCTTTCCGGCTTGAAATACGGTATACGCAAGCTCGTATCAGAAGTAGCAGATCAGCTTTTCTTAGATGATCGCGAAAAGATATTGAAAGACTTCTATTCCTATAACGAAATCGAATTTGTCGGTGAATGGACTAAAAAGGAGTAAGGCCTTAGAATAACCGTTGGTAGTGTGGGGGCTGTCTCAAGCTGATTTTTCAGCTAAGAGGCGCCCCTTTTTCAAATAAAAATAACGTTTATATCTTTTTCGGACAGCTGTTTGTAATGCAAGGAATTTATGGTCTGAGAAAGCGGGCTTTTAACACTCTTTAAAAATAATAAGGTGAATCGAATCAAAGTTCGATCCACCCAATTAAATTTTTTCAGTTTCCTTCGAACAATTAATGGACCACGGCTGGACCAATTAATGCTGCTGGTTTTTCCCCTAAAGCCAGCTTGCTAATGTTTGTATAGCTAATATGTTTATATGATTGTAGCAATTGTTTTAATTCCGGAAATCTTTTATCTTTTTTTAGTTTTTCGATTTCCTGATGATAGATAGACAATACATAATCATCCTGAAATTTCGGTTGGAATCGATCCGGGTCTTCATCCATTAGTAAAGAGCCCATATATTGATATCCATATTGTAATTGACGAGTCAAATGGACGATATTTAAAAATTTCCGATAAATAGTTGGTGTTGTTGCCTTTAAGTTTTCGATAGCGGTTTGTGCATTTTTCAACTCATCGTAACTAGAGTCTATTATCACACTATATCATTCCTTTGTTCCGTATTAATCCCACGGTTTATTCAGTGAAAGTCTGGACACGAGTTCTTTATTTTGTTGTCTTTTTAACTTGCGAATGCTTTCACGTTCTTTTCCTGTTTCGTAGAGATATTTTTCTTCCTCTGTTTCTGGAATAATAGGCGGTACTTCCAACGGTCTTTTATTCTCATCCAAGGGAACAAAAGTGAAAAATGCAGTAGCTGCAATTCTTCGTTTCCCAGTTTCTAGATCTTCTGCAATCACTTTACAGAAAATCTCCATGGATCTTTTACCTGTATAGCTAACAAATGATTCAATACAAACCGAATCACTTACCCGGATCGGTTCAAGGAAATTAACGGAGTCGGTCGACGCCGTAACACATTCCTTTACCCTTGTATGTCTGCGGGCGGAAAGCGTCGCACATGCATCCATCTTCTTCATTAAAACTCCGCCAAATAATGTATGATAATTGTTCAAATCATTTATGAGCACTTGATCTGTTTGAACAACACGTGTTTCTTTAACTTTTTTTGCTTCCATCATGATCACCTTACGTATAAAAATACTTTTGAAGCGTACGCTTCATCCGTATTAGAATTTTTACAAAGAGAATTATAATATAGCTGGTTTGCAAAGATACAATGCCAATCCTATATACAATTCATAACAAAATAGTATGGAAGCGCTCTTTAACCTAAACAAAAAACCACCCGTGTGATGAGCTGTCCCCAGTCAAGTAGACAGGAATAAAAAAGCACATATAGAAAAATCCCTCCATAATAGACAGATGAACAGGCTTTCTTTTTCCTGTCTACTATAAAGGGATCGTATCATTGAGCTTGGTCGTGTGTTACATTCTATTCCAAATAAACTTTTATTTCATCATTTGCTTTATCAATTCTCGGTTGAGTTCTTTAAAGATTTCGTTATGGGATGATACCATGCCAAATTTATCAGCCTTAGGTTCAATAAATTGTTTAGCGCTATTTACCGCATTTGCGGCATCCTGAAAGGCCCCCGCAATCAAATGCAATTTCCCATCGTATTTTAGAATATCCCCCGCTGCATAAAGTCCCGGTACAGAAGATTCGCTATGGGCGTTGCCCGCAATGTAGTGATTGTCAATCATTTGAATTTTCAGCTCGCTTTTTTCCAGCAAGGAGGAATCGCGCTCATAGCCATGATTCACAATTACTTCATCAATCGGTAAATAGGTGATCTCTCCTGTTTCACGGTTTGTTAGCTCAACTCGTTCAATCCGTTCATGGTCCTCGCTGGCAATCAATTTGGTAATCGTTGTATGAAAATAACAAGTAGCCGAGCTGTTTAGAAGCTGCGTCACCTGCGATTCATGACCTTTTAACATCTCCCCTCGATACGTCAAATACACTTTTTTAGCAATCGGCACTAATTCATTCGCCCAATCAATAGCCGCATTGCCTCCTCCTGAAATGATGACCGTTTTATTTTTGAAGAGCTTTAACGATTTCACTGTATAATGCAGATTAGCCACCTCGAACTTTTCTGCACCCTCGATCTCCAGTTTTTGCGGCTTCAATATACCGCTTCCCACTGCGACAATGACCGTCTTGGAAAAATGCTGCCGTCCAGAAGCGGCCTGCAATATAAAAGTGCCATCTTCCTTTCGTTTCATCGATTCAATCTTTTCATTTAGTACCACTGTAGGATTAAATGTTAATCCTTGCTTGACAAGCTGCTTAATTAATTGTTCTCCTGTAATCGGTGCATGTCCTCCAACATCCCAAATCATTTTCTCCGGGTAAACATGAAGCTTGCCGCCCAATTGCGGCTGATACTCAATCAGCTTTGTTTTCATTTCCCGCAATCCGCTATAAAATGCCGCATACAACCCCGCTGGTCCGCCGCCAATAATCGTCACATCGTATAATTCGTCATATTTCATCTATTTCCACCTCTCCTAGAACTCAGTAAATGATTATCATTCTCAATTAAATATACATTGTTTTTACCTCTTTTACAACGAACAGTGATTGTCTATTGAAAAAAATGTTTACACCATATAGAGCTCGTATTGTTTATGGACGGTCGGACCACTGTCTCGCATTCGCACAACGAGAGCAAGTCCCAGACGGTTTCTAACCGTTGGAAACATCCGTCTTTCTTCAAGCTATCTATGAAAATCGTTTGTAGATGCAGGAAATCAACGGACATCTAGAACCTCTATCTATTTTTCATGAAAAGATAGCGGCCGCTTCCACGAACATATGAAACATGATATTCAAATGAATCCTTCCTAACCCCTACTTAAGTACAAGAGACGGCTCCACACAAAAAAGACACTTTCTTCTTTTTTCTGCTTCAAGTAAAAAAAGCTTCCCTTTCATAAAAGGAAGCCTTCTTATAGTTGACTCAATCGGATTTAGAATCCTGTCCGGGATTAGCTGTCGACAGCTTTTCTTTTGCAAATCGTACAAATTCCTGCGCAATCTGTGATAAGCTTGCATCCTTTCTCCAAATCATTGCCAGATTCCATTCGATTTCCGGATTAGTGACGGTGATCGTTTTAAAATCATCTGTTAGTTCTATACACGTACTTTCAGGCAGCAAAGTAATACCTATATTGTAGGCAACCAATTCTTGAATAAACTCCAGTTGTGATGTTTCCGAAATAATTTTCGGTTGAAAACCGGCTTCTCTACAAGAATTGATGACAAGATTTCTTAGCACAAAATCCCGGTCGAACATAATAAAGTCCTCTTTTTTTAGCTCCTGCAAAGACACTTCCTGTTTTCCCGCCAGACGATGAGACGAAGAGACAACTAGTTTTAATTTCTCATTCACAAATATAATACTGTCAAGACTTTCATTTTCCTCAGAAAGAACAACGACCCCAAAATCCAATAAATTATTAAGAACCTTCTCTTCAACTGGTTTGGAACCATCCTCTTCTAGTAGGAAAATCACCTCTGGATATTCTTCATGAAACGATGCAATCAATTTTGAGAAGAAAATGGAATTCGTAATCGTAGGTAGCCCGATGCGAATTTGTCGTTTTCTTTGCATAAACATTTTATCAAGTTCTGCATCCAATTGCTGCAGCTGATTTTCAATTTTTAAAGCATGTTTTTTTAAAATACGGCCTGCATCCGTCAATATCAGCTTTTTTCTAGTACGTATGAAAAGCGGTGCTCCAATTTCATCCTCCAATGATTTGATAATTCTGCTGAGAGCAGGCTGCGTAATGAACAGATTCTCAGATGCAGTGGTAAAATTGCCGGTACGTGTAACCTCAAGAAAACACTTCAATTGTTTAATTTCCAATTGAATCAAACACCCTATTACATTTTAATGATAATAAAGTTTACCACACTTTTCACTTTAGCGCTTTAAATTTGTTTTATTAAATAGGCGAAGCATAAAATCTTGATGTTCTTGTTAGGGCAGTTCATTAATTAGACAGCCCCTTGTGTTTTTGTGTTTAATTACGCTAATTTCAACAATGGAAGTATCTTATTCGGAAATAAAAAGCTCTAATTTTGTCCTCTTTTAATCCTTCAAGTTCCCCTTCTTATATCTAAAAACTTTTCATTTCATTCATCTATGCAATCATTTATTTTTATATTCCATATCAATATTATAAAAAGATTAGCGGGCATAGTATCCCCATTTATCGAATTTTTGAAGAGAAACAGGCAAATCATCTGATTTGAGAAAAATGCTACATAGAGCTTATTTTTGAAATTTCCTGAATTGTACAGGGACAAATGCGGGAAATAAAGCATAAATAAATACAGTAAAAATTCGTTAATTTGGGAGTGAGGTGTCATGAAAACTCCATGGATTCACCATGAGAGGATGCAGCAAATACGTTCTAAACAAATGAACATTTTTAAATCTTCAAGAGTTCAAAAAAAATCTGTATGTCCCAATTTTCAGCATACAGAAGAAGATGATGATAGTCACAAATCAGATATTGTGCCAAATCGCATTGATACAGCAGAAGCAGATGATTCACATGAAAATTACGGTATAAAAAAGGTGACCAAACTAAACAAAAATAAAAATAATGTTTCCAAACTGATGAATTTATACAAAAAGTATAATATGTCTAAAGGAAATCATACAGGCAGCATCTGTGGTCCTACTCAACCATCGAATAGAACGACTGATCCTGAACACGTTTCCTCAACTGATGACCACACTTTAAAAACGGATGATTCCCATATTAAGCAGATTTCTCTACCTAGCCCTAGCCATGAGACAAAGGAGTACCCCTCAGCCGATTCGGTTCTTGAGCCTGTTCATCCTTCATCCAATTCGGATGAAATAAATGATCAAGAGGATGACTTTGATACTGATCTTATTGATCATTCAGTCGATAGAGCTCATTCATCATCGGATGGAAACGATTCTGAACTAATGCCTTTAACTAATGCTGATCATGATTTGAAAACGGATTGTTCTTCCCATGATATTAAGCAGATTTCTCTACCTAGCCCTGACCATGAGACAAAGGATCATCCCTCAGCCGATTCGGTTCTTGAGCCTGTTCATCCTTCATCCAATTCGGATGAAATAAATGATCAAGAAGATGGCTTTGATACTGATCCTATTGATCATTCAGTCGATAGAGCTCATTCATCATCGGATGGAAACGATTCTGAACTAATGCCTTTAGCTAATGCTGATCATGATTTGAAAACGGATTGTTCTTTCCATGATATTAAGCAGATTTCTCTACCTAGCCCTGACCATGAGACAAAGGATCAGCCTCCAACCGATTCGGTTCTTGAGCCTGTTCATACTTCATCCAATTCGGATGAAATAAATGATCAAGAGGATGACTTTGATACTGATCCTATTGATCATTCAGTCTGGCCCGCTCATTCATCATCGAATAGAACCAATTCTGAACTAGTTCTCTTCGCTAGTAATGATCATACTTTGAAAATGGATGGTTTTTCTCATGTTAGGCGTATTTCTTTAACTGATTTTGAACATCATGAGAAATACGATCAAGATTCAATGGATTCAGTTTTTGAACTTGTGTATACCTTTGCATCCAGCTCGAATGAAATAAATGATCAAGAGGGTCACTTTGAAACCAATTCTTTTGATTATTCAGTCGAGCTTGCTCATTTATTGGATGAAAACAATCTTAAACAAGTTTTTCCAGCTGTTGATGAGCATGCTGTGAATACGGATGAGTCTTCTCATATTAAGCAGATTTCTCTAACTGGTCTTGATGAACAGGAGACGAATGATCAACCTTCAACCAATTCGGGTTTTGAGCTAGTTCATGCTCTATCCAGCTCGGATGAAATAAACAATCATAAGGATATCCGTGAAATCAATCCTATTGACTATACAGTCGAGCCAGTTCATTCATCATCGGACGATGCCGTTCCTGAACAATCTCCTCCAGCTGTTGATGAGTATGCTGTGAATACGGATGAGTATTCCCACGCTGGTCTTGAACAGGAGACAAAGGATCATCCTCCAACCGATTCCGTTTTTGAATTTGCCCATGATTCATCCAACTCAGATAAAATAAATGATCAAGAGAATATCAGTGAAACCAATCCTATTGACTATACAGTTGAGCCAGTTCATTCATCGGACAATGCCGTTCCTGAACAAGTTTCTTCAGCTGTTGATGAGTATGCTGTGAATACGGATGAGTATTCCCATGCTGATCTTGAACAGGAGACAAATAATCAATCTACTACCAATTCCGTTTTTGAATTTGCCCATGACTCATCCAGCTCAGATAAAATAAATGATCAAGAGAATATCAGTGAAACCAATCCTATTGACTATACAGTTGAGCCAGTTCATTCATCGGACGATGCCGTTCCTGAACAATCTCCTCCAGCTGTTGATGAGCATGCTGTGAATACGGATGAGTATTTCCATGCTGGTCTTGAACAGGAGACAAAGGATCATCCTCCAACCGATTCCGTTTTTGAATCTGCCCATGATTCACCCAATTCGGGTGAAATAAATAATCAAGATATCTTTAAAATCCATCTTATTAACAATACAGTTGAGCCGGTTCATTTATCAGATGGAGCTGATCCTGAACAATCCCCTTCAGCTGTTGATGAACATGCTGTGAAAACGGATGTGGCTTCTCATGCTGATCTTGAACAGGATAAAAAGGATCATCCAGCAGATTCAGCATTTGAACCTGCCCATGCTTCATCCAGTTCGGATGAAATGAACGATCAAGATGTCTTTAAGATCAATTTTATTAACCATACAGTCGAACTAACTCGTCCATTGGATATTGCCGACTCTGAACAAGTTCCTACAACAGATGTTGTTCGTGCTTCGAAAATGGATGAAACTCCTCATGCTGCTGGTCTTGAACAGGATATAAAGGATCATGCTCTAACCGATTCAGTTTTTGAACCTGTTCCTGCTTTATCCGGCCCGGATGAAATAAATGATCAAGAAAATATCCATGAAACCAATTTTATTGACCATAAAGTTGAGCCGGATCATTCGTCGGATGGTGTCGTTCCTGAACAAATTTCCTCAGCTGATGTTGAGCATACTGTGAAAACGGATGAGGTTTCTCATGCTGAACAGGAGATAAATAAAAAATCTCCGACCGATTCTGTTTTTGAGCCTGTTCATCCTTCATCCGAATCGGATGGAACGAATGATCAAAAAGCTATTAATTTTGATAATGCAGATGAATCTATCAAATATGGAAAAACATGTTCGATGACTATAAAAAGACCATTTTCGACTTTTGTAGAAATAGATGACTTTCTTCATTCTCCTATCTTTAGCAGTATAGTTCAAAATTCAGCTGAATTTCTTGACTTAAACAATAAACAAACTCCTCAATTAAACACAAAATTACTCAATACTACAACTTATTATCCTGAACAGCCTGATTGCCGTTTAGTTTGCTCTAAAATTCATGAAATGATCTCTTTAACTGACACTGTTTCCAGTTATAGTAAGAATAATAAAAACAATCATTATCAATCTATTGCAGTTCCCCTGCATGACTCAAAAGCTGCGAAAACAAGCGAAACAGATAACAAAACTTGTACATCTCATGACTTTATACAAATTAGAGTTCCAGTTGTAGCAGGGGAATACAAAATGGAAATAATTTTAGAAGAAGATGTTGTATTTGAAGAAGAGATTTTGGGCGTTAAAGAAATCTCTAAAGAGGTCGTACTAACAAATTGTAAATTCGTACCTACTCAATTCTCCCCATCATTAGATAATGGAACATGTACAGCACTGAAAGGAAATTTATTTATAAAAGGATATATATCACAAAATATTGAGTACACTGCCGCAGACAACGGAAATGAAGGTTCCAAACAAAATGAATCAGTACCTTACTATCGTCAATTGCACCAAAAAATTATATTGGATTTAATCGTTCATTTATTACAAGTACAACAAGTTCGAGTCAGTTATGCTAGCAATGGAATCTAGAGATCATCGAATGTATACGAAATCCACTCTTTGATTTAAAAATGAGAAAAATGATTATGTGAAAAGCCCAAACTTAAAAATGAATGCTGCATATTGTATTAATGCAGAGTTTGGAAAACTCAAAAAAAATTAAGGAGTGGATTTTTCATGAGTAAAGACGATCATCAAATCCCAGCTTGCCCAGTAAAATCGACAGAACAAGTACCATTATCAAATGAAAATACCGATTTAGTTCTTACACCAGATGTTACTGTAACTCTTAAAACTCCAGTTGTATTAGCAGAAAAAACTATTCAAGTTGTAGTAGAGGCAGATATTCCACTTGATCCGCCAGCAACTGAAATTAAGAGAGTGACAAAAAACGTATTTTTGGAACAAGCGAAACTAGTACCTGTTAGATTTACACGTATTGGTACAACGGACTATTTTAGAGTAACTAGAGCGAAATTATTTGTATCAGGATTTATTCGCAAAGATATTGAATATGCTTCCAGAGACTGCAATGGAGCACTTCAAGACAGAATTGCAGACGTTCCGTTCTCTGGTTTTACAGAACTTGCAGACGCTGCTCCAACCGGAGATTTCCTTCTTTTCCCAATAATAGGAATTTCTGATCAAAGCAAAGCTCTCTTCTTAAATGAGAAAAATGACCTTGTTCCTCGTTTGGATAAATATTTCTTCCAAAATCTCGTCAAATATAATGAACAACCATACGGTGAATTAATAGCCGCAAACTTCTATGAACTTGATTTCTCACCAGTTAAAGTAGGACCTGAAGGCCAGTTTAAAACATTGCGCGAAAAAATCGTCTTAGATCTTACTGTGAAATTATTACAAGTTCAACAATTTCAAACTACAGCTACACAAGTAACTCCTAGTTTCCCTGAAGGAACTTTAGATGCTGCCACAAACAGATCTAAACACAAATAACTAGTTCAGAAGCCGTGACTTTTTGGGTCATGGCTTCTACTTTTCTTTTTAACTGTTATTTCTTCGCTTTCTCGTTAAAAGAAAATTTAAGCCCTTTATCGGCTGAACCTGCTGCGAGAGCTCAGGCTTTCCTAAACGTTTTCCCTTGTTCACTCACTGCAGCTCTAAGCGTAGCTTATTTGCCATTATCTGATATGTTCCAGTGCTTTTGCGCCGCTCTTAGTATTCAGTCATGTTAGGTTGTTCATCGATTTCTCGAAAGACAGCCCAATCACCAGGATGGACTCACGGTTTGGAAAAATACGAATCTCTTCAATGAGTTGTTCCACACGCTCGGTAAGTCTCAAGCGGTTTTCGCAGCGTTTAGGATACGCAAGAACAGCAGAGGCATCATCAAAGTCCGTATATAATCTTCCATCACCTGATTGCGTACAGTTTAATTTCTGAGACATAACATCACTCTGATGAGTTCAGGCCGCAAAGCGGCAATAACGCAAGTATGGAGTTGAATTTTCTACAGGTGCAGTCCGTCAATATGTATACATACATGAGAATACGTACATGAAGCTGAAGTGTTGAGGAAAATGTTCCGGAATGTTGCTCGGTTATAAAATCTCCCCCTCGCATTTAAAATGGACAAGCACAATGGGCTTGTCTAAAAATTATTGTTTCTTTCCCTCTACTCTTTCACGATAAGATCCAGCTTTCGTTTTAGTTACAGTATCAACTTTGGAACATGTCTCCCCATCAGTTTCACCTGTATTCAAGGATGTCACATCCTTTTATATAGTCGATTTATCCGCTTATATGATTTATCCGATAAAATTCGCATGCTACACGGAAATAGACAATAATTGATTTTTCATTAAATTTTGTTTCCAACTTCTGATTAAAGGATAATCTTTGTAATCAACTTTATACATATTCCAATTTCCTTCTTTCATAGTTATTTAAGAATTTTTACAAAACAAAAAAAAACAGCCTAACTAATCTAGTTAGACTGTTTATATTAACAAACTTATTCACTTATAACACGATTTTGCAAACTTTATTAGACGGTCTAAAAGAAAACCATCGGTTCTCTTCCATGAGAAATACTTTAATTAATGGCCTTACAGTAACTTTTTATCTTCATCACATACAATTTCAACTTGTTTATAATATCGACGACAGCGTTAAATACATTGAAAAAATTGAGAAACTATGATAAATTAGTAAAGAAACACATTTTGTTTAAATTATAAAAATAGTATCCCTATTATAATTATAAAACATAAATCCTCTTCAGTCAATCCCCATTTTTATTTTTTAAAGGAGTGCTTAATATGAATACAGAACTTCGGCAGGAGCAAGAACGATTGGACAGCATAATGGCGATCATTGTGGAGCAAATCGGCATGCTGGAAAACGAAACCTCCCAGCGTCGAAAAGAAGTGATTGATTTCCGCAAACATTTTTGGGATGACGTCAAGGTGAATACTGATACGTTCGACGATTATCTTGAGACGATCATCGCCTTGAGACAACAGGCGCAGAACCTGTCCGTGAGCCAAAGCACCCACAGACAAGCCTTCAAGAGGTTGTCCACCCTGCGCCGCATGCAGGAGGTGCCTTATTTCGGTCGAATCGATTTCATTGAGGAAGGGACTTCAGCTGCTGAACGAATCTATATCGGTATCTCCACGCTCACGGATACAAGCGGAGAGAACATACTGATCTACGACTGGAGGGCGCCGGTCTCGAGTGTCTACTACGATTACGCGCCCGGCCCGGCCGAATATACTACTCCTGGAGGCACAGTCCGCGGCATGCTGGAGAAAAAGTGGCAATATATCATCCGCGGCGGCGTTATCAAGTCGATGTTCGATACGAGTCTCACCATTGGAGACGACATTTTACAGCAGGTGCTTGGCAGAGTGACAGACAAACATATGCACAACATCGTGGCCACCATTCAACGGGAACAAAACCAGATCATCCGTCATGATCGCGGGCGGCTGCTCATCGTGCAAGGACCCGCCGGCAGCGGCAAGACATCGGCTGCCCTGCAGCGGATCGCTTACTTGCTCTACAAGTATCGGGATAAGCTGAGAGCCGATCAAATCATTTTATTTTCACCTAATTCGATGTTTAACAGCTACGTATCCAATGTGCTGCCCGAACTAGGCGAAGAGAATATGCAGCAGGTCACCTTCCAGGAATATTTGGAATATCGGCTGAGCAAAGAATTTCAAATCGAGGATCCATACGAGCAATTGGAATATATGTTGACTGAAGCGGATGACTCTTTATACCGGACTAGAACTGCGAGCATCCGATTCAAGGCATCAACCCGTTTCTTCGAGACGATTAAAACATACTGTAAGTCGCTGGAATTATCCGGCATGCTATTCAAAGATATTCTATTTAGAGGAAAACCGATCATCACCGCCAAACAAATCACAGAAAGGTTTTATAGCAGCGACACCTCGCTCCGTTTTCACAGCAGACTTGAAAAGCTGGCAGATTGGCTAAACAAGCAAATCGATGAAGCGGAGAAGCTTGAACGGACTAAGCCATGGGTGCAGGAAGAAATCGAGCTGCTTAGCAACGAGGATTATCATAAAGCTCATACTCTCTTACGGAAAAAACACGGCTTTAAAGCAGAAACGTTGAACAACTATGAGAACGAGATCGAAGCGCTGGGCCAATTGATCGTTCGCAAGAAGCTGAAACCGTTGCGCAAACGGATCCGAACGCTTCGTTTCATCGACATGAAGGGAGTATACAAGCAGCTTTTCGCCGATCCAACGCGGGTCAAACAGTGGATGGAAGGGGAAACACCCGAGGAGTGGGAGGATATTTGCCGATTGACTGTAAAAACGCTAGACGAAGGCAAACTGTTTTACGAAGATGCAACTCCGTATTTATTTTTGAAAGAGCTGATTCAAGGCTTTCAGACGAACGTCTCGATCAAACACGTGCTTGTAGACGAAGCGCAAGATTATTCTCCGTTTCAATTCGAATTTTTGAAGCGTTTGTTCCCTTCGGCGAGGATGACTGTGCTCGGCGACTTTAACCAAGCGATATTCGCTCATGCCAGTGAAACAGTCGATTTCCACACGCTTACCAGCCTATACGGACCGGATAAAACGGATTCGATCACCTTGACCCGCAGTTACAGATCCACAAGACAGATCATTGAATTTACGCGCGGACTCGTACCCGATGGCGAACGGATCACTGCTTTTGAACGCGACGGCGATAAGCCTGTGTTGACGAGAGTGTCCGATCAAGCTGAACTGCACCGCTGTATTGCTTCCAAAGTCGCGGACTTGCGGAAACGGGGATATAATACGATCGCGATTATATGTAAATCTGCTGCGGAAAGCACCGCCGCATACGAAGCACTGAAAAGAGTTGAAGATATAAAACTTGTGAAGAGCGGCTCTACCGAATATGAACAAGGTGTTGTCGTTATACCGGCGTATTTGGCGAAGGGCATCGAATTCGACGCCGTCATCATTTATAACGCTTCATCGCACGTATACGGCGTTGAGAGCCTGCGCAGATTGTTCTACACCGCCTGCACCCGGGCTATGCATTACTTGCAGCTTTACAGTGTAGGCGAACCGAGCCCCTTTTTACAGAACGTTGCGCCGGGTAGTTTCCTTCAGATCCCGGGTTAACACGAAACTGGTCTGGTGTCTGAAATGTATCACTGTCATTAAACGGCCATATATGATATAAAAAACCACTTGCCAGCATCCCTTCAATACCATACTCCGAGTTAGGCAACTTGTTTAATGGAAGGTAATGAAGGGATGTCAGCAGTGACTGAAATAATTATATCAGACATGTGAAATTATATATGATGTGTTAAAAGTTCTGTAAGCAGCAAGGTTCCGTAATTTTTCGGTAAAAGCTTTTTTACTAGGATATCGCGAACAGATCAATACACAATATCCAATTTATGCCCGGCGCATATATACACGGACGGTGATGGGCGCAAAGATTGCCACAATGGCAGTAGCCCCGATGAGAGAGACAGCAAAATCCGAGCCAATAGTTCCAGCATTGATCAGATCACGGACGGCAGTAATAATATGCGAAACTGGATTAATCTTCGCAAACCATTGAAGCCAATCGGGCATCGTCTTGACTGGAACAAAAGCATTAGAAAGAAACGTTAGCGGAAACAGCAAAAGCATTGCGATTCCTTGTACGCTTGAAGCCGTGCGCGCAATCACGCCAAAAAAAGCAAAGATCCAGCTGATTGCCCAAGAACATACAATGACAAAAACCGCAGCGATGACGACGTACCCCAGTCCTCCTTCTGGACGATAGCCCATGATATACCCCATCACAAACGTGAGCACTGTTGCAATGGTATATCGGATGGTGTCTGCCAACAGAGCGCCCGCCAACGGAGCAATGCGGGCAATTGGCAGCGACTTAAAACGGTCGAACACGCCCTTATCCATATCCTCTCGCAGTTGGATTCCGGTCACAACAGATGTCGCGATAACAGTCTGCACGAGGATACCAGGAATGATGATCGGCAAATAACTATGCACATTTCCCGAGATCGCCCCGCCAAAGATGTAGGAAAACATTAAGGTGAAGATGATTGGCTGAAGCGTAACATCAAATAATTGCTCAGGCGTACGCCGAATCTTCAGTAAACCACGGTAGGCCATCGTCAACGAGTTGCGCACTGCCTGTCCAAAGCTTGTATTGTTTTTTAGTTGACGCTTTGCAACTAGCTGATTAGAAGCATTTTTCATATCCTTTCCTCCTCTCTTTCATCGAATGTCTCTGTTGTGTCCTCCCTCACACTATGACCAGTAATGGTTAAAAAGACTTCGTCAAGAGTCGGCTTCTGAACACTCAATTCAGACAAGTGGATCCCTGCCTCGCGAAGAGCGATCAGCAAATCCGTAACTCGGTCGGCGTCCGCCATCGGTGCCGTAATCTTTCCTGTTTCCAACGACACATTGGACCGGACTTTGAGCACCTGTTCAATAATTTGCCGAGCATTTTCGATATCTTTTACATTTTGGATTTTCAATTGCAGTGACGAACTGCCTACCGACGCTTTCAGCTCATCCGCTGTTCCCTCGGCAACGACTCGGCCGCGATCAATCACCGCGATTCGATCAGCTAGTTCGTCAGCCTCCTGTAAATACTGAGTTGTTAACAGTACGGTTGATCCCTGCTTGACCAATCGCCGGATCGTCTCCCACATTTGATTGCGCGTGCGTGGATCCAGTCCTGTAGTCGGCTCGTCTAAGAAGATGAGCGGCGGCTGTGCAATAAGGCTTGCTGCCAGATCCAGCCGGCGCCGCATACCGCCGGAGAAATGCTTCAACGGGCGCTTCGCCGCTTCTGTCAAACCAAATTCCTCCAACAACTCCAGAGCTTTGCGCCTTGCCTCGGTACGGCTCAACCCTAGCAACCGAGAAAAGATGACTAGATTTTCGATCGCGCTGAGTGACTCGTCAACCGATGCATATTGGCCAGTCACACCAATCAACTGACGCACGATCTGCGGCTCCTTCACCACATCATAACCAAAAATGTATGCCGAACCTGCGTCTGGTCGCAATAAAGTCGCCAGCATTCTGACTGTTGTGGTCTTGCCTGCCCCGTTCGGCCCAAGCACGCCGTAGATTGTCCCAGCGCGCACATTCAAATTTACGCCGTCAACCGCACGTTTATCGCCAAAAGTTTTTACGAGTCCGTGCGCTTCAATAGCCCAATCACCATTGCTTGACACTGTTTGGTATCTATGTCCCATTTCATTTCCTCCTCTGCAACTAAGTACATTGGTGATGGTAACACCTCTTTATGAACTGAATATGAACAATGAATCCCCATGATGAAACATGTTAATGCTGGAAATTTGCCCGGCAAAAGCATGAATCAGTTTTATACCGCTTATGGACGTGGTTCATCCTAAATGGATCGGTGTCGCGTCCATAAACAACAATAGACATTCTTCTTTTGTCATCAATATCATATAGATCGTTATTGTTTCTCTCTGCTTATCCATAAAAATATTTTTTTAGTAAATATAATTCGCCTAATATAGTCACGTGGCAACAAATGCAGTAATTTTCATCAGAAAATTTAATGATCCGTGTTATTTATCCAATATATGTATATTTATAGGAAATAAATATGCAGAAGCTTTATATGAAGGAACCTGCCATTTATCATCTTTAAAAGAATGATCGAGCCAAGATTGGTGCTTCGCAACAGATAAAGTTACTGAGGAAAAATAAGGTAGAATTTGGGGTATATTGAATGGTATAGAAGCTTTGGTGATATACAATACTGTGTTGGTAAATAAAATCAGAGGCAATTCGCAAAATAATAGCCCTTGCATAGAGGGTCTCCGTTAAAATGAAAATGCGATCCAACATTTGAAAGGAGAAACTCCATGCAAGAGCACATTCAATAGAAAAAGCAAACATTCAAAAACAATAGGCAGCGATTTTGTTCTTTGTATCTGAGTAATGATCACCCTTCAAATAGCTTTACAACACCGCAAGCCTTAGAAAAACGCGGTCATTATGACCATCCCATATCCTTGGAAAGCTGTTGAGTTTTTCATCCTAACAAGCCTCGCAGCAGTTAGTAATCGTAAATTGGTTTTCCCAATCCTTGTTTCCTAAACGTTCCCGATACAAGGGTCACTACAGAGCATGTCGCTGGATTAAATGACAGATTTTATCGTTTCTTTTAGCACTGAAACGGAATAATTAAATTGTTCTTTTTCCTTTTCGTTTAGTTCAATTTCGATTATTTCTTGAACACCGTTACGATTAAGTTTGGCAGGTACTCCAATATATACATCATTTTGTCCATATTCACCTTCTAGATAGGAAGATACTGTCAGGATACTATTTTCATTTTTAAGAATTGCTTTTGTAATTCGGACAAGGGACATTCCTATTCCATAGTATGTCGCCCCTTTTCGCTCAATGATATGATAAGCAGCGTCACGGACGTTTACGAAGATTTCCTCTAAACATTCTTTCTTTAAATCTTTCTTTCTCTCTAAAACATCATCAAGATTCTCTATTCCGATCTTGGCATGGCTCCAAACTGGAAGCTCGGTATCTCCATGTTCCCCTATGATAATTGCATGAATATTTCTTGTATCCACATTGAAATACTTCCCTAATTCAAATCTTAGACGTGCAGAATCTAAGACTGTTCCTGAACCAATGACGCGTTCCTTTGGCAGTCCTGACTCCTTCCAAGTGACATAAGTTAAGATATCTACCGGATTTGTTGCCACTAAAAATATGCCATTAAATCCACTTTTCATAATCTCTTTGATAATTTGTTTAAATATTCGCGTATTTTTCTCAACTAATTGCAATCGGGTTTCACCTGGTTTTTGTGCCAATCCCGCAGTAATAACAACTAAGTCCGCATTTGCGCAATCTTGATAAGAACCGCTCCATACCTTTATTGGCGAAGGTGCAAACGGCACTCCATGATTAAGATCCATCGCCTCGCCTTCAGCTTTTGCTTCATTTATATCAATTAAAACTAATTCCTCAACGACCCCCTGATTAATTAGTGAATAGGCATAACTGCAGCCTACAGCTCCTGTTCCAACGATTACAACACGATTTACTTTTTCTTTATTCATAGTTATACATCCTCCTTAAAATGTTATATGATTAAAATAGTAGCCAGCTAACTAATCCAATTACAGCAAGCAAACATAAACTATATTTTATTGTCACTTTAAATAAATCACTTTCTTTTCCTGCTAATCCAACTGCCGCAGCTGCAACAGCAATTGATTGAGGTGAAATCATTTTAGCCATTGTACCACCCATTACATTGACAGCAACCATCGTTTCAGGTGCTATTCCAATTTGTGAAGCAGTGACAGCTTGAAGTGGAGCAAATAAGGAACCGCTGTTTACAACAGATCCTGTTAAAAATACTCCTAACCACCCCAGCACTGGCGAGAATAAAGGAAATACCTTACCTGTTGAAGCAAATGCTAAGCCTAATGTTGATGACATGCCAGAGTAAGTACAAATATAAGCAAAAGCAAGTACACTGCAAATGGTTAGAACAGGTGATACTAATTCTTTTGAAGTTTCTTTTGCGATTTCTCTAAGCTGCTTATTGCTGCAGCGAAAAAGAATGCTTGCGACAATGATTGTCATTACAATCGCTGTTGTCGTAGATGAAAATAAATCCAACTTAAATACCGCAGCCATTGGAGCATCTTGCGTCACAATTGGTGCATGTTTTATAACTAAGTTGTCCAATCCTGGAATTGGAAACAACAACACTAGCTTTTCTAAAAGGCCGCCTGGGAGAAATAATTTTTTAAAAAATGGTAGATTAAACAAAGTAACACATATGGTTAAAAATACAAATGGCAGCCAAGCATAAGCGATTTTCCCAAAAGAATACTTAATTTGCTTATCTACCGCTTTCTCTCTATTTACACGGTAAATTTCTTTAGGTTTCCATACTTGTAAAAATAAAGTTAATACTACTAAGCTCACAATCGCTGCAAAGATGTCTGCTAGTTCTGCCCCTAAAAAAGTGAGAACAAGTGCCTGTGTAAGCCCAAATGAACCCCCGCTTACTAAAATGGCTGGGAAGGTTTGTCTAATTCCTTTGAATCCATCAATGATAAATATCAGCAGGAATGCTACGACAATACTTAATGCAGGAAGGATCAATGCTGTATATCTTCCCACAACTAGACCATCCAAATTTGTAAGGAGGGCGGGAACAGTTACCGGAATCCCCATTGCTCCATATGCACCGCCTGCTATGTTTGCAATCAAACAAAGACCAGCTGCATATAACGGACTAAATCCAAGCCCTACTAAAATGGCTGCCGTTATGGCAACGGGTGCTCCAAATCCTGCAGCTCCTTCTAAAAATGCCCCAAATGAGAATGCCACAATAAGAACTTGCAATCTTTGATCCACTGTAATAAAAGAAATACTTTTTTCAATAATGGCAAATTTTCCGGTTTTTACTGTTATTTTATAAAGGAAAATAGCAGCAAATACGATTGATGCTACTGGCCATAAACCGACTAAAATTCCATATATCGCAGACATCAAAACTAAGATTGCAGGCATTTTATAAATAAAGACGGCAAAAATGCCTGCAGCAATTATGCTGAAAAGCCCTGCTATATAGCCTTTTAATTTAAATACTGTCAGCAAAACAATAAAAACGATGATCGGAACGGCAGCTATAATAGCTGAAAGCCATATATTTCCCAATGGATTATAAACTTGCTCCCATACATGCATCTTGTTCAGCCCCTTACTTTAAAATCAATGAAATGATTTTGTGAAATATTTCACAATATGTATTACAACCTCCCCCTAAATTATTTATTTTGCTTACAAAGTTAGTATAACATCTATTTGTGAAATTTTTCACAATATATATGAAAAAAATATGAACTTTTGAGACATGTCGAGTAAAGTAATAATAAAAAGGAGAAAATCATTTATGAAGGAATAAGAGGGTTAGATAATCTTTAAAATTTAATATAAAAATATAATAATTAACTAGATGAAAAGTGATGAGGACGACTAAACTTACTATTTTATAAAATGAAAATTTTAGCCATACATCTACAGCTAGTGATCGACATTTACTTTTGTAAAAAAATAAAAAGTTAAAGAGTTTATACAATAATTTAATGAAGTCAACTAAAATTACGGAGTAGAGCTTAACCTCTCCTCTATCTATCTGTATTACTGATTTTCGATAGTCGTAAGAAAAGTAAAAGACAAGTTATAAAAAATATTGAATGGCTTGTCTATTTGATTATAACTACATATATTCACATTGAGGAAAATAACTCCCCTAGACCACCTCTTTTGAAGATCTTTCATTTATTCCAAATGCAAATGTTTAAAACATCTACAATCGAACCTACGTCCGGCCGCAATAAAGTCGCAGCATTCCGACTATGGTAGTCTTACCTGCCCCGTTTAACCCAAGCACGCCGTAGATTGTACCAGCGCGCACATTCAAATTTACGCCATCAACCGCACATTTTTCTCCAAAAGTTTTAAATGAGTCCGTGCGTTTCAATGGCCCAATCAACATTGTCTGGCAATGTTCGGTGTAAATGCTTCATTTCCACATACCTCCTCTATAACTGCATCCATAGTAACAGTCATTTATGAACTGAATATAAACTTTCAAATCAAAAGGCTTTCTACTCTTTTATTCATATTTAGTTCATAAAAAAGGAGTATACTATAAAAATTAAATAGTTTTTAAGGACGTAAAATTGATCATCACTTTGAAAAAGGAGTGAAAAGTCATGGCAAAAATTTTAATTGTAGACGACGACCCTCATATTCGTAAATTGATTCGGGTTATCTTGTCCGATGAAGGCTTTACGATTCTTGAGGCTGAGGACGGGAAAGATGCGTTATCCTTGCTTGATTCAGAAAAAGTCGATCTCATCATTCTTGATATCATGATGCCAAATATGGATGGCTGGGACCTTTGCGAGAACATTAGAACTTATTATTCTGATTCTCTTCCGATTTTGATGCTGACTGCAAAGGGAGAAACAGCCCAAAAAGTAAAAGGCTTTAATCTTGGGGCAGATGACTATTTGGTGAAACCATTTCATCCAGCTGAATTGCTTGCTAGAATAAAGGCATTACTCAAACGTTACCAAATCATTATTTCCAATAAGGTGAATATTGGAAATTTTGAGCTTGATCGCTCTACATACCAAGTGTTTGACGGCAGGAACGAGATCACACTGCCACTTAAGGAATTTGAACTTTTATATAAGCTTGTAGCACATCCTGGTAAAACCTTTTCAAGAGAGCAGTTGATAGAGGATATTTGGGGGTATAACTACGAAGGGGATGAGCGAACTGTAGACGTTCACATTAAACGTCTTCGTCAGCGTTTTTCAGATGAGAACTATCCTTTTAAAATTACGACGATTCGCGGGCTCGGTTATCGTTTAGAGGTGAAAAAATGAAAATCATCAAGTTTTTAAAAAAAAGCGGCGAGGTTTTAGCCATTTTACTCCTGTTATTTTTATGCTGGACAGCGTCGTTTTTCATCACCTCATCGCTTTTCCATATTTTTTCAATTAATCGTATATCTTTCTATGCGAGGTATATTATTGATTCATTTTTAGGATTTTTCCTCTTTGGCCTTATCATGTACGGTATTTCTAAAATTGGCTTTATTCAAAAAAAGCAGAGCCTTTTTTTCCGTCCTATGATTGATGCCATGAAAAACATGGCTCAAGGGAATTTTAATATTGATCTTTCTTTCTACAAAGAAGAGATTGGGAATCGAAATCATCCTTTTTATGAAATAGCAGAAAGTATTACACATATGGCAAAGCAGCTTGGCGAAATGGAACAAATGCGCCAAGAGTTTATTTCCAATGTTTCTCATGAAATCCAATCACCTTTAACATCCATTTCAGGATTTGCTCATGCCTTAAAAAATGACCATTTATCTCCTGAAGAACGCAGACAATACCTGCAAATCATTGAGGTAGAAAGTATTCGGCTGTCAAAGCTAAGCGAAAATCTGTTAAAGCTGACTTCATTAGAGTCAGCTCATCCGCCGTTTCAACCAAAAACTTATCGTCTAGACCAACAATTACGCAGAGTGATCCTTTCGATGGAACCACAATGGAGAAATAAAGACCTTGAAATGGATGTTTCACTAAATAAAATGACCATCAGAGCTGATGAAGACTTGATGGATCAAGTTTGGATTAATTTAATCCATAACAGCATTAAATTTACGCCAAATCATGGGACAATAACGGTAAAAATATTGAAAAACGATACGGATAGTATAGCGGTAATCATTAAAGATACGGGAATTGGGATGACAAAAGAGGTTCAAATGCGCATATTTGAGCGTTTCTATAAAGCCGATCCATCAAGAAACAGATCAAATGGCGGGAGTGGATTAGGACTTTCTATCGTAAAGAAAATCATTGAAATGCATAAAGGTGATATACAGGTTGAAAGTTCACCTAAAGAAGGTACGGAAATAAAAGTAAAATTACCAATAAACAATCCTGGCGCATAAAAGTGAATAAAAGATTACAATTACTTTCACAAGGATTCCATTTTTTGAAAAACGGTATCCTTCTAGTTTCATTGAGAAAGAAAGTTGTTTAATCACTTCAAATTCTGGTAATTCTAGTGATATAGAAAGCACTTACGAAACCTCCTTATGTTTGTGTGGTAGCTAACATTATTGCCAGGTTTTCGTAAGTGTTTTCTTCTTTTTTGCCAAAATCACCAAAAGTAGTGATGAATCATACTTTTTTGATTCACTCCAATTCTAGGAGCAATTTAAGGCAATTTTTTGGTGAATATTAAATAGATATGAGAGATAGGAAGGACAAGTTATAACAACCTGTCCATCTCTTTCGACAATAATATTTAGCTATGTTTATAAAGGATATCCTTGATAAATCGGTACTATATGTCTGTTATTTTACTATTTTCGCCAACCATTTTTTATCAAGCACAACTTCAACTTTCTGCTTTACCACTATTTGTGGTACGGTTCTCCCCTATTTATGCGAAAAGCACGGTAGATTTGTTCGAGCAAAATGAGACGCATGAGCTGGTGAGGGAAGGTCATTTTGGAAAAGGAGAGGGCTTCGTCCGCCCGTTTCATTACCTCTTTACTTAAGCCGAGAGAGCCTCCGATTAGAAAGGCGATTTTGCTTTTTCCGTATGTGGCCAGTTTATCTATACTATGTGCGAACTCTTCCGAGGATTTCATCTTGCCTTCAATGGCAAGGGCGATGACGTATGCATCGGACGGGATTTTGGCTAAAATTCGTTCGCCTTCTTTGTTTTTGATTAGTTCCATTTCCTGCGGGCTTATTTGTTCAGGAGCCTTTTCATCAGGAAGTTCAATGATGTCAACTTTTGCGTACGATGAAAGACGCTTTAAATATTCGTCGATTCCCTGCTTTAAATATTTTTCCTTCAGCTTCCCAATCGCTATAATTTGAATGTTCAACTTTCATATTTCCCCTTTTTTATTTTATCAACATGTTGATAACTATTTCCCACACAAAATAACAAATATTCCACAGATTTTATCCACAATTGTGGATGAACACCTCTATATTTCGTGCCCGAAAATCAGTTCCCAACTATATATACTGCGGTTTTTTTGCACAATTCACAGGTTGTGGATAAGCTGTGATTAAATTTAATTTTTTGAATATTTGGTGCTGTTTCATACTGGTCTACATACATGTCGATTGCTAAATCAATATGATCCTCGCAGCAATACATTTATAATCCTCCTACCCCATAATGAAAACAGGAAAGCTGATTCCGCCTTCCTGTTCTTTAAAAAGATTTTTGTTCAACGAGCTTCAGCTTCACTGTTTTCAACTCGCCATTTCGATAGAATTTTACTTCCACTGTGCTTCCAACCTTTTGGCTGTATAGCTGCTTTCGAAGCTGGAGAACATTTTCAACCTTTTTCCCAGCAAGCTCTATAATTACGTCCTTCTCTCTCAAACCTGCGCGTTGAGCTGGCGACATCGGCTCAACACTCATCACAATCACGCCGTTTTTAACGCCCTTTGGCAAATTTAATGCCTCTTCCCAATAATAGCTTGGGATGTCTTCAAGAGACTGAAGACCGATTCCCATATATGGACGCTTCACTTCGCCGAATTTTTCAAGATCATTAATAATCGGAATTGCAATGTTAATTGGGATAGACAGTCCGATTCCTTCCACCGCGGATTCAGCAATTTTCATGGAATTAATTCCAATTACTTTCCCGTCTAAATTCACAAGTGCTCCGCCGCTGTTTCCTGGATTAATCGCGGCATCCGTCTGCAGCACTTCCGCCTGCCAATCCACTGTTCCGTTTTCATCAATATCAACAGGAATGGTCCGTTCTGTTCCAGAAATAATCCCTTGTGTAACAGACCCAGCAAATTGCAAGCCGAGCGGGTTTCCGATTGCCAACACCGGCTCACCCGGTTTGACTGTGTCCGAATTGCCGAATTCAGCAACCTTCTTAACATGCTTTGCATCCACAACCAATACTGCTAAATCCATCAGCTGATCACTGCCGACAAGTTCAGCGGGAATGCGTGTTTCGTCGTTTAATACAACTTCCAATTGATGCGCTCCGGCTACAACATGATGATTTGTTACAATATAGGCTTTATCGCCTTCCTTTTTGTAGATGACCCCTGATCCTGTTCCTGCTTCTCCCTCTTGTGTTTGATCCCAGAAGCTTACTTGCTGAATATTGACGACTCCGACAACCGCATCACTCACTTTATTAACTGCTTCTGTAACTGCTGAATTCACATTTACATTTACTGTTTTGACTGGCCCTTGGACATTTCCTGTTTCCCCTTCCTCATTTTGCTCTGGACTGATGTTCAGATTATATGGAAGAATATTGAATTGTGCTAATGCTGGAAGGGAGAAAATAACTAATAACGCGCCTAACACGGCTCCGATTAACCCAGCCAATAATGATCCGCCCCAGTTTCCCCTTTGTTTTCTGTTATTATACCGTTCAAAATCATCATCATAATATCCCATCGCCTCATCATTCCTTTCCGATGACGAATGATTTTATCTACATTATTATAGTATAACGCGAGCTGGCAGGAAAAATATATGACAACATTAACATACCCAACGATGGGGAAATTCAAACATTTAAACAGCTACGAGAGGCGTCGGTTTCTTTGGATCTGTATCATATAATTCAAATTGTTCTCCGACAACGAATCCTTTTTTCTCTAATACTTGCTGGACAGACATTCGTGCGAGCTCTTTCATATTATTTTCTTTACTTAAATGCGCCAAATAAATTCGTTTCGTCTTGTCGCCAATGACATCAGCCATAGCAAGTGCAGCATCTTCATTTGAAACATGTCCAACATCAGATAAAATTCTTCGTTTTACATTCCAAGGATACCGGCACATTCGCAGCATTTCTACGTCATGGTTGCTTTCAAAAATAAAAACATCTGCACCGCGTATGATCCCTTTCATTCTGTCGCTTACATATCCAGTATCAGTAATTAACGCTAGTTTTTTTCCACGGTGGTGAAACACAAAAAACATTGGTTCTGCTGCATCATGGGAAACGCCAAATGATTCAACCTCTAAACTTCCAAACGATTTCGTTTCGCCGATTTCAAAAGTAAACTTTTGTTCTAAATGAATTTCGCCGATTTCTCTCTCCATTGCTTTCCACGTTTTTTCATTCGCGAAAATCGGAATTTCGTATTTTCTCGCTAAAATTCCAAGTCCCTTGATGTGATCGCTATGCTCATGGGTGACTAATATACCGCTTAAATTTTTTATGTCCCGTTGAATTTCTTGAAACAAATTTTCCATTTGTTTACCACTTAATCCTGCATCGATTAACAGGGAATGTTCATCTGTTTCTACATAAATGGCATTCCCTGTGCTGCCGCTCGCAAGAACACTGAAATTAAGGCTCATTTCCTTCACTCACTCCAAATTATTATTCTCTTTCTCCGGTTTAATGACCTGACCTTCCAATGCATTCACATAATAATCTTCTGTTTTATTGACAACTACATGCCATGTCGGAGCCAAAATTTGCTGTTCCGACAGCGGGTATTGTGTGTAATATCCGTATTCTACATCGGTTACTTTACTGTTAGATTTCAAATCATTTTTTTCATAAAGAGCTTCCAATGCTTTAATCGCAGGCAATATTTCCTGCTTCTCCAATTCTTTTATATCTTCTAGCAATGTTTGCTGATAAGACACAATTTCATTTTTATCATTTAAATAAAAGACAATCATACCGATTCCATCACTTACATCTTGAAAAATAATTTTTCCTTTGTATTCCTGCAGACAAATAATTTCCCTTGTTTCTTTGCTGTAGCGCCAAAACTTGTATTGACTGCCCGCAATGATTTGTGTTGTTAAAATTTGCTTGATCTTATTTTCGATACTTTCTCCTACAATTGGAATCGGTTTGTCAAAACTCATCCGAAGCTTTGTTACCGAACGAGTCAACTCCTCATCAGGCAGCATCGGCTTTTGATTTTTCAGTTGTTCAATTTCTTCTTCCTTAAATATTTTGCTTTCTGCCGTTATATAAGAACCTTCTATTACTTCTTTTGGAAGCTTCCCAAATTGTATATTTTCCGCTGCAAACTGCTCTTCAATCGTCGTTTTCGTGATCATATCATATTTGGAGCTTTTGATTTTTTCAACATACTGAAAAGCTAAATAAATATCAAGGATCAGGAAGGCAATAATAAACACCGTTTTCGTTTTACTCCAATCCAATACCTTCCCCTCCTTTACCCGCTTTTTTCACATTCAGCCTTTGATATTTATCGTTTTCGAGTTCAATGCACCATATCGGCTCCAAATTTACGATATTTTGCCGTGACGACTGTTGTATGTCATAAGCGGGAAAAATACGTTTTATTTTGTCGGCTTCAATGCTTGGATTATCTTTAATAGCTTCAATTATATCTGCTGCTCCAGGTAAAGTCGTTTTATCTTCCCGGATAAAATCATCCAAATAAAATAACGGACGCTGATATAAGGCAATATCATTCTTTCCCCAGCTTTGCATAATCGTCGTGATCGAATAATGCGAATCGCTGAACGAAAATACTGGCAAATTTCGAACCGTTAGACGAAAATAAATTTTCTGTTCTTGATCCGTTTTTTCGAAGCGATAATCATTTAATCCTGACAGCCAACCGCCATGTTTGTTCAAAAAATCAATGCTCTGCAAGATCAATTTTCCTTTTTCCGTCGTTAAAGACTGGTCAATTGTCGGATTAACGTAAACAACCCTTTCTTTATCTTCGTTGATGACAAGCTGACGGGAGCTGTCTGTATACACAAATTCGGAAGCATTGACATCCCGTTTTACATAACTTGGATCACTAAACAATGCATTTTTAAACTGCTCACCGCTCATTGATTTTGTAAAATATTGAAGGCGATGAATCGGAAACGGCTTTTCAGGCAAAAATAATCCGTTCCAAAACACGTAGCTTTCAAAGCTTTCTTTTTCTTTATACACTTCCGTCCACAAATTGCTTAAAGCGGTTTTCACCTGTGCTTCTACAACATATTTATGCTCGTAGTCGACTAAATAAAGCTTTCGGTTCGCTTTCTCGTTTGTCAGAGGAATGTAAATCCGATCAAATTCTATATTGAAATCTTCTTCATCCGTCCAGTCGGTTATTGATAAGAGGGCTGACATCGGAATCGAGTCGTTAAAAATAACTTCAAAGTTAGGGGTTGAATTATGTATTTCCCTGTTTATCCATTGATTAAAACCATATTGCTTTTCAATCTCTCCAGAAATATTTTTGAATTCTTCTAGCTCCCACTGACGGATATCCTTCCAAATTCTTTCGATGACGATTTCGTCATAAGTTGCGTAATGTTTTATTTTTTCATGAATCATAATATGATCCGGCTGCACGACTTCATAAGGCTTTTTTGTTACATTGCTTAACGGGTTGTTTTCAATATAGTTGGAGTTCGAAATTTCCCCGTAGTTTGGCTGATATGTCCAAATATTCCAGGTGAAGAATAAACTTGTCAGCACTAAAAATGTTAAAATAATGGATTTTATCGTTTCCCGGTTCATAGCCAATCATCCTCTTGGTTCTGTTCATATGGCAATGTGAAAAATACAGTCGTGCCTTTTCCTTCTTCACTTTCCACCCAAATTTCTCCTCCGTGTGCTTCCACCATCTCTTTTGCAATTGCAAGACCTAGACCGGTTCCGCCCATTTTGCGTGATCTAGCCTTATCAACACGATAAAAACGTTCAAAAATTTTTTTCACACTTTCTTTCGGAATTCCAATGCCTTCATCTTTTACACTGACTTCAATATGGTCAACTTGTTCTTTTACTTGAAAAGAGATTTTTCCGCCTTCAGGAGAATATTTCAATGCATTGGAAATAATATTATCGAGCACTTGCGTAATTTTATCGGGTTCAATTTCTACATAAAGGCTTTTTTTCGGAATGTTTCGTACAAATGTGACATGCTGCTGCTTAGACATTTCAAAACGGTCAATAATTCTGTGGAAAAAGTCTGTGAAATTCACCATGTCTTTATTTAATTGATAATCTTTACTATCTAGTTTTGATAGCTGGAGCAAGTCATTAACCAGCCTAATCATCCGCTCCGTTTCGTTTTGCGTCACTTGTAAAAATTTTGGCGCGATCGTTTCGTCTTTCCAAGCCCCTTCCGCCAATGCTTCCAAATAACTGCGCATTGTAGTAAGCGGCGTCCGCAGCTCATGAGAAACGTTTGCGACAAATTCACGCCGCTCTTGGTTGATTCGTTCCTGCTCTGTTACATCGTAAACTACTGCAATCAATCCGTTAATATGATCTTCATCAATTTGTATCGTAGAAAAGCTGATTCGTAATATATACGGTTTTTCCTCTGTGCTGAAATCTAACAGCATCGGTTCTTGCTGGTTCACTAAATCTTCAAAAGTACATTCATCCGTTAAATCTAAAAGCTCCACAATTGATTTTCCTAAGGCTGTTTCACGTGAAACATTCAACATTTCATGGGCCGGATTGTTCATGACAATTACTTTTCCATGCCGATCTGTGGCTATGACACCTTCTGTCATATGAGTAATAATAGACGCCAGCTTTCTGCGCTCTTCTTCAGTTGTTTCCTGTGCTTCCTCCAATTTTTCCGTGAGATGATTGAATGTTAATGCAAGCTGTCCAATTTCATCTTCTCCATACACTTTTACTTTTCTGGAAAAATTCCCTTTTGCCAGCTCCAACGCTTGCCTTCTCATATCTGACAACGGACGGGTTATAGTGCGGGCAAGAAAAATTCCTAGCGCCGCGGTAATAAGAAGGGACATCCCTGTGCCTGTTGCAAAAATTTTGTTAATCGTCCGCAATTGTGAAAAAACTTCCTCCATTGAGGCAACGACATAAACAACGCCAATTGTTTCTCGTTTATAATCTGTGACGATCGGAGTCGCTGATACGTACATTCGATGCTTCGTTTGCGGATCAAGCAAAATATTGCTTTCAGGCGAACCGACGATTAAAGTCCGTTTAATCATATTTTCAGTTGTTCTTTTCCCGATCACATCTTTGTTGTAATCAGATGTCCCGATGACACGCGCATCTTGGTCCACTACGCGAACTTCATGAATTTCCTCCCGTTTAAAATCTTGCAAAATAGCAGATATCTCATCTTCCATATTCAATGATTCGTCCACTTCTTCATTCGTCATCGCTTGCTCAATCTGGTAAGCCAGCAAATCAATCCGCTGCGAAAGGGAAGATTTAAAATTTTCTATAAGAGAAGATTCCAATTCCTTAACGAAGTAAATACCGATGATTTGCATAGCCAAAATAATCAGAAGCACATAGATCAGCACAATTTTAAAATGTATCGAACGTAAAAAACTCACTCGACTGCTATACATGTTCACTGCTCCTGTTCAGGATTGCGCAAATAATAACCTACCCCTCTTCTTGTCACAATCCATATTGGATGGCTTGGGTTGTCTTCAATTTTTTCCCTAAGTCTTCTAACCGTGACATCTACAGTTCTGACGTCTCCGAAATAGTCATATCCCCAAACGGTTTGCAGCAAATGCTCTCGGGTCATGACCTGTCCAATGTGCTTCGCTAAATAGTGAAGCAATTCAAACTCACGATGAGTAAGCTCGATCGTTTCTCCCCGTTTTGAAACGACATATGCATCAGGATGAATAACGAGAGAGCCGATTTGAATTTCCGACTGTTCAGAAGCCGCTTCCCTTGCAGCATTTGTTTGCTGTCTTCGTAAATTTGCCTTTACCCTTGCCAAGAGCTCTCTTGTGCTGAATGGTTTTGTCACATAATCATCAGCACCAAGCTCCAGACCAAGCACTTTATCGATTTCTGAATCTTTCGCAGTCAACATAATAATCGGCATTTCATATTTTTTTCGAACTTCCCGGCACACTTCCATTCCATCCTTGCTGGGAAGCATAATATCTAACAATATCAAGTCAGGTTTAATTTCTTCCACCATTTCAATCGCGCTTGTTCCATCATAAGCACAGTATACATCAAAACCTTCTTTTTTAAGATTAAACTCTAATATATCTGCAATTGGTTTTTCGTCATCAACAACTAATATTTTTTTATTTTCCATCATTTTCTCCCCTTTTGATCTATTAACTTTACTTTACCACGATTACATTCATCTCATCATCAACTTTCAATACAAATGGAAAAAACAAGCAGAAAACCCCTAGCTATTGCTAGAGGTCTTAAATTCAATAGGTTTTGGAACTTAGAGTAAACCCCTGTAAATTCCTATCAAACCTATTATATCAATTTTTATCTTATTGTAACAGCTTGAGATGAGAAATCAAATTTCTATTTACAACCACAAATGTTACCAATTTTGGTTTAACTTACTTATAGCCAAAAATAGCACGGATAAACCGTGCGTATGAAGTGGCTCGGGACGGAATCGAACCGCCGACACAAGGATTTTCAGTCCTTTGCTCTACCGACTGAGCTACCGAGCCGTATAAAGTTTTCAAGAATGCGAACTCTTTTTCCCTCTCTCAAGCCTTTCATATATGTGGATTCTCGAATGTGAGGCAGCTTGTATAATATTTCTCGATTGTAATGGTGAGCCATGGAGGATTCGAACCTCCGACCCTCTGATTAAAAGTCAGATGCTCTACCGACTGAGCTAATGGCTCATAAAATTTTTTTTCTTCTAATCCATTTTTCATTTGTCAGATGTCCCTTCCTCTTCCGGCTTTTTCGAGGATGATGGATGCGTCGGGACAACTCGTCGCCTATTCGATGAAGCCTTGCTCGTTGCTCTACCGACTGAGCTAATGGCTCATAAAATTTTTTTTTCTTCTAATCCATTTTAAAATTTGTCAGATGTCCCTTCCTCTTCCGGCTTTTTCGAGGATGTTAGATGCGTCGGGACAACTCGTCGCCTATTCGATGAAGCCTTGCTCGTTGCTCTACCGACTGAGCTAATGGCTCATAAAAAAATTTTTTCTATCTAACCCATTTTAAAATTTGTCAGATGTCCCTTCCTCTTCTAGCTTTTTCGAGGATGATGGATGCATTGTGCGAACAGTTCGGAGCCAATACGCTCATTTTTCTCAAGACGTGTATAATAATATCATTTCTAGAGGGACAAAACAACGATTTTTTTTAATTTCACAAAAAAAAAGAGGGAACAGCCGATCCCTCCAAGTTTATTATATTGGACTGTATACACTGCGGACAACATTTGTTTGTGAACGATCTGGACCAACTGAAAAGATGGAAAGTGGGATACCTGTTAACTGGGAAATCCGTTCAACATAATGGCGTGCATTGTCAGGAAGATCGTCCAAGCTTTTTGCCCCCGTAATGTCTTCCTTCCAACCCGGCAATTCCTCATAGACAGGTTCGCACTGTGCAAGTACTTTTAAACTTGCTGGAAATTCTTCTAAAATTTCACCTTTGTATCTGTAGGCGATGCATATTTTTAATGTTTCGATTCCTGTCAATACATCGATGGAATTTAAAGATAAATCAGTTATTCCACTTACCCGGCGCGCATGGCGAACAACAACGCTGTCAAACCAGCCCACTCGACGCGGACGTCCTGTTGTTGTGCCATATTCCCGTCCAACTTCACGAATTTGATCGCCAATTTCATCGTGGAGCTCTGTCGGAAACGGACCGTCTCCTACACGAGTTGTATAAGCTTTTGATACGCCGACAACATGTTTAATTTTCGTAGGACCTACACCTGCTCCAATTGTCACACCGCCTGCTACTGGATTGGAAGATGTAACAAAAGGATATGTACCTTGATCGATATCAAGCATAACACCTTGAGCGCCTTCAAATAAAACACGGCGTCCTTCATCAAGCGCGTCGTTCAGCACAACAGATGTGTCGCATACATATTGTTTGATTTGTTGGCCGTACTCGTAGTATTCATTTAAAATCTCTTCCAGTTTAAACCCTTCAACTTCGTATACTTTTTCAAACAGGCGATTTTTTTCTTCTAAATTTCTTCTCAATTTTTCTTCAAAGACTTCACGATCCAATAAATCGGCGATGCGGATGCCAATACGGGCTGCTTTATCCATATAGGCTGGACCTATTCCTTTTTTCGTCGTCCCGATCTTGTTGGCTCCTTTTCGTTCTTCTTCCACTTCATCCAATTTTAAATGATAAGGCAAAATGACGTGAGCGCGGTTGGAAATTCGCAGATTATTTGTTTGAATTCCCCGTTTATGCAAACCGTTCAACTCTTCTACCAGCGCTTTAGGATCGACAACCATTCCGTTTCCGATGACACAAATTTTATCTTGATAAAAAATACCGGATGGGATTAAATGCAGTTTATATGTTTCACCGTTAAATTTGATTGTATGGCCAGCATTGTTTCCACCTTGGTAACGGGCGATCACTTCCGCATTTTGAGAAAGGAAATCGGTTATTTTCCCTTTTCCTTCATCCCCCCATTGTGTACCAACAACAACAACTGATGACATGTGTGCACCTCCGTGTTCACCAAAAATCCAATACAAAGAAACAAGTTTATTCTACCAATTGTAGCAAGTAGAGTCAATAAAATCCGAACGTTCACTTTATTATTAAATATTTTGTTCGTGTTATATAAGATGCTTACAAAAAAACAACTGCCTCATCAAGAGACAGCAGGAGGAATATGATCGTCTTCATATCTCCTTTCAAGATTTACAAATTTATTATATTCTTTTACAAATGCAAGCTGAACAGTTCCTACAGGGCCGTTCCGCTGCTTGGCTATAATGATTTCAATAATATTTTTGTTTTCTGATTCCGTATTGTAGTAATCATCTCTGTATAAAAAGGCGACGATATCTGCATCCTGCTCAATACTACCGGACTCCCGAATATCTGACATCATCGGACGTTTATCCTGACGCTGCTCGACGCTTCGTGATAGCTGGGATAATGCGATGACCGGCACTTCCAATTCACGTGCCAAAGCCTTAAGAGATCTTGATATTTCCGAAACTTCCTGCTGGCGGTTTTCCCGATTCCGCCCGCTTCCTTGAATTAATTGCAAATAATCTATGATAATTAAACCAAGGCCCTTTTCCTGTTTTAACCGTCTGCATTTGGCGCGAATATCACTCACTCTTATGCCAGGTGTATCATCAATATAAATGCCGGCATTTGATAAACTCCCCATTGCCATCGTCAACTTTCCCCAATCATCCGGGGTTAAATTTCCCGTTCGCAAATTTTGGGCATCTATGTTTCCTTCTGCGCAAAGCATACGCATGACAAGCTGTTCCGCACCCATTTCCAAGCTAAAAATCGCTACATTTTCGTCCGTTTTCGTCGCAACATTTTGAGCGATGTTTAAGGCAAATGCAGTTTTACCGACAGACGGGCGGGCCGCTACGATAATTAAATCATTTTGCTGAAAGCCGGCCGTCATACGATCCAATTCGGAAAAGCCTGTAGGAATTCCTGTAATTTCCCCTTTGCGATTGTGGAGCATTTCAATTTTATCGTATGTTCGAACAAGAATATCTTTAATGTTTTGAAACAATCCGGCTTTTCTCCGCTGCGCCACTTCCATGATGCTTTTTTCGGCTTCTGTTAAAAGTGTTTCCACATCGTCTTCCCGATTATAGCCTTCTTGAGCTATAGCCGTTGCTGTTCGTATAAGTCTTCTCAATATCGATTTTTCTTCAACAATTTTCGCATAATATTCGATATTTGCTGCTGTAGGAACGGATCCCGCTAAATCGCTTAAATAAGAAACCCCGCCAACCTCTTCCAAAATTTTCGCATCCGCCAAGTCTTTTGTCACAGTTACTAAATCGACGGGCTCTCCTTTTTCCGAAAGCCTCAACATCGATTGAAAAATCTTTTGATGGCTGGATCGATAAAAATCTTCAGGAACTAATATTTCGGAAGCTAACATAAGCGCTTCAGGTTCTAAAAAAATTGCCCCAAGCACTGCCTGCTCTGCTTCTATATTTTGTGGTGGAATTCGATCACTGACCAGAAGATCATTCAAGATGATCACCGCCTTACCGTGGACACATAAATTTTTTCTCCAAAAAGTATAAAGAGAAATGTGGCATTACTTCAAGATCAACTTCTTTCCATAATACCACATTGCTCCTTGCCATTATTCTTCTGTAACATGTACCTTTAACGTCGCCGTCACTTCCGAATGAAGCTTAATCGGAACATTTGTATAGCCTAAAGAACGAATCGCATCTGGAAGATCAATCTTCCGTTTATCGATTTGAATATTATGTGCTTTTTTTAATTGATCAGCAATTTGTTTGCTTGTTACGGAACCAAATAATCTTCCGCCCTCACCGGCTTTCGCTTTTAATTCAACCGTGATTTTTTCAAGCTGTTCTTTTAATTTTTTTGCCTGCGCTAATTCTTCCGCTGCCTCTTTTTCTTCTTTTTTCTTTTGCGCTTCCAGCTGTTTTAAATTGGCACTCGTCGCTTCAACAGCCAAACCTTTTTTAAAAAGATAATTTTGGGCATAGCCGTCAGCTACATTTTTTACTTCACCTTTTTTCCCTTTCCCCTTTACATCTTGTAAAAAAATCACTTTCATTCTTCATTTCTCCCTTCTAAATATTGTTGAACAGCTTCTTTTAATCGTTTTTCTGCTTCATTTATCGTAACATGCTCCAGCTGGGTCGCGGCATTTGTTAAATGCCCTCCACCTCCAAGTGCTTCCATTATTAATTGAACATTAAAATCGCCCAATGATCTAGCACTAATACCGACTGTATGTTCATCACGCTTCGCAATGACAAACGACGCCAATACGCCGTTCATTGATAAAAGAGTGTCAGCTGCCTGAGCAATGATCACTTGATCGTAATATTCATCTTCTCGATCTGCTTTTGCTATTGCAACCCCATTATTCATAATCTCTGTGTTTTGAATGAACTTGGCACGTTGAACAAATTGTTGAATATCCTCTTTCAACAATTTTTGGACAAGGATTGTATCCGCTCCTTTTGATCGCAAATAAGACGCCGCATCGAATGTTCTAGAGCCTGTTCGAAGCGTGAAGCATTTTGTATCTACCGTAATACCTGCCAACAATGCAGTTGCCTCTATTGTACTCATTTTAAATTCTGCAGGCTGATATACTAAAATTTCCGTAACAAGTTCAGATGTAGATGATGCATAAGGTTCTATATAAACAAGCAGTGGATCTTGAATAAATTCTTCTCCCCTGCGATGATGGTCAATGACTACTACATGGTCAATTTCGCTCAGCAATTTTTGTTCAGCCACCATTGAAGGTTTATTCGTATCTAGAATCACGAGAAGAGAATGATCTGTTGCAATATTCAGGGCTTCATCCGGAGTGATGAATCTGGACCATAACTCAGCGTCCTTCTTTACTTCCTCCACAAGCTTTTGAAGTCCTTGGCCGAATTCTTCATGATTTACAACAATAAAACCTTCTTTATGATTGATTTGCGCCACCTTCAATATTCCAATTGCTGAACCAATTGAATCCATGTCAGGATTTTTATGACCCATAATAAATACTTTATCACTTTCACGAATGATTTCTTTTAATGCATGAGAAATCACTCGAGCTCTAACGCGTGTGCGTTTTTCGATCGGATTTGTTTGTCCGCCGTAAAATTTAACCTTGCCATTTCCCCGTTTAATAGCAACTTGGTCTCCTCCGCGGCCTAAAGCAAGATCTAGACTCGACTGCGCCAGATGCCCCAATTCAGACAGATCTTTAATGCCGGCTCCAATCCCGATGCTTAAGGTGAGAGAAACATTTTGAATAACCGCTTTTTCTCTGACTTCATCTAAAATAGAAAATTTCGTTTTTTCAAGCTCAGCCAAAATTTTTTCATTAAAAACCGCAATAAAACGTTCAGAGGAAACTCTTTTTAAAAAAATACCGTTATCGACTGCCCATTTATTTAATATGGATGTCACAAGACTGTTTAAATTGCTCCGCTTTTGATCGTCGAGCCCTTGTGCGATTTCATCATAATTATCTAAAAATATATAAGCTAAAACAATCCGTTCGCTTTCATACTGCTTTTTTAGTTCCGTGTGGTCCGTTTCATCAAAAAAATAAAGAAGCCTTTCTTCTTTTTTGACAATGACGCGAAATTTACGGTTTTGAAGAGTCACGATATCGGAATCTATCCCTTTTTGAAATAACACTTTTAATGTTTCAGAAATTTCGTCAAGAGGACGACCGACCAGCTTGTCGTTCTTAAAATATGAAGCTAAAAATGGATTGACCCATTCCACGGCAAATTGATCGTTGATAAGCATAATGCCAATCGGCATCTTCATAAAAACTTCATCGCCAGCTTTTTTCAAACGAAACGTTAAATCAGAAATAGAATGTTCCAATTCCAATTTCAATCGTTTAACAGCATAAAAGAAAAAAAACAACAGACAACCTGCAACGATTGCGCTAATACAGCCAATCACCCAATTATAAAATAACAGAAAACCGATCATTGCCGCTATTACGCCGATGAGTGCGTATAACGGGTAAAAGAATAAAGGTTTTTCAAAAAAACTCGGCATTTTATTCAGCTCCTTGCAAAAAGAACGAACCAAGGCCTAACGTATTTTTTCGCGGAGATTAAACCCTAAATCAATGATTCCCAATATTCGTACTGGATAAAGAAGAATTGGCAAAATAAATGTTCCAATTACAATTAATACCGGCACTGCTTTCGAAAGTTTTTTCACATGACAAAAATAAAAAATAAAGGAAAACCCTTGAATTAAAAGCACAGTCTGTAAAACAAACACAATATTGTAAAGCGCGATATTTAAGAAAGATTCTTTAGGCAAATTGATAAGCATAAGGAGAGTGGCGATTAAATAATACCAAATAATACTTTTTGGAAATTTCCAGTCGCGGAAAGGGGTGATTGTTCCAACATTCAATTTTAATCTTTTTATAATTCCAATGTTCAATATATGTATAATCACGGCTAACATAAATGACACAATGACAAACATGCTCGGAAGCAAGTTCATTAATAAATCAAACTGCTCGTTCATTTGCTCCATCATTGTTTTTTTCATTTCTTCATCCATTGAAGGGAATGCGGCTAATGTTTCCCTTACTGAAGACTTGGTTTGTTGTATAACATCACTAAAAAGATCAACGCCCAAAAAAACAATTGATAACGCATAATCAAGAACGAAATTGATGAGCAATGAAATGGTGCCGCCTATTAACGCAAACAGCTGCCGTTTTTGACGATAAAAGTATGCCATTATGATACCTGTCACACTGAACATGAGCCCAATCGGCAGCGAAACGATGGAGCCGACCAAAAATGTCATCACGATTGATGCTAATAATAAAACAAAAGACTGCTTGATTCCGTGGCGGATACCGAAAATAATAAACGGCGTCGAAAGGAAAAATATTGATATAACGCTTAATATCGGAACATATAAAGTAATTAATAGAAAAACGGTATAAATAGCAACGAATATAGCACCTTCTGTTAAAACATTCGTACGTTTCACAGACTCACCTCAATCAAGACTCATACCATTATTTTAATCTAGACTTTTTAAACAATCAAATCATGGTTTCATTTAACGGACAAGAAAAAAGCAACAAGGGATTCACCTTGCTGCCTTTGAAATTTCTTATTTATCATCTGCAACATAAGGAAGCAATGCCATTTGACGGGCCCGTTTAATGGCAACTGTTAATTTCCGTTGATATTTTGCACTCGTTCCTGTTACACGGCGAGGCAAAATTTTTCCGCGTTCAGAAATGAATTTTTTAAGCAAATCAACATCTTTGTAATCAATGTGCGTAATGCCGTTTGCTGTGAAATAGCACACTTTCCGGCGTTTACCGCGGCCTCTGCGTCCAGCCATTACAATTCCTCCCTTCTTTACATTTATCTAGGCGTACAATCGGTTAAAATGGTAAATCATCATCTGAAATATCAATCGGTTGTCCATCATTAGCAAATGGATCATCGTCAAAGTTTTGGTGGTTCTGATTATTCCGGTTTGGATCAAATGGTGCACCGCCATATGGATTTGCATTTCCTTGATTTCCTGCAAAAAATCCCGAATTATTCCCGACTGCGGCACTCTTCGGTTCTAAAAATTGAACACTGTCCGCCACAACCTCTGTTACAAATACTCTTCTTCCCGTTTGATCTTCATAGCTGCGTGTTTGAAGACGGCCATCAACACCCGCAAGGCTGCCTTTTTTTAAATAGTTGGCTACGTTTTCCGCAGGACGCCGCCAAACGACACAGTTGATAAAATCTGCTTCGCGTTCCCCTTGCTGATTTGTAAAATTTCGATTAACTGCCAATGTAAAGGTTGCAACGGCTACACCGCTGGGCGTGTATCGTAATTCGGGATCTCTTGTAAGCCGACCGACCAAAACGACACGATTCATCATTTCAGAACCACTCCTAAAATGTCTTTTAAGATGATATTACCATTTTAACACGTATATTGGAACAAATTACTCTTCTTCTTTAACAATGATATGACGTAAAATATCTTCATTGATTCTTGCCAAACGGTTAAATTCTTCAACCGCTTGAGGTGAAGCTTGAACGTTTAAAATCATGTAAATACCATCTCGGAAGTCTTTAATTTCATAAGCGAGACGGCGTTTTCCCCATTCCTTCACCTCTGTAATCTCCGCACCATTGTTCACAAGAATGCCGTTAAAACGCTCAACTAGCTCTTTTTTAGCATCCTCTTCAATATTTGGACGGATAATATACATAATTTCGTATTTTCTCATTCTCTTACACCTCCTTTTGGTCTTGACGGCCCAATTCGGGCAAGGAGTAATTATCATTACTCACAAACCAAAATTATAGCAAAATTTTATTGATCCCGCAACATTAGACATTGAATCGAAAATGAATAATATCTCCGTCTTGAACCTCGTAATCTTTTCCTTCCAATCGAACCTTTCCAGCTTCTCTTGCAGCAGCCATCGAACCTGCCTCAATTAAGTCTGTATAGGAAACTGTTTCGGCCCGAATAAATCCCCGTTCAAAATCAGAATGAATGATGCCTGCGCACTCAGGTGCTTTCATTCCTTTGCGGAACGTCCATGCCCGAACCTCTTGTTCCCCAGCAGTAAAATATGTGGCGAGTCCCAGCAAGTTGTAAGATGCTTTAATTAATTGATCTAAACCAGATTCCTGAATTCCAAGCTCCTGCAAAAACATTTCTTTTTCTTCCGAATCAAGCTCGACCATTTCAGATTCAATTTTTGCACATACGACAATTACTTCGGCATTTTCCGCAGCAACATATTTGCGCACTTTTTCCACATATTCATTACTTCCAGAGGATATATCTTCCTCACTAACATTTGCTACATAAAGTACAGGTTTAATGGTGAGCAAATGAAGCTGTTTTACATATTTCATCTGTTCTTCCGTGAATGAAACAGAACGGGCGGGCTTTTCATTTTCAAACGCTTCTTTTAACTTCATTAAAATTTCATATTCAAACATAGCTTGCTTGTCTTTTTGTTTTGCTATTTTGGCAACGCGATCGATCCGTTTATCAACTGTTTCCAAATCGGCCAAAATTAACTCGATGTTAATTGTTTCAATATCTGCAATCGGATCCACTTTTCCGTCAACATGCGTAATATTTTCATCATCAAAACAGCGAACAACATGGCAAATTGCATCCACTTGGCGAATGTGAGACAAAAATTTATTGCCAAGGCCTTCTCCCTTGCTTGCCCCTTTGACAATTCCTGCGATATCAGTAAATTCAAATGTTGTCGGAACCGTTCTTTTCGGCTTAAATAATTCTGAAAGCTTTTGCAGGCGATAATCAGGCACTTCAACAATTCCTACGTTCGGATCAATGGTGCAAAACGGATAGTTCGCACTCTCGGCCCCCGCTTGTGTGATCGCATTAAACAGCGTTGATTTTCCAACATTCGGAAGACCAACAATACCAGCAGTTAATCCCATGAATTTTCCACTCCTCTTTTTGTACGGACACTATCTCATCAACTAATCTTCACCCATTATAGATAGGAACAAGAAAAATGACAAGCTTTCATCCTCCAAATCGATCAGCTCTATAAAAAAAAAGACTGCCGATTTAAGGCAGCAGTCTTTCATTGTTGCTTCTCACTATGTTTTTCAATGACTTTTTTCATCTTTCTTACAAATTCTTTTCTCGGCATGAGAACACTATGGCTGCAACCTTCACATTTAATACGGATATCCATTCCCATTCGGATCACTTTCCAGCGATTTTCTCCGCAAGGATGAGGTTTCTTCATTTCAACAATATCATAAAGGTCAAATTCCTTGTTAACCATCTAAGCCGTCATCATCCCTTCCTTAAATATTCCATTTATAGCAAACATACAGTATATCTTTTTAGTTAAAGCGAAAAGCCATCTATACTTAGATGGCGCCATGATAGATTTATTTTAACAAGTTTTGTATTTGATTTGTACCTTTCATCAAGCCAATCACGTTTGAAGGTATAAACACTATTCATTTTTAGGTATAGAAAATTTAAATATTCCGTATACTGGTAATACTATTTCAGGGGGTGAATGGCCGATGAATGTAAAAACAAATTTTTTCCCTTATAAAAAAGAAAAAGAAAGAATCTTTTATCATCATACAGATGCTGTTACTAAATTATCACTAAAAATTGGAAGTCTTATACCAAAAGAACATCAAGATTCCATCGTCGTTTTATGCATTGGAACAGATCGTTCAACAGGAGATGCGTTAGGTCCGATAGTCGGAACGAAGCTAATGGAACAAAATTTAACTCATGTTCATATATTTGGGACTTTGAAATCTCCGGTTCATGCTGTCAATTTAGGAGAAACGATTGAGACAATAAACAATCAGTTCGAACATCCCTTCATCATTGCTGTGGATGCTTGTTTAGGTCTCTATCAAAACATTGGTTCTTTTCAAGTAGCGGAAGGTCCCTTAAAGCCAGGTGCAGCTGTCAATAAATCTCTTCCGGCGGTCGGAGACATGCACATCACCGGAATCGTTAATGTCAGCGGCTTTATGGAGTTTTTTGTTTTGCAAAATACGAGGCTCCATCTTGTTATGAGCATGGCTGACGTCATCTCAGCAAGTTTGATCAATACCTTCAATTCTATAAGGGAATCTGAACAATCAAACGTATCACTATTTCGAAGAGGGTTTGAATTTTAGCTGTTCTTCAACATCAAGATGATACTTTTACATCCAACAGTTCTAAAATACGCACCAAATCTTCTTTCGAAAAAAACTCAATCTCTATTTTACCTTTCTTCTTTTGCTGCTTAATGGAAACGGATGTTCCAAATTTTTCTCGCAAAAACGATTCTTGTTCACGTATAAAAGCATCTTTTTTCTCTATCTTTTTCTTTGTTTCACGTGAAACACTTTCATTCATCTGCTGCACTAACTGTTCTACTTGCCGGACATTTAAATTTTCTTTTAAAATTTTATTCACTAAATATTCAAGTTTCTCTTTTTTCTTTATGCCAAGCAATGTTCTCCCATGCCCCATTGATAGCTTGCCTTCAGATATCAATGTTTGGACGAACGGTGGAAGGCTTAGGAGCCGCAAATGATTGGCAATATGCGGACGGCTTTTGCCAAGACGTTTTGCCAATTCTTCTTGTGTAATGTTCAAATGCTCCAAAAGCGATTGGTACGCTTTCGCCTCTTCGATCGGGGTTAAATCTTCCCTTTGCAAATTTTCTAATAGAGCGATTTCCATCATTTGCTCATCTGTCAACTCTTTCACAACTGCCGGAACTGTCTTAAGCTTCGCTTCTTTTGCTGCTCGATAACGGCGTTCACCGACTACAATTTCATAGCCTTTTATGCTCTTTCGGACTATCAGCGGCTGTAAAATTCCGTGCTGCAAAATGGATTGCTTAAGCTCTTCAATCGAACCAGGGTCAAATGTTTTTCGCGGTTGATAAGGATTTGGACGTAAATCCCCTATTTTAATATCTTGCACCACTTCTTCCTTATTCAGTTCTAAATTGGCAAAAAGTGCATTAATTCCTTTCCCTAATCCTCTAGCCATTTGCCACCACTTCCTTTGCTAATTCTAAATAAACCTCTGCCCCTTTGGATCTTGAATCATAAAGGATAATAGGCTGTCCATGGCTCGGTGCTTCACTAAGCCGCACATTTCGTGGAATAATGGTTTGATACACTTTGTCTTGAAAGTATTTTTTTACCTCATCAATTACTTGAATGCCTAAATTAGTCCGCGCATCAAGCATTGTCAGCAATACACCTTCAATCATCAAATCCGAATTCAAATGTTTTTGAACCAACCGAATAGTATTTAACAGCTGGCTTAATCCTTCCAAAGCATAGTACTCGCATTGAACTGGAATAATGACCGAATCCGAAGCCGTTAGCGCATTGAGTGTTAAAAGTCCGAGCGAAGGCGGGCAATCAATTAATATGTAATCGTATTGCTGCTTCACTGGTTCAAGCGCTCTTTTTAATCGGACTTCACGGGAAATCGTCGGAACTAATTCAATTTCAGCACCTGCAAGTTGAATAGTTGCTGGAATCACATCAAGATTTTCAATCTGTGTTGTTTTAATGACTTTTTTTACATCTGCATCCTCTACTAAAAGATCATACACACAAAGGTCGACATCCGCTTTTTCAATACCAACCCCACTTGTCGCATTACCTTGAGGGTCTATATCGACTAATAGAACCCGCTTTCCTGTGTATGCTAAGCAAGCTCCGAGGTTAACGGAAGTTGTTGTTTTTCCAACGCCGCCTTTTTGGTTCGCTATGGAAATGATCTTACACACGGTGTCACCTGCTTTCTCCTACTTCAAATGTTCTATTGTATTTTATTTTATCACGAAAATGCTTAAATGTAGGTGATATCTTTGGGGATGTTTCACAAACTTTTTTCTTTTGTAGGTGGAAATGCTAGGAATTCATTCTTTTTTCAAAAAAATAAAATATTGTCGTATTTCCCGGAAAATAATTTGTTGCTGTCGAACATTCTGTCCAAGTCTTTTTGCTAAGTTTTTTTATAATAAAAAACTCTTCACGAAAAAGTGTGAAGAGTTATTTTGGAATTTTGATCGTTAATTGTATATAGTTTTCAAATTCTTCTTCTTTTGAATCTATTTTAACTCCTGTTTCAGCCACCATAGTCAAAGATTTCCGAATCGTATTCAAAGCAATTCTCGTATCTCTGCTGAAAGCTTTTCTTTTCGGTTTTTGCTTTTCTTCTTTTTGGTCTAACATTTTAACTACGCGATCTTCTGTTTGTTTAACATTTAACTGTTTTTCAATAATTTCGTTTAACAATTTAATTTGCAATTCATGATCTTTTAAAGGGATAAGTGCTCGCGCATGACGTTCCGTAATGGATTTGTTTAACAATGCCTCTTGAACTTCTTTTGGGAGCTTCAGCAGACGTAGTTTATTGGCAATCGTCGATTGTCCTTTTCCAAGCCTTTGAGCTAGCGCTTCTTGAGTCAGCTGATGGAGTTCAATTAATTTTGCATAAGCAACTGCTTCTTCAATGGCTGATAATTCTTCCCGCTGCAAGTTTTCAATTAAGGCGATTGAAGCGGTTTCTTTATCATTATAATTTTTTACTATAGCCGGAATTTCCATCCATCCAAGTTTTTTGACAGCTCTCCATCTTCTTTCCCCGGCAATAATTTCATACCGTTCATCCGTTTTTCTGACAACAATCGGCTGTATAATGCCATGAGTTCGGATTGTTTGCGCCAATTCATCAATTTTATCTTCAGAAAAAACAGTTCTCGGCTGAAATGGATTAGGGACGATCTCATCAACAGGAATATGCAAAATTTCTTCTTTTACATCTTTTTCTTCTTCAAAGTCCGTCACATCTTTTTCCCCAAAGCCAAATAATCGAGAAAAAGGATGCTTCATATGCTGACACCACCTTTAGAAACTACCAGCATTTATTAAATTTCTCGTTTTCTAGACAAATTTCCTGCTAAAAATGACAAACAAAAAATATTATTTTCAAACAAGTTACTCAATAGGCATTTTATTTGGTGTGCCGGGCTTCCTAGGATACTTTTTCGGAGTAGCACGATGTTTATGAATCACAATGATATTGCGCTGACTTTTTTCAATGGGCAATTGAAAGGAATGAATCGTCTGGACTTGTCCGCCAAATAATGAGATCGCTTTATTTGCCCCTTTTAATTCTTCTTTTACCGATTGAGCCTTCAATGCCAAAAAATCACCATTTACTTTCACGAGCGGGATACAAAGTTCACTTAGTACGGATAATCGTGCTACAGCCCTAGCTGTCACGATATCAAAAGATTCCCGAAATATTTTCTTTTGACCGAACGTTTCCGCACGATCGTGGTATAAAAAGACATTTTCCAAATTTAGTTGAGCAGTTAAATGCTCTAAAAACGTAATTCGTTTTTTCAAAGAGTCAACGATTGTCAACTGCAAATGAGGAAAGCAAATTTTCAGCGGAATGCCGGGAAAACCAGCACCCGCTCCAACATCGCAAACGGAAAGAGGTCTGTTAAAATCATAAAAAAAAGCAGCCGAAATAGAATCATAAAAATGTTTGATATACACTTCTGTCCGATCCGTTATGGACGTCAAATTCACTTTTTCATTCCATTCCGTTAGGAGCTTAAAATATGCTTCAAATTGTTCCAATGCTTGTGAGGAAAGTGAAATCCCTCTTTCCTCCAGCAACGTTTGAAACTGAATACTATCCATCGCTCTATCCTTTCGTCTCCATTTGTAATAAATCTCTTTATTCATTAGACACGCGGGCGATACGGCCTTGTTCCAAATAAACAAGTAAAATAGAAATATCCGCCGGATTGACGCCTGATATGCGTGAAGCCTGTGCAACTGATATCGGCCGAACCTGTTTTAATTTTTGCCGCGCTTCTGTTGCAAGTCCATTGATAGCGTCATAATCAATGTCTTCTGGTATTTTTTTGTTTTCCATGCGTTTTAATTTCTCTACTTGCTGCAACGATTTTTCAATATATCCTTCATATTTGATTTGAATTTCTACCTGCTCCTCCACTTCTTTAGGCAAAGCTTCACTTTCGGTAAGCATTTTTATATGTTCATAATTTATTTCTGGACGCTTCAAAAGGTCTGAGGCACGGATGCCGTCTTTTAACGGACTTCCTCCGACTTCTTCAATCAGTTTTTGAGTCTGTTCATTCGGCTTGATAATGATGGAACGGAGGCGTTTTTTCTCATTTTCTATCGCTTCTTTTTTGGCCAAAAACTTTTCATACCGCTCTTTTTTAATCAAACCGATTTTGTATCCGAGTTCTGTCAAACGCAAATCCGCATTGTCATGGCGAAGGAGAAGACGGTATTCGGCTCTTGATGTTAAAAGACGGTATGGTTCGTTCGTTCCTTTTGTCACCAAATCGTCTATTAATACACCGATGTAAGCATCAGAACGGCTGAGAATGATCTCTTCTTTATTCAACGCTCTTCTAGCGGCATTAATACCGGCCATAATTCCTTGACCAGCTGCTTCTTCATATCCTGAAGTTCCGTTAATTTGTCCTGCCGTATATAAATTTTTCACTTTTTTCGTTTCTAGCGTCGGCCATAGCTGCGTTGGTACGATCGCATCATATTCAATGGCATATCCAGCTCTCATGATTTGTGCATTTTCAAGCCCCGGAATGGTAGATATCATACGGCGCTGTACATCTTCCGGCAGGCTTGTAGAAAGACCTTGAACATAGACTTCTTCCGTATTACGGCCCTCAGGCTCCAAAAAGATTTGGTGGCGCGGTTTATCATGGAAACGGACAATTTTATCTTCAATAGACGGACAATAACGAGGTCCTGTCCCTTTGATCATACCAGAATACATGGGCGATCTGTGCAAATTTTCGTCAATGATTTTATGAGTTTCACTGCTTGTATACGTCAGCCAACAAGGAAGCTGATCGGTAATATATTTCGTTGTTTCGTAGGAGAATGCACGCGGCTCCTCGTCTCCAGGTTGAATTTCTGTTTTGCTGTAATCAATGGTTTTACTGTTGACTCTTGGAGGTGTCCCTGTTTTAAAACGAACAAGTTCGAATCCAAGCTTTTCTAAATGCTCTGACAGCTTAATGGACGGCTGTTGATTGTTTGGTCCACTTGAATAAGAAAGGTCGCCGATAATGATTCTTCCACGCAAAAACGTCCCTGTTGTTAAAACAACTGTTTTCGAACGGTATTCGGCTCCTGTCTGCGTCACGATCCCTTTGCATATACCGTCTTCTACAATTAATTCTTCGACCATTCCTTGAAGCAATGTTAAATTTTCTTCCTGCTCCAGCGTCTTTTTCATTTCCCTTTGATATAAAACTTTATCGGCTTGTGCCCGAAGTGCACGAACAGCAGGTCCTTTTCCTGTATTTAACATTCTCATTTGAATATATGTTTTATCGATGTTTTTTCCCATTTCTCCGCCAAGCGCGTCAATCTCACGGACGACAATTCCTTTTGCCGGCCCGCCGATTGAAGGATTACATGGCATAAAAGCTACCATATCCAAATTAATGGTCACTACTAATGTTTTAGCACCAAGCCTTGCAGCCGCAAGACCCGCCTCACAGCCCGCATGACCTGCGCCAACCACGATTACATCATATTCACCGGCTTGATATCGCATCAAATTCACACCCTTTCCTATTTACCTAAGCAAAATTGCGAAAACAACTGATCAATTAAGCTTTCATGTACACTGTCGCCAATGATTTCGCCGAGGAGTTCCCACGTTCTTGTTAAGTCGATTTGAACAATATCGATTGGGACGCCTTGTTCTATTCCCTCTATAGCCTCTTCAACAGCTTTTTTGGCCTGAGATAACAACGCAATATGGCGTGTATTGGAAACATAAGTTAAATCATCTGCTTGAAGATCCCCTTTAAAAAACAAAGAACTGATCTGTTGTTCCAATTCATCGATCCCTCTATCTTCCTTTAAGGAAGTGGTCACAATTGGATGTCCATTGGCAAGCTTCTGCACTTCATCCATATCGATTTTCTTCGGCAAATCAGTTTTATTGACAATGACAATAAAATCCGTTCCCTTCACGGCTTCAAACAATTTTTTATCTTCTTCCGAGAGCTCTTCGTTATAGTTTAGCACAAATAAAATTAAATCAGCTTCTTTCAATACCTGTCGGGATCGTTCCACACCGATTTTTTCTACAATGTCTTCCGTCTCACGAATTCCAGCCGTGTCGATAAGACGGAGAGGAACACCTCTCACATTGACATATTCTTCTATTACATCCCTTGTCGTTCCTGGTATATCAGTTACAATCGCTTTATTTTCATGAACGAGTCCATTGAGCAAAGAAGATTTGCCAACGTTTGGCCGCCCAATTATAACGGTTGATAAGCCTTCCCTCAATATTTTCCCTTGGTTAGAAGTTGAAAGCAGTTTTTCAATTTCGTCTCGCACGTACGAAGCTTTTTCAATTAACATATTATGTGTCATTTCTTCGACATCATCATATTCGGGGTAATCGATGTTGACTTCAACATGTGCGAGCGTTTCAAGAATTTCCTGACGCAGCCGTTTGATGCGCTTTGAAAGACGGCCTTCCATTTGCCCAAGAGCAACATTCATTGCTTTATCGGTTTTAGCCCGAATTAAATCAATCACAGCTTCCGCTTGAGACAAATCAATTCTTCCATTTAAAAATGCTCTCTTCGTAAATTCTCCTGGTTCCGCCAAACGAGCGCCGTGCTTAAGAACTAGCTGCAAAACGCGGTTAACTGTTACGAGACCTCCATGGCAATTGATCTCAACAACATCTTCTCTTGTAAATGTTTTAGGCGCCCGCATGACAGAAACCATCACTTCTTCAACCATTTCTTGCGTATCGGGATCAATTATTTTTCCATAATGAATCGTATGGGTTGGAACATCTTTTAATTGTTTCTTTGCAGGGCTTTGAAAAATGCGATCCGCAATGTCCACCGCCTCATCGCCGCTTAAGCGGACAATCGCAATGGCTCCCTCTCCCATCGGGGTGGAAATTGCTGCTATTGTATCAAATTCCATTGTCTCACCTCGCTTTTTATTGCGATCTATCATAAACCAATCCGGCAGTTGTTTTCATTCACCAAAGTTTAAAAATACCATATAGTCTAGAAAAAAGAAAAGCACAATGTTTATCCACAAAAAAATTATCTAATTTATTATTTTAACTTATCCACATGTTCATAACAATATTTCGCTACTTTTCACTTATTCACAATACCGTAACGTTTAAGAAACAAGCCAGATAATCTTCCATGGGGTTAGATCTGCATGTCTCGTAATTCAAAATAATGAAAAACGAAATGATTTGATAACTGGAGAAACAGCTTAAAAAACTGCTGAGCTTGAAAAATCAAAGAGGTACCAAAAAAGTTGAAGAGTCTTTAATAGAGGTTGACAGAAACCGAAAATTCCTTTTTAAAGACATCTATTTGGAGGCTAAAAAAAAAATGATGAATTGGCTTTCCAATTCATCAAAAAACTTATTTTGGTGCGATGACGACATATCGATTGGGCTCTGTTCCGACTGAATACGTTTGAACCCTTTCATCTTCCATTAACGTTGAATGAATGATTTTTCTTTCAAAAGAAGGCATGGGCTCCAAAGAAAATTCCTTATTTGTTTTTACAACTTTATCTGCCAATTTTACCGCCAATTGAGTCAAAGTCTCTCGGCGCTTTTCACGATAATTTTCAGCATCCAAAATAATGGGTACGTAATCGGTTGACGTTTTATTCGCTACAAGCTGTGTCAAATATTGCAAGGAATTTAACGTTTGTCCTCTTTTTCCAATTAGAATTGCCAAATTTTCCCCTTTAATATTAAAATACGCTGTTTTTTCTTCAAGTTTAATATCAACGGAAGCTGTAATTCCCATTTCTTTTATAACCTGCTCAAGGAAATTTTTCGCCTCGTCCAATGGATTAAGGTCCGTATTCTCGTTCCATTTTAACAAAGCATCCGTCAATTCGCTTGTTTCCTTTAATTTCACATGGACAATGGCAGGTTTTTGGCCAAATATCCCAAAAAGCCCTTTTTTTCCTTCATCGATAATTCGAATATCCACTTGTTCCTGCTCAACATTTAATTCTTTTAAGGCTTTCTTCACAGCATCCTCAACGGTCTGTCCAGTAGACGTTATTTCTCTCACTTTTGAGCTCCTCCTGCCTTTTCAGAAGCTTTGCGTATATCTGAACCTTTGATCACAAGAGTTTGGACAATCATAAAAATATTTCCGACTACCCAATAAAGTGATAAAGCTGCTGGGAACGACACCGCAAAAATGACAATCATAATCGGCATCATCCAAAGCATTGTTTGCATTTGCGGATTTATGTTTTCTGTTCCTGCCATCATTAATTTTTGCTGAACAAATGTCAAAATGCCTGCTAAAAGAGGTAGAATAAAATAAGGATCTCTCTCACCTAGATCGAACCATAAAAAGCTGTGTTCAGCAATTTCCCGGGTTCTCATAATGGCATGGTAAAATCCAATTAAAATTGGCATTTGAATTAATAGTGGTAAACAACCGGCAAGAGGATTAACACCATGCTTTTGAAATAAAGCCATTGTTTCTTGTTGAAGCTTTTGCTGTGTTTTTTGGTCTTTCGAACTGTATTTCTCACGCAGCTTTAAAATTTCCGGCTGAATTTCCTGCATGGCCTTTGAATTTTGAATTTGTTTGATCATTAACGGCAAAATCGCTAATCGAATTAAAATGGTTACGATGATAATGGATAAACCATAATCATTTCCAAATAGCTGCGCAAAATATGTAATTAACCAAGAAAGCGGATAAACAATGTACTGGTTCCAAAAACCTTCACTGTCTTTTGTAATCGGTTCATTTATTTCCGTACACCCGGACAAAACAGATGCTAGTCCAAGAATAGCCAGCAATAATACTATTCGCTTCTTCAAAAAAACTTCCTCCTAACAAATTCTATATATCATTATTAAAAATAATCCGTTTCCATTCAAAAAGTATTTTACCATCTTTTTTGTAAAATTGCTTTTGATTTCTTAATGATTTTTTGTCTGATAAATGTTCATTTTTATAAAAAGATGAACAAGACTTTTTTTTACCTCATGATAATTCATTTGCGCAGACGGTTTCCTCGCAATAATAATATAATCCTTCCCTTTAGCGATATTGTCCTTCTCTTCTAAAAATACTTGACGAATCAAACGTTTTACTTTATTTCTCGTCACGGCATTGCCAATTTTTTTACTGACAGACAGCCCGATCCGAAAATCTTTTATATCCGGCTGATCAAGCATATAAATAACGAACTGTCTATTCGCCATTGACTTTCCTTTTTGAAATACTTTTTGAAAGTCCTTATTTTTTTTTATCCGGTTCCTTTTTTTCATTCCATTCACTCCGACTCTCCGATTTACTCGAGAGATCAAGTAACTTCATTTTGTGTAAAAAAGACCACTGACTTTTTTTCAGTGGTCTACGCTGATAATACTTTTCTTCCTTTACGGCGTCTCCGAGCTAAAACCTTTCGACCGTTTTTTGTGCTCATCCGGCTGCGGAATCCGTGAACTTTGCTGCGTTTTCTTTTATTTGGTTGATATGTTCTTTTCATTCTATGACACCTCCCCGAGGATTAACTCTAAAAAGACAGTCTTTCTAATTATAGTAAAGGAATAACCTAATTGTCAACTAAGGTCCATTGTACTATCGGCAAACAACATTGTGGATATTTTTTTATAAAAAATACAGTTTTACAGCAATTATCGACATTTTTTTCACACATTTATCGACATGTGAATATTTTTTTCAACAGCATGTTGTCTTGTGGATAAACTTTCAAAACCCATTGCAACACATAGGTTATTTTGATATGATATTTGTGTTTTACCTCTGAATATCTTTCATTTATCATTATATTATCCACACATTGTGGATAAATTGTGGAAAGTTGTTAACGGCCCTGTGAAGGAAGTTTTCCACACTCTCTGAATTTTGTAGAAAAGTTATTTTTCTACTATATTAAATATTTTTGTGCAAACATATGTGGAATGCATATTTATTCATTGTTCATTTTTTACAGCCGATGTAAAGGAGGGTGACCCCAAAGAGCCATGGAGAACATAGAGGACTTGTGGAATCGGGTGCTTGCCGAAATTAAAAAAAAGGTCAGTAAACCGAGCTTTGATACCTGGCTAAAATCTACAAAAGCACACGCTTTACAAGGTGATTTGCTCATCATTACTGCTCCAAATGAATTTGCGAGAGATTGGTTGGAATCCAGATACCTGCATTTAATCGCGAACACAATATATGATTTAACAGGAGAAGAAATCGGTATAAAATTTATCATTCCGCAAAATTTGACAGACGATGAATTTATGCCTAAAGCCCCCATTAAAACATCGCCAAAAAAAGGGGAAGAGACAAATGAATTTCCCCAAAAC